>CBDIII010000002.1:0-13248 GCA_965279635.1 Sediminibacterium sp. | reverse complement strand
CCACTCAAGGAGTCATGATGCATGATTGCTCGGCTTCCTTTTGACTTAGGCTACAGCCATTGGCATAACTAAGGGTGCTTGAAGGAGCATTCATCACCTTAGAGAAGCAACTAATAGCTTTGCTCAATTCGGCTCTTTGCGCACCGGTCCCATACTCGCCGGAGCGTTCGGATTGTACCGGATATATACGAGTTAGGCTTTTGCCTATTGGGGCCCAAGCCCCAAACCCCAAGCCCCAAACACTGAACCCTGAACCCTACCTTGCCCAAAAGCAACCTTGAAAGTGGGGGGTCAAATTTCCAACCATGACCGCAAAGTACCCCATTAAATATATAACGGGAGGATGTGCCCAATTTGTAAGTCTCATCGATTGCTTGTTATTTACTCACTGCTCTCCTTGTTGAACTTGTGTCTCGTTGTTGTTACTGCCGACTTCATTGACCAACCTACCGGACTACTGATGTCTGGCTTTGCTGCTGTTATAGATGAGTTTGATAAAGAATTGAGTAGTATCTAGTTGTACTGTGGATCAGATCATCCATTGAGTACTTGGAAACATCTGAATGCGCATATGTGCTATATTGCAAAGGATGCTAAATGGTCAGTCTCATCAATGCCTTTTACACAGTGATTTGACAGACATTGATTAATGTTTATGGATTCGTGGATGCAGTGCCACCGCCCCACCACCTGCCGCACCGCTGGTTGCTACCTTGTCCATTGCCGCCCCATCCGTTCCTGCCTCACATGCTACAACTCCTATCGCACCCGGCCCATTTTCTGCCTCTCCTCTTGGCGTTGCCTCATCCAGTGCGCCTTCTTTTCCTACCCCTCCATCCTCAGTGTCCAACGAGGAAGTCAACAAGGACTTTACGCCTGACGACTTGATCATGGACGCCACGTCAGCAGCCAGCCCTGACTCTGAGAGCGATGAAGATGTGGATGCCACTGTTGATAATCAGGTTTGTCCTTGTCTTGCTGCTCCAAATTGTTCCAGAACCTGTGCCCATTTGTCATTTTGTCAGGTGCAATGACCAAGTGCATCCTTCAAACATTTCAAACGTATTAGTATCAACCAATTGCACGATGGATAGGCTTTGTTGCGATAATAATATGGACGCTTGCCACTTAATTCTTGAGCATGATAAAATCCTCAACATGTCAAAGCATTTATGGAGCATATGGGCATGCGCAAGCACTCATAACATGTACATGGCAAGTCTAGAAGGGAGGTTACACCCTGGTGTCTTGCTAGAGTGGCAAGTCATCATGCGAGGGTGTGGTATATGTAACTTAGCCATAGGGGTCTCACAAGAAATACCGTGCATGTTCAAAAGTCCAAGCCATGGCATGATAGAAGCACCCTCATATACCTAAGATATATAAAATTGATAGCACCTTTATGGCCGGAATGATAAGTATGGCCTATATATCTAGGGTATAGGGTTTAATGAAACCCTACAACCTAAGTATAGACCATTGCCGTAAACCTTGAATATCGTACGATCACGTGAAGCATGATATTGCCGTCTAAATCTACATAATCTTTGACTTGGCTTGACTTGGCTTCGGAAGCCGATGGAAACTTCTTTCATGTTTTACTTATTGTATTATTACTATAGTATGATGTTCTGATGAGTGTTTGAGTTGTGCAGTTTTGCTTGTTAGTCCTTTTTGAACTTGACGGATCAAATTGCCTGTGAATTTCTATAAAACAGTTTTTTGAAAGCTCATATTTACATTGTTCGCGTACTTAGTACTACAGATATGACTGCAAAGTATTTAATTAGTAATAGACAGCAGACAACTAGAGTGCCAGCACTGCAGTGCACACAAAGATCAGAGCTCTAGCTATAGTTGTTCTCTATCATGATTGCGAAGAATGGGATCTCAAATTTAGTTCCATCTCCATACACACGCGTACGCTAACATAAACCTCTCATCTCAGTGTATATGCGGTCAGCATCTGCAAAACAAGGGCTTCTGCACAAACTGGCGGTTTGTGTCCCTAAACGAACACGATTACATAGGGAAATGTAGAGCTAGAATTTCCCCATTGAACCATATATTTAGGGTTTAGGTAAAGATGTTCGGAAAATTAACATAGTACCGCTATGAAATCCTTATTATATTGCTTCTTATGATGACCGCCTAGAGTCGTCTGCGCATTGATGCCCCAAGCTGGTTGCCCCAAGCTGACGGCTATGTAGCATAACGGAAGGCAATGAGAGCTGGAGGGAGACGCAATGCGTGCATCGCAGATGTTGCCGCGGGCCAACGCACATGTTATCACGCAAGCACCGCCAACAAGTTCATAAACGTTCCGGGACAGCTGCTTAGGGGTCTTACCGTGCAAACAAAGGTTCCCTAACAACAATTGTCCCGAATGCTTGGATGTTCGGGTGCCTTGCAGCCGTGCGCTGGGCGGTGAACGTCCCAGCTAGGTTGCATGATTTCTGGGGCTCTCAAAAATGTTGGGAACGAGGACACGAAAGGACCGGGGAGGAGGAGGCAAGGGTGCCTGCGCGCAAAGTGTCGTTGTCTCGGGGTTATGCAGGCGGGTAACGAAGGGGGGTCCAGTGGTATTGCCCCCCCTCCCCCCCGAATGAATGGTCACCCGTTGACTGATTTCTAATCTGCGTTATCATGAAAAAAAAGACGCCATGTTATAAAGTATTAGCTAATTAGTCGATTATGAAAGTCCGACCGTGATTAAAATATTTGGAAAATTACATTTCAAGTCTCCCGCTATTGGAGAGAAAAATACGTTCCGCCTTAAAAAGGTAATAAAAAGAAAAGAAAATTTCTCCCGACCATTCCTATGACCCGACGTGCTTTAAAACGAGTGTGGTAGATGCATGTACATGACATTGATCTCGGCAAAATAATCTCTATATAGCCTTCGTGATAGGTCAATCTACACATCATCATCTCTCGGAAATGGCCTACCAGTTGTTAACAGACAGGTGCTAGCCGTGCACACACAGGCAGATGTATACGTATACCTATTATTTGCTGATTGCGAAGAGAATATGCGCACCATTTGACAGATGATGAGCGATATCACAACAATGTTGCAAACCGTTGTTACTCCTAGGACTTGCATCTGACAAATTCAAGGCGTGACTCGATTTTAGTGGTTTGAACAAAAAATTTCGCCTTCCCACAAACCAGGGACGTAAAGCGACCCAATCGTAACCCAACTCAATTGGAACAAACTCGCAACTCCATGAACTTGACCAAGTGCTCCTCAGTCTATATACGGTTTGATCAACACTCAAACCTAGTACGTAACAAACATTTATTGCAACACTCCGCTTTCCATGACCCACGCAATGTAACACTCTTTGCAATTGAGACAAGTCGGAAACTTTCGGTTCGAACCGGTACATATTCATTGAGAATATTCTTGTTTCTGTATGCGGGAACACTTGTGGTACCTTGGCCATGCAAGAGGTGAAATCATTTACAGTTCAACGTGCAATGAGCTTCTCTTCTCAACTTCTTTCTCCTCAACCGCGCCGATGAAGTCGCCCGTTTTTCGGACGGACTTTCCACCTTGAGCGGCGGTGCTTGTGCTCTCATCCATGACTTTTGACCCTCTTCCAAACCATTTCGTCCATTTCTCCCGTGCTATGTTTGGTACTTTTTTAGCAAACTACGAGAGCACACACACATATTTAGAGATAGCAACTTTTAATGAATGGCCATGACCATGGTGCAATACACATTTCAAAAGTATCACTCAAAGAACAAGAACCTTCTTAGAATACATCACCTTGAAAGCCTTGATGGAAAGGCTTACAGCCACAAACGCCATAACAATGCCTCCTACTCCACTACTAAGAGCTAGTTGCCCAATAGCAATTAGGTTTTCCGTTTTGCTGCCCAAGTGTGCCCACTTCATCATTTCTCCCGTTAGCAACAAGAGCCACAAAACTGCATTGCATTATATTGACTTGTTAGACGTGCATGTCGGAAACTTTTCATGAAAGTGCTTTATGTTATTGCATGCAAATGTGTTCCCTAACATTTCTAATACATGCACAATGCTTTCAACGTGTGACAACTACGCATGCTCACCAGACATCCATGACACCAAAAAGAAGAAGAACATGGGGGACGTGCACAACTTACTTCCCATTGATGATATGGAAATGATGTTGTCCCAAATGTCTAGGAAAGGGTGAATCCAGATTGTGGCGGCCATAAAAGTAATGATAACAACCTGAGCAAGGACGGCTTGCATTGATCCTAGTGGTTGTACTGCAACAAAGACCGGAATCCCTCCAAGGATCAATTTGCGAAGCATGTCCCATGTCTCCCAGTAATGGTAGCTATATCCACCATATAGGAATCCAAAACGGTTCTTAATCTCGGGTTCCTGTACAGTATGTTAGCAAGGTGTGGAAATGGTAATAATCGCCAATGTGACTAGTAAACATGAGTCCCTAATAGCACAATTTGATTGATTATCTCCATAATGATATTGAATAAGAGCAAACATGGATTGATACTTTGTATGACTGAGGAACTCACATCAAGGCGATTACGAATCTTGTACATGGTATATAGGTAGAATGCGGGTACGCCAATGGCAAACACGACAAGGAGACCGATGCCCGCCGGTATATACTTGACATAACGGTGTCCCCAATGTCCATCCACAGTCCGTACTACAATGTTGTAATCGGCTGCAAGGTATGTCCCAATATCTAGCTTTCTGCTGGCAAACAACTGCAAGCATGTTTGTGCACATCGCGGGTACACAAGTGTGATGAGGTAGAAGACGTTTTTATAACATCTGTTGAAACACACAACATTGTCAGCACATGAACATATACGCTTTGAGTATATGTCAAAAAAAATTTGTTCACCTTTTGAGCCTCACCTTCCTTTCATGCGGAGGAAGAAATCCAAAAGCTTAGCTTGTCGATGTTGTGAGAGCACAATAAGGCCACATTGCATGGACGTAAGCTCTTGATCTTCTACTCCTCTAGAACGTGGTGCATTGAGTAATTTCTTGTGCGCCATGCTAGCTATTATGAAGACAACAATGCAAAGCAATAAGGCAAGTGCCTGTGTACCACATACACATGGCAAAGCGCCACTAAGTCTCCCACATGAATTGCTCACATCACCTAGCCTTGAACTTTAAGATGTTGGTAACCTATGCTTCAACAGAAGAACACTTTAGTTTTTCAGTATATCATTTATATCAAGGCACGATGTGCTTGCCACCGAATATGAGGATCACGATACCAACTTTGCAAATCTTCGCACCGGCATTGCCATTGTGGCGATGTAAAATGTGAAGAAGGTGTATCCCTTGATGTAACATTCGGGTGCCGTCACGGAAATGCCCAAGTTGAAAGAGTCAGAGTAGGAGAACAATGTTATTGTAGCCGCAGGCCACAGAACATCGTAATCACGTAGGAAGGACAACAACTGCGCATAAAAATCGTCAAAAGGTTTTGGCCATCCCTTTACTTCATATGATAATCCACAAAAGCAAGTTGGCATGAATTCGTTGGAGACACAACGCTAATCACACACTATGACGACTTCATTCGAAGAGACTTGTTTATTAAATAAGGAAAATCTCATTGAATTGAGATGCAGGTTTGCCACACTGTGGTGGCACCTGCTAACGTGTCGATTCATACAAGCTTTGTTTGCCGCAACGTTTTTAACCTTTGCTTTACGTGAAGGTTGTTTTGGAAATGTAGAACTAGATCTAGTACCTGGAAATGTGTGGTGATAATTTTGTACTTAGTCATGGGACCACCACCCACGTCATCGCTGCCGGGAAGGTCAAACATAAAAATCAAGATGAGACCAAGTGTGACAAAAACCACCGCCACCGCGAGTGTTGCTTTTCCAACCTTTTGACAAGACCTGGCACGATGCACACAGTTGGCCTTGCAAAGTCATGGAAGCACACAAAACCATATCTTTTGTTGATGGTAGATCCGGATCCTCCGCAAGAAACTTTGTACGAGACAAACAGCTGCGAACTTACGAGCATCCTCCACTGAAGAGATAGTAGCCTTCATCACAAATTGCACACACCGGCCCTTTTGTGCCATTCAAACATGCTGCATCTCCCACCTCGTCTCCAGAGTAGTAAGGAGTCCCCTTACATGCACTGCCGGGACAACTGAAAGCAGAGGTACTTAGATAAGTTTGTCACCATCACGCAACCGATTTAATAATATTATTTGTGGCAATAATTGGAATCTTACCCATGTAGCCACGCAGATGTGGGGAAAAGGCAATCTTAATGCAAATGAGCACTCACCTAAAAAGTTGCGTTGCATTTGCTTTGCTGCGCCATTCGTTCATTTGCGATTTCAGGGGTGTAATTTCACCATTAAGTCCCCCGGGGCAAAAGCCACCTATGATACGTTCCAACTTGCAATAAAGGGAAAATGATTAACAACCCATTTACATGTATGCAAACGTTCTTTAACCAAAAAGATTCTCACCATATGGGCAGGGAAGGCACTTTTTGCCATCAAAACTATAGTAATTTAGGTCGCACACTTTGCAAAAAGCACCAATCTGCTCCGTGCCGGGCCCACATAGTTGCACAGAGAGAGGCAAATTTATAGACGGCAATGGTAGTGCAGATGGAAGAAAACTCAATTGGCCAGCAGATGATGTTTGGCAACTTGCGCTTAACACATAGGAGTTTCCAATGCCCCCTACATTAATGAACACCAGTCACATGCAACATTTGAGACATGAAACAATATGTTTCACCTAAAATTTACGTGCCAACATATATGCAAACCCGCCGCATATTCACAAGGGATTAAGCTAGCTTTTATCAGTTAGTGATAATTGTGTACACACCGGTGGCTTGAAATTGGGTGAAAGTAGATATGCCATTCTGAATGGCAGTGCTACGTCCCGCTTCTAACAGCAAGATATCGGTTGAGGGTGAGTCTATTGAGCATGTCCCTCCATTTGTTGCACTTGATACTTGCCCATAGTAGTCGAGCAATCCCAAGGAAAATACTTGTGTCACCTATCAAGCAATAAAGATCTATGTTAGCCAGTATTTTTCAGCCGACATATCTCGATGATTGGTGCCAAGCAAATGCGCAAAGCAATCTTTAAGAGGACATTCTTGCAATCCGACATGAATATGGCAAGAAAACCCTATGAAAAATGTTTCCACAATGTGTTTTGAAACATGATAGCAGTCGACATATCAAACATTTTGTGACATCGTTTCAATGTGGTTCTAAAAATTTTAATACAAATATCTTTAGCCAGCGTTTATAATCATCGTAGTGCTCGCGTGAGTGAGGTTGATTGGCGCCTACCTGGTCACTGACTACCGAGGTAGGCGGAGGCACAATGAAGGAAATTGCTAGAGGTTCAGTGGAGGTATCTAAGGTTGACATGGGTTGCGAAATACACTGTGTACAGTTTAGTGCAGCATTAGGAGATGATTGTTGCATCCAATAAATTGATGACCCTGCGATTGAAAAGTGTTACCGAACATGTCCTTCAATGGTACAAGTATACACCACCTTTAGCTTCGTCTACCAAAAACTTCTTATCTTGGAACATACAGTGTGTTTCTTTTAACACCTATGTAGAATCTCCACATACCTAAAGAGGCAACGTTGGAATAGAAGGCCATGTTGGCCATGCTTGTGCCGGATGACATATCGGCGCTTATGAAGATTCCGCCACCAAAGTGAGCGGAATTATTTTGAAGCTGCATATTTGATATATAAAAATTGTTATTTAAAAGTAAAATGCCCCCTGCAAAATGATTAGAAGCATGACAAGTCTCAATGCGCATGTGGAATGGGAAATTTGGTGTGAGGATTGACATGTTGTTGCCGAGCAAGATGTAGCAATCATTGGCGTCTCGGCAAGTGCGTACCTCCAATGCCGGATGTGGTGGTGCTTGTGAATTTTGAATCAACGTAGTTTCCTAACAAGCTACTATTGGAAAGTGTAATGCTACTGCCCGCATTGCCACCATTATACAAGATACCTCCTCCAGCCTGCGATGATATTAAGCACAGATGCATCATATTCACGATCCACTTTCCAATATACGGTACACTTGTGAAGAAGAAGAAAGTGAAGAGTGACTCCTGCGGTGTTGGCATGCCTTATTGAAGCTATACAAATGATTTAACATATGTGCGACTCACCATGTGTGCATAGTTGTTGGTGAAGTTTACATCAGTGAGCGTGCTGGTGACGTGGGTGCAGGAACTGCCGGAACATTTGTCCCCCATGTATAAGCCGCCTCCCATGCCTGTGTTGGACGAAGGGCTCCCAACTACATTGTTTTGCAACGTTGAAGTCTGCTCCGCAAATAGAAACGGGTATGCATCAGTTGGACTATTTATAGGCTTAATTCTCACTTGATGTGCATAGCATTGATATGTCATCCTTTGCATGTGCGTATGGACACTGTGCAATGCTTCATGACATTGTTAAAAGTCTTGTCATGAAGGAAGTACAAGGCAACTTACTTGCATAATCAAAGCACCCGACAACATGTTGATTGCGCCGCCTGTGTTTGATGCCAAATTATTGGTGAATTGGCAAGTGACAAGCTGTAGTTGCGCCACAGTAATTGCTGAAGAACTGCCGCACCCGGCTGTGCTAGAGGCCTTGAATTCATCGATTCCTATATTTATAGCTCCTCCCGTCTGCGCATTGATATCACATTGTCCAAGCGCGCCAATCTTGAGGATTCAAGCAAAATGCATAGACAAAGCTTTCAAAGCCATAAAACGAACGAGCGTCAAAGTCCCTAGGCTTGTTTATAGGATAGAATGGGTTTTGTTTCGTGGAAATGTGCGGCACTTATGGAGAATAAGACACACCATTGGTGGGTCATAGCACGAATATCTGCCATTATTTGTAAATGCAGTGTTGCTTATCTGGATTTGACTGTCATCATCAACCAAGAGGGCTCCGCCATAACTTTTGGCAGTATTACTATCAAAAGTCGTATATGCCACTAGACCCCGCGCTCCGGGGCCAGCATACATTGCCCCACCGGATTGTGCATTGTTTCCTGTGAAATGGGAGGCTATGATGCCAACCCCATTAGAACCCGCCACATCATCCCCAGCAAAGTAGATGCCTCCCCCTTTGGTAGCTACACCATCATAGCACAATTGTGTCAAGGTTTGAAGTTCGCTTTTTGAGACAACCGCTGAGCACTCTATGGTGACCTCTTCTTCAGACAAAGTCAAATCTTCCAACTTGTCCGGGATCCCATACGACTCGTATGACATGCTTGGAACCATTGCATTGTCGATTCACAATTGAAAAAAGAAGGGAAAGTGACTGAGAAGACTTGCTATCAGACACATGAAGTTACCGTGACGCACCTATATTATTGCTAAATGTTATATTGGTGAGGACGATTTGGTCACATGTGGCAGCTACGATACCGCCACCTGTACCAGTGGCCACATTTCCTTGGATGGTGGAATCGGTTGCTTGCAAGTAGGCGGGCACGACTCCACCACTGCCAGGGCTTTTGTCAATTTGGATGCCGGCACCAGCTGCAGCTGAGTTGTTGGCTACATTTGTGTTCCACATTAGGATGGCACCTTGAAGCGCTTTCAACCCGCCAGCACCATAGACAGCCCTGTGGACATAAGTATTCAACTTCACTCCTGCACCTTCACCTTGTCTCGATGTGTCACATCAAGATGTCAAATCTACTGCTTATCATAACGGTACATTAACAAGCTCCGGCCAATCAACAACATTCATAGTGAAGTATGGATCAAAAACATACGTGTTGCCAACAATTTCAGTATCAAAGATGTAGCAGCCGGCAAAGAAGGTGAAAATGCCCCCTCCGTATAGATCAGCTACATTATAATTGACAGTCGAGCTGCGAAAGGTGATGTTTGAGGAAACCTCATTCACAGCTCCTCCAAAAGATTTAGCATGATTATTTATCATGGTTATGTTTGTGAGGTCTCTTAGTTGCATTGTTGCCTCAATGTGCAGTGCTCCTCCATCGAGGGAGGCGTAGTTATTTTGAAACCAAGTATTTTGCATCAATAGGCCCACCCCACCACTGGCTGCATACACCACAGAACGGTATACTTGGTATTCAGTGACGCTAACACATGGAAATTCACCACTGAATGTGCCATGCAAAAGAGGTAGAATGATTGAATCTTTTAACGTCCAAGGTGCACTTCAGATTATAATGCTAGCATGTTGACTTTTATAAGAACCGATTGGTACAAGAAGTCTTTCTCATTGCAGTGCTTGCACCCACTATTGTGATGTTAAGAGGTCACCTACGGTAGTGTGCATTTCAAAATCTGCTGAATGAACAAGACCTTTGGACAAACCAATATTTTGACATCCATTGAAGCTTGAGTGACCCGGGTTAATACTGCTACATTTTGATGCCGGCGGAACACTTTCTCTGAACACGACATGGATACTTGCACCTGAGAGTTGACCGGGACGCACTCATCATGGCACCACCACGGCCGCCACCATTTTGGACAGCGCTATTGCTGTCAAAAAAGCAGTCTTCCACCACAATGCCCTCAGTGCTGACAAATATGGCACCGCCACTATCCGCAACATTCTGTGTGAACGTGCATCTGAAGAAAGAGGGAAGGCTTATGCCACTTCCACTTATGTAAATTGCTCCCCCACCCACTTGGCCAGACACCGCCTGCCACAAACAGCATCCGCAAATGTTTTCAGCAAATGGGTACACTTAAAGCATCATAAACATCAAGCAGTTCGTTTTGAAATAGGAGTTGTACCTATGGGAAGCGATGCTTGTGTGATCATCAGTGGTTAATTTAAGCACCACTAGTACGATACATAGAAATGGCACGTCATCAAAATTTAGGAATCGATATATATAGACGCTAGGCGATGTGCCATGGCTTGCTTGGGCTGTGTCATGTGCACGTCAAATTTTGGCATAGAAGCTACGCTCCATGGAGTATCCCTCACTATTGTCTCAGATGGCTCTAAGCCTCAACGCTGCAAAAGATGCTATAGCTTTTTATCTAAGTCTTAACATCGAGACATTCCCTGAGTAGATCCGGTCATGTGCCAGGCCCTGGAAAAATTAACCGTACAAATACGGGTTGGCTTCACAGTAAATGAGATAAAGGTCAAATGATAAACCCCAGATTTCCAGTTCTGCTGTAATCTAATTGACGGCATATTCACCGTGTTATTGTTGAAGGTGACATAGCTGATGACAGGGCCCGCATCGCCTGTCATGAGCATAGCACCTCCGCCGCCTCCAGTTGAGACAGAGCCGCCTTGTATTGTCAGGCCTGCAGAAAATTCCTTCCCTGAAATTGTGAATCCATGGAGATAGAGTGCACATGTTGCAGACCCTTTTTCAAGCTCAGCACCCTGGATTATATTCCACAATTGCGTCAGATTGCGAATAGGTTGCTTTCTCCCAAAAGTAGTCTATTGGCACAATTTGCACAGTTGACCATATTGCCAAATAGTAAAGGACAGATGATGTACATTAATGCTGTACAAAGCTGTAAATTATTGCGAGCATAAGCGACAATATGATACCGCACCGGTAATGGTTGTTGAGGAAGTCTGGGCTTCAGTGAAGGAGAAAGCTCTGCCAGAGCCTTGCATGTCTATGATTGTGTCAGCAGCACCTGCCAGAGACGCAACGTGCAGCTGCGGAGTTCCAAATGCAAGGCCGTTGTTGCCAGCACCTGTGTACGTCCCTGCAAAGCACACGATGCACATACCTCACTTTTTGTAACAAGGGCCCCTGCAAACAGCACCTCGTGGATATCATTTCTTGATCCGGACAGTATTCAAAATTATTCAAGGCGCAATGTAGCAGCTGTTGAACTGTTGCAGCTGTTGAACAGCTCATGTTGTCATGGAGCAATTCTCTGCAGAATACCGTTGCTGCACTGCCCTAGTGTTCCAGTGTTTTTGTGATGAATGGTGCACGTCACCTGGGCCGATCCAGAGAAAACCGCCGTCATACACTGCTGCGGCAATGCCTGCTGCAATGGTCGAGCAGGGTGATGCCCAGTCACCACAGCCTCCGGCAGTGCTGCCATAGGGAGCAGGGTATACAAAGAAGTTTCCTGGATCGGTAACGTCCGCAGTGCCTGATCAACAAAAAATTGCATTTCCCGGGCAGTATTGACAAGATGAGTGGAGTACTAATACCACTGTCTGTCCTTCATTCAGGTCATGAGGAAAGGCCATGGTAAACAAAGTAAATTGCTGCCCAAAGCGCTCAGGCAAAGCAACTGTGAGTTTAGGGTCACAAACAAAGATATACATCAAGCAGTGAATGATGAGATCTGATCTTCCATTATCCAAGTTCATATAGATTGCATGTTTCTCCATTACTGGCTGAATTAAGGTGGTGGCAGTTTCCACGAGTTGTGTCACCTGGACTGGTTTCTATGGGTTCTTTGGGAGAAGACACTGCTATTACAGTTCCGTTTGCCATTATAGCTGTCACTCTGTAAAAGTTGGTTGTGGCTAGGAGCCGGCGCCTGCATGCCAGGACATAGGTATTCGATGTTGCAAGCAGATGACCTATTTAATAGAAAACACTGACCATTTGTTACTCCTGCAGAATGAGTCCAGTATATTTGACAGGAGGTGAGGGATTTTATATCATGGAATTTTACCTTCCAATGGTGCTGCTATCTGTTGCCGTAAGGTCTGTACAGCCTCCACACAATGTTGTGATTGTTGGGGAAGCGAGCTGCTGCACGCCCGTTGTAAAGTTGGCATAAGTCGCAGATTCCACTACGTACTGAGCGGACGGAATTGCAGGCCACACCACCTGTAAGAAGGCAAAAACACACCAGATTTATCAAAAGTGGCAAGGGCACTTCAAGTAAGTGCTGGAAGAACACAATAGAGCGTCCTTGCAAAGAAAGTCCCCGCATGCGGTATGTCCTATCTTGTATTCTACCTGTGTGGCGCCACCTGACAAAGCCACCGAGAAGGACCAGAAGTTCACTGCTTCTGCAGGAACAAGCATTGCAATGACTGCCGCGGAAAAGACAGCCATGATCTTCCGGGGAATTCTTATCGAGCTGATTTGCTCCATGTCAGATGAAACATATGCAATTTTTCCAATCATGGCCTCAGCGTTTGCGCTGGTAAACAGGCAATGGGCCGGCTCTTATGGGCATGCGCTGCCGGATTTTGCAGGTCCGGCAACGCCCATATTCCACAACGGATGATCTGTTC
>CBDIII010000001.1:0-9280 GCA_965279635.1 Sediminibacterium sp. | reverse complement strand
TTAGCACTGAGGTACCTTGTGGTCTCTGCTTGGCAGCGTTCCTCCTGCGTCACTGGTGGCAGGTCCAGCGACCCAGTGATCACTTATGGAGTGTGCTGTGTGGGCCGAGGGCGCCTATAATCCCTTCTTTCTTGTCTGCTTCACACTGGATCGGTTCAGCACAAATCCCATCGGCGCCATTGTGAGCAGCATCAATGCAGCTGTGGACCACGTTGCCAGCAGAGATCATGGCCTCAATCATGTCGTCAGCAAGTGAGTTCAACTCCTCTACAAAAGATTGCTTTCTATTCTGCTGAGACTTCGCTGAGAGAAATTATCAGAAGCTTGCCAGCCTTCACTAGCCTCGAATCGCTGTTGAAATGCAAATAGAGGCATGGCAAAATTCTGATACTCAAGCCAAACAGTGTAATCTGCTGTCAAGACTGTAATAGAAAGTGTGACTGTGGATGTGACTCTTGTTGTTCTGCACAGGATTCACCGAAACGAGGAGATGAAGGATCTAGGCTTCACCGGGCTGAAGACACAGGATTCACTTGGCATCACACGTGCACGGCTGGCCAAACAGCGGCTCAATGAGAATCTCACGCTCCTCAACCAGATCAAGGACATGCAGGCGAGGCATAGCGCCCTTTAACTTCCTTCCTTTCCATTCTTCTCAGACCTGGGAGCGAGGGGGCTCTTACTTTAATATACCATAATGGCGCCCACCTTTAACCATTGCTCCCAAATAGTGCTTTGACCGTCATCAACAACGAGGAACATGTAGGCATTCTCTGCTCACCATACTTCATGAGATGGGCCCTGGCTTGAAGCTTTGTGCTTTAAAAAGTAGCAAAGCTGACTCGGTAGTCCGGAAACGTTGCTTGCAGTGACGGAGATGTGCTTGCACAGCAGAACCCTGAAACAATGTGCATCTTGACATTTCACTGGACTTTGTCCTGGACCGATGCACGCCTTTGGCAGGATTATTCCGGGCGTGTCAGAGCATGCAGTGATCATGCAGCGGATGATTCATTTCAACGAAGAGGAGAAGTGTGGAAGGCCCAGGCAGTCGTCAAGTACCTGGCATGGCGCATTCTTCTGTGCATTTCACCAATCTGGAATGCATGCATGCAGGGGGTTGAAGAGGTGGCGTCCCAGAACAGTGTTCTGAGTGCCAAGGCGGTGCTGAAAGGATTGGTGCGGAGCACAGATGTGGCGATCTGCCAAGAGGTCGAGGTTGTGGCGGCCAAATACGACCTCAAAGATGGAAAGGTCAGTGTTATCAAGCGCGGCTGGTATTCTGGCCGCTCCTTTTACTATGAGTGAAGACGGATCTCCTTCATTCCCCTAATTTGCGGCAATGGCGTAACACCCGCGCGCCATAAAACGTGTGGGTTTGAAGTCAATAAGCGCTGCTATCCTAGTGATGAGCAGCAGCCTCCTGGTGAACACACGCACTCATAGCATGGACGGCAGTTGTGCCAATGGTAAACAGTATGTAGGGGTCGCATGGGGTGTATTAGAGTGTGTGGGCATGTAGACGGCTGCTGCAGTAGAAACTGTTGTGGGATGTCAGAGACAGTTCGGTGAGATTTCATTTCGTGGGGTCTTCGTTGAACACGATGGCACATCTGGCTTGTCGTGTGCAGCTGCCACATGTGCACGATGGGAGGCTCACAGCTGTGTCGGGAGTGTTAATGCGTGAGAGCGTTTGGTAGTCAGATGCCTAGTAGGCAGCGGTATGGTGGTTCTGTGGTGTTGGTTGGAAGATTGAGTATATACCTCGAGAAAGTAGAAGAATTCGGCATCTGGGGCTATTACAGGTTCTGAAAGTAAGTATGCACACATTTGTGCTTATTTGTCTCAAGAGCGATGATTGCCAGGTCTAGACAGAGATCAAAACTCCCTGGAGGTCACCTTGTTGCTGGTATGCACTTTGTGCAAGATCAAGTGTTCGCTGATCATTTATATGGTGGAGGCTGCCTACTGTGCCAGGAGCAATTTTGTATACATCTAATTGTTGCTGAGGACACAAGAAGCACCAACCAGATTAGTCTTGCTGAGGCTTTGCTTTCCCTGAGAGCGTGCATTTTGGCGATGCAGCAGGATCCGGATGACATTAATGTAATGATCCCACCCTGGCAACTGCTGGTCATCAATTGCTGGTACCGCAATGAGCGTCTGTGCTTGTGCTAGATGGTGTGCAGAAGCCGATGTAGAATTTCCATGTTAGGTCAGGTCAGGAGCAGGCATGCATCATGGTCAAATGCAAACCAGACCCAAAGCTTCCAGCTAATCAGCAGTGTATTGGAGCGTTCAACGGTGGCCAGGTGATTGATTCCAGAAAGTGACAGTGACTTGTACTGCTACTACAACAAGGACGCCTCTTGCCGAAGCAATCGTCCCTGACACCTTCCATATCTGACACGCTCAAGTGGCAGCTTAATTTCCTGCCACAGCACTTGCACAGGTCTCTGCTTTCCACCTCCTACAGCACAGGCAATACAGTGTGCAGAATTTGCTTTAGTAAGGGTCTTCTAATGATGCCTGTCAACACTATGGCTCACTGTCGGGGGCCATGACCCTTCCCTTAAGGCTAGCACTCTGGGCTGCCTCGCATTGGTAAGAGCTTCAGTGGTGAGCTTCTTTCTTGCTTGCACCAGTTATCTGGTCGTACGCCACGTAGACCGCAAAGGCAGCGGCTCCCCATTTCAGTCCGGGCACTGCAGGAACAAGGCAGGGAGGATCACCTCGGTTATTTCTCACCAAACATCATTGCAAACAGCAGAACCTCTTGACATGCCTTAGATCGAGATAATTTCGGTTGTGTTCCTCTTCACAAGAGTGCTGAGAAGGCAACACTTGGACCTGTAATAACTAGAACTAGGGATGCCAACCTGCATAGCGAAGGTTGTTGTTTAGCAACGGATGATTTCGCCAGACTTCGTATCTTGCCCAGTTGAAGCCTGCCATCTTGCAGAGGAAACGGCGGGCAGCCGTTTTGAAGCGAATGCCCTTCCTGAACTACCAGAACTGTGAAATGATGACTCACTATGCCGTAATCAAGTCAAAACTGGCAAATACAGAGAGGTTCTTCTTTATATGCCCCTTAGTTCTTCTTTACATGCCCCTTGGACAGCACTCTGAAGCATTCGATCAGGGAGGTGCTGATCAGGATTCTGTCCTTCTCAAACTTGTAAGTTTGCCTCCTTAACATTAATGGCCCACTGGACATTTATAATTATGGCATAATGTCCCGGCCGGGGACAGATATGAAATGCTGAGTTCATATCATTTCTAGACTTTGGTTAACCAACATTAACAACGTTATCTGACAGGGGTCATCACATTCCTGAAGGATTCCACTGTGGCAGTGACTGCAGCACAATGTGTGACCGTCACACTGCGACAGTGCGCACAACTGCCAGCCATATGCATGCCCACAGTGGCACTAGCTAGTGGATGCTACGCTCATGAGTAGAGTGGATGCTACGCTCATGAGTTCTGCTCAGCGTCGCTCAGCAAAATCTGAAGCCGCTCTCTGCACATGCCTGGATCTAGCATACCATTTTCGACACAAGCATCACAGGCCCTCCATCTTGGGTAGGCCGAGTGGACTACATGTAGAACTCACAGCCATGGCTACTCTGCTACGATCCTGATCAGAAGTATGCCGATGATTTGAGCAACTATCAACAGTTCTATTCCAGGCTGGGCGAGGTAGGGCCTGGCAGGGCAGGGAGTCAGCTACAAGTACTGCTCCCAGAAGGCAGTAATGGCGTACAGCAGGGACCAGTAAGTAGCCAAGGTGGCCAGCCCGGGCGGGGACACAGCCCAGAGCAGAGATGTGAGCCCCCATATAGTCAGCACCGCTCCCAGGTATTGGGGGTGGCTGACTGTGCTGAAGGGGAAGCCGTGCTTCCACGCCACCTTCTTGCCCAGCTTGGTGCCATAATACACGCCGTTTGTACTCAGCGTCTGATACACAGCGATGTTCAGCACCTGCATGCATGTGCCGTAGAGACTCACCCTCAGATGACAGACAAGGGCAGAAAATCATCTTATAATATAGACTTATATTATGAACCCATCCAATTCATATGCTTGCACAAACATTTCACGAACCTCCCCGAGAGGTTTCTCCCAAGGCGAGTCACAAAAAGCTCTCAGGGAAGAAGCATTGCAACTAGAAAGTTCCCAGCATTTCTGTGACCTGGAAGAGCTACTCTTCTCATCTGCTGCTGCCATGTACACTGTCCAGCTGTACTGTTGAGGCAGCGCCCTTTCTGTACAGCAAACAAGCTGAGCGGAGGCATCCGTGCAACAATAGTATTAAGAAGGCGGTGCGGACCTGGCCAAGAAAGACCAACCCAAAAAAAAGTCCCCATTGCAGCCAAGTGACTTTCAGCAGATCAAGCTTCAACCCCTGCTCTCTGCTTTTGACCACGTACCATCCCACGATGGCGCTGAACTGAAGCGCTGCACAGACCCCAGCACCATCAGTAAGACGTTAGAAACAAGTTATGTAATGATTTCGTGCTGATTTGCGTTGCTGCCTTAGAGTATGGAAAGCGTCACGTCAGAGCAGGTGCTTCGTCAGCACAGTGTTGACTTTAAATTACCAATATAAATCGATGCAACATTTTGATATTTGATACGAGACTTCTTTAAAAGTTGCTTGACCATCAACCTGCATGCTGAAAAACCACGTCCAAGAGGATCAGCAGCAAACCTTTTCCGATCGTTGCCGCAAATTTGAAGGCCCTCACTGGCTTTGAGAATGCTCGTTTCCATAAACCAGGAAGGAACCATATCAGTGCATACAACATATGAGGTGCCGTCAAGCTGGCCACTGTTGTCGCATCTACAGCTGCCATGTCAACAAAACTTTGATGCAGAGCGTTAAAAGAACAATCGCTATGATCAGTACCGTCGGATATGGTCAAAAAATCGTCTGTAATTCATGTAGGTTTTCATAACCCAAGTTCATCAAAGAATGGGAGCGAGGCAGCCTTTGCGAGGCTGTTATTGGAATTTTGTGTACTTGCAGGAACGCCGTGTGACTTTCATGACAGACATGCAACATGAGGAAGTTGATTCAAACGTACCTCTACGTTTGCATGCAAGTGCAACTTTGGCTTCAGTATGCATCAATCAAAAGACACAAATTAGTGGCGGTTAAACTCGGCCCTGACAAGCTATAGGGCATGTGAAGTCCAGGAAGAGAAATGATTATGATTTCAAAAAGATTTTTTTAAAAAGGCTGCCGTAGGGTGATCACATGAGGCTCTCAGCACACCAGCTTGTAGCAGGGCCAGCCTTGCCAAGTGGACTTGAGCTTCTATAGAAAGCGCGTTACACAGTACTGATGAACTCGATTAGATGTGCACACATGAAAGGTAGATCACAAGGTATTCACCCAGCCGGCCACACGACTCGCAGGCTTGACAAGCAGGATGTATAAAAGAGTTCGGCCAAAAGGTGTAGCAGGGGAGACAACAACAGCACCTCCACTCTGCTAAGCACCTTCAGAATCCCAAGGCGACCAACCAACACTGCAGGTGTTCTGCACGCCCTCATCTGAGAAAACTCGGTGTTAACGCATAAATCAACACTGGTGGAGATCCGAGTCCCCCTACAAGGCTGCTGAACTCCTGCGCTGAGCAGATAGAGACAAATGAAATTTTTCCTGCCATCATGGTAGGATGGTGAGCAATCAAACGTCTCATCACACATAAGCGACCTGGGGGGAGCCAAGTGGAAGTAGCCCACTTCCGGAAGCACCCACCCCTTTTCTACCTTGCACTTTGGCGCAATTCGCATTTCCCTTCTGAGTCAGTACAGGGTAAATGAAAAGACCACCGCATCTGCAGTCAACCCTCTTGACCACAACCATGCCCTGCAATGGGAACAACCCAATATCCCAGCATTGTTACTGACACCCTCTTCACCCAATATCAAAAACAAACCATTTTCGCAAATGCCTGCAGCAGCTTTGGAGATGGTCTGCATTGCAGTTTTGACAATCGAGGCCACAAAAGGGCAAGAAAGCACAGCAGCTCATTTTGTGCATCAAAACAAGAAACCTGCATGGCTCAGGCAATGTCTCCCAGACCTAAATCAGTCACACAGCAACGATTTTGACATTTTGCTTTTTTTGGAGGTCTTTTGGCATAGAGCTGGGAAAATTCCCAGATGCAAGATCTTCCAAGGTCGTGCTCTATACACTGGAGAGAACCAGGGACCAAAACACTGCAAGCTAATGTATGTTGCGGTCCCAAATCCTCGGAAGTCAAACTGATCTGAGGCAAAAAAACCCGATTGATCAGTCGCTTCTTCATGCATTAATATCAATCCTCACTTTTTGTCCTTGTCTGCCTGCCGCTCATCCGCTTTGCTGCAACAGTTGCCACAATGATATTTGCTGAACACCAATGGAATCATTGTTAAAGCCACTAGAAGAGCAGTTCTTCAGGCCTTGTCACCAAACCCAACACACACACGCATCCCAATCATTTTTTCCATAACCCCAATGTTGAGCAGTAGCAAGATTATTTGAGTGGTCCCCTGAAAGAGAAGCCAGGGGATCCCTTATTTAGAGCCAAAGCTCACCAAAAGCTGAAAAGGTCGCGTCAGAGAAAAGTCCAAGATGATACAACACGGCAATAGATAGGATAATTGATCTTATTGGGCGGCATGATTGCGAGCAAACCTTTAAGCCCCACGAATTGATACAAGCCACATCAGTACACCAAAAGGGGGAATACGGACAGTGATCAAAGAGACCCCTCTGCGTTCCATACTGCGTCCTTACTCCAACGAAATGCACGCGGCATCAAATTTGCCCCAAATCTAAGCCGCATGAAGACCTGTGCTGCCACAATAGACAGCTTGCCTTGGTGCAACAGCCGAGAATTCGGCTGTGAGACTGAAGCTGCCTTGCCAAACTCGGACACCATTTTCACAGATCAGCGGGCACATCAACACTTCTGTACGGTGCTGCAGATACTGGCAGCAATTGGCCTGGGCTGCCAGGTTTTTGTTCTGTGCGCCTCCAATTTGTTCCATCCATAGGCTTCCCATCCATGCGTGAGACTGGGGCCCACATATGGCCATTTGCTCAGCCCCCCCCCATTCTCTAGGAAAATGCGCGGAGTGCAAACAATACCAATTACTTGCGCGGAGGGCATGGGGGGCATCATTAATATTAGCAGCGGTGCAACGGCAATGATTTCCTCACTGCTGCTTGCCCCAGTCTGAAGCATTGGATGTGGGAGGCGTTCCCTCCGGCGCAGGGCCCAGCGCGCCGGCAGCTGCCAGGTAGCCGGCCTCAAATGCGTCAAAGCTCTGGTGGTTGCGTGGCAGCTGCGGGGAACCTGCTGCGCCGCCGGCCGCCGCGTCGGCCGTGCCGGAGCCGCCCGGGAAGACGCCAGAATAGGCGCTGCCGAACATCTGTTGGTATACAGCCCCGTATGGATCGGAGGCAGCTTCTGAGGAATCCAGGTATGCTGGGGCCGATCCCATTCGGGGTGCGTTGAACTCCACTCCCTGCACAAGCATAGGAGAGCATCTTA
Source organism: Sediminibacterium sp. (assembly GCA_965279635.1). Taxonomy (GTDB): domain Bacteria; phylum Bacteroidota; class Bacteroidia; order Chitinophagales; family Chitinophagaceae; genus Sediminibacterium. Next base: position 1,724 of record CBDIII010000001.1, on the reverse strand, counting down.
GTTGCCACAACCAGCTGCATATTGCAACTGGGACTACATGGAGAGACTGACTGAACAGCGCCGGGTGGTGCAATCAGCTTGCTTCTCACACCTGCCTCTTCAATTGTGTCATACATCAGATCGGGGCGCTATCCGCAGTTAGGCATCAGCGGTTCTCAGATACACAGTGGTTTTGGCGCAACAAAATATTGGAAAGGTAGGTGTAGAGACACACCGACATGTAACCGGCACCCGACACATCGCCGAACTGGGAGGGGCCGAATGCATCGGAGTAGAGCAGATCGCGCGCGCTCATTCCCCCCAGATCATATCCACTGCCCTCAAGGGGCACGCTGTACATGCCCTGCATGCTGTAGTCTGCGCTCAGGGAACGCGCCTGCAGACCAGACACTGCCTGGTCACATTTCAGAATTTAAGTGTAAATCCTCAACAGTAGCCTTGCTGTGACTGTGCTGTCAAAAGTTGGCACGAGTGCATGATGACACTCTCAATGCCCCCAACATGTCAGGAATGCAGAGAGTGCTGCTGCAGATGATCCTGACACTAGAAGGGCACTGAAACCGGCTCTGTGAGGGGCTCTAGTAGCCTTTAAATGGCTTGAGATAGCTTCTCCAACGGCCTTCAAACAATGTGAGATAGTTCAGCTCATCAGGTGCAGTTCTGGCGCAAGATCGCACCACTGCGGAGGATCCCATGACAGACAGCTCCTCCAACAGACTCTACAAAAAGTGTGAAATAGACAGCTCGTTAGGTGCAGGTCTGGGGCAGGATCGTACCACTGCAGGGGAGTCCATGAGGGCGGAAAACTGCTGCAGCACGCGGACATCCCCGGTGCGGCTGTACTCCTCCAGAGCACCCTGCATGTTCTGCGGCTGTGCGCGGCCCAGGGTGACATTTGAGGGCAGGCTGCTGCCGCCCCCTGCAGCGGGCACCACGACACTCTCAGTGCCTTGCAACATCCCTCTAACAGCGCGGCAACTTGACGACGGGTACGCATGGCTCATTCCAGTGAGGTGCATTATATTTGAATCATGGTAGCCCACAGAGAGGCAATTTAGGCTGCCCTGGCAACATCCTGCAAAGGCAGTGTGCCAACGCAGAAATATGCTCGTCTAGTCACATACGGAGGGCGGCAAATGACGGCCACAGATGTTCCGTAAGTTCAGACCCCGCAACCTCAATGGCCTGGTGCTCACCACGCTTGTAAGCCCCCTGAGAGTTGAGCAGTGCAGCGCGGCGCTGTTGCAGCTGCTGAATCAGCTGCTGTTGCTGCTGCTGCAGCTGCGCCGCCTGCTTCTGCTGCTGGGCCTGGGCTTGCATGTGTGTGCTGCTCACGGCCGCGGCGCGGCGGCCAGACATCTCCAGCCCGCGGCTCGGCTGCGGCAGCAGCGCATTGGTGCCGTCGGTGGCCGTCGGCCGGGACGACGCGAATGCGCTGCTCGTTGTAGACCTGCCATGACAACGGCACTTGTCAGCCTTAAGTTAGCACAAAGTGCAGGGCCACCAATGCACTGGCATGTGCGAGCTGCTTCCACTCCTACAGCACTCCACCAGGGCCAGATTACAGGTAAAGCCCGCTTGCAGACCAGTCAATTCAAAACAGACAGTGCTGCCTCAAGGAGAGTAATTACACATGCAGTGATACCCCCATGCTGCCTGTCCTGAGACATGGTTCTTGCAGTGAAAAGAGAGACTGGTAACTGAACATGACAAGGAAGGCAGCA
>OZ257253.1:625000-4468697 GCA_965279635.1 Sediminibacterium sp. | reverse complement strand
CCCAGTTGAAAGTGATTACCAAGGCTACGATCAGTCCGCCAATAGCGCCTGCTATCATCAAAGTATAACCGGTCTGTGGTTTGCCTTCCTGGAACATGTGCCAGTTATAGGCCGCACCGGCAATTACCATCAGTAATAAAAATCCAAATTTGGTCATGGCGCCCCTTACACTCATCGTTCCCTGCATATTGGCCTCGGCGCTGGCGCTGCGGTCAAACATCTTCTGTGTCAAAGTGGGGTTACCCGATTTAAACATTTCCATTTTTCTAAGAATTTAGTCCCCAAATATACAGATTTTCCAAGCTGTTCAAAAGCGGGTTTTTGTAAGGAAAAACTAAAGTTCGCTATTGCCGTAGCGTACAATATTATGCGTTCATAAACGTCTATTTCCGGGAGTAGTTCAATTTGAAAATCCGTTTGGGGGCTAAAGCCCTAAACAAGTCACTTTCCTAACCCCAGCCTTAAGGCTGGGGTTATTGAAAACAAAAAGATAAGGGCTTTAGCCCTCAAACGGATTTTCAAACTGAGTCACTACCCAATTTCCACCAAAAACGTTCCATATTCAATGGTTGATTATATTTATCCCTGCAAACACTACCCTTGCCATGAACAGGAAAGAAGAGGTTCTACAGAATGTTGTGATCAAATTCGCCGGCGATAGCGGCGACGGTATGCAGCTTACCGGTCAGCAGTTTACCAATAATACCGCCTTGCTGGGGATCGACCTGGCCACTTTCCCCGATTTCCCAGCGGAGATCAGGGCCCCGATAGGTACCCTGCCGGGTGTGAGTGGCTTCCAGTTGCATTTTTCTTCCAATAAGGTATTTACACCGGGAGATATTGCCGATGTACTGGTGGCCATGAACGCCGCCGCCTTGAAAGTAAACCTGAAGGCCCTGAAACCCGGCGGTAAGATCATCGTGAACCTGGAAGGGTTTGATGCAAAAAATCTCCGTCTCGCCAACTATCCCGATGGTGTGAACCCCCTGGAAGACGGCAGCCTGGATAACTACGAGGTCATCAGGATCGATGTTACCAAACTTACCCGTGAAGCAGTAAAAGATTTCCCCGAACTAGGCAATAAAGAACGTGACCGCGCGAAAAATATGTTCGTCCTCGGTTATATCTACTGGATGTACAGCCGCAGTCTCGATAATACCATTGATTTCCTCCAGGAAAAATTCGGAAAGAAACCATCGATCCTCGACAGTAATATCAAAGTATTACAGGCTGGGTATAACTATGGTGATACAACGGAAACGTTTACCACGCGTTATAAAGTAGAGAAAGCGAAAATGAACCCCGGTCTGTACCGGAGTATCATGGGTAACCAGGCATTGTCTTTGGGATTGATCGCCGCAGGTGAAAAAAGCGGGCTGGAAATTTTCCTCGGCGCCTATCCTATCACACCGGCTTCAGATATACTGCATGAACTAAGCAAATACAAAAGTTTTGGTATCAAAACATTCCAGGCAGAAGATGAAATAGCGGCGATAGCTGCGGCCATCGGCGCGAGTTATGGCGGTTCATTGGGTGTTACCGCTACATCTGGACCAGGTATGGCGCTGAAAGCGGAAGCGATGGGTCTTGCCGTAATGCTGGAAATTCCTTTGCTGATCATCAACATACAACGTGGGGGGCCGTCAACCGGTTTGCCCACCAAAACAGAACAGAGCGACCTGATGCAGGCATACTATGGCCGTAACGGTGAATGCCCGATGCCGATCATCGCCAGCTCTACACCAAGCGATTGTTTTGATGCTGCTTATGAAGCGGTAAGAATATCTATTCAGCACATGACACCGGTTGTACTGCTGAGTGATGGCTATATCGCCAATGGCGCCGAGCCATGGAAGTTTCCAACTACCGCTGATCTCGCACCGATACCTGTTAACTTCAAACAAGGACTGGCGGAAGATGAACCCAAGTTCCAGCCTTACAGGCGTGATGAAAAACTGGCGCGCCCCTGGGCCATCCCGGGTACTGCCGGCCTGGAACACCGTATCGGTGGACTGGAAAAACAGGATGTGACAGGTAATATCAATTATGAGCCGGAGAACCACCAGCACATGATCAATGTGCGCCAGTCTAAAGTTGATAAGATCGCTGACCATATCCCTCTACAGAAAATAGAAATAGGCCCTGAAAAAGGAAAAGTACTGGTGATCGGCTGGGGTTCTACTTATGGTGCCATCAAAAGCGCCGTATTGGAACTGGAAGCCGAGGGTCATGCAGTGAGTCATGTACATCTTCGGTATATCCGTCCTTTTCCAAGAAACCTGGGAGAGATCATGAGCAATTTTGATCATGTACTCATACCTGAGATCAATAATGGCCAGCTCGTAAGGATCATCCGCGACTTATACCTTGTTGATGCGAAAGCATATAATAAAGTGATGGGTATTCCTATCACGAAAGGGGAGTTGGTGGATGTGATCAGGAAGATGTTGTAGAAACTCTATTAGCTGATTTTAACCGCGCCTTTGCGCCTTTGCGAGAAAATTTGCACGCAAAGACGCAAAGGCGCAGTTGTAAAACCTGCTGCCGGATGAATATTGAACAGTTAAGAGAATACTGCTTACACAAACCCAATACCGAAGAGACCACGCCTTTCGGTCCGGATAACCTTGTGTATAAGGTAAATGGTAAGATGTTTTTGCTGGTCGGATTAGATAATCAGCCGCTGCAATTCAATGTAAAATGCGATCCGGATAAGGCGATAGAGCTACGCGAAGAATACCCGCAACAGGTATTACCGGGTTTCCACATGAATAAGAAACACTGGAACACGATTATTGTTGACGGGAAATTAAGCAGCAGGTTGCTGAAAGAATTGATTGATCATTCTTATGAGTTGGTATGTACTAAAAAGAAATAATATCGCCACAGATTCACAGATTTTTCAGCGATTCAATCTGTGAATCTGTGGCGTAAAAAATCATTCTTTTTTCTTCAGGTATTTATTATAGTAAAAACACATCTCCCTCAACCCACACTCCCCACATTTAGGATTACGTGCCAGGCACACATAACGCCCATGCAGTATCAACCAGTGATGCGCTTTATGAACCATTTCGGTTGGTATGTATTTGATCAGCTCCTTTTCAACCGCCAATGGCGTGGTCAGCTTCTGGTCAACCAATGCCAACCGTTTACTTACGCGAAAAACATGTGTGTCCACCGCCATATTAGGCTGCTCATCAATCACACTGGTAATAACATTCGCTGTTTTACGACCCACACCTGGTAATTGTACCAGTTCATCTACTGTCATTGGCACTTCGCCATTAAATTTGTCCATCAGCATATTCGCCATGCCGATCAGATGTTTGGTTTTATTGTTGGGATAAGAAATGCTTTTGATATAGGGAAACAACTCATCAAACTCCGCCGCCGCCATTTTTTTAGGATTGGGATATTTTGCAAAGATGGCGGGGGTTGTCAGGTTCACTCTTTTGTCTGTACACTGGGCAGATAAGATCACCGCCACCAGTAGCTGGAAAGGATTATCATAAAACAATTCCGTTTCCGCCTCGGGAATATGCTGTTGGAAAAAATCGAGTACGAATTTGTAGCGTTGTTTCTTTGTCATATAATGTTTCTGTGTACCTCTGTGTGCTTTGTGCCTCTGTGGTAAAGCCTTCGCTCAGATCGACGGAGGATGTTCTTTACCACAGAGGCACAAAGCACACAGAGGTACACAGAGATAAGATAATTTTTGAAAAATAACAGTTACTTTTTACGGGAAACTTCCTGCGCGTGCTTCATGATGGTTTTGATGGATAGCTTAGAGGGGGAACTCAGCTTTAGCTTATTCAGTTGCCGGATGGCACGGCGCAATACTTCCAGCCGATCCTTTAATTCAATATCTTCTTCCAGGGCCTGCTCAATGGAAGCTTGCAGCCTGGGCGGACATTCTTTGTACAGGTATAGGATAAGATCCTCTTCTTTGAATTTTTTCATAACACAATTCCGCTTATATCAAGAGCCTGTCTAAAAAAGTTGATTATTGAAAATTGAGCATTGAAAATTGAACATTCAACTGCAGATGCAATTATCAATATTCAATGCTCAATTTTCAATGTTCAATGGGTTATCAGCTATATATCTTAGACCGTCTCGAGAGGATACGACGTCTGTATAAAACGGGGATTGTATGGGATTATTGTAGAGAATTGCCGAAAACGTGTCCAACGATTTTCGGTACAGTTTATTTTTTAACAGCGGAAGAATCTTCAATAATATAAATATCCTCGCCCTCTTTTTTCATCAGGTAGTGTTCGCGGGCGAATTTTTCAAGGGCGGCGGGGTTATTCTGCAGGTCGTACAGTTCTTTCCGGGCCTTCTCTATTTCCTGTACATAATACTGTTTCTTGGCTTCCAGTTTCTTCAGTTCCTGGGTTCTTTCTTTTTGCTGAAAAAAATCCCTTCGGTCAAAAAATAACATCCATACCAGGAAAAAACTGAATGCGATCAGGTATTTGTTGGTGAGGATGGAAGCGATTTTCTTCATTGGGTTAAAATTAGACCGGAACTGCTTCTGAAAAATGAGAAATTAATCAACAGGTGTGAAGAAGCTGTCAGCCATGAGCTATCAGCTTTCAGCCTTTAAAGATAATGATAGGATAAAGTATCTCTATCATCCCAAAAAAGGCTGAAAGCTGACGGCTGATAGCTGATAGCTATTTACCAAATTTGATCTTCCCTTTAGGATAAATACCCGTATCTCCCAGCATTTCCTCGATCCTGATCAGTTGGTTGTATTTGGCGATACGGTCGGTGCGTGAGGCAGAACCGGTTTTGATCTGTCCGCAGTTGAGCGCCACGGCCAGGTCGGCGATGGTGGTATCTTCTGTTTCACCGCTTCTATGGCTCATAATGGTATTGTATCCATTGTGTTGTGCCAGTGTTACCGCATTGATGGTTTCGGTAAGTGTACCAATCTGGTTCACTTTTACCAGCAGCCCATTGGCAATGCCTTTGTCGATACCGGTTTGCAGGCGGGTTACGTTGGTTACAAACAGGTCATCACCCACCAGCTGGCATTTGCTGCCTACGGTTTCGGTGAGGTTTTTCCAGCCGTTCCAGTCGTCTTCGGCCATACCGTCTTCGATGGAAGCGATCGGGTATTGCTTCACCCATTTCTCCCAGAATTTCACCAATTCATCGCTGCTCACCACTTTGCCGCTGCTTTTATGGAAGACGTATTTTTTCTTTTTGCTGTCCCAGAGTTCACTGTTGGCCGCATCCATGGCGATCACGATCTGTGAACCGGTTTTAAAGCCTGCGGCAGAGATAGATTCCAGCACGGTTTCGATCGCTTCTTCATTGCTCTGGATATTAGGGGCAAAACCGCCTTCATCACCCACATTGGTGCTGAACCCTTTTTTCTTTAAAACTGATTTCAACGCATGGAAGATCTCCACACCCCAGCGCAGACCTTCGCTGAAAGATGTAGCGCCTACCGGCATCACCATAAATTCCTGGAAATCGATTTTATTATCGGCATGAGCGCCACCGTTGAGGATATTCATCATCGGGATGGGCAAGGTTTTGGCATTGGTACCACCGATATAACGGTAGAGGGGAAGACCCGCTTCTTCTGCAGCCGCTTTGGCCACGGCCATACTTACGGCCAGCAGGGCATTGGCACCGAGTTTGCTTTTATTAGGCGTACCGTCGAGAGAGATCATCATCTCATCGATAGCCGTCTGCTGAGACACGTCAAAACCCTGTATTTCTTTTGCGATGATATCGTTTACGTTCTTAACGGCTTTGGTAACGCCTTTGCCCACGTATTTTTTCTTGTCATTGTCGCGCAGTTCCATCGCTTCGTGGATACCAGTGCTGGCGCCGCTGGGAACGGCTGCGCGGCCAAAAGCGCCGTCGTCTGTCAACACATCTACTTCTACCGTGGGGTTGCCGCGGCTGTCTAAAATCTGCCTGGCATGTACTTCAATAATGTAACTCATGGTCGGTTGCTTGTTTGATTTATTGTTTATTGGAGCCGCAATTTACGGATTTGAGGGCTTTTAGCCGGAATTGAAGGCATATTTCACGCACCCGCTCGCCTGAGCTTAGCGGGCGAGAAGGCGCAAAGGCGCGGTTTTTTTGTGTCTTAGAGCCTTTGTGAGAGAAATAAAATCGGGCTTACCTGAAATCATTCATCGGTCCGCGGGTTTTCCGCAGCAAAATTTCATCATACCCCTTTTCAACAAGGTCCTTCAGGATACCCACCGTTTCATACCCCATTTTTTCATACAGTTTCCTGGCACGCGGATTAAAGGAGGAAACACACATAAATACATTGGAATATGTCTGAAAAATAATGTTTTCCATATACCCGATAGCCGCTTCGCCAATCCCTTTTCCGCGATACGGCTGATCGATAGCGATGGTTTGCAGGTAACCACAGAACGCACCTTTCATTTTGATCATGACAAATCCAACGCGATCGGTCTGGTTGGTTAAAAGATATACTTCGGAAAGCGGGTCCTGCAAAAGACGCATACATTTATCAAGATCCCTTTTCAGAGTGATCCAGGGTTCATTGGATGCCATCAATGCGGCACACCAGCCAATATCCGCATGATCAGTCGTTTTTTGTACCAGCATACCGCTACCGGGGAGTAATTCCGTCATCAGTTATGAAGTTTGTTTTTGATGGCATTGGTCAGATCCAGTATCCTTTGTTTCCACTCTGCAGGCAATGCCGATTTGTGTGCCCATGATTCCAGCAGCGCATAACTCCAGCTGATTTTCTGCTCCGGTATGCTTTCCGCCCTGCCCACCATACTATAGAAAGAAGATTCTGTTATGTTTCCCTTGCGTATAGCGTTTACCTGTAGCAGGTATTGCAGTAATTGCTTTTGGGCAGGATTGAATACGGTTGTATCTGTAATACTCATAAAATGTGTAACGGAGTCTTCCCTGCCTGCCATCACAAACACTTCGAGTATGCTCAGCAGGGTAAGCGGAGCTTTGTCGCGTCTCCACCGGTAAAGTGCTGCGCTTTTCATAAACAATTGGTCTGACTGTTCCTGATCACCCAAAGTCAGTTGCAACAATGCCGCTTCAGTTGAAGCATGTGCACTGGAAGAAAACCGCGACCATGTAGTATATGTTTTAAACGCCTGCATCGTATCGCCTATACCTAAGTAACTAAGTGCCAGTGCCTGGAAAGCGGGATCAATAAAGTTTAGTACACGCATCATTTGTGCCGTGTCCTTCGCAAGGTATTTTGAAAGATTGTTAATTGCCTCACGATACCTTCCTGTTTCATACTGGGTGATCCCCAGGTAATCCATCCGCATATTTCTATCCCGGCTGCCAGGGCAAAGACTATCGGCCAGGTTGTACAGACTAAGCGCTTTTTCAAAACGCCTGCCGGAGTAATGCCCATTTCCCTGTCCTACCAGCGCATCACATATAGCCGGTGTTTGGGGAAGTAAAGAATAATCCTTTAGCATACCTGCTTCTACGGCTGTGACAAGTAACTGTTCTTTTGATTCAAATGTTCTGTTGAACAATGGCGGAACAGGGTTCTCCCTTAACCTGAAATACCTGAGTGTGGCAGGTACCTGCAAAATATTTTGCGGTATAACAGATATATGGTTGTTACTAAGATCGAGATAACGGATGGTACAACTGTCCCACCCGCTTTCAGGGAGTGAATGGATATTGGCATTGGTCATATCTATCCTTTCGGCGGGACTTCTCATGCGCAACAGGATCCGGAGGGCCGAATCACCATCCATTGATGTATTGTTGATCAGGGATACGGTTCTTATGTTTTTTAAATTGCTTAAGGAAGCGGGCAGGTACACAAAACTATTTGTTTTGGGTTCACTCCACTGCAGGTTTCGTGCAATGGCTCTGCCCGACGAAAGCCCAAGCTCCTCCAGTGCAGTAAGGTTTCCCAGATCAGCAGGAAGCTCCCTGAGCAGGTTTTGATTCAGACTTAGTGATTTTAGTTTTTTTAATGCCGAAATAGAAGCGGGTAGCTTTTCGAGCAGGTTATTATTGAGCAGAAGATGTTCCAGTACGGCTAATTGTCCGATAGATGGTGGCAGTGAACTGATACGATTATTACTTGCATCCAGCCTGTTAAGTTTTTTTAATCCCGAACAATCAGTAAACAATTGCTGCAATTGATTATCTGAAGCGGCCAGGTCTTCCAGGTTAGAAAAACTGGCAATACCCGCAGGAAGTACTATTAGTTTATTAGAAGTCAGGTTAAGCGTTTTACAATTTACCAGGTTCTCTATTTCTGCAGGCAATGTTGTCAACCGGTTATTTGACAGGTTCAGGTAAGTGACCTTACGCAGGGAACCAATGGACGGTGAGATTGTATCTATTTTATTGTAGGACAGATCAACCGATTCCAGTTTTCTGAGTCCGTAAAAACTTTCAGGCAATTCTTCCAGATGGTTACTCTGTAATGATATTTTGCGCAGCTGTTGCAGGTTGCCTATCTCAACCGGCAATACGGTAATCCTTCTTCCGGTTAGTGATAACTGTTCCAGATTTTTCAGTTGCCCAATGGAAGCCGGCACAACCATGCTATCTATTCCATCGAGTACCAATGTTTTCAGATAAGGCAGCTGCGTGAGTGCATTGAAAAAACCATCTGCGTCTTTTATCCTTGACATTTTCGCAGATACTGTTTGCAGTGTTTTAATGGCTGCCAAAGAAGTTGGCGTTTGTTCAAATGTGCTATACCCTATATCAAGTTGTGTAACAGGAATCTTCGCTATCACACTTAACGCCTGGTTATAATCCATTTTAGTATTGCCGCCGATAGCAATGCTCCGTAGTCCCTGCATTTGTGTGAGCCAGCCGGACAGTTCTCGTAACACTTCATTACCGCTGATTTCCAGTGTTTGTAATGTTGTTAATTTCAATAGTGAAACGGGTAGGCTATCGAAATAAGAAATATAGAGGTTGAGTTGCACCAATCCCATCGGGGATAGCTTGGTGAAAATATCATTCCAGTCATAATTCTTCAGCCAGGTAAATTTGACGGCCCTGAGTTTACCAAGTGACTGTATACCGTTTGGAAAGGGTTTATTTTTGAATGTTATGTTTCTTCCGGGATAGAACGGATATTCCTCAATCTCTATAGCCTGTAATGAAGGGAGAAGCGCCAGCCTGGAAAACATTACCTGTAAAACACTGTCATGCTGAAAGCTGACCTTTACATACTTTACATTTATAAACCGGTGAAGATCCGCTCTGTTCAATAACCCTGCGTCAGTTTCACTAATAGTAAACTCAGTAATCAAATACGGATCCTTTTCCCTGTCTGCAAAATGAAAAGAGGCAGGAAAAGATTTTCCCATAAAATAATCAGGCGCTTCCTGTGCGTCAGCCTGCAAAAATATTGTGATCACACAAACAGATATCAGCAGGCGTTTCAGCATAAGCATCAGTCAAGCGTAAGTTTTTTAAATATCTCTTCCAGGCTTTGTTTTCCGCTCTGTAGAGATTGTATATTCAGGTTGTTATTGACCGCTATATTCAGCAGTTCTTTTCTTACGGCTTCAGGATGGGGGGTTTCCAGTTGCCAGTTACCAGGTGATAATTCTGAGACCCGTATAACACCAGTTATGGAAGATAATATATCTTTTTCAATAGATTCCTTAAACTGTACGGAAACAATATGGTTCGATACATTCCGCTGTTGCAGGTTGGCCAATGTATCATCCGCCACAATATTTCCTTTGTTGATAATGATCACCCTGTCACAAATCGCTTCTACTTCCTGCAGGATATGAGAAGAGAACAATACCGTTTTATCTTGTCCCTGCTGCCTGATCACGTTCCTGATTTCGATGATCTGGTTGGGATCAAGACCACTGGTGGGTTCATCCAGTATCAGTACTTCCGGTTCATGTATCAGCGCCGCTGCAAGACCCACACGTTGTTTATATCCTTTTGATAACTGCCCGATCTTTTTCTTTGATTCAAGCGTAAGACCGGTAAGTGCGATCACTTTTTCAACGGCTCCTTTACTGTCGGCGATATGGTGAATGCCTGCGATAAAAGAAAGGTATTCCCGCACATACATATCAGGATACACAGGGTTTGCCTCGGGCAGGTAACCGATCTTTTTCTTTACTGAGATAGGATCTTTTTTTACATCCACCCCGCTTACCAGCGCCTTCCCGCCATCCGGTTCCAGATAGCCGGTGATCATTTTCATCGTCGTACTTTTTCCCGCCCCATTCGGGCCGAGAAAACCCACGATCTCTCCTTTGCCCGCGGTAAATGAAATATCATTCACTGCTTTCTGTTCACCGTATTGTTTGCTGAGATGGATTACTTCTATCGACATGCTTCAAAATTACCGCATAGAGGGTTAAGAGTTTGAGAAATTCTCTGTGTTCCTCTGTGTCCTTTGTGCCTCTGTGGTAAAGCCTTCGCTCCGATCGATGGAGGGTGTTCTTTACCACAGAGGCACAAAGGACACAGAGGTACACAGAGTTAGTTGATTAACTCATCAGAATTTTCAGGAAGGCGGTCATACTCACCTTTCAATGCATACCAGCCAAAGATCACCATACCAATGGCGATAGGGATAAAGACCACGACAAATACACCCCACTGGATCTTTGTATCCAGTACCGGTTTTTTTGCGATCTCATCGGCGGCTGTTTTGATGAGATAATAGACCGCTACAGGGCCAAGCAATATCCAGATGATGCCGGCGATTCTTTTGAGTTGGTTCATAGCGTATTTTTTTTGCCACAGAAGGCACAGATTTGTCTGTGCCTTCTGTGGCATTCTTTTAATCGTCAATCCTTTTGTCAATTTTGTTACTTACATACAATACCCCAATGATCAAACACAACCCCGCCACGATGATCGGGTACCACAATCCCACTAATTTATCAGCAGTATAAATTGTAGTCAGCAGCGTAGCAATAAACGGCGTCAATCCCCCAAACACACCATTACCGATATGGTATGGCAGCGACATCGATGTGTACCTGATCTTTGTCGGGAACAATTCAACCAGGAAAGCCGCGATCGGTCCATACACCATGGTTACGTATAAGATCATGATAAAAATAAACAATACCATCATCCAGTAATCACGGTCACCCATTGTTTTGGTGACCTGTATCACAGGTTTTAAGGTTGTCTTTGACGCATCGGCATACAAAGTATCCTTCTTTGTTTCTACCAGCATCATTCCATCTGTATACATGGAGGTTGTGCTGACTGTTCGCAAAGAATCCGGTGTATTGGCAATAGCCGTGGCGGTTTGGTGCACCTGGCGTTTCTCTACCTGCTCCAGTTTATTGGTCTGGTCGCTGATAGCGAAGAGTTGTTTGAAGAGGTATTGGTAACTGATCACCGCGAGGAACATCCCCGTAAGCATGATCCATTTACGGCCTACCTTATCACTCCAGCCACCAAATACTACAAAGAATGGGGTGGCAAATAAGATGGCCCAGATCAATATAGTTCGCGATTGGTCGAAATCCACTTTACACACATTCTCTAAAAAAGACTGCGCATAAAACTGCCCCGTGTACCATACCACGCCCTGCCCCATGGTAGCGCCAAACAAGGCCAGCAACACCATTTTTAAATTGGCTTTATGGCCAAAACTTTCTTTTAAAGGATTAACAGAACGTGTGCCGCTTGTTTTCAATTTTTCAAACAGCGGTGATTCCTTCATCTTTAACCGGATATAAATAGACACCACCACCAGCACGATCGATACGAGGAAAGGGATGCGCCAGCCCCAGTCGTTAAACTTGGCAATAGAAATGGCACGGTCGGCATCCAGGCTGTGACGCGTTAATAAGATCACACCCAATGAAACAAACAGACCCAGTGTTGCGGTGGTCTGTATCCAGGAAGTAAAAAATCCTCTCCTGTTTGGCGGAGAATGTTCTGCTACATAAGTAGCCGCACCACCATATTCACCCCCGAGCGCAAGCCCCTGTAATAAACGCAACAGCAAAACCAATATCGGTGCTGCAAAACCAATGGATTCATAACTGGGGACCAGACCGATGGCAAAAGTGGAACCGCCCATCAATACCAGCGTCAACAAAAATGTGTATTTACGGCCGATCAGGTCACCCAGTCTGCCAAACACCAATGCGCCGAAAGGACGCACGATAAACCCAGCAGCAAATGTGGCCAGTGTTGACAGCAATGCCGCAGTAGGATTTGTGTTAGGAAAAAACTGGCTTGCCAGCACAGTGGCCAGACTGCCGAAAATGTAAAAGTCGTACCATTCGATCAGCGTGCCCAGTGAGGAGGCGCCGATCACTTTCCAGATGCCTTTGGATTCTTTCATAATATGATAATCGGTTGTCAACTTACACCAATCACCGCATATCTCCAAGTATCTTGTAGGTGCTTTGTTTCGATAAAAGAAGGACATAAGAAAAAAAGTTACACAAGTAGTGCATAAAACAGCTTTTTCTCTTCTTTTCTTATGTCCTTCTTTTATTGAAATATCATTCTGTGACGCTGTATATTTACCTCCCGAAAAACGGTTGACATGTCATACCCCTACCAGATCCAATCTATTGACCAATACAAAGCAGCTTACCAGAAAAGCATTGAGGACCCGGAAACATTCTGGGCAGAGATCGCAGAGAATTTTACCTGGCGCAAAAAATGGGACACTGTACTCGACTGGAACTTTACAGAACCCAAAGTGGAATGGTTCAAGGGTGGTAAACTGAATATTACGGAGAACTGCCTGGACAGGCATATCGCCACCAAAGGCGACCAGCCCGCCCTTATCTGGGAACCCAATGCGCCCGATGAACAACACCGCACACTCAGTTATAAAAAACTACTCGAAAAGGTTTGCCAGTTCGCGCATGTGCTGAAAAACAACGGTGTGAAAAAAGGTGACAGGGTATGTATCTATATGGGGATGATACCTGAACTGGCCATCGCCGTATTGGCCTGTGCAAGAATAGGCGCGATACACAGCGTAGTGTTTGGCGGGTTTTCCGCACAGAGTATTGCAGACAGGCTGGATGATGCCAAAGCCGAATTCATCGTTACCTGTGACGGCGCCTACCGCGGCGCAAAAGATATTCCACTGAAAAATGTGATCGATGATGCATTGATAGGGAACAAGACTGTAAAACGCGTGATCGTTTGCACACGTACACGGACACCCGTATCCATGATCAAAGGGCGTGATGTATGGTGGGAAGAAGAAATGAAACATGTGGAAGAAAAAGGCCTCACATTTATAGAAGCCGAGGAAATGGACGCCGAAGATCAACTGTTCATCCTCTATACATCCGGATCGACAGGTAAACCCAAAGGCGTGGTGCATACCTGCGGCGGGTATATGATCTGGGCGAATTATACGTTTGTAAACGTTTTCCAATATAAACCCGGGCAGGTTCATTTCTGTACGGCTGATATTGGCTGGATAACGGGGCATACTTATATCGTCTATGGCCCGCTCAGCGCCGGCGCCACATCACTCATGTTTGAAGGCGTACCCACCTGGCCCGATGCAGGCAGGTTCTGGGACATCATCGATAAATACAAGGTGAATATTTTTTATACCGCCCCCACCGCTATCCGCAGCCTGATGGGTTTTGGAACAGAACCGTTGAAAGGAAAAGATCTTTCTTCTTTACAGGTACTCGGCACCGTAGGTGAACCCATCAATGAAGAAGCCTGGCACTGGTATGATGAGCATGTGGGAAAACAAAAATGCCCCATCGTAGATACCTGGTGGCAGACTGAAACCGGCGGCACCCTGATCAGTAATTTAGCAGGTATCACACCCGCTGTTCCCAGCTGGGCCACATTGCCCATGCCGGGATTGCAGATATGCCTGGTAGATGAAAATGGCAAAGAAATTATTGCGGAAGGAGAGGAAACTATTTCCGGTAATCTCTGTATCAAAGCGCCATGGCCAGGTATCCTGCGCACGACTTATGGTGATCATGAGCGTTGCCGCACCAATTATTTTGCTACTTACCCGGGTATGTATTTTACGGGTGATGGTGCATTAAGGGATAAAAATGGTTTTTACCGGATCACCGGTCGCGTGGATGATGTGTTGAATGTGAGCGGCCACCGTATAGGCACTGCAGAAGTGGAGAATGCGATCAATATGCATGCAGGTGTGGTGGAAAGCGCGGTGGTGGGTTATCCGCATGATATTAAAGGACAGGGTATTTATGCTTATGTGATCTTTAATTCACCGCATGACAATGATCTCGAACTCACAAAAAAAGATATCCTGCAAACAGTAACCCGCATCATCGGCGCGATAGCCAAACCGGATAAGATCCAGTTCGTAAGCGGTTTACCCAAAACCCGCAGCGGTAAGATCATGCGGAGGATATTGCGGAAGATAGCAGAAGGGGAAACATCCAATCTCGGTGATACGTCAACTTTACTTGATCCTGGTGTGGTGGAAGAAATAAAGACCGGAAAACTATAGTGGTTCCTCTGTGAATCTCTGTGTCCTCCGTGCCTCTGTGGTAAAGCCTTCGCTTTGATCGATGGAGGATGTTCTTTACCACAGAGGCACGGAGGACACAGAGATTCACAGAGATTTGCTTAATTTCCCTATCATGAAAAAGCTTTTATTCTTTCTTGCCATAGTTTCGTTTACCCAATCAAAAGCCCAGTACGGCGATTTTGATAAAGCCAAACCCGTTAAGCCCTTCAAAATATTCGACAACCTTTATTATGTAGGTACCGACGCAGTAAGCGCCTACCTGATCACCACAGAAAAAGGAATGGTACTAATCGATGCATTGTATGGCAAAGACACTACCTATATCCCCGAAGCCTGTAAACAACTGGGACTTCCCGTAAAAGATATCAAGTATATACTCTGCACCCACGCACATTTTGATCATTGTGAAGGCGCCGCATACCTGAAAAAAATAACCGGTGCGAAAGTTGGCATGACCGGCCCCGACTGGGATATAGCAGAAGGTAAAGTCGATGCACCTTACAAAAGCGTCAACAGTAAAATCTCCCGCGATTGGGTAATAAAAGACGGCGATTCTCTGCGACTCGGTACAACCACTTTACATTTTTATGAAACCCCGGGACATACACCAGGCGTTTTATCCATAGCCTTCCCCGTAAAAGACGGGAAGACTACATATAACGCTTTCATGTTTGGCGGGATAGGTTTGAATTTTGAAGGCGTACCGCGTACAGAAATGTATCTCCGGAGTGTTGACCGGATCATGCAGTTGAAAAACGTACAGGTAAATATCTCCAACCATCCCGGCCCCGGGAAAATATTCGAACGCGCTGAAATGCTGCGTTCACGTTTGCGTTCAGCCAAACATCCTTTTGTAGCGCCGGAAGAGTTCCGGTCATGGCTGCTAGGACTGAAAAAAGCAGCAGAGGCAAAGCTCGCGGAAGAAAAAAAGAAAACAGCTAACTAGATTGTTGAAGTAATCCTACGCCACAGATTCACAGATTTTAATCTGTTAATCTGTGGCGTTAAAATTTGCCAAAAGATTTGGAAGTTTCATTTATTACTCTACATTTGTAGAGTATACTCTAAAAACGTAGAAATGGAACTTACCAAAACAGAAGAGCAACTGATGGAACACCTCTGGCAGCAGGAAAAAGCATTTATGAAAGACCTGATCGAATGTTATGATGACCCCAAACCCGCTACCACCACCATCGCTACGCTGCTCAAAAGAATGAGCGACAAAGGGTTTGTAGGATATACGCTATATGGAAACTCACGGGAATACTATCCACTCGTAAAAAAATCAGACTACTTCTCGAAACATGTAAAAGGATTGATCAAAAATAATTTCAACGACTCCGCCATGCAGTTCGCTTCCTTTTTTGCCAGATCAACCAACCTGACAGAAACAGAGCTGAAGGACCTGCGTAAACTCATCGATAAAGAAATTCAAAAAAAGAAAAAATGATAGCCTACCTGATCAAATCGGCCTGTTGTGCGGCAGTCTTCCTGCTGGCTTACCTGCTTTTTTTGGAAAAGGAAAAAATGCACCGTTTCAACCGCTGGTACCTGCTGGCAAGCGTGGCACTGTCATTGGTCATCCCTCTCATACAGTTGCCGGTTGCCCAGGATCTCATTCCTGCTATAGATAGCGCTGGTATCATTTTTTTCCAGGAAACAACTGCCACTCCTGCTTCTGCTATCGTTACTACTACCCCCACGACAGAGACCATTGATCTTACGATACCCCTCATATTAATCGCGTATGCCGGTGTTGCCTGTTTCCTGCTCACACGTTTTGTGATCAACCTGTATAAATTAATGACTGCTGCCAAAAAACATACTGTTACCCGGCTCAACGGTACACGTATCGTTGCCCTGAAAGAACCCATCAGCAGCTATACTTTCCTGAATACGGTATTTATCAGCCAAGCAGATTTGGAAAGCAAAGAATCAGAGATACTCAAACATGAGATGGCGCATGTAACACAAAAACATTCACTTGATATCCTTTTTATAGAAATTATCAGGATCATTTTCTGGTTCAACCCTTTGTTTATTTTTTATAAACGTTCCATACAACTGAACCATGAATTTCTTGCTGATGAAGCTGTGGTAAATCACTGCGAAGATGTACGGGCTTACCAGCATTTGTTGCTCGACAGGATCGCCCTGGCCAGCCACCTGCCACTAGGCAGCCGTTTCAATTATTCCATTACCAAAAAAAGATTCATCATGATGTTCAAAAAAGAAAAACCATTGATCAGCGGGTTTAAAAAGATACTTGTTCTCCCTTTACTGGTAGTTGTGTTCATAGGCTTTTGTTCCAAACAGATCATGGCAGAGACACAGAACACCAAGGATACTCCCGTTAACAATTTGCAAAAGAATTTTGCCACAGTGAACGATACGGTACGCAAAAGACCCGCCTTTGTTTTTCCCTGGGATCCCCCGGTGACAAAAGAGGGCGCTCCTGATGATGAGATCAACTACTTTAACGCTATCGTAAACGCCAACTTGAAAATAAAAGGAAATGAGGTCCACATGCAAATTAGTGGCAAAGAAAGGGAGAAACTATTAAGTGTTTATTTAAAAATGAATAAGGAACAAAGATTCAATTCAAAAATTGGGTTCCAGAAAAAGTTGAATCCCCCGGGGAAAAGCGTACCAACGCAGGCACAACTTGAAAAATGGAAAGATCCTGCCAAATATGGTGTATGGATAGACAATAAAAAAGTAGGCAATGAGCAGCTCAATAAATACAAACCTTCTGATTTCAGTCATTACGACGCCAGTAACCTTCATTATACAGAGAAGATGAAAAAAGATGTTATGACCCGTTTCAATCTCAAAGTCATGTATAACGTACAATTGGACCTCATGACAAACACCAAGTACGAAAACTGGGTGAAAGAATCAGCGGCGCTTCCATTATACAGCATGTATTATCATGTTACGTTCGATTCCACCAGGAATAAAGTAGTCGAAGGCCGATATGGCGTGATTGAGTGACCTATTCTATTATCAGCAATATTAATTGTTACCATTTCTTATAGTATTCTGGTTGTCGGAATTTTACATTCTCGTCTCAAAATATAATCCCAAAAACCGCCTGTATAAAAGGGAGACCTTCTGTTCAGCGTCTGCCGTAATTTGCCCCATTCCATCAAGTGCAAATTTACATGAGAACGCTATTTCTGTTACTACTCTCCACCCTACCCTTTCTTGTTTACGCTCAGCAAGGCGCAAAAATATCCGGTTATGTAGCGGATGATAAAAAACTGCCCGTTGAATCAGGTACAATAAGTCTTCTGAAAGCAAAAGATTCCTCTCTCGTAAAGATCACCTCTGTTGTAAAGAACGGTGCATTCGAGATAGAGAATATCATTCCCGGCAATTACCTGCTTTCCACCAATATCTTAGGTTTTGAACCCATGCTTGTCGCCATCCGGTTTACCGGTGGACAGGTGATGACGGATACTATTTTTCTAAACCCTGTTTCAGCTTCCCTCGGCAATGTAACGGTGCGCTCCCAAAAACCATTTATTGAAATGAAAGCAGGCGTTACCATCGTTAACGTAGAATCATCCGTTACCAATGTGGGTGCCAATGCGCTGGAAGTATTGGAAAAATCACCGGGTGTGGCAGTGGATAAAGACGGTAATATCAGTTTAAAAGGAAGACAGAATGTATTGGTTTGGTTAGATGGCAAACAAACATATATGGGCCCGGCTGAACTCGCCACTATGCTAGGCAACTTACCCGCTTCGCAACTCGAAACGATCGAGATCATGAGCAACCCCACTGCCAAATACGATGCGGCAGGCAGTACGGGTATCATTCATATCAAAACAAAAAAACTGCGCACACAGGGTTTTAATGGTACCCTTACCCTTGGGTATGGACAGGGCCGTTATTATAAAACAAACAACAGCCTGCTGCTGAATTACCGGAACAATAATGTCAATATTTTTCTTACCTATAGTTATTCAGGCAACAAAGGGTTTACCGACCTGTATGCAAAACGTACCTATTACGCAACCGATGACAAAACCGTCCGTGCCTCTTATGAACAACCCAGTTTTATGTACGGACACGGAAAAAGTCATACCCTAAAAACAGGACTGGATTACACTCTGTCGAAAAAAACCACAGCAGGTGTAACCTTCACGGGTATTTTTTCCAACAGGCTGAGTGGTAATAACAGTCCTGCGTACTGGATCAGCGCATCGGGTTCGGTTGATTCATCCATACTAACGGTAAGCGATAACAGCACACAATGGCGCAACCTGGGTGTGAACCTGAACCTCCGCCACAGTTTTTCCAAAACACAGGAACTGACTGCAGATTTTGACCATCTTGGTTACCGGATAGAGAATAACCAGTACTTTATCAATACCATCAGCACCACACCCATCACCGATGGATTAAAAGGGTTCCTGCCTTCGGAAGTAAGTATCTTTTCAGGAAAAGCAGATTATTCGCAAACGTTTACAAGCGGTTTAAAACTGGAAGCCGGGTGGAAGTCTGCCAAAGTAAGCACCGATAACCTGGCCGATTACCATGCCAAAACCACGGGCGGCTGGGTGCAGGACCTTGGTAAGACGAATCATTTTATTTACGAAGAAACCATCCATGCACTATACACCAACCTGCAGAAACAAACGGGCAAGCTCACAATGCAGGCCGGTCTGCGTTATGAGAATACCTCGTATGATGCCAACCAGAAAGGCAATATATCAAGAAAGGATTCTTCCTTTTCAAGACAATACGATGGTTTGTTTCCTTCAGCTATGCTGACTATAGAAGCGGATTCGAGTCACAGTTTTTCTTTTACAGCGGGCAGACGTTTGGACAGGCCAGCCTTTCAGAAACTGAATCCTTTTATTTTTGTGATCAACAAATACACCTACCAGCAGGGTAACCCCTATTTTAAACCACAATACACCTGGAACCTCGAGTTCACACATAATTTTAAGAATAGGTTGATGACCAGCTTCAGCTATGGGTACACGCGTGATTATTTCTCACAGATATTTTATGCCACAGCAGACAATATCATTGTTTACTCAGAGGGCAATCTTGGCAAAATGGTCAACTATGGTGTTTCTGTAAGTACACAGTTACAGCTTTTGAAAATATGGTCGATGAATGTTTCGGCGAGCCTCAATCACAAAAAAATAGAGGGATATGTATGGTCACCACTGACGGCTTCTTTAACCACTTTTAACCTCAACATGAACAACCAGTTCCGCCTGAAAAAAGGATGGGCATTTGAGGTATCGGGATTTTTCAATACCAGCGAGCAGGAACTACAGGAGATCACCGATCCGTTCGGACAGTTGGCGATAGGTGTGTCCAAACAAATATTAAACAACAAAGGTTCACTCAAATTCAATGTGCGGGATATTTTCTATACCCAATGGATGAAAGGCTTCACCATATTCGAACATGCTACCGAATATTTCAAACTCACACGTGATACACGCGTGGCCAATCTTGCATTCACCTGGCGATTTGGAAAAACATTTAAAGACAATCGACGCCCCAATACAGGTGTAACAGAAGAAAGCAAACGCATGGGAAACAATTAGAATATCGAATGAGGGAATATCGAATGTCGAAGTAAGATCAAGGAGCATTTCGACATTCGATATTCCCTCATTCGATATTCCCTTCTTCTCTTATCCATTCAGGTACTTTCATAACCCCAATATTTTGTATTACATTGGTAACATACCAAGACACAGGATCATGCTTACCAGGATATTGGTTTTATGTTTTTGCCTGCCGGCTATTGGCCTTTCACAACCTTTCTGGTTCATGGAAAAGGACCAATGTGGGTTTATTGATATAAAAGGCAATATTGTTATCAAACCTCAATTCGCAGTCGCAGGTGATTTTTCAGAAGGACTCGCCCTTGCGGGTACCGGGACAAATATCCTGTCGGCCAAATACGGCTTTATTGATATAACCGGTAAATGGATCATACCAGCACAATTTGATGCAGCAGATGATTTTTCAGAGGGGAAAGCAAGGGTATTGGTAAAAGGCCAATGGGGGTTTATTGACAAACGGGGTAAATGGATCATACCGCCAAAGTTTGCGCTTTGCTATGATTTTCGGGATGGTTTAGCACAGGCTTCGCTGATGAGCAACAGTTGGGGATTGATCGATACTTCGGGAAAGTTTGTAGTACCGCCTGTCTATTATAATCTTACAGATGTCAGCAAAGGCATCTTTGCCGCCCAGAAAACCATATCCGCTCCATGGACGATACTCAACCTGAAAGAAGAAAAACAATCTGACAAAACATTCACAAGGATGTATCATTTCAGTAATGGTATGGCGCCCGCAAGAACCAGTGATGACAAGTGGGGATTCGTAAATACCAAAGGCGAATGGATCATTGAACCCGGGTTTACCAATGCCTCTTCTTTCAGCGAAGGTCTTGCTGCCGTTGAAAAGGATTATGCCCACTGGGGATTCATCGATACAAAAGGCAAATGGATCATTAAAACATTATACGACAGAACCGGTGTTTTCAAAAAAGGTATCGCCAGGATGGAACAGGGGATGGAGATAGTGTATATTGATAAAACGGGGAGAAAGATATTCGGGTTCAGAAGATGAGGGAAATATTGAATGTCGAATGATGAATGTCGAATATCGAAGTAAAGACACTTCATCATTCGACATTCATCATTCGATATTCCCTAGGGTTTCATCAATGGAACACTTTTCCCATCCCATGTAGGGAACAGCTTCTGGTTATTATTGATGCTAAGGTGTCCGTTTGCAACAGCACTGAACACAGAACGGAAATCGGTGCTTACCGGCAGATCACGGCCATCTTCGAGATCGGATTTGGCAAGCGATGTTATGTTGTTGTACACTTTTCCTCCCTGCACATCATTACCCAATACAAACAAACAACTGGCGCGTCCATGATCGGTACCATTGGTGCCGTTCTGGTGAGCGGTGCGGCCAAATTCAGTCATGGTCATTACCGTTACATCATCCTGGTAAGCATCCATGTCTTTCCAGAAAGCGGTGATGCTTTCGCTGAAATCTTTCAGGTTACGGGCGAGTGCGCCATTTGCGGTACCCTGGTTAAAATGCGTATCCCATCCGCCACTTTCTGCAAATGCCACTTCGAGACCGATATTCATTTTGATAAGAATAGCGATCTGTTTTAAGGAATTACCCAATGGCGAATTAGGATATACCACACCCGTTACCGGCTGATAATTTTTGATACTGTTTACATTCAGCATCTTCATCGCATCAAAACTTTCTTTACCGGTTTTATTGAGCAATTGATTGGATGTCTGGTCGTATAACTGTTCAAAAGATTTAGAAGCGAGATTGGATGCGAGCGGATTGCCACGCATCTGTATCGCAAATTCCTGGAGGTTATTGATGGCCAGCGCCTCGTTATCACCATACAAACTCCTGGGCATGGCATTGGTAATACTTACCGCACGGAAAGGTGTGGCATCATGTCCCATCATACCCACTGCCCTGTTCAGCCAGCCGCTGGAAGTGCTTTTGCTGAATGGTGTTCCGCTTTCCATATAATCCTGTGCATCAAAATGGCTGCGGGTATTATTGGGGCTTCCCACACCATGTACAATAGCCATACGGCCCTCTGTAAAGAAAGGAGCGAATGATTGCAATGACGGATGCAACCCAAAACGACCATCCAGGTCAACCATCCTTCCTTCCGTTTGTGCGGGACTCATGTATAAAGTAGGACGAAGTATTTTCAGGTTGGGATCGGCATAGGGACTCACCGCCATCAATCCATCCATTGCACCACGCTGGAAAATACAGACCAGTGTTTTGTTCTTTTTATACGGCGGGATGATCTTGCGGCTATCGGCGGCGCGTGCAATAAAAGTGGGTACACCACCAACCCCTGCGGCAAACAGCGCCATGGCGCCTGATTTCATGAATGCTCTGCGATTGACCATATTATGCTTAGATCGGGCCGCTGGAGCGGCCTGATCGGTTTTATAAGGTTAGAAAAATTGTTTATTACCTTATTCGTGCTATCGGTCGGGCCGCTTTTAGCGGCCTGACCGAGTTATTTTCTTTGAAATTCAGGAGAGCCAATAATGATGCCTGCTACCTGTGATACTGTGTTTACGTTACCCGCAACATACAAGGTAGTTGTCGGGACATTCTTTTTACCCAGTGCCGCTTTCTGGTTGCCTTTGCGGTTTTTGTCTGCAGGCTTTTCATCCATCATCTCATCATCCTGCATAGTAGTCATCATATCCGTTACCGGCGCTGTGGTCTTATCTGCAGCGGCGGTAATTTTCTCTTCAAGGTTTGCGTCTCTTACCATAGCCGTCAGGCGTTTTACGTTTTCTTCCTGGTTACGCTCTGGTAATAATATTTTACTGTAGATCATCAATGCGGCTTCTGCACTTTCCGGCTCCTGGTTATTGTTGAGTGATGCCAGATTCAGTTTGATACCGGGGATCTTTTCTGTTGCAAACGCAAGACCGAAGTTCATACGGTTGAGTAATGAACCGGTATTGATCCAGTAACCGGCACGATCAGGAAAACCGGTGGGCGCCTGGTAATAATAAAAACGTTGGCCCATTCTTGTACACCAGTTAAATACCTGGAACGGCTGCTGCACATCTGCATTGGTAGCACGTATGGCGCTGATCGCAAACTCGAATGGTGATTTTACTTTTTCGCGTACTGCTTTGGTATCCCAAAACTCGGGACTGTTTACCATAGTGATCAAAACGATTTTGATATTACCATTGCTTTTCAGAAAGGCATCAGACATTTTTGTAACCAATGCAGTGGATGGAGTATCCGCTACAAAACGGGTGGCCAGTTTGGTACAGATGAATCTGGCGGTAGCTGGATGTGTGGCGAGCATCTGCAACACCTGCATCCCTTCTTTGTAACCGCCATTGGAAGGGTAGGTTTTCCCAAGAATGGTTTTTTCATTCTCATTATGCTTGTCGGCACGGAATAAGAAATCTCCTTCCACTACATACCCTCTTCTTGCCAACAAACCCGGACCGGCCGCTTCCATCAGTTTCATTCCCGGGCCATCTTTGTATAAGGGGGCAACGCTCCAGCCTGTTAGGGCTTTGGCTACTTCTGTTACATCTTTTTGTGTGTAGCCCCCATCAACACCGAGCGTATGCAGTTCCATGATCTCACGGGCATAGTTTTCATTCAGGCCCTGTGTTTTTCTTGCTTTGAGTGCCTGTTCAAAAATTTTTGCGCTGGCTTTGGTGCTGTCTGCCGCCATTTCTTCCATGCGTTTTTGTAGCCGTTTCGCAATGGCATTGTTCTCCTGCCTGCGGGCCATGGTATTGTCGTTGCTCACGCTCGTTGCGTTATCGAGGTATTCGAGCATGGCCGGGTGTTTCGCAGTGGCTTCGAGTATGTTTGCAAAACTGCCCATTGTATTGGGACGTATCGCATCGCGCTCATAAGTCATCACAAACTGCTGGCTCTGTCCTTTGGTAAGTGATACATTGAAATGATTGAACCAGAAATCAGTCAGCACTTCCTGTAACTGGTTCTGTCCATACGCGGCCCTGATCACTTTCTGGTTGATCAGCTGGCGGTGCAGTTCCTGTTGCGGTTTGTAATGCTGCTGCTCCATCAGTTGTCTTAACTGCTGGCGGTATTCGGGTTTGTCAAGGTTTTTGATGGAATCTTTATCGAGCAACCCGTTTTTTGCCGCGATGCGTATCACCTGGCCGGCATTGAGGTAAGTGTTTACAATCGTTTTATTGTCGAGGGTCAGTGCATCATACCCCGTAAGCCGTTTGTTCACTTCCTCTTCCGGTAATTTGGCGTCGAGTTGTTGTTGCAGCCATTTTTCCAGTCCCATGTCTGCTACTGCTTTTACCTGCCCGGGTGTGGCGCCAAATGTAAAA
Organism: Sediminibacterium sp.; assembly: GCA_965279635.1. Classification (GTDB taxonomy): domain Bacteria; phylum Bacteroidota; class Bacteroidia; order Chitinophagales; family Chitinophagaceae; genus Sediminibacterium. The sequence goes on along the minus strand of OZ257253.1, from coordinate 4,444,319 downwards.
CGGCCCAGCAGGTGTGCCGCGGCCTGTTCTTCTGTCAAACCCAATTTTTTGTAGGGAAGGTGAATACCCGTATCCGGTGCCTGCTGACCGGTCTGTACAAATGCGGACAGCACTGTAAGCACAGCGACTGCCGTAAAGGTTTTGATCATACGGTGGATATTCATCATAGCGGGTTTGGGGGTTGGATGGGTTTTGAGGGGAATGGTTTAATGAACACAACAAATACCGGGCAAAAAAATGTTTTCCAATCCATTGTCCCGACAGGGACTACCGCTTAATAGCAAGAACAAGGCGATATTAAAATCATTTGCCCCGTAGGGGCTATCCTTAGCGTGACTTTTTCTACGAAGAGACCCCTGAGGGTAGCCCCTACGGGGCAAAGAGATTCATAATATGAATTTTGCTATTAAGCGGTAGTCCCTGACGGGACAGGGGCATAAAAAAACCTGCGTTGGAGCCGCAGGTTTTAAATGGATTATCAATACCTATTATTTATGTTGTTGTTTTCTTAATGGCCACCTTATATAAAATGAATCCCATCAAGGCAAAGAACAACGTGCCCAGCAGGAAATAACCGCCTTCTGATAAAGCACCTGTCAACCCATGTTCCTGGCTGACTGCATTGAGGAACTTCTCGCCACCCGATGATCCTGCCAGGAAGGCAATGATCACACCCGCAACAGCTCCGCCCGCTACCAGGCCGGTGGCAAACAGGTTGCCTTTGCCGAGTTCCTCATCTTCGGGATTCACCACCCTGTTCTCTTTCTTTTGTTTGCTTTCCACAATACCACGGATGGCTCCACCAATAAAGATGGGAAGCGTAGTGGCCAATGGAAGATATACGCCGATCGCAAAACTGAGTGATTTGATACCACAGAGTTCCATCACAATTGCTAAGAAAATACCTACTACTACAAACTGCCAGTCGAGGTTTTGTGATAAGATCCCTTTTATCAATGTGGCCATCAAAGTAGCCTGTGGTGCGGGATATTTTTCGGAACCGATCGCATGGTGGATACCCTGCTGTACCATTTCGGTAGTTGGTTTATCAAGAAATTTGACGGTAAGACCTATCACAATAGAAGAAACGATCGCACCCACAAACAATGCGATCTGCTGGTTACGCGGTGTGGCCCCAACAATATAACCGCTTTTCAGATCCTGCGATGTGGCGCCCGCATTAGCAGCTGCGATACAGATCATACCACCCACTACCAGTACCAGGGGTTCAAATGCATTACCCGTCCAGCCCACACTTAAAAAGATCAGGCTTGTGCCCATTACGGTTGCGATGGTCATACCGCTGATAGGGTTATTGGAAGAACCGATCAATCCCACAATACGGGATGATACAGTCACGAACAGTGCGCCAAACAATATCACCAGTACACCGATCAGTAATTTCTGAACAATACTATCGCCCGGTACCTGTGGCAGCACAGCGATCAGGGCCATCAGTGCGAGACTGCCAAAGCCCACTACTTTCAGGCTAAGGTCCCTGTCTGTACGGGGAACAGCGGCATCACCTGATTCCTTGTTATTTTTTAAAGATGTGATACTTCCTTTTACCGATTTAATAATGGTGGGAACGGTTTTGATCAATGTAATGATACCACCCGCAGCTACTGTTCCCGCACCTACCTGGCGGATAAATGCATAATAAATCGCTGCCGAATAATCGTTGAATGTATGTGTAACAGGATCCCATCCACCTTTGCCACCGGCTTTTGCGATATCTGCGAGGTAACCCAGTTTTACCAGTTGTGTAGCGATCACATCCGCTGACACTATTGATGAGAGCAAAGGAATAAACACCAGCCAACTCAAAACACTACCCGCCACCAGTACACCCGCAATACGTGGTCCGATGATATAACCTACACCAAGGTATTCCGGCGTGATCTCACCACTCACTTTAGCTGATGGAAAAAATTTATTGATCTGCTTTGTAGCATAATAGGGCGTTTCAGCGATCACATGCATTACTTTCTGCAGTATCGCATATACCAGCGCTACGCCCAGTCCCCAGAAGGCAGTACGGGCAAAATCGCCGCCTTTTTCACCCGCTTTCAATACATCGCCGCAGGCAGTGCCTTCGGGATAAGGAAGGTTTTCATGTTCGTTTACGATAAGCGCTTTGCGAAGCGGTATCATCAATAAGGTACCCAGCAAGCCACCCACTATCGCCAGTATCAATATGGTGAGGTAATTAAAATATTCCGCACTGGATGGGGATGATAAGAACAGGAACCCTGGTAATGTGAAAGCCACACCCGCCGCAATACTTTCACCCGCAGAACCTGTGGTCTGGATGATATTGTTTTCGAGGATGGTGGTCTTTAAAAATTTTCTTCCCAGTGTGATCGCAATGACGGCGATGGGTATGGATGCAGAAACTGTTAATCCGGCCTTGAGCGCCAGGTACACGGTGGCCGCTCCGAAAATAACACCAAACAGGCTGCCCACGAGAATGGACTTCACCGTGAGCTCTTTCATCTTGGTCTCAGCCGGGACAAAAGGTTTGAACGCTTTTTTTGACTCTGACATACAATCGTTGATTTTGGGTTGAGTTGGCTTGAGGAAACCTGCGTGTCATTTTACCGCTAAGCCGCAAGGACGCAAAGTTTCGCAAAGATTTCTTTGCGGTCCATTGCGTCTTCGTGTCTTTGCGGTTAATCTGTACAACGATAATTATGACCGCTTTTTTCCAATATCTTTAAAACCCCAAAGTACAACTTATGACCGAAATACAGACTGCGGTAACGAAAACCGGGATGCCGAAATCGGTTCCCTATATCATAGGTAACGAAATAGCGGAAAGGTTTAGCTTTTATGGTCTCCGCTCCATTATGGTGACGTATATGGCGGTGGCTTTCTTCAATCCCACATTAAACCCTTTAATGACGGCGGAAGCGGATGCCAAGGCCAACGAGATGTCGCACATGTTTGTGTTCCTTGCCTATTTTATGCCACTGGTAGGCGCTATTATGGCCGACTGGTTCTTTGGAAAATACCGGGTGATATTGTTCGTTTCGATTCTGTACACATTGGGCCATTTTCTATTATCTGTTTCAGGCAGTAATTTTACGATTTTCAGTACGGGGCTGATTGTGATCGCCTGTTGCGCGGGCGGTATCAAATCATGCGTATCTGCCAATGTGGGCGACCAGTTCGACAAATCCAACCAGCACCTGCTTTCCAAAGTATATGGCTGGTTTTATATGGCCATCAATATGGGAGGAACGCTGGCTCCTTTGTTTATACCCTTGCTGAAAGACAAATACGGCCCCGATATCGCTTTTGGGGTACCCGGTGTACTGATGGCAGTAGCGACGGTTATTTTCTGGTTGGGAAGAAAGAAATTTATTAGAGTACCTCCTACAGGTATCAAGCGGGAAAATTTTATTACCATATCTTTTTATGCGTTGCGAAAATCATTCAGTCGTAAACCCGGACAAAAAGTATGGGATGCAGTGGCCGAAAAATATTCAGCAACATCCATTGATGGCATCAAAGCCGTGTACCGGATAATGGCTGTATTTTCTTTTACCCCGATATTCTGGGCCTTATGGGACCAGAATCTTTCAGAATGGGTATTGCAGGCAACACGGCTCGATCTTAACCTGGTAGGCGCTATCAACATCCTGCCCGAACAGGTCAACTTTATCAATCCGCTTTTCCTGGTGCTGCTGATCCCTGTTTTCAATTCGTTGATTTTCCCTTTCCTGCAAAAGAAAGGCATAGTGGTAACACCCCTACGCAAGATCGGGGCCGGTTTGGTGATCATCGCCTGTAGTTTTGTGATCATTGCCCTGATCCAGGAAGCAATTGATGCGGGTGGTAAGCCATCTGTTTGGTGGCAGGTAATGGCGTATATCCTGCTTGCCGCATCTGAGATACTTGTATCGGTTACCTGCCTGGAATATGCCTATACACATGCTCCCAAATCAATGAAAAGCACCATGAGCGCCTTATACCTGCTGGGCATTTCACTAGGCAACCTGCTTGTGGGACTGATCAACAATAATATTGTCAACAAAGGATTTTTCAGCCAGTTCACCGGTGCCAGTTATTACTGGCTGTTCATCGGCATACTCGCTGCCAGCTTTGTTCTGTTCCTGTTAATTGCGAAAAGGTTGCCGGAGAAACGGTATGTGGGAGAGTAATAGTCTATGGTTTATAGTCTATAGTCTGTAGTTGTTATTGGTTAACAATTGACAGTTAACTACCAACAACTACAGACTATAGACCACAGGCTACAGACCTAAATTAGCTTATTATCCACCGCATACTTAATCAACTCCATATTATTATGGAAGTTCATTTTCTCCAGGATCTTTGCGCGGAAAGTACTGATGGTATTGGGACTGAGGGATAGTTCTTTGGCGATATCAGAAACCGTTTTACCGCGGCCGAGCAGCTTGAATACTTCCAGCTCCCTGTCGGATAAATTTTCGATCGAGCGTTCGTCGTAGTTGAATTCTACTGCATCGGCCAATATCGCGGCCACTTCATCATTCACATACCGTTTACCCGACATCACATGGTTAATGGCTTTTACCAGTTCCAGTGAAGCGGCATCTTTGGATAAATAACCCGAAGCGCCGGCTTTTAAGGCGCGCACCGCGTAATGTTCCGGCGAATGCATGCTCATGATGATGACGGGGGTAGTAGGCGAAATGGATTTGATATCCTTCACCGCTTCCAGCCCGGAATCACCGGGTGGCATGGTAATATCGGAAATTACCACATCCCATTTTGAGGCACGCACTTTCTTTACGAGCGATATCGCATCACTGGCCTCTTCTATCTCCGCAAAAGGAAACGACTCTTTCAACAATTTCCTGATGCCCTCCCTGACAATCGTGTGATCATCGGCAATTAAAATTTTCATAGGTATCTCCCGGGGGTTAAACAACAACTATATCCGCCGCGATATTACGCATTGTATCGTTTATATCCGCAACCTTTTATAATACTCTGTAAATCTGTATGCCATTATCGTATTTTCGCCGGTGAGACCTATTCAAAAATCGGTAAAGAAGTTTTATTCATGAATATTCTACTACTCGGCTCCGGTGGCCGCGAACATGCGTTAGCATGGAAAATGGTACAGAGTCATCATTGTGATGACCTTTTTATCGCCCCGGGCAATGCGGGTACCACGCAGTTTGGTACTAATCTTGACATTTCTGTAACAGATTTTGACGCGGTCAAAACCGCCTGCCTGGACAATAAGATCCAGATGCTGGTAGTGGGTCCTGAGGAACCGCTGGTAAAAGGCATCTATGATTTTTGTAAGAATGATCCGCAGCTCCAGCGCATGGTAGTTGTGGGTCCTTCAGCAGAAGCGGCGCAGCTGGAAGGCAGCAAAGCCTATAGCAAAAAATTTATGCAGCGTCATAATATCCCTACAGCCGCTTACGCTGAGTTTACAGCGGACAATTTTGAAGAGGGGAAGAAATACATCAGCCGGCACAGTCTTCCCATTGTGCTAAAAGCCGACGGACTCGCTGCAGGTAAAGGTGTGGTTATCGCCGCTACACATGAAGAAGCGTTGCACACATTTGAAGAAATGATCGTTCACAAACAGTTTGGCGAGGCCAGCAGCAAAGTTGTGATCGAAGCTTTTTTACAGGGAATTGAAGTAAGCGTATTCGTATTAACAGACGGCGAACATTACCAGGTGATAGGCCATGCCAAAGATTACAAACGCATTGGCGAAGGCGATACGGGCTTAAATACAGGAGGTATGGGTTGTGTAAGTCCTGTTCCATTTATGGACGATACATTCATGCAGAAGGTAGAGGAAACGATCATCAAACCCACGGTGGATGGGCTTTTCAAAGAGGAACTGGATTACCATGGTTTTATTTTTTTCGGACTGATGAATATGAACGGAGATCCGTTTGTGATAGAATACAACTGCCGTATGGGCGATCCTGAAACAGAAGTAGTGATGCCGCGATTACAGACCGATCTTGTTTCTTTATTCGCTTCGATGGATAATGGCACATTAGTTGATACTAATATCGTCTTTGATGAAAGAAGCTGTGCAACGGTGATGGCAGTAAGCGGCGGATACCCCGGCTCTTACCAGAAAAATTTCCTGATCAGCGGTTTAACCAACCTGGATACGGATAACGGCTCAATGGTATTTCATGCAGGCACAAGATTAGTAGACGATGAAGTGGTAACGAACGGGGGAAGGGTTCTGGCAGTAACCTCCTATGGAAACAATATTCCGGAGGCAGTTGCCAAATCAAAGAAAATATTGGAACAGATATCGTTTGAAGGGATGAATTACAGGAGGGATATTGGGTATGAATTTGAACAATAGTCTGTGGTCTATGGTCTGTAGTCTGTAGTTGTTATTGGTTAACAATTAACGGCCAACTACAAACAACTACAGACTACAGACCATAGACCACAGACCGTTCCTCTCAAATCCCTGAAAAATCACTACTTTGGCTTTGTTTATTCAACCAAATTCAGTCACCTTTGCAGGCATACATTACACATTTGCAACTTTTTTAATATACAATGGGATTATTCAACTTTTTTACGCAGGAAATTGCGATGGACCTGGGTACCGCCAATACCCTGATTATACATAACGATGAAGTAGTGGTGAACGAACCTTCCATTATTGCCCTTAACCGGAACAATATGAAAGAAGTGCTGGCCGTGGGCAAAAAAGCCCTCATGATGCACGAAAAGACCCATGAGAGCATCCGCACCGTGCGCCCCCTGAAAGACGGGGTAATTGCCGATTTTAACGCCGCCGAGCTGATGATACGGGAACTGATCAAGATGATCTATCCCAAAAAGCCCCTTTTCCCGCCCAGCTGGAGAATGGTGATCTGTATCCCATCGTCTATTACCGAGGTAGAAAAACGTGCCGTTCGCGACAGCGCAGAACAGGCCGGCGCCAAAGAAGTGTACATGATCCACGAGCCTATGGCCGCGGCCCTGGGTATTGGTATTGATGTAGAAGAGCCCGTGGGTAATATGATCATCGATATCGGTGGTGGTACCACAGGTATTACGGTGATAGCCCTCGCAGGTATCGTATGCGACCAGAGTATCCGTATCGCCGGTGATGAATTTACTGCTGATATTATGGAGGCGCTACGCCGTTACCATAGCTTACTGATCGGAGAACGTACAGCTGAGCAGATCAAGATCAATGTGGGTGCCGCTATGAAGGACCTCGATAATCCGCCGGATGATCTTCCCGTAAATGGTCGTGACCTCGTAACCGGTATCCCCAAACAGATCATGGTAAGCTACCAGGAAATTGCAGAAGCGCTGGATAAAAGCATTTTCAAAATTGAAGAAGCCATCCTCAAAGCACTCGAAACCACACCACCCGAACTGGCCGCAGATATTTACAGGAGGGGCTTATACCTTACCGGTGGCGGCGCCTTGCTGCGCGGCCTCGACAAACGTTTAAGCGCCAAGATCAAATTACCCGTACATGTAGCAGACGATCCATTGAAGAGTGTGGTACGCGGAACAGGTTTGGCGTTGAAGAACTACCAGCGGTTTCCGTTTATTATGAGATAACAGCCTTGAGCCGTCAGCTATCAGCTATCAGCAGGAAGCCATGCGGCCGAAAGCTACGCTGAAAGCTGACAGCTCACAGCTCATAGCTATTGCCTTGAAAAACATCTTCCTTTTCATCCGCCGCTATTTCACCTTACTCAGCTTTCTGCTGCTACAGGTGTTTGCCATTATACTGCTGAGTAATGCGAGCAAAACACACGAGGCTTTTTTTTCATCAGCCGTAAATAACCTTACCGGCAATTTTAACCTGGGGTATAATAATCTACGCGGCTATTTTGGATTGAAAGAAACCAATCGCCAACTGGCGGAAGAAAATGCCAGGCTCCGCAATATGCTGGCAGCTAATTTCCAGTCGCCGGATAATTCAAAAACAAGCTTTACCGATACTTTACTGCGCGATACACTTGGCCGTATGCGCAAGTTCATTTATCTGCCGGCCAAAGTAGTGGGCAATACGTACACGTTGCAGGCCAATTTCCTTACACTGGAAAGGGGTACGGCACAGGGAGTAAAAAAGGGGATGGCTGTTTTGGGTCCATCCGGTATCGTTGGAACAGTGGTGGAAACAAGCGCCAATTTCAGCCGTGTGATGAGCCTGCTGCACCGCAACAGTAAAGTGAGTGTGATGCTTAAAAAAGACAAAAGTACCGGCAGCCTCGAATGGGATGGCAGCAATCCGGGTTATCTTACCCTGCGCAACGTTACCAAAGGAGCCAAAGTAGCCAATGGAGATACGATACTAACCAGTACCTATTCCGCCAATTTCCCTTCACACCTGATGGTTGGAACAGTGGCGGGTATTTCATCTGAGTCGGCCAGCAATTTTTACACGTTGAAAATAAAAACGGCCACGAATTTTTTCAATATCCAGTATGTGTACCTGATCGAAAATGTACGGTTCACAGAACAGCAACAACTGGAGACCGAAACCACTTCGCCCAAAACACCATGAGCAGCCTGCTGAAAAATATTATCCGTTTTATACTGTTCATCATCGTACAGGTGCTGATACTGGATGAAGTGCCGCCATTGCACCAGTTCATTGTTCCCTATCTCTATTTCCTGTACCTACTCTGGCTGCCATTTTCGATCAACCGGTTCTGGTTGCTGGTGATAGGCTTTGTGTTTGGGCTGACATTGGATTTTTTCACCGGCACACCTGGTCTCCATGCGGCACCCTGCGTATTAATAGCCTATCTACGTCCCTACCTGCTCAGCCTGATCATACCCCAGGAAACCACGGAGCAGAGCTATCTGGAACCAAGTCCCAAAAACATTGGCTGGGCGCCGTATGCCTTGTATGTGGGTCTGCTCAGTTTTACCCATCATTTTTACCTGGTGCTGATCGAATGGCTGCAGTTTGGCAATTTTATGTTTTTTATCGGCAAGGTATTCGGCACTACCGCCGTAAGCCTGTTGCTGATCTTTGTTACCGAACTTTTATTCAGCAGGAAGGGAAGGCATAGGACGAATGCTGCTTAGACGCTTTGAGCTATCAGCTTTGAGCCGTCAGCCCTCAGCTTTCAGCAATCAGCTTGTTATGTATCGGGGCTACATTTTAATAGGATATTGTTAAAACAGGTCCTCAAAAAAAGCTCATAGCTGACAGCTGAGGGCTGATGGCTAAAAAAGAATTCCTACAACCCCGCGAATTCAGCAATTTTGTACCAATTCTTCACTACACAGATTTTCACAAACAGGTATGCCGGTATTCAATCAAAGCAGGGGACGCGTTGTACAAATTATTTTTGCAGTGGTTTTTCTGGTAATTGCGGGGCAACTGATTAACCTGCAGGTATTCTCTGCCAAATACAAACTGGCAGCAGATAACAATGCCATTGTGCGGAAAGTGATCTATCCCGATCGTGGCATCATCTTCGACCGCAAACGCAGGGCCATACTTGAGAATACCATCAGTTATGACCTACAGGTTATCCCATCCGAGGCACGTGGCATCGATACTGTTGCCTTCTGCAATTTGTTGAATATCGACACCGCAGAATATAAAAAAAGGATCCGCGACCTGATCTTTAAAAATGGTTTTGTAAAACCCAGTGTGTTTGAGCCTTTGCTTAGTGCTGAAATGTTTGCACGGTTAAATGAGAATATCTACCGGTTCCCGGGATTTTCACTCAATCAACGATCCGTAAGAACCTATCCTTACGGCGTAGCAGGCCATGTGCTGGGATATGTAAGGGAAGTAGATACTTCTTACCTGAGAAGACATAAAGACGAAGGTTACCAGATGGGTGACTATGCCGGCCGTACCGGGCTGGAAGCTTACTATGAAAAAGTGCTGATGGGACAAAGAGGTGTACAAAACTATGTACGCGACAACAAGAGCCGTATCCAGGGCGCTTATGAGAACGGGGCGTTTGATACCGTTGCCATCGCCGGTAAAAATATACATACCAGTATTGATGTGGAACTGCAGAAGCTGGGTGAAAAATTAATGAGTAATAAAGTAGGCAGCATTGTAGCGATAGACCCGAGAACAGGCGGCATCCTCTGTATGATCAGCGCCCCTACTTATGACCCGAATTATTTAACGGGCAGCGACCAGCGGAGACATTTCGGCGATCTTTTTCTTGACCCCCGCCTGCCATTGAATAACCGCGGACTTGGTACCTATTACTCACCGGGTTCTACTTTTAAAACAGTAGTAGGTATTATTGGCCTCACCGAGGGCGTGATAGATGAACGTTTTACAGTTAGCTGCCCGGGATATTTTAGCGGTTGCGGTAACGGTAAACCCAAATGCCTTGATGTGGGTGTGTTCCGTTTTAAAGAGGCTGTGGCACATAGTGATAACTCCTACTTTTCTACTGTTTATAAACGACTGCTTGACCAGCGAAAATATCCAACCACAGACAGCGCCTTATCTGCATTCAAGGAATATGCAACTTCGTTTGGTCTTGGCCATAAACTGGGTGTTGACCTTCCGACTGAGCAGCCGGGATTGATACCGCTGGCAAAAAATTATCACAAAGAATTTGGTCCTAAAATATATCCCTGTTATACCATTTCAAATGCTATTGGCCAGGGCAAAGTAAATACAACGCTGGTACAGCTGGCCAATGTAATGGCCATTATTGCCAATCGAGGCTGGTACTATACACCGCACCTGGTAGATTCCATAGAAGGTGGAGACGAAGATGGTATCCTTGAGAAATATAAAGTCAAGAATTTCACCGATAGAAGAATACCCGATTCTGCTTATACTGCCGTACAGGAAGGCATGAAAGCGGTTGTAGAATATGGAACAGCAGTACGCTCAAAAATTAGTGATATCGTGATCGCCGGCAAAACAGGAACCGTGGAAAACTACGCAGTGGTGAACGGGGTTCTCAAAAAACAACCGGATCATTCTTTTTTTGGCGCTTTTGCTCCCTTTGATAATCCAAGAATCGCTATTGCGGTGATCTGTGAAAACTCCGATCAGGGTGCCCGTGTGGCCGCACCTATTGCCAGCCTCCTGATTGAAAAATATTTAAAGGATTCAATCCGTGGCACTGCCAGGAAAGCCATGGAAGCCGACTATGCCAGCCGTGTGTACATACCTCCTGTTATGCGTATGAAGATGGCGAAAAAAGATTCACTACAGAAAGTCAAAGAAAACGAAAGACTGCTCGAGCTGCAAAGAGAGAAGAGCGAGCTCAATGATTCTACCGCAGAAGAAAGCATTCAACCGAAGGATGATTTGAAAAATACGCCCCCTATAAAAAATCCTGCACCGAAAACAAAACCACAACGGATCATAACAGCGATCTTACCGGACGAGAAAAAATATAAAAAGAACAACGCCATTTAATGAGTAACCGTAATACAATAGCAGAAGGAGTAGATTGGACCATTATCTGGCTCTATGCCATACTGGTTTCTATTGGCATACTCTGCATTTTCATGGTCGAGTACAGGATGGGTACCAACTGGTTCTCTGCATTTATCAGTGGCAAAACCAATTACAGCAAACAACTGTTCTTTGCCGCGTTTTGCGTGGTCGTAGCAACTTTCATACTCTTAACCGATAGCAAACTGTTTACCGCGCTGGCCAACCTGTTGTACGCGTTTGGGATATTATTGATGCTCGCCACATTCGTGATCGGTAAAAATATCAATGGTTCCAAAAGCTGGATACCATTGGGTGGTGGATTTAACCTGCAGCCGGCAGAACTCTGTAAAATTTTTACGGCGCTGGCCCTGGCAAAATTCCTGTCGAGACAGGAAACAGAGTTCGGCAAACTCAAATCACAACTGATCGCCAGTGTGATCGCTTTGGCCCCGGCTGTATTGGCTATTGCACAGCATGAATTGGGACTCGCCCTGGTATATTCTTCTTTTTTACTGGCCATGTACCGCGAAGGTTTACCCGCACAGATCATGATCTATGGTTCTTCATTTGCCGTACTCGTCATCGCTACACTGATCATTGAACCCAATACATTAGCTATTGCGCTTACACTGATCGCCGGTATTATCTTTTTCTTCGTCCGCAAACAGGCAAAACGGAACAAAAATGTACTCACACTGATCGTTGTATTATGGCTGGTTTGTGTGGGAACACAAAGATTTGTGGTCCCTTATATTTTCAATAATGTGCTGGAATGTTACCAAAGTACCCGTATCTACAGCATGGTAGGTAAGGAATACGATTGCGGCCTGAATAAAAAATCAGAAAGAAAAGTGGGTGAGAAAGCCGCCCGCAAACCGGATGATTACAATGTGCGCCAGAGCAAGATCGCTATCGGTTCAGGTGGTGTGGTAGGCAAAGGTTTTTTGAAGGGAACACAAACCCGTGGTAAATACGTTCCCGAACAGCATACAGATTTTATTTTCACTTCTCTCGGTGAAGCATTCGGATTGACAGGCTGTCTTGTGTTCCTCGCTATTTACTTCTTTATGCTATACCGTATCGTACGGATAGCGGAGCGACAGCGAAGTACCTTCAGCCGTGTATATGCCTATAGTGTGGCCAGTATCCTGTTCTTCCATATCGCAGTGAATGTGAGTATGACGATTGGTTTGTTCCCAATCGTGGGTATTCCCCTGCCATTGATCAGTTACGGCGGTTCCTCCTTATTAACTTTTACCATCCTGATCTTTATCCTGCTGCGCCTTGACGCAGACAGACAGATGGTCTTACGATAATTCTTTGTGCTCCTTCGTGCCCTTCGTGCCCTTCGTGTCTTCGTGGTTCCTGTTTTGAACCACGAAGACACGAAGGGCACGAAGGTTCACTAAGGTATCTGTGTTATCTTTGCGCTTAACATGCAAATTATTCCTCTCTCAGAAGGCGCCTTTACTGTAGATAAGACCAAAGTATTTGTTCCATTCGATACAACAACAGAACAACTGAACAATCGCCCCATTGGCAGTATGCTGGTAGAGATACAGCCTTTTGTAATTGTTACCTCAAAAGATATCATCCTGCTCGATACAGGATTGGGATATAACGATGCGGACGGTCAGCCCCAACTCCATAACAACCTCCGCAAAGCAGGTATCGATCCCTCAAAAGTGACCAAGGTATTGATGAGTCACCTGCACAAGGATCATGCGGGTGGTGTAACCATCAAAAGCGCTCATTCAGATGAACGGTTTATCAGTTTCCCCTATGCCACATGGTTTGTACAGAAACGTGAATTCGAATATGCCACCGGTGCCGGAACAGGTTCTTATATCACGGAAGATTTTGCCTTACTGGAAGATTTCAGTCGTGTTGCCTGGCTCGATGAAGACAATGGCACGATAGATAATTATATCCATTACGAAATGACCGGTGCACACAGCAAGTTTCACCAGGTATTCTGGATAGAGGAGGAAGGTAAAAAAATATTCTTCGGCGGCGATGTAGCCCCACAACTGCACCAGATGAAAAGCCGTTTTGTAGCCAAATATGATTACGACGGAAAAAAATGCATGGAACTGCGCCAGCAATGGTGGGATCAGGGGCAAAAAGAAAACTGGACCTTTTTATTCTATCACGATATCAAAACACCGGTGGTTAGTCTGTAGTCTGTTGTTTGTAGTCTGTGGTTGTTTGAAGTTAGTGGTTGGGGTGTCACAGGTTTTCGAAAGATTTGCACTCAAAGCCGCAAAGATGTAAAAATAAGGCGCCAAGAACAGCTTTGCGACTTTGCTCCTTAGCGTCTTTGCGTGAAAATTTGTGTGACAATAAGTCTTTTTCGAAAAGCAATGGTGGGGATATGATCAATCCTAACTACAAAACCAATAACAACACAGACTAAAGACCACAGACTAATTCTTACTCTCTCTCCGTTTCTGCAGTTCCTTCCTGATCATGTTATTGAAATCCCTTTCAAGGGTAAGTGCCTGGTTGGCACGGGCGTCGGTATTAAGTACCTTTTTGAAATCTGTACGATATTTTTTGCGGACATTCAGTGCGTTTTCTTCAAACACCAATACATCTTCTTTCTGTTCCTGCCGCACTTTTTTCAAATCAGCGATATAACTGTTGTACACCGGCCAGAATTTTTCGGCCTCTTCTGAACTAAGGTTGAGATGCTTGGTAACATACGCTATTTTCAACCCCATCATCCTGCGCGCAGGTTTGCCCTGCTGCGTGCCGTTCGCAAAAACAAAACTGGTTAAACAGGTAAGTAATAGTATAAGAGATCCTATCCGTTTCATATTGTTTAATTCGATGCAGGAATGATCATATCCACATCCTGGTTTTCTGAAAGATACTGATCCAGTTCCTCATCACTCAATGTGTTGATGGTATTTTTTACAGTCGCCAGCACATCCGTATTGGATGATTCAGGTGTATCCAGGTAGTTTGCCAGGTCCGTTTCACTAAGCGTATTCAGTTCAGAAGAAACATCTGTACTACTGTACCCTGAGTCACCAACTTTGTTATCATTCGTGTACAGGAAAGCGCCCGTAACAAGTATGCCCGCCATCACAGCCGCTGCTGCATACTGTGTCCACTTCTTCGCAAATGTCAACCCGATAAGTTTTGCCGGTTTCTTTTCTATCACAGGCACAAAGGCAACTGCATCAAAATATCCCGCCGGAACTGTGTAGCTATTTGTTTTGGAAATGGTATTCAGCAAAGGAGCGATCTCCTGTAACTCGGCCTGTACTTCACTAAGACCACTTTCCCGCTCCCTGATCTTTGAAAGGATATTTCCTGCCAGTCCTTCAAAATAACCAACCGGAACCTGGTAAGCCGGCAACTGGGCAACGGGTAACGCCACTTCAGCTTCCAATCTTTCCATCATCAAACCCGGAAAAGCATCAAAATAACCTGCCGGCACACCGTAAGGAATGGCGGCGCTGATTTGTGCGAGATAAGGGCTGATCTCCACCAGTTCGGCTGATATTTCGGGGGTTCTATCCATGGTCAGTAACTATTGACAGTTTCTGTTGAGTTTGGTTTAATGTTCTTTGAGGAATTCCTCTATTTTTTTGGCCGCATGGTGATAGCTGGCTTTCAGCGCACCTTCGCTGGTATCCAGTATCCGGCTCATTTCCTGGTAAGGTAGTTCGTCGTAATAACGCAGATTGAACACAATACGTTGTTTTTCAGGCAATTGCTGGATAGCCAATTGTAGTTTCCATTCCAGCCTGTTCGCATCAAAATTGGTATCGGCTTTGATTTTATTACTAAGTCCTTCCTCCACATCTCCCAGGCTTACTGTACCCCGTTTTTTCTGCTGCTCAAGGAAACTGAGACATTCATTGGTAGCAATACGATACAGCCAGGTGTACAATTGGCTGTCTTCCCTGAAATTATCCAGCCCGTTCCATACTTTGATGAACATATTCTGCAGTACATCATTCGCATCATCATGGTCCACCACCATACGCCGTACATGCCAGTATAGTTTTTCCTGGTATTTCTTCAGGATCGCCGTAAATGCCCGCTCTTTGGTAACTGCCTGTTTGAACTGCGCTATTAATTCCTTGTCATCAAGGTGCATCGGAACAATTTTTATAAAGATAAGTTAAGTACGAATTACGAAGTACAAAGTACGAGGTATACAATACAAAGCACGAGCCGCCTTTTCAGTTCGTACTTCGTACCTCGTAATTCGTACTTACAGTTCGTACTTAATACTTAACTTCAGCCACAGCAAGCAATCATGTCATCTTCATTATACACCAACAATTTCAAGCGGAATGTAACGGACAAGTATGTCATTTACAACAGCCTGTTCGCCGCTTTACCGTTTTCGGGCATCGCCAATGTTGGCGCCTTACTGCCCATTTTATTACAGTCGTGTATAGATGGTTATGCCGGGGGTAAAAACCCGATGCAGATCATCGATCATTTTTTCAGTCAGCATACCCATGTGGCTACCGAAACTGAGAAAGTGGAACGCCTGTTCAAATTTGTTCAATACATAGAGCGCCAGATCGTATTGTTTGATTCAATCGAGGATGCCGCCTTCACCACCGTAAACGATGTTGATGGCGCGGGCAGTTTGAAGGCATTGCTCTCAGAGGCAAGCTTTACAGGAAAAACACAGACGCTGAAAAATAAATTGCGCAGGTTTAAAGTGCGGGTGGTGTTAACGGCGCATCCTACACAGTTCTATCCCGGCAGTGTACTCGGTATTATTCATGATATGAGTGAGGCCATCAGCAAAAATGATTTTCATACCATCAACCAATATATCCAGCAACTGGGTATCACACCTTTTTTCAACAAAAAGCAACCCACGCCTTATGATGAAGCGGTGAACCTGATGTGGTACCTCGAGAATGTATTTTACCAATCCATCGGCAATATTTACAATTTTATTGCCCGGGAAGTTTTTGATGACCAGTTTGACAGCGATAATCCCTTTATCGAACTGGGTTTCTGGCCGGGGGGCGACCGCGACGGTAATCCATTTGTTACCGCAGATATCACACTGAAAGTAGCAGAAGCCTTACGCAGCGCCATCACTGTCTGTTATTACCGCGATGTAAGAAAACTATCGCGCAGACTTACATTCAGCGGTGTGGATACCATGATCCATAAGCTGGAACTGGAACTGTATGAAAGCGTGTTCCGTCCCACAGAAAGCAAACGCATCACCGCAAATGAATTGCTGCAACAGTTGCAGGCCATGCGCGAACTGGTGGTATCACAGCATCATTCCTTATTTATACAGAGGCTCGACAGCCTGATCCATAAAGTAAAAATATTCGGTACTTATTTCGCCGCGCTGGATATCAGGCAGGATAGCCGCATCCATACCAAAGTACTCGCACAGATCGATACAGAACTCAAGGCAAAAGGAGAACCTGGTATTTTGCCAGGGAACTATGATACGGCTTCTGAAAAAGAAAAAATGCAGATCCTCGCAGAGATCAAAGCATCCGTTGACCCCGATATGTTCAGCGATGAGTTGACACGTGAAACCCTGAAAAGCATTTGTGCCATCATTACCATACAACAGCAAAACGGGATGCAGGGTTGTCAGCGTTATATCATCAGCAATTGCCAGACCGCTGTAAATGTGATGGAAGTATATGCACTGGCACATCTGTGTGGATGGCCATCCGGTGAACTCCCCATTGATATCATTCCGTTGTTTGAAACGATCGATGATCTGAAAGCAGCAGAAAGTATCATGGAATCTTTATACAGTCTGCCTGCGTATAATCAACACCTCCACCACCGCAAACGTCAGCAAACCATTATGCTTGGTTTTAGTGATGGCACCAAAGACGGCGGTTACCTGCAGGCCAACTGGAGTATTTATACGGCGAAGGAAAATCTTACAGCGATCTCACGCAAGTATAGCATCAAATCCAAATTCTTTGACGGTCGCGGCGGACCACCATCACGCGGAGGCGGAAAGACCAATAAGTTTTATGCATCACTTGGCCGCACGATCGAGAACGAAGAGATACAATTGACGGTACAGGGACAGACCATCACTTCCAATTTCGGCACTATACAATCTTCGCAATACAACCTCGAACAATTGCTCAGCGCCGGTATCAGCAATGAATTATTTGCCGATCAGCGTGTACAGTTGTCTGCGCACGACCGTCACCTGCTGGAAGAGCTGGGCAGGATCAGTTATGAAGTGTACCAGTCGTTCAAAAAACATCCCTTGTTCCTGAGTTACCTGCAACGGTTCAGTCCGCTGAACTATTACAGCAAAAGCAATATCGCCAGCCGGCCATCCAAACGTGGCAGCGGCGAATTACGTTTCGAGGATCTGCGTGCGGTTCCTTTTGTAGGCAGCTGGAGCCAGTTAAAACAGAATGTACCCGGTTATTTTGGCGTGGGCACTGCTTTGCAGAAAATGAAGGAAAAAGGTTTGTGGGAAGATGTGAAAGCCATGTTCCGCAATGTGCTTTTCTTCCGTACGTTGATTGATAACAGTATGATGAGTATGCTGAAATCAACTTTCGCGCCTACGAAACACATCAAAGACGACCCGGAGTATGGCGCTATCTGGCAACTGATCAAAAACGAATTCGATCTTACCGCAAAACTGGTACTTGAATTATCCGGCTCCGCAGAACTGATGCAGGATGATAAAACGGGCCGCGCCTCCATACAGATGCGCGACAAGATCGTACTGCCGCTGCTGACCATACAGCAATATGCGCTTTCACACCTGAACGACAGCAATACAACAGAAGAAATGAAGAAAGTGTATGAAAAACTGGTAACCAGAAGCATGTTTGGCATTATTAATGCCGCGAGAAATTCAGCTTAACTCAATTTTATTGGACTACCAAAAGTGCATGTTTATTTGATACAGCAACACTATTTCTCTACCGGCACATTATCCTTCCATCTCCACAAATGCAAACAGGCGTAGGTCCTGTATGGGCTCCATTTTAAAGAGAGTTTAATCATTTTTTCTTTCATTGCCTTTTTATCCGCCGGATCCAGTTTATACAATTTGGTCATCGCCTGTTGTATACCCAGGTCATCCACTGCAAACACATCTTCCCTACCCAAGGCAAACATCAGCAACATCTCTACCGACCATTGCCCGATACCTTTGATCTGTACCAGCAGCTCAATGATGGCTTCATTACTCATCGCCAGTAATTTTTTATCGGTGATCTTATGCTCGATACAAAACCTTGCCACATTATGTACATAACTCACTTTCGCATTACTTAAACCGATGGAACGGAGTGTTTCCGCTGGTGTATCCAGCACCTGCTGCGGTTTGGGTTCTTTTCCTTTATACAGATCCAGAAAACGGTTGAAGATCACTTTGGCTACTTTGGTACTCAGTTGCTGGCTGATGATACTCGCCATGATACGCACAGGTATATTGCTATGCAGTGTCAGTTGGTGAACATCCTTCCCGATCGTTCTGGCAAGCCGTTTATCTTTTTGAAGGTGGGTGAGGTATTCCATAATAAAAGCTATCAGCTTTGAGCCATTAGCTGTCAGCTAATTTACCGGAAAAATATAATAAATATCTTTGCTGATAGCTAATGGCTCAAAGCTGATAGCTCAACCCATGCAACGCCACATACAATTAACCGCAGACGGCTCCCACACCATCGCCATTCCAGAATGGAACACCAGCTATCATAGCCATCATGGTGCGATACAGGAGAGTATGCATGTATTCATACAGGCCGGACTCCTGCACGCTATGGATGTTTTCCCGGGACAGCCCTTACATATTCTTGAAATCGGTTTTGGAACAGGGTTGAATGCTTTATTGAGTATGCAGAAAGCCATTGAACATACATTGGTCATACAGTACACGGCCATCGAAAAATTTCCTTTGACCAAAGAAGAAGCTGCCGCTATCAATTACGGGGAAATTCTTTGCATGCAGGAAAATTTTCGCCGCCTGCATGATGGTGATTGGGAGAAAAGGACCGATCTGCATCCTTTATTCTCCCTGCAAAAGAAACTCCTTTCACTACCGGCCGATATAGATACCCATTCCGTCCATTGTATTTTCTTTGATGCTTTTTCTCCCGAGGTACAACCCGAACTATGGTCGCAGGAAATGTTTGAAAAATTATACCCTTCATTAGTACCAGGTGGAATGCTGGTCACCTATTGCAGCAAAAGCGTAGTGAGACGGGCCATGACCGCAGCCGGTTTTTCGGTACAGAAAATACCGGGCCCCTGGGGCAAACGCGAAATGGTGCGTGCCATAAAATTGTTGTAGCTTAACAACATGAAAATGCACTTGACCCTTCTAACTATTTTAATCTTTTTAACCTGTACCATCCACGCCCAGAACAAAGACGAACTGGCCATCCGCAACTTACTCGCCCGCCAGACCGAAGACTGGAACAAGGGTAATATAGAAGCATTCATGAAAGGCTATTGGGAGAGTGACAGCCTGGTATTTGTTGGCAAACGCGGCCCTACCTACGGCTACCGGACCACATTGGAGAATTACAAAAAAAGCTACCCCGACACTGCATCCATGGGTAAACTTCATTTCAATATCCTAACGGTAAAACCCATTTCACCGGATACCTATTTTGTATTGGGAAAATGGATGCTCAAAAGAACCATCGGCGACGTTGACGGGCATTACACGCTTTTGCTGAAGAAGATAAAAGGAGAATGGGTGATCGTGGCCGATCACAGCAGTTAATTTGGTAATGTCTCAGGTTGAAAAATACTAAAATTAACCGCAAAGACGCAATGGCGCGAAGTAACGCAAGGCTAATTATACTAAAGATATCTTAGCGTACCCTTGCGACTTAGCGTCTTCGCGGTTACAATACAATCCCAGGCACTACGCGGTTTTGTAATATTTCTATCATTTATGTTACTAATGTATATCATCACCCAAAACAAACGCTATGATACTCATCATACTTGGTATTATCCTGCTGATCGCCGGTATTGTACTGGCCAGGCAGAATGAAAATTTATTGAAAGCTGCCAACGGTCTGCGTATCGCAGGCTTTGTCATCATTGCCATTGGCTTTCTAACCTCTTGTATCAAACAGATTAATGCCGGTGAGGTCGGCGTAAAATCATTGTTCGGTAAAGTAGATAACGATGTACTGACCAGTGGTCTGAGTGTGGTGAACCCATTGGTGGATGTGAAAACCGTTGATATCAAAACACAAAACTATACCATGAGCGGCGTACATGATGAAGGCGATAAAGGCGGGGATGACGCTATAAAAGCACTCACCGCCGACGGACTGGAAGTGACAATAGATCTGACCGTTCTCTACAGGGTTATCGGCATTGAAGCTCCCAATATCGTTCGTGAAACAGGATTGGATTACCGTGACAAAATAGTGCGCCCACTTACACGTACCAAGATCAGGGATAATGCTGTTTACTTTACCGCCATCGACCTGTATTCAACGAAACGCGATCTCTTCCAGGCCCGTATCTTCAAAAGCATAGAAGATGATTTCAAAAAGCGCGGATTGATCCTGGAGCAGTTACTTGTGCGCAACATCACTCTGCCCGCTACAGTAAAAGCTTCCATAGAAGCAAAAATCAACGCGGAACAGGATGCACAGAAAATGGAATTCGTGTTGCAGAAAGAAAAACAGGAAGCCGAACGTAAGCGCGTGGAAGCACAGGGTATCGCAGATTACCAGCGCATTATCAGCACGGGCCTGAGTGATAAACAATTACAATACGAACAGATACAGGTAACCAAGGGCCTGATCACATCCCCCAACTCAAAAGTGATCATTATGGGCGGAGGAAAAACACCCGTAATACTGGATACGAAGAATTGATCTGAGCTAAAAACCGTGCCTTAGTGCCTTTGTGTGCAAATAATTTTCTCACAAAGGCACTAAGGCACGGTTTTATATACCAGCTATTTCAAATGACCAATTTGGTCGCGCTTTTCGACAAAAGTTTCCCAAACACCACATGTCCCAGGAACACACCCATTACGGAAGAAAAAATATCCAGGTAATCAAATGTTCTTCCAAATACAGGAATAAGCTGAAGGTATTCATTGATGACCACCAGCAGTAAGCCGAACGAGCAGGTAAATGTCAGGTCCTGCGCAGTCTCCAACCGGAAAAAACGGCGAAAAAAAAGACAGGCGCCAAAGGGCAAGAGGAAAGAACCGATCAGATTGGGCGCCAATCCTATAAACGGTTTAAGAGAAGCGGGAACATGAACAAAGGGGCGTACAAAAAATTTCACTATCCAGATCAGCAAGACGCCTACGATCATCACCCATTTGGAAAAATTTTTGAGGTACATGCCGATAGTTTATAGATGAAAATAAGCAAAACTCATTGGAAAAAGAAGTATCCGGATGGATATATATGACTATACGCATCCATTATTTCCAGGGATTTTGCACGCAAGGGCGCAAAGGCGCTATTATTTTTCAAAGTCTATGGGCTTACTCCATACACGTATTACCCACCAGAGAAAGGCTGCGAGGCTGATCACGAAGAATGCATAGAATAAAATATTGCCCATACTGACACGGTCATGTATAAAAGCATAATCATACTTAATGCCAAACGCGCTGTTCAGCACCATCCATAACAATCCCAATGAAAGTGTATTGACAATACGCAAAAGGTATTTTTTGACACCGGGTTCCAAGGGAGAATTGGTTTATGGAAGTAGGAAGTAAAATTAGGAAAAGAAGTTAACCCCCGCTAGTCAAAACTCTGGTTGCTCGCCGCAGCCAGTTTCACGATGCGGTCAAACTCCGCAGGGGTAAGGTCGTTGTAGAAATAATAGATAGGATCCACAGGTATATGGTTGCGGTGTACTTCGTAATGACAATGAGGCGCGGTACTTTTTCCGGAATTACCTACATAACCGATCACCTCACCGCGTTTTACACCCTGCCCCACCCTTGCTTTTACACGCAACATGTGACCATACACGGTTTCGTAACCAAAGCCATGATTGATGACCACATGGTTACCAAAACCACCCGTGCTGTAACCGGCATCTTTTATGGTACCATCGGCAGTTGCATAGATAGGGGTACCCATTGGTGCGCTGAAATCAAGTCCCTCGTGCCGCCGTCTTTGTTTGATGATGGGGTCGATACGGAAACCAAAACCGGAAGACACCCTGTTCAGGTTCCGGTTACTGATGGGTTGAATGGCTGGTGTACAGGCCAGTAACCTTTCCTTATTCTTCACCAGGATCGCTATCTCATCAAATGATTTCATCTGGTAGGCTGTGCGGAGCGAAAGATTATTCAGTTGCAGCCCGATACTGTTCACCAGTTCTGTTTCGCCCATTTGCTGTACAAGTTTTACCTCGTTCGCTTTTTCCATATTCTTGATACGGATACTATCGGGTACAGGAGATGCTGCAAAAATGGTACGGTACACATTGTTATCCCGGTTCTCGATCTCATCCATCTGTAGTTCGAGTTGCTTAACCCGCTCCATGAAAACACTGTAATTCTGCTGCATATCCTCGTTCTGCTGCCGCATCAGTTTCTCCTTGGGAGAATCGATATACCGGAAAGTGATGGCAAAAATGATAAGACCCGTCACAATAGAAGCGGCCAAAAACCCTATTACCCGCAACAGTTTTACCCGCAGTGGCACATCCAGCTTTTCATAGCGCAGGGTATGGGTATTATAGTAATATTTGACCTTTTTCATGATGGCGTTTGAGCTTTGAGCAGTCAGCTATCAGCTTTCAGCCAATATTGGTATTAAAAGCTGGTAGCTGATGGCTGACGGCTGATAGCTGACAGCTTTTTCCTACCTTTGACCCCCTTAAAAAGAGTCCAAATATAGTTTCTAAGCTCTTAACATTCTTCTTAAAATTTTGGCTATCAATATGACCAGCGCTGAGATCCGTAAACAGTTCCTTGATTTTTTTGCTTCCAAAAAGCATGAGATCGTAGCATCCGCACCCATCGTGGTTAAAAACGACCCCACGCTGCTGTTTACCAACGCGGGTATGAACCAGTTCAAAGACTATTTCCTGGGTAATAAAAACCCGGAACATACACGTATAGCCGATACCCAAAAATGCCTGCGTGTAAGCGGCAAACACAACGACCTCGAAGAAGTGGGTGTAGACACTTATCACCATACCATGTTTGAAATGCTCGGCAACTGGAGTTTTGGTGACTATTTCAAAAAAGAAGCCATCGCCTGGAGCTGGGAACTGCTGACAGAAGTATATAAACTGGACAAGAACCGTTTATACGTCACCATTTTTGAAGGAGATACCAAAGAAGGTTTACCCAAAGATGAAGAAGCTTATAACGAATGGAAAAAAGTAATTGCCGAAGACAGGATATTACTCGGCAACAAAAAAGATAATTTCTGGGAAATGGGCGATACCGGCCCATGCGGACCCTGCACAGAAATACATGTTGACTGCCGCAGCGATGAAGAAAGAAATGCGGTTGCCGGAAAAACACTGGTGAACAATGACCACCCGCAGGTGATCGAGATCTGGAACAATGTATTCATGCAGTTCAACCGTTTAAAAGACGGAAGCCTGCAATCATTGCCTGCGCAACACGTAGATACGGGAATGGGGTTTGAAAGGCTGGTACGCGTGATACAGGGCAAACAAAGTAATTACGATACGGATATTTTTACCGGAACAATAGCAGCGACTGAAAAGATCACCGGAAAAAAATACGATTACAGCGATAGCAAACAAGCCATCGCTTTCCGCGTACTCGCAGACCATATCCGCGCCATCGCTTTTACCATTGCTGACGGACAGTTACCCGCCAACAACGGTGCGGGTTATGTGATCAGGCGAATTTTAAGAAGGGCGGTACGGTATTATTATTCTTACCTCGATTACAAACAGCCATTGCTGTTTCAATTGATGCCATTACTGGCCAAACAATTTGAAAACGTTTTCCCCGAACTGAATAAACAACTGGATTTTGTAAGTAAAGTAGTGAAGGAAGAGGAAGATGCGTTTTTGAAAACGCTGGATAAAGGACTAAAACGCATTGATGATATTATTGCCAATTCCGGCAAACAGGTAGAAGGAAAAGCAGCATTTGAATTGTTTGACACATTTGGTTTCCCGATAGATCTTACACGGTTGATCGCTACAGAAAATAACCTTGTTGTTGATGAGCCAGGCTTCGAAGCAGAAATGCAACAACAAAAAAACCGCAGCCGCGCAG
Organism: Sediminibacterium sp.; assembly: GCA_965279635.1. GTDB lineage: Bacteria > Bacteroidota > Bacteroidia > Chitinophagales > Chitinophagaceae > Sediminibacterium. The sequence goes on along the minus strand of OZ257253.1, from coordinate 4,419,702 downwards.
CCGGCGCTGTTGATACAGAAGACTGGGTGACGATCAAAGAAACCGGGCTGAGTGAATTTGTAGGATATGATTCTCTTGAGATCGAGAGCCATGTTACCCGTTACCGCAAGATAAAAGCCAAGGGCAAAGAAGCTTACCAACTCGTATTACAGTTAACGCCTTTCTACGCTGAAAGCGGCGGACAGGTGGGCGATACCGGCACACTGGATTTTAATGGAGAAACCATTGCGGTTACCGATACCAAAAAAGAGAATAACCTCATCATACATTTTACAGATACGCTTCCGGCTGATATAGAGGGGACAGTGCTTGCCAAAGTGGATACTGCTAAAAGACGTTCAACAGAAGTGCACCACAGTGCCACCCATCTTTTACATGCAGCATTGCGGAAAGTGTTAGGTACACATGTGGCACAGAAGGGAAGCCTGGTAAATGATGAATACCTGCGTTTTGATTTTTCGCATTTTGCCAAAGTATCAGACGAAGAGATCGCACAGGTAGAAGCGATCGTGAATGAAAAGATCCGTGCAAACATTCCTGTCCATATCAAAGAAATGAGTAAGGATGAAGCGATCGCTTTGGGCGCCATGGCATTGTTCGGGGAAAAATATGGAGACAGGGTTCGTGTAGTCATCATGGACCCATCCTATTCCATCGAGCTCTGTGGCGGAACCCATATCGGCGCTACCGGTGAACTCGGTTTCTTCAAAATAAAACACGAGTCAGCCGTAGCCGCAGGTGTCAGAAGAATAGAAGCCATCAGCGGCAAAGCAGCAGAACAACTCATCACCGAACAATTCGCCGAAATTCGTGTCATTCGTGACACCCTGAAAGCGCCCAAGGACCTCGTAAAATCTGTAGAATCGCTGGTATCCGAAAACAGCGATCTGCGCAAACGCATCGAGAGCCTGGAAGCCAAACAACTCATCATCATCAAAAATGAACTGCTGCAAAAAACAGAAACGATTAATGGTGTTAGTTTCCTTGGCGCAGTGGTAGAAGTAAGTTCTGCCGACAGCCTGAAAAAACTGTGTTTTGAACTGAAGAATGATCTGGCGAATTATCTGGTGGTATTGGCTGCGAATGTAGACGGCAAGGCACAGGTTGCAGTCTTGATAGATGAACAACTCAGCGCCGCTAAAAACCTCGAGGCCCCTAAGATCATCAAAGAACATATCGCCGGGTTGATCAAAGGCGGTGGTGGCGGACAGAAAACACTGGCGACTGCAGGCGGGCAGGATGCAAGCAACCTACAGCAGGTTATTGAAAAAATAAGATCCCTGATTGTATAATTTTATTTTAGCCGCAGATTCGCAGATTGCATCAAAACAATTAATCTGCGAATCTGCGGCTTATATTTTCTCCCATGCAAAGCATCTTCGAATCAGAACGCCTCCTCTTCCGCGAATTCACCACGGATGATGCACCACTAATCTACCGGCTCAACAGCGACCCGGAAGTGGTGAAATATGTTCACGAAGAACCCGTAATCGATATCCCTACTGCCCTCACCAATCTGAACAAACGCATACTTCCCCAATATACCCTTTATGGCTATGGCCGCTGGGCCATGCACACAAAAAGCAACAACGAATTCATTGGCTGGTGCGGGCTAAAATACCGTCCCGAAAGACAGGAAACAGACCTGGGTTATCGTTTTATCCAGTCGGTCTGGGGACAAGGCTATGCCACCGAAGCCGGAGTGGCCACCGTTCAATATGGTTTCCGCGTTTTAGGGATTCCTGTCATCACCGCCATGGCCCATATCGAAAACCTCGCCTCGCTGAAAGTACTTGAAAAGCTTGGTTTCCAATACGTAAGACATGAGCAGGTAGATGGCTGCCCCGTTAAAACTTACCAACTGATCAACCCTTAGCCGCTCTGACCCTTCCTGAAAATCATTAACCTTTTTTAACATTTCCGAATAGTTTCGTATTTCATGAATACAGTAGATTTGATCTACTAAATTATTCGTACAACAAAAACCTGCGATCATGCATAACAAATTTCTGCCGGTAGTTTTATTAGCGATCGGCATATCAGCTGGTGCATCGGCACAGACAAAAGAGAAAATAGAAAGAAAAGAAAAAAAGGAAACCGTCACTATCCGCAAGGATAAAGACAGCAAAGAGAAAACCACGATCGTTATCGATGGTGATAATATCACGGTTAACGGAAAACCATTAAGCGAGCTGAAAGATTCAGAGATTGAAGTGTTTCGTGGTGATATCGCCCCTTTTAACAGGTTCAAAAGCTTTGGCCCGCAAGGCGGTGTAAAGATGTTTGGAGATGAGTTCCCTTTCAATGAGAACAGAGCCTTCTTAGGTGTGGGTTCATCCAAAGATCAAAAAGGTGCAAAGATCAATACCATAGAAGAAGAAAGCGGCGCTGAGAAAGCCGGTTTGAAAAAAGATGATATCATCACCAAAGTGGGTGACACTAAGATCACCAACAGCGAAGACCTGTATGATGCCATCAGCAAATACAAACCTGAAGAAAAAATAACCATCACTTACCTGCGTGATGGAAAAGAGGCACAGGCAACCGCTACATTGGGCAAAAGCAATATGCGCATGAAAAGCTTCAGCTTCGATGGTGATGATTTCAACAAAAGCTTCAATTTCAAAATGCCTGCCATGCCGGGTTTTGAGGGAATGGATTTTTCCAGTCTTCGCAAACCCAGGCTGGGACTTGAAATACAGGATGTAGAGAACGGAAAAGGTGTAAAAGTACTCGATGTAGATGATGAATCCGCTGCTGAAAAAGCCGGTTTGAAAAAAGACGATGTGATCACCGATATCGATGGCAAAGCAGTAAACTCAGTTGACGAACTCAGGGCCATAGCGAAAGAACTGAAAGAAGGCACAAGTCTGAAAGTCACTTACGTGCGTGCAGGTAAAACAGGAACTGCTACCATTTCTTTCCCTAAAAAATTAAAGACCGCTGAATTATAGCATCGGGCCGCTTTCAGCGGCCCGATGCTTTTCACGAAATACCGACTGTTCGTGAAATCGATCGGCCCGCTTCCAGCGGACAGATCGATTTTCTCATGTTGTACACCGCGCTATTCTTAGCGCGGTTTTTCTTTGTGTCTTGGTGGCTTAGTGGTTCAAAATAAATTGAACCACTAAGCCACCAAGACACAAAGTACCACGAAGAATTCGTTTACCTCGCAAACTTCTTCTTCAGCAAACTCAACGCATCATCCACACTCATCTCTTTTTCCTGTTTCACTTTTGCCGCAGCTTTGGCAGGAAAATTTCTCGCTTCCCTCGCAGGCGCTTCTTCCGTTTGCTTGATTGATAATGCAATCCGTTTTCTTGCAATATCCACTTCCATTACTTTCACCTGAACTTTCTGTCCAAGTTTTAATGCTTCAGAAGGGTCAGCAATATATTTATGTGCGATCTCACTTACATGTACCAATCCATCCTGCTTCACGCCAATATCTATGAATGCACCAAAGCGTGTGAGGTTAGTTACTGAGCCCGGAACGATCATGCCAACATGTACATCTTCTATCTTGTAAATACCGGCAAACTCAAACTGCTCCAGTTCACTGCGGGGATCAAGACCCGGTTTTTTTAATTCGTTCAGTATGTCTTTGATGGTGAGTTCCCCGAATTGTTCTGATACGTATTTTTTGGCGTCGATACTTTTGAGCAATGTTTCATTACCTATTATCGACCTTACTTCTACTCCTGCATCAGCGGCTATTTTTTCAACCAGCGGGTAGGTTTCAGGATGTACTGCACTTGCATCCAATGGATTTTCTCCGTTCGTGATACGCAGGAACCCTGCGCATTGCTCATACGCTTTCCCACCCAGTCTTGCCACCTGCAACAATTGTTTGCGGTCGGTAAACTTACCGTTTGCATTCCTGTATTGCACAATATTCTCTGCCAGCGTGGCCCCGATACCACTTACATATCCCAGCAAATGTTTGCTGGCAGTATTCAGGTTCACGCCCACGGTATTTACACAGCTTACCACTGTCTGGTCGAGTTTTTCTTTCAAACGGAACTGGTTCACATCATGCTGGTACTGCCCTACCCCGATACTTTTGGGATCGATCTTTACCAGCTCAGCCAATGGATCCATTAATCTGCGGCCAATACTAACAGAGCCGCGCACAGTAACATCTTCATTGGGAAATTCTTCCCTCGCAGTTTCTGATGCAGAATATACCGACGCCCCATCTTCATTCACCAGAAAAACAGGTAATCCAAGATTTAGTTTTTTGATGAACTGTTCCGTTTCCCTACCTGCCGTACCATCACCGATCGCAAATACTTCAATCGCATATTCTTTTACAAGTGACCTGATCGTATGCTCACTCTCATATACCCTGTTAGCCTCATGTACATAGATCAACGCTGTTTTTTTGAGTTCGCCTTTTTCATCAAGACAAACCACTTTACAACCACTGCGGTAACCGGGATCGATGGCCAGTATTTTTTTACTGCCCAGCGGAGAACCCAGCAACAACTGGCGCAAATTCTCTGCAAACACGGTGATCGCTTCTTCGTCTGCTTTCTGTTTTAAGGCTGTTCTGAATTCGCTTTCCAGGCTGGGTTGCATCAGGCGGCGGTAGGCATCGCGTATTGCTTTCTTTACATGTTCCGTAGATGGTGTCAATGCCTTTACATGATCCTTCTCCAGTATTTCCAAGGCATCTTCTTCCAGGGGCAGGATACCCATCCGTAAAAATCCTTCCAGGAAACCACGCAGCACAGCCAGCACCCGGTGCGAGGGTACTTTGTGTATGGGTTCGGAAAAATCAAAATAGTCTTTGTATTTAATGCCTTCCGATTCTTTATCGGTAAGTACTTTACTCTGCAATACCGCTTTATCTTCAAACAGTTTGCGCAAACGGGCACGCAGGTTCAGATCTTCATTTATCGTTTCTGCAATAATATCCCTGGCACCAGCCAATGCTTCATCTGTTGTTTTGATCTTTTCATTGATGAATTTTTCCGCTTCAACAACTATATCAGTAGATCCCTGTTCCAGCATCAGCAATGCCAGCGGCTCCAACCCATTTTCACGGGCGGTTTGTGCTTTGGTTTTTCGTTTTGATTTATAGGGTAGGTAAATATCTTCGAGTTCCGCAAGCGTTGCCGCTCCATCGATCTTTGCCTGTAGTGCATCCGTCATTTTTCCCTGTTCGGTGATGGATTTGATGACGAACTCTTTGCGCTCTGTAAATTCTTTCAGGGATTTTGCTTCGTCCTGTACCATGACGATCTGTACCTCATCCAGCCCGCCGGTCAGGTCCTTCCGGTAACGGGCGATAAATGGCACAGTTGCGCCTTCTGCAAATAACTGCAAAACAGCTTCTGCCTGTTTTGTACGGATATTGATTTTAGAAGCGATCAGCGAAGCAAATTCAAGCATACCGGTCAATGGTTTTTTAAGGATGGAAATGTCTGCGAAAGTAATTGTATCGGCAATATGGAAGGCAGACCGCAGGTTTTATTTTATGATAAAATAAAGAAGCCTTCGAATCGCTGCTCTAATCAAACATAAATGTCCCGTCAGGGACTACCGCTTAATAGCAAAACCCATATTATAGATTTCTTTGCCCCGTAGGGCCTACCCCTAGGACACACGTCGTAGAAACGGGCATGTCTAAGGGTAGCCCCTACGGGGCAAAGCATTTTTATACCACCTTACTTTTGCTATTAAGCGGTCGTCCCTGACGGGACATTTGGTAGATTAGTATCTTTTTTTGAAAGGAATTTGATCGTTTGGCACTATAAGAATTATCAATCAAAATCACTTGCTCTGGGATTCGCGGGCTATTTTTGCCTGATGGCACCATCGGAAAAATACGAAGCAGTTATCGGCCTCGAAGTTCATGCCCAACTGGCCACGGAGAGTAAGTTGTTTTGTGGCGACAGTATCGCTTTTGGTGCAGAGCCCAATACGCATATCAGCGCCATCACCATGGGGCATCCGGGTACTTTGCCGATGACCAATAAAAAAGCGGTGGATTATGCCATCAGGATGGGATTAGCCTGTCATTGTGAAATTGAAAAAGACAATTATTTCGCACGCAAAAATTATTTCTACCCCGATCTTCCCAAGGGCTACCAGATCTCACAGCATACTACGCCGATATGCAAGGGTGGATATATCACCATTAAAACAGCTACTGGCGAACGTAATGTGCAACTCAACCGCATACACATAGAAGAAGATGCCGGCAAAAGCATCCATGATATTGATGAACAGTTCACCTGTATCGACCTGAACCGTGCAGGTACTCCGCTGATTGAAATCGTGACCGAACCCGACCTGTTTTCTGCCGAAGAAGCCTGGCAATATGTAACGGAGATCCGCAGGCTGGTGCGCTGGATAGGGGTTTGTGATGGCAATATGGAAGAAGGCAGCCTGCGTTGTGATGCCAATGTATCCATCCGCTTAAAAGGCGAAACCCGTCTCGGTACAAAAGTGGAAGTGAAGAACCTGAATTCCATCCGCAATGTGAAGAAAGCGATCGAGTTCGAGATAGAACGCATGATAGAACTGGTGGAAGCCGGTGAAAAAATACAACAGCAGACACGCAGTTTTGATGCATCGGATGATACCACTTTTGCCATCCGTGATAAAGAAGAAGCGAATGATTACCGCTATTTCCCCGATCCTGATCTGGCACCTTTTCATTTGAAGGAAGAAATGATCGAAGAAATACTAAAATCTTTGCCCGAATTACCCGCACAACTATCCAGGCGCTACCAGCAGCAATACGGCCTGAGCGAATACGATGCACTGCAATTAACAGACGAGAAAGCAACTGCGGACTATTTTGCATCTGTTATTGCATACACCCCACAATACAAATCTGCCGCTAACTGGATATTAGGCCCCGTTCGTCAATACCTGAACAGTACCGGTATTGGATTTGATAGTTTTACGTTGCCAGCTTCCGCCTTGGCGGACCTGGTAACACTGGTGGAAGAAGGGAAAGTGAATTTTTCGGTGGCATCGGCCAGAATACTACCGGTGATCATTGAGAAAAACGTACCGCCGCTATCCGTAGCAGAAGAAATGAACCTGCTACAGGTAAGCGATACCGCAGAACTCGAAACATGGATCGCAGAAGCACTGGCATCCATGCCGGATAAAGTAAGCGAATACAAAAAAGGGAAAAAAGGACTGATCGGCTTATTTGTAGGTGAAGTAAAAAAACGCAGCAAAGGAAAAGCCGATCCAAAGATCGTAACACAACTGCTGGAACAAACACTCAACGCATAATTTATCATTATATATCCCACAGGATAAAATACCCAACATGAAAAAAATCTTTTTGATCCTTAGCGTGGCAGCAGCTTTCGCGGGCTGTAGCGAAAAAGGAACCGGTGCATTTACAGTAAGCGGCAAGATCACCAATGCACCATCCCAGAAAATATTTCTGCAGGAACTGCCTTTTACAGGTAACGAACCCATTATATTGGATTCAGGTTCTATTGCCACAGATGGCGCGTTTAGTTTACAGGGTATGGCAAAAGAAGAAGGATTGTATCGCGTGGTGATTGAAAACGGTCCTGATGTGTTGATCGTGAATGATGATAATGATATCAAACTCACACTCGATGTAAACCAATACCGTTCTTATAAACTGGAAGGATCCCCTGCGAGCCAGAGCCTGCATGATCTTTTTGAGCAATACCGTGTTAAAGATTCCGTATTGTATCTGGCTTTCACGCAACTGGATACTTTACAAAAGCAAAATGCCAATGACAGTATCCTGAATATCGCCAGGTCGCAAAAAGATGCTCAGATGAAAGCGATGAATACACTGGTAAAGGATTTCATCACTAATTCTCCCAGTCCCGCCGCAAGATATTATGTCATCGGTATGGCATCGCGTACACTGCCGCAGGAGGAAGTATTGCAACTGACCAATGCATCTCTTGAAAAATTCAAAACACACAATGGCCTGGCACGTATCAAAAGCATGCTCACCGTTCAGCAACCGGCAGCAGCGGCTAAACCGGCTTATGCTTTGCTGAATAAACAGGCCCCGGAGATCAGCTTACCGGATCTGAATGGCAAAATGATTTCGTTAAGCAGTTTCAAAGGAAAATATGTGCTGGTAGATTTCTGGGCAAGCTGGTGCGGACCATGCAGAAAAGAGAACCCTGCGATAGTAGCAGCCTACCATCAATTCAAGGATAAGAATTTTACGATACTGGGTGTTTCCCTTGACCAGGAAAAGGAGAATTGGGAAGAAGCTATTAAAGCGGACAAACTTGAGTGGGCACAGATCAGCGACCTGAAATACTGGCAAAGCAGTGTGGTTCCTTTGTATGGTTTTGACGCCATCCCTTTTAATGTGCTGGTTGATCCCTCGGGCAAGATCATCGCTTCTGAACTAAGGGGTGAGAACCTTCAGAAAAAACTGGCGGAAGTTTTACAATAAGCCTTATCGTCTGTGTAAATCTGTGTAATCTGTGGCTATATTTTCGCCACAGATTCACAGATTTTTTTTGCATAAGTACCCGTGCTATATTTATACCAATCAGCTATTGAAAATGGTTCAAAAAGGATTTCTCTTTCCCTCTTTTTCTCTTGTCCTCTCCTATTGAAACAAAAAGACTGAACATCGGAAAGTTTCGCTAAGAGAAGGACAAGAGAAAAAGAGCTAAAAGAGTTTTCCATTTAGGTTGCGTTCATTGCCTGTTGGCATTACTAATTCTAATGACTCCCACAAAAAAGTGGCTGCTCTTAACGGGAGCAGCCACTTTTAGGTATTGTTATTTATTTCCTGCGATTAGTTGCTATAACCAGTATTCTGCGTCATCAACGGGTTCGCCAGTATTTCCCAGTTAGGGATTGGCATCAGGAACCTGAAGTTTCCGGCACTGAGATTTTCAGCAGCAGTGTTAGGCGCATCTATTGTCAGCCTTGTAACAGGCATGTTTCTTCTTTTCAGATCCCAGAAACGATGGCCCTCGAAAGCAAGCTCTTTAAAACGCTCGTTCATGATTTCTGTAATAGCTGCATCTTTAGTAGCCAATGCAACATTCACATAGCCATTGATACGTGCAGTTCTCAGTGCATTCAGGTCAGTAGCGGCACCTGTCAGATCATTGGTTTCAGCTCTCGCTTCGGCACGGATCAGGTACATTTCACCTGTTCTGAATACTTTCTGGTTGTTTACATTTTCATTGGCAGTAGCATAGGCTGATCCGGCATACTTAGCAATGATCTTTTTATTAGAACGGCTGCTGGTTGCCACCAAGGGCTCTTCTTTCAGGTATGATGCAAAACGAACATCATTCACCTGGTCATAACTGTTGTACAGTTCATTGGAAGGAGCCCATGTGATAACACCAATCTGTGTTACACCAGATACAACGCTCGAAACACCGCGGTAGAGACTACCCATCCTGGTATTGGAAGTGGTACGTACCAGTCTGAATGCCTGTTCGTTTGTGTTGGCATCTGTCCAGATACCTGGGAAATTGGCACGTGTGGCCAAAGGTACACCCGTGATATATTCCGAACTGTAAGTAATCGCATCTGTCCATTCTTTCAGGTACAATGCGATCCTTGCCTGTAACCCGCTTGCCGCGAGCCTTGTGGCCCTGTTGATATCAGTGAGATTATTAGGCAAAAGTGTTTTTGCCTCAGCCAGATCGGCTTTCAGTTTGGTCATAAAAGCGCCAACAGTCAATCTTGCCTGGGGCTGATTATCTACGGAAACGGTTGTCATATAAGGCATGGCAGGATCTGTTGCTACAGCGCTATTACTGTAATACCTGAACAGTTCAAAATGGCTGAATGCTCTCATATACAGCGCCTCACCTCTTAGTCTTGACCTAAGAGCCTCATCGCTGGCACCGTTAGAGGTAGCACCTGGTAATGCTTCCAACACACGATTCAACCTGTCGATGGTCCTATACTGGGGTATAATAGCGGTATAGTTATCGCGAATGGTAACATCTGTTGTACCATACTGCCATTCATGTACCGTAGCTGAATTATAAAAATCAGCCACACGCAGTTCATCGGTCAGTACGCCATTCAGAAGTACATTCATTTCAACACTCATGCTGTTGTATGCACCCAGGATAGCCTGTTCATTGAACACAACTGTTTTCAATGCCGATTCGCTCGAAAGAAAATCTGTTTCCGGGATGTCCATCACTTTCTTACATGCGCCCAGTGAAAGCAGCATAAAGGAAGCGATGACTATTTTATTTTTTTTCATTGTTTATTTTTTAAAGTTCAGTTCATCCTTTTGGATGGATAAAAAATGATCGGCTTAGAACCTGATATCCAGCCCTACTACAAACATTTTCGGGTTTGGATATTCGTTCAGACTGATGTTGTTGTTGTCTTCAGGATCGAGGCCTTTCCATGGACTCCATATTGCCAGGTTCTGTCCTTGCACATAGAAACGGGCATTTTTCACGATGGTTGTTCCACTTACCCTGATCTCAGGAATATCATACCCGATATTCAGGTTCCTGAAACGCAGGAATTTAGCGTCGTTCAGATCAGAAGAAGTAAAGCCCCTGTCGAATGTTGATTTCTGGAATGCAACAACATCGCCCGCTTTCTGCCACTGCTGGGTAAGCAGTTCTCTTGAACCTCTTACTGTACCCTGGTAACCTGATGTACCGCGTGTGATCCAGTTCCTTGTGTTATCACTACGTACTACATCAAACTGGTAAGTGAACAAGGCAGATACAGTGAATCTTTTGTAACGCAGGTCAGCTGTAAAACCACCCTGGTGTTTAGGCAGATAGGTTCCAAATTTAGCGAAGAGCCCTGCTTTAGCTGGGTCAAAAGTTTCTTTGCCATCTGCAGTTTCAAATCTTGGGTTACCGGTAGCAGCATCTACTCCGAGGTAATTGTATGTATAGTGTGAACCATAAGGCAATCCGGCGCGGATAATAAAGGTACCGGCACCATATTCTGGCACACCACCGAGGTCATCGATAGAGTTTGTATTCATGGAATGGTTACCACCCAATGTCAGCGTTACGTCCCTTGATTTGATCACATCAACTGAATAAGTGACTTCAAACCCTTTGTTTGACATCGCACCTGCATTCACAGGCAGACCTGTGTTACCGAAACCTGTGGTAGCACCCAATGTTTTTGAAATGAACAGGTCAACTGTTTTATTACGATAGACATCTACACTGAGTCTTGCGCGGTTGTTCCAAAAAGCCATATCAACACCGATATTCAGTTTCTGGATATATTCGATCTGCAGGTTAACATTACCAGGACCGGTTGGGGCGCTACCTACAATGGTAGAACCTACATAACTAGAAGTGCCATATCCCGGGATCTGCTGACCCAGGTAGTTGGTAACATTACCGATAAATGTACCGTAGTTGGCTGTATTGATACTTCCGATATTAGGTACGATACCATAGTTGGCACGCAGCTTCAGATCAGAGAAGAATTTCTGGTTGTCCATAAATTTCTCCTGCAGCACGCTCCAGCTAAAACCGGCTGCCCATGTTGTGATTTCTTTGTTGTCATCATTCAGTATCCTCGAAGTTCCATCACGTCTAACATTACCGGTAAGTGTATAACGGTTGTTATACGTGTACCTGAGTGTACCAAAGAATGAACGAATACCAAAACCGCTTTTTGCGCTGGCAACGTTCTGTGGAACAGTAGCAGCACCGGCGGTAGGTATGGCACCAATGTTCTGGGTAGTTTCGCTCAGCCTTGGATCAAGCAGGAATGCCCTGAAACCAAGCCCTTTCTGCCAGCCACGCACCACTTCAAAATAAGCGCCGGCTTCTATTTCATGCACACTTGCGATCCTTTTAGAGAATATAACACTTGAAGTATTGATAAATTGAGACTCCAGTTTGCTGGCTTCTTCTCCTAAGCCTGAGTTATATGTCTGCAGACTGCCTGCATAAGAACTGGCATTGATATAGTGAATATCCATGGTACTGGAAACATCTGCACCAAAAGTATTCCTTAATGTCAGGTAAGGCAGTAGTCTATACGCAAGTGTCAGACCACCATTGAGTTTGATCTGGCTCTGTCTTCTTTTTGAGTTAGCTAAACGCTCAAGCAGGTTGGCCACTGCTTTCAAATCACGCTGGCCGCTGGTACCGAAATTAGGTGTACCATCGGCTTTGTAAGGATTTTCATAGGTTTTTGCACGATAAGTCATCTGGAAAGGATTCAGCGGGCTGTTTTGCAGCAACTCACCTTCAGAGAACAATGAAGTTGAATAACCTACAGAGGTATTCAGCGCCACGGTCAGCTTATCGGCAGTATGGTCCAGATTAAAACGCAGGGTGTACCTGTTCAGGTTCGAATAAAGGTCAATACCCTCCTGTCCAAAATAACCACCGGATACGTAATATCTTGTCTTGTCTGTACCACCCGACATGTTCAGTTCGTGTGTCTGGGAAAGACCCTGGCGGTAGAAGATATTTGTAAAATCAGTGTCGATGGCACGGATACTATCGAGTGATTTCTGTTTCATTGCGGCTGTATAACCGGTAGGGAGTGCTGGGTTCAGGGGTGAATATACCCAGCCCGGTGTACCTGCAAACTGCTCTCTTTCCTCGTATTGCAGCATTTCTGCTGTATTCATCAGGTTCAGACGGTCGAACCCTGGTTTTTGTGTAAACCCAAACTGGGTTCTGTATTGAAATGTATTGGCACCCGCTTTACCTCTTTTGGTAGTGATCACGATCACACCAGTACCACCTCTTGCGCCATACAAAGCCGCAGAACCTGCGTCTTTCAGCACAGTGAGTGATTCAAAATCGTTCGGGTTAAGTGTAGCAAAATCACCGGCTGTTGACGGAACACCATCAATCACATACAAAGGCTGTGCCCCTGCACCTGCAATAGATTGTACACCACGGATCGTTACTGCTGCACTCGCGCCTGGTTGACCAGAACCTGAGTTAACCAGCATACCAGGGGCTCTGCCCTGTAAAGCCTGGTCGAATGAACCTACCGGTACGGTTTCAACAGCTTTACTGCTGATAACACTGGCTGCACCAACGAATTGTGATTTCTTTTCGCGGCTGTAACCTGTTACAACCACTTCTTCCAGGTTTTCGCTGGCAGATCTTAAATTGATGCCATAAGAGGCACTGCTTGTAATGGCTACTTCCTGTGTGGCAAAACCAACGGATTGCACCACCAGTGTTTTAGCATTGTTTTCAATGGAAATAGAAAAATTACCATCGGCGCCAGTGGCTACGCCGCGGGTTGTGCCTTTAACCAAAACAGAGGCGTTGGCTACCGGATTGTTCTTTTCATCCAGTACACGCCCCCTGATTGTACGGGTCTGTGCCGACAGTTGAGTGGCGGCCAGCACAACGCACAATAACATTGCGATTAATTTTCTCATAATTCAATTTTTAGTTTTTGCGGGGTTGCAAAATAGTTAAACAAACTTTAACACAGACATTTAAAGACATAGGATTGGGTCATTCTGCTGCATTTTTTATATATAGATAATTTTTTGTACTATGATATAATATTATAATATGATTATCATTTACTTATATATAACAGAAAACCCGATCAGATGATCGGGTTTTCTGTTTGGCAGTATTTCAACTGCGTTTTATCGGTTTTCAGCGGTTAAAATAACCGGCTTAGTTGTCTTTTGCCAATGGATTCAGCAATAATTCATCAGACGATATGGGCCAGATATACTGCTGTCCCGTGTTTGGAATAGCCGCTACCCCTGGTTTGGCAGGCAGTGGCAGACCAAGACGGGTAAGATCTGTACCGCGTAATCCTTCACCCAATAATTCGATCCTTCTTTCGGTCATGATGGCATCTGCCAATGAAAGAGAAGTAGCAAAATCGCCTGCTGCAAATATGGTAGTTGCATCAGAACGGCCACGCACTGCATTCAGCAATAAGATGGCCTGCGCATCAACGGTATTGGTTGAACGAACACGTGCCTCAGCCAGATTCAGCAATACTTCCGCATAGCGGATAACCGGTGCATAATCGATAAAGGTGGAAGGAACACTGTATTTAACCAGGTAACTTTTGGCGCTGAACACCTGCACAAATGACCTGCGTTTGTCAGTAGCTTTCCAGCCTGTATTTGCGATAATGCTGGTAGGCAGTAAAGAATATTCACCGTTACCACCATTAAAGGCAGAAGGTCCGTAGTAATAACCTAACTGGTTTTGTGTACCCGGAGTTTCATTGCTGGCAAATGGCATTGACAGAATGGATTCAGTAGTCGTATAAGGCGCTTTGAAAACATTCGTGATATCAGCCTGTAAAGAATGGTTCACACCTGTTGCCGCAGCAAATGGCGGTGCAGCGTTAACGATTTTATTGGCTTCTGTTATCACCTCGGCATATTTCTGCATACTCAGGTAAACACGTGTTTTTAAAGCGATAGCCGTATTCTTATGCGCCCTGATGGTATTCAGTAATGCAGAGGCATTAGTGAGGGGCAGGTTGGTTTCTGCAAAGGTCAGATCGGCCAGGATCTGCGTGTACACTTCGGCAACGCTTGCACGCGCCAGCGCATAGTCATCAGAACCGGTATTGCCTTTTAAACGCAAAGGCACGCCTGGTTTGCTGCCATTTCCATCCCAGTAAGGACGGGCATATAACTGCAATAATGAATAATAGCTGAGCGCCCTTAATAAACGGGCCTCTGCCTGGTAGTTAGCAGACAGTGTAGCGCCTACAACGGTTGTGCCTTTTGAGGCCATACCATCCAGGAATACATTGGCCAGGTTGATCACGAAATAAGCGCGTGACCAATGGTTCAATACACTGTTGGTAGAACTGTTGCTGGGTGTATAGTTCCAGATATCAAAACCGGTAACCACATTGGTACGGTCGTTTGCAAATTCTTCTCCGCGGATATCGTTGAAGATCTGGTAACGGCCACCATACATTCCTGAGTTCTTGATAGCGGCATAGATAGATCGTACCTGTCCTTCAATCCTGTCTTTACTGTCAAACGCAGTTTCAGCAGAGATCGAGTTCGTTGGAACCGGACTCAGGTATTCGTCTTTGACGCAGGATGCCAACTGCAACCCTATTGCAGCAAGCATGATATATAAAAGATGTTTTTTCATTTTCTTGAATTAAACTGTTTATAATTAGAAACCAATGTTCAAACCAAGCGTGATCGTTCTCTGGTTGGCCACTGTATTTCTATCAATACCGAAATTGGATGAACCGTTACCATTTGAGGAAACCTCAGGATCCGGACCAGGATATTTGGTGATGATCAGCAGGTTGTTTCCACCAACATAAAATCTTGCGCTGGCAATTTTTGCTTTGTCCAGCAAGGATTTTGGCAGGTTGTACCCCAGTGTCAATGTTCTCAGTTTTACAAAATCAGCACTGAATACGTTCATATCCAGCGGGAATGATGAGCCATTGGAAACGTTATCACCGAAGTACACTTTGGGAATATTTGTCTGGTCACCGGCTTTGGTCCATTTGGTCAACACCTCAGTTGAGTTGTTCCAGAAACGCTGGTCAAGCAGACCTGCATTTGTTCCATAATAGAGGTAAGAACCAAACTGGTAAACAAAGAGTGCGTTCAATTCAAATCCTTTGTAACGGAATGTGTTATCAAAACCACCGAACACTTTAGGATTCGTGTTTTTGTAAGGTGTTGCATCGGCAGCGCTTACAGTAGGAGCAGTCGTACCATCCGCATACATAAAGCGTTGCTGGCCGGCTGGCGCTACGTGCTGGAAGTAAACATCTCTTCCGGCAGCGTTTACAAAGATCCTGCGGCCTGTTGCAGGGTCAACACCTTTTGTTTTTGTTACGAAGATCATACCGATAGGAAACCCTGGTTTGGTGATGCTTGGGTTTTCCAAACCGCCGGTAGCCGAAACGATCTGGTCAAGACCCAGCGCCAGTGAAGTCACCATGTTCTTGTTGTAACTGATATTAAAGGAAGTTGTCCATGTAAAATCTTTACCCATAATAGGAGAAGCATTAATAGCAAACTCAACGCCCCTGTTATACATGGTACCTACGTTCTTTGGAATAGTAGATGGTAAACCTGCTGAAGGAGGCTGTGGTACAAACAACAACAGACCGTCGGTATTACTATTATAATAAGTAAGTTCACCGGTAATCCTGTCGTTCATGAAACCGAAGTTGATACCGATATCGGTTTTCTTACTGGTTTCCCAGGTCAGATCCTGGTTACCTGCAGAACCGAATGATACGGTACCGCTACCACCATAGAGACCTGATCCGAAAGTAGATAAGGAAGCAAAGTTGCCTAAGCCGCCGATATTACCCACTTTACCATAGCTACCCCTGATCCTGAAGCTGCTGAATACACGGTCCAGTTTCGCAGCGGTCCAGAAGTTTTCGTTGGCAATTTCCCAGGCTGCAGAAGCGGCCCAGAAAGTACCGTATTTAGAATTGGAACCTAACTGTGAGGCACCGTCACGACGGAGACTTCCGTTGATCGTGTACTTCTTGTTGTAGGTATAGGTTAAACGACCGAACTGAGAATACAGGTAGTTCTCACCGATGCTCAGACCGGCAGTGTTAGGCGTAGCCCAACCACCCTGGATATTGGTGAAAGCAGGATCGGAAACCGTGATACGGTTCAAGCCATAACCCACACCTGTAGAGCGCTGTTCTTCAATACCACCTAGTAATGATACTACATGCTTATCAGCAAATGTTTTATCAAACTGAACAGTATTGGTCCATACGCTACGCTGGTTTTTGGTATAGTTGCTGGTAGCAGAACCAACGCTTGCAAAACCTTCACCTGAGATTGGACTGTAGTACTGGTCATTATCCACGAGGATATAATCCAGACCATAGGTACTGCGCAATGTCATCCAGTTGGTTGGTTTTACTTCGATGTACATGTTACCGATGATATGGTCGCCAAAGCTGTTGGTCCTGTTCTGGTCAAGCTGTATCACAGGGTTGTTGAAACCAACCTGGCCCTGTTTGTTACCGCCAACACCGATCAGTGCGCCGCTATAGCTGTATGTACCATCATTATTATACGGAGAGATATTAGGCGCTGTTACCAATGCTACACGGCCAAGACCGGCAGTAGAGAACGCATCGCCCAATGAACCTGAGCTTACCGCTGACAGGTTATCTTCTTTTGAATACTGTATTTTACCACCCAGACTTACGTGTTTGCTGGCTTTGTGGTTAACATTCATCAACATAGAAAGACGGTTAAAGTCATTTCTTTTGATGATACCCTGTTGTTTGGTGTAACCTGCTGAAAAGTAATAGCTGGTTGCATCATTGGCGCCTGATACACTAACCGTATTGCTATGCGCCTGACCTTTACGGTAAACGTAATCATACCAACGTGTATCGATCATTTTACCATCAGGACCAACCATTGTTGCAAACTGGTTGGTTGCGCTGAAAGTGCCTGCATTGGTCAATGCGAGATTTTTGTGATCGGTGTATTGAGTTGCATTCAGCAGTTCGGGTAAACGCTGTGCTTCGCTCCAGCCATACCAGCTATCTACCGATACTTTAGAGCGGCCGGCTTTACCTTTTTTGGTAGTAATGAATAATACACCATTGGCAGCGCGGCTACCATAGATGGCTGTAGCTGCTGCGTCTTTCGCAACGTCTACGCTTTCGATATCATTCGGGTTGATGCTGGCCAGTGCATTACCAGCCGAGTTGGTGGAACTGAAATCACCGGTAAACATAGGAATACCGTCGATCACAACCAATGGATAAGAAGAAAGGGAGATAGAGTTCGTACCACGGATACGGATAACGGGCGGGCTGTTCAGTACACCACTTGGAATGGTTACCTGTACACCTGCGGCGCGTCCGCCTAAAGCCTGTTCAAAGCTCTGGGTGGGTCTGTCGGCAAGGTCTTTACCTTTTACATTGGCAATACTGCCGGTAATCTCTTTTTTCTTTTGTGTTCCGTAACCTACAACCACTACTTCCGACAATGCTTTGTCTTCAGTGATCATTTTTGTAACATAACTGTTACCTGAGCCAAGCGTAACGGTTTCGGGTGCAAAACCAACATAACTAAGTCTTAAGGATCTGTCGGCAGAACTCACCTGAATGGTGAAATTTCCTCCATTGTCTGTCAAGGCTCTTTTATCAGAGCTGGAAGTTGTAATGGTAACCCCAACAAGCGGGGTACCCTTGTCGTCAGTCACTTTACCGGTGACTGTCCGGTTCTGGGCATGGAGCTGTGTACATAACATCACAACTCCGGCCAGGATGGCCATTAATTTTCTCATGTTGCAATTTTTGGTTTTAGGAATGTTGAATTTAGACAGTAATTGTTTTCAAATGGCTGCACGACAGCATTTTTTAGAAAAAAAATTGAATAATAGATATATTAAATTTTACATAATGTATTTCTTGCCTGTTTACTGACCGACAACTTGCCTTTTAAACAAAAAAACTACCTTTTGTAAGTGATTTTGTGATATTCTGAGAAATACTGTGGAGCAGCATTAAATATATATAAATTATTAGTATTTATATTGAGGGGATATTTTCAGGTCAATTTTTTAAAAACCGGGGGCATTTTTAAGTGGTTCAGGTGAAAATGTCTTTATTCAGGCTGTTGAGTTATCATAATATTGTCGAGGGGGGAAATAAAATGCCACAAAAAACTGTTTGACCTGAACGATAATACGCTACCCCGTTTTGCTTTTTTTCGATACCGTCATGATCAGCACCGGCAACAATACCAGGTTGGTAAGCGTGCCTACCACCAGTGTAAGAGAGGTGAGCCATCCCAGCGCTTTGGTGCCGCCAAAATCACTGAAACAGAAAATGACGAAACCGGCGATCAATACAAGGGAGGTGTAGATGATACTGATACCTGTATGGCGGATCGTTTGTATCAGCGTTTGTTTTACCTGGCCGTTAAAATGCGGCAGTTCCTGCTTATAGTTTACGAGGAAACGGATGGTTACATCAATGGCGATCCCCAGCGCTACACTGAACACGAGTACTGTAGAGGGTTTTAACGGTATGCCCGCCCATCCCATCACACCCGCGGTTACCAGTAAGGGAACCAGGTTGGGTATGAGTGAACAGACCAGTATCCTTGCCGACCTGAACAGGTAGAACATACAGATCGTGATCAGCAGGAATGCCCAGAAAATACTTTCTTTCAATCCGCGGATGATAAAGCCCGATCCTTCGAGAAAGCTGATGCTGCTGCCGGTAAAACTTACTTTATAGGAGGCAGTATCAAACAGTTCATGCGCCTTCTTCTCAAAATCGTTCAGCAGCAGCGGTAAACGGGCGCTGCCGATATCCTGCATATTGACGCTGATACGCGCCACCTGCTGGGTACTGTCCATAAAATTGTTCATCAGTTTGGTAAACCCTTTTTTACTGGAAGCGGTATCGCCTTTTGCCTGTAGGTAGGGCGCCATAAATACCAGGTCGCCCTCGTATGGCACGGTATAACTGAGGCTATCGCCATCGAAATAAGCCTGTTTGGCAAATTTCAATCCTTCTACAAAAGAGAGCGGACGTGCTGTAGCAGGATCGGCATTGATATAGGCCGAGAGTTCTTCTATTTTAGCAATGGGCGCGCTTCGTAAAATGCCTTTTTTCTTTTTGGTATCCACCACAATTTCCAAGGGCATCACACCACCGAAATTCTTTTCAAACCATTTGAGGTCTGTATAGATGCGGTCCGTTTTGGGGAGATCATCAACAATAAACCCTTCGCTTTTCAGCCGGAACATCCCGAAAACGGCAAATACAGTAATCACCACTGTAATCGTGTACACCCATTTTGCATGACCAAAGGCCCAGCGTTCGATACGTACGAGTATTTTTTCAAGAAACCGGTTGTCGAGATAACGCGTATGTCTTTTTTTAGGAACCGGCAGGTAACTCAGTACAGACGGGATAAACACCAGCGAGATCAGGAACAGCGCCATGATATTGATGCCCGCCACCGCACCGAATTCTTTTAACAGGTCGCTGCGTGTTAAGGCAAATACGGCAAAGCCAATGGCAGCGGCGATATTGCAGAATAGTGTAACGATGCCCATTTTACCCACCATGTTGACCAGTGATTTTTCCTTATCCCCTGTTTCACGGAACGAGCTATGGTATTTGTTGAGAAAATAGATACAGTTGGGCACCCCTATCACTACTACCAGCGGCGGTATCAGCGCAGTAAGTAATGTGATCTTATACCCAAACAACACCAATGTTCCCAGACTCCATATCACACCCATGCCCACCACCGCCAGGCTCATGACAGTCGCACTGAGTGAACGGAAGAAAAGCAACAGCGTAATGGCTGACAATACCAGTGAGCCGATCAGGAACCAATTCATTTCATCTTTGATACGGTTACTGAGGGTGGTGCGTATAAAAGGAAGACCACTGGTATGAAGATCCGCACCGGTGCGTTTTTTAAAAGCTTCCACTTCGTGCATGATATCGTTGATCAGTCCCGTGCGGTTTTTACTGTTGATGATATCCTTGTTGACACTGATCCCCATCAAATAACTATGTGCCTCTGGATTGTACAACAGTCCCCGGTAAAAAGGCAGGTTTTCAAAAACAGAACGTGCGCTATCCAATACCAGCTGTGATGTAAACGGGTAGCTGAATATTTTTACAGGCTGCAATCGTTGATTAGCTGTATCCTTCACCAGGTTTACTGCTTCCGGAATGCTCAGCACTTCTATTACCCCGGGTATATTTTTCAATTTCTGGTGCAGTTCGCCTACTGCATTAAAAAAGTCGACTTGGTAAAAGCGTGGCATATTTTTTTCAGCAGGTAAGGAATCTGACATGCCTATTACCATTGTATTGTTATCGGCGCCGAACTTTTTGAGGAAGGCCTGGTATTCGATGTATTTCTGGTTATCTGTCGGAACCGCCCTCGTAAAATCGTAACTCAGCTGTACGTGTGATGCTTTCCAGGCCATGAAAGCTGTGACAAGAAAAAGTCCTGTTAATAACAATAACCGGTTATGTAAAATGAACCTGCCTGCTTTATACCACATATAATTTCCTAATAGGTTAAACACTACAAAGAAAACGATAAATGTGGGACAATCAACAGGGGTTGATTTAACGTGACTTTCAAGTATTTACACTGAATTTCGCGCCCGACAGTTACGGGCTGTTGGTAAGAGTGTAATTTCAAGAATCCTATGACTATGAAAGCCCGCTACTACATACTATTCGTATGTGCGTGTTGGTACAGTCTGCCTGTTTTTTCGCAAGGCTTATGTTCCAGCAGTGCCTTGGTTCCTGTGTTTAAGCAGGACTTCGGGCAGGGTGCATCTAATTCTTCCAAGACAACCGTTCCGGCCGGATTCACTACCAATTATGATTTTCAAAGCAGCGATCCTTTGGCAGATGGTGAGTATATCGTAACGCCGCGTGTTCAGAATTCACAACGGAATGACTGGGCGCAGGGGTTTGATCATACCGGTAATGCCAATGGCAATATGTTTCTTGTTAATGCCGGCACAGGTGCCGCGCTTTTCTTTACACAGCAGGTAGATAATCTCTGCCCGGGTTCTACATACACTTTTTCTGCCTGGCTGGCCAATGTGAATACCGCATCGCATACACAACCGATCTGTAATGCGGGCCTGATATATCCCAATGTTACTTTCCGGATCAAGAATACATCCGGCGTTATACTTACCGGTGGTACATACAGTACGGGCGCCTTGCCTTTAACGGCCGATCGTAATGTGCAGCCTAACTGGATCCAGTATGGTTTTACGTTTACCCTGCCTGCTGGAATGACCTCCCTGGTACTGGAAATGGTGGATGCTTACGGCGGCCAGCCACAATGCGGTAATGACCTGGCCATTGATGATATTCTTTTTACAGCCTGTACGCCTACTGCTTCAGTGGCTTTCAGTACGGCATCTTCTGTTTGTACCGGCACCAACAGCAGTGTGGATGTTACGCTGACAAACAGTCCTTTTACAACTCCTGCTTACCAATGGCAGAAAAGCACCAATGGTGGCAGCAGCTGGGCCAATATCGGTTCTGCCAGCACATCCGCCACCAGTTATCCGTTGAACAATATTACACTGGGCGATGCGGCACTCTACCGTGTATTGGTAGGACCGGATGTTGCGAGTTTATCTTCCAATACCTGTATTACCGCTTCCAATTCCATTACACTTACGGTAAACCCATCGCCGTCGGTAACCGTGGGCAGTAACAGCCCGGTTTGCTCGGGTAATAACATCAACCTTACCAGCACAGTCACCAGCGGCACGGCAACATTCACTTATAGCTGGAGCGGACCCGGAGGTTTTAGCTCAGCGGCTGCAAATCCCGTGATCAATAATTCGTCGGCGGCACAGAGCGGTAATTATACTGTACTGGTTACGGATAGTAAAACCTGTACAGCAACCGGCAATACAACGATAACAGTAAATACCACTCCTACCGTATCAGCGATTACCAGTGGCAGTAACGGCGGCTGCGTGGGTGGTACGATAGCGCTCAGCAATACCACGCCCGGCGGCACCTGGAGCAGCACGAATACTTCCATAGCAACAGTTGATATAAATGGTGTGGTGAGTTTTGTGAGTGCGGGCAGTGTTACGATCACTTATACCGTAAGCAATGGGGGATGTTCTGCATCTGCCACCAAAAATCTTACGGTTAACAGCGTGAGTATGCAGCCTGATGTGATAGAATGTAACAATGGCATAACCCATTTTAACGCGTCTGACCCTGATTACGGGGTAACGTATAGCAACAGCAATGGGGGCAATACTTACCTGTGGAACATTACAGGGGGAAGTTTTTCTTACCAGGGGGCATCATCCGCCAGCTCGCAATATCCGAATGTACAATTGCAAACGGGTTCTTCGTACACGGTAAATGTTCAGTTCACATCGGGTGGTATCACCTGTAGCGCTACGCAGATGGTGCATAAAAACGTTACTGCCTCCGAAACCATTAACGGACCTGATGATGTAACGATCTGTTTCACGGCAGTAAGCATCCCGCTTTCGGGAACCAGTTCAGCTGTTACGAATAACCATAGCTGGACGACAAGTGGAACAGGTGTTTTTTCCGCCCCATCTTCGCTGAGTACTTTTTATACGCCGAGTGCAGCTGATAAGTTGGCCGGTACAGTTACCCTTACACTCTCAGGATCATCTTCACTAAATATGAACGGCAATTGCGGTTCAGCTACCGCTTCAGATGTGATGACCCTGCACATATTGCCGGAAAATACCGGGACCAACACAACCGCACAGATCTGTTCCAACCAGCTGTTCAGTCATACAGCCAATTCTTCCGTTGGGGGAAGCAGTTTTACCTGGGTATCCACCGTACTCAGCGGCAGTGGCAGCGGTAATGCCACCAATGGTTCAGGCAATATTGCCAATACCCTAACCAATGGTTCTGCAACAACGGATTTTGTGGTGCGGTACACGGTTACACCCTCCAGCAATGGCTGTACCGGAACGCCTTATACCGTTACGGTTACCGTAAAGCCTTTGCCATCGCTGAGTATTAACAATCTTTCGCCATCTATCTGTACGGGAGCTTCTGCTAATATTCAGTTATCGGATGTATTAGCAGGCTCAAAATACAGCTGGTCATCTGCTGTAATCACAGGAACCGCATCAGGCAATACCAACCAGGCCAGTCCTACTACTACCAATACCATCAATGACGCGCTTGTTAATTCCTCTTCTGCTGCTGCTGTGATAAGGTACACGATCACTGCGCATAGTCTTTCGGGTTGCACCAGCGTTAATACTACTGATGTAACCGTGTACCCGCAGCCTACAACTGCGCAGGCTGGCAACGATCAATCACTTTGCAATACCAGTGCGGCCACATTAAACGGTAATACGCCTGCATCGGGTACGGGTACCTGGACAATCGTATCGGGTCCTAATACCCCTGTTTTTACCAATGCAGCATCGCCTTCTACCACGGTAACGGGTCTTACTACGGGTACTTATATTTTGAGATGGAGCATCAGTAACGGAGTATGTACCGCATCACAGGATGATGTTACAATATTGATCAGCCCGGTAACACAGGCGGGGTCACTCAGTGCCGATGCTACTGTTTGCGCACCTGTAAACAGCGGATCATTATCAATAACAGGATATACGGGAAATATCATTAACTGGCAATCTTCTATCGACAATGGCGCAAACTGGACTACGTTGGTGAATACCACTCCCAATCTCAACTTCAGCAATCTTACTACCAACACACTGTTCAAAGCATCTGTGCAAAGCGGTAGCTGCTCGATACTGTTTTCCAATACCGTAGCCATTACGGTATTACAACCTCCTACTATTTCAGATGCGGGTCCCAACCAGCAGCGCAATGGCATCAATTCCACCACGCTTGCGGGTAATGAGCCAGTTAACGGAACAGGTGCATGGACACAGGTATCAGGACCCAACACCGCTGCTTTTTCAAACGCGGCGAGTTATAACAGTTCCGTTACAAATCTTGTTGTGGGTACTTATTTATTCCGCTGGACGATCACCAATGGGATATGCGGTAATTCGTTTGATGATATGCAGTTGATTGTGGATCCTCCTACTGTAACGGGCACCTTATCTTCGGATGCTACTGTTTGCGCCACAGGCGGTAATGGAGCGACACTTACTTTATCTGGTTACCTCGGAGATATCTTACGCTGGCAATCTTCTATCGATAATGGAAATAACTGGATTGATATTACCAATATCACATCCACCTATGCTTACAGTAATCTTACCACGACCACTTTGTTCCGCGCAGAGGTACAGAATGGCACCGATGCCCCTGCGTTTACCAGTCATGTGACCATTACTGTGTTACAGCCTGTAACAGTTGCCGATGCGGGACAGAATCAAACGCTTTGCGATCTTAGTTCTGCAACACTGGCTGGCAATAATCCTGGTTCGGGTACCGGTACATGGTCAGTTGTTTCAGGACCACCCTCAGTTACCAGCTTCACTAATAACAACAATTATAACTCAGCCATAAACGGACTCGTTGCTGGTACCTACCAATTGAAATGGACCATTGCCAATGGAGGTGTATGTCCTTCTTCTGAGGACCTTGTTACTATTACAGTTGTTCCACCAACAAATCCGGGTAACGTTACGGCAGATGCTACCGTTTGTGCAACATCCAATGGCGGAACGCTTAGCATTACAGGCTTTACCGGTGATATCGTTCAGGGAGAATATTCTGTTGATAACGGTCTTAACTGGAACTTAGTGCCTAACAGTAACAACACCACCACTATCCCATACACGAACCTGCCCGTTACCACACAGTTCAAGGCGCTGGTGAAAAACAGTGTTTGTCCTGCGGTATATTCCAATATTGTTACGATAACCGTACTACAGGCTGTTACTACAGCAGATGCGGGTGCCAACCAACAACTATGTGCCACCAGTTCTGCTACACTTGCTGCCAACAACCCGACATCAGGCACCGGTACCTGGACGCAGGTATCCGGACCGACTACAGCGGGTTTTGTGAATGCAGGCGCTTACAATACCAATGTAACAGGATTGATCACCGGCAGCTATGTTTTCAGGTGGACGATTACGAATGGCGCCTGTGCTTCATCGCAGGATGATGTGACGATTGTTATCGATCCCGCTACTGTACCGGGTACTGTATCAGGAACGGCATTGGTTTGTTATGGAAACAATAGCGGTACGCTCAACCTGAATGGTTATACCGGATCGATCGTACGGTGGGAATATTCCATCGATGGTGGCAGCGGCTGGATAAATATTGCCAACAACACTAATTCTTACACTTATTCCAATCTTACGGCCACCACTTTATTCAGGGCATCTGTTCAAAGCGGGGTATGTATGGAACAGTTCACCAATAATGTATTGGTTACCATTAACCCGCTTACAGTTGCCGGAACAATTTCTTCGGATGCAACGGTTTGTACAGGTTCCAATAACGGCACGCTGACACTTAACGGTTATACGGGTAGCGTACTTCAATGGGAAAACTCTACCGATAATGGCAATAACTGGGCAGTGATCGCTAATACGACGAATCATCTTAACTATAACAATATTACGGCTACCACTATCTACAGGGCATTGGTACAAAACGGGATATGTGCCTCACAATACTCCACACAGGTTACCATTACTGTAAACCCCGCGACTGTTGCAGGAACGCTTTCATCCGATGCAACAGTTTGCGCTTCCTCCAATAATGGTACGCTTTCGCTGGCGAGTCATACCGGCAATATTCTCCGCTGGGAACGTTCTGCTGATAATGGAAACTCATGGGTGTTCATCGCAAACACTACGAATAGTTTCACGTACACCAATCTTACGGTAAGTACTATGTACAGGGCAGTGGTACAGAGCGGTGTTTGTGCTTTGCAATATTCAAATAACGTTACCATCATCGTTAACCCGGTAACAATTGCCGGCACACTCTCTTCCAATGCAACAGTTTGTGTGGCGGCCAATAACGGCACGCTTACACTCAGTGGCTTTACCGGCAGTATCATACAATGGGAAAGTTCTGCTGATGGCAATACCTGGACCCCTATCGCAAACAGCACCAATGCTCATTCTTATACCAATCTTACAACAACAACCCTTTTCAGGGTATTGGTGCAAAATGGTATCTGTGCCTCACAATATTCAAACAATGTTACCATTACCGTAAGCCCGGTTACTGTTGCCGGAATACTTTCGGCCAATGCAACCGTATGTACTTCGGCCAATAACGGTACACTTTCGCTGGCGGGCTTTACGGGTAGTATCCTTCAATGGGAAAGCTCTGCCGATAATGGTAACTCATGGACAACCATCGCTAATACAACGAATAATCTTACCTATAACAATCTTACAGCGACCACTATTTACCGGGTGCTGGTGCAGAGTGGCGGATGTGCCTTGCAATATTCCAATAACGCTACCATTACAGTTAACCCAGTTACTGTTGCCGGAACACTTTCTGCCAATGCAACGGTCTGTGCTTCTTCCAACAACGGTATGCTTTCACTGAGCGGTTATACCGGCAACATCATACAATGGGAAAGTTCTACAGACGGTAATACATGGACAGTGATAGCAAATACGAACGCCGGTTTTACGTATAACAATCTTACTGTTACCGCTATTTACAGGGTACTCGTGCAAAGCGGGGTTTGTGCCTCGCAGTATTCCAACAATGTTACCATCACGGTAAGTCCCGTAACGATTGCCGGAACGCTTTCTGCCAGTGCAACGGTTTGTGCCTCTTCCAACAACGGCACGCTTTCGCTCAGCGGCTATACCGGTAACATCATTCAATGGGAAAGATCTACAGACGGCAATACATGGACAGTGATGGCAAACACGACCGCCAGTTTTATCTATAACAATCTTTCCGTTACCACTATTTACAGGACACTGGTGCAAAGCGGTGTTTGTGCCTCGCAGTATTCAAACAATGTTACAGTTACGGTGAGCCCCGTTACCGTTGCCGGAATCCTTTCTGCCAATGCAACTGTTTGCGCTTCTTCCAATAATGGTACGCTTTCAGTGAATGGTTATACAGGCAGCATCCTGCAGTGGGAAATATCAACAGATAATGCCAATACATGGGCCACTATCTCCAATACCACCAACAGTTTTACTTACAACAACCTGATCGCAACCTCAGCCTACAGGGTACTTGTACAAAGTGGCGTATGTAGCCCCCAATATTCAAACGGAGTGGTGATTACGGTGGCCCAGCCGGTCACCAAAGCGAACAGCGGTGCCGATCAATTGTTATGCAATACCAATACAGTTTCCTTGCAGGCTAACCAGCCTTTATCGGGTACAGGAAACTGGTCATTATTAGCTGGTCCTTCTGCTGTCACTATCACCGATCCGCTGTCGCCAAACACAGGTGTAAGTGGCATAACAACCGGGATCTATCAATTCAAATGGACCATTTCCAACAATACCTGTCCCGTATCTGCTGATACAGTAAGCGTACAGGTACTTCCGGTATTGGTGAACACCATCGATACAACAACGAAAGCCATCTGTACCGGTCAGTCTGTTACCATCAATGGTACACCTGCAGGCGGTGGCGATGGAACTTACCTGTATCAATGGGAGCAAAGCACCAATGGCATTTTGTGGTTCCCGGTGGCGGGTGCCAACAGCGCCAGTTACTCGTTCAGCCCTGCCGCTGATGTGTATGTACGGAGGATCGTTACTTCACATACCTGTTCAGTGATAAGCAACAGTACCGCCATTCTTGTACAGCCATCATTAGCAAGCAATACCATTACCGGCAACCAGGAGATCTGTTTGGGCGCCAATATCGTACCTGTCAGGGGTAGCCTTGCCACCGGCGGTAATGGCATTTACCGTTACCAGTGGGAACAAAGTACTGACAGCAGCAACAGCAGTATTGGCAGCAACTGGTCATCCATTAATAATGCAACCAGCAAGGACCTGCCGGATATGACTATCAGGAAAACTACCGCGTTCCGGAGGATCGTAACAACCAATTTGTGTACCGGCCAGCAGGCACTGACCAGTAATATCGTAACAGTAAACATAAAACCTGTTCCGCAACTCTCGCTGCAATACAAAGGCGGAGCTTATTGCAGTAAAGACACCACCATTGAATTTACCACGCAAACACAAAATGTTGATTCTGTAAGATGGGATTTTGGCGATGGTAAAGTGGAAATGACCGCTGCAGGAAAAGCAACACACCGCTATACACAACCCGGTACATTTCTACCGAAACTTATCGCAAGTAATGCGGGCAACTGTACCCTTTCCATCACACCACAGGATACTATACGCATCGAGGATATCAAACCGGGCTTCACATTATCCGCCGTGTTTGATTGCGGCAAAACCACTTACCGTTTCATGGACACCAGCCAGTCCTATTTCCCGCTTGCCAAAAGAACCTGGCTGGTAAACGATGCGCCGATGAATAATACGATGGATTACCGTCACACATTCAGCAACCCGGGAGAGAACAAAACAAGACTGCAACTGCAAAGTATCCATGGTTGTGAAGCTACTCTTGATGCAAGATTCCATGTTGGTATTTACCAGTACCCGAAAGCAGACATTAATGCTGTTGCACAGGCCTGCATGAACAATCTTGTGGAACTCAAATCGGCAGAGAACTCTATTGATTCCGTTATCATACGTTCCTGGAACCTGGGTAATGGCTTGCTGGCATCTGACTCTGTTGTAAAGGTTTCCTATTCCTCGTCGGGTGAGTACACGGTAAAACTTACTGTGGCAACGGTTAATAAATGTTACGACTCTGCCTATAAAGTATTGAGCATATATCCTACACCAAAACTCAGTGTGACCACCGCACAGGTAGTATGTAAAGGCGATTCGGCAATGGTAAAAGTAAGCGGAGGAATGAATTATATCTGGAAAGACCAGGACAATAATATTATCTGCAACAATTGTCCTTCGATAAAAACACTGCCACAGAAAAATACCCAGTACCATGTGATCGGTTATTCCGAATATGGATGCAGTGAGGTGGCGGCTACCAGTGTGCGTGTAATACCACCACTTAGGCTGAATGCAAAACTGCTGGATACGCTCTGTGTGGGCGATTCAAGAAAACTGCTTGTATCCGGTGCAGATAATTATACATGGTTGCCCGCACCAGGCTTATCGAGTTATACAACAGCAGGACCCATTGCATCACCACTTGTAACAACTACTTATACAGTGGTCGGTAAAGATGCGTTCAATTGTTTTGCTGATACGGCCAGTATCAAACTGGTAGTAGGCGACCCAACACGTGTTTCTGTCGGAAAAGATACAGTGGTATTGGCGGGCAATTCAGTTCAGTTACGCGCGGTGGGTGCTTTGCCAAATATTAAAAAATGGAGATGGGATGGTGGTGATTTCAGTTGCATCAACTGTCCCACACCTACCGTAAGAGTGGTGAATGATGCCTGCGTTACCTGTTCCGTCACCAATATTTTTGGCTGTGTCAGCAGTGATACGCTTTGCATCAAAACATTTTGTCCTACCACAGAAGTATTTATTCCCAATGCATTCACTCCCGATGGCGATGGCATTAATGACAAAGTATATGTTCAGGGAAAAGGCATCAAACTGATCAAGAGTTTCCGCATATTCAGCCGCTGGGGTGAAATGGTGTTTGAGAAATCAAATTTCTCACCAGGCGATCCTTCCAGCGGATGGGACGGAAAGATCAAAGGCAAAGCAGCCACACCGGATGTATTTGTATATGTGTGTGAAGTGGTTTGTGAAAAAGGAACACCCAATACATATAAAGGTAATGTGGCCATAATCAAATAATGATGAAGAAACTTTACATATCATTCTTCTTAATTGTTGTAACGACTGTGAAGATCTCCGCGCAGGATTTCAGTTTTTCACAGTTTTACGAACAGCCATTGTTGCGCAATCCCGCCTTATCGGGACTTTTCAATGGGGATATCAGGGTTTCCATGGCATACCGCGACCAGTGGTCAAGCATCACCGTTCCTTTCCGTACGACTTCTTTAAGCATTGAACATAAGATCCCTTTAAAGAATGAACATGATGTATTGACCATCGGCACGCAGATGAGTATGGATGGCGCGGGCGATATCCGTTTAAAAAGAACACAGATACTACCTTCTCTCAATTTTCATAAATCATTAAGTGGCGACAAAGACACTTATCTCTCACTCGCATTTATGGGCGGCCCCGTTTCAAGCCAGTTTGATATCACACAATTAAAACTTGGCGACCAGTACACCGGAGGGTCATTCAACCCATCAAATCCTACCATGCAACCGATAGCTAACAATAACTATTCTTACTGGGATCTCAGCACCGGTCTTGCTTTCAGTACCGTATTAAACAGCCAGGCAAGATTTTATATAGCTGCCGGACTCTCGCATTTTACATCACCAACCATCCGGTCGATGACGTTTACCAAAGAAAATGTGCTGGCCGCTAAACTTTCCCTGAATATGGGTCTGCATGGAAAAGTAGGTGAAAGAAGCCACCTGATCGCATTCGCAGATTATTATTCACAGGCGGGTATGCAGCAATTACTTGGCGGTGTACTGTATGGTATTTCTGCGGAAAGGTTTGAAGATGAGGAAGCGCCTGTTTTTTACTTCGGCAGTTTTCTTCGCTATGGCGATGCGGTGATACCCGTGGTAAAAATGGAATTCAACCAAATGAGTATCGGTATCAGTTATGATGTAAACGTTTCCAAATTAAGAACAGCTTCGAACTGGCGGGGAGGATTGGAACTGACAGCTTCGTATAAAGGTTTTCTGAAAATCCGTAACTCTACTATTGATAAGTTGAGATGTGTCAGATTTTGATATTGTTTAGAAATAGTATCCTGTCTAAATCATAGAATTTTTTTCAACACAGAGATCACGGAGATAATGCAGAGGGCACTCTGTTAACGTTCTCGCATTGGCGTTGTGGCGGAATTCCGCGATCTGTCAGCTGGGAACTGTTGCTGATTAAAGATACAAAAGCCGATGATTTATTCTACTGCCAAATTTATAACGTCAAGCTGGAACCAAAGCTGAGTTCTTGCTACTGTTGGGCACCGGCGTTCCGTCAGCCGCCATAATGCCAATGCAATGTTAGTAGCAGATGATTTTCGGCTATGGTTTTATCTTTCGTTTAAGTTCTTCAATTGTCAAAGTAATATTACTTTTTTTGTGTATCATTCTATGACAGTTTGAACAAACTACGGTTAAGTCTGTCTTGGGGTTTGTCTCTCTTGGCTTTCCATTACCAAGTGGAATTACATGATGGACTTCAATACAGTTTTTCCCCCAGCTACCATACTTCTTTCCAAAGTCAAAACCACAACCTTTGCACTTTAATCCGTGTATTTTTATTGCTTCATTTCTACATCTACTGTCCCGTTCGCTTCTAACTGATATGACCACTTTTTTACCGCCTTCTGTTCTACTTTCTATATCACCAACATCATCAAGGTCGAGGTCGGTTTCATTCTCTGATGACCTGTCTTCAATATTTCTGTATTTATCTTCAAGTTTTAATTTTGTCTTTACTCGAATTTTTAACCAGAAAAAGATTTGTTCAACAATCTCCGCATAGTTTGGTTTAACACAGTCCCCCTTCGCAACAATATTATCAGAGTTAAAGCCATTAATTAACATTAAAGACTTGAACTCACTTTCAAAGCCTAAAATTCGTTTACCAATTGTGGTCCCACGATTTTGGATTAAGTAAAATTTATTCTTTTCAATTTGAAAATTACTATTGTCAATAGTAAACTGAACAACTGATGGTTTGTCCTTCTTGTCGTCATAAAGATGAATGAAGCACTTTCCAGGTCTGTTAGTTCTTTTTTCTTGGAACAGCAACCAATAATGTCTGCGTCCAATTTTACAGCCAAAGTATTTTCCGTCTTTTTCGGAAGTATTCAATGACACGCCACTTTTTGTTAGCTCGTCTTGCCCATAAGTCCTAATGAACTTATTTATATTTTTTATTAAATCTTCGTTACTTTTTATCATTTTTGGGGTGTCTGTCTACATTTGCTGCTAACCCGGGTCTCTGTGTTGAAAACATCCGCTACATCAAAAAATAATAAGCCGCCACCTGGCAAAGCGCCCCGGTAAAAACCCCGACATATACTTCTTTCTGCGTATGGTCGCTCACTAAAAAACGACTGGTACAAACAATACCCGCTGTCAAAGTGGCTATACTCATCGGCAATCCCAACGGCAGCCGGTAATACATGGCAAACAGGATAATCGCCGCCAATGCCCCACCAACACCCATCCCATGCAAACTGATCTTGAAATAATTATTCAGTATCAGCCCTAGGACGGTTGCAGCAAAAATGCCCATAAAAAAGAATTTCAGTACGATGGGCTGATCGGTAAAATTGCGGCTCAGGTAATACATCCACCAGTAAAAAAACATCGTGATGACATAAGGCACGATCCGCTCCTTCTGGGTTCTTAAGTAAATACTCTCACTGAATTTCAGGCGCCACAAAAGGAACACCGTAAATGCAGGGAAAAAAGCCGTGAGCCAAAACAATCCAAATAACCGCATTTTCAATTGCCATACAGTAATTCCTGCAAACTCATACGGCACCTGAAAAATCAGGAAAAGAAAAATATACGTAGGTATAAATAATGGGTGAAACACATAGGAAACCAACTTTGCAAATGCAATAAGCAAGGCCGGTTGTTTTTTTATTTCGCTTAATGGTTCCATTTTGTGTTTTGTTTTTAGCCACAGATTTCACAGATAAACACAGATTAAATCAGTGGTAATCTGTGATATCTGTGGCAATAGATCAAAGTTCTTTTCTAAGCCTCGCCACCGGCACATTCAATTGCTCACGGTATTTGGCCACCGTTCTTCTCGCAATGTTATAGCCTTTTTCCTGCAGCATGTCAGTCAGCAGTTCATCACTCAACGGTTTACGTTTATCCTCCGCTTCGATCATATCACTTAATATCTTTTTTACTTCACGTGTACTTACTTCTTCTCCGCTTTCGGTACTCAATGATTCGCTGAAGAAAAATTTAAGACGGTAGGTGCCAAATTCAGTTTGTACAAATTTACTGTTGGCCACACGGCTCACAGTAGAAATATCCAGCCCGGTGATCTCCGCAATATCTTTCAGTATCATAGGACGCATGGTGGTTTCGTCGCCCGTAAGAAAAAATTCGCGCTGGTGTTTCATGATCGCGCTCATAGTACTCACCAGTGTATCCTGCCGCTGTTTGATCATATCAATAAACCATTTGGCGGAATCTATTTTTTGCTTGATAAACAGCACCGCTTCTTTTTGCCGCTTGTCTTTTTTACTGCCTTTGTCATAATCCTTCAGCATATCGCGGTACCCTTCACTGATCCGCAGGTCGGGGGCATTTTTGGCATTCAGGGTGAGTTCCAGTTTGCCATTGCTGTTAAGTACAAAAAAATCAGGAACGATATAACTCTCTGCTTTGTTGATCTCACCGATATTGCCGCCTGGTTTGGGGTTGAGTTTGATGATCTGGTTGATCACCTCCTTTATCTGCTCGTCTGTAAGGTTAAGACTGCGTTGTATTTTTTCGTAATGCTTCTTCGTAAACTCCTCGAAATATTTGCTGAGTATCTGTATGGCCAGCGTTACGCTTTTCCCTTCCACCAGTTTTCGTTTAAGCTGAAGCAGCAAACATTCCTGCAGGTTTCTTGCGCAAATGCCGGGCGGATCAAATTGCTGGATCTTGTCTACCAGTACTTCGATCTCTTTTTCTTCTACTGATAACCCCTGCCTGAAAGCAAGGTCATCAGAAATAGAAGACAGTTCCCTTCGCAGGTAGCCATCATCATCCAGGCTTCCCACGATCTGCTCGGCTATCTTAAAGCTGCGTTCATCCAGTTCCAACATACCCAACTGGTTAAGCAGCAGTTCATGAAAACTCGTCTCCACCTTTATGGGTATCACTTTCTGATCATCCATTTCCGGGTAGTTGTCGTCCTTCATCTTGTAGTCGGCTATCTCGCCATCATCATCCACTACATATTCGCTGATATCAACATTATCGTATTCATCAGCGCTGCCATCAAGGTCGGCATCATCGTCGGAGCTATTGTCAAATTCATCGGTTATGTCATCGCCATATTCGTCTTCATGACCTTCTTCTCCCTGTTCCAGGGCGGGGTTTTCTTCCAGTTCTTCTTTGATCCGTTCTTCCAGGTTGGCGGTGGGTACCTGTAACAGCTTCATCAACTGAATCTGCTGGGGAGACAGTTTTTGCAGTAATTTTTGCTGTAATGACTGGTTAAGTGACATAATAACTGGGGGTATGGGTATTACAAAAAAACCATACCACTATTTGAAAATCTGCTTTGTGGTAAACGCCGTAAATTTACATACAAAACAAAGCAACACAGCGGTGAAACGGATTTGTTTGTTTGTGAATTTATTGCTAATTGCGTCCCTTGCGGGAGCGCAGCGGCTATCTGCTGTGCCTGCAGGCAGTCGAAAAAACATCGACAGCCTCAGAACACAACCGGTGAGGATACTACCTGTTTATGATTATACCAACAGTCTTCCCTTTTTCTGTAAAAAAGAATGGCAGATAGAAAAGGCCACGAAGATCCCTTTCCGTTTACGATTAGGCAGCCTTGATTATGTGAACACGTTGGAAGGAAAAAATCTCAGGCCTGCCACACAAGCAACTCAGAAAAATTAACCAGTTTTACCTGTTTCGCTTCAGCTATCGCTTGTATTTCCTGTAATATTTTTTCCTGGTCGTCACGTAAAAACATTTTGATGGAAAAATTTGCATTGAAACTGCTTGCCTGGAAAACAGATACGCTAAAATCATTTTCCTGTTTGATCCATTTGATATCTTCCCATGAAATAGTGGTTAATTGTTCTTTATCGGAACCCCATTCTGTCATCCGGAAAGAGATATGTTGATCGTTGATCTCTGCAAACACAAGATACCTTTTTGAAAAAAGTCGTGTTGCCGAGTTCCATGACAGGAATGTAAAACACAAAATCCTAATGACTTTGGAAAGCAATCGTTCATTATCATCCGGTCGCCAGTCAAAAAAAAGAGTCGTGACAACCAATAGTACCCCTACTCCCAATGTGATATAATCCCACACCAACTTTTTCTTCTGTTTTGCAGGATCAATTGGTATAACAAACCTTGACATATTATGCCTGTTGTAATTGCTGTTTCAATACTTTCTGAATAGCGGCTGCCATCTTTTCTCCTTTCTCTTTAATCTGCGCTTCCGTCCACAATAAACTGATGGAAGTAGAGATACAACGGCTCATGATCTCATCACTCGCTGTGAATTTTTTATCCTGCAAAGACAATAGTGCCGCTTTTTGTTCATCATTGATATTATGCAGTGTAAGCGCCTGTTTCAGGTGATCCCATTTGCTGATATAATGCCAGTTGTTCACAAACCAGTAAAAGCTTCCGGCCAGTATCCCCTGTTCTTTCATTTCGGCAACAACAGCCTTCGTAATGTCTTCTGTAGGCAGGAACCAGGAAAGAAAAGTACAGCTATCCTCCCCGCCTTCTGGAACAACACGGAAACTTATTTCAGGTATCGCAGAAAGATGCGCGCGTAATGCAGCGCAGTTCTTTTTCTGCATAGCAAGAAAAGTATCCAGTTTACGGATCTGTGCAAGTCCTACGGCAGCATGCAATTCGCTGATCCGGTAATTATAACCGATGAACGGGTGCAGGTCGGCTCCCCTGTCAACACCTGTATGGTCATGTCCATGATCGGTGTAACCATCGGATTTGATATAGATATCTTCTTTATTCGTCATCACCACACCGCCTTCAGCACAGGTGATGGTTTTTACAAAATCAAATGAAAAAGTACCGGCATCGCCGATCGTTCCCAAACATTTTCCTTTGTATTTGGCACCGATGCTCTGGCAGGCATCTTCCAGTAAGATCAGTTTATGTTCGCTGCATATCTGCTGTAAGGCCCCTACATCAGCAGGACTGCCGCACATGTGTACCGGCATCACGCATTTTGTTTTTGGAGTGATGGCAGCGCGAACGGCATCCGGCTTCAACGTCAGTGTTTCATCAATATCAACCAGCACCGGAACCGCGCCCACACTCAGCACCGCTTCAAAACTGGCCACGAAAGTAAACGCGGGCATAATGATCTCATCACCCGCACCTATCCCCAATGCCGCCATAGCGGTTGTCAGTGCTGAAGTGCCGCTGGATGTCAGTTGTGCATACTCGCAGCCAAATACTTCTGTAATGGCTTTCTCCAGTTCTTTTGCTTTCCAGTTACCCTTACGCGGTCCGTCGAAACCGTAACGCATCAGGATGCCTGTTGCCAGCACATCATTAACTTCTTTTCTTTCTTCTTCACCAAATAATTCAAAGCCGGGCATAGAGTTATGTTTGTTGTTTGTAGTCTGTGGTCTGTAGTTGTTGGCAAATGTACAAAACCAATAACAACCACAGACTACAGACCACAGACTACAGACTTTCTTTCCTAATTTTGCCGCATGGAACCTGTTTTATTCTACTGTTACGACGCTTACTGCGGATGGTGTTATGGGTTTAGCCCGGTGATCAAAAAACTGGCGGAGGAGCACCCGCTTTTACAGGCGGAAGTGCTTTCGGGAGGGATGATACTGCCCGAAAACCCTGTCCCCATCTCTGCTACTGCCGGCTTTATCCAGAAAGCCTATCCAACTGTTGAAGAATATACGGGTATCAAATTTGGTGAGGATTATCTCTGGCATATCAATCACCCCGATCTTAGCGACTGGTACCCCCACTCGGAGAAACCAGCGATCGCTATGTGTATTTTCAAAGAATATTACCCGGGAAGACAGGTAGAATTTGCTGCCGATCTGCAATACGCATTACATTATGAGGGCCGTGATCTCACAGATAATGAAGCATACCGCCACCTCCTCGAAAAATACAGCATCCAACCCGAGCCATTTTACGAAAAGTTGAAAAGCGAGGAGTATAAAGAACAGGCTTACTACGAGTTCCAGTTGTGTAAGCAATTACAGGTAACAGGCTATCCCGCTGTACTATTACAGGTTGCAGAAAGTAAATTTCATCTATTGGCAAGAGGATATACTGATTTTGAAACACTCTCGGCACGTTTACAGGCGGCCTTGACAGATAATCCTGCATAACGTTAAAATATACCAACGGTTATATAAAACCATTTTTGATAATTAGCTTGTCCATTCAAAATTAACAGCATGAAGAAATTTTTTGCCCTGTTCTTATTAGTTATCTCTCTGACAGCGTCCGCACAAAACAAAATGGATTTTGAAACGTATGAACCGCCATCCACACTGGTTGTTCCCGGCCGCGTTGTTACCAAAGCCAAATTTCCTTTTATCGACGTACACAATCACCAATGGGGAATGGCCACCATGAACATTCCTGCATTGTTGAGCGAGATGGATAAACTGAATATGAAGTTGATGGTAAACCTGAGCGGCAGGGCCTCTCAGTCGCCCGATGCGATCGCCAGCGCGGTGCAGCATGTAAAAGAAACAACACCCAACCGTATCATCCAGTTTACCAATGTGGCATTTGATGGCGCGGGCAGGGCAGGCTGGACAGAAAATGCGGTTAAACAACTCGAAGCAGATGTAAAAGCAGGCGCCAATGGTTTAAAGGTTTTCAAAAGCCTTGGCTTTACATCCAAAGACAATAATGGAAAAATATTACGGATCGATGATCCTAATCTTGATGCCATCTGGGCAAAATGCGGGGAATTGAAAATACCCGTACTGATCCACACCGCCGACCCCAAACCTTTCTGGGACCCGATGGATGATAAAAATGAAAGATGGCTCGAACTGGCCACGCATGCCGGCAGAAAAAGAAGCAACACCGATCCTGCACCATGGGAGGAACTGATACAGCAGCAACACAATATCTTCCGCAAACATCCCAAAACCATTTTTATCGCTGCGCATTTTGGCTGGTATGCCAATGACCTGGCAAAACTTGGAACCTTACTCGACTCGTTCCCGAATATGTACATCGAATTCGGCGCGGTGATAGCTGAATTGGGAAGACAACCCCGGATGGCTAAAAAATTCTTTGAAAAATACCAGGACAGGATCCTGTTTGGCAAAGACAGTTGGGTACCTGCCGAATATGCCACCTATTTCCGTGTACTGGAAACAGAGGATGAATATTTCCCTTATCACAAAAAATACCACGCGTTCTGGAAAATGTACGGGATGGGATTGAGTGATGATATTCTCAAGAAAGTGTATTACAAGAACGCATTGCGCATCATTCCAAACATCGACAAAAGCATGTTCCCTTTATAGATTTTGGAATTTTGGATTGGGAAATTTTGAAATTGGTTTTCAAAAAAAATCTGCGAATCTGCGGCAAAAATTTTCGCCGCAGATTCGCAGATTAAAAATTCAATTCCAAAATCAAAACAGCATTTCATTCGGCGGCTTGATCCCTTGCGCACGAATATAAATAGTGCATTGCCCGCGATGGTGCGTCTGGTGTTCAAACGCTTTCATGATCCATACCAGTTTGGTTTCTTCGATATTACCCCGCTTTACTTTGTCTCCCAGTTTGGATACATCCATGTTTTTAATGCCATTGATGGCAAAATCATAACTCGCATTTACATAATAGCTCACAGAATCTTTGCCTTGTGCGCTCGCCGACCTTTCCATATTAAATCCAGGGAATATTCGTTGTGCATCGGTTCCATTGGCTACCAGTCCGATAGTACCCATGGCCATGTGCAGCATTTGTTGCGAAAAGGTACGGATACTGTCGGCGGCTCTTGCGCCATACTTATCGGCAGGCATGGCAGTAAGATAAGCATTGGTATAGGTTTTGGCCCTTTCCCAATCTTTTACCAGTTGTTCTTTGATCACAGACGCTGGAATATCCTGTGCCTGTACCGATACAAATGCCACAAGCATAGCCAGTAGGCAATAAATTTTTTTCATTTTGCTAGTTTTAGGTTGATTGAATAGTAGACAATGAACTTTCTCATGCAGGAACGGCATGTAGCCCGATACGGTTTCCTTCCGTATCAATAAATACGGCCATATATCCATAATCGGGTGAGATCTCTGTTTTAGGTACCAGTATTTGGCCACCGGCAGCCTCTACTTTATCGAGTACATTTTGTACGTCAGGATTTCCATTCAGGTAGATCAATGGCCCATCGGTAGCCGAAGGCTTATGAAACCCATCACTGTGTACGATTGCTCCGCCCACACCCATCATATCTTCCAGCGGAAACATCCTCATTTTGATATTGGGAAAATCCATAACGACCAATTGAACCCCAAAAATGGTTTCGTAAAACTTCTGCGCACGGTCAAGATCAGTTGATGGAATTTCGAACCAACTGATAGCATGTTTAAAACTCATATACGTTGATTTTGGTGATACTATTTTTTTCTTCGGTATTCAAGATCAAAATCCGTTTTCCAGGTCTTTCCACCATCTGTTGAACTTTCCCCGTGCTGACGCATCTTTTCTATACTCAAGTTATGAAATGTCATCTTCATTATTTTATACGTTCCATCAGATTGCTTCAGGTTGGCGGTTTGCAGGATCATCCTATTATTCTCATAATGGCCATCGAAATATTCGGCAACACCTCCTTTATTATCTACCCAGTATTGCTGCCATTTGCCCGTAATG
This sequence comes from Sediminibacterium sp., assembly GCA_965279635.1. Lineage (GTDB taxonomy): Bacteria > Bacteroidota > Bacteroidia > Chitinophagales > Chitinophagaceae > Sediminibacterium. The sequence goes on along the minus strand of OZ257253.1, from coordinate 4,379,570 downwards.
GCATTAAAGGTGTTGTAACTTTTTCCCTGGTAACCCGCATTGGCGCTGGTCCAGTTTTCAAGGATGATACAGCTATCCAGTATGCGTTCGATCTTACTATCACCTCCCTTTCTTCCTTGCGGATTAAATGCTTCCCATTCTCCAATCCAGAAATCAAACTGGCGGTAAACAGGGTTGGAAGAGCAGGGTAAGGGCGCCGGCTGTTGTGAAAAGGATGCCGTAACACAGAAACAGACCAATAGCAACAGATAGATCTTTTTCATGTTGTCAGTTATTTACATACAAAGTATTGATAAATACCATTTGTCCGGGGACAAACTGGATAAAGGGGTTTTTCGGGTATATGAACCCTTATTTTGGGGGTTTAAGACATGAATGGGGCCCTCTCAAAAACAACGGTTATTGGTATATCTGAAATGTATTTCTCCATTTTCCCTTTACTTTGCAACTCTTAATAACAGAAATATGGAATACAGTAAACTAATATCCGTAACCGGTCTTAATGGTCTTTTTGAACTGGTAGGAAGTAAAACCGATGGCGCTATTGTGAGGTCACTTGACGACAATACCACCAAATTTGTCAGCAGTCGTATCCACAATTTTTCGCACCTCGAGAGTATTGAAGTGTACACCGTACGCGATAATGTGAACCTGGTAGAAGTGTTCCAGGCAATGGATAAAAGCACGGAAAAACTGCCTTCAGACAAAGATGCCGCAGCCGTAAAAGCTTATTTTCAGAAAGCTTATCCCGATATGGATTTTGCCCGTGTTTACGCCAGCGACATGAAAAAAATGGTCAAATGGTATAGCGTTCTCAAAGCAAATAACATCGAACCCAAACTCGATGAAGCGGAAGAAGAAAGTACAGAAGAACAAGCCTCTTAATTTTCACAAATATTTACGGCCCCGGAAATACACTCCGGGGCTTTTGTTTTGCAAATCTCTGTGTACCTCTGTGTCCTCCGTACCTCTGTGGTAAAGAACATCCTTCATTGATCGCAGCGAAGGCTTTACCACAGAGGCACGGAGGACACAGAGTTGCACAGAGATTTTAGAGCTTACATCGCCGTCTTAATACCAATAGAATCAGTAACTTGGCGCCTCAAGTTTCTGATATGAAAAAAACAGTCCTGTACATTCTTGTTTTATTATTGGCAATGCCTTTCTCAAAATTATCGGCCCAACAGTTTTATGAAGAGACCAAGGAAGCTAAAAAATGGGTAAAGAAGAAATTCAGAAAACTCAGTAAGGACCAGCGTATCGCGCAACTGATGATCATACGCGCGCACAGCAACCTCGGTCCTGATCATGTGGCACAAGTAACAGAATTGATCAAAAAATACAATGTAGGTGGGCTTTGTTTTTTTCAGGGTGGCCCTGTAAGACAGGCATTGCTCACTAATATGTACCAATCCATCGCTAAAACACCGTTAATGATAGCCATGGATGCGGAATGGGGTGTTGGTATGCGCCTCGATAGCGTGATCAGTTTTCCGCGCCAGATGATGATGGGTGCTACACAGGATCCCAAACTGATTTATCGTTTTGGAAAAGTGGTTGGTGAACAATTTAAACGCCTCGGCATGCACGTAAACTATGCGCCCGATGTAGATGTGAACAATAACCCGTTAAACCCGGTTATCAACGACAGAAGTTTTGGCGAAGACAAATACAAAGTGTCTCTATTTGGTGTTGAATACATGAAAGGCTTGCAGGATGTGGGTATAATGGCCACTGCCAAACACTTTCCAGGTCATGGTGATGTAGCGGTTGACTCCCATTATGATCTTCCGCTTATTGCAAAGAGTCGTTCACAACTCGACAATCTTGAATTGTATCCTTTTAATGAGTTGATCAAAGCAGGCGTAGGAAGTATTATGACCGCACACCTTGCTATTCCGGCTATTGATACGACACCAAACCTTCCAAGTTCTTTATCATACCTGAATGTGACCGGTATTTTGAGGAATGACCTACACTTTAAGGGCATCACTTTCACGGATGCATTGGAAATGCAGGGTGTGGCAAAATTTTTTCCCAAAGGTGATGCATCTGTAATGTCTCTGATTGCGGGTAATGATATGCTTTGTTTGCCGGGTGATATTCCGGGCAGTATCCAGAAAGTAAAAGAAGCCATCAAAGCAGGTCGTTTAACCTGGGATGATATCAATGCCAAAGTAAAAAAAGTGCTGCTCGCAAAATACCATCTTGGTCTTAATAAAGTAGTACCCGTTCAAATCGAAAACCTTTTATCAGACCTGAATGCACAAACAAATCCCATCCGATCGTTGGTAAGTGAAAATGCGTTGACATTATTAAACAAGCCCAATGCTTCTATCTTCCCGATTACGGCTGGTAAAAAGATAGCTTATGTAAGTATCGGTGCAGCCGGTGCCAATATGATCAGCACAAAAATGAAAAACCAGTACAATGCTGATGTATATGTGTTTGGAAGTAAAGCGCAGGTGGGCGCACAGTTAATGGATGATAAAACCAGTATCATACCTGCTGATAAAAGCGATAATGCTTCCGCGTCACAACTGATCAATACACTCAAACAAAAGAATTATGATATAATTATTGTGGGTCTGCATAACTATAGCCGCAGACCAGCTAATAATTACGGCCTGAGCAATGCATCCATTTACCTGTTAAATGAGTTGCAGCAATCTAATACCATCAGTTTGGTCTTTGGAAACCCGTATGCCATCAAATACATCAGCAAGCCATCAAACCTGGTTGCCGCTTATGAAGATGACGAGCTTACCCAGGAAGCAGTTGTTAAATTACTGGAAGGAACGATCCAGCCAAAGGGTAAATTACCCGTAAGCGTTTCCGATAACCTGAAGTTTGGTGATGGTATCGTTTACAACAGCTATTTCGCACCGGCTGATCCTGTCTCTGTTGGACTGAACACAGAATCACTTGGTAAAATAGATAGCATTGCCACTGATGCCATTACCAAAGGCGCTATGCCTGGCTGCGTGGTGCTGGTAGCTAAAAACGGGAAACTGGCTTATCACAAAGCATTCGGTTATACCAATTTCGACAAACAGGAGCCTATCAACAAAGACATGGTGTATGATCTTGCCTCTGTAACCAAGATTTCTGCCACCACAGTTTCTGTAATGAAATTGTACGAAGAAGGAAAAATAGATCTCGACAAAACACTCGGCGACTATTTACCATGGACACAAGGTTCAGATAAAGCCCCACTGAGACTGAAAGAGATCTTATTGCACCAGGCAGGGCTTTATCCATTCATTCCGTTTTACAGAGAGGTGATCGACACGGTTACCGGTAAACCTTTTCCACAGGTTTTTTCATCGGTAAAAGATGCCGGTCACCAATACCGGGTAGCCGAAAATATGTATGTACGCAACGACTGGCAGGATACTTTATACAAAAGGATACTGCAAAGCAAACTCACAGCTGCCGATAAATATGTTTATAGTGATAATGATTTTATTTTTTTAGGCAAGATAGTAGAGGCCGTAAGTGGTAAGCCGTTAAATGAATATGTACGCGAAACATTCTACATCCCGCTCAGAATGACTACTACCACTTTCCGTCCAAGGGAACTGGTGCCTGTTGACCTGATCGTTCCTACTGAAGAGGAAAAACATTTCCGTCAACAGATGATGCGCGGTGATGTACATGATGAAGGCGCGGCCATGTTTGGCGGCGTGGCAGGTCATGCCGGGCTGTTCAGCAATGCTTATGACCTGGCGCAGCTTTACCAGATGCTGCTTAATGGCGGAGAATTGAATGGCACCCGTTTACTCCAAAAAGCGACCGTAGACAAATTCACTTCGTATAATAGTTCTATAAGCCGCCGGGGCCTGGGGTTTGACAAACCTGAAAAAGACAATGACACACGAAAGGAGCCTCCTTACCCGTCAGCCAGCGTATCTCCTGAAACTTTCGGGCATACCGGTTTTACCGGAACCTGTGTTTGGGTGGATCCCAAATATAACCTGGTATATATCTTTCTGTCAAATAGGGTAACGCCAACCCGCAATAACAATAAACTGGGCCAGTTAAGCGTGCGTCCCAATATCCAGGAAGCTATTTACCGGTCCATAATACGGTAATTTCCCCGTATGCTGTATGGGTCAGTTGTTCTATCTTAGTATCTGAGATAAGAACAACTATTTATGAAATCATTATTACGTTCCCTTACAGGAGCACTGTTAGTGGCAGTGATCCTTACATCATGTAGAAACAACACTCCCAAAGAGGCAAAGTACATTCCCAAGGATGCAAACCTTGTATTTGTGCTTGATGCAAAACAGGTACAGGACAAATTACAAAAAGGAGGTATCAGCATTGACAGCCTGATTGCCCGTTTGTTCCACAATGAACCTGTAGACTCCAAAGACAGGGCAGAATTTGAAGAGATCAGGAAAAATGCCGGTATCAACTGGGATGAAAAACTGTTCCTCTTCATGCAGCAAAAAACACATCCCGACAAAAGTACCGCGATAACATTCAGCGTATTGGGACACCTGGATGATGCCGCCAAACTGGAAGCATACCTCAAAAAACAAAAACACACAAAAGACAGCGTCATTCACAAAGAAGCCAATTACAGTTACCAGATGACTGAAAAAGGAACTGTACTTGCATGGAATGACAAACATGTTATTGTAACGCATTACACGCACACACCAAAATTCGTGGTAGACACCGTGTATATGGATACTGAAAGACCGTCCGGCAATACCAACAATACAGCAGAATTAAAAGCACAGGTAGCCCGCTATTTTACACAGAAAGAATCTGAGTCGATGGCTGATGTACCCGTATTCACAGGTATGTTCAAAGAAAAAGCGGATGGTTATATGTTCTCCAGTTCCAACAGTTCATTGAGTGCTTTAACCATGATGCCCATGCAGATTCCAAAACTGGAAGAACTCTTAAAAGACAACTATACCACGAGTACATTGAATTTTGAAGAAGGAAAGATCGTTGCAAAAGCTACCTCATTTACAAATCCCATGCTAAGCAACCTGTTAAAACAATACTCCGGGCGTACTGTTGATCTCTCTATGATTGAAAAATATCCATCATCCAATATCAATGGTTTTATGCTTTTTGCATTTAACCCTGAAATGATCGGTGGATTATTAAAACAACTCGAGGTAGAAGGTTTTGTAAATGCGTTCCTGCAAAAAAGCGGCATCACCAGCCAGGAAATTTACAAAGCATTCAAGGGCGATATGTCACTTGTTGTATCCGATCTTGGCATGGCCGGTGTAGAACCTCAAATGAAAACTGATGAAAGAAGCATGATCAGTAAAAAGCCATGGGGTAAAATGATTTTCCATGCGCCGGTTGGAGACAAAGCCAGCTTCAACAAGATCATGGATAAGTGTGTTGAGATGGGTGTACTGGTAAAAACCCAAAGTGGTTACAAAGGAGCCGCTATCGTTTCAATAACAGGCATGTATATTGCTGCTGATGCAAACAACCTTGTTGTTGCCAGTGATTCCCTTACTTATATACAATACATGTCAGGAAACGGAAAATCAGTGGTAGATAAAGATGTTATCGCTCAATTCAAAGGTAAGACCAGCGCATTCTATTTCGACATTGCCAATACACTGTCAACTTTCATAAAAGATTCAACAGGCAGATACAACCGTTCATTGGTGTCAACAAAAGAAACGTTTAAAGATGTTATCGGCAGTGCAGATCCTTTTGATGGCAAAAGCGTAAAAGCGGCTTTTGAAGTAAGAATGCAGGATCAAAAACAAAATAGCCTGGTAACCCTCACACGTCTTTTTACAGATATTGCTGTAGACATGCGTTTACAGGCAAAGAAAGAAGCAGAGGTACAGGAGAAATTATTTCCCGGTGGCGTTCCTGCTATCATAAGGGCAAACTAATATCCGTTTTGGACATGAAAAAGTCCTGCCAGAAGCAGGACTTTTTCATTTACCGGTTAATTTCGACACAGAATATTATTTATGACGATAGCGTTTGAACAGCTGATGCCGATTCCGTTAAAAGACCGGCTGCAACACAGACGGTCTGATATCTGGAGCACCTCGCTTGTACTCCAACAGGGAGACCGTGTAAAGATCAAAGCGCCGAGCGGCAGTGGCAAAACAACACTGGTACATATTATTTACAAGCTGCGATATGATTACGAAGGAATCGTTCAGTTTGACAATCTTTCCACCAAAGAATTACAGGGGGATGCATTGGCAGAAATACGCCAGCAAAAACTAAGTGTCATTTTCCAGGACCTTCGCTTGTTCCCTAATCTAACGGGTCGGGAGAATATTGAATTGAACCGTGTTTTGCAAATACCTTACTATAATAGTGACATAATAGATATGATGGCTGACCGCTTAGGCGTAACGCATGTACTTGAGCAAAACGCAGCTATCTGCAGTTATGGTGAGCAGCAACGTTTAGCCATCATCAGGTCACTGATCCAACCCTTTTCATGGCTCCTGATGGATGAACCATTCAGTCACCTGGATAAAGAAAATACACGCAGGGCAGCTTCGTTGATCGAAGAAGAGTGTACGAAAAGAAACGCCGGTTTTTTGATCACCGACCTGGATGAGGATGATCATTTTTCTTATACCAAACATTATCAGTTATAAACAGGAAGCATGGACTCATTGAATAAGCTGTTAAAAAAACTCATTCGTACCGGTGCCGGGCGGAAACGGTTTTATATGGCTTTTATTGGATTATCGGTTGCCATGTTGCTGATATTGGGGGCCGTTCAGATACAAGCTAACTACAATGATCTGTTACATAGCAAAAGCAACCAGGACAGTGTTGCTAATTTTCTTGTGTTGAACAAGGAACTAACTGACCAAAACCTCGGGGCTACCGGGTTAACAGTTGAAGAGTTAACCGATATCAAGAAGCAGACTTTTGTAGAATCTGTCGGGTTGCTTACGCCAAGCCGTTTCAAAGCATCTATACAAAGCAGTAGTGACCGGTTCCCTTTTTTTACGGATATCGCGTTTGAAAGTGTGCCCGGTGATTTTATTGATGTGAACAGCAAAGACTGGAAATGGGATGAGTCAGCGTCATTTGTGCCCATTATTGCCCCTAATATGTTCCTGGATTTTTACAACTTCCAGTTTTCTTTTTCACAAAACCTACCGCAATTAACGCCCGAAGTTGTAAAGATGATCATGTTCCGTATCAATGTATATGGAGACAATGGCATGACCAGTTTTAATGGGCGGGTCGTCGGTTTCAGCGACAGGATATCCTCATTGCTGGTGCCACAGGAGTTTATGGAATGGGGTAATACCCGCATGGCAAAGAACCCTGATATCAAACCATCCAGGGTAATCATTAAAACAAAAGATCCGGGAAATCCGCAACTGGTACAATACCTTACCCAAAAAGGGTTGGCTACAGATGCTGATAAGACTCGCTTTAGCCGGTACCGGCAGGTAGTGGATATCGTAGTAAACATTGCATGGGTTACGGGAGCGGTCATGTTTGTTTTTGCCATGCTGATCTTTACCTTATTTATTCAACTGACAATCGCGTCCTGTAAAGAAGAGATCGTACTCCTGGTCACCTTAGGGGCATCTCCTGGGCAATTGCGTCGTTTTTTGGTACGACAATTCTTCCCGGTTAACGTCTGGATAATTGGCTTATCACTGATGCTGATCTGTGTATTACAATACCTACTGTATCAATGGCTGATGGCTCAACACATTTTTGTACGGGCAGTCCCGTCGGCCAGCACATTCATTTCGGCGATCGTTGTATTGCTCCTAATCTGGCTGGTAAATCGATCAGCCATCATGAAATACCTTGCTAATAGAAAATAAGCATAGAGAAAACCTTCGCAATGCCCAATAAAACAGCGTATTTCTACGCTTTTTATTGCGTAGATCTCCTTTTTACACCTGTTTTTGATTGATAATGGTGATTGCCAGAAAGCAAATATTGCGCTTAATAGCCGGTGTTTTAACGGTTTTTTCATCGTTGAAAACACCGTTTTTTTACTCACTAATTCTTATTTATAGCTGATAATCAATAATTTGTATTACATACACGGTTTTTGTTAAAATTAGGTTGAGACAAAAGTTCGATATGCATTACCTTGCAGTACAGTATGTTTTTACTATTAAGGGCTTAAGAATGGTTGATTTTAAACCGATCGTTATGAAAAAAATTTCTTTTATCAGCAGTGTATTGCTACTTGTTTTGGTAGTCACGTTCCTATTCGTCGGATGCCAGAAAGAAAGCGCAGTAGCTGAAGAAACCACTACGGCTGATGCGGAAAGTGTCGCTATCAAAAGCGAAGCAGGAAATGGAAGTTTCGCTGGTTCAATTGATAATTCGTATGCAGAAGCATTGCAGAAAAATTTCACAACGAAATATAATGGTAAAGACCAGACGTTGCAAGTTGCTTTTTCCGCAAAAGATTTAGCTGGTTTTATCAGCAATTTACAGAAGAAAAATAAAGCTGATATCATCTATGTAAATTTCGGTGTTTATGGAAAAGGTGCGCCGGCTCCAAAATGGACTGATAATGGCCGTTTGACTGTATTTTTTACTGGTAATAATAACAAGAAGAAGAATAGTGGTAATGTAAGAACAAATGATGATGATAATAGTGAAAAAGAGTCACAATCATTAAACCATGGTGAAATGTTTCCATAGGTGACTTGAATATGCAAATTTCTATTTCTACTTTTTTTGAGATTTTTTGCCTCCTAGCTTCGCTTATTTTATATTTTTTAAAAAGGAATAAATTAATATTATATTTTATTCCTTTTTTACTTTTAACAGTAATAGTTGAATTTTTGGGCCGTTGGGGTACTTTTCCAAAGGGGTTTGGCAAGTTTGCCATGTATAATATCTTCACAACTTTTGAGTTTCTCTTTTACGCTTATTTATTCTACTTATTTTTATATAAAAGGGTGTTAAAGAGGTTCGTTTTATCTTTTATACCTACATACGCAGTATTAGTTATTGCTAACTTAATTTTAATTCAGGGGTTAAATAAGTTTCATTCTTATACGTTTTTATTGGGGTCTTTTTTTATAGTAGTGTTTTGTTGTTGTTTTTTTTATGAATCTATTTTACCTGAGAGAGTAGAACACCAGTTGGCTAAAGAACCTTTTTTTTGGATCTGTTCAGGGCTACTTATTTTTTACCTTGGGTCTGTTATTATCAATGCCCTTTTAGACTACTTACTCTCAAATGATTTGCAGGCTCAAGGAAAAGAGATTTATAAAAATATAACTCAAAGCCTGAACGTTATCTTATATACCTCCTTCTGCATCGCCTTTTACCTATGCCCGAACAACAAGAAGACATACTCATCTCAATCGTAGTCGCTTCCGTTTTTTTTGTATTGATCGGCAGCTTCCTGTTATTACTGGTTTTTGTATTTCTTAGAAGACAGCGAAAAAATAAACAGGAAAAAGAAGAACTCAAGAATCGCTATGAGCAGACCCTGCTGAAAACCCAGCTGGAAATACAAGAGCAGACCTTTGCTTATATCAGCCAGGAAATTCATGATAATATCGGACAGGTGCTAAGTCTTGTAAGGCTTAACCTGAATACATTTGGCGATTCTTTTTCAGGTGAGAAACTGGAACAGACAGATGATTTACTCGGTAAAGCCATCAAAGACCTTCGCGATCTTAGCCATAATCTACAAAACAACCGGATTCATAATATTGGTATAATAGAATCCATCCGGCAATTGTTATTTTCCCTGGAAAAAACAGGACGGTATCACACCTCTTTTGCCGCTTCGGATCACTTTCATATATTAGATGTGAATACGGATATCATTCTTTACAGGATGATACAGGAGATTATCAATAACATCATTAAACATGCTTCCGCAGATACAATTGATGTTGACATTAACAGCGAACCAGCGGTTACAACAGTCAGGATCAGTGACAATGGAGTTGGATTTGATACCGCAGTTTTAAAGGAAAGCGGATCAGGTATCGGATTGCGGAATATTGCAAACAGGGCCAAAACAATCAATGCAGATGTTAATATCAAAAGTACGCCGGGTGAAGGAACAGTCATAACTTTATACATCAGACCAAAAATGCTAACTGTATGACTTTTGTTGCATTAGTAGACGATCATGAATTGTTACGCACCGGTCTCGCAGCAATGATCAATTCGTTTGAAGGTTATAAGGTTGTTATGGAAGCTAATAACGGCCAGCAATTCATTGAAAAGATCAAATCATCCAAAACCTCCCCGGATATTGTTTTACTGGATATCACCATGCCGCAAATGGATGGCTATGAAACCTCCCAGTGGATCAAATCCAATTTACCCAAGACCAAAGTTTTGGTATTAAGCATGCTGGAAAATGATACAGCTATCATTCGTATGCTTAAAAACGGGGCTCGTGGTTATATCCTGAAAGACAGTAAACCTAAAGTATTCAAAGAAGCATTGGACAGTATCCGCGATATCGGCTATTTTATCAACGAACTCGTGAGCAGTAAACTGATGCACTATATCAATCACGAAGAAGTATTTGACAGCGATAGTTTTACGCTGAGCAACCTAAGTGATAATGAAATAAGTTTCCTGAAATGGATATGCACGGAAAAGACCTATAAAGAAATTGCCGATGAAATGTGCCTCAGTCCCCGCACAATCGATACCTACCGCGATAACTTGTTCAAAAAACTGGACGTGAAAACCCGCGTTGGCCTCGCTATCTTTGCTATTAAGAATGGCATTGTAAACATCTGATCTTTCCACAGTATGTTATTGAAGTGCTTATTCTTTAATAACATGCTTCTCCTTCTTTCCATACTTTCCCGCTTATCAAACAGCCTCACAAAACCGGGGATAGTTGGCTTATTTCAAAAATCGGTAGCAGTTGCAATTATCTTTCCCGTAATTATTAATGCCGGTTTTGCGCAGAACCCAATCCCTCCAATCGGTCAATGGAGAGAGCATCTTAATTACCAACAAACGCTACAGGTAGTTAAAGGCGACATGCTGTATTGCGCAACGGCAACCAATCTTTTTTCTGTAGATGCCGATCAGGATATTACGAGATATAGCAAGGTAACAGGCCTTAATGATATGGGTGTACAATGTATTGGGTGGGACACTAACTCACAGCAACTTCTGATTGCCTATACTAACAGCAACCTGGATGTCTTAAAAGGCAATACGGTAAAAAATATTGGTGATATTAAGCGAAGTACCATCACAGGCAATAAAACCATCAATCATATTTTTTGCAGCCAGGGTTTTGCATACCTGTCTACAGGACTTGGTGTGATCGTTGTTAACCTCACTAAATATGAGATCAGGGATACATGGTTTATTGGAAACAATGGTGGCCAGGTATCTGTAAATGGGTTCTGTAGCGATGGCAGTTTTTATTATGCAGCTACGGAAGAAGGTTTGAAAACAATATCAATTAACCATCCGGATATATCCAACTATACCAACTGGCAAAACCTAAGCGGATCTAATGGTCTTTCTGCTGGTTCTGTCGCAAACACTGTATTTGTAAACAACAAGACAGTTGCTCAAAAAAACGATTCTTTGTTCATCCGTAATGGTAATAGCTGGAGTGTATTATACACCGACGCTGCGTGGCCGATCACAAATATCAGCTCTTCCGAAAACAAGATATCTGTTTGCCAACGAACTGCCGCCGGAAATGCAAGGGTCATTATCCTTAACACATCCGGTATAATAGAAAAAACAATCGCTCAAAGCGGTATCATTTCTTTCCCCAAATCTGCCTTACTGGATAATGGAATTAGTTGGGTGGCGGATCAGTTTGGCGGTCTTTCAAAATTCAGCAATTCAGTTGAGCGATTTATTCCGAATGGCCCCTTGGGTAGCGCTGACGGTGATATGGCATTTCATGATCGTTCCCTTTTTGTCGCCGCCGGAAGCGTAAACAACGCATGGAATTATCAATATAACAGGAATGGTGTTTATTCGTACAAGGAAGACCTATGGAACTACAAAGGATATTTTAATACACCTGCTCTTGATTCAGTTCTCGATTTTATTTCTTTAGCCATCGACCCCGTAAACGGTAGTGTATGGGCCGGTAGTTACGGTGGTGGTCTTGTTAATTTTAAAGAGAGTGTACAACCCACCATCTATAAAAAAAATAACAGCAGTTTACAACCGGCTATCGGCGACCCTACAAGCTACCGGGTAAGCGGGTTGGCCTTTGATCAGAAAAATCAATTATGGGTGAGTAATTATGGCGCTGCGCAGAATCTGCATGTGCGCAAAACAGATGGCGCATGGAAAGCTTTCTCTATTCCTTTTCCCCATCTTGAAAATGCAGTCAGCCAGATCGTGGCGGACGACCTGGATCAACTATGGATCGTAAGCCCAAAAGACAATGGCTTATTCTGTTACAATTATGGCCAAAGTGTCGATAATACCAATGATGATCGATGGAAATTTTATCGGCAAGGTGTAGGCAATGGAAACCTACCCAGCAATAATGTACTCTGTATATTAAAAGAAAAAAATGGTTTTATCTGGGTAGGTACCGATAAAGGGATTGGCATTATTCAATGTAACGCAGATGTTTTCGGTCCGCAAAGTTGTGATGCGCTTCTCCCTGTTGTACAACAGGACCGCTTTACAGGATTACTCTTTAAAGACGAGATCGTACAATGCATGGCCGTTGATGGCGCCAACAGGAAATGGATCGGGACAAAAAATGGTGTTTGGCTGATCTCTCCTGATGGTGAGAAGATCATTTACCGTTTTACGGAGGAAAACAGTCCTTTACTTAGCAATGATGTAAAAAAGATTGCCGTAGATCCCGTTACCGGCGAAGTATTTATGGCCAGTTTTAATGGTATATGCAGTTTCCGGAGTACCGCTACAGAAGGTGGCAGTACACATCAGAACATACTTGTATTCCCCAATCCGGTGCCGCCTGGTTATAATGGAACAATAGCCATACGTGGATTGGCGGATAATTCGCTTGTAAAGATCACTGAATTGAATGGCAGGTTGGTATACCAGGGCCGGTCATTGGGTGGACAAGCTATCTGGAATGGACGTAACTATAAAGGCGATAAGGTTGCTTCAGGAATTTATCTCGTGATTGCCCGTAATGATAAAGGCAGCGAAACGGTTGTTACAAAAATTGTGATCGTTTCGGGGAAATAAGCATTAACAGATACTAGGGTTTCGCAAACTCGTAAGTACGGCTCACTTTAAATTTCTGCATTCCTTTTTCATCCGGCACTACCGAATACATTACCTGGCGCATGATGCCGATTGGTTTGATATTTGCAGAATCACCTGTTGAATACAGCGGGAACCGCCGTAAAAGCATTCCTTCCATCAGTGAAAACTGGTCCTGGCCGTTATAACCGACGCGTAATTTTGGATCATCCACTATATCCGGGAAATAGATCGGTGCAATACCTTCATTTTTTTCTGAACTCACGCCTATAACGGTACCAATATTCTTTACCCCGTTAAAAATATAGATCACCAAATCAGGAAACCCGTCCCGGTTAAGGTCATCTACTTCCGATTTGGTTATTCTTCCCCTAATCTCTATCGTTGCCTCACGGCTATTTGTATTAAAACCAACAGGGGCAATAGTAGCCATATTCTTATCTTCATTCTTGTTGTTGGAATACACGCGGTATCCTACTTTACCTACTTTCATAGTACTGTCATACTTTCTTGTCTGGGCAGAAAGCATTGTTACAGAAGCCACCGCAATAACCAGCAAAACTATCTTTTCCCGCATTGTTTACTTATTTAATCGGCTCTAAAATACTGAATTGGCGCTGTAATTACATATTTCTCCGATATTGTCCGCCCACCTCATATAACGCATGTGTTATCTGGCCGAGTGAGCAGTGTTTTACCGCCTCCATCAGCTCAGCAAAAATATTACCATTGGTTACGGCAACATTTTTCAGGTTTTCCAACGCCTGCTTGTTTTTTGTTTCATTCCGTTTCCAGAAAGCCTGGAGGTTATGTATCTGCTGCTCTTTTTCTTCGGTGGTACTACGGATCACTTCTCCAGGCAATATTGTCGGACTTCCTTTCTTATTGAGAAAAGTATTCACGCCAATTAGCGGCAGTTCCCCGGTATGTTTCAATGTTTCATAATACAGGCTCTCTTCCTGTATTTTATTACGTTGGTACATTCTTTCCATGGCTCCTAACACACCACCACGTTCTGTGATACGGTCAAATTCTGATAATACCGCTTCTTCCACCAGGTCGGTCATTTCCTCCAGCGCAAAACTTCCCTGCATGAAATTTTCCGTAACGGCTGTTCCCAACTCACGGTTAATGATGAGTTGTATGGCCATGGCCCTGCGTACGCTTTCTTCCGTAGGTGTGGTAATGGCTTCATCGTAAGCATTTGTATGCAAACTGTTGCAGTTATCATAGATCGCATACAATGCCTGCAGGGTAGTTCTTATATCATTGAAATCTATTTCCTGCGCGTGCAGGCTACGGCCGCTTGTCTGGATATGGTACTTCAGTTTTTGTGACCGGTCATTTGCCTTGTATTTATACTTCATGGCTTTGGCCCAGATACGCCTGGCCACACGGCCTATCACACTGTATTCAGGATCCATTCCATTGCTGAAGAAAAAAGAAAGATTGGGTGCAAAATCATCGATGTTCATTCCCCGGCTCAGGTAATACTCTATATAAGTAAATCCGTTCGACAAGGTGAATGCGAGCTGTGTGATAGGATTTGCGCCCGCTTCTGCAATATGGTAACCGCTGATGCTGACACTATAAAAATTCCTGATCTTATTGTCGATAAAATAAGACTGTACATCCCCCATCATTTTCAAGGCAAACTCGGTAGAAAAAATACAGGTGTTCTGCGCCTGGTCCTCTTTCAGGATATCCGCCTGTACTGTTCCGCGAACCTGTGAGAGCGCTTCCGCTTTTATTTTTCCATATACATCTGCGGGTAATACTTCATCACCACTGATACCCAACAATTGCAATCCCAGGCCACTATTTCCTTCCGGTAAACGTTCAGGCGCTGAAGGATTATAGTAAACGGGGTGTGGAACCGATGCAAACTTCTGTTTGATATAGGCTTTTACTTCCGGCCACTTACTATTTTCTTCGATCCATTTTTCACAGAGCTGATCAATTGCCGCATTCATAAAAAATGCCAGCAATATCGGGGCAGGTCCGTTGATGGTCATGCTGACAGATGTCTTGGGATCACATAGATCAAAACCGCTGTATAATTTTTTGGCATCATCTACCGTAGCTATGCTCACACCGCTGTTACCTACTTTTCCATAGATATCAGGACGGTGATCAGGATCTTCCCCATACAAAGTGACACTGTCAAATGCGGTAGATAACCGGATAGCCGGCTGACCAAGCGATACATAATGAAACCGTTTATTGGTTCTTTCTGGTCCACCTTCTCCAGCAAACATTCTTGTAGGATCTTCGCCCTGCCGTTTTAATTCAAATACACCTGAAGTAAATGGAAATGCACCGGGTATGTTTTCCTGTAACTGCCAACGGAGTATATCACCCCAGTCATTGTACTTTGGGAGAACAACTTTAGGTATTCTTGTTCCGCTCAATGATGTTGCTGTCAGTGGTTGCTTGATCACTTTATCACGAACGCTGTATTCAAAAAAGTCGGCGCTATACTTTTTAACTGTTCCGGGCCATTCATCAATCAGCTTCCGGCAATCCTGATGCAATTGTTTTTCAAAATGTTCTTTTACAGACTTTAGTTCCGATATGTTTTTTGATGCATCGGAACCAACCATTTGTATCACACCGTTTAACTGGTATAATTTTGTAGCGATCACCGCTTGCTCTGTTGCCCATTGATCATAGCTCCTGTTGCTTTCAGATATTTCAGATAAATACCTCACCCGGGCGGGCGGAATGATCTGCGATTTTGTTGCCGTCGTGAACTGCGCTACCTCTTTATTCCCCGACGCATCCGTTCCGGAAAAAGAACTACCGGTTTTGGTTTCGATCGTATGGATTATTTTTTCAAACAAACTGTTTACGCCGGCATCGTTGAACTGTGCCGCAATGGTTCCAACAATGGGTAGTTCATCGTCTTTGGCTGTCCATAAACTATGGTTCCGTTTGTATTGTTTTCTTACATCATGCAATGCATCCAATGCACCGGCTTTATCAAATTTGTTGATACATACCAGGTCCGCATAATCCAGCATATTGATCTTTTCCAGTTGCGATGCGGCACCATATTCAGGAGTCATCACATATAAACTCACATCACAATAATCCAGGATAGATGCGTCGCTCTGTCCCACACCTGCCGATTCGAGGATGATCAGTTCAAACCCGGTTGCCTTACAGATATCGATCGCATCCTGTACATGTGCGCTGAGTGCGGTGTTATCATCCCGCGTAGCGAGGCTGCGCATATATGCGCGTCCATTGGATATGGCATTCATCCGTATCCTGTCGCCGAGCAAAGCGCCACCGGTTTTTTTCTTCGAAGGATCAACAGATATCACCGCAATGGTTTTATCCGGGTATGTATGCAGGTATCTTCTTACTATTTCATCTGTAACCGAGCTTTTACCCGCACCGCCTGTTCCGGTTATTCCGAGAACGGGGATCTTTGTTGCCGCTTGCTCTTTACCGGTTACTGGTTCTGTTGATGGTATTCCGTTTTCGGCATTGGTGATCTGCCTGGCTACTTTGCGGACATCTTTTACTTCAGGCAATGTCATGACAGATGCATGATCGCCGTTACCATTCAAGCTGTAATCACATTGCATGATCACATCTTCAATCATTCCTTCCAGTCCCATTTTGCGGCCATCATCAGGACTGTAAATACGGGTAATACCGTATTGGTGCAGCGCCCTGATCTCTTCCGGTAAAATAGTACCGCCACCGCCACCAAATATTTTTATATGCCCGCAACCGTTCTGGTCGAGCAGGTCCTTCATGTATTGGAAAAACTCTACATGACCACCCTGGTAACTGGTAATAGCGATGCCCTGCACATCTTCTTCTATCGCACATTCAACGATTTCCGCCACGCTGCGGTTATGACCGAGGTGAATGATCTCGGCACCTTTGGCCTGCAGGATACGGCGCATGATATTGATGGCCGCATCATGTCCATCAAACAGACTGGCTGCGGTAACGATGCGTACTTTGTTTTTGAGAGAATAGGCCATACATAAAAGCTAGATGGCAAATTTACTGTTTTACGCCTAATAGTTAACAATCGTTAGCTTTTATATAACAGGATTGATTACTATGAAAACTTCTTACTTTCAACGCCTGAAAACCGACACATGCCGTTTGAAGCCAGTACACAGCAGCAGGCAAAAGATACATTGATCATTTTACGGGATACTTCCAGCGGGGCCGAAGCCGAGATATTTGCATTTGGCGCCATCCTGAACGCGTTTAGGATACCGGTAAACAATACCATGATCAATATCATCGATGGGTTTTCATCGGTGTCAGATGCCCGGGAAACTATGACCGCTGGTTTTAAAAGCGCCAAGTTAAGTCCGTTTGTTTGCCGTATGCGAAAAGGGGATTATGGTTTCCTGGGAAAGCGTTACCATGTAAATGGTCATTATCTTGGCGAACACGTGATCCATGGCTTATTATTCGACCATACATACCAAGTTACGGATGTAACGAAAGGGGAAGATCATGCATCAGCTACCCTCGAATATGATTATATGGGTACCGATGAAGGGTATCCTTTCCCTTATCATATACAAATCACCTGGAAACTGGAAACCGGCAACAGGTTATCGGTAAGTTCTGTTATCACGCATCAAAACGATCACCCCATCCCTTATGCCGATGGCTGGCACCCTTATTTTACATTGGGCGGCTCAGTAGATGAGTGGACGATGCAGTTTGACGGCCACCAGCAACTGGAATATGACAGCGACCTGCTACCGACCGGTAAAAAATTCAAGGATACACGCTTTGCAGAAGGATGCCTGCTGAAAGATATCGAGCTGGATAATTCTTTTGAACTGGATGGAAAAGCACCCCGCTGTGTATTGCAGAACGGATCACTCAAACTGATCATTGAGCCTGATGAGAGCTATCCCCTGTTACAGGTCTATATCCCGCCTCACAGAAAAAGTATTGCTATTGAAAACCTGAGCGGGGCGCCGGATAATTTTAATAATGGAATACATCTGCTGCTACTAACGCCGGGGAATGCTCATACATTTACTACGGGTTATAGAATAGAAACTGTTTAACGTGCAGAAATAAGCCGCAGATTCGCAGATTAAAATCAATCTGCGAGTCTGCGGCTTAACTATTCTATGCAAAGGATCCTTATAGATCCACCACCGCGATCATACTGATCTCCACATTCACACCTCTTGGCAATCCTTTCACAGCCACCGTTTCACGCGCGGGATGATCTCCTTTGAAATAAGAACCGTAGACCTCGTTTACTTGTGCAAACAAGCTCATATCACTGAGGAAAATGGAGGTTTTGACAATGTGTTCGAAAGTCAGTTTTGCCTCATCAAGGATCGCTTTCAGGTTTTTCATCACCTGGTGCGTTTCGGCTTCCAGGCTGCTGAGATCCAGTTCGCCGGTTTCCGGAACAAACGCCACCTGTCCGCTGATGAAAACAAAGCCATTGGCTCTTACAGCCTGGTTATAAGGGCCAATGGGTGCGGGCGCTTTATCTGTAATGATGATCTGTTTTGCCATAAGGGTTTATTTAATGGATGGCAAATTGCTGCATTTCTATCAACCTGCCAACCTAAATTTGCAGCCAATCTCCCATTGATGAAAATTGCAGTAATAGCAGATACAACGCAACAACAGGCATTCCTCACAAAACGAATACCCGCAGACGCAAGTATCTACTGGCTGCAACCCGGAGAAAATATTCCAGAAGCAGATGCGTATTTTGATCTTCGCGACGAATCAGCACAAACAACCGCATTGTCACCCCTAAATGAGGCACCGGTATTCATAAACGCTGTTATCAGAACCAGCGCCGAACTGCCCAACAATGCGATCCGCATCAATGCCTGGAATGGTTTTCTGCAGAGACCACTGGTCGAAATAGCCGGTAATGGTGCTTCGGTGGCAAAAGCCGGTCCTGTTTTGCAAAAGCTGGATTGGGCCTTCCAGATCGTACCCGACACACCCGGTATGATATCGGCACGGGTGATCGCTATGATCATTAATGAGGCCTATTTCGGATTAGGTGAAGGTATCAGCACCAAACAGGAGATCGATACTGCCATGAAACTCGGCACCAATTACCCCTATGGCCCGTTTGAATGGAGCGAAAAAATAGGACTAAAAAACATACACGCGTTGCTGCAAAAACTGGGAGAGAACAGTACACGATATGCCATCGCACCAAAACTGGCCGAAGAACTGGCACTACTGATAAACAAGTAAAACCATACACCCATGCCGCTTATCCTGAATATAGATACCGCCACAGAACATGCAAGTGTTTGCATCAGTGATGGGCAGCAGGTATTGGGGTTGGCAGAGAGCCCTGATCAAAAAAATCATGCGTCTTTTATACAACCGGCTATTCAACAACTTTCGAAACAATGCGGTATTGCATTGAAAGATATTGATGCAGTGGCCGCCACTTCTGGCCCCGGCAGTTATACCGGGCTGCGTGTGGGCCTGGCTTCTGCAAAAGGCATTTGCTACGCACTGCAGAAACCACTGATCCTGGTCAATACGCTGGAAGTAATGGCCCAGGCATTACAATTGGCAACAGCACAACTGGTCAATCCATCAACATTACTTTGTCCCCTGATAGATGCCCGCAGGCTGGAAGTATTTACTGCGGTCTACAACACTTCCTTACAGGAGATACAGGCACCACATGCGCTTATTCTCGATGCATCCTCTTTCCATGAACTGCTGGCAGAACACACCCTGTTTTTTTCGGGAAGCGGACATGCCAAACTGAAAAACCTCCTATCGCATCCACATGCACATTTCTCACCCGCTCAGCATACCGCCGCAGATCTTGCCACACGTTCACTAATCGCCTATCAGTCAAACCGTTTTGCTGACCTGGCTTATAGCGAACCTTTTTATGTGAAGGAATTTTTTGATACAGGAGCTTCTAAAACTAAATAACTAGGTATAAAAAATATTCATAAAATTTATACTATGTTGCAAAACATGCCTAACTTTAGGTTGTTACAATTTTAAGTTTTCACCCCCCATTTAACTTTTATTGTATGACCCAGTCTTTACAATCCGTTGTTTTACTAAATGGCAAAACCCAGATAAAGGTTGATTTTTTGCATACTAAAAAAGCATCCCTTATTCTCAGGTCCATTAACCACAAACTGCGTCAGCAGATCATTAAGTTGTTGGACGAGCACCAGAAAATGACTGTTACAGAGATTTATGTAAAACTCAGGCTTGAACAGTCAGTTGCTTCCCAACATCTTGCCATACTGCGCAGGGCAGGTATTGTGGCTACTTCACGCGATGGAAAATTCATATTCTATTCGGTTAACTATAACCGCCTGGCCGAAGTGGTTCAGTTTGTGGAAACACTGGTAGGTTAAGCCCTTTCCCCATTGCTATAGCATTTGTTATCTTTGCGCATAAACTGGTTGTTATGTATATACAGCAATTGTATACAGGTTGTATCAGCGAAGCGGCGTATTATATTGAAAGTGAGGGAGTTGCAGCCGTTATAGACCCACTGCGCGATATTGAGGAATACCTGGAACTGGCACAAAAAAGAAAAGCTTCCATCAAATACATATTTGAGACCCATTTCCACGCTGATTTTGTGAGCGGGCACCTCGATCTTGCCGCCGCTACCGGCGCAACCATTGTATATGGTCCCGGAACAGTCACTAAATTTCCCGTACATGTAGCAAAAGATGGTGAGGTATTTGACATTGGCAAAATCAAAATGGAAGTATTACATACACCCGGCCATACCGTGGAAAGCAGTTGTTACTTGCTGAAAGATGAGAACGGAAAATCCAATGCGATCTTTACCGGTGATACTTTGTTTGTAGGTGATGTAGGTCGCCCCGATCTTTCACAAAACACCAACGAGGTAACCACTAATGACCTGGCGGGAATGTTGTACGAGAGTCTGCAGCAGAAAATAATGCCGCTTGCTGATGATATCATTGTATATCCGGCACATGGCGCAGGCAGCAGTTGCGGAAAAAACCTCGGCCCTGAAACTTACAGTACCATCGGTGAACAGAAGGAAACCAATTATGCCTTACAGTCACAGACAAAAGAAGAATTTATTAAAGCTGTAACAGAAGGACTAGCCGAGCCTCCGCAATATTTTCCCATTAATGCCAAGATCAACAAAGAAGGTTATGAAAGTCTTGATGCAGTGCTGGAAAAAGGGTTGATTGCATTAGACATTCCATCATTCAAAGAAAAAGCCGCCCAGGATAATACCATTATTCTTGATACACGTAACTCGGATGTATTTACACTGGGTTTTGTTCCAGGCTCAGTAAGTATTGGTTTGGATGGAAGGTTTGCGGAATGGGCAGGCAGCCTGCTTCCATTTGATCAAACCATGCTGCTGGTAACCGAACCCGGCAAGGAAAAAGAAACCATTGTACGTTTGGCAAGGGTTGGATTTGATAAAATAGAAGGCTATCTCGACGGAAGCTACGAAGCATGGGCCGCGGCCGGCGAAAAAATTGACCTGATCATTGACGTGGAAGCAGACGAAATGGCCATGGATATGCCCTTTGATCAAAATATGGTGATCGTTGATGTAAGAAAAGAAACAGAATATGCCGATGGGCATATCAGTGAGGCAGTTAATATTCCTTTATCAGATCTTACAGATCCGGGAAGCATGGCCAATCTTGATGATAACCACAATATCTATGTTCACTGTGCGGGTGGATACAGGAGTGTGATCGCCTCGTCGCTTATTAAGCGGCAGGGTATACATAACCTGCGCAATGTGGTAGGTGGATGGAAAAACATCAAGGAAATGCCGGATAAGTTTACGATTAGTAAGACGGTGGAAGCATTGAACTAGACATTTGCGAGTAATCTCTATTCAACCACAAGCTCCCCATACTTCTCCTCATCAAACTCAAATTTCCATCTCCGGTGGCTCCATAAGTAATTGGAGGGTCTTTCCCTGATGGCCCTTTCGAGATAGGCGATGTATGCTTTGGTAAGCTGACCGGGGCCATAATCGTTGGGTTCAGTTGTCAGCAGCTCAAAATCTGTTCTGAAATAGCCACGCTTTACCCGGTAAAAATTAGCAACGATCACAATATTGTTATGACGCTTGGCACCTTTTTCAGGACCTGTTACAAATGGTGTGTACCTGTCAAAGAATTTTATCCAATGCGCAGCGAGCGGGTTACCGGGGTTTTGATCGGCTGCCAATGCAAGTCCATACCTTCCCGCCACATACTGGTGAAACTTAGTCTTGAAATCCATTGCCGGCACAAGCTGCGTGCCGTAGCGTGAGCGGAGACGATAAATGATCTTGTCAAAAGTCTTATTCGAGATCGGCATGTACACCGCTACAAAAGGAAATTTTCCTTTCCTAGATTCTCCCAGATTGATCACTTCTACATTAAAAAAATGACCAGAGTGATACTGTACATTTCTTCCTGTATCATAAAACGCATCGACCACTTCATGGTTACTGCTGTACCGCTTGGCCAATGAACGGTCACTGAGTGATAATAGTTTGATGGTTTCAATAAAAGCATCTACCAGGTTATGATAAAATTGTTTGGCTATGCGGACCCTTTCCTTTTCTGTTTTTTTCGGGAAAGCGATCGAAAGGTTTTTCATCACAACATCCTTACGATAACCTATGATATAATACGCCAACCCGTATAACCCATCACTGATAAAATACAATACCCGCCACGGCAACAGTGATAACAGGTATAACAGGGGATAGACGATATAATACATGACTATAAAATAGTGTTTTGCAGCAACTCACTTTTTTCTTTGTGATCTGTATTAAAATGCAGGCCACGACTCTCTTTTCTGAACTGTGCACCTTTTACAACCAGGTACCCGACTGTGATAAGGTTTCTCAGTTCACATAACTGCGGCGATACTTTGGTGGTACGATACAATGTTTCAGTTTCTTCAAACAACAGGTCAAGACGTTTCATGGCACGACCCAGGCGCACATCTGTTCTTACAATACCCACATAATCACTCATGATCTGCTGCAGTTCTTTCTGGCTCTGTGTGATGAGGATCATTTCTTTGGGTTCACTGGTTGCGGTGGCATACCAGTCGGGGATGCTGTTTTCAAAAGCGATACCATTGATCCGTTCGATGCTATCTAAGTAACACCTGTGCCCGAATACCATCGCTTCCAGCAGGCTATTACTCGCGAGGCGGTTGGCGCCATGCAATCCTGTGCTGGCACATTCGCCGCAGGCATATAAATTGAAAATGGATGTGCGGCCCCATTCATCTGTTTTAATACCACCGCAACTATAATGTGCCGCAGGTGCAACAGGTATCAAGTGCTGCATCACATCAATCCCTATGCTCAAACATTTCTGGTAGATATTGGGGAAATGATGGATGAACTTATCTTTATCCATGTGCCTGCAATCAAGGTAAACATGCTCGGTACCCGTGCGTTTCATTTCATTGTCGATGGCACGTGCGACAATATCACGGGGAGCAAGATCTTTTCTCGGATCATACTTTTCCATAAACGCCTCTCCGTGTTTGTTACGCAAAATACCGCCGTCACCTCTTACTGCTTCCGTGATAAGAAAGGAGGGAGATACTCCCGGTTCATACAATGCGGTTGGATGAAACTGTATGAACTCCATATTCTCTATACGACCTTTGGCGCGATATACCATCGCAATGCCATCTCCTGTTGCAATGCGTGGATTGGTAGTGGTTCTATAAGCCTGTCCGCAACCACCCGATGCCAGTAAGGTAATTTTAGCCAGTATCTTTTCGATCTGATTGGTATGCTGGTTCAATACATATACGCCGTAGCAGGTAATATCATTGGTAGATTTGGTAACAAGAAAGCCTAAATGGTGTTGTGTAATAATATCCACTACAAAACAATGGTTGATCAGTTCAATATTACCGGCTTCTTTTAACTCCGCCAGCAATGCCCTTTCCATTTCCCTGCCGGTAATGTCTTTGTGATGCAGGATACGGTTTTCACTATGACCGCCTTCTTTTCCCAAACTGTATTCTCCTTTCTCATCCTTGTCGAACTGTGCGCCATATTCAATGATCTCTTTGATGCGCTCGGGTCCTTCTTTTACAACGATCTCAACAATTTGCGGGTTGCATAAACCATCGCCTGCTATCAGCGTGTCTTCGATATGTTTATCGTAACTGTCTTTTTCTTCATCCCATACACCTGCTATACCTCCCTGTGCATACTTGGTATTGGTTTCATCGGCCTGTGTTTTGGTGATGACCGTTATTTTTTTATCGGGATGATGTTTCGCTGTTTTGAGCGCATACGTTAATCCTGCAATTCCGGAACCTATGACTAAAAAATCTGTCTGCATGCACACTTGGTTTTATGCCGGTTCTACCCAGGCACTGTTTTCTTTCAACAAATTGACGAGTTCATCCACAGCTATTTCGCTGTCGATATTTCTTTTCATAATGTCCTTCCCTTTATACAAAGTGATCTTACCTACGCCGCTGCCTACATACCCAAAATCCGCATCGGCCATTTCACCGGGACCATTCACTATACATCCCATAATGGCGATCTTGACACCTTTCAGGTGATTGGTCACGCTCCTGATCTTTGCCGTGGTTTCCTGTAGGTCGAATAAGGTGCGCCCGCAGCTCGGGCAACTGATGTATTCTGTTTTGGAGATCCGGGTACGTGTTGCCTGCAAAATGCTGAAGGCTGTTGAATTGATGAATTGTTCAACAGTTGCATTGTTGCTATAGTTGCGGCCGCTGGTATCCTGGCTGCTGGCTGATTGTAGGGCATAACTTTTCGCTCCCATCCCAAAACAAACGCCATCACCAAAACCATCGAGCAATAAAGCACCGCTTTCTGTTGAGTAATGAATAAGGTGTTCATCCGCCGTTTGCCAATTACTGTCATTAAGTAGGATGACCGGATTTTTCACCTGCCTCTCCAGCAGTTCCATAAACATGCGGCGCACTGCGGGCATGCTATGTGGATTGGTGCTGCTGAGGCAGATCACTACTGTTGGATCATTGGCAATTTCATCCAGATGGGTAAAATCATTGATGGATGAATCGTCGTTAAAACAATCCAGCATTACAAAATTGATCGCGCTGCTTTTTTGTTCCGCTTGTGTATAACCGGCGGCATCAAAAACAGGATGGTATTTTTCTTTATCCGTTGCGGTCAGCCATGTGGCCGGATACACCAATACCTGCAATGTGCCGGGCAATGCAAAATCAAGCACCTGATGCCCGGTAAAAATATAATCGGCGGCTGCATCACTGATGTTCCATTTATCAAGGGATGCGCTGTAGGTATAACCAATGCTTTCCAAAAGGGAAGGGGTAATCTTATCAATCTTGCTCAAATCAGCGATCACAACGGGCACCTGTTTGGCGCCCATATTTCCAACGGCAAAACTTTCTCTTCTTTGATAGCTGAACGGGCTATAGGGAATTTTTTCAATTGCAGGAATACGAATGGCGTTTGCAGAACGATCATTGTATCTCTTTACCAGGTCGCGGCAAACAGGGATCTCGAACTCGGGATCTTCTGTTAAGCTTACGCGTACCGTATCGCCGATGCCATCTTCGAGTAAAGTGCCGATACCTGCGGCGCTTTTCACGCGGCCATCTTCGCCATCACCGGCTTCTGTTACACCGAGATGTAATGGATAACATTCGCCGAACTCTGCATCCATCTGTTGTATCAGTAAGCGATATGCCTGTACCATCACCTGCGGGTTACTGGACTTCATACTGAGTACAATATTGTGATAGGTTTCAGCTCTTGCAATACGAAGGAACTCCATAGCGCTTTCCACCATCCCCATAGGCGTATCGCCGTACCGGCTCATGATACGGTCACTGAGTGACCCATGATTGGTGCCGATACGCATGGCTGTTCCATATTCTTTACAAATAGAAACCAGTGGTGTAAATCTTTCGCGGATACGTTCTATCTCTTCGAGGTATTCTGCATCTGTATAATCAATCTGTTCAAATTTTTTCTTGTCGACATAATTGCCGGGGTTCACACGTACTTTTTCTACGATACGTGCCGCGATTTCTGCGGCATTGGGTGTAAAATGAATATCCGCCACCAATGGCGTTTGATAGCCACGTTTGCGCAGTTCATTTTTGATATTCAATAAGTTTTCTGCTTCTTTTTTGCTGGGAGCGGTAATACGCACCAGTTCTGCTCCCGCTTCGATACAACGGATGCTCTGCTCAACAGTACCCATGGTATCCATGGTATCCGTAGTGGTCATTGTCTGCAAACGGATAGGCTGGAAATTGCCCAAGGCAAGGTCCCCGATCTTTACTTCTTTTGTTTGTAATCGGCTGTATTGGGTGAGTGAAGGACAATACAATTGCATCAGTTACGCTTTAGTCAAAAAAATGTTGCAGGATAAACTGTTTGATCTTTAGGGCATCCTGTAATGCACTTTGTGCGTCTTCGATAGTAAGATCATCACCTATATCCGGATACCTTGGTGCAATAGCATACCGTGACAAAGAACGCGACTCTATCAATATGCTACCGAATGAATTATTTACCTGCTCGCATAAATGAAGTAGTGCTTCAAGATCATGTGTTTTAGGAAATACTACATTCTTGGAAATCAGGTATGCTTTCAGGTATTTCTCTACAGCCTGCTGTGCGTGAAAGCAACAAATATCTACAGGGATATTGTTTGCATTCAGATTGTTTGTAACAGATAACAAGTCATTCTCTGCCTTATTTATCCATTTTTCAAACTCTTTCATACAACAGCTTTCCGTTAGTAACAGCTTCCTTACCTATGTTCACTGTATCTTTTTGTGCAAGCACCAATTCTTCCGGGGTGTAAACAATAATATCCAGGCCAACAAGCGGGTAATGTTTTATTGCATTTCTCACTTCTACACTTCTATCGATCTTACGGCTATCGGTCGATTTAACGATAAAAAGATCAACATCACTGTCTTTGGAAGCCGTATTTCTTGCGTAAGACCCAAAAAGATATACTTTCTCAGGCTGATATCCCTGAACAATTTCATCAACCAATACCTGTATCTGCCGTGTAGAAAGCATATACGAAGATACAAAAAGATATGGCCCTAGCGCTTCCCTTCGAAGAATCCCTGCTGTTTTAAGATAGCTTTTACTATCTCAAGTCTTGCAGGTATCATATTGGTTGCGGACGTGCCTTCTACGTTAAGGACAAAGAAATAAGGGTGTTTGTTTTCTTCTATCCAGCCAACGATCCATCCGAGGGCATTGCCGTTTTCACGAAAACCCAGCCCGGTTTTGTAGCTGAGCTGGTAATTGGCATTGTTTTCCTGCAACATTACTTTTTTTACGATATCCTGGGTGCGTTTCTGGAAAGGCAGCTGTCCGAAATAAAGTTTTTTTACCAGTCCCAGTTCTTCGTCTGCCGTGAGTTTGAGCGAATTATTCAACCAGAAAGAATCGATGGGTCCTCCGATAATATGGTTACCGTATTTCAGGCTATCGAGCCAGCGCTGCATGGTATCTTTCCCGATACGGCGCGCTACTTCCTGGTAATAAGGCACGGATGATGCTTTGAAAGCCTGCTCCATTGAAAGATCCTTGTTCCAGGCATGCATCGTATCTTTTCCGAATGCACGGACCACGCCATCCCATTTGATCACCATTTTTTCATTGTTGATCCTGCCTGTTTCTATGCCGATCAGTGAATTGACAATCTTGAATGTTGATGCGGGCAGGTACGCCGAATCTTTAAACCTTGGCAGGTTATAGATGAGGAACTGTCCTGTTCCATTATCGTATAAACCAAAGGTACCCGTCAACTGGTGCTGATCGAAAAATGTTTTCAGTGAATCGTCTGTTTTAACATTGTTTGGCGAGCAGGAGGAGATAATTAATAATTGATAATTAATAATTAATAATATCAATATGCTTTTAATAGAATAATACTTTCTCATAACATCATGTTTTCGTCTAACCAATTATTAATTCTTAATTACTAATTATTAATTTTTGAGCACTCCCAGCTCTTTACCAACCTTAGTAAAAGCTGCAATGGCTTTATCCAAATGCTCCTGCTCATGTGCGGCGCTTAACTGTACACGTATCCTTGCGAGTCCCTTTGCCACTACCGGGAAGAAGAAGCCGATCACATACACACTTTCCTCGAGCAGTTTGGCCGCGAAGGTTTGTGCCACTACCGCTTCATATAACATAATAGGTACAATGGGATGATCACCGGGTTTGATATCAAAGCCGGCTTCCGTCATTTTGGTACGGAAATATCTTGTGTTGTATTCCAGTTTGTCGCGCAACTGTGTGGTTTCTGTCAACATATCCAGTACGGCAATAGATGCGCCTACAATACTTGGCGCCACGGTATTTGAAAACAGGTACGGGCGGCTGCGCTGGCGCAACATTTCTATGATCTCTTTCCTGCCTGATGTAAAACCACCACTGGCACCTCCCAAGGCTTTCCCGAGTGTGCCGGTAATGATATCGATCCTTCCCATCACATTCCTGTACTCATGTGTACCGCGACCTGTTTTTCCGAGGAAACCGGAAGAGTGACATTCATCGATCATCACTATCGCATCATATTTATCTGCGAGGTCACATATTTTATCGAGTTGTGCGATGGTCCCATCCATACTGAAGGAACCGTCGGTTACGATAATGCGGCTCCTGCAGGAAGCTGATTCTTTCAGTTTGTCTTCCAGGTCCTGCATATTGTTATGTTCGTAACGGAAACGTTGCGCTTTGCACAACCGCACACCATCAATGATGGATGCATGGTTCAATGCATCACTTATAATAGCATCCTGTTCGCCAAACAACGGTTCAAATACGCCGCCATTGGCATCAAATGCCGCTGCATATAAAATCGTGTCTTCTGTTCCGAGGAAATCAGCGATCTTTTTTTCCAGCTCTTTGTGAATATCCTGTGTGCCGCAGATAAAACGCACGCTGCTCATACCGTAGCCGTGGCTCTCAATGGCTTTGTGCGCAGCTTCGATCACTTTGGGATGGGAAGAGAGCCCGAGATAGTTATTCGCACAAAAATTCAATACATTTTTACCATTTACGGTAATCTCCGGCCCCTGTTCGCTGGTGATGATGCGTTCTTTTTTAAATAGCCCGGCTTTGTCTATTTCGGCCAGTTCCTCACCGATGCGGGTTACGAATTTCTCATTCATAGATAAGCGTTTTCGAACCGCAAAGGTAGGGGGCGGAGGGCAGGAAACAAGGAACAAGCGACAAGAAACAAGGGGCAAGAGAATTGTGACTATACCCGTAATTACTCTTTTTCAACCTTAACCGCTGTTCCATAACAAAGTACTTCGGTGATACCGTTCATGACCTCGTTGGCATCGTAGCGAACACCTATAATGGCATTGGCGCCGCGACTGTCGGCATGCATCAGCATTTCACGGTAGGCATCCTGGCGTGTTTTTTCACAGAGTTCGGTGTAGATGCTGATATTACCTCCTCCCAAACTCTGTAACATACCGCCAATGTTTCCGAAAATACTCCTCGAACGCACAACGATCCCGCGGACCATACCAAGCTGTTCGGTAATGCGGTACCCTTTGATATCGAATGTGGTGGTTACAAATGAATCGTATACCATGGCGTTTTTTTCTGAAATGTAGCAAACAAAATTGTGAATTGCAAGCCCGGGCTAAAGGAGTGAATACTGAATATCGAACCGAAGAATATCGAATGATGAAATGTTTCATTCGATATTCTTCGGTTCGATATTCAATATTTCTACGCTGTTACAAACCTGTATCCCACGCCCTTGATCGTAATGATCTCCAGGTTCGTATCCTCTTTCAGGTATCCCCTTATTTTGGTGATGTACACATCCAGGTTGCGGCTGTTGAAAAAGGAATCATTGCCCCAGATATGGTTGAGCAGGTCGCGGCGGTCTATCACGCTATCGCGGTTCAGGAACAGGTATTTGAGGAGTTCGCTTTCGCGATAAGATAATTTTCGTTCTTCTTTACCGGCAGATAATACTTGTTTATTGAGATGAAACTGGTATTTACCTAATGAGATCGTATCCCCGGTAATAGCCAGCGGGATCTCTTTTTTTACTTTCAATGCATTTTCAATCCGCACGATCAGTTCTTCCATACTGAACGGCTTGCGGATATAATCGTTGCCACCGATCTTAAACCCATGTACCACGTCATCCGTTTGTGTTTTGGCGGTGAGAAAAATCACCGGCACATCATCATTCAGTTTGCGGATCTCCTCTGCTATTTCAAAACCGCTTTTGTTGGGTAGCATAACATCCAGTACACAGATATCGGGTTGTTCATCTTCAAATACCCGTACCACATCAGCGCCATCGCTTTCCATGATCACTTCAAAACCACGGGTCTCGAGGGTTTCTTTGACAATTTTACCAAGAAAAAGCTCATCTTCTACATACAGTATTTTGATACTCATGCGACAGCTAGTTTTACCGTAAATGTACTGCCTTTACCCGGCTCGCTGTTTACACTGATGCTGCCACCATGTTTTTTTACCACATGTGCCACATAACTGAGCCCGAGGCCATACCCTTTGATATTATGATGATCACCGGTGGGTACCCGGAAAAATTTATCGAATATTTTTTGTTTGAAGCTGTCCGCAATACCTATGCCTTTATCAGCTACTTCCAGTACAACCGTATCTGTCTCATGCCGCAACCGTACATCTATCTCCGGTTTTTCCTTGCTGTACTTCATTGCGTTGTCCAGTAAATTATAGATAACACTGGTGATATGTAACCTGTCTGCATCAATGGCAAAATAATTTCCCTGCACCGTCAGGTTTACTGTTGCATGGTGTTTTTCGAACTGGAGCTTCATGGTGTTCAACACTTCCTCCGTCAATCCTTTCAGGTCGAAAGTTTCTTTTTTTAGTTCCAGTTCACGATTTTCGAATAGAGATAGTTTCAGCACTTTATCTACCAGTAATCCCAGTCTTTGTAATTCCGATGCGGATATATCGAGGTACTCTTTGGTTCGTTCCGGGCTTTGTATACCTCCAAAATTCCGCAATGCTTCTACCGCAACACTTACTGTTGCGATAGGTGTTTTTAATTCGTGGGTGATATTACTGATGAAATCGTTTTTCATTTCCGTTAGCCTGCGTTGTGCGGCGAGGTTACGGTAAAGGAAAATAAATGCAATGGTGGTAAACGCAGCCAAAAAAACAGAGAACAAAATCTGTGGAGATATTTTTCTCAGCAGGAAAGCGGTAGGGGGTTCCAATTCTGCCTGGTACCAGTTGGGTTTGAAGAAACCAACTGTTTGGGGCCTGGTAGCAAACTGTGTGGCGGCTACCGTATCTCTTCTGTGAAGAGAATCGTCTTTTCCTGTTTTGATTGAAAACCTGAGTGGAATATTTGCTTTGGATAATTCTTTTTTATAAGCCGAATCCAGTTTGGTTACAGACAAAGTATCATCCAGCGGTTTCCCATCAGTGATCATTCGAATAAAGGACTTTTCAGGATTGCCGTTCACTTTGATACTTACCTGGGCGTTAGCCGGTATCCTGGGTCCACCCGGAAGGTCTTTTCTTGACAATACCCTTCCATCTTCGGGGTGGCGGAAAACAATATTGTCTTTGATCTCAGGACGTACGCCCGGTGAATCGGGATGTTTGGGGCGGCCTACTACCATACTGAAACCCATTCCCTGCCCTACCTGCCGCAATGTGGATGAATCGGCCCTGCGGATAATGATACTGCCACCGGTTCCCTGTTGTTTGGCAATCAGTTCTTTCAGTTCGGCAGGCATTTCTTTGTTGCTATAAGAAAAAGTCCGGCCATTCCCCCGCACAGCAGTATCGCTGTTGCGATCGTTCACGAAAACCATACTGCTGATACTGTCAAACCTGATCTTTGCAATACCCGTGTCTTTTTTCAGGTCGGCCGCTTTTTTACGCATCATGTTTACGGCATTATACGCAAACAGATTGGGTCTTGCAGCCGATTGAAAAAAATGAGTATCTGATTTAAACCTTTCTACCTGCAGGTTATAGACCACTTCGCGGAAAATACTGTTGGTTTCTTTTTTCAGTCCTTCTCTTTCTTCCCTGTACAAACGATTGATCCAATACGACTGAAATGCCACAATAAGCAAGATTGCCGCCCACATCATGGTACGTGCCAGTTGTAATTTATTCATGAAAAATTGCCGTTTCTCCATATCATTTTTTCGCGAACACAAATATAGACCAGGCCATCCCGGCAGGGGCTTTTTATTAACCTAAATTAACCTTTGAGCAAGGCTGCTTAACACTTGGCTGAGTAGCTTTGAAACCATAAAAAACTGACTACATGAAACGATTATTTTTCCTGGTTTCAGGATTTCTGAGCCTGGGTGCACTACATGCCCAGCTAAAGGAAGGTACTATTATTTACGAGCGTAAAGTAAACATGCACAGGACCATCCAGGATGAGCAGATGCGGGCCATGATACCCGAGTTCCGTAGCAGCAAACACATGCTACAGTTCAGCGACAGTGTTTCCATTTACAAAATGGTGCCTGAAGATGAGGCGCCAGATCCATTTGGCGGTGGTGGCGGTGGTGTGAGAATGGTTTTCCGCGGTGGCGCCGATGCAGGTGAATTATATAAAAATTTCTCTCAGTCCAGGTCCGTACAATCCAATGAACTGGCTGGCAAGAACTACCTGATCGTTGATGGCATCACGCAACAACCCTGGAAACTGGGTGCTGAAACCAAACAGATTATGGGGTACACCTGTCACAAAGCTACCCGCAAAATCACACAGCCCGCTGGTGGTGGTATGGTGATGAGAACTATGTCGATGAGTGGCGGCGCACCGGCAAGAGATACTACTGTCAGACCACAGACGCAGATGAGGGAAGTAGAAGTGGTGGCCTGGTTTGCGGATGATATTATCAGCCCGGTTGGTCCCGAGAATTATGGTCAATTGCCAGGAGTGATATTGCAACTGGATCTTGATAACGGTCAAACCGTATATACAGCTACCGAGATCAAAAAAACAGTTGATCAGAAAGACCTCAAAGAACCTAAAAAAGGAAAAGTAGTTACCACGCAGGAATACCAAAAATTAATGTCTGATATGATGAATTCCCAGATGCAGGGAATGCCGGGTGGAGGCGGGGTACGGTTCAGAATGAATTAACTTCTGGATTCAACTATCAATTGCAAGGGTCCGCCGGTTGGCGGGCCTTTTTTATTAAGGGATATTTGAGTGGAAGCCGTTTACGTATGCGATACTACTATTGTTTCAGGTAATTTCAATAAGAGGATAGGAGAAAAAGAGCATAAAGAGAGATCCCTCCCATTCTCTTTTTCTCCTATCCTCTTATTGAAACCTTACAAGCTGCACAAAAGTCAACCAGCTATTTAAGAGCTGTGAGCCATACTTGGATGATGGGTAATAACTTCAAAGAAAACTTCCATTCACAACCATCATCTGTGTAATCTGTGGCATTCTTTTCGCCACAGATTTGCACAGAAAAATCCCACCCTGGAAAGGGCGGGATGTAAATTGAACATGAGAAATTCAACTGTGAGAATCTTTATAAATCATTTCTTAGTTACCCATTGTACGTATCATGATCTGTGGTCCGCCTGCTGTTCTGCCGGCTTTGTTGAGACTGAAAGTAAAGCTGAGCAGGAAGTAGCGTTGCAGTACATTGTACCGGGTATCCTCAATAAAGTTCTGGTTGGCATTCCTGTTTACACCCTGGTTCTGGTTTAAGATATCCTGTACGCTGAATTTCACCTCTGCCCGTTTGTTCTTTAGGAAACTTTTGGCTATCGATGCGTTCCAGAGTGCCATATTGATATTGTATCCATCAGCACGACCCGTATTAACCGTATAATTAAGTGTATTGTTCAATACAATTCCCCCCGGTAAATAATTCGTCATATCAAACCCATATACCTGCTGCAGGTAATTGGAGTTGAGCATGGGCTGTAGTGAATATTTTGCTTTGCTGATGTTCCACCTGCCCGTGGCCATGATATCGAGAACGCCATCCAATGTAAAACTGTAATTCAGGTTGGGGCTGATGCTGAAATTATCTATCTCGTTCTTTTTTCCATTGATGAAACTGGCATTGTGCATTTGGTTGCTTCCGATACCTACATCCACCCTTGATTTCAGTTTCTTGATAGGGAACCCGGCATTCACATTGGCAAACACGACATAATTTCCATCAACATTTACCGGTGCGCTTATCCTGGAGCCATTCTGGTTTTGTATCTCCGAGTTTACAATGGCATTGTCTGTTTTATTGAATGCGATGAACGCGAAGAAATTACGCTGTGTATAGATATTCGTTGAGAAATAATTCAGGTTGAGTGACTGCCCATAGCTACGTTTCAGGTTGGGATTACCCGTATAGGTGTTCAACGGATCGCTAACATCTACCACCGGCTGCAACTGGGTAGTGCTGGGTTGTGTGGTAGAAGTTGAATAATTCAGTCCCAGGTTACGTGTCTGGCTGAAACGGTACTGTATATTGGCATTTGGCAGCAGGTCCGTAAAAGTCTGCTTGATCACGTTCCCGTTCGTATTATTGGTGCTGATCAGGTTAGCTGACTGTAGTGAACTTCCAACAGTGATGCTCGTTTTTTTCTGGTTGGTACGAAAATTAATACCACCGCCCGAATAGGTGTACTCACTTTTAAAATCATTGCTCTGTAAAGTATTGACCACATCATACTTACCGGAAGAACCGCTGTAGTCATACGCTTTTCTTTTGCTGTTTCCCACACTGGTATTATAAAAACCGGTGAACTCAAGTAATGATTTTTTACCTATGGGCTCTGTGTACACTACGTTACCGCCCAGGCTTCTTGTGATCGCTTCCCTGTTGTTTTTTTGGTTGACAATAGAGTCTTTCTGCGGGATACCCGCTGCATAAAACGTTGTTAGGTTATACATACTGCCATCCTGTTTACTATCGTTGTACAACATGCTCAGGGTGGAAGAGATCGTCCTGCCCTTTTTGGCAAACCTGTGCCTGAACAATGCATTACCGCCGATATTAAACGCTTCGGAATGTGTTCGATTATCTGTGCTGCCGCTATTTAAACGTGTGCCATCTGGTCTTTCGGACAAGAAATTACTCCTGCTAAGCTGATCGCTCTGCTGAAAAGTTACCTGTGGTGTGAATTTGATGGAACTGAAACTATCAATCTTATGATCAAGACTCATGTTCCAGCGCTGCTGGTTGCCATCACGTGCGGTATGGCTATTGGATTGATACGTGTACTCATTGCCGGGCAGCATGTACTCACGGTTCGTACTCCTGTCGGTACGCAATTTGATATTACTACCCATGGCGCTGGTATTGAAATCAGTACGTTTACTGTTCCAGAGATCATTGTAGTTAACACCGCCCGCAAATGTTGTTGCAATACCCTGCTGGTTCATGCCCTGGCCGGTAACGGGTAATCCATTATCACCACCATCACCGCCTGTGCGGATGGTGATTCCTCCCCCGCTCCGCATTCCCCTTGCCAGTTCTCCCGTAAAATTCAGGATGTCTGACATAGAGAAGCCCTGCTTATTGGTATTGTTTGCCATGCCAATAAATGACAACTGTTTATCACCATTAAAGCGGTTAATATTCGTCTGGCCCTCATAACGTTCCCTGCTGCCTGCGCCAGCAATCACCCTGCCAAACAATGCATTGTTTCGGTCCTTCTTCAGTTTGAGGTTGATGGCTTTTTCAGACTGTCCATCATCTACACCCGTAAATTCAGCGCGGTCGCTCTTTTTATCAAATACCTGTACTTTATCTACTGCATCGGCTTCCAGGTTTTTGGTGGCCATCCGGGGATCCCCTGTAAAAAATTCCCTGCCGTTTACGAGTACACGGTTGATGCGCTGCCCGTTGAGACGTACCGTTCCATCGTTATCAACTGTAACACCGGGCAGTTTTTTCAGCATATCTTCTACTACTGCATTGGGTTGTGTTTTAAAATTTTCGGTATTGAATTCGACCGTATCATTATTGATGGTTACAGGTGGTCGTTTCGCGTTAACGGTAACATCGCCGGAATGTAACACATCGGTCAGCTCTATATTGCCAACATTCATTTCCACTCCTTCCGGCACTTCAATGGGGCGCCATGCGGGTACATATCCCACATAAGAAGCAGACAACAGGTACTTACCCTTATCCAGTCCATTGAGTTTGAACTTACCGGAAGAATCTGCGCGGGCAAAACTTACCAGGGTTGAGTCTTTTGCATTTACAATGGAAATAGTAGCATAGGCCAGTCCTTTTTTAGAGATGGTATCATACACTGTTCCACGTACAACCGTGGGTGTTTTTTGTGCCTGTAATGCAAAAGGAAGAAGCAGGATAATAAGCAGGGCAAAGATCCGGGACATAGTTTGGTTTTTAGTCTTCCAAAAATAGCCCGGCGTTATTGCAAATGCGGTTAATGAACTTTGGGGAAAGGTTAATGAAGGTTAATAGAATTGGGGAATTGACATACCTGAAAATAAAATCTGCGAATCTGCGGCTAATAATTTTGCCGCAGATTCGCAGATTTTTTAAATAGTGAGAATTTTAATGATCGGAAATTCAATTTCAAAATTTCCCAATCCCAAATTCCAAAATCCTCCTAGTTTTCAATCCCCAATAACTCCACATCAAATAACAGTGTAGCGCCCGGTGTGATCACGCCGCCTGGCTGTGGGTTGTCGCCGTAGGCAAGATCGGCGGGGATGTATAATCTCCATTTACTGCCTACTGTCATTAACTGAACAGCCTGCTGCCATCCCTGTATCACATTGGACAACGGGAAAGTAATGGGCTCGCCGCGATCGACAGAGCTATCGAATTTAGTTCCGTTAATCAGTGTGCCCGTATAATGACATTTTACCTTGCTTAGCAGCGTAGGATGTTCGGTACCGGTGCCAGCCGTGAGTACTTCGTACTGCAGACCGCTTGGGAGTGTTACCACACCCGCGCGTTTACTGTTGTTGTCTAAAAAAGCTTTTCCCTGTTGTCTTGAAACAGCGCTTATGGCGGCATTGGCTTTAGTCTGTTCTGCCTGTTTCACCGAATTGATCTGTTCCTGGTATTTATTCAAACACTGCCCAATGGCCGCATCGTCGAGCAATGGTTTTTGTTGTTTGGAAACATCTGTCATGGCTTTTTGTAACATCGCCAGGTTTACATTGTCAAAACCCTGCGATTTCAGGTTCTGCATGATGCGTACGCCTACGGCATAACTTGCGCTGTCGGTATTGTTTTTAAAAGGATTTGCTGTAGTTGTTGTTTTGACTACCGGTTTAACTGGATTTTTCACAGGTGCTTTTGCCGCCGGTTTTTGCGTTTGGGCAAATACAGTACCCGAACTCATCGCCAGGGCCAGTACAAGGATAGATTTATTCATTTGATAGATTTGAAGGTCAAAGAAACAATATTTTAGGGGAGAAATGAAAACCGGCTCTTATTGAGTTCCCCATGATCCGGATGATCAGTCTTTTTTTAATAAGCCATTAACAGCCGTATGCACTTTTTCGAAATTGAATGAACCCAATACCTGTTGCATCATCAAAGCGATACGGTCGGTGCAAAGATTGCCGATACTGCCTTCGTGCACATGATTGACATCGATGGTGTATTCGAACTTCCCTTCTTCAATTGACATACCTACCTGTTTGTAGGCATCGCGGAAAGGAACACCCTGTAATACCAATTTGTTTACTTCCTCTACGCTAAAAACGTATTTGTACATTTTGTCGGCAAGGATATTTTCTTTGATAGTGATATTTGACAACATCAGGCTGGCCATAGAAATACAATCTTTCAATACGGCAAATGCAGGGAACAGGTGTTCTTTCAACAACTGCAGGTCGCGGTGATAACCGGAGGGTAGGTTGGTGGTCATCAGCATGATCTCATTCGGCAATGCTTTGATCCTGTTGCAATGCGATCTGATCAGTTCAAACACATCCGGGTTTTTTTTATGCGGCATGATGCTGGAGCCGGTAGTTAACTCTGCCGGGAAACTTACAAAGTCAAAATTCTGGTTAAGATACAGGCAGGCATCCATGCTCAGTCTCGCCAAAGTATCAGCAAGATTGGCCATAGCCATCGCCGTTATACGTTCCGCTTTCCCACGGCCCATCTGTGCATACACCACGTTATAATTCAGGTCGGCAAACCCTAACAATTCAGTTGTCAACGTTCTGTTGATGGGAAAAGAAGAACCATATCCCGCGGCAGAACCCAATGGGTTTTTATTCACTACCTGGTAAGCGGCTTGCAATGCAGTCATATCATCCACTAAACTTTCTGCATAAGCCCCAAACCATAAACCGAATGAAGAAGGCATCGCCAGCTGTAAATGTGTATAGCCGGGGAATAAATGCTGTTTGTATTTTTCGCTTTGCTGCTGTAATAATTGAAAGAACGGCTGTATGGTATTTACCAGTTCTTCAATTTCATTACGCAGGTATAATTTAATATCGACTAAAACCTGGTCATTACGACTGCGGGCAGAATGGATTTTTTTACCGGTATCACCAAGTTTTTGAGTAAGTAACAATTCTACCTGTGAGTGGATATCTTCTACGTTTTCGTCAATCGTGAATTGTGAGTCGCGAGTGAGTTGGTAGATGTTTTGAAGTTCTGCAACAATAGCATCACATTCTTCTTTAGTAAGCAACCCAACGGTACTCAACATTTTTGCATGGGCGATGGAACCCAGCACATCAAACGGCGCGAGTAACAGGTCAAATTCCCTGTCTTTTCCAACAGTGAATGCTTCCACCTGCGAAGAAACAGTCGTATTTTTTTGCCAAAGCTTCATAATTCACATCTTTCTTTAATAAAGTGAGTGATAATCATCAGTTCCTTCTCTGCGAAACCTCATGCAACTCATGTTCTCTGCGGTGAAAAAAGTTTTAAATCTCAGGCACTCCGGTTATCAAGGCGTTTTTCACCGCAGAGAACATGAGTTATAGGAGGTTTCGCAGAGTTACTTAGTAACCACTACCCTCTTTAATAACTCAATATACAATGCAATTCCTGCACTTATCTCGTCCAGATAGATATATTCATCTGCTGTATGACTTCTTGCACTGTCGCCGGGTCCCATTTTTAAGGTAGGGAAAGGCATCAATGCTTTATCGCTTGTAGTAGGTGAGCCGTAATACGTTCTTTCGAGGCTCAGCCCCGCTTTGATCAGGTCATGGTCAAGAGAAATAGACGTTGACCGCATACGCGTACTTCTCGCCTTCACTTCACTTTGTACATTGTCTTGTATGGTTTGCAGTATTTCTTCAAAACTGTACAATTCATTTACACGCGTGTCCACCACAAAACGACATTGAGACGGAACCACATTATGTGCCTTATTCTCAGTATCAATAACCGTAACCGTCATTTTTACTTCGCCCAGCAGTGGTGAAATTTTTTCAAACCGGTAATTACGGAACCATTCGATATCGGTCAATGCTTTATACAATGCATTCTCGCCTTCATTTCTTGCTGCGTGGCCGGCTTTACCGGTTGCTGTAACATCCAGTACCAGCAATCCCCTTTCGGCAATAGCCATCTGCATCTGTGTAGGTTCACCAACAATACCACATTCGAGTTTGGGTAACTGGTGCAGTAACACTTCAATGCCATTGATACCGGAGATCTCTTCTTCAGCAGTGGCTGCAAATACAAGATTGTATTTCAGGTCCTCTGCTTCATAGAAATACAAAAAAACAGCGAGTAGTGAAACCAGACAGCCGCCTGCATCATTACTACCCAGGCCAAACAATTTGCCCTCGTTCTCCAAAGGAAGAAAGGGGTTGAGTGTATAGGCTTTATTGGGTTTTACCGTATCATGATGGGAGTTCAGTAACAACGACGGTTTGCTTTCGTCAAAATGTTTACAGGTTGCCCATACATTGTTCATGTACCGGTTTACCGCTACGCCTTTGCTTTTCAAATAATCTTCCAATACAGCCGCAGTTCCATCTTCTTCTTTCGAAAAAGAAGGAATGGAGATCAGTTGCTTCAGCAATGCAACCGCTTCTGCCTGTAATATGTCCAGTGACTGGCTCATGGAATAATGGTTGTCCCGGTTTTCCCGGCGATCAGTTCTTTCAATTCTTCCGCTTTGCCGATGATAACCTTGCTCACACCATTCTGTAAAGCTGAAAAAGCATTATCCAGTTTGGGTATCATACCTGCGAATATCAATTGCTGTTCTTTTAATCCGGCATACTTAACTGCATTGATCTCAGGTATGACAGATGCTTCATCATTTACATCCAGCAAAACCCCCTTCTTTTCAAAAGAATAGATCAATTGTACTTTGTACTCTTTAGCCAATGCTTTGGCTATTTCCTGCGCAATGGTATCGGCATTGGTATTTAACAGTTGTCCTTTTGCATCGTGCGTGATCGGCGCGGCCACCACCGTAATATTGTTATCAAGCAGGTTTTTCAGGAATGATGTGTTTACTGCATCAATATCTCCCGCAAAACCATAGTCGATACTGGCGTGTTCCCTTTTATGCGCCTGTATCATATTCCCATCAGCACCAGTCAACCCGATAGCATTGCTACCATTCGCCTGCAACTGTGCTACAATGTTTTTATTGATATAGCCTGCATACACCATCGTCACGATCTTCAATGTCTCCGCATCAGTGATCCTACGGCCATCTACCATCTGCTGCTCCACGCCGAGGCGGTCAGCCAGTTGTGTGGCTAGTTTGCCACCACCATGCACCAGTACTTTTTTACCAGGCAAAACAGCGAACATCGACAGGAACGCGGACAAAGCCTGTTCGTTGTCGATGATATTGCCCCCGATCTTTATGACGTAAACTGTATCCAAAATAATTATTTGTGTTTCAGGATTTCACTCAATACTGCCTGTGCTGCCCATACACGGTTGCCTGCTTGTTTTGTTACCAGACTGTTAGGTCCGTCCAGTATTTCATCACTGAGTTCTACATTTCTTCTTACCGGAAGACAATGCATCACTTTCGCATTATTGGTAGTTCTCAGTTTCTCTTCTGTCAGCATCCATTCAGGGTCGTTCTCATATATCTTTCCGTAATCTGTATACGTGCTCCAGTTTTTTACATAAATAAAATCTGCATCTTTCAATGCCGCATCCTGGTCGTGTGTGATGGTGGCACCTTTGGTAAACTGTTCAGCCAATTCATAGTCCTGCGGATGTGTGATCACAAAATCCGCTTCGCCCCATGCATTGATCCATTGTGCAAAACTGTTGGCAACACATTGCGGTAATGGTTTGATATGTGGCGCCCATGTCAGAACGATCTTTGGTTTCCGGTTGCCGGTTGCCGGTTGTGCGTTCAGCGATTCGGTTATCGTAACAATATCTGTTAATGACTGCAGCGGGTGCAGCGTAGCGCTTTCTAAACTTACTACAGGAACACCCGCGTATTTGATGAACTGGTTGATGAACATTTCACTGTAATCATCTTCCTTATTCTTTAAAGAAGGAAAAGTTCTGATACAAAGAATATCGAAATATTGTCCGAGTATCGGTGCCGCATCTTTTACATGCTCCACGGTGTTACCACTCATAATGGCGCCCTCTTCAAATTCGAGGGCCCAACCTTCTTTATCTACATTGAAAACGATGGCTTCCATACCAAGGTTTTTTGCAGCAACCTGCGTACTCAAACGGGTGCGAAGACTTGGATTTAAAAACAATAAGCCTATCCTTTTATCTGCACCCAGGTTCCTGTCTGAAAATGGGTTTGCCTTATACATCAACGCTGATTTAACCAGTTCGTTAATGCTTGTAACATCATTTACAGATATAAATTGCTGCATGTTTACCGGAATATTTATTATATCGACAATAGAATTACTATGTTACTTCGTTGTGTCACTCACTTCAGCTACCTGTTCTTCTTTCAGCGTTCTGATCGCTTCCTGCAATGCCTCCAGGAAAGAATCGATCTGTTCGCGTGTTATGGCCAGGGAAGGAAGCAACCTTATCACATTAGGCTTTGCTTCTCCTGTGAATATCTTATACTCGAATAGTAATGTTTTCTTCAGTTCTTTTAAATGAGCCGGCACATCAAAACCAATCATCAAACCTCTGCCACGAACATTTTGTATGTCTGGTATTTTCTCCAGGCTATCCATCAGATATTCGCCAAGTTCTTTTGTCGTTTCTATGAGCTTCTCTTCATCGATCACTTCCAGTACAGCCAATGCTGCGGCACATGCCAGCTGGTTGCCTCCAAACGTTGTTCCCAGCATACCATACTTGGGTTGTATATGCGGTGCAATTAAAATACCTCCGACGGGGAAACCATTGCCCATGCCTTTGGCCATGGTATAGATATCTGCATGTACACCGGCATGGTCATGCGAAAAGAATTTTCCGCTTCTGCCATAACCGCATTGTACGCTGTCGGCAATATATAAGGCGCCATACTGGTCGCACAGTTGCCTGATCAGTTGCAGGAAAGTTTCGGTGGCTACATTGATACCGCCTACTCCCTGTATACCTTCTATAATAACAGAAGAAACCTCATCACCGTTTTTAGCAAAGTATTCTTTCAGCGTTGCTTCGTCATTGAATGGAAGAAAGACCACATTATCCGTTTCATTCACAGGCGCAACAATAGACGGGTTATCCGTAGCTGCTACTGCCAGCGAGGTTCTTCCATGAAAAGATTTATGAAAGGCAATGATCTTTTTCCTGCCATTAACAAAAGAAGCGAGTTTCAATGCATTCTCGTTTGCTTCCGCCCCGCTGTTGCAGAGGAATAACTGGTAATCTTCCTTACCACTTACTTTCCCTAATTTATCTGCGAGTTCTTTTTGTATGGTGATGATCACGGAATTGGAATAGAATGCGATCTTCTCCAATTGGTCCTCTATTCGTTTTACCCATCGCGGATGTGTGTGGCCGATACTGATCACTGCGTGACCGCCATACATATCCAGGTACTGTGTACCATGCTCATCCCATACATAAGAGCCCTGGGCTTTTGTGATGGAGATGTTGTTGAGTGGGTAAACATCGAACAAAGTCATATACTTACATTGTGTTTCAGAGATATTCCTTATCTGTACTAATCTGTGGCAAAAAAATATCGCCACAGATTCACAGATTAAAATCCATTTGCTTTGAGTTTAAGACCCATTGTTTCATCCAGGCCAAACTTCAGATTCATATTCTGTACTGCCTGGCCAC
The DNA here is from genome assembly GCA_965279635.1 of Sediminibacterium sp. GTDB lineage: Bacteria > Bacteroidota > Bacteroidia > Chitinophagales > Chitinophagaceae > Sediminibacterium. Next base: position 4,336,193 of record OZ257253.1, on the reverse strand, counting down.
TTGCACCCTTCAATAAATTATCGATGGCAGAATGAACCACGATCTTGTTTCCTTGTTTTTCTATACTGATCAAACATTTATTCGTGTTCACCACCTGTTTCAGATCGATCACATTGTCCTGAATATTTGTGAACGGATGCACTGCATAAAAATCTTTGTACAACTGTTTTATTTCGTCCAGTTCTAACACACAGTCAATTACAGAACTGATATAGATCCCTCTCGTAAAATCACCTCTCCAAGGAACAAAATGTACATCTGCGTTGGCATTCTGCTGTAACTGCCGCAGGCTCTGGTGTATCTCGTTGATATGCTGGTGCTGCAATGTTTTATACGCCTGTATATTATTGGCGCGCCAGCTGAAATGGGAGGTGTTGCTTAATCCCTGTCCCGCACCGGTTGATCCCGTTATTCCTGTCGTATAAACATCTTTCAGTATCCCTCTTTTTGCCAATGGCAATAATCCAAGTTGTATAGCAGTAGCAAAACAGCCAGGATTGGCAATATTCTTTGCTGTAACGATCGCATCTTTATTCAACTCCGGCAAACCATACACAAACTCACGACTTACGCCTGTCGCCTCACCACCCTTCAGCCTGAAATCCTGTGACAGATCAATGATCTTCACTGTATCAGCAATAGCATTTGCCGAGAGGAATTTCTGGGCATCCCCATGACCAACACATAAAAACAACACATCAATATCGTCCTGCAATACATCCGTAAAAACAAGATCGGTATCGCCTGCCAGGTCGCTGTGTATTTTGCTTACCGGGTTACCCGCATTGCTGGTACTGTGTATGAAAGAAATATGCACAGCAGGGTGATTGACCAATAACCTGGTCATTTCCCCGCCGGTATACCCTGCGCCGCCGATAATGCCTGCTGTTATTTTTTTCATGATCGTTAAGATTATTAGTCGATAGTCAATGGTCCATCGCAATACACTATCGGCTATGAATTATTTCGCACTCTCCTTTACACTATGGTATATCGCCGTCTGGTTACCAAATATTTTTGAGAACCCTCTTACATCATCTCCTGTCCAGCCACTGTTCATCTCACCATACTTGCCAAATTTGCTGCTCATCAGGTCAAATGCAGATTCGATACCGATCACCTGGAAACGATAAGGATATAATTGTACGAATACGGTTCCTGTTACATTTTCCTGTGAACTTTCGAGGTATGCTTCAATATCGCGCATTACCGGATCCATGATCTGCCCTTCATGCAACCAGTTTCCGTAGAACTGTGCCAACTGGTCCTTCCAGCCGAGTTGCCATTTGGTCAATACATGTTTTTCGAGTGCATGATGCGCTTTCAGGATCACCATGGGTGCAGCCGCTTCAAAACCTACACGGCCCTTGATGCCGATGATGGTATCACCCACATGTATATCCCTTCCAATACCATACGCCCCGGCAATGGTTTGCAGGTGCTGGATAGCTTTGACGGGATGATCAAAATTTTTATCATTAACAGACACCAGTTCTCCTTTTTCAAATCCCAGTTTCACTTCTTCATTGTCTGTTTTTGTTACCTGCGTGGGCCATGCTTCTTCCGGTAACATGCCTTTTGAATTCAGTGTTTCTTTACCACCCACACTGGTTCCCCATAAGCCTTTGTTGATCGAATAGGCCGCTTTTTCAAAATTCATCTCCACACCTTTTTTCTTCAGGTATTCTATCTCCGCTTCGCGGCTCAGTTTCAGGTCACGTATGGGTGTGATGATCTCTACGCCGGGGATCATGATGTGAAAGATCATATCAAACCTTACCTGGTCGTTACCTGCGCCGGTGCTGCCATGTGCCACCGCTATTGCGTTCAGTTTTTTTGCGTGTTCGGCAATATGTAATGCCTGGCTCAATCTTTCAGCGCTTACGCTTAATGGGTAGGTATTATTTTTCAGCACATTACCATACACGAGGTATTTGATGATGCTATCATAATAAGATTGTACGGCATTAACTGTTGTATGCGATTTTACGCCGAGTGCGTAAGCATGTTTTTCTACCTTCTCCAGTTCTTCTTCGGTAAAACCGCCGGTATTCACGATTACGCTGTGTACTTCGTATCCTTTGTCTTCTGTCAGGTATTTTACACAGAAAGTGGTATCAAGTCCGCCGCTGAATCCCAGTACTACTACATTATTTTTTTGATTGTCGCCCATGGTGCTTTGTTTTCGGTTGCTTAGATATTATCAGAAATGAAAGAACTGGTGGAACAATGATTTTTTGGCACCACTGTTTCCACCTGCTCCGCTGTTATTGTCTTCTTTTTTAAATGCCCATTGTAACAATTTGCTCTGTTTGATCTTCATGAAACGTTCATAGAGTTTTGAATTTTCTTTGAACTCCGCAGAAGTTTCCTGTGGTTCGTAGTGATCTGCGGGATCGTACAACATAGCCGTACACATACAATTTTTTCTTTCCTTACTCATCAGGATATCATAGTTCACACAACTTTTACAACCGGCCCAGAACTCTTCGTCATCGGTCAGTTCGCTATACGTCACAGGTTCATAACCAAGATCACTATTGATCTTCATTACGGCCAGGCCCGTTGTTAAGCCGAAGATTTTGGCACTGGGATATTTCTGTCTCGACAGGTTGAAAATAGTCTGCTTGATCTTTTTGGCGATCCCGCTTTTCCTGAATGCGGGCGAAACGATGAGGCCGCTGTTGGCCACAAACTGTTCATGCCCCCATACTTCTATATAACAAAAGCCTACCCATGTACCATCTTCGAGATGTGCGATCACCGCTTTGCCTTCATCCATTTTCATCGCCACATAATCAGGGCTTCTTTTGGCAATACCGGTTCCGCGGGCCTTCGCCGAAGACTCCATTTCGTTTGTTATGGTTTGTGCGTAATGAGTGTCGCCACTATTCGCTACACGAACAATAATCTGATCTTCCAACTTTACTAAAATTAATAATGAAAAAGGAACACAATAGCTGTGTCAACCGATCCGGGAGTATGTTCACTGATAGGGGCAAGTGCCAGTTGCTCGTCCTATCAGAAACCGCGTCGAGGTCGCGGCAATAGGTCGGCTCCCACCGGAGTGGCGCTAAAAAAGTAACTGGTATGTACTGAAGTTTGTTTCACTTAGTAAATAGCTTGTAAATGGGGTGTAAAAGTATAACTCTTTGTAATATCAGGGTGATTTTTTTTATGAAAGTTTGGTTAAGCCTTACAGGTGTTAGTATAGTATAATAGCCTGCTTCATGAATGTAAAACGCGATTATTCTCAAACCTTGTCGCTCCCGGCCGCTGGGCCCCGTCCCTGTTACCGGGCTGCTTTGGCCCCTGATCAGATCTGCTGCGCATGATCTGATCTGTCAACGCTTCGCTCGACACCGAAGCCAAAGAGGCCCGTCCACAGGGACTGATTAGGAATTTTTCTTCAGGCACTCCACAGTTCTGAGATGAACGTTTAAAAAACACTGTATTGTTTAGAATAAAAAAAGGCAGCTCCTGCTATAGAGCTGCCTGTAACAATAATCATGTTTGTCTGACTATCAATTATTTCCCCTGCGTTGGCCCCCTCCAAAATTACCGCCGCCACCATTGTTTCCTCCCTGGCCATTGAATCGCATACCTGGCATACCCTGCATATTACGCTGCTGTGGCTGCATGCCTGTAAGATTACGGAGGTTGTAGGTAAAGGTCAGCATAAAGTACCTGGTAAGGGTGTTGGTCTGAGTATAGTTTACAGGCTGGGTAGCTGTAGGGTTACTGTTGATGGCAACATTCTGTTTAAAGATATCGAAGCAGCTCAGCCTGATCTCTGCAGCTTTATTTTTCAGGAAAGTTTTCGCAATAGCAGGCGTTACAAGTAATACGTTGTTGGTGAAGCCTTCAGGACGACCACCGTAGTGTGTATAATCGATATCACTCGTCAGGAGCCACCCATTATTTGAATAAAGCGTGAAATCTGTACCGATGGTCAGTTGGGTATAATTTACATTGCTTTGCACATTCAGTGAATTGCGGATAGGGTTGTAGGCAAATGTTCCGCGGAAGTTCATATCAAAATTGTTCGCAAGATTAGTCGTCCACTGAACCGTCTCAGACAAAATAGTGTTCTTTGTGAAACTGGATGCGTTTTTATAAGATGCGTTGGTCAGCAGCGATTGTGACTGGTTATAGCTAAGATTGGTCTGAAAACTCATATTGGATTTTGGACTCTTAATAGGGAACCCATAGTTAAAATAACCAGATACATTATAGGTTCCGCCTAGGTTTACATAGGTAGTGACCTGTCCTCCTTTGCCCCCCGACTGGGTCACAGACGACTGAATATCGTTCGCAGTCATGCCCGCATTAAGGGTTACGAAAATGAGCCTGCCTGTTGCCAAATCAGATGAGTTGTAAAGTATCCTCATGTTATGGTTGAAAGCAGGTTTCAGGTCAGGATTGCCCACCTGGAAGTTGATATTGTCTGAAGTGGTGACAACCGGCTGCAACTGCGTAGTACTTGGCTGCTGTGTTCTTCCGTTATAGAATATACGCAGGCTTTTTTTGGTTGTAAAGTTGTAAGTAAAGTTCGCCGTGGGCGTAAAGTTCACAAAGTTGCGGCTAACGATCACATTCTTGGTAGTATTATTACTGAGAATATCCATAAACTGTAACCCTGAACTTACAGTTACATTATATTTTGTTTGTTGCAGGCGATAACTAAGTGTAGCTGTATTAGAAGTAGTTGCGTATTCGTATGAATTGCTGAAAAGACTATCGAAAGTGGAGAACTTACCACTTGCTTTATTAAACTGATAGGTCCTGCTCAATGATTCGCTGCTGGAATAGCTGTATCCATAACGCAGTTCCAGCATAGACTTTTTGCTCAATGCCTCGGTATAGGAAACTGTTGGACTGATTGTATAGGAGTGAGAAGTGTCCACTCGATACTGGTTCAAAGTATCGTTCTTGCCTGCACCCGGAAGTAAATAAGTATTCTCTGAAAACTTGAGTGTTTCTCCTTCGGACCTGTTTGCAGAGAATCCAAGATCGAGAGACAGGGTACGTCCCGGTTTTGCAAACCGGTGACGGAAGGTCAGGTTGGATCCGTTGACATTGTATCCATTGGTCCTTCCGGTAGTTTGTGATTTTGTTTTGTTGATTGGCACTAATGCACCTGTCGATGCCAAAACGCCGGTCAATGTAGATTCAGAGGCTGAGGTTGGCCAGCTATGCTGTAATCCCAGGTTAGGACGGAAAATTAGCGAGTTGTTCGAATCAATCCTTGCTTCAATATTGAAAGTAAAGTTATGCGTCTCATTTACATTGATGGAAGCGGAGTTGCTCGACTGCTGCCGTGTTGTATCCGTACCCGTAAGTGTTTCAGAATAGTTTTTGCTTTGAGTAGATACTTTGGGTCTGCTGTAGAAATAGGATCCATAGATATCTATATTCTTACTCAATGCATCACGGTAGTTGATCCCGCCGCCAAGTGCATTGGTGATACCGGAACCGCCTCCACCTCCACCACGGTTACCTCCACCGCCCATATTACCACCGCCACCAAAATTACCGCCACCGCCGCGATTAGCAGCGCCGCCCATGCCCCCGCCACCAAAACCGCCGCCACCACCTATGAAGCTACGGTCTGAAAAGTCCTGTTTATTAATATTATTTGCCTGGCCCATCAGCATGATCTGCCTGTCGCCATTCATAATGGTCAGATTCGCACTTTCCTGGTAACGGGTTACTGCCTCTTCGCCTTTACCGGCAATCGTAGAGCCAACACCTGCGATCACTCTTCCGAAATGTCCTTTGCGTATATCTTTTTTTGTAGTGATATTGATCGTTCTGACGCGGTTACCATCATCAAAGCCCGAGAATTTTGCCTGATCGCTCTGGTCATCAAATATCTGGATCTTGTCGATCACATCAGGGGGGAGGTTACGTGTAGCCAGCCTGGGATCGTTACCAAAGGCTACTTTACCATTGATCAAAACCCTTTGAACAGCTTCACCCTGCGCTTTGATGTTCCCGTCTTTATCCACTTCCATGCCTGGTATTTTCTTCAAAAGATCTTCAGCCACGGCATTAGGCTTGGTCTTAAAAGCAGAGGCAGAAATTTCAGTAGTGTCTTTTTTTATGATCACAGCAGACTGGGTAACGGTCACATTACCAAGGTCATTGGCCGCCTGCCTGAGGTAAATGGTTCCGAGATCCATATCCGCATTGGCTTTGGAGAAGTTGATCTTGCGTGAGATGGCTTCGTATCCCTGGAACTTTATCTGTAATAATCTTTCGCCGAATGAAATATTGCTGATGGAAAAACTGCCATCCGCTTTGGCAAGTCCAAATACTTCCAATGTAGAATCGCTGGCATCGAGAATAGTGATGGTGGCATCTTTCAGAGACTGCTTACCAACAGAGTCCGTTAACTTTCCCTTAACAGTCGCGGTGTTTTGTGCCGAGGCCGAGATACATAATAAAATCACTGCCAGTAACGTAAAAAATCTGTTCATAAGGTGCCGGGTATAGTTGAAACAAAGGTAGTTCTCTTGATTTTACCTCAGGATTTGGTAAAATACAGGCGGAAAACTACTATGATAGCTGGGTTTGTGTACAGTAAAATCGGTGAACGATAAGAGCGCATAGGTAGGGTATGTGAAGGGGTGGTTTTCGTCGGTGAATGGGATTATAAGGAACAAGGTCCAAGGCACAAGATTCAAGGAAAAAGTACACCCACGGTGCTTTGTCTCAAACCTTGTGCCTTGAACCTTGTTCCCTGACTCTTACACCCCGCGTTAATATTAACAATTTGAAACATACATACTGCACGCCTTTCTGTTAATTTTGGCGATCAAAACTTACACTGCTTTATGAAAAGATCCGTAAAACTCCTGCTTCCATTTATCGCTGTGATTACCAGCTTCGCTTTTTTTGTTGCCTGCCAGCCTGCCAGTACAAAAACTGAGAAACCGGCACAGGATAGCACTGCTGCCATGAACAGCGATTCTTCGGATGTATTCAATCACCTGCTGGTAGACAATAAAAAGGATCCCGCCTGCGGTATGCCTGTAACAGCCGGTATTTCGGATACAGCGCATTACAAGAAACATGTGATTGGTTTTTGCTCCAAAGAATGTAAGGATGCTTTTGAAAAAAGCCCTGAAGCATTGCTGGCATCTGCAGATATAAAAAAATAACGTGTTGTGCTATTAGCGCTGTTGAAACAAGGCTTTTCTCTGTGAACCTCCGTGTCCTCCGTGCCTCTGTGGTAAAGAACATCCTCCGTCAGATCGAAGCGAAGTTTTTACCACAGAGGCACGGAGAACACAGAGTTAATTAACAGCACAATACATAAGTATCCGGGAAGCGTGGTACAAGCTGCTTAATTTCTTATATTTCAATATGAAACAATACCGGTTATGGATAGTTGCCGGTAACCAATGAAAAAGATACTTCCAATATTGTGTTGTTGTATGTTGCTGTGCAAGTTTGCATCGGCTTATCATATCAAAGGCGGTTGGATACAATACAAGTTCCTCGCAAAGGCATCAGACACTTCTTCGACTTATCAAATCGTAATGTATGTGTACAGGACCTGTAGTACTCCCAGCTCACTACCCATGCCTGTTAGAATTGCCATATACGATGCCGTCACCAATACTGAGGTGAAGAGTATTTCTATCAACAATTCTATCGCCAATAGTCAATATGATCATGGGGGCGACACTAAAAAACAGACAAGACCGCCTTGCTCAAATATTCCGGATAATGCCATGCCTTGTTATGCCATTACTACTTTTACAACTACAGTAGAACTGAAGAATAATCCGAATGGATACATCATGGCCGCTTCAGATGCAACCCGAACTACCACTATCCAAAATCTTAACCAGGCCGCGAGCTCTACCAAGGGCATCAGTTTTACCGCCTATATTCCGGGTAACAACAACAATTACCACATTAACAGTAATCCTGAGTTTATATTTAAAGACACTGCGCTTCTTTGTTACAATGCAAAATTCAGCTATAGTTACCAGGCAACAGATGCTGATGATGACAGCCTGAGTTTTTCGTTTGGGGACGCACTGGATGGCATGGGTACTTCTCCGGGACCACCCCCATACAAACCGATGACGTATGTGACTGGCTATTCCGGCCTTACACCGCTTGGCCCTGGTGTAAGCATAGATCCTAAAACGGGAACCATTTCTGGTACTGCACCCGCAACACCCGGTCTATACGTGGTGGCTGTGTATGTACATGAATGGCGCAACGGTGTAAAGATCAGTTCGACAAAAAAAGAAATGGAAATCGGGATAGGTAACTGTTCCCTGTCGCCCGTCGAGCTTAAAAAAGTGTATCTCAACTGCGATAATTATACCATCACCCCGCAAAATGAGGCTTTCGCCACCAACATTGTTTCTTATCAATGGGATTTTGGTGTACCCAACAGTACTACGGACGTATCAACATCGCCTACGCCTAGTTTTACTTATGCGGATACAGGTATTTATACGGCAAAACTCGTTGTAGCCAACAATACCGGCTGCAAAGATTCTGCAACAGCCGAAGTAAAGATCTATCCCGGTTTTACTCCCTTGTTCGAGGTAACCGGCGCCTGTATCCAGAAACCTATAGAATTTGCGGATAAAAGCTTTGTAAAATATGGTTCTATCAGCGTATGGTCATGGAACTTTGGTGACAATACCACTACCAATGATGTGGCCAATACACAAAATGCTTCCTACCAGTACCCTGCCCCTGTAACAACCGTTGCGACTATGAATATCACCGCCTCCACAGGTTGTGCAGGATCATTTACCCAAACGGTTATTGTATATGCCAAGCCAACCATAACCGTTCCTTTCAGGGATACATTGATCTGTAGTATCGATACTTTGCCTTTAAGTGCGCAGATCAGTCATGGCAGTATTCGATGGTCGCCCAATTACCGGATATCGGATATCAATAGCTTACACCCACGGGTAGATCCGAAAGATACCACGGAATACAAAGCGATCGTTACCGACAATGGTTGTATCGACAGCACTGTTATTAAAGTAAATGTGCTTGATTTTATTACGGTACAGTTTGCTGCTGATACTGGTATCTGCCGAACTGATCACGTAACATTGCATCCTGTAAGTGATGCATTGAGCTTTCGCTGGCGCGAATCAACCAATGCCGGCAGCCTGAACAGCTATTCTGTGAAAGAACCGATTGCCACCCCTCTTACCACAACCACCTATTATCTCACTGCCAACCTGGGTTATTGTCAGGACAGTGCCGTTACCACTGTATATGTTTCTCCGTATCCGATAGCCCAACTGGGCAGCGATACCGTACTCTGTTTCGGGCACCGCACACAGCTTAGTGCTTATACAGAAGCGGCTAATTTTACCTGGAGCCCCGTTTCATCCCTCACCCAGGCAAACACACTTCATCCTTTTGCGGGGCCGGTAAGAACCACCAGTTATATTTTTACCGCTACAGATACCATGTATTGTCTCAAACCAGTAAGCGATACCATTACGATACAGGTAATACCCGCATTCAATGTTTTTGCAGGAAGGGATACTGCGGCCGGACTCAACCAACCATTGCAACTCATCGCAACAGGAGCCGATCCTTCTTACAGTTATACATGGACGCCTGCCACTTTTCTCGATAACAATGGCATTGCCAACCCGGTAATGACCGCCGATGACAATACCTATGATGTGATCACGTACACCGTAAAAGCAAGTTCACCGCAGGGATGCGCCGCTACGGATGATATCAAAATATCGCTCTATAGTAATGGCCCGGAGATATATGTACCTAATGCTTTTACGCCCAATGGAGATGGCAAGAACGATATTTTAAAACCTATACTGATTGGGGTGAGCCAGTTCCATTCATTTATTATCTATAACCGTTGGGGACAAATCCTTTTTACCAGCTCACAACCCGGCAGTGGATGGGATGGAACTTATAAGGGTGTGAAACAGGCCCCGGGTACTTATGTATTTACCGCACAGGGCAAGGATTATGCAGGCAAATCAATCTTCAGAAAAGGAACGGTTGTGTTGATACGTTAATGACTCCAAAGGCAAGAGATACAAAACTCCTTTCCTCTTTTTCTCCTACCCTCTTATTGAAACAAACACCCTGCTTGATCGGGAAGTTTCAATAAGAGGATAGGAGAAAAAGAGGGAAGGAGGTATTATCGACTTACGAGAATAAGTATTCCACATCTTCCCTTGTCAGGCTCTTCACAAATCCTTCATCATCGGTGATCAGGTCCTTCGCTAGATTGCGTTTGCGGTCCTGCAGTTTGAGGATCTTGTCTTCCACGGTATCTGTACAGATCATGCGGTACGCAAAAATATTTTTTGTCTGGCCGATACGGTGTGTACGGTCGATAGCCTGTTGCTCCACTGCGGGGTTCCACCAGGGGTCAACAATATATACATAGTCGGCAGCGGTCAGGTTCAGACCCACACCACCGGCTTTTAATGAGATCAGGAACACACGGCAGTTATCATCGTTCTGAAAACGGGTGATCGCTTTTTCCCTTTCATTGATCGTACTGCTGCCATCGAAATATTCGTAATCAACACCCAGTTCTTTCATTTTCTCTTTGATCAGCGCCAGCATACCGAGGAACTGCGAGAATATCAAAGCTTTGTGGTTACTGATGTTTTCAGTGATCTCCCTGCCAATTTCTTCCAGCTTAACAGAAGCGTTCGGGAATTTTTCATCGTCTTTCATGATAGCCGGACTGTCGCATATCTGCCTGAGTTTCATCAACCCCTGCAAAATGGTGAGCTGCGATTTCTGGATGCCTTGTTCTTCCACTACACCCAGTATCCTATCGCGGTAATCATTCCTGTAAGCGTCGTAGATCTTTCTTTGTTCATCACCCATTTCACAGAACAAGACCATTTCCTGTTTTTCGGGAAGATCGCGTGCTACCTGTTCTTTGGTTCTGCGGAGAATGAAAGGATACAAGAGTTTACGCAGATGGTCCTTCTGTTCTTTCTCGCCAAACTTATCGATGGGTATGGAAAATTCCTGTTTGAAAAATTCAACGCTTCCCAGCATACCGGGGTTGAGGAAGTTCATCTGTGCAAAAATATCAAAGGTATTATTCTGCAACGGCGTACCGCTGAGGCACAAACGGTTCTGTGCTTTCAGCAACCCTGCTGCGCGTGTTACTTTGCTGGATGGGTTTTTGATCGCCTGGCTCTCATCCAGTATCACATAATCGAATGCGACTTCAATAAACTGTTTGATATCGCTCCGGAGTGTTCCATAAGTAGTAATGATCACATCTATTGCAGGACTTCCCAGGCTTTCGCGTGAACGGTTGCCGCCATGATGTACATAGTAAGTTAGTGATGGTGTGAATTTTTTTATTTCATTCTGCCAGTTGAACATCAGCGTAGTGGGACAAACCACCAGCGCTTTCAGTTTACCGTTCACCTCTTTCAGGTGATGCAGGAAACTCAATGCCTGAACGGTTTTACCCAACCCCATATCATCGGCCAGTATACCGCCCCATTGTACCTCGCGCAGGTAATTGAGCCATTGGAACCCGCTTTCCTGGTAGGGTCGCAAAATATGTTGCAGGTGTGCGGGTGCGGGAATTTCTTTGATAGAATGGTTGCCTTTCAGCCGCTCGTATTTCTCTTCGAGTTTGAAAAAAAGTTCTTCTTCATCCCGCTGCAGATACAATTCTTCGATGACACTGAAATGATACTTGCTCAGTTTCATATTACCCGACTTGCCATCCCCTACCCTGAACAGCAGAGAATATTTGCGGATCCATTCTTCGGGTAATATCCCGAGTGTGCCATCTTCCAGTTGTACAAACTGCTGTTTATTGGTAAGCGCTTTTTTTACTTCTTCCACCGTTACTTTCTGTTCGCCAAAATGTATTTCCACTTTTGCGTCGAACCAGTCGGTGTTGCTGCTGATAAATATTTTGGTGGAAGGCTTAGCCGTGTTGAACCGGAAATTTTTCAATGCTTCAAAACCATACACCGGAATGTTCATCTCCTTTACGGCATCCACGAATAAAAAGAACCAGTTATTTTTCAATACATCGGCGCCTTTCAGTGCCAGTACATTTCCTTCTGTAGGACGTATAAAACCGGAATGTAATGATTCGATCTTGCTGATGAATTCTTTCTCCACTTCCAGGTTACGCTGTATCACCAGCAGTTTATCCGCCAGTGGCAATATGATCTTTTCCTTATCTGTATGGCGTATATCGTAGCCTTTGTAATTGAACACCGGCTGGAACAACAGGTAATCACCTTTTTCCTTCAACAGTACTTTTACTTCCGGACGGATATCCTTTACCTCTTCTTTCTGCACGTTGGTAAAATGAACATGGTATTCTTTGGACAAAGGCAATAAGAACTGCTGTAGTTGCGTGGCCCAGTCCTCAGCCCGTATCGTAATTTTACCGGAAGGAAGAAACTTTTCTACCAGCATGATATCTTCCGACCGTTGCCATGTAAAAAATTCATCGTGGTAACGGAACAACAGTGTAGAGCTGCTTTCATTCTCGGCAATATTCAGATCGGCCAATGGTAGTTTTACACGGCAATCGACTTCGTATTGCCCATTGGCATAATTCACTTCAAATTCAGGGCTGATAAACTGCGGCACCAGGTCTGCTGTATGTAGGTTGGCCGTAGTGAATGTTTTTTTCTGTGGGAGATAAAAATTAAAATGACCAGCAGCCAGTTCTGTAAACAGCTTTTTGAATTTCGGATGCAGGTATTCATTGATCAGGTGCCGTGTTTCTTCGGGTAGTTCATCCGTATGCTGCTGGATGATATTTTCCCAGATACCGCTGAATGGAGAGTTACGATTGAGGTAACGGCTCACTTCGGCCGGCATCAGTTTGCGCAACTGCTGCAGCAACATTTTATCCTCTTCACTAAATACTTCTGTATTGATGAACTTGCCAAGATCGAGCTTGACTGTTTTACTGATGTATTTTGATAGCTCCTCATCTGCTTCACCTTGTACGGCTTCCAGTTGGATATAAGGATACTGCTGCTCGTTTTCCGTGATCACCACGCCCAGTTTCAAAAATGTTTTTGGCTGCTCCTCTTCTTCTACAATGGCAGAAGCACCGGCAGATTCAGCGTTAGCAACAGTCTCCACCTGTTTAGGCCGCAGCTCTGTTGAAGCATTCGTGGATACACGTTTAATAGAATTATCGAGTACACGCAAAAAAGGTTTTCCGTCTGTGTACGTGAACTCGAATTTTCCTTTCAGGTCATCACTGAGTGAATAACCATATAAGGCAAGCAGTTTGTTTTTTTCTTTATCCCAGTTACGGATCAGGTCAAAATAGTTCGAGCCGTAATTCTGGAGCAATTGCAGCAATACAATATCCTTATGCACACAGAGCGGGTGATGTATATCGCTTTGGCAGGTACAGCTGGTATCGAAATTACGCTCTTCGTTTTTCTGTATCAGCACCTTGAATAGCTCGCCTTCATATTCCATTTCCGCTAACACTTTCTCGTCTTTTGCTTCGAGGATATTGCTGCGGCTGCTGCGCAGGTAATTTTCTGCTGCTGCAAAATTTTCAGGGGCCGACAACATGCGGATCAGCTTCAGCTCCAGCTGTTTCATTTTCATTACCGTGTGCTTTTGATCGTACACGGTTTCTTTATCACCCAACAGGTTTTTATCCAGCATATCCTGCAGGTGAAACAAAGCGCCCGCCTTATGACGGCAGATCTCAGACAGGTTATATGGACAGCTGCAGCGAAGTGATAAAGATTTGGGATCCTTGAACTGGTTGATATGTACTTTGTAAAAAGTGGCATACCCATCGTCCTTTACACGAAATATCACATTACCCATCAGGTCGTCATACTCGATCAGTTCTACATTCCCCAGTGCATGTATTTTTTTCCCGCGACGAATCACTTCTTCGGTACCGCTGTTGTAAATATGTTTGATCAGGTATGGTAAAGCCATGTTCAGTCTGGAGTTTGCAGTCGGGAGTCGGGAGTATTGGAAAGTGTCTAAAGCAATGAAATTTTCACTTCAGACTCCTCACTCCTGGTTCCATACTTTTCAAAAAAGGGCAATTTGCAAAAGTAAAGGAAAGGACTTCGTTTTGCGAAAAGAAACGCTAAATAGTAATTAAAAAATTGCCAACAGAATTTATAGGAATTTTCTTTGTAGCTTGAGGAGTTTTGCCCGGCTGGGAACAGATGAACAAGGAACAGATGAACAAGGAACAGATGAACAAGGAACAGATGAACAAGGAACAGATGAACAAGGAACAGATGAACAAGGAACAGATGAACAAGGAACAGATGAACAAGGAACAGATGAACAAGGATGTTGATGCCCGCAAATGTGTCCCCACATTTGCTGAAAATCGGGATGCTGCAAATGTGGGGACACATTTGCGGGCCATCGTTATTTGACCATGGGGCAACATCAAACACCAAACTCCAAACCCCAAACTACAAACTAACCAAATCCCCGTCCTTATAGATAGGCAGCACATTCGCCACATCGATCGATACACAATATTCCAAATCCTTTTCGAGGCCGTAAGAAGCGAGCCGGTGCCAGTGCGTGGTTCGGCGGACAAAGGTTTTCATGTCGTGTTTATGGAGACCGTACATATCGAGGGCCATCAGGCTGCTGTCGCAATGAATGGTGAAATGATCTTTTACACGTTCTATCACTGCACCGGCAAATAAAGAATCTTCGAGATTAAAACGGTCCTTCCATGCGGAACAGCCGAGGAACACATTTTTATTTTGCGAAAGCAGGTGGTCACATACTGCAGAAAGATTGGGAAAAGAACCCGTGATCACTTCCGCAGCGCCACAGTTAAGCGCTTTGTGCAACAGTCGTGTTCCATTGGTAGTGGTTAACACAAGCGTTTTCCCTTCGATAAATGTTCGTGGATATTCCGCGGGAGAATTACCATACTGCAATCCTTCTATCACTTTACCATCTCTTTCCCCGGCCGTAATGCCACCGGTGGTTTTACCTATCTCGATACACTGGTCAACCGCATCCACAGGTATTACCCTTGCGGCGCCATTGTACAAAGCTGTTGCAATGGTAGAAGTGGCGCGGAACACATCAATGATCACTACCACACTATCGGTAATATCATAAATATCCAGTAACCGCGGGGAGAGAACGGTATGAAGGGTTGGTTTGCTCATCAGGGCGCAAAGATAGGAAAGGGAGAATATTGAATATCGAATGATGAATATCGAATTTTGAATTAAGTGTACCAAATTATTCGACATGCGACATTCATCATTCGATATTCATCATTCAATATTCCCTATTTTTTCGTCAGTATTAGCAGCTCACTCGCCTGTATCTCTGTCACATATCTTTTTACACCTTGTTTGTCGGTATAGTTACGGTTCACCAGTTTGCCTTCGATGGCTACTTCAATGCCTTTTACCAGGTATTTTTCGGCGATCTCTGCCAGTTTACCCCAGGCTGTTACCTGGTGCCATTGGGTATCGGTCACTTTTTCGCCTTTGGCGTTTTTGTAGCTTTCATTGGTGGCCAGGCTGAGGTTGGCCACTTTTTTGCCGTCGCTGAGGGTTTTGATCTCGGGCGCCTGGCCGAGATGACCGATCAGCTGGACCTTGTTTTTGATCGCATTCATACTGTTCTGTTTATATTTTCGATAACGGCCGTGCCGTGAGAATAGCGGAACAAATATGTACACGTTAGAGAACCGTACGCATTTTCATACGGTTATAGACGGATGTAAGTGTTTGTGTACCGGGTATGAATGAAGAATATTTGCACGCAAAGGCGCAAGGGTGCGGTTTTGTGCAGCCATTTGTCACTAATGAATGGTTGCATGACCTTTTTTTTCATACATTGGTTTAGGATCTATAACAGTAGCGAATGATATTTCATGTTCATATTCCTTCTTTTCCACTGAACAGTTTTATTGAAAGCTTTGTGTATTACAAAGATTACCATCCCGTTCATTCCGTGGACCGGTTTTTACCTGATGGCAACATCAATGTGGTGATCGATCTGACGGACTATCCGAAATTTATTTACGACAACCACACATTAAAGGAGATACAGTCCTGCAAGAATGTTTGGTTCTCAGGTATCCGGAATAACTATATCACCATTCCTTCGGGCCGCGACAGCGAGATGTTTGTTATCAATTTTCATAAAGGGAAAGCCTATCCTTTTATTGAAATGCCGGTACATGAGCTGACCGATTTTGTGGTTGACGGGGAACTGGTAATGCCTGCGGCTATCCTTACTATCAGGGAGGCCCTCTTACATGCACCAACCGTGCAGCAGAAATTTATGCTGGCAGAACAAATGCTTGCAAATGTTTACAAGGGTCGGTTAACAGTCAACCCTTTTGTTGAATATGCCGTTAACCGGATTATGCAGCAACCCGATCAAACCGTTATTGCCGATCTTTCGGCAAAAGTCGGGTACTCGCAAAAGCACCTGATCAAACTGTTTAAAGAACATGTGGGTACCACCCCAAAAGGGTTTGTAAAGATCATGCGCTTTCAAAAAGCCGTAGCGGAAATAGAAAAGAATCCCGGTACCAGCTGGGCATCTATTGCTTATGAAAGCGGTTATTACGACCAGGCGCATTTTATCAATGATTTCAGGAGCTTCTCCGGTTTCACGCCGGGCCAGTTTGCCGGGATGAACAGCGATTTTACCAACTATATCGCTGTAGGCTAGGTAAAAAATTTCCAATACTTGTTGAATCCTGTTCTCTTTCTTTGTTCAAAAAAATTTTATGGATCAATTGTACATCAACCACTGGGCCGTACTGGTTTGTGCCGCCGCTAATCTTATGCTGGGCGCCGTATGGTATTCACCGCTGCTATTTTACAAAGCATGGATGAAAGAAAACAATTTGACGGAAGAAGCGCTGCGCAAAATAAATCCCGCCAAAGTATATGGTCTTACATTGCTTCTTTCGGTGCTGACAAGTTATAATATGGCATTCTTTCTCAGTGACGCAAAAACAGACCTGGCATGGGGCGCTACGGCGGGACTACTCACCGGTTTTGGATTTTCCGCCATCATTTTTACTGTGGTGGCGTTGTTTGAAATGCGTTCCTGGAAATACATTTTTATCAATGCCGGCTATATCACCGTTTATTTTACCCTGATCGGTTGTATACTCGGTGCATGGAGATAGTACAGCAATAAAACATACTTAAAACAATACCACCATGGCAAAAACATCCGGCGAACTGGAAAAAGAGTTTATTGATACGGCTAAAGAAAAAACCGGCAAAACACTGGAACAATGGCTGCAGCTTGTCGGCACATCTGGTATCGAGGGCCGTAATGCCATACTTGAATGGTTAAAAAAAGGGCATGGGCTTAACCACATGCAGGCCCAGTTTGTGGCAGGTATGCACCTGAATAATGGCAAACCGGTTTACATAGATGAATCCGGGTTGCTGGAAAACCAATTTGCCAAATGCCCCGCCATGCGACCCTTATTTGATGAAATGGCTGAAACGATCATTGGCCTGTTCCCCGGTACCCAACTGATCCCGAAAAAAACTTATCTGTCTTTTACAGCTGTCCGTGAGTTTGCGGCTATGAACATCAAGCCTGCAGAAATCAGGTTGGGCCTTGACCTGGGTGACATGCCGTTTACCGATACCGTACAAAAGTCAAAGCTGACAGGACCTATGCCACGCATATCCCACATGCTTATCTTTACAACAGGCAGCCAGCTGGATGCAACTGTTACCGGTCTTATCAAACAATCTTATAACCGAACCCATACAAAATGAAATACGTACCAGTCATTGTCATAGCCGGTTTGTTATTGACGGGATGTCTTAACATCAGTAATCCTGTCGAAGAAAAAAAAGAATACGTACTTGCCTACAATATCCATGTGCCTGACACCACCAAGGACGACTGGGATATCATGACCATGAACCTTGATGGATCGGGAAAGAAAAACATTATCAACCATGGAGATGTGGCATGGTCCTATCATGCCCATAAAAACCGTTTGTTCTTTATCAGCGACAGGGATACCGCTTACCGCAGTTTCTTTTTGTATGAAATGCATGCTGATGGAAAAAACATCCGCAAACTAAGCAACCTGCAACTGGAAGACAGCTGGATGAGCTCACGTAAAAACGGCGAAGAAATGATGGTAACAGGAAGGGTTGGCAAAGAACTCCGTTACCAGTTATTCATCATCAATACTAAAACAGGCGATTTCAAACAGCTCACCAATGATACCGCCGCACGTTATGGCGACCCCTGTTTTTCACCCGATGGCAAACAGATTGTTTACTCGTATAAAAAGAACAAACGCGACCGGTCGGAACACGAAGAATTGTTCCTGATGAATGTTGATGGAACTAATGCTGTACAATTGACCCATTACCCCGAAAACAATATTTCTGCCAAAGAAAACGGATACAAAGCCGGTGCGGCAAGATGGCACCCTACTGAAAATTTTATCAGTTATGTATCACTGCAGGATGGGCGGCACAGCTTATTCGCGATAACGCCCGATGGAAAAAAACAGTGGAAACTCCTGGACAACCCGCTTGCGGAAACTTACCACGACTGGAGTCCTGATGGTCAATGGCTGGCTTACAGCAATGCCGATACAAAAGAAAGCCGGTATGATATCACCCTGATGAACTGGAAAACAAAGCAGGCAAAACAACTAACCGACAGCACTTTCAAAACACAACTGGGTCCCGTGTTTGTTGAAAAATAATCTCTGTGAACCTCTGTGACCTTTGTGCCTCTGTGGTAAAGCCTTCGCTCTGATCAATGGAGGATGTTCTTTACCACAGAGGCACAAAGGTCACAGAGGTTCACAGAGATTTGTATAAAAGCCTGTATTTTTAAATATGGCTGACGTCTCCGGTTTCATGCAAAAATTATTGTCTGC
This sequence comes from Sediminibacterium sp., assembly GCA_965279635.1. Lineage (GTDB taxonomy): Bacteria > Bacteroidota > Bacteroidia > Chitinophagales > Chitinophagaceae > Sediminibacterium. The sequence continues at coordinate 4,317,280 of OZ257253.1, read as the reverse complement.
TATGGATACCATTGCAACCAAAAGAACGGTTGCGAAAGGAGAATTCATACTCAGGGAAGGTGAGACCGAACAGCACCTGTATTATGTTTCGTCCGGCGCCATCAGGGTATGTTACCTGACAGATATGGAAGAGCTGACCATCCGTTTTGGTTATGAAGGATCTTTCATCAATTCCTTAGCGTCATTTATCAAGGGTACACCTTCAGAGTTTTATATAGAGGCCATCCGCAAAACAGAACTGAAAGCAATTCCCAAAGCCAGCCTGCTGGCTCTTGCCCACCGGGATATGGAAACACTGGCAGAATACACCAGCCTGATAGAACTATTGGTAACACAACAGATCGACCGCGAAATAGACCTGCTGATCACGTCGCCATCTGAAAGACTGAAACGCGTATTGGAACGCAGTCCGAATGTGTTCCAGCATATTCCTTTGAAATACATTGCTTCTTACCTGCGTATGAAGCCGGAAACGCTGAGCCGTATCCGTGGTGCAAAATAAACCGTGTCTTAGTGTCTTTGTGAGCTAATTTTGCAGACAAAGGCACTAAGGCACAGTTTATGACTACGAGACAAATTTTTCTCAAAGCAGTTTACCCGCTGATCATGCTACGGAATAAATTATTCCCGCATGATAAATCTGTGCAGTTTAATACTAAACAGAAATCGCCGGCCATTTCTTTCTATACATTACCCGTTACTGCGAATAATGGCACCCCGATAGACCTCAACCAGTTTCGTGGAAAGAAGGTGCTGATCGTAAACACCGCGAGCGCCTGTGGTTTTACAGCGCAGTACGGCGAGCTCGAAACCTTGTTTCAGCAATACCAAAACAAACTCGTAGTGATCGGTTTCCCCGCCAATGATTTCAAGGAACAGGAACAGCTCGATGATGCCGGTATCGCCGAATTCTGTAAGATCAACTTTGGCGTAACCTTTCCGCTGGCTAAAAAAAGCCAGGTGATAAAAGGTGCAGATCAAACCCCGGTTTTCAAATGGCTCACAAATGCTGAGCAGAACGGCTGGTGCAACCAGCAGCCTTTATGGAACTTCAGCAAATACCTGGTAGATGAAAATGGCAACCTGGCAGGATTCTTTGCACATTCGGTTTCTCCATTGGATAAACAACTAGTTGCAGCATTATGATGATCACTTAGGACTTGTTTGAGAATAGCTGATTAGTTGAACAGCGCAGGATTATTTTAACACAGAGATCACGGAGATAACAGAGGGCCCTCTGTCTACTCTGTGATCTCTGTGTTAAAATAAAAGGTTCGAAAGTTTCAGATGGAAATTATTTTATTTAACGTCACTCATGAGAATACACTGTCTCCAACACGTCGCTTTCGAAACGCCCGGTACCATACTCGAATGGGCCGAATCTAAAGGGCATACCATTTCTTACTCCTATTTCTTTGAAAAAGAATTTTCACTCCCGGCACTGGATGCGTTTGACAGCCTGCTTATCATGGGCGGCTATATGAATGTGGATGAAGAGGCTGTTTATCCCTGGCTGAAAACAGAAAAACAATTGATCAAACTGGCAATTGATGCAGGCAAAAAAATCATCGGCATCTGTCTCGGCGCGCAACTGATCGCCAGTGTACTGGGAGCCGCGGTATATAAGAGTAAGGAAAAAGAGATCGGGTTTTTCCCGGTTCAATTCTCTTTAGCCGGTCAACAGCACCCGTTTTTTAATCATTTTACAGAAACGTACACATTTTTTCATTGGCATGGCGATACATTCTACCTGCCCGAAGATGCTGTGCTGATCGCTTCAACTGAAACATGCAGGCACCAGGCTTTTACCGTGAATGACAGAATTCTTGCGTTACAATTTCATCCTGAAATGAATGAGTACACAATAGAGCAGATGCTATTACATGATGGGAGCGAACTGGAGGAGAAAGGCGATTATATACAGTCAGTAGAAGATATCCGCAAAAATTACTCCCATCTTGCCCAAAACAGGAGAGATTTTTTCATTTTGTTGGATAATTTTCTGGTCGTAAATTAAAGTACACAAAATGCTTTGTTTGTAAGTTCCGATTTTCAGATTAAATGCATTGATTACTCATGAAATGTATCTATTTTTTATTTTCCTTTCTGCCGCTTTCCATCAACAGCATTAGTGCCCAAGGATACCTGGGTAATCCTGAAACAATCAAAGGTTATAGGGTGAACAACTCTGTTTCTGTAACAGATTTTAGAACGGGCAAAGTTAGCGGATACGATTCGGGGGAAGTAGAAGTTTATTATTACAAGGACCTGATCCTTTACAAGCTGCAATACATACTGACCAGTAATGTAGATACCGGAAAAACTATTGAGATCGATAGCAAATTATGTACCCATTATTTTGTTTATCACAAAGACAGTTCGTATGGCTACGATTATGACACACGAAAAGTTCCTGTCAAAACGAGAATTTCTGTTGATGCTGCTTTTCGTCTTGAATGGATAAAACACAACCGGCTATTCCCTTATTTTAATAATTATGATCAAACGATAACTTCGTCTGATACAAATGCAGTGACCGGTATTATCCGGGAAAATTATACTCTCAGGAATAAAACCGATGGTTCCATCAGCGGGTTTATTACTTTGGGTTATTCTACAACGATCGATCCCGGTATTGATGTAAGTATCTGCAAAGAGCTCGATAGCTTAAAAAAGAAAAAACTTTGTTATTACCAAACAAAGTTTGCGAATGAAGAACTCAGAAAAGCTGGCATAAAGGATACATTAACTACCACCTTGAAACTTGAAGAAATAAAAATCAGGTTCAGCGATATTGAAGAATACTTTAGACAACTACCGTAAACTTCAGATTACATATCATATAAAAGCCGTCTTTCCAGGAGGGCTTTTATATTTTACTCCAAACAAGAGAACTCGGAGTTTACGCAGAAAATAGTCGTTCAGTAATAAAAGATCCTACAAATCATACCCCTAATCCCAAAATCCGCGATCAGACAGGACATTTCTCATGGTAATTCACTAACTCAATCGGCGCCCGTTCAATCGTAAACCCACTATACTGCAACCTCACCTCATCCAGCACCGCTTCCACTTCTTCCATGGTTTGCAGCGTCACCAGGCGGTTACGGAATTCTTTGATATTGGGTAATCCTTTCAGGTAGTTCGCATAATGGCGGCGCATTTCATTGATGCCAACAACAGGGCCCTTCCATTCGAGTGATTTCCGTAAATGTTTGCGGCATACTTCCACCCTTTCTTCTACGGTTGGCGGGGCCATCATTTCACCGGTGGCGATATAATGTTTGATCTCGCGGAAGATCCAGGGATAACCGATGGCCGCGCGGCCGATCATGATCCCATCTACACCATATCTTTCTTTATAGGCCAACGCTTTCTGCGGACTGTCAATATCGCCATTACCAAAAATGGGAATATTGATGCGCGGGTTGTTCTTCACTTTCGCGATCAGGGTCCAGTCGGCTTCGCCTTTATACATTTGTGAACGGGTACGTCCGTGCACGGCCAGGGCCTTGATGCCTGTATCCTGCAGTCGCTCGGCTACTTCTTCAATGTTCCTGGTGCTATCATCCCAGCCCAGTCTTGTTTTTACAGTAACGGGGAGATGCGTGCTTTTTACTACTGCCTCTGTCAAACGTACCATCAGGTCAACATCTTTCAGCACCCCGGCGCCGGCGCCTTTGCTCACTACTTTTTTTACGGGGCAGCCAAAATTGATATCGAGCAGGTCGGGGTTCACCGTTTCCACTATCCTGGCGCTCATCGCCATGGCTTCTTCGTCACCCCCAAATATCTGTATCCCTACCGGCCGTTCATAATCAAATATGTCCAGTTTCTGGCGGCTTTTGATGGCATCACGGATCAATCCTTCACTGCTGATAAACTCAGTGTACATCAGGTCGGCGCCGTTATCCTTGCATACGGCACGGAAAGGCGGATCGCTCACGTCCTCCATGGGTGCAAGTAATAATGGAAAATCAGGTAGTTGTATCTGGTCTATTTTTACCATATTGCGTCCGGGTTTTACCCTTTATCCTTTCAGGAAACACGATTTTTTAAAGAAGTTGCAAATTTACAACCTTATTTTTCAATCGCATGAATCAAAAGTCAGAGGTTAGTTACGCCACACAGTTTGCGATATTGATCGGACTACTGGGCGGCTTTATTATTGTGACGGCATTTATTGTGGCGGTTCTTGGAAGCGTAATGCTAAACATTCCGCTGATGCAGGTATCGGATGCCATGAACAAACCGGAAAATGCAGATACGGCCCGTTTATTGAATACGGTTGCTTCTTTTCTAGCTTTTCTTGCACCCGCATTGGTGCTGGCCAGGATCATCAGCAAAAAACCACTGAAACAACTGGGTTTTACTACCGCCATGAATGGCAAACAGGTATTGCTGATCATTGTGATCACTTTTGCGGCCATGGTTCTCAGCGGTGCATTGGGAGAACTGAATGAACGCATCCCGCTTCCTGCCAATCTTTACGCAGAAGCCAAGGCGCTTGAAGAAAAATATAAAACCGCTATGATGGCGATGGCCACCATGCATTCTTTTTCTGAATACCTGATTGCACTACTGGTGATCGCCGCCTTTCCTGCTGTGTTTGAAGAAGTACTTTTCCGGGGTGGATTTCAGCAGGTACTGGTTGGGTGGACAAGAAGCAAATGGGCCGGTATCATTATCACAAGCATTTTATTCAGTGCCATCCATTTTTCCTATTTCGGTTTCCTCGCACGCACGGGTTTAGGTATTGTGCTTGGGCTGGTGTTCTATACCAGCCGTAATATCTGGTTGAATATTTTACTTCATTTTTTGAACAATGCATTTGTCGTAACACAATTATACATTGTAACCAGCCAGGGGAAATCAATAGAAAAAACACTGGATGAAAGTATGCCGATATGGTGGGGAGCAATAGCGATAGCCGTATTAGTACTTGTATTCAGGGCCTTTAATTCCCAGAGTAAAAAAGTATTGGCCGAAAAAGAACAACCTGTGCTTTCTCATGAAAACCTTGTTTCCTGATGGCACCCTGGCAAAAGATATACGCAACACGCAATACTGCCGAAGCCAGTATCATACAGGGTATGCTGGAAGAAAATCATATTCCCGTTCAGGTGATGAATAAACAGGATAGCAGCTACCTGAATTTTGGAGATATTGAACTGTATGTACCTGATCATTTGCAGCTTACTGCGAGGCAATTGATTGAAAGGGATCTGTTGAACTGATGGATTCTTTTTTCAACACAGAGATCACTGAGGAAACCACAGAGGGCCCTCCGTTAACTCTGTGTATCTCTGTGTTGAAAAAAAACAGCATCCAAAGACATTTGGCTATCTACACAATACCTTTTTTATTTGTATCCTCATTACACCAAACTATGCCCCTCAATCTCCAGACATTCAAAACAAGAGCGCTTTCTGCTATCGTTTTTGTAATTATCATGCTAGCGGGTCTTGGATGGAACCAGTGGTCCTTCCTCGTACTATTCTCTATTATCCATTTTGGTTGCTGGATAGAGTACAAAAAAATCGTTGGTCGAATCGATCCCGCATACCAGAAGATCAATGCAGGACATGAGATAGGTGTCATGCTGCTTGGCTGGGGCTTTATGCTCTGGATGACAGGGACCGAATTTTCGATCAGCAAAACGCCTATAGCGGAATGGGGTATATCGCTGATGGTAGCCACGGCATTGATATGGATCATATCCATGTTTGTAAACAGAAAAAATGAGTCGCTGAAACTGGCGGCACACTCTATCATGGGGCTGGTCTATATTTCCCTCAGTCTTGGTTTGATGATGCGTTTATGGGGCAACAGCAACCAGACTATTTTTACCCTTCACAACAGCGCCATGCCGGCGGTATTGATCGTTTCTATCTGGATCAATGATACGATGGCTTATATAGTAGGTTCCTTTATCGGCAAAACTCCCTTCTCCTCCATCTCACCCAAAAAAACCTGGGAAGGCACCATCGGTGGCGCCATACTGGCGGTAGTAACAGTTACACTTGTCGGGCATTTTGTCCTGCACTACAATGTAAAAGCATTGATACTGATCAGCGCCACAGCGGCCATTGCAGGCACTGTCGGCGACCTGTATGAAAGTAAGTTGAAACGACTGGCCGGTATCAAAGACAGTGGCAACATCATGCCCGGGCATGGTGGTTTTCTTGACAGGTTCGATTCTTTGCTGGTGGCCACCACTGCTACCTGGGTCATTTTCTGGTTGTCGTACCGATGAAAAAGAACTGGTCCATTCAATTCATTCTCATCATTCCGGTTTACCTTTACCGCTCAATTCTACTACATGACCATTCACAGGGAAGGATATAAGACGATTGCCATCACCGCATTGATATTCGGTATTTTTAACCTGGTATCTTTTACTTTTTTAAGCGCTTCCTTACCATGGCTGGCGATCGTTTTGTTTGTGCTGACACTGGGATTGTTCCTGTTCATCATTTCTTTTTTCCGTATCCCTAACAGGGTGTTAAGTATTGACGAAAACCAGATCATTTGTCCTGCAGATGGTAAAGTGGTCGTTATCGAAGAGATCACCGATGTAGAATATTTTAAGGACAGGCGTTTGCAGGTGAGCATTTTTATGAGTCCCGCCAATGTGCATGTAAACCGAAACCCTATCAGCGGCGAGGTTGTATACAACCAATATCACAAAGGAAAATACCTCGTGGCCTGGCACCCCAAATCATCCACAGAGAACGAACGCTGGAGCGTGGTAACACGTAACAGTCATGGTGAGATATTATACAAACAGATCGCCGGCGCATTGGCCAAAAGGATCTGTAATTATACCACAGTGGGTCAATTGGTAAACCAGGGTGACGAATATGGTTTTATCAAATTCGGCAGCCGGGTGGATATTATATTGCCTGTGGGCTCCAAAGTAGCTGTGCAACTGAACCAGGTAGTACAAGGCGGTGTAACCGTACTCGCGCACTGGTAATCGCCATCGGTCATATTTTAACATTTGGATTGAACAAATACACTTAATTTTCAGATAACAATTCTAAAAAAACCTATATGAAAAAAGTACTTACCCTCGCCGTTGCCGCCCTGCTGATGACAGGTTTTGCATTTGCCCATGAAGGCGATAAGAAAAAAGGAAAAGAATGCTGCAAAGACAGCAAAGAGTGCAAGAAATCTGAAAAGAAAGAAACCAAAGAAGCAAAAAAAGAAACAGCCAAGGAAGCTAAAACAGCTACGAAGGCAGTTAAAAAAGCGTAAGATTTATACAGATATTTGGAAGCCCTGCGAGAGCGGGGCTTTTTTATGCGCGCCGGGATTTGTGTCCGCACAAATCCCACATGCTGCGGCAAATGTGAGGACACATTTGCGGGCGACAGCTACAGAATATTTTCCAGCTCCTTCAAATGATAAATCGTGTACGTAGCCTTTACATGCGGCTCAATGTTGAGATGGTTCACAAACACCGTATCCATTCCGGCATTGATGCCGCCCTGGATATCAGCGTCGAGGTTATCCCCAATCATAATACTTTCTTCGAGTACGGCACCGGTTTTTTTGATCGCGTAATCAAAAATTTCTTTATGCGGCTTGAGGCTGTTGCAGCCTTCTGATGTGATCACTTCCCCAAAAAAATCAGTCAGGTTGGAACTGCGGAGTTTGTGGTGCTGTATTTCTTCAAAACCATTCGTAACAAGATGCAGTTTGTATTCCTTGCTTTTGAGGTATGTCAGTATTTCAATGGTATAGGGAAAAAGATTTTTTCTTTTCGGGAGATGACTAAGAAACTGTACCGACATGTTTCTCGCCAGTGGTTCGTCGGCCAGTTTAAAATCCAGCAGGGCCAGCCACATTCTTTTCCAGCGAAGTTCTTCCTGTTTGATGAATCCCTTGGTATAACGGTCCCACAAACGTTCGTTGTGGTGACTGTAGCGGGCAAAGAACTGGTCAAAATCATGGATACCCTTATCCTGTAAAGTATTGTCTTTATACAATTCAGATAGGGTTTCTTTCGCATTGGTTTCAAAATCCCACAGGGTATGGTCCAGGTCGAAGAAGATGTGTCGGTACTTCATGCCGCAAGTTACATACAGGGGATGGTTTGGTGAAAAATATCGTACTTCGTGGGACTATTAACGTCTTGAGACAAGGCAACTCTCTGTGTACCTCTGTGTCCTTTGTGTGGCCTCTGTGGTAAAGAACACCCTCCATCGATCGGAGCGAAGGCTTTACCACAGAGGCACAAAGGACACAGAGGTACACAGAGTCAGACAATAGCACAATACTGCAACTATTAAACAACCCGCATGAACATCATCATCACCGGCGCATCAAAAGGTATCGGACTGGCTATCGCAGAAAAATTTGCTGAAGCTGGTCATACCTTGCTGCTCTGCAGCCGCAGTGAAAAAGCATTGTACGATACAATGTCTATGCTGCAGACCAAATACCCGCAATGCACTGTAAAAGCAAGACCGGTGGATATGGGTAAGCCAGAAGAAGCAAAAGCGTTTGGAGTTTGGAGTTTGGGGTTTGGCGTTCCTGATATAGTGGTCAATAATGCGGGACAGTTCTTACCCGGCAGCGTACACAACGAAGCAGCAGGTACGCTTGAGAAGATGATCGAAGTGAACCTGTACAGCGCCTACCATCTTACCCGGACAGTTTTACCGGAAATGATGAAAGCAAAAAAGGGACATATTTTTAATATCTGCTCTATCGCTGCTTTACATGCCTATGATAATGGCGGCAGTTACAGCATCAGCAAATTTGCCATGTTGGGTTTCAGCAAAAATCTAAGGGAAGAAATGAAGCCGCATGGTATTAAAGTAACCGCGGTTTGTCCCGGCGCCACCATGAGCGCCAGTTGGGATGGCGCCAATATTGATCCTAAGCGTATCATGGAAGCGGCCGATGTGGCCAGTATGATCTATGCCGCTTCTCAATTATCTCCCATGGCCGTTGTGGAAGACATTATTATGCGGCCGCAGCTCGGGGACCTTTGATAAGTACGAAATACGAGGTACGAAGTACGAACAGAGCCATCGTACTTCGTACCTCGTATTTCGTACTTACTCTCATGTATTATCTCCGGCCAGCAATACCTGCCACGCATCCTGCACTTTTCCTTCATTCAATAACTCCGCTGCATAATGATGCAGCTCTTTTTCCATTTCGATGGGATTGATGGAATAGTATTGAACGATCTGCTGAAGCCTGTTATCAGCAAACGCCGGATCGATAGGTGGGATATCATGCACATTGGCCAGCATACCCAGGTGATTGCCGGTCAGCAGCCCGCTGTTACGGATACCACCAGGCAATGTATCCACGCCGATACCGAGTTGGGTATTGGGCTTGGGTACTTTGAAAAGATTGGCTTCATCCACTTTGCAATACCAGTCGCCGCCCAGTCTTGCCACCAACTGTAATTTCCGTTGATCGATTTTCCCATCCTCGCCCAGTATGCTTTCATCCACATGCATACACAACACCTCCGCAATAATCAACTGGCCGGCACCACCTTCTTCACCGAGACTTTTTATTTCGTTCACCCTGCATTCCAGTTTTATTTTGGCCTGTTTTACCATGGGTGGTTTTACGAGTGTGGCGGGCTCTTTGGTAAAGCCTGCTTTCACAAACTCATCCATCTCTTTGGGAAATTCGCAACTGGCAAGACTTACCTGTTGTACCATATCATAATCAACAATATTGATCACACATTCGGGTACTTCGAGTACGTTTTGTAAGGTATGTTTGGTGGTATTATCTCTTAATCTCCGGGAAGGTGAGAAAATAACAATAGGCGGTTTTGTAGAGAACAGGTTGAAAAAACTGAACGGGCTGAGGTTCACGTTGCCTTCTTTATCTATTGTACTCGCAAAACAGATCGGCCTTGGGGCGATGGCATGCTGGAGCCATTGCTGGGTTTCGGTGGGTGATATTTTGGAGAGGTCTATGCGCATTTATTTCTGTATTTTTTTCAACACAGAGAATACACAGAGTAAACAGAGGGCCCTCTGTTTACTCTGTGTATTCTCTGTGTTGAAAATTGACCCTAGGAAAAACCAGTTATTTTTTCCTCGACAATATTGAAAATTCACTTTCTTCTTTTATGATCGTGTTCTGCAAACTGCCAATCCCATCAATACTCATCTCTACAACATCGCCATCCTGTAACCACTGTTCCGTATAACCGGGATCATTTAACTTACCCGTACCATTCAGTTCCAGAAAACATCCCGTACCCACCGTGCCGCTGCCGATCACATCGCCGGGATGAATATCCGCGCCATAGGCGCAACGCTCCACAATTTCTGCAAAGGTCCAGTCCATATCAGCAAGGTTGCCGGCGCTTACCTGGATACCGTTAACAGAACAGGTCATGGACAGGTTCCAGCTTTTGCCGGTATGGCCCTCTTTGCAAGGCACTTCAAAAGAACTCAACTCATCAAGGGTTACCAGACAAGGGCCTATCGCTGTAGCAAAATCTTTTCCTTTGGCAGGGCCGAGGTTTAATAACATCTCTTCCATCTGCAAACGGCGCGCGCTCATATCATTCATGATCATCAATCCACCAATATAATTGTCCGCTTCTTCTGAAGTAATGTTGCGGCCATGTTTACAGATCACGATCGCAGCTTCCAGTTCAAAATCCAGTTTTTCAAAATGATCGGGCATGCATTTGATCTCACCCGGCCCCTGTATACTATGGTGATTGGTAAAATAAAATATGGGATACTGGTCAAACTCGGGGATCATTTCCACTTTCCGGTTCCTGCGTGCCGCAGCTACATGTTGGCGGAAAGCATATCCATCACGACAGGAAGTCGGGAAAGGAACCGGTGCGAGCAAATGCATACTATCAATAGGAACGCCATTTTCCCTGCTGATCTTACCGTTTTTGATCGCTTCATCTACCTTCAACGCGATGGGGTACATATCATCCCAATAATTCAGGAACATATTCATGCTGTTGGGCAGTTCGGGATGCACCAGATCGCAATCAAATAAAAGATCATCTATTAAAAAAGCCAGTTGATCGCGGCCATCGGTGAGATAGGAAACCAGTTTCATAGAAGAATTTGAGTGGCGAAAATAACGTAAAATGACAATCACCATTTTTCGTCTTCGGGGATATCAGTTTGCTGCGGGAACATCTCTCTGGCTTTTCTGCTCTGCTCCATCCTTTCCATCACCAGCTGTGCGATCATCGCACCGGCATCGCCGCCGGGATTGTCTACCAGCACGGTTTTGATCTTTTCTTCGCTTACATCCAACCGGTAAAGTATCTGTACCAGCCTTGAAAAATCCCTGTCGATCAGCTGGTGCACAAAATCGGCCATCTGTTCCGCGGTCAGTTTTTCCAGTGTAAGAAGTTCATTATCAGTTGACATTAAGGTAAAATTACGAATGATCGATCAAAAAGGAAATCTGAAATGCTAAATATTTATTACATTTTGTCAAATCTATTTGACAAAATGAATACTTAACTTTACTTTTATCGGACAAAATTGATGTTATGAAAAAATTACCACTTCTTCCTCATTACTGCCAAACGATGGGATTTATCCTGTTTGTCCCTTTCCTGGTACTGGGTGTTTTATACATTGGATGGGATTACCAGATCCCTGCGCTTAACTATCATTTCACCAATGGTAATTTCTTTGATTTCGCTTTCAATAACCTTACCGATGAACTGGCTTCGGTAGGTATTATCATCAGTCTTATGCTGATCGCTTTTTCTAAAGAAAAAACCGAGGATGAAGCCATCCAGTTTTTCAGACTCGCATCACTCCAATGGGCCGTGATCGTGAATTATGTGATCCTGATCGCCGTTATCCTGCTGGTGTATGGAACCGATTTCCTGTCGGTAATGATCTATAATATGTTCACTATCTTATTCATTTTCAATCTCCGTTTCCGGTTTGTATTATTTCAACACAACAGATCCGCCGCATGAAAAACAAAATCAAAATATACCGGGCCATTCACAACCTGACCCAGGACGACCTGGCCAAGAAGATTGGAGTGAGCCGGCAAACGATCAACACAATGGAATCGGCCAAATACATCCCTTCAACCGTGCTGGCGCTTAAAATGGCCAAAGTGATGGAAGCCAGGGTAGAAGAAATCTTCCTGCTCGAAGAGGGGGACTAAAAAATAATCGGCCCCGGGTTGCAACGTTTTGCCAATCCTGCGTTCTTATATTGGATAAAAGGACACAAATCAAAACCACTATGCGTAAGTTCCAAACAGCTATATCGTTTATGATCATTATAGCTGTTACCATAGTGGTGATTGGTTTGTTCGCTATCCACAAGCCAAAAACGGAAAGCAGGCATGCAGAACCGGCGCAGCAACAGGCAGAAATTCTGCCCCGCATTTTGTTATGCATTTGAAAATGCTGTACTTTTAAATCCCCTGCAAAGCTTCGGCATCTTTGGCTTTTTAATAACTCACTATTGATTGAATTTTACACTTCGGCCTGGTAAAAGGCAGTTGTTATGCGCTTATGAGTAAGATACCGGTTATTGCGGTTATGCTTCTATTGTTATCATATAGGGGATCCGGCCAGAACGGTCATATTGCAGGAAAGGTCACCGACAGTTCGGGTAAACTTCCGTTGGCATTGAGCACGGTCAGTGTTTTCAAAGCAAAAGATACGGTCCTCATCACCTATCGCCTAAGCGGTGAAAAAGGCGATTTCAAAATAGCCGGTCTTCCATTTGATATCCCTTTACGCGTTCTGGTTAGTTTTTCGGGATATGAAGCTTACCGGAAAGAGATTACCCTTACCGCAGCAAAACCTTCCATCGAGCTGGGTTCCATCCAACTGAACAGTACCTCAAAAGAGCTGGAAGAAGTGATCGTCATAGCAGAGCGCCCACCGGTTACTGTGCGAAAAGATACCATTGAATTCAATGCCAATTCTTTCAAAACCCTGCCCAATGCCGTTGTAGAGGACCTTCTGAGAAAATTACCCGGTGTAGAGGTCGACGCAGACGGAAGTCTTACTGTCAACGGCAAACGCGTGAACCGTATAACCATAGATGGCAAACAATTCTTTGGTGGCGACACAAGAATGGCCACTAAAAACCTGCCAAGCACTTTTATAGATAAGGTGCAGGTGCTGGATGATAAAGATGAAATTGCCCAAAAAAATGACGGTGACCTAAGTGATGTGGGTAAAGTGATCAATCTTACCATTAAAAAAAGCGTCAAGAAAAAATGGTTTGGCCGTGTATTCGCAGGCATCGGTACTGATGATCGATACGAAGCCGGCGCCAACCTGAATACACTCAAAGATACTTTCCAGGTAAGTTTTAATGGCGCAGCCAACAACAATAACCGCGGTGTGCAACGACAGGGTTTAACCAATACACAAAATGCCGGCATCAATCTTAATTACGCGCCTTCCAATAAATTATCTTTCTCCGGCCAGTACAATTATAACCGCGGCCGCACCAATTTATACCAGGTAAGAAATGTGTTGCGGTTTCTCGAAGACACTTCCATCAATACACATACGACCAGCCATTCACTGTCGGGCAATAGCTCGCATCATATATCCGCCAATGGAAACTGGCGGAAAGACAGCCTGACAAATATGGATTTCAGGTTGAGTTTTTCATTCAATGGTTCTGATAATTTTTCTCCTTCGCATATTGTGATCGATAACAATATTCTGGGGCCTTTGAGTGAAGCCAATTCCCTCATCGTATCAGATGGTAGCAGCCAAAACCTGAACCAGAGTTTTTCATTCTCCCGCCGGTCGAAGAAAAAACGAAGCAGGAACTATTCTTTTTCTGAAAACTTTTCCCTGAGCAGAAATCCCAACAGCACCACTACGGAAAGTTTCAATGATTATTTTTATCCATCTGTTTCGCAGCAGCATGTAAGCCAGTTACGTAATACACAATCTCCTTCTGTTATGCTGAGCCTGCAAAATTCGTATAGCGAGGATTTTGGCAAGAAATGGGTACTCAGGGCCAATAATCGTCTGGAATATAACCAAAACACACAGGACCTTTTTACGTACAGCAAACCAGTTAATAGCCACAAATACGATAGCCTTAACTATTCGCTCAGCAGCCACCTGCAACGAAAGAACATCATTTTCGACAATATGGTAGGCATTGGTTACCGCATAAAAAAATTGACCATCAGCCTGAATGCCAAATGGCAACAGCAATGGGTGAACAACCGGTTTGATTTATCAGGCACGGTGGCCAAACAATTTTATTCAAACATATTCCCATCACTTACCGCTAACTGGAACCGGTTTAACTTGACCATTTCGCGCAACATGACCATACCGGGCATCGGTTACCTGAACCCTGTTCCCAATAATTCCAATCCTTATTATATATCGTATGGAAATCCTTACCTCTTACCATCCCGTTCAACTTCTTTCAATTTTAACGGCTATATCTATAAAGTAAAATCCAGCGTGAACCTGAATACCGCTGCGAGTATGTCTTTCGTTGATAATGCGATCATACAAACTGTGGTCATGAATAATAATGGCGTACAGGAGAGCAGGCCCGTTAATGTAAATGGAACGATGAATGCTAACGTGTATGTGTTTGGCAGTAAGCAATTCCGCTACCAGCAGCAATTACTTGTATCAGTAAACTTCGGTGCCTCGGGTTCATACAACCGGTCGCCGATATTTTATAACGGTGTACAGAGTACAGCCAATACAATACAGGTTTCTCCCTCGTTAAGCGTTAATCTCGATTGGAGTGAACGTGTACAATTCGCGCCGCGGTACACGCCCAGTTATATGAAGAGCCGTTATTCCAACAAACAGTTCAGCGACCGTGAGGTGATCACACATAATTTTACCAGCCAACTTACGGTGAGGCCCATTAAAAAGATCATCATTGAATCATCCCTCAGCTACCGCTATAACGGTCAGGTAAGCGCGGGTTTGCCAAAATCAAATGTGTACTGGTCAGGGTCACTGAGTACTTTGATGCTGAGAGACAGCAAAGGGCAGTTAAAACTGGAAGTATTTGATATCCTCAACCGCAACAACAGTTTTTCCAGTTATATCAGTGCCAATTCCATTGTTGACAGTGAGACCAATGTGTTGCAACGGTTTTTTATCTTATCGTTTATCTACAACCTGCGGCCATCGGGTACGCAAGGCAGGGCCAATAATACCAATTCGAGAGTAGTATCTTTCTGATGCCTCTCTGTGTAACTCTGTGTCCTTTGTGCCTCTGTGGTAAAGAACATACTCCATCGATCAAAGCGAAGGCTTTACCACAGAGGCACAAAGGACACAGAGTTACACGGAGGGATCAATACTTTTCCATTACCCCCAACCCAAACAAAGCAAAATCATATTTCACAGGATCAGCAGGATCCAGTGTTTTCAAGTAGTCTGTTAATTCAACCGCCGCCTGCCAGTCAATTTGTTTTCGTTGCAGCAAACCAAAACGTTTGGCCACGCGGGCTACATGCAGATCAATAGGACAGATCAGTTGCGAGGGAGAAATTTTTTTCCAGATACCAAAGTCTACGCTATGTTTGTCGCTGCGTACCATCCATCTAAGAAACATGTTCAGCCGTTTGCAAGTAGAACCTTTCCAGGGAGTGGAAATATGCTTTTTTGTTCGAGACGGAACATCTTCAAGTGAGAAAAAGTAGTTATGAAAATGAATCAATGAGTTTTCAATAAAACTTTCCTTTTCATCTGATGGAAATTTCAGGAAAGCATCTTCAAGACTTTCATGGTGCGTATAATGATGCTTCAGGAACTCAACAAAATATAAAAGATCCGTAGCATTGAATGTACGGTGTTTGAATCTCTCGAGTTTTTTTAGTTGATCGGAAGTATGGTGCAGGCAAAAATCGTGTGGCGCATTGTCCATCAATAACATTAACTCTCTCGATTTGTTGATGATGGTGATTCTGTTGCCCCAGGCAAAAATGGAGGCAAACAGGGCGCTTATTTCTATATCCTGTTTTTTTGAGAAACTATGTGGTATGCAGACAGGATCATCTTTGATAAAAGATGGCTGGTTGTATTGCTGAACTTTTTCTTCAAAAAATTCTTTCAGTGATTTCTCTGACATGATGGGCAAAAGTAATCCCTTCTCTGTGAACCTCTGTGTCCTTTGTGCCTCTGTGGTAAAGCCTTCGCTCCGGATCATAGGGCAAAGAATTAACAAGCCGCAGATTCGCAGATTGAACAATCATCTGCGAATCTGCGGCTAAAATAAACCAGCACAAGTTTACAACACCGCATCCAAATCCTCTATAAGATCTTCCACATCCTCCACACCAACACTCAAACGTATCAAACTATCGGAAAGACCATTTTTGATCCTTTCCTCACGCGGAATAGATGCATGTGTCATCGAAGCAGGATGATTGATCAGTGACTCTACGCCACCGAGGCTCTCTGCCAGTGCAAATATTTTAGTAGATGACAAAACCCTTTTGGCATTCTCTATGCTGTCATCTTTTAATGTAAAACTCATCATGCCTCCAAAATCACGCATTTGCTTTTTGGCAACTGCATAGCCGGGATGATCTTCAAAACCACACCAGTACACTTTACCAACTTTGGGGTGGTTGCGTAAAAAGTTCGCGATCTTCTCCCCATTCTCGCAATGGCGCTGCATCCGGAGATGCAATGTTTTGATACCACGCAACACGAGAAAACAATCCATCGGCCCCGGTACGGCACCGCAGCTTTTCTGAATAAAATATAATTGTTCACGCAAGGAAGCATCATTCATTACCAGGCATCCCTGTATCACATCGCTATGACCGCCGAGGTATTTGGTAGCAGAATGCATTACAATATCAGCGCCCAGGTCGAGAGGGTTTTGTAAATAAGGTGAAGCAAATGTATTGTCAACACAAAGTAAGGCCCCCGATTTTTTAGCGATAACCGCAACAGCAGCGATATCGGTGATATTCATCAACGGATTGGTAGGCGTCTCAATCCAAACGAGTTTGGTTTTTGCGGATACCGATTTTTCCACTTCCGCAATATCGCTTGTATTGATATAGGTAAACTGTATACCGTATTTCGCGAATATTTTGGTGAACATGCGGTAAGTACCGCCGTACATATCATTGGCAGCTATCACTTCGTCGCCCGGAGATAATAGTTTGATCACCGCATCTGTTGCCGCTACTCCACTGGAAAATGCCAAACCGAATTTTCCGTTCTCTATCTGTGCATAAGCTTCTTCCAAAGCTTTGCGGGTAGGGTTCTGGCTGCGTGCGTACTCAAATCCCTTGTTCACACCCGGCGCTTCCTGCACATAGGTAGAGGTCATGTACACAGGTGTCATAATAGCGCCTGTAGAAGGATCAGGTTCGGTACCGGCGTGGATGTATTTGGTAGCTAATTTCATGGAAGAAGATTATTGGTTTATTCGTTTAGTGGTACACAAATAAACCACTAAGCTACTAAACTAATTCTTCTTCACGGCTTTCACGGGTGCAACAGGTTCGTCAGCAACTGCCGTTATAGGTAATGCCGCTTTCATATCGTCCCAAAGCAGGAAAAGGTTTGCACCAGTCTTTGTTTCATCAAAATAGATGGTAAATGCTTCTACATCTTCGTTATTCTTGTCTACATCGATATCTGTCCGCAACAGATCTTTCTTGGCGTCGTAGGAAAAACTACCCCAGGAAAAATTATCCCTGTTCAATATCATCGTCCATTTGTTTTCATAAGGAATACAATATAAAGTGTACCTGCCTTTCGGTACTGGTTTGCCTGCGATCTTTACATTCTTAAAGAATTCTATTTCGGTTGCTTCGTTCGCGCCCAGTCTCCAAAGATCATTGTAGCGTATGATGCCGCCGAAAATATTCCGGCCATTCTTTAAAGGTCTTCCATACATTACACGGGCCACCGGCATGTCTTTTGCCTTTCCGCTCATTTTCAGCAGCGGGTAATTGGCCGGCCAGTAACTCATATCCATGGGTGATTTATCCAGTTCTGTTGGTTTTTGCTGGGCCTGTACACCCAAACAAATAAGCGTTACTGCCAGGCTAAGTATCGTCTTCATGTATAAAATTTTTCGCAAAGATAGATGGCTATATAGTTGCATGAGTTGTTAATTGACTGGTAACATAATTTTTAACATCAGGGAAAAAATCATGATAGAGTGTCTGCAGTTTGGGATACTCCTCCATGAAAGCGGTAAATGCATGTGCTGAATCCGACAGGTATTTTGCCCGGCGCACCAATCCTTTAAAACTATTTTCGATGCCCCAGGTGAACCGGTAATTGTACAGCCAATCCTGGCTGCTCATATACGGAAGCATTTGCGCAAATTTTTCAGGCAGCAGGTAACTGAAAGCTGACAATTGCCCGTATGTTTCCTGTGAAAATGTTTTCCATGCTTCTTCAGAAAACTGCCCGGTATCCAATGCCAGGAAATGATCATACACTACATCTACAAATGCGCCTGAATAAGGACCCACAGATGTTTTGAAAACCGTTCTGGCTTCTTTGGTTGCCGGGTGCGTGTCTGTATAGGTATCAATATCCCTGTGCAAACGGATCCCGGTCTGTATCCCTACGGGAAAGTCAAACTGTTTTTTCCCTTTCACAAAATCACTGATCATATTACCCACAAGTATTTCCGGTTGCTGAAAGGAAAGATATGCGTGGGCCAGGTAGTTCATGTGCTGTTTGCTTTTTAAATATACACCATTGGCGGGTGCTTATCCGGTTTTGCCACCCACATATTCATGTGATAAAAAATTAACAAAAGGAAAAGCTGTTTTTATTGCCTTTTTCATTTTATAAAATTTAACCACTTCATTACGTCTTTTAGGATTTTGTTAAGAAAAAAGCGCAAACGCTTTACTGTATTGCGTTTGCGGAGTTTTTAGCGCATTGATTTTTTCTTTCGCATAGCCGTTCATCCCATAAAGCAATTATTCTGCATACCGCCATCACTTTCCGACCATTGCGGGTATACCAGGTATCTACATTTGGTTTGTCAATAGCAAGTGACAAGTCAAAAAATTTATTTAGAACCTTAAAACAAAAATGAAATGAAAAAAATTTTAATCGCGGCTATCCTGGCCGTAGCCGTAGGCGGCAGCGCTTTTGCCGCAGATGCGAGTAAATTAAACTACAGGATAAAAACCAGTTTCGCCTCACAGTTTGATGGTGCCAAAGATGTAAACTGGACCACACGTGAAACATTTGTAAAAGCTGATTTTACCCTGGCAGGCGAAAAAATAGAAGCTTTCTTTTCCACTGATGGCGAACTGATCGCTACTGCCCGCAAGATCCAGTATGGCATACTTCCTATCAATGCCCTTAAAAAGATCCAGAAAAAATATCCTGATGCCAAAGTAGACGCCAGCATCGAATATGAGCAGGATGGCGAAAAAAGTTATTTCGTGGCACTGGAGGATGCAGGTAAAAAACAGATCCTGCAGGTTTCCTTGTATGGCGCCGTGAATACTTTCAAAGGAAAATAAAAAAGGAACAATTAAAGTTGGTTGAGGTTGTTAAGCCTGAAGGCTCCTGCAGTAGTGGGGGCCTTCTGCATTATGGATAGCTTTGAGAACGACTCTGCGTAACCTCATTCAACTCATGTTCTCTGCGGTGAAAATCGTTAGCATATTCAGGCCTCCTGGATGTCAAAGCTTTCTTTCACCGCAGAGAACATGAGTTACATGAGGTTCGCAAAGTCGTTTGAGAATAGATATTTTTCCATTGAAATAAAAGTCGCCTCTTTTTTTAGATCGTTGATCAACCGCTGTAACTGCGATAATAAAATTTGTCCATCCGGTTTTCTGGTATAACCAGGTAACCCATAGTTATGGATATCCGTAAACTCCCATGGATGAAAGTACAGGCACAGGTACCCATCTTTTTGTAATGTGCGCAAAGCAAGGTATCGGAACAGTGTGTACGGCAGGTTTTTAAAACTCAGCCAGAATAAAGGGATGCGAAACACAGGTGAAACAGATGCAGGCACACGCAACATTCCTTCATCAGTATATAGGGTACGGGAGAGATGCAGGTTATTATAACGTCCCGGGAGCCAGGTAGGATTAACAGAAGAATCATACCGATAACCGGCATTGATCACTTCCTTCATCGACACTTTACGCATACGGGGCATACGCAAACCGGTAACCGGTTTACCGCAGATCTCTTCCAGTTTGTTTTTCGATTGCAGCAAATGTTCATCAGCAAATGATGAATGATAAAAAGTATGCGAAGCAATCTCATGCTTTTCGGAAAGCTGCCTGATGGCACCCGGGTACTGCATGGCAAAGTTGGCGGTGGTAAATAAAGTAGTTTCGATCTCCGCATCATTCAAAACAGGTGCAATGGCATCAAGTCCTTTTTTTCCTGTTACCATTTGCTCTTCGGGACTGATCGGAAAACCATACTCGAGTGGCATGTCAAATTCTTCCACATCAAAACTGAGCAGCACATACGGTTTCATCAGGATAAGTTGGATTCTTTGACGATATAGTGCGGGCGCTGTTTGCTCTGCATAAACAATTTGCCGAGATACATGCCGATAATACCGAGTATCATCAATTGCAACCCGCCAAAAAAAGCGATCGTAGCCACGATAGAGGTCCAGCCCGAAATGACATGACCGAAATAATAACTGTAAATGATATAAGGGATATACAATAAAGAAAGTACTGAAAAGATAAAACCCAGGTACACGGCGATATATAACGGGCGTGTACTGAATGAGGTAATGCCTTGTATGGCAAACCGCATCATTTTCTTTACGGTATATTTTGATTTGCCGCTCACCCTTTCTCCGGGATCATACTCGATACCTATCTGCCGGAAGCCCATCCATTTTACCAGTCCGCGCATAAACAGATCCGTTTCTTTAAATGAACGGAATACATCCACTACTCTTTTATCCATCAGCCTGAAATCGGCCGTTCCCGGTTCGAGTTCTATATCTGAGAGGTTATTCAGCAGGTTATAGAACATGCCGGAAGTTTTCCGCTTCATCAACGGCATTTCCTGGTGATCCTTTCGGATGGTGTACACAACATCATTCCCAGCTTCCCATAAAGCGATCATTTCCGGTATCAATGCCGGTGGGTGCTGCATATCTCCATCCATCATGATCACACAATCGCCGTCTGCCATATCCAGTCCCGCTTTCAGTGCATTCTGGTGTCCGAAATTGCGTGCAAGTGAGATATAGAAAATATGTTTGTTTTTTGCGGAAAGATTTTTTAATTCAACCAGTGTTCCATCGGTACTGCCATCATCAATAAAAATAAGTGTATGCCTGTAGCTGGTTTCCCTGAAAATATTTTCCAGCGTATCCGACAATACACTCACATTATGCTCTTCATTGCTGACGGGAACGACTATGGAGATTCGTTTATTCATTATTGTTTATGATCTGACAAAATACTGGTTATTTGCCAAGGTTTCATCACTGTTACGGTTACCGGCAAAATTTTTTACCAGTAATTGATAGCCGATAACACACCAGGCAATAAAGCAGGGCAACGCTTTTAATGAATAGGGTCTTATAAAATGATCCCGTATATAAGGTGGAAAAATATCTGTAGCGGAAAGACTGGTGAGCAATATTACAAAGCCCAGTAACAGGTGAGTCGTTTTTTTAACCGGTGTATCCTGTATCGCATACCATATTCCCACACCGGTAACTGCCATCACAAAAGTAGACGACTCCGCAGAAGAACTGAAGATCACGATACCTATCAGTGCAAAACACAGGTAGGTGGCCCTGAAAGAAAATGCTTTGTATTGTTTGACCCGTAAAAAAGGCAACGCATGTACAATAGCAGCAGGTAGCAGTACCCAGGTATTGGATACAGTAACATGGCCGATACGCCGTATCATACCCATTACTGAAATATCCTGCATGATGTTGTCACCTGTTTGGATATTCAGCGCATTTTTTTCCATGATGGAACCCAGCCAGTCACGATAGGACTGCATGATAAATTCGGGCGACGAGATGATCATTGGCAGGCAGAACAATACGATGAGCCAGCCAACAAAAGAAAGGGCAAACTGTAGTTTATTGCGCGAGAACCAGAAAAAAGCGATCCCGGCAATGCCATAAATTTTTACCAGGAACCCAGCTGCGATAAACAAAGTGGCCCAGATAAGCCTGTTCCTGTCTGTAAGCACAAACGCCAGCACGATCCAGCCGGTAAGCATGGGGTTGAACTGTACATTGTGTATGGCGGTCATCATTTCAACAAGACCGATCAGCAGGATAATATTCTTCTGTGCAGCAGAAATGGGCAATTGACGTACAGCATATAACAACACCCAGGCATTCACCATGCACCACAAAAAACAACCCAGCGCCACCGGCAGCATGGCAAAAGGCGCTATCAGCAGGCTGAACAGAGGCCCGTAATGGTTGGTGTCGATATATTCAGCAGGATAAGGAACATACAGGTTCTGCCGGTCAAGCGTATGCTGGAAAACCCCGGTAAATATGGAGTAGTTATTAATAGCAGATGGACCACGGCTTATTTCGGCGATGGCGGCCAGCCCGGCCAGTACAAACCACAGGATGGCCGCAACAGGAATTTTCCATCGGTAGATGCTGATATTTCCGGTAAGCCATTGCATGGGGGGTACAACAAAAATGAGCAAGAATTGGCGATAGAAAAATAATATTTTATCTGAGCGGTGTTCTGCCCATAAAACCATGCAAAAAAATTACTTTTGACCCCTCAAATTTCCGACTATGCAGAAAGGACCCGTTTCCCAGTTTATACAGCACCATTACCGCCATTTTAACGCAGCGGCACTGGTGGATGCCGCCAAAGGTTATGAAACCCATCTCGCCGAAGGCGGTAAAATGCTGGTAAGCCTCGCCGGTGCCATGAGTACCGCAGAACTGGGCATCAGTCTCGCCGAAATGATCCGGCAGGATAAAGTGGCCATTATCAGTTGTACGGGCGCCAACCTCGAAGAAGATATCATGAACCTCGTGGCGCACAGCCATTATAAACGCGTACCCAATTACCGCGACCTGAGCCCGCAGGAAGAATGGGACCTGCTGGAAAATCATTACAACCGTGTTACCGATACCTGCATACCTGAAGAGGAAGCGTTCCGCCGTCTACAGCAGCATATCCATAAGATATGGGCCGATGCAGACAAATCGGGTGAAAGATATTTTCCGCATGAATACATGTACCAAATGCTGCTGAGCGGTGTACTGGAGCAGTATTACGAGATCGATCCTAAGAACAGCTGGATGCTGGCGGCGGCACAGAAAAACATCCCGATCGTTGTACCGGGCTGGGAAGACAGTACTATGGGCAATATCTTTGCTTCTTATGTGATCAAGAATGAACTGAAAGCAAGTACCATGAAAAGCGGTATCGAATACATGGTATGGCTGGCCGATTGGTACAGGCAGAACAGTGGTGGCAAAGGCGTTGGTTTCTTCCAGATCGGTGGCGGTATCGCCGGTGATTTCCCGATCTGCGTGGTGCCGATGATGTACCAGGACCTGGAATGGCACGATGTACCTTTCTGGAGCTATTTCTGCCAGATCAGTGACTCTACTACCTCCTATGGTTCTTATTCAGGCGCTGTTCCGAATGAAAAAATTACATGGGGGAAACTTGATATACATACGCCCAAGTTTATTGTAGAAAGCGATGCTACGATAGTGGTGCCGCTGATCTTTGCTTATTTGTTAGGCTGGTAAGCGCAACCATGATATTGTAACAGATTCTATTACAAAGAACTTGCTTTGGATAATTAGGAGAATTATTTACCTTCAGCGCAAACTACTGTTATGCTGAAAAATATTGCTTTTGGCCTGATCTTCTGTTGCCAATTTGCGCCTGCGTATTCCCAAAAAGAAATGACTGTTTCGATCAGCCCTGGCGATGCTGATATCTACAGGCTCGTCGGCGGCACCGCTGTTAAACTGGCCACCGGCTCTACTATCCTGAAGCTGGATAAAGACGTGCCTGTTATCATCGAGGCCCGTAAAGACGGTTTTGTACCGGTACGCAGAAGTTACCTCAGGAAAAAAGACGGGAGTCCTACCGATAATATTGAACTCACTGACAGGATTGTTTCCTTAAGCGCCACCCCCGCAGATGCCACCATTTTCGTAAACGGTGTTGAAAAAGGCCGCGGCTCGTACACTGCCATCATAGGTAAAGGCCAGAGCATTACTGTCAACGTTAAAAAGAGCGGATATGTGCCACAAACCATGAACTATTTCAATAAAGACGGGGAGCAGGCACCGGAAACAGCACATCTTTTTAAACTGGAAGACAAAGTGATCACCGTTCGAACGCAGCCTGTTGATGCTGAAATTTTTGCAGACGATGTAAAGAAAGGGGAAGGTTCGGCAGAACTGATCATCCCCAAGGATAAATGTATCAACATACGGATTGAGAAAACAGGATACTCCGGCAGGGAAGCCAGGTATTGCAACAAAGAAAACGAGATGGCCGCACCCCTGGTTGATGAAATAAGGCTGAAGGACCGGAAAATACAGTTCAATGTGTTCCCGGAAGATTCTAAAATATTTGTAGATGGCAAAGAAGTGGGTAAAGGATCTTACGCCGTAAAGGTGCAGGAAAACAGGTGTGCCGAAGTACTCATCATGCGCTCATCGTATGTGAGTGAGAAATTTGATATCTGTAACAAACCAGACTATCAGCAGCCCGAACCTACCTATTCTGTTAAGCTCAGCGAAGACGAGGCCTACCAGCAATCTGAAGAAAGCAGTATTGCCAATAAGAATTTTACGGTAGAAGTAAACGCAGCAACCAATGCCACCGAGGCATGGAAAAGACTGACCAGCATCATACAGAGCCGTTTTGATGAAATAGAAACCATTGACGGCGCTACTTCTTACCTGCGCACAAGCTGGGTAGGATCTACCTTTAATAAGAATTCGCTTTACAAATCTATCGTCCGCACCCGCGTCATTATCACGAGTGGCGGTACTGAGCCATTAAAATACCATGTAAAGATCCAGTCTGAGATATCGAAAGTGGATTGTATGACCAGCAGGTCCTCTTCTGATGGAAAACCACAGGTTACCACCAGTATGGACCAATGCTTTGAAGCGATAGACCGTTTACTGAGAAAGTACACCGATCTGATACGGGAGATACAGGTGCGTTTGCAGTAACAGAAGCTATTTTGGAATTTTGGATTGGGAAATTTTGAAATTGTTTATCCTGTCAATTTCAAAATTTCCTAATCCAAAATCCATCAACCGACAATAAAAAAGCCTCATCAAAACTGATGAGGCTTTTTTATTGTCGGTTGATGGATTATCTCGCCGGCATTGTCAGCGGGATATCACGCTTCAGCATGTTATCCCTGTTGGCGATTTCCCATCCTGTATAGAATACGAGTTGGGTACGTCTTGACATTACTTCGAACTGGATCTTTTCAACTGTATCACCGGCTCCGTGGTAATCAACACCTAACATTCCATCGTAAAAGAATAAAATAGGTACGCCTTTTTTAGCGAAGTTGTAGTGGTCGCTGCGGTAGTAGATCCTGTTCGGATCTTTTGGATCATCATATTTATAATCGAGGGCCAGGTTCTTGATGTATTTATTGTTCACACCTTCATTGATACCCTGGAGCTCAGAACTCAGTTTATCATGACCGATTACGTAGATATAATTCAATGTATCTCCTTTGCGTGACTCATCTCCTCTTCCGATCATATCTGTATTCAGATCAACAGATGCTTTAGCCAGATCAACCGTTGGATGATCTGCATAGTAGGCAGAACCCAGTAAGCCTTTTTCTTCACCGCTAACGGTCATGAAGATCAGGGTCCTCTTAGGTTTGTTACCGGCTTTGGCCGCTGCCGCAAATGCTTCTGCCATTTGTATCACACCTACCGATCCTGATCCATCATCATCGGCGCCATAATAGATCACATCGCCGTTTTTACCAATATGGTCATAGTGACTGGTAAAGAAAACATATTCATCTTTTTTGCTGGTTCCGGGGATGATGCCGATCACATTGCTGCTTTCCAGGGTTTCAGTACTCATTCCGGCAGTAGCTGATAACTCAGAAACATAAGTTCCTTTTTTCGTGTCTTTCAATCCGGCCAAACCGATGTTGGAGGTTCTTCCCAACAAAGCAGAAGCAACGGCATCAGAAATGGTTGCGGAAAAGAATGCTGGTGTAGTGGGTGCTACAGGTGCTGTTGGCGGAGTGATAGACATCCGGCCCTTTATATTGCTGGGTGTTTTTCTTGGGAAAGCAGCGGATACGATCAGCAAGCCTGCTGCACCGTTTCTGCGTGCCGTATTTGCTTTAGCAGCTCCGGGACCACCAAAACCACGTCCCTGTCCGGCAGCCGGTGGAGGTAATACACCACCGTCCAGTACCATCACGATCTTGCCTTTTACATCTAACCCGGCATAATCATTTACATTTTTAGCCGAGTCGTATTCGCCATAGCCGGCAAATACTATGTTATTGTATTTCCAGCTTCCGGACATTAATCCAAAAGAGAAATCTTTATCCCAATCAAAATTTTTGCCGTTTACACTCAATTTTCTTTCCGAAAGGATCGCCTGGTAAACCGGGTACAATTGCTGGTAGCTATCGCCATTACCTGGTTTCAGTCCGAATTTTTTAAACTGCTCTTCGATCCATGCAGCTGCTTTTCTTTGTCCGGGTGATGCAGTTTCACGTCCTTCCATGTCTGCTGCGGCCAGGATGCTCAGTTTTTCTTTTAAGGCTTCTTTGGTAATGAGTGCGGCATACTTAACGGCCTCATCTGTTTTTTGTGCCATGGCCATTATGCTCACAAACGGCAGGCAGATCAGTAGTAGT
Source organism: Sediminibacterium sp. (assembly GCA_965279635.1). Lineage (GTDB taxonomy): Bacteria > Bacteroidota > Bacteroidia > Chitinophagales > Chitinophagaceae > Sediminibacterium. The sequence continues at coordinate 4,290,447 of OZ257253.1, read as the reverse complement.
GTTTTCTTCATGTATTTGTATTTGTTTGAGGGGTGTAACTATTAACAGGTGATTTTTCCAACACGGGTTGCATGACGGCCGCCTTCAAATTCAGTGTTCATAAACAACTCCACCATCTGCTGTGCCAGGTGCAGTGATACAAAGCGGGCGGGTATGCAGATAATATTGGCATTGTTATGCTGGCGTGTTACTACGGCCACATCATTCTGCCAGCAAAGGGCGGCACGGATACCGGTGTGTTTATTGGCTGTGATGGCAACGCCATTGGCGGTGCCACACATCAGGATACCGAAAGCGGCTTCTCCTTTCTCCACACTTTCGGCAACAGGATGCGCGATATCAGGGTAATCCATCGAATCGGCAGAATGGGTTCCAAAATCCTTTACCTGGTACCCTTTGGCAGATAACCATTGCACCAGGGCCGTTTTGTATTCAAACGCTGCATGGTCGGCCCCGATAGCTATAGGCTTGGAACTGTCAAAAACATAACTCATGTGCTTTCCAAATTGGGCGCCTAAGATAGGCGATTGAGGCAAGAGCGGGTTAAAAAAATACACGAATGGATGTGGAGGAGAGTTTGGGGTTTGGAGTTTGGGGTTTGGGGAAAGTTTAACGCCAAACACCAAACTCTAAACTACAAACCGTTGTTCCTAACTCCACTCCTCATTCTCCTTCTCCACCTGTCTCCTATGCACCCTTGCCGAAACAAAAATGCTAAGCTCGTATAAGGACCATAACGGGATAAATACGATCAACTGGCTCATCCAGTCCGGGCTTGGGGTTATAAAAGCGGCCAGCAGCAGGATAATAATGGCTGCATATTTCCTGCTTTTGCGAAGGAATGTTGGGGTGATCAGGCCGATACGGGTAAGTAGGGATGCCAGTACAGGCAGTTCAAAAGCCAACCCGCAGCCTAATATGATATTGGTAAGGTTATCTATATAATCGCCCAGGGTAGGGAGCGTAACGATACTTCCCTGTGCACCTAACTGGAAACTGGCCAGGAAGTTAAACGTAAAGGGTCCCAGCAGGAAATAACCGAAGGCGGCGCCGCAGAAAAAAAAGAAGGATACCCAGAAAATCGCAAAACGGGTGTTTTTCAGCTCTTTTTCCTTTAAGGCAGGTTTTACAAAACGCCAGAATTCCCAGAAAATAAAGGGGAAAGCGAATATGATACCCAGTATCAGCGACATAGAAATGGACCCTAAAAACTGGCCGCCAAATGAATTGGTGATCAGGTCCACTTTTACCGGCGGCATACAAAGCGCCTCGCCCATATGCGCCCAATGGCTAAACCTGCAGAGAGCGCTATAGCTGACAAAATTGGGATTGATGGGGCCGCGGATGATATTCTCAAATACCCATTCATGGTAAATGAATATCACAATGGCCATTACCAAAACGGCCACTACTGCCCTGATAATATGTACCCGTAATTCTTCGAGGTGGTCGATAAAGGTCATCTCCGCCTTCTCTCCGCTCCTGTTTCTGTTAAATAACGCCATTGCCTGATAAGAGGATTATAAGGTGCCAAAGGTACGTGGATAGCGTTCACAAAATTCAGGGATTTTATGGAGTAGTTCTTTACCACAGAGGCACAGAGTGCACGGAGTTACACAGAGATTCTCTGTGGTTTTCTGTGTACTCTGTGCCTCTGTGGTAAAGGAGCTGATCAACCTTTCAGCGCAGTATTTTCATCTTCACCATCTCTATCCGCCGCTCGCTCACATTGAGCACATCGAAACGATAATCACCCAAAATAATGGTCTCTTTCTGTTTGGGGATGGTCTTGTATTGGGAAATGATATAGCCGCTGAGTGTTTCCGCCTCTGTTATGGGGAACTTCATATCGTATTTTTCATTCAGGTAATCCAGTTCAACCCGGCCGCTCAGCATGAATTCATCTTCTGAAAGCTGTTTTTCTACCAGTTCCTCCACATCATACTCATCCTGTATCTCACCGAATATTTCCTCCAGTACATCTTCCATCGTTACAATACCCGATGTACCCCCAAATTCATCCACTACCCAGGCAATGCTTTTCCGGTTACGGGTGAACTTGCTGATCAGGTCGGTGGCGCTCATGGTTTCGGGCACGGCCATGATCGGGTGAAGTATATCACGGATGGATGACGGTTTTTTAAACAGGTCAAGCTGGTGCGCATACCCTAATATCGAATCGATATTCTCATCATAGATCACCAGTTTACTCAGCTGAGTATGAATAAACTGCTGTTTTAACTCATCGATGGTTGAGTTTACATCCAGTCCCTCTATCTCTGTTCGCGGCACCAGGCACTGCCTGATCTTTACCTGGGGCAGGCTGAGTGCATTTTCAAACAGTTCGGTATTCAACTCCTGGTTGTCTTCATCCTGTTCTTTGGTTTGCTGGAAAAAATGCTCCAGGTCCACTTTGGTAAAGGCTTCGCTTTTATCTTTCATCCGCACATTGAACAGGTAGGTGAGTATCCATTGAGAAACGTTCACAAAGAAATTAGTAACCGGTTGAAACAGCCTATGGAAGAACTGTGCTATCGGTGCAAAATTGCTCAGCGCCGCATCGCTTTTTGCGCGAAAGATGGCTTTGGGCAGAAACTCGCCAATGATCAATACCACGATCGAGGACAGGAAAGTATCAAATGCCAGTTTCAGGTATTCATTCTCAAAACCCAGCGGGTTCCAGAGTGTTTTCTTCAGCAGTTCGTGAAAAAGTAACCCATAAATCACCAGGAAAATATTCAACCCCACCAGGCAGGTGCCAATGAGTTTGGCCGGGTGCTCCAGAAAATTTGAGAGTATGATACCGCTGCGTTTGCCCTGTTTTTTCTTCAGCTCGATATTGAGCCGACTGCCTGATACAAACGCGATTTCGTACCCGGCAAAAAAACCGATCAGCACCAATGTGAGCAGTATCCAGATTACGGTATACAGTTCGTTCATAGTGGAAAGTTAGTAATTTTCTGGGCTGTTGTTTCGTTGCCCTGAAAATTAGCAGTGTCGCATTTTGAAATTCGCTTGAGGGCTAAAGCCCATATCGATTTGTTTTCAATAACCCCAGCCTTAAGGCTGGGGTTAGGTCAGGAACAGGTTCCGGGCTTTAGCCCACAAGCAAATTTCAAACGGATACACTACTGAACATTGAGCATTGAAAATTTTCAATATTCAATGCTCAATGTTCAATACTCAAGTTATTGGAACAAAAGTGCCCCGTAGAAACGGGGCACGGACCGATAAATAACAACATGAGAATCGGCGTGTGAGATATATGCACATGAGAAAAAAACTATTTCGACACGTCATCGTTGGCTACGCCCTTCTTCTTGCTCACATTGTCTGTGAGTTTGCCGAATGTCCAACTGATGCCTAATCCAATGGAACGGCCGCGACTGTAAATACTTTGCTGTGTATTGAAATCTGGCCCTTTGCTCACCCTTTTCCAGATCAGCATCTCGTTTTGCAGGAAGTTGTTGAGCCTGAGGGTGAGGCGCAGTTTGTTATTCAGCAGTTTCACAAAGCCTCCTGCGCCATACCAGTATTGCAGTCCCTGTCTTCCCTGCAGGTTAATATTGCCCTGCCACATGCCCGCATTCATCACCATTCCGGATTTTTTACTGAAATCCACAGATGTGTTGATATTGGCATTACCGCCCAGCCCCTGGTTGCGCATGGACTTGTTCATTTTATTGATGATGACATCGTACCGCAAACCGAAATTGCTGCTGATCAGTAGCCATTGTACCGGTTTGATAGAAAGATAGCCGTTCAGCGATACCCCATAGTTCAGACCGATATTATCCTTTGTGGTGGAAGTAATGCCTGTAGCCGCATCAAAAACCGAATACTGTGTGATCTGGTTATTGCTGTAAAAGCCGCCCAGTTTAATATTGGCGCTGTTCTGCCCTTTGAAAAGACTGTAGCCGAGTTCCACATTGTGTATCTGTTGCGGACTAAGATTGGGATTACCAAACCGGATATTCAGCGAGTCTGCGTTATTGACAAATGGATTCAGGTCCCAGATATAAGGTCTCTGCAGACGCATAGAATAATTAAACGTAAGCGTCTGGTTATCCTTCAGGTTCTTTGATATAAATACGGTTGGAACAACATTGAAGAAGGTCTGGTTCACCAGTACCTCACCGCTTTCAAAATCGCCGCCCAGCTCACTTCTTTCAGCACGCAACCCTAATTTGAAATAATATTTCTGAATATAGAAGCCATACGTTGTATAGGCGCTGGCCACATTCTGGTAATAATTAAAATGATTGCTGTTAGCTGAATCCACAAAAAATTTGGCATCGGGCGAATAGCTGAGCAATGCATCATAGTCTGCATTGGCCCTGCGCAGAATGTATTTGGCACCTACTTCAAATTTCTTTTTATTCTTCCAGGGAATGATCAGATCGGCCTGCAATGTGTACTCGTTGTTGCTGCTCCTGTTATTATTTACAGCGAAGCGCTGGAAGCCTTCCTGGTACTGCTCTGAATTGACATCATCCTTGTCCGTGCCATGACGGCCATTGATACGGAACGTGAATTCTTTTTCACTGTTACCCGCGAATTTTTTTATAAAATCTGTACCCCAGTCTAAAGAAGGGTACCGGTTAAAGGCATTGGAATTAAGTATCCCCATGGTGGTATCACCCGCGGGGCGTATCAGGTACGATTGCTGTTCGAAAATGTTTTCGTTCGAACCAGTGTATGTATTAACATAACTGCTAAGGGTATTAAGACTGTCAATATCGTAGGTAAGCTCTGCATTGACATTTCCCCATGACCAGTTGTTGACGGAATTACCATATAATAGTCTTTGTTTGTAAGCAATCGGATTGGTGCTGTTAGTTACAGCTTCACTATGCCCGGGATTGTAAGGGTTGCCGCCAAAGCCAACATAACTGCTGAACCCGAACTGCCCGTATTTGGCGTTGAAGTTGGAGTTGAAATTGCGGTTACCTACGGTGTTGGCGAAAATGCTTGCCGTGCCATTGTACCCGAGTATTTTCTTTTTGGTAATGATATTGATCACACCAGCAACACCTTCCGCATCGTATTTGGCAGAGGGTTGTGTGATCACTTCAATTTTCTTGATCAGGTTGGCGGGAAAAGATTTCAATACTTCCTTGGGATCTTTCGAGAACATACTGCTTTCCTTACCATTCAATAATATCTTGAAGTTGGATTGCCCGTTGAGCAATACATTACCTTCATTGTCTACAGAAAGAAACGGTGTTTTGCGAAGTACGTCGGTAGCCTGCTGTCCGTCGAGTGTGGGATCAGCTTCTGCATTAAAGATGAGTTTGTCTTCCTGTCTTTCCAGCAGCGGCCTGCGTGAAGAAGAAGTGGAAACCGTTACCGTTGCCAGTTCTTTGGGTGCTTCATTCACCAACATGGGCTCTACAATAATCACGGCAGGGGCTGTTATCGCAATAAGAGAAGATATTTTTTCGCTGTACGAGGCATGTGTAACAACGACCATATAATTACCGGTGTCCACCTTTGTAAAAACGAACTCTCCCTTATCGCTGGTAAATAGATTCTGTATGGCCTTATCCATTTGTGTTACACGATAAAGTCCTGCTGTTGCATAAGACACAGCTTTGCCTGAAGCGCTGTCTTTCACTATACCTTTTACTGTGGCCCTATCCTGCGCAAGTAGCTGCTGGCCCGTAAACAGGAGAAAACAAATAAACAAAACGAATGATCTGGTAAATTTCTGTTCCATAGCGTATGCATTGAAAACGCAGTTCTGTTAAAAGGGTTACAGTTTTTTTCAACTGATTTTGTAAATAAATTTTTTTCAATGGTGGCAAAACAATCCCCTTAGAACCGGGCGGTTCAATTTTTTCTATGTGCGTATATCGTTTGAGAAAAGGGAAGAAGGAAGGGCAGTATTGTTTTCACATCACTGCCCTTTGTATATATAAATGGCGAAACTATTTGAAGTCAACCGTACAGTTCTGGCATTTCATTTCGATCTTCAGGCCGCTGCCATCACCCACTTTTGCAGTGAACCTGGATGGATTGTTGCTATCGCCGCTCCATGAGCTGCTGCTTCTTGTGGTAAAGACTCTTTGTCTATCTCCTACAATAACGGGTTGATCAGCAACTGTCACTGTAGTAGTGCCGCTGCCGGCAGAACCGGTGGCTTTATCTTTGTCAGTAACGGTTACGGGTACTTTGTCGAAGCTTCCGTACACAGAACTATAGGCTCCGGCAAAATCAACTGAGTAGTTTTTTACACCGCGTAAAGGGATACGTACATCTGCATAACGGTTATCCAGTTTGATGAGGCTAAGCGCGGTTCCTACGTTCCTTACTTTTACATCTGCATTGCTGCCATCCACTTCCAGTGAATTGTTCAGCTTGGTGATGCGCAGGTTGCCATAGTTTTTTCTGCCGCGTACTTCACCCGCTTCTTCAATTTCGTATTCATCATTAGTGCTGCGGAAAACGATCTTTTTCACTGCTGCCATTTCAATGGTGGAATATTTGCTTTCCACATCGAGTTCATCAATGCTTTTGGCACTGAAGCGGCCATTGGTAAATTCCAGCTCGGCAAATTTGATATCACCTACATTGGCATTGGAATATTTTGAGCGAAGCGTAAGCTTATTCAGATTTTCTGCTTCGAGATTACCATTGCTGATATCTACCATGGCATCGCTGATACCTGCGGGTAATTGCACATCTGCATATTTGCTTTCCACATCCAGTTTGCTACCTGCGGGAACTGTAACGGTAACAATTCTTTTGATGTTTGATTTGGTACCGATGTTTTGTCCGCGGTCATTAAAAATGGCGACACCGCCACCGCTGTTATAGCTGTAGTTCATTCCGGGTGTGGCATACACAACACCGCTGCCGCTTACCGTACCTGATTTTACTTTTACAGAGCTGCCAAGGGTTTTCACGGAAAGATTGATCCTGTCAAGCCATTCGTCATCAGTGAGTTTTGTTTCTCCTTCATAATAAACGGTGGTGGTCACTTTTACTTTGGGCTGGTCCCAGGTTTTTATTACTAGACTGCGTGAGCTGTTCTCGATATACACATCGGCACCTTTTGGAACAGCGATCTCTTTACTTACTTCTTTGGATTTCAGGTCCTCGATCTTGAAATCTTTGTCGGAATAATATTCGTAATTCCCGTTTACAGAATGCAGGCCACCTACGCCAACGGTTTGCGCTATAGGAGCAAGTGTGCCGGTAAGGGAACGTACCTCAGCAACACGGGGTTCGGCAACACGTGCAGGTGCAGTGGGAGCCTGTTGTGCATTGGCCAGCACAACTGTGCCGAGGAGAGAAGCAAAGAATAACATATTACGCATAATGGGTTTCATTTTATCAGGGGTTTAAATATTCAGGAAATAGGTTCTGGTGGTATCAACAGGTCCACGGTTCTGTTTAAAGCGGTTGTTGGTTTTGTTCATTTCGATCTGTAATTGTTTCAGCACATTGAGTTTCTGCTGGTAGAGATTGATCAGCTGGTCGAGCAGTTCATCATTCATCCCGTGTTTGGATATTTCTGATTTGATCGACTTCTCATCTTTCTCCATCGATCTGATCTGTACTTTAAAATCATTGAAGTACTCAGGCGTTTCCGCAAACATGGGCATGGTGCTTACACGTGCGCGCTGCAGGTTGATGACTTGTATAAAACTGGTCTCGATCTCTGTCAGCATACGTACATCCGGCTTGTTAGTGCCTGCCGCAGGTTTTGTTTTAGCCGTAAACGCATTTTTGGCAACCGTATTGATCTGTTCTGCCAGTGTATTTACCTCAGGCTGTTGGTTTGCTGAAACGGTTGGTTGATCAGCAGGTTTGGCGGGTCCTTCGTTTTTGGCAACCGTTGCTACCGGCACCGCAGCCGGTTGCTGATCATTTACCAAATACCAGGTGCCTATGCCTGCCAGTGCCAGCACACAGGCAGCCACTGCCCAACGGGTAACCAGCATTACCACATTGGTTTTTTTACCGGCGCTTACTTCCTGCCGTATGTTTTGCCAAACCTGGGGACGCGGTTCATCCAGGTCGAGCTCATCGGCATGATTTTGCAGGTATTTTTTTAACTCATCCATGTATCTGTAATTGCTTGGTGATTCTTTCTTTTAATAATTGTCTCGCGCGGTGGTACTGGCTCTTACTGGTTGATTCCGAGATACCCAGTTGCCCGGCGATGTCTTTGTGGCTGAAATCCTCTACAACAAACAGGTTGAACACCTGCCGGCAGCCATCCGGTAATCCCTTGATCTCTTTGTGAATGATCTCGAAATTGACCGTCTTCCACCATTCGACTTCTTCTACCACCTGGTTGTTCCGTTCATCCTCCCATTCGTTCCAGTAAAAGTTTTTTTTGCTGAAACGGATACACTCATTGACTACAATTCTTTTTAACCACCCTCCAAACTGTGCAGCTTCTTTCAGTTGATGCAGGTTCTTAAAGGCTATGATAAAAGACTCCTGCAGAATATCTTCTGCATCACTGCGGTTACCTGTCATACGTGTGCAGATGTTGAACATGCTCTTGCTATATTGCTGGTATAGCCATGCCTGCGCTTCTGCATCACCCTTACAGGCTTTTCTCACAACTGCCGTTTGTATGGTGCTTACTTGTTCCAATAGTAGATCCGGGTATAGGAGCGATAGGTGATGGAAAGGTTGGAAAGAAAAGGAGAAAATTTTGGATTTTGGATGAGGAAATCGGGAAACCGGGTGAAAAGTTAGGGTTTTCAACGGTTTTGGGTGTCGGATGTGTTACCCGGCAGTATCTCTATGGGCAGCTTCGTTGCGTCGCACATTTGTGCGTCCGGAACTATATGGGGCTGGAAAAATCACGCAAAGGCGCAAAGGCGCAATCAAAACCGCGCCTTTGCGCCTTTGCGTGAAAAATTAAGTTACGCCAGATCAAGCTTTGGCTTGTTCTGAAGAATATCCTCGATTTTGGTATTTACCTCATCGGTGATCAGCTTTACCACATCCAGCGCCTTCAGGTTCTCAGTAAGCTGTTCTTTTTTAGTGGCGCCGAGGATGGCGGTGGTCACGTTCGGGTTTTTGATGGTCCAGGCGATCGCAAGTGAGGCGAGGGACACACCCAGTTCATTGGCCAGTACACCCAGTTTTTTTACTTTTTCCAGTTTGGCATCCTGCAACCAGCGTTCTTTCAGCCAGTCAAACCCTTTAATAGCCAGTCTTGAATCGTCGGGTATGCCCTCATTGTATTTACCGGTAAGAAAGCCAGCTGCCAGCGGACTCCAGATAGTGGTACCCATGCCTTTATTCTGAAACACGGGTAGATAATCCTGCTCCATTTTAAAACGTTCGAACATATTGTACTGTGGCTGCTCAACCGTTGGCCCTATCAGATGATGCTGGTCGGCCACGCGGTGTGCTTCCATGATCTCGGCGGCGCTCCACTGGCTGGTACCCCAATACAGGATCTTCCCTTGCTGTATCAGGTTATGCATGGTCCATACCGTTTCTGCTATCGGCACATTGGTATCGGGCCTATGACAGAAAAAGATATCGAGATATTCGGTTTGTAAACGATTCAATGCTTCGTGGCAGGCTTCCACCAGGTGTTTGCGGCTCAGACCGGTCTGGTTGGGTTTGTTGTCGTTGCCCCTCCAGCCAAAATAGGCTTTGGAAGAAATGGTGTATGAGGTCCTGTCCCAGTTCTTTGCTTTCAGTACCCGGCCCATCATTTTTTCGCTCTCACCCAATGCGTACACTTCGGCGTTATCAAAAAAATTGATGCCGTTATCATAGGCAATGCCCATCAATTCATCGGCGCTGTTATCTGCTATCTGTTTGTGAAAAGTAACCCAGCTGCCAAAACTAAGTACGCTTAACTGCAGGCCGCTATGACCCATTTTACGGTATTCCATTGGTGAGAAGTTTTAGAAATGCAATCTAAGTGGATTTTGGAATTGGGGATTGGGAAATTGGGAAATTGATCGATGCCGCAAATGTGTCCTCACATTTGCCTGGGTGCAGACAGGATTTGTGTGGACACAAATCCGGCAATGGGATTTCCCAATTTCCCAATCCTCAATTCCAAAATTATTTAGCCTTCGATGTATCAGCCGCCGCCGATGCCGTACTATCCGGCACAGTAAAATAACTGCCCGGTTGTGGTTTGTAAAGAAGGATATTGCTAAAATCCTGGTCGCAATCCATGCCTTCGAGACCGATAAAAAGATTGCTGCGGTAGCCCTTGCTCCAGATCACTTTTTTATCTGTGTGAAAGCGGCCCGAGTTCTGGTCCCAAACCAGGTCGAGGCAATACAGGGTATCTCCTTTCCTATTAAAGGCTACCACATTATCCCTGAGGTACACTTTTTTGTCATTCTCGGTATAACGTCCGTAATCCGCACGCAGTTCACTTTCTTTTTTGGCGCTGTCGTTAAAGAAATCTACATGCAGTGTATTGGGGAACTCTGCTTTATTGGCGCTGTCGCCGCCATAGCGAAGTACTATGGGTGCGGTAAGATGCGCTTTCATGACGCCGTTTACACTGAGGTAACTATCTATTTTCTTTCCTTCGTCCACGCCTGATTTACGGCTGCCGAGTTCGCGCACTACATTCATATCGTTCTCACATCCCGACATAAAAAAGCAGCCGCTGAAAAGGGCTGCCAGTAATAAGGTATGTGTAGAAGCTTTAGTCATATTTCCGTTTCACGAACCAAATATCGCTCAAACTGAATCCCAAAGAAAACTGTATATAGCTTTCTGTGACATTATTAACAGATGATCCGCGTTTACCAAACTGCATAGCGGTATTGATCACCGTGAACTGGTCATTGTAACTATTCCATTTACGCAGGGGCAACCCGGCACCAAATGATACGCCGAACTGTTTTAACCCGTTTCCATCAGGATCGAGGTAGTCTTTCCCGATAAAAACACCGGCCCGGTAGTTCACTACATTCCAGTATACGCGGTTGGCAAAGGGGTTTGGAGTGAACTGTGCGCCCAGTTTAAACTGCCAGCTATCCGCAAGCCTGTCGGGCTGGCCGTAGAAACGGTATTTACTCCATTTTGCAGATGTGTACTCTGCTCCTATGGACCACATTTCAAATGAACCCCTGGAGTTAACAGATGTTTTATGGAAGGTAATACCTGCAGCATAGGTGCCTGGCAATTCAATAGTACCTTTTACATTTTCCTGGTAGAAAATACTGTCCACTTTAACATCGCCGGCAATGGTATTGGTGAATGTTTTCCGTTCTGTATTGAGGGTAGCGTTCAGGTTCTGCTGTAAAGTACCGCTGAAACCAAAACGTAACAGGTAATTTTCTGTGCTTTGCGCCAGGCTGTTTATTTTTTGGCTCAGCGTGATCTCATACTGGAGTCCGCCGGTAAAAAACATACCTCCAAAGCTGGTATTGGTAGCAGAATTAGAGGAATAATACTGTACCGTATCATTAATAAAGTTCTTTTTGGTGCTGATCTCCTTGTTACCAAAATTATAGCCGGTACTGAACCCGAGACTGAGTTTTTTCCAGGTTTTACCAACGCCCACAAATACCTGGTTCATTCCACCACTGCCTTCATACAGCGTTTGGAGACTGTCTCCCGCAGTTCTTTCCAGACTGTGTACCGAATAATTGATTTTGCTAAGCGGTTTCAGTCCAAATGCCATTCCCCAACCTTTTACCCTGTTCAAAGGCAGACCGAGCGACAGGTATGAAGGAATAAAATTGGTAGAATTGAATTTCCCTCCCGGCGACTGGCTGCGAAGTGTTCTTCCATCGATCGTAACACCCAGGTCGAAGGTGGTCATATAAAAAGTGCCAAAAGTGGCCGGGTTACCGAAATTTACCGATTGCCCCACATTACCGTATGCGCCATCAGCATAAGCTGCGGAAAGCCCACCCATAGAGCGGCTGATTATATGGTGATTGCCATAGTACTCCCCTAAACCATACCTTGTAAAAGGGGAGTTTTGTTGTGCATTTGCCAATGAAAAAGAAAATACCGCCACAACTGCCAAACAAAGCCGGGAAATGTTAGAAATGGTTAGACGCACTGATCGCATACAAGCCTTTATAAATTAGGTAAGGGTCGGCAAATATCTTGTTTTTTAGGTGCGGTACAAAAAAACCCATATCCCCCCCGGTTAACAGCACGTTAAAGTTGCTGTATTTCAAGGCGTAAGCTTCAATAATTCCATCAATTTCCTTACTCATCCCTAATATGACCCCGCTGAGCAGGTTTGTGCGGGTATCATACCCTATCAACGGGAAATTATGATCTGCTTTGATCAATGGCAGCAGGGCTGTCTGTTCATGCATGGCCCTAAAGCGCATGTGCATACCAGGTGAGATACTACCCCCCAGAAATTCATGCGCATTGTTCACAAAATTGTAGGTGATACAGGTACCCAGCCCGATAGCCAGGTTATGCTGCCCGGGAAACAGGTCAACAGCCGCCGAAACAATGGCCAGCCTGTCTGCGCCAATGGTTTCAGGTTTGCCGACAGGTGTGGTGACCGGCAGTTTACTGTTATGATCCAGTTTGTGAAACTGTGTATGTTTTGCCAGCAGGGTTTCCAGCTCCGCCGGATGATCGATCACGGATGATAATATGGACCAGGTTGGTTGATATTGATCAATTAGCGGCTGCATGGAACCAACACCCGCTTCCTCCAGAACCCGTTCTTCTACAAATGTTTTCCCGCTAAAGACGGCACATTTCAAACGTGTATTGCCAAAATCAAAACAGAGTGTGGTTTGCATAACAGGGATTAAAACCAAAATTAAGTACGAGTTACGAAGTACGAGGTACGAATTATTTCCGGTTCGTACTTCGTACTTCGTACCTCGTACTTGTATTCAATTCGCGTAGCTGTGTGTACTTCAGCCATGTGTACCAGGCGTTCATTTTAGCGATGGTGTATCCGGCCTCTCCATCCAGGAAACCAAGTTTGAGTAAATAATTGATGACAAAAGAGAACGGCCCCGACAGCCTGCATTGCCACCAGCTGGCTTTTTTGCCAAGCTTGTGGTATTTCATCGCGTTAAGCATGGCATAGTTGAGTGTTTTGGCAGCAAAGTCCTGCAGGTCGCGGGATGTATAGTGATGAATGTATCCTTTCAACGTAACCGTTTTTGTACCGGCAGGCATTTCGAGTGATTCATGCACCTGCGCGGTGTTCCAGTTAACATGGGTACGGTTATACAAACGGATATGGGCATCATTGGCCCATTCTCCAAAGCGGATCATCTTCTCACCCAGAAAAACACGGAAACGCATATTGTAAACGATCGTCGGATCCTGTAATACCAAAGCCTGCAGTTGCTCCGCAAGCGTATCATCAAGCACTTCATCGGCATCGATGGATAAGATCCAGTCATGTTTTGCAATGGCCACTCCCTTGTTTTTATTGGGTCCATATCCCTCCCAGGATGTTTCGAGCAAGCGCGCTCCTGCTGATACTGCGATCTGTTGTGTGCCATCCGTGCTGCCGCTGTCAACCACCACCATATCATCCGTTACCTTTTGCGCGGCCGCAATGGTTTTGCCGATGATAGGGGCCTCGTTCCTGCAAATGATCACTACTGAAATAGATGGGTTCATACACGTGTTGCCGTTAGTGACGGGGATCGTTGCGCAAAGAAAGCAATAAATGCCAGCATTACTACACCCAACTGTCCTTCCAGTGTATCATCCGTTACAAAAGGGATGAAAGCAATTACCGATAACATTACCGACAGGATGTTACGGGATGTAGTGATATACAATAATAAAAACAGACCTGCTGTAAAACAGACCATACCCGGCCATCCGCTGCCCGCTCCGTATACCATCCATTCATTGGCAGGAAGGAACCTTTCGTAGGCAAGACTTTGCGGATGATGCTGGTCATGCCATGTATCTACCGACTTTCTCAGGTCGCCAAATCCAACACCGGTTGCAGGATGATCCTGCATGATGCCATAACCCGCGCGTATCGAGTTCCAGCGGGCGGCATCATTTAACCCCGGTGAGGAGATGCCTTTTGAATAAAAACTGAAATCGTAACGGATATACTGGATGCGGTTGCGGAGAGTAGGGAAAGTTTGATAAGCAAAAACAACGAAAACTATGATGGACAGGATGAAGAGGAGTCCCGTTTTCCATTTTTTCCTGAAAAAAATATGATAGACAAGATAAATAAGGCCAACTGCATACAAACACAATAGTCCTGTTTTTGCTGCCAGTATATGAAGATAAACAGCGAAGAAGAGGGATAATACAGCAAGCAGGTATTTTGCTGTTTTTGTTGCAACAAGTGTGATACATTTTATACTTATTAGTATGGCGGTTACCACCATCCAGCTGAAACGCACATAATCGTGATCAGCCAGTGTGGGCAATACTTTTGCACGCAGGTACGATTCCTGTATTACCGCCGGGTCAATAATATACTGTAACAGGCTCCAGCAACAGCCGATCGCAATGCAGGCTATATATATTCCTGCAATCAACATCCATCTTGCGGCCGGGAAAGAAACCACCATACATCCCATCATCATAGTAATCACAGGTATCCTTACTGATACACTGTTCCACCAGCCGGTTGTGTTGTCGCTCCATATACCTGAGATCAGCACTGGCGCCAGTATCAGCAAAACCGCTGTCAGCAGTTGCTTATTGATATCTTTTCGCGCAGCAGAAAAAAAGAACGGCACCATAACCAATACCGATGCAAAAGAAAGTATTGCGCGACTGAATACCAGTCCCATTGCAACAAGCAGTAAACATACCGTTACCCAATTCTCCTGCCATTTATTTTTCAACAAGGTTTGCATGGTGCGTCTAAATTCGTGTATCCGGTTTACTTTTAGCCATCATGTGGGCGGAATTATTACAGGATATTACAAAAGGGAGTGTTGCTGCGCTGGCAAGGGCCATTTCATTGATCGAAAATGAGAAGGAAGGATATGAAACTTTATTACAGGCACTGCCAGATTCTGCCACAAAGATCATTGGCATCACCGGCCCGCCCGGCGCCGGTAAAAGCACTCTGACCGATGCATTGATCGGTGAGATCATCAGGCAGGACGCGAAAGTAGCCGTGTTATGTGTGGACCCATCCTCACCATTTCACCATGGCGCCCTGCTTGGCGACAGGATACGGATGAGTGAATGGTACAATCATCCCGGTGTATTCATCCGCTCCCTGGCCACCCGTGGCAGCCTGGGTGGATTGCATCCCAAGATCATTGAGATCACCGATGTATTAAAAGCCGCAGAATACGATCATATCATTATCGAAACCGTAGGTGTGGGTCAAAGCGAGATAGAGATAACCGGATTGGCCGATACCACCGTTGTTGTGCTGGTACCCGAAGCCGGTGATGAGGTACAGACCATGAAAGCCGGTTTGATGGAGATCGCTGATATTTTTGTGGTCAATAAATCCGACAGGCCGGATGCTGACAGCTTTGTCAAAAACCTGCGCCAGATGCTGGCCCCTGCATTTCATCGTTCAGAGGCAGAGATAGCCATTGTAAAAACCGTGGCTACACAAAAAGAGGGTGTTGCTGAATTGTTTGAGAAAATTTTATTACATCAACAGTCGGCATCAACAGATAAAAAAAGCTGGTTGTTTGCAGAAAGGGCTTATCACCTGATACAATTGTCGCGTATGAAAGATATCAGCCGCGAAGAATTACGAAAGGCATGGGAAAGTTCTTCCGAAAAAAATCTCTACAAATTTATTGAGCATTATCGCTCTGTGTAACTCTGTGTCCTCCGTGCCTCTGTGGTAAAGCCTTCGCTCAGATCGATGGAGGATGTTCTTTACCACAGAGGCACGGAGGACACAGAGGTACACAGAGTTATTTGCTGAGATTTTTTTCATTCTTCCACCAGCGGTAGCCGATAAAGCCCATGATGGCGAGTGGTGCACCGGCAAGGTAAATGATGGCATTGTTAAGGGCCGAAGCAGGGCCCTCACCCAATTGAGAAGCGGTTTTGGTACAGATAGAACATTGCGCATTCACCAGCTGGGCGCTGAATACGAATAGCAAAATGCAAATTGTAGAAATTATCCCCTTACTCATCTGAACAGATTCTTCCGCAAAGATAAGCCCTAAAATACTGACAGGAATTGTTAACTTTCTTGCTCAATCATCACCCATTGGAACACAGAAGAAAATTCATACAAAAAGCCGCTATGCTGACCGGCGCGTTTTCGGCCGGCAGCCTGTTTAACCAGTTACATGCCGCCTCCTGGGAAAATGCCGCCAATAGAATTGCTGCGCTTTCTCCCGAGGCCGCTGCCGCCGATGAAGATTTCTGGACCGTGATACAGCAGTCGTATTCGGTCAATTCCAACCTCATCATCCTGAACAATGGTGGTGTGAGCCCCTCACCCAAAGTAGTACAGGAAGCGGTAGAGCGGTATAACCGGTTGTCCAACGAAGGACCCTCGTATTATATGTGGCGCATTCTCGACCAGGGTCGTGAACCCCTGCGTCAGAAGCTGGCCCTGCTCGCCGGTTGTTCACCCGAAGAAATAGCCGTAAACCGTAATGCTACAGAAGCATTGAATACCGTGATCTACGGACTCGATCTCAAAGCCGGTGATGAAGTGATCGGCACCAAACAGGATTATCCCAACATGATACAGGCATGGCGCCAGCGGGCACTGCGTGATGGGGTCGTGTACACGCAGCTCAATTTCAGTTTTCCTATAGAAAACGATTCCGAGATCGTTGCTGCTTATGAAAAAGCCATCACGCCAAAAACCAAGATCATCTATATCACCCATATCATCAACTGGATAGGACAGATCATGCCGGTAAAAAAGATCGCGCAGATGGCGCATAAGCATGGGCTGGAAGTGATCGTGGATGGCGCACATTCATTCGGACTGCTCGATTTCAAAATACCCGACCTGGAATGTGATTATTTTGGTACCAGCCTGCACAAATTTTTAAGCGCTCCCATCGGCAGCGGTATGCTCTGGATCAGGAAAGACAAAATCGAAAAGATCTGGCCGCTTACCTGCAATGACAAACCCCGCAGCGGGGATATCCGCAAATTTGAAACACTGGGTACCCGTAGTTTCCCGATAGAACAGGGGATTGGTGAAGCTGTGAATTTTCAAAACGCGATCGGCAGTAAACGGAAAGAGGAAAGGGTGCGTTACCTGAAAAACTACTGGGCGAATAAAGTAAAGGACATTCCCAAAGTAAAGATCCACACTTCCTTCAAACCCGACTATGCCTGCGCCATTTGTGGTGTAAGTATTGATGGGATGCCCCCCGGTGAACTGGACAATGCTTTATTCACCAACTATAAGATACATACCGTAGGGATCGTATGGGAGAATATCTCCTGCGTAAGGGTTACGCCTCATGTTTACACAAGACTACAGGACCTGGATAAGTTGGTGCTGGCTATTGAGGAGATTGCGGCGAAGAAAAAATAGCGCACGCCGGCTTTGTGTCCGCACAAAGCCTTTCGGCCATCATGCAAATGTGAGGACACATTTGCGGGCATTAAAAAATAAGCCACAGATTTCACAGATCAGCACAGATTTTTTCTGTGTCAATCTGTGAAATCTGTGGCTAAAAAAATTGGCTGTTAGGCTTCTTTCTTAACAGCCGGTTTTTTAGACTTGGTAGTTTTAGCAGGTCTTGATTTACCAAATGACCCCTGGAATCTTTTTCCTTTTGCGGTTTTTTTATCACCTCTTCCCATGATTGTGTTTTTTTAAAATTGATTGTTTGAGCCTGCAAAAATAGAAAAACCCCCGCACTTGCGGGGGTTTAATTCGTTTGGAGGGAAAACTTAGAGTTTTGCGCTCAATTCTTTGCCTGCTTTGAATTTGGCTACTTTTTTAGCTTTGATCTTGATAGCAGCGCCTGTTTGCGGGTTGCGGCCCGTACGTGCCTGGCGTTTAGATACAGAAAAAGTACCGAAACCTACCAATGTTACTTTATCGCCTTTTTTCAAAGTTTTTGTAACAGCACCAATAAAAGAATCCAATGAGGCATTTGCCTGTGTCTTGGTTACACCAGCATCTTCAGCGATCTGAGCAATTAATTCGGCTTTGTTCATAACGGTATATTTGTTGTGTTTTAATAAGAGGGCAAATTTATTCGGTTTTCATCACCGGCAAAATAATTTTACGGAACGTATAGCATTATCATCTTACACAACCTGCATGGGCAAAGGATTTCAGCGGAGCATAAGGTACGCGAAAAAACAACGGGGCATCCCCCAATCTTATGAAATACAGTACTGGCAAGGGTTTCAGGCATCTACAATATCGGCGTAGGAACATTGTCATTGGCGGACAATATAACAAAGATTCAGCACCACCCAAATGAATTTGCGAAAGTTTCCACACTCAATTCACAACCTCCATCAGTGTACGGAAACTGATAAAATTGTTGCCCCAGGTATCCATCACATCTTTGCGCATGGCCGGTGCATGTTCATTGATATATCGCTGGTAGACAGCGTGGTCCTCCGCATAAAACTGTGCTGCGTAGGTAGGCCCTTCTGATTCGTCGGTGTCAAGTATCCTTACAAAACGTACATCTGTAAAACAATCGCAGTTCATTACATCAGGCAAATGTTTTTCCTTCATCCATGCCAGCCAGGCTTCGTGGATACTCCAGTTTACTTTGGTGGTGACGTTGTAGATAAGCACGGGAGAGGGGAATTAATAATTAGTAATTAAGAATTAATAATTGACCTGTTTTACTTTATTTCAGCGTAAATAGGGCAATGGTCGCTGTGTTTGATATCGGAATAGATGCGTGCGTCTTTGATCTGCTTTTTGAGTGTATCCGTTACACAAATATAGTCGATGCGCCAACCTTTATTCTGCGCACGAACCGTAGGAAAGCGCTGGCTCCACCACGAATAAGCGCCGGTAGCTGTTGGATTGATCTCACGGAAAGTATCTACCCATCCGTTTGCGAGGAATTTGGTCATCCATTCTCTTTCTTCCGGTAAAAACCCGGATGATTTTTTATTGCCTTTCGGATCATGGATATCTATCTCGGTATGCGCAATATTATAATCGCCCACTACGATCAGTTTAGGTCTTGTTTTGCGTAGTTTCTGTAAGTAGGTAAAAAACTCATCCAGCCACTGGTATTTATAGGTCTGTCGTTCATCACCACTTGTGCCGGAAGGGAAATAGGCATTGATCAATGTGATATCTCCATAGTCTGCACGTATCACCCTGCCCTCCAGGTCACTTTGTTTGAGTTCGTTTCCGCATATTACGTTATCCGGTTTGATCTTTGTAAAGATGGCTACACCACTATACCCTTTTTTCTCCGCGGAGAACCAGTGATGATGATAGCCCATCTCTTCTATCTTCTGGTACTCTATATTTTCTTTTACGGCCTTGGTCTCCTGCAGGCATACCATATCTGCCGGATATGTTTTCAGCCAGTCGAGAAACCCTTTGTTGATAGCAGAACGGATCCCGTTGACGTTATAAGAAATAATACGCATGGCAATGGTTTTGATTATTCAAAAAACCGGTTAAACCCAATAATAAACAATTGGTTCAATAATTCAGGTGATAAAGATGCATCAAAAACCACAAATACTTCGGGCGAAAACCGTCCCTGGGCAATGCAAACGAGTTTATCATCGAGGTATATTTCCTTGATAGCGCCTCGTAAACCACTGCATTTGATTTCCATATCCTGCTGACCGATCTTGCCGGTAACCACATAGGAATAGGTGACCGGCCAGGAAGTATTTGTCTGCGAAATCGGGAACATGGAACTGCTGTCCACACCATTAAATACCCTATCAGGAAAAATCCTTTTAGCCAGGTCCTGGTTGTTTTTGGAAATGCTGAACCTGGCGATGGTATCTGACCCGCTTGTAAGAAGGTGAATATAGCCCGGCATAAAATTGGTGAACGCCATTTCGGGAATGATGGAGGGCGATTCGGGGTCTATCTGCACAAGCAGCTTCACGAGATAATTTTTATCGCGCACAACATCTCTCCCTTCCTGCCGCAGGAAAACAAAATCGGATAATGTTTCATTTGGCGCATTGTTAACCACATGCATGATCTCATCGGGATACTTCAGTGCTTTTCGTCCGCGAAGCAGCAACTGTTCATATATGGGTTCGGCGAGGCGCAGCATTTCGCGTTTATCCTGGTACATAAATAAATTGATGCTTTTAGCGCTGTCTACCATTATTCGCTGTTGGGCAGACACTTTCGGAAGGATAAAATTATCTGCCAGGAAAACCGGTGCGGCCGCAACAGATATACGCGCCATATCCTGCTGTGGGTCCAACATTAAATTGAATGTTGTTTTCATGATCTCTACAAATGACCTTGGCATCAATATCACAAAAGAAGATTCATTGCCCATACCCCGGGTACGGTTACGGGTTACTACTACATCCATCAGGTTATTATGGACCAGTTCATTATTGTGGCCGATCAGTTGAATCGTAATCCTGAATACGGTTTTCGCCTTCCTGTACTGAACAGAATCGTCGCTGTCCATGTCAAATGCCCCAAAGTAGGAACGGGGTGTATATTCGGCAATCCCCACCAGGAGACGCAGTGTTGAAGTATCCGTAGCCGGACTGATCGTAGTTATCTGGCCCTGTGTTTCGGTTTGCGTACCAAGGTCAATAAGATTCATCCGGCCCGTATCGGAAAGTACCCCATGCTGGTATTTCTGTAGCAATTCTTTAAAAGAGGTCATCAACAGTTTTTGGTTACCTGCATCCCGCAGGTAGTTGATGGCAGTAGCAAAACGCACACTTTCCAGGACGATCCTTTTTTGGGCAGACCCAGTTTGTACAACCAGCACAAGAAAAAAAACGAACAGGTATTTTCCCGGTTTCATACAGCAGTTGTTAGGTTGTGTTGACTACAGCAAATTTTATGCTAATTTGATACCAGATTGAAAATACTGACTGTAGATGAAAGAATCAGAAAGAATTATTCCCGCTAAAGAATCCGTTTACCTCGATGGGCCCAAACCACGGATCAATGAATTTTTCTTTGCCTGGGATATTTTCCTGCAATTCATCAAAGGTTTCAGAACACTCCATTTCGTTGGGCCCTGTATCACCGTATTTGGTTCCGCAAGGTTCAAAGAGGACCACCCGTATTATACGATAGCGCGCGAATTCGGGAAACGCATCGCCGCTTTGGGTTTTACTACCATGACAGGTGGCGGCCCCGGTATAATGGAAGCCGCGAATCGTGGTGCTTTTGAAAATCAAGGTGTATCGGTCGGTTGTAATATCAAACTGCCGATGGAACAAGCCCCTAATCCATACATGCACAAATGGATCACTTTTGATTATTTCTTTATCAGGAAAGTATTGCTGGTAAAATACTCTTACGCGTTTATCATCATGCCCGGCGGGTTTGGCACCATGGATGAGTTTTTCGATACACTTACACTGGCCCAGACAAAATCCATCAGTGATTTCCCCCTCGTATTATTCGGCAAAGAATACTACCAGCCTTTGATGAATGTGATAGACATGATGATCAACAAGGGCACAGTTGCGGAAGAAGATAAAAAGCTGGTATTGCTTACAGATGATATCGACGAAGCCATGCAATTCATCCAGGCGTATATCGCGAAGAACTATATAGTGAAGAAGAGAAGAAGGTTGTGGTGGCTGTTTGAGAAAAGATGAATGACTGAGTTAGGAGTTTGGTGTTTGGTGTTTGGGGTCTGAAATAAACTCCAAACCCCAAACCCCTAACCCCAAACTGTCTCTCACTCCAACACCGGGCTCAACCATTTTTCAACAATATCCAGCGACAGCTCTTTTCGTTTTGTATAATCTTCCAGCTGGTCGCGCTGGATCTTACCTACACCAAAATACTGGCTCTTAGGATTAGAGAAATACCATCCACAAACAGAAGATGCCGGGTACATGGCCAGGCTCTCCGTTAACTGTATACCCGTATGCTCGGTAGCGCTCAGTAATTCGAACAGTTTGTATTTTTCTGTATGATCAGGACAGGCGGGGTATCCTGGCGCCGGTCGGATACCGGTGTATTGTTCTTTGATCAGTTGCTCGCTGCTGAGGGTCTCATCCTTTGCATAGCCCCAGAAATCTTTTCTTGTCTGTTCGTGCAAGGCTTCGGCAAATGCCTCGGCAAATCTATCGGCCAATGCCTGCAGCATGATCTTGTTGTAATCATCATAACTGCTTTCAAAACGTTTGATATGTTCTTCAATGCCATGCAGTGTTACGGCAAATGCGCCAATAAAATCTTTCTTACCACTTGCTTTGGGAGCGATAAAATCAGCCAATGATAAATTGGGTTGATCAGCAGCTTTTTTTATCTGCTGGCGCAGGAAAGACAGTTTGATCGTTTCATCACCTGTATTTACTTCCACGTCATCTTCTTCGCTCGATGCTTCCCAGAAACCTATTACGCCTTTGGCCGTGAGCCATTTTTCTGCGATGATCTTATCGAGTAATGCGTTGGCATCATTATACAATTTGGTAGCTTCTTTACCTACCACGCTATCCGTTAATATATCCGGGAAATTGCCGTGCATTTCCCAGGTGATAAAGAAAGGTTTCCAGTCGATGTAGGAACGCAATACCGCCAGGTCAAAATCTTCAAACACTTTGGTGCCGGTGAATTGCGGTGTTTGGGTGGTGTGCGCGTTCCAGTCAACATTCACTTTATTCTTCAGGGCATCTGCGTAGGTAAGATAAGTTTTAACGGATTTCTTATTGTCGAATGCCTCTTTCAGTTTTATATATTCTGTTTTGATATCACCGAGGAAACCCGCTTTCTGGTCCTTACTCAGTAAAGAGCCGGCAACGGTTACGCTCCGGGATGCATCCAGCACGTGTACCACGCCATCATCATATTCTGGAGAGATCTTTACAGCGGTATGCATACGTGAGGTAGTGGCGCCGCCTATCAGCAATGGCAGGTTCATACCCCGACGTTTCATTTCTTTGGCGATATGCACCATTTCATCCAGTGATGGGGTGATCAAGCCGCTGAGGCCAATGATGTCTACTTTCTCTCTCTGTGCGGTCTCCAGAATTTTATCAGAAGGCACCATTACGCCCATATCGATGATATCGTATCCATTACAACCCAGTACCACACCCACGATGTTTTTACCAATATCATGCACATCGCCCTTTACGGTTGCGAGCAATATTTTTGCTGCGCCTGCGGATTCGGTGTTCCCGACGATCAGTTTGCGTTTTTCTTTTTCCGCTTCGATAAAGGGTGTCAGTACCGCCACGCTCTTCTTCATTACACGTGCACTTTTCACCACCTGTGGCAGGAACATTTTACCGGCGCCAAACAGGTCGCCAACAATGCCCATGCCGTCCATTAAAGGTCCTTCTATCACTTCCAGCGGTGTGGGATATTTCTGGCGGGCTTCTTCTGTATCTGCTTCAATATAATCGGTAATGCCGTTTACGAGTGAGTGGGCAAGACGTTTTTCAACAGGCTCGTTCCGCCATGCTTCATCTTTTACTTCTACTTTGCCTTTGGCTTTTACCGTTTCGGCAAACTGTATCAGTTTTTCAGTGGCGCCGTTATCATCATTGTTGCGGTTAAGGATCACATCTTCGCACAACTGTTTTAAGGTGGGTTCTATTTCATCGTACACCACCAACTGCCCGGCATTTACAATACCCATGTCCATACCTGCTTTGATGGCATAGAACAGGAACACGGAATGGATCGCTTCACGCACATGGTCGTTACCGCGAAAAGAAAAAGATACATTCGATACACCACCGCTTACTTTGGCCAATGGCATCAGGCGTTTGATCTCTTTTGTGGCTTCAATAAAATCCACTGCATAGTTATTGTGTTCTTCTATACCTGTGGCGATCGCAAAAATGTTCGGGTCGAAGATGATATCCTGGGGAGCAAAGCCCACCTGTTCGGTCAGTATTTTGTAGGCACGGTGACAGATCTCTATTTTGCGTTGTTTGGTATCTGCCTGGCCCGCTTCATCAAAGGCCATCACGATCACGGCCGCGCCAAATGCCTGGCAGATGATCGCCTGTTCTATGAATTTCTGTTCGCCTTCTTTGAGTGAGATAGAGTTTACGATGCATCTTCCCTGTACACACTGCAGCCCCGCTTCAATGATCTCGAACTTGGAACTGTCGATCATGATGGGGATCCGCGCAATATCCGGTTCGCTCTGTACCATGTTCAGGAAATCGCGCATGGCCACCACACCATCCAGCATGGCATCATCCATGTTCACATCCAGTACCTGTGCGCCGCTTTCCACCTGCTGGCGGGCAACGGACAGGGCTTCTTCGAATTGGTTATCGCGGATAAGACGCGCGAATTTTTTAGAGCCGGTTACATTCGTTCTTTCACCTACGTTTACAAAATTGGTTTCGGGTCTGATGACCAGGGGTTCGAGACCGGAGAGGCGGAGGTAGGGTTTTATCGTCGGTTGAGTGCTCATGTTATTTTTCTGAACCACTAAGGCGCGAAGGCACGAAGGTGGCACTAAGTTTTTTGCGATTTATAAAGCTTCTTCTAATACTGGTAATGAACGGGGTGCCACTTTTTTAACCTGTTCGGCAATGTGTTTGATATGATCGGGTGTGGTTCCACAGCATCCGCCGACAATATTCACAAATCCCTGTTTTGCCCATTCTTCAATAAAATGAGCTGTCTCATGCGGCTGTTCATCGTACTCGCCCATTGCGTTGGGAAGTCCTGCATTGGGATAAGCAGATGTATAGCAGGATGCGATCTGTGACAACTCTTCAATATGACTGCGCATTTCTGCAGCGCCGAGGGCGCAATTCAATCCAACACTCAGGGGGTTTGCATGCATGACGGAAGTATAAAATGCTTCGAGTGTCTGCCCGCTCAGCGTTCTGCCTGATGCATCGGTAATGGTACCACTGATCATAACCGGCAATTCCATGTTATGCTCCCTGAAATATTTTTTAGCAGCGAAAATGGCGCCTTTCGCATTGAGTGTGTCGAAGATGGTTTCTATCAGTAACACATCAACACCACCATCTACCAGTCCTTTGATCTGCTCATAATACGCATCCACTACTTCCATAAAAGTAACTGCCCGGAAACCGGGATTGTTTACATCAGGCGATAAGCTCAGCGTTTTATTCAATGGGCCGATAGCGCCTGCCACAAATTTGGGTGCGGCTGATGGATTTTCTGACAGGTATTCGCTCACTGCATCCTTCGCACATTTGGCGGCGGCCACATTCAGTTCATAGGCCAGCGACTGCATATCATAATCCGCCATAGCGATAACCGTGCTGCTGAACGTGTTGGTTTCAATGATATCGGCGCCTGCTGCGAGGTATTGCTTGTGTATTTCTTTGATGATCTGTGGCTGGGTGATGCATAACAGGTCGTTATTGCCCTTAACATCGCTGTGCCAGTCCTTAAAACGCTCGCCGCGGTAATCGGCTTCTGTGAGTTTGTAACGCTGTACCATGGTACCCATGGCCCCATCGATCACCAATATCCTTTTTTCGAGTTCTTTTCTGATGCCCATAACATACATTTTATGGCCCTGACACACATGCCATTGCCCTGTTAAACATTACAGAACCAGTAAACGCTCGGAAAGTGTGGAAGTGATCACTCCAAAACGTTTATTAGTTCGATTGATCCCGCCGAAGGCGGGACTACAGGCCGAACAATAAACAAATCCGCCTGATGTAGTGGTGCAAATATAGGATGGGTTGGGGTTATGGCAAAATTTCGGGTCTGTAGTCCATGGTCTATGGACCATGGACCATAGACCACAGACCGACCTACTCTCACCAGCTCTTCTTCTCTTCTTTATTCTTTTTACCAATATTGAATATGCGCGAGATATTAAAGCCGAGGCGGACATCGCCTTTGCCCCATGAACCGGTGGTTTCGTGGATGAATGTGTGTTCGTTCATACCAGTAGAGTTGGTAAAATGAAGCTGGAACACATGGCCGCCGGTATTGATGTCCACTCCAATGGATAATGGATCATAGGTGCCATTGAAACGGTTGGTTTGCAGGAAATATTCAGCATTGATGCTTACCCTTTTGCTGATCTTTTGCCTGGCCAGGAAGCCGATCGAGAACATATCGGTGGAGCCGCCGGTAAAAAACAGTATGCGGTTATAATGGGTATAGGTGGGGGATATTTGCAAGGATGTACTGTTGCTGAGCTTGCTGCCGATCAGTAGCTGGCCGGTAAAATAGGTACGGTCGGAGCCGGTTACTTTTAAGGTTGGGTCCATATCCAGTGTCCGGTAGGCCAGTGCGGCCACCAGCGCAAGCGACAGGGGTGTGCCACCGGTTTTCTGGTGCATCAGCCGGTACTTGATAAATCCGTCGAATTCTTTGTAAAAAGTGGAACGGCCGATACCGATCATCAGGTTGTTTGACAGACCGAAATCGAAACTCATACGCATAGAAGCCGCATCCAGGCCAAACATGTTATAAATACCGGTATTGACTGGCGCAAACCGGTGGTTGATTCTGAAATCCATACTACCCTTGCCGGTAATTTCTACGGTATGGCTATTGACCAGTCTGGTTGAATAAAAAGTATTGATTACGGGCTCTCCCTTGCCGCCGGATGGCTGGGCATTGGCGCTGTCCTGCATTTTAAAAAGATCCACCTGTTGGGAAATAGCGCATATGGCGCTGAAGATAAGGCATAGCAATAGCAGTACCCTTTTGGAAGAGTTCATCATAAGAACAGTTTTATATGGAAAATTGATTATTGGTATTGACAGCTTACATCAACCGTAACTTTCTCTGTTACGCTGGAAGCATCTACCTTGAAGTCTTTCATCAGAATACTGAACTGCGCACTCACAGAGGGTTTGCCTCCTTTTACAGCAAGCGTCCCATTCACGGTAACATTTTTGGTTACCCCATGCATGACAAGATCACCTTTTACACTGATCTTATAGCTGCCGTCCTTTGCAAAATCAACCGCGGCAAGGTTAACGATCGTACCCTTGAAATCGGCCCTTGGGTATTTATTGCTCTCTAGATACTGGTCATTAAAATGATCCTGCATTTCTGCAAACTTGAAGCGGAAGCTTTTCATCAGCAGGCTGAAGGTCAGCTGGCCATTGTCTGCCACGCGGCTTGTCACTTCATTGTTCACGGCGCTTACATCCCCGTCTGAGGGAGAGGTAAATGTGATCTTACCATTTCGGGTGGCAAATACTTTCTGCGCTTCAGCGCTGTTTACCAGGAACACTATCGAAAGAACGAATGCAAATACAGATTTCATCTTAGTCTTTTATTTTACAAGTATACCTTCATTGATCACTACATTGGCATCGGGTATATACCCTGTACAAATGCCTTTGAATGTAATGGTTTGGCCGGGCTGCAATACACCAGGATGCTCTTTAAAAGTACAGTTGATCACGACCAGCGGGTCATTGGTTTTGAAGTTGGCCACCACCTTACCATCCTGGTTGGTACTCACTTCCGCCACTTCACCGGTCATTTCAACTGCTTTATCGAGGTACAGCTTATTGGCCTCCTGCTCATTGGTGCGGAATGCATCATACAAGCTTTGTGCCGATAACTGTACACCTTTTTCCTTGGTTACATCGCGATGTGGTTTATTATAGACATAATAGACCACTCCCGCTGCCGCCAGTATACCTATCACAACCACAATTAAGAGAACTTTAACCCATTTACGCATAAACTGAGGTTTGCTGTTAAAGTTGCAAATTATCCAATGTTGTGGTATAAAAAGATACGGAAAGCGGAAATTAATGGTTGCCTTGGGTACGGCCGGATTTGTGTCCGCACAAATCCCCTGCGGGTAAACGGCAAATGTGGGGACACATTTGCGGCCCTACTTCACATACTGCTGTACCGGCAACCGGTTGGCAATACTGCGGGCAAGGGTCATTTCGTCGGCATATTCCAGTTCGCCGCCAAAAGCGATGCCCCTGGCAATGGTGGTAACGCGGCAGGACAGGTGGGCTATTTTCTTCTGGATATAATAAATGGTGGTATCGCCCTGAATATTCGGGTTGAGTGCAAACAGCAGCTCTTCTGTTTCCTCTTTCTGGATACGTGCCACCAGTGATTCGATATTCAACTGGTCAGGACCCACTCCATCAAGGGGTGAAATGATGCCACCGAGTACATGGTAAGTTCCGTTGAGCTGTTGGGTACTTTCGATCGCTATTACGTCGCGTATGTTCTCCACCACACAGATCATCCGCTGGTTGCGTAATGAATTGGCGCAGATGGAACAGATATCGCCATCGCTCACATTGTAACAACGCTGGCAGAATTTGATATCCCTACGCATACGTGCAATGGCTTCGCCGAATTCTTCGGCCTCACCTACCTCCTGTTTTAATAAATGCAGCACCAGCCGCAATGCGGTCTTTTTGCCAATACCCGGTAGCTTGGAAAATTCGGCAACAGCGTTCTGGAGTAAGATGGAGGGGAGTTGCATGGTGTAAAAATAATGATTCTGTTGTGAGCGACAGCCAACCAGGCTGGGTTTGCATCCCCGGTTACAGGTTTACAGTGCGATCACTACCTCATTATCCCAGTTTGCCCTGATGGTAAACTGGCGCGGAATATGCAGTACGATCTCCGGCTGGCGCTTGTAGCGGAAGGAGCCGGGATCCCATACACCGTTTTTATTGGCATCATATAATATCCTGAGATCATAGCTGCCGGGACGATAGAGTTTCCGGTACATCTCCAAACGCGACAACGGGAATGATTCCACGACCGTATTTTCCTGCACCAATTGTAGTACAGGGTTTTTGGAGAGGTTAAGATTGGCAAAACGGATCCGGACGCTTCCATAATCCGCTTCTTTTTTTGTAACAAAGCGGATCGTATCCGGCCGCAACAAAGTAGTTCCGGTAGAATCTCCCACGGCCTCTTTTGCAATGAGTAAACGATAACCCGTACCTGGTTTCCAGGGATACTGTACCGTAATCTTTGTTTTATTCGTATCGATCGACAGCGTATAGCCGGATAGGGGAAGATATCCGGTATCGGTTAATACAATTCTTGTAGTGTCAAATACCGATAATTTCCTGAGGAAATTAAGTTTCAGATCGCCCAACAGATCTTGTGCGCCGTTATCAAGGTCAGCAGAATAGCGCAGGCGTCTATCGGTACTGGCAGGCAACTTGATGATGGAGTTGCCTATAGTTGCGGGCAATGATTCTCTTTTATAGGCAAATGCGTACAATGTGTCGCGCCTGGTATCTGCACTGATGGTAACAGGTGCGTTCCTGAAGGCAAATAAAAGCGTGCTGTCTGTATAGGTCTTCATACCCGCTTCTTTTGCCAGTGCATACACCGCAAAATTCCCTGTGGGTAGGTTATAGAAAGTAAATTCCCCGCGTCCGTTGATACGGGTAAAATAGCGTGGTTGATTTTTCTGTACCGATGAATCAGCAAGGTTCTTATGCAGCACCACGATCATGCCACTGTCCACCTTTCCTGTTTCTGCCAGCACAATTTTACCGCTATAGGTATTGACATCGATACGGCTGCCGGTAGAAAACACATAACGCAGCCCTTTGGCAATATTACTTTCATTCACATCACGTATCGCATCCCCAAAATCAAAAGCATAGGTAGTATTGGGTTCAAGTGTATCCTTTATTTTAATGGTCACATTCCTCAGCTTCCCCTCTACCTGTGGCAGATTTTTCAATACAGGTGATACGATCAGGTTGGTAAAGTAATTGTCTACAGTGACAAATTCATCAAAAGTCAGAATAATCTGTTTGGGTGATACATTGACCGCAGAGTCTTTCGGTAGCGTCGTTACCAATCGAGGGGGCAGTTCATCCCTGTCACCACCAGTAGGCGGTACGATATTGGCACAGGACGATAAACTTACCAGCCTGAACAATAATACCCCAACAATACAAAATTGTGTAAACGAACGCTTCATGAAAGGCAAATATAGAACTAGGAGTTGTGAATGGAACGCAAATTTAGCGGTGCTTAAGCTGTCAGCCGTCAGCTATCAGCTTTCAGCCAATAGTTTTGATTACTTGTGTTCCTATAAAATGTTCGTGATATAAATTGTTGAAAGCTGCTAGCTGACGGCTGATTGCTCAAAGCTCTTCAATATCGTGGAGGGCAACAGCAATATCGTTTGTCTTAACAAAATGGCACCAGTGACAATCCTCTTTTCCGCAACCCAGGTAGAAATCGCGGTCCTGTATCTTTTGCCATACGGTTTTTATCTGTTCTGTTACCGTGGTGATATCCTGTGGTTGTATCACCAGTTTTTCTTTCCGGTACACTTTCTTTTTATCGGGTTCTATAAAATCAAATTCAGTGCTGATCACTTTCCAGTTTTTCTGCTCGTAATTATCTACCAGTATTTTATAGAATACCGCCTGTCGCCAGTAATCGCCGCCATTGGGATTTTTTTCATTGGGGGGTGATAATTTATCTTTTGCCTTGTCGATATCACCGGATTTATAGTCAACCACGTTTACAGACTTGCCATCAAATTCCAGTTTATCCAGTTTCCCTTTTATCGGAACGCCTTGTACCACCACATTGCGGATATTTCTTTCTACCGCTACGATCCGGTTCCATTGGTTAATGTATTGTGCATAGTAATTGCTCAACACTTCCTGCCCATACTCCATTCTCCGGGCAAACTGCTCGCGTGTAAAATTTTCTCGGTGGCGGTGCATGTACCATTCAAAATCGAGGATAAAATCCTGCTGCTGCGGAAAGGTTTCTGTCGCCTGCATGTTGGTGAACAACCGTTCCAGTGCATAGTGAACCGCCGAACCAAATTCAGCCGCTTCTGATTTACCCGATGGCACGCGGATAAGACTTTGAAAATAAAACTGCAATGGACATTTCAGGTAATTGCTCAGCGCCGTTACATTCATCACAAATTTTTCCAGCAACCCTGTGATAAAATCCGCTTCCGCTTTTTCCAGTTCGGGCGCCTGTTGTACCTGGAACTGTATCAGGGCAAACTCAGCCAGCCGTTCCGGTGTAATGTCTTCCTGCTGCACAGGCAATGCATGTGTTTCCTGTATTTCGGCGATGAACATGGAGGGTTCCCATTCTTTGCCATCATTTTTTAAACGGCTGTACGAAATATGCAGGTGCAGTTGTGCCCTTGTGAGGCCCACGTAAAACAACCTGCGAAGTTCTTCATCATCCTTGTGTTTTGGCTGCGATGAAAAAATCGTATCCGGAAAACTATACCCGCCACCTGGTTTTCTTTTTTTCTCCCAACTGCCGGCATTACATCCTGCGAGAAATACATGTTCGAACTCGAGTCCTTTTGAACCATGCACAGTAAGCAGGTTCACACCTTTATCACTGCCGCTGACTTTGGCAAGCGGCAATGGCAGCTCTTCTTTTTCCATCAGCATGAACAGGTTCACCAACTGCTCCAGGGTGAGTGATGGGTTCCGGTGCGCCTCATCTTTCACAAAATCAAACAAAGAGACCAGCACCTGTAAGTGCATGTGTTTTTCTGCGTCCTGCATCAGCCAGTTCAGTACACCGGCTTCGCGGACACAGGTCTCAAAAAGATTCACCAGTGTAAGATTGGATACATCACCGATCAGCTTCTCGATGATCTTACTGGCTTCCTTCATACCCGCGGGTGCCCCTTTGCTGAAAAGATCCGCCGCAGGCGCATTGGCTTTTTCATACAGCGCCCTGCGTATGGATGTTTTGTTTTCGGAAAAATGTTTCCCGGCAACTTCCACACTGAGTTTTGCGATCTCGATGGGTGCAATATGGAACCAGTCGAAATGCAGTATCTCGAACAGCATTTCATCACCACCATAAGGAATATCATGCTCGGCTGCCAGGTATTTCAGCAGCAGTATTAGTTTTTGCGCCAATGGCACCTGCAAAATATTCAGACTTCGTTTACTGTATATAGGTATATTTCTTTGTATGAAATACTGCGTCAGTTCTTCGCCATACCGGTTCTCTTTATAGATGACACCTATTGCGCCGGGTGTTACACCTTGCTGTAATAATTTCTCTACTTCCAGCGTGATATGGATCATTTCTTCCCGCTGTGTATTGTATTCTTTGATCTGCGGCTGGTGTGTCAATCCGCTGATGGCCGAATTGGAGGAGAGCAATGTTTTACTCAGTCCTTTGATATGCTTTGTAAGGTATGGGCTGTTGACTAATCGCTCTTTGTTTACATCAATCACTGTCTTGGAAATATCCAAGATCGGCTGAGTAGACCGATAATTATTGGTAAGTACTATCGGCACCAAATCTTGCTCGTAACCGGAGAGAAAATTCTCCATATTTTCCACGTTCGCGCCCTGGAAACGGTAGATACTCTGGTCATCATCTCCCACCACAAATATGTTGGGTTGTTCCCAATAACTGATCAGTAACTGTACAAGCCTGTTCTGTGTACCGCTGGTATCCTGGTATTCATCCACCAGTATATACAGGAACTGCTCCTGGTAACGTGAAAGCAATAGTTTATTTTCTTCAAATGCTTTGATCACCCAGTTGATCATATCATCAAAATCGTACCGGTTGCGGTTACGCATGATCTGCTGAAAACGATCGAATTCATTCACCGCCGCGCGCAGTTTTTCCATTTTTTCTTTCGCCTCTTCTATCTTACTCGTCTTGGGATCACCGGCTTTGAGTTGTTTATAGGCGCGTTTGTAAACAAATTCCTCCCGGTTGGGAATATCGTTGAGGTACTCATCAATTTTTTCGTTGATGAATGTTGGTGTCCAGCCTTCCCGCTTCATGGTACTGAAGAGTTGCTGCAGGTTGCGTATCTCAAAATACACATCGCCACGATAGCGTTTGAGCGGGTGGTTTTTGGGGAAACTGTCTATGAGTTGTTTGAACAGTTCTATCTTCTCCAGTTCAGACACCGCATCCATCGATGTTTTTTCAAACAGCGACAGGTTTTCCTGGATGATATCATTACAGAATGCGTGAAAGGTATAGATGTTGACTTTATACGCATCCGGCCCGATGAATTTCAGCAACCGTTTACGCATGGCCACCACGCCCGCATCGGTATAAGTAAGACAGAGAATATTTTCGGGCTGTGTATCTGTATCAAGCAATATGCGTCCGATACGTGCCCCGAGTATCTGTGTTTTTCCTGTGCCAGGACCGGCTATTACCATTACGGGACCCTCGATGGTATCTACTGCTTTTTTTTGCTGATCGTTAAGCTGGTTGTAAATAATATCGAACTGTTCCTGCTGGTGCATGGGGTAAAGATAGTTGGGAGCTGTGAGCTATGAGCCATGAGCTTTGAGCTTTTTTATACCGGAGTTGTCCCGCCGTTGTTGGTCGCCCGACCAACAACTTATTGCACACCGCAAATTGCTGGTCAGGCGACCAGCAATGGCAAGGATATTTATTGACTATAACTGAACGATATTATTCCGTATCGCATAAATAACCAGCCCCACGCGCGAGGTGGCGCCTATTTTCCTGAAAAGGCTGTCACGGTAAGTATCTACCGTTTTGATGCTGAGGAATATCTGATCGGCAATTTCTTTATAGGTCAATTCGGTGCAGGCTAGTTTCAGTACTTCTATTTCGCGTGCATTGAATTCGGGTTTGATTTTTTCGATGCTGTCTTTCTGCAACTGGTGCACCAAACGGCCGGTGAGAAAGTCGGTATAGTAGTACCCTTTCTGGTGAATGGCATGCAGGGCGTTTTTAAACTCGGTTGTTTCTACATCCTTTCCCAGGTATCCTTTGGCGCCCGCTTTCAGTATCCGCAATATGGTTTCCTCTTTTTCTATCATGGATACCACCAGTGCCTTTATAGCAGGGTATTGCCGGTTCAGTGCCTGGAGCGTTTCAAAACCATCCATTTCAGGCATATTGATATCCAGGATCACGATATCCGGTTGCTGTTCCATCCTGGCCAGTAATTCGAGTAACTGTTTGCCGTTAGCCGCTTCGCCGAGCACGGTATATCCTTCACCAAGTGAATTGATGATATTGATCAGTCCCTTGCGGAAAAGGTTATGGTCATCCACAAGGACGATCTTCAGTTGGGGTGTTTCCGGAACAGCATTCATCATCGGGCGGGTATCTGAATAGCGCATTGGGTACCCTTTTGGGGGGCGCTGTTCAAATATAAGCTACCGCCAATCAATTTTATGCGGTTATGAATATTAATTAGTCCCGAACCTTTGGGGCCACCAGTACCGCTTGTGTCAAAGCCTGCACCATCGTCCGTTATATTGATATCGATCCTGCCAGGTTCAAACACCACAGCTATCAAAACATTCGATGCTTTGGCATGTTTGATGATATTGTGTAACAGCTCCTGGCATACCCGGTAAATGATCAGTTGTTTTTCCGGCTCTATTGCGTATTCATCGCCTGTTACAGAAAGATCGATGTGAAAAAGCTCCAGCCTTTGTACCCGTGCTATTTCTTCTGTAAGCGCGAGCGAAAACGGGATAGCGGTCAGACGATCGGAATTCAGGCTTACTGACAGTTGCTTGACCTCTGAAATCAGTACCCTGATCAGTTCCTGCGATTCTGTAAGAAAGCCTTGTCTTTTTTCTCCGTCCGCTGAAGATGCGATCAGCCCAAGGTTGATCTTGATAAGCGATGAAAGTGTCCCGATATTATCGTGCAGTTCTCTGGCTATATATAATCTTGTCTGTTCTTCTACTTCAAGCTTGGATTCCACCAACTGACGTTTGGTTTCTTTTTCAATGTCAAGAATCTGCTGCGTTTGCTGCCCTTTTTTCCTTTGAAAAAATAAGACGAATGCAACCAACGCAATGGCCACACAAACAAACAAAGCGATACTGGCGAATATCGCCACTATCGCTTCGTTGGAATTATTTTCGGGCATAAAAAAGCATAAGTAAATGAGAGGTACATAAATATATTCAACACTAGTACCGTTAAGGAAAGATACCTCGCAGCTACCAGATAATGAGTATACACATAGTTAAGCATACCAAAATAAGGTATCTGTGCAAGATAAAGCGTGAACATGCCAGCAGCAATCCAAAACTCAGGGTGCGACATGAGATAGATATCCTTTACGTCTCGGATCAACTGATAAAAATATCCTAGTGAAAGACAGACCGATAATACCGCCCCTGCCACCACCACATAGCTGTTCCATTTATTGAAACCAAAAATCATTACAACCGTAACCAGCCAGAATAAAGGGAATAAAATCATAAATATTCTGTTCACATTTTTTATCCACTTTATCTTAATAATGAAATGATAATACCATGCATACATCATGAACTCCACGAGCATAAATGAATTATACAATCCTGAAGTAGAATCCCAGCGGATAAATTGCCTGACAAATGGTGTAGCCAGCCATTCCACTATGCAGGTAATACCAAGCAAAATGGAGAATAGTTTTAAATGTTTCGCATAACCATAAAGAAAACTAATCAGACTTATAAAAAAGGCTGTACTCAAAATGATGCAATAGATAACCCGTAATAATTGATAAATCTCTTTTAAATCCATTTTTATCCAATATTAAGGAAGCTCATTATTTCCACAGGCAATATCCGGCGGACAAGGTGCCGCTGTATCATACGCATCAGGATCTGCAAATTCCAATCGTTCCGTACTGAAGATCAATGTCAGATGTTTAGGCTTGTCTACCAATACCGGGCCAATATCACCGCCCAGGTTTATTTCGTGTACATCGTTCTCTTTCTTATAACCGGCAAAAAAAGCATATATCTGACCGAACGAGGGATGACCGGGAGCTGTTAAGTGTTCATAGGTGTTTTTGATCACCTGTTTACTGTACCACATACATTTGCTGTCGATACCGTCGCCCATCTGTCTTCCCAATGCTATCCAGGGAGCAAGGTACAGGGTGGTTCCTTTTCGAAACAGCAATACGAACTGTCGCGCTACGGCCATTTCAATTTGATATATCGCCGCAATACCGCCATCTTCCTGTTTAAATATATGGTAATCGCCTTTATCACACAGATCACTTATGTCATTACTCAGCGTACCGCTCATAGAACCCCTTGCTGTGGGAGCGAATAACAGGAACACCGTTTCATCTATATCATTCAATGCAAAATAGACCCTCAGACCGGTGATCTCATCAGTGGTAGCGACTGTCTTTAATAAATTTAAAAAGTCTGCGCCGTCGTACACAAAGAAGGGCACCTGCCCGGCCAACTTATCTATTTTCTGTATGTAGGGCAATCTTTCCGCAAACTCCGCGATGCGTTCTTTGGCGAGTTGTATGGGCACGGGATCATCGGGCATAATCATGGTTTTGTCGGGCGTTATGCCGTTGAACATCATCACTCCGTTTTGTACTGGTTGCATGGTTATCGTTTTAATGATTGAAGGTTAATACTTGTCCCTCCTTTTTATCTGAGGGTGTTGACCTGTACCCAAAACTAAGCGGCAGTTTCCGCAACTGCACCCGGGCGTTATCCTTCATTTTTTTCAGGAAAAACCCTTACCCTAAAACGGGGTATCCCCCGCCTTCGCTGCGTGTTTACAATAATAGGTTTGTAGTGGAATAACGAGGGGGCTTCACGGGGTTCACTCTGGGCAGGCGATTCCAAACAATCATCGGATCAGTGAACAAACTACACTAAAAACTTTCAGAAAAAAAATGAACCTCTATAAAACTGCAAAAAAAATTACATGCCGGTCGTTGAATTGATGTGGAGGTCTAAATGGGCGCATACTGTACGCACCAGAAAACCATTTTTTGGAAGAGTAGTTTTGCAGCGATTGCGTTTGTCAAATATTATCCTTTCTTACAACCGGGTGTTGTTTCTTATCATTGAGTTCCTTATTCAAAATAAGCAGTAACAGCTCTTTTCAATATAAGTCGGATGCAGTTGATTATAAATTCAGTTTTTACAACTGTTTTTGAATTCTTACAGCGTTATAAAACCGCATCGTAACCCGAATAAAACAAGCCCGACCCTTGATTTCAATTCAAACTTTTCAAAAAGATTCTCTCTGTAATTATCGACAGTTCGCGTAGCTACCTGCATTTTATCGGCAATTTCTTTATAGGTTAGTTCTGAGGCACAAAATTTCAGAAATTCCAGTTCTTTAGGAGAAACCAATTTAGTATGCGCTTTTTTGTTTTCCGGCTGGTGTAGTGAATTGATCAACTTTCCCGATACAAGCTCACTACTGTAAAAACCTTTTTCATGTACCCCACAGATGGCCCTATACAATTCTGCGGTGGTAGATTCTTTTAGCACGTACCCTCCGGCACCAGCTGTCAGCATTTTAATAATGACATCATCATCATCAAACATACTCAGCGCCAGCACACGGACATCTGGATAATTTTCCTTTACCCATTTTGTAGACATATATCCATCCATCTGCGGCATGTTAATATCCATCAGGATCACATCAATGTCCGTATATTTTTCTACGGCAAGTTTTAACTCCTTGCCGTTTGCCACCTCAAACATCACTTCAATATCTTTGTATTCTGCCAGCAAAGCTGCAATACCATTTCGAAAAAGTGAATGATCATCTACCAGGGCGATATGTATCTTTTTTTTCATTATGGTTTATACGGAACAACAAACTGAACCTGTGTGCCATCAGGTCGGGATATTATTTGCATTGTACCTTCCAGCAACATTATACGCCTTTTCATATTTTGTAATCCGAGGCCACTTTTCTTATCCGAAGCTGTTTCTACGTTAAATCCTTTCCCATTGTCTTTTACAGACAATATTATTTGTTCGTTTTGGATAGACAAGTATATGAATATATCCGTCGCTTCTGAGTGTTTTACAATATTATTAATGACTTCTTGAAATAATCGAAAAAGTATCAAGTCTTTGTCTGGGTCATAACTGTCAAAATCGATTGGTTCAACACTAAAATTAATAGTATAAAAACCGCTCCTCTCCAGCCAGCTCATTTCTGTCTCAATAGCATTCTTTAACCCATGTTGAATCAGTTTTTCTCCATGAATAAGCTTACTAAGTTGTCTTAGCTCTTTGATTGACCGATTCACAAGTTCATGTGCAGTGCTAATTTTCTTAACCGCCTTTTCCCTATTTTCCAGATCGATTGAAGCCAGGGTAACATTTGTGAGACTTAGAATCTGGCCTATGTTGTCATGTAACTCGGATGAAAGATGGCGGCGTGTTTGCTCTTGCACTTCCACTTCAGTTTTGATAAGCTCTGTTTCAAAAGTCTTTTGCAGCTGTAGTTTCTCCTGCTTATGTCTGCGTTTTTTATTGCTGTAAATAATAACATACGCAAACAGGAATCCTGCCGCCAATAAAAAAATACTACTGGCAACAATTATTATAAATGTGATACTCTCAGTCTTTTCAGGCATACAAATGCATAGCTCCAGCAACTATAAAGAAGAAAGTTAAGAACAATAAAAATGATACGGCGCAATGGAATGTTTTTTTGTTGACTGATCTCTTCCAACTGCTTATGAAACAAATTACACGCCGTACTTCCAAAATAAAAAAAGAAAAGTCCGGAAATTATCCAAAAGGTCGACTCATGTGCAATATCAACAACTTCATCACTTTTCAACAAATAATAATAATAAAGGCAGCACATGAAAATTATATAAACAGAGAAAACGCTGTTGGTATAATGGCTGTATTTAAAAAAACCATTGATAACACCTTCCGTTACATAGCAAAGAACAAGAGCCAGAAACATTAGTATACTGAGTTTTCTCGCCTTAAAATAATTTTCACAAATACTATTGAGTGCTATACAGATACATATGATTTCTGCAGGCAGAACAAACAAATTGTATAACCATCCGTTCCGCTGCTTATAGATTTCATGTAGAAAAAAAGAGGCAAACTCAACAATTACGATTAGTAACATTAGCCATTTTATGTACACGAAATATCCCGATCTCTTATTTGAAATAAAAAACAAAGCAAAACCCAAGCAAATAAGTTCTATAACAGGTGTATACGGAAATTGCATAAAATATTATTATGGCCAGAGTTCTCCAGTGTTATAAAAATTTTCTTCCTCACTCTTTTTAGAATCTGGATGATGATAAAACCCTTTACTGGCAGGATCAAAACAATCTAATGTAACGTACTCATTACTGGTGCTGCTTTTTCTTTTGGCAAGAATTGGAAAAACAACATAATCATACTTCTCCTCCTTGTCATTCGGATCGGTTTTTATCACCCACGCAAATCCAACCTTCCACTGATATCCTTCATTCGTTACTATGTCTCTTATTTGTTGTGTCCAATCGTTTTCATGTCGTGCAACTAATCTTGGAAAAATATTATCAAGATAATTCCTCATTTGCGCCTCAGTATAAAACACTCCCCGCATTTTCGAGTCAAAAAAATATCCGTTTTTTAACCGGAATTTCGTAAACCCATAGCCTACATCATTATTCGATACCTGGCCCACAAAAGCAGGATCTTGTTTGGGATATACTATCTGATACCAGATAAAAAAAACGATTCCAATAAGTGTTACTGAAAGATAAAAAACAAGAGTGGCTTGTTTTAATTTGGCCATAAAGTCTTTACGGTTTGGAGTGGTTGTCATGGTTTATAGTTTATGTGTACAAAGTAAGGCGCACTTTTCATATTTCATAATACGTATTTACCCCATCTCCATACCGTAAAAATACCTGCCCCTTTCTGGTTAAAATCCCCTTGTTCAGCCATAACGACATTTAGAGATTTGTGATGCGGTATCTTTTAAACAACACTGATCATATCAATAACACAATTGAATCCCTAATCTTCAAGAGGCATAGGCTTAACACACGAACCAATAATAGGTTGTAATGGAATGACGCAGGAGGAATGCTTCACAAAAAGCACAAATAATCTCAAGACGATTCCAAACAGAAACCCGATTCATGAACAAACTAATATAAAAAATACTACATGAACTCATCAAACGTGTATCGCCGCATAGCCCCCAAAATGGCGCTTTTCTATCAACACCTATCAAGCAGCAGTTGGCTGTTGTTCTATTTTTTCAGGAAAAACCCTTACCCTAAAACGGGGTATCTCCCGCCTTCACTGCGTGTTTACAATAATAGGTTTGTAGTGGAATAACGAGGGGGCTTCACGGGGTTCACTCTGGGCAGGCGATTCCAAACAATCATCGGATCAGTGAACAAACTACAATAAAAACAGCAATACAAAAAATGAATAACATGGAAAAAAGCAAAAAAAATTTGTGTGCAGCCATGGAACTGAACGGTCCTCTAAAGGGGTATTTTTTTAACCGCATCATTAAAACATTTTTGTGAACGAATATTTTTCACCCCCGTCCCCCCTTCACGCACAATCCGATCCCATATCCCTGTTTGCTATTACATCAATACAAAATGTAGCTATGAAACTATTGAAAGAACTCACCGGAAGGGAGCGCGATGTGCTGGAAATACTGCTGAAAGGCCGGCTGGATAAAGAGATCGCCTGCGAACTGGGCATTTCGGTGGAAACGATCAAAAAACACAACAAGAACATTTATAAAAAACTGGACGCGCGTAACAGGGGAGAAGTGATCGCGCTGATGAGTACACTGGAGGTAAATAATTTCTTCCGCACCAACCAAAGAAAACACTAACAACATATATCATGTACACAACAAGTCTTTACACCGTACTTCCGAGAGGGCCCTGTTCTTTCCGTTCTACAGTCACGCATCCAAAATTGATTACTTATAAAAATACCTACATGAAACTTTTTCAACAACTCCTTTGCTGCTGCATGGCCCTTCTGCTGCTGAATACGGGCGCAATCGCACAGCAAAAAAAGGTTGCGGATACCGCCAGGATCAAATGGCGCATAGGCTTCGTTAATGGTGTATCGCTTAACTATTTTACCGCCGAACAGCCCCATACGGGTTATGCCGCAGGCTATGCCGCCCATATTACGGGCGACTGGTTTGTTGCCAAAAACCTGTTCATCCGGGTTACTACCGGGTACACAGGTTATGGTGGTCAGCTGGTTACTTTCAAAGACGATACCCGTTACGGGTTTGAACCGCTGTTTGCGTTCAAGAACACAAAGCAGAGCCAATACATCCTGCACGCCATTGACAACTGGTTAGGTCTTAATTACCAGATCCCGTCAAAACAGACCTGGAAATGCAATATCGGTTTGGGCGCAGGCATGGCCATCAATGTTGGTGAATACGAGCAGTACACCAAAACTGGTGAGTTTATCCCCGGCATCTATGGTACCGTTTACGGCAACCAGTACACGGATCGTTTTGAACCTTACTGGTACCAGGCCAATGCCAATGCAGAGATCGTTCTTCCTTCCAAAAAACTCAACTGGGTTCTCCAGGGCAGTTATGTGGTAGGACTCACCAGTGTCAGGAAAAATTATTCTTACATAGAATTCCCTGGCATCACCGGCAGCATCCGCACAAATGCTTTCCAGGTAAAACTGGGTATCAGCAAAAATTTCAAATCCCGAAACAAATCAAATTAATCAACCTCACAAAAACATGTTTATGAAAATTCTTACAAAAACAAACCTCTCTTACCTGCCGCTTTTACTGGTGGTAACAGCGATATTTTTCGCGGCCAGTTGTAAAAAAGATGCTTTTAATGAAAAAGATGCACTTGCGGCACAGACCACCTTCCTGCAAATGAAGCAGGACCATGAGATCAAACTGGAACAACTGAAACAAACCGGCGCAACTGCACTGGCGCAACTGCAGTATAGTTTCGGTATCCAGACAAAAGCGGCTGAACTGCGTTTACAGGATAGCCTGACCAGGGTGTACCAGCGCTATATCGACAGCCTTACCCGTGTTAATACCCGTTACAATGACAGTATCGACCGCTCCAACTCCAGCAAAAGAGATATTGTTGTGATGGTGAGGGATGTGGTTACACTGCAACCTGTTGCAGGTGCCACAGTTACCATTCCCACTAAAATAAATACCGTACTGCAGGCAAACACAGATGCCAATGGTATGGCTACTTTCGCGGCAGCGGGAAATGCAAACGTGGCTAACCCAGCCTCGGCACTGGTTACCAAAACCGGTTACGGAAGTGGATCCATCATTCATGGTATCACAGGTTCGGGAACCGTTGCGGGCTCCGCTAACATCACCATCTGGAACCAGGCCAATTCGAGAAACACCATCCGTGGCAATGTGAGTATTCAAACCAATTTTGTAAACCCTACTCCTGAAGTAGCCAGCGGTAAATTGATCAACCTGTTTGCGCTTGTTACGGTTAATGGCGGCAGCCAGCGTTTTGACTGGTCGGCACTTACTGATGCAAACGGTGATTACAGCATCAGTGTTCCTGATCTGCCCGGCGGAGCATCCTTTAACCTGTCGCACAATGTTTTTGATACAGTAGCCAGACTGGCTGTTAACAGGGTGTTGCCGGGTACAGACAGTATCCCTTCTTTAAAATTAATACCCGCCAGCTATTACCTCGGTGTAAGAAGCACGGGTACTGCAGGGCTGATCATGCAGGCATCAAGTACCAGTGTTGCTGTGCCTACCTTTGTCAACAGGTATCATGCCGTTACACCTGCAGACAGTAACAACAGGGCGTTCTATTTTAAAAATATGACGTTTAATTCTACTACTGTCAATGGTGTGTTGACAGCATTTGTTACAGCAGGAACATCCGTCTCTTCCGCAGGAACCTATGATATCAATGGTAACTCAACCGGAACAGCTTACACATCCCGTTTCGCGGGAACCAGCAACAGTGCGGTGGACAGTCTGCCTGCAAGGTTTGTTGACATCCTTTATAACGAAGATGGTTTATGGCCAAGGAACCCCAAACTTAATTTTTATGTAAGTGCGGGTAACGTTAGTCCTTCCGCCAGTCAGAAATTCATTACGTTCAAGGCAAGTGAAACAACCGCAACAAACCCTGCGATCACGACTTTTAACCTAATTACAGGTAAAACCACAGGACAGGGTGCCACATTCGGTTATGATCCTTTAAGTTGGGGATTGGTTAACCCAAGCATAGCCACCACGCTTAATACTTCGGTTCAGAACAGGGCCATTGTAGGTGCGAGCAGTATTACGCCTTCAACATACAATGCAACCTCTACTGCAGCTGTTACCGCGATCACAGCTTCAGTGGGTCAAACAGTGGTACTTAATCTTTCATTTGGTACCGGACAATTAAAAGTGGCCGTTCAATAGCAGATAGTTTTAGGAAACAGTAATCGTGAGTGAAACAGGAAGGGGGCAATTGCCTCCTTCTTTGTTTTTCGATCAGGCCGCTGGAGCGGCCCGATCGATTGCACGCATAAGTACATCTACAAAATTTCCCACCGTTGCCGGTCGCCCGACCAACAACTTATTGCACATCTCAAATTGATGGTCAGGCGACCAGCAACGGCAAGAGGATCGTTTTATTCGTGTAACCGGTCGGGCCGCTACAGCGGCCTGACCAACTCGGTCATAGGACTTACATTGTTGTCTTTATCTACGGCTACCACAAAAATCCTTTTCCCTTTTGCATCAGGAATAATACTTTGATCGATCACCGCCAGCTTATCCGCCACCACCACCTGCACCAGCTGTGTATTGATAAATTTTGCTTCTGCGCCGGCAGGTAAGGTAAGAATGCCAAACGCTTTGATCGGGTCCTCTCCTTTGTACACCAGCTTCACCATACTGTTGGGCTGTTTTTCGAGCAGGGGTTGCGAAGGAATAGAATTGTCTATCCACGGCATTGGCGGTACAAGGGCGGGATAATGATAAAAATGGTTACGGAGACTATCGTTCCAGCCATTTGGATTTTTCTCAAATGTTCTGCTGCTGAAATAAACACTGCCTTGTGTGGTAGGATACTGACGCAACAGGTTTAGCTGGTTGGGTATTTCTTTTTTATCTCTCCACGCGCCATTACTGCCGGCACGGTAAATACCATGGCCGATGAATAATTGTCTCCCGTATGTATGCTCGTTCCACCATTTTAATAATACGTCATAATCGGCCAGCTTGTGGCCGCGCTCCCAGTACAGTTGCGGCACCACGTAATCGATCCATCCTTTTTGCAGCCACAATAAAATATCGGCATAGAGATCATCATAATTGGTTTGTCCGCCGCGTGTTTCACTGCCCATCGCATCCTGGCTCTTATTGCGCCAGACACCAAAGGGACTGATGCCGAATTTGACATTTTTTTTCAGACCATGTATGGCATGATGTATCATGCTTACGATACTATCACAATTGCTTCTGCGCCATGCATCCTTGTTCATCCCCTTGCCATATTTCAGGTAGGTTTGCTGGTCGGGAAATTCAACACCGGCTATTCGGTAGGGATAAAAATAATCGTCCATGTGAATTGCATCAATAGCATATCGTTCCACCAGGTCCTTCACCACTTTTACCGTGTGCTGCATTACTTCGGGTAAACCGGGGTTGAACAGTTTGCGGTAACCTTCTTTTTTATTACCGTAAGTCAGGAACCATTGGGGATGTGTTCGTGTAAGATGATTGGCCGCTATCGTTGAGCTCTTCATATTAAATACGGCACGGTAAGGGTTGAGCCATGCATGAAACTCCATTCCGCGCCTGTGCGTTTCTTCTATCATAAACAGCAATGGATCATACAATGGTGAAGGTGCTGTTCCCTGTTTACCAGTCAGAAACTCGCTCCAGGGTTCATGGTTGGAAGCATACAGCGCATCCGCAGCCGGGCGCACCTGTACGATCATTGCGTTCATGCCATTGGCCGCATGCATATCCAGCATTTTGATGAACTGGGCCTTTTGCTGGTCCACCGAAGCTGTTCT
Organism: Sediminibacterium sp.; assembly: GCA_965279635.1. Lineage (GTDB taxonomy): Bacteria > Bacteroidota > Bacteroidia > Chitinophagales > Chitinophagaceae > Sediminibacterium. The sequence continues at coordinate 4,245,723 of OZ257253.1, read as the reverse complement.
GCTATCGGGCCAGTCAATATTATCTACCGTTGCCACCCATACGGCGCGGAACTCATAATTGGGTGAGGCAGGTTGTGTAATACCCTGTAGCCAGCCCATACTTATCAGCAAAAGAATAGAAATACGCTTCATGCTGCGAAGATAGACCCGTAATGGCAGCAGCAGGTTTAATGTGGATGAATTAGAGCTGTTCGAAAAGATAATTCACAGACCATTGGCAGAGTGATCCCGCATTTTATCAAGCAGTCGGTTCAGTTGCGCGGCTTCATCGGGGTTAAGTCCATGCAGTATGCGATCAAGTTCTTCATTCTTCTGGTCAAATTTTTCCAGCAGCGATAAGCCTTGTTGGGAAATGACCACATCGACCAGGCGTTTATCTGTGGAGCATACTTTTTTTTCTACATGACCCTTTTTTAATAACCGCTCCACAATACGGCTGGTATCACTCATTTTATCAAGCATACGTTCTCGTATCTGCAATGTACTCATGGGTTTGTGACTACCACGTAAAATGCGCAGGATATTATACTGCTGGGAGGTGATGTCCTCCGCTCCAAAAAAGTTTTTGATCCGCTCATTCAGCCAGCTGGCCGAAAAAATAATATTTACTGCGGCTTTCTGATGCTCATTGCGGAAAGCCTGTTGCTGGATATCTTTTTCTATTCCCATTGGGTGGTCGGGGTTTGGGGTGGTTGGGGTTTGAAGCTGGGGTGAACGACAAACTTCCCTTTTCGGCAGGTTTGAAGTTAAGAAAAAAAAGACTTCGAAGCCTTCTGCTGATAATCACATATTTACAAAACGCAATTATTAAGAATAGAATTAGAATATTGTCTTTGGGGTATTTATTCTACAAATTGTAGCCTTTTTTCAACATAATCTTTGTGTGCTGAGAGAAACGCTTTAACAATTCATTGTTAAACCATTGACATTAAATTGGCTCTTATATATAGAACTTTGCATCCAGACAACGCGCAAGAGGTTAGTGGCATCTATTGAGAGACTATTAACAGATTTGAAAACGCAGTTGGCACAGGATTTGAATTATATATAGCAAGAGGCATTTATAACAATTTTCTCATAAGCAGTTAGTTTTGGTTGCGGTCCCGATTTCTATCGGGACCAATTTTTTTTCAGCCATTTCCCAAACCAGGCTGTACGGCAAAATAAGTACGCCAACAGGCATCCCACACCGTCCGCTACAATATCCCAAACATCAAATGAGCGGTTGATCACCCAGTACTTTTGTACGAGTTCCATCAATCCCCCATAGATTATTCCGGTCAGGACGATCATCCAAAACCATCCCTCTGCCAGTGAATGATAAAAACGGTATTTGAGTAAGGGCAGGAAAAACAGAAAACAAAGAATAGCGAACAGACCGATATGCACCCATTTATCTGCATAGATGGCCGCCAGGAACGGCGAAAGCGGTATGGTGGAACCAGGCATGCAAAGCAGCGCTGTACATAGTATGAACCATAGTATGCCAGGTATAAAACCAGAAAATTTCAAGGAAAATGATTTAGGCGGCAATATACATTAGCCCGCTTTACCCAATACATATATCTGTCCCTGTGGGGTGGGGTTACCGCCCTTTTTCTCCAGCGTAACAGCAAATGCCTGTGCGGCGGGGATATTTTTCATTTTGCAAAGACCGGCACAGGTACCCATCATGCCCGCATCCACCGGTTTGCCGTCAACAATGGCCCATAACTGGTACTCTTTGTCTGCCGGTGCCTGGGGAAGCTGGTTGGCCAGCACATATACATCCTTTGTTTTGGTATCCCAGAATACAGTAGCCAGGTTGCCTTGTGTACCAGGAGCACTTGGCATAGATACTTTGGCCACAGAGGGGTCGCTCATCATCTGCATGGACTGGTACATATCCAGCACTTTGGTCTGGTTGATTTTATTCTCAGCCAGCATACTGGTTTTTTCAACCAGCAATGCCTGGTAAGCTGTATTGGCAGACTGGAACCGGCTGTAAAAATACATGTTCAGCGATGCGCTTACGATCAATAAAATGATCGCTGCGGCCGAAATATATTTTGTGAAACGGGAGGCAGGCATAGTAACTGTTTTTGCTTTTTCTTCCACGAACTCACCGGCCAGTTGTGTGAACAGTTCCTGTTTTACATAGACAGGCGGCTGCGTTGCAGCGGCAAATGCGGTTTGCTCAAGCCCTGCTTCAAAATCAGCAATGGCTTTGCCAATCTCGGGATACTGATGGCTTAGCCGCACGAGTTCTGCCGCGTCCTGCGCATCAGCCATGCCTAAAACATAGCTTTCAATGATACCGCTTTCTATGTATGCCTTTATATCCACTTTAGGGTTTAATAGCGTTTCGTAATTGTATGAGTGCCGCACGTAACCTCGTCTTCACCGTTCCGAGCGGAATCGACAGCATTTTTGCTATTTCATCCTGCGTATAGCCCTGGAAATAGGACAATTCGATCAGCACTTTATACTCGTCTTTCAATGAATTCACCACTTTCCGTAAACCGATCTGGTCGGTTTTCTGCTCACTGCTGCCTCCTGCTTCGTCTGTTAGTTCCCGGTTCTGCCGGCTGTTCTGGTAGGCTTTGCTTCTGACCATATCAATAGAAGCGTTCCGGGCAATATTCAGCATCCAGGTAAACAGGCGGCCCCTGGAACTGTCATAGGTATCGATCTGCCGCCAGATCTTCACAAATACTTCCTGCAATACATCATTGGCCAGTTCTTCTTCGGCAATAATGTTCATGATGACCGTTCGGATAGCGCCGGCATAGTTATCATACAGGTACCCAAATACCTGCCTGCTCCGCTGTTTGAGCAGATATACCAATTCGGTTTCGTCGTATTTTTTAACTGCTTCCAGGTAAACAGGATGAGATCCGTATTAAGGTTGTCAGTCTATATACGCAATAATTGTGCGGAAAGATTTTATCCTACCAATGCTGCATACGCGGCGCTGTCCATCAGTGCGCTTACAGCAGCAGGATCGGCCACGGTCATTTTAACCATCCAGCCATTTCCATAAGGATCGGTATTGACCAGTTCGGGTTGTTTTTCCAGCATGGGGTTTACTTCGTTGATGGTTCCGGCAACTGGCAGGAACAGGTCGCTCACGGTTTTTACCGCTTCTACCGTACCAAATACTTCTTCTGCGGCCAGCTCTTTACCAACTGCGCTGATATCGACATACACAATATCACCCAGTTCGTGCTGCGCAAAATCGGTGATACCAATGGTGGCGATATTGCCTTCCAGTTTGAGCCACTCATGGTCCTTGGTGTAACGAAGTTCTGCCGGGAAATTCATAAAGAAGTTTTTAGTCTGGTGCAAAGAAAGCTAAATCAGGGGAAAAAAGTCAAAAGTCAAAAGTCAAAAGTCAAAAAAAGACCCGTTTGCCAAGCTTATTTTGACTTTTGAATTTTGACTTTTGATTTAAAAACCTTGCTGGGAAAAATAAAGCAATACATGGTCCTTGATAAAATTCTCCTGTTCCATAAAAACCATCGGGGGCAATTCTTTTACCTGCTGGAAATGGGGCCAGCCCTCTTCATCCTTTCCTTCCACAATATAATAGCCGCTTTGGGCCAGTACGGTGCAGACGGCCACATGCATGAGGTCCTGCTTCTGTTCTTTGGAGATTTTTTCTACCATAAAACCGGTTTCCTGCATCCCAATCAGGAACAGTACCGCTTCGAGGTCGGGTTTTTTACCGAATCGTTCCACCAGTTTGGCCTCGAGGGTCCACCAGCGCTGTTGCAGGTCATCTGAGATCATCATAAGACTGCAAAGGTACTGAAAGTCAAAAGTCAAAATGAAAAAGTCAAAAAAGGGGGTAAGGCACGCGCTTTTGACTTTTTAATTTTGACTTTTGACTTCGGCTGCGTCTATCTTTGCGCAAACGTTGGATTATGTTAGCATTGCATGTATTGCGTAGCAATACAGATGAAGTAAAGAGAAAACTGGCCGTAAAACAGTTCAAACAGCCCGAACTGGTGGATAAGATCATTGCACTGGATGATGACCGGAAAAAATTCCAGGCCGAATTCGATAATACCCAGGCAAAAGTGAACGCCGCTTCCAAAGAGATCGGTAAACTGATGGGACAGGGTAAAAAAGAAGAAGCTGAGGCGCAGAAAGCATCGGTGGCCGAATGGAAAGCCACACTGGAACCATTGAAAGAAAAAATGGCACAGGTGGAAAAAGAACTCCAGGATACGCTGGTCATATTACCTAATCTGCCCGCCGAAAAAGTTCCCGCAGGGAAAACACCCGAAGACAATGTGGTGGTAAGGGAAGGTGGTGCAAAACCCACTTTGTATGCAGGCGCCGTACCGCATTGGGACCTGATCAAACAATACGACCTGATAGATTTTGAGACCGGCGCTAAGATCACCGGAAGCGGTTTTCCTTTATACAAGGGCAGGGGTGCTAAACTGCAGCGTTCACTGATCCAATATTTCCTGGATTATAATACGGCCGCAGGTTATACGGAATACATTCCCCCATTCATGGTAAACGAAGCCAGTGCATTTGCCACGGGGCAGTTGCCGGATAAGGAAGGACAGATGTATCACGCCACAGAAGATAATTTTTTCCTGATACCTACTGCAGAAGTGCCGGTAACCAATATTTACCGCGACACGATCGTGAAACAGGAAGAGTTGCCGATCAAAATGACCGCTTACTCTCCCTGCTTCAGAAGAGAGGCCGGCAGTTTTGGTAAAGAGGTACGTGGACTGAACCGCGTGCACCAGTTTGAAAAAGTGGAGATCATACAATTGACCGAGCCAGACAAGAGCCATGCAACACTGGATGAAATGGTGTTACATGTAGAGGAGTTATTAAAATCACTTGGGCTTCATTACCGTATCCTTTTATTATGCGGCGGCGATATGGGTTTCACCAGCGCCATCACCTACGATTTTGAAGTATACAGCGCCGCGCAGGAACGCTGGCTCGAGGTAAGTAGTGTCAGCAATTTTGAAAGCTACCAGACCAACCGGTTGAAATGCCGTTACAAAGATGCAGATGGAAAAATGCAGTTGACACATTCATTGAATGGAAGTTCGTTGGCGCTGCCGCGGATCGTTGCCTGTTTGCTGGAGAATAACCAGACTGAAAATGGCATTGTGTTGCCGCAGGTGCTGCATAGTTATTTTAATGGCAGTAAAATAGATTGATTTTATTCAACACCACAGCGTTAACAGTGAGATCTCTGTTAACGCTGTGGAAACGCCCGCAAATGTGTCCTCACATTTGCTGCTCGATCTTTCAGGAACCCCGATGGCAAATGTGAGGACACATTTGCGGCCAGTCCTACCCGATATTATTCCCCAATATCGATCTATCCATCGCTTCTTCCTCCGCCTGTTGTTGTTGCAGTTTTTTCAGTTTTCGTCCGTACGCGATCTTAGTGATCAGTACAAATAATACCGGTACCACAAAGATGGCAAGCGTGGTTGCTGCCAGCATTCCGCCGAATACCGTCCAGCCAATCGTCTTACGGCTCTCGGCCGCGGCACCTTCGGCAAATGCCAGTGGCAATACACCCAGTATGAATGCAAGTGAGGTCATGATAATGGGGCGCAGGCGCAAATGAACCGCCTGTAAAGTAGCAGGTATGATATCAACGCCCCTGTCAACACGCTCTTTCGCAAACTCCACGATCAGGATGGCATTCTTCGCGGCCAATCCGATGAGTGTGATCAATCCGATCTGTGCATACACATTGTTGGTGAGTTTCGGAAACAGCAACAAGGTAAGTATGGAACCAAATGCACCGATAGGCACCGCAAACAATACGGAGAAAGGTATGCTCCAGCTTTCATACAATGCAGCAAGGAAGAGGAACACGAATATGATGGAGACCGCAAAGATCATCACGGAACTGTTGCCCGCTTTTATTTCTTCGGCGCTCATGCCTGAGAATTCATAGCCATAACCTGTGGGTAATGTTTTGGCCACTTCCTTCAATGCATCGATGGCCTGGCCACTGCTGAAACCGGGTTTGGTGTTACCGTTGATCTCTATATTCCGGTAAACATTGTAGTGTGATACCAATGATGGCGCTTCCACCACTTTGGTAGTAACCAGCCCGCTTAACGGAACCATATTGCCCTGCACGTTCCGTACATAGATCCTATCGAGTTTGTCGATGGAGGACCTGAAGCCGCTGTCGGCCTGCGCCATTACGCGGAAATTTCTTCCATACAGGTTAAAATCATTGATATAACTGCTTCCCAGTAAAGTGCTCATCGTACTGTAGATCTCGCTGATGGATACACCGAGTTGTTTCGCTTTTTCTTTGTCCACATCAACTTTATAGCTTGGCGTTCTTGCATTGAAGAAAGTATAGGCCAGCGCAATTTCAGGACGTTTGTTCAATGTGTCGAGAAATGCTTTTGATACCGCTTCAAACTGCTGTATGTTATCTGTGCTGGATGTCTGCTGCAACTCAAAAGTAAAGCCGGATGTTGCACCGAGTCCCGGGATGGCCGGTGGTGCAATGGGCAGCACCCTGGCTTCCTTGATATCAGCGGTGATCTTTTGTATCTGTGCGAATACAGCCTGTACATGGTGTTCTTTGCCTTTTCTGTCATCCCAGGGTTTCAGACTCACGAACAGCGTACCCACATTTGATTTACTGGAGAAGCTGATGATGTTCAGTCCCGCCAATCCACCCACTACCCTTACCTCGGGAATCGTTTGTATCCTTTTCATGATCTCCCGCAACATGGCTACGCTGCGCGTGGTAGATGTTGCCTCGGGCATTTCATACGTAACAAACATACGGCCCTCATCTTCTGTAGGTATAAAGCCGGATGGCTTTGATTTGAACATAAAGAACAGTCCTACAAACAGGCAGACCATCATCACCAGTACATACGGTGTTCCTTTGATCCAACTGTGTACCCCACGTGTGTACCTGGTAGCGATCTTATCAAATCCACGGTTGAATGATGCAAAGAATTTCTCCAGCAGGTTTTTCTTTTCCAGTTCCCCTTTTGATGGCTTCAGCATGATCGTACACAAAGCAGGTGTTAAGGAAAGCGCCACAAATGCCGATATGATCACAGATACCGCGATGGTTATGGCAAACTGCTGGTACAGTCTTCCTACGATACCGGGTATAAATCCAACCGGCACAAACACGGCTGCGAGTATCAATGCAATCGCAATAACCGGTCCTGATATATCTTTCATCGCTTTCTTCGTGGCTTCCCGCGGCGATAGTTTTTCATGATCGATATAATGCTGTACCGCTTCCACCACCACAATGGCATCATCTACCACGATACCGATGGCGAGTACAAAGGCAAACAGCGTCAGTGTATTAATAGTAAAACCAAACGGTATGAAAAAGATAAACGTACCGATCAATGAAACAGGGATGGCCAGTACCGGTATCAGTGTGGCCCTCCAGTTCTGGAGGAAAATGAATACCACGAATACTACCAGCAGCAATGCTTCCACAAGTGTGTGCAGCACTTCCTTAATAGACACTTTTACTACGGTCACCGTTTCGAGTGGCACCATGTAATCCACATCTTTCGGAAATGTTTTGCGCAGTTCAGTCAAGGCCTTGTTCACCCCTTCATAAGTATCCAGTGCATTGGCACCGGGTGCCTGGTACACGAGTACAAAAGCTGCCGGTTTACCGTTTACAAAAGCATTACTGCTGTAATCAAATTTGCCGAGTTCCACCCTTGCCACATCTTTCAGGTACACGAGACTGTTGGTAGATGGTACCGTTCTTACAATAATTTCTTCGAACTGTTCCCTTGTGTTGAGACGGCTGTTGGTTAATACACTGTATTCAAAACTTTGCTGCTTAGGCTGCGGGTTACCACCGATGGTTCCGGCCGCTATCTGTAGGTTCTGTTCCTGTAAGGATTGTATCACATCGCCCGGTGTCATTCTTAATGCGGCCAGTTTCTCGGGGTTGAGCCAGATACGCATACCAAAATCATCCGCACGGCTCACAATATCACCCACGCCCTTTACACGCTGAAGTGCGTCTTTGATATAAATGTTTACATAGTTACCTATGAAGGTTGCATCATGCGTGCCATTGGGCGAATAAAATGCCAGCGCGATCATGATGCTTGGGTTGCGTTTACGAACGGTCAGTCCCAAACGTTTTACGGCATCCGGTAATGCGGGTTGCGCAACACTCACACGGTTCTGTACATCCAGTGCTGCAATGTTCACATTTGTACCTACTTCAAACGTAACATTGATACTGCTCTGCCCGCTGCTGGTACTGTTACTGCTCATATAACTCATTCCGGGCGTACCATTGATCTGTGTTTCAATGGCGGTGGTGGTCGTCTGCTCCACCGTCTGTGCATCAGCGCCCGTAAAATTACCGGCCACCGTAACAGTGGGTGGTGTGATATCGGGATACTGCGCAACAGGTAATGTGGTAAGTGCTATTAGTCCCACCAATACGATCACTATCGAAATAACGATGGCGGTAATGGGCCGTTTGATAAAACTATCTGCTATCATGGAATGGTTTGCTTGTGTGGTTTGGGAAATATCGTGAGACCTGAGATAATGGATACCAGCTCACACTGATGTTTCACGATTTACTGCTTCTTAACTTCCGGCGGAGCCGCGGTTTTGGTGGTGATCATCGCTCCTTCACGCAATTTCTGTATCCCTTCTATCACGATCTTTTCTCCTCCTTTCAATCCATCTTTTACGAGTACGTTAGCGCCGATCTGTTTACCCAATACTATTTTCTTCTGTGAAACTTTGCTGCTGTCGTTCACCAGGTACACATAATATTCTCCCAACTGTTCGCCTACTGCTTTGTAGGGAACAGTAACCGCATTGGAAGAACTGTTCAGCACCCTTACAGTCGTATTCATTCCCGGCTTCAGCATACCCATACCATTATTGAATTCGAGTCTTGTCTTGATCGTTCCTGTCTGCGGGTCAACTGCACGGTCTATCAGGTTGATATGTCCATACCCCGGGTACACCTGTGTACCGAATGCAAGACTGAATGTTGTATCTCCTGCTCCCGTACCTCTTTGCTGTAATTGTATAAACCGGTAAACATCTTTCTGGTCAACCGCAAAATCCACTGCCATCGGGTTATCTGTTGAAACGGTATTCATCATAGTTTGACCTGCCACTACCGCTGTTCCTGGTTTCACATTACTGATACCGATGGTTCCTGCGAATGGCGCATAGATGGTGGCAAAATTTACGTTTGCCCTTACACTATTTACACCGGCCCTTGCCGCTGCCACCTGTTTTTTGGCCGCTTCCAGTGCTGCATCAGCATAGTCCACCTGCTGTTTGGCGATGGCATCATGTTTATCGAGTTCATGGTAACGGTCCGCATCTTTTTGTGCCTTCATGAGGTTGGTCTCCTGCAATTGCAGGTTGGCCTGTGCCTGCTGCAGGTTGGCGTCGTACACCTGTGCGTCTATGGTATAGAGTTTTTGTCCTTTGCTTACTTTTTGCCCGTCCCTGAAATACATACCGGTCACATAACCGCTTACCTGCGCCCTGATCTCTGTTTGGTTCAGTGCCACTACCGTAGCAGGGTATTCATCATAATAAGTAACATCTGTTGTGCCAACGGTTCCCACTGCTACCAATGCGGGTGGTGGTGGTGGCGGGGCCGCAGGTTTTTCTTTGCAGGAAATAGCAACCATGGCTATCCCTGTTATCAGTATTGTTTTTGCTTTACTCAATATCATATTATGTGGTTATTTTATAGTAATCAATCTCTGTGTACCTCTGTGTACTCCGTGCCTCTGTGGTAAAACCTTCGCTCAGATCGACGGAGGATATTCTTTACCACAAAGGCACGGAGTACACAGAGTGGCACGGAGGGAACGTTTATTATTAATAGTTCTTTAATACACGATCTCACCCAATACCCGCTGCAGGTCTATCTTACTGGCCAGGACCTGGTACAATGCATTGAAATAATTGATCTGCGCCGATCGCAGATCAGATTCCGCTGTGATCAGTTCAAGATAGGTCTTCACCCCGTTCCTGTACTGCAGTTGTATGATATCATACACTTCCTTTGCCAATCCCACATTTTCTTTCAGCGCCAGGTAGTTGTTAAAACTGCTCCTGTAGTTGGCCAGCGCCGACGCATATTCAGCGCTTACCGCATTTTTCAGTTTGATGATTTCCTGGTCCGTCCGTTTCAACTGCCATTCAGATGCCGCGATCGTATGGTTCCGTTTCCCGCCCTGGAATATGGGAAAGCCTAATGTAAGACCCGCAAAAGAACTGGGAAAGTTCGTTCCATACAATTTGCTGAAACTGTTGTTCAGGAAGTTCATATTGTACGCAGCATTGGCAGATACGGATGGAAGGAACGCCCATTTATTGTATTTCAGATTGGCCTCCTGCAGCCTGCGCTGTGTTTCGAGCAATTTATATTCGATCCTGTCCTGGTAATTGGCTGATCGTACTGTATCGAATACGATCTCTTTTTCCATCTGCAGACTGTCGTACACCAGTGTTAAAGTACTGCTGTCAGGATAACCCATCAGTGATTTCAGGTTCTGCATTTTTGCTTTCAACTGCAACTCACCTGTTTGTTTCTGCGCCCTGATATTATTCAGTGTGATGGTGGCCCTTTTGTAATCTGTTTTGTCAACCAACCCTGCCTGGTACTGGTTAAAGGAATTCTTGAGACCCGATTCTGTTCTCCGTATGTTCTCATCCGCCACTTTTATCTGCTGCATGGTAGCGATGATATCATAGAAAGCCTTGCTCACATTTACCGCCACATTGATCTTGTTATTGGAGGTATTCTGTTTTGTTTGCAACCGCACGTCATCTTTTGAGCGCACGGCCAGCAACACATCCCTGTTAAAGATCTGCTGTGTGGCGGTGAACTGCGCAGCAGATGTATTACTTACACCAAGTCTAACAGGGTTACCACCAATAATACTGGTTGGCACCTGGAAATTATGCTGTAGCGTATAATTGAAATTCAATTGCGGGTACCAGTCGGCCAGTCTTGCCTTGATATTGTTTTCCGTGATCTGCTCATCGATCAATGCCTGTTCAACAAGAGGTTGGTGCCTGATGGCATAAGCTACTACGCTCTGCAGGGTGGCATTTACCAGCACACTGTCTTTCGTTTGTGCCGCCAATCCTGCCGGACAGAGGATAAGCAGGTATATGATTAGTTTGTTCATGATGATAGTTGGCCCCGTTCTTTTTATTAGAGTTTAAACAATAAAATTACCCGTTTGCAACAGCTTTGGCAAACGCTTACTATATCAATGGCACGGCAAAGCACTGCTTTTTGCAGGAAATACAGTTCCTCAGAGGGGGTTGGGGTACTTGCGAAATGAGGAAAATTAGGTAAAGTTTTTTATCTGGCAGGGTGAATGGTTTGTAAGGTCGCGGTTTCCGGCTGAAAAAAAGCCGCAGATTCGCAGATTATTTTCAATCTGCGAATCTGCGGCTTTACTAAAATGCAGGGAAAGAAAATCTTTCCTCCCGGCTATCAAATCCCTGCACCTGAATCCTATTTGCGTTGTAAATCCCGGCGCAGGCAATTCCCTTTTCAATTGGCCGGGAATTGGGATCTCCTGTTCCCTGGCAGTTCTATCTTTTAATCTCTATAGTTGTTCCAACAGGCAATAACCCGAATATTTCTTCTACATACTTGTTCTTTGTGCTGATACATCCCTCCGTCCAGTTCTGGTATTGATCGATCGCATAATCTTCATTGGGCCAGGTACCGTGTATTCCAATACTGCCGCCGATGCGTGCTGCCGACGGCAGCTGCCCCTTGGCTTTGCGTTCATTGAATTTTCGGTAGCTGTCCTGCGTAGGATAATCGATCAGCATAAAAGAGTTCCATTTCTGGTGCTTGCGTTTGCCGAGGATATGGAAAATACCTTCGGGCGTTTTGCGGTCGCCTTCCATCATTTTGTCGCCGAGATCTTTACTGCCAAAAACTACCGGGTAAGTAACCAGCCATTCGCCTGTTGAATCATATACTTTTAATTCATACTTGCTTTTAGTGACCACTACTATATATGTGTTTCTGGTAGCCAGACCCGCCGCAGGCATTTTTTTCTTGAAAGAAGTTGTCGTTACCGCCGCAACACCCAGCAATGATACATAGAATGGCGTTCGCATTTTTCTGAGAGAGTAATTGGTCATCGATACGGCACTTTGCAACGACCATTGCAAAGGCGCTTTCATACTGTGAAGAGGATGGTTTGCCAGGGACACCAGGTCGCGCAGTGACAAACGGAATGGTGGTTTCATTTTAGTTGGTTTCATTTTGGGGGATTTGATAACCAAACTATCACAAGCAAAAGTTGTGCAATTCCCAATTCACCAAAAATTAAGTTAATGCGGGAGAAGTGATGCAGCGATTTAAGAAACCGTTCGAATATCGAACTACAGAATATAGAATGATGAAGTATTAATCAGCACCTGGTTCTTCCGTTTATTCGATATTCTGCGGTTCATCATTCTATATTCAAAAAACGCTCTTTAGAAAAAGAGCGTTAATATACAACATGAGAAAAAATGAATACGTTAATCTTACCAGTTACTGAAGCGGATACCTACACCGTAGGGATACTGCTCTACGCGGGTAATATCTTTCTGCAGGCGGTTAAGGCTGTAGGTGCCGTATAAACGTACCGGGCCAAGACCCACTTCTGCAATGGCGGCATAGCGCCAGGGTTCAAAAGAAAAGTCGCCCCTGTATTTCTGTTTGCCGCGTTCGCCGCTGATCTGTTTGTTACGGCTGTTGGTGAGATAGCCCACGCTTACGCCTGCACTGAAACTCAATCCCCTGCGGCTATCGGGTGTGGTATTGATGTTCACCATGAATGGAACCGTCAGGTATTCAACATACAGTTTGTTCTTGGTAAAGCTTACGGAATCATTGAACACAAAAGGCTGCGGGTCGTTGCGGTAACTGAGACGGGTTTCATAACGGTAGTTATACATCTCGAGTCCCAGCCCATATTTCAGGTTCACCACGTGTTTGATCACATTCAGCTTCTGCATAAAGAACCAGATGTTCACGTTACTGGATTTACCGTTGATGATGCGGTAACTGTTTTCGTTTACCGGACCATCTGCGGCACGCAGTACTTTGAAATAAGGACCGGCTGCGGCTGCGGTGTAGTTGGTATTATCACGGTAATTGGCAAAACCAAGATCGAAGATGAACCAGTTGGTACTCACATTACGGCGCCTGTTGCTGCGGCGCTCTATCTTGTACTCGATCCTGTTAACCGACCGGTCGTAATCAGGCGTATTGCCTTTGTTCTTTTTGATGATGATGAAGTTGCCGACTTTAACTGTATCCGGGGTATTGGCAGTGGTATCTGTCTGGGCAAATCCTGTCACTGCGATCAGCATGATCGCGCCTGCACATACTAAACGTTTCATATACTTTTTTTCTGGGTTATTTTAATGACCGTGTGTTTGAAGATGAAGGTGCATTCTCAACTCTCTCTTCTTCCTCTTGCTTTGCCTTTCCGCGAAAAAGGCTGGTGGCTTTACGAAAGAAACCACGGAGTTTGTCTTTATTGATCTCAAGTGAACCTACATACAGGCTTTTTTTATCGTCTTCTGTATCCAGTTCTTTATAAACAGCCGGTTGCGCAACCAGGGCAGTATTTGTATTTGCTGCTTGTATAATGATATCGTCTTTTTCTTTATCACGTGGTGTAACCAATGTACCCTGCTCAGAAAGGGTTGCGTTCACACCTCCTGTTTGGGATGATTGTATCGGCGTATTAACGGTCTGCGATGGTTCAACACGGGCGGTGATCATTTCTTTCGGCTGTTCATTGCTGACATTACCAGCCGTAACTGTATTCTGTTCAACATTATTAACCGGCTGGGATTGTACAGCAGACCTGTTGTTTGCAGGATCAGCAATCTTGCCTGCAATAATGTTCTGTTTTTGTGTAACAACATTTGCTGTACCCGGCTGCGCGGACACTGTTTGCGGATCCGTTGTTTTTCCTGCAACCGGTTGTTCTGCGTTTGCTATAGGCTGATCAACTGTTGTATTATCCGAAGGGAACAATGTCCATACCAATGCTATCACTCCTATCAATGCTGCGGCCACTGCTACCCGCTGCCAGCGCATATAAATGATCCTTCTTTCTTTTTCTTCTTTCCTGTATAAAGAGGCTTTATCCGGGAAGAGAATCGTTTCCGGTTCGAGTTTGGTTTTCTTCAGCAGCATGAACTCATCCTGCAATGCCGGGTGTTGCAACACAAAAGTCTCTACCGAATTTTTTTGCGAAGCATCCAGCTCATTATCTACATAAGAAAGAAACTGTGTTTCATAATTCTCAAGGCTGATGCCTGCTTCACCATGCTTATACAGCAAAGCTTTATCCGCAAACAGCAGTTCATCAGCCGGCAATCTCATCTGCTGCAACATCCCGAGTTCTTCGGCGAGATGCGGGTTTTCCTGCACAAACTGCTCCACAGCCTGTTTTTCTGACGCAGACAGTTCACCGTCTGTGTAGAGCAGGAAAAATTCCTCGTAGTTTGATATGGTGATCGCAGGTTTCAATTAATCGCAGATTTCTCTGATTTTGTTATGATTTATATGATTGCTCATATTTAATACTGTTTTCTATCATGGTCCATCCTCTCATCACCGCACGTTTTCCGGGCTTACAAGATAATTACGTAATGTCAATCTTGCCCTGTGCAGGTAAACTTTTACCTGGCTCTCGTTCAGTCCCATGATCTGTCCAATCTCTTCGTAACTGTATCCTTCATAATCTTTCAGCATCACCAGGCTTTTCTGGGTCTCGTTCAGGCGGTTCAGCGCTTCCATGAGTGCTTTTTTCAGGTTGCTGTCGCCTGGCTGGTACTGCACCCGGCCATCTTCCGCAAACTCGTCTTTCAACTGTATCCTTTTGTTCTTGCGGATATGGTCGATCATCTGGTTATAGGCCACGGTAAACAGGTAGGATTTGGATTTCTCCGGCTCCACCATTTCCCGGTTGCGCCATAATTTTTCGAAAGCGGTCTGTACAATGTCGCGGGCATCCTCTTCATGACGGAGATTCTTCACGATAAAACGGAACACGTTATCGGCGTATTGACTCACACAGTGATTATACTCTTTCTCGGTCATAAACAGCAGAAGATTCAGAAACAGGTTTGCCTTGTATAGTAGTTATACGATACAGGGCGTTTTATGTTACAAAGGAACAGAAAAAAATACAGGCTCCGGTCGGAGGGGAGGATGGGTGGTTATTTAATGGTAGAAACGATAAAATGGTTGAAACTGCCCTCATATAGCTCATTTCCACCACCGGATGAGTCGCCGGGAGTCATTTTTTTCTTATCGATACACTTGCCGCAAATGGGGTTTTGCCGGTTACTTTTCACCAGAACATAGGCCGAAGAGGCAAAAGCAATCATAATTGCCAGCAGCAGGGTAAGTTTTGGCCTCATACAGTAGTTTTTAAGTGGTATACGAATATAAACGTATTTGTAGACTTGCTATAAGGAAAACTGTTAAATAAGTACGAAGTACGATTTACGAAGTACGACCCCTTCCAATTCGTACTTCGTACCTCGTAATTCGTACTTTAATAATCTATCACCTGCTCCTGTATCGCCTCCGGCACATCCCTCCATTCATACTGCTGGTTTCTCAGCTGGGGTTCAAAACCGGCTTCGCGGATGGCATCCTGCATGGTTTTGTAGGTAAAACGGTGCGGGGCACCGGCGGCGCTGACCACGTTTTCCTCGATCATGATACTGCCAAAATCATTGGCGCCGGCATGAAGACAGATCTGGGCCGTCTGTTTTCCTACCGTGAGCCAGCTGGCTTGTATATTCTTTACATTAGGAAGCATGATACGGCTGATGGCGATCATACGTATATATTCATCCGGTGTGGTGAGGTTATGTACACCCCTGATCCTTGCCAGCAGGGTATCTACATCCTGGAAGGTCCATGGGATAAAAGCAAGAAAGCCTTTTGCGTTTTCGGGTTTGCGGCTCTGTACCTCGCGGATACGGGTAAGATGGATAAACCGCTCTTCCAGCGTTTCCACATGCGCAAACATCATGGTGGCACTGGTGGTGATATTGAGTTTATGCGCCTCGTGCATAACAGCCAGCCATTCATCTGCCCCGCATTTGCCTTTGGAAATGAGCCTGCGCACCCTGTCAACCAGTATTTCAGCGCCGGCACCTGGCAATGAATCCAGCCCGGCCTCCTGCAACGCTTTGAGCACATCATGGTGACTCATTTTCTCCAGCTTACAGATATGCGCCACTTCGGGAGGCCCGAGTGCATGGAGTTTGATATGGGGGTATTCCTGTTTTAACTGGCGGAAGGTTTTGGTGTAAAAATCCAGCCCCAACCCGGGATGGTGTCCGCCCTGTAACAACAACTGGTCGCCGCCGTATTTAAAGGTCTCTTCTATCTTGCGGCGATAGGTGGGCATATCGGTGATATAGGCATCCGCATGACCCGGTATCCGGTAGAAATTACAGAACTTACAATTGGCGATACACACATTCGTGGTATTCACGTTGCGGTCTATCTGCCAGGTTACTTTGCTGTGGGGGACTTGTTTTTTACGGAGTTCATCTGCCACAAACATCAGTTCAGACAAAGGCGCATGTTCAAAAAGAAACATACCTTCTTCTATGCTCAGGAAATCAAACTGCAGCGCTTTCTGGTATAAACCGGCTAATTCCATACTCATTTTCAATGCTGATTTGTGGATCAGCCGCAAAGGTACGAACTATGATAAACTATGCTAAACAATGATAAGATGATGCCTGCTGCAACAAAAAACACAGTTTGTCTGTCCTTTCTAAACCGCTTATACATTTATGCGGCAACCAAAACAAACCTGGGGTGCGTATAACCCGTATTTGCTGTATTTTGAGAATTGCCATGAAACACGTTTGTACCGTCCTCGCATTTGTCTGCCTGTGTTTTACAGCGCGTACCCAGGAAGAATTTGTTCCTGCCGAGGCAAAACTGATCACCCGATTACCCTTTACGCAGATCAGCGGGGGTATTATTATTATAAAAGCACAGCTCGACAATTTTCCCGACTCACTCAATTTTGTATTCGATACGGGTAGCGGCGGTATTTCGCTTGATTCACTGACAGCCGCTTACCTGAAACTGAAACTCGAAAAAACGGATAGGACCATCCGTGGTATTGCCGGCATCAAGCTTGTTGAATTTGCCACCGGACATTCCCTCAAATTCAACGGACTGGAAGTGCCGAATATGGATTTTCATATCAATGACTACGACCTGTTGACCAGTGTATATGGTATTAAGATAGATGGCATCATCGGCTACAGTTTCCTGAGAAGGTTTATCGTGCGGCTGGATTATGATAACCGCAGGATCGAGATCTTTTCGCCCGGCACTTATAAATACCCGCGTGGCGGCTACCTGCTGACCCCGAATTTTTCCACCTTACCCTTGCAACTTGCTACTATCAATGATGAAAGAGAGATCGTTAACCGTTTCATTTTTGATACAGGCGCCGGTTTGAGTTTTTTATTGTCAAGGGATTTTGTGGACGACAGCAGCGTATTTAAAAAGAACCGAAAATTCTATCCCACACAGGCCGAGGGACTGGGTGGTAAACGGCAGATGGAGATAGGCGTGGCCAAAGAAATAAAACTGGGTCCGTATAAATTCAGGAAAGTACCCGTGCATGTATTTGAGGACGACTACAATGTTACCTCTTACCCAACCCTCGGCGGACTGATCGGCAATGATATACTCCGCCGTTTTAATGTGGTACTGAATTACCCGCAGCAGGCCATCCATATAAAACCCAATTCTCATTTCGGCGAACCGTTTGATTATTCCTATACCGGGTTGGGTATTTACCTGATAGATGGTGAAATACGTGTAGTGGATGTTATGAAAGGCTCTCCCGGAGAAAAAGCCGGCTTCCAGACAGGCGATATTATTTTTTCAGTAGAGACCAATGCATCCAAAAATATACAATCGTATAAAAATCTTTTCCAGAATAGTATCGGGAAAATAAAAGTGGTGATATTCAGAGGGGAGACACCGATGATATTGACGATTGATGTGAAGGATATCAGGAGGAAAAGATGATATAATAAGAAACAAGGTTCAAGGCACAAGAAATAGGTATGTGTTTAATTCCCCACAGAGTGCCTTCAACATTCCAATGAAATGAGCCTTCCCCGCAGATGTCTCCGCGTAGCGGGACTCTGCGGTGCTGCACACCCGGCAATTCATGTCTCGTCCTAAAATAAGTTTACGTGGTTGCTGTTAATCCTGACATTAGTTTACAATGTACTATTTGTAATTGATTTACCCCATCTTCTGTTGACCAGTAGATGTTTCTGGTGAACGATTTCTGGGGTAAGCATATTAATACTTTGATGTGGTCGTTCCTTATTATATCTGTTTACAATGCATTCTAATTGTTCCATTGCTTGAGCCTGGTTACTGATTTTATAGTGCTTTAGATATTCGTGCTTTATAATCCCATTTATTCGTTCTGCTACAGGATTTTCCAATGGATCCCCGCTCTCTGTCATACTTATCTGTATGTCATTCTCCTTTAAGATATTTACATACTCAGCACTACAATATTGTATACCGCGGTCTGAATGATGAACAAGGTTATTTCTTTTACCTATTGGGGTCCGCAAGGCCATTGCCAATGCCTTAGCCGTATATACTGCTTCAAGGGTTTCTGCAATATGGAATCCCATGATCTTATGCGAGTAAGCATCCGTTATTAGGCTCAGATATAAAAATCCAGTTGTGACCGGCACATAAGTAATGTCTGCCACCCAAAGCTGTTCAGGGGCATCCGGATACCATGATTTTGTCAGATTCGGATATCGCTTTAACCAATGATGGGATTGAGTGGTATTAATTTTTCGCCTCCTTCTTCTAACCAATAACTTATTGACTGCCAATAGGTCAAAGAGCGCATCACGGCCTATTTTGATCTGGTGATCTAACAAAAAGGGCTGAAGAAGACAATACAATTTCCTTGTCCCTATCACCGGATGTATTTGTCTCAGCGCCCTGACTTTTTCTAATATTAATTGTTCCTCCGTATTCAATTCTTCTACACGCCAAAAGAACTGGTAATAAGCCTGTCGTGTAACACCAAGTAATCGACATATCCTTACCAGGCTAACGGATGGATAACTGTCTTTCATCTCTTTGATTACTTGGTATTGGGCTTTTTTCGGATGGGTATTTTTAATTCCTTCTCGGCCTTTTCAATAATACGGATATAGGCGTCCGCACGAAGTTTCTCATCTTGCAGTTGACGTTCCAATTCCTCAATTCGCTTTTGAAGATCGAACTCCGTTTTTCGTTTTTTGATATTATCTGGCAAAAGTGTCCGGTTTGTACTGCTAAATTTAAGGCTTGGTGCTTTATAATTTTCTGCATATCCCAACCGCTTCATCCAGGTACTGATTGCACTCTTGAATCGAATATTGTATTTACGCTGTAATTCTATCTTCGTACAGCCTGTCGACAAATACTCTTCGATCACCTTTCGCTTAAAAGAATCGTCAACCATCTGACGGATTTCCATTTTATGTTCCATATTATCCTGATTTTGATTTACTTTTTGAGTAAACCTATTTCAGGACTAGACATCATCTCTTTTGTTTTCTTTACCGTATAGTATCCTTTAGTGTACTTGTTAAAATTTTCGTGTCAAACTAAACGCTATTCCGGTATTGTTGTCTTGTGTTGGAAAGCTGTAAATATTCCATGCCGTTAATTTTTCTTTTGGTTTACGGTTAGTGATCAAATTCCATGCACTAAGAATCATTGTTGTTGTGCCTAATCCAATGTTAACCATTGAAAGCGTTTTCTGACTTTGACTTATCTGGTATTGGTTTCCCGAACTTGTCTGTTCCTTTGAAAACATTACTGAACCCAAAGCAATTTGCCCGGCACCGGTTAGCAGGCCAATGATAGGAACCGTTTTATTCGTTGTTCCTTTTCCGATTTGCAGGCAATTAACAGTAGTAAATGCCAGGTTTAGCCCGCTGATTACAGAAGACGAAATGCCGTATGCCGGAGTAAGCGTATTGGTGGTATAAACAGGCATTGGACCATAGGTTGGTTGTATCATGGCACACTCTTCTTTTGTGAGCCCGCTTGTCAAGACCCAGTTGTCAACTGTTTGGTCGTTCATTGCTAAAAGTTCATCATATTTATGTTTGCTATTAATTTCTTCTGCAACCTCCCTGCTTGTGGTTTGCTCAACCAAATAACCAACCGCACAAATTGTACCGTCCTTGTCTATGAAGCAAGGTTTTCTTTGGTCTGCATAATCGTAATTTTTAGGAAACACACCATTTGTCCAGTAGTTGTGAAGAAGATCTAACGCAAGATTGCGTTTCTTTTTAAGTTCAGCCGAAAGGCCCGAAACGTTTTTGCTTCTTAACAAATTTTCTGCATATTCAAGATGCGTTCTGATTCTAAGGTTATTGTCAGTCATTGAATTTGGTTTGTGTCCAAACTTGCTCTCATAACTGATGTCGCCAAGTAGCGGATTGACCAATTGGCTTTTGTCGATTGCTGAATTGTTGCAGCCAGCAATCAGTGTTGCAAACGTAAGTGTGAGGATGAGTATTAGATTTTTCATTCTGTCAAATTTTATGCTGATGTTAAAATGCATATTCGTTGGGATGTCTGCATTAATAGCCGTTAAGGGCCCAGTATTTTTGATGTTGGCATAAATTTAAACATCCTTATCCAATTATCAAATGCCCAATAGCAACAATACCTGTTAGGCGACGTTCCCGTATTGCTCGTTTGCCTGGTTCTTTATATTTCCCGCATAGTACTTATGCTTCCTTCTCCGTAGGGTGTACTTAACCCATTACAAAAAAGCGTTCTCCGCATTCTATCCTTCAACATTCCAATGAAATGAACCTTCCCCGCAGATGTCTCCGCGTAGCGTGACTCTGCGGTGCAGCACACCTGGCCATTCATCATTTTTGCAACAGCCTGCACCAACTATTTGAAGATAATCATTATTTATCGTCACCCCTCATGCAAGAACCTCAGAGTCACGCTACGCGGAGACATCCGCGGAGAACGACACTTTTTACAGGTGGCTTTTAAGATAGAATGCGGAGAATAAAGAAACAAGGTTCAAGGCACAAGAAACAGGTGTGTATTTCTTGTGCCTTGAACCTTGTTTCTTGCCCCTTGATATCTTTTCCACGTACTTTGCACCTTATTTCAGAAAATCTATGATCGATTATAACCGTTTTGTACTGGATAACGGCCTGCGGGTGCTTGTGCATGAAGATCATTCTACTCCCATGGCCGTATTGAATATTATGTATGATGTGGGCGCGCGTGATGAGAACCCCGCCCAAACCGGCTTCGCCCACCTGTTTGAGCACCTGATGTTTGGCGGCAGCGTTAACATCCCTGATTATGATGAGCCTTTGCAAAGAGCAGGCGGTGAGAACAACGCCTATACCACCAACGACCTCACCAATTATTACTGCCAGCTTCCCGCCGAAAATATCGAGACCGCTTTCTGGCTCGAGAGCGACCGGATGCTGAGCCTGGCTTTCAGCCAGAAAAGTTTATCGGTACAGAAAAAAGTGGTGACAGAAGAGTTCAAGGAACATTATATCAATAAACCCTACGGCGATGTATGGCACAAAATGCGCGAGCTGGCCTACACCACACACCCTTACCGCTGGATGACCATCGGCAAAGAACTGAGCCATGTAGAGAATGCACATATTGATGATGTAAAAGCATTCTTCTTCAAACATTACCGACCGGTGAATGCCATACTGGTAGTGGCAGGTCATGTACAGACAGAAGAAGTAAAAAGGCTGGCAGAAAAATGGTTTGGTGATATCCCTATGGGTGAAAAATACAATCGCCAATTACCCGCTGAACCACGGCAAACAGGGGCACGCCGTTCTGAAATACAGGCAGCAGTTCCGTTAGATGCTTTTATCAAAACATGGCACATGGATGCCCGCCTGGATAAAGGATACTATGTAACCGACCTGCTTACAGAAATATTGGGCGGTGGCGGTTCTTCCAGGATGTTCCAGGCGCTGGTAAAAGAAAAACAACTGTTCTCCAATCTCGACTGTTATCATTTTGGCAGTGTGGACAGGGGACTTGTTGCCGTAGAAGGCAAACTCGTAAAAGGTGTTTCGATGGAAGCCGCAGAAAAAGCAGTGGATGAAGAGATCGAAAAAATGCAGTCGGCCAAAGTAACCGATACCGAACTACAGAAAGTAAAAAATAAAACAGAAAGTGTGATCGCCTTTGAAGATATGGGCGTTATGAGCCGCGCCAACAGCCTGGCCATGTACGAACTGCTCGGTGATGCACAACTGATGAATACCGAACTCGAAAGATACCGCGAGGTAACAGCAGAAGATATACTGCAAACCGGCAAAGAAATTTTCCGCAAAGACAACAGCAATACCTTACTTTATTACAGCAGCCAGTCATGATACAAAACAGGAAACAGGCACCCGGCATTATTGATGCGGTAGATATGCAGCTCCGTTTAAAACCCTATGAACATTTCATACTCGATAACGGCATCCCTGTTTACAGCATCGATGCAGGTGCACAGGAGGTACTGATGCTCGAATGGGTTTTCTATGCCGGCAACTGGTACGAAGAAAAAAATATTGTAGCGGCCACCACCAACTTCCTGCTCAAGAACGGCACGAAACAAAAAAAGGCTTTTGCCATCAATGAGCATTTTGATTTTCATGGCGCGTATCTTAACCGGAGTTGTTACAATGAAACCGCCATCATTACGCTACATTGCCTGACCAAACAACTGCCTGAGTTATTACCCGTTGTGGCGGAACTCATCATGGAAAGTATTTTTCCGGAAGAAGAACTGGCCATCTATAAACAAAACCAGAAGCAGCGGTTAGAAGTCAACCTGAAAAAATGTGATTTCATTGCCAACCGTTTGATCGATGAATATATCTATGGTCTGTACCATCCTTACGGCAAATACACATCCACCAAAGAATACGACCAGTTGCAGCGTGATGAACTGGTTGCTTTTTATGAGCGTTTTTACAGGAACGGGAAATGCCTGGTATTCGCTGCTGGCAAACTGCCCGTTGATCTCGACGCGCAACTAAACAAAGTATTTGGTGATCTTCCGTTAAACCGGGAAGCAGCGCCGGCTATTCAATACAACCCACAACCTGCCGATACCAAAAAATACAATATCATCAACGACCCCAATGGTGTGCAGGGCGCTATCCGTATAGCCAGGCCATTCCCCAACAGGCACCATCCAGATTTTGCGAAGGTGCAGGTGCTGAATAATATTTACGGAGGGTTCTTTGGTTCGAGACTGATGAGTAACATACGGGAGGATAAGGGTTATACTTATGGTATCCATAGTTATATACAGAACCATATTCACGACAGCGCCTGGATGGTAAGCACCGAAGCGGGTCGCGATGTTTGTGAGGCAACGATTGAAGAAGTATATAAAGAAATGGAGATCCTCAAAACAGAATTGGTTGACAGGGAAGAGCTACATCTTGTACGCAACTATATGATCGGTTCACTACTCGGTGATCTTGATGGGCCTTTCCAGATGATTGCCAGGTGGAAGAATTATATTTTAAATGGACTGACCGAAGAATATTTCTACAACAGCATCCGTACTGTGCAGACGCTT
Organism: Sediminibacterium sp.; assembly: GCA_965279635.1. Taxonomy (GTDB): domain Bacteria; phylum Bacteroidota; class Bacteroidia; order Chitinophagales; family Chitinophagaceae; genus Sediminibacterium. Next base: position 4,222,012 of record OZ257253.1, on the reverse strand, counting down.
TCTGCGGAGGAGATACAGGAGTTGGCGGTGAAGTACCTGGATCCTGCGGAGTTTTATGAGTTGGTTGTGATCTAAGCGGATTTTTTTCAACACAGAGTCCACAGAGAAAAAACAGAGGGCCCTCTGATAAACTCTGTGATCTCTGTGTTGAAAAAAATACTCCCGCGAAAATCACTCACATTTATGCGGCAAATACGCTAGCATCGCTAATAACAGCTCGTTATGTTTGCGTATGCTCTTACCAGACTATAATCTTCTTTCACATCAAATCATCCAGTGCGCCATAGAAGTCCACAAACAACTTGGCCCCGGTCTGATGGAATCTGTATATGATGTTTGTTTATTTGACGAAATGCGGAACAAAGGGCTGTATGTGGAAAGACAAAAAGTTTTACCGGTTACTTACAAAGGATACAGCCTCAACAAAGATTTCGTCATTGATCACCTTGTCGAAAATGCAATCATACTTGAATTGAAATCGCTGGAAGTAATACTTCCCGTACATGAAGCTCAATTAGTAACTTACTTGAAACTATCAGAAATGAAGTTGGGATTATTGATAAATTTCAATGTACTATTTCTCAAAGACGGTATCCGCAGAAAAATAAATGGTAATTTGTACCACATCAAGTAATCAAAACATGGCAAAGTTTTTCGCGAAGGTGGTAGCAACGGCTGTAGCAGTGTTAGTGGCTGCCTATATATTAAAAGGTGTGCATGTAGACAGTACTTTAACCGCCCTCATCGTAGCACTCGTACTGGGACTGCTCAACAGTTTTGTAAAACCCATCTTTATTATTCTTACCATACCCATCACTGTTCTTACACTGGGATTGTTCTTACTCGTTATCAATATCTTCATCGTTAAGTTAGCCGCCAATATTGTAACCGGGTTTGATGTAGATGGCTGGTTCCCCGCATTACTATTCAGCTTGGTAGTAAGCATCGTTACCGCAATCATAGAAAGCATCATCGGAAGCAACCGCCAAAAAGAAGAATCTTAGTAATCGGCCAACAAATCTGTGGCATCCCCGCTCGCCAAAGCTCAGCGGGCGAGTGTGGCAAAAAACTGCCCTAATCAATACGCCCCAGCCACCCCACAATCCCCGCGTCCATAAAGAAATGCTACCGCTCACCATTTCGCTCTATTTAGACGTATTCTTCAATTAATTGATATTCAATGAATTAAACAAAATCAGTTACCAATCTCTGCCTATTACTAAAAAAAACTAGGTACTATGTGTTGCATGGTACCAAATAATATCCCATCTTTGTGTTGTCAAAGGGAATGAACCCCGGAAAACAAATCCCGGTAAACCCTTTCAAAATTTTTATAAACACATTAATATAGAAGTCATGAAAACGCAAAACACTACCTTTTTTCAGGCCCTGGGCAAAACCCAGCTGACCAACCTGGTGAAAGAAGTAAAAGAAACTGTTGCCGTAAATGTTCCCGTAATCAACAAACATGCATTCAGCATCGTGAACCTTTGGAGCATGGACGGCACCAGGAGAAACAGGATCAGCAGGAGACATACCGGCTTACACACCAACCTCCTGTAACAAACAATTATTTTTAACTACGATACCCCGCTTAAGCGGGGATTCACAAAAACTCCGGCTATGGACATTCAGAACACACAGAGTCAGATGCGAAAGGGTGTATTGGAGTTTTGCATTTTATCCATCATACGACAGGGCGAGGTTTACCCGAGCGACCTGGTTGAACGGATGAAAGCAGCTAACCTTCATATATTGGAGGGCACACTCTATCCTTTGCTTACGCGGTTGAAAAATGCAGGTCTGCTAACCTACCGTTGGGTAGAAAGCAACAGCGGTCCGCCCAGGAAGTACTTTGTTATGACAGACAAAGGACTTGAGTTCTACGGCGAACTCGAAAGAACCTGGCAAGAACTCGCCGATGCGGTGCATACACTTACCCAACCGGCAGAATATACCGCACCCGGTGAAAACCCAACCCAACCTTAACCAACCATAAAATTTGAACAGACCATGAAAAAGGTAATAAATATAAACTTTCAGGGCAGGGTGATCCCCATCGAGGAGTCTGCCTACGACATGCTGAAGCAGTATGTGGAAAGTTTGCGCAAGTTCTTTGCCAAAGAGGAGGGACGTGACGAGATCATCAATGATATAGAGGGTCGTATTGCTGAACTGTTCGTAGAAAGCCTGAAAAAAGGCAGCACCTGCATAACCGATGAAGATGTAAACAAGATCATCGAAAGCATGGGCCGCCCCGAAGACTTCGAAGGCGAAGAAGCCAGCGTACATTCACAACTGGGTGGTGAGAGCCGGGAAGAAAATACAGGCAGCAGTACCTATCAATCAACCGAAGCGCCACCACGCGGCCGTTTGTACCGCGATGATTCAGATAAAATATTGGGTGGTGTGTGTGGTGGTCTGGCGAATTATCTCCGCGTTGACCCAACCATCGTACGTATCGTGTTTGCCGTGATCAGCTTTGGCGCAGGTACCGGTATACTCTTATATATATTGTTATGGGCCATTCTTCCATCCAAATCACTGGTCAATATCAGTTCAGCCAAGCGATTGTATCGTAATCCTGAAGAAAAAGTGATCGCAGGCGTGGCCAGCGGTATCGCTTCTTATTTTGACATCGCTGTATGGATACCCCGCTTGATTTTTGCCTTCCCGCTGGTAGGCGCGATCGTAGGCTCTATTCTTAACAGTACATTTTTGTTTGACTGGAACCCTTTCCAGGTTTTCTTCGGCTCATTTGGCGGCACTCTCTTCGTAGTATATATCGTGTTATGGGCAGTGATTCCCGAAGCCAAAAGTGTTTCTGAAAAACTGGAGATGCGTGGTGAAAAAGTGGATCTGAATACCATCAAGAACTCTATACAGGAGGACCTCGAGGGTTTTAAATCACGTGCAGAAAAATGGGGCAGCGATGCGAAAGAACGTGCTGAAAAATTTACCAATGAGTTTAACCAGAACGCCGGTCATAAAGTAAAACAGTTTGGTGGTGAAATGGGTCATGCTGTAAAAAGTGGCGGTAGCAGACTTGGAAAAGCGATCACCATCCTTTTCAAAGCATTCTTCCTGGTAATTGCCGGTGTGCTCGCTTTTGGTTTACTCGTGGCATTACTTGCGATGTTAACCGCTGGTGTAAGCGTGTTCCCTTTGAAAAACTTTTTCCTTGATGGGGCATGGCAGAACTTCCTGGCATGGACAACACTCTTATTATTCCTTGGCTCACCCGTGGTGGCATTTATCACCTGGCTGGTGCGTAAGGTGATCGGCGTTAAATCAAAAAGCCGTTACCTCGGGTTTACTTTTGCAGGTTTATGGGTGATCGGATTGATCTGCGGTATCACACTCGCCGTATCCATCGCACGCAATTTTGATGCAAGGGCAAGGGATATACAGGACCTCACCATTGTACAGCCCGCTACCGGCAAACTGATCTTTAGGGTTCCTGACAGCCGTGTAAAAGTGCTCGGTCGCATGTGGCGCATGGATGGCATTCTGAGCATTAATGATGACAGCCTGTTCCTGAATAATGTCCGTCTCCGCATCGTGAAAAGTAAGGATTCTGTGTACCACATGACCGCTACCAAATACAGTAACGGCAAAGACGAAACCGAGGCCTTACAGAACATCAAACAGATCGTGTATGGCATTAACCAGTCTGACAGCACCATCTTGCTCGACAGGGGATTTGCCTTGCAGAAAGGCATCCGCTTCCGCAACCAGGCAGTAGAAGTTACTTTATATGTGCCGGTAGGTAAACGCATATTGATCGACAGAAGTGTGAGACGCAAACTCGACTGGTTTCACATGGACATGGGACGCGATGACTGGCGCTGGGAAGACGAATGGAGCAACAATGACGATGAATCATACGGCTACTATGAAAACGTTGAATATGTAATGACGGAAGGCGGCCTGGAAAGAGTGGGTGAAAAAGAAAGAAAGCAGAAAGAAGAAACAGAAAATTCATCCAACAATGACGCTGTCGAAAAGTACAAACAAAGCAAGGAAGAACTCCAGAAAGAATATGACAGGAAACTCAAAGAAGCAGAGGACCTGAAAAAAGAACTGGACAAACCCGTTGACAGCACCAAATACCAATACAAAAAAGCAACATCAGGTACAGCAACAACACCCAATCCACCTAAGGCGGAAAAGGCAGAGCAGGGAGATGACAAACCAGGGTTACCTGACAATATAGATCTTACAGAAGGACTCGGCATATTATCATTAATGCAGAGCGCATCATAAACTCGGTTGAAGTTGGGAAACAAAAGGACCCCGTCCTGATCACAGGATGGGGTTCTCCCTTAACTTCTAAGAACCTGGTTAACCCGCAAAAAATTGAGTATTGAGAATTGAACATTGCTCATTGAACATTTTCCTGCACGACTGAATACATCCTGACTAAACCTAACCAATACTTTAAAACCAGCATCATGAGAAAGTTCTTCCGGATTTTTTTTATCTGCATTCTCGTAATTGGTATTATTTCCTGTATTGCCGTTGTAAGATGGTTCCGCGATCATCGGTTTGTTACGAACGGACACGATATTTCACTCCAAATAAAAGAGTCTGACGAAAAATACCAGATCTACGCGTATTATAACCGCAGCAGAACGGATGAGGTTCAGCAATATCTCGATAGCAAACTGCGTACACACCTATTCCGAAAATCACGTATCAATGCAACCATCACATTGGAAGATGATACAAGACTATATGTAAAAAAAACACCCGGCAGGCTGGTCATTAAATTCAACCGCGATGAAAATTCAGTAGAAGCCTATCGCCGCATGAAAGAACTGGCAGAAGGATTGAAAGTGCAGATAACGAATTAATCCGACATACATCATACCCACCGATGTCAACAAGAACTACCCACCCCACTTCCTTTCAAAAATTTGTATTGATCATTGCACCGCTCCTGTTTGGGATATCCACTTTTTTCTGGAAAGATGGTGAGTACGGCGCTACGGGTGGTACCATCCTGGTCATTGCTTTATTCTTCTGGATCCCGGCTCTATCCGCGCTGTTTGATCTTGTAAAAGATAGCATGCCGCGCTATGCACAATGGGGTTACCTGGTTGCCTTGTTTGGGTGTATCAGCGGGATGAACTTTGGCGCTCTTGGATATTATGCAGAAGTATTCAATATCTCTCATGAAGGATACCTGCAGGCGCTGGCAAAATATCCGGTCAGCTCCGGTATCTTACTTTTCTGGGCCGGACCTTTGTTTCCGCTTAGTATAGTCGTGTTGTCCATCGTAGTATGGCGCACCCGTTCGACAGCGGCATGGATCTGTATATGCCTGGGATTAGCCGGTATTGCATTTCCGATCAGCCGCATACCGCGTATTCCTTTGATAGCACATATTGCCGATGCCTTATTCTTAATTCCCATGACGGCTATTGCATTCAATTATTCTTCCCGGAAAAACCATATCTACTCTGTGTAACTCTGTGCCCTCCGTGCCTCTGTGGTAAAGAACATACTCCATCAATCTAAGCGAAGGCTTTACCACAGAGGCACGGAGCGCACAGAGTTACACAGAGGTTATTTCATAACCCGCTTTCACCTATTTTTGCCCCCTAAAGAAACCCGGTTATGAAGAATACACCCTTTACTGAAAAACACATCGCTCTCGGCGCAAAAATGGCTGAATTTGCAGGATACAATATGCCCATCAGCTACAGCGGTATCAATGATGAACACGCCGCAGTACGTAAGAACGCCGGTATATTCGATGTGAGCCACATGGGTGAGTTCATCCTCAAAGGCGAAAACGCGCTGGACCTGATACAACGTGTTACCAGCAACGACGCATCCAAACTAACCGATGGCCAGGCCCAATATAGCTGCTTACCCAATGAACAGGCCGGTATTGTTGACGACCTGATCGTGTACTGCCTGGAACAAAACAAAGTGTACATGCTGGTGGTAAACGCATCCAATATTGAAAAAGACTGGAACTGGATCAGCAACTACAATACCAAGAATGTGGAGATGCACAATATCAGCGACAAAACCTGCCTGCTGGCTATACAGGGACCGAACGCTACAAAAATATTGCAGCCATTGGTGAACACCGATATCATGAACCTCAAATATTATACATTCACCAAAGGAACCTTTGCAGGTGTGGAGAATGTATTGATCAGCGCCACCGGCTATACGGGTTCGGGAGGTGTTGAAATTTATTTCGAAGAGAAAGACGGCGCTGCCGATAAAATATGGAACGCCATTTTTGAAGCAGGCAAACCACAGGGATTACAGCCGATCGGTTTGGGTGCGCGCGATACACTTCGTTTGGAAATGGGTTACTGTTTGTATGGAAATGATATTGATGATACCACTTCTCCTCTCGAAGGCGGACTGGGCTGGATCACCAAGTTCACCAAAGAGTTTACGGCCAGTAAAATATTACAGCAACAGAAAGCCGCCGGTATCACCCGCAAGCTGGTAGGCTTTGAAATGATCGACCGGGGTATTCCGCGTCATGATTACCTGATCAAAGACGAGGTCGGCAATACCATTGGCAAAGTTACCAGCGGTACACAGGCGCCATCGCTGGGCAAAGCAGTAGGCCTGGGTTATGTAGCCACTGGCCATGCTGGTCTTGATAGCGAGATATTTATTGATATCCGTAATACGCTTGTAAAGGCTAAAGTGGTAAAAGCGCCTTTTCAATAATACTTTAGTAAGAAAAATGTTAGCCGCAGATTCGCAGATTAATTGCTAACGTGTTGTGTTCTTGACAGATTCTGTGTACCTCTGTGTCCTCCGTGCCTCTGTAGTAAAGAACACCCTCCATAAGATCAGAGCGAAGGCTTTACCACAGAGGCACGGAGGACACAGAGGTACACAGAGAATTGTCTTGGTTCAACTTTACTTATTAGCACAATACAGTAGAAATAATCTGCGGCTACCGTTCTTCCTTATCAACACAAACATCCACACTGTTAATAAGAATCGTTTTGTTCCACGCATAAGTGCTGATAGATTTGTATGAATGAAAATCAGCATCGTCTTTATCATACTGCTAATCGCCGCAACCTCCTGTCATCGAAAAGCCTATACAGGCAGTGGATCAGAAACCGGTATGGCATCCTATTATGCCGAGAGCTACAACGGAAAGAAAACCGCTAATGGTGAGATCTACCATTCGTCTGATATGACAGCGGCCCACAAAAAACTACCGTTTGGCACCAAGGTAAAAGTGACCAATCTTTCCAACGGTAAAACAGTAAAGGTCAGGATCAATGACCGCGGTCCGTTTATAGAAGGCCGTATCATTGACCTTACCCGTAAGGCAGCCAAAAAACTCGATATGCTGACAGCAGGTGTGACCAAAGTAAAGATCAAATACTAAGTGTTGTGCCACTCGTGCCGTCCTTGTGAGAGTAGCGAATCAATCTGTATCTCTTCATAAAACCCCTCTCAAAAAATCTTGCTAACTTAGTCTCATGGAAGCAAGACCCCGCATAAAAATTCAGCTCACGACTATTGACAAGATTATAGAGGTCTTTGGCTGGATAGCATTGGTTTCTGTATGGATCCTTGCTATTTATTTTTATAAAACGCTCCCTGATATTATTCCCATCCATTTTAATGCGTCAGGAGAAGCTGATAACTATGGCAATAAAGCCACGCTTTTTGTTTTACCGGTTCTCGGCACCATAACTTTTACGGGTTTAACTTTTGTGAACAGATTGCCGCACATTTTTAATTACCCGGCAAACATTACAACCGACAATGCTTTGCCCCATTACACCAATGCCACCAGGGCCATCCGCTGGATAAAGACGATCATCCAGCTGATCTTTATTCTCATTATTCTTTTTACCAACCTCGCTGTAAAAGAAAAAAGCCTCGGTTTGGGAATGTGGTTGCTTCCAATCATCCTCATACCGGTGTTAGTACCCACCATTTATTTTGTGGTACGGTCCTATAAGATCGGAAAATAACCGCTCATTCATTTCTCTTTTCCTGCATGATCAGTACCTGTTCATTGTGCAGCAGCATATACCCGTATTCATAACAAAATCTGTAAAGATTGCCTTTGCGGTTGGTATGGGTATGGGTGCAATAAGCAAAGGCAAATCCGCGGTTATACAGTTTGCCAACAGGTATCCTTGCTACAAGTTTGGTATTGAGCAAGGAGCGGATTATCCGCCGGTTTCTTCTTAAACGGTGGTCTATATTCCGCATATAATTATTCGCATCACTATTGAGGCGGTTATTAAATGCATTACGACATTGATCGTTGCAGAATTTTTTATCGCTGCGGCCGTGGATGCCTTTTCCGCAACTGGAGCATGTTTTAACGGCGGTGATCATACGATGGTATTATGGCCACCAAAATAAAAACTGGCAGAAATGCAGGGTAGCGTATTTATACGCAAAAAAATAAAAATGTAAACAGGTATTTGCCGCAACTGCAGGATTCCCAACTAAGGTCGCTTTCGGTTCTTCAATAGTTTTTCAAAATCGATCTTATCAAATTCAAATTCTTCAAACCTGGCGGAGGTATAGTTCACTACCAGGTCGAAATTCGGGACATTTTCTTTGGGGATACATAATTCATACCGGAATGTTCTTTCCCCTTTAGGCTTATATTCCCAAACAGCAATTTTGTTTTTCTGATCGATAATATAAATAGTAAGTACGTCTGGTTCCCGATACTTTTCTTCACCAGGAAGCGTTCCATTCAAACGGATACTAAAAGTACTGTCATCCTGTTTTATAATTGAATTCAATACATACGGTATGGGTTCATGACCCCAGAATACCACACTACTGTCATTTACGATCCCGCGCCAGATCCAATTTCCATCACAGGCGTTGTACACATAGTATTTTTGTTTATACGCATACAGCGCTACCCAATCGTTAGGCAATTGCCTGGTATCTTTTTTCGTAATCTTCAGCCCTTTTACCCTGAACTGCTCAAAATACCAATTCATATCAACGGATGCTGAAAAGTTGAAGTCCGAAATATCTTTGTACTCTTTCGCACTCCTGTTTTTTTCGATATAGATTTTCTGAAATGAATGATACCCATCATACACTGTATCCCATTTTTTCAGAAAAAAAGTATCCTGTGATGTATGTTGAACAAGTGTTGTAGAAGAATGGCAATTAAAAAACAGTAGGCAGATAAGACAGATCTTTATCAGTTTCATACATCAATCTACAGACTACCCGGCAAAATTGCAAACAGGTGTTTGCCCCAATCGGTACGTCTCGCGCGTTATTGATAATAAATGCCACAGATTAACACAGAAAAAAATCTGTGCTAATCTGTGGCAAAAATAAACTCAGCCTTTTATTTATCACATTTCACTTTCTTCAAAACCAACCCACCCATATACCGTATATCCGCCGGGTTTTTATACACCATTTTGCCATCTGCCTCAGTCATATCACCGATACCTTCAATCATGATATCATCAGATTTCACAAACCTTATTTCCCGTACAGATTCCACTCCTTCCGAAGCAAATGTGTAATCGGCGATCAGCGTATCGCCCTGCATGGTGCCACGCAATGTACCGGTATTACTGTCCTTTTCATAGAGACGGTAGGCCAGATCACCTGTGGCTGATTTTCCATCGAGCACCAGTTGCAGTTTTACCGTGTCTTTCGCTGTGATATAAGCATAACACTTATCCGGTGATTCGCCTGTCCGGGCCACACCCGTAGAATCTGAACTGGCATTTTCTTTTGCGGTATTGTTACAGGCCATGGCCAATACCAGCAGTGAAGCGATCAATACTGTTTTCATAGTTTTTTTTTAACGATTTACCAATGTAGGTAGCCTCATCGTTAAAAAAATCATGCCCTTTACACCCCTGATCCCTGTTCCAGCACCCGCTGGGCCTGAATAACGTGTCTTTCAATATGATACACAAAGAACCGGAAGGTGTCGCCAAGCCGCAGCCTAATCAGTTTGGTCAATGAAATCGCCGTTTTGGTACGGGCAAGATCCACCGTACCGGCCAGTTTCAGCAGGTTGAGCAGTCTTTCCTGTTGCTTGACAAACCTGTCCAGTGTGGTCAGTGATAACTGGGAGTGAATCGGGTTCTTGTCTTTGGGCGACTGCATTTTTTTGATCTTCCCGTTCTTTACCTGCATCAGTTCTGCAAAATAGTTACCGATGATACCGCTTTTAAATATGGTGTTACCGGCATGATGCGGCTGCGCGAGTAATTGCTTCTCTATTTCTGGCAGGTAAAAATCACCGTACAGGTTCAGGTGTTCGATACATTCCAGTATGCTCCAGGATGCAGGTGTTGTTTTATAATTCAGTTGTTGCGTTGACAATGACCTGAATTGTTTTACTGTGGCGGTACATCGTTCTGTGGTGTTTGCCAGTTCGTTCAGCAAGCTTTGTGCGTTTGATTGCATAGATGATTATTTATGCAAAGATTCGGCTGGTGATTTTTTTGCACCTTGATCTTAGTCAAGAAATCGGTCGGGCTGCTGGCAGCGGCCTGACCGATCAGCGTATGAGCCACTTGAATAATTTCAACTTACCTGCAAAGGGAGGATACTTCAAAGCAGGATCAAACCAGGTGGGCGTTTTCATGACCGCACGTTTATGACTGAATGTGTCAAATGAATATTTGCCATGATAAGCGCCCGTACCACTGTATCCACGTCCGCCAAAAGGAAGCGCCGGATTGGTTAAATGCCAGCTTGCATTATTTACACAGGCCCCGCCGGAAGGAACCGCTTCCAGCCATTCATTTTCTTTTTGCTTGCTGGATGTAAAAATATAAAAGGCCAGCGGGTTGGGATTTTGTGCGATGACCGCCAATGCTTCCTGCCTGTTGTCAAAACCGATCACGGGTAATATGGGACCGAATATTTCATCCTGCATAACGGCAGATGCTGTGTCTACCTTATCCAATATGGTGGGTTCGATAAACAGTTTTGAACGGTCATGTCTTCCGCCGTGTACAATACTTCCCTGTGATAAATAGCCAATCACCCGGTCAAATTGTTTTTCATTGATCAGTTTCCCGTAATTCGGGTTCTCTTCGGGAACATTACCAAAATACTGAATGATCCTTTTTTTCAGCGCGGCTACCAATGCATTTTTTTGTGATTCATGCACCAACACATAATCCGGCGCTACGCACATCTGGCCCGCGTTGGAAAACTTGGTCATCACAATACGTTTGGCGGCCACTTCAATATTAGCATCTGCTTCTACCACGCAGGGGCTTTTACCGCCCAATTCGAGTGTAACAGGCACTAACTTGTCGGCCGCCATTTGATAGATCAATCGCCCAACCGGTGTACTGCCTGTATAAAATACATGATCGAATGTAAATGCCTTCATCATGGCCGGTATCACAGTTGCACCGTCACCGGGTGTATATAAAATATATTCTTCCCGGAAAATAGATCGGAGGATCTTCTGCATTACCGCTTCTGTTGCGGGTGCGAATTCACTCGGCTTCAACACCACGCAATTGCCCGCGGCAATAGCGCCAACCAGAGGGGTGAGCAATAACTGGAAAGGATAATTCCAGGGACCAATGATCAATACCACTCCGAGCGGCTCACGCAACACCCTGCTTCCCGAGGGCAGGTTAAGCAGGTTTGTGGATACCCTTTCCGGTTCCATCCATTCGCCCAGGTTTTTCAATGCATCATTCAGTTCTACCAGCAGGAACCCATTTTCTGTTACCCATGATTCTTCCTTGCTTTTTTTAAGATCGGTGTACAATGCAGCATAGATCTCCTCTTCGTGTGCCATCACGGCTTCCTTTAATGCCAGCAGCTGCTGTTTGCGAAAATCATACGAACGCGTTACCCCTGATTGATGGTACCGGCGCATGGCAGAAAGTTTATCGATAAATTCGGAGGACATGTTGATCGGTTAGATGTACAAAATAAGCTTTGTTTATAGGTTCGGCAACCGTCTAACCAGTATTTGTCGTAAAATCATGTAAGCACCTAGTAGAATCTTTCGCTTTTTTGTCGTTGATCCTGTGTTTTTCCTGTCTTCTACTACCATTTATCCTGAAAAAAAGCAGGAACATCCTAATTTTGCCAGACTGATGCAACGTTTTTTCCCCGACATGTATCAAGAAGATACCCGTTAATGAACATTTACCAGTAAGCCATACCCCCCGGCCCGGTTTTTGTAAACGGAAGAATAACTATTACTTAAAAAATTCCGCAGGAAAAGCGTTTCCTGCGATTTGTGAACAGGTAAAATTATGGTCCAATGTCTACTCTAAGTAGGGCTTTATTGTTTGTATGTTTTGTGGTACTGTGCTCTGGAAAAGGTTCAAAACATAGCGTATGGTTCGTTGTGAGCAACAGCAGCGCCGATGGTCGTTCTGTGGATATGAAATTCAGCATTGCCGGTAAATCTGACGATGCAGGTATTCATACGGAACATCAGATAGCTTCCGGTCTGCAGCATTTACCTGAGAAAAAATTAAAAGAAGGCGTTTACAATGTACAGGTAACCGCTAATAATGATACGATCGGTGCCATACAGCCTTTTACACTGGATTCCGACAGGTGGGTATTGATCAATTATGTAAGAGAAGATTCGGCTGCCATCATTAAATCATACGGATATATAGATACTACCCGTTTTAAAAAGATAGATGGCAAATATGCTACATTGTATATTTCCGTATCCAGCCGCAAGCCGGCAGGTTTTTAAACACACTATACAACCCCGGTTTCCGACCACTGATCTTCCCATTATCTTCACCAATAATCTGCGAATCTGCGGCATACTTTTTTGTCCGCGATCCTCCCCATCCGTGATTGCCATTTGGTTAAAAATCAATACATTCATAGCTCAGATTTTTAACCGCAACTCTAACATCAGCCATGAAAAAAAAACCTGTTACCGGTTCTGTTGAAACCGGCAATTCAAGACGTTCCTTTATCCGGAATTCAGCGTTGGCCGCAGCCGGTTTTTACATTGTTCCGCGTCATGTTTTAGGACGAGGATTCACAGCCCCCAGTGATAAACTGATCGTAGCCGGTGTAGGCGCCGGTGGTAAAGGCGAAAGCGATCTCTGGGCCTTCCATCAAAGCGGCAAGGCCGATATTGCCTTTCTCTGTGATGTGGATTCAAGACAGATCAAGAAAAGTGTTGAACGCTATCCCAAAGCCAAGATTTATAAGGATTACCGCGAAATGCTGGAGAAAGAAAACAAGAATTTTGATGCAGTATCTGTTTCCACTCCCGATCACATGCACGCCGTGATCGCGATGGGCGCGATGCAACTGGGCAAACACGTATATGTTCAAAAGCCATTAACGCATGATATTTACGAAGCGCGTGTATTAACAGAAGCTGCGCACCGTTATAAAGTAGTTACACAAATGGGTAACCAGGGTGCATCAGGTGATGGCGTTCGCCAGTTGCAGGACTGGTACAATGCCGGCATCATTGGTGATGTACATACTATTTATTGTTATACCGACAGACCTGTTTGGCCACAAGGCATTCCATGGTCGGCCGAAAAACCAGCGGTTCCTTCCGAACTCGACTGGAACCTCTGGCTGGGTACCGCTCCTTACAGGGATTATGTAAACAAACTCATTCCATTCAACTGGCGCGGCTGGTGGGATTATGGTACCGGTGCATTGGGTGATATGGCCTGCCACATCATGGCCCCCGCATTTGCCGTATTGAACTTAGGTTATCCTGTTGCCGCCGAATGTAGTGTGGCCACACCTTATGTTGAGAACTGGCAACGCGGCAATTATCCTGATTCGGGACCTGTATCTTCTTCTATAACCCTAACCTTTAAAGGAACCAACGGCAAACCTGATGTAAAACTTCACTGGATGGATGGTGGTATACAACCCGATCGTCCCGAAGAACTCGGTGCCAGCGAAATGATGGGTGATGGCGGCAACGGCGCGATCTTCCTAGGCACCAAAGGCAAAATGATCTGTGGTACCTATGGTATGTATCCCAACCTGCTGCCGACTTCACGCACCAAAGAAACCACGGTACCACAAACCGTGGCACGTGTTCCCAAAGGTGATGGCGGTCACTATGCCGCATGGGTAGAAGGCGCTATCGCGGGATATGGATCTGAAAAAGCCAAAAACCTCAGCTCTAATTTTGATATTGCCGGGCCATTGACGGAAAGTGTATTGATGGGCAATCTTGCCATTCGCAGTTATAATATCGTAAGGAAGGTTGGCGAGAGAAATACTTATCCTGGCCGCAACATCAAACTCTTATGGGACGGACCGAACATGAAGATCACCAACTTCGATGAGGCCAACCAGTTTGTGAAAAGAACTTACAGGGACGGTTATAGCCTAGGCGTATAAACTCTGTGAATCTCTGTGTTCTCCGTGCCTCTGTGGTAAAGAATACGCTCCCATCGATCTAAGCGAAGGCTTTACCACAGAGGCACAGAGAACACGGAGTTACACAGAGAGATTTATAAAAGAAAAGCTGATCACAAACATGATCAGCTTTTCTTTTATGGAAATAAGATGGCTTAAAAATTCAACATCCCCATATACTTCGCATCCACTTCCGCACTATCCATCGGGTTGGTGCCGGTGAATGCTTCCTGCTCCACGATATAATATTTCAGGCCCTTTGATTTACCAACTTTTAGTATGGATGGAAAATCGATCGTGCCTTTTCCAAGATGAACAGATTCGTGTCCCTTGGCAGTTTTGCCCAGGTCCTTTACATGACAGGCAGTGAAACGTCCCGGGTATTTTTCAAACCAGGCTTTGGGATCTTCTCCCGCGGCCACTACCCAGTAAATATCCATTTCAAAATCTACCAGGTTTTTATCTGTACCCTGCATCATCACATCCTGTGGCATCTGTCCTTCCATCACTTTGAAAGAATAATCATGGTTATGGTAGGCAAAACGGATCCCGTTCTTTTTACAGATCTCTCCGGCTGTATTGAATTCATCAACAAATTTTTTAAAATTGTCGAGTGATTTCTGCGGGCCCTTCCATGGACAGATCAGGTACTTCATTCCTATCTCTGCAGCTTCCGCAGCTTTCTGTTCAAAGTTCTGGGCAATATTGCAGTGTGATGAAATGATCTTCATATCCAGGTCATCCATGTATTTCTTGAAATCTTTGTGGCCCAGACCCCAGAACATACCATTTCGTCCTTCAAAACTTTCAATCTGTTTATAGCCGTAACCAGCTAATTTTTGTAACGTGCCTTTGGCATCTTTGGCCATATCCCCCTGAACGGTCCATAACTGGATACCATAAGCAGAGAGTTTCTTATAGTTAAGATCAAATAATGAAGACTTCCCGCTGAACGGCAAACTAAGTCCTGCCGCTGCCAAAGCGCCTGTTTTTAAAAAATCCCGCCTGTTGCTCATGTTGTCTTTTTTAGGATTGATACTATGAATGAATAAACGCATTGGATAAGATCAGTTTCTTATCCAATGCGTTTAATTACTAATTGTTAATTATCAATTATTAATTAACTAGGTGGCCCATGCTTTGTCCCCCTTCTTATAATCGACACATCCATCATATTTTCCTGGAACAGCCACATAGCGTAATGCTTTGGTTGCGCCCACTTCTGATGTAAAGTAACCGGTAAGGGTCAATTCTTTCATCATACGGAAATAGTGATTGGGATCATCTTTTTTCTTGTTCTTCTGGTAATCTTTCTGTTCTGCATCAAGCGCTACCAGCAGCTCATGGCGCTGTTCAGGCGTGCTGTCCATAAAAGACTTGCTGTTCTTTTTCTGGCTGGCCTCATCCAGTTTTTTGATGCCTTCCATAAAGATCTTCTGGTCCTTTTCTTCATAACAATCGCGCACCATTACCGACATAAATTCGCCCACCTTGGCGGCTTTTGCCCCGGGTGATGCGGCTGTAGTTGGCAAAATGGTTTCGGCCACTTCATCAAGGAACGCGATATTATCTGCTGTGAATGCAGCACCGGCCTCTGTTTTGGTTTTACAACCTGACAGGAACGCCTGAGAACCCAAAATAGTTCCCCCCAGGAGCAGGGCTACGCTGGACAGGGCTTCTCTTCTATTCATGGTTTTATGTTTAAAAAGTTAGTGATAATGTGAATGGTGAGTAATGAGTATTTCTCACTACTGCCAGCTCACTATAAATTTTGTTTCTTCAGCTCGCTCACCGCATGATCCACCGCTCTCGCAGTAAACGCCATATAGGTAAGTGATGGATTAACACAGTTGGCAGATGTCATGAATGCGCCATCGGTCATAAACACATTAGGTGCATCCCATACCTGGTTGAATTTGTTCACCACCGATGTTTTTGGATCAGCGCCCATACGTGCCGTACCCATTTCATGGATACCGCGACCCTGTATGCCATTTCCTTCCCGGCCACGAACATTTTTCGCGCCGATATTAGTGAGCATTTCTTCCGCATCTTTCTGCATATCCACGCGCATTTTCTTTTCGTTGTCTTTCAGTTCCGCATCAAAGGAAAGAACGTTGAGTCCCCATTTATCTTTCACACTCTTGTCAAGTGTGATCTTATTAGCGTGGTCAGGGAGGATCTCACCAAAGCCACCCATACCGATGGTCCAGTTACCCGGTTCAGTCAGGGCATCTTTGTAGGCGCCACCTATCGCCATTTCAGGAATTTCACGACCCCATCCACTGCGGCTCGCGCTGCCCTGGTAGCCGAAGCCACGTATGTAGTCACGCTTATCGCCAAACAGGTTGCGGTAACGTGGGATATAGAAACCGTTGGCCCTGCGTCCGAAATAATATTTGTCTTCATACCCTTCAATATCGCCACTGGCGCCTACACCGAGATGGTGGTCCATCACGTTATGCCCCAGTTCACCACTGCTGCTGCCCAATCCATCGGGCCATACATCAGTAGCCGAGTTCATCATGATCCAGGTAGAATTGAATGTTGATGCATTCAGGAATATGATCTTGGCGTTGTAAGTATAGGTTTTGTTTGTTTCTGCATCCAGTACTTCTACACCGGTGGCTCTTTTCTTATCCTTATCGTATAAAACTTTCGTTACGATGGACCATGGACGTAAGGTAAGATTACCGGTTTTCATCGCCGCGGGCAAAGTAGACGACTGAGTACTGAAATAAGCGCCGAAAGGACAACCCAGCCAGCATTTATTACGGTACTGGCAGGCGGTTCTGTTATCATGCGCCACTGTAAGATTGGCTGTACGGCCTATGATCAGGTGACGCATGCCCTTATAATATTCCTTAAGTCTTACTGCGGCATCTTTTTCCACGCAGTTTAAATCCATGGGAGGAAGGAACTGGCTATCGGGCAATTGCGGCAGCCCTTCTTTTGAACCGCTGATACCTGCAAATTTTTCAACATGATCATACCACGGTGCGATCTCTTTATAACGCACCGGCCAATCTACTGCGATCCCGTCTTTTGCATTCGCTTC
Organism: Sediminibacterium sp.; assembly: GCA_965279635.1. Taxonomy (GTDB): domain Bacteria; phylum Bacteroidota; class Bacteroidia; order Chitinophagales; family Chitinophagaceae; genus Sediminibacterium. Next base: position 4,204,587 of record OZ257253.1, on the reverse strand, counting down.
AAAATCAAAATCGCTCCAGCGGTAAGTCTGTCTGCCCCACATCAGCGAACGGCCGCCCACATGGTATCCACGGAACCAGTCGTAACGTTTCACTTCTGTGTACGGACTCTCCTTTTCGTTAACCCAGTAATCGAGGTTGGTCTCGTTCAGCGGGTAATCTCTTTTCAGTACCGGATAATCATTGATCATCTGCTGTGTTCTTCTGCCGCGGTGCGGGTACTCCCACGCTTCCTTGTTGGCATTCACATAGTCTTTGATGTGTTCAATGTTTCGTCCCCGTTCCAGCATCAATACTTTGAGCCCTTTTTCAGCAAGCTCTTTGGCGGCCCATCCGCCACTGATACCTGAACCGACAACGATCGCGTCATAAGTTTGGTCGGCCATTTTTCTTCGTTTTTTATTTTTTGATAGTTAGCAATTTCGGTCTGTGGTCTATGGTCTGTAGTCTGTGGTTGTTAGTAGTTCTTTGTTTGTGGTTTATACCATAACCAACAACCACAGACCAAAGACAACAAACTACAGACCGTTCTTACACATCACATATCATCACCGCCTTCTTCAACGACCCCAGTTTATCTGTTGCAAGGGGAATGAACTCCTGCGCGAGGTATCCTGTGAAACCGGTATCCTTGATGGCTTTGATGATGGCGGGATAATACAGCTCCTGCGTTTCATCGATCTCGTGCCTTCCGGGAACACCGGCGGTATGGTAATGACCTATATATGTATTGTAATCCCTGATGGTGCGGATCACGTCTCCTTCATCTATCTGCATGTGGTAGATATCATACAGTAATTTGAAATTGGGTGAACCGATTCGTTTGCATAATTCAACGCCCCATGCCGTTCTGTCGCACATATAATCCTTATGATCGATCTTGCTGTTGAGGAGTTCCATCACCAGTGTAACGCCTTTTTTCTCAGCCTGGCCGATGATCTGTTTTAATCCTTCCACGCAGTTTTTTAATCCTGTTTCATCATCCATACCATTGCGGTTACCGCTGGCGCAGAAAAGGTTTTTGAATCCTGCATTGGCAACAAGGTCTATATGCTCTGTATAATTTTTGATGAGTTGCGGATGGTACTGTTTATCGTTCCAGCCCTTGGTAAGGCCGAGTTCCGCGCCATTGCACATGGTAGAGATAAGGCCGTGTTTCTTTAAGGTATCCCAGTCTTTGGGACCCACCAGGTCAATACCAACAAGACCGATCTCTTTGGCTGCCACGCATAATTCATCAAGTGACAAACCATTGAAGCACCAGCGGCATACCGAGTGCTGAATATTTCCTTTCAATTGATAGGGTTCTTTTGTATCAGTGGTAAATGAAGACAGGCCGCCTCCTGCAGCAACTGCCGCGGAGCCTGCCAAAATGTTTTTAAGGACAGCTCTTCTGTTAGAACGATTCGTCATATATGTCTTATCTATTAATCTTTCAAAATTGCTACCCTACGTTATTTACGCCGGTAGTTGTTGTTTGTTCTTTTGCGAACGCATATAAAACAGCAAAATGGCAAACGCTGCTATTAATATGATCGGAATAATCAATGTCGCATTTAATACTTCGGGGCCTGCCGCTTTTCTGGCTTCTGCCAGCGCTGCTTCTGATGTATCGCCTGCAGGCAGTTTGGCCGCTACCAGTTTATCATAATAACCACCCATAAAAATGGTGTAGACAGATACGGCAAACATGCCCGCGCCACCCATCAGGTTCAATCCTACTGCGCCTGTTTTAGGCAGGTTTTCTGATACAAAACCAAGCATACATGGCCAGAAATAACACACACCCATTCCAAAAATAACCGCACCTGCAAAAAGCATATTTCCGGTAGTATGTCCGAGAATATACAGACCCACTGCTGAAAGTATCGCAGAAATGAGCAGTACGCCTGTCGGCGATAACCGGTGAACGATCGGTCCGGCAAAGGCGCGTCCGATCACCATGATCCCTGTTTCGATAGTGAGCAGCAGGATAGCGTTATCAGACACGTTTTTAAGGAGTACATCTATCCATTGTCCTGTAAACAGTTCGGTGATGCCTGTACCGAACATTAGAATGATCATGACAATAAATAATGGATTCAGGAGAGAACGGTACATTTCGCCCGTACTCACCCCGCTTGCCACCCTTTCGGTAACCGGAAACTTGAGCTTACTGAAAAGAAAACCATACAGCAAAGTTGGAATCAACATAAGTCCAACCTGTACCTGCCAGCCAATTCCGGCTTTATCCAGAAAGTACACAAGCAAAGTGCCTATTACGATACCACCGGGGAACCATAAATGAAAATGGTTCAGTTTGGTGGTTTTATTATCCGAGTAAATCGTTGCCACCAGCGGGTTGCAGGCCGCTTCCACCGTTCCATTGGCAATACCTACCAGCAATGTGGATATAAACAGCGTCCAGTAGCCGCCCGCAAAAATGGTCAGTACAATACCTGCCAGGTGGAAAAGAAAAGCAATGATCAGCAGTTTTTTCATACCGATGATATCAACCACGAAACCACCTATGATAACCGCCAGGGGGAAACCCCAGAATGCAGTTGCAGCAATTGTTCCGAGTTCTCCGGCGGTGAGGCTGAATTCAACGCCTAAACGGCCAAGAATGCCGGCCCGTATGCCGAATGACAAAGAAGTTACCAATAAGGCTAAACAACTGGCTACAAAAAGCTGGTTACGTTGGGGTGTGGGTTGCATAAGGGTAGTATGGCATTTGGTTGAATAAGAAAATAGCAATCGGTTGTTAAATGTAATTTTTTATTTTTAAAACCTGATTGATAAAATTCACCGTTCACCGGTTTTTTTTATTACTTCGGCGATTATTGCGTCAACAGGACGCAATGATCCTCCGAATTCATTGGAAATTATCTAAAAAGCACAATATGAATCGTAAACTCAGAATGGGCATGGTAGGCGGCGGAAAAGATGCATTTATCGGCGCTATTCACCGTATTGCCGCCAACATGGACGGGCTTATCGAGCTTTCCTGCGGCGCATTAAGCATCAATCCCGATATAGCAAAGGAATCAGGCGAGATGCTGTTCCTGCCTGCCGAACGGATCTATCTTACCTATGAAGAAATGATGGAGAAGGAAAGCAAACTGCCGGCAGACAAACGTATTGACTTCGTGACCATCGTTACTCCCAACTTCGCGCATTTCGCCCCGGCGATGTCCGCACTGGAACACGGGTTCAATGTAATGATCGAAAAACCCATGACCTTTACGCTGGATGAGGCCAAACAATTGCAAAAGAAAGTAGCAGAAACCGGTTTACTGCTCGGCCTCACACATACTTATTCCGGGTACCCCATGGTAAAACAGGCCAAAGCCATGATCAAGGATGGTGTATTCGGCAAGATCCGTAAGGTATGGGTGGAATATCCGCAGGGATGGCTGAGCCAGCTGAGCGAACGCGAGGGCAACAAACAGGCAGCCTGGCGCACCGATCCAAAACGTTCGGGCAAAAGTGGGTGCATGGGTGATATCGGAACACATGCGGCGCACCTCGCAGAATATATTTCCGGCCTGGAGATCACACATCTTTGCGCTGATCTTAATATTATGGTAGATGGCCGCGCACTGGATGATGATGGGAATGTGTTACTCAAATTCAACAATGGCGCAGCCGGTGCTTTGATGGCATCACAGGTGGCCGCCGGTGAGGAAAATGCTTTGAAGATCCGCATCTACGGAGAAAAAGGCGGACTTGAATGGGCGCAGCACGAACCCAACACATTACTGGTAAAATGGCTTGACCAGCCTATGCAGGTATTACGCGCCGGCGGCAATTACAAAGGGCGTTTATCCGACTATGCCACGCATAACTGCCGCACCCCGGGCGGGCACCCCGAGGGCTATCTCGAAGCATTCGGCAATATCTACCGCAATTTCGCGCTCAGCTTATCCGCAAAGATCGAAGGCCGTACCGCATCCAAAGAAGAACAGGATTTCCCCACAGTAGACGAAGGCGTGAGGGGAATGGCATTTATTGATAATGTGGTGGCTTCGGGGCTGTCGGATAAGAAGTGGACGGAGTACACGGTTTGAGGCTTGAACTTTTAGCTTTGAGCAATCAGCTTTCGGCTATCAGCTTAGTAAGGTTGGAATACGACATTAGTAATTAATTTATTAACGGCTGAAAGCTTACAACTACTTCACAACTAAAAAATTATCATGACAACAATAAAAGGCCCCGGCATCTTCCTAGCACAGTTCATGGGCGATACCGCGCCATTCAATTCTCTGGATTCCATTTGCAAATGGGCGGCCTCGCTCGGTTTTACGGGCGTACAGATCCCGACCTGGGACAGCCGCTGTATCGATCTGCAGAAAGCAGCCGAAAGCAAGACTTATGCAGACGAGATCAAAGGCATCGTGAATGCTGCGGGAATGGAGATCACAGAATTATCCACCCACCTACAGGGACAACTGGTTGCGGTGCATCCTGCCTATGATGCTTTGTTTGATGGATTTGCGCCAGAGCATGTGCGGAACAATTCCAAGGCAAGAACAGAATGGGCGGTACAGCAGTTAAAATATGCTGCGAAAGCCTCTCAGAACCTGGGGTTGGATGCACATGCCACTTTCAGCGGCGCCTTGTTATGGCATACGGTATATCCCTGGCCACAGCGTCCGGCAGGATTGGTGTCTACGGGATTTACAGAACTCGCCAACCGCTGGTTACCGATACTGAATGTATTTGATGAACATGGAGTGGATGTTTGCTATGAAATACATCCCGGCGAGGACCTCCATGACGGTATCACCTATGAAATGTTCCTCGAAAAAGTAAACAATCACAAACGGGCCTGTTTATTATATGATCCCTCGCATTTTGTATTACAGTGCCTCGATTATCTTTCTTATATCGATCACTACCATGAAAGGATCCGTATGTTCCATGTAAAGGATGCGGAGTTCAATCCAACCGGTAAGCAGGGGGTTTATGGCGGGTACCAGAACTGGGTGGAACGCGCCGGCCGCTTCCGTTCATTGGGTGATGGGCAGGTTGACTTTGGATCCATCTTCAGCAAACTGGCCGCTTATAATTACAAAGGATGGGCCGTGATGGAATGGGAATGTGCCATCAAACACCCTGAGACCGGTGCAGCAGAAGGCGCTCCTTTCATTAAAAAACACATTATCCGTGTGACTGAAAAAGCATTTGATGATTTTGCGGGAACGGGGTCGGATGAGGCTTTTAATAAGAAGATCTTGGGGATCGGGTAAGAAAATGTTCAATATTCAACTATCAATTTTCAATGCTCAATGAATATTGAAAATTGAACATTGAATATTGAACATTCTCCTTGTTCATTCCCAAACAGTACCTACATTTATCCCAAACTAAACAACCAATTAAGTGAAAAAGTACTATGTAGCGATCGCTATGCTTGCTGCCGTTATGATTACAGCTTGCGGCAACGACAAACCCGCCGATGCATCAAAAGATGCTGCCACAACTGCGGCACCCGCAGATGACCTGAGTTCAAATCCTGATTACCAGAAAGGCCTGGAGCTGATCGCCGGATCGGATTGTCTTACCTGTCATAAAGTGAGTGATAAACTCACCGGTCCTTCGTACAAAGAAGTCGCCGCCAAATATGAGAACACCGATGAAAATGTAACACTACTCGCCGGCAAGATCATCCAGGGCGGAACAGGTGTTTGGGGAAGTATCCCGATGACACCGCATCCTGCTTTGAGTGAGGCTGATGCGAAACAGATGGTGAAATATATTCTTCTACTGAAAAAATAACTGGTATAGTCTGGAGTGAAGAGTTTGGAGTCTGGAGTAAAATTATTCCAGACTCCAAACTCTTCACTCCAGACTCAGCTTTAAAACCCTTTACTATGAAACTTTTATCTGCAATAACCATTACAGCGTTTGCATTCATCTCATCTTCGTGTTCCATGAATGCGCAGACTGACAAAGGCTGGATCCCATTGTTTGATGGCAAAACCCTGAACGGCTGGCATAGCTATGGTAAAACCACCACCGGTAAAGCCTGGAAAGTTGATAACGGCACCATCCATCTCGATGCATCCAACAAAGCCGACTGGCAGAGTAATGGCGGCGGGGATATCGTTAACGACCAGGTATTTGAAAACTTTCACCTGAAACTGGAATGGAAAATATCGAAAGATGGTAACAGCGGCGTGATCTTCTGGGTACAGGATGAGCCGGCCAAATACGAATACGTATGGCATACCGGCCCTGAAATGCAGGTACTGGATAATGACGGTCATGCCGATGGCAAGATCAAAAAACACAGGACAGCCAATTTATACGATCTCGTAGAAGCAAAAGAGGGTGTTGTAAAACCCGTAGGCGAATGGAACGTTTCTGAGATCATCAGCAATAAGGGAAAACTGGAATTTATCCTCAATGGCGTATCAGTAATGACCACCACTTACGGTGACGACAACTGGAAAAAAATGATCGCCGAAAGCAAGTTCAAGATCAGGCCCGATTTTGCTAAAATTTTCAGCGGGCATATTGCTTTGCAGGATCATGGAAATGATGTGTGGTACAGGAATATCGTGGTGAAGAAATTATAATGTAAAAAAGAACGAACCCTCAACCGCGCCTTTGCGCCTTTGCGTGAAATTTTATCACGCAAAGGCGCAAAGGCGCGGTTTTTTTATGGCATATTTTATAACTTGTAAGATAAACAGGTTCGATGCCTACAATTGATAAACGCGTAGATGCCTATATCGCCAAAGCGGCCCCCTTTGCACAGCCTATTCTCAAACATCTTCGCAAGATCATTCATGCCGCCTGTCCCGATTGCGAGGAAACCATGAAATGGAGTATTCCATCTTTCGATTACAAAGGACCTTTCTGCAGTTTTGCCGCGTTCAAGGCACATTGTGTATTTGGTTTCTGGAAAACAGCATTGATAGATGATCCCAAAGGTATCCTTGCCGAAAACAAGGACAGGGCCATGGGTTCATTGGGCAGAATTACGGATATAAAGGACCTGCCTTCTGATAAAGTGATCACTGCTTTTATCAAATCAGCCAAAAAACTGAATGATGATGGCGTGAAATTGCCTGCGCGTGTAAAGAAAACGGAGACAACCCCTTTAGAAATTCCTGACTACTTTATAAAGTTTTTGAAAAAGAACAAACAGGCTTTCGCCACATTTGAAGCATTCAGTCCGTCGCATAGAAAAGAATACGTGCAATGGATCACCGGGGCCAAGACCGAAGAAACCCGTAACAGGCGCATGCAATCTGCCATTGAAATGATGGCTGAGGGTAAATCCAGAAACTGGAAATACAAATAACCCTCTGTGTATCTCTGTGTCCTCCGTGCCTCTGTGGTAAAGCCTTCGCTCAGATCGACGGAGGATGTTCTTTACCACAGAGGCACGGAGGACACAGAGATACACAGAGTAAAACTCTTCCCTACCTTTGCGTATGCCCAGCTACGACGATACCTATTTTATGCAGCAGGCTTTGAAAGAAGCACAACTGGCCTATGATAAAGATGAAGTGCCAGTAGGGGCAGTTGTTGTTATTGATAACAAAATCATCGCCCGCGGCCATAACCAGGTGGAACTGCTCAATGATTCTACCGCACATGCCGAGATCATTGCATTAACCTCGGCCTTTAATTACCTTGGTGCAAAATACCTGCCCGACGCAACCCTATTCGTAACTGTTGAGCCCTGCCTGATGTGCTGCGGCGCTATCTACTGGGGTAAACTGGGCCGTATCGTATATGGCGCTTCCGATGAAAAGAACGGCTACAAACATATCACCAAAGAAAACTGGCCATTCCATCCGAAAACAGAACTGGTGAGTGGGGTATTACAGGAGGAATGTGCTTTCCTGATGAAGTCTTTTTTCAAAGCAAAAAGATAAATTATGAAACAACCCGCCAAGATGCAGTGCCTTCACCCCGAAGGCAAAAATGCTCCCGCTATTGCCATGGACACCTATACTTTATTTGAGAAAGCCATTTACCACAGTCTGAAAAGCAAAAAAACGCTCAGCTATACGGGCCTGATAGAAGAAGTAAAAAAATGTTTTGTCAAACAGAAAACAAAATTTGAAGGCTCTATTGGGTGGTATGGTGTAGCGGTGAAAAACCATATGGAAGCAACGGGTATCATCAAGACCTTTACGGAGAAAGGCAAAAAATTTCATGCAATTGCATAAGATCAGTTGCCACAGAAGGCACAGATAAACTCCGCTGCCGTGCTTGGTCGTCTGACCAAACACTTATGACTGCAAATTGCTGGTCGGGCGACCAGCAATGGCTTCTGTGCCTTCTGTGGCAACCCCTTTCGATTTAAGAAAGAAATGATTTAATAAAGCACTAATCAACCTAAGCTTAGTAAATTCGCAAACGGCTTTAGCCAACCGCTAACAGCCAATTGCTAACATCTAAAATCAATCATCATGGCATTTACCTTAGCCCCTTTACCTTACGCACACGACGCACTCGAACCACATATCGACACCACGACCATGCAGATACACCATGGCAAACATCACCAGGCGTATGTTGACAACCTCAACAAAGCGGTTGCCGGCACACCCAACGAAGGCAAATCGCTGGAAGAACTGGTAGCTGCGGCAGGGTCTATCAGCCCCACCGTACGGAACAATGGCGGCGGTCACTGGAACCATACTTTTTTCTGGGAGAGCCTGGCAGCGAATGCGGGTGGTACACCATCCGGCACATTAGCTGATGCCATCAACGCGGCATTTGGTTCGTTTGATGCATTCAAAGAAAAGTTTGCGCAGGCCGGTATGACACGCTTTGGTAGCGGCTGGGCCTGGCTGATCGTGAAAGACGGTAAACTCGAAGTATCCTCTACACCTAACCAGGACAATCCTTTGATGGATGTGGCCGAAGTAAAAGGAACACCCATACTCGGCGCCGATGTTTGGGAACATGCTTATTACCTCAAATACCAGAACCGCCGCGCAGATTACCTCGCTGCTTTCTGGAACGTAGTAAACTGGAACAAAGTAGCGGAACGCTTCGGAAAATAATCCCTTAGTGTATTAACTTAGTGACTTAGTGGTTCAAATCAACCACTAAGTCACTAAGATTTCACAAAGACATCTTTTATGAAAAAACTCTTTTCGTTACTGACACTGATCGTATTTCTTGCTGCCTGCAATGACAGCGCAAAAAAAGTAGTTGTTTTTAGTAAAGGTGACGCTGATATCAACACCGATGCCAAAACCATTACTGCAACTAACGGCGCAGGTCATACAGAGAAAATATTTGTATTGGGTAGTGGTAGCTATGTTTTCAAGTTAGCTACTCCCGCAGGCGAGGCAAATGTTGAGTTGAAAGAGAATGGTATGTATGTGATCAATGTGAAGAACGATACCATCGTGGGCAGCTATCAGAAATATACCGACCCCGCCAAAGCCAATGCAACCATTACCCAGGCTGACCTGTTGCACCGCATCGATTCTTTACAGCAACTGATGGAAGGAAAAAATGTAAGCGCCGCCAACCGCAACTTTTTTATCCTGCCCAAATACGCAGTGAAAGTTTCGGACAATACCGCAGCTGAGGTCGTTGGCCCTTACCACCAGATGATCTCTGCGGAGAAAAAGGATGGAAAGGATCCGGAGATCTATCGCTTTTACAGTATCAAAGAGATCCGTACCATGGTGGAGAAACTGCAAAAGCTGACGGTACCGGAAAAGATATAGACGCTTATTTGATCGAAGCGAAGATTTCAACACAGAGGCCACAGAGGTAAACAGAGAGCCCTCCGTTATCTCTGTGGCCTCTGTGTTGAAACAAATTACTAAAGGTTAAGGCACAGGATCATACCCATGACCACCACCAGGTCTGCAACGGCTGATACGCTTTACTGATAGCCATCCCCCTTTCAACAATCCATGTTTTTTCAACGCTTCCATCGCATACTGTGAGCAGGTGGGAGTGAACCTGCATTTGGGTCCCAATACAGGTGAGATAATGTATTGATAGATTTTTATCAGCAACATAAATGGATATGACAATACGATCATGACCCATTTAAGAGCAGATGTTTTTTGTGAACTGTTAGTATCAGGCTGGCTGTTCTGCAAGTTTCTCAAGCGCTTTGCGCATTTTATCATTCAGCAATTCGTATTCAGGGAGTTCCTTTCCAATATATAAAAAGAATACGGCCATTCGTTTGTGAACTGCTTTCTCAAGCAGTTCCACTTTATTCAACCGGTACACTTCACGCAATAACCGTTTGATGCGGTTACGGTCAACCGCTTTTTTAAAGTTCCTTGTGCTTACACCAACACCTGCCTGAACGGGCTGTTCACCTTCGGGTAACAGCATAAAAAAAACTTTCAGCGGGAACACGGAAAAAGACTGCCGCCCCGCAAACAACTGTTCGATCAGCTTGCGGCTTTTGAGTTTTTCTTTTTTTCCGTATGAATAGGTTCCGTTCATTTATCCTGCTAAACTAAAAAAGCCCCATCAAAAAAGATGAGGCTGTATGTATGCTTTGTATCCCGCAATAGCGGGAAATAATTTTATTTCAATCCTTTCTCGCTCGAAACAGTCAGTTTCTTGCGGCCTTTCGCCCTGCGGCTTGCCAAAACCTTGCGGCCATTAGCAGTCTGCATACGTTGACGGAAACCATGAACAGATTTACGGCGGCGTTTATGTGGTTGGAATGTACGTTTCATTTTCTTGCTTTTTTACTGACCCGGTAATATGGTTTCTTTTCAAATGCTGCAGTCACCATACTGCTTGCTTGTGAAAGGACGGCAAAGGTAGGGGAAAACCATGATTTATACGCTATGAAAATCGTCTTTTTTTCAATTTAAGACAAAATATGGGTTGATTTTCAATGATTTACAGAATTGTTTGGTACTCGAAAACTGGTGAATGCAATTTAGCGCCACAGATTCACAGATTTAATCTGCCATAATCTGTGAATCTGTGGCGCTAAAACCTACTGACAGGTCAACATGCTTCGACCTCACCGGCTTTCCAAAAAAGATGCTGGCATGCGCATCAAAATCAGTGGTTGCATCTGTGGTATAAAAATCAATGTTTCCGTTTCTGCTGATTTTTTCTTCCAGCAAAGGGTGCCGTTGCAGGTATGCTGCAAGACTGGCCGCCACAATATCGCCCTGCGTTACAACAGTAATGTCTTCGGGTAAAAATTCTTTGATCCTGCCGAGCAATAGAGGATAGTGTGTACAGGCCAGTAACACCGTGTCTATCTTTTCTGATTGTTGCAGGAGTTGGTCAAGGTGTTTATGAATAAAATAATCCGCCCCCGGTGTTTCGTGTTCATTGTTCTCGATCAGCGGCACCCAGATGGGGCAGGCTTCCTGGTACACTTTTATATCGGGGAAGAATTTTTGGATCTCGATCGGGTAGCTTTCGCTTTGCACCGTTCCCGTAGTGCCGAGTATACCGACCTCACCGGTTTTTGAATATTGCCCGATGATCTCTGTGGTGGGCCTGATCACTCCCAGCACCCTTTTAGCAGGATCAATACCCGGCAGATCTTTCTGCTGGATGGTACGAAGCGCTTTGGCGGATGCGGTGTTACAGGCCAGTACCACCAGTTCACAACCCTGTTGAAAGAACCACTGCACACATTCGAGCGTATAATGATAGACTGTATCAAATGAACGCGGACCATACGGTGCACGGGCATTATCTCCGAGATAGATATAATCGTAAGCAGGCAATTGCGCCACGATCTCTTTGAGAATGGTAAGCCCCCCGTAACCGCTGTCAAATACACCAATCGGTTTTTGTCCCGTCATATTGCAAAATAACGGTAATGCGTCAAATAGCCGTTATCCCAGTAATGTCTCAGTTTGAAAATCCGTGTGAGGGCTAAAGCCCAGAACCTGTTCATGGCCTAACCCCAGCCTTACGGCTGGGGTTATTGAAAACAAATAGATTTGGGCTTTAGCCCTCACACGGATTTTCAAACTGAGACATTACCGTTATCCGGCGGGTTTCTCCAGTTCGGCTTTGAGTTGTTTGGCAGAGGCGGATTGCGGGTCCATTTCCAGGCTTTTCATCACTTTTTCTTTCGATTCCGCCGGTTGTTTGTTCATATAGTAAGACAACGCCTGGCTATAATAGAGGACAGATTTGCTGTTTTTGCTTTTTACTATTTTCAAACATTGCTCATATACTTCCACTGCTTTGGCATAGTCTTTTTTCTCATAGTACACGGTACCCAGGTCGTTGACTAGGCTGCTGTCTTGGGGAGTTGCTGCAATGGCTTTCTGGTAATAGTCGATGGCTTCGGTGAATTGGGGTTGTGTGCCGTTTTTCATTTGAATATAGCCGAGCGCCTTGTAGATCATGGCGAGTGTGTCCTTCTTTTTCAGGTAGGGGGTGATACATTTAAGTAAATGCCCCTGGCCGGCAGTCATATTTCCCGCCAGGGCATTCGCCATTCCTGCATGTAAACGGATAGTGGGTTCCGTACTGTCCGTGGCAATTGCAAGGCCCAGGTAAGTGCCTGCATCAGTGTACAGGGAACGGGTGCCACCGGCAGCCGCTTTTTGATAATAATGCATCCCCATAAACCGGAACAAAGGCACCGCCATTTCTTTTTTGTTGACCTGACTGTTGGCATAGCCTCTTATTTTCTCCCAATAACTTAAACACTGTACTGAATCTTTGCGCTGGAGCGCCATCAGTCCCAAATAATAATTAGCGGTATAGTTGGTGGAGTATACGGGTGTGTTTTTTAAAACGTCTCTATAAATAGCGGCCGCAGCAGCCGTATCTTTTTGTATATACACGATCTCTGCCTGCAGATGCTGAACATCCGGTCTGAGTACAGCGGCCAGTTTTGGTAATCGCGAAGCTATACTGTCGGATGCCTCTTTGTATTTTTTTTCTTCCATCAACATGCGAAGCATGGATACCAAAGGAACTGTATTGGCAGGATTTGCCTGCATAGATGTGCGATACGCGCCCATCGCTTTGGGTAGCTGTTTCTGCTCTCTGTACAGGTTCCCCAATTGATCATAGTACTGCGACTCATTACGCAAAGTGAATATATCCCTGTTTGTGCTTACTGATGACAGGTAAACAGGAAGCAGCAACTCCAGTGTTTTTGTCTCTTTTTTCTGAAACAAAAGATCGATATACCCTTTTGTGCTGGTATGTTTCGGATTGTATTTTACCATCACGGGTATAAACTGCAGGGCCCGCAGGGTATCTTTTACTTTCATCCGGTTATTGATCATGATGACCGTTAACCTGCCAATATAAGCGCTGTCGATTGGCCTGGTATTGGCAATGGTTTTGTCAACCAGCAATTGCAGGTAGTATTCTGCGGAATCAGTATGGTTACTGTAAGTGTGTGAGTCGGCCAATCCCGCCAGGAGGTACGTCGCGCCCGGTTCATAACGCAGCGCATTATGATAATAGGGTATTGCCGCACTGTATTTTTGCTGCTTGTAATTCATATCCGCCATATTAAAAAAGATCTCTGTGAGCCAGAGAGAATCTTTTGTCTGCTGCGAAGCAGCCAGGTATGCCTTTTCGGCTAGTGGATAATTTTTTTGAGCAGAAGCGATCATCCCCGATAAAATCTGTCCCCTTGCGTATATCGGATCTATTGTAAGACACGCATCAATTTTCTGCCTGGCGGGTGCATATTGTTTATTCTCATAATAAGCTACGGCTGAAAAATACAAGAGATCCTGTTTATCCTCTTTATCAGTAGAAAGATCATGGGCCTTGTTATAATATATGGCGGCCGAGTCATACAACTTACTATTATAATGGGATATCCCCAGTTCCCAAAGAGTGCCCGCATCTTCTTTTTCTGCCAGCGCACGGTACAACCAGGTTTTTGCTTCCGCGAACTTTCGCATATCATTCAGGCAATAACCCATGCGGTAGAATAACGCACTCCTGTTGGCTTTCATGTTAGTCTCATAGGCTTTGACATAATTATCGTAGGCGCATGGATAGTCCTTTTTACCAAAGCACGCATCCCCCAGTTTTAAATATTCCTGGGCGCCGGCAACTGTTGTTACCAGCAGAAGGGCCAGGATAAGCAGTTGTTTCATATCGCATTTTTTCAAAAAATACTGCATGTGGATATTTCCTGCAAGCATCCAAATGGATAGTTATACTGTTTACAATTAGTCTGTGAATTATCGCCACAGATTCACAGATTATGATAGATCTCTTGTGCTAATCTGTGAATCTGTGGCGATAAGCATAGGTTATTCTAAAAGCCTGTTTGATACTAAGCAAAAAAAAATCCCGTTCCGAAACCGGAACGGGATTGTATCATAAAGTATTACTTACTGCTTAATTCGCTTTTGCGCCGGCCGGCCTGGCTGCTCCACCGGTTGCCGCTTTGAATGCGTCTTCCAGTTCTTTACCTATGGGTAGTTTGAGCCTGATGGCAACACGAACAGAAAGGTCATCAGCCAACGGTGGCTGCACATACTGTGGTGCAACCAAAGCAGCTGCATTCAATACGAGTGTGTATTTATTTTCTGCCACGATAGCTGTTAAGGCAGCTTTTATTTTTTCGCGGTATGGAAACAGCAACTGCTCTGTTTTCGCTTCTACCATCTGCTGGGCAATCTGCTGCCAGTTAGCCAGTACATATTGTTTCTGCATCAGGTCGCGCAGCGCCAGTTCACGGGCTTTTGCGGGCATGGTTGCTGAATCTTTTTTGTAGATGCTGTCTGCGCGTTTGAATTCTGTAAAACGGTAGTTGTATTCTGTACCAACTGAATCCTGCCTGTAAATAGCCATCATCGTATCTATTTTACCAAAATCAGGAAAAGAATAGAGTACGCTTTCTTCATTAAAGTACCCGATCTTAACCGCCTGGGCCTGGGTAGTTGTGCTGGTAATCAAAAGGCTTGCTGCAATAGCCACGCACACAAAAAGTAATTTCTTCATTGTAATTGAGAGTTTATAGTTGGTTTGTTTTCAACATTATTTGATCCCCAGTTCTTTCAGCACATCGTCGCTTTTGTCGAGTTTGGGGTCGGCAAATATAACGGTAATTCCTTCACTTTTATCCAGGATAAAATCATAAGATCTGGCCACGGCTATCTTCTGTACCGCGTTGTAAACCTTGTCCTGTACGGGTTTCACCAGTTTTTGCCTTTCTTTAAACAGATCGCCTTCGTATCCAAAACGTCTTTTCTGCAGGTCGCGCACATCCTTTTCTTTAACAAATAATTCGTCTTCCCGTTTCTTTTTCAGCTCATCGGTAAGCATGAATTGCTCGGCCTCGTAGTTCTTGTACATTTTGTCGAGCTGCGCCTGTTTGTCGTCTATTTCTTTCTGCCATTGTTCACCTATCTGCTGCAGTTTTTTATCCGCATCCCTGTACTCGGGTATCTTGTTCAGGATATACTTGGTATCGATAATGGCATAGCGCTGTGCCTGTGTGGCAAGGGCCAGTCCTAAAAAAGCAAGGGAGAGAAACAATGTTTTTTTCATAAACGTCAGGTTTAGGTTGGTGATTATTCAGGTTCAAAGCCCAGCATAAAGGTAAATTTAGCTGCATCTTTCAGCGATGAACCTCCGGGCGTAAACCTATCCAATCCTATGCCATAATCAAACCCGAGCAAACCAAACATCGGCAGGAAGAAACGCATGCCTATCCCCACAGATCGCCTGAGTTTGAATGGATTGTATTCTTTAAAGCTGTACCAGCCGTTGGCCGCCTCAAAAAAGCCCAGTGCAAAAATGGTGCTGCTGGGATTCAGGCTCAGCGGGTAACGTAGTTCCATCGTGTATTTATTGAAGATCGTAAAATACTGGCTGGCCTGCTGCATATCCGGGTTGATCTTCGGATTTGAGTTATCATATATCGGGTAGCCCCTGTGTGCAATGATATCATATCCCAATAAAGCAAACTGGTTGCTCAAACCCGCATCACCCACCTGGAAACGTTCAAATGGCGATACCTGTAGCTTGGGGTTATACTTGCCCAGGAAACCCAGTTTGGCGGCTACCCTGAATACCAATTGCTTGTTATTCTCTTCGCCATGCGGTTTACCCAGCGGCACAAACCACTCACCGGTAAATCTCCATTTGTGGTACTCGATGAATTTGTATGGATTCTCTGCGGTGATCAGGTCTTTGTTGATATAAGAATAAGGCGGCGTTAACTGTAGGCTCATCATGAAAGAGGAACCGGAACGCGCAAACAATGGATTATCAACAGATGAACGCTGTAGCGCTATCCTGAAGTTCAGGTTATTTACAAACCCGTTATCAAAACCCGGCAGGTTGGTCGGGTCGATCATGTAATTGCTCAGTTTGTACCGCGTATAGTTGATACCCATCGACAATGAGAAAAAGTCATCGGGCCATTTCAACTGTTTGGCGATACTGGCAGTCGCGCCAATGGTGGTAATATACCTTGAGTCGGCAATGCTGGGATCGTACCCACCGGTAAGCGGATCGTATGTCTGGCCAAATTTGGTATGGAAGATACTCAGGGTAAGGGCATTTCTTTTTTTGCCACCCAGCCATGGTTCTGTAAATGAGAAATTCAATGAGCTAAAGGCTTTACCATTGCTCTGGTAACGCAGGCTCAGTTTCTGTCCGTCGCCCATCGGCAATGGATCCCAGGCAGATTTTTTGAGAATATTCCGGATAGAAAAGTTATTGAATGATACACCCAATGTACCCGTCAATCCGATAGATCCGCCCCAGCCGGCGCTCAGTTCCAACTGGTCACTTGATTTTTCTTCCAGGCTATAGTTGATATCCACTGTTCCGTCTTCCGGGTTGGGAATAGGCACAGGGTTGATCTTTTCAGGGTTGAAATAGTTAAGCTGCGAAAGTTCCCTTACAGAACGCACCAGGTCGGCGCGGCTGAATTTTTCACCGGGTATGGTACGCAGTTCGCGACGAACCACATGTTCCTTGGTACGGTCGTTACCCGCGATGCGGATATTTTTAATGGTTGCCTGCGGACCTTCCACGATACGGATCTCATGATCGATGGTATCATTGTACACGGCGGTTTCAACAGCTTCCGCGCGGAAGAAAAGGTAGCCGTAGTTCTGGTAAAGACCACTGATATCACCACCTTCAGGACCCGCATCCTTACCCAGTTTCTTGTTCAGGATCTCCATGTTATAGGTATCGCCTTTACGGATACCCAGTACATTGGTCAGAAATGAATCCGTGTACTTGGTGTTACCGCGCCAGGTGATATTACCGAAAGAATATTTATGGCCTTCGTTGATCTTGATATCAATATTCATCCGGCCCGGGCCAACAAAATAAGGTGTGTCTTTTTCAATCACCGCATCGCGGTAACCGAGTGAGTTATAATAAGCCAGCAGTTTGTCTTTATCATCGGCATATTTGGTTTCGTCGAATTTAGCGCCGCTCAGTTTGATCCTGATATAAGGATCGAGTACTTTTTTGGTTTTGCTGAAAGACAATGGACCCATATCCTTTATGTACCGTTCAAAGGTGTAGGGAAATGTCATCACGATCATCCCGGTATCCGTGTCGGGGAACAGGGTTAGTCTTGAGTTCTCCTTGGTATCTTTTAACTGGGCCTTCAGTTTCCCTTCTTCAATGGTATTACCGCCGATATGGATATTGTTAATCTTTACTTTGGGACCCTTATCGATCATAAAATCGAGGGACAATGTGTTGTCGAACGTGGTATCTTTTTTCTCAACGATGGTAACGCCTGCATTGCGGAACCCTTTTTCGGCATAGAATTTTTTAATGGCCTCTACCGCAGAGATCTTCATGTTCTCGGTGATCACACGATTGGGGATCAACCCTGTTTTACCGGAAAGTTCTTCGGCCTGTCCTTTGGGGATGCCTTTGAAAAAGAATTTGGATAAGCGGGGTCTTTCGGTAACTGCGATCTCGATGTCGATATTTCTTGCCACGAGTTTCGTTACAAAAATCTCTACGTTGGAAAAATAATTCTGCCCCCATAATTTCTGGATGGCTTTTGCAAAATTATCACCGTCGGGTATGGAGATCTCATCTCCCACATTGATATTGGCGATGGATAAAAGCAGGTTCTCATCAAAGAAACGGTTACCGGTAACTTTTACCGCCGCCACTTTGTATTTCCTGGAAACCTTCTGGTTGAAAAGATTGACAAGGTCAACTTCAATATTTGTTATGGTAGTATCGGGTTGCTGCGACCATGCCGGGAGAGACACAAGCGATGTTACTAGAGCCAACACTAAAAATTTGTACACTTTCTGCATCCGGTTTCGGTTTGTGGTATTGCTGGCTGAAAGACACCCTGCTTTCAGCAATTCGGTTCTGGTTTTTGTAAGCGGGGCAAATTAACGGGAATAATGAAAAGTGTTTGTTAAATCAGCCGCGATCGCAAAGGGTGATCGTGTTGAGTTTCAGCTATGCCAATTGGGTTTCCTCCTGTATTTGCTCCCCGGTTTTACCAAATCTCCTTTCGCGTCCCTGGAAGTCGATAATGGCTTCATACAGGTTCTCTTTGCGGAAATCGGGCCAACGGGTATTGGTGAAATATAATTCGGCATAGGCCAACTGGTACAGTAAGAAATTGCTGATCCTGTATTCGCCACTGGTGCGTATCATCAGTTCGGGGTCAGGAAACTGGCTGGTGGTCAGATACTGTTGCAAAGTATCCTGGTTGATCGCCGCCGGGTCTATTTTACCGGCTTTTACATCTAAACCGATGTTTTTTACGGCATTCACAAGCTCCCAGCGACTGCTGTAGCTAAGCGCCATCACCAGGTTCAGACCGGTATTGGTACTCGTCATCTCCAGCGCCTCCTGCAATTCGTTATGCGCGAATTTGGGAAGCATCTGCATATCACCTATCACATGCAGCCTGATATTGTTTTTATTGAGCGTGGGTACTTCTTTGCGGATGGTATCTACGAGCAGGGTCATCAATCCTTCTACTTCCTGCTGCGGGCGGTCCCAGTTCTCCGTACTGAAAGCATAGAGTGTGAGATAGCCTATGCCCAGTTCGGCACAGCCTTCCACGATATTGCGTACGCTTTCTACGCCATGGAAATGTCCATAGAGACGCTCCTGGCCTTTTTCTTCGGCCCAGCGCCCGTTTCCATCCATGATAATGGCGATATGGTGCGGCAGGCGTTCTTTATCTACCTGCCCTAACAAACCCTCCTCCATAAAATCTTGTTCAGTAAGGCGGCAAATTTAGCAAAATCAATGGTTTATGCGGAAATAATTCGGGGGTGGAGCTGTCAGCTTTCAGCCATCAGCTATCAGCTACAAGTCTTTTGTATAAAATAGTAGGAAAAGACGGTACCCAGAAACTTTGCTTTTAAACCACCCTAAGACTCAAAGCTGACAGCTGATGGCTGAAAGCTGATAGCTCAAGAGCTAATACTTAGGGCAACGATAAGACGATAAACTAAAGGAAATCCCCACTTTCAGGGTAATAAAAGCATCTTTCTGTAGACTGTTCCCCCTCTGGCGGCCCTTAATGCCGATGGAGCTGCCGGTTTCATAGCTCCTGTCCTGTAGCAGGAAACCTGGCGAAGGGGTGCCATCCGGTAAAGGAGGAAAGGCATCGGGGGCATACAAACCGCTTACATCATCCAGGTAATCGGTATTGGTAAACCGATAGGTCAGTTCCCCGAATACATTGGCGCGGGTATTCAGCGCATACTTTGCCCCCAGTGTAAAAGGAATACAAATGGCCAATGGCGTATATGGTTGAAGATCAGGGTATAAAGCGCTGCCCTGTCCTTCTGTACCCAGTGTACGTAAAAAATATTTTTCACCGCCGAGGAAGGCATAGGGATCAAAGGAAAATACACCTATCCCCAGTCCTACATAGGGCGTGAAATTAAATCCTTCAAAACCCGGCTGGAAGCGGAAAAAGTTGAAATCGCCGGAAAGCGATATTTCCCACACATTGGTATTAAAACTAAGGTTGCGGGCCACCTGTACAGGGTTAGTACTGTACACATCCGAATAGCCCAGCATGGCATATTCGCCGGAGAGCCTGATGCCTACATAATTAGTCAATTGCTTGCGAAAGAAAACCCCAGCCGCCAGTTTCGGACGATTGACCGCGAAGTTCGGGTTCAGGTCACCAACATAGTGGCCGACCCCAACACCTATGCCTACCTCTCCCTGATGAACAAATGCATCCATCAGTTGCGCCCGCACAGGTTGCAGGCCGGTAAACATCAGCAGGATAATGGCGATTCTTTTCAGCATAGGTTCCGGTGAGGTCTTGATTTGTAAATTACCGTCAAATTTTAATACAATAAAAGTTAATTTCTTTTATCAAGTCCCCAGGTAAGCTTGGTTCTGAGGGTCGATAAAAAGCTGTTTTCATTCAGTCTTACCAGGCTCACACAGAATTTTTCTTTCCGTACCGCCAGTTGGATATTCTTGCTCACTATTTCGCGCCGGGCGTCTAATGCGCAGATCACCTGGTCGCCACGGCCCTCCACTTCAAAGGAGATCACGTTGGTATCCGGTACAATAATGGACCGGACATTCAGGTTATGCGGCGCCACCGGCGTGATCACAAAACTGGCCGATTCAGGGAACATAATAGGCCCGTTACAGCTCATATTGTATCCTGTAGAACCGGTAGGTGTTGAAACAATCAGTCCATCCGCCCAGTACGTGTTCAAAAACTCGCCGTTCAGGTAGGTATGGATCTTTACCATCGGCGATGTATCCCTTTTATGGATCGCAAACTCATTCAGCGCAAATGGTGTTTCACCAAACAGCTCCTCATTGGAATCGAGGTGGATCAGCGCCCTTTTTTCTACGTGAAACGTATGGTTCACCAACGAGTCCACCGCACTGGCCAATTCATCCTTGCTGATACTAGCCAAGAACCCCAAACGCCCGAAATTGATGCCCAGAATCGGGATTTTTTTATCCCGCACCAGGGCCACTGCATCCAGCAGGGTACCATCTCCTCCCAGACTGATCAGGCAATCCGTATCTGCACCCAGTTCCGATGAATTCGAAAAAGCCACCAGTTTTTCGTGCAGATGACCCGGCAGCGTGAACTGTGTCAGCAATTGCTGATAGATCTGTATGGATATATCGTGCCTGCTCAGTTCCTCGAGTAATACCACCAGTGGGTTTTCCTGCTCAAAATCAAGTCCGCGGCTATAAATAGCAACCTTCATCGCTGTGGTTTATTAGTTTATTGGTATGCTGGGTTATCGTCTATTGGTATGGATCACAGGATATCCAATAAAATAATAACCCAAGTAACCGAAAATGCTGTTTGCTGTTTGTAAATATTTATTGGTTTTATTAGTCACAGTCCCTAACGACCGCTAAACCAATCCCTAAAAATCGTTCCTTGTTTGTAAATATAAGCCATCCCTGCCCAGTTGGTTAAAGCTGTATTCTATTTTAAACACAAAATCGTAGATGGAAACGATGTCCATACCAAGGCCCCAGGTCCTCAACAGCGTGTTATTGAGGGTATTGGAAACTTTCGGTGTTCTTGCGTGCCCATATCCGAGATCGCCGTAGGCCTTGAGGAAAAAACGGATGGGAATGCGGTCGTGCGTCTTGCTTTTAAACGGATTTTTCAGGATAAAGGAAAATACCTGTTTATGCAGGGTTGCCTTTAGGGCCGCCCCGGAAAGCCCATCCACCACATTGTATTCCAGCCCACGCAACTGGAAATAGCCATACCCAAACATGCGCTGGTTATAGAAATAATCGTTAGAAGGAAGTTTGGTCATGGCCAACGCTTCCAGATGTACAAAACTTTTGGAAGGTTGTAACGGGATCACATAAACCGCGCGCGCACTGGCCTGCCATAAACTGTATTGACTGCTGATGCCACGTTTGTACAGGTTGCCCTCAAATAAAAAACCCCTGGTAGGATATGAAATATAGTCGACGTTATAATGTTTGAACTGGTAGCCAAAATCAATAAACTGTATCCTGCTTTTATGATCGGGGTAAAACAGCGGGTTGATCTTCAGTACCGTATCCGCCACACTTTCGTCGTTATAAGATACGCGGAAATAGTGCCGGTTCTTTACATCGGGACGGTAAGAATAGGTGAGATCAAAGCGGGTGGCTTTTTTGGTGATGGTTTCCTGTTTAAAGAATAGCTGTTTGTTGTCGCCGGTGGCATAGTTTACTTCTTTCTGGGTTGCATAGATCAGCCCTATATTAAATCCGTGGCGCAGTGTTTTTTCGAAGAAGGGAAGATCATATCGGATCGTTGCCTGTTGTGTATAGCCGCTGATCAGCCATATATTGAGTTCATCGTTCCTGCCGGTAGTATTGTGCTGGGTGAATTTGAGTCCGTAATTCACACGGTCAAGACTGCGGTTCTGTTCCACCCACCATTGGTTAAAGTTCCTGTCAATCAGCCGGAAATAGGGCATGGGGAAAAAATACCAGCGTTCCTTCAGGTCAACATTGATCTCTGTTTCGTTTGCTTTGGTAGATGCCATGTACACATTCACATCTACAAACAGTAATGTGTTCATTACCTGCTGCCGGGCGAGTACCAGTAACCGGTCGAGCGAGGATTGTGTTAGTTCGTCGCCTTTTTTAAAGGGCAGCTCACGCAGAATGATAAAATCTTTGGTCCTTTTATTGCCAGAAAGATGGATCTCCCTGATGGTGAGCAGCGTGTTTGATTTTTGCGCTGAATCGTTACGGATGATATTTTCCTGTGCAAAAGAATGCAGGGAAACCATGGTGAGCAGGGGGAGAATAAATACACGCAATAACCTCATCTACCTTAATCGATTGGGCGGTAAAAATAGGGGTTTCAGATATTGAACAGGAACAATGACCGGATGTCCCTCTCTGAGTTACATATTCAGATAGGAGATAAGATGGTTGTAGTTCTCCTTCAACTCATTGGTATAGGCTTCTTCGCCAAAGAAATAACGGACAAAATAATCATAGCGCTGGAAAGTGGATACGATATCGGATATCTCGAGTTTGTTTACTTTCAACGTGATCACCAGCAAGCCGGTATCGCTTTCGGTATAAGTATTCAACTGGGTGATATAGGCATCATTGGTTTCCACCAGGCGGCTGATCTCACCGAATGAAAAATTGCGTTTATCTGTTTCCAGCACGATCACGCCACCGCGGTCATCGTTGCCGATAAAATGAGAGAGGTTGTGTAACAGGTCCTTGGATAAGATCACACCCATCAGTTCATGCTGCTCATTCACAACCGGCAGCAACGACAGTTCATTTTCGGAAATATGTTTGAGGGCAGTTAAAAAATGTTCCTCGCTTTTGATCGATACCCGCTGAATAGCCGATTCAATTGTAGCGATCAGCGCTTTTTCATTACCGTCCAGCAGGTCATCCTTGCTGATGATACCTGCAAATTTATCTTCGCTCAACACCGGCAAATGCTGCACATCATATTCATCCATGAGTTGCAGGGCAAATATGAGCTTGTCAAGCAGGTTGACAGATGGAAAATTTCTATTAATCAGTTGTGATGCTAACATGGAATGTAAGTTTCAAGTCACAAGATTCAAGGTACAAGACTTGACACCTGTACCTTGTGCCTTGTACCTTATGTCTTGTACCTTCCCTGCAAAGCAGGGCAATAATTAGGCCACGGTTGCTGCAGGCTCGCGCAGCTTATTCAAAAAATCATCTAAAACCCTGTTAAACTCCGCAGGTACTTCCATCATGGGTGCATGACCGCATTTATCTACGAACTGCAGCTCACTGTTGGGTATCAGGCGGTTGAATTCGCGGGCCACAAACGGTGGAGTGATCGTATCGTTGTTCCCCCAGATCAGCAGGGTTGGCTGTTTGATCTGGTTCAGTTCTTCCCCAAGGTTATTGCGTATCGCACTTTTGGCCAATGCGATGATCTTGATCACTTTTACACGGCTGTTGGTGATCTCGAAGACCTCATCAACCAATTCTTTGGTAGCGGTTTCGGGATTGTAAAAAGTAAGCTGTGTTTTCTTTTTGATGTATTCGTAATCACCCCGTTTCGGATAACTGTCGCCCATACCATTCTCAAACAAACCGCTGCTGCCTGTGAGTATCAGCGATTTGATCTTTTCCGGATGTTTCAGGATATGCACCAGGGCCACATGCCCACCCAATGAATTACCCAGCAGGTGAATACCCGTGTACCCGCGCATTTCAATGAACTTCTGGACAAATTTTTCCAGTCCGCCCACCGATGTATGAAAAATATCCAGGTCAAACAACGGCAGCATGGGTACCACCACTTTGTGCGTCTTGCTGAAATGATCTATCAGGTCGCGGAAATTGCTCAGTGCGCCAAAAAGGCCATGCAGTAACAACAACGGCTCTCCCTCTCCTTCTTCTATATATTTAAACTTATCCTGGTGTTTGATCTCGTAGTTCATTGGCGGGTTTCTTATACAACATGTTCAACCGTTACAAATAAAAGCAATTCAATCAATAACATGGCATTATGCGCCTGTTTCCGGTCAACCAATCCCTGCTAAATTACTGTTTTTACGGCAAACAGGAATCGGGTCACTGTACTTTGGCTGGTATGCTTTCAAAAAAATGAGAGAGTTCGTCAAACATTCCCTTGAACCAGGGAATTACCGAGGCAAACAACGCGATGGCTTTGGGGCCCCATGGTTGTATAAAAGGATAACTCTTTGATGCGGCAAAAGTTTCCGCTTTTAGTAAATGTATCTCGCCTGCATAAAAAAGCACGACACTGTAAACGGTTATCACCAGCACCGCATACAATAATACTCCTGCCAGTTTATTCAGCCAGCCAAGCATCGCCATTTTTAACGCAGATTGCAGGAACACGGCACCCAGTCTTACGAGCAGCACCACGCCAAACATGATCAGTGCAAAAGAAAGAAAAGGCAGCCACGATGCACTGATGCTGGTACTCTCTTTCAATAAACCAGCCACCCAGGTAGATAGTTTCATAGCTGCCGCCAGCCCGATGATGATGGCAAGAAAAGAAAATACAGCTATTACAAAGCCGTTTTTCAATCCTTTGAGAACAGCGATGATGAGTAAGGCGATTAGGATGATGTCTATTAGCATAAGCTTCGAGCTATCAGCTATCAGCCCTCAGCTATCAGCCATAAACGTTTCGGCTCATGGCTGATAGCTGAATGCTGATAGCTTATAGCTTATTTAGCGAGTAATTCTTTGACTGTAGCAGCGATCTGTTTTCCATCTGCCTTACCGGCCAGTTGTTTGGAAGCTACGCCCATTACCTTGCCCATATCCTGCGGACCGGCCGCGCCGGTGGAAGCAATGATGGCGGTGATGGCCTCTGTCAGTTCCGTTTCGCTCAATTGTTTGGGCAGGAACTTTTCGATCACCGTTATTTCTTCGATTTCTTTGGTAGCAAGATCCGGGCGGTTTTGCTGCTGGTATATTTCCAGGGAATCTTTGCGTTGTTTAACCAGTTTCTGGAGGAGTTTCATTTCTCCGTCAGTGGTTACTTCGCCATTGGCGCCGGGTTCTGTTTTGGCTTTGATGATCTCTGCCTTAATGGCCCGCAGGCCGCGCAATAACCCTTCATCTTTAGCTTTCATGGCATCTTTCATCTGCGCCATTACTTCTGTTTCGAGACTCATGTTTTTTGGGGTTTTTAGTCCATAGACCATAGTCGATGGACCATGGACTATCGACTATGGTCTATTAATCTTTCGGTTGTGTATCCCTGAACTTCTTATAAAAATCCTTCGCGAATTTTTTCATGTCGTCGGCCAGTTCCTGTTGTTGCGTGGCGCGGGAGTAGGCATCGGCCATACCCATCATTGTCTGGTAATAGAAATCTGCCATTTCATCAACCATCATGTCTTTTGTCCAGAGGTCGATACGGAGTGCGCTTTTATCGGCGCCGTCCCAGAAAGATACCATTATTGATTTGGCGGCCTGCATCATATCGGCCGTGCTATCGGTAGCGTTCCATTTGATCTCCTGCGGCACTTTGTTATCGTCCAGTGCGATCTCTATGGAAATAGTGGATGTTTTCATGCTGCAAAAATAAGTGGTAGGTTTTAAGTTGTGAGTAATAAGTTTTGCGGTGAGTTTTGAGGAGTGAGTAGTCAGTTGTGAGTAAACAAGCACCGGGGGTAATACGTCCTATCCGCTCACTAATCACTACTCGCAGTTTTACTGATCTCCGCCCACATCATCTCTGCCACCCTATCCCAGTCGAATTTCGTGGCCTGTTTTTTTCCGGCTTCGATCAACCGGCTGCGGAAGGTTTCATCCCTGTACAGGCCGAGCATGTGTTTGGCGATCGCATTCGGGTCATTGGGGTTTGCATATAAAGCCGCTTCGCCACCAATTTCGGGCATACTGCTGGTATCACTTGTGATAACTGGCACTTCTGATTGCATGGCTTCCACGATGGGTACGCCAAACCCTTCAAAATAAGAAGGATATACCACGGCATAGGCTGAAGCCGTGAGTTTTGCCAGTTCTGCATCAGGTAAATACCCGGTAAGTATTACATCATCCCGGTATTTATAGCTTTTTAGTTTTTCAACAATGTCTTCGTACTGCCAGGCCAGTCTACCAGCCACCAGCAGTTTCATGTTGCTGTGCTGCCATTTTTTAAACAGAGAAAATGCTTTGAGAAGGTTCATCAGGTTTTTACGCGGATGTATCCCACCGGTGCATAAAAAATATTCTTTCCCTTCTGCAAAACTTTCTTTAACGGCTTGTTTTTCCTGCCAGGATAATGGTTTGAACTGTTTGCCCGCTGCACTGTACACCACACTGATCTTTTCTTCCGGCACACGGTAATGACTGATGATATCCTGTTTGGAAAATGCCGAAACCGTTGCTACCCGTTTTGCCTTTTGCAGGAATTTTCGCGTGAACATTTTATAATACCAGCGTTGCTGCCAGGAAATAAATGCCGGGTAATGTAAAAAGGAAAGATCATGCACAACCAGCAATTGTGGAATGGATGTTGTGAGACTGCAGAAACCATAAGGCTGTACCCATACATCCGGCTTGTATTTTTGTAACGCAAGCGGCGCTTTTACATCATACCAATATTTGAACAACAGCGGATGCCGTGCAGCGGGACCCACCACTACCGGTGTAACATTTTCACCAGCTATACATGCAGGATCATACGGCCTGTCGAACAGGAAAATAAATTCATGTTCCGGGTGTTGCAGTACCAGCCGGCTGAAGATCTCTTTTACAAAACGTCCGTAGCCTTCGAGATACTCTTTCTGCAGGAATATGGCATTGACCGCGATTCGCATCCGGCAAAAGTAATGGTAGCTGATAATAAAGCGGAAGTCTATAATGATATAACTTACATTTTATATTTTCAGCTATGTACCGGAACAGCTTTCTTCTCATCATTTGTTTGTTTATTGTACAAACCGCTTACCCGCAAAAGAATTCAATGGCCGTATTTGGCTATTACTACGGAAAAGCGGAACTGATCGATAGCTTTCCCGTGGAAAAACTGACGCATCTCTGTTTCAGTTTCGCGCATCTGAAGGGAAATAAAATATCGCTTGACAATAAGCGCGACAGCCTCTCCCTGCTGAATTGTGTTGCACAGAAAAAACGAAACCCTGCCCTTAAAATAATCGTGGCGCTGGGTGGCTGGGGCGGTTGTTTTTCCTGTTCCGATATTTTTTCAAGGGATCAGGACAGAAAGGTGTTTGCGTCATCCTTAAAACAACTTCTTCATGATTTTAATGCGGATGGCATTGATCTCGACTGGGAGTACCCGGCTATTGCGGGGCCTCCGGGTCATGCTTATTCCATTCATGATAAAGACAATTTTACCGCTTTGGTAAAAACCCTGCGCGATACATTGGGCGCACAAAAAGAAATCAGTTTTGCTGCGGGCGGGTTTACAAAATTCGTCAATGAGTCCGTTGACTGGGCAGCTGTGACCCCGCTGGTTGACAGGATCAACGTGATGACCTATGATCTTGTTAGCGGTTATGATACCGTGACCGGCCACCATACCGGTTTGTATTCGACAGGGCAACAGAAACAGTCCTGCGATAACGGTATACAATTATTGCTCTCCAAAAATGTTCCTGCCGGGAAGATAGTGATCGGCGCTGCTTTTTATGCGCGCATCTGGGCAAACATTGATTCAGTCAATAACGGCTTATATAGAAATGGCAAATTCCTGCGGGGCGTTCCGTACCGCCAGTTTGATAAACAATTGTCTCCCGACAGTGGTTTTGTTTACCACTGGGATGAGGTGGCTATGGCACCCTATTTGTACAACAAAAACAAAAAATGGTTTGTCACTTTTGACGATCCCCGGTCTGTTGTGTTAAAAACACAATATGCTGTCAAAAACAAGTTAAATGGCATCATGTTCTGGCAACTGGCTGAAGACAGGTTTTCAAATGGTTTACTGGATGTTATTGATCGGGAGATCAGGAAAAATTGATTTGTATTTGATGGTTAATGTTTCAGTAAAAGCCTAAAACCTCATTTACATTATTTTTTCAACACAGAGATCACTGAGTAAACACAGAGGGTCCTCTGTTTACTCAGTGATCTCTGTGTTGAAAAAATCCCGAATTACTGTCTATCGCCTTCAAGTGACCCGGTAATTAACAATTGTTAAAATGACAACCGGTATATGTAATAAATTTTTATTGTGTTATTATTGTGTACTATGAAACGTACTGCTGTATGCATCCTGTTGTTCATGACACTCTCCGCTACCAAAGCAGCCGATTCCCTGCAGGTAATAATGAATAAGACCGTATTCGTTAAAGGCGATTCCATCGACTTCAGCTGTTTTATACCTGATTATGCGGCGCTGAAATTAAATACAGCTACGCTGAATGTATGGATAGAAGATATCGGCCGGAACAAAAGATGGAAATTCCGTTACCCCATGCTCAATGGCGAAGTATCCGCAACACTTTCTATCGGGAACAAAATACCCGATGGACAATATGCAGTAAATTTTCTGGTGCAACGAGGTTTTTTCAGGATATCAGGTAAAGTGATAGATGCTGAAAAAAAAGATTCGCTGATCAACTATATGATGGCCATCAAAAACAAAAAAGGATCCTATTTTGATAATGCGCGCGTATCGGCAGATGGTAATTTCCGTCTGAAAAGCACGCTGTTTGAAGATTCTGCTTTTTTCATTTTCTCACCTGTTAAAAAAGTAAAAGAGAACGATCTGAAGATCCGTATTGAAACATCACTTGATTCTTTTTTTGTACCGGCGGTAAGCGCTACAAAATTTATTACAATAGGAAAGCAGCGCACCAACCTGGCTGATCAGAAATTGTCGGATACCAACAGGTATGTTTTTAATGCCGATGAACTTACCGATAAAGCATTATTGCTGCCGGGTGTAACGGTAAATGCCAGGATCAAAAAAAACGTTGAACAATTCAACGAAAAATATTCACAGGGTCTTTTTCAGCGCGAGGATGCAATCATCTTTGACGGTATTGATGATGACATGATCAGCAGATCATTCAGTGTATTACAGTTTTTACAGGCAAAAGTTCCCGGGTTGACAATTGACAAAGACAGTGCCGGGCAGGAGTATGCACGCTGGCGCAATGAGACAGCAGAAATATATGTTGATGAGTTCAGGATGGATATCGGTGACCACCTGTTTGTACGTCCCTCGGAAGTTGCTATGATCAAAGTGTACCGGCCACCGGCAAATATTTCTTCATTTTCAGGCGGCGCTGGTGCGATAGCTATCTATACAAAACGCGGACAATATGGCGCTTCCTCCAAATCCATGTTCCGGTTTGTGGTGAAGGGTTATACTGCTATGGATAGTGTTTGGGAATAACCTCAATCCTGATACTTATAAAACCCCTTACCTGATTTTCTGCCAAGTTCGCCTGCGGCTACTTTTGATTGCTGGATAGAAGATGGCTTCAGTCGTTCCGGTTTATCAAGCGCTTCCCATACAATCTGGCTTACATTGTAATTAATATCCAGCCCGATCAGGTCCATCAGGACAAATGGCCCCATTTTAAAACCGGTTGATTGCATTACCAGATCTATCGTTTCTATATCGGAGATCCCTTCTTCTACCAGTTTCATCGCTTCGAGATAATAATGACGTGCCACGCGGTTAACGATAAACCCAGGTGCATCTTTACAAACCACCGGTGTTTTTCCCATAGCAGTTGCCAGTGCCACAATCATCTTCACAACGGAAGGATCTGTATATGAAGTTTGGATCACTTCCACCAGTTTCATCAAAGGTGCCGGGTTAAAAAAATGCATCCCGACCACTTTATCCGGTCGCACAAAAGAAGCAGCAATTGCTGATACGGAGATGGATGACGTGTTGGTGGCAAAAATGGTTTCGGGATTATTGATCGATGCCAGTTGGGCGAACAGATCAGTTTTGGCCTGTTTCTGTTCAATGATCGCTTCGATAATTACATCTGCCATGCATTGCTGCCATTCACTGGTAAACACTATGCGCGAAAGACAGGCATTCTTTTCCTCACTGCTTATTTTTGCTTTCGCCACCAGGCTGTTGAGATTTTTTTCAATTGCCAACCGGCTTTTATCCAGCATTTCCCTGTTAAGGTCATATTGGATGGTGGCAAAACCAGCCTGTGCGGCCACCTGTGCAATACCGCTACCCATTGTGCCCGCACCGCAAACGCATATTGTGTTGATCATGGGGCAAAGCTAGGGCTTTGCGGTTTGTGGTCTATTCTCACATCTTTTCCACCAATGCCCCAACAGCCCATGTCCTCCGGTACAGTTATTGTACTTTTAACGCATGCAAAATGGCCTGCAGCAACTGGATCTGTTTGGTATGCCGATTGAACCGGCTACCGACACCAAAAAAAAGGAAAGACCGGCAAAAGTATCCGTTACGCTTCCGCGGGTAGAAATACCTGTTGCCGCAGAAGCGCCGGTTATGGTTGCTATTGCGCAGGAAGAAGCTATTGTTAAAGTAGCGCCTGTAAAATCTGTTGCCGCCCGCAAAGAGATCGTTAAAACAGCCAGTAAACGCGGCAGGAAATCATTCAAGGAAATGGATAGTGAGGCAGGACTGATTGAAATACCGGATGAAGAAACCCTACAGCAAAAATTATATTATTCTATCAGCGAAGTAGCGGGATGGTTTAAAGTAAACACTTCTTTGCTTCGTTATTGGGAAAATGAATTTGATATTTTACAGCCACGCAAGACCCGTAAGGGCGACCGTCTCTTCAGGGTGGAAGATATCAGGAACCTGCAACTGATCTATTTCCTGCTGCGCCAGCGCAAATTTTCCATTGATGGCGCCAAGAATTATCTCAGGAACAACAAACACGAAGCCGATACCCAGGTAAAGCTGATGGATACGCTCACAAGGTTCAAATCATTCCTGCTTGAGTTAAAAGCCAGCTTGTAATCAAATAATTACGAAGAAGTTGTTTGTGACCGCACAATGATCTCTGTGTTGGATGCGGCCAACGATACATTGGTTTTCTCCAGTAATGTTACGATCTCCAGATTGACTGTTTCCCGCAACGCATTAAATTCTTCCACCGACTGAAGTATGGAAGTAAAATATTCCACGGAAATAATATGTGCGTTCTTCCCTGTCTCCATAAAGAAAACAATATTGTTTTCAATGCCAGGTTTCTGCAGGATGGCTTTGATGGCGGGTACCAGTAACCTTATCTCATCTGCTGTGGCGCTCAGCCCGAGTTCCAGTCGCAATTCTCCTTTTCGCTGTGTGCGTAATGTGATATTATCTACGATTGTATCTACCATCTGTTTATTGGGAACAGAGATATAGGTTTTATCCGTTGTACGGATACGCGTGCTGCGAAGACCGATACGTTCAATAGTGCCTGTAAAATTGTTCACTTTTACCAGGTCGCCCGTTACAAATGGTTTATCAAAGAAAATAATAAATGACGCGATCAGGTTCTCTATACTTTCCCTTGTGGCGAGCGCTATCGCCGCACCTACGATACTGAGTCCCGTAAGAAGGTTACCAATACTTTTATTGAACGAAAAACGGAGTATCAGCAAAACGCCGATCATGATCAGGATCACTTTAAAAAAATCCTTGAAGAATACCACCAGCTGGTTATCGCTCTGGTCGGCCGTGAGTTCTGCTTTTTCGTGCATAATCATCGCTACAAAATCGATCACGCGTAAACAGAGCCAGATAAATATGCTGATCACCATCCCCGCGGCAAGCGATTCTATCAATTGTTTGAACGTGATCCGGTAAAGATTAAAATCAAAATAAGCGGGGTATTGCAGTTTGTCGATGGCGATAATAGCCACCAGCACCACGAAAAACACATCCAGCGGCTGCACCACCAGGTCAAGAAAAGATTGTTTGGCTATTTTTTTTGCATGTTTCGCCAGGAGTTTATAGAGCAATTGCGCCAGGTACCTGGAGAGGATTCTTTTGATCAGCAGTGCAAGCAATATGATGCCGAGTACATACAGGTAGCTTTGGATGCTATTATCGAGAAAATTTTGCTGCAGGAATTTTTCCATGATGCAATTTACAAATCGCTTTGTAATAGCGGTTAGACTTTACAGCGGAGTTATATTTTTCGCCACAGATTCACAGATTAGCCCAGAAAAAATCTGTGTCAATCTGTGAATCTGTGGCGAAAAAATTTATACTGCGTTTACTTCCCATGACAATAACGCTACATCCTTACCATCAAATACAGCATACGTAAATGTCCGTATCCAATCACCAAGATTGATATAACGGCTGTTATTGGGAAGCTCGCAATTGAGCGGCAGGTGGCGATGACCGAATACAAAATAGTCGTAGTGTTCTTTCTGCAGGATCTCTTTGCTGTAAATGATCAGCCATTCTTTGTCTTCGCCCAGGAAATGTTCATCAGACGACCCGGTTTTCTCCCTGCTTTTCCTGCTGAAATAGTTGGCGAGTCCGATACCCCAGGTAGGATGCAACTGGCCAAACAACCACTGGCAAACAGGGTTGCGGAATACTTTTTTAATGAATTTATATCCATGGTCCTCCGGTCCCAGTCCGTCGCCATGACCAATATAAAACCGCTTACCGTTCCGGGTGAATGATTGCGGGTGGTGATAAACAGGGATGTTCAGTTCTTTCTCAAAATACCCGCTCATCCACATATCATGGTTGCCTACAAATACATGTATGGCAATACCGGTATCGGTGAGTTCTGCCAGTTTTCCCAACAGCCGCACATATCCTTTTGGCACCACTTTTTTATACTCATACCAGAAATCGAAAATATCCCCCACAATAAATATTTCTGCAGCATCGTGCCGGATGCTTTCCAGGAAAGCCACTACTTTTTTTTCCCGTATAAGGCTGCTGTCATAGTCGGGGGCGCCGAGATGGAAGTCGGAGAGAAAATATATTTTTTTGCCGGGTGTCAATTGCATGTCAGTGCAGTTTCATTTAAGCTGCTTAAACAGTTCCTGTATCTGTAAATAAAGGGGTGGAAGTTCCTTTGTGATAACACTCCAAACAAGCGGATAATCAACGATTTCGTATGAATGGATCAGTAGATTCCTGAACACTTTGAGGTCTCTCCAGTCGATCTGGCTATTGGATGCTTTAAAATCAGCGTTCATTCTTGCAACAGCCTCTCCCATAATTTCAAAATTCCTGGCTACCGCATCCCGTGTTTTTCTATCAGAAAGAAACCCTTCCAATGTCATTTCCCGGGTATAATTCTGAATCGCTTCGATTGATTCAATGATATCTTCAAGCAAAAACTTATCGTTTCGCTTAGACATAGATCAAATCGTTTTCTATTTCACGCATATATCTTTCTTTCACACCGTTCTTCGATACCAGGTCTACTTTCTGTTTGATGATCGCTTCGAGTTCATAACTAAGATTGATAAATGACCTGGCGTCTGGGTGATTCAGTTCAACCATGATGTCAATATCACTGTCTTTCGTTTCCTCTCCGCGACTATACGACCCAAATAATGCCAATGACTTTATTGGGTACTTACTTAAAAGTTCCTGTTTATGTGCTTTTAATATAGTAATGATCTTATTCACTATTGCAATTTAGTGATTTTTCGTCCGCAGATATTCCAATATGTCCCCCGTATCTATCCTGGAATGTTCATTTACCTGCCCATTAAACCAATAGATCCATGCCTGTTCGGTACTGTCAGCAAGAAAAACAGTAACCAATTCTCTTTTATACAACGCCGGCTCACCGTGCTCTGTATTCAATCCTTCATAATCATCCAGTTGGGCGATGGCCCAGTTGAATTCATCGGGGTTGTTGATCCTGTATAATTCTCCTTTGATAAAAGCATCATCCTCTGTGGGTAATGCCGCGGGAAAATCTCCCATATCATACAGCAATCCTTTTACCTTTCCTTCGGTTATCAAGGTAAAATACCGGCTGATGTATCCATACGCAGGGTGCTGAAATCCTTTGCGCAATGACCCATAGACAAATAACTGAAATGATGATTGCATAGTAGAGGATGTTGATCACTTATCAACCAGGAAACAAAATACTTCTTTGGGGCCGTGTACGCCTACCACCAGTGTTTTTTCTATATCTGCTGTGCGGCTGGGGCCTGTAGCCAGGGTTACCATGGACGGAAACTGCTGGCCATACTCTTCACGCAACTGCTGCAGCGTATCTGAAATATCATACACCAGCTGGTGCGTATAGGCGATACAGATATGTACGGGCGCATACACACTGACCGTTCTGCCGCTTTGTTGTGCACTGCTCAAAACAATACTGCCGGTACGTGCCACCAGCGATTCACAACCTGTAATGGCTGCGTCACAATGGGCTACATCATCGAAGTACACCGTGCTGAAACCGGCAGCGGACAGATCATTCTGTAATTCTGTTTCGCGGCAGTATAGTTTTTTCCATTCACGGGTGGTGATCAATGCCTGGAGCTGCGCAACAAGTTCTTTTTCATCTGCACAAAAAGAAAAGCGCCCGAGCAATTTGCTGAAATTCTCTGCAAAGACCACTGCGTTTTCTTCAGCTGATTGACGGAACAGGTTCTGCGTTCCTTCACTTGCAGGAAACGGAACAGGCACTGGTTTTGCCAATGCCTGTTTTATCCTGTTCAATATATTTTCTCTTGCCGTAGTTGACATTACCCGATAATAGATTTATCTGTATTAGAAGTATCCGGTTCTGTTGGGTCAAAGGTTTTTTCGCCAATGGTATGGCCGTTGCTCTGCTCCGGTTCTATTTCCAGCAGTTTCTTTTCTTCGAAAGGGCGCTTGCCTATCAGTTCTTCCACATCACTTTTATGGAGTACTTCTTTATCCAGCAGTTCTTTGGCCAGTATCGCTACCTCGTTTTTCTTTTCGGTAAGCAATTGCCTGGTACGGTTGTATGCTTCCTGTATAATGCCCCTTACTTCTTCATCGATCATCTTACCGGTTTCTTCGCTGTAAGGTTTGGTGAAAGTGTTTTCCTGCGTCGGATCATAAAAACTCACATTTCCGATTTTTTCGTTCATGCCATACGCTATCACCATGCTATACGCGATCTTGGTGATCTGCTGCAGGTCATTGGCTGCACCCGTCGAAATTTTTCCAAAGAATATTTCTTCGGCGGCGCGTCCGCCAAGGGTCATACAGATCTGGTCCATCAGCTGATCCGTATTGTACAGGTATTGTTCGGTAGGTGTGTACTGTGCATATCCCAACGCCGCCGTACCCCTTGGAACGATCGTTACTTTTAATAAGGGATACGCATGTTCCAGGAACCATCCGCAAACCGCATGTCCTGCTTCGTGATAGGCAATGATGGATTTTTCATGTGGCGCTATGATCTTGTTCTTTTTCTCCAAACCACCGATCACCCTGTCTATCGCATCCTGGAAATCGATCATCTCAACCGATTCCTTTCCTTTACGTGCCGCTATCAGTGCGGCCTCATTACATACATTGGCGATATCGGCACCGGCAAATCCCGGTGTCTGTTCGGCCAGTTTGTGCAGGTCGAGTGATTCTGATATTTTGATCGGGAGCAGGTGTACTTTAAAAATTGTTTCACGACCTTTTACATCCGGCTTATCGATAGATATCTGCCTGTCGAAACGACCCGGGCGCAGTAATGCCGTATCCAGTACATCCGGGCGGTTGGTGGCCGCAAGGATGATGATACCGGAATCACCCCCAAATCCATCCATTTCCACGAGCAGCTGGTTTAGGGTATTCTCCCTTTCGTCATTGCTCATGATGGCATTTCTTCCGCGTGCACGACCGATAGCATCTATCTCATCGATAAAAATGATACAGGGCGCTTTTTCACGGGCCTGTTTAAACAAGTCGCGAACACGGCTGGCGCCCACGCCCACAAACATTTCCACAAAATCGCTACCGCTAAGGCTGAAGAAAGGAACCTGGGCCTCACCTGCCATGGCTTTTGCCAGCAGGGTCTTACCTGTTCCTGGAGGACCGATCAATAAGGCGCCCTTTGGTATCTTACCACCCAGCGCTGTATATTTTTTAGGGTTTTTCAGGAAATCAACGATCTCCATCACTTCCACTTTGGCCTCATCGAGACCGGCCACATCGGCAAAAGTGATGTTCACTTTCGCGCCCTTATCAAACAAAGTGGCTTTGGATTTACCGATACTGAAAATACCACCCGGACCGCCTGCGCCGCCCTGGCCACCCATTTTACGCATCAATAATATCCATACACCAATGATCAGTAATATCGAAAAAATGGTGTTTACGATCGGGCTGAATATTTCGCCGTCGTTAACCGTATAGGTTTTCACTTCCGGAATACCTTTTTCGGTGTACATCTTTTGAAGCGATGCCTGAAAACTTTCCCAGTCCGTTACCAGGAAATCAAATAAGGGCGATGTTCTTGCCTTTTCTTTGTCCCGGGCGGTAAGCTTGCTGAGCTTTTTTACGTAAAACGGCTTGCTCAGGCTATCATATTTGATATATATTTTTACCGTCTTCTTGTCGCTTACAAATTCCAGCTTTTCTACATCCCCCTGCAAAAGCATGTCTGTCATGAACTCCTGTGGGGATGTTTCGATGGTATCTGGTGAAAAACGGGCAAAATTAGCCGCCAGCAGTATCACTGCAATGATGGCGTAGACCCAGTAAATATTGAATTTTGGTCCCTTACGCGGACTGTTCTCTTTATCAGAGCCACTTGGTTTCGGACTTTTATTTTCCTGTGACATATTAAATTGATCCCTCTGTAGTAAACTACTATTTCTATTGAGTTAACGTTCAGCGAAAGCTGATATTTTAAAACTATGCTATAAATCGTGCATTCTTGATTCCGCGTCGCTCCACATATCCTCGAGTTTGTAGAATTTGCGGGTTTCGGGATGCATTACATGCACAACGATGTTCACGTAATCGATCAGCACCCATTGCGATGACTGGCGCCCTTCGTGTTTGTAAGGAAATTCGCCGCACTCGTTCTTTACCAGGTCCTCCACAAAATCACATATCGCTTTTACCTGCGTGGTACTGGAAGCCTGCGCGACGATAAAAAAATCCGCCGAAGCTTCCGCTATTTTACGAAGGTCGAGACTCACTATATTCTCACCCTTCTTATCCTGTATGGCTCTGATAATTGTTTTGAAAATTTTTGAGTTGCGCGTAAGCCTGCTGCTCGTTTTCTTTTCACGGCTTTGTAAAACAGAAAGGGGTTCCAATAATCGGCTCTTTTATTTGAAAAATGTTGTTTTCCGCCTGCGCCCTGAGGCGGGTTGGATTAACTTCGTCAAAAATAGTAATTCTTTGCCACCCTTAATTGCTAAAACTGCTATCGGGCAGCCGTTCATAGAATTATCTGAGACAGATAGCACCAATATGTATGCCATGGAGCAGTTACAGGCAAATCTGGCTGGTCATGGCGCAGCATTTTTTGCCCATCACCAGTCAGCAGGAAGGGGACAAAGGGGCAAAACCTGGCAATCTGAAGCCGGAACCAATATTGCGCTTTCCATTATTACCGATAGTTCTTCCCTCTCTGTTGCCAATCCTTTTCCGCTCAGCATCGCCGTTGCGTTAGCGGCGCACGATCTTTTCAGCAAATATGCGGGCGATGAAACCTCCATCAAATGGCCCAACGACCTGTATTGGCGTGACAGAAAGGCAGGGGGTATCCTGATCGAAAACAGTATCCGCGGGCAATCCTGGCCATGGTCGGTGGTGGGGATTGGTATGAACATCAACCAGACTTTGTTTGCGGGTTCATTGGTTAACCCTGTTTCCTTAAAACAGATCACCGGTAAACAATTTGATCCGGTGGCATTGGCTAAGGAGTTGTGCCTATGTTTGGAAGAACGGTACAGGCAGTTGCTGCACGAACCTTTTGATAGATGTTTAACACGCTATAATGAACTGCTTTTTAAAAAAGGCGTTCAGGTGCGGCTTAAAAAGGGACCCGTTATTTTTAACTGCGTGATAGAAGCTGTTTCTGAAACGGGGGAATTGATGGTATCGGGGGGATTGGATGAACGTTTTACGTTTGGAGAGGTGGAATGGATTCTTTGATTAGGATTTTTTTTAACACAGAGGCCACAGAGATAAACGGAGGGCCCTCTGTTTATCTCTGTGGCCTCTGTGTTAAAAAATGCCCCTCAACGCCTTATAATAACGCATCTATTTTTTTCGCCAGTTTGTGATCCTTCTCGGTTACGACATCTCCGGCATCATGGGTATTGAGCCAGATCTCCACTTTGTTCCACACATTGGTCCATAATGGATGATGGTCCATTTTTTCCGCTTCGATGGCCACGCGGGTCATAAAGGCGAAGGCTTCAGAGAAATTTTTGAACTCGAATTTGCGGTATAGGGTGTTGTTTTGTTCGGTCCACATAGAGCGCGGATTTAAATGATTTTAATATGATTACCCAGATTTAAAGCGCAGGTGATCGCAGGTTTAATTTATTATTTCCAGACAGCTTACCCTGTGAAATCATACAATAAATCCTCAAATCTGCGATCAGAAGACCATATTGCCCTTGTTTTTGATCTGTTCGTTGGTCAGCTCGGCTACCAGTTGCACGCCATTCAGGTTTTTTACACCTTGTTTTACCCAGTCGCATTTTTCATTGTCTACCAGGTCGCCCTTCATCAGCCAGAGAAAATCCATGTGCTTGAATTCGGGAAGCAGGTATTCGCCGTCGAACTGGTTATGGTAAAGGTAATGCGTTAAAAAACTGTTCCGCTCCCTGGATTGGTACACCGAGAAGTAATAGCTGCGGCTTTTTTTACGGAGATGGATCTCTATATCCGAATTCAGGCGGAAATCATAGCCCAGGAGATTATTCAACTGGAGGCAGAACTGGTAGTTTTTTACGGAAGCGGTGATCCCCAATAAGCGCGTGTCTTCAAAGAAGTCGTCATTCAATTCTTCTACATTCAGGCGCAGTTTCATTTTATGCGGAGCTATTTTTTGGCCGCAGATTCGCAGATTGTTTGAAACAATCTGCGAATCTGCGGCTTATACTTTGCGTTCAAAACTACAGTGGGTTACTCAGAGATTAAAACGCCACATCAAACGTCTTCTCCTCATTTCCTCTCTTTATCCGCAACTGAGTGTTTTGTCCTTTCACAAATTTACCAAGTGCTTCCATATAACTGTACACATCTGTAAACTTATGTTCCCCCAGCTGCAATAAGATATCACCTGCCTGCAGCCCGATCTTTTCTCCTGTTTTACCGGCGCTCACGCCATCTATGCGCATACCGGTTCCGGTAAACCCGTAATCAGGTATTACTCCTAGTGTTACAGTCATTTTTACGGCGCCTACTTTCTGTTCCGCTGTTTTGGTGAATGCCAGTTTACCCCGGTTATCCGCCGATTCAATTACGCGATAGACAAGTTTTACGATATCTTTTTCGCCTTCATAATTGATCTTGTCCCAATCGTCAGTGGCTTTATGGT
Organism: Sediminibacterium sp.; assembly: GCA_965279635.1. Taxonomy (GTDB): domain Bacteria; phylum Bacteroidota; class Bacteroidia; order Chitinophagales; family Chitinophagaceae; genus Sediminibacterium. The sequence continues at coordinate 4,164,774 of OZ257253.1, read as the reverse complement.
AATCGCTGTGACTCCCTGTAAACAGGAACAGTACGGGAATATCTTTCCTGTAGAACGCCGCATGGTCACTCGATCCGCTGCCGCTGCTGTCAAACTTCACTATCAGGTTGTTCTTTTCTGCAGCAAATAGTTCCCCCCATACCGGTGATGTACCATAGCCGCCTACAATGAGTTTACGGGCGGTATCGTACCTGCCCACCATATCCATATTGATCATATAGTTGGGTGTGATGGCACGTGTAGGGTTATCGAGCCAGTATTTGCTGCCCAACAAACCCATTTCTTCCGCGGAAAAATTCATGATGAGGTAATTGTTACCCGCAGGGGCCGATTTTTTCAGCATTCTCGCCAGTTCTATCAATGCCGCCGTACCGCTGGCATTATCATCGGCGCCGTTGTGAATGGCATGCGCAGTATCCAGGGCCGTTTTGTCTTCGCCATAACCGAGGTGGTCGTAGTGTGCGCCGAGGATAATGGTATTGGCCGCATGGTTATCTATAAAGCCAATCAGGTTCCGGGCTTTTCTTGATTTTTCTGTGAAACGAATAGTCAATTCAACCGGCAAGGTTGCAGCAGCATCGGAAAAGTATTTGGTAAACCCTGTTTTGGTAATATATATCACCGGTATTTTGACAGGGGTGCTTTTGTCTTTTTTATTGAACTGTACATTGTCTACCAGTGAAGAGCTGTTGTAAACAAATAAAGCAGTAGCGCCTTTGGCCGCTACCTTATCTGATAATTTTTTGATCTCTTCTTCGATATCAAAATGCGGGCTGGTCTTGTTTTCTTCCAGCATATCCTTCAGGTCCTTGAACCAGGGCTGCTTTGATTCATTGAGCGCAATAGCCGGCGAACCCGTTACTTTATTGTTGGCGCTGAAAGCAAGGGGAATATATTCTTCGATCAGTTTCAGCTTTTTCCCGTCTACTGAAAACAGGGTATTTTCTTCTACCTGTTTGCCTTCATCTATTGTAAATTCCTGTACATACCCGTTTGTACCAGCAGGGGCCAATCCCATTTTCTGGTATTGCGCTACGATATACTGCATGGCCAGTTCTTCGCCTTTGGTGCCGGTTCTTCTGCCTTCCAGTTTGTCGTCGGCCAGGTATTGTACATGCGACCTGAGGTTAGCCACCAGTTCTGCATTGGCCTTTTCCTCCATTTGTCTTTTCTTTCTCTTACTCTGTGAATAGCTAAGTGCAGGGATCAATACCAACAGCACAAGGATCTTTTTCATTATCGGTTATTTGAGGCGCAAAAATAAGGTACTGCGGGTTTGAATATGTAACGGGTTTGTAAAAGGTTGGTGATTTTAGCAATCCCGCATAGTGGTGTTATTGAAGCCGCTAATAAATCGATCTCTTGTTTACGCGTAGCAACGCTAATGTCCGATAAACTGTAAAGGTTGAACTCTTTTGTGTCTCACTTCCCCTATAGGAGATATTTTGTCGAAAAACCGTGATTTTGTTGCGGTAAATACCTAAAAAACAAGTTCTTCTACAGACTAATTTAGTCTTCACAATTATCAATAGATCATTTAATGGAAAAACAATATATCCCCGGGATCTACAATTACTGCGACCGATGGTGTGAACGCTGTGGTTTTACCAGCCGCTGCAGGAACTATGAAAATACGACCGTCGAATCCGGTTTTGGAGATGTCGATTTTGAGCGCAGTATAGCATCTCATTTTAAAAACACTCTGACGCTTCTGCAAAAAAGTGCAGAAAAATATGGCATAGACCTGGATACCCTTAATCCTGAAGATTTATTACGATACCAGTTAGAAGAAGAACGTTTGAATGCAGACGTAGAACAGCACAACCTAATAAAATTATGTAAGCACTATCAGCAAATAGCGCTTCCTTTTATCTGCAAAAGTGAAAGTCATGTGAACAAGACCAGAGAACTTATCGACGATCTTCATATCGGAATCCTGTCGGCAGAAGATGTGGTGTATACGGTAGCCGATATTGGCAATTGCTTTGATACTATCCGATGGTACCTATTCTTTATTGAAGTAAAACTACACAGATCCCTGCGCGGCAGGGTAGATAACGAACAGGAATCGTCATGTTCCTTCCAAAAAGAAGGCGATGGAACTGCAAAGATTGCTCTTATCGCTATCGAAAAAAGCATCGATGCGTGGGTGAAGCTCTATGAGCTTATGCCTGCATCGGAAGATATATCACTGCCTGCGCTTTCTGTATTGTCAAAAATAAAGGGGCAGGCCCTTACAACATTTCCGGACGCTCCTATATTTAAGAGGCCTGGTTTTGACGACTAGCAATATTTATCTAATTACTAAAAAACGTTAAAAATCCGACAGCATTTAAAATCGGGATACCCCGGAAAGGATGCAATACCAGTAGGTCCGCATCACCGGTAATAATGGCTGAAGCATTGGCTGCTACCGCCAGCGAAAGATATTTGTCATCTTTAGGATCACGACAAACAGCAATATGCTCATTTACCTGAATGGGTAATGCATTTGTAATAATGTTTTCAATAAACCCAAGGCGGGTTTCCAGGGAAATGTACCTGTCAAATTTGGACCGGCTAAACACCTCGAAATATTCATGTGCTATTTCTGCAGAAACCAGGAGAGTACTATTAGATCTTGCTTTTTTAAGGGCCTGTCCGGGCGGAGAATTTTCATTAAGTAACGCGCTAAGCAAGGTATTCGTATCAAATACCCAGAAATCAGTTGTCATCTTTCAGCAATTCGTCTAACCGCCCAGGTGTAAGACCATTGGCCTTTGCTTCAGAACTGCCTTTTTGCATCAAATCAAAAAGCTGTTCATTGGCGGTACGGGCGCTGAAAAAATCGTTGAGCCATGCATTGATATAAATTTCCGCTTTTCTTTTTACTGCCTCATCGGCTTTTGCAAAAGCCTGGGCTATAAAAGGCGGGACCGGTATGGTAATATTTTCCATAAAATTTTCTGCTGATCAGATCAAATATACAAAAACTGTCGTGTAAAGAATGTTAACGGAACCTATCCATAGTATTAATGGACGCTGTTTTCTTCCCAATCCCGTAACCATATCTCACCCATCAAAGTTACATTTGCCCCATTGCCCAAACCCGTATTACATATCGCTCTCGTCGGCAACCCTAACAGCGGAAAAAGTTCGCTGTTCAATGCTTTAACGGGACTTAACCAGAAAGTGGGCAATTTTCCCGGTGTTACCGTTGACAAGAAAACCGGTCATTTTGCACTGGATGAAACCGGTGTTGCCGAACTGGTGGACCTGCCCGGAACCTATAGTTTATATCCCCGCAGGGCGGATGAGTGGGTGGCCTATAAAGTAATGATGGGCGCCGACCCGCATGTACACCCCGATGTGGTGCTCCTGGTGGCCGATGCCAGTAACCTCAAACGCAACCTGCTTTTCTGCAGCCAGATAATCGACCTGAAGATCCCGGTGGTGATGGCCCTGACGATGAATGATATCGCCGCCAGAAAAAATATAGAGATAGATATCAGCGGTCTCGAGGCGGAACTCGGTATTCCCATCGTACCGGTAAACCCGAGAAAGAACAAAGGGCTCGCTGAATTGAAAAAAGTGCTGTCGCATGTAGCCAAAATGAATCCCGGTTTACATACCAGGGAATTTATCAGTACACACAAACTGTCCGCCCCTGCTATTGAGAAAATGCAGCAGTTGTTCCCGCTGATGAGCGATTATGCGGCGATCCATTACCTGATCAACCACGAAAATTTCCCACTCGATCCCACGATACAGCTGGCCATTGATAAGATCAAAAATGATCACCAGTTCAATGCTACCAAAACACAGGCGGAAGAGATCATGCAGCGGTACACGCGTATCCGGCAGGTAATGCAGCAGCATGTAGTAGAACCCGGCCCGCTGGAGAAAAAATTATTTACCGATAAACTCGACGATATCCTGCTGCACAGAACCTGGGGATACCTCATATTACTGGCCGTTTTGTTTTTATTGTTCCAGAGTATTTTCTGGCTGGCACAGTTTCCGATGGATGGTATTGAATGGTTGTTTGCACAAACGGAAGGATGGCTGAGCAGCACCCTGCCACGAGGATGGTGGAGCGACCTGATCACAAATGGATTACTGGCCGGGTTGAGCGGCATCCTTGTTTTTGTTCCGCAGATCATGATATTATTCGGGCTCATTACGATACTGGAGGACACGGGTTATATGGCACGTATCAGTTTTCTCAGCGATAAACTGATGCGTAAAGTGGGATTGAACGGTAAAAGTGTAATGCCCATGATCAGTGGCTTTGCCTGCGCCGTACCGGCGATCATGAGCGCACGGAACATTGAAAACAGGAAGGAACGCCTGCTGACCATTCTCGTTACACCATTAATGAGTTGCAGCGCAAGACTGCCTGTGTACACCATCCTGATCTCACTGGTGATCGCCGACAAATATTATTTCGGTTTTTTGAGCCTGCAGGGACTCGTGATGATGGCATTGTATTTTCTCGGAACGTTTATGGCGCTGATCGTAAGCTATGTGATGAAATGGTTCATCAACATCAAAGAGAAAAGTTTTTTCATCCTCGAACTGCCTATTTACCGCGCACCACGCTGGAAAAATGTAGGCGTTACCATGGTTGAAAAAGCAAAAATCTTTGTGACCGATGCCGGTAAAGTGATCATGGTCATCAGCCTGTTGCTCTGGTTCCTAAGTTCGTTCGGACCGGGCGACCGTATGCAGCGTGTAGAGGACAAATATGCCACACTGATCATCGCCTCACCCCAACCGCAACAGATAGATTCGCTCCAGAAACTATTGTCTTCCGAAAAACTGCAGAATTCGTATGCAGGAATATTGGGACAGGCCATTGAGCCCGCTATCAAACCATTGGGTTATGACTGGAAGATCGGGATCGCACTGATCACTTCCTTTGCCGCGCGCGAAGTATTTGTGGGTACGATGGCCACCTTATACAGTGTAGAGGAAACAGATGATAACTCATCACTCCGCGAAAAAATGCAGGCCGCCAAACATGAAGATGGCAGCAAAGTGTACACACTTCCTGCAGCTTTGTCTTTAATGGTGTTTTATGTGCTGGCCATGCAGTGCATGAGTACGCTGGCCGTAGTAAAACGCGAGACCCGCACCTGGAAGTGGCCCATATTCCAGTTCATTTATATGACGGCGCTGGCGTATGCAACAAGCTGGCTCACTTATCTGTTGTTTAGTTAAAAAGATCAGGTGCATTGGTTATTCTTTAACACATAGAGAATGATCTTATGTACCCTTCTCTTCCCTATGTACCTATGTGTTTCCCTCCCTCTCCATCAAAGAAGTTTTCTTGGTATCCCGCATAAAAATATACACCAGCAGCGAAATAAAAATACACCCACTGGCATACCAGTAATACCCTGTTTCATTACCGGCATTCTTAAACCACAGCGCAAGGTATTCCGCAGTACCGCCGAACAGCGCGACTGTGATCGCATAAGGAAACCCTACACCCAGCGCCCTGATCTCCGCAGGAAACAATTCCGCTTTTACGATTGCGTTGATAGAGGTATAACCGGTCACGATCAAGAGTGCGGCCATCATTAATAAAAATATTGGCAACATATCATGGCTGCCCGATATGGCTGTCATAATGGGTACGGTGCCTATCGTTCCCAACACACCAAAGGCTATCAGCAACGGTCTGCGGCCTATCTTATCTGATAACAAACCAAACAAAGGCTGTATGGCAGCATAGATAAACAAAGAAACAAACGTGAGCAGGGTGGCTTTTTCTTTTGGCAGATGAACAGTGTTTACCAAAAATTTCTGCATATACGTTGTGTACGTATAAAATGCCAGGGTACCGCCAAGTGTCAGCCCCATTACCGTAAATACTGCTTTGGGATGTTTCAGCAATTCTTTCAGTGATCCTTTTTTCTGCTGATCAGATTTTTTGATATGACGGAACGCTTCCGTTTCATCCATGTTCCGGCGCAGGTAAAAGGCGGTGATGGATAATACTGCCCCGATAAAAAACGGTATGCGCCATGCCCAGCTGCTGATCTCTTCGGCAGTAAAGAAAACATATTGCATCAATAACTGGATACCTACTGCAATGAGCTGACCGCCGATCAGTGTTACATATTGAAAACTTGAGTAAAAACCCCTACGGTTGCTGGTGGCCATTTCACTGAGATAAGTGGCCGCTGTTCCGTATTCGCCGCCAACGCTTAGTCCCTGTATGAGTCTTGCGAGCAACAATAATATAGGTGCGGCAATGCCTATGCTGTTATAAGAGGGTGTAAGTGCAATGGTGAGTGAACCAAATGACATCAGTAACACCGAAACCGTCATGGCCCATTTTCGTCCTTTCCTGTCGGCGAGGCTGCCGAATAACCAGCCGCCTATCGGGCGCATTAAAAATCCGACGGCGAATATGCCCGCCGTATTCAACAAATTGGCCGTAGCATCTTTCCCCGGGAAAAAAGATGGTGCAAAATAGATGGAGAATGCAGCATACGCATACCAGTCGTACCACTCCACTAGATTACCTACCGAACCGCTGATGATGGCCTTTAACCGTTTGCCCGATGATGCTGTTTCCATGAACGAAAAGATACGGGATTTCTATGCTATCCATCATGATCGGCCCTATCCAGTATTACCGCAATTTCCTGTTCGTTTTTTTGTATATCGATCAGCTGTTCGGCTTCCAGGTTTACAATGGCGCTTCCATCTTCTTTTTTATGGGCATATTGAACAGACAGTTTGTATTTACCCGGTTTGATCTCTTTGCCAGAAAAAATATTTCCCTGTTCCTCTTCGGGTGGCGTAAGGTGTATCTTCTCTCCGCCAGCCTCAGGCGTGAGTGTAACTTCGGCAGCATAAAAACCTGCTTCTGTAATTTCTGCACCATCAGATGATCTTGCCAACGATTCTGCCAATGATAGCTTTACCGATACCTGTACCTTGACGGTTTCTTTTGCCGCTGTCGTTTTTGCATCTGTGGTCATGGGAAGGATCAGGTCCTTGATTTTATCGAGCAGCTTCATCACCCTTCCTGAATAAAAGCCTGCAATAAAAGAGAACAGTATTACACCTTTGTTCACCGTTATGTCGATCATGTTACTATCGCCATCACCCACCATATGATACCCGATCACCAGTACCATTGTAGTAATGGGCGCATAAAACATTTTGGCAACCTGGTTGGAAATCTCATCGGTATCAAATGTTTCCTCTGAAGCAGGTGTTATTTTTTGTCCCACATAAAAAATCAGGCTGGTGAATACGCCGAGCAAGCACCAGAAAATAGTTTCATAATATGCCTTACCGCCACTCAGCCAGAAATGACTCCTGACTTTAAGCTTCAGGTTGGCAAGATAAGTGGCGCAGTCTTTTGTATTGAACTCCAGCAATGCTCTCCTGACCGTTGCTTTATTCACCCCATCGATATCGCCATCATAAGCAGATTCAAGGAATATCATCACCGCGGTATCTCTCGCCTGTCTTATCCGCATCAGGTCCTGGTATTCTTTCTTTTTCGAGGTATCGCCTTTCAGTATGCTGGACGGCTCGCCCTTGTCTGTGTACATGAGCAGCATGCTATTGACAACCTCAGCCTGTTTTTTATCAAGCTGAACATACTCGTGTCCTTTTTTACCCAGGTGTGTCAGTACATATATGGCGACCAGTAGCAACTGGAACACACAAAGGAATACCAGCCATTGTCCACCTTTCCAACTGGATGCTTTAAAATAATTTTTCATGAGGTATCATATCAGGTTAAAAATTTTGAAAACACCCATTCTTCTGCCGTGTTGCTTATTTTACTCCAGTCGCCCTTTTCGGCATAGACGGTCACTTCTGTATGCAAGGCCAATTGGCGCGCGGTGCTGAAATTTGTACCCGGTCCTTTGCGCACATTGAGGGTGCCTGTGTTGACTTTCTTTTTAATAACCGGCGCAACCGGGGCCGAGAGGGTTTGTATGGCCGTTGTTATCAGCGGGTAAAAATTTGCTTCCGCATCGAGTATTGTATTGCCGCCAAAAAAAGCGGTGCCGGGACATGTTTTTTGCTGGGCCCCTACCTTATGCTCATTCACTATATTTTCCGGGAAACGTGTGCCGCTCCTTTCATACCAATGGTGGTACACCACTTGCGATTTTACCGGTGCCAGTCCGAATTTTTTACATAAGAGCGCATTTAAAGCAATGATCGTGTCTTTATGTGCAGCGGTCATTACATCTTTCCCTGCATCAAAATTGCCCAGGTGTTCAATACATATTGCGCCGGTATTAGCGCCGGCAATGCCTACGGGTTTCACATCAATCGGTCTGCAGAGACCGATATTGCCTGACGGAAAAGTAGTGAGGTTTTGTGCAATATCATCCCACCCGTTATTTTGTGTGTGCACATTGCGCATAGATACCATCCAGTACATTTCATCATACTTGGCCAGGTTGGTATAATCCGGTTTCCAGGTATGATGGTTCTGTATACATTTGATCGGGCGGGTAAATGTATTGTTGAAGAGGTAATTGCTAAATTCATCAACAGTATAAATGTGCATAGGAGGTAGTGGCATAAAAAATAAGTTTTGCAGCCGGGTTCAAATGGCTGTTATTACAAAATGACAACGATCTAATTCAGTAATAGCCTGTAGGGGGATGGGGGAGTATTTGCAGGGGCCGTTGCCCGTCCTGCGGAGATAATATTATAGACAAAGTTCGATAAAAGCAAGCGATCCTGAAAAAACGGGAAATTTCCCGGTATCAATTACAAGGAATTATCTGAATATTTGGAGTTCATTACCCAATCCAAACTGTTATGGCAAAAAAATCCACAAAACCGTCCGCAAAAGCAGTAGCTGGCAGCGGACTCAGGGGCGTATTACCGAAGGGTGAAGGCTCCAAGATCAAACGTGCGTTTCATACGCGCATGACCAATGCGGGCGCTACCAACCTGCCCGAGTTTCCTGAAGCGGTATGTTATACCGTGGCAGAATTACAGGCATTTTTGGTATCAGCAGAAAAAACGGTGAATCCTAATCCCGCCAAACCTGTTCCTGCCAATGAAATTGGTGTTGCCATTATGCCGGCATACCGAAACAATAAAATAACCTTTATGCTGGTGGCCACAAGATTTACAGAGGATAAGGCAAAGCAAAAAGTGTTATCGATCAACAACCCTGTTACAGGTATTCACAAATTTCTTGATGGCACGGCCCCTGTTTTAAAAACAGCGAAGAAGAAGGCTATGAAAGCCGATGGAGATCCGGAAGATCCCAATGAACCTCCTGTAGATGATAATAGTTATGATACAGGAAGCGCATACCCATAAACCAATATTATGCTTTTACCCGTTAGCCAAGTAAGTGAGTTGATCTGCCTTTTTTTTGCATTTCGTTTTCTTTCCGGCAAAAAAAATGATTATTGGGGTTCTTTTATATGGTTCATGTCATTTACCGTTATTGTTGAAATAACGGCCTATATAATGCTTGCTAAAGGGCTTAACAATCATTGGCTGTATAACCTGTACCTGCCGGTGGAGATCCTGTTTAAATTATACCTGCTGTATAAAATATGCAGCAGTTATTTTAAGGTGCTTCACTGGATGCTTCCTTTCTTGTTGCTGTTCCTAGGCATGTATATATATGAAAGCACGACAAGTCATTTTGCCAAGTACAGTTTTATGAGTAATGCCATCATTTCTGTGTGCATACTCCTGGTGTGTTGTTTCTACTTTTACCATTTTCTCAAAAAAGAGGAATATGTAAATATTTATGAACATGGCCCTTTTTGGGTGGTTACAGCGCTGTTTTTCTTTTACCTTGGGGGAACAGCCTGTAACCTGTTTTTTTATTACCTGGCCGATATTTTTGTGCAAACGAAATTTCCGATCAGGTATATCATCTTTGCGTTTCTTAATATTATCTTTTACGGTTGCTGGAGTTATTCCTTTTTATGCAATTATCGGCAGACGAGATCGTCCTCATCGTAGTCCTCAGTACCTGCAGTTTTTTTATTGCAGCTGCGGCTTTATTAATCTATGTCCGTTTGTATAACGAACGGAAGAAAAAACATTTTGAAGAGAAAGCGATTATGGCGAGTGAATTTGATAAACAGCTGATGCAGTCACAACTGGAAACGCAGGAAGAAACCTTGAGTATGCTGAGCAAAGAACTGCACGATAATATCGGGCAGTTACTGAACAGTACCAAGTTGTTGATCGGTATTACCGAACGGAATATCTCCAACCCGCCCGAAACACTGGTCACTGCCGGGGAAACGCTGGGTCTCGCCATCCAGGAACTACGCTCATTATCCAAATCACTTGATAAGGAGTGGCTGGCACAGTTTGATTTTATTGAAAACCTCGAAGCCGAGATCGGCAGGATCAATTCTGCACGTACCCTGCATATACATTTTATCAAACCCGGCTCATTCCCGCTAAAGCCTAACGAACAGATCATCCTGTTCCGTATTGTACAGGAAACCATACAAAATGCGATCAAACACGCAAGGGCGGCCAATGTACACATAACCGTCACCAATAAATCAGGATGGCTCACACTTGTTGTGAGTGATGATGGTGATGGATTTGATGAAAGCAGTTCTATACGGGGCCTGGGTATGCGCAATATCAGTCATCGCACACATTTACTGGGCGGCAAGGTTAGCTGGCGATCGGTGCTTGAAAGAGGTACTACCGTAACCATTGATTTACCCATTAATCCCTCCGAATCATGAAAATACCCATCGGCATAGTTGATGATCATGTATTGTTTGCCAAATCGCTTGGGCTGATGCTCGACAGTTTCAAGGAATATGAAGTAGTGATAGAGGCGCAAAACGGCAGGGATCTACAGGAAAAAATCGCGACAGTAAAACAGCATCCTTCCATTATGCTGATAGATGTGAACATGCCGGTTATGAACGGACTGGAAACAGCCAAATGGCTGCATAATCATTACCCCGACACAAAACTGGTGGCGCTTTCCATGAATGATGAGGAGAAGATCATCATCGATATGATCAAAGCGGGTTGCTGCGCTTACCTGCTGAAGGAAACACACCCCGATGAACTCGAAAAAGCCTTACAGGAAATCTATACCAAGGGGTATTATAATGGAGATGCAGGTAATATCCATTTTCGCAGGCAGTCAAATGCAGAAAAAGAAACGGCAGTCATCAATGGCCAGGAAAGAATATTTCTGGAACACGCCTGTTCCGACATGACCTATAAACAGATCGCATCGCTGATGAACCTCAGCGAAAGAACCATTGACGGTTATCGTGAAGCCTTATTCGGAAAACTGAATGTGCAGAGCCGCGTGGGGCTGGCGCTGGAAGCGATCAGGCAGGGGTTGGTGGCTTTATAAAACAATCAATTATAGTATTCCCATAACATTTTTGATAAAGCTCTCGTCAGCACCCATGCTTCGTTTGTCTGCTCCCAGCTGGTATCCTTGTTATTCTTGGTACAGATAGAGAAAATATAGCGGGATTTTTTCCCATTGACAAACAGCACTTCGCTTCTGCTCGCGTTCACCGCGCCGTTCTTGCTGGCAACAAATACATCAACAGGTACTTGTGAGACGGCTACATCATCCCAGTAATTCCTTCCCAATAAGCGAAGCATTTTTTCACTGGTTACGGGGCTGATCACTTCTTTGTTCACGATCTTTTCCATGAGCGTAGCCATTTCCCTTGGTGTGGTTTGTCCCCAGCCATACTGACTGCGGTTGGCTTCCCTGCCGGGTGTACGGCTGTTTACCCGTGTGTCTTTCAATCCCAGGCTATCCATCAGTTCATTGATGCGTGTGCCGGTACCTGCCAGGCTTTGCAGCCAGAGACTTGCCGTATTATCACTCGTGGTAAGCATGAGCATGATCACTTTGCTGAGGTCTATCTTTTCATTATGCTTAAAGGATCCAAGTATGTCCACTCCGTCGTAAAGGAGAGAGTCTTTATAGGTAATTGACTGGTGATAGGAAAGTTCTCCTTTTTCGATCTTGCCCATGATCCCTGTCAGTATCGGCAGTTTTACCATACTGGCGGTTGGAAAAATGGTATCGGCATTAATGGCCACCATCCTGTTCTTCTCCAGGTTGTGTACATATACACCAATACTGCCATTATAGCCCTGTAGTAGTGTTGCGATCTTTGCCTGTAAGCGTTTATCTGTTTTCTGCGCAATACCTGAGAAACAGATAAGACAGCAGGTAATCATGAAGAAGCATCTCATAATAGTTGGTTTCGTTTGATAGGTTATGACAGGTACATACACAACAAAAATAATCCGCAGCAAAACTAAGTTCGCTTTAATTTTTAAAGGCTGTTTTATTATTAACTTGTGCATTCTCTGATGCCCCTTACGTCTATGTGCTTCCAAAACAAACTAAATAGTATCCTTCGTCTTTTTATACTGGCTACCAGTTTGTGTTTGTTTGTTGTGGGTACTGCTCAAACGACTTCTCCTCCTGTTGCACAAAAAGCGGTTATCGATCTGCGTAAAACCGATCTTCACAAAGAGACTGTTGCGCTGAATGGCGAATGGGCGCTGTACTGGAACAAATTGATCGGCCCGGGCGATAGTTCTGCGCCATTGGCGTATGTTCCTTTTCCCAAATTATGGAAAAACACCACCATAAACGGGTTACTGCTGCCAAGCAAGGGTTACGCCAGTTATACACTAACGGTATTACTTCCGAAAAATAATAGCCATCTTGCCCTCGAAATACCGGACACCTACGCCAGTTACCGCCTTTTTGTAAATGGAGTGGAGTTTGCCGCCGCCGGTAACCCGGATAGCATTGAAAAAAAAGCCATTCCAAAATGGCTACCACGAACAGTAGAAATAACCCGGCCGACAGATACCCTTCAGCTTGTATTACATGTTGCCAACTTCTGGCATTCAAAAGGGGGGCCATATAAAGAGATACTGATCGGAGACAAAGATGCCCTGTTCAAAAAAAGAGACCTGGACATTTCGCTGGATCTTTTGCTGACAGGTTGTTTGTTTATGGGTGGGCTTTTCTTTTTGGGCTTGTTTTTCTTTGGCCGTCATGACAAGGCAATATTATACTTCGCGCTGTTTGCCATGGTGTATAGTTACCGCATCATCGGCTCAAGGATGTATGTTTTTCATATCATGTTTCCAGATATCCCCTGGTCGGTTACGGTACACCTGGAATACATCAGTCTTTTTATCAGTATCGTTTTTTTCGGATTGTACACGCGAAATCTGTACCCGCTTGATTCAAATAAATATCTTATCGGTATCCAGGTAAGTTTTTGTCTGGCCATGTTTGCTGTGGTGGTAGTAGCGCCGCCGGAAATTTTTACGCAACTCATCAATCCCTTCCTGGTAGTCATGTTTGTGATACTGGGCTACGCTTTCTATATATATATCAGGGCCATGCGTAACCACAGGATCGGTGCGGAATATGCATTACTAAGTACAGGTGTGGTACTGGTGGTGTTTGTCGTGATTAACCTCCAGTATTTTGGAATCGTAAAAGCACAAAAAGGTATTTTGTTTGCCGGCTATATCCTTTTCTTTTTCCTCCAGTCGCTGATCCTTTCTTTCCGTTTTGCTTACGCATTAAAACTGGCCAAACAGGAAGCAGAACAGGGTTTAAAGGCCAAGAACGAGTTTCTCTCTACCATGTCGCATGAGATCCGTACGCCATTGAATTCCATTTTGGGTATGACGCACCTGATTCTTCGCGACAACCCCAGAACCGAACAAAAGGAACAGTTAAGTGTGCTGCTGTTCTCTGCCAACAACCTGCTGGCCATTGTAAACGATATACTTGATTATAATAAGATAGAGGCGGGCAAGGTCAATATCGAATCTGTAGAGATGGATATCGCAGGTATCGTGAAAAATATTCTCTCCGGATTGCGCACCTCGGCCGAAGAAAAAAACATTGAACTCCGGTTGCAGATCGATCCAGCCCTGCGAAGCCGTATAATGGGCGACCCCACACGTTTCGGGCAGGTGATCACAAACCTTTTGAGCAATGCCATCAAGTTTACGCGCAAAGGGTATGTATTACTGGATATATATGTGAGTGAACAGACTGCTGATAACATCACCCTTACGGTAAAAGTAGAAGATACAGGTATTGGTATTCCCAGTGACAAACAAAAAATCATTTTCGACCGTTTTACCCAGGCAGACACTTCTACCTCCCGCAATTTTGGCGGTACGGGTCTGGGTCTCGCTATCTGCAGACGGTTACTGGAATTACAGGGTTCTGCATTGCATGTTACCAGTGAAGAAGATAAAGGTTCGGTTTTTTATTTCACACAAACTTTTCCAAAAGCCACAATGAGCGCAGAAACCAGGCAATCAGAAATATCACAGATGCCTACGGAAGAAAGCAGGCCACTTACAGGCATTTCTATATTGCTTGTAGAAGACAATGAAGTAAATATCCTTGTCGCCCGTTCTTTCCTCGAACGATGGGGTGCACAGATTGATGTGGCCATGAACGGGCAGGAAGCATTGAACAGGGTTGATGTAAGCAAACATAAACTGGTGCTGATGGATCTGCACATGCCTGTGATGGATGGTTACGATGCCACCAGGCTCATACGCGCCAAAGGTATTACCCTGCCCATAGTGGCGCTGACAGCCAGCCTGCCGAGAGAAGTAGAGGATCGTGTGCTGCGTATGGGTATTGATGATATTATCGTAAAACCGTTTGTGCCGGAAGAACTATTTAAAATAGTACTGCATTTTACGGGGGTTTATAGTTCTCTCAAATAAAAGCAGGATAACTTCTAAACACGTTGAATAACGGGGGTTTTTTAACACAGAGATCACGGAGTAAACAGAGGGCCCTCTGTTTACTCCGTGATCTCTGTGTTAAAAATATTCTACATAAGTTCTAGCCCCTTGCATCAGCATTATATTAAGGGATGTAAAAAATCGACACCTGCATTAACCCGCGTTTCCTTTTAACTATCCCAATCGCCTTTTCATACAAAGCCCTCTACGAATACTCTCGTTTCTATCAATCTTTGAAAAAAGACAAGGAAATATGAGAAAGATGATGGTGGTTATCGTATGTATGCTGAGTTCCATCCTGGTGTACTCACAAACAACCGTACGCGGTAAAATAACGGTACAGGTAACCGGCGAACAGAAACAGGCCATTGAAAATGCCACGGTTGAATTATTAAAGACAAAGGACTCTTCGCTGGCCAAGGTGGCCATCAGTGATAAAAGCGGGCTCGTGGAATTTGATAATATCCGTACCGGTTCTTACCTGATCAAAGTATCTGTTATCAATTATGCAACAGCATACAGCGCTGCATTTTCACTCAGCGCCGAGCACTCTACTATACAATTACCCGCCATCACCTTACAACCTGCCGCAACAGAAGTAAAGGGTGTAACGGTAACTGCGCGCAAACCGTTTATTCAAAGACTAAGTGACAGACTGGTGGTGAATGTAGAGAACAGCATTGTAAGTGCAGGAAGTACTGCACTCGAAGTGCTGGAGCGGTCACCGGGTGTTTCCATCGACCAGAATGATGTGATCGGGTTACGCGGCAGACAGGGTGTGATCATCATGATAGACGGAAAACCCACACCACTTACCGGTGCCGACCTGGCAAATTACCTGCGCGGTCTGCCATCCAATGCCATTGAAAGGATCGATATCATTACCAACCCTTCTGCCAAATATGATGCATCGGGCAACTCGGGCATCATAGATATACGGATGAAAAAAGATCAGCGGCTCGGTTTTAACGGTACCGTTACTGCCGGTTATGGTCAGGGTGTTTTTCCAAAAGCCAATGCAGGTACCACGTTGAATTACCGCAATAAGAAAATGAACCTGTTTGGTAGTTACAACTATTCTTACCGCGAAAACATGAACCACCTGATACTTGACAGGAATTTTTATACCAATGGGGTTTACAGTGGCGGAGATTTGAAAGACAATGATATCAGGACCCCATCCAATTTTCATGCGATACGGGCCGGGGCCGATTTTTTTCCTGATAAGAAAAATATTATTGGTTTTGTGCTGACGAAAAATATCAGCAGTTTTCGTACACGCGCGCATAATAGCTCAGTAGTTATCAACTCCAGTCACCAGCCATCATCGACCTTCGAGACAAATTCTTTTAACAACAGTGATAATAACAATACGGTCGCTAATATCAACTTCAAACATTCTTTTAATACAACAGGTAAAGAACTGACCGCGGACCTGGATTATGGTGAATATTATTCCGATGTATTATCCTCCAACTCAACACGCTATTACAAATTGGATGGAAGTTCCTTACAACCCAATTATACACTGCTTGGCGACCAGTCGGGCAAGCTCAAACTGAGAACGGCCAAAGTCGATTACACCAACCCGCTGAAAGCCGGTGCAAGATTTGAAACGGGTTATAAAACCAGTCATGTTTCTTCCGACAATGATGCACAGTTCTTTGATGTCAGCGGCGGAACTCCTGTAGATGATGTGACCAAAACAAACCGTTTCTTTTATGACGAGTATAATAATGCAGGCTATATCAACTTCAGCAAAGAGTTCAAAAAATTCAACCTGCAGCTTGGTCTTCGCGGCGAACATACCCACCTGAAAACGCACCAGGTAAAAGGAGATACTTATTTTGATTCCAGCTATTTCCAGTTGTTCCCGAGCGCCTTCTTTAATTACAAGATAAAAGATGATCAGACCATTGGTGTGTCTGTGAGCCGCCGTATCGACCGTCCGGGTTATTCGCAACTCAATCCCTTCCTGTTTTTGATCGATGTGACTACTTACTCTACTGGCAGTCCGTGGCTTTTACCACAGTTTACCTGGTCGTATGAGCTGAACTATACTGTTAAAAACATCAACTTTACACTGGGGTACAGTCATACCACCAATAGCCAGAATGTGGCGATCGCACGTTTCAAAGATGTGTTCCCGAATATACCACAACCGGATAATGTAACCGTACAGATCCCGATCAATCTTACTTCCGCAGATTATTACGGTATAACGGTGGCCGCGCCTGTGCGTATCAATAAGAGCTGGAACATGATCAATAATGCCAACCTGTATTACAATATATTCAACGGTTCATTAGGCAGTACCAATCTTAACAGGGGCAAACCGGCATTCGACTATCGTGTTAATAACAGTTTTATCCTGGGCAAGGGATGGACAGCGGAGCTGAATGGCAATATCACTACCGGTGGTCAATATGGATTTATGGTGCTTGATCCGCAATGGGGTGTTGCGGCTGGTGTACAAAAAACTGTTTTGAAAAACCAGGGAACCATCCGTTTCAATATCTCTGATATTTTCTGGACCAACCTGCCCAAAGCCGTGATCACTTACGATAACTATATCGAAAAATGGCGCGCTTACCGGGAAACAAGGGTTGCCAATCTTGTGTTCACCTATCGTTTTGGAAAAAACACTGTGCAGGCTGCGAGAAGAAGAACAACCGCTTCTGAAGAAGAAAGACAGCGGGCGGGGAATTAACCCGTCTTATGCAACTTTTCCAGCAACGCAATATGCGGCCGGAATTTTTCTACCGTGGTTTTCTGTAAAAACTGCCTGAGGTGTTTATAAAAATGGCTGTGATCATAATATCCATATAAAGAAACATGAAAACTGCCGGGTTCATTCACCATGTACTCTGTGGCTTTGCGGATACGCATGATCTGGAGGGCCTGTTTGGTACTGATGCCGGTATTGGTTTCAAAATACCGCTGTAGCGTGCGGGTTGAGATACCATATTTTGCGGCAAGTTCTTCGATCGGTATCGTAAAATCATTGCTGCGGTTGCTTTCGGCGAGAATCTCTGTTACTATTTTGATCGGTTGCAGGGACCCTTCATATTGCTTTACCAGTTTTGTAAAATAACCTCCCAGCAATAAAACCCTCTCTGCGAAAGTTGCTGCCTGCTTGGCTTCCCTGATCACTGCCGCGTCTGCCAGGTAGCTCAACGGGAAGATAGCATCCCGGTATTCAGAAAAATTGACCTTCTTTTCAAATATGATGGGAGATGTTTTGAATTTGATCCCGAACAAACGGTTACCGCGTGTATGGTAACATTCCAGCGCCTTATGTCTTGGCAGGTAGCCATCGCTTTTCATGGGAAACTTCTGTTCGCCCAACTGCATCACGAAGGGCGTACCCAGATTCAACAGATAAGTATAGCCGGTATTGGGGAAAAGGATATCAGAGAACCCTTCTGGATATTCTTCCCACAATGCATCGAAATCGGTTTCCCAGAAAAAATCTATGAACAGCGAAAGCGGTGCAGGTGCCGGCTGGCGGTGATAGCGACGGGTAAAATGATCGGTATGAATGAATTCAATATGCTGCACACAGTAAAGATACCATTCGTAACCAATGATACTCGCAGATGGATTTGCCTTTTTACCAGTCAAGGCACAGGTTTTGTATTTTTAGGAACATGATAAGAAAAATGCTATACCTGCTGTTAATAACACTGGTTTTTTGTACCAGTTGTAAAACGAGATCAAGAAGAATATGGCAAAGGGCCAACCCGCAGAACGAAGAAGGCGTTTCGATCCGCGATTACTCTATTACCAAAGAGAATGCTTACAATGATATTTTCCTCGATAGTTCGTCATTTGAAAAGTTCGTTGCTGACAACCCGTCTGACGATAGTGTATCAAGCAATATGCGCGATTTTTACAATGTGCGCAATTTTGAATATGCATGGTTTGATTCAAAAGGGTTGACTGAACAGGCGCTTGGGTTCCGCAGCTTATATAAATTCAAAACTGACAGTGTCAATAAAAAGCTTGACCAGCAAATGGATAACCTTTTATTACACGAAAGCGCCATTGATCCAACCGATCCTTCCATTATTAAAATTGAATTGCAACTGACAAGAAGATTTGTGCAGTTCATTCTCGATTCTTACCAGGATGATAATATTACCATACGCAACCTCGAAAGTTTTGTGCCGATAAAAAAACTGGCAGTATTTGAGCTTGCGGATTCTATCTTATCGCGCAAAAGTGAGGATGCTGTAAAATTTGCAAAGGTCAACCCCGCATTTAATAGTCTTCGTGAGCAGCTTAATATTTATCTTCCTATCGCCAAAAAAGGAAACTGGGATACGGTTCCTTCTTCGAAAACCAAATACGCCGTGGGGAAAAATTTCCCCGCAATCGTTCACTTTAAAAACCGCCTGGCTGCTACAGGAGAATTGGCAGTGGCCGACACCAGTTCCACTTTTACACCAGAGTTGGAAGCGGCTATCAAAACGTATCAATCAACCCATGGTATTACTCCTGATGGAAAAATAACACCTGCATTGATCAAAAGCCTGAACATTCCTGCTATTGAACGTGTAAAACAATTACTCGTGAATATGGAACGGATGCGCTGGATGCCTACACACAAAGAAGGCAAACTGATCATGGTAAATATCCCCGAATTTACTCTGCATGTAACCGAAGGCGAATCGCATGTGAACCACATGCCGGTGGTAGTAGGCAAAGAGGGACATACCACGGTAATGTTTTCTGATGATCTGGAACAGATCGTTTTTAGTCCCTACTGGAACATACCGCCAAGTATTGTGAAAAGCGAGATCCTTCCTTCCATGAATAAAAATGGCAACTATCTCGCAAAAAACAATATGGAGATCGTGAGCGGCGGCAACAGCAATCTTCCGGTTATCCGCCAGCGGCCCGGACCAACCAATTCACTGGGAAAAGTAAAATTCCTTTTCCCCAACAGTTTCAATATTTATTTTCATGATACACCGGCCAAGAGTCTTTTTGAAAAAGACCAGCGCGCCTATAGCCATGGATGTATCCGTTTGGGCGACCCTGTATGGATGGCTAATTACCTGCTTGAGAATTCTCCTGAATGGACCCCTGAAAAAATTGAAGCCGCTATGAACAGCGGGACCGAAAAAACAGTGCGATTGAAAAACCCGGTTCCTGTGCTGATCACCTATTATACAGCATGGGTGGATGAAGAAAAGAAACTTAATTTCAGGGAAGACATTTATGGTAATGATGCAAGCTGTGCAGCAAAAATGTTTACCAATTAAACTACTCCATCTCCATCATAAACAAAGAAGGTCCCGATGTTATCGGGACCTTCCTGTATAAGTGGTAACCTGTTTTATATAACGTCGTTCAACAGTCTGGAATGAGTAGTATAAAATTTATCGGGGCTGTACAGGAAAAGACAGCTGCCGTTCTTGATGGTTGAGATAACTTCTTTGGAAATATTCTGTGGCAATGCCGGGCAACCCAGGCTGCGTCCGATAAAACCCTGGCGCTCCACGATCTCTTCATCAGCATAAGAAGCGCTGTGAATAACGATACCCCTTGCCAATGCGTTATCATTGATTCCTTTTTCGGTACCATTCAGGCGGAGAGATTCTCCGTGTTTACCGTTATAGGTTTCGCCTGTGATATAAAATCCAAGGCTGCTTTTGAAACTATTGGGTTTGTTCGAAAACTGTGTGGCCATGGCTGTCCCGGAACCTCTTCCGTGCGCCGCATAGGTATTGTAAACAAGATCGCCGGTAGTAATATCTATCACAAACAATCTTTTCTTTCCTGATGGCAAAGAAAAATCAAGGATAGACAGCAGGTTGTTTTTGATGATCTTTCCGCTGTTGAGCAGGTTGCTGTATCCTGTTAATGCATATTCAAATGCCTGGCGCGATAAGCCTTTTGATTCGAGATCCAGACTATCATACAAACCCATTTTCTCTTCAATGATAGAACTTGCCTTGTTTACGGCGGCTTCTATCTTCGTTTCTGCTGATAAAACGGCTGTAGGGCGGATAAATGCGAAACTTGTAGAGATCAGCATGATCATCAGGATCGCCACATGATAATTTGAAATTTTTTTCTTCAGTTGCATCTTGCTGTTGACTTTTTTGATGATGAAAAGTGCAGAAGCTTTTTGGTAGTGCCGAGATGCAAATGTAGAGTTATCACCCCGGAATGAGCGTTAAACAGATGTTAGTGATGGACGCTTTAACAGGATAGTATATCGGAACTGTTAAAAATGCTAACAGTTTTAAACTTTTTTGTTGAGTATCATTTTATTATCTCCAAGATTTTGTTAAAGCTAGCTAACTGCCATTCGCTGGCATAACAAAAATTCTTCATGCCAAACCTGTGTTTTTAAAAATCTTTGATTGGTGATACGGCGGCAAAAGATAAACAGCGTTTCCCCATGAGAGCCGTAGGCTCTATCAGATATTGTAACAACGGATTTCAATCCGTTGACAGAAAGCAACTACGACACAGGTAAGAACCGTAGGTTCGGTGATACTGACAGTCATGCATGGATCGTGCCTACGGCACTTTGAGGCATACTGCGGCTTGTAATAACGGATTAAAATCCGTTGTTACAATATCTGTCGGAGCCTACGGCTCCTTTCTTATGCCGTTTCGATGTTTTCTGCCAAATTTCTTATGAAGGGGTAATGTCTCCATTTGAAAATTCGTTTGAGGGCTAAAGCCCAGAACCTGTTTCTGTCCTAACCCCAGCCTTAAGGCTGGGGTTATTGAAAACAAATAGATAAGGGCTTTAGCCCACAAACGAATTTTCAAATTGAGACACTACCTGTAAAAGCTTCACGTATAAATACCTGATGATGAAAGAATATACACAATACAGGTTTTACCGGGGCGAGGATTTATCTTCGCAGTATGCAAGACTATTTGAAGGGATTGAATGAGCCGCAGCTTGAGGCGGCAACCCATATTAACGGCCCGATCATGATCATTGCCGGTGCGGGCAGCGGAAAAACCAAGGTATTGACTACCCGTATCGCCCACCTGATGGCCAACGGCGTGGATTCGTTCAACATACTCGCACTCACTTTTACCAACAAGGCCGCCGCTGAAATGAAGGAACGGGTGGAAAAAATATTACACAGTACGGAAGCGCGTAACCTCTATATCGGCACTTTTCATAGCGTATTCGCAAGAGTATTGAGGGCCGAAGCTTACCGGATCGGTTATCCCAACAATTTTACGATCTATGATACGGATGACAGCCGCTCGGTGTTAAAGGCGGTGATCAATGAAATGGAACTGGATGATAAGCATTATAAACCCAGTGTGGTCCATAACCGCATCTCTTCCGCGAAAAATGCATTGGTGCGGCCGGAAGAATATGCCATCGATCATTATATACAACAGGAGGATATGCGCTCCAACCGTCCGGCCATTGCTCAGATTTATGCCGCGTATGCTGCCCGCTGTTTTAAAAACGGCGCAATGGATTTTGATGACCTGCTGTTGAAAATGTATGAACTGCTCAAAGATTTCCCGGATGTGTTGCACAAATACCAGCACAAGTTCAAATACGTTTTGATAGATGAGTATCAGGATACCAACCCTGTTCAGTACCAGATCACCAAACTGCTGGCCGCTGTTCATGAAAATATCTGCGTGGTGGGTGACGATGCACAAAGCATCTATAGTTTTCGCGGCGCCACCATTGAAAATATTTTACAGTTCCAGAAAGATTATGATGATGTAAAAGTGGTAAAGCTGGAACAGAATTACCGCAGCAGCCAGACCATCCTCAATGTTGCCAACGAAGTGATCGGCAATAATAAGGGACAGATACAGAAAAACCTCTGGACAGAAAACAGTGTGGGTGAAAAGATCAGTCTGGTTCGCACCATGACCGATAATGACGAAGGCAAATTCGTGGCCGACACCATACAGGAACAGAAATTGCGCAATCACTATTATAACCGTGACTTTGCCATTCTTTACCGCACCAATGCCCAGAGCCGTTCTTTCGAGGAAAGTCTGCGACGTATGGGTATCGCTTACCGGATCTATGGTGGAACGAGCTTCTACCAACGCAAAGAAGTAAAGGACATGCTCGCCTACCTGCGTGTGATCGTGAACATAAAAGATGATGAGGCTTTAAAACGTATCATCAATTATCCTGTACGCGGTATCGGAAAAACAACCATAGAAAAGGCTGCCACTTTTGCCAATGAGCAGAATATTCCCATGTACGAAGTGATTACACGCGCCGGCGAGTTTGGTTTCAAAGGCAACACCATGGAAATACTGCAGAATTTTGTGACCATGATCCGCTATTTCCAGAGCATGCTCACCGATAAGAATGCGTATGATGTGGCCATACAGGTTGGCAAGCACACCAATCTTGTAAAAGATTTATTCAGCGACAAAACCACGGAAGGTCTTGCGCGTTATGAAAACATACAGGAATTACTGAACTCCATTAAAGAATGGACCGAGAGCCCGGCTAATGAAGATGGTGAACAGGGCGATAAAACCCTGGGCGCTTACCTACAGCAGATCACGCTGCTGACGGACGCAGATGATGAAAAAGAAAACAGTGATGCCGTAAAACTGATGACCATACATGCGGCCAAAGGATTGGAGTTTGCCTGTGTATTTGTTGGCGGCCTGGAAGAAACACTTTTCCCAAATGCCATGAGCATTAATACACGCGAGGAGCTGGAAGAAGAGCGCCGTTTATTTTATGTAGCTGTTACCCGGGCCAAGCACCGTTTATGGCTGAGTTATGCCAATGCCCGTTACCGGTTTGGCCAACTGACGCAAAATGACCCCAGCCGTTTTATCGAAGAACTGCCCGAGCAATACCTTGATAAAAGTTTTGCCGGCGGCGGTGCCAGAAATAACTCAGGTGCAAACTGGGGCAATGCTTTTGAAAGAATGAACCGCGGTTTCGGTTACGGAGATTCAGCAAGGGCTGAGAAACAATACGGCCCTCCTCCGACAAAAAAACCGGAAACCGGAAACAGAAAACCGGAATACCTGCCCATTACACCGCCTTCTACCAAAGTAGCGGAACATACTGCGAGCGCGAACTTTACCGCCAGCAATACAGAGGACCTGCAAGCCGGCCAAAAAGTGGAACACCAGAAATTTGGGTTTGGTACTATTCAGAAAATCGAAGGCTCTGCACATAATCCTGTCGCCACTATTCTTTTTACTTCCAACGGTGAGAAAAAGATCATGCTGAATTATGCAAAGCTGATGATCATTGATAAAGAATGATCATCCCTCTGCGTAAGCTCACGTAACTCTTGTTCTCTGCAGTGAAAACCCGCTTCGATATTCGGAGTTCCCGCAGGTTCAATAGTTTTTTCACCGCAGAGAACAAGAGAAGCAGAGGTTACGCAGAGATGATACCAGAGATTCACTAATAGAACATCTTGATCGTTTCCACGAAATCAGGAAAGCCATCATAAACATGTTTGGCCGTCCTTGTTGTTACACGACCTTTATTGTCGTATGTATAAGTATATGTAACGGTCTCTGTTACTATACCACTCTTGTCTGTAAAGATCTCTTTGAGCGGGTTGTTGGTAAAATACAACGCGGTAGGTACATAGGGATGGCCCTCCAGGACCTGGCCCAGGTTCAAATAGGTATCATAGGCAGGATAGGATACTTCTTCTGATTTCTGCCAGGCATTGTTTACCATCTCGTACACTTCTTTTTTGGCAAGATTGCCATCTGCATGGTAGGTGTACAAATAATGGAACTGTGGTTTATCGCCAACAGAAGTTATGATTGATTCCATTTTTTCCACCACACGGTTGTTATTATATAAAAAAGATGTCTGGTATTTGGCCACACCGGCCGCATTGTGTGTTGCTACTTTTGTTACCTGGTTACCGGTATAATAATATTTCCATTTGCCTTCAAAAATGGCTTCGTCCAGTTTTTCTCCCTGGTAGATAAATGAAAAATCAATCACATCATTGGGATCGGCCGGTATGGCTTTGTTGCTGAGGGTAGCGATGGAACCATTGGCATGATAACTTACTTCCACGGAATAATGCTCGCGCTCAATTTTTGAAATGTTGCCAACAGGTGTTGGTATGGGAGTTGGTACAACAATCTCCCCTGGTTTTTTGCTACAGGCCGATGATACTACGATCAATAATATTGATATCGTTCTGATTAGTTGTTTTGGTGTCATGTTTTTTAATTAGGCTGCAAATATCTTCCTGCATTATACTGGAGGCAATCGCACAAATATGTATGTGTGATAAGTGGGGATTATACTGTAAGAGTGGCAGAGGAAAAGTGTGTGGAAAATTTTAGTTTGCAATGTATTGTGCTATTAAATTTCTCTGTGTATCTCTGTGTTCTCCGTGCCTCTGTGGTAAAGAACATCCTCCATCGATCGGAGCAAAGGCTTTACCACAGAGGCACGGAGAACACAGAGATACACAGAGAATTACCTTGTCGCAGCAGCTTTACCAGCAAAACTCCTATTACGAAACTGCGCCCTTTCGTCTTTGCCGGATGATTCGTAACAAAGACGAAAGGGCGCAGCCCAAACTACCAATATGTCTATAGAATATGTCCTATCGGTATATCATCATATTCTTCATCCGCCGATATCAGCAGCAGTATGGTGAAGAAATGGTCCATGATATGTAAAAATCTTTTTCCCATCCTGTCAGTCATTGTGTATTATGCAATTTTTAATTCGTCCCTGCCATGTATCCGCGCACGCAATTCGCCAGTCGAAGGGATATTCTTTTCCCAGATCAGTTGATGACCCTCGGTAGATGCTTTTGTTTCCGGCATACAGATACCCTGCGTGTTTCTTTCGCTTGCCAGGATGGCCAGTAAAAGAGAGGTGGTCATATATTTTCCTTTCATTGTTTTCATTTTTGTGTGATTGTTTTGATAATGCAAATGTCACTCGAAATTGGATCATCAGCAATCACACAATCGTGTGAAATCCTTTGCCAGTTTGCATTTCAAAGGTATTTAGGCTATGCACGGTTTGGTTGCCATTCATCTTTTTGTATCCCCGTTTATCAGCTTTTAGCGGGGTGCATCACAGAACGTACACGCTATTATTCATCCAATCCCATTTTCGTACACCACATAAATGTGTGGTTTGCCTGTTTGTTGGGGTTTTGTTTTTAGCTTTGGGCATACCTCTGACTGCTCATGAAGAAGGCTTTTTTCTGTGCTGGGTTGTTGTTACTACTGGCTGCATCCTGTTTTTCACAGCAGGGTTTTACGTTTAACCGTATCAGTACCGAAGATGGTATCGGGCTCGCGTCCAATGTAGTGTATACCACCTACCAGGATCCCAAAGGTTTTCTCTGGGTAGGCACCGCGAATGGGCTACAGCGTTTTGATGGCAGCAAATTCATACAGCATAGTACCGGTACCGACAAACACGCATCCCTCCCTGTTTCAGACCTCACACAGATCATCCCGGCAGAGAATAATTCTTTGTGGCTGGCTTTTTCGAGTAAAATGGAGTTCGGGATATTTAACCTGTCCACTTTTCATTATACTGTTATCCCGATACAACCCAAACGGTCCTTATTACCGGGCGCCGCATTCCGCTTATGGAAAGATCACCAAGGGGAAGTGTATCTTACCATACTCCGTTATGGCATCCTTCATTACAATAAAAAGACCAATGCATTTGAAGACGATAACGTATTCAAATTCGGTCCCGGCCAAACACCCACACTGGGTCATTTTGAAGACACGATACAAAAGCAATACTGGTTTCCCTGTTATAACAGCGGGTTAACTATGTATGATGGCCGTACAGAACAGCTTTATTCCAAAGAATATAATCCGCGAAAAATACCCCTGCTCAGCAGGAAAGAAACCGCGATCGGTTCTTCTGAATTTTTTATCGACAACAAAAGAAGACACTGGTTCTTCCGCTGGACAGCGGGCCAGGATAAATATTGTTTTGATTCAACAGGCAACCCATTAAAAGACACTGCGGGACTCAATACTGCCGCTAATCAGAATTATACCGAACTCCGTTATTTTTTTGAAACCCGTAAAGGGGTAGTATGGGTGTACGGAATGAATGCCCTGTATAATTACGACCGGGAGAATAAAGGATTTTATTATTATGAACATGGCGCCGCCAGTCCTACCGGTATCGATTTCCAGATGGTGTACCAGGTAACCGAGGACCATGATGGCAGTTTATGGCTCGCTACGGATAACGGTTTATACTTTACCTCCCCGGGAAGCGGTACCAGCAGCGTGGTCAATATGTCGTTCAATCCGAGACGTGGCAGTGTTGAGTTTACGGATGTACTCGAGTTACGATCAAAACAGGTCTGGCTGTCTACCTGGGGGCTGGGTATTATTTCGCTTACCAAAGACATGAAAGAATATGATGCCGGCGTGTACGATAATATGCCGGCAATGGATAATGTGAGCCGGGTGCAATACCGCCAGACATGGTCGCTTTACGAGCATACTGACAGAAAGGTATGGATTGGTTGCCAGGCCGGGCATTATATCATTCACGATCCGGTTACACACACCAGCCGTTTCCTGAGTGATCCGGTATTCAAAGGATCGACCATCATTTATATTGTTGGTGACAAAAAGGGGAACCTCTGGTTTGGTACCATGCAGGGGCAGCTCATCATGTATGATGGTAAAACGTTTACACTGAAGCAGGAGCTGGGTTCCAAAATCACCAAGATATTAATTGATAACGAAGGCTTATTATGGGTGTCGCCGTACAACAAAGGATTGTATTGTTTAAGCGCTGATGG
Source organism: Sediminibacterium sp. (assembly GCA_965279635.1). GTDB lineage: Bacteria > Bacteroidota > Bacteroidia > Chitinophagales > Chitinophagaceae > Sediminibacterium. The sequence continues at coordinate 4,137,232 of OZ257253.1, read as the reverse complement.
CCACAGCATACTACGGCATTTTTCCATGGATGATAAGGCCAACCCATTGTTCATGAATGCCGGAAAAGATATTGACCAGCTTAACGACAGCGTGATCGTGTTTGGCGCTGGCGCTATGAATTTTATCAATAAACGTACAGGAAAAGTTCGTTGGCTGGGTTTCGAGGATGGTCTTCCCAGCAATACATTACAGCGCATACGTGTTGACAGCGAAGGATACTTATGGATGATCACCCTCAATGGTTTGTGCCGTTACAATCCCTCTACCAGCCGGGTAACACCTTATGGCAGAAAAGACGGTATCACACTTTCTCACCGTACCGTTGAAGCGGATTACTTTACCAGTACCGGTAAAGTGATATTCGCCGGTGCCAATTCACTCATCTATTTTGAGCCTTCTGTTTTTAGGAACCAGGCACCTCCTGATGTAACGATTACAGATTTTAAAGTATTCAATACATTTATTCCCGTAGACTCACTCTTGTCCCTGCCTAAAATACAACTGGGCAGCGGACAGAATTCTTTCAGTATTTATTTCGCGGCGCTCAGTTATCTCGAACGTGATAAGCTCACCTATTATTACAGGATGTCCAGCGTAGATACCGCATGGATAAAAGCGGACCGTGAATGGTATAAGAATTACTCATTGCTTCCGCCGGGACATTACACATTCAGCGTGTATTGTGAGAATATAGATGGCGTTCGTTCGAAGAACATCACTTATGTTTCCATTTATATCAAACCCCCTTTCTGGCGCAGCTATTGGTTTTTAAGTTCTTTATTATTTGTGATAGCGCTGATCATATATGGTGTTCACCGGCTTCGTGTAAACAAATTACTCGCCGTAGAAAAACTACGCAACCGCGTGGCCCGCGACCTGCATGATGATATGGGAAGCACATTGAGTACCATCAATATCCTCAGCTCAATGGCCAAAAGCCGTATGGGTACCGACCAGGTAAAAACCACCGAATACCTCGGCAAAATCAGTGATAACAGCCAGCGCATGATGGAAGCCATGGATGATATTGTGTGGAGCATCAAACCCAGCAACGACAGTATGCAGAAGATCGCCGCACGCATGCGCGAATTCGCGACCAGTTTACTGGAAGCAAAAAATATTGAACTCGATTTCAGGATGCATGAAACCGTTTTCGATGTTAGCCTGGGTATGGAAGGAAGAAGGGATTTCTTTCTCGTGTTCAAAGAAGCGCTGAACAATGCCGCCAAATATTCAAAAGCAACCATGGTAGTGGTGCGTGTAGGTTTTCACAACAAGCGGTTGATATTACTGGTAGAAGATAATGGATGCGGGTTTGACGCTGTCAATGCCGACAGTGGCAATGGACTGGGCAATATGCAGAAACGTGCCGCATCTATGCGCGGAAGACTACAGATACAGTCAAAACCCGGTGAAGGCACACATGTCACATTAAACATTCCTGTACAATAAACCATACAACATGCCCGCAACGATCAGTCGTTTCCTGAGCCAGAAATTCCGGTTCTATACATTCACCTGTATCGGGTTATTATTGTTTGTACATGGTTACAACCTGAATGAGGGCTACCTGCAGCCCTCAACAACAGTACAGGAGCCACTTACCTTCACCACTTTTTTCGAGTACTTTATGGCAAACGGGGTTCTCCGTTTCAGGATACCCATGCTGTTCATCATATCGGGTTATATCTATGCCATTAAGGATAAGGTCCCTTATGGCGACCGGGTAAAAAAAAGGGCCGGTTCATTACTCATTCCTTACCTCGTATGGAGTGCGGTGGCTTTACTGATCACCTGGCTCTGGCAGCAGAACCCGGTAACGGCGCGCGCTGTTTTTGAATCAAGGATCGACCAGCTGAATGATAACCGCCCTTATGCAGAGATCGGCTGGGGTGGCATCCTATACCGTTGGTTACGAACACCAGTAGCCTACCAGTTATGGTTTATTCTTGCGCTGTTCATGTACAATTTTCTATACCCGGTTATCAAATGGGCCATTACCCGGTATCCCATACCATGGTTTGTATTGCTCTTTATTTTCTGGATATGGGGAACCAGTTTTTTTGTGATAGACGGCCGTGGACTATTGTTCTTCTCTGTGGGCGTGCTGCTACAGAAAACAGATGTGAATCTTGAAAAAAAACCAACATGGCTCAGTATGTACATCGTCTGGCTGGTATTCCTCGGGTTCAGCATCATCAAAACCTTTATGGCATTCGAACTTGAACCCTATAGCAGCTTCACCTATTGGTTACTGACTATTTTATATAACGGATCCATTCTTGCCGGCATTGTCGCTATCTGGTTTGGCGCAGATAAGCTGGTAAAATGGTGCATGAGGCGGCCATCATTTGTATGGGCATCCGCATTCTCGTTTTTTATTTTTGGATTGCATTGTCCGTTGGTGGTGTATCTAAACCGCTTGTTTCATATTTATTTTGCCGATTTCCCGTATCACAGGTTGCTCGCCTATATCATTGTACCTGTTGTATTACTGGCGTTCTGTATCCTTGTGGGTTCCCTGGTACGAAAACTGCTGCCGCGCTTTTATCATCTTGCCACAGGTGGGCGCGGATTTGGGGCGACGGTATAATATGCAGCGCAAACGCATCTGATTTGGGACTGCGGAATCTGATGTTCATCGAAAATAACTGTAACAATAATGGCACCCTGCTTTGCAATAGGGTCTGTCGCTCCTGGGCCGCGGGCCCCGTCCTTGCTCCGCGGCTGCTTTAGCTTCTGCCGGGATATGCTTCGCATTATCCCGTCTGCCTTCGCTACGCTCGGCACCGAACCTAAAGAGGCCGCTCCTCAAGGACTGACTAGTGATTGTAAACAAAACGTCGCACTACGTTAAGTCTTGTATACATCATCCAGTTTAGTTGCGCCCGAGTGTTATCAATTGTCTACGCTAACCTAGACAGTCCTTGTGGAGCGGCCTCTTTGTCTGTGGTGGCAAGCGAAGCGTCGCCAATCGAAACCATGCGAAGCAGGTTTCGATAGCAGAGAAAGCAGCCGCGGAGCAAGGACGGGGCCCGCGGCCCAGGAGCGAACGGGTTTAAATCTGGAGTGGTCAAATAAAATTAGATGCAACTCTGGACAGGTGCATTAACATATTTTTCGCTAAAAATGATTTTTAAATAGGCTAAAAGCTGACAGCTAACGGCTGTTATTAACATGTTTATGCGGTTGCACGGCCGTAGTAATAGCCCTACTTTTGCATAGATGATAAAACTTCTCATATACGAAGACAACCCGCAATTACGTGAGGGACTTACCATGCTGATCAACGGATCGGATGGTTTTGAGGTGTTGGCCGCTTTTAAAAATTGCACCAATATCGTGGAAGAAGTCAATGCGTGGAAACCCGATGTGATATTGATGGATATCGATATGCCGGTGGTGAATGGCATTGAAGGACTAAAAATACTCCGTCAGGTAAACCATGATGTAAAAGTACTGATGCTCACGGTCTTTGATGATAACAAGAATGTATTCCAGGCCATCAGCAGCGGCGCTAACGGATATATATTAAAGAAAACGCCACCATCGCGTTTACTCGAATACATAACAGAGGCGCAAACCGGCGGCGCACCCATGACGGCGAGTATTGCCACACAGGTGCTTAAAATGTTCTCTTCGATGAATTCGGAAAAAGGGGAGGACTATAATTTATCTGACCGCGAAAAACAGGTACTGCAGTTCCTGGTAGAAGGATACAGTTATAAAATGATCGCCAATGAAATGTTCATTGCGATAGATACCGTTCGCAGCCATATCAAAAAGATCTATGAAAAACTGCATGTGAACAGCAAGAGTGAAGCAGTAGCCAAAGCATTTAAGGATAGAATAGTATAAGCATAAGCAAGCAACCGTAAGAGAGGATCGCAAATGCGGTCCTTTTTTGTTACGCCTGTAAATGTGTCCCCATGTAAGCTTCCCCTAAGTTCGGCCAGTAAGATTAGAGTTAACGACAAAAGTGTTTGTTAACTTTAAATTTTAATAGTCATGAAAAAAGGAAGATTTACCGAACAGCAGATAGTATCTGCATTGAAGAAACAGGAAGCGGGGATAGCCGTTAAAGAGATTAGCCGGGAACTGGGTATTAGTGAAGCAACCTTCTACAACTGGAAGGCAAAGTATGGGGGAATGGAAGTAAATGATGTCGCAAAAATGAAGATGATGGAATCTGAGTTAAGCGAGTACAAGAAGATGGTTGCGGAATTAAGTCTTGAGAACCGGGCGATGAAGAACCTGATTGAAAAAAAGTTGTAGCGCCTGAGTTGAAACGGGAAGCTGTTGATTTTCTGGTAGAAAAGGAACAGCTAAGTAACCGCAAGGCGTGTAAACTGATAGGAATATCCCGAACCACCTGTCAGTACCAAGCAAAACCTAAAGATGATACGGAAGTTCAGGATGCGCTAACAGCCCTGACTACCAAACATGCCGCTATTGGTTATTGGCAGTGTTGTTATCGCCTTTGGAATAAGGGGTATGGCTGGAATCATAAAAGGATCTACAGGGTTTATACAGAGATGAAACTGAATATCCGTCGCAGAGCTAAGAAACGGTTACCGGATAGGGTTAAACAGCCACTAACCATACCGGAAGCACCGAATCAGGTTTGGAGCATTGATTTCATGAGCGATACGCTGGTTGATGGTAGAAGGTTCCGGTTGTTCAATGTACTGGACGATTTTAACCGCGAATCGTTGGCAATAGAGATAGACACTTCGATGCCATCCTTGCGGGTAATACGGGTCTTAAATCGTGTCATAGCGCAACGGGGAAAGCCAGCTAACCTTCGTTCTGACAATGGCCCTGAATTTATCAGTCACATTTTACAACAATGGTGTCAGGACAATGAAATCACACTGCAATACATACAACCAGGTAAACCAACACAAAACGCATACATCGAAAGAAAAAATGGAAGTATCAGAAGGGAATTATTAAACGCATACCTGTTTAACAGTCTGGCAGAAGTAAGGTGCCTTAGCGAAGAATGGAGGATAGATTACAATACCGAACGGCCACACAAATCACTCGGTTATCTGTCGCCTTTAAACTATGCACAGCAGTATTATCGAAAAATTAATAACTTAGAAAACTCTAATTAACCCTGGCACTAAAATAAGGGGAGCCTACAACTGCATCCTTAGCGTTACCAAATATCAAGGTATTGTAAAACTCTTTAGTATCAGGCGCGGCTACATCAGTGGTCATTAAAAGTTGGTCTACTTTTATAAACTCAATGATCTTCTGAAACCACTCTTCTACTTTTTCAGAACTTGTAACTGTTTGTAAGGGTTGAATATTTGGCATCTTGGTTTTGATAGATATGCATAAAATGCTATCAACTGGGGGTTTTGACACCACAAAATTGACAATATTTTCCAACTTTCCAAATAACTATGTCACTATTTACCACTTTATTATGAATGGCTAATGATATATAAGTGGGGTAAAAAAGGCCTTTTTAGACGTGTTAAAGCAAATCTTTCAATGGGGCCGACTCGTCCTGAAAAAACGGGTCGGTGAAATAGTTTCGACTGTGGTCTAACACACATAGTTACCTCGCCGGACCAACAACGGCAGCACATTTGCAGGCATCATTGATATTGATCCCACATATCAATTATTCTAAAAATTTATTTTCCCAATCCCTCTGTATTTGTATTAGACGCATTCGAAAAACCCATTTTTACCCATATCGCTTTTTGAATCTGTAGTATCTGTTCCCCAATTTGCGCAAATCCTTCCCCATTATGAAATCCTTCGGACATCATCTGCGTATACTGTGCAGTACGTTCGGCAAGTAGATCGATCAGCTCTGACAACTTATAATCCAGGTATTCTTCCATTTTATAGTTGCTTCATCGACACATGAATAATTAAACCATTAAGCGTTAATAGCACAAAGACTGTGCGGAAATACAATTCCCCACAAATTCCCCATTTGTACCACCGCCGTTCTTACTTGTTTTTTTCCATTTATCCCAACCACATTCTTATGTGATTGTCATGCGGCGGTCATGCCGATATGTTTGCATCCTGAATAAAAACTAACTGCTTATGAAAGAGCAAAAAACCATTTTGGTGATCGGTGCCTCGGGCGCACAGGGAGGAAGCGTTGCACGGTTTCTATTGGAAGAAGGTGTATTCAAAGTCCGTTGCCTGACAAGAAATCCGTACTCCGAAAGATCCATCGCTTTGCAAAAAGCAGGCGCCGAACTCGTAACAGGCGATATGGATGATATCACTTCGTTATGCATGGCCATGAGAGGCGTGTACGGTGTATTTGGCGTTACCGGTTTTTCCGGCCAGCAGGATAAAGAATACCAGCAGGGTAAAAATCTCATCTTCGCTGTGGTCATCAACAGAATTGATTTTTTTATCTACAGCAGTCTCCCCGCGATAGAAAAAATCAGTAAGGGTTCTTTTAATGTCCCCCAGTTTTCCATCAAAGCTTCCATCCAGGAATATGCAAAAACCCTGAAACCGGATAGTTCATTCATACATGTAGCAGATCATTATCAAACCTTTTTTTCGCATTTGCTTCCACAAAAAGCAGATGATGGTAATTACTACCTGCAGCTTCCGCAGGGCAACGCGAGCTATGCCACTGTTGCCGCAAACGATACGGGCGGCGTAGTGCGCACAATGTTCCATCACCCTGCTGCGTATAAAAAAAGAACGGTGGGTGTTGTTGGATCTGATATGCCATGTACCGCTTACGCTGCCATCATGTCGAAAGTGCTGAAGAAAAATATCCTTTATCAACCTATTTCGAGAGACGCATTTGTGGCACTCGCGTTTCCCGGATCAAAAGAGCTGGCAGATAAATATGCATTCAACGAACAATACATTACTGATCGCCGGATCGACCTCATTGAAAGTCATGGATTGTATCCTGAGATGCAGTCGTTTGAAACCTGGCTCATCAATAATCACTCAGCTTTTCTCGATGCGCTTTCCGAACAGGAAAGGCTTGCCTGCTGACTAATCATTCCTTAAACAAAAAACCATATCAACAATTTATTACAATGAACAGAAAGATTTTATTCCTGACCGCAATCGTGTTTATCGGTGCGACGGTATTTGTAGCCTGTAGCGATACGCCGGGCAGAAGTAAGAACATGAACGTGTTACCAGATTCAAGTGCCTTGGTTGCACGTGGCGAATACCTGGTTAACTCCATTGGTTGTGATGACTGTCACTCACCCAAAAAAATGGGTCCGCAGGGGCCTGAAGTTATTGCCGACCTGCGCTTTTCCGGCTTCCAGCAAAACGGGCAGTTACCAAAAATAAATACGGCAGAGGTTAAAAAGGGTTTCCTGATGTTTACGCCTGATCTTACCGCCGCAATAGGGCCATGGGGAATTTCTTATGCGGGAAATATCAGTTCAGATGCTACCGGTATCGGTAACTGGACCGAGGCCAATTTTATCCGCGCCATCCGCCAGGGAAAATTAAAGGGTCTTGAAAACAGCCGTCCATTACTGCCTCCTATGCCATGGCCGGTGTATAAGAACCTTACCGACAATGATCTCAAATCCATCTTCGCATATTTGAAAACATCCAAACCCGTGGAGAATATTGTTCCCGGACCTAAGGCTTTGTCGGATCTGTAATCACCCGTTTTACACAAAATATATCGCCACAGATTCACAGATTGGATCAAAAAATCTGTGAATCTGTGGCGATTAACCTGCAAAAGTTTATTACCAGCTCAAAACCAATTGCTTAAGTCAATGCTTGAATCTACTGATTCGGGCATTTTTTATGCAGCAATCCGGCAAAACCCTGCAAATTCACATGTTTATGTGAGTAAAAACCCGCAAAAACATGATATTTTTGGCAACCAATTCTAACAAATGAAAGCAGTTTTAACAAATACAATGATCGGCGTTTTATGCCTGGTTGCCGTTGTATTGGCTGCCCCCCACCAATCCAAAGCACCTAAAACCCATTGCGAAAGCTTTATCTGTGAGTCCGACCGGATGATGGAAGTCACCTGCCGGATACAGGCGCCCGCCAAACCAGAACCCGCGGCCCCCATGATGCACGATTCGTCAGGCTTTTTGTACTGGTAAGTTTCGATTTGCGAAAATGTACCGCAAAGCCCTGTACGATAACTGGCCAACCCTCCGTGGTTTTGTCTATTTTTGTATCGCAGATTAGATCTGCGCATAAAAACAACGTGTATGATCAAGACAGGCAACCCGGTAATCAGCATTTATACCGAAATGACTCCCAACCCGGAGACCATGAAATTTGTGGCGAATAAGTTATTGTATCCCGGCAAGAGCATCGATTTTGCTGACGAAACCCTGGCGGCTCCTTCGCCGCTGGCAAAAGAGCTGTTCAGCTTTCCTTTTATCAAAGGTGTTTTTATCGCCAGCAATTTTGTTACGCTTACCAAAACCGCCGATACAGAAGACTGGCAGGATATCGTACCTACGGTTAAAGAATTTTTGAAGGATTACCTGGAAAATGGCGGCATGGTGGTAAATGAAGAAGAAGCAGCCAAGGTAAAACAGGAAGCCAGCAATACCGTTAGCGCCGATGATACTGATATTGTAAAAAGGGTAAAAGAACTGCTTGAAAACTATGTAAAGCCCGCCGTTGAAATGGATGGCGGCGCCATACAGTTCAAAAGCTATGAAGACGGTGTGGTGAACCTGATGTTGCAGGGAAGCTGCAGCGGATGTCCTTCATCCATGATCACATTAAAAGCCGGTATCGAAGGCATGATGAAACGCATGATCCCCGAAGTAAAAGAAGTAGTAGCAGAAGCCGAATAAAATACTTGTGAGTTGCGTTTTTCAGAAATGTCCCGCAGAGATTGCGGGACATTTTTATTTCTTACTGGTGCTTTCTTTCGCTGGATGATAACGGTGAGCGGAATCTGAAACTGTTTTTCCAAAACGTGATGGGAGATTGCCTGCACAGCACGGCAACACTTTGCTGCTGTCAACACCTGTTGCGGCTATTGTTTTGCCGCTTTGTGTATCCGAGCATGATAACAGCAGCAGGGCGATTGCTGCAATACATGGTTTTATATTTCTTTCGGGGTGATCCATGGTTTGTTATTCAGGTTGTTCACAAGATCTTCTTGCGTACGGCTAAATTTACTTTGGTAAAACCGGCTTCTTTCTTCCGTACAAAGAAACTACTATTTTTTCATTGCCGTGGTAACATGCAAGCACTTAGTAGGGCAAAAATCAGATCCTGCCCCGGGCATTTATTCTTTATCTCCTTTCTTCAGGAAAAAAAGACTTAGCGCTATCAGCAGGATACCCGCCGGAAGAATAAGATTGAGCATAGATGTTTCAATACCGCGTATCCGTTTTTCAGCAAGGCCGGCCAGGAAGGAGACAACAAGTGTTGTAAGGATGGCTTCCCATAAAATTACTTTTAACTGCATGAAATTTTTTATCCGCAACCATTCCGGCAGCTTGATGGGAAGCGGCGTTTCTGCCTGGTGAAACAGCACCAATATGCCCAGCGAGAATACAAAAAACACAATAGCGATCAGGAAAAGATCGACTGCCTTTAATAAACCAATAGCCATTGATCCGGCTAAATCATTGCTATCCACATCGCCCTGGTGAAAGAATACCAGTACAAAATCATACGCCCCGAGAATGGTTAATACCACCCCCGCAGCAAATACGAGCAACGCAATAATGCTGATAAAGATCCTGAGGGCGCTGAATATATTTTTCATAAAAGCAATATGTTTTGATTAAAGATTCAAAAAAAATCCGGCTACCAGGTAGCCGGATTCTGTATGTATATGTACTCTTACTTATCGTCTTCCCCTTCCTTAACATCTACCACTTCATACATGTTTTTTCCATCCTGCTGTATGGGCTGGTAATACACTTCGCCGTATTTCACAAAGGTTTGGTCGCCTACTTTTACTTCTTTCGCGCCTTCGGGTAAATGTTCTACCACGGTGCCTGCTGTGGGGGGAACCACTTTGAAGCCTTCGGGCACTTTATCGTAATAAGTGCCGCCATAATAGTAGTTGTTGGTGGTTTCTGATTTTACAGTTTCAGCGCCTTCCGGTAATACCTTGATGGTGGCACCTACGGGCGCTTCTACCACGGTGTAACCGCTGCCGCTTTGTACATAATAAACACCCTGGTCATAGTGATAATGCTGGTTCTCTATGGAAATGATGATAGCCGTAGTAGCCAGTGTGGCTATAAAGAAACCCCATGGGTGCCATATCGGTCCCCAGTAAAATGGACGGAAAGGGTGATAGAAATAAGGGCGGAAAGCATAAAACCTCATTCCCCCATACCGGTAAGGCGGCCGTGCATACACGCGGTTGGATCTTACTACGGTATTACGATTGACATTGACATGCTTGCTGTTGTCAATATTCACATTTACATTTCGCCGGCTTTTATCAACATTGACTTTATTACCACCCCTGTTAGGCGCGCGCTGGCTCCCACCATTGATGGTTCGCGGATTGTTACGGGTGGTTGCGCTTCTCATAGGGGCACCTCCGCCTCTGGCGGGTCTTCCGCCTCCGCCGCCATGGCGCATTCTTTGCGCATCACTGATAATAGGGCCAAGCAGCAGCGGCAATACCAGCAATGCAAAGATGGTTATCCGGTTTGTGTGTGATTTGATTGTCATACATTAAAATTTATAGGTACTCAGTTCATTTCTTTTTGGGTAAAATAGCAATCTCTCTTGCTCCCGGCGGGGCCACAAATTCAAATATGGAAGCTGGCAACACCGGGTTCAACTGCCATTTGGAAAAACTCGCCTGGTATTGCGGGGACAGCGGTTTTTTCTTGTCGGTGATCACCAGTTTTACGGGTAGATTCAATGCATCGTTGGATACCCATATCTGTATGTTCATGTCCGCACCCTCGGCCAGGATATGAAAACAGTCTTTCCCGTCGATCTTTTCACTGCCCAGAAAAACGATCGTGTTACTGTTTTCGATCAGGTCGTCCGTAAAGCTGGGGTAAAAGAAATCGGCAGCCGGAAATTCAATCTCATAATTTTCATTAATGCTGTCTATCGCTGCAATAATATGGGAAGGCGCATCTATCACCGCGTAATTATTCTCTGTATACGAATAATAAGTAAGGTGAGAGCCGTTATACCAAAACCCTTTGTGATGTTTGGCACCACGCGTTTGAACAAGCATTTTATCGGGGCCCTGCATATACACTTCATGCTCCGCAAACTGCTTTTCAGATGCGCCGTATTCTGCATTCACCACATCATTGGATGTGCTTAGTTTAAAACTACAGGAGTTAAGATCGCCAATCACATCACTCATGTGGTCAAGGATCAGCAAAGCAACCGAATCAATTTTTTTAGCCGGTTGTGCAATCAGGCTGAATGGTAGCAGCAATAATAGATAAACTAGTTTTTTTTTCATGGTATGTACGTTTTAAACCATCAGGTTATTCTTCGATATCATATAAGAGCCGTTTACTTTATTAAAATGGGGGAGGAACAGGAGGAGAGAACAACGGCAATGATCAAAAAATAAGAGAACCGTTTCATATCTTTTTGTTTTGGTTGCTGCTATAAGAATCTTGTAAACAATGGGTAGCCGTCTTAGTATCCGATTCTTTTCGAAATATTCCGAAATTCAACCGGGGATCCTGTCTTACTATAATATCCGGAAATACCAGTTTTACAGCAATAAGTTACGAAAAAACCCGCTGCAAAAAATCAATCCTGGTCCATTTTCTCCAAATAGTATATTAATTCTACGGCAGGGTAAATCTTAATATATTGATTATCATCTAATGTGGATTCTGTGGTGTTCGTAATTCCCGCCCAATTTGAAAAAGTTTAAGGATACGATATTGTTATTCAGCCGCAGATTCGCAGATTTTCGCCTGTAATCTGCGAATCTGCGCCTGAAATTGAATGTCACTGTTTTCAAACTGATCCGCTACGCAATGAACAGAACCGGGTAAAGTTCCCGCAGATGGTTATCTTGTAGCTGTATGGGTATAGAAGAATTCTTCCGGCAATTTATGGATGGGTTGCAACGTACCACACCGCTCGAGTTTATAGCGGTAGTGGCAGGTATTGTAGGTGTCTGGTTTGGCACTAAGGAGAAAATATGGGTTTATCCTATCGGGCTGATCAATACCATTATCTATATCTATCTCAGTATACAAGGAAACCTGTTCGGCGAAGCAAGTGTTAACCTCTATTATACCATCATGAGTGTGTATGGCTGGATACTCTGGACCCGCAGGGACAAACTAAAGCAGGAAAGGGTATTACACATTACTTACAGCACCCGTAAAGAATGGATAACACAACTCTTGTTTTTTTCTTTTTTCTATGCGGTCATTTTTTTCTGTCTTAGCTGGCTAAAAAAAGATTTCGCCCCGGAAGCCATCCCCTGGGCCGATGCGCTTGCCAGCGCCACCGCCTACACCGCCATGTGGCTGATGGCAAAAAAGAAAGTAGAAAGCTGGTACTGGTGGTTTGGAACGAATATCGCTTCTATCCCATTGTTTTTTGTGAAAGGACTTGTGTTTACGAGTATACAGTTTGTGATTTTGTTTGTGATTAATATTGTGGGGATGATTGAGTGGAGGAGAAGAGCGGGGGAATATCGAACAGAGGAATGAGGAATGATGAAGTATTAACGTGTCCTGCTATTAACACTTTTGAGATAAGCCCTTTCTCTGTGAACCTCTGTGTTCTCCGTGCCTCTGTGGTAAAGCCTTTGCTCCGATCGATGGAGGGTGTTCTTTACCACAGAGGCACGGAGAACACAGAGGTTCACAGAGTGAGTCAATAGCACAATACAGGAAGTATTAGTAATGAGTATTAATACGCTATATCATTTTGAGGGTTTTTGTCATCATGCTCTTTATTTAATAAAGAACAAGATGGCAACAGAAAGAAAATATGACCTGGGAGATCGCTTGATTGCTTTTGCTGTTTACTAATAATCGGCAAGCTGAACTGGTTTAAGAAAATCTTCTTTTTCTTGATTTCACGGGAATGCAATGATCTCAATTCTATTTTCGTAAAACGCATTTCCACCGCCACAAAAAACAAATAAAAGATCTGGCACAAAATTTCGATATTCGTCATTCATCTGTTCGATATTCAATTCATGTTAAAAAAAATCACCATCCTCGGCCCCGAGTCTACCGGCAAAAGCACTTTGTGTGAGCAGCTTGCGCAGCATTATAATATGCAGTGGTGCCCCGAGTTTGCGAGGGAATACCTGCTTACCAATGGTACGAATTATACGTATGATGACCTGTTGACCATTGCCAGGGGACAACTCGCGCTGGAAGATGAGTACACCAATAAGGTAAAAAGCCAATGGTCCATTGCCGGTGAACATACCTGGGTAAACCCACATTCGTTACTAACTACACGACGGCCCCCTATGCTGTTTATTGATACGGATATGTATGTGATGAAAGTGTGGTGCGAATATGTATTCGATAAATGTCACCAGTTTATCCTCGACCAGATTGTGAACAGGCAGTATGACCTTTACCTTCTTTGTAATACAGATCTCCCCTGGGTAAAAGATGAACTGCGCGAATACCCGGATGAGGCCAACCGGAAAGAGTTATTTAATATCTACAAAGACCTGCTTATTAACCAGCAGGTTCCCTGGGTTGAGATCGGTGGGAATGATGAGGATCGTTTAATAACTGCCATTAATGCTGTTGAAGAATACCTGCATTGATTTATTTGTGCCGTCCTTGCGAGCGAAGCGAAGCAACCCGTGGCCGCCATAAAGAATCCATGCATATTCACAGGTTGTTGAACACAATTTTTTGCAACACAGGTTGCTTCGCTCCGCTCGCAAGGACGCATGGCGGTTACTTCAAAAGAGCCTGTATATCTGCATCATCTTCAAGGTTACTCATCTGCTGTAGTATTTGCGGGTAGCGCCAGCCAACGCGGCGGCTCATGGGTTTGACTGAGAATTTTTTTGGATTGGGTAAACAGGCAATGATCATCGCCGCTTCGGCACGGCTGAGGTTTTTTGCGCTCTTGCCAAAATATTTTTGCGCTGCCGCTTCCACACCATAAATACCGGGACCCATTTCAATTACATTCAGGTACACTTCCAATATTCTTTTCTTACCCCAGAACCATTCGATCATTTTCGTAAAATACATTTCGGGCACTTTTCGTATATAACGGGTAATCCCGCCACCCTGCCAGAGAAAAACATTTTTTGCTGTTTGCTGGGTGATGGTACTCGCACCACCACCGGGAGGTATCCGTGTTTTCTTTCCTTTCTTTTTGGGGCGGAGACTTTTTTCCAGTGCGTCCCAATCAAAACCGCCATGATCGGTGAAGGTCTGATCCTCGCTGGCTATGGCGGCAAGTTTTATATTGTAGGGTATCTCGTTCCAGCTTACATAATCCCTGTGTATGCCATGGCCAAACGCATTACCAAGCTGTGTAAGTGTAACGGGCGGCATCAGCCAGATGCAAAGGATAATGTATAGCAGCGACGAAACAAACATCACCAGTATGGAGCGCTTGGTCCATTTCCAGATCTTTCTCCAGTTAATTTTTTTGGTCGAAGACATTGACGGCAAGATACAAAACGGGGTTCGTCTATGCTACAGTAAGTACATGATTTTATATTTGTGCCTTAGTGCCTTTGTGTGCAAAAATTGTTTTCACACAAAGACACTAAGGCACAAAGTATATTGTATCTACTGTTCAGTTGCTGTATGTAATACCTGCATGGTATATTTCTTTCCCAATACAACATTGTCTTTATGCGTAAGCGACAGTATGGTTCCAAATGCAAACACACCTGCGGCAATGCCGATACGGCTAAGGTTTCTTGCACTGAAGACCTGTTCATTTTTAATCAGGCTATTGGCAATATTGAGAAACATATAGGCGGCGCCACCTAACTGGTACAATGCACCATTGGTGAAAATGGATACATTTTTATTTTTTTTAGGGACCGAGTAGATCTCTTTTACATGCAGTTTCAGCAATCCTCCGCTACCAATATCCGTAGCGATAAGGCCCCATTGGTTAATATATCGTCTTTCTACGATGATATCGATCAGCAAAGAATCCTTAATGATGTCTTTGATGTTTCCCTGGATCCACTGTTTATTGCTGAACTGGAAACCGATAGTGCTGCCTTTTACCCAGGTTTGGATGATCCGGTTATTTTTTTTCAGCACAAGTAGATCGCTTTGTGCGAATACACAAAAAGATGAGGTAAGAAAAAATAGAAGCAGCAGCCTTTTTCTCATGAACCCGAAAGGTACTCATGGCTTACTTAACATATCGTTAAAGGTGATACTGACCTAAGGAATGTAGGTCCGCAAAATCATACATTAAATCCGGGCAATCCGTGATCATTTGATTTTGTCGCCATACGCCAATATACCCCATCCCAACGCAATCCCAAACCCAATCAATATCAACCCGGATATTTTATTGATGATACGAAGCACTTTCGGTGTGAGTCTAGAACGCAGCCTTGACGCAAGTACTACTTTGAGGATATCCGTAAGCAATACAAACAGCAGGCAGGTAACAAATACAACGGTGCGATACTCTGCCGGGTGCGGCGCCGCCTGTGAATCTGTAAGGATGGCCGCCGTCCAGGCAAGCCAGAAAAGAAACACAGCGGGATTGAGGATATTGATCAGAAAACCGGCAGCAAAAATGCCCACAAAATGATGTGTTCTGAATTCTTTCTGGATGAGTTTGTTGTCTTCATCCGTTTTTACTTTTTTGAAGAACAAAGTAAAAATGCCCAGGCATACCAGGAAAATACTGCCCAACACGGCTATCAGTGTTTTGTGGCTGATGATCGCCGCGAACAGTGAGGAAAAGAGATTGCAGATGATCACCAGCATAATATCGCTGAAAGAAATACCCGCTACGAAAACATAACCGGCCTTGTGCCCATTGTTGATACTCTGTTTGAGAATAGCAAAAATGACGGGACCCACTGAGATAGCGAGAAAAACGCCCAGTACCAATCCTTTGATCAGCGGTTCCAGCATAAGGGTTACAATTCGTTAGAGGTCCCGAAAATAAGCGGTAATATTTATATTTTATCAAGCGGAGTCGCCTTTCATCAAATAGAGGTAAAAGTATGGGGGATTAAAAATCGCGTTACGGAAGGATACTGGCAGATAGTATTCTATCCAGCCGCGGAAACAGCATATTAAAATGCGCATTGCCGTATTTATACAACGAGTCCTGTATGATAGTGGGGCGTTTTCCGTATTCTGCATTGAATTTTGCCACGACTTCCATTCCGCTTATTATGCGGGCCACCGGTGGATACCCTGTTACTCCTTCCCGCACGATGGTATCAAGCTTGGGATTATCTACCATATTGATGAAAATCTGGGCGGCACGGCTATCTTTTACGTCCCGCGCAAAACCGATCATGCCTTTTGTATTCTTTTGTTTTACCGGCTCATCTTTGATCTTTCTCCGGTCCCAGAAAATTTTTACCGGGTGCGTTTCCGCCACGCCAAACTGCACCACGTACGCTGGTTCAACACGGAAAATAAGATTGTTGGTAAAATAGCCTGTCGTGATCAACTGGTACAAACGATCAACACCGAGCGGCGACCAGTCCCTGTTCGCTTCAATCCTAAACTCACCCTTGTTGGTTTTGAAAACAGCGCGGAATGTTTGGGGAGCCTTTCGCTTCAGGACCGACTCAGCAGGCGCCTGTGCGGAAACTAGCACAGTGATAAAGATGAATAGGCTAAAAAGTGCTGTATTTTTCCGCATAAGCAAAAATAAGCGCTGGCCGGGTTTTGTTGATTAAATTAAACAGCCGCAGATTTGCAGATTAGTCAAAGAAATAATCTGCGCATCTGCGGCTAAAATTTCTTCGGACCTCAATTTGCCACACTCATTTCCTTTGCAAGAAATGCCTGCCAGTCTTCCAGCATCTTCCCTTTTAATACCCGCGGAAATTTATGCTGACCACCCACTTTTCCTTTGGCTTCCATAAAGTCCATGAATTGTCTTTCACTCAACACTTCGAGGCGTACTTCTTTTAAGGCGCTTCGTCTTTCAACCGCGTAATCGTCATTGAGTCCTTTCAGTTTCTCATCGATGATATCCCGCAGTTTCTCCGGCTGTACCTGGTCGTCACAGGCAACATACCATTGGTGAGCGAAAAAGTTCCCATAAGGCACCCCCGCCACAGTAAATTCGGGGATACTGATATTAAGTTGTTCACTGGCGAGCTGAACGGCTTTGTTCATATTGTCTACACTGAGGTGTTCTCCCACCAGGCTGAGAAAATGTTTGGTACGGCCGGTGATGATGATTTCGCATTTTTCTTTGTCTACAAAACGCAGCGTATCGCCGATCAGGTATCGCCAGGTGCCGGCAGCGGTGCTGATCAGTAATGCATACTCTTTTCCTTCTTCCACTTCATGTATCATCAATGCTTCGGGGTTCTCTACCATTTCGCCGTCGGCATCAAAATTCTTCTCATCAAATGGAACGAATTCCATGAAGATATGTTCGCCCGTTACCAGTCGCATTCCCTGTGCATGCTGCCTGTCCTGGTAAGCGATAAAGCCTTCGCTGGCGAGATAGGTTTCGATATAAGTGATCGGTTTACCCAGTAATTTTTCAAACCCTTTTTTATATGGCTCAAAACTTACCCCGCCATGTACAAAGAAGTCGAGGTTGGGCCACATTTCATGAATATTGTTCAGTTTGTAACGGGCGATCACCATTTCCATACACATCTGTATCCATGCAGGAACGCCCACTAAAAATCCGATATCCCATTCCGGCGCTTTCTCTACGATCTCTTCGAGTTTTTTGTTCCAGTCTTTTTCCTTCGCGATCTTTTTTCCCGGTTTATAAAACGGCTGGAACCAGAAAGGGGATTTTTTTACGGTGATGCCGCTCAGGTCGCCCGCATAATAACCGGCACCTTTTTCAAGATCAGTACTTCCGCCCAGGGTGAGCCATCCTTTGCTGATAGAACTGTACGGGATATTTTCATAGGTACGCAGGCTCAGCAACTGTTTCACCATAACGATCTTATTGCCTTTCAGCAGGTCGTTGGTAATGGGTATGTATTTGCTGGACGATTCACTGGTGCCACTGCTGAGTGCATAATACCTGATCTTACCGGGCCAGCAGATATCCGGCTTGCCCTCAAGGGTTTTATGCCACCAGGCGCTGTAAATTTTGTTGTAATTGAATGTGGGAACGAGCTCCTGGAATTTTTTACCGGGATGTTTGCTGATCAATATCTCGTCAAACAGGTATTGCTGACCGAATTCGGTAAACCTTGCTTTCCGAAGCAGTTTTTTCAGCACACGCAACTGCTGGCTGCGGGGGTTGTTCTGGGGCAACCGGAGCGCCTTCAAAATCGAATTAGGGAGCTTTATATCAAGAATCGCCATCGTCAGATACCCTTTATTGGTGGCAAAGCTACGCAAATGCCTTAAATACATAGCTATTGTGTATAACCGGCGACTGTTATGCCAGCCTTTTGTAATTACGGATAATGGTTTCTACATCCTGCCACCAGTCGTAGTTTTTAGCATAACGTGTGTCTGCTTTTTGGGAAGGTTCTCCGCTAGTAAGTGAAGGGGCCCCTGCGTGTGTGATCACGCCCGGTCTTATCGGTGGAAGGTTGTCCAATGGGTAAACATAGCCCACCCAGGTATATTTCCCACGCAACACACGCCACGCATTTTTCAATAACCCTATTCCCTTCTTATATATGAGTATGTACAACGGCGCGGTAAAGATCAATAACAGCGATACAAAAACATCCAGCGCCCTTTTCATTCTTTGTTGATAAGGCGCAACAATCTGGTAATGCAAAAATGTACTGATGGTCCTTCCGGGAACCGCGGGAAAATCGCTGCCTACAAGACTGTGACTGCCCGACAGGTGAAAAAGTATTCTCGTATCCGTATCCTTCCATCTTTTTACCTGTTGAATGATATCCGATACCGACAACCTCCCTTCACATAAGATCAGTTCATGTGTTGCGGGAAATTGTCTGAATGTTTTTTTATACCCGGATAAATTGTTGTTCCATGCATTGGGTGCTATCCAGTCTATTTGTTCTTCGGGAAGCCGGTTTGCAAGAAGCTCTTTTACCAATGCATTTTCATTTCTGTCACCAACGATCAATGCCTGTGTGGGGCCATCCCATTCATATCCCATCCGAGCATATATTTTCCTGAATACAGATAGCCGGAATAACAGCACCAGGATACTGCCGATAATACCCCCGCACACAATCACACCCCTTGAAAAGCGCATTGTTTCGGGCAAAAGAGAATATACGGCCAGCATACACAACACACCAACGGCCGATGCTGTAATAACCCGCGAAATTTTAAAAACCCTTTCATACAACCCGATGAATGCTGCATCTGCCACAAATACACCGGCCAGTAAGAACAATGTATCATTGATGGAAGGAACATGAAAATCTATCCCGTCCCGAATAACATCTATCCACACAAAGCGCATCATTTGTAATGCCGACCACACCAGTAATGCATCTGTTACGGGCAATAAAACGGGTTTTATCAACCTTCCCATAAAGGCAATCACCGCCCGCACAACAACAGCGGCCCCCAGGAAAAAAGAAAACCATCGCGCCGCACCTGCATTGTAATGTTTCTGCACAAATACCAGCATGGCGCTATAAAAAAATTTCAGATGATCCGTTTGCGAACGACCCGAGCTTTCTCCTTTAAAATGAATGATTTCTGTTCCGGCAAAATACATATTCTTCCATCCCGCTTCCCGGATACGAAAACTGAGGTCTATATCTTCTCCATACAGGAAAAAACGTTCATCAAAACCACCGAGCTGATCAAGTATGCTTTTGCGTGCGAACAAAAATGCGCCGGCCAATACATCTGCCTCATGGTCCTTATCTGCATCAAGATGCCCCAGCGCATACCTGTTAAATATTTTCGATCGTGGAAAAACGGCAGACAATCCCGTTAACTTAAACAGCGATGCCATCGGCGAAGGAAACGACCTTTTACTTTCGGGAAGAAATCTCCCCTTACCATCAAGCATACGCACACCCAGGGCACCTGTACCGGGATGTGCCTGCATAAAAGCAATACATTTTTCAAAACAGTCTTCAGGGATAATTGTATCCGGGTTCAGGAACAACACATACTCACCGTTGCATTTTGCCAATGCCTGGTTATTGGCCCTGGCAAACCCGGGATTATCATGATTGCTGATAAATTGTATCCGTGGGAACAAGGGTGCCAGGTATGCCACGCTTCCGTCGGTAGAATGATTATCTACCACGATAATTTCTACAGCAAGCCCGCCAACCGCTTTTTGCACCGAAAACAGGCACTGCTCCAGGAAATACCGGACATTGTAATTGACTATGATGATGGATAGCTGCAAGGGTTGGGATTGGGGATACAAGATAAGAAGTTGGGAATTGGGAAATTGGGGATTGGGAAATTTGAGGCAGTATCTCAGTTTGCTATGCAACCGCCAAGGCGCGAAGCCGCAAGGTTGCGCAAGGAAATTCTTTCCCGTTCATTGCCTCGAGTTTCTTTGCGCCCTTGCGTCTTCGCGGTTAATTTAACCCCGTATTCAAACCGGTTTTGCATTCTCTACCCAAAATTTCCCAATTTCCCAATCCCCAATTTCCCAATTCCCAAAATTTACTGTCTACTTTTGCGCCATGCTAAAACAGACCTTACTAAAAGCAATAGAAGTCGGCGCCGCGGAGCTGACCAGGTTTTTCAGGGGTGAATTCATCATTACCAATAAAGAAGGCGTTAATAACCTTGTTACCGAAGCGGACCATGCCGCAGAAAAAGCCATTTTTGGCGTGATACAGAATGAGTTTCCCGATCATTTTATACTGAGTGAAGAGACCGGTGAAATTGCACAGGAGTCTGACTATAAATGGATCATCGACCCGATAGATGGCACCGTGAATTTTGCCAATGGTATTCCTATCTGTTGTGTAAGCATTGGTATTGAGCATAAGGGCGAAATGGTGATGGGTGCCGTGTACAATCCGTTTCTACATGAACTGTTTTTTGCACAAAAAGGGTTTGGCGCTACGCTGAATGATAAACTGATATCGGTAAGTGACAAACATGATCTTGTGCATAGCTGTCTCGTAACCGGTTTTCCGTACACGTATCTTGATTCACCCAACGGGCCATTACAGGTGTTTGAAAAACTGATCAGGAGAGGGGTGCCGGTAAGAAGACTTGGCAGCGCCGCGATCGATCTTTGCTGGGTGGCCGCAGGCAGGTTTGATGGATTTTATGAACACAAACTACAGGCATGGGACAGCGCCGCTGGGTTCCTGATCGTTAAAGAGGCCGGTGGAAAAGTAACCGATTTCAAAGGAGATCCCTATTCGCCCTACCAGCCGGGTATCATTGCTACCAATGGAAAAATTCATGACGAGCTGGTTCGGGTGGTAAATGGTGGTGATTTATAAAATCAATTATTATGAGTGAACAAAGAACAGAAATAGGCGCATTAGGTGAGTTTGGTTTGATAGAACACCTGACCAAAAATTTTGAAACACATAATGCCTCCACCGTATTGGGTGTGGGAGATGATGCCGCAGTGATCGACCATTTCGGTAAACAAACAGTTATTACTACTGATCTTTTGCTCGAAGGTATTCATTTCGATCTTTCCTATACGCCCCTGAAACATCTCGGCTACAAATCGGTGAT
This sequence comes from Sediminibacterium sp., assembly GCA_965279635.1. GTDB lineage: Bacteria > Bacteroidota > Bacteroidia > Chitinophagales > Chitinophagaceae > Sediminibacterium. The sequence goes on along the minus strand of OZ257253.1, from coordinate 4,115,503 downwards.
CGTAAACCTGAGCGATGTGTATGCAATGAATGCAACACCTACACAGATCACCGTAAGTCTTGGCATCAGTAACCGTTTCAGCGTAGAGGCTTTGAATGAGATCTATGAAGGCATTTATCTCGCCTGTGAAAGATACAAAGTGGACCTGGTTGGCGGCGATACTTCTGCTTCCAATAAAGGATTGATCATTTCTGTTACGGCCATCGGTGAGGCCGATCCTGATAAACTGGTAAAACGCAGCACCGCACAGAAAGGCGACCTGATCTGTGTAAGCGGTGATTTTGGCGGCGCCTTCCTGGGCCTGACATTGATGGAGCGTGAAAAAAAGATCTTCCAGGAAAACCCGCAGATACAGCCCGATCTGGAGAATGAAGACTATATCGTGGGTCGTTTACTCAAACCCGAAGCACGCAAAGACATCATCGAATTTTTTGAACAGCAGCAGATCCTACCTACTGCTATGATGGATGTAAGCGATGGTATCAGCAGCGAAGTATTGCATCTCTGCAGGCAGAGCAATCTTGGCTGCGTGTTGTATGAAGAAAAGCTTCCCATATCGGAACAAAGCCGTAAAGCCGCTTACAAATTTGGTCTTGATCCTACTGTTTGCGCCTTGAATGGCGGCGAGGATTATGAACTGATCTTTACCCTGAAACAGGAGGACCATGACAAGATCGTTCTCAATGAAGAGATCAGCGTGATCGGTTATATGACGGAGATAGAAGAAGGTTGCAAACTCAATACCAAGGGCGGTAACAGTTTTAATATTACCGCGCAGGGGTGGAATGCATTTCATAAATAGCCGCGCTAAGCCGTGTCTTTGCGCCTTTGTGCGAAAAATATTCTCACAAAGACACAAGGGCACAATGAAAATACATATCCCTTATCTTTAAGTACTGGATAAGTACGCCGGTTGCGTTATGAAATCATGCAGAAGCATTGTTACGTGTGTATTGTTACTGTTCCTCTTTCACAACTCTTTTGCGCAGCGGGTTGTGTACGCACTTCCCAAAATGCCGCCAGCTGTTCTGCGTGAGGATCTTTCTTTGTTACAGAAAATACTGGAAGCCAATCACCCGAGTTTATACTGGTATATTTCGAAAGACAGCCTTGATGCCTGTTTTTTCAACACCATCAACAGCATCACAGATTCACTTGATGAAGTAGCTTTCAAGAATAAAGTGGCTTATGTAGTGAGCCGTATCCGCTGCGGACATACATCGGTCCGGTTTTCAAAAAATTACTCCAAAAATGCTATCCGTTTCCGGTACCCGATGTTTCCTTTATCGGTGAAGACATGGAACGATAGCATGGTAGTACTATCCAGTATTATCTATAAAGATTCTATTTTCAAACGCGGCACCATTATTACAGCGATAGATGGTATGAGTCCGCGGTTTGTGGCGGATACTATTTTTCAATACATAAGTACCGATGGTTTTTCCAACAACTACAAAAGTCAGGTGATCAGCGCCAATTTTCCGGCATGGTTCAAAACAATACTAGGAGTAGATAGTACGCATACCATTTCTTATATAGATACAAGCGGAAAGGAAGCAACCACACAGGTAAAAAGTTTTAAGCCCGTAATTGACCTGTCAAGAAAAACCGTTCCTGTTCTGCCAGCGGTGCAGAAGCCCACAAAAAAACAATTGCGGAAAGCGGGTCTGCTCGAGAAAAGATCATTGACAATCGATACATTGAACAGTACTGCTTTTTTGCGGCTCACCACTTTTTCGGGTGGCGGTCTCCGCAGTTTTTTCCGGCAAGCTTTTGCCACGCTTGCAAAACAAAATATTCAACACCTGGTGATCGATCTGCGTGAGAACGGAGGCGGTAAAGTGCGCAGCAGTATCCTGCTCGCTAAATATTTATCGGATCATTCCTTCAGGATTGGCGACAGCGTGGTGGCGATCAGCAGGGAATTCAAATATGGAAAATATATCAAGCCCTCTCTGCTCTACTGGTTCGCGATGCATTTTGGTGCAAGAAAAATGGATGATGGGTTGATTCATATCCGTCATTACGAAACCCATGTCTTTACTCCGCGTGATAAGGATCATTTTAACGGCAACATATATATACTCCAGGGCGGTTATACTTTTTCTGCGGCCACCATGTTTATCTCGCAACTGAAAGGGCAGGCCAATGTAACCACGATCGGCGAAGAAACCGGTGGCGGGTATTATGGCAACTCTGCCATGCATATTCCTACGATCACTTTACCGAACAGTAAGATACAGGTGAGCCTGCCGATGTATCGTTTGGTGATGGATTCGACGCGGGAGAAAGGGCATGGGTTTATACCAGATATTCCTGTGGGGCCGTCTTCCTATGCAATTAAAGAAGGCATTGATTTGAAATTGCTAAAAGTGCGGGAGCTGATCCAACAAAAAAAATCTCTGTGACTTTGTGTTCGTCCTTGCGAGCGTAGCGAAGCAACCCGTGGATCCAAATTGCGATATGCTTGTACCTGCCGGGATGCCAACAACTTTAATTTCGAAATACAGGTTGCTTCGCTACGCTCGCAAGGACGGTTAAGAGAGGGATTCAACTTCCAGGGAGCTTGTCAGCAAAACCATACTGGCTTCAAAACCAACTTCAATTTTTCCGAGGCGATCCGCTAATTTCATTACCTGTGCAGGATATAAACTTACCATGCGCAGGGCTTCTCCTAAATCAATTCCTGCATATTGCACAAGATTACGGACGGATTTCGCCATGGTAAGTGCCGAGCCGCTGAGGATTCCGTTGGATTCATAACGATCCCCTTCGAGGTGGTGTGGGTAGGGTGCGATAGTGGTTTCTGTAACCGCATCAGTGATCACAAACAATCTTTCCTGCATTATTTTTTTAGCGATCCGTATCGCTGAGAAATCAACATGGTAACCATCGGGCACCAGGCTGCACATTACTGCCGGATGATCAAATATCGCGCCTGCCATTCCCGGCGCCCTATGCTGCAACGGACTCATGGCATTGAACAAATGTGTTGCCGCAGTGATGCCCGAATCAAATGCGGCCGTCGCTTCTTCATACGTTGCATTACTATGACCGGCTGATACAACCACGCCATAAGATTGTATAAGACCTACCACTTCTTTGCTGCATACTTCGGGTGCGAGTGTAATCATGGTGATCACATCTTTCCCGTATTCCAATAAAGCCTTTGCTTCTTCTACAGATGGTGAATGAATAAAACGCTCCAGGTGCGCGCCTTTTTTTGCCGCGCTGATCCATGGGCCTTCTATGTGAAGACCTATGCAACCCTTACCGCCTTCTTTCCAGTAATCGCGCACGGCATCAATACATTGATGAAAGACTTCTGTATCGTTGGTGGCAACCGTTGGTTGAAAATAAGGCGCACCACCTTTATAACAGTAATCGTATAATTTATGAAGCGAGTCCACTTCAGGGTAAACTGATAATAATTTACCGTGTGCGCCGTAGATCTGTATATCAATAAAGGCCGGAGCGAGAAGATGACATTCAATCACATCGCCATCGATAGTAGTATCTGAAGGAACGATGGCTGTTATCCTTCCTTCAGACACGATCGCGGAATGATCATACAGCCACGCTGTTCCGGTAAACAATTTTTCTGCTTTATAAATGCTATTGCCCATCTTGCTGAAGTATTGAGAACCCATCCGCGTCTTTCAGGAATGGAAGTTTGGTTCGTGTTGTATCGAGTGTTTCTTTTTCAAGGGTAATGGTATGAACATCTTCTTTATCTGCCTGCTGGTATAATACGGTGCCCATGGCATCAATTACCATACTGTCGCCACTGTGGTAAATATCATGACCATCATTGCCCACGCGGTTCAGGCCCACTGCATAACACTGGTTCTCTATCGCCCTGGCGGTAAGTAATGTTTTCCACGCATGGTTTCTTCGTTCGGGCCAGTTGGCCACATAGAGCAGGAGATCATATTCCGGTGTTTCAGCAGATTGCTGTCTTGCCCATACCGGGAAACGGAGATCATAACAAACCTGTAAGTTGATCTTCCATCCTTTCACGCTTGCGATCACCCGTTTATTGCCGGGTGTATATGCTTTGTCCTCTCCGGCAAAAGCAAAAAGATGACGTTTGTCATAATATCCCAGTGTGCCGTTAGGCAGTACCCATAAAAGCCGGTTGAAGTATTGTCCGTTTTCTTCCATGATCACACTACCGGTAAGGATGATCTTTTTCTTTGCGGCGATTGTTTTCATCCAACCGACAGTTTCGCCGTCCATTGTTTCCGCCAGTTTTGCAGGGTTCATACTGAATCCCGTGCTGAACATTTCGGGAAGCAGCACGATCTCTGTTTTTTGTTGTATGCCCATGATCTTTTCTTCGAACATGGACAGGTTTGCCTGTTTATCCTCCCAGTGTAATTGAGATTGTAGTAAGGTAAGTGTGAGTGTTGACATGTGTGTAACAAAGAAACAATTTAATCGTGAATCGTGCGTATTATCAAAAACCCAACTCACGTCTCACGATCAATGCATCCGGTAACTCAACTGCACCGACCCATATTGCTGTGCTGTTTTCTGGCTACGCGTTTCTTTTTCCTGGAAGCTTATGCTGAATTTTGCCGTCCACCTGTTTTCTGCATAACAGATACCGGCTGTCTGCTGAAACATCAGCCGTTCCGGTTCTGCCAGTACGGCTGTACCGTTGCCTTTGGCAAACAGTCCTCCCTGTACGGTGGCGTTGTATCCCTGCAGGATGATCTCTGGGTACCAGTAAACAAACAGTTCCGCTTTTCTTTTCAGTTTGTTTTCTGTTTGACTGATCCTGGCGTTCCATAACACACTGTTGGTATTTTCTTCAAAGCCACCGATGCAGAAATACATACCCATTTTCGCGTTGGTATAATTAGTCCCCAGGCTTGCCTGCACCTGCGGAACCAGTTTGATCCAGGATGGATCCTGTACTATCGTTTTTGCATAACTGATACCCAGGTCAAGCCCGACTGCGTTTTCTACCTGGTATTTCCAGCCGGTGAACCGGCCGTAACCTAATAACCGGTGATAACTGTTTTGAAGATTTTCCCCGAGTGAGAGATTTCCCACAACACCCAAAGTGGCGCTGTATTGGAAGACGCCATCGCCTGCGGTAAATGCCATCCTTCCATACCTGGCAAACAGGAAACCGCAATAGGGTCTGTCGATATCAGCTGCGTTCTGTGTTTTCCGGATCAGCGGGGTATAAATCATCTGGCCTGCTTCATAGGAACGGATGATCTTTTTCTGGTTCTTTTCAATGGCGCTGCCAAGGCGGATGAAAATACCATTGGTATAATAGGCGTCGTGTTTTCCGAAGAGATACGCGTCGTTTTCGTTGGTGATCGTTATCTCGTGGGCAAACGACGCTGCTGCGGGCAGTTCCTGTGCCGCGGCAAGCATGGTGGTTACACAAAAAACAGATGTACAAATTCCTTTCAACATCGGTTATATCTCTATGCTTCTTTAGTATCCCGTATAGCCATCAGGGCCTCTCGCACAGCTGCCGCTTCATATCCTTTCTGCTGCAGGTAGGCGCCCGTTTTTGCCTGGCGGGTGATATAGGATTGGCCCTTCAGGCTTTTCCATTTTACCGCGGCCAATTTGTGTAAAGATGCGGTATAATCACCCGTTTCTATTTCCTGCAGCGCCTTTCTGATCACGGGTTCGCTCACCTTTTTCAGCCGCAGGGCATGAATTATCTTGAGCCGGCCCCATTTTTTCTGGCGAAAATGCCCTCCCGCATAAACTTTAGCAAATCTTTGCTCGTTCAGCAAGTCTTCCTCAATAAGCCTGCAAATAAGCATTTCTACCGGTTTTAAGGCCAATCCCATGCCAAAAAGCTTCTGTTTTACCTCAAAATGGCATCTTTCGCGGTAATTACAGTAGTGTTTTATTTTCGACCACGTTTTTTCCTCGTCAAGAAACGGGGTTTTTCCCATAGCAGAACTGTTGGAAACTTGTAGGTAAATTACTACTTTTGCTTCTGAATTTGTCCAATATCCCTGGGACAATTAAAAAATCCTTGCATTTTTCGCTATCCTATACCTATTACACAACATGGATTTTGCCAAACATATCGTTTTTCTGATTGATGATGATAACATCTACCAATTTACCGCACGCAAGATCCTGGAGTCTACCGGACTGGCCCGGCAGATCCATTCGTTTTATAATGGGAGCGAAGCCATCAAGTATTTCAGGGATCACCAGAATCTGGTAGCAGAAAATTTTCCGGATGTGATCTTTCTCGATATCAATATGCCCGTTATGAATGGATGGGAGTTCCTGGAAGAATACCATAACCTGCACGGCAGTTTTCCAAAACCGGTTGTTGTGTACGTGGTGAGTTCTTCTATCGACAGTTATGATATCAGGAAATCGAAACAATACAATACTGTTACCGATTACATCGTAAAACCGGTTACCCGTATCAAATACCAGGAGCTGATCGAAAGCCTGTAACCAATATTGGCCATTAGTCTCCCACTCAACTCGCCCGCCGGTTTTCCTATCCACACCCGATTAACAACACACGATTTACTTCCCCCCATCCATACGGAATATTAACATTTTGCGTTAGGTTTGTTGCCAACCTAAATTCTGCAGAATGAAATTTATTGTCTCTTCGTCTTCCTTGCTAAAACACCTGCAGCAGATCAGCGGTGTGATCAATGCCAATACCGTGTTGCCGATACTGGAAGACTTTTTATTTGAGATCCAGGACAAAAAACTGAACGTTGTGGCCACCGACCTGGAAACTGTTATGCGTGTTCAGATGGATGTGGAAAGCAAAACCAATGGAAAAGTGTGTATCCCGGCTAAAATATTACTGGATTCATTAAAAAATATCGCCGACCAGCCCCTCACTTTTAATATTGATAAAAATTTCTCTGTTGAGATCACCAGCGATAATGGTAAGTATAAAGTAATGGGCGAAAACCCTGATAACTTTCCGAAAGAACCCGCAGCGGATGATACCACGGGTTTCAATATGACCAGTACTGCTTTACTCACTGCTATCAACAAAACACTGTTTGCGGTAAGTAATGATGATCTGCGCCCCGCTATGACCGGTGTGTATTTTGAACTGGCGAAAGATGGTGTACAGTTTGTGGCCACCGATGCACACAGGCTGGTGCGTTATAAAAGAATTGATACCAAGGCAACCAAAACCGATTCTTTTATCGTTCCCAAAAAACCATTGAACCTGTTAAAGAATGCGCTGCCCGATAACGAGGACCAGTTAAGCATCAGCTATAATAGCAATCACCTGTTTGTGAGCCACGGTTCTACACAGATGATCTGTCGCCTGATCGATGCGCGTTTCCCTGATTATAAAGTGGTGATCCCCGCCGATAATCCATACAAACTCATTGTCAACAAAGGCGATTTTCAGAATGCGCTCCGTCGTGTAAATGTATTCAGTAACAAAAGCACCAACCAGGTAGCGCTGAATATTACCGGCAGCGAACTACAGATGGCGGCACAGGATGTTGATTTTAGTTTCGAAGGTAACGAGCGCATGAGCTGTCAATACGATGGCGAAGACCTGCAGATCGCTTTCAACGCACGCTTCCTGATTGAAATGCTGAACGCTGCTGATACCGATGATATCAAGATGGAACTTTCCACCCCAACCAAAGCCGGTCTCATCAAACCAACAGAACAGGCGCCCGGCGAGGACCTGCTCATGCTGGTAATGCCGCTGATGCTGAATAATTAATAACTAATCCTTCTATCAATACACAGGGCCTGTTTTCTAACAGGCCCTTTTCTTTGTGTCTCCTTCGTGCCTTAGTGTCTTAGTGGTTCCTGCATTTCATTTGAACCACTAAGACACTAAGGCACGAAGGGAACACTAAGTTGTTTTGTAAACACACAAATTGTAGTAATTTGACTTGCCATCATGGAAAACATTATTCAATATTTTGAACAGATCCCCAGCCTGCACCGCGCATTAATACTGGCGGGCGGTATTACGTTTTTCTGGCTGATAGAAGGTGCCATTCCTTTGTTTGGTTTTACGTATAACAAATGGCGCCACGCATCGGTCAATATTTTTTTTACCATCACTACTATCGTAGTCAACTTTGCTTTTGCATTGCTGATCGTAAAAGCAAGTGACTGGGCGGTACAACATAAATTCGGGTTACTGCAACTGGTACAAATGCCGTTATGGGTATTTATGCTGGCGGGCCTGTTACTGCTCGACCTGGTGGGCGCCTATCTTATTCATTTTATCGAACACAAAATAAAATGGATGTGGAAGTTTCACATGGTACACCATGCGGATACACATGTGGACACCACCACAGCCAACCGCCATCATCCCGGCGAAAGTGTATTGCGCGCTGTATTTACTTTACTGGGCGTGATCGTTCTTGGCGCACCCATGTGGCTGGTGATGATGTACCAGAGCCTGAGCGTGGTACTCACGCAATTCAACCATGCCAATATACGGTTGCCATTATGGCTTGACAATGCCATCAGCTGGTTCCTCGTTTCGCCCAATATGCACAAGGTTCACCACCACTATATGCGGCCACAGACAGATAGCAACTATGGAAATATCTTTTCTGTGTGGGACCGGTTATTCGGTACGTTCAATTATACACCGGTAGAACAATTACGATATGGTCTGGATGTACTCGATGATGAAAAGGATGAAAAACTCCCCTTCCAGCTACGCGTACCATTCGACAAAAACATCAAAACCGACTACTAACAAATAAACCGCGCCTTTGCGCCTTTGCGTGAAAATCGCTCGCAAAGGCGCGGTTTATTTGTAATTTTATTGTATGAAAATTTCGGCTTTTATTCCGGCCCGTTATGCTGCCACCCGTTTTCCGGCCAAGCTTATGCAGATGCTGGGTGATAAAACGGTTATCCGTCATACTTATGATAATACCGTTGCCACCGGCTTGTTTGATGCTGTTTTTGTGGTTACCGACAGCGATATTATTTACGACGAGATCACCACTAACGGTGGTCATGCGGTAATGAGTAAAAAAACGCACGAAAGCGGTAGCGACCGTATTGCTGAAGCCGCTGCCGATATGGATGTTGATATCATCGTTAACGTACAGGGCGACGAACCTTTTGTAAAACGCGGGCCATTGGAAAAACTATTACAGGTTTTTGAAGGAGAGAACGGGCAATCGGTCCAGGTAGCCTCATTGATGCAGGTTTTAAAAGAACAGAAATTTATCGAAGACCCCAACTATGTAAAAGTGGCCGTTGATAAAAACATGAATTCATTGATGTTTTCCAGGAGTGTGATACCCTACCCCCGCAGCGTAAATGCTGCTGCTATCTATTACGAACATATCGGCGTGTACGCTTTCCGAAAACAGGCCCTGCTCAATTTTACCGCCTGGAAAATGACCCCGCTGGAAGCCGCTGAAAAAATAGAATGTCTTCGTTACCTCGAGAATGGCGTTCCTTTAAAAATGGTGGTAACGGATTATATGGGTATTGAAATAGATACGCCAGAGGATCTTGTACGTGCGTCTTCTTTGTTGGGATAATCAATACCTGCATGATATTAGTTTGACTAGTCATAGGTTTTATTCTGTCGGAAATAGGTAGTGTATCCGTTTAAATATCCTGTTTAAGGTCGTATGATGTTAGCCGCAGATTCGCAGATCAGGAACGTTAATCTGCGAATCACTGTTGTCCGGGGAAAATAGATTTAAGTGATAAAAAAGGAGGCATTTAGCCTCCTACATTGTCGTAGTTTTAAGTTACCACACAAAAAACAGACAATGAACAAAAGTAGTTTTTTCTCCGGACAGCCGGTGTTTGCACAACTGGTAAATCTGATACCCCGTTCATTAATTGCTAAATCAGCGCATAATCATCGGTCAGACCGGTATTATAAGAAATTCCGGGCGCATGATCATCTTATTACTATGCTTTACAGTTGCTTTCATGAGTGTACCTCACTTCGGGAAGTAGTTACCGGTCTTCAGGCGAGTTATAATAAGTTCTGCCATCTCAATCTGACCACTATTCCACGCAGGAGTACGCTTGCGGAAGCCAATAGCAAACGTGATGCTTTGTTTTTTGAGGATATCTATCATGGGATTTTTGATACGTTTTATGGGTTTTCCCCGGACAGCCGCAGGCGCCGCGGCCTGGAATCCAGATTGTTTTCTATGGACTCCAGTACTGTTACCCTGTTCTGCGATATCATGAAGGGAGCAGGAATGCCAAAAGTAAATGGCCGCAAGAAAGGAGGTGTAAAAGCACACGTACTATTTGATAATGAACAGGGAGTTGCCCGGGTCGTTTATCTGTCACCGGGTGCAGACAATGACCGGGTTTTTATGGATAAAGTAACGCTTCCGCGAGGCTCTGTTTTAGTCTTCGACCGGGGTTATCGTAAGTTTTCTCAATGGGAGCAATGGGGCAAAGAAGGCATCAGTTGGGTAACCCGGCAGATTGGCAATGAAACGGTTAGTCTTCTGGAGGATCGTAAGATAAGTAAAGAGGATGGTCAACAGGGTGTGCTTTGCGATCAAAAAATAATACTAGGCGGCATTACAACCAAAAAAACAAGACCGATTATCGCAAGGCAAATAAAATATGTGGATAGGCTTAGCGGTAAAACTTTTGTATTTGTTACCAATAATTTTAGGTTCAAAGCCTCTACGGTAGCTTATCTGTACAGATGCCGATGGAGCGTTGAGGTATTCTTTAAACGCTTAAAGCAAAATAATGCCATCAGATACTTTTTGGGAGACAACGAAAACGCTATAAAAATACAGTTATGGTGTTGCCTGATCAAAGATTTGCTCATTAAGATCATAAAGGACCGTGTTGAACATAAAAGAAAATGGTCTTTTGCAAACCTCACAGCTATGATTCATCACCACCTGATGAACTATCTGAATCTTACCGGCTTTTTATGTAATCCTGATAAAATCTTACAATCTATGCCTAACAACGCCTCCTTTCAAAGGAGCCTGTTCCCAACTTAAGGGGGCATGCTATTAAAAAAAACTCAATAAATCCCTTAAAACTCAATGCCAATCAGAATGGATAGATAAACCTATTCTTTTCCCGGACAACAGTGATCTGCGAATCTGCGGCTAACATTTTTCAAAATGAGACACTACTCGGAAATAACGCCAGGCTAACCTTACCGTTTTTTTCACGATATTTATCGGATACATCTTCCCCTGGCCACCCATCGGCCAAACATGCTTATGAAAAACTATATTACCCGTATAGGACGGATGGACAAAAAGATCCGCTGGCTCTTTTTGTTTGCTGTTCTTTCCTTTATCTGTTTCATGAGCATCCTGTACCAGCAAAAACGTTCACAGGAAAAAACCAGGCAGAGTATTTACACCAGCTATTCTACCATTAATAAGATCGAAAAGATCAATACGCTTATTGTAGAAACAGAATCTGCCATGCGCAGTTTCCTGATCACCAAAGACAATTCCTGGAAACAGGAACTGGATAGTGTACAGAACCGGTTACTTGATTCCATCAACGCATTAAGATCGTTGCCGGATACGATCGCCATTCAACAGCAGGTTGATACCCTGATGGCATTAACGCTGCAAAAAATAGCTATCCAGGATTCGATCGTAAACGCCAAAGTTCTCCCGGATGCCCTGTTTCAAAGGATAAGAGCGCGGGGAGACGCAAGGCCCATCAAATACGCACTCACAACATTACTCGCAAGGACGATGCTGGCCGAAGAGCAGCTGCTTATACAAAAGACCGCTTCCAACGAGAACGATTACAGGATCGGTTTATGGATCACACTTGGCGGTGGCATTTTTGCATTTATACTGGTGTTCTCTGTTCTTTACCGGCTTAATTCGGATATACGTTTACGAAGGAGTACCGAAGAAAAACTCATTGACAGTGAAGGAAAATACCGGAACCTTATTGAGAACGCCGGTGTGGTGGTTTTCACCACCAATCTCGAGGGCAAAGTAACTTTTACGAATAAGCAGGCATCGCAGTTAACAGGGTATAGCATGAAAGAGCTGGTTGGCCATCATTATTCCATGCTGATCGATCCTGAATGGGTTGCCTATGTACAGGGGTTTTATGCGGAACAGTTTATGAGCAGGGTGCCTTCGACTACTTTACAATTCCTCACGCATAGCCGTGATGGTCGCGATATCTGGGTAGAACAGTTCGCACAACTCTTATTCGAGAATGATAATATTACCGGCTTCCAGTGCATGGTTCGTGATATCACTGAAAAGAAAAAGATAGAGCTGGCACTGAACAAATCAGAACTCCGGCTGCAATCAATTCTTGACAATACAACCGCCCTGATCTTCATCAAGGACCTCGAAGGACGCTATATTATGGTGAACAGGCGCTTTAAAGAAATGCTTGGGCTGACCGAGGATGAAGTGATCGGGAAAACAGATTACGATATCAATCCGGGCGAAAAAGCCGACTATTACCACGAAACAGATACCCAGCTGCTGCAAACACTGGGGACCATTAAATACGAAGAGGTAATAGAAAGTTACGAGGGAAGCAGAACCTTACTGGTGATTAAATTTCCATTGCTCGATGACAGGGAGCAGCCATTTGGCATCAGCGGTATTGCTACCGATATCACCGAACTGGTACACAATCGCATTGAACTGGAATCTGCCTTGAAAAATGTAAAAGAAGCCAAAGAATTACAGGAGCAGTTCCTCGCGAATATGAGTCACGAGATACGCACACCCTTGAATGGCATCCAGGGAATGAGCGGGCTTTTACTGGAAACAACATTGACTGAGGACCAAAGGGATTTTGTGATGATGATCAAACATTCCCTCAATAACCTAACGGCCATCGTTAATGATGTGCTGGATATTTCCAACCTGCGTGCCGGCAAACTAATGCTCGAAAATATCGCTTTCAATATCAACGATCCCATCGATGCCATAAAGATCCAATACACCAACCAGGTAAACAGGAAAAAAATTGCTTTTGATGTGATTATTGAAGACGATGTGCCCAAGCTCATTATTGGCGATCCATACCGGCTGCGGCAGGTATTGGTAAGCCTTGTTGACAATGCTGTCAAGTTCACCGAATCCGGAAATGTTTCTCTTTGTGTGAGCCTGGAAAAACAAACCGCTTTTATTGCTGTCATACAGTTTACGATTGAAGACAGTGGCATGGGTATTCCTTCCGACAAGCTGACAACTATATTTCAAAGTTTCGCGCAGGCAGATATGAAAATATCACGCAGCTTTGGCGGGGCGGGATTGGGTCTTGCCATCAGCAAAGGGCTGGTAGAAATGCAGGGTGGTAATATTTCTGTACAGAGTGTACCAGACAAAGGTTCCGTTTTTAGTTTTTCCATCCCTTATGAAATACCGCAAAATATCGGGGAGCCATCAGATTCCGGAACTTTCGCCGCTGTACTCAGGGGGAAACATTTCCTGGTAGTGGAAGACAACCCGGTAAATCAGCAACTGATCGACTCTGTCTTACAAAAAACCGGCGCGATTGTTGAAATGGCCTCTGACGGAAGACAGGCCATTGCTTACCTGGAAAAAGGCAACAAATACGATCTTGTGATCATGGACCTGCAGATGCCCGTAATGGATGGTTATGAAACAGCTGCCTGTATAAGAAAACAATTGAAAATGACGATTCCTATCCTCGCACTCACCGCCACTGCGCTGCGAGGCGACCAGGAAAAATGTAAGGAACTCGAAATAGATGATTTCATGCTGAAGCCTTTCGATTTTAATGACCTGTATCGCAGACTGGCTGACCTGTTACAAAATAAGAAGCCAGCGAAGACCGGTCTTATGGGCAAAGCAACAAATAATACACCAGGCAAAAAGCTATATGATCTTGCTACATTAAAATCGATGGGCGATAAAGAATCATTACTGGATATCATATCTCTCATTCTCAGCAATACTTTTTCGGATATACAACAATTGCCCATCCTTGCCCGGGAAAAAAACTGGCCGAAGCTGTTTAAAGCGGCGCATAAGGCCAAAGGGTCTGTATCTGTATTACAGGCCACCAGTATTTTACAATTACTGGCCGAAATAGAAAAAAACGCGCGGGAAGAAACCCATCTTTCTGCTATAGAAGAAAAAGTGACCGCTGTCATGAAATTATTTGCAGAAATGGAGTTGCAATTGCGGGATGAAGAGAAACAACTGAGGGAAGAGATCGCTGCTGAATAACCGTAGCGAAGATTTTAACACAGAGGCCACAGAGCTAACAGAGGGCCCTCCGTTAACTCTGTGGCCTCTGTGTTAAAAAAATACGCTAAGATGAGAACCTCAACCTCTTGAAATTACCCCCAACTAAACTAGGTTTGCAGGATATAAATTCAACCACATGGGTTTCCGAAATTTTAAAATGGTGAGCTACGTAGTATATGGCCGTGGCAGCTTTAATCAACTGGATGAAATACTGGCCCCGCAACGCAAAGCCGACGCGCCAATGATATTCCTGGTAGATCATTTTTTTACCGGTAACAACTCGGTGGTTAACCGCATTCCTTTACGCGGAAAAGACAGGATTGTTTTTGTAGATGTAACTTATGAACCCAAAACCACGCAGGTAGATTCGCTGGCCAAACAACTGAAAGATGAATTCGGTACGGTAAGCGGTATCATCGGCATCGGTGGCGGTTCTACTATGGACCTGGCAAAAGCGGTTTCTTTAATGATGACCAACCCCGGCTCTTCCGCCGACTACCAGGGATGGGACCTTGTAAAACTACCCGGTGTTTACAAAGCCGGTATCCCCACACTAAGCGGAACAGGCGCTGAAGTAAGCCGTACGACTGTATTAACAGGCCCTACCCGCAAACTGGGTATGAACAGCGACTTCACACCATTCGACCAGATCATACTCGACCCCGAGCTTACCAAAGATGCGCCGGTTAACCAGCGTTTTTATACGGGTATGGATTGTTATATCCATTGTATCGAAAGTCTCGAAGGAACTTTCCTGAATGAGTTCAGTAAAAGTTATGGAGAGAAAGCCCTGCAGTTATGCCAGGATGTATTTGTAAAAAAAGATCATTGGAACGACGAATCAGATGACCAGTTGATGATGGCTTCTTATGCAGGCGGTATGAGCATTGCCTATTCACAAGTAGGCGTAGCACATGCTGTGAGTTATGGATTGAGTTATTTGCTCGGCACCAAACATGGTATCGGTAACTGTATTGTGATGAACCATCTGGAAGAATACTATCCTGCCGGTGTAAAAGAGTTCAAATACATGGTGGAGAAGAATGGCATAGAAATTCCGAGCGGTATCTGTAAAGGATTGACTGATGAACAATTCGATACGATGATCAATGTATCGCTGGGCATGAAACCTTTATGGGAAAATGCGTTGGGTGCGGATTGGGAAAAGATTATGACGAGAGAAAAACTTCGCGGGCTTTACGAAAAATTATAGCTGTTGGCCGGATTTGTGTCCTCACAAATCCCTGGCTTGTTTTGCCACAGATTAACACAGATTTTCTTCGCGGGCGCAAGGGAACGCAAGGGTTTGACTGATTAATCTCGTTTGTATTTTATCTTTACCGGATGAAATACTTTATTTACCTACTTCCTTTCTGCGCGGGACTCACCATTACTACACAGGCCGGTGTAAACAGCCAGTTACGTTTTGCCGTTAATAATCCCTGGGTCGCGGCATTTATTTCTTTTCTTGTGGGAACGATTATACTGGGTGCATTTATTGTGGCCACGCGGCAATCCGTTCCATCACTTACACAAATACGCGGTATAGAATTGTATAAATATGCCGGCGGTTTGCTCGGTGCTTTTTTCGTTACAGCCATTATCTTCTCTGTTCCCAAGATCGGATCCGCCAATGTATTTGCATTGGTGATTGCGGGGCAGTTGTTAATGGGATTGCTATACGATCATTTCGGATTACTGGGTTTTCCGCAGAACAGTATTAATTGGGTGAAGGTGTTGGGGGTATTGCTGTTGATTGTGGGGGCTTACCTGATTAATAAAAAATAATTCTGCCCGTCCTTGCGAGCGCAGCGAAGCAACCCGAGTCCCCAAAACAAGTTTCTGACCTGCTCACAGGCTACCGAACAAAATTTTTCATAACACTGATTGCTTCGCTACGCTCGCAAGGACGTGCGCGGGGATCACTTCATCCGCTCCAGCTCTTTCTGCAACCGAAACATCTCATCCCTCAACCTCGCCGCCTCAATAAAATCAAGATCGCGCGCGGCTTTCTCCATTTCTTTTTTCACTTTGCCGATGGCGCGTTCCGTTTGCGGGATGGTCTGGTAAGTTTCCTGTTCTTCGGCGGCTTTGGTAACAATATCTTCATCACCCTGTATCGCATACGGTCTTGCAGGGTCAAAGCCTTTGATATCGAGTACCGATGTTTGCGCAAATACCTGTTCCTTGCTTTTCTTAATGGTTCGTGGCGTGATACCGTGTTCCTGGTTATAGATCACCTGTTTTTCGCGGCGACGGTCCGTCTCATCAATGGTGCGTTGCATACTTTCCGTCATCTTGTCTGCATAGAAGATCACGCGGCCATCCACATTACGCGCAGCACGACCGGCGGTTTGTGTGAGGGAGCGCTCGTTACGAAGAAAGCCTTCTTTGTCCGCATCCAATATGGCAACAAGCGATACTTCGGGGAGATCAAGTCCTTCACGTAATAAGTTCACGCCCACCAATACATCTATATCACCCAATCGTAATTGCCTGAGAATTTCCACGCGCTCCAGTGTATCCACATCGCTGTGAATGTATTTGGATTTGATATTGATCCGTCCCAGGTATTTATCCATCTCTTCCGCCATGCGTTTGGTGAGTGTTGTTACCAAAACACGGTCGCCTTTCTTAACTGTTTTGTCGATTTCATCCAGCAGGTCATCTATCTGGTTCACACTTGGGCGGATTTCGATAGGAGGATCGAGCAAACCGGTTGGTCTTACTACCTGTTCCACCACAACTCCGCCGGTTTTCTCCAGTTCATAATCACCGGGTGTGGCACTTACAAAAATGGTTTGCCCGATCATGCCCTCAAACTCGTGGAAGTTCAACGGGCGGTTATCCATGGCGCTGGGCAGGCGGAAACCATAATCAACGAGAACCATTTTACGGCTCCTGTCGCCGCCATACATACCGGCCACTTGCGGAACGGTCTGGTGACTTTCATCAATCACACATAAAAAATCATCCGGGAAATAATCAAGCAGGCAGAATGGCCGTGTACCCGGTCTGCGCCTGTCGAAAAAGCGGGAATAGTTTTCGATACCGTTGCAATAACCCAGTTCACGGATCATTTCTAGATCGTATTCAACACGCTCTTTGATTCGCTGCGCTTCAATAAATTTTCCTGATGACTTGAAATATTCCACCTGCGCCATCATCTCATCCTGTATTTCATGCATCACATCCACGATCAGTTCCTTGGGCGCGAGGTATAAGGTGGCGGGGAAGATGGCCGCATCCTCCATTACACTGACGCGTTTGTTGCTCGAGGTTTCAATGGTCTCTATCTCTTCTATTTCATCACCAAAAAAAGTAACGCGGTAACCATAATCCACATAGGGCAGGTTGATATCCACCGTATCCCCTTTCACACGAAAAGTGCCACGTTTAAATTCTTCCTGCGAACGGTTGTATAAAGAATTCACCAAGCCATGCAGAAAACCCTGGCGCGAAAGCACCTGACCTTTTTTGATACGGATGATCCCGTTCTCATACTCGGTCGGGTTACCCATACCATAAATACAGCTTACGCTGGCCACCACAATAATATCACGCCGTCCGCTCAGCAGTTGTGAAGTTGCCTGCAGGCGAAGCTTATCGAGTTCTTCATTAATACTCTGGTCCTTTTCAATATATACATCACTTACCGGCATATACGCTTCCGGCTGGTAGTAATCATAATAGCTTACAAAGTAGCCCACCGCATTATCAGGAAAGAATTGTTTGAACTCACCATACAGTTGCGCCACCAGTGTTTTGTTATGCGTGAGCACCAGTGTTGGCCGCTGCACATTCTGGATCATGTTGGCGATGGTGAATGTTTTGCCTGAACCGGTTACCCCGAGCAATGTCTGGAACTGGTCCCCATTATTCAACCCATCCGTGAGTTGGCGGATGGCGGAGGGTTGGTCGCCAGCGGGTTGGTAGTGGGATTGGAGTTGGAAGGGCATGGGTAAGTACGAAATTAGGAAGATTACTGCACGGGCTTTTCCGTCATAATGCTTGTCAATTAAATCAGGCCAATTCTTTTTTCCTGCTGGTACTTGTCAACCGGTTTTTTGTCGCTGATTTTTTTTGCGGCATTTTTTTTCCTGTCGCTTTGTAATAAGCGATTATCTCACTTATTTTTTTTCTGTCTGCTGCTGTCAACGGAGTTGGATCAACTACGAAGTCAATGCCTGCTGGTTCCTTTATGTATCCCATTGTCTTAAATTTAAGTCGAAAAATATTTTTTAATCAATTTAAATGCTTCTTGTGGGTATATTACCATTTTATGCCCACCAACATGTGTCGCACCTAGCGTTTTTTCATAATGTTCAATCAGTCTTGTCTTAGAGGTGAAAGAAACGAATCCTTGATACCCTTTGTCCCACGATGATTTACAAGTGAAAGCAAATAAGTTACCTGGAACGCCTTCATAAAGCTTGTTCTTACCTAGGTTGAATGGTGCGCTTTCAATAAGGTGTAAATAATAATGGTCGTTATAATCACTGATACTTAAAAGTCCTTGAACAATACCAGGATTGTTCCGAATCGTCAGTTTGAAAAGTTGCCTGTCTGTTAGCTTGAATTCACTTGTCCAATTGAAAATCCAGCCCTTTTTCTTAGTAAGGTTTTTTAAGTCCGCTTTGGTTACAGGATGAACATCTGTCGGAAAACTATCGCCTGAAATGGTATTAACTATACTGTTTGTTAGCTTGTCAATCTCAATTCCTAAATGATATTTGGCCTGTTTTGACACCCTTCAAAGATACAAAAAAAGAAGGTGTTTATAGTGTGGTGTTAAGTGGCGCCGTTGCCGCTAATGTTGCAACTAAAGAGTACTTTAGCTTTCAACTCAAACATGTTATGAAATCATTACAAGGTTTTTTTCTTCCCCTCTTTCTTCTGTGCCTCAACACCTCCTTCGCCCAAACCCCCGAACAAAATTTACAATCCCTCAAAATCGTTTTACCCGAAATCAAACCGCCCGTTGCCAATTATGTAAACGCGGTCCGGGTCGGCAACCTGTTGTATTTATCCGGCAAGGGTCCTTCGCTACCCGATGGGAAATACATCACCGGCAAATTGGGCAAAGATCTGACGATAGAGCAGGGTTATGAGGCCGCACGCATTACCGCCATTATGCAGATAGCTGTGTTAAAAAAAGAACTGGGCGATCTTTCTAAAGTGAAACGCTTCGTAAAAGTACTTGGCATGGTAAACTGCACTGACAGTTTTACTGACCAGCCCAAAGTGATCAATGGGTTTTCCGACCTGATGGTAGCGGTTTTTGGTGAAAAAGGAAAACATGCACGTTCGGCGGTGGGTATGAACTCGTTACCTTTTGGAATGGCGGTGGAAGTTGAGTTGGTTGTGGAAGTAGAATGAAAAGATGCACGCAAAGGCGCAAAGGCGCAGTTTGATTCCCGTGGACCGCACCTCCCGAAACCATTCAACCGCGCCTTTGCGCCTTTGCGTGCAATTTTCTACCTACACAGTCAACCACTAGTAGTTTTGCTCTCGGGATCAATGATTTATGCCGCAGATTCGTAGATGGTAGCCTGTGACCAACAAAATGTAACTTCAGGTATGCAAACGACCTCCCCTTTTTTCGCCCCCATGCTTTACATAAAGAACGGTGTAACAGATGTAAGTTTTTATACCGCGGCATTTGATGCTGAAGAATTGAGACGCTTCTCAAATGATGATGGCAGTATACATGTAGTGGAACTTTCCATCGGCGGTTCTTTGTTTCATATCCACGAAGAGAACCTGGATCGCTGGGCATTCAGCCCGCAAGAACACAAAGGAACCACGGTAAACATCGGCCTGTTTGTTCCCGATGTTGATGCTGTTGTGGCAAAAGCGCTTGCAGCAGGCGCAAGTATAGTTACAGAAGCGGAGGATTATGATTATGGGTACCGGCAGGCAGAAATAAAAGATCCGTTCGGGCATGTATGGACGATTACAAAAGAAATCTAATCTCTGTGTCCTCCGCGCCTCTGTGGTAAAGAACATCCTCCATAGATCGAAGCGAAGGCTTTACCACAGAGGCACGGAGGACACAGAGTTGCACAGAGAAATACACCGAATTTATACTATGTGGACATGCCCGCTTTGTAACCAATCATTTACCAGGATCAACCAGGCACATTCCTGTAATGAAAAGCAACTGGAGGATTTCCTGCGTAATAAATCGGTGCATACGGTTGCGCTGTTCCGGCATTTTATACAGGAATACAACGCTATCGCGCCGGTCACTATACATCCCACCAAAACCATGATCGGTATTTCTGCCGGTACACGTATTGCATGGATCACACGGCTGGGTAAGGATTTTGTAGACATCATGTTCCCCTTTATGCAGCGGTATGATGACAATCTTTGCTTTCACAAAATGGCACAGGTGCCGGGAGGCCAGCAATGCAACCACTATTTCCGGATGATGCGGGAAGAGGATGTGAATGAGGAAGTAAAAAAGTACATGAAACTGGCCTGGGACAACGGTCAATCATAACGCGGCAGCAAGATCAGTCCTCCCAGTATTCTTTCCCGCCCATATCGATATATCCCCATTTACCGTTACGCCGTACATAAGCAATTCCATTTGTAAATGAATAGCCCAGGGGCGTTTGATCGCTGTTCCTGAGAATTTCTGCATATCTGCGTCCATCATATTTGGGTGCAACGACCTCTTTACCGCTGGTGTTCACAAAACCGCACGCATTGTTTTGCCACACACAGGCAATTCCATTCCGGGCCGTAAACGCATACTGGTACCTGGGCTGTGTGATCTCTTTTCCTGAGGTATTAATATAACCATACAGATCCTTTTTCTTTACCATGGCCACCCCTTCACTAAAATTACTTGTACTATCATATTTGGGCGATACGATCTCTTTTCCCGAAACATTGATATAACCATACAGGCCTTTGTTCTTTATTATTGCCACCCCTTCGTAAAACCCACCTATGCGCTCATATTTGGGCGATACGATCTCCTTACCGGCAGCATCTATAACACCCCATTTATTATTCAGGCTGAATAGTACTAAGCCGGCATCCGTTGCTACAAGGGTATCGTATGTCAAAGTACCCGGCTGTTTACCGGTATTGTTTAAACACCCCCATTTGCTGTTACTTTTTACTGCAAGCAGCTCTGGTGTTATGCGTTCCATCGCATCATATTCAGCCGGTATGATGATCGCACCGGTTTTATCTATCGTACCGTACTTATATTTTATTTTTCCTTGCAATGAGTATTGCATTCTTTCCATGGTTGTCATATTGCTCATAGAGGCATTATCCCTGGTTGTACCAATGGAAAAAATGATAAATCCTCCTTTCATTTTTTTCTCAGGGTTTGCGCCAGCGGGCATGGGGATGGTTTTGTCGGTTTTGTCAATGACTACTGCACGCTGTGAATTACGGCTGTAAACCCAGGCATATCCTTCTGAAAAATTTTCTGCATCCTCGTACACATCACTGCTGATCTTTTTTCCTGTTTTATCTATAAAGTTCCATTCCCGGCTGAAGAGCCTGCTGTTTTTGAGCATAACCAACCCGGCGCCTTCACTGAATTCCTTTACCTCATCATATATAACAGGTACCACCTCTTTTCCCGTACTGTCAATGAACCCGTACTTCTCTTTCAACTGCACTTTCGCCATTCCGTCTTTCAGCTCGTAGATATTTGTGTACTTTGGCGCCACCAATTCTTTTCCACTGGAATCAATTATACCGTTAAGGCTGTTCTGGCGCGTCCGCATCCATCTGCTGATTTTGGAAACGGGAAAGATCAGATCATATTTCACCTCTGCCAGCACAACGCCGTTTTTATTGATGACTCCCTGCTTTCGACCAAACCGGTCTATTGTCACAACCGATTTGCCATCCTCAAAGGGCCGAACCACATGATAAGCTGGTGTTATTTTTTCTTTGCCTGTCGCGTCAACAAACCCCCAGTGGGTACCCATTCGTATTGCCGCCATCCCCTCCGAAAAAGGGGCAACGGAATCATATTTGACCGGTATGATTATTTTCTTTTGGGCGTCTGCAAACCCCCATTTATTTCCTTTACGGTAAGGAACTAGTTCCGGCGTTTGCGCAGGTGCCAACAGGGGAACCAATACATACACAAGTATCCATTTTACAGGCAATTTTCGCATTGTGCTGGGTTTATAGTGCGGATGAATATAATACCGGCCCCCAAAGGATAGTATAGTCCAAATGGATGCTTTACTAACCCCAAAATAGCCTGGCTAAAAAAATTTCTATGATTTTGTCTGAACGGTACCACCCCGTTCGTCTTTTCTGCGTAATCTTATTTATCAATCAAAAACACGACTTATGAAAAGTTTTATGTTCATTTTCCGCGGCGGCCTCGATCCGCAAACCGCTTCTCCCGAAGAAATGCAGCAAAATATGGAAAAATGGTTCGGATGGGTAACGGCGCTACAGAACAACGGTACTTACAAGGCCGGTGAGGCGTTGCTGCCATCGGGACTAACACTTCAAAAAAACAATGTAGTCACCGATGGCCCTTTTGCTGAAAGCAAAGAGATCGTTGGCGGGTTCTTTATTGTGAACGCTGAGTCCATTGAAGCCGCTACAGAAATCGCCAAAGGTTGTCCCGATCTTTCGCATGGCGGAAGCGTGGAAATACGCGATGTAATGGTTTTTGATGAAGGAATGATGTAAGCAATGAACGCTATGGATCATACTGATAGACTGGTCGACCATCTTTTCCGCCATGAAGCGGGAAAAATGGTCGCCATTCTTACCCATTTTCTCGGGCTGTCCAACCTGCAGCTTGCAGAAGATGTGGTACAGGATGCTTTTATCAAAGCCATGCAGGCCTGGAAGATCAATGGCCCTCCCGAAAACCCGGAAGCCTGGTTATTACAGACCGCAAAGAACAAGGCAATCGATCTTGTCAGGAGAAAAAAATTGCATGACCGTTTCAGCCAGCAGGATCTTGCTGAACTCGAAGCGTCTGCCGAACAGTTCTTTCATTCACAGGAAATTGCAGACAGCCAGTTACGGATGATTTTTGCCTGCTGCCATCCTTCTTTAAAGCAGGAGGACCAGGTAGCGCTCACACTAAAGATTGTATCTGCTTTTTCGATGCCCGAGATCGCAAGATCATTGGTAACGAATGAATCGGTTGTTCAGAAAAGGATCTCCCGCGCCAAAACATTCCTGCGAGATAACCGTGTTACGCTGGAAATTCCTGCCGGCAAAGATCTGCGGCAACGGCTTGATACGGTTTACACCGTGCTGTATCTTTTATTCAATGAAGGATACAATTCGCTAAAGGCCGATGAACTTATCCGCCGCGATCTCTGTGCCGAAGCCATGCGCTGCTGTAAACTGCTGACGGAACACGAACTCGTAAATGATCCTGTTGCCCATGCATTGCTGGCGCTTATGTGTTTACATGCCGCGAGATTCGACAGCCGTATCAATACAGACAACACAATTATTCTCTTACGCGAACAGAACAGGGGTCTGTGGGACAGGGAACTGATAAAAGTAGGATTCAATTACCTGAATAATTCTTCTTCCGGCAATGCCATCACCGCTTACCATATTGAAGCTGCCATAGCTGCCGAACATTGTATGACGGACAGTTTCGAAAAAACAAACTGGCAAAGACTTTTACAGTTGTATGACCTGCTTATTACAGCCAGGCCCGGACCCGTTACCGAACTCAACCGCGCCGTGGTACTGGCGCAAACAGGAGAAACAGAAGCGGCCATTGCTGCGATACTTTCTATCCATCACATCGACCAGTTGCTGCGCACCGATCATTTATACAGCGCCGTACTCGGTGATCTCTATAAACGTTTGAGCAATACTATCAAGGCAAAAGAATACCTGTCCAAAGCACAGCAACTCACGCCTTCTATTGCAGAGAAAAAATTACTGCAGTCAAGGCTTGATGAGCTTGGTAAAAATTAATCCCGGCCTCTGTGTACCTCTGTGCCCTTTGTGCCTCTGTGGTAAAGCCTTCGCTCCCATCGATGGAGGGTGTTCTTTACCACAGAGGCCAAAGGGCACAGAGGTACACAGAGAGTTTATTAATTAGGGATCGATGAAATACAAAAGTCACCTGCTTATTATAGCAGATGACTTTTATTTATTGGATTCTAAAACGGGGGATTATTTATCAAGTTTCTTCAGGATCGCTTTTACATTACTTGCGATCGCGCGATCGGAAAGATGTCTTCCGTTCATTTCAGTTGTGGTCCATCCCTGCCAGATGGTTTTATCTGTATCGGCATCTGTCATGGTAAGCGTGAGCGTACTTTCTTTTACGCTTTGTGTCTGATTATCATAACCCAAAAACTGCGAAGGATAATACACAGGTACATACCTTCTTGCATACGGGTTAAAGAACCAGCGTGTGGTCGGTGTTGAATACACGGGGTTGCTTACATTACGGTCCTCTCTCTGTACATCTACATCATACACCAGTAACACATCGGGGTTACGGTTGTTCAGTACCCAGCCGTTCGCCTGTAGGTTCTGGTCTATATTGGTACGGATTTTCTGACCGGTAAGGTCTGTTTTTCTGGTACTGGAAACGGTTTCGCCTTTTTCTTTCTGCGTACCATTCACCCATGCATAAGACCTGATCTTACTGAAATTATAGGAATCGTCTTTCTGTATGTGCGCAGCGCTTCCGCAACTGCTTATAACGAACATGCCCAGAACAACGCCCATTAACCACGGTAACTTTTTAATGCTGTTCATATTTTGCGTTTTATCAATCTATATGACGCAATCAGTATGCCGGGGTTTGGTAAGGGTGTGCTAATTATTTGTGAGAGGATTGTTAAGGACGCTGATTGTCAACACAGAACCGTTGAAAATTGAACATTGAGCGTTGATTATTGAAAATTAAATGCTCAATAATCAACGCTCAATATTCAATTTTCAGGTTTTTATTGGCGCGCAATATCGAAGATCGCCACCGGCGGATCAAAATACTGGTCGCTCTCATTCTGCCGGTAGATTTTCCTGACAATATCCATGCCTTTGACCACTTTGCCGAAAACAGCATAGCCTTGTTTGTCGGCAATATTTTCACCGCCATGATCAAGGCCCGGTTGTTTACCGATACAGATAAAAAATTCAGTACCGGCAGTCCCTGGTTCAAGGCGTGCAAGAGAAATGGCGCCATCCGTGTGCAGGAGCTTTGTCTGCTGCGTAGACTCATGCGGTATACCGGGAATCGCTGCGGCTTTCTGGTGGTTGGTTTTCCAGATACCCCCCTGTATCAGTTCTGTTTTGGGCGCATTGGATGGCTGGTTCTCATCATTCAGTACACGATAAAAACTTCCGTTGTTGTAATAACCCGAATCTATATAAGATAAAAATGCCGCTACTGTTTTAGGTGACCGCAATGGATAGAGTTCTATTTCAATTTCTCCCTTGGCTGTTTTTATAATGACATGCGGCGTTGTCGTGTTTTCCTCTTTGCAGGAAATCAGTACACAAAGCGTAAAGAATATGATCAGCAGTTTTCGCATCAGGGGATTACTTCAAAAAGAAAGAATTGTGTTTTTTCGAGGGGGTCAAAATTATTATCCGTCACCAATAGTATTGTTTTGTGGCCATTGGGTAATATGGGTCCGAATGTGAACCCTTCCACATTGTCTACATACATACCAAGCGCATCCATATTCAGCAACAATTTTTTTGTTAATGAACGTGATGGCGGATTTTGTTTGAGTGATGGATTGTTGATGATATTTTCTGCCCCGGTAAGATCAACTAAAAATAATTTAATGGTACACGCAAGTTTCCCTGTTGAATAGGACCTTTCCATTACGATCATTTTATCTTTCCCTACAGACAATATATCAGGAACGCCATTTACTTTAAACGCATCTGCGGGAACGGAAGGGTGGGCAACCGGATCCAGTTGATAGGCATACTGTGCCGTATTCTTTTTTGTTCTTGTATCAAATTGATAAATCCGTATCCACGCGTTCCCGGGTGTTGTCTCTGCCCGGGGGCCATCTTGATAGAGAGGTTCTTCTACATTTACATAAAGTGTTTGATAGCCGTCGGCAAAACTCATGCCTTCCAATACACCATTTCTACGCGGACCTTTTTCAATTGCATGCATCCGCATATTTGCGGGAAGAGAAAAAGTGTCGATGAATTTTCCTTCGGGAGAAATGATAACGATAGAGGGATCGGTGAGTACCGTATCCTTGCCTCTTATGATTCTTTCCCCTTCACTTGACCAGACAAGTTGTTTTCGTACAGGGTCGTAGCGCATTGCCTCAGGGTCCGGCGTTTTAGCGGGATCCTGTCTTGTGTTCGGGTACACCGTTCCATCAGGTTGCAGCAGGCTGGTAACATTTACAAACGTTACACTGTCAATCTTCCCGTTACCGATATGTACTTGGGCTGTATAAAAACGTGCCGCATTCCTGTCGGAACGATCATCACATATTAAATAATAGACCTTATTCGTTACATCATAGTCTATCGCCGATAATCCCCCCATCACGGTTCCTTTCACCTGCAGGTTATACGGAACAACATATTCACTAAGCAGCTGTAATCCGCTGATGCTGCTCTTCTGGTCTGTATTTATGTTACGTGCAGACGAGCATGCGCATAACAGGATGGCGATCCATACAAATTGTTTTTTCACTTCCTTCTTCTTTTTCTATCGGAGAATAACCAGGGAAGCAGTTTCGGTTCCGCAAAAGCAGAGTCCCAACTGTTGTGACCGGCTTTGGGATATTCTGTGTACATCACATTGGGTGTACCCCTTGTCATCAACGCCTTGAACAGTTCGCGGTTGGATTCGGGCGACACCACATTATCCAACGCACCATGAAAGATCCATAACGGAACATTTCCCGCATGTTCCAGGAACCAGGGAATATTGCAGGCACCGCAAATAGAAAATGCCGCCGCAAACCTCCCCGGATTACGACCCAGCATATCATAAGTACCTATACCGCCCATCGACAGTCCGCCGATATACATTCGTTTTGTATTGACAAGCCGGTTATCCGCGAGACTATCAACCAGTATTTTCACGAGTTGTTGTGGTACAGGGGGATCCTGTTCAGAAAAAAACTCCCGCTGGTCCGTATTGGGTATGCGCCTGTTTCTTGTCCAGGTGCTGTCTTTGGGACATTGCGGGAAAACAACAATGGCCGGGAAATTCTTACGGATATCATCACGCACAAATAATTTTCCGCCATGTGTCAGTTGCGCCTGATTATCGTTGCCGCGTTCGCCAGAACCATGTAAGAAAACGATCAGTGGGTAGGCTTTGTTCTTTTTATATCCCGATGGATATAAGATCCTGTAATGCAAAGTATCTTTCCCGCGGATCAGTGCTTTTCTTTGATACTGCGAGAATGGGTCCTGCGCGGTCAACTGTGTACAAAAGAAAATTGTGATAACAGCAAGTACATATTTCATATTGACTTCTTTCGTTAATGCGTTGCATAATATGTTGTTGCAATTTACTGTATTTTCTTCTCTGCGTAAACTCATGTAACTCCTGTTCTCTGCGGTGAAGAAACGCCTGCAACTCGACTAGCCCGAATGTCAAAACGAATTTTCACCGCAGAGAACAGGAGTTACATGAGTTTACGCAGAGGTTTAGGGACTTATTGAACGTTATTTGAATTGCGGCGGATGCATCTCATCCCATTGCGTAGCATCCTGGTACGCTTTGGCCGCGCTTAAAATAGTCGCTTCATCATACAGCTTCCCGATCAGCGTAATGCTTGTAGGAAGATTGGTCCGTTTATCAAACCCCGTGGGAACACATACTACCGGGTGACCGGTTAGATTGGTGATAGCGCCCTGGTTGCCGCTGCCACGGGTAGGACAGATCAATACATCAATGTCTTTCATCAGCTCATTTACTTTCTGCATCAGCAGATAACGATGCCGGTTGGCATTGATGTATTCTGTTGCCGACATCAGCCTGGATACCCGAAAGCTATTGGGCCAGTCAGATTTTTCCTGCCGTGTCATTTCATCATCAATATTGTTGCGCGTAAATTCATCAAATGCCGCCGCACATTCTGCGCTAATGACGATATCCATGATATTGAATTTGTACACATCGTTGTCGGGAAAAACCACGGGTACCAGTTCAACACCCATTTGGCGGTAAGCCTCCAATACTTTCCATTCATTGCGGCTGGTATCTGTTATGCGGTCGAAATAATTTTTTGTATAGGCAACTTTCAGTTTTTTGATATCTGTATTTGCTTTGTAATTGAACGGTTTGTTCACCGCACTCATATCTAAGCCGTCCGTTCCATGTATATAATTAAATATTACAGCCGCATCTTCTGCGCTGCGGCAGATAGGACCCACTTTATCAAGACTCCAGCTTAATGTCATCGCCCCGCTTCGGCTGATACTGCCGAAAGTTGGGCGCAACCCGATGGCCCCGCAGGTGGATGCGGGTGAAACGATCGAACCCCATGTCTCTGTACCAATCGCAAACGGAACCAGGCCGGCTACAGTAGCAGAAGCCGACCCCGCAGATGAACCCGATGATCCGGTGGTGGTGTTCCAGGGGTTTTTTGTTCGGCCGCCATACCAGTAATCACCCATGGCCAAGGCGCCTAATGTAAATTTGGCCACCAGTACCGCGCCCGCTTCTTTTAATTGCGTGTACACAAATGCATCTTCTTCTATTGTCTGGTTTTTATACGGTGCCGCGCCCCAGGTGGTTTTGGTTCCTTTTACGGCAAACAGGTCCTTTAATCCATACGGTATGCCATGCAGCGGACCCTTGTATTTCCCTGCGGCGATTTCTGCATCGGCCTGTTGTGCCTGCTGCATGGCGATTTCTTCTGTTACGGAGATCACGCATTGAAGACTGTCGCCGTATTTTCTTATCCGGTCGATAAAGAACCGGGTTAATTCTACAGAACTGATCTTTTTGTTTTTGACCAGGGAAGCGAGTTGTAATAAACTGTAGTAGGCCAGTTCATTCTTATCGGATGGCATTGATATTTTAGGGATGTTCCATTTCACCGTCTCCTGTTTTTCATTGAACTGCATTCCCGGCAAAACAGGGCTTTGCCAGAGGCTCATGGGTACATTGTTGTTGAGAGACTGTTTATGCATGAGCCGGTAGACCAACAGATTGTCTGTTACGCCATCATACATGGTTTCCATTTCTTTCTGCGTGAAATTCAGGTCGAGCAGTTTGGCGGCAGACTGTATGTCTTTGGTGGTGATGGTATCCTGTGCAAATAAAGCGCTGCCATACAGCATGGTGGCGAGGATGAGGAGGTTTCTCATAATTACAGTTATGTTTTAGTAGCAGTTTAATTGTTGCGAAGGCTTTACCACAAGACACAGAGAACACGGAGTTGCACAGAGATACTCCTGTGACTTGTACCTTGTTTCTTGTGCCTTGACCCTATTTATCCGAAGTAAAAGTATTCCCTTGTCTGATATCCCCTGTTTCAAAGCCTTTTTTGAACCAGTACATGCGTTGCTGTGAAGTGCCATGTGTAAAGGCATCCGGTACCACATAGCCCTTGCTTTGCTGTTGCAGCCTGTCGTCACCAATAGCATTTGCGGCGCTAAGTGCGGATTCTATATCGCCTTCTTCCAGTATCTGTTTCATTTTTTGCGCGCGGTTGGCCCATACGCCGGCATAAAAATCAGCCTGTAACTCCACTTTTACAGAGAGCTGGTTGGCGCCTGTTTCGCTGAGATGTTGCTGCTGCTCTGCCACACGGTCAAATGTACCCATCAGTTTTTGTATATGATGGCCCACTTCGTGTGCGATCACATACGCTTTGGCAAATTCGCCCGATGCACGGAAACGGGTTTCGAGGTCATTGAAAAAAGAAAGGTCGATGTATATTTTCTCGTCGCCGGGACAATAAAAAGGGCCGGTTGCCGCGCTGGAAAAGCCGCAGCCGGATTGTGTTTGTTCTGTAAATAATACCAGTTTGGGTTCGGTGTAAGTAGTGTTATTCTCTCTGAATATCTCGGTCCATACTTCTTCTGTGTATCCAAGTACCACTTTTGAGAAAGAAGCGAGCCGCTCTTCCTGCGGACTCCGCGGGGCTGCATTTTCGGTTTGCGGTCGCAGGGCCTGGTTACCCAACTCTGACGGGTCGCCACCCAGGAACAGGTACAATAATCCAAGGATCACAGCACCGATACCGCCGCCGGCCATCAGTCCGCCGCTTATTCCACGGCGGTCCTCTACATTAGAGCTTTCACGTCCTCCCTGCCAGCGCATAATTTTTTTGAAAAGGTATTAAAAAAATTATGCCTTGCTCAAATGAGTTTTACCCAAACATAATCATCCATCACCTGGTTATTCTTCACCACTGCTTTGCGTTGGATGGATTCGAGGTAAAATCCCGTTTTCTGCAACACTTTCATCGATGCTTTGTTGTTTTCGAATACACGGGCATAGATCCTCACAACATCCATTTTGGTACGGATGAAATCGAGCAACAAAATGATCGCTTCTGACGCGATTCCTTTTCCATGGTAATTCACGCCTAAAAAATAGCCGATCTCCACCGTTTTCCTGGCCACATCTTCCTGCGGCACACAGCCGATACTGCCGGCAATGGCTCCATTGTACACGATGGCAAAGTTTACCATGGGTTGCTGTTCATTTACATGAGAGATCCATTGCAGGGCATCCATCACGGTATAGGGGCTGGGAAACCTGTCGCGCACATTGTTCCAGATATCACGGTTATTGGCCACCAGCGCCAGCTCCTGCGCATCCTGTTTCTGCCAGGGACGTAATACAATGCCTTTCATCTGTTGTCTTTGGTATTTATACAGATAGCAAGGGTAAGGTAACCGCCTTCTCTGCGTAAACTCTTGTAACTCCTGTTCTCTGCGGTGAAAAAGCTGTGCTTATTCAGGCACGCTGAATATCGAGACGTTTATTTCACCGCAGAGAACAGGAGGACAGGGAGTTTGCGCAGAGAGGAATTATTTAAAGAAACGGACTGCCGCCCATGCCATTAATGGGTGCAGTAAAAAGATGGATATTAACAACAGGAAAGGGACATTGAATAGTCCGATCGCCAAACATAGTATCAATACATACAATGGGTACAGGATCAGCAAAACACCAAACAGTACTGAATCATAAAAGATAGTGCCTTTTGTTTTTTGATACACCAGGTTGCTTATTAGTGAATAGAACGGGTAGTGTAGCAGGTATCCCAAAAAGGCCGGAAGTAGCAATACCCATTTTGTTTTACTCTTTCCCTGGTCATTTTGCGAAGGAATATTTACGAGTCCTTTGATTTCTCCAAACAGGTGCTCATTGAAATACCGCATATTTCTTGCTTCTTCTTCATAGGGAAGAAGTGTTTGTACGGGTATCGCGGCTACTGTTTCGATACAAATGGTTTTGCCCAGGCGATCGAGTGAACTATAGGCTATTCCCAAAGGCAGTGTCCTGAAATTTTCCAGGTGGCTGTTTTCGATCGCGATACGGGCGGCACCTTTTTTAAAAGGTTGTAATTCGTGACTATTCACAGAAATCCCTTCAATAAAAATGAGCACGATCCCATTTTGTGAAAGAATCTCTTTGCACCGTTCAAAAGCGTCTCCATTTCTGTGCAGGTTATCTTTTCCTTCGCTAAGCCGGTAAACGGGTATCATGTTCAGCAGCCTGAGCAGGGTGTTGTGCCAGGGTTTCCGGAACGCATCGCCACGGGCGAGGAAGTGTACCGGCCGGCTAAATCTCGACCCGATAATGACCGCGTCCAGGAAAGAGTTGGGGTGATTGGCCGTGATCAGCAATGGTCCATCAAGCCCGAAACCCACCGGCGACCGCGCAATGATGCGCCGACAAAAGATCGCCAGCGCCAGTCTTACAGGTAATTTGATTAGGAAATAAAGCAAC
Source organism: Sediminibacterium sp. (assembly GCA_965279635.1). Classification (GTDB taxonomy): domain Bacteria; phylum Bacteroidota; class Bacteroidia; order Chitinophagales; family Chitinophagaceae; genus Sediminibacterium. The sequence goes on along the minus strand of OZ257253.1, from coordinate 4,083,403 downwards.
GCATTTTGAATTTATCCCGCTAAATGTAACAAATGAATAAACAGCGATTCGAAGAATACATCAATAATATTGGCATGTTTAATGAGTAATTGCTATTTCGAATCAGTGTTTTTCTATTATTTATGATAAACCGGATTATTATTTATGATTTTCCTTATTTCTTCCCCGGCCGGGTTTCTTTCATTTTTCGTAGTAGGTCAGTTTCAGTTTATAAAAAGATAGTAGCCACAGAAGGCACAGATTAACACTGATTGTCTGTATTAATCTGTGCCTTCTGTGGCAAAAAATAATCCCGCGCATACTATCGAACTGCCATTTAAGTTGATTTGAACCCCCACGCCCAAAAACAAAAAGTCACGCTCCCGCGTGACTTTTATACTAACTAACCCACCCAAAAAATTTATGCTTCCGCCGCCAGTTTTACATCATTCAGCTTGGTCCTGATCTTTCCTTCGATCTCTGCGGCCATTTCGGGGTTGTCGCGCAGTAATGATTTTACCGCGTCGCGTCCCTGCCCGAGTTTATTGCTTTCATAGCTGAACCATGAGCCGCTTTTCTGCACAATACCCAGTTCCACGCCCATGTCGATGATCTCACCGAGCTTGCTGATGCCTTCTCCAAAAATGATATCGAATTCAGCCGCACGGAAAGGCGGGGCCACTTTGTTTTTAACCACTTTTACTTTTACATGATTCCCTATCGCCGCATCGCCATCTTTGATCTGTGACATACGACGGATATCCAAACGTACCGAAGCATAAAACTTCAATGCATTACCGCCGGTAGTGGTTTCAGGGTTGCCAAACATCACACCGATCTTTTCGCGCAGCTGGTTGATGAAAATACAGATCGTTCCTGTTTTGGCGATCGTGGCTGTCAGCTTACGCAAAGCCTGGCTCATCAATCTTGCATGCAGCCCCATTTTGCTGTCGCCCATTTCGCCTTCCAGTTCACTTTTCGGAACCAGTGCGGCAACAGAATCGATCACCACCACATCCAGTGCGCCGGAAAGGATCAGCCTGTCGGCGATCTCCAGCGCCTGCTCACCATAATCGGGTTGAGAGATCAGGAGATTATCTACATCTACACCCAGTTTCATCGCGTAAGAACTGTCAAATGCGTGTTCCGCATCTATGATCGCACACATCCCACCTTTTTTCTGCGCTTCCGCAATGACATGCGTGGCAATCGTGGTTTTTCCCGAAGATTCCGGACCATATATTTCAATGATACGACCCTTGGGCAATCCGCCCACACCCAGCGCAGCATCCAGACCGATAGAACCGGTGGAGATAACTTCCATAGGGTCCTGGCTTTTTTCATTCATCATCATTACGCTGCCCTTGCCGTAATCTTTGTCAATCTTGTCTATCGTCAGTTTTAGTGCCTTCAGCTTTTCTGCGTTACTCATTGTTTAGAATTTAAGTGGGTAATTTATAATGGGAGGATAAAAGTAGGGGTTTTTATTTATACACACTAATTTTTTTAGTATTTTTTTAGCTAACGCTTTTAGTTTAGCCTTTATTGCGGTTTAGCGAAGCTAGGGGAGGATTTTTTTGCCCGGTAGCGTATTAATACCTGGGTCGTCGACAAATTTAACGGGATGTTAGCCGCAGTTTCGCGGTTGTCATCTCCCAATCTGCAAATCTGCGGCTAAATTTGACCTTATGCCTAAACGCGCACTGCATACCCTCCTGATTCTCTGCCTGGTAACCAGCGTAAATGCCCAGGAATGGAAGCCCGGCACAGCAAAAGATGGCATCAAAACCTATTCCCGCCAGGTTCCGGGAACCAAGATCAATGCCTTAAAAATGGAATCGGATTTTGACGCGACCGCTTCGCAACTGGTGGCGGTGATACTGGATATCAGCGCATGTACCGACTGGCTATATAGTACAAAGTCATGTGCGGTGGTAAAAACCGTTTCGCCCTCCGAATTATATTATTACTCCGAGATCGGTTTTCCCTGGCCGACAGCCAACCGCGATTTTGTATCCCATATTAAAGTGATACAGGACCCCGCAACAAAAATCATCACGATCAATGCAGAGAATGTTTCATTATTCGTTCCTGAAAAAAAAGACATTGTGCGAATAAAAGAATCCGTTGGCAAATGGACCATCCGCACCATCGCTAAAAACAGGATACATGTGGAATATGAACTACAAGTCGATCCCGGCGGATCGCTGCCTTCCTGGCTGGTGAATATGTTGTCTGTAAAAGGGCCCTACGAGTCTTTTAAAACTCTGCGCGCCCAAGTAAAGAAGCCGGCTTATGCAAATGCGAAGATTTCTTTTATTGCTGATTAATCCCTCTGTGCAACTCTGTGTCCTCCGTGCCTCTGTGGTAAAGAACATCCTCCATCGATCGAAGCGAAGGCTTTACCACAGAGGCACGGAGGACACAGAGTTGCACAGAGTTAGATTATGGGATTCAATGGCGTATCGATCTCTTCACCCACCACAGCACCCGGGCACCAGGTTTCCCAGTCGGCTCTCTGGTTATCATTCTCGGGTTGTTTGAGCCGGGTGCGACTGTCCATATAAATAATGGTCATCACTTTTCGCATCTGTCCTGAGGTATTGGCGCCGGCGCGATGAAACACCCAGCCGGAATGAAAACTCACTTCACCAAGATCGAACGCTTCCTTAACATGACGGTAATCGGTTACACGCAACCGTTGCTGTATCAGTATTTCGCTGTCATCGCCAATGGCCAGCTCTCTTCCTTCTACAATATGATGACTACCGGCGCTGAACTCAACCGGTCCCATTTCCAGCGGCGTTTCCTGCAGCGGTATCCATGCGGTAATGGTGTTATCCGTTGCCAGCGGCCAGTAGTATTGATCCGCGTGCCAGGGTGTAATGCCGCCACCGGCTTCCTTGAACAGCGCCTGGTCGTGGTACAGTCTTACACCTTCTGTTTCCATCAGGTCCGAGGCAATTTTTCCGAGGCGTTTACTAAACACCAGCTCACGTATCTCTTCGTCTTCTCTCCATAAATTAAACAGTTGCAGGAACGCTTTTCCGTAAGTGTCTCTTTCTGAAACGGTAGTTTGCACTTTGTTGATCGCTGCCACTTTTTCGCTGATCACTTTATTAAAGTATGCAACCGTTTCTGCATCAAGCACCTGTTTGAGTTTGATGTATTTGTTTTCACGGTAATACGCAACCTGCTCCCCGGAAAGTGTATATGGCTGCTGTAATTTTGACAAGATCTCTGCGGGAATCGTTGACATAATGGTTTCGTTTATTTCCTTCCCAGCCACAAAATGGCATCCAGGTATAATTGATTTTGTTGCGGGCTGCTGAATGTGGAAGATAATGACCGGTTGGTGCCGCCATAATCCATATCGTTATGACCCATATTGAAATAGATCATCCGGTATTTTGTATTCGTCCATACGGCAGGGTAGTAACCGCTGTGCCAGATCTCATGTTGTTTGGGACCGGTACCCAGCGGAAAACTGGTTGAGTCGATGCTAAGCAATATTTTGATATCCGCATTTGTGCGCAGGTCCTTTTCCCAGCGATACCATTCACTAGGCGCTGTTTTGATGGTTGGTGCCAGATTTTTTGTAGCCGGGTGTTTAACCTCTTCTACCCGCAGAATAGCGGATGTGGGTCGCCAGGTATTGCTTTTATATTGTCCCGCACCAATAAACTCGTTGTGGTACCAGTCCCAATCCTGCCGGTACTTTGACGGCGTAAGGGCAAATGCGGCAAAATGAAAACCCATCCAGCCGCCGCCATTTTTCATATAGGTTTCAAACGCCTGCCGCTGCTCCGGCGCTTCGGGACGGGTATCGAGAAAGATGACCACCTGATATGCGGAAAGGAATGAGGTATTCAGTTTACTCCAGTCGTTGGTAGAATCATACGTGAAATGATGTTTTATGGCCATCTGCGAAAACCAGTCGTTGGCCTCGTGTACATAACTGATATGCGCAAGATCTTCTTTCGCTGTATAAAAAGCGATGGCCTTAAACGGTTTCTCCTGCTGTGCTTTTGAGAACACGCAGATGAGTAACAGCGCCGATACAATTACCAGCCGGGTATTTTTTTGAAGTATCATCATCTATTTTTTGCACGGCACATTGCCCACTTCACTCATGCCGCCCGAAAGGTTGACCACCTTGGTAAATCCTTTCTGTGTAAGCAGGTGACTGGCCCTTGGGCTGCGGTGGCTGTGTGAGCAGAATACCAATATCTCTCGTCCTTTATACTTATCCAGTTCTGCTACACGGTTTTCCAGTTGTTGTATCGGTATATTGATCGCATTTTTCAGCGTGCCGTAATTGGGGCTGGCCGTTCCGTTAAATTCTTCCTTTGTGCGCACATCCAGCAAAACAGTTGATGGGTGTGTTTTGATATACTCACAGATAGCAGATGGCGGAATATTTTTGAAAGAAACAGTATTGCTTTTTACCAGCTCCATGTGACAGGAGGAACAGCTGCCGGGTTTTGTATAGGTTTTGTTATCGCAATCCTGTCCGCAGGGAAGACAGCGGTAGGTTTCTGACTGTGGCAGTGATGTCACGGAAGAAAAATGAATCACAAGCAGTAATAAAAATTGGTGCAGCATACGGAAGCTTTATAACAACAAGTTACTACAGTGTTTCAATTGGATGGTATATTCTTCGTGCTTTCTTTGTGCCTTAGTGTCTTAGTGGTTCAAAAAAAACTGAATCACTAAGACACTAAGGTGTTAAAAGATAGCGCGCTATTATCCGGCTGAATAAGTGACCCCGGAGAGACTCGAACTCTCGGCCCGCTGATTAAGAGTCAGCTGCTCTACCAACTGAGCTACGGAGTCTTTGTTGGGATATGCAATATACAAAATTGCAGCACTCTTACCGGCAAATGGTGCGTCCCGAATAATGTGATTTAGTTCAGGGTTTTACTGGGGTTACCGTTAATGCCGGGTTTTGCGAAAGAAGCATGTCAACAAAGCCCTCTGCCTGTTTTTCAAGCGTCCGGAATTCGTATCGTTTGTATCGCCTGCTGAAAAGCTTCAATATAACGGCGGTTTCAAGACCTTCGTCTGAGATCTCTGTCTGTATACTTTTTATCTCGCGTATCGCGATGGTTTTGGCCCAGCTTCTTAAAAAAAGCGCATCGATAATCACTACAAGCAACAGCAGGAAGATGATGCTTATTAAAATAATGCCTACCCAGTTCATTGTTTTAGGGTTTGCAATGGTTCTTTCTATTTGGTTATAATACTTCTCTGAAAAATACAAAAAGAGAAAAACAAAGATCCACTGGTTTCTTTTGTAAGAAAACATCAGTCTTTTTTGCTGGATAAGCTGTTCATTAACAACAAGCTTTCCGTCGGTAGTTGTGAACTCCATACAATATGTTTATTGTAACGGGGGATTATCTAAGTTAAACAACCATCCCTGATTTACATACCGGATCCCATCATTTTTTTACAGCAAAATTTAACCCGTTGTCTTTCAGTAACAGTTTTAGCTCTGTTACAGATTTCGGACCCACACCGTGTAATGCTGAAAAGTCTTTCTCCGTCCATTTACTTAATTGCTGCAATGTGCGTATCCCCGCAGCGGCCAGCGCACGATGTGCCGGTTTTGATAATTTGGCGATGAGCGCTATCTGTTTGGTGGCTGTCATGAGCAGCTGTTTTTATTCGTACTAATATTTATTCGCAACCTACTGATTGCAACGATACCTACATTTTCTTTTTCATGATCCGCTCATGCGCCTTCAGGTAGGTGGGCAGAGCGGCAGAGCCATACCAGGGAATAATCTCCGCCTCGAGCAGACCCGCTTTTATGGCGGGATCAGTGACCAGTATTGCGTTGGCCTCTTCCACCGTTTTTACATTCAGGATAAAAATGCCGCGGTACTGTTTGTCATTTTTCCCCAGCGGACCAGCTACTACCAATTGGTTGGCCGCTACCAGTCGACCCATATTGCTCATGTGACCGCCGAACAAACTATCAACTGTTTCTTTTTTCGCAATATTGGCCGGGCCGGTTTTCAGGATCACCAGTGTGTACATCTTCATCCCATAATCATCGCCTCCCAGCGAATCCGCCATCGCTTTATCATAGCGCGGATCATTTGATTGCGAAAATGCTGTTGCGGACAGGCCAGTCAACAAAATGAATACTGTGAGTTTTTTCATGTCCTTTATTTTTAGTGCGACAAATCGCTGTGGCGGTAACATTCATGCTGTGCTTGGATATGCAATGTAAAATTTCATCCCGAAACCCCGCCGCCTGGTTATAAATAGCCAGAAAAGAAAAGTATATTTATCCGTCAGGCCCATCCCCCGTACCTGTCGTCCAATATTCAATTTTTTATTCTTGTCAACCCAAGAACATATAAAATCCGCACAAACGCAAACAGCTCAATCAGCAGAAACGGTTGTGGGTGCCAGCGGATTATCGTTACCGGCGGTTCCTGTATTTCAGGCCAAAACAATGGATGGTGATGGCAGCGGGGTGGATGGGTCACAAAAAGAAAACACATCCGTTCGGCAACGAACGGGGGTCTATAATGCCATACAACGGTTTGGTGCCAAGCCCGTACTACAGGAAAAAGGAAGAGCGATAGAACCATCGGTTAGCCCTGTTGTACAGCGGCTGGCATTTTCGTCCAAAGACCTGCTTAGTGAGGCCAAGGCTGGCTCTCATTGGTTCCGGGGTCGTGTATGGTTTGCCCTTATCAAGTCCGTTAAAAAATATGAGGCAGAGGCGGACGATACGAAGAAAAAGGACATACTCGAAAAAATGCTCGGAACCACCAAAAGCTGGAAGGATAAGAATAAAGAGAAAACAACCGATATCAAAAAAAGAAAACGTGCAATCATTGAAGAGCTGGAAGCGCAGATCGCCGTAGAAAAGGAGCATGGACTCATAAAAGGCGATTCAACCCGGCAGGATGAAGAAAATGCCGCTAAAGTAGAGGACCCCATGGCAAAGATTATGGAGCAATTTTTACATGCTAAAAAGAAAGGCGAACAATTGGCGGCCTTTATCGGTGGTGGTGATGAAAAAAAACAAGACGATATAGCCCCGCCCAAACTAAGGGACGCGAAGAGCAAAGGGGCCGCCGAAGAAGAGTTCGCCAACATGACAACCACTTTCGAAGTAAGGGAAAAAGGAACCGTGACTGTATCAAGCAAGGGCGCTTCCGGTCTTTATATCAACACATACACACTGGCAACCGGCGCGGTGACCGCATCAGAAAATGTACGTGCGGATAAATCTCTGGTAACCAATGCGGATGTGTTCTACCTGCAATGGAACGCCGCACGAAAGGCAAAAGTTGAAACCGGAAACGATCCCGGTATCACACAGGTAACACGAACCCCCAATAACTGGTTAACACGCGCCATCATGAGGATCGGTGTAAAAGGGGTGGATGATGTAAAAACCAAGGTTGCTAAGAAAACCGAAGAGATCGCCAAACACAACAAAAAAATCAACGACGGAGAATCAAAAGGAGAGCTCCGGGGCTTTACCGGTGAATCGCTTGGTCTTATGTTCCAGGCACCGCCGGATAGTGGTTACACCTATCGGGCAAATAAAGAAATATTTGAAGTGTTGCTGGGTACCGCAAACGGTCAGAGCGTAGGATATTTGGTGGCGGACCGCATGAAAGAAAAAAGCATTTCCAAAATAGAAATAAGTGGTGGTAATCTGGTATTTACCATTGAATAAAAAACTGAAACCCATACACAAACAATCTGTTTAAAGCCACGATCAACTATGTCCTATTTCCTGGAACAAAACCAACCCTTTTCTTCTTCCCGGATATGGTCTCTACAGCGATTGTATTTTGAACAGATGGGTTTTGAAGCATGGCGCCAGGGAGAGGTGCCACATTATGTTACCACCAACCCGCGCATCGCCAACAGTTATGCCGAGATCATTTTCGCGTTGTACAATGACCTGGGCCCTCATGAACAACCAATTGCAGAACCGTTTTATATCATAGAGATCGGCGGTGGCTCCGGACGCTTCGCCTATTATTTATTAAAGCGGCTCGTATGGCTTTGCGGGCAGGCGAAAATAGATCCCGCGGCATTCCGCTATGTGATCACAGACTTCACACAAAGCAATGCGGATTTCTGGCGCGGGCATCCGTGTATGTTGCCATTTATTGAAAAAGGGCTTCTTGATATCGGCATCGTTGATCTTACACAGCAACAGGATATTGCCTTACAGGTATCCGGCCAGATCATCTCTACCGCATCCCTTGCATGGCCGCTGACCGTTGTGGCCAATTATCTTTTCGATAGTATTCCGCAGGAACTTTTTTTCATTAAGGAACAAAATGCTATCCCCTGCCTGGTGACCCTGGCTGCAGAAGAAGATATCGCTTCTATGAAACCGGCGCAGCAATTGCAAAACCTCACCGTATCGTATGGTTACGGGGAAGCGCTTAAGCCGCATTATGCAGAACCCTATCTTGAAAACCTGCTGGAGGAATATCGCAAGGGCTGCGAGGAAGCGTATGTTCTTTTCCCTGATAGCGCTATGCGCGGCTTGCAGCATCTCGCATCCTTTTCAAAAAAAGGTTTGATGCTGCTTACAGCAGACAAGGGCGAACATATTCCCGTACGGGTATTGTATGCAGAAGCGCCGGGCATTGTACGTCATGGCAGTTTTTCACTAACCGTTAATTACCATGCACTATCCCTGTATTGCGAGATGGGTGGTGGTGTAGCGCTTTTTCCCGAACACCGGCACGGCAGTATCAATACGGGTTGTCTTTTGTTTATGAAAGATGCCGCCTCGCTCAGTTCGGTGGCTATCGCTTACAGGAAATATGTGGCCGAAACCGGACCCGATGATTATTACACTGTATTCAACCATTTGCAGGACCAGGTTGAAAAAATGCCCTTGTCCTCCGTGCTGTCTGTTCTTCGCGTAAGTCTTTACGATAGTCACCAGCTCAACCGCTATCTCCCGCGGCTCGTGCAGCTTGCCGATGATATGAATGAGATGGACAAGATCGACGTGATCAACCTGCTGAACCGCTGCTGGGATAATTACTATCCGCTTGGTGAATACAGCGACCTGGCCAACCGTATCGCCCTACTGTTGTACCAGATGGACGTATACGACTGGGCCATTTATTATTTTAACCTCTCCATGAACATTTATGGCGACGATACGGGTACATTGTTCAATATGGCCGCGTGTTATTTTCAGCTGGGTGATGAAAATAACTGTGAAGCCTTGTTACACAAGGTATTGGAACACGATCCGGCAAACAATGGCGGCCTGGAACTGAAGAAAAGGCTGCAAGATGCTACCGCCGGAAAAGCAGGGTCCGCTACACAGCAGGAATAGTTGCTACGCTTGTATCCGCTGGTGAAAAGCGGTATATTAGGTGTCCAATACCTTATCCCGTAGAGCCGCAGAACACATACCAGCCAAAAAAAACGCAGCAGCAAAGCGAAAACACAGCAGCGGGTAATGGAACCAGTATGCCCGCGATTCCTGTAATGCAGCAGGCTACCGCCTTACCTCCGGGTGCCGATGGGGATGCCGATACTGCCTCGCAAGCTACTGCACAGTTACCAATAAATGATGCAGCCGATGATCACCAACACCCTTTCCGGGGGGACTCTATTCCTGCCGCACAGGCTGTATCTGTACAGGGCGGATTCAGACCCGTTCAGCAAAAATCGATCGCAGGACCTTTTGTTCAAAACAGAAGCTCTTTTGCTGCACCCGCTCAATTACGAAGAACAGGCGAGGGGTTGTCCGGTCTACCGGCTTTTAAACCGGTCGTTCAAAATAAAACCGGTATCAACACCAGTATGCCTGTCGCGCAGTTTGACGGCAGGGGTGGCCTGGAATCTAAAAATTCTTTCGATGCGCTTACTTATCTTAATCCAGAATCTGTAGAAGACGTAGCAAAGGGACTGAATGACAACTATAACATCTGGGCAAAAGACGACGATGAAATGATGGGTATCCTGCGTGGTCCATTTGAGGCCAACTGGTTTAAAGCGCGGGGTGCGCTTACTATGGGTCAATGGCCCTCGGCCATTGAAAAAGAAGATAAACCCGGACACGATAACAGCCTGCTACTCATGAATGCAATGGTGGACATGCGCTGGCGGAAATGGAAGGAGTTTTCCGATCTCGCACTTACGAAAATAAAATCCGAAGTAAAGAAGACCTCAGAAAAAAAAGAGGGTGGGGTTGCTGATGATGTCAAGAAAAGGCTTGCCGACGAAGGTGTTGATACAAAAGATCCGGATCTCGCTAAAACACTGGACCCCGTTGGGTCGATGGCCGTTACCTCAGATATCGATCTTGCCACGGGTGGCAATAACACAGAAATTGCCGTGGGACTGATCAACAAAGAATTCAGGTCGCATTTCAGTGTGCCGTATGATCCGGGTACGGTATTCGACATCAATGTATATGCGGCAGACTGGATACATGGCGATAAGAGTGAACGGAAAGGCAATACCATGGAATACAATCCTAATCCTGAAGTAAAAATGTCGGAAAAGGCAACGCAGGAACGGGATGATGAAATGGAACAATGGTCGCTTGTAAAAATATGTCGTAACATGGAGGCGGAACAATGGAAAGCTTACCGCGACCAGATATTAGCCGCCATGCCGGCTGGTCCTGCAAAAAAGAAAAGAAGAAAAACACTGGATGGTGCCAAAGAAAAATGCGATGCCTTTAAAGAACGTGTCCGCTTACGGATTGATGAGATGAGCGCCGACCTTAAAAAAGAGGAAGAAAAACTGATATTCATCGATGGCGCAAAAAGTGCGTTTGATGAAAAATATACGGAACAGGCGCACGAAACACGTGCATCCAATGCGATATATGAAGAGATGCTGGTACAGGTAAAAGATATCAGGCTGCGCCTGGATAATGTACGCGCAGTTAAGCCGCTGAATCAAACACGCATAGATGCCCTGGGTAGACAACTGGCAAACAAGATTGCGGAGGCCCTTACCTATGCCAACGAAGTATATGCATCCGAGGGCGCCGTGCAACACACCGTACTGGACCAGGGTGCCAGTAAAAAACTGGAAAAGCTGAAAACGAAAGGCGAAGCCGAAGAAAAGAAAGATGTCAAAGATCAGGATCCTGCTATCGTGGCGCAGAAAACTCTTACGTTGGTAAAATACAATCTCCGCAAAGAACTGTTCCAGCAATCGGCCAATGAGAATGTGGGCGATGCACTACACTCGCTGCACGCCTATCATCACCTGCCCTATTATGCGGTGTACAGGGCAGGTAAATACCTGGCGAGGCTGATTGAGGCAACCGATAGGATGTTTGGGGAAGAGGTGAAACGCGCCTCAGACATTCCTGAGTATAAGGACCTGAAAGATATCGGCACCAATGCTATGGCCATCAAATCTAAAAAAGTGGTGATCCGCGGCCAGGAACTCGAAGGCGATCCGCAGGTGGTGGAAAAAGATCCCAACTTCAAAAATTATGAGGAAGGTCATATCGCCGCCATTGAGAAAAAGATCATGGGTTATGGGGCCAAAATGACGATCGCTTATGAGGCCATGAATAAAGAGAAGGAAGATAAAAAAGCAAAAGCATAATTATGGCACCAACCGAAAGAAAAGACTGGGTCGAACTGCTCAAAACGGATACACCGGGATGGAACCGTGCCATACAGGAACTACCGCGCCTGCAACGTATGATGCTCGGCGAGGCCGATCTGTCGGGACTGGATCTTTCAAAAGCCATTCTCCGATATTGTGATCTGACAGGCGCTGATTTGTCGGGATCGCTTATTTCCGGCGTGGAACTGTCCACCTGCCGCCTCCAACATACCAAACTCGGTGGCATCCGTCTTACCGACGAATATTGGGCCCCGGTATTAAAGCAGATACAACAGTTATGGGGTGATAAGCAGGCATGGAATATTTTTAAACAGCACAACCGTCCCGTACTGATGGAAAGCGCTGATTTCTCAAGGGCCGATATGGGCAATGCCGATCTGTCGCGCATGAATTTTACAAATGCCTGTTTTGATGGCGCTAAACTATCGGGCTGTAATCTTACTGAAACAGCTTTCGGTTCGGCATCGCTTCGTGGCGCTGATCTGTCAAATAATAAACTGGTACTTACCGAGTTCCGGGATGCCTACCTGGGCGCGGCCAATTTAAGCGGCGCTGCCTTAAAAAATGTAACCCTACAAAACGCCGTTCTCGACAACGCTAATTGCGGGGGTACCAAATGGAAGCAGGTGAATGGCAGCGATATACACGCACATAATGCGATGTTTGATAATGCCCTGTTTGAGGAAGTGATCTTTACCGATGGCGATCTACAGCAAAGCAGTTTCAAAAATACCACACTAAAAAGCTGTGGGCTGGCGGATGCCAAATTTCGGGCATGCAATTTTCAACAGGCAACACTGATTGATTGCGAGATGGAGGATACTGATTTTACGGGTGCTGTGGGGATTTCTATCTAGTTTTTTTTCGATCTTGATTAATTGATAGGGGTTTAATTGCCTGGCGTTTTTTCAACACAGAGGCCACAGAGGTAAACGGAGGGCACTCTGTTTTTCTCTGTGGCCTCTGTGTTGAAAAAAATTATAAATCACATCAATCTAAATATTTTTTATGACCCCCTGTATCCAAATACACAAACGCAGAGATTGGTATAACTTGTGCGTATAAAATTACAGGTTCCCATGCCACATTTTATCATTGATTGTTCCGCTAATATCCTGACCAAAACATCTGAAACAGATTTACTTGAACTCGTGTACGAGACCACCAAAGCATCGGGGTTATTTGTGCGTGGCGATATCAAGGTGCGCGTAAACGCTTACAAAAAATTTTTGGTGGATAGCACCCAAACGGATTTTATCCATGTATTCGGTCATGTGCTGGAAGGAAGAACGATTGAACAGAAAGCGGAACTGTCGCGATCTGTTGTAAAGGCATTAACCGGATTGTTGCCAGATGTAAAATTTATTGCGATGAATGTGGCGGAGTTCGAAAAAGCTACTTATTACAATCGTGATATGCTGTAAATAATCAGGTATTTAGTCGTTAGTGTCCCGGCTTGGATGCAACATTATTTACTGGCTGGTAAGCTTAATCGCTAAGACACAAGGACACAAAGGAACGCGAGGGTATAGGATACTTTGCGCAACCTTGCGACTTCGCGCCTTTGCGGTTTAATAGCAACTACGGCCCTACCAAAAACTCTGTTACTCAACCGATTAAATAGCCCGGTAAACGGTACTTGCATTTCTCTGATTAAATTTTTATTTTACCCTCCTTCTGTTTTTCGGGCCGATCATTTTAATCACTACAAAAAATATACTATGACAAAGACCTTGATCATACTTTTTGTTGCAGGGTTATACATAACCGCCTGTACAAACCAGACAACAGAAAACAAGTCTGCTACAACAACCGGAGATAGTACAAAAGAAACATTTCCAATGACCTTCCTGGTAAAAGAAGACAAACAAATAGCCGACTCTGTGATTGCACTTTTAAATGCACAGCATCACCAGTTAAAAGTACTGGAAAGACGCACGGTTCCGGGACCATTTACCGTGCCCGAAAAAGTCTATTATTCTGATTATGTGGTTAAGCTGGAGAATCTGCCGGTAATTAATCCTGGTCCCGGCGAATATGTTCATGTAATGGAAGGTCGACGCAACAGGTACAAAAACCTCACGATAGGGGTTACAGAAACTTTTCCAAATGGCGCCCCGCCTATGCACTCACATGAAGGCGAAGAATCACATGTTTTGTTGGACGGCGAAATATTATACGCATTAAGTGATACGATGTTTACCATCAAAGCTCCCTATATGGTTAATATCCCGGCCGGTATGCCGCATGCGTTTAAAAATATAGGAAAGAAGACGGCCAATCTTGTCGTGATATTTCCTACCAATATCTGGAAATATGATGTGCTGGATTATTTCCCGTTCAAATCGGATACGGCTGCATCTACTTCGCGGTTTGCGAAGTTTAAAAACAGTTTGGCAAAACGATAGACAAAACCGGGCTGCGGTAGTCAATGCAATGAGTTAAATAAAGAGCGGCTAAAATAAATTTATTCCGTTCTCAAACTCTTTACCGGGTTGGAAACCGCTGCTTTTACTGCTTGAAAACTCACCGCCAAAACAGCGATCAGCAATGCCGATATACCCGCCAAAACAAAGATCCACCCTGAAATGTTGATCCGGTAAGCGAAATCCTGGAGCCATTTGTCCGAAAAATAATAGGCCGCCGGGATCGCAAGAATGATGGCAATGACGACAAGCCCCGCAAAATCCTTTGAAAGTAAAACAACAATATCAGATACGCTTGCACCCAGTACTTTTCTAACTCCGATTTCTTTGATACGTTGTTCCGCGGCGAACGTGGCCAATCCAAATAGCCCCAGGCAACAAATAATAATTGCCACTAACGTAAATCCAAAAGAAAGCTTACCCAAAACCGACTCTGTTTTGTATTCTTTACCATAATCGCTGTCGAGGAAAGAGTATTCAAAAGGATATTCCGGTGAATATTTTTTGGCTATCGCCTCAATTCTGGCCAGGGTTTGGCTGACATTGGCATTTTCAATGGTCTTAATATAATAATCGGACCCATTGGTTGTCGTAAACATTAAAACGAGCGGCTCTGCACCCTGGTGCAGGTTCCCGTTAACGAAGTCATCAGTAAGACCGATAATTTCTCCTTTACCGTTCCACATCTCCAGTTTTGTGCCTATTACATTTTGTTTGGTGAGACCCATGGCCAGCATCGCTTTCTCATTAATGATATAGTTTGAGGAGTCCGCCCTGTTGCTATAAAAATTTCTTCCTGCCACAAGCCTGATATTCATAGCCGGAATAAATCCATCATCACTTCTCAGCACTTTGAATGAAATGGATGAATTTGCCGGCTTGCCCGGCCATACAGGATCGGTGGTGGTAATGGGTAGCTGGAATACATTACTTCCTACAAACGCAACATCTTTAACCGTAGGGATCTGCAGCAATTCCTCTTTAAACGGAGAATAGTTTTTACTCAACCCTTCTTTCCGGGGAATAACGATGACATTTTCTTTACTGAATCCCAGGTCCATTTTAAAAATATACCCAAGCTGCCTGTAGATAACTATGCTGCCCGTAATTAATACAACAGAAACTGCAAACTGGGTAACGATCAGGCCTTTTCTAAAACCTCCTCCTTTCAATACCACCTTATTATTTTTTAGAATAGCGGAAGTATTGAGTGCCGACAAATAAAAAGCAGGATATATGCCGGCAAGCAAACCGCAAAGCAGGGTAATACCCATAACGCCAATTACTAAAACGGGGTTGCTATAATCAAGATGCAATGATTTCCCGGTAATTTCATTCAGCATTGGAAGAACTGCTGCCACCAATACGATAGCGAAAGCCAGGGAGATAAATGAAATGAAAAGTGATTCACCCATAAACTGGATACCGATAGCTATCCGGCCGGCACCTACAGATTTTCGAACGCCTATCTCTTTGGTTCGTGTAGAGGCGCGGGCAGTGGCTAAATTGGTGAAATTAAAACAGGCCATGACAAGTATGATCAGTGCAATGCCGCCAAATAAAATTACCTGGCTTATGCGTCCCCCTGTATTTTTCCCGCTTTCAAATTTTCCATGCAGGTATATTTGGGAAAACGGATATAGAAAAGCCTCCCGATTGCAATCACTGCAATTGGCTTTAATAATTCTCCTGACTTTGGCATCTGCTGTACTAACATCAGCATTGGGTTTAATCGTTACAAAAGCCTGTGTAGCGCCGCTGCGCCAGTGATTTGCCCATGTATTTTGTTTTTCCCAGTTTTCGAACGGAAGGACAAAGTCAAATCGCAACGACGAATTTCTGGGCACATCTTTAAATACACTTGAAACCATGAAATCGCCAAGCTGGTTAATGGTCAGTGTTTTGCCAATAGGATCCCCGTCAAAAAGTTTCTTAGCCAGTTTTTCAGAAATACTTATTGAATTGATATCATAAAGAGGGCGAAGTTTGTTACCCATTGAGATCGGGAACGAAAAGATGGAGAACAATCCCTGGTCTGCATACAGTCCGGATTCCATAAATTTCTTATCCCCTGATTTAACCAGCATATCTTCATTCCAACTCGTTTGTACTATCTCATCTACTTCAGGAATGTCTTTACGAAGGGCTTTTCCAAGCATCACCGTTGGCGATTCATAGGTTTCAATTCTGCCATCAGCATAACTGTCATTGATCATCACTTTGTAAATGCGATCTGTTTTAGCATGAAACCTGTCAACCGATAATTCATCCAGCATCCATAAAAGAATTAAAATAGATGCGGTCAGCCCAACTGTAAGTCCGAGTATATTGGTTATGGAATAAGTCTTCTGTTTAAAAAGCCTGCGTATGGTAATCCTTAAGTAATGTATGATCATCTTACAGTCTTGGTTTTATGTACATTTCAAGAGATTATATGATCATATCAACTAATGAGCCGGGATTTAAATCATTGAAAATCAACCGGTAAATTGAATGAAATGTTTACTTATTGTTCATTATCGCACACCGGTGTCTGGTTTTGATACAAAAGGATTGTTTGACTAAACAGGCATACTGGTGCGCCCCTGCCAACAGAGCAGCAAACCAAAATGTTAGCACCTTATTCTCTAACCAACCTGCAAATGTTTAAAAAATGTGCATTGTACACGCAGATGTAGTCACCCGTTAAAGCCGATAAAATAAAATTACTTTTTTGTTGTCCGAGATTTTGTCTGGGGGTAAGGGAAATTTCAAAATCTAATTGAAAGTTCTCTGTATTATAGAAGTGTAATTTTCTTTTTTTATTCCGGGGATGCAAAACAAAGTAGTTTTTATCTGCGCAAAAAAGGCCAATGCCTTCCTCTATTGAATGGTTCTTTAAAACTTCATTATTTGTGTTCAATTGTGAAATTATACTGAATTCATAAGGCTTGCCACTTTTTGTCCTTGTTGTTGCCCCTCCTGTTGTGTGTATGTATAGATTGTTTTTCTTTATCATTAAATCCAAAATATTCAGCCACTCGGTTTCAGGGTACTTACCAAACTTAGTAATTGGAAAATGGTTTAGATTCAATTCATGTAAATTTTTCCAGGTTACTTTATTTCCGTTTAAATCAAGCTGTGACCAATGTCTTGCCGGAAATCCGTTATGTTTTTTATCCTCCAGTGATACATATAGTGTATTGTGAAAATGATCAGTAGAAGCATTAACAGTATGATACTTATAACCATCTTTATCAGGACGAAAAGGATTTGATATACCAATTATTTCTACCCGGCCAGCCTCATTATTCCACAAAAGAATTTTCTGAGTACCTCCAATTAATCCGAAGGAGTTTTTATAAGCAAATAGAGAGAATTCAAAAATTCCTTTGAGTTCCGGAAGTTCGGAAAGCATAGATACGTAACACTTTTCCAAATGCTCATTGATGATTTCAAGCTTCAGCTTATTTGGGTACTTGGACGATAGAATTGCAAATGAATGATTATTAAAGGCCACGACCTTATTAAAATAAAAATCATCTTCCCGAATATATTGGGATACTATTTCGGTCTTCATTGTAACACCTGATACTTATACTTAAAAGTACGAAAGACTCAAGCCGTAATGCAATTTTTCAATAGCATTTATTTTTGCCATGCTTATACAAGGTCATTGAAATACTATTGAGAACAGAATATTGAGTTGAGTTATGAAGTAATCATTGGTAGTAGTGAGACAGTATATCTAAAAAAATCCTCATTTTTAAAATCACCCCAACAACCCCGCCGCCCTGCTTATCTCCAGCATCCTGTCCATCGGCTTCTTCGCCGCTAAGCGTAATTGCTCATCCATGGTTATTTCTGGTGTTTCATATTCCATACAGAGATATAATTTCTCCAGTGTATTCAATTTCATGTGCGGACAGTCATTACAGGCGCAGTTATTGGTGGGTGGCGCGGGTATGAATGTTTTATTGGGACTACTCTGCTGCATCTGGTGAAGAATTCCTGTTTCTGTGGCCACGATATACTGATCCGAACTATCCGTCTGTGTATATTTCAACAATTGTGTGGTACTGCCTATATAATCCGCCACACGCAATACCGGTTCTTCACATTCGGGATGTGCGATTACTTTGGCTCTCGGGTGCCTGATCTTAAGTTTGGTGATCTTTTCGAGTGAGAAGATCTCGTGTACCATACAGGCACCGTTCCATAACAGCATGTTCCGGCCCGTTTTTTTATTGAGCCAGGCACCGAGGTTCTTATCCGGCGCAAAGATGATCGGCTGGTCGGGCGGCACGCTTTCAATGATCTTTACCGCGTTGCTGCTGGTGCAGATGATATCACTCAGGGCTTTTATATCAGCCGTACAGTTTATATAAGAAATGACAATATGATCCGGGTGTTTATCCCTGAACGCCTTGAATAATGGCGCTGGGGCGCTGTCAGCGAGCGAACAGCCGGCTTTAAGGTCGGGCAGCAGTACTTTCTTCGATGGGTTCAATATCTTGGCTGTTTCGGCCATAAAATGAACTCCGGCAAAAACAATGATATCCGCATCCGCATCCTTGGCCTTCTGGGCAAGGGCCAGGCTGTCTCCAATAAAGTCGGCCACATCCTGTATATCCGGTTCCTGGTAAAAATGCGCGAGCAGGATGGCGTTCTTTTCTTTTTTCAAGCGCTCTATTTCCGCAAACAGGTCCATGTGCGGATCGATGGCAACGTCCAGGAAACCTTTTTTCAAAACCGCTTCACTTGTGATGTTCATAACCCTTGTAATAATATTTAATAATTCTTTTTATATAAAATAACTACTACTATTATAGCTGTGGATATCCGGATAAGTTTGTTATCCCCATAGTGCAAAGTTAACCAGTGTGGGTTTATCCACGGTAATTAACAATGTATTCCACAGCATAGAATTCCTTCTATCTTGTATTTTCCTGTTTTCTTAACATCTGTGGATTGCATCATACACATACCATTTTAATCAGTACCCACATTTCACCAACTGTGGATTAACAGGGATAAACTGCGTTTGAATTTGACCCGGATCATCTTTTTAATACCGTGGTGGCCTATTTATACCACCAGTTTCCACTTTTTCCCGAAAAAAAACCGGGGTTATCTACAGAAATAGGCGCTTATTAACAAGGCAGTGTTAATTACGGGTTTCAAGCTGGGTTTTGGCGGCAAAACCCAGCTAAGTTGGCCGGAAACCGGAAACTGGTACCCGTTTTTCGAAACCCGCATAAATATTGGCCTTTTCAGGGTTATCCACAGTTTGTTCCAATAGTTTATTCCCCTATTTTTGTCACCCCCTGCAAAAAGGGTATCTCTCTAATTACTAATTAAACCATTTATGTCTGTAATTCAACGTATTCGTGACAAGGGCGCGTGGATCATCTTCGCAATTATTGCATTGGCGCTGATCGCTTTTATCCTGCAGGATGGCGTAGGCCGTGGCGGAAACAGTTTTTCTAATACCAGTACCGTAGGTAAAGTGAACGGCGAAAAGATCGACCGGGGAACTTTTGAAGACAGGCTGCAGATGGCTGAACGTATGTATGCCAGCCAGGGCGCTACCCGCGATCAGCTGATTGGTTCTGTATGGAACCAGGAAGTTGAAAATGTGGTTTTGACACAGGAATATGAAAAACTCGGACTGAAGGTAACAGGCAAAGAACTGGCGGATATCCTGTACGGACCCACTTCGCCCCTGCGCCAGGAGTTTACCGACCCCAAAACCGGCGTATTTAATGTAGAAGGTGCCAAACAGGCGATAGCACAACTCAAGAAAAGCAAAAATACCGAGCAGTTAAAAGGTGTTAATGCGGCCTATATCGAACCAACCATTCAACAGACACTGCGCACCAAATACCAGAACCTGCTGGTACAGGCCAGCTATGTACCCAAATGGATGTTAGAAAAACAACTGGCTGATAATAATGCGGTTGCTTCTATCTCGTATGTATATGTGCCTTATACATCTGTTTCTGACAGCGCCGTGAAAGTAAGCGATGATGATATCAATGCGTATGTAAAAAAACATAGCAAAGAATTCATCAAGCAGGAAGAAACCAGGAATATAGCGTATGTAGGTTTCAGCGCGGCACCCACTGCCACTGATACCGCAAATGCATTGAACCAGGTAGTTGCCGCGAAAGAAGAATTTGCTACCACTCCGGATGCCAGCGCTTTTATTAGCAGAAATGGAAGTGAAATAGCGTATTACGATGGTTATGTGAGCAAAGAGCGTATGCAGCAGCCGAATAAAGATACCCTGGCCAAAATTCCGGTAGGACAGGTGTTCGGTCCTTATCTGGATGCGTCCAGTTATGTATTGGCTAAAATGATCAGCAGCAAACAATTGCCGGACAGCGCAACGGTTCGTCATATACTGATCGGAACCATCAATCCACAAACCAACCAGCAGATCCGCGAGGATAGTGTTGCCAAAAAACTGGCAGACAGCATTGAAGTAGCTGTAAAAGGCGGCGCTGACTTTAATGCGCTGGTATTGAAATATTCCGATGACCAGGGAAGTAAAGACAAGGCCGGTGTGTATGAATATTTCCCGCAGGGGCAGATGGTACCCAGCTTTAACGAATTTGCTTTTGAAAAATCAACAGGCAGCAAGGGGATTGTAAAAACTGATTTTGGGTACCATTATATGGAAGTGCTTGGTCAGAAAGGCAACAGTTCAGTATATAAGATCGCATATTTCGCCAAGGCGATCACGGCGAGCGGTGAAACTGTAAGCGCGGCAAATACTGCAGCAGCACAGTTTGCCGTTGGTTCGAAGAATGCAAAAGACTATAACGCAAACGCGCTAAAGGCCAACCGCCCGGTGCTTCCTGCGAATGATATCAAAGAAAGTGATTTTATGATCCCGGGTCTGGGTATGGAGCGTCAGCTGGTTCGCTGGGTTTATGAGAACAAGGTTGGGGCCATTTCTGAACCTACAGAGATCGGAGATAAATATATTGTAGCCATGATCAGCGCGATCAACAAAGCCGGTCTATTCTCTGCCGCAGAAGCAAGACCGTTGGTAGAGAACATTATCCGCAACGAGAAAAAAGCAAAGATCATCATCGATACCAAATTCAAAGGAGCTACACTGGATGCAATCGCCACCAGTACCGGCAGCATGGTACAGCGCAGCGACAGCCTGAGCTTTTCCGCACCATTTATTCCAGGTGTGGGTAGCGAACCTAAAATAACCGGTGCCGCTTTCAACAAGGGCCTGCAGGGTAAAGTAAGCGCCCCGATCGAGGGTGTTACCGGTGTATTTGCCATTAAGATAGAGAACAGCGGCGCCAAAGCCTCAATTCTCGATATCAACACCTTAAAACAGAACCTGTTGCAAAGCAGCCGTATGGTATCTTACCGCGGGCTGGATGCTTTGCGTAAAGCGGCTACTATTAAGGATTACCGTTCTACATTTTATTAATCGGTCAGGCCGCTGAAAGCGGCCGGATCGATTGCACGAATAAGGCCCGCTGTTTTTTCAGCGGGCTTTTTGTATATATGATAGGGGCTTGCCTTATGCGTGCAATCGATCCGGCCGCTTTTAGCGGCCAGATCGTACATTTGCAGGATAAAAGAAGGTTATGGCAGAAGCATTGGTGAACAAGGTGGCAGAGAGCGGGCTGATCAGTTTTGACCTGGAAGAATTTTATCCCAAACAACCCATTAAGGTGTTCGACATGAAGGACCACCTCTATATGGGTCTGATACTAAAAGAAAAAGATTTTCGCGCGGCATTGCTGGCAACGGATTGGGATAGTTACAAAGATGCGAATGTGGCCATCCACTGTTCTGCTGATGCCATTATTCCGGTATGGGCCTATATGCTGGTGGCGAGTTACCTGCAACCCATTGCCGCCAACGTGGTTTTTGGCGATGAAAAAAAACTGGTCGCTACATTACTACTGAAAAACCTGGAAGCCGTTAATGGGGAAGAATACACAGACAAACGTGTGGTGGTAAAAGGTTGTGGCGAAGTGGATATTCCCGAAACCGCGTATGTTGAAATTACCAACAAACTCCGCCCCTTTGTAAAAAGTATCATGTACGGCGAACCCTGCAGTACAGTTCCCATTTATAAGAAAAAATAATCCTTCGTGAGTCTTATTTGAACCACGAAGTCACAAAGGACACGAAGATTCACGAAGGAAGACGGCGGGCATTTACTTCTTCAAATTTATCATCATAATCTTTGCGGATCGTTCCCAGCATTCTATCCCAGAATAAAAAGTAAAGTCCATAATTACCGGCGAAATACTGGTGATGCTGGTTATGACTAATGGAAGTGTTGATCCATTTACCAACAGCTGTTTTGCTAAAACCACGCGGGTACAGTTCATAACCTAAATGCCCGTACACATTATAAATGATGGAAAGCAGGAAGAAGATACCGAGATGCGTTACATGTATCGGTAGGGTAAAATAAAAGATGATAACGATGCCCTGTTCCACCACCGCTTCAAGAGGATGAAATGCATATGCCGCCCACGGAGAAGGGTTGGTTGATTTATGATGCACAAGGTGAAACCAGCGGAACAATGCTTTGTGATGCATCAGCCGGTGCGTAAAATAGAAATACGTATCGTGGAGGATAAACAATACAGGGAACAGAAAAAAATAATAGGCCCAGCCATAAGTGGCCACATCCCGGTACCTGGTTGTGTATGGCGCAATAGATGGATGATGCAGAAAGAGAATGATAAAACCTGCTATTGCGATAGTGAGCGCAGAGAAGCCGGCCTCTCTTAAAAAGTCTTTACTCCGCGGAACTTTTCGCTGTATTTTTTTGTAGTAGATGCGTCGGTAAAAAATAAAGTAGAACAAAACAAAAGCGATGGCTGCGAACATAAAATAACGCCCGCCAACGTGAACGATCACTTTGTAATAGAGTTCCCAGTTCATGTTATAAATGTAAGAAACTTGCCTTTAGAACAGAATAGGCGTAATTTAAAAGAATGAAATTTAAGTTGGGTTTAACCATTGCGTTTCTTTTAACGTTTCCGGGCGCTTATGCGGTGATTGCATGGAGTTTGGCGGATGCGCGTACGGATAATAAAAGTGTTGTTGAAATGGCGGAAGTCTATCAGTCATACTTTCCTTTTTTTACCGGAACGATGAAGGGGACCGTACTTGTACTCGCGGGTCTTTCTGTGAGCAGTGTTGTGGTCATTTTAAATATTCAGCGTGGGGTAACTGCTTTGCAAAGAGGTTTGCGGATCGCTGTTCTTTTGATCGCGTTGGTTTCAGGGGGGATGTTGGGTTTTTCTATGATGTGAAATCGGTCGGGGCGCTTTCAGCGGCCAGACCGAAAGGCTTCGAGGCCGGAAGCGGCCTGGCGACGGATCTTATTCTGCAAAAAGTTTGTCCAACCCAATACAATGCCCGGTAACCCCAGCGCCTGCCTGCTCCAGCGGTAGAGGTCGAAAGCGTCGGTGTGTTCCATGATCAGGCCGTCTTTGAATTTCATGTGGGCCGTTATTTTATTGACGACCCGCCGCCCGTTTTTCGCAAACGTATAGGTAGCGATCCATTTTGTGGTGGTGTATTCTTCATCGAGCAGTTTGATATCACTGTACACGAGTGAAAAATTGGTGGCACGTTTGCAGAGCATTTCCCACATCAGTTTTACTTCTTCTGCATCAAGCAGGCCAAATACCGGGTCGCTGAAAACAGCTTCGGGATGATAGCAGGATTGCATGGTGGCATAATCCAGCTGTTGAAAAGCGGAATAGAAGCGGTGTATGGTTTGTTCGTTTGTTTGCATATTCTGAATTAAGGTAATTTAATGTGCGAGTAACCAATTCTCTCCCATACCCAGTTCGGCTTCTACCGGAACATCATTGGGTAAAGGCAGCGCCGATCTCATGCCGTCGAGAATCAACGGTTTCAACACATCCATTTCTTCCGGCAATGCATCAAACACCAACTCATCGTGTACCTGTAAGATCATGCGCGATTGAAGTCCCGCATCTTTTATTTTTTGATGGATCGATATCATCGCCAGCTTGATCATATCCGCTGCGGTTCCCTGTATGGGCGAGTTGATCGCATTTCGCTCTGCATAACCACGCACCGTAAAATTGGCGGAGTTGATATCTTTCAGCCAGCGTTTTCTGCCCATCAGTGTTTCTACGTAACCATTCTCTTTGGCGAAATTGATGGTATTATCCATGTAAGAAGTGATCCCCGAAAATTCTTTTTTATAATTATCGATGATCTCTTTTGCCTCTGATCTTGAAATACCGAGATTGTCAGCAAGCCCAAATGCACCCTGTCCATAAATAATACCAAAGTTCACGCTTTTGGCTTTATAACGCATTTCTTTGGTTACATCAGCATCTGCCACATTGTACACTTTGGCCGCGGTTGCCGTATGGATATCTTTTCCCGAACGGAACGCTTCGCACATATTGGGATCGCCGCTGATGGCAGCAACAATGCGTAACTCTATCTGCGAATAATCCGCACTGACAAGAATACGGTTAGGCTCTCTCGGAATAAATGCTTTACGGATCTCTCTACCACGATCTGTTCGGATAGGAATGTTCTGAAGGTTTGGATTATTGCTGCTCAATCTTCCGGTAACAGCAACGGCCTGAGCATAAGAAGTATGCACGCGCCCGGTTTTGCTGTTGATGATCTGCGGCAGCGCGTCTACATAGGTGCTTTTTAATTTGGTCAGTTCACGAAAGCCCAGGATATCTGATACAATCGGGTTGTTGTGGGAGAGTTTCAACAACACATCTTCACCGGTGGCATACTGTCCTGTTTTTGTCTTCTTCGCCTTGGGATCGATCTTCAATTTATCAAACAACACTTCACCCAGTTGTTTGGGTGAGGCAAGATTGAAACGGACACCGGCCTGTGCGTACACATTTTCTTCAAATTGTTTGGCATCTTTTTCAAGCGCTTTGCTATAGTCGTTGAGAAAGCCAATATCAATTTTAACACCTTCAAATTCCATATCGGTCAATACACGCACCAATGGATTTTCTACTTCATCAAATACACGCTGCACATCTTTCTCTTTCAGCAGCGGAACAAAAACCTGTTTGAGTTGTAAGGTGATATCGGCATCTTCTGCGGCGTATTCTTTGGCCTTCTCTATCTCCACATCACGCATGGTACCCTGTGTTTTTCCTTTCTTACCGATCAACTCATCAATATGCACCGGTTCATAACCGAGGAATTGTGCGCTCAGCAGATCCATGCTGCGCCTGCCCTCGGGCTCTATCAGGTAATGCGCCAGCATGGTATCGAATATGGGTCCCTTTAATTCATGGCCATACCATTTCAAAACCAGCATATCATATTTCAGGTTCTGTCCCACCCAGTGAATGCTCGTGTTGTCAAACAGGGGTTTTACCTGTGCGAGTATTTTATTGGTCGTATCCTTATCAGCGGGACAGGGAATATAATAGCCCTCTCCTTTTTTGAAAGAGAAACTCAACCCAACCAGTTCCGCTTCATTCGCATCAATGTTTGTGGTCTCTGTGTCAAAACAGATCTCTTTCTGTTGCATCAGCAGATCAACCAGGGATTGTATCTCTTCTGTTGTTTGCGCGAGATCGTATTTGTGTGCTGTGTTATTGATGTTTTTTTCTGCGAGAAGACCGCTGGTTTCTTTTGGTAAAGCGTCTTCAGCAGCTTTTTCTTTTTTCGAAGATTCATTTTTCACAGCAACGGCATTTCCAAACAGATCGGTCTGTACGCTTTGCGGAGCGGAATGAAAAGCGCTGAAATCATCACCCAGTACACGTTTACCAAGCGTCTTGAATTCGAGTTCGGTAAATATTTCCACCAAAGCCTCTTTGTTCCATTCTTTCAAACAATAATCTTCTTCATGAAAACTTACCGGCACATTGGTAATGATGGTGGCGAGTTTTTTACTCATGATCGCATCTTCTTTCCCGTTGCGGATCTTTTCACCCAGTGCGCCTTTAATGGAATCGGCGTTGGCCAGGATGTTTTCCAGCGTATCGTATTCTTTCAAAAGTTTGGCGGCTGTTTTTTCGCCAACACCGGCAATGCCGGGAATATTATCTACCGCATCGCCCATCAATCCAAGCATATCAATAACCTGTTCTACACGCGCGATATCCCATTTGGCGCAAATTTTTTCTGCGGTAAGAATTTCTTCGGCGTTACCAAAAGATGGTGGTTTATAAATATATACGCCAGGATGGGTTAGCAACTGCCCATAGTCCTTATCCGGCGTAACCATATACACTTCATACCCCAGTTCGGCTGCCTGCCAGGCAACAGTGCCGATCACATCGTCGGCCTCATAACCATCTAGTTCCACAACAGGAATATTGAAACCGCTGATGATCCGTTTGATATCGGGAATAGAATCTAGCAGGTCCTCCGGCGCTTCCTGGCGGTTGGCTTTATAATCGGTAAAATCGGTATGTCTTTCCGTAGGCGCGTGCGTATCAAAACAAACCGCGAGATGGGTGGGTTTTTCTTTATTGATCAGGTCGAACAAAGTATTGGTAAAACCAAACTGCGCATTGGTGTTCCTTCCCTTGGAAGTGATACGCGGGCTCCTGATCAAAGCATAATAGGCGCGGTAGATCAATGCAAATGCATCCAGCAGGAATAGTTTCTTACTCATGCAGCTAAGGTATGAAAAAGCATCGGGCCGCTGTAGCGGCCCGATGCTTTTGGCGAAGAATAGCTTTTGGAAAGTTGTACAACTTTCCAAAAACTTCCGCAACTATGATTTCTTCAAAGACAAATAATCAAGGAAATATATCAACCTCACCGATATACTATTCAACTGGTTCGCCTCAAAAGTTTTACCCGTATTCTTGAAATAGCCGCCCGACAGGTCCTGGTCAAATGTATTGATGGAATTTTTCCATACAACATTCAGGAAACTGCCCAGTGCAAACTGCCAGGTGTACACCATATCTATATTAAAATAATTCACATTATTATTAACGTTCCTGCTGATGCCGGGTACTTCGGTAACATCACCATTGGCGGCAAGGGAGAAAAAACGTTTATTATCCACCATGCTCCAGTAATGACGGGCGCGGAAAGTAAGTCCCATCTTATTGGTGAAATTGTATTTCACAGACAGCACATTCTCCACCGTACGTCTTTTGCGCAATGCAATGATCACACTATCGTTAACAATCGTGGCAAAGCCCATGTTATTGTAGAAGAACGATAAATTGGTATTGGTGCTGACAGATAGTTTTTTATTGAAACGGTATTGTGTACCCGACCAGATCTCAAATGCATTCGCTTCGTATTTGCCCGGAAACGTAATGCCAAACTCTGCCCATCCCGAGAATTTTTTGGCATAGTTCGATTCAAACCATCCACCCATCTGCACCCTGCCCGGGCGCTTGAATACCATACCGCCCTTACGCGGTTCGTAGAAATCATTGGCTTCTGGTATCAGGTTGGTATAGATCCCAAAAAACTGTAGCGTTTTAAACTGGCCGTTGAAGTTTACGTTGATACGCGAATTCTGGTAATCCAATGGCTTAAAGCGCAGAGAATAGTTACCATTGAAATTCAGGTTAAGGCGATTGTACCAGCCCTTGGGTTTGAGCCATTTATAACCCACCCACAGGTAATGGTCGATAAAATTATTGTTGGTGAAATAACCCATGTCGTTGCTGTTGTATTTATCATCAGCAAGTTCCTGGGTAAAGTTCATGTTCAGCCGGCCACCGGTTTTGCCTACACCCAGACTATGCGTATAGCCCGATTGTGTTTTACCATCAGGCAGGTAACCGATCAACTGGCTCACGCCCACTTTTCCATTCAGGTTCCAGTCATTCTTTTTGTCGTAAAAGTCCCAGAGTGCCGCAGTAACATTCGCATCATAATCTTTTCCGCTGCGGGTAACATTGGTATTGATAATGGAAACACTGGAGTTGCGTTTAAGCGCCTGGTCAAATACAATAATATTATAGTTGGTCAGCGGATCGGTTTCTATTTTGCGCACCTCTTCGCCATTGATTTGTATGGTGGCGTACTGCGGGTTGGTAATGGCATTGAATACGCCGATACCCAGTTTGGAAGAAGTTCTTCCGCTCACTTTGGTGGCGTTGATCAAACGTGTTTCGCCGGGGTTGCGCATCACGGATTCGCCCGGTTTAAGCTGACCAGATACATCGCCGGAATGAATAGGCGCACCACCAATACGGCGGCTGTAAAACAGGTTGCCTTTGCTGAACAGTTCCGTTCCTTCTGTAAAGAATGACCGGTTCTCATTAAAACGGACTTCAAAAGGCGTGAGGTTCAATACCTGGTTATCACTCTGTACCTGCCCGAAATCGGGTATCAGCGTCATATCCAGTGTAAAGCCCTGGCTGATACCATATTTTACATCCATTCCCCCATTTACCGCGGTAGCCGTGTTTTTTACGCCGGGGGTATTGTAGGGATAATGGTTTATATAAGTTGATAAATAAGGGGAGAAAGACAAACGCACCGGCGGTTTGATTTTCTCAATGCCTGTCCACAAACCAAATTGTGCAAAGAAATTACCGCCGATGGTAGGGTCGGTCGGGTTCCACATGTATTGTTTACCGGCCTTGCGGTTATTACGGGTTATGTTGAGTCCCCAATCCTGTATATCGCCGTCTTTACTGCTGAAACGGATAGCCGCATACGGGATACGCATTTCAAACACCCATCCGCCCGGAACTATTTTAGCGGCGGTTTCATACACACTGTTCCAGCTATCGTCTTCGCCGTTGGAAGAATATTTGGCATCATATTGTTCACCCAATGGGGTTACGTAATAACCAAAACCATTGATCTTGTCATTGTAGGTGTCAAACAGGACACCTACATAATCATTGGAGCCGACCCTGTCGCGGCCAATCAGTTCGGAGGAAATGCTATCATTGGGCATATGGCAGAACCCGCCCACATAGATTCCCATATTATCATAGAGGATACGTATCTCGGTACGGTTACTGGCCCGCTCCACCACACCATAAGCGGGACGCCATTCTACAAAATCGGAAGCAATAGGCGCCTTCTGCCAGGCGGTATCTTTCAGATCGCCATCGATCACTATTTTTTCGGTGGTACGGGTGGCAGCGAGTTTTCTTACCAGTTTTGCCGGCTTGGCGCTATCTGCAGACTGTTGCGCAATCGTGCAGACAGAAAAGGACAATGCGCATAATACAATGAGTAGTGGTTTCATAAGGTTGTAAGCAATGGGGGGCAAGCGATCCAGTTCGTTTAATAATGCTTTAGCCGGGCCAACGCACATATCAAAACGCGGTAAATCTAAAAAGGTTACAGAGGCAGAGTTGTTAAATTCTCCGCAATACCTGACGGACGGACAATGCGGGGTATGAGCGGCTATGATCGATTGTGAATCGCATGAAGCTTTTTCGACTGGCGGCATTTTAGCGGCGAAATCCGGGGTGCCGACCTTTTCCTGTTGATTTTTATGGATCATTGTGTTATTGCATGGCAGTGTTTGTCAACCAATGCATACACAAAAGAAGATCACCGCGGAATTGTGTGGTTGGCTATTTGACGAAATGCTTATATGGGCTGATATTCTGCCAATAATAAAGCCGCAGATTCGCAGATTAATTTATCCGCGACAATTAACACCAAACAGACACTGAAAGAAAGTAGCCCGAACGGAACGACTCTTTGGCTCTTTTTCTCTTGTCCTTCTCTTATTGAAACTTTCCGATTTTCAGTCTTTTTGTTTCAATAAGAGAAGGACAAGAGAAAAAGAGAGAAAGAGTCGAACCTGCGGAGTAGAACAATTTTTTGTGAAGACATATTCTAAATAAACAAAGACGAAAAAAAGAAGGGCGCCCATCAATGGGCGCCCTCATATTAATCATATAAAAATCCGCGTAATCCGCGATACTATTTGATACCGTACTTGGATTTATATCGCTCATACAACTGTCTCTGCTTATTATCCAGACTGATCTCCCGGCCCTGTATGAATGCATGTGTCACCGTACTGCTCTTCATATCCAGCAGATCGCCTTCGCTGATCACAATATTGGCGTCTTTGCCTGCTTCGAGGGAGCCGGTCCTGTCATCAATACCGAGAATTTTTGCAGCGTTAAGTGTGATGGCCTGTAAAGCCTGTTCTTTGGTGAGACCATACGTGGCCGCTGTTCCCGCATTATAGGAAAGATTACGGTAGCGGGCCGAGGCATCTGCATCATTCAACGCAAATAATACACCGGCTTTCTGAAGAGCAGTAGCTGTTTTATAAGGCTGGTCGATATCATCATCTTCTGATGCGGGTAATGCATGACGCTCCGCCAAAATCACGGAGATGTTATTGGCCTTTAACAGGTCGGCTATCTGGAAACTTTCGCTTCCGCCAACGATCACCACATCAAAACCAAACTCTTTGGCAAAATCGATCGCCACCAGCATTTGTTTTACCTGGTCGCCATGTACATACAGTTTCTGTGTTTTGTTGAACAGGCCCTTTACTGCCTCGAGTTTCAGGTTAGTGCCTGTATGCGGATTTTCGTTGTATGCTTTTGCCTGGCGCAGAAAAGATTTGATCTCTTCTACTTTATCCAGCGCAGCTTTTGCCGGATCTGCCGGTGCGGCACCAGCGCCGGGAAAGCCTCCCGGAAAACCACCACCACCCCTGCGGCCAAAACGGTTCAGGAAACTCGGCATGCGTACATGAATACCGGCATCCATTTTATAAGCAGCATCTTCCCAGTTCCAGGCATCAAGCTGTACAACAGAAGAAGAACCGCTGATCGTACCGCCATCTGGCGCGACGCTTGCGAGCAGAATCCCGTTTGAGCGGAGTATATTGATCACCCTTGAATCAGTATTGTAAGCTACGATCGAACGGATACTCGGGTTGATATCGCCGATCTCACTAACATCATTACTGGCCCTTACACCCGCACTGATCTCTACTAACCCAAGATCTGAATTGGAAAGGATCAGTCCCGGGTAAACATGTTTGCCTTTGGCATCTACTACTTTGGCGCCGGTTGCCGCCGCAGCGGTAGATACCTTTACGATCTTTCCGTTGTTTACCTCTATCGTGGCATTTTCTATAACGGTTCCGTTGCCCACATGTACAGTACCATTGGTAATGAACAGCCGGCCGGTATATTCTTTGGTGGGATACACCACTTCCTGTGCCTGTAGCAATCCTGCGGCAAAGGATAATGCGAGTATCGTACTATATATTTTTTTCATGGTCGTTCGGTTTATTGGTTGATGAGATCGCCTTCCTGTATGTCGATGGTATAAAGACCGTCGTCCTTGTGTTCATGATCGCCGCAGCTTAAGATAAACTGCCAGCTGGGTTCTGCGGCACGAACGCCACCCGGACCCGCTGTTCTTTTTTCAGCGATCAGTTTCTGTGTCAGACGGAAACGCTCTGCAGCAATTTTCTTACGCTGCTCGGCATCTTTTTCCCTGTCGAAGTAAACGATACCATCCACGATGGTTTTTTCTGATTTGGCATAGATGCTTAACGGGTTATCGCTCCAGATAACCAGGTCGGCGTCTTTACCCGCTTTGATACTTCCTACTTTGTCTTCTATATGTAAAGCTTTGGCAGGATTAAGTGTCACCATTTTCAACGCATCTTCTTCCGGAACACCACCATAGCGAACAGTTTTACCCGCTTCCTGGTTGAGACGACGTGCCATTTCCGCATCATCAGAATTGATACAAACATTCAATCCCATTTTATACATGATGGCGGCGTTGTAGGCGATCGCGTCGGTTACTTCCACTTTATAATAATACCAGTCAGAGAAAGTTGAGGCGCTTGAACCATGCGCTTTCATTTTATCGGCCACTTTGTATCCTTCGAGGATATGCGTGAAGGTGTTGAACTTCACACCATATTTATCACCCACACGCATAGCGGCAGTGATCTCGCTTTGTACATAAGAGTGACAGGTGATAAAACGTTTTTTGTTCATGATCTCCACCAGCGCATCCAGTTCCAGGTCACGGCGTGTTTTCGGATCAGCTTTCATCGCCGCTTCATAATCTTTGGCACGGGCGAAAGCGTCGTTCAATATTTCCTCTACACCCATACGTGTATCGGGGAAACGGTTATTGTTGGTAGAGGTGGTACGCTTTACGTTTTCACCAAGGGCGAATTTGATAAAACCATCCGCACCCTTGAATTTGATCTCCTCATCATTCATGCCCCAGCGCAGTTTGATCAGTTGCGTTTGTCCGCCAATTGTATTGGCAGAACCATGCAGGATGTGCGAAGAAGTAACACCACCGCTTAACTGGCGGTATATATTAATATCATCCGGGTTTAGGTTATCGGCGATACGCACTTCAGAGGTTACAGACTGGCCACCTTCGTTGATGGACTGAACCGCGATATGTGAGTGTTCATCAATGATACCTGCTGTAACGTGTTTGCCGGTTGCATCAATTACTTTGGCGCCCGCATCACTCAGGTTCTTGCCTACGCGTGAGATCTTTCCGCCTTTTACCAATACATCTGCGTTTTCGATCTTACCATCTTTTTCATTGGTCCATACGGTTGCGTTTTTGATCAGGAGATCTTCCTGTTTTGGTGCTTCTTCCCATCCGTATCCGTTGAAAGGAAAACTGACTTTCGCTGTACGTTGCGGGAAATTTCTTCTCGGGCGGGTAGTGTCTGCTGTTGTTGAGGCTGATACAAAACTGGCGGTCCAGGTAACTTTATTACCCGCAGTGTCTTCACCATAGCCGTTCCAGGTATTTCCGTTGGCTACACCGGTGAGACGGTATTGTACGCCGGCCGCTGCTCCAGCGCCACGTCCACCACCAAAATTACCACCACCTGGTGCAGGGGCAGTTCCGGCAGGAGGTGTTTGTGGTCTCCTGGCAGGAATGGGCGAAAAGCTAAGGGAAACCATTTTGCCGTTATGGCTGAACCTTCCGGTCAGTGTATCTTTTCCAATGATATTGGCAGATGAACTGCTTTTTACATCGAGTGTATAATTAACAGGCCCGGCAGGTGTATTGATCGCAAGGGAATACGTTCCCTTTACATCGCTCCATGATTCTTCTTTGATACCATATTTATTACCCTGTACCCAGTTCTGTAGGAAAGTCGTTCTCTCAGCAAAAACAGGACCTGATGTAATAATGAAGTTGGCGAGTTTACCTTCTTCCAGGCTACCCACTTTATCATAAACACCAAGCAGGGTTGCGGGTACTTTGGTCAAAGCCTCGAGGGCTTTGTTTTCGGTAAGTCCCATATCAAACGCTTTGCGCAGGTTGGTAAAGAACTGTGAGGGGGTTCGAAGATCAGAAGTAGTCAAAGCGAAATTAATATTCGCTTTTTCCATGGCGCCGGGGTTGGAGGGCGCCAGCTCCCAATGTTTCATATCTGAAAGGGAAACAGCTCTTGCATCATTCGGGTCCTCCACATCCATCGCCTGCGGATAATCAAGCGACACAATAAAAGTTGCTTTGGTTCCGGCCACTTCTTTGATACGCTGGTATTCATTGCCACCGGCTTTCAGGATATATTGTACACCAAACTCATCACCGATCCTGTCGGCGCGCAAATCGTTCCATTTATCGCCAGCTTCAAAGATCTGTGGAAGCGATTGATTGTCCAGCCAGGCCTGAAGAGATAAATTCAATCCTTCTTTCGCCGGTTTGTTTTTGTACCATTGGGCATCAAGATAACTTTGACGCAGCAGGGCAATGGACCCCATCAAACTACCGGGATAACTTTGGGTAGAGGTTCCTTTGCTGAATGAATAATGCGCAGAAGCTTTTTCTTTTAAGACAAGAAAGTTCTCATTATCGCTATTCAGGCTCACAACAGCGCCTGTACCGCGGGCGATACCATCTTTCACGTGCGTAAGTACGGCACCGAAACCAATATCACGAAGCGTTTTGGCTTTGGCGTCATCTGCTGCAAAAACCTTGCTTGCATCTGTTTCAGGTTTGATTGCCTGGTTCCAGCCGTAAGCGCCCTTGGTGTTGGACGTGATCTGCGCCGGCTGGTTAAAATTAAAACCACCGCCACCTGCGGTTTGTCTTTGCGGGGCAGTGATACCGTAATCACTATACATGTCGATGAACGACGGGTAAATGTATTTGTCTTTACAGTCGATCACCACCGCGTCTTTGGGAAGCGTAACTCCGGTGCCTACCGCAACGATCTTTCCGTCGCGGATAACCAAGGTCGCATTGGCAATGGTGGTTTGTGCATCTTTTACGATGGTGGCATTGGTGAAAGCGTAACAGCGGTCACGCTTGTCCGCCACCCCGTTAACCGGGAAGGTTTCCTGGGCCTGTAGCAATGATGCCATCAGCAGCCCGGAAAGCAGGAGCTTGAATTTTCTCATAAGTGCTTTTAGTTGATTTTGGAAGAGTCCTAAAACTACTGAAAGGAGAGTAGAGAAAAAATCATTTGTAGGGATTTCCGGTAAATCCTGCTTTTTGAGGGGCGAAGGGGTGTGGATAGAAGTTTAACCGCTAAGACGCGTATTTATTTCCTGAATTTCCCTTCATCCACATCCCTGATAAACTGTATCACCCCCGGGAAATAGGTTTTCTGATCATCCCACATAGAGCAATGGCTACCATCCGGGCATATAAGGCTGCGGCCATTCTGTACCTGGGTGGCCATCCATTTCATGTGTACGGGATCCATGGTATCATGTGCGCCACCGATGGTAAGTGTGGGTATTTTTATTTTGGGAAGATCTTTGCTCCGGTCCCATGTTGCCAGACGGCCGGAAATACCAAATTCCGATGGTCCCTGCATGATCACATATACATCCGGGTTAAGATGCGGCATCGCACGTGAAAACATCTCGGGTAATGGATAGAGCCGGCAGAAATGTTTTGCATAAAAATGCGGCTCAAGCAACTGCATGTATTTCGGGTTCGAAAAATCGCCCCTTGCTTCAATGGCCCTGATCGTATCAAGCACTTTCTGGTCCATCTGTTTGGCGAGTACGTTTTGCGCATACGCGCCATACAATGGACCGCTGCTCATCATGTTGCTGATGATCAGTCCTTTTAAATTGTCCTGGTACTTCAGCGCATATTCCATAGCGAGAATGCCGCCCCAGCTATGTCCCAATAAGTAAAAATTATCTTTGTTGAGGCCAAGCGCTTTTCTCACCTGCTCCACTTCTTCTACAAAACGTTCTGTTATCCACAGACTGCTGTCTTTTGGTTGATCGCTGAAATAAGAACCCAGCTGGTCATATTCGTAAAACTCAAAACCCTGTTGCGGAAAGAAACTTTCAAACGATTCAAAAAACTCATGCGTGCCGCCGGGACCACCATGCAGGAACAACACTTTTATGGTTGGATGATTACCAAACTTTTTCGTCCACACCTTGAATTTACCAACAGGCGTTTCGATAGGGACCATCCGTACGCCACCCGTTTGTACACCACTATCCGAAGAAGTATGATAGTCCTGTAAAGAGGGACCGGAATTTTGTTTGCAGGAGAAGAAGAAAACAAAACAAATAGATAGGGAGGCGTTTATGATGTATCTCATAAGAATGGTTTGAAAGAGAAAATTATTTAGTAAAAACCAATTTCAAAATTTCCTAATCCCCAATCTCCCAATCAGATCACCTTCCCATAAACACCATCAGAATCTGCACATCACTCGGATTTACCCCGCTGATACGGCTCGCCTGCCCAAGTGTAGATGGCTTTATCTTTTTGAATTTCTGCAAAGCCTCATTGGACAAAGCAGCAACACGGTCATAATCAAAACTGGCAGGAATGGACATGTTTTCTAGCTGGCTCATTTTTTCAACGATCTCCTGTTCCTTTTCTATATAGCGTTCATACTTCACCTGTATCTCTGCCTGCTCTAATGAATCGGTGGGAATACTTGATAATGATTCACGCAAAGTGT
Source organism: Sediminibacterium sp. (assembly GCA_965279635.1). Classification (GTDB taxonomy): domain Bacteria; phylum Bacteroidota; class Bacteroidia; order Chitinophagales; family Chitinophagaceae; genus Sediminibacterium. Next base: position 4,047,508 of record OZ257253.1, on the reverse strand, counting down.
CGGACACTTTTAATAAGGAAGGAAGGTCAACATTTGGGCGCAATAATATTTTTGCCGCTTTCTGTTTTTCTGTGATAGACGCAGATTGTACAGAAGAAAAATAATCGTTGATCTCTGCCGGCTCTATACTGGTTTCTAACAATGCTTTTTTTACCATACTTACTTCCTCTTTTTTCTGCAACACTTTCTCCATTCTTTCCTGTGAGGCAAGACCGAGGCGGTAGCTTGTTTCGGTCAATCGCAGATCCGCGTTATCCTGTCTTAATAAAGTTCTGAATTCTGCACGGCTGGTAAACATGCGGTAAGGTTCATCTGTTCCTTTACTGATCAGGTCATCTACCAAAACACCTATGTATGCGTCATTTCTTTTTAAAATAAACGGCTCGAGTTCTCTTGCTTTCTGGTGCGCGTTGATCCCCGCCATCAATCCCTGGCAGGCGGCTTCTTCGTAACCGGTGGTACCGTTGATCTGTCCCGCAAAAAATAAATTACTGAGCAGTTTTGTCTCGAGGGAATAGGTCAATTGAGTTGGCGGAAAATAATCGTATTCGATCGCATAGCCCGGACGGAAAATGCGGACATTCTCAAAACCCGTAACTGTACGAAGTGCTTCGTATTGAACTTCTTCTGGCAGTGAAGTAGAGAAACCGTTTACATAGATCTCTACTGTGTTCCATCCTTCGGGTTCTACAAACAACTGGTGCCTGTCGCGCTCGGCAAAACGGTTGATCTTGTCTTCTATACTCGGGCAATATCTCGGACCCACACCTTCTATCCTACCCTGGTACATCGGGCTCCTGTCGAAACCGGTTTTTAAAATATCGTGGACGGTACTGTTGGTATAAGTGATGTAACAACTTCTTTGATCCTCGGCTTTGATCTTTGGCGCATCGAGGTACGAGAAACCGGTGATCTCATCGTCGCCTTTCTGTTCTTCCATCTTACTGTAATCGAGGCTCCTGCCATCCACACGCGGGGGTGTTCCTGTTTTCAGGCGGTCGCTTTCAAAACCGAATTCAACGAGTTGTTCGGTAATACCGGTCGCAGCTTTTTCAGCAACACGTCCGCCACCAAATTGTTTCTCTCCTATATGAATGATACCATTGAGAAAAGTACCACTGGTTACAACAACTGATTTTGATCTTACCTCGTGTCCCAATCCTGTAACAACACCACAGGCTTTGTTGTTTTTGATAATGATGGAGCGGACCATATCCTGGTAAAAATCCACATTGGGTGTATCCTCCAGCATCTCGCGCCAAGTGGCGGCAAACAACATCCTGTCGTTCTGAGAACGCGGACTCCACATGGCCGGCCCCTTGCTTCTGTTGAGCATCCGGAACTGGATCATACTTTTATCGCTCACAATACCGCTGTACCCACCAAGTGCATCTATCTCTCTCACTATCTGCCCTTTAGCGATACCGCCCATGGCGGGATTACAACTCATCTGGGCAATGGTCTGCATGTTCATAGTCACCAGCAACACCTTGCTGCCGAGATTGGCCGCCGCTGCTGCCGCCTCGCAACCGGCATGACCGGCGCCTACTACTATGACATCATATTCTGGAAACATTTTGCAAAGATACTTATTAAGGAACAAGGGTCAAGAAACAGGAAGCAAGCATGAATGACTATCACTCTCCCACTCTCTTTTTCTCCTATCCTCTTATTGAAACTTTCCGCTAAGCAGGGTGATGTTTCAATATGAGGATAGGAGAAAAAGAGAGTGGGAGGAATGTTTTGGGTTATCCGAATTTTTTCAGGATCTCCCGCTCCAGTAAAAGATCGGCAATGCTATTGCCTTGGTTGAGGCGATTGAATTCTTCCTCTGTAAGCGTGAGCATATTTTCAAGATCTGTCTTACGCTCAAGAACAAAGCGGTGATTAGCAGAGAGGAACGGGATGCTTTTATTTTCAATAAGATCGATCTTATCTAACATTTTTTGACAAAGTGAGTAGCTGGTTTTATTGTGAAGTCCCTGGAAATAAAGGCGTACAGCCAAAGGGTCCAGCTTCGAAGCCATGGTTTCTTCGGCGAGAGATTCTATTCCAATGTTGATGAAGTTCCAGCATAATAGCATGTCCTGTTCAAGAGCGAAGTCAAAATAATGGGTAGGGACAATATGATAAAACTGCCAGACCTTGCCAAAGTTGTCCCATGACTGGTCACCTGTGAATTGCTGTTCAAACCAGCCGCGTAATGTTTCTATATCCAAACCGAAGTAACGCGCGTAAGATTCACAAGGCATTTTTTCCAGCACATACCTCCGATAACTAAGCTGCCATTTTCTTTTTTCACGGAAACGGAGCAAAGAGTCGGTTACTTCTGTTTGAGGGGTCCATTTTTTCCTGGCCATGGATCAAAAATAATGTTTCTACCCGAAACAGTGATTCGTGGAACATTTCAGAAAAGAATGTTTCTGGTTGAAACAGTGATTCGTGGAACGGTATAAACCTCCTATTGTGCACAGGATAAGTCCTGTACGAAGAAAGATTGATCTTTTCCGTAAGGTGCAGAACCAATTCCGGTTTCTTTATGGTTGGGGTTAAGCAGGGATTTTCTATGTCCTTTGTCGGGAAGGCCGATATCGAGGTATAATAAAAGCACAGCCAGAAGGGTGCTTTGACTGGAAATAGCAATATTCTCACTTGCGCAGGCCCTGATACCTGCCTTTTTCATCCTTGTACCGAAATCTGTTCCATCTGTACTGGTATGACCGGGCTGTGCGGATTTGCCACCAATATCTGTTGCATGTGCCTGCGCGGTTTTGATCAGGCTGGCATTCAGGGAAAACATGGAAAGCGGCCCTGCGGCCTTCATGTCCTTATACAGGCTTTCCGATTCGGGTCCTTTCAGCCTGGGAAATGCTTGTAATACCGGGATAACAACACTGTCCCAGAACCTTTCCGGGTTGGACCTGCCGAAGTTTACCCAATAAAGGAATGTTTTGGATTCCTCGCTTAGTCCCTGATAGCCAGGTTGTTCGGTGTTCCATTTTACGATATTGGCCTCCCGGGTAACCGGTTGGGGAGTTGGTTTGACCTCCAGTAAAACACTTGCCATCTGTGCGAAAGAAACAAAAGGAACAAAAAGGAGTAACAGGGATAGTAAACGGAACATTCAGTTATTTTTTTCAAATAAACGCAAATAATACTCCTCCTTCTGCCTCATGATTGTTATTTCACTTTTCTTTTTATCGCGGTAGCCGCAAAGGTGCAGGGTGCCATGAAAGACCACGCGAAGCAATTCTCTTTTGAAGGATTCGTCAAGACTGGCCGCATTGTCGCGAACCCTGTCTGTGCTGATATATATTTCTGCCTCAATGGGTTGCGAAGGATCTGATAATCCGAAAGTGATGATATCGGTATAGTAATCGTGCTGCAGAAAATCATTGTTGATTCGTAGTAAAAAGCTATCTGAACAAAAAACATAGCGCACGGAACCTAGTGGCTTCTTTTCTTTTCTGAAGATGGATTCAATAAAATCCTTGACCGCGGTCCTGCCGGTAAGCGGGATTCCCCTGTCGGCGGTATGAAAACTGACTTTTGCCATAAATACTGTGTTAAACGAATTCGTAACTAAAACGGACAAAACCCGTTATCCATTGTATGATGTCCCTAATCAAATCCTATGGCCGTAAAAATACGCGCCAGGTTGCTATCTGCCGGTATTCTGCCCTGGGCCTGATCGGATCCGCTAAAACAAAGGATGCCAACAGGATAATTGCCAGATTCGTAACTAAAGCGCAGTCACGCCGGTTACCTTTAGCCCATTATTGTGTGAAATGATGAAAAGGCTCTCAGAATTACGCGTCGGTCAAAAAGCGGTCATCCATTCTTTTGAAAAAGACGAGATCTTTATCAAGCTGATGGAAATGGGTTGTATCCCTGGCGAAAAAATAACCGTCGAGCAAAAGGCCCCGCTTGGCGATCCCATCTCCATTTCTGTTTCAGGCTACCATTTAAGCCTCCGGCTTAATGAGGCAAATAGTATCTTTGTAGAGATCGCATAATTTGTAATTAACTGATCTTCAATCTAATACATGAAAGTCGGTCTCTATTTCGGTTCTTTTAACCCTGTTCATATCGGTCATTTGATCGTGGCCAGCCATGTGGCTAATGCTACGGATATGCAGCAGGTATGGTTTATTGTATCGCCGCAAAATCCCTTAAAGACTTCTGTGGGGTTGCTGAACGAGTACCACCGTCTTCACCTGGTACGTATTGCGATAGACGATGATGCAAGACTGAAAGCCTCGGATGTTGAATTCAAATTGCCCAAACCTTCCTATACGATCGATACAATGATTTACCTGCAGGAAAAACACCCGCAGCATGAATTCTCCATCATCATCGGCAGCGATAGTTTTCAGAACCTTCCCAAATGGAAGAATTTTGAACTGCTCGTTAAACATTACCCCTTCATCATTTACAAACGACCGGGTTTTGATATAACGGAAACCTGGAACGCAAATGTTACCGTACTGGATGCGCCATTACTCTCTATCTCCGCAACACAGATCCGCAACAACCTGAAAGAAAAAAAATCCATCCGCTATCTCGTGGAAGAAAAAGTGCGTGAAGAAATAGAGCGTAATAACTATTATAAATAAATCTGCGAATCTGCGGCTTTATTTTAGCCGCAGATTCGCAGATTGATAATAGATTTATGCGATAAAACTGCACTTGATGAAAATCAGATCAACTCTTTTACTGCTATTGTTAGCGGGCTATTCAGCACAAGCACAAACACTCACCGTTGAAAAGATCATGCAGGATCCGAAATGGATCGGCACGTCTCCGTCAAATGTCGGATGGTCACCCGACAGTAAAACGGTTCTCTTCAACTGGAACCCTAAAGGCAATGTATCAGACTCCGTATATGGCTATTCCCTCTCCGGCGGAGAACCACAGAAAGCAGGATACTTTGATGCGCAACGCGCTAACGCAGAAAACAATGGCGTGTACAATGCGGCCAATACACAGATGGCGTATGTATATCGCGGCGATATTTATGTAGTAGATAGTAAAGCAGGAAAAACCTTACGTATCACACAAACTGAAGAATTTGAATCAACCCCCAAATTTATACTGAAAGATGAATGGCTCGTGTACACACGCAGCCAGAACCTGTATGGATGGAACACCAAAAATGGAACCGTTCTGCAACTCACCAACATTACACGTGGTACAGAAACGACAACGGCTCCAGCAGGTTTCGCCGGTCGCGGCGGTGGTGGACAGGGACAAGGTGGCGGTAATCGTGGCGGCGGCGCAGCGGGTGCTCCTCCAAGAACTTCTACAGAAGTAGGCCAGGACCAATGGCTGCAGCAGCAACAACAGGATCTCTTCCAGGTATTGAAAGAGCGCAAAGAAAAAAGAGATCTCCGCGATGCATTCCTGAAAGCAAACAAAGAAAGCGATACACTAAAGACGATCGGCATTGGTGAAAAAACCATGCAGGGATTAACGATCAGTCCCGACGGAAGATTTGTTACCTATCGTTTGTACACGGCACCAACACCCTCAAAAGGAACCATTGTTCCGGACTATGTAACGGCGAGCGGTTATACAACAGATATACCCGGTCGCACCAAAGTGGGGAACAATCTTGGTAAATACGACTTTTATGTTTTTGATAAAACAAGGGATACGATAATGACGGTATCTATCGATTCTATTCCCGGTATCACCGATGCACCCGATTATGTAAAAGACTATCCTAAAAAGTTTGCGAACAGGAGAGCGGTTCCGAGAGGTGTGATGATCTCCGGTCCTTACTGGAATGAGGAAGGAACATTTGCGGTTGTTGATATCCGTTCACAGGATAACAAAGACCGCTGGATCATGCAGCTGGATGCCGCGAGTGGTAAACTGTTACCCATCGACCGCCAGCGTGATGAGGCATGGGTTGGCGGCCCCGGTGTAGGCGGTGGTTTTGGCGGACGTATCGGCTGGATCAATGACAATAGTTTTTATTTCCAGAGCGAGGCCACCGGCTATTCGCATCTCTATACCTATGATGTCAGCACCAAAACCAAGAAAGCGCTTACATCAGGAAAATACGAAGTACAGAACCTTGAGCTGAGCCACAACAAACAAAGTTTCTATTTACTCACTAACGAAGAGCATCCGGGCAAACAGAACTGGTACCGGGTAAAAACAGATGGCACCAAAAAAGAAAAGATCACCAGTATGGAAGGTGGTTACGAAGTGAGTATGTCGCCGGATGAAAAATGGATCGCGTACCGCTATTCCTATATCAACAAACCATGGGAACTGTTTGTGCAGGAAAATGCGCCGGGTAAAAAAGCGGTACAGGTAACGAATCTTTCCATGAGTGATGCATTCAAACAATATCCATGGAAAGAACCCAAAGTGATCTCGTTCACCGCAAGGGATGGACAACAGGTGTATGCGCGCGTCTATGAACCCGCGAAAGGAAAAAGCAATAAAGCGGCCGTGTTATTTGTGCATGGCGCGGGTTACCTGCAGAATGTACACTACTGGTGGAGTTCCTATTTCCGCGAGTATATGTTCAATAATTTACTGGCCGACCAGGGATACACCGTTCTCGATATCGACTACCGCGCGAGCAGTGGGTATGGCCGCGATGTGAGAACAGGCATCTACCGTTTTATGGGCGGAAAGGACCTTGACGACCATGTTGACGGCGCAAAGTTACTTGTAGACAAATACGGTGTTGATCCGGGACGTATTGGTTTGTATGGGGGAAGTTATGGGGGCTTTATTACACTGATGGCATTGTTCACTACACCGGATGTATTTAAAGCGGGCGCAGCATTACGTCCTGTTACAGACTGGGCGCATTATAACCATGGTTATACGGCCAATATTTTGAATGAGCCGTTCAACGATAGTCTTGCGTATGCAAAATCATCACCCATCAATTTCGCCAGCGGATTGAAGAATCATTTGCTGATCTGTCATGGTATGGTGGATGTGAACGTAAACTTCCAGGATGCGGTGCGTCTTCAGCAAAAACTGATCGAACTCGGCAAAGATAATTGGGAGGTTGCCGCCTACCCCGTAGAGGATCATGGGTTTGTAGAACCCAGCAGCTGGACGGATGAGTATAAACGGATCTTAAAACTATTCAACACGACACTCTTGAAATAATCTCTGTGCAACTCTGTGTCCTCCGTGCCTCTGTGGTAAAGCCTTCGCTCCGATCTGACGGAGGATGTTCTTTACCACAGAGGCACGAAGGACACAGAATACCACAGAAAAAAGGCTTCCTGCTACAAGCAGGAAGCCTTTTTCATATCAATCATATTAAAATCCGCGCAATCCGCGATTAACGGTTCATAGATGCGAGGAACTCTTCATTATCCTTAGTACCCCTCATACGTTTCAACAATTCACTCATCGCTTCTTCCGTATTCATGTCGTTGATAAAGAGACGCAGGATGTTCATACGCTGTAATACTTCTTTGTCAAGCAGGAGGTCATCACGACGCGTAGAAGAACCCACCAGGTCAATGGCAGGGAACACACGCTTGTTGGCCAGGCGGCGATCCAGTTGCAGCTCCATGTTGCCGGTACCTTTGAATTCTTCAAAGATCACCTCATCCATTTTACTACCGGTTTCGATCAGCGCTGTTGCGAGGATGGTTAATGAACCACCATGTTCAATTTTACGGGCAGCACCAAAGAATTGTTTTGGTTTCTGCATCGCATTGGCTTCCACACCACCGGATAATACTTTACCGGAAGCGGGGGCCACTGTATTGTGTGCACGTGCGAGACGTGTGATAGAATCCAGCAGGATCACCACATCATGACCACATTCCACCAAGCGTTTTGCTTTCTGCAAAGCGATAGCGGATACTTTCACGTGTTTTTCAGCGGGTTCATCAAAAGTAGAAGCGATCACTTCTGCTTTAACGCTGCGTTCCATATCGGTCACCTCTTCGGGGCGCTCATCGATGAGTACGACCATCAGGTAACATTCAGGGTGGTTGGCCGCGATGGCGTTGGCCACTTCTTTCAGCAACATGGTTTTACCCACTTTGGGTTGCGCCACGATCAATCCACGCTGTCCCTTACCGATCGGTGTGAACAGGTCCATGATACGGGTACTGTAATTGTTCGGGGTGGTGAACAGGTTCAGTTTTTCGTAAGGGAACAAAGGTGTGAGGTAATCAAAAGGCACACGGTCGCGAACTTCATCGGGGCGTTTGCCATTGATATTGTCAACCTTTAATAAAGCGAAATATTTTTCACCTTCTTTCGGAGGACGTACGGCGCCCTGCACGGTATCACCTGTTTTTAAACCAAACAGTTTGATCTGTGAAGGGGAAACGTATACGTCATCGGGAGAAGAGAGATAGTTGTAATCAGAAGAGCGGAGGAAGCCATAGCCATCGGGCATCATTTCCAATACACCTTCACCGGAGATCACGCCTTCAAATTCGATATTGAAAGTAGGCTCTTTGCGCTGGTGCTGGCGGGGTTGTGAGGATTCTGTTTCCTGTAAAATAGCTTCACCCAGTTGCTGGGTGCTGTCAGGTACGCTGGTTTCTATCGGGGTATCGCTGTTATCGGCATCCCTGTTGCCGGAGGGGTTATCAGCGGTTTGTTCAACCTGCTGGCTGGGGTGACGGCCGTCGTTTCTTCCTTTGCGTGGCGCCGGGGCCTTGCGTACAGGTTTTTCCTGTTCAGGGGCATCTTCCATCACTTCGGCTTCTTCGGTAACATTGGCTGTTTTGAGCGTGACCGGTTTGCGGGGACGGGCGGCTTTCTTTTTCGGGTCGTCTTTTACTTCACTTGCCTGAACGGCCTGGCCGTCGAGGATCTTGTAGATAAGACCCTGTTTGTCGAGTTTTTTAGCGCCGGTAATATTCAGCTGCTCGGCAATGTCCAGCAACTCAGGCAGGAGCATGTCATTTAATTGCAGAATGTCGTACATAAATAAATAAATCTGTTAAGGGGGCGATTCAAATTGTCAAGGTTACAAATCCTGTTACGGGAAAAACTTTGAGATCAGATCTGGTTATGATTATTGTTCTTTGATCGGAAAGAGGTTAAACTGATGTGCCGAGAGCTATATGAGTAGAACCGATTCAGTTTGTTTCCGGTGCAATGTTAAGGGAGTTTTTGGTGAAAACAAGAAAATCGGGCTGATTTTAGGTGAATATGGGTGTTAAAACGGGGGTTTAATACGTTCTCTGTGAAACTCTGTGTACGTCTGTGCCTTCTGTGGCAAATATTTTCGCCACAGAAGGCACAGACGTACACAGAGAGATTGCGCTCAAAAAGCTTCAATGGTTATCTTTGCCGCCTTATGTTTAACAAGCGAACAAAAATTAAGGCCCTGCTTACATCTGGAAAAGCAGGAGAACAGGTAACGGTAATGGGTTGGGTGCGCACCTTCCGCAATAACCAGTTTATAGCGCTCAATGATGGCAGTACCAATAACAACCTGCAGGTAGTAGCCGCCCTGGGATCATTTGATGAGACGTTGCTGAAAAGACTCACCACCGGCGCTTCTGTAAAAGTGACGGGCGAAATAGTGGAGTCGGTTGGTAAAGGACAAACCGTAGAAGTAAAAGCCGCTACCATAGAGATACTGGGAGATAGTGATGCGGAGAAATATCCATTGCAACCCAAGAAGCACAGCCTTGAATTTTTGAGGGAGAAAGCGCACCTGCGGTTTCGTACCAATACATTCGGGTCGGTGTTCCGTGTGCGTCATTCGCTGGCGTTTGCGGTGCATAAATTCTTTCATGAAAAAGGGTTTGTGTATTTGCATACCCCTATCGTTACCTCGAGTGATGCAGAGGGCGCCGGGGAAATGTTTCGTGTGACCACCTTACCGTTTGATGGAACACCGCGTAATGAAGATGGCAGCGTGAACTTCAAAGAAGATTTTTTCGGCAAAAGCACCAACCTCACCGTGAGCGGACAGCTTGAAGGAGAACTGGGTGCGATGGCCTTTAGCGAGATCTATACATTCGGGCCGACATTCCGCGCCGAGAATTCAAATACCACGCGCCATCTGGCCGAGTTTTGGATGATAGAACCTGAAATGGCGTTCCACGACCTGGAAGACAATATGATGCTGGCCGAGGAATTCATCAAATACCTGATACTGTATGTGATGGACAATAACCGCGATGATCTCGAGTTCCTCGCACAACGTCTCGCAGAAGAAGAAAAACAATTACCGCAGGATAAACGCAGCGAACTGGGACTGATCGAAAAACTGGAGTTCGTACTCAAAAATGAGTTCCAGCGTCTTACTTACACAGAAGCGATCGATATTCTGCGCGAAAGCAATCACAACAAGAAAAAGAAGTTCCAATACCCGGTTGAGGGATGGGGTGTTGACCTGCAGAGCGAACATGAACGCTACCTGGTAGAAAAGCATTTCAAAAAACCGGTGATCCTCACCAATTACCCGAAAGAGATCAAGGCCTTTTACATGCGCCAGAACGACGACGGCAAAACCGTGGCCGCTATGGACATACTGGCCCCCGGCATCGGCGAAATCGTGGGCGGCTCACAGCGGGAAGAGCGTCTCGACAGGCTGGAGCAGCGCATGAAAGAAATGCACATCCCCGCCGAGGACCTGAGCTGGTACCTCGATACCCGCCGTTTTGGAACGGTACCACATGCGGGGTTTGGGTTGGGATTTGAAAGGATGGTGCTGTTTGTAACGGGGATGACCAATATCCGCGACGTGATCGCTTTTGCGCGGACGCCGAATAACTGTGAATTTTAGAATTCTTTTGCCACAGAAGGCACAGAAAAATCGTCCCAATCTGTGCCTTCTGTGGCAATACTTTTCTGCATGTGCGCTGGCAGCAAGGATTAAAACAGAACAGATTACAGCCCTTAATTTCAAAATTTCCCATCCCAAAATTCCAAAATCCCCCTCTTTCCCCTATTTTTGCTGCCCGATTTGAGGGTTGTTGTCGGTCATGTTAACTACAGACCCCAAACAACAAACCCCAAACCAACCCGGTGCGGTAGCTCAGTCGGTAGAGCAAAGGACTGAAAATCCTTGTGTCGCCGGTTCGATCCCGGCCCACACCACGAAGACCCTGACAGAGATGTCGGGGTTTTTTGTTGGTTATCATTGAGATACGTAGGAACTCCGTTGGTCATTTACTGAGTCGGTTAATGAAGATTGTTTACTGAGGTGACGCACAAACTGACGCACCTGTGAATTGGTAGTAGGATCATTACTACTAATGGCTGTGACCGTTACCGTACCCTATTAGCATCAACACGGTAATAACGATGATGATCTGTAGCCAAGTTGGTAATCGGGATAAACCCGCTCGCATACCTGTACTCATGGTTTATTTAGTGTTTGGTGAAAAAACTTATGTTATTTCTGTGAACCTGTACCCCAGAAGGTTTTCATCTTTCCATCGGGTTGTTTGAAGTATATCATCACAGACCAATACGAGCCGGTAAACTCGCTTACCCTGTATTTTACAGTATAGGTATTGTTACCGTCTACGAGTTCAAATTCTTCAGCTCCTCCCGAAGCATCGTAGTTACTGCTTTTCAGTACAAAGCTCTTAGGCATATCTGCCTTGTAGTGACCCCAAACAAAGCTGTGATCTTTAGAGTTGTACACGGATAATTCAAAAGTTCTCTTACCGAACTTCACCGAAGCAGAGTATTTTTTAGCTTCCTGATTGTCTCCGGTAGTAACGTGATTAATGGACTCGGTTTGGAGCATCCGGATACTGTTTAACTGGATCGTAGTTGACAACCCATCTTCAAGTTTGATAAGTTTTTGAGCTTGTGAGTACGTGCAGATAACAACTACTGTGATAAGTAAGAGAACCTTTTTCATGATGAACTTAGTTTAACGAGTATAAAAATACAAATTAGGCGTGTACGCCCAGAGAGGTTTTTTTTAAATGCTCCACTTTGCTGAGTGCACGATCCAATCAAATTGACCCACTCATTCCGGAGCAAACTGACCCACATTTTTACTGGCGAAAAATTGCATAACTCTTATGCATCATCATCTCCCGTTGCTGCATAGATCTGTTTCAATAGACCTACTCCTTTTTCTCTTTAAGTTTTATCAAGAACATCATTGTGATGAACATCGTATAATGGCATCAAAGAAGCCTTATACATCAATATAATGATCGTATGTTGTTGTTTATACTTATTTGTTGTGTTGATCCTGGAACTGCATTGAATGACCGAGGTCATTCAATTTTGAAGCGAAGTATATCTGTTGCTGAAGTTAACAAAAAGGTGGGTCAGTTTCGATCGGATAACATGGGTCAGCTACGATCGGAATTCATTGATACATCAAACCCGGAATCAATTGATCAATGCGATCGGATTTTGCAGTCTGAATACTGCTACTGAGTTTTATAGCTATTTATGCTTATGTATTCATAAAAGAATCCGGGTGTTATCCCGGATTCTTAATATTAGCTACCTGTACGCCACTCGTTCGCATCAACATATCTTATGCTGATAATTTTACGACCATTCCACACGGGTATTTTACGTAACAAGGGAGGGTCAAGTTTGTCCTTCTCAGAGGTCGTCAAATACGTATCATCCTTAAACATTCTAAGTTTAAATGGATTTGTGATCTTCTTCCAATCTTTATTAACGACCTTCTCCAGATCCAACAAGGCTGGATCAAGGAGATCTTCCACAATACCAGGTTCTCTACCGGTAGCATCCGTTAAGATTGAGACCATTAACTTACGAGCCTGTTCTTTATCAGAAACCCGAACAAGTATTGAGTCATGTATGGAATATATGGGTGCATCTTCTGCTAACTCGCTAAACTGTTTACAGATGGTGTCGATAAACAACTCGGCTTCAATAGACTGTAAAAGTAAAGGAGCGATGCTCTTGTCACCACTCTTGATCTTCTCTAGTAATAAAGTTTCGAGAGGAAGAATCTGCTTCATCAAATCGGGGAAAATATGTTGGTAGACCTCTGTTCTATCGCCTTCCTCACTATACAACGTAATGAGAATTGGTGTTTTTACAGCATCTCTACTACCATATAACCTACGGATTTTTCTATCAGCTGTATGTAATGGAATTTGATCTGCAACCCATTGATAAAAATCTTCAGTCCAGTTTATGTTCAAAAGTCTAAACCCCTCAAACTCTTTACCAGTATGGTTTTTAAGAGAATCAAGAAACATAATGATGTTACGTGAGGTTTGTATTGGTGGTTTGAAGAAGTGTTTACTAGTTTTCTTGTTTTTTAACCTCTCCCAGAAGCCCCTCTTCAAGAGTATCAGTAATAAATATGGTTGACTGGATTTGAGATCAAGAGCGATCATCTGTTCACCCTTCGCGTTTAAGAAGTAACGCAGGTGCTTCTTAATTGACGCAGGTCGTGGGTAAAACCGACCACGCTCATCACGTTTATAATCCTGTAACCGGTCGCTGAAAGTTCTAACATCGGTGTTCATACTATGGAGAACACCGAAGACTCTGCGTTCTACTTTGCTTGGATATCGACCTTTATATTCACGTAGCTTCTTCAACATTAAAGCTCTGTAATGCTCAATAAAGTTAAATGCTCCAACTTCATCAATGGTAAGATGCCTTTTGTCTAACCACTTTGTGAGATAAGTCAACTCCTTCTGTAAACGAACCTTGTTCTTTTGCTCTTTTTTAAGATCAGAGTCAACATTAAGCTGAATTTGAAGACTTCTGATAACGACCTCCCTTGTTTCACCCATGTATTCACTTGTCAGTCTATATCCTGTTGATGTTTTTCCTGTTATCCAAGACTCGTTGCTCTCCACAACGCCATTACTAACCAGTATATCACGCACTCGTGTGTAATTGTCTCCGATGTTCTTTTTAAGATAAGAGGAATGTAGACTTACGAAGCCCGTTTCGATAAAGTGTTCCTTCTCCTTTTTATTCATACCCAAGTCTGTTAGATAACTAACAAACAGATACAGTCCGTCACGAACTTGTGGTAAACTTTTACCTCTATAGTTGCTTACATATTTATCTGCATCAAAGTTTGCAGGAACTTGTACACTAAACTTCATAATAATGAGTTTACATTATACCACCGCTCACACGTCGGTGATAGTAAAATTTTTTTACTGTTAGATCTACAGGTAAAACAGAATCTATAATGTGTGGTGGAGCAGATATTAGCTCCGAGGGAGGATCTTTATGTAGTGAGTGCCAGTCTATATTCACTCGTGGAGTTTCCTCCGGTTGGTTGAAGTACGGTAGGGTAAGGTAGATTTATTTACTGCCTCCCGTGGTACTTATGCTGTAAGGTTTCAGAACCGATTTTACAGTGTGATGGTTGCACTAACTCGGTACTATCGACCGGTAACCATCTCTCAATCCTTTTGAGTGTTTACAGTGCTTTAAAACGACCGGCAGAGGTAACTATCGTACCGGTCGTTACAAAATTAGGAAAAAGTAACCATACACCATAACACCAAACACAATCACCACAATTAGTACCAACTCATCATAACACTATCATTATGATTCTACATTCTCATACAACCCAATGCTGTAAAGGGTTACAGGAGATTTTAGTTTTTCAAATTGAATTGCTTTGTGATGTTAAAGATCTGGAGCATCGTCTACTGTGATACTGTTAACTTGACCCAGACTACGCATGTAGGTGAGTGTAACAGTCATACTACTGTGACCCATTGCTTGTTGTACTTTGTATAAATCTTTAGTCTTCATGTATAAGTTAATAGCAGCACTATGACGGAACGAGTAAAGAGTGTGACGCTTACCTACTATCTTTTTTTCCAACAATCCGGTTTTGATCCTACTCCATGCTGTGTTAAAGTAGGACTCATTAGGTATTGCTTCTGTACCGGTAAAAATGTTGCTTGAGCTATTCAACAGGTTTTTCTGCTGTTCTAACAACACACTGCGTACATATTCAGGAATAGGTACTACTCGTATCCGACCGCTCTTGTTATCCTTACCCCCTAACGAAATTTTGGTGAGGTCTTCATTAAAGTGTTTTCTACTTAAGATCCGAATCTCTTGGTGAGGTCTTAAAAGGCATCCATACATGAGTATCGCACATAAGTGTAGGTTTTTATGTTGAGTCCTGATCTCTTCAAGCACCCTTCTAACGTCATCTTGTGTGTATGCTTCATGCAGCAAGCTTTTTTCTTTGAGTCGGGTAGTTTTTAGAACGGGGTTTTGTGTAAGCACTCCGTTTGTGATCATCCTCGAAAAAACAGCACCCAACGTTCTCCTTTTGTTCATGTAGTAAGTAGCTGATCCTTTGAACTCCGTCAAATACTCCTCAATAATAATCGGGGTGAGACGACTCACCGGTGAATCAAAAAGAGACCGTGATCGTAAAAAGGATAAAAAGTGTAACCCAACAAGTCGAATATCTCTTTGGTAGAGGGAACTCAGATCATCCTTATCAACTTGCCTGAGTATGCTCTGTATGACCGAGCCGGATTCTTGAATAACCTCAATCCTACAAGGCTGTGTTTTTTGAGTCTGAGCTTCAGGAGTCCAACCTTTCTCCAGCATTTTGCAGAACTGGTAACAAAGATGCTTTAGTGTTTTAGACCGTTCTTTAACTGTTTTAGCACGGTTTGGGGAACAACTCACACCAATAACAGACCCGTTGTAAAGCCGGTATCTTTTACCATTGATGTATGTTTTAATGTAAGCTCGGACGGATAGATCATTGGTCTCAACAATTACTGGTTCAGAATACATTTTTGAGTGGTTTCTGACGCAGTAAATGACGCAGAACGGGGTCTCCTGTGTAACTTATTGATAACTAACAAGGTGGAACGGACTGAAAATCCTTGTGTCGCCGGTTCGATCCCGGCCCACACCACGGACTAGATAAGGCTTTCAAGCAAATCGCTTGAAAGCCTTTTTTTTGGGTACAACATTTGTGCTCTGCATTAATACATTGCCCCTGCTGAATATCCATTACCGTTATTTTTCCTGGTTACTCGCTCTTACTGAAACTGTACCAAGAGCCTTTGCCGACACCATGTTTTTCAATGAATTTGGCTCCGGTAAGATTTTCAATATGTTTCTTGACCGTATTACGATTGGCATTAGTAAGCATCACAATTTCGCGCACGGTGATACGTCCTTTTGATTTTGCGATCCCAAGGATTTGCTGTGACAGTTCCGGCAGCGTTGTTAAAAGCAGTTTTTCCCGATCCAGTTTTATTTCCAGACGGCTTTTTTGCTGTTGCAGAGCTTTAAGAAAGAACATCACCCAGGGCTGCCAGTTCGGATTATCTGCTTTTAGTGTTCCTTGTGTCTGGCGCAAGGATAGATAATAGACTTCCTTGCTTTGCTCAATCACCGCTTCCAACGAACTGTAAGGAACGTACGCATAGCCTGATTTCAAGAGAAGCAGTGTGGTCAGTATTCTTGAAAGTCTTCCGTTACCATCTTGAAAAGGATGGATGGCAAGGAATTCAACAATAAATAAAGCTGTAACTAATAACGGGTGCAGTTTTTTATTGGCAAGGACATCATCCGTCCATGTGACAAGATCCTGCATACGCAGGGGTGTTTCAAAAGGGCTTGAGGTTTCAAAGACAACGCCAAGACTTTTGCCATCCGGCCCAAATGCCTCTACGTGGTTTGGCGACTTTTTATAGGAGCCACGGTGCCAATGATCTTTCTCGCTGTACTGCAATAATTCACGGTGCAGTTGCTTGATATAGTTTTCTGTGAGAGGAATAGCTTCATGGTTTTGGAAGATTACATTCATGACCTGGGCGTACCCGGCCACTTCCTCTTCATCCCTTGAAGCGAAATGCTGGATTTGCAGATTGCCGAGCAGGATTTCAACTTCCTGATCCGTCAACCGGCTTCCTTCAATACGGGTGGAGGAGCCGATACTCTCGATGGTGGCTACTCGTTTCAAAGAGGTCAGTTGTTCCGGTGCCAATTGCCCCAGGGCACGCCATGCCCCTTTAAACTCATCTACCTGGGTGATGAGGAAGAGCATTTCCGGCGTGATTTTCAGGGATTCAACTTTCATATACCCATATATTTACCCATAAATATCCATAAACAAAGCAAATATCCATATAATTAGCCATAAATACCCATATTAAGTCTCAATTCTTTAAAACTATCTAGAGCTAAGTAACAGGTCTAGGGCATCGGCAGTTAAGGCTAATAAATACCAATAGAATACAAACATATCGAAAATGAAAATCCTTGTGTCGCCGGTTCGATCCCGGCCCACACCACAGCAAAAGCTCTCACATAATCGTGGGAGTTTTTTTATTGAACCCAGAAATTGCGCGCCGAAGCCTTAGCGAAGGTGAATGGAACTTGAAGACCCTGACAGAAATGTCAGGGTCTTTATTTTTTTGGTTATTGGTCGGGCGACCATAACTGTTCGAAAGACTTATTGTCACACAAATTTTCACGCAAAGACGCTAAGGAGTAAAGTCGCAAAGCTATCCTTGGCGCCTTATTTTACATCTTTGCGGCTTTGCGTGAAAATCTTTCGAACAGCAATGGTCGGGCGACCAACAACGGTGGCGAGTATCTGAAACACGTTGTTGAACAATTCACGAATTATTCCACGGATCCTCTACCGGGAGAACCGCGCCGAGAACATTTATGGGGTCATTATTATTATCCCGCCGGTTGTTCTGTTGGAAATTTTGAAATGTCCATATAGAAAACTTCCCATGTGTGCCCGTCAAAATCTTCGATGGTACGCTGTTGCATAAAACCATAATCGCGCATTTCGTTGGGTTCTTTTCCGCCGGCCTTCAGTCCATTGGCCATAATGTTATTTACCTCGTCGGTACTGTCGGTCGACAATGAAAACAGTCCCGCTACGGCCGATTTTGTATCCGCAATAGGTTTGGTTGCAAAGCTTGTGAACTTTTCATGTGTCATTATCATTACAAAAATGTTCTCGCTCCAGACCATGCACTTTGCCGTGTCGTCAGAAAACTGGGGATTGTTTGTAAAACCCAATGCCGTATAAAAGTCCATGGATTTCTGCAGGTCCGTTACTGCTAAATTGATAAAGATCTGTTTTGCCATTTTTTATAATTTTTAGTTTGTTCAAATTAACAGGAAGGTTGCTTTATTTATGTTGGTGATTGTACCCGCCCTGAAAGATCCACTCGTTCTCCCATTGGGGTGGGCAACAAACCCGTCGACTGACCGTGACATCTTCCTCTGTCAATGTCGCATAACTAAAGTTGCTATTACAAATGTAATCCGCCATTGGCGTACCCGTAGAGGGGTAAAACGACAATTTGAGGGGGAATTGTGCCTTGTGGCATATAATGCTGTGATTTCGAGAGGGCAACGGGCAATTTATTTACCTGGTCACGTAACGTATTCCTCATTCGTGCGTTTACCGGAACAGTCACCACCATCCAAAACCCAACCCATGCTCAAAACCTACCTCAAAATCGCCTGGCGCAACCTTGTTAAGAACAAAGGCTATACTGCCATCAATATTGGCGGACTTGCCATGGGTATGGCCGTGTCGATACTGATCGGCTTGTGGATCTTTGATGAACTGTCTTACAACAAACACCACGATAATTACGAAGGGATCGCCCAGGTAATGATCAAGGGAGACTTTAACGGGCAGGGGTTTGCCGGATCGGCACTGCCCCGACCGCTGGAGCAGGAATTGAGGACTAAATACGGCAGGAACTTCAAGCATATTGTTATGTCGCGGTGGACAGGCAACCATATACTTTCTGCGGGCGAGAAAAAAATTGCGCAGACAGGCCGGTTCATGCAGGAGGGCGCGCCGGAAATGCTATCGCTGGAAATGGTTAGCGGCAGCCGGGGCGGTTTAAAGGACCCGCACTCGATCATGCTTGCTGCCTCTACCGCCAAAGCAGTTTTTGGAAGTGAAGACCCTATTGGTAAAATGATGCGGATCGACAACCAGATGGATGTAAAAGTAACCGGTGTTTACGAGGACCTCCCGTATAACACCACATTCAGGGACCTCAAATTTGTATCTGCCTGGGACCTGCTGATCGCCAATGCCAAATGGATGCAAGGTGCCGCCGATCAGTGGGACAATAACTCTTTCCTCATGTTTGTGCAGTTGGCGCCGAATACCACACCCGCATCGGTTTCTGCAATTATCAAAAATGCCAAATACGATAATGTGGATGCGGATGATAAAAAATTCCACCACCAGGTATTCGTTAACCCGATGAGCAACTGGCACCTGTATTCGGAGTGGAAGAATGGGGTTAATACGGGCGGACGTATCCAGTATGTGTGGCTGTTTGGTATCATCGGTTTTTTTGTATTGATACTCGCCTGCATCAATTTCATGAACCTGAGTACGGCGCGCAGCGAAAAGCGGGCAAAAGAAGTGGGTATCCGCAAAGCCATCGGTTCTATGCGCAGCCAGTTGATCAGGCAGTTCCTGAGCGAGTCGCTACTGGTTGCTTTTCTTGCCTTTCTGTTAGCGGTAGGATTGGTGGCGCTGGCCATGCCCTCATTCAATGAACTGGCGGGTAAGCGAATCAGCGGGTTCTGGACGAATGGCTATTTCTGGATGATTAGCCTGTCACTGATACTCATCACCGGTTTCCTGGCGGGAAGCTATCCTGCCTTATACCTGTCTTCGTTCAATGCCGTAAAAGTGCTGAAAGGCACGTTCCGCGCCGGGCGTTTTGCCACGCTTCCACGTAAGGTGCTGGTGGTGGTGCAGTACACCGTTTCGGTGGTGCTTATCATCGGAACAGTGATCGTGTACCGCCAGGTGCAACATGCCAAGGGCCGCCCGGTGGGTTATACAAGGGAGGGCTTGCTGATGATCCAGCTCAAATCGCCCGATATGAGGGAAAAATTGCAGTTACTGGCTGCGGAGTTAAAGAACAACGGCATCGCCACCATGGTATCCAGCGCTTCGAGTCCGGTTACGGCTGTATGGTCGAACAACGGCGGGTTTGAGTGGCGCGGAAAAGATGCAAATAAGGTGGATGGATTTGCTACTACCTGGATAACGCATGACTACGGCAAAACAGTGGGCTGGGAGTTTGCAGCGGGAAGGGATTATTCGGCAGCCTTCGCATCCGATTCGGTCAGTGACAAAAGCATACCCGGCTCCAGCCATAACATCATCATCAATGAAGCGGCGGTAAAATACATGGGTCTTGCCAAACCCATTGGCGAGATCATACGGTGGGACAATACCCCTTTTACCATTGTAGGTGTGATAAAAGATATGGTGATGGAGTCCCCTTTCGAGCCGGTAAGACAATCGGTGTACCTCGTTAATTACGACAATGCAACTTCGTACATGAATATCCGCATCAACCCCGCCATGAGTGTAAGTGATGCGTTGACGAAAACCGAAGCCATTTTTAAAAGGCTGGTTCCCGCAGTACCTTTTGATTACGAGTTTGCGGATACACAATACGGCTTAAAATTCGCCGCCGAAGAACGCATCGGCAAACTGGCTGCGGTGTTTGCCACGCTGGCCATCCTTATCTCCTGCCTGGGCTTATTCGGCCTGGCATCATTTGTG
This sequence comes from Sediminibacterium sp., assembly GCA_965279635.1. Lineage (GTDB taxonomy): Bacteria > Bacteroidota > Bacteroidia > Chitinophagales > Chitinophagaceae > Sediminibacterium. The sequence goes on along the minus strand of OZ257253.1, from coordinate 4,026,993 downwards.
GCCGAAAAGCGCACAAAAGAGATAGGCATACGCAAAGTGCTGGGCGCTTCTGTTTACAAATTATGGAAAATGCTGTCTACAGAGTTCGTGGTACTCGTGATCATTTCTCTGGTGATCGCCTTTCCGCTGGCGTACTATTTTATGAGTAAATGGCTGCTGAATTACCAGTACCGTACCAGCCTGCCCTGGTGGATCTTTGTGGTGGCGGGTGTAGGCGCTTTGGTGATCACGTTGCTGACAGTGAGTTTTCAGAGTATCAAGGCTGCGGTGGCGAACCCGGTGAAGAGTTTAAGGAGTGAGTAGACTCCTCCTCAGGTTGCGCCTTGGTTTGTAAATCCGTGTAGGGCTAAAGCCCATAATCACCGACCTTTCTAACCCCAGCCTTAAGGCGGTATCGAATCACCTAAAGGGAGTAGATAGATGGCTAAATCCAATTTTAATTGCTTGTTTCAAGACAACTATATACTTTTATCCTGTTGACAAATAAAAAACCCGCTATTGGTAGTAGCGGGGAAAAATAAGACAGCTCTTATCTGCGATTAACAGTTTTGGACACTAACGCAGGTAGCTTTTGCCCTTTTTATTTGTTACTACACTTTTGGAAGGCGTAGCCTAACATAGGATTGGAGCTAACGAATTAAATCTCGGATAAGAGTTATGACCTCTTTACCGATTTTCACTAACACCAACGTTTTCGAGAGCCACCTGTAATCAGGTGGTTTTCTCTTTTCTGGGTCTGCCATGTTTGAACACTGGGGTATTTTAAAGCCCCATTATCGTTACGGATGGCAAAGGGAAACGGAAGGCGTTCCAAACCTAACGCAAAATGTTAATATTCCGTAATGATGGGGGTAATAAATGTCGTGTTGTTAATCAGGTGTGAATTGGATGAAAGAAAAACAATAAATAACCTTATTATTTTTTCTTTTTAATAGGCGTATTTAAAGCCAGTTTAAGCAGTTCATCGGGTGACATATTAACCTTTAGTGGCTTTTCAGCTTTGAGGGCTGCTTTGGTCATGGCAGGGGGCTTGCCATTGATGGGCTTAGTTGGTTGCTTTGGCATGGGACTAAGTTAAGATTTTGTTTTTCAGATAAGTAACCTTATTTTGACTGAAACTAACTGCTTGCCAAATGAATTTGGAAGTAAAAATTGATTTTGAAAATGTTTATGAAATAGAATGGTTAGCTGCTGATTTTTCTTACGGCCGGTTCTATTCAGAAACCTCAACAGGATTAGTGGAATTACATATTTCTATTCTACTAAGTAATAATGCTTTTTTAGGTCAAATACCCAATCTTGCTTTTGGACCACTAAAAGAAGACGGGACTATTGATGACGATGCCAAAATAAAACACATTGACAATTCAAAGATTTATTCAACAATGCTATTTTCTGCCTTAACTTTTTTGAAAACCCAAAACCAGGCTTTTATTGGGGTAGATGGCTCAAATCATATTAGAGCCTTTCTTTATTACAAGGTTTTTCAATTGAATTATGAGTATTTGGCACAATATTTTAACGTGGCTGGTGTTAAGTATTACATAAGACTATTGCGAGCGAAACATAAAACAGATATTTATTTAACTGATAATGAAGACCTTACGATAATACCCGTTCAATTAACTAAGCTAATGAGAATAGAAAACAGAAAATTATTTAACTATTTTGTCATCAAACGACTAATTTAACCTTATAAATTGACCATGTTTTTTAATTTTACACTCTAAATCTGATTTTATGAAAGAGGACATCTTAAAAAAAATACAGGTTTTAGCTCAAAAGGTGCAAACGGAAGGAATTAAACAGGAGGAGCGAAATTTTGATAAAAAAACGGTTCAGTCAAACTCTCCCAATTCATTAGCAGAGCATATAAAGACAGAACAACAAGCTAATACCTTTATGACGTTATTAAAGGCGTTATGATAACATTTTAACCCGCTTTTTAAGCGGGTTTTTTTATCCCCTTTTAGTAAGTCTGACCCAAGTTAACCGCCTTTCCATGTTTTGAAGGGATAGTGTAAAGCGGTCTGCATCTTTTATTTTACGGGTATTAAAACGGTAGGAGAACTCATTGCAGTATGCTTGCATGTGTTTAGGACTTAGGTAATGATATGTACCTATTACCATCCTGTCAAACATGGAAAACACCCCTTCGATACTATTCGTGTGGATTTTACCGCGTATGTAGGCTCCCCTTATTTTAGTGCCAGGGTTAATTAGAGTTTTCTAAGTTATTAATTTTTCGATAATACTGCTGTGCATAGTTTAAAGGCGACAGATAACCGAGTGATTTGTGTGGCCGTTCGGTATTGTAATCTATCCTCCATTCTTCGCTAAGGCACCTTACTTCTGCCAGACTGTTAAACAGGTATGCGTTTAATAATTCCCTTCTGATACTTCCATTTTTTCTTTCGATGTATGCGTTTTGTGTTGGTTTACCTGGTTGTATGTATTGCAGTGTGATTTCATTGTCCTGACACCATTGTTGTAAAATGTGACTGATAAATTCAGGGCCATTGTCAGAACGAAGGTTAGCTGGCTTTCCCCGTTGCGCTATGACACGATTTAAGACCCGTATTACCCGCAAGGATGGCATCGAAGTGTCTATCTCTATTGCCAACGATTCGCGGTTAAAATCGTCCAGTACATTGAACAACCGGAACCTTCTACCATCAACCAGCGTATCGCTCATGAAATCAATGCTCCAAACCTGATTCGGTGCTTCCGGTATGGTTAGTGGCTGTTTAACCCTATCCGGTAACCGTTTCTTAGCTCTGCGACGGATATTCAGTTTCATCTCTGTATAAACCCTGTAGATCCTTTTATGATTCCAGCCATACCCCTTATTCCAAAGGCGATAACAACACTGCCAATAACCAATAGCGGCATGTTTGGTAGTCAGGGCTGTTAGCGCATCCTGAACTTCCGTATCATCTTTAGGTTTTGCTTGGTACTGACAGGTGGTTCGGGATATTCCTATCAGTTTACACGCCTTGCGGTTACTTAGCTGTTCCTTTTCTACCAGAAAATCAACAGCTTCCCGTTTCAACTCAGGCGCTACAACTTTTTTTCAATCAGGTTCTTCATCGCCCGGTTCTCAAGACTTAATTCCGCAACCATCTTCTTGTACTCGCTTAACTCAGATTCCATCATCTTCATTTTTGCGACATCATTTACTTCCATTCCCCCATACTTTGCCTTCCAGTTGTAGAAGGTTGCTTCACTAATACCCAGTTCCCGGCTAATCTCTTTAACGGCTATCCCCGCTTCCTGTTTCTTCAATGCAGATACTATCTGCTGTTCGGTAAATCTTCCTTTTTTCATGACTATTAAAATTTAAAGTTAACAAACACTTTTGTCGTTAACTCTAATCTTACTGGCCGAACTTAGGGGAAGCTTACAGGCACAGCCCCATGAAGTTTATATGCTCTGACGGAGAAGCCTATTTTGTGAAGTACCGCTCTGGAAAATCGCTCGACAAAAATGAGATCCATTGCCTGGTATTTGAAATGGTATGTACAAGATTGCTGCAACGTTTACATATACCCGTACCAGAACAGGCACTGGTATCTATCAGCGCCAACTCTTATGTACCAGTTCAGCTAACCGCCAATAAAAAATATGTAAAGCCGGGTGTGACCGGTTGGGGATCAAAAGAAATACAGCAGACAGATCTTGTGAAAGAGATTGAGCAGGTAAACAAAAAGAAAGACTTTAACAGGCTGCTGAACCCGGAAGACCTGATACGGATAGCCATATTCGATCTTTGGGTAGACAATGCTGACCGCCATTCAGGCAATTACAACCTGCTGTTAAAAATGGAAGAAGGCAAGCTGAAAATCATCACCATAGATCATGCATTTACGTTTGGCGGACTGAAGGGGATGAACCTGTTTAATGCAACAACCGCACCGGACACGTATAAAAAACTGATTGCCAGCCCCTATTTCCGGTCGGCGATAAAGCATGTTATCAGAAAGAAGCGTTTAGAAATAGCCAGCCAATTCTTATCTTTATTACCTGAACTGGACATAGAAAACCTGGTAAATGAAGTTTTTGCACACATACCGGCACAATGGGGCGTTAACCCGACTTTACAGAAGCGGGTTATAGATTTCCTTCAATCAAAGCAACGCTTTAATACATTACAACAGATCTGTAAGCAATCGTTACAGAAAAACTTCAGGAGGATTTGATCATGAAAAGTTTATTATCCATCATTTATCTGCAAACAAATACTGTCTCCGGCGAGAAGATAGCAGTAGGTTTATTGGCCATAAGCGACAGCGAGGTGTTTTTTACCATTTCTGAACACAAACTGAAACTGGCATCCAAATTATCAAATGCGGATGTATTGAAACATGCCGAAATCAGTTTTGCACTGATCAGTAATAAAGTGGCCGAGACCAATAAGGAAAACAAAAGCCACACGCTATTAAAAAACGAATCCTTATTTACAAAAGAATACATCAGCTACCTTAATAAGTACAGTAAGGGGTTGATACAGTTTGATATGCCCAAATCGTATGCGGGTACAATAGACAAAAAAATATTTAAAGCCCTGTTTCAGCAGTTTATAGCCGTATGGGAAGAAAAGGCGGTGACAGAAAAGAAACAGGTACTGTTTACCACTGCGATAAAAAAACAATTGAACAAACCTGTGTTTAAAGAAAAGGTAGATATAGACTATACGCTTAACCCCGAAAAGATACACGGTCTGCTGAAACAGCAGGATATTACCATGATCAGCAAAAACGGTAACATACTTGCGGCACAGGCAATTGATTTTAACAACAGCGAAGAAGTTATTACCAAACACACATACGAACTAGAAGTGATCATTAACTGTCTGCAAAAAATTGGTGAACAAAACATTCATAAAAAACACCACGGCAGTTATTACCTGTTGTTTAATAAACCGGTAAAAAACAGCCCGCAGGAAAAATTATTGAATGAGATCAAGAAAACAAAAGCAGGTATTATGAATATTGAAGAAGCCGGCTATTTACAGGAACTGGAGGGCAAACTGCAAAAAGAAAACTACCAGAAATTTTCAATATTTGAAGCAGGGCTATGATTTTTCAAACACTATTGTATAGCCTCCGGCAGGAGGTTTTTTATTGTCACAAAATCAAAAGAGAAACCTGAAAGAGGCGACATAACTAAAGTAATTACCGAAAGGGGGCAAGAATAGGATAGCAATAACCGCTGGGATAAAATAAAAGCCATCCTCAAAAAACACAAACCACCATTCGCCTACAGATGCTCTTCAAGAACCGAATTTGAAAATATAGATGATGCGTGAATTAACAGACAAAGATCAATTGCCGGAAGATTGGAAATGGGTGAAGCTCGGTGAAATTCTAACCGTATCGAGCGGTAAGGGAATAAAAATAAATTCGTTACAAGGCGGGAAATACTCTGTGTATGGGGGGAATGGCCTTAATGGGTACCACTCGAACTACTTTATTGAAGAACCAAAATTAATTATTGGTCGTGTGGGAGTTAAGTGTGGCGTAACTCACATCACAAAATCTAAATCCTGGGTTACAGATAATGCGTTAATAGTAGAGGCGAAAAATGACGAATTTGATATTAAGTTCCTAAAGCTAAAACTCGAATTCGAAAATTTAAACAAACTATCAGTTTCCACGGCACAGCCTGTAATATCAGGTAGTAAAATCTATGCGTACGAAATATTGTTGCCTCCCAAAGTAATCCAACTCGCCATCGTCTCCAAAATCGAAGAACTCTTCAGCGAGTTAGATAAAGCCATCGAAAACCTGCGCATGGCACAACAACAATTAAAAACTTACCGGCAGGCGGTTTTGAAATGGGCATTTGAGGGGAGGTTGACGAATGAGGGGGTGAAGGATGGGGAATTGCTGGAAGGATGGAAGATTGTGAAGATTGATGAGGTAACAACCTCTTTGGACAACAAACGAAAACCAATTAATAAGGAAGAGAGAAAAAAAAGAAAAGGTGAGATTCCATACTTTGGTGCCAATGGTCAAGTAGGCTGGATTGATGATTTTATTTTTGATGAACCGTTGGTTTGTGTTGTTGAAGATGAAACCTTTACCGGAAGAGAGATGCCATTCTCATATAAAATCGTAGGAAAAACATGGGTCAATAACCATGCTCACGTTTTAAAGCCTAAAGGAGATTTGAATATTGATTTCTTAAATTATCAATTGTATTATTATCCCTTCTTAAGATTAACCACGGGGACTACTGGAAGAAAGAAACTGACTAAAAATGCTTTAAGCAATGCTCCGATAAAAATTTGTTCGATGAAAGAACAGATAATGATAGTTAACGAAATCGAAACCCGCCTCAGCGTAGCTGATAAAACAGCAGAAAGCATCACCCAAAGCCTGCAGCAGGCAGAAACCTTGCGGCAGAGTATTTTAAAAAAGGCGTTTGAGGGGAAACTGGTTTGAATAAAGAATCTATTGAGATTTGACAACCCTTGATTGAAAATCAGTTACTTCGGACTGAAATAGGTAAAAGTTAGTTTACAAGTTGCGGGAGATGTAAACTAAAATCGATTTTAGTTTACATGATTACCGGCGAAAAAACCAAATCAGGCATATTTAAGTAGTGTCTCAGTTTGAAAATCCGTGTGAGGGCTAAAGCCCATATTTATTAGTTTTCAATAACCCCAGCCTTAAGGCTGGGGTTTGGCCAGGAACAGGTTCTGGGCTTTAGCCCTCACACGGATTTTCAAACTGAGACATTACCCATATTTACAATGTTATAAGAAGGAAGACAAGAATCATAACTATGAGTAATCATTCTACCAATACCTCCGGCATCGTTTCCAAAGTATGGGCATTCTGCAACACCCTGCGCGACGACGGCGTTGGCTATGGCGATTATTTAGAGCAGCTTACTTACCTGCTGTTTCTGAAAATGGCCGATGAATACAGCCGCCCGCCACATAACCGCAAAATGCCCATTCCCGCAAAATACAATTGGTCAACCCTAACCAACAAAAGCGGCGATGAGTTAGAGGTCCATTATAACAACCTGTTACGCGAATTGGGAAAAGAGAAAGGCATACTGGGCCAGATCTTTACCAAGAGCCAGAATAAAATAACCGACCCCGCTAAACTATACAAACTCATTGCGCTGATCAATGCCGAGCAATGGGTGCTGATGGGTGTAAAAGACAAAGGTGATATTTACGAGGGGCTGCTCGAGAAAAATGCAGAAGATACCAAGAGCGGCGCCGGCCAGTATTTTACACCCAGGGCGCTGATCAAAACCATGGTAGAATGTTTGCAACCCGAACCCTTGAAAACCATTGCAGACCCGGCCTGCGGTACGGGCGGTTTTTTCCTGGCGGCTTACGACTGGCTCACAGATAACCGCGACCTGGACAAAGAGAAAAAACGGTTCTTAAAATATGAAACCTTTTTTGGAAACGAGATTGTGGCAGGCACCAGGCGGCTGGCATTGATGAATTTATTCCTGCACAATATTGGCGATATAGACAGTGAGCAGGTATTGATCTCACCCAACGATTCGCTGATCGCCGCTTCAGAAACCCGTTACGATTATATACTGGCCAACCCACCCTTTGGTAAAAAAAGCAGCATGACGTTTACCAACGAAGAAGGCGAACAGGAAAAAGAAGACCTCACCTATAACCGCCAGGACTTTTGGGTAACCACGAGTAACAAACAATTGAATTTTGTACAGCATATAAAATCGATGCTCAAAACAACCGGTCTGGCAGCGGTGGTATTGCCCGATAATGTATTGTTTGAAGGAGGCGCCGGCGAAACGGTCCGTAAAAAATTAATGGAAACCACCGAGCTGCATACCATACTGCGTTTGCCAACGGGTATATTTTATGCCAATGGTGTAAAAGCAAACGTGTTGTTCTTTGATGGCAAACCCTCCAGCAAAGATGTATGGACAAAAGAAGTTTGGGTATATGATTACCGCACCAATATTCACCACACCCAAAAGAAAAACCCGTTAAAGCTGGATGACCTACAGGATTTTATTAAATGCTACAACCCTACAAACCGGCACAAGAGAAAAGAACTGTTCAGCGAAACAAACCCCGAGGGCCGCCGGAGAAAATTTTCTTACGAAGAAATTGTTGCCCGCGATAAAACCTCATTGGACATTACCTGGCTGAAAGACAAATCACTCGCCGACCTCGACAACCTCCCCGATCCTGATGAACTGGCAGAGGATATCGTAGAAAACCTGGAAGCGGGGCTGGAGAGTTTCCGGGCGATCATTGCGTCGTTGAATAAAAAATAACTACGCCATTGTTGGTCGCCTGACCAAGAATACTGGAGGCTTCATATTGTTGGGGGCAACAACTGCTGTTCGAAAAAAATATATTGCCACAGAAGGCACAGAATTAACACGGACATTCTGTGCAAATCTGTGCCTTCTGTGGCAAAAAAGATGACATTCATCAAGATATCCATCTTTCGAACAATTGTTGTGGGCAACCAACAACGGCGACTGCCTGGTTAAGAAAAACCAACGTTAATAGCCAATCTTCTATTATAGAATAAACAAGCAAAATGGGTAGCTTTGGCTAAGTGCAATAGTATGCGGCAAATAGTATTTGATTAGCATACATTGTTGGTGTCCCAAACAAAACAAAATGAACAATAGCGAAATTCTCTTATATCAAAACGCTGATGGCAACATTAAAATAGATGTGCGGCTGGACGAAGAAACTGTTTGGCTTACACAGGCGCAATTGTGTGAACTCTTTCAAAAATCAAAAGCCACTATTAGCGAACATATTAAAAATGTGTTTGAGGAAGGCGAATTGGAACAAATGGCAACTGTTCGGAATTTCCGAACAGTTCAAACAGAAGGCAAACGAAATGTAGAACGGGACATTGACTATTATAACCTTGATGTCATTATTTCCGTAGGCTACCGGGTAAAATCACCGCAAGGTACACAGTTCCGTATTTGGGCTACACAGCGTTTAAAAGAATACATCATCAAAGGCTTTGCCTTAAACGACGATCGTTTTAAAAGCGGCAGTTCGATGAACTATTTTAATGAGCTACAGGAGCGCATCAGGCAAATACGTATTTCGGAGCGGTTTTTTTACCAGAAGATAAAAGATATTTATACCACCAGTATTGATTACGACGCCAAGGACGAAAAAACGGTTACATTCTTTAAAGTAGTACAAAACAAATTGCTTTGGGCCATTAGCCAGCAAACCGCAGCAGAGTTGGTGTACCGCAGAGCAGATGCCGCTTTGCCTTTGATGGGAATGCAATCGTACGGCCAGAAAAATACAAGCCTTATAAAAAAAGCAGACACCAGCATTGCAAAAAATTACCTGCGCGAAGACGAAATAAAATTATTGGGTCTGCTGGTAGAACAATACCTGGCTTTTGCTGAAACCATGGCACAGCAGCGCACGGCAATGTATATGAAGGATTGGATTGACAGGCTGGATAGCATTTTACAGTTAAATGGCAGAGAGTTGTTAACCCACGCGGGAAAAATAACCCACGAAATGGCATTGAAGAAGTCGGCTGAAGAATTTGAAAAATTCCATGTAACAGAAAAAACAAAAGAGAAAGAACTAAGCCTGAAAGAAATAGAAGAAGATATCAAGCGGTTGAAAAAGCCGAAGCAATAAAGTTTACCCAATAGCTCTGATCAGGGCACAAAGGTTTATTGTAGAAGTACTTTCTTAAAATAAAATCCTCTGCCATCCACCACTGGCGGAACAGCACTATTAATAGTGACCCCTTCTTTCCCAATCATCTTTCTCTCGGTACCACCAGCCGTCGTAATCTCCACCGGCAAAGCCATAAACCAATTCTTAACCGTAACCGAATATTTCTGAAACCCGGTTTGTTTTACTTCGAAATCAATTTTATCTGTGGTGCGCGTGTACAAATCGAAAAATGGTTTTAGGTCCTGACCGGAGGCTTTGCTGAATAAGCGTTCCACATCGGTGGTGGTTACAAAATTGTCGTAAGTGTATTGTGGATCGGTGGCGAGTTTTTTGAGGGTGGGGAAGAAAATGCTGTCGCCGATGATGTAGCGGAGGCCATGCATCATAAAAGATCCCTTGGTATAAATATCGCTGCCGCTATAGGTGGAATCTTCTGAAACCCCTTCATCACCCAGTACCATAGACTTGCGGGAACGGATGGAGCGTTTGTGTGCGTCGATGATCTTGTCGTAAGCTTCCTGTCCGCCGAGTTCATAATGGATCAAGGCTTCGGCATAAGTGGCGATGCCTTCCTGTATCCATAAATGCGCCCAGTCTTTATTGGTCACTTTATTGGCCCACCATTCATGCGCATATTCGTGGAACAGGTTATCGGAATAATCGTGACCGCCTATTTTGGTATAGTTGAATTTGTTCTGGAACGTTATCATGGTCTGGTGTTCCATACCGGGGTTGGGTACCGCGGCGATACCGATCTTTTCTTTTACCCAGGGGTATTCGCCGAAGTATTTTTCCAGTACACGGGAATCCCTTTTCTTCAGAGCCATCACTTTGGCTACCTGCGCCGAATCTTCTTCGAGTACAAAATACTGGATAGGCACTTTGTTACCGTTAATGGTGGTGTATTCATCAATCGCCATAATATACTTACCAATATTGAACACGGTGGTATAACCGCTGATGGTATAGTTGGTCTTCCAGTGAAAGGTTCTCCCATTGGCGGTTTTTTTACACCCTCTAACAGCCCCGGTCCTGCCACCACCAGGTTATCGGGTACGGTGATGAACATGTCTACGCCTTCATTGGGTTCATCACTGGGATGGTCCTTGCAGGGGAAATAAATACGCGCGCCTTCTTTCTGGCAGTTGATCGCGACCCATGGATTGCCCGACCTGTCTTTCGTAAACGTAAAACCACCGAACCAGGGTGGGCGCACAGCAATGGGCGGCTTACCGCTGTAGAAGATTTTTACCAGCTGCCGGCCCGCTTCAAAACCATTTCGCGAGGAGAGGTATAGCTTATCATTTTTGTGATCGAACGGGGTGGTTGTGTTGTTGACCGTTATTGTACCCACGGTGTAATGGTTGATCAGGTCGAACAACAGGGTGTCTGTGCGTTTGGAAAGACGTAGCTCTATTTCAGTATAACCACTGATACTTTGGTTGTTGATATCAACATCGAGTGAGATCGTGTAATGGCGTATATCCATGATGGCCTGCAGTGGGTTGAGTTTACCGCCGGAGCTGAGATGGCTGATGTCTTTGTTTTGGGCGGATAGTGTCAACGGGAATAGCAGTAAGCAGAAGAGCTGTCTCATGTTGAAATGGTTATGGGTGAATATAAAGAATTTGTGGTAAGGAGGTTTCACGCAAAGGCGCAAAGGCGCGGTTGAATGGTTCTGGGAGATGCTTTCCCAGAGGATTAAACTGCGCCTTTGCGTGAAACTCAATCGGACAAACGGCGACATTCAATTAAATTCGTATCATGAAATATAGACAGCTGTCAAACACCAACGTCCAGCTCTCCGCCATCGGCCTTGGTTGTATGGGTATGAACCATGCTTATGGAGAACCTGATGATGTAGAATCCATCGCCACATTGCAAAAAGCATTGGAACTGGGGATCAACTTCTGGGATACGGCCGATATGTATGCGGGCGGCAAAAATGAAGCGTTGGTTGCGAAGGTGTTGAAAGCTAACCGCGATAAAATATTTATCGCTACCAAGTTTGGTTTTTATAACGATGCGGAAGGCAAACTGCGTTTTGATGGTTCGCCCGCCTATATTAAAAAAGCAGTGGAAGCCAGTCTTAACCGTTTACAAACAGATGTGATCGATCTGTATTATGCACACAGAATAGATCCGGATATTCCTGTAGAAGAAATGGTGGGGGCGATGGCCGATCTTGTTACAGAAGGAAAAATCCGGTTCATCGGGTTATCAGAAGCATCACCGAATTCTATAAGAAGAGCGCACGCCGTGCATCCGGTGAGTGCGTTGCAGAGTGAGTATTCTGTTATGACAAGAGATGTAGAAAATGAAATACTTCCGTTGTGTAAGGAACTGACTATTTCTTTTGTGCCTTTTAGTCCTTTATCAAGAGGACTGATCACCAATACCATCAACAGTACTTCACTGTCAGAAAAAGATTTCCGGAATAAATTGCCACGTTACCAGGGGCAACATGCCATCAACAACCAACAGCTCGCTGCGGGTTTTGCTGATATCGCGTCAGCAAAAAATTGTACTGCCGCGCAACTGGCGCTGGCCTGGGTATTGGCGCAGGGAGATAACATCATACCCATACCCGGTACCAAGCGCAGAAAATACCTGGTGGAAAATGCGGGCGCGGTGGATTTGGTATTGAATGATGCTGATTTTATTCAGATAGAAGAATTGCTGAAACAGTTTCCTGATATGGGCGACAGGTATAATGATACTTTTCAGCAGTTTGTGGATAGGCAGTGAGTGTCCTTGCGAGCGTAGCGAAGCAATCTGTGTCTTGCGTAAAACCCTTTGGCATCCTCACAGGATATTGAACATAGTTTTTCATGACTCAGGTTGCTTCGCTACGCTCGCAAGGACGGGTTCGTGTTTCTGTGCAAAGACTTTTTTTGTTTCAATAAGAGGACAGGAGAAAAAGAGGAAAGGAGTTTCAGGATGCATCAGGATAGCCATGATTGCGGTAGTTGGTATCTTACTGACAACGATCTTATCATGATGAAACTATCCGCTTGCCGCAGGAACATTGTTGCCGTTGTTTTATTGTTATTTATTGTAAACAATACGCAAGCCCAGCGTCAGATGGAAAATCTGGGAAGAGGACTTGTCGCCATCCGGTACGGCACCGATTCTGTTTTTATCAGTTGGCGTTTATTAGGAAATGATCCTGGTGGCATTTCATTCAATGTTTACAGAACCGCACAAAACAAAACCGTAAAACTCAATACGGCACCTCTTACAAAAGCAACCCATTTTACAGATACAAAAGCCGGTTTCTCACAAACCAATACCTATTTTGTAAGACCGGTTATCAATGGTAAAGAATCTCCTGCCAGCAAATCTTTTGTATTAAATGCCGATGCGCCGGTCCGCAATTATTTATCTGTTCCCCTGCAAAATATTTCTGGTTATACGCCCAATGATGCGAGTGTTGGTGACCTGGATGGTGACGGCGAGTATGAGATCGTATTGCACCAAACAGGAAGGGCGCGTGATAATTCGCAGAACGGTATTACTGATCCGCCGGTATTCCAGGCGTATAAACTGGATGGCACTTTGTTATGGACCATCAATCTTGGTAAAAATATCCGCGATGGTGCGCATTATACACAGTTTATGGTGTACGATCTTGATGGAGATGGCAAAGCAGAGATCGCAATGAAGACTGCTGACGGTACGGTTGACGGTAAAGGAAAACTCATCGGCGATTCTTCCAAAGACTGGCGCGATAGCAATGGTAAGATCCTGAAAGGGCCGGAATATTTTACCATATTCAGCGGGCTTACCGGTGAGGCATTGGTTACTACAGAGTATATCCCCAGCCGCAATCCTACTGATGGATGGGGCGGTCATGGTGGTAACGGTGGTAATGATAATAACGGTAACCGTGTTGACCGCTTTCTTGCCTGCGTGGCTTATCTCGATGGAAAACTTCCGAGCGTGATTATGTGTCGCGGCTATTATGGAAGAACCGTACTGGCGGCATGGGATTATCGTAATGGAAAGCTCATATCACGCTGGGTATTTGATACAAAGAATGGCGAAGATCCTTTTTCCGGTCAGGGCAACCATAACCTTTCTGTGGCTGATGTAGATGATGATGGCAAAGACGAGATCATCTATGGTTCGATGGTGGTTGATGATAATGGTAAAGGACTGTTCTCAACAGGTATGCGTCATGGTGATGCACTGCATGTGAGTGATCTTGATCCGTCAACACCGGAGCTGGAAGTTTTCGGCATCCATGAAATTGAAGACAGCAGTACGGGTCCTGGCGCGGCGCTGTATGATGCGCGGACGGGGAAAATTCTTTGGCAGGGAAACATGAACAAAGATGTGGGTCGTGGTGTGGCGGAAAATATTGATGCGGATAATCCCGGCGCCGAAATGTGGTGGAGCGGATCTGATGGTTTGTATTCTTTGAAAGGAGAAAAGATCGGTCCCAATCCGGTATCCACCAATTTCCTGATCTGGTGGGATGGCGATCTTACGCGTGAACTGCTGGATGGTAACCATATTGATAAATACAAAGTTGGCAGGATATTTACCGCCGAAGGGTGTGTTTCCAATAACGGCACCAAATCCACCCCTGCGCTTAGCGCTGATATACTTGGCGACTGGCGCGAAGAGTTGATAGAGAGAACGGTGGATAATAAGGAACTGAGAATATATACGACTACGATTCCTACGCCTCATCGTATCACAACACTTATGCACGACCCGCAATACCGGGTAAGCATTGCCTGGCAGAATGTGGGTTATAACCAGCCGCCACATACCAGTTTTTATATGGGCGAAGATTGGACGGGGATTAAGAAAGTTAAGATCAATGTTCCTGTACGCAGGATACCCTTAGGGGGCTTTTAATAAGCCACAACTTTCACAGATTAGCACCATTGTTGCCCAAAGCAATTTCACTCTTTTACTCTTTCTCTCTTTTTATCTCCTATTGAAACCTGAACTCCGCAATGCGTAATGCTGGTTTCAATAAGAGAAAGACAGGAGAAAAAGAGAATAAAGAGTCGGGCAGAACCCTCTTATCTCTGCGAAAAACAGACAACGATAAAATAACTAATTATTGGTGTTTGATCATTGTCATAATTCTAAAAAATAACCGTGACATAGACAATCCCACTCCTCTTCCGATTATATTTGCCAAACAACCCCAATTGCTTTTCAGACACAATGCCCACCGCCCGCTATATACTGCAATACAGCATGTTGCTTGTTTTGTGTACCCTGTTGCTGGCTGGTTGTCGTGATAAAAAAGGAAAATTAGAGATCGGCACGCGGCTCAGGTCGGATAGTGCTATGATGCCAAAGTCCCCATTCTTTGAAAGCGGGCAACTGCTGGAGGCCCGTCATTATGTGGACTCTGTTTTTTACCAGCTCAGGAACCCAACGGTTTTCGATTATCTCTCCCATTACAATACCAATGCGTATGTGATCGGCATCTCGGCCAACTACCTGGCCCAGATGCGCTACCTGGATTCTGCCGTTGCGCTGGTTCGTCAATACCTGCCCGATAAGGGGTTGTCTATCGAGCTCACCAATCTGCTATTGGCAAAGGCGGATGTTTATTTTGCGCTGAAGAACTATCCTGTTTCTTTCAATGTTTTATTCGAAGCCATGCAGGCGGTCAAGCAGGATCCCGACAACTGCGCCATCATGCGGGTAGCATATAGTATTGCCATGATGCTGTACAAACAGCAGCAGTTTGACAAATCGGCGCAGTATTTCCTGGAGTCGCTTCGGTACATCCCTCTCTGTGAAACAAACATCGCCTACCGCAATAATAAAGAACAGGAAGTGCTGGATAATATCGGACTGTGTTATACCAAAATAAAAAAGTATGACAGCGCCATGCATTACTATCAGAAGGCACTTGATATCGTGCTGAAAAATCCTTACCGGTTGGCGGTTGACAGCACCAACAGTTATGGCCGATACCGCGCGGCGGCGGGTGTGATCACCGGCAATATGGCCAAAGTGTATGTTGGTACGGGACAAACCGATTCTGCCATTGCTTTGTACAAGCGTGCTATCAGGTATAATGACCGGGTTGATCTGCATGATATGCAGATCTGTATGATACAACTCTCCGATGTGTATCTTTCAACCAACGATCTGCAACCGCTTCGCCAAACCCTGCAGGATCTTCGCGCTTCGTTGAATACAGTACCGGTTACTGACCTGGAAATGGATTATAACCGGTTGATGTATGCCTATTACCAGAAAACAAATGATGCGGCCAATGCGCTGGCGCATTTTATCGTGTACACGCAACAGAAAGATTCCGCAGCAGTACAACAGAACAAATTACAGCAGTCGGATGTGGTACGCGAACTGAGGGATAACGAACAGCAGTTAGAAATAAGGCTGCTGCAGAAAGACAATGAACTCAGTAAAACCTATCTCTGGCTGTTTGGGGCGATAGCGCTTATGGCTATGATCATCCTGGTATTGCTCTACACGGCCTGGCATAGCAGCCGTAAAAACATACGAAAGCTCACCGAAATGAATACGGCCGTAACCGAGGCCAACCGGGATAAGGACCGGATACTGCGGGTGGTGGCACACGATCTGCGAAACCCTATCGGCGCTATTTCTACCCTGAGCAACCTGATGGCCTCGGAATCATTTGATAAAGAACGGATACCGGAACTGCTGAACAGCATTGAATCATTATCGGGCAGTTCTCTTACACTGATCAATGAACTGATGATCGCGCAGCAGCATGCCGGGGTGGCGGAGGAAGAAAAAAAGGCGATGGACCTGAAACAGCTTTTGCTGCAGGCGGTATTGGTTATGCAGTTCAAGGCAAATGAGAAACAACAGGTGATCGGTCTCGAATTACCGGAGCAGCCGGCTATCGTTAAAATATATCCTGTAAAAACGGAGCGCCTGGTCAATAACCTGCTGGCGAATGCCATCAAATTCAGCCCGGTTAATGGCGGGATCACCGTAAAACTTCAGCTACTGGGTAAAACGGTCCGGCTTTCTGTTACGGACCATGGTATTGGTATCGCTCCCGGCGACCAGGTAAAAATATTTGACCAGTTTACCTCCCTCAAAAGACCCGGTACATCGGGTGAAAAGAGCTTTGGCCTCGGCTTATATATCTGTAAACAGATCGCAGAATCGATGGGTGGTGCTATTTGGGTGGAAAGCGCCGTGGGACAGGGCAGTACTTTTTTTGTGGAACTTCCGGGTTGACCATCATCATTGAATTAAGACAAAATGGAAAGGGTTCACGCAAAGGCGCAAAGGCGCAGTTCTAACCCAGGGGTAAGATCTCTCCAGTATTAGTCAACCGCGCCTTTGCGCCTTGGCATGAAATTTCCTTAATCGTGGGCGCACCTGTCCAATTCATTTATCATTGATTATCAATAAAGTATCTCCGAGAATCCTTGCGCCCTGGCGCCTTTGCGGTTAAAAAAACTACCATGTAATCCGCTTTTCGAGGCCAGATGAGATCCATCATGGCCATAGAATAATTGATTTAGCCTACGCATTTTGTAGTTATTATACTACCATCCACTTAACTAGTGAACCCTTACTATTCGAACGTAGACAACCGGATCTCCCTCTCAGTAATAAGTTCTTTGTGGTCAGAAAAAACTAACTGACATGAAGCAAAGACACCTCACGAATTTACTGGCTCTCTCAATGGTAGCGTTGTTGTTTAGCGCTTGTGCCAAAACCTCCGATGAGCCATCCACGCCTACGGTTGTCAATCCACCGGTAGTTAACCCGCCGGTAGTTGTAGTTCCGGATTATACAATCTGGAAGCTGAACAACATCATGATCAACCAGGCTCCGATGACCCTGACAGCCTTACAGGCTTCTTTCAGAATGACCATGTACAATGATGGCCGTTATGCCGATACAGATGGCGCCGCCGGTACCTGGGCGCTGCTGGCTTCTGATAGCCTTAGCATCAACAAAATGAACCTGCCTAAGCCGATCACTAGCCGTTACAAAGCGATTTCACAAAGCAAGACTTCACTCGTTCTGTTTACCACACAAGAAAACACAGAAATCAAACTGACGTATGAAGCGAATTAAATCGATACTGTTTTTCCTGATAATTGCTTATACTGCTCCCGCGCAGATAAACATGAGCTACTCGATTGGTTGCGTAGGTATGCCATCATCGACTGAACCTGTTTACAGTGGATCGGTTGCAATTACGGGCAGTGCGTGCTTTACTTTATCAAATGGTGTGAGTACATTTGATAACAGCAAGAGCGGTTCCTTCACTACAAGTTGCGAGGTCCCTGCGGTGATCAATAGGGATACAGTCGCAACAGTTATTTCCAATATCAATATTATCGCGTATCCTAATCCGGTTGTTTCTACCGTAACAGTAAAATCGGTAGGGCTTGCGGCAAACGGAAACCAATCAATAATCGGTGTGTATGATGCTGTGGGCAGGCAGGTAAAAACTGCAAATACCAATACCAAACAGCTTGCAGAAGGCTTGAAAATGGACCTGAGCGGATTGAAGAACGGTGTGTATTTTATCAGGCTTAATACAAAAGAGGCTTCTGCAACTTTTAAGATAATTAAAGTAGACTAATTAACTAACGCTTATGAGACCCCTGATCACGCGGTATTTTCTACCGGTACTGTTATCAGTATGCCTGATAACTACCGGCGGCTACACACAAACTGTACCTGATGGGATCATTTTCCAGGCCATTGCCAAGGATCCGAGTGGCGTTCCTGCCAAAAACCGAACGATCTATATTAAAGACATGATCCTGCAGGGTGGCGTTAACGGTACGGTAGCGTATTCAGAAACCTTTGTGTTGCAGGCTTCGGCAGATGGGGTGTTTACCATTGTGATCGGAAAGGGAACACGTACCGCGGGTGCGAGTTCAGTTCCGAATATCGACTGGGGCGCCGGCCCTTATTTCCTGAATATCAAAGCGGCGATAGAACCCACGGTTCCTACACCGGAGTGGAAAGCGGAAGAACAATATGTTGATATGGGCACGTCGCAGTTCTGGACGCAGCCTTTTGCATTTATGGCCGCCAGGGTTGCAGGGATGGAGCTGATGATGAAGCTGTCCGATACCACCGCCATGCTGGCCCCTTATCTACGCAAATCTGACACCCTTTCTCTCAGCAACCGCATCGACAACAAACTGAATCTATCCGATACCACGCTTTTATGGAACAGCATACTTCAGAAACTGGATACATTGAACATGCTGAAGCCCTACATGAAAAAGGGTGATACAACCGGCTTATCTGTTTTTTTCAGATCCTTTTTGACAGATACTACCTCTTTGAGTAACCGGATCAACAGCAAATTAGGCGCAGCAGATACGGTATCATTAAGCAACCGCATTAATAATAAACTCAGTGCAACAGACACGCTCTCATTAAGCAGCCGGATCAATGGCAAGCTGGGCGCATCTGATACGGTATCATTAAGCAACCGGATCAATAATAAACTCAGCGCAGCAGACACCCTCTCATTAAGTAACCGGATTGATAGTAAACTCGGGGCAACAGATACTTTATCACTGAGTAGCCGCATCAATAGTAAACTAGGCGCAACAGATACGCTGTCACTGAGCAGCCGTATCGACAACCTTGCCAACCGTATCGATGCTAAAATAAATACAGCGGATACCGCTAACATGTTGAGTGGATATTTGAGAATTGGTAATCTGCCTACCCTGCCAATCGGGCCGGGCGGCAGCGTTACCATAGATACCGCCGCCATGTTAGCGGGTTACCAGCGCAAATTCGATACCGCATTTATGCTCAGTAACTATGCACTCAGAAGCGAACTGGGTGGTTCTGCCAGTATCGATACCGCGGCTATGTTGGCGGGTTACCAGCGCAAGTTAGATACCGCATTTATGCTTAGTAACTATGCACTCAAAAGCGAGTTGGGTGCGTCAGCCAATATCGATACCGCCGCTATGTTAGCCGGTTATCTGCGCAAGTTAGATACCGCGTTTATGCTGAACAATTACGTTCGCAAAAGCGACCTGGCTGCGATGCCGGGCGGTTCCGGTAATCAAGGGGCCGCACTGGATACTGCCGCCATGCTGGCGGGATACCTGCGTAAAACAGATACCACGGCCCTGCTGGCATCGTATTACAAAAGGATGGAAGCGGATTCGGCGCTGGCATTAAAAGAATCCGCTGCAAACAAATCCACAGATCCTGCACTGGGTAACAGCGATGTTTTGTTCCCGACACAAAACGCTGTAAAAAAATATGTCGATTCTGTTGCTACGGCCAATGTTGCCCCCGGATCACCCACTGTTCCGGATGCATCTGCTACGGATAAAGGAAAAATAAAATTGGCCGGCGATTTAACCGGAACAGCCGATGAACCGCTGATCGCCGATGGAAAGATCACCAGCACTAAACTGGCCGACACGTCGGTCACTTATGCTAAAATACAAAACGTTGGTGCGGCAAAATTACTGGGTAACCCATCGGGGGTACCCGGCGCTGTTTCGGAGATAACGCTGGGTCCGGGTTTGAGTTTCAGCGGCAATACATTGAATATCAGCGCTACCGGCGGAGGTAGCGGAGGCGCTGCCGAGACATTTACCTCGGATATTACCGTGTATTCAGCCAATGGTCTTGGTAAATACGGCCAGGGACAAATCATCCCGGCCATTGGAAAAACCGCGGCACAGGTACTGATCGATGCATTGACACAGGCCATCCCGCCAAGTTATTCACAACCATCTGTATCCATAGGCAGTTCGCCTTCGGGTGGAACTTTTGAGATAGGAACGGCATTGTCGATCACACTTTCTTCCGGCTTCAACGCGAATGATGGTGGCGCCGCTACGGGAACCGTGTATAATAAAGGCGGATCACCATTGGGTGGCAATACCGATAACATCGCTTCATTGACCTCTTCGGTTTCTTATACTGTGACCATCAGTTACGGGCAGGGTCCTGTAAAAAACAATAACCTTGGTGTACCCGATCCCACGGGGCGGATCAATGCGGGCAGCCGAACAAGTAGCGCCGTAACCTTTACCCCGCAATCGAAACGTTTCTGGGGTTACAGCGCCGATGCCACACCAACCGATGCAGAAATCAGGGCCGCACTGGGCGGCAACTCGGAGTTATCCGGCGCCAAAGCAAAAGGCAGTTTTGATGTTACCATCAGCAGCGGATCCAATTATGTGTTTTATGCATACCCGGCCAGTCTTGGCGGATTGAGCTCACTGAGTGTAGGCGGCTTCGGAAGTTTACCGGCATTTGATCTTACTACCAGATCATTTACCAATGCTCAGGGCCATGCACAGTCGTACAATATCTATGTAAGTAAGAATACGTTCTCTTCCACTGTTTCTAATATTATAACCAACTGATCATGAAAACACGTTTTATTGCGATAGTTGTTTTCGTACTGGTAGCGGGCGCCGCTTCGGCGCAGATCCCGCTGGTCAGTCATATTACCACCAACGGCCCGGCGCAGTATCCCACACATATTGACAGTTTGGGATATGGCGGTTTCCGCGTGGTAAAAGACATTACCGAAAGGGATGCGATCACTACCCTGCGCAGAAAATACGGGATGGCCGTTTATGTGCAATCCAATGACAGCCTGTACATCCTGAAAGATCTGGCGCTTGGTAACAATAACTGGAGCGCATTCGGCGGATCTTCCGGAGGTGGCGGAGGAGGTACCGGGTCGCTAAGCGACTATTTAAAACATGCAGATACAGCCACGATGCTCAGCAAATATATGCTGAGCTATTTCGGTTTAAAATATAACGATACGGCAACCCTCTTATCGGGGTATGCAAGAACAGGTAATACGGTTCAACTGTCTGATACGGCTGCGATGCTGATGTATTATGCTAAGAAAGACTCTGTGTTAAAGCCAGGAGATACCGCGTTCCTGTCGAGCCGTATAGATAATTTGAGTAACGACGTAAACGATAAACTAAACAAAAACGACACCGCATCGCTATCGAATCGTATCAACGATATCAATACCCTTGCCAACACCAAACTGAACGCAGCGGATACGGCATCATTATCAAACCGAATTGACGCAAGACTGAAATACACGGATACTGTTACGCTATCCAACCGCATTGATGCATTAAGCAACCAGGCAAACGATAAGCTGAACAAAGCGGATACTGCATCACTGTCCAATAGAATAGACAATGTAGCAAACGATAAGCTGAACAAAACGGATACGATCACATTGTCTAACCGTATCGATGCTTTAGGCAATCAATCGGGGAATAAACTGAATGCATCGGATACGGCTTCTTTGTCCAACCGGATAGACAATGTTAATGCCCTGGCAAACGATAAGCTGAACAAAGCGGATACTGCATCACTGTCCAATAGAATAGACAATGTAGCAAACGATAAGCTGAACAAAACGGATACGATCACATTGTCTAACCGTATCGATGCTTTAGGCAATCAATCGGGGAATAAACTGAATGCATCGGATACTGCATCACTATCCAATAGAATTGACGCAAGACTGAAATACACAGATACTGTCACACTATCAAACCGTATTGATGCATTAAGTAATCAGGCAAACGATAAACTGAACAAGACGGATACGATGACGTTGTCTAACCGTATCGACGCGTTGGGTAACCAGTCGGGTAATAAACTGAACTTATCGGATACCGCTGCGATGCTGATGTATTATGCGAAGAAAGATTCAGTGTTCCAGGCTGCAGATACGGCATCCCTGTCTAATCGAATAGACAACCTGGCAAACGACAAGCTGAGCAAGACCGATACCATCACACTGTCTAACCGTATTGATGCTTTAAGTGGTCAGTCGGGTAATAAACTGAATGCATCGGATACTGTATCCCTGTCCAACCGGATAGACAATGCAACTACCCTGGCAAACAATAAACTGAACGCATACGATACAGCTTCATTATCTACCCGTATAGAAAATGTAAGTAACCTGGCGAACGGCAAACTGGGCGCAACGGACACGATCTCCCTGTCAGGCCGCATCGATCAAAGCGTAAAATACAGTGATAGTACCACTACGTTTGTAACGCCGCAACAGTTACGTGATACTGCGAATGCCATTCGTTCAGACTTTCCTACGGGTGGCGGCGGCAGTAATGGTGTTGATACATTCACCACCAATCCCACATTATACTTACCCGCAGGGTTCACATTGGGAAAATATGCAAACGGCAGTGTGGCACAATGGAGAGGATTGACGGCGCGCGAAGCATTGCTGGAAGCCATTGTTACGGCTATTGCGCCAACGTATAACGCCCCATCGGTTTCACTCAACTCGTCGCCCGCTACCACTGTGGAGATCGGGTCACAGATATCGGTTTCTTTGAATGCCACGTTTAACCAGAATGATGGCGGAAGCGCAACCGGTACGGTATTCAAACGCGGTTCTACCACTATTTCATCGCCGGATATTGTTACGATAACATCGGCCACAGCTTATTCTGCACAGATAAGTTATAACCAGGGACCTGTTAAGAACAATAACCTGGGCACACCCCATCCTGCCGGACAGATCAGTGCGGGTACCGCTACCAGTAACACGATCACTTATACGCCCGGGTACAAAAGATATTATGGATGGATCAATGATACCACCGGTATTACAAGTGCGGGTTTTAATGATGCATTGATCACTGCGCTGGGAAATGAAATGAGTGCTTCAAGAGCAAAAACATGGAACACGGGCAGCCCTTCCGGCTCCCAGTTTTATGTGTTTGTATATGTGTCTACTGGAGGCGCTTTGAGTGGGGCCTCTTTCAACGGCATCCCATCGATAGGTGCGCTGAATTCGGTTACGCGCCAGTTCACCAATGCACAGGGATACGCGACCAATTATTATATCTATTATACCAAACAGTCACAGTCAACCAGTTCTGATATCGTTACGAACTAAATTCTGAGCAAGATGAAAAAACTATTATTAGCCGTATTGCTGCTGATCTCGGCAAATGCTTTTTCACAGGTGTACATCGGTGCTGATGGAGCGATACACCCGTCGGGTAAATATTTTGCGGGTAAACAGGGAGAGTTCCAGTCGGGACTTTTCCTGTTGACGCGTATAACGGAACGTGATTCCATACCTACCTGGCAGCGAACCTATGGTATGCTGGCGTATGTAAGGAATACCGACTCGATCTATGCGTTGAAATCGGCCAGTCTTGATAACAGTAACTGGGTAGCGTTTGCTGTAGGTAGTGGTGGTGGCAGCACAGACCTGAGTGCTTTGGTAAAGTACGCAGATACTACGGTTTTGCTGAGCGGGTATGCGCGAAGTGGACATGTTGTGAAATATTCAGATACGGCCCTGATGCTTGCGGTGTATGCAAAAAGGGACTCGGTGTTAAAGTTTTCGGATACGGTCTCTTTATCAAACAGGATTGACGCAAGATTGAAGTACACAGATACTGTTACGCTATCCAACCGTATAGACAATATCAGTACACTATCGACTAACAAACTGAATGCCTCGGATACAGCATCGTTATCTAATCGCATAAATACTAAACTGAATGCGGCAGATACTTCGTCCTTGTCTACCCGGATAGATAATATCAGTAGCGGGGCAAACGGCAAACTAAACGCCGCCGACACAGCCTCGTTGTCAAGCAGAATCGACGCAAGACTGAAATACACGGATACTGTTACGTTGTCCAATCGTATAGACAACATCAGTACACTCTCGAACAATAAACTGAATGCATCGGATACGGCATCGTTGTCTAGTCGTATAAACACCAAGCTGAATGCGGCAGATACTTCATCCTTGTCTACCCGTATTGACAATATCGGTACTCAGTCTGGCAACAAGCTGAATGCATCGGATACTGCGTCTTTGTCCAATCGTATAAATGAAAAGATGAGCGCTGCTGATACAGCTTCATTGTCAAGCAGAATAGACGCAAGGCTGAAATACACGGATACTGTTACGTTGTCCAATCGTATAGACAACATCAGTACACTCTCGAACAATAAACTGAATGCATCGGATACGGCATCGTTGTCTAGTCGTATAAACACCAAGCTGAATGCGGCAGATACTTCGTCCTTGTCTACCCGAATAGACAATATCGGCACCCAGTCAAGTGACAAACTGAACGCCGCTGATACTGCATCCTTGTCCAATCGTATAAACGATGTAAACACCCTTGCAAACAGTAAGCTCAACGCAACGGATACCGCTTCTCTGTCTAGCAGGATAAACAGTATAAGCAGCGGAGCAAATGGCAAGCTGAATCTATCGGATACTGCGTCGATGCTGATGTATTATGCGAAGAAAGACTCTGTGTTAAAGGCTGGCGATACTACATTCCTGTCGAGCCGTATAGACAATGTAAGCAGCGAGGTAAACGCAAAACTGAATAAAGCCGATACTGCTTCTTTATCCAATCGTATCAACGATGTCAATACCCTGGCCAACAACAAACTGAACGCATCTGATACGGCTTCCCTATCAAATCGAATCGACGCAAGACTGAAATACACAGATACGGTTACGCTGTCCAATCGCATTGATAATATTAGTACACAGGCGAACAATAAACTGAATGCAGCGGATACGGCGTCGTTGTCTAATCGCATAGACAATGCAAGTGCTCAGGCGAATAACAAGCTGAATGCATCGGATACGGCCTCTTTATCAAACCGTATAGACGTAAGACTGAAATACACGGATACCGTTACGCTGTCCAACCGAATAGATAATATTAGTACACAGGCGAACAACAAACTGAATGCGGCGGATACAGCGTCCTTGTCTAATCGCATAGACAATGCGAGTGCCCAGGCGAATAACAAGCTGAATGCATCGGATACTGCATCATTGTCTAATCGAATAGACAATGCAAGCGCCCAGGCGAATAACAAACTGAATGCGGCGGATACGGCATCCTTGTCTAATCGTATAGACAATGCAAGTACTCTGGCGAATAACAAACTGAGTGCATCGGATACGGCATCTTTATCAAACCGAATCGACGCAAGACTGAGATACACAGATACGGTTACGCTGTCCAACCGTATAGATAATATTAGTACACAGGCGAACAATAAACTGAATGCGGCGGATACGTCGTCGTTGTCTAATCGTATTGACAATGCGAGTGCTCTGGCGAATAACAAACTGAGCGCATCGGATACCGCCTCTTTATCAAACAGAATCGATGCAAGGCTGAAATACACAGATACAGTTACGCTGTCCAATCGCATTGATAATATTAGTACCCAGGCGAACAATAAACTGAATGCGGCAGATACAGCGTCGTTGTCTAGTCGTATAGACAATGCAAGTACTCAGGCGAATAACAAGCTGAATGCATCGGATACGGCTTCTTTATCAAATCGGATCAACACCAAACTGAATACGGCGGATACAATTACGTTATCCAACCGAATAGATAATATTAGTACACAGGCGAACAACAAACTGAATGCGGCGGATACTGCATCATTGTCTAATCGCATAGACAATGCGAGTGCCCAGGCGAATAACAAGCTGAATGCATCGGATACGGCTTCTTTATCAAATCGGATCAACACCAAACTGAATACGGCGGATACAATTACGTTATCCAACCGAATAGATAATATTAGTACCCAGGCGAACAATAAACTGAATGCGGCGGATACAGCATCATTGTCTAGTCGTATAGACTATGCAAGTGCCCAGGCGAATAACAAGCTGAATGCATCGGATACGGCTTCTTTATCAAATCGGATCAACACCAAACTGAATACGGCGGATACAATTACGTTATCCAACCGAATAGATAATATCAGTACGCTATCGAACAATAAACTGAACGCGGCGGATACGGCATCCTTGTCTAATCGTATAGACAATGCGAGTACTCTGGCGAATAACAAACTGAATGCATCGGATACGGCCTCTTTATCAAACCGAATCGACGCAAGACTGAAATACACAGATACGGTTACGCTTTCCAACCGTATAGATAATATTAGTACACAGGCGAACAATAAACTGAATGCGGCGGATACGGCATCCTTGTCTAATCGTATAGACAATGCAAGTACTCTGGCGAATAACAAACTGAGTGCATCGGATACGGCATCTTTATCAAACCGAATCGACGCAAGACTGAGATACACAGATACGGTTACGCTGTCCAATCGTATAGATAATATTAGTACACAGGCGAACAATAAACTGAATGCGGCGGATACGGCATCCTTGTCTAATCGTATAGACAATGCAAGTGCCCAGGCGAATAACAAGCTGAGTGCATCGGATACGGCCTCTTTATCAAATCGTATCGATGCAAGACTGAAATACACGGATACGGTTACGCTGTCCAACCGCATTGATAATATTAGTACCCAGGCAAATAATAAACTGAACGCATCAGATACTGTTTCCTTATCCAACCGTATAGATATTGCCAGCAGCCAGGCCAATGGAAAACTGAACGCATCGGATACGCTCTCTTTATCCAACCGGATCAATAACAAACTGAATACGGCAGATACAATTACGTTATCCAACCGTATTGATAATATAAGTACGCTGGCAAATAATAAACTGAACGCATCAGATACGGCATCTTTATCCAACCGTATAGATATTGCCAGCAGCCAGGCCAATGGCAAACTGAACGCATCGGATACGGCCTCTTTATCCAACCGCATTGATAATGTAAGTACGCTGGCGAATAACAAACTGAGCGCATCAGATACAGCGTCTTTATCCAGCCGGATTAACACCAAACTGAATACAACAGATACAGCATCGATGTTGTCGGGGTACCTGCGCAGTAACCTCGCCCGTAATGATTCTGCCTGGCTGAAAACAACCACGGTTATACCTGCAACAAAAAATACAGACAATATATATACACTGGGTACGGTTGCTGTTGGTACGGCAAGTCCTACCACTTCTGCCCTGCTGGAACTCAATTCTATCAATAAAGGATTGCTGCTTCCAAGAATGACTGGCGCACAAAGAGATGCCATCGTTGCACCGGTGGCCGGCTTACAGGTATTCAACACCAGTACCGGTATGGTTAGTACGTATAATGGCGCGGTATGGGCAGACGCAGCGACTACTGCCATTAATATTGACACTGCAAGCATGTTGTCCCCCTATGTAAGATCCCTGAACGCAGTTAAGTATGCAGATACGGCGCTTATGCTTGGCAACTATGCGCGCAAAGCTGATCTTACACCGCTGGTGCGTGTAATTGACACCGCAGGTATGCTGGCCCCTTATTCAAAATCCGCCAATGATGTTAAGTACACGGATACGGCCAATATGTTAAGTGGTTATGCAAGGTTCCCACTGGTAGTTAAAAATGCGGATACCGCCAATATGCTCAGCAACTATGCAAGATTGTCGAACATATTTAAATTCACTGATACCACAGCTTTGCTTGCCAACTATGCGCGTAAAGCAGATCTCACACCGCTGGTACGGGTAGTTGATACTGCGGCTATGCTTAGCGGCTACGCGAGAACCGGCACATTTATCGGCAGCGCGGATACGGCAAATATGCTGGCTAACTATGCCAGATTTAACCATGTATTAAAATTATACGATACTGCCGCCATGCTGTTCAACTATGCAAGAACAGCCAATACATTTCAATTCAGCGATACGGCTTTTATGCTGGCCAACTATGCCCGCAAGGGAGATTTCATGCGGTTAAGCGACACTGCCTCCATGCTGAGCCAATATGGAAAATACAGCCATATGGTAAAGTATGCCGATACGGCTTCCCTGCTTTCCAACCTTTTGCGCATAAGTGATACAACAGGCATGCTGGGTACGCGCCTGAGATTAAGTGACACCGCTTCTATGCTGAGCTCGCGGTTAAAGAACAGCGATACGGCAAGTATGCTGTCTGGCTACATAAGAGCCAATGCGTTCAGAAGAGACTCGGCGTGGTTAAGGGTGAATACTATTCAGCCGGCCACCAACAACCTGGACAGTATGTACACGATGGGTAAAGTGGCCATCGGTACGGCCAACCCGGCACGATCTGCCATACTCGATCTTACATCAACCAACAAAGGCTTCCTGATGCCGCGGATGAGCGCCGCGGAAAGAGATGCGATAGCAGAGCCAACAGCCGGTCTACAGATATACAATACTTCAACAGGATTGATCAACTTCTATAACGGCACCAACTGGTCCATTGCCAGTATCCGTGATACCATAGTATATACCACGGCCGATTCAATCGGCTTAACAACGCCATCAACTGTAAACATAAAAGCCGGTGGTATCACCGTAGGTTCGGGTGCCAACCAGGCAACCGCACCAACACTTACTTTCACCAGTAACCTTTTAGCGGGCAATCCCGGCTGGACAGGTAATACACGTTTTGCTTATAATGATCATGGGTTCCTTATTTCACACAACGGGTCTACCGGGGCAGGCTCATCACCAAAAGGGTTTGGTCTTGCAACTGCGGGGCGTGAGAGTGATATTTTTATCAGTGATTCCGGTCGTGTAGGTATAGGTCTCCCGCTGGGAATACTTCCCGGCGCGAAACTGCACAACGCGGGCTCTACTATTTTAGGAACAAAGATCTGGAACGATGTACCGGGTGGTGTTATCGGCACTGCAGTGAATTCGGTGGATAGTTTTACCGTGATCGCTATCCCGCAGATCACAGCGGGGCAAACACTTTCTTTACCCAATCCTACCAATACTACACCTGGACGTATCATATCAGTTATCAATACAGGTAATACATGGTTTAACATACACGGTCTCAAACTGGCACCGGGATATTCCCAGTCAGTTATCTGGAACGGCGCTGCATGGGTGCTGAATGGTGATGGCGCGGGTGTGGGTGTAAACTTTATTCCGTTTGTATATAATGAGTTCAATAATTATATGGGTCTTGGTATGAGCAGCCTTGCGGCCAATACGGCACAGGGAACGACAGCTTATGGAGACAGCAGCTTAACAGCAAATATTACCGGCGTGGCCAATACGGCAGTTGGTTTTGGCGCATTAAAAATCAATACCGGTGGTAATAATACAGCCGTTGGTAACCGGTCACTATACAATAACACTACCGGCAACAGCAATACTGCCATTGGTAACCGTGCGCTCACTGCCAATACCACCGGCCTGCGCAATACGGCGATCGGGCACCTGGCGCTGGCCGCCAATACCACGGGTGCAAACAATGCAGCCATTGGACCATTGGCATTAACGGCGAACACATCGGGCAGTTTCAATATTGCCATGGGCTATACGGCTATGTCTAATAACACGGAAGGAACTGAGAATGTAGCCATCAGTAACTCGGCGCTGTGGGCAAATACGACAGGCCGCGGTAACATAGCGGTAGGTCCTTATTCATTAATAGAGAACATATCGGGAAACAGTAATATTGCGCTCGGTAACCGGGCCCTGCACAACAATTTCACAGGAAACAAGAACATAGCTATCGGCGATTCTTCCCTGCGTCTTAACAATGCCGACAGGAATATTGCTATCGGTAATTTCGCATTAGCTACCAATTCATCCGGCACATTCAATACAGCCGTTGGTGATTCTGCCGCGATAGGAAATACCACCGGTAACAATATAACCGCCCTTGGAAAAAATGCCGGGCGCAGTAATACAACCGGTGTTGATAATACATTTATCGGAAACAATGCAGGATATACAGATGGTACGGTAACAACGCCGAATAATCTCAAAAATGCAACAGCCATTGGCAACGATGCGCAGGTAACAGTAGATAGCGCATTCATTTTAGGAGGTGTAGGTGTAAATGGAGTGCGTGTTGGTGTAGGTACTACTGCTCCCAATGCATCTGCATTGCTGGATCTTACATCCAGTTCCAAAGGTTTTTTAATGCCGAGAATGACGGCAACAGAAAGAGATGCGATCATTTCTCCTGCAACAGGGTTACAGGTATATAATACAACAGCGGGCACCGTAAATACCTATAACGGAACGGGATGGGTTACACAATTACCAGGGATCAAATCAAACGTAAACATTACGCCGGGCGATACCACTGTAGGCAGCGGTCCGCAGGCTGCCACTGCACCTACACTTACATTCAGCAGTAATATAACCGCAGGTCCGGGCGGATGGAACGGCAATACCAAATTATCTTACAACGACCAGGGTTTTTATATTTCTCACAATGGTTCAAGCGGGCCGCCTGCGGCGCCGCAGGGACTTGGGTTGGGAACAGCCGGAAGACAAGATGATATATACATAGATAGCATCGGTCGGGTGGGTATCGGTCTTCCTTATGGCATTCGTCCATCAGCCGGCTTGCATAATGCGGGATCTACTTTATTCAGTACCATTGCCATCACCAACAAGCCATCCGGCGGTGTTATCGGAACGGCATCGTCCACAGTTGACAGCGCTACTGTTTTTGCGGTCAATCAAACAACAGCCGGTCAGACATTATCATTACCCACTCCTACTGATGTTACAGCAGGCCGCGTGGTATCAGTGATGAACACCGGCTCTGCATTCTTTACCATGAACACCGGCACCGTTTATCCAGGTGCATCGCAATCTGCTATCTGGAACGGTACCACATGGATATTGAATGGTGATGGCGGCGGTGGCATCACCGGCGGAGGCTCTATTAATTATGTACCAAGATTTACTACAGGCAGCGTGCTTTCCAACAGCAGCTTGCAGGATAACGGAAACCTGATCAGTACCAACGCTCCGAATGGTATTTTGGCAACTGGAACTTTCAGCAGTACGGGTGCGATCGGTAATGGAACAAACCCTGCTGTTTCAGGCGCCGGTTCACGTATGATGTGGATACCCAACAGGGGCGCATTCAGGGCGGGAACGGTCAACAGCTCACAGTGGGACAGCGCAGCCATCGGTAATTACTCTGTAGCATTTGGTTCAAACAATACAGCCAGCGGATCTTCAGCAACCGCATCAGGCATTGGTAACACAGCATCCGGCGATGCAACCGTTGCATTGGGAAGCACGAATACTGTTGCAGGAAATAATTCAGTGGCACTGGGTACAGGAAATTATGTAACAGGAACAAGGTCAACAGCCCTCGGTAACAACACGGCGGTAGCCGGCAACTATGCAACGGCTATCGGTTTTAATATTTCTGCACCTTTCCTCGGTTCGATGATATTGGGCGACAGCTCACAGGCAACCATGCAGACCGATGCGGCCAATCAATTAAAAACGCGTTTCGCGGGTGGGTATAAAATACATACAGATGCAACGAATGGGTTACAGATAGCGCCCGCAGGTTACATGCGTTACAATGCCAACTACGGTAGTTTGATGGATGCAAGATCATTGGTGGATAAAGGATATGTAGATAGTATTAAATCAACCATACCAGGCGGCGGCGGCGGCAGTTTTACGGGAAGCGGTACGGCCAATTACCTGACTAAATTCACCGGTGCAACATCTGTAGGTAACAGCGTATTGCAGGACAACGGCAGCATGATCAGTACTACGGCGGCCAATGGTTTCCTGGCAACAGGTACTTATGGTGCAGGCTCGATCGGAGTTAGCGGTGCGGGAACAAGAATGATGTGGTATCCGGGTAAGGCGGCGTTCCGTGCGGGTTATGTGAGTACGAACTGGTGGGATGATGCCAGTATAGGCGCATACTCCACGGCTTTTGGTAATGATGTACGTGCGAGCGGAAGTTATTCGGCAGCGCTTGGTTTTGGCAATACAGCCGGGGGCCAGTCGGCGATGAGTTTTGGTCAGAGCAATACGGTAAACGGCGCTTATGCGATGGCTGGCGGTATCAGCAATAACGTAGCCTCGGCTTACGGCATAGCGTTTGGTTCAAGCAACTCGATAACGAACAATTATGGAGCCATACTCGGCTCAAACAATACAGTAAGCGGCAGCAACGGTACAGCGATAGGTAATTCAAACAATGCGACGGGCAGCTATTCGAATGCCTTCGGATATTCAACCACTGCCTCGGCGAACTATTCAACGTCGATGGGTTATAGTGCATCAACGAATGGTCAGGCGGGATCGTTTGTGATAGGTGATGCATCGGGATCTCAGACATATAATGACGCTGCCAACCAGATGCGAATGCGCTTTGTGGGAGGTTACAAACTGAATACGGATGCGAACCTTGCGATGGGTCTTCAGATAATGGGCGCTACGGGTGTGATGAAATATCTGGGTAACTATGCGGCCAATTATGACGACAGGTCACTGGTAGATAAACGATATGTGGATAGTCTGAAAGCATCCATGAGCAGCGGATCCGGTGGTGTGGGCTCAATTAACTATATACCTAAATTCGCTGCCGGTGGAATGATCAACAGTTCGATCAAGGATACTTCATGGGTAAATATTGCTTCAAACAATGGTATCCTGGCAACGGGTACATTCGGCAGTAATGGTGTACCTGCGATAGCGGGAGCAGGAACAAGAATGATGTGGATGCCAAGTAAAGCGGCGATCCGTGCGGGCTATGTGAGCAGCAGCTGGTGGGACAGTGCAAGTATAGGCACCTACTCCACCGCTTTTGGTAACGATGTACGTGCCAGCGGAACCTATTCAGCAGCGCTTGGTTTTGGCAATACAGCTTCTGGCCAGTCGGCGATGAGTTTTGGACAGAGCAATACGGTAAGCGGCTCGTATGCGATGGCTGGGGGTATCAGCAATAACGTAGCCTCGGCTTATGGTATAGCGTTTGGTTCAAGCAACTCGATAACGAACAATTATGGAGCCATACTCGGTTCAAACAATACAGTAAGCGGCAGCAACGGTACAGCGATAGGTAATTCAAACAATGCGACGGGCAGCTATTCGAATGCCTTCGGATATTCAACCACTGCCTCGGCGAACTATTCAACGTCGATGGGTTATAGTGCATCAACGAATGGTCAGGCGGGATCGTTTGTGATAGGTGATGCATCGGGATCTCAGACATATAATGACGCTGCCAACCAGATGCGAATGCGCTTTGTGGGAGGTTACAAACTGAATACGGATGCGAACCTTGCGATGGGTCTTCAGATAATGGGCGCTACGGGTGTGATGAAATATCTGGGTAACTATGGAGCTAATTATGATGCAAGATCACTGGTGGATAAAGGTTATGTAGACAGCCTGAAAGCTACTTTAACCAGTGGCGCCGGTGGCCTGGGCACCAATCATTTTATTTCAAAATTTTCATCGGCGGGCATGGTAAACAGTGTTATTAAAGACAGTCTTTATCTCGATATCAATGCTGTTAATGGTATTCTTTCGAAAGGAACTTTTGGCAGCGGAGGTGTACCAGCCATAAGTGGGGCGGGTACACGAATGATGTGGATGCCGTCAAGGGCGGCGATCCGTGCGGGCTATGTGAGTACCAGCTGGTGGGACAGTACCAGCATAGGCGCATATTCTACCGCTTTTGGTAATGATGTACGTGCCAGCGGAACCTATTCAGCAGCGCTTGGTTTTGGTAATACAGCCGGGGGCCAGTCGGCCATGAGTTTTGGTCAGAGCAATACGGTAAATGGCTCGTATGCGATGGCCGGAGGTGTCGGCAATAACGTAGCCTCGGCTTATGGTATAGCGTTTGGTTCAAGCAACTCGATAACGAACAATTATGGAGCCATACTCGGCTCAAACAATACGGTAAGCGGCAGCAACGGTACAGCGATAGGTAATTCAAACAATGCGACGGGCAGCTATTCGAATGCTTTCGGATATTCAACCACTGCCTCGGCGAACTATTCAACGTCGATGGGTTATAGTGCATCAACGAATGGTCAGGCGGGATCGTTTGTGATAGGTGATGCATCGGGATCTCAGACATATAATGACGCTGCCAACCAGATGCGAATGCGTTTTGTGGGAGGTTACAAACTGAATACGGATGCGAACCTTGCGATGGGTCTTCAGATAATGGGCGCTACGGGTGTGATGAAATATCTGGGTAACTATGCGGCCAATTATGACGACAGGTCACTGGTAGATAAACGATATGTGGATAGTTTGAAAGCATCCATGAGCAGCGGAGCTGGTGGTGTAGGTTCAATTAATTATATATCTAAATTCGCTGCCGGTGGAATGATCAACAGTTCGATCAAGGATACTTCATGGGTAAATATTGCTTCAAACAATGGTATCCTGGCAACGGGTACATTCGGCAGTAATGGTGTACCTGCGATAGCGGGAGCAGGAACAAGAATGATGTGGATGCCAAGTAAAGCGGCGATCCGTGCGGGCTATGTGAGCAGCAGCTGGTGGGACAGTGCAAGTATAGGCACCTACTCCACGGCTTTTGGTAATGATGTACGTGCGAGCGGAAGTTATTCGGCAGCGCTTGGTTTTGGCAATACAGCCGGGGGCCAGTCGGCGATGAGTTTTGGTCAGAGCAATACGGTAAACGGCGCTTATGCGATGGCTGGCGGTATCAGCAATAACGTAGCCTCGGCTTACGGCATAGCGTTTGGTTCAAGCAACTCGATAACGAACAATTATGGAGCCATACTCGGCTCAAACAATACAGTAAGCGGCAGCAACGGTACAGCGATAGGTAATTCAAACAATGCGACGGGCAGCTATTCGAATGCTTTCGGATATTCAACCACTGCCTCGGCGAACTATTCAACGTCGATGGGTTATAGTGCATCAACGAATGGTCAGGCGGGATCGTTTGTGATAGGTGATGCATCGGGATCTCAGACATATAATGACGCTGCCAACCAGATGCGAATGCGCTTTGTGGGAGGTTACAAACTGAATACGGATGCGAACCTTGCGATGGGTCTTCAGATAATGGGCGCTACGGGTGTGATGAAATATCTGGGTAACTATGCGGCCAATTATGACGACAGGTCACTGGTAGATAAACGATATGTGGATAGTTTGAAAGCATCCATGAGCAGCGGAGCTGGTGGTGTAGGTTCAATTAATTATATATCTAAATTCGCTGCCGGTGGAATGATCAACAGTTCGATCAAGGATACTTCATGGGTAAATATTGCTTCAAACAATGGTATCCTGGCAACGGGTACATTCGGCAGTAATGGTGTACCTGCGATAGCGGGAGCAGGAACAAGAATGATGTGGATGCCAAGTAAAGCGGCGATCCGTGCGGGCTATGTGAGCAGCAGCTGGTGGGACAGTGCAAGTATAGGCACCTACTCCACGGCTTTTGGTAATGATGTACGTGCGAGCGGAAGTTATTCGGCAGCGCTTGGTTTTGGCAATACAGCCGGGGGCCAGTCGGCGATGAGTTTTGGTCAGAGCAATACGGTAAACGGCGCTTATGCGATGGCTGGCGGTATCAGCAATAACGTAGCCTCGGCTTACGGCATAGCGTTTGGTTCAAGCAATTCGATAACGAACAATTATGGAGCCATACTCGGCTCAAACAATACAGTAAGCGGAAGCAACGGTACAGCGATAGGTAATTCAAACAATGCTACGGGCAGCTATTCGAATGCTTTCGGATATTCAACCACTGCCTCGGCGAACTATTCAACGTCGATGGGTTATAGTGCATCAACGAATGGTCAGGCGGGATCGTTTGTGATAGGTGATGCATCGGGATCTCAGACATATAATGACGCTGCCAACCAGATGCGAATGCGCTTTGTGGGAGGTTACAAACTGAATACGGATGCGAACCTTGCGATGGGCTTACAGATAATGGGCGCTACAGGTGTGATGAAATACCTGGGCAACTATGCGGCCAATTATGACGACAGGTCACTGGTAGATAAAAGATATGTGGATAGTATTAAAACGAATATCATTTCAGGCGGTGGCACAGGAACATTAAATTATCTTTCAAAATTCACCGGTTCTTCGGTAACAAATAGTTCTATCAAAGATAGTTTATGGGTGAGTACGAATGCAGCCAATGGTGTTCTGGCAACGGGTGTGTTTGGAACAGGAGGTGTACCCGCGATAGCAGGTGCCGGTACGCGAATGATGTGGATGCCGAGTAAAGCGGCGATCCGTGCGGGCTATGTGAGCAGCAGCTGGTGGGACAGTGCAAGTATAGGAACCTACTCCACCGCTTTTGGTAACGATGTACGTGCCAGCGGAACCTATTCAGCAGCGCTTGGTTTTGGCAATACAGCTTCTGGCCAGTCGGCGATGAGTTTTGGACAGAGCAATACGGTAAGCGGCTCGTATGCGATGGCTGGCGGTATCAGCAATAACGTAGCCTCGGCTTATGGCATAGCGTTTGGTTCAAGCAACTCGATAACGAACAACTATGGAGCCATACTCGGTTCAAACAATACGGTAAGCGGCAGCAACGGTACAGCGATAGGTAATTCAAACAATGCGACGGGCAGCTATTCGAATGCCTTCGGATATTCAACCACTGCCTCGGCGAACTATTCAACGTCGATGGGTTATAGTGCATCAACGAATGGTCAGGCGGGATCGTTTGTGATAGGTGATGCATCGGGATCTCAGACATATAATGACGCTGCCAACCAGATGCGAATGCGCTTTGTGGGAGGTTACAAACTGAATACGGATGCGAACCTTGCGATGGGTCTTCAGATAATGGGCGCTACGGGTGTGATGAAATATCTGGGTAACTATGCGGCCAATTATGACGACAGGTCACTGGTAGATAAAAGATATGTGGATAGTATCAAAACGAATATCATTTCAGGCGGTGGCACAGGAACACTGAACTATCTTTCAAAATTCACGGGTTCTTCAGTAACCAATAGTACTATCAAAGATAGTTTATGGGTGAGTACAACGGCACCGAATGGTGTTCTGGCAACGGGTGTGTTTGGAACAGGAGGTGTACCCGCGATAGCAGGTGCCGGTACGCGAATGATGTGGATGCCGAGTAAAGCGGCGATCCGTGCGGGCTATGTGAGCAGCAGCTGGTGGGACAGTGCAAGTATAGGAACCTACTCCACCGCTTTTGGTAACGATGTACGTGCCAGCGGAACCTATTCAGCAGCGCTTGGTTTTGGCAATACAGCTTCTGGCCAGTCGGCGATGAGTTTTGGACAGAGCAATACGGTAAGCGGCTCGTATGCGATGGCTGGCGGTATCAGCAATAACGTAGCCTCGGCTTATGGCATAGCGTTTGGTTCAAGCAACTCGATAACGAACAACTATGGAGCCATACTCGGTTCAAACAATACGGTAAGCGGCAGCAACGGTACAGCGATAGGTAATTCAAACAATGCGACGGGCAGCTATTCGAATGCCTTCGGATATTCAACCACTGCCTCGGCGAACTATTCAACGTCGATGGGTTATAGTGCATCAACGAATGGTCAGGCGGGATCGTTTGTGATAGGTGATGCATCGGGATCTCAGACATATAATGACGCTGCCAACCAGATGCGAATGCGCTTTGTGGGAGGTTACAAACTGAATACGGATGCGAACCTTGCGATGGGTCTTCAGATAATGGGCGCTACGGGTGTGATGAAATATCTGGGTAACTATGCTGCAAATTATGACGCAAGATCACTGGTAGATAAAGGTTATGTGGACAGTGTGAAAGCAACCATGACCAGTGGTGCAGGCGGTTCAGGAACTCTGAATTATCTCTCTAAATTCTCTGCAACGGGTATGATCAACAGCAGTATTAAAGATACTTTATGGCTAAGCACCAATGCACCGAATGGTATCCTGGCAATAGGTGCGTTTGGGTATGGCGGTGTACCGCCGGTATCAGGTGCGGGTACACGTATGATGTGGATCCCATCAAAAGCAGCGTTCCGTGCAGGTTATGTAAGCGGTACCAGCTGGGATAGCGCCTCTATCGGTAACTTCTCAACAGCATTTGGCGGAATGACAACGGCATCGGGAAGCGCGGCAACCGCCTTTGGTAATACAACAACCGCATCAGGCAATGCCTCTACCGCATTTGGATCGAATACAATAGCCAGCAACACCGCTGCAACTGCATTGGGAACCAGTACGAACGCCACAGGACTGAGCTCATTTGCGGCAGGTACCTATAGTACCGCCAGTGGTAACTCTTCCACATCGCTTGGCTATGGCAGTAACGCCAGTGGAGCGTATTCAACAGCGATTGGTTACGGCAACGTCGCCAGTGGCCTGAGTTCCACAGCGCTCGGTAACAATGTATCAACCAATGGACAGATAGGTGCATTCATTATTGGTGATGGCAACACTACCATGACCAACGCCGACGCTGTCAACCAGATGAAAATGCGTTTCTCCGGTGGGTATAAATTCTATACAGATGCGTTAGGTACAACAACAGGTATCCAGATCGCAACTTCAGGTGTGATAAAATACAATGCCAACTATGGCAGCAGTTATGATACAAGGTCATTGGTTGACAAAGGTTATGTAGACAGTATCAAAGCAACCATGACCAGCGGCGCAGGCGGATTAGGAACAACCAATTATATACCCGTGTTCTCTGCTACTGGTATGGTAAACAGTACCATCCAGGATAATGGTAAACTGATCAGCACCAATGCAGCCAATGGCATACTGGCAACAGGTACTTTCGGAACAGGGGCGATCGGCACAGGTTCTGCTGCTGCGATTGCGGGTGCGGGCACGCGTATGATGTGGATGCCAAGCAAAGCGGCGTTCCGTGCAGGATATGTGAGCAATACCTATTGGGATAGCGCCAGCATTGGCAGCTACTCTATCGCAATGGGTAATGATGTAAGAGCGAGTGCCCAGTATTCAATGGCGTTTGGCCAGGCCAGTACAGCTACAGGTACCGCTTCTATCGTATTCGGACAGAACAATACGGCCACCAATAACAATGCAACAGCATTTGGTACAGGAACCACCGCATCGGGTAGCGCGTCTACCGCATTTGGTACAAGCACCACGGCATCCGGTACCACAGCTACCGCAATGGGTTATGCTACAACCGCAAGCGGCAACTATTCTACTGCAATGGGTTACCAGTCAACAGCATCAGGTCTGAGCTCTTCTGCATTAGGTAATAATGTCTCAACCAATGGTCTTACAGGTGCATTCATCATCGGTGACGGCAATACAACACTTACCAACAGTGATCTTGCCAACCAGATGAAAATGCGTTTCAGTGGCGGCTATAAATTCTTTACAGATGCTCTCGGAACAACCACCGGCTTACAGATCGCATCATCAGGTGTT
This sequence comes from Sediminibacterium sp., assembly GCA_965279635.1. GTDB lineage: Bacteria > Bacteroidota > Bacteroidia > Chitinophagales > Chitinophagaceae > Sediminibacterium. The sequence continues at coordinate 3,987,217 of OZ257253.1, read as the reverse complement.
GCGAAATACAATGCGAATTATGGCAGCAGCTATGATGCAAGAACACTGGTTGATAAAGGATATGTAGACAGCGTACGCGCCATCAGCACCAGCAGCACTGTTTTGAAATACAATGCGAACTATGGCAGCACCTTCGACGCAAGAACGCTGGTTGATAAAAACTATGTAGATAGTGCAAACACGGTACAGAATACCGGTACATTCAACGGAACTCTCGGCGCAACAGCAGTGGCCGGTATCGTGAGAGAAGTGGCCGATGAGTTTACCGCTACCGCATCACAAACCGCATTTACGTTAACGCAGACACCATCTGCCAACAGTAAAGTAAAAATGTATGTGAATGGTATCAGGGTAAGCAATACTGCCTACACCAAAAGCGGAACAACGATCACGTATGTTCCTGCCAACAATGGTGCGTATGCATTATCGGCGAGTGACAGGATACAGTTTGATTATTATTATTAAGAGGAGCGGTTGGCTGATGGCTTTTAGCTGTTAGATGGCGAGGCTGAAAAACAGGCTGAAAAAACAATAGTGAGTAACCGGCTTAATGGGCAATACCCAAAGACAGGTAAAGTGGCCCATAGCACAATGAGTTTTTCAGACACAGATCAGCACAGAAAAAATCTGTGTAATCTGTGGCAATAGCAATGGACTATTTTTAAAGCTAACAGCTCGCAGCTAATGGCTCAACAAAAAAGCTATGAAACAATTTTTCTTCTTATTGCTCATCACCATGATCACCTCGGGCCTTACAGCACAAGGTGTAACAAAACATGGAGAGCAGTCAGCCACCAGTGCCAATTTCGTTGATAAAAACGGAAAGCTTAGCAGTATAGTAGCATTGGATAAGAATGGGAAATTGGTAGTAAGTGTAGTTAACGGCCTTACGATTAATCACATTGCAGGAACCGTGGCACCGGTTACCAAAACAGTAACTTATGGAACCGTTGTTACAAGTCTTAGTGGTGCCAGTAAAACATGGATCACACAAAATTTAGGTGCTTCCAACCAGGCAACATCCATTACAGATGCTACTGAACCATCGCATGGCTGGTATTTCCAGTTCAACCGTAAACAGGGGTATAAACATGATGGAACCACCATTACACCTGTCGCTACTACTATGGTTGCCAGTATTAATGAAAGCTCTGACTGGATTGCCGCGAATGACCCCTGTACGATTGAACTGGGTACCGGCTGGCGCATTCCTACCAATACAGAATGGTCCGCAGTTGCCACAAACTGGAGCAATTCCACAAACGCTTTCAACTCTGTTTTAAAATTGCAGTCAGCCGGTAATTTCGTGAACAGCAATGGGAGCTTCGGAAACCAGGGAACGTTTGGTACTTACTGGACGAGTACACAGGAAAGTAACGTCAGGGGAATGTATATGGGTGTTGCACCCAGCACCAGCGTTACCGGGCCCAGCAACAAGTATTATGGCCTGCCGGTTCGTTGTATCAAAGATGAGGTAGCGGTAGGGGCATTTGGTCTGACCATTAACCATATAGCCGGTACAGTTGCGCCGGTTACCAAAACAGTACCATACGGAACCGTTACCACCAACCTGAGTGGCTCCAGCAAAACATGGATCACCCAAAACCTGGGCGCATCCAACCAGGCAGCTTCAGCATCAGATCTGACAGAACCTACTACCGGCTGGTTCTTTCAGTTTAACCGTAAACAGGGATATAAACATGACGGCACAACACGTACGCCTAATAGTGCCTGGATTAATTCTATCAGTGAGAGTTCCGATTGGGTTCTGTCGAATGACCCTTGTGCCATTGAGTTAGGAACAGGGTGGAGAATTCCTACCACTACAGAATGGGTTGCTGTAACTACAAACGGTGGATGGAGCAATAATACCGCTGCCTATAATTCTGTTTTAAAAATAGGGGCCCTGCCATTCCTGGATGTAGCGGGAAACTGGCAACTTGGCGCCGCTGGTTCCGGGTTTCTCTGGAGCACTACTGCTTCCAGCCTTACCAAAGCTTCTTACTTCGCTTCCCGTGCCGCCACTGTCGCTATGGAGTCTGATTTTAAATACTTTGCTTACGCGGTTCGTTGTCTCAAAGATGATGCGTCTTCATCCGGTCTTATTATTAACCACACAGCAGGCACAGTGGCACCGGTTACAAAAACGGTGAGCTACGGAACGGTTGAAACAGCGCTTAGCGGAACAAACAAAAAATGGATCACACAAAATTTAGGTGCCTCCACACAGGCAACTTCAGTAACAGATGCCAATGAACCATCTGCAGGCTGGTACTTCCAGTTTAACCGCAAGCAGGGTTATAAAAATGATGGAACAACACGTACCCCTAACACTACCTGGACAACTTCCATTTCTGAAGATGCGGGCTGGAGTCCTGCCAATGACCCATGCACGATAGAACTGGGTACCGGATGGCGTTTACCCATCAGCAGTGAATGGGTAGCCGTAAATGCCAATGGAGCCTGGACCAATTACAATAGTGCCTACAGTTCTGTTTTAAAAATGCATGCTTCGGGATACCTGCAACCCGGAGATGGTGCACGTGTTGCAGGAGGATGTGTTTGCGCATGGAGCAGTACGCAGAGTAGCAATACCAATGGTAGTTATATAGGCGTGTTAAGTAACAGTAGTACCATGTGGGCAGAAACCAAAGCGTATGCATTTCCGGTTCGTTGTATAAAAGATGAGCCATCAGCTCCACTTACGATCACGCACACCGCAGGTGTTGTTGCCCCGGTTACCAAAACGGTTAACTATGGAACAGTTATTACAAGTTTGAGTGGTGCCAGTAAAACATGGATCACGCAAAACCTGGGGTCCTCTAACCAGGCAACATCTGCTACCGATGCAACTGAAGCATCTGCTGGTTGGTATTTCCAGTTTAACCGAAAGCAGGGGTACCAACATGATGGAACAACACGCACACCCAATAGCGCCTGGATCACTTCTATCAATGAAAACACTGATTGGGTAGTGGCCAATGATCCATGTACGATTGAGTTGGGTGCCGGATGGCGTATTCCTACCGGCGCAGAGTTGACAGCAGTAGATGTCAATGGGGGCTGGAATAACTATACAGACGCATATAACTCGGTTTTAAAATTGCATACTGCCGGTGCATTGGCTAATACGGATGGTTCACTTCTGCTTCGTGGTGTTAATGGGTATGCGTATTTATGGAGTTCTACTCAATATGTAACAAATGCTGCCAATCAGTTAGGGGCCACCACTGCCAGTAGTGTTATAGGAGTCGGATCTTCAAAGGTCTATGGTTTTTCTATTCGATGTCTGAAAGACGATCCATCAACTACGCTTACGGTTACGCACACGGCCGGTACAGTGGCTCCGGTTACCAAAACGGTATCGTATGGTCTTGTAACAACCAATTTGAGTGGTGCCAGTAAAACATGGATCACACAAAATTTAGGGGCCTCTAACCAGCCAACCTCCGTAACGGATGCGACCGAATCATCTGCCGGCTGGTACTTCCAGTTTAACCGTAAACAGGGATATAAAAATGATGGATCAACACGTACCCCAGGTACTACCTGGGTGACTTCCATTTCTGAAGATGCTAACTGGAGTGCCGGAAATGACCCATGTACCATAGAGCTTGGAAATGGTTGGCGTATCCCAACCAACAGCGAATGGACAGCCGTAAACACGAATGGAGCATGGACTACTTACAATAGCGCTTTCAATTCTGCTTTACGAATGCATGCTTCAGGCTATCTGCAATCTACAGACGGTGTACGTGTTCAGGGGTGTGCCTGTGAATGGAGCAGTACACAGAGCAGTACCGCTAATGGAAATTATATAGGTGTGCTAAGTAACAGTAGTGCCATGTATGCCGGTACCAAAGCATACGCATTCCCGCTTCGGTGTATCAAAGATTCTGTGGCGGCTCCGACGCCGGTAATAGGGCTTACGATCAATCACATAGCAGGAACCGTAGCTCCTGTCAACAAAACAATCACCTACGGAACAGTTGTTACGAATCTTAGTGGCACTTCTAAAACATGGATCACACAAAACCTCGGTTCCACCACCCAGGCAACTTCAGCCCTGGATGCTACAGAAGCGGCACATGGCTGGTATTTCCAGTTCAACCGCAAACAGGGGTATAAACACGATGGAACAACACGTACGCCAAATAGTGCATGGGTCACAAACATTAGTGAAAGCACTGATTGGATAGCAGCGAATGACCCCTGTACAATTGAGTTAGGGACTGGTTGGCGCATACCTACCAGCGCCGAATGGACAGCCGTAGACGCAAACGGAAACTGGAGCAGTTATACAGATGCATATAGTTCTGTTTTAAAATTACATTCCCCGGGTAATTACCTGAATATCGATGCAGGGGGTACTTTGGCAAACCAGGGTATTTATGGTTCTCCATGGACAAGTACACAGTCGAGTGCCTCGCAGGGCCTCTATATGGGCGTATCTACCGGTGTTAGTGGCGTAGGGGCCACTCATAAGGGGTATGGCCTACCGCTTCGTTGTATAAAAGATTCTGTGGCGCCGGTAATTGGCCTTACGGTTAATCACACAGCAGGTACGGTTGCCCCGGTTACCAAAACAGTAACCTATGGAACGGTAGTAACCAATCTCAGTGGTGCCAATAAAACATGGATCACACGAAACCTTGGTGCATCAAGCCAGGCAACATCCACAATAGATGCTACGGAAGCCTCTGCCGGCTGGTATTTCCAGTTTAACCGGAAACAAGGGTATCAACACGATGGTACAACACGTACCCCTAACTCTGCCTGGATAGGGTCTATTAGTGAAAGCGCTGATTGGGAGGTTGCCAATGATCCATGTACCATAGAGTTGGGTAGCGGATGGAGGCTACCAACCAATGCTGAATGGACGGCAGTAAATACAAGTGGCGGATGGACAACTAATACGAATGCGTATAATTCGGTTCTAAAAATACATGCCGGCGGTTATTTGACTAATGGCGCTTTAACATCAATTGGTTCTGTGGGGTATTATTGGAGCAGCGGTTCTTACGGATCAGCCAGTGGCCGGAACCTTGTTATTACCAGTGGAGGGGGTACCATTTCAAATGATGCAAAAACCAATGCTTTTTCTGTCCGTTGCCTGAATGATGATGCGTCACTCTTTATCATTAATCACACAGCAGGTCTTGTTGCCCCGGTTACCAAAACAGTACAGTATAAAACAGTTACCACGAGCCTTAGCGGCACCAGTAAATTATGGCTGGCACAAAACCTGGGTTCTACCAACCAGGCAACATCTGCTACGGACGCTACAGAAGCATCGGCCGGCTGGTATTTCCAGTTTAACCGAAAACAGGGGTATAAACATGATGGTACAACACGCACACCTGCTACCACATGGATTAGTTCAACCAGTGAAAACTCTGATTGGGTTTCTGCCAACGATCCATGTGTTATCGAGCTGGGATCCGGCTGGCGGGTTCCTACCTGGACAGAATGGACAGTTGCTAATACAAACGGCGCATGGAGCAACTATAATAATACATATAGTTCTGTTTTAAAATTAGCAGTCACAGGATACCTGGCTGCAGGAAATGGAAATATAGTATCGCGAAGTACGGATGGATATTACTGGAGTAGCACTACGTCAGGCCTTACCAGTGGTTATGTATTTTATACGGTCAGCGGTAGCAGCGGTGCAAATTCAACTGATAATAAGGCCCAGGCATTCCCGGTACGCTGCATCAAGGATGATATAGCAACAACCCTTACCATCAATCATACAGCAGGCACCGTGGCGCCGGTAAGCAAAACAGTATCTTATGGCCTTGTTACCTCAACGCTTAGTGGGTCAAGTAAAACATGGATATCACAAAACCTGGGTGCTTCCAACCAGGCCACATCGGCTACTGATGCAACGGAGCCATCTGCGGGCTGGTACTTCCAGTTTAACCGCAAACAAGGGTTTAAACATGATGGTACAACACGAACACCCGCTACCGCCTGGATCACTTCTATCAATGAAAGCTCTGATTGGGTTGCTGCCAATGATCCATGTACCATTGAATTAGGCGCAGGCTGGCGTATACCAACCGATGCTGAATGGGCAGCCGTTGGCACTAATGGTGCATGGAGCAATTACAATAGCGCTTACAGCTCTGTGTTAAAAATGCACACCTCAGGATATGTAGGAGGAGGATCCGCCGGTTCACTTGGCGGCAGAGGCGCTACCGGGTATTTCTGGTCGGCCACACAAAGCACTGCTACCAACGGTTTTGTGATGAGTTACAGCAGTAGTGCCGCTGTTGGAAGCGCCGCAGTTGATAAATATGGTGGTTATACACTCCGTTGCCTCAAAGATGTAGTGGTAGGGCCGCTTACGATCAATCATACGGCAGGCACTGTTGCACCGGTTAACAAAACAATTACGTATGGAACGGTTACCACTAATCTGAGTGGTGCTACTAAAATGTGGATCACTCAGAACCTGGGCTCAACCAACCAGGCAACTTCCGCCACAGATGCAACAGAAGAAGCTGCGGGCTGGTTCTTCCAGTTTAACCGTAAACAGGGGTATAAACATGATGGAACAACACGCACACCAGCCACCGCATGGAACACTTCTATCAGTGAAAGTTCAGACTGGGCCGCTGCCAATGATCCATGTACCCTTGAATTAGGCGCAGGCTGGCGAATACCTACTACTACAGAATGGACAGCAGTGGATGCAAATGGAAGCTGGAACACGTATACGGATGCATACAACTCTGTTCTGAAAATACATTCAGCCGGCTCATTGCAAACAGCTAACGGTGCAAAAGGTACAGGAAGCGGCAATTACTGGAGTAGTACACAAAGCGCGGCCTCCACAGCTGCTTTCCTGGGTATGACAGGCAGTGCCAGCAGTGCAGGATATGTAGACAGTAAGGCATGGGGCTTTTCGATCAGATGTATTAAAGACTAACAGGATTTTGCTGATGATGCGGGAGGTAAAAGAAAATATCGAATATTGAACAAAGAATTTTGAATGATGCATTGCAAAACTTCAAATTCCTTGTTCGATATTCATGATTCAATAAAAAGCAGGAGAAACGACAGTACACGAAACAGGCAACTTGCCGTTGTTGGTCGCCCGACCAACAACCACGCGGGAAGCACGAAGCAATTCCTTAGTGTACCTTCGTGTCTTCGGGCCTTCGTGGTTCAAAAAAAGCAAATACAAGAAACATGGGTTGATTAAGCAAAGGATGCCCACACAACAATAGCAAAACAGGAACTGTTATGAAAAGACGCAGGTATATTTTCTCTCTCATCATTTTTCTATTGCAATCGGTAATGCTGCAGGCCCAAACCGATGATGCAACCATCACGATCCATCTCCGCGGGGTCTATGAATCCAAAATAGGCGTCATCCCATTGTCGGGCAAAAATGCATTTAAACCCCTTGCAGAAGTAGATGGTATCAGGAAAGGAAAAATCACACAACTGGTTGTTCCCAAAGAATACCTGCCCGGTGAATTTGTATTGCGGTTTGATTACAAAGACAAAGAACTCAGTAACCCCTATCCGTCAGAAAAAAATATTTTCATCAACGACCAGGACCTGGAACTATGGATCAACCCGCCTTTTGGAAACAATACCGACAGTACCCGTTTTCAGGCGGAAGAAAAAGAGAACACGGCATTTATAAAATTTTCGAAAGAAAATGCAAAAGAAAAACAGAAGATAGGCCTGCTCCAGAATTTTTTAATGAACTACGACGCAACTGAATCGGATTTTTATAAACAGGGGACGAAAGAATATGAACAAAGACGGCAGGCGTATAACCAATGGCTGGTAAATGCCGCAACAAAAGACAAGAAACTTTTTGTAAGTAATACCTACCGCTTTCATTACATTCAACAGGTAGCATGGAAAGGTTCTGATACCGACCGCATCAGGAATGTGATCAGCAGCTATTTTGAAGGAATGGATTTTTCGGACCCGCTCATCATTAAAACCGCGGATCTCAACAAGTGGATGGATGGCTATGTAAACCTCTACGGGCAATTAAGTACTTCGGTAGCCTTGCGTGATTCCTTGTTTCCTGTAGCAGGAAGAACCGCGATTGAAAAAGCAAAACAAGGCAATGCACAGGTGTATGGCTGGATGGTAGATTATTTTTACCGTGGTTTTGAAGCAAATGCAATTGATGCCGGTATTAAAATGTTGCAACCATATATCGATGATCCCAATTGCCCGTCTAATAAAAAAGCGCAGGTAGGTCAACGGCTACAGGCCATGCAATCACTTGCGCCGGGAAGCATTGCACCCAATATACAATTGAAGGATATTAATAATAAACCGTTTGATCTGAATACCTATAAAAGCAATACAGAATACCTCTTGCTATTGTTTTGGTCCGCAGGTTGTAGCCATTGTACAGAACTGGTGAAAGAACTGAAGCCTTTTTACGAACAAGCAATCGTGCAAAAGAAAATGGAACTCATAGCGGTCAGCCTTGATCAGGCAAGCGCCGACATAAAAGCCTGGAACCAATATTTACCACAATTGAAAACATGGAAACACCTGCATGCAACAGAAGGTATGGGCAGCAAGGTGGCCAGGGATTATTTTATACTGTCTACCCCACAAATGTTTTTAGTGGATGCCAAAACAAAACAATTGCTGGCCGCCCCGAACGATATGCAGGGGTTATTGGGGGCTATATCGGGAAAATAGTTTTATCTGCAGGAATCAGTTGCAAAGATCAAATAAAAAAACCTGTGTTAATCTGTGAATCTGTGGCGGAAAATTTTTCGCCACAGATTCACAGATTAACACAGATCGTGTTGGAGATGCTTATGCCGTCTTCCTCCTGTTCTTTGTAGCCTTCACAAAATCTGCCAGCAATTCAGCCACTTCATTCGTAAAATATTTTTCGCTTTCACCGCTAATGATAGAATCAATCGCTTTCACCAGTTCTTCAGGCGTTGATTCTTTATTCAGGTAGCAGGACGCACCCATTTGAATAGTAGGAATGGCATATTGATTTACCGGGTGCCCACTGAGGATCAGCAAGGGTGTATCCGGTGCAAACTGTTTTATTTTTTTGATAACACCGGCCCCTGTTATACCCGGCATGGAAATATCGGCGATGATCACATCCCATTTGCGGGTAATGACCTGCTCAACCAGGCTCGATCCATTAAAAGGTATATCCGCGCGCCTGTAATGATCATGGAGTATGGCTTTGATACTTTTTCTTACGATGGTGTGGTCATCGGCAATGAGTATGTTCACGGATTTTATTTAGTGGGTTAGTTGATGTTTAATTACAGTACAAAGAACTAAAACAACAACAGCATTCACCCATTGACGGAATGTAATACCCTACCTTTCTTTTGTTTCGAAAACGCGTAGTGTAATTACTACAATATGGGTTGGCGGGGTTGTCAAACAAACAGTTACGCAGGGATACTTAACATATTCGAGTGTGGCTGGCCGGCTCTGACTTGTGGTGAGCCTAAAAGTTCAAGGCATTTTTAGCATTAATTGCAGTTGTTTGAACCACTATAGAGCCTGTTTAAAAATGCATTTTGTTGCTATTCAGAAAGTTTCACTAAGAGCAAAACCAGAGAAAAAGAGTGTAAAAGAGGTGTATCCATAAACTCTTTAGCTCTTTTTCTCTTGACCTTCTCTTCGCGAAACTTTTTGAATATCTTAAAGATCGTATTTTTAAACAGGCTTTTAGTGGTTCAAATACCTTCTTGCCGGAGAAGATGTGGGTCTACGTTAGGGCTCTGCCTGCTCAACACCCTCAGAAAATCAATCCCACAATTTATTCTCCAATACATATTTAAACAGCTCCGCATTCGTCTGCACCTGCAGTTTCTCCAATATCCTAGATCTGTTGGCGCTGATAGCGGCTTTGCTGATGGATAATATCGTAGCGATCTCCGTTAATGTTTTTCCTGATACCATTAGTTTCAACACTTCAAATTCGCGGTCCGACAATTTTTTATGCAGTTCTTCCTGGTATTCATACCCTACTGCTTCTGCGAGCAGTTCGGCCACTTCTGCTGTGAGGTATTTTTTTCCTGTGAGCAACCACTCAATGGCTTTTACCAGTTCTTCCGGCGCACTCTCTTTGGTGAGATAGGCTGATGCCCCCGATTTAATGGTACGCAAAGCATATTGTTCCGGTGGATGTGTGCTGAGTACCAGTATCGGCGTTTTAGGGGCGATCTGTTTTAACTCCTTAATAATTTCCGCACCCGAGCGACCCGGCATGGAAATATCGGTAATAATAATATCCCATTCTGACTTAACCGCCTGTATCAGCAATTCCGCAGCATTGGTAACTTCTCCTATCTCTGCATGTGGATACACATCAGACAGGATCATTTTAAATCCTTTCCGAACCACGCTATGGTCATCTGCAATTAATATCCTCATAAATTCACTGTTACGGTTATTGATGTTCCCTTCCCGATAGTACTCTGCATATCGAACACTCCTTTCAAAAGAAGTATTCGCTCTTTCATACCTACTATCCCAAGTGTTTTTTTGGCTTTTACTGCGTCAACATCAAAGCCTTTACCGTTGTCTGTAATGTTCAGAACGATCTTACTATCTGTTCGTTTTATAGAGGTAAGCACTTTTGTTGCTTCGGCATATCGCGAAACATTTGTAAGCGCTTCCTGGTATAAACGGAACAGGGCAATGGTAACCTCACTGCTGATCGTATCATCGATCCCTTCTTCGATAAAGAAGCAGGGTATGGATGTATTCTTACGGAATTCCCGGGCCTGCCATTCAAGCGCAGCGCCAAGACCCATATCGTCCAACAGTGCCGGCCTGAGACTGGAAGCGATCTTCCGTACCGTAGCAATCACTTCATTGGTGGTTTCTATCGCGGCAGTTATCCGTTCCAGTTGCAGTGTATCTTCCGGCTTCAACGAATTTTTCGCTCTTGAGAGATCTATCCGCAAGGCCGTAAGGATCTGCCCAAGCTGATCATGTATATCCCTCGAAATACGGGCACGTTCTTCTTCCCGTATGCTTTCCAGACTGGATGCCAGCCTGCGTGTTTCTTCCAATGTTTCCTGCAGCTTTTCTTCTATCCTTAGTTTTTCCGTAACATCATTGATCAGTACCAGTCTTGCGGGCAGTTCATTATGCAAATGATCATGCGCATGTATCTCTACATGAATCATGTCGCCGCTCTTTTTTTTATGGCGCCAGATGCCCTGACCATAATTGTTTTCGATTTTGATATCAACCCGTTGTTTGAAAGCTTCTTTTTCTTCATCCGGCCGTATATCAAGAGCGCTCATCTGCAGGAATTCTTCCCGCGAATATCCATAATGATCCACTGCCGCTTTGTTTACATCAGTGATCGCATAATCCGATTTCATGAACAGCATCATCGGCATCGGGCTATTCTCAAACAGGAGCTTGTATTTGCTTTCAGATAAAGCAAGTTCTTTCAGCGCATCCTGTTTTTCTCTGGTGATCCTTCGCTTTTCTATCGCCGTGCTGATAGCAGAAGGCAGGCGCTGCATGTTTTTCTTCAGTATATAATCATCAGCGCCGAGGTGTATGATGTGCACCGCAAATTCTTCCGAAACGGTTCCCGTTACCAGGATAAAAGGGGTATCAGGCTGTTTCTCCTGCAATAACTCAAGCGCCTCTACTGAATTGAACTGTGGCAGTGAGTTATCGGCAAGTACAATATCAAAATGTGTATGGGTGATGGCATCCAGGAATTCCTCCCGGTCGGTAGCATGTGTGGTTTCAAATACAAGCCCGGCGCGACGTATCGTCATCTCGATGAATTCAACATCCATCGGGTCATCTTCCAGCAGCAGAAAATGTAATCGCTCCTTGGTCATAGCAGTTAGTTTGGAAATTACAGCGTAGGCGGTTCGTTAAGTACCAGCCAGTACATGCCCATTTCAAGAATGGCTTTGGAAAATGAGTTGAAATCAACGGGCTTCACAATATAGCTATTCACGCCCAGCTTGTAACTTTCCATGATATCCGTTTCTTCTCTCGAAGAAGTCAGCAAAACGATCGGGATCTTTTGTGTTCTCGGATCGGATTTGATCCGTCGCAGGATATCAAGCCCGGTTACTTTGGGCAGGTTCAGGTCGAGCAGTATCAGTTTGGGGGTTTGCGGGTGTTCGTTCTCGCTGAACTCTCCTTCTGAAAAAATAAAATTCATCGCTACTTCACCATCATCCAGGTGGATCAGGTTATTGGCAAGATGGTGTTTTTTCAAACTCCTGATGGCCAGTTCTGCTTCATCAGGATTATCCTCTACCAGGATAATGTCTACTTTCTGTGATTGCATTAGTTTTGGGATTAGCTATTCAACGATTAATTGGGTACTGCATCAAGTGTAAAATAAAAAGTGGCGCCTTTGTTCTCTTCCGATTCTGCCCAAACCTCGCCGCCATTCTTTTTAATGATCCGCTGCACCAGCGCCAGCCCGATACCGGTGCCTTCATAATCCGTCACTTTATGTAAACGCTGAAATACGCCAAATAGTTTGTGGCTGTACTTCATATTAAAACCGGCACCATTGTCTTTTACACTATAAATGATCTTTCCGCCCTCTTTTTCACTGTTGATCTCAATTACTGGTTGTTCTTTTTTGGAAGAATATTTAATGGCATTGGATATAAGGTTGGTCCATACATGTTCCACCAGGTCGGGGTCGCACATTGCCGGAAGCAACTCGCCGGTCTTGATTTCCGCTTTGCGGTTGTCGCCAGCCACCAATTGTTCCCTCACCACATTTTCCACCAGCGACTGCATATTTACCCGTTTTACCTGCAATTCTTTTCGTCCCAGCCGCGACAGGTTCAGCAACGCATCTATCAACCGCCCCATTTTCTGCGCATTGTTGACGATCACTTCCAGCGCCCTTTTCCCTTCATCATCCAGTTTGGGTCCCTGGTCCTCCATCAAAATATTCGCATAGCCATCCATGATGCGCAATGGTGCGCGCAGGTCATGTGAAACAGAGTAACTGAACGCTTCCAGTTCTTTATTAGCTTCTGCGAGGGCTGTAGTTCTTTTGTCAACGCGTTCTTCCAGTTCGTTGTTAAGCTCCTGTAGTTTGTGTGCATTACTGATCCTTTCTGTAACATCACTTCTGATGGTGATATATTGGTAAGGAACGCCATGGTCGTCCATGAAGGGAACGGTGGTGGTATCAAGCCAGAACAGGGAACCGTCTTTTGCTTTGTATTTTAATTCACCTCTCCACACCTCGCCGTTTTTAAGTATGTCAAATACGGAGTCCATATAGGCTGTGGTCTCATCATCAGCACTCATAACTGCATGTTTCTTGCCGATCAGTTCTTCACGGCTGTATTGCGACCGGGCCAGGAAATTATCGTTTACATGTGTAAGAAGCCCATTGGCATCAATAATAGAAACGATGGCAGCTTCGTCTATTGCATGCTTGTAATCCGACAGCTCTTTTAGAATTATTCGGAGGTCGTTCTCTATGAGTTTCCGTTCTGTAATGTCGCGGAGATTAAGAACCATCGCCTGAACATTTTCATTGTGAAGCAGGTTGGTAACATGGCCCTCTGCATATATGATTTCCCCGGTCGGGCTGATGATCCTTCCCATGATCCTGATCGCAACTCCCGGTTGCTGCAGACATTCTGCCAGAACATTCTTCACCATATCCACATCTTCGGGGTGCAGTCGCGACATAATGGTTTGTGAGAGATCCTGGGCCGAAACGCCTATCCTGGCCAATAGTATGGAAGGGCTTCGGTAAAGGGCCCGATAGTTTTCATCCAGCAATGAAATAGAGTCTTCGCTTTGTTCTACCAGGGCCCGGAAGCGTTTTTCGCTGGCGATAAATTCTTTTGTTTTTTGTTCTACCTTTTTTTCAAGCTCATTATTCAGCTTTTTGATATTATCCTGTAGCGTCCTTCTTTCTGTAACATCCCGGCTTACCACAGAATACCCCGAAAACTGCCCGGTATGGTCATGTGATGCTGTTACCAGGATATTCACCCAGAATGTATCCCCGTCTTTGCGGCGGTGTTTTATCTCGCGGCGAAACTTGCCGGCCTCTTTCGCCTGTTGCAGAGAGCGCCCGGGTTCTTCATCGTCTTCCTTTGTATAAAAAATGGAAATATGCTTGTGAAGGATCTCGTTGATAGAATAACCATAGATGGTTTCTGCGCCATTGTTCCATGAAATGATGTTGCCATGTACATCAAGAATAAAAATGGCGTATTCTTTAACCTCTTCTACCAATAGGCGGAAACGTTCCCTGCTCTCGTGTTTTTTTCGCTGGGCCGATATTTTTTTATTAGAAGCGATCGGCAGGAACTTCACCAGGTTATAGATCATTAAACAGGCAATGATACCGGTAAGTATGCTGAAAGTAACCTTAATGGAATCGATGGGCGTGATTACATCAATGGCATCAATGAGGAAAGTAAGACCGATGAAAAAAATGAAGGCCCCAAACAGGTAATAAATACGGGAATAGGTCTTTTCGACCAATTGTCTGAAAATATACCGGCCTATCAGGAAGGGGATCACCATACAGGTGGCCCATACCAGCATATAGCCACTAAAATACAGCCACTCCCCCGTGGAGATTCGGGCAGGCAATACTATATGGAGGGTACTAATACCGGATTGGATCATAGCAAAGTTTTGCTAAACCGGCCAGGCAGGCTTAGTTAGTTTCGTTTAACTAAGATAATTTATTTATGAATCAGAATGGTTATGGGAAAAGTCGGATAAAAATAAAGGTGTATCCCTGTGGGGACACACCTCTTGTTTGAATGTTTATCCCTTTCACGGTTTTCAGGGAAGTTTTCGGTTAAGAAAGTTCCGTTGAAGTGTTAGCGGGAATGATCATTCTATATACCTCTATTATTGCGAATAATATGCCATTGATGGTAAGCCGTAAATTATAGTCATTTTTAAACGAGTTGGGTATTTTATTGGACAGCCTGCCGCAAGGCGTTGTATTTTCGCAGATTATTTACCATGTACAAGAAAAAACCGGGCATAGACATCATTGGCAAAATACTGGATGCATTGTACCAGCACAATCCTGATGCCCTGTTTGTAATGAGCCTCATGCACCAGTATGAAGAAAGGGGCAGTTTAAGCAAAAAACAGTTGCAGGGTCTGCACCAGAAAGCCGCTAAAGCAGGTTCAATACCCCCCAGCTGGCTCGGCACACTCGAAGCGATCATCCTCAAAATGCCCACAAAGTATAAACCCACCGAAGAAATTATAGCAGCACCTATCTACCAGCGCGAAGAAGAAACCGGCAAAATGATCAATGCCATCCTCTCAAAATACCCACAGCACAAACGCGTACTCTTCCTCCGCGCCAAATACGAAAACAACGAACCGCTTACAGCAACGGAAACAAGCGAGTTGAAAAAATTTATGAAACTACCAGGCGTGTAAATAATGAATGAGGGAATGTCGAATATCGAAGTCTAATACTTCGATATTCGACATTCCCTCATTCATTATTCTAATACCCCCACCCCTTCATAATCCGCAGATCCTCCTTCGCCGCATCAATCGGTGCCTTGCCTTGATAGGCTTCCTGTTCGATGATGAAGTGTTTGGTGCCGCCGATTTTTTTAGCTTCATCGGTGATGGCTTTGGTATTGGCAATACCGGTGCCAAGTATGGTGCTTTCGTGCGCCTCCTTATCGTTACGCATTACTTTGATCTCGTCTTTTACATGTATGGAAACAAAGCGGCCCGGGTTTTTGCGGATGATCTCCATCGCGCTGGCACCGGTGCTGAACAGATTACCAATATCCAGTTGCTGCGTAACCAGGGTAGGATCTGTACTGGTAAGGATGATATCGTATAATTTCTGACCGTTCAGCGATTCGGTAAATTCAAAATCGTGGTTGTGGTAACCAAAACGCATCCCCGATTTTTTACAGAGTTCTCCGCATTTATTGAACACGTCCATATACCCTTTAAAATCGTCATAATTTTTACGCATAGCGGCATCAAACCATGGGCTGATCACGAGTTCCTGTCCAACAACTGCGGCATCTTCCACCGTATATTTCCAGGAATCCGAAAAATCTTTTTTAGCGGCATCCCAGTGGTCCTTACCCATAACGGTATGACCGCTGGGCATTTTCATACCATGGTCGGTCAATACTTTCTTGAAATCGGCCGCGCTATACCCATAGAATTTGCGGTTAACATAGTTGGCATGTTCTACATACTGGTAGCCCATATCGGCCAATGCCTTTAGGGTAGTCAACGGGTCCTTGCGCATATCATCGCGTACGGAATACAACTGTATACCGGTGATTTGTCCTGTGGCGGCAGCGGCGAATAATTGCCTGGAAAGAAAAGCGCTACCGGCAGCTAATAAACCGGTTTTGCGGATAAATGATCTCCTGGATGTTTGCATAGCAAGCGTTTTTAAAGATGGCAGAATAGAAGGATGAATATACGCAATCCCGAGCGGATTTTTTTATGACAGATTTTGGATAACGCACCAGTTTGAACACGGACAAAATGCTAACCCCAACTTTTAAGTTGGGATCGCAAGCCAAACAGGAAATGGCCCATGGTTATATATTCAACCGGTGTAGAGGCGTAGCCTCGAAACATATTGTAACAACGGATTTCAATCCGTTGTTACCGGCCGGACATAGATAAAGTGCCGTAGGCACGGTTCTTTTATACAGCCCGTGCCTACGGCACTTGTTTGTTTACAGGCATGGCAGCAACGGATTGAAATCCGTTGTTACCATATATACCGAGGCTATGCCTCTGCAGGTTGACCTCATGATAACGCCTTAACCGGTCATATTCTGCGATAAAAATTACCTTGCACCCATGAAGACCGCAACTATTCATGAACTGAAACAGGAACTTCAATCAACCGCCCATGCCCGGCTGCTGGAACTTTGCCTGCGACTGTCGAAATTCAAGAAAGAGAATAAAGAACTGCTCACGTATTTGTTGTTTGAGTCACACGATGAGGAAGCGTATATCAATAGTGTAAAAGAGATCATTAATGAAGGTTTTGATAATCTTCCGGATACCGGGTTATACCTGCTCAAGAAAAGCCTGCGTAAAATTCTGCGGATCACCAATAAATACATCCGTTACACCGGATCGCGGCAGGCGGAAGCCGCATTGCTGATCTGGTTTTGCACCAAACTGAAAAATTCGGGCATAGAGATCCAGAAAAGCACCGTTCTGCTGAATCTCTACCAGCAACAGTTAAAAAAAATAGAAACAGCGGTCGCTTCACTACATGAGGACCTCCAATACGATTACCGCCGGGAAATGGATGGGTTACAGCTCGAACAAAAACCGGGGACCGTACTGCCGAAACTGTTACGGAAACGATCGTAGAGGACTTTCTGAAGGAATTTCAATAAGAGGATAGGAGAAAAAGAGATAAAAGAGTTGTAATAATCTCTTTCCTCTCTTTTTCTTCTATCCTCTTATTGAAACCCTAGGACCAATAACAGAGACCACCCAGCTATTCCGCAAAAAAATGGCCATTTGAGCCCAGTATCAGCGGTTTTCAGCGTCCGACTCTGCCAAACCCGCGGTTTTATTGCAAAAAACAACCCTTCATGCAACTAATATTACATATAATACCGACCTTTACCGACCCAAGAGGATTTAATAAATAATTATAGAGGCTATGTATACACAGATCTGGACCAAATATCTCCCGGTTATCAGGATATTACTTAAGCGTACTACCCAGGGCGACCAGGTGCTGGATCTGAACCGCATTGATTTTGAACGTGCGGGTACCGCCCGTAAAGCCGGCTATAAATTCGCCATCGAATTTTCCAGAGGAAAAGTGTCCAATGTGATCAGTAATATATTACTCGCGCCCGAACTGGCACAGGTAATGCAGGAAGATGCGGTGATCAAAGGATTACTCCAGACAAACGATTACATCGTTTCCCTCAACACCAAATTCCAGCTCACAATGAAAAATGTGACCGCTGCCAAAGAAGTTCCTTCCGAATAATTTATCGTCCTTGCGAGCGTAGCGAAGCAACCTGTGTCTCGGGGTAGCGCTTTTACCCTGATGTCTTAGGGTAAGGAATTTTCACGCCAAGGCGCTAAGGCGCAGTTGAATGATAGCGAAAGAGATATTACTCTTAGGGTACAACCGCGCCTTAGCGCCTTTGCGTGAATCTTTCCATTGCCTCATCAAAGCATATTTTTTACCGCTCCCCCATCCACCGTAATGGTCTGCCCCGTCACATAACGGCTCAAAGGACTAAGCAGCCATAACGCGAGGCTCGCAAAATCATCGGCCTCACCGAGAACGCCAACAGGTATTTGCTGGATGGCTTTTTCCTTTACTTCTTCAAACGGAGACCCGGTCTGTTCACTTTTCTTCCGGTAGATACGGTCGATGGCAGGCGTATTATGCGAACCTGGTCCAAGCACATTCAATGTAATACCACTACGGGCGATCTCCTGAGAAAGTGTTTTTACCATTCCCACAACAGCCACACGTAGCGAGTTGCTCAAAACAAGGTTTTCGAGTGGCTGTTTTACAGAAGAACTTTCTATAAAGAGGATACGTCCATAATTATGCTGCATCATCAGTGGAACAACGGCCTGTGTTATCTCCACTTTCCAGCGGAGCAGGGTTTTATAGGCATTGTCCCAGTCTTCCAGGGTAGTTTCCAGTACGGTTTTAGCCGGTGGACCGCCCGCATTCACCACTATTCCATGCAATTGCCGGCCATTAATGGCTGATAATACCTGTGCAATGACAGCACTATCCGTTATATCGCCCGCAATAATTTCTGTCTGCAACGGCGCTGTTTTTTTGAGCGCCTGTAATTTTTCTTCGCCCCGCGCGACTGCTATTATACAGGCGCCTTCTTCCAGTAATGCTTCGGCAATAGCTTTTCCAAAACCAGAGGAGGCTCCGCATACAATAAATAACCTGTCCTTCAATTGAAGATCCATACAACACTGTTTTAATAACCAAAGATACTAATGCGGAAACGAGCGCGTAAAATCTGTGTTAATCTGCGCAATCTGTGGCGAAAAAATTCCTTCCACTTTTTTTATCAGGTAAAATAACAGTAACTTTCTTTCACCCTCCTTTATGCTCAACCAGTCTATATGAAAAAGATGGCAACTGCTTCGCTCCTGCAAACAGGCAGGATCGTTTTGTCCCTGTTATTGGCGATTGTTTTGTTGAATGGCTGTAAACAGCAACAGAAGCTGGTCTCGGTGGACCCGGGTTTCAGTAAGTATATCGAGTCCTATACATCCGGTGTCGTATCCAAAAAGTCCGCCATCCGCATACAGCTTGCGGGCGAAACCAATATTACGCATACCGTTAATGAAACCATATCGGCAGATCTGTTTGATTTTTCTCCCTCTGTAAAAGGGAAAGCCTACTGGATAGATGCCCGCACCATTGAATTCAAACCCGAGCAGGACCTGGCGACAGACAAATTATATGAAGTGTCTTTTGATCTTGCCAAACTGGTGGAAGTGCCTTCTAAGTTTGGCGATTTCCGCTTCAATGTGCAGACCATCAAACCTTCTTTCCAGGTAGAATCTTTCGGCTTACGCAGCACGGTAAAAAATAGCATGACACTCAGCGGCGAGATCACAACGGCGGATGTGGAAGCGTCGACCAGCATTGAAAAGGTTTTGAGCGCCAGCCTGAACGGAACCGCTCTCAATATTAAATGGCAGCATAATGAAGCGGGTCATACACATGGTTTCCTGATCGAGAACATACAACGTCCCTCCACAGAACAGATACTTACGCTGGCCTGGGATGGTGATGCATTGTCGGTATCTCAGAAAGGAAACAAAGAGATCCCCGTTCCCGCTATAGGAGATTTTAAAGTGCTGGATGTACGTGTTGTGCAGGACGATGAACAATATGCCCTGGTACAATTCAGCGACCCGCTTAGTATCGGGCAGCAGTTAGAGGGCCTGATCGCTATGAGCAACCAGGAAAACATGAGCTATACCATTCTTGGCAGCGAAGTAAAAGTGTATGCTGATACAAGACTGGAAGGCAGGTATAGCATGAACGTACACGAAGGCGTAGAAAATATTGCGGGAAAAAAACTGGACAAAGCGTTTACCTCCAATATATTTTTTGAGAACAGGCTCCCTTCGGTTAAGATCGTCGGCAAAGGCGTGATACTTCCCGCCGGCAGTGGTAAACTGGTGTTGCCTTTTGACGCGGTGAACCTGAAAGCGGTGGATGTATCGATCATCAGGATCTATGAAAATAATATTCCGCAGTTCCTCCAGTCAAACAATATCGATGGCGGTTATGATCTGAGAAAAGTGGCCAAACCCATGGTGCAGGCAACGATAAAACTGGATGGCGACGGAAATTTAAACCTGCGTAAAAAGAACCGCTTCCTGCTCGATATCGATAAATATATCAAGACCGAAGTCGGCGCCATCTATCGCGTGAGCATCGGCTTCCGCCCGGAGTATTCGCTGTATGTGTGTACCGACAGCAGTAAATCTTCCGACGAAGACGAAGAGTCGTATTATGAAGGAACGAGTAATGATGAAGACGATGATTTCTGGCGGCGCTATGACAACTACTATCCCTATGGATGGAACTGGGATGGACGCAATAACCCCTGCTTCAAATCTTATTACAACAAAGAACGGTTCGACAGCCGGAATATACTGGCCACCAATATAGGTCTTAGTGCCAAATGCAATACCGCCAATAACCTGTTTGTGGCCGTAAATGATATTCTCACCACCGAACCACTGAGTGGTGTGGAACTGAAAGTGCTCGATTACCAGTTACAGGTGATCGGTAAAGGCAATAGTAACAGCGATGGTATTGGTATGATTGATCTCAAACGCAAACCCTATTTGCTGATCGCATCAAGAGGCAATGAAAAAAGTTACCTGCGATTGGATGATGGCTCCGCTTTACCATTATCAAGATTTGATGTAAGTGGCGTGGAAGTGAAAAACGGGATCAAAGGATTTGTATTTGGCGAACGCGGTGTATGGCGGCCGGGCGACAGTCTTTTTCTCGCATGTATTATAGAGGACAGAGAAAAGAAATTACCGGAAGGACATCCTGTGGAAATGGAACTGATCTCTCCGAAAGGACAATTATACAAACGCCTGGTACAACCCAATGCCGATGGCGGATTTACTGTTTTCAGAACAGCTACCGATGCCGCCGCACCAACCGGCAACTGGATATGCCGTATAAAAGTGGGTGGCGCCATCTTTGAAAAGAAACTGAAAATAGAAACGGTCATGCCCAACCGTTTAAAGATCGATCTCAATTTTGGATCGGCGAAAGCGCTGGGAAAAAATACAACCGCCAATGGAACCCTTTCTGCCAAATGGCTTTTTGGCGCCACTGCACAAAACCTGAAAGCACGTGTAGATGCACAGTTGTATAAAAAAACAACAGTCTTCCCCAATTTCAAAGGATATGTGTTTGATAACCCAGTAGCTGCATTCACACCGCAATCAAAAACTATTTTTGATGGAACATTAAGTGCGGAAGGTGTTGCCACGATCAATCCTTCATTTGAATCGGGTACGCAGGCGCCCGGTATGCTGCTGGCCAATCTTGCCATCAAAGTATTTGAACCGGGGGGCAATTTCAGTATCGATAATATGTCGATGCCCTACCATCCCTACTCATCCTACGCAGGTATCAAAACACCGGAAGGGGATAAGCAATGGGGATTTTTACTGAGCGGGAAGTCACACGAATTTTCCATCGTGGATGTAAACACCGAAGGCGCATTGACCCCCGGTAAAACCGATATGGAAGTTCAATTGTATAAAGTACAGTGGCGCTGGTGGTGGGATAACAGTGGTGATGACTTCAGCAATTTTACACAGGACCAGTTTACCAAGCTCATCAAAAAAGAAAGCATTGTACTGAATGGGGGCAAAGCCGATTACACGCTTCGATTGAAAGAAGGTGAATATGGCCGCTACCTGGTACTGGTAAAGGACCTGCGCAGCGGGCACACAACGGGCAAAGTATTTTTTGTGGACAGTTATGATTGGCAGTCGAGAAATGACAGGAACGATCCAGGTGCGGCTGCCATGCTTTCGTTTACCTCTGATAAACCCACGTATTCCGTAGGCGAAGAAGTAAAACTAACGATTCCATCATCTAACCAGGGACAGGCATTGGTGAGTATTGAATCGGGCAGCAAAGTGATTAAAACATTCCGTGTTAAAACAACCAAAGGTGAAACCAAATTCAGTTTCAAAACAGAAAAGGAAATGACGCCTAATGTATTTGTGAATGTGAGTTTGTTACAACCTCATGCCCAAACCGTGAATGATCTTCCCATCAGGATGTATGGCGTGATACCGGTAGAAGTGCAGGATAAAAACACCCTGCTCAAACCGGTGATCAGTATGCCCGATGTGATCAGGCCCGAACAGAAAACAAATATCACTGTATCTGAGACGAATGGGAACGATATGAATTATGTGATTGCAGTTGTGGATGAAGGATTGCTTGATCTTACCCGTTTCAAAACACCCAATCCACATGATGCATTTTTTGCGAAGGAAGCATTAGGTGTAAAAAGCTGGGACCTATACGACTATGTGATCGGCGCATGGGGTGGAGAATTGCAACGTATTCTGACAATTGGCGGTGATGCCGAAAATGAACTGTCTTCCAAAACAAGAAAAGCCAACCGCTTTAAACCTGTGGTACAATTCCTGGGGCCATTTAAAAGCGATGGAGGAAAGAAATCACATGCATTTACACTGCCTCCTTATATGGGAAGCGTTCGTGTAATGGTGATCGCTGCCGGCGATGGGCGTTATGGCATGGCAGAAAAAGCCGTAGCTGTTAAAAAACCACTCATGCTTTTTGCAACGGTACCAAGGGTAATGGGTCCGGGTGAAACGGCAAGAATACCGGTGACTGTTTTTTCAACGGATAATACGGCGAGAAATGTGACGGTTCAGTTATCATCGAATAACCTGTTATCACCAGCGGTCAATCCCACACAAAACATCAGCTTTAATGGCAGCGGTGAGCAAACCGTTTTTCTTGCGGTAAAAGCAAACACCCTCACAGGTATCGGAACCATCAAAATAAAAGCGGTATCAGGCAAAGAAACTGCGCAGTATGATGTGGAACTGGATATACGCAATGGCAATCCACCCATAACACAGGTAACAGAAGCCGTGATACAACCCGGCCAAAGCTGGAACGCTGTGATCGATAAGATAGGTAATGGATCTGGGAGCAAAGCAACACTGGAAGTGTCTTCCATTCCCGCGATCAACCTGCAGAAACGGTTGAAGTACCTTATTGAGTATCCGCATGGATGTATTGAACAAACCACCTCTTCCGTGTTCCCGCAGCTTGTATTAAACCAGTTATTAAAACTGGATGACCAGCAGAAAGCACAGGTGGACAGGAATATCCGTGTGGCCATCCAGAAGATGTCGAATTTTCAGTCAACCGATGGCGGATTCGCTTACTGGCCCGGTGAAAATACCAGCGATGAATGGGGCACCAACTATGCCGGTCATTTCCTGCTGGAAGCCTCCGCGAGGGGATACAATGTTTCATCCTCTTTATTACAGCAATGGAAAAATTATGAACGATCCAAATCTGCCGCATGGAACGTAACAGCGGCACCTTATTACGGCACCGACCTGATGCAGGCATATCGCCTCTACCTGCTTTCATTGGCGAAAGCGCCGGAGATAGGCGCGATGAACCGGTTGAAAGAATATAAGTTCCTGACACCCGAAGCAAAATGGACACTGGCAGCAGCGTATCATCTCGCGGGACAATCACAAGTAGCCTTACAGATGATCAGCGGATTACCAACCAGTTTTCCGAAAAGAACGTATTGGGGCATCACCTATGGCAGTGACCTGCGCGACCAGGCGCTGGTATTGCAAACACTCACGGTGATGAACAGGAAAAAAGAAGCGGAACAACTCGTAAAACATATTGCGGCCCGGCTCTCGCAGGATGAATGGTACAGTACACAAACCACCGCTTTTGCTTTGCTGTCAATCGCGCGTTTTTCAGGGAACAATAAAAGTGATAGTAAGATCAACATCACCGGTAAAACAGGCGCCGCCGCTGTGGCTGTTAATTCGGATGATGTGGTTTCACAAACGAATGTGGTATGGCAGGGAAACAAAGCAGTTACGCAACTCACGAACAAAGGCAGTAACGTTTTATATGTACGTGTGATCAATGAGGGACAACCCCTGACCAATGAAGCCATACCTGTTATCAACAATCCGTCAATACTGCAGGTGAATGTAGAATACCTCGACAGTAAAGGCGCGCCTGTTACCATCAGCAGTCTGAAACAGGGAACTGATTTTGTGGCGAAAGTAACCGTGAAAAATCCAGGCTCACGCGGCATCTACGAACAGATGGCGCTTACACAGGTGTTCCCCAGCGGATGGGAAATACTGAATACACGTTTATACAACAGCGAAGGCGCATTCAAATCATCGCCCAGCGAATACATGGACATACGTGATGATCGTGTGATGCATTATTTCTCGGTAAGACCTGCAGAAACACTTACGTATTATGTACAGCTGAATGCCGCATATACCGGCAGCTATTTCTGGCCCGGTGTGTATTGCGAGGCCATGTATGATCATTCGATAAGCGGTGGCATCGGTGGTAAGTGGGTGGAGGTGACAGAGTAGGTCGGTTATGCCTGTAGTCGGGAAGTTTCAATAAGAGGATAGGAGAAAAAGAGAATAAATGAGCGACTTCTATTCTCTTTTTCTCCTATCCTCTTATTGAAACCATCAGCAATCAACATACAAACGAATTACCTATTTGTAAACCACATTGAAGTCTTGAAGAAACTGATCACCTATCCCAGGCATTACGTCAAGACCCTTTCCCTGAAAGGAAGGGTCACCTGGGCTATTTGTTTATTATTTGCTGGTTGGTTCTGGTTCAGTCTTCCTTCAAATCTTTTTCCTGCACCTACCAGTTTTGTATTAACAGACGCATCCGGCAATTTATTAAACGCCTCTATTGCCGAAGATGGTCAATGGCGTTTCCCGCACAATGATACGGTACCGGAGAAATTTGAAAAATGTATCACCACATTTGAGGACGCACGCTTCTTTTATCATCCAGGTGTAGATCCGGCTGCATTAACCCGCGCAGGTTGGCAGTATATCAGCAACCGGAAAGTAGTAAGCGGCGGAAGTACACTTACCATGCAGGTGATACGGATGCACAAGAAAAATACAAGAAGGAACCTGTGGAACAAACTCATAGAATGTATCATGGCCGTCAGGCTGGAATGCAGCTATAAAAAATCATCCATACTGGCTTTGTATGCATCCAACGCACCCTTCGGCAGCAATGTAGTCGGTCTTGATGCCGCCGCATGGCGTTATTTCGGAAGAAGTGCAGGCCAGCTTAGCTGGGGAGAAATGGCTTCGCTTGCGGTATTACCCAATGCACCGTCACTGGTGCATCCCGGCAGAAACCGCGACCTGTTATTACAAAAAAGAAATACACTGCTTGATAAACTGCTGAAAAAAGAGATCATTGATGCTACCACCTGCCAGCTCGCCAAGCTGGAGTCCTTACCGGGCGAACCCAAAGCGTTGCCACAATGGGCCCCACACCTGCTGGACCGCTTTAAAAAAGCGTATGCTGCAGATAAAGAACATGCGCAGTTTTCAAAAACAGCGGTACAAACCACCATTCAACTCACATTGCAAAAACAGGTAAACGGCATCCTCTGGCAATCATATCAACAACTGAAAGGCAACCAGGTAAAAAATGCAGCGGCGATGGTAATGGATATTGAAACGGGAAACATACTTGCCTATGTTGGTAACCTATACCGTCCCGGCGATTCCTCGTTGCACGAACCGCATGTAGACGTGCTTGCTTCTGCAAGAAGTCCGGGCAGTACTTTAAAACCCTTGTTATATGCATCACTGCTTACGGAAGGAACCTTGTTTCCCCGCCAGATGATACCGGATGTGCCCACACAGATCGGCGGGTACACACCACAGAATTTTGATCTTGAATACGATGGAGCGGTTCCTGCAAACCGGGCCCTATCCAGGAGCCTGAATATTCCGGCAGTGAAAATGTTACAACAGTATAAGTCGCAACGTTTTTATGATGTATTGAAACAATGCGGGTTTACTACGCTGTCGAAACCCGCTGAGTATTATGGTATGAGCCTGATCTTAGGTGGCTGCGAAATATCGCCGTATGAACTGGCCGGTGTGTACAGCAGCGCCATGCGCATGTACCGGAACCAGGCGCGGAACAAAGGAAAATGGAATGGCAACGATTGGTTCATGCCGAAATATTTTTCAGCACAGCGTACCGTTGATAACGCACAAGGCGCGCCGCTGTTTGATTATGTATCGTTATGGCAGATGTTCAGTGCCATGACTGAAGTAATGCGTCCGGGCGAAGAAGGATTATGGGGACTATTCTCTTCTGCACAGCGCATCGCCTGGAAAACCGGGACAAGTTTTGGTTTCAGGGATGGATGGGCCATTGGTATGACTGCCAAACATTGTGTAGTAGTATGGACAGGCAATACCACCGGCGAGGGCCGTCCCGGTTTAACCGGTATCAGCACTGCGGCGCCGGTAATGTTTGATATATTCAGGTTACTGCGGGGAGTGGGGCCGATTGAACAACCCGGTTCGGGTTTTGTGTACACGCGGGAATGTAGCTATTCCGGTTATAAGGCGGGGCCGGATTGCGCAAAAACGAACATGATTATGGTGAACGAAATGGCTAAAAATGCAGCGCTTTGCCCTTACTGCCGGAAAGTATCGCTGAATGCAACGGCCAGCATGCGGGTCACAGAAAATTGTTTGTCGCCGTCAGATATGCAGCAGGTATCATGGTTCATATTACCGCCCACACTCGAATATTATTACCGCAGAAAGCATCCCGATTACAAACCGCTGCCACCATTTGCGGAAGGTTGCCGGGAAGAAATGGCAAGAACCATGGATATTATTTATCCTTCCGATCATGCAAAAATTTATGTGCCGGTAGAGATAGCCGGCGATAAAGGCCGAACCGTTTTTACCGCCACACACCGCAATCCCGGTGAAAAACTTTTCTGGCACCTCGATGATGGTTTTGCAGGCACCACGCAGCAGTTTCACCAGCTTTCACTGGATCCGGTGGCAGGGAAACATACCATCACCGTGATCGACCAGCAGGGCAACCGGGTAAGCAGGCATTTTGAAATACTGCCCAAAGAGAAATAATCCTACAGATTATTTATTGTTTTGTCTACCTGCTGTATGATGGAATTGATTAGTTTTAAAAAAAACTAATATTATGCTTACCAGGAAAA
Organism: Sediminibacterium sp.; assembly: GCA_965279635.1. Lineage (GTDB taxonomy): Bacteria > Bacteroidota > Bacteroidia > Chitinophagales > Chitinophagaceae > Sediminibacterium. Next base: position 3,959,876 of record OZ257253.1, on the reverse strand, counting down.
CAAACACATTCTTAGCGCTGATCGCTATAGTAGCTATTTCATTTTCATTTCGTGTGGCCCCGGCCAATTTTTCCGGCACCTGGAAACTGAACGAGGGGAAGAGCGAACTCCCGCAATTCGGCGTAGTATCCAAACTCGTGATCGACCAGAAGACGGAAGGAATTTCTGTTGCACGAACATCCAGGGGTTTTGATGGCAACGAGGTAGTCACAACAGATAATCTTGTGGAAGGAAAAGAAACAGAGACCACGGTTTTTGGCAGCGCTAAAAAGAAATCAACTTTGAAATGGGATGCTGATGGACAAGGGTTTTCAGTGGCGATTGTTATTGCCGGAGATTTCAATGGCAATGCTTTCGAAGTAAAAGGCTCAGATACCTGGACCATTTCTGCCGATGGCAAAGTAGTGACACTTGTTGGAAAATACAGTGGGCCACAGGGCGAAACAACATCAAAGATGGTGTACGATAAACAATAACATTTACTGGCGGCTCAAAGCCGTACCTCATAAAAAGCATGACCACATACCGGTCATGCTTTTTTTATGGGTAGCTTGTACGCCAATGTTGGCCGCTGCGGAAATAATGTATCAGGCATAATTATTGAACACAATTGTATATGGCAAAACTGTCTATAGATATTCCACACCGCCTTCCACAGGAAGAAGCGTTGCAGCGGATTAAAAACCTGCTTGCTGAAACGAAACGGGATCACGGCGACCAGGTAGCGGATCTTACAGAAAACTGGGAGGGGAATACAGGTACATTCAGCTTTCGTTTAAAAGGATTCGATATAGCAGGGACGCTTACGGTAACTACCTCTGAAGTACAGCTTCGTGGACAGATCCCGTTTGCCTTGTCATTGTTTAAAGGAAAGATCACCAGTATGATTACAGGGAAAGCCAATGAACTGCTTGCCTGATTGGTGTTCTTATAATACGGGTTCATACCAATCATACAAAAATCCGTGCAATCGATCGGGCCGCTTTCAGCGGCCAGATCGAACGGTCAGCGATTCAGGCCTTTTTCCACCGCATACGTAATAATCCCCGCAATACTTTTCGCCCCGATCTTATCCATGATCCTTGTGCGATGGCCCTCAACCGTGCGTTTACTGAGATGCAGGAGATGCGCTATCTCTTTGCTGGTACTTTCACGACAGATAAGTTTGATGATATCCTTTTCCCGTTCAGTAAAGTAGATATTCAGTTTAATGGGCGACTGGTAATTCCGCGAAACTATCTCGGTAAGCCGTTCGGTAATCTCACGGCAGAAATAAGGTTTGTGGCGGAAAACAGTGGAAATGGCTTCCGATATTTCCATGCTGTCGGCGCTTTTCATCACAAAACCCAGCGCCCCGGCTTCCAGCATCTGGAGAAGCGACTCTTCTCTTCCATTGGCCGAAAGGACCACCACACGACCCGCCTGCTTTCTCCGCGCAAGTTCACGCGTGGCCGAAATACCATCCATGATAGGCATGGCGATATCGGTCAGGATCACATCAGGGCATAGTTCCACAGAACGGCGTATCAGTTCCTGTCCATTCACTGCTTCGCCGATCACATCGATGTGTTTGATCTGAGACAAGAGAATTTTTAACCCCGAGCGGAATACACCATGATCATCCGCGATCAGTACTTTAATGTTTCTTTTCTCCATATAAGGCGTTTTTACGTGTGAAACATACCTGTGGGGGGAAGAAATGAATACTGGGTATTTATCCCGTTATTCCGATCCCAAATTCCATAAAAAAACAGCGCCAGTCAATACGTATTTATACGCAGTAATTTCGCCTGAAATGGTTGTAGTAAAAAGCGTGAAAACACGGTATTTTTTGTGAGCAAGCTATGGGCCAGCAACTCACCGGGGGACTGAATAAAAACGCAATATTGTTGGTATTCAAGAAGTTTCACTAAGAGTAAAACCAGAGAAAAAGAGATAAAGAGTTTAGATAATCATCTCTTTTCCACTCCTTTTCTCTGGTTTTGCTCTTAGTGAAACCCTGTAGTCACACAAGGGCCGTCAACTATTTTTTAAACGGCTCTTAGATCCTAGGTGGCTTAAAGTCCTCCAGGAATACATTGATGTCGAGATCCAGCCCCTGTGCAAGCGCTACAAGGGTGGTAAAGGCAAGGTTCACTTTCCCTTTTTCGATCCGTTGCACCTGGCTGTATTCCAGTCCCGATGCTGCCGCAAGCTGGCGGATACTGTAGCCGCGCTCCCTTCGTACGCGGGTAAGATGTGTTGCAAAACGGGCCAATATCTTTTCCTTGCCATTCATTCCAATAACAAGGTCAATGCAATGTGTGGAATTGTTGACGTATTGTCATACGCCATTCTGTTTTTCTGTTTATCTTAGTAAGACAGATGCGAAGGAAGAAAAAACATATCCGCCAGCCCATTCTTTCCAGAGAAGCAGTACATACGATACTGTACACACTTGTCATGCTGCAGCTAAAGAAGCGAAAAGCAGTTTAACCCGGGTTTACCATAGATATTTTTTAGCCGCAGATTCGCAGATTGTCCTTTACTGATTGTTCCGGTTGCGTATTTGCGATCATTATTTATCCCGGTTAAAGCTCATAGCTGATAGCTGAAGGCTCAAAGCTATATAGAGACTTGTTGATAAGTTAGTTCTTATTGTGGAGTATTATATCGCCATTGATTTTATAAGACTATGGATTTTATAGAAATTTAATCTTATTACACCCATTAATTCCGTTAGTCATGATCCCCGCCGTCATTTCTGCTTATGCAATGGTCAGCAAGCATGGCTTTGCCGACATTATGCAAAACACCGGCACCGGAGAAAAATCATTACACGCTACTTCCTTTTTTGATGCAGGAGAAGTGGTTAGTGATTTTGCCGCTGCCAAAATGCTGGATACGCCCAATTACCTGACCGTACAGACAGGCGATAACCAGCATATCATCCTGCAACCAGAGTTCCTGCAGTACATCAATCACAGTTGCAGCCCGAATGTATTTTTCGACACCAGTGCCATGCAGCTGATCGCACTGAAAGAAATACAACCGGGTGATGAATTGTTGTTCTTTTATCCTTCTACCGAGTGGGATATGGCACAACCCTTCGACTGTTTCTGTGGCACTACGCAATGCATGCATCGCATACAGGGTGCGGCGCATTTAACAGATGAACAGGCCATGCATTACCGGCTCACACAATTTATCCAGCAAAAAATTCAAAACAGATCTGCCCGTTAAACCATGGCTACAGCTACTGCTTTTATCGCCGCGGTGCCGGCAGACCGGTTGAAAGTATGGGTATTGGCCCCTCACCTGGTAACACAGGACGCCAATATCGATTACTACTACGACTTCACGCAAAGCATTGCCGAATACACAAAGGTTTTTGAAGAACTGGATATCGCCTGGCAATGGCAACCTGTCACCATCCATGATTACAAAGCGATCATAGAAAGGATCGTTGCAGAACAGGTATCAGGCAAAAATATTCCGCTGGTGTTGAACCTTTGCGATGGCGACGAAGTAAACGGTACACCGGGAATATCAGTGGTACAGTTGCTGGAAGAAAAAGAACTGGTGTATACAGGATCGGATGAATTTTTCTACCGTGTTACCACGTCCAAGATCCCGATGAAGCAAGCTTTCGACAAAGCGAAAGTACCCAATGCCCAATGGGAAGCCATACTCACCCGCGGCCAGGACATCAGCGGTATTTTTGAAAGATTAGGTGTGCCCATTATTGTAAAACCCGCGGTTTCCGGTGGTAGTATGGGTGTTGGTGTTAAGAATGTAGTCTATACAGAAGAAGAACTACGTGGGCAGTTGCAGCAGATGTTTGACGGCTACCGTGGCTGGAACCTCGCGGCGGATGGAATTATCGCCGAAGAGTTTATTACCGGCCCCGAATTCACCACCCTGATCGTAGGTTCGTACAAACATCCCAAACAATGCAAAGTGTATGAACCGGTGGAAAGGGTTTTCCATGCATCGCTTCCCGATCACCAGAAGTTTCTATCATTCGACAGGCTGTGGGAGATATACGAGGAAGAAACACCGATGCCGGGAGAAGAAAACTTTTATGAGTACCGTTTGCCCGATGCCTCACTTCACGAAACCATCAAACAGTTAAGTCTTGATGCCTATATCTCCGTGAAAGGCACGGGCTATACAAGGGTAGATCTTCGTATGGATCAACAAACGGGTAAATTATCTGTACTGGAAGTAAATGCGCAATGCGGCCTCAGCGAAGACGAGGATTATACTTCTATCGGCGCTATATTGCGTGTAAGTGAAACATCATTCACGGAACTGGTGGTTGAGATCATCAACGACGCGTTCAGAAGAAAAATACAACAGCCGGTCATACTAAAAGATATACCCGGCGCACCGGTAGTACCATTGACTACAGGAAGGGCCCAGCGAAAAAAGATAAAATGAAAGTCTGCGTACTACAACCCGATTATTCCACTACTTCTGTTGATTACCAAAACTACGACCCACCCCGGAACCTTTCGACCCTGCTGCCCGGCGCAGAGGTGGATCATGTAACACTGAACAAGCTGACCACGTACAAACAACTCAAATCGCTTCAGCACAAGGGCTATGATGTGTTTGTCAATCTTTGCGAAGGATACCTGGAATGGGAAGTGCCATCCATTGATGTGATCTATACGCTGGAGTTGTTAGATATGCCGTTTACCGGCCCGACAACATTGTTGTATGATCCTTCCAAAGAGTTGATGAAGTATGTGGCCTATTGCGAAGGCGTACCCACACCCGCCTACCTGCTGATCGAAAACGAATACGATATGGAAGCTGCCTGTGCGCAACTGAAGTTTCCTTTATTCATCAAACCGGCCAAGGCGGGCGATAGTTTAGGGATAGACCAGCACTCACTGGTGCATAACAGGGAAGAACTGCTGGAGAAAGTACATTCATTACAGAAAGAATACCCGCAGATACTGGCGGAAGAATATATTGATGGAAGAGAATTCACCATACTGATAGCGGCCAATGATGATGGCAAAACTGTTACCACTTTCAAACCGGTGGAATTTATCTTTCCGGAAGGCTTTGCTTTTAAAACGTATGCACTCAAAACATCGGAGCTGCACCCCGAGGCCAATATCCCGTGTCCTGATCCGGTCGTTGAACAGCAACTCCGCGAAGCGGCGCAAAGAATATTCAAAGGATTTAACGGCTCGGGTTATGCGCGCCTTGATTTCAGGATGGATGCAAGCGGGCAGCTCTATTTTCTGGAGATCAATTTTACCTGCTCCGTTTTCTACAGCGATGGATATGAAGGCTCGGCGGATTATATCCTGAAATATGATGGTATCGGCCAGACGGGTTTTCTCCGGCATATCATCGCCGAAGGCATCGCCCGGCACAAACACAATCAAAAAAAATATATCATTAAAGGAAATGCGATTGCCGGATACGGCATCTATGCTACCCAGCCGATCAAATCCAATGAGATGATATTTAACGGAGAGGGCCGCTCCCAGCGTATGATCACCCGCCGGCATGTTGAAAAAAACTGGTCCGAAACCGAGAAAGAAATCTTCCGCCGCTACGCGTACCCCGTGAGTAAGGAAGTATTTTTGCTCTGGGATAATGATCCGTCGGCATGGGCTCCGCAAAACCATAGCTGCCAGCCAAACACCATCTACGATGGCCTGAATGTGATAGCGATCACCGATATCGCACCGGGCCAGGAACTAACCCTAGACTATGCATCCTTTCTGGATGACCGTATGGAACCTTTCGAATGCCGCTGCGGTGCAAACAATTGCCAGGGCCTGATCAAAGGCATACCAGATAATTCGGTCACCACGAGGGAGAGCCAAATCGGTTCTTAAAGATTAGTCTTTATAAATAACCAACACTTCCACTTCCCGCTCCAACCGTTGTGCTTTTAACCCCAGCTTCGCCAGTTCGTTTTTAAAACTGTTGGGATCCTCTACTTCTAAATTGAAAGAAAGATCAAAGTTGCCGGATAAACCTGTTTCATCCATCACCGGCTGTTTGCTGATACCGAAATTTTCAAAATGAAGGAACAGGTCCGACAAGGATACATTTTTCCTGTTATAACTGGTGGCTTTGATGATGTTTGGCTGCCCGCCGCTGATTACCTCGTTGCCGCTGCTTTTCAGCGCCTCCAGTTTGGAAGGATCGGCTGCCGTTATCACAATTGTTTCCATTTTTCTTTTTTCGAGTTTGCATTTATAGGGCAGGTCCAGCGCCAGTAGTTGCTGCTGCATGTACGGGTATAGTTCTTTTTCTTTTCCCTTAGGAACAACAACATCTATGCTGTACAGGTTTTTGGTTGTTCTGTGATCAAACTCCTCCGCGGTCACACCGGAATAAATAGTGCGGGCAGCAGATTTTTCAAAGGCGTTCCTGAAAATAATACTGACGGGGTTGTTCATCATGGTGAGTCGCCTGCCGTACCAGGGGCTTGTCCCGCTCATTCTTTTCGTGATCGGGAAACCGCCGGCAACAGGTGGCTGTACTTCAAAACTGTACTCATTAAAATCGGTCGATTTTGGGAAATAATCTTTCATCATATCAAACCCACCAACCGCATCTTTTTTTTCTTTGAGTGAAATTTTCTTTCCGTCTATAAGCGACCTGATCATTTTGCTGCTGATCTCTCCGGGACTTGTTACGGCTGCCAGTTTTCCTTCCGCATCAATCACTATGGTATGTGGTATGGCATTGAATGGAAAATATTTCTGTAACACATGATCGGGGTCGCTAGCGAATAATATGGACGAGGGCTTATGCTGCACAAAACGTTTGATGCGTTCGGGTGTTTCATCGCTGATGGCGATCACTTCGAGGTTGTCTTTGAATTGTTCTTTCAATTCTGCCAGGTGTGTCATGGCGGGGATGCAGGGGCCGCACCAGGTTGCCCAAAATTCAAGAATGGTGATTTTCCCTTTCAGGTCGGCAAGGGAAATTTCTGATTGTGATGAGTTGATCAGGTCAACAAATTTCAAAACAGGAACCCTGTCACCCGTAGCCAATCCTGTTGATGTATAGTTGCCGGTGCCGGCAGGAGTGCCGATGCTGATCTGTTGCTGTGCGTTGGCAAGGTTGCAGAATAGAACTGCGGTTATGGCAAGAAATTTTCTCATGGTAAATAGTTTTGGAGAGTGATCTTGGATGCTCTTTAAAACTAATCCTGAAAAAAGTTAATCGGGGTTAAATGAGGTTAACAAAGGTTAATAATTGAAGGCCGCAGCAGGTTAACTTTTAACCGATATATTGTACCCGATAAAATTTTCTCTGTGTACCTCTGTGCCCTTTGTGCCTCTGTGGTAAGGCCTTCGCTCCGATCTGATGTAGGATTTTCTTTAGCACAGAGGCACAAAGGGCACAGAGGTACACAGAGATTATTGGGGTATAGAAAGAATGAATTCAACTGGTATTATTTATAACCGGTCCATTCTCTTTTTGCCATGTCAAAAAGCCAATAGATGCCATTGGCATAGGCAAAATTGAAAAACAACTCCGTTTTGGCATTTTCGGGAAGAGCGAGTACTTTGGTAAGATAGCCGGTTTTGATATCGTATAGTTCTACCTGCTTGTTGGTCACATTCAGCAAGCCAAGTTCACTGCCTTTAATGCCGGAATAGATAACCGTACTGCTATTATAATCTTCATTCTCTTCATGTGGTGTTTCGCCGTCGGCAGGGCCCTGGGTTTTGGTGCGGGACCAATGAATGGCTACAGAATCCTGTACGTCGCCTTCTTCATCATAGCTGTACACGAAGCTGTTTTTCAGGAACAAAACCTGTTTTGCCGTGGAATTGTATGCGCCAACCGATTGAGGGTCGGGCTGGTTCTCACCTTCCAGCATTTCTTCGACATCTGCAGGTATGCCTTTTGAGTTAAGTAAATAGCTGAACCAGCCATTATCACTATAAGCATTACCCATGATCAATTTTTTACCGGGATGGTACCAGAGACCGCGGGTATCTATAAATGCTGCGAGGGCATCTGAAGAGACGCGGTTTCCGTTTTCATCAAAAACACCCAGCGGGTATCCCTGGTTGCCTGCAAAAACTGCGTAGTATTTTTTATGTTCGGGGTGCCAGGCAACGCTGGCGCCTCTTGTGCCGGGCATGGCATCATCTGCTGTTTTCGGCATTTTTAATGTCATTATTTTTTTTAATGCTTGCGGGGCAGTGGCCTGTGCCTGTGCCGTAAGTGTGTAGCCAATCATTATAAAGGCCGTAGCCAGCAGGATTCTTTTCATAAAACTAGTTTGGGGGTAGATAAATGGGGCAATTCCGACTTTAAAATATAAAATGTTTCTGGTAATGTGTATGTAAAAATGCAGGATATTTGGTTGATACCCCGTATTAATCTAATTGATATAATTATGTGTATGAAAAAATTAATGGTACCCGCTGCATTATTGTGCTCACTAACCGGCTTCGCACAACGCGTTAACCAGGATAGTCTTGCCAAAGAATCCAAAAAAACAGAAATATGGGAGCCGGTACCGAAACTGGTAACACCGGGAAGCACCAGTTCAGACGCACCCTCTGATGCGATTGTATTATACAACGGCACAGACACAAAAAACTGGGCGAAAGAAAGCAATAACGGCACACCGGGCTGGAAAATAGATGCGGATGGCGCATTAACGGTTGTAAAAAGCTCAGGCAATATCAAAACCAAACAGGCTTTTGGAAATTGCCAACTACATATCGAATGGCGCGAGCCTTCGGCTATTGCCGCTTCGAGCCAGTCGCGCGGCAACAGCGGTATTTTTTTTATGGGGAAATATGAATTACAGGTATTGGATTCCTACAACAATCCTACCTATGTAAACGGCCAGGCCGGAAGTATTTACAAACAGCATATCCCGCTTGTAAACGCTTCACGCAAGCCAGGCGAATGGCAAACCTATGATGTGATCTTTACTGCACCCGTATTTGCGGGTGATGGCAAACTGCAATCACCCGCCCGTATTACCGTATTACATAACGGTGTACTGGTACAAAATAATGTCGAGATAAAAGGCGAAACCGCCTGGATAGGCTTACCATCCTACAAAAAACATGGCGCCAAAGAACCACTGGTGCTGCAGGACCATGGCATGGATGGAGGGAACCCGATGAGTTATCGGAATATATGGATAAGAGAGTTGTAGAGGGGATTGAACAGATGAGCAAGGAACAGAGGAACAAGGAACAGAGGAACAAGGAATGTTGAAGTGTTTGTCAGCCGGAGGCTGAATGATATTTATCACCCTGGCGTGTACCACATCCTCTTCCGGCAAAAAGGTATTTGAAGCACTAAGACACAAAGTACACCAAGAGGCACTAAGGGTACACGCCATCGCCCAGCCGGGCGACTGTTGGGTTCTCTCCTAGAAATTAGTTTTAGTTTGTTAAATGGAATTGAAATCCGATACTGATATAAAAGCCTTTTCTTTTGTCAGAATAAGTTTCTTCAAGATTTTCCGCAAAGCGTTTATATCCTAATAAAAACTCTAGCCCGGCGGAAGAATTAAAATAGAAAACCGGGCCTGCAAGAAAAGAAAAGGAAGAGATTTTACCACTTTGCCCGGGTGGGGTGGGAGTATCAATTATTCCAAACTGATAAGAAACGTCAGCGACAAGATTCAACGGTTTCTCCATGTTTAGGATATAGTAGCGACCGAAAGGACCAATGGTATATCTTTTTGTATTGGTTGTTCCCGCCCCTGGCGGAAGCACCACTCCTTTAAATGAAGAAAAAGAAGGCCGCAAACCCAAGGCCAGTTTGTCCGCAACAAAATAACCTACAGTGCCTGAAACGCTAATATCGGTGTACTCAGAAGGGAGTGTAATTGCAGAGGGATACATGTATGTATAAGATCCGCTGTAAGAATAAAAACTGCCGGTGCCACCTAACAACCATGTCCCTTTCTCCAACTGCGCGGACGCTGAAAACCAACTAAAGAAAACACAGAAAAAAGCTGCTAAAAATTTCATACGGTGAGACGATTTATCAGGATAAGATTTGCTGAAAATTAGGGATAGAAAAATTTAAAAAAAAATATTTATGGGTGTCACGATAAAGTATTGGCTTAAAATCTCCTAACCAATAATTCCTCCGATCCTTGTTCGATATTCCTACCCTTTCGGCAACCCAAACTGCCCAGTATCTATCCACTCTGCTTTTGTCATGGCCCACCAATCTTCGGCGATGCCTTTGAGTACATAATCATAGGGTAACCATCCATACCCTTCTTCGCCCCATTCTTCGCCCCAGGAATTACGGATCAATAATGCGCCGGTGGTCACTATTTTCTTGTTGCCGGGGTTGGTGATCTTCATCTTGTCATCATACCCAACCGCCATTACTGCATGTCCGCCGTCGGAACTTTCTTTTGTATCAGGAAATGGGATCTTGCCATCATTGGCAAGGTCGAGCGAGCTGTAACAGGTAAAACCGAATACCAGGGGCAGACCTTTGTACAAATGGTCCTTTATCGATGCCAGCAGTTGCGGTTTGCTGATGCCGTTACTATCGAGCCGGTAATAGGTAATGGCCTTGAAATTTTTCGCGTAAGAATATAAAAATGCCGTAGGCTCTTCAAAAACATTTTCTTCTTTATAGGGCCAGTATTTTTCAGGAACCACACCAAATAGTGCAAGTGATGCCATGGCGGTTCGCAGGTAGGCGCCATCATCGGCGGTCCATTTAAGCAGGTTGCGGGTGGCTTTGTATTGAAACAACCGGGAGCCATCTATGTGTTTACCAAAAGCGCGCCGCTCATAATATTCATACAAGCCGATGGTGGCCTGTGCAGTGCAGGATCCGATCTTTCCCTGGTCCTCAATCGGTGAACACCATTGCCTGAGATCGACTTTCGTAAGTGTATCCACCGTTTTTTTTACTGCCGCGGATTTGGCCACTGTTGTATTTACTTTCTTTAATATTTCTTTTACCGGTTTTTCAATCCCTTTGGATTGCTGTTTCTCGCTGATATTGGTGCTTTGCGGGTTTTGGTCGCGGAAATCGGGCAGGTCCTTCAGCCAGCCTTTTCCTTTGGTGGAGGCGATACTTTTCATGTGCAGGGTATTTTGGTAATGGATAAGGTAGTGCTTATGTAAAAGAATACAAAAACCGTAATAGTTACACCGGGAAAATTCCCATACTTTAAGTATAAATACCTGATAACTGGTAACCGATCTGCTGCTTATCTTGCGGCATGACCACAATTGCCGCCCCGCAGGATATTTTGCAGTCCGTTTTTGGCTATCCTGCTTTCCGTCATAACCAGGAAGAGATCATCACGCACCTGCTGGATGGTAATGATGCCGTAGTGCTGATGCCTACAGGTGGCGGTAAAAGTCTCTGTTACCAGGTACCTGCCTTGTGCCTGCCGGGTGTCACCATCGTGGTGAGTCCATTGATTGCACTGATGAAGGACCAGGTGGATGCGTTGCTGCTGAGTGGTGTGAAAGCTGCATTTCTCAACAGTACCCAGAGCAGCGGCGAACAATCATTTATACTGAACCAGTTAAGAAGAAACGAACTGAAGCTGTTATATGTGGCGCCGGAAAGACTGGTAGGCGGTGATATTCCTTTTCTGCGTTTTCTGCAGGAAATAAACCTTTCCTTATTTGCTATAGATGAGGCGCATTGTATCAGCCAGTGGGGGCACGATTTCAGAACAGAGTACCGCGTATTGAGCCAGCTGAAAACGGTATTTCCCAACATCCCCATCATTGCATTAACGGCAACAGCAGACTCGCTTACCAAGCATGATATTATTGAACAACTGCATATCAATGGGTGTAGGGAGTTTGAAAACAGCTTTAACCGGCCGAATATTTATTACTATGTAAAGCCAAAGAGAAATTATTATGATACATTGATCGAGTACCTGCGTAAACACCCGGATGACAGCGGTATTATTTATTGTCTCAGCCGCGCCGCCACCGAAGCGCTTGCCGGTGATCTTAGGGAAGATGGTTTCAGCGCAGCGGCTTATCATGCGGGACTTGATAAAAACCTGCGGGATGAAAGACAGGACCTGTTTCTCAAAGATGATATCAAGATCATGGTGGCCACCATTGCCTTTGGTATGGGCATCAATAAAAGCAATGTGCGGTTTGTAGTGCATGCCGATCTTCCCAAAAATATAGAAGGGTATTATCAGGAAACGGGCCGTGCGGGACGCGACGGATTGCATAGCGAAGCGGTGCTGTTTTACGGAGCAGGTGATGTAATCAAACTCCGCAGTTTTGCACAGGTAGAAAACAATCCCGAACAAACCAAAATACTGATGAAGAAACTGGACCGGATGGTTCAGTTCTGTGAAACAAGATCATGCCGCAGGCAATACCTGCTGAATTATTTCGGAGAAGCATCAGCCGCCTATTGCGGCAGTTGCGATACCTGCCTGGAGAAACCGGAACTGCAGGACAGCACTATCATTGCACAAAAAATACTTAGCGCCGTTTACCGGTTGAAACAAAATTACGGGATGCGTTACGTGGTGGATATCCTGAAAGGAAGTAATAGTGAAAAGATACGTGCAGAACATAAATTATTATCGGTGTATGGTATCGGGAAGGATAAACCCAAAGAAGAATGGATGCATTATCTGAAAGAATTGCTGCACTATGATTATCTCCAGCAAAGCACGGGCGAATACCCGGTACTGAAACTGACAGAAAAAAGCGATGGGGTGTTATTTAAAGGAGAGAAAGTGTATGTAACCGCGCCGGTGCAGATCACCATTGCGCAGGAGCCGGTTATTTACCAGCCGCATGGCTATGAGAAGGACCTGTTTGAAAACCTGAAAAAACTCCGCAACCGAATAGCGCATGAAGAAAATGTACCGGCGTACCTGATCTTCAGTGACAGTACCCTGCTTGACCTGGCCACCTATCTTCCCGTATCCAAAGAAGAGCTTCCGAAAATATCGGGGTTTGGTGCGTTTAAAATAGAGAAATATGGTAATGCATTCCTGGAAATGGTGCAGGATTATTGCAATGACAACAATCTTGAAAGCCGTACAGGATTGAAACAAACCAAAAAACCCAAACGGGAACCGGCTCCGCGTATAAGATCCTCTGATACCAAAGCTGCGAGTTTTGAATTGTATAAACAGGGGTTGACCATTGCGGAAATTGCGGAAGCGCGGAAATTATCCCTGATGACGATTGAGACACATCTCAGTTATTATGTTTCCACGGGAGAGTTGCCGGTAGATGATTTTGTTACTGCCGAAAAACAGGAGATCATCTCTGAAGCTATTGCGCGGCATGGGAGTCTGGGATTGAAAATATTGAAAGATAACCTGCCGGAGTATATCAGTTATACGGAGATAAAGATGGTTGTTGCGCGGTCAGGCCGCTGAAAGCGGCCCGACCGATGGCACGAAAGCCGGCGTTTTAAAAAAGCAAAGGCATTGGAAATAAGATAATGATTGCCTGCTATGTAGTATAACAAAACAGCGATTTGCTCGATTCGTGCAATCGGTCAGGCCGCTGCCAGCGGCCCGACCGGCGCAAAAAATAAAACGTTGTTCCCCTACAAACTTCTAATCCATGCATTTCGTACAGGGACAAGTATACCATGTCTACAACCGCGGCAACAACCAACAGAAAATTTTCTTCGATGAAAGAAATTATTATTTTTTCATTGATAAAATAAAAACGCATTTATTGCCTGCTTGCGAAATACTTAGCTGGTGCCTGATGCCCAACTATTTTCATTTGTTGATCTATGCGACCGATAAGAGTTGTTTTGAACGACCTTCTTTTGGAGGGAAACCCATGCAGGAACTGCCATACCAGATAGGCAAACTTTTGAGTAGTTATTCGCAGGCGATTAATAAGCAGAATAAAACAACGGGGTCATTGTTTCAACAGAAGACAAAGGCGGTTTGTGTGAGCGATCAGGACGCGCGGATTGTTTCGTGCGCGCATTATATTCACCGGAATCCATTGAAAGCAGGACTTGTGATAAAGATGGAAGACTGGAAGTTTTCTTCGTTTAGGGGGTATAAGGGGATGAAGGTTGTTTTGGAATGTAATTATGATCGATTGTTGTCGATTACAGGGTGTGAGCGGGAGCAGTTTTCAGCCGGTCAGGCCGCTGAAGGCGGCCTGACCGATAGCATGGATTATAGAGAGTGATGTTTTGTCCGCGCTAACTTAGCTATTGTGAGAGGATTGAGGAGAGGGATATTTACACTGGATAACTAATTAGAATAAGGTGGTTTTGGTTGCTGCTATCGGTCGGGCCGCTTTCAGCGGCCTGACCGATGGCATGGATTATAGAGAGTGATGTTTTGTCCGCGCTAACTTAGCTATTGTGAGAGGATTGAGGAGAGGGATATTTACACTGGATAACTGATTAGAATAAGGTGGTTTTGGTTGCTGCTATCGGTCGGGCCGCTTTCAGCGGCCTGACCGATAGCATGGATTATAGAGAGTGATGTTTTGTCCGCGCTAACTTAGCTATTGTGAGAGGATTGAGGAGAGGGATATTTACACTGGATAACTGATTAGAACAAGGTGGTTTTGGTTGCTGCTATCGGTCGGGCCGCTTTCAGCGGCCTGACCGAACCGAACAATTCTTATCTTCATAGTATGCTTCCCAACAAGTACCTGAAATACCTAAACGTTCTGGCACTTTTCAATACCAGGCGCACCCGCGACATCTTTAATGTAAACCCAACCGCGGCACCGACGCGTGCAGAAGCCTCACAGATACAGATCAAGGTGTTTGATTATAACCAGCAGCAACTGGAAGAAAAAAATCCTGACAATATAGCCGATACTTTTCCGTACCTCGATAATGAGAATGTTACCTGGGTAAATATTGATGGCATACGTAAAGACGATGTGGAAGCGGTATGTAACCATTACGGCGTGCATTACCTGATCATGGAAGACATATTGAGTGTTGGGCAGCGTCCCAAAATGGATGAGATGGAGCCGGTTTTGTATTGCCTGCTCAACATGCTTTATTTTAATGAGCGTACCGGTTCGGTAGAAACAGAGCAGATCAGTATTGTTGTGGGCAAAAATTTCCTGCTGAGTTTCCAGGAGGATGCGCATAGGGATGTGTTTAATTCCATCAGGGAAAAACTGCGTTCTGCGGGCAGCAAACTGCGCCAGTCGCCGGCTGATTATTTATGTTATGCTTTGATCGATATGATCGTTGACCATTATTTTGTGGTAATGGAAAAACTGGGTGAACGGATAGAGAACCTGGAAGAAAAAATAGTACGCAGCAGTAACACGCGGGCACTGGCCGAGATCAATAACCTGCGTAAAGAACTGATCGTACTAAAACGAAACGTTGCTCCGGTGCGCGATCTGGTGAATGGCTTTGTACGCAGCGACAGCGACCTGCTGGAAGAAAAGACCACCAAATATTTTAAAGATGTGTATGACCATATCCACCAGGCCAACGATCTTGCGGAAAACTATCGCGATATGATGATGAACCTGCAGGATCTATATTTAAGCAATGTGAACCTGAAGACCAATGAAGTAATGAAGGTGATGGCAGTTGTTACCTGCTTACTGGCGCCGGCCACGGTTATCGGTGGTATTTTTGGCATGAACTTCGACAAGATCCCCTATCTCCATAACCAGTATGGATTTTTTATTGCTCTCACACTGATGCTGGTGGTTCCGGTGGGGATGATCATTGTGTTTAGAAAACGGGGATGGTTTAAGTAAAGTAAAAATTCAAAAGTCAAAATTCAAAAATTGGGATTGCGCAAATAGCGACCTTTTTTTGAATTTTGACTTTTTACTTTTGAATTAAATTTTAATCAGTTTCCATTTTCCCTTCTTAAAAATGATCACGCTCGTAATGGTGATCATGGTTTCAGTTACCACTATCGCGATGAATACACCTTTTGTACCCATACCCAATGTTTTGGCCATCAGGTAGGCGAATGGTATCTGGAAAACCCAGAACCAGAACAGGTTGATCCAGGTAGGGGTTTTGCTGTCTCCCGCACCGTTAAAGGCATTTACGATCACCATACCTACGCCATAAAAAATATAGCCAAGACTGATGATACGCAATGCGGTCACACCGGTTTTGATCACTTCAGGATCGGTATTGATCAATCCAACAAAGAACTCGGCGAAGCATACAAATATCAATGACACAATGGCCATGAATATCGCATTGTACCTCGCGGTTTGCCATACGGATTGCTCCGCGCGTTCGGGTTGTTTGGCGCCGAGGTTCTGTCCAACCAGAGTTGCAGCCGCATTACTCATTCCCCATGCGGGCATCAGGAAAAAGATCAGTAACCGGATGGCAATGGTATAACCCGCAACCGCATTACTGCCAAAATCCGCTACCAGGCGTGCCATCACGATCCAGCTGGCGGAAGCCACAATAAACTGCAGCGTACCGGTGGAAGCAATGGTAGATATCGATTTGATCAGCGCTTTATCGGGTCTGAAATCGGGTATATGGATCTTGATGATACCTTTTCCTTTCAGCAAATGGTACACCTGGTAACAGACACCGATACCACGACCGATGGTAGTGGCAATAGCCGCACCGGTTAATCCATACAGGTTGATCATGATGGGACAGAGAATGATATTACAGATATTGGCGAGCCATAAACTCTTCATCGCAATATTGGCATCACCTGCGCCCCGGAAAATACCATTGATCAGGAACAGCACCATGATCACCACGTTACCGGTAAGCATGATACGGGTATAGTTTTTACCCATCGCGATCAGTTCCGGTGAGGCACCCATCAATGCGAGTATTTTTTCTGCCATAAAAAAACCAACGATACCCAAAACAATACTGATGCCCACACATAGCAATAATGCCTGCGCGCCTGCTTTTGCCGCACCTTCGGGATTTTTTTCTCCCACGCGGCGCGCTACCACAGCCGTGGCTGCCATACTTAAACCGATGGCCATAGAATAAATGATGGTGAGGAACGATTCAGTAAGTCCCACCGTTGCTGCGGCATTGGGACCGAGTTTGCCCACGAAAAAAATATCCACTACGGCAAAAACGGATTCCATACCCATTTCGAGCATCATGGGTACGGCCAGCATAAAAATGGCTTTACGGATACTGCCGGTGGTAAAATCCTGGTGTTCGCTGTTGAGTGATTCTTTGAGATAGGACCAAAATCCTTTCTTTCCCTTATTGGTATAAGTAGTCATTGTATAAAACAGTTAGAATGATAATATTAAGTAAATAATGATAGAATGGCATCAGCCATTCAGGTCGGGGGAGTATGTGAGCCTAAACCGTGGTTGGGGTTTAGAACCCTGCAAGGGTGTTCATCGGCGGTGAATTGGTAAAAAATGCTGCCACGATATGTTGTAGGGTGGCGTTGCGGTAACGAAAATAAGGAAAATCGGGAAATTGCAAAGAGTGGGGAGTGTTTCAGCTGGAAAATCCGCATGAGGGCTTTAGCCCGTACGGAATTTCAAAATGAGGTATTACCAAAGACGGCTTGTTTGCTCGGGAAAATATTCGGGCTAACAGTCTGCTGAAACAAGTAAACAAGACAGATTTTTGTGAAACGTTTCTGTCTTGCCAGGACCGTAGGCACAGCTTATTTATCCCATAAAAATGATTTTGTAGTAAACGCTCTACACGTTTTGTGCGTATATAACAGGTAAAACTATAATCTGTCAAATAATTGAACAGCAATGCCATTCTAACTTTGGTTTAAATTTAGTGTACCCAATGTCCACAGATGCAATGTAGAGCCCCCATAACTACTGGAATGAGAATCGGCCGCCTTGCGGGGATGGGAAAGCCCCGTAAGTCTAAATCGATTAACTGGAATTGTAAGAGAGCTGTTTCTGCATTTTTTATCTTTTTTGCAATTTTCTCTTCCATAATTGGTCGGGGCAATACGAATTATAACATAAAGACAGAATCTGAGGTAGAAAAAAAAGGGAATAGTAATAGTGTATTAAGGGTACCAATTAGTGACGTGATAGGAAACTTGACAGATTTTAAAATTTCAAAACCAATCGACAATAACGTAAGTTCGTCAGGCTCTTTCTTCGCACTTACTGCTACTATTTCTGGCTCAACCACCGTATGTCGAAATGACGTTACTTATATAACATTTAATGCCGGAGGCGGTACAGCTCCTTATACTTTTTATTACAATATTAATGGAGGCCCTATGCTCCCGGCTACGACGAGCGGAGTTAGTTCCAGTGCTACAATAACAGCCACAACATCAGCAGCCGGAACATTTAATTATAATCTGCTAAGTGTACAGGATGGAGTTAATTCGGATGGAGTTACTGGGACAGCAACCATTGTGGTCAATCCGCTACCAACAGCAGTAGTAACTGCATTACAACTATCTGCCTGTAACAATGCCACATCGCCAACCATTAGAATTACAGGTTCAGGTAGTACGGCTCCTTACTCTTTTACATATAATATAACGACTAATGGTGTTACGGCCAGTAACCAAATAGTCGCTTCGGATGGAACAGGTATAGTTGATTTAAGTGTGCCTACAAATGTTGTTGGCACAATCAGTTACCAGCTTGTATCAGTTCAAAGTACTATTACATCATGCGCTAATAGTGCCACTAGTTCTGCTACAGTAACCATTAATCCGAATCCTACATTTAGCCCTGTTGCGCCACCGTATCCAATTATTTGTCAGGGGACACTTTCGTTTCCTGTAAACTATAATACAACCAACTCTCCTAATCAGTATAATATTATCTGGGATGCAACAGCACTTGCGGCTGGTTTTACAAACGTAAATGAACTGTTGTCTACAAATAATTTATCTCCCTCTCCGGGTTCATTTAGTGTGAATGTTCCCGGAAATGTTTCAGGAATTTACAGTGGGTCATTAGTTGTTAGGGTTTCTTCAACAGGTTGTATGTCGAGTATAACCTCATCCTCTGTGTTGATCAATCCTTTACCAACAGCAACAATTAGCGGGACAACAGCTGTATGCGAGAATGCGGCATCGCCATTGGTTACGTTCACTGGTGCAGGAGGCACCTCGCCATATACATTTACGTATAAATTAAACGGTGGGGCAGATCAGATAATAACGACCACGTCAGGAAACTCGATAACCCTTTCAGCTCCCACAGGTACGCCCGGTACGCTTACTTACACGCTGGTATCGGTACAGGATGCAAGTTCAACAACCTGTAGTAACCCTCAAAGCGGAACAGTTACAGTAACGGTGAATCCTTTACCCACAGCAACGATCAACGGAACAACAGCTGTATGCGAGAATGCGGCATCACCATTAATTACGTTCACTGGCGCTACCGGCACCTCGCCCTATACATTTACGTATAAATTAAACGGTGGAGCAGATCAGATAATAACGACCACCTCGGGAAACTCAATAACCCTTTCAGCTCCCACAGGCACTCCCGGTACGCTTACTTACACGCTGGTATCTGTACAGGATGCAAGTTCAACAACCTGTAGTAATACTCAAAGTGGAACAGTTACCGTAACTGTGAATCCCTTACCCACAGCAACGATCAGTGGGACAACAACTGTATGCGAGAATGCGGCATCACCATTAGTTACGTTCACCGGCGCTACCGGCACCTCACCCTATACATTTACGTATAAATTAAACGGTGGGGCAGATCAGATAATAACGACCACTTCAGGAAACTCAATAACCCTTTCGGCTCCCACGGGTACTCCGGGTACGCTTACCTACGCGCTGGTATCGGTACAGGACGCAAGCTCAACAACGTGTAGTAATCCTCAAACCGGAACAGTTACCGTAACTGTGAATCCCTTACCAACAGCAACGATCAGTGGGACAACAACTGTCTGTGAAAATGCGGCATCACCATTAGTTACATTCACTGGTGCGGCAGGCACCTCACCCTATACATTTACGTATAAATTAAACGGTGGGGCAGATCAGATAATAACAACCACTTCAGGAAATTCGATAACCCTTTCAGCTCCCACAGGTACGCCCGGTACGCTTACGTACACGCTGGTATCGGTACAGGACGCAAGCTCAACAACGTGTAGTAACCCTCAAAGCGGAACAGTTACAGTAACGGTGAATCCTCTGCCAACTGCATCGGTAAGTGGAACTACAGCCGTATGCGAAAATGCGGCATCGCCATTAGTTACGTTCACAGGTGCGGTAGGCACATCGCCCTATACATTTACGTATAAATTAAACGGCGGACCAGATCAGATAATAACGACCACGTCAGGAAACTCGATAACCCTTTCAGCTCCCACGGGCACTCCGGGTACGCTTACTTACACGCTGGTATCTGTACAGGATGCAAGTTCAACAACCTGTAGTAATCTCCAAAGCGGAACAGTTACCGTAACCGTTAATCCCTTGCCAACTGCAGCGATCAGCGGGACAACAGCTGTATGTGAAAATGCGGCATCGCCATTAGTTACGTTCACCGGCGCTACCGGTACATCACCCTATACATTTACGTATAAATTAAACGGCGGAGCAGATCAGATAATAACGACCACCTCGGGAAACTCGATAACCCTTTCAGCTCCCACGGGTACTCCGGGTACGCTTACTTACACGCTGGTATCGGTACAGGATGCAAGTTCAACAACCTGTAGTAATCCCCAAAGTGGAACAGTTACGGTAACCGTTAATCCTCTGCCAACTGCATCGGTAAGTGGAACTACAACTGTATGCGAAAATGCGGCATCACCATTAGTGACATTCACGAGTGCTACAGGGACATCGCCCTATACATTTACGTATAAATTAAACGGTGGGCCTGATCAGACTGTTAGCACCACATCAGGCAATTCAGTTACGCTTTCTGTTCCGACAGGAACTGTGGGAACATTTGCTTATACATTAGTGTCCGTACAGGATGGAAGTTCAACAACCTGTAGTAATCTTCAAAGCGGATCAGCTACGGTAATAGTAAATGCATTGCCAACACCTACGATTATGCCGAGTGGTTCAACAACTTTTTGTGTGGGCGGATCAGTGAACTTAACGGCCACTGCTGCGAGTTCTTATTTATGGAGTACAGGTGAAACAACTCAGACGGTTCTTGCGACCACCTCCGGCGGCAGAACAGTAAGGATAACAGACGTGAACGGTTGTACAGCAACATCGTCACCAGAGACAATTACAGTAAATGCATTACCAACACCTACGATCATACCCGGTGGTTCAACAACTTTTTGTGCGGGAGGATCAGTAAACTTAACAGCCACTGCTGCGAATGCATATTTATGGAATACGGGTGAGACGACACAATCAGTTATTGCTACGACCTTTGGCGGCAGGACAGTGACGATAACCGATGTGAATGGTTGTTCAGCAACATCTTCACCAGAAACCGTAACAGTAAATGCATTGCCAACCCCTACGATAACACCAGGTGGTTCAACAACGTTTTGCGCAGGCGGATCAGTAAACCTAACGGCCACTGCTGCGAATGCATATTTATGGAGTACGGGTGAAACGACACAAACGGTTCTTGCGACAACGTCCGGCGGCAGAACAGTAACGATAACCGATGTGAATGGTTGTTCAGCAACATCTTCACCAGAAACCTTAACAGTAAATGCATTGCCAACTCCTACTATAACACCAGGTGGCTCAACAATTTTTTGTGCAGGCGGATCAGTAAACTTAACGGCCACTCTTGCGAGTTCGTATTTATGGAGTACCGGTGAGACAACTCAAGCGGTTATTGCGACTACATCGGGCGGCAGAACAGTAACGATAACAGACGTGAATGGTTGTACAGCAACATCTCCATCAGAAGCAATTACAGTAAATGCATTGCCAACCCCTACGATAACACCAGGTGGTTCAACAACGTTTTGCGCAGGCGGATCAGTAAACCTAACGGCTACTGCTGCGAATGCATATTTATGGAGTACGGGTGAAACGACACAAACGGTTCTTGCCACAACTTCAGGAGGCAGAACAGTAACGATAACAGACGTGAATGGTTGTACAGCAACATCCCCATCAGAAGCGATTACAGTAAATGCATTACCAACACCTACGATAACACCTGGCGGTTCAACAACCTTTTGTGCGGGGGGCTCAGTAAACTTAACGGCCACTCTTGCGAGTTCTTATTTATGGAGTACAGGTGAAACAACTCAAACGGTTGTTGCGGCTACAGCTGGTAATAGGACAGTAACGATAACTGATAGCAACGGATGTTCTGCAACATCATCGCCAGTATCTGTAACGGTGAATCTATTGCCAGCTGCGATAATCACAACGTCAGGTCCAACCAGTTTTTGCGCGGATGGTTCGGTTAATCTAACAGCCAGTTCTGGTGCTTCGTGGAACTGGAGTTCCGGTGAAACAACACAATCAGTACTAGTCGGTAATACATCCAATAAAACGGTTACGGTCACCGATGTCAATGGCTGTTCAAATACATCCACTGTAGTGCCTGTTACCGTCCATGCACTTCCCGCTACCCCGGTTATTTCAGGAAACGCCTCTTTCTGTGCCGGAGGTTCTACAGTGCTTAGTTCTCCGGTTGCCAATGCGTATGCATGGAGCACAGGGCAAACCACAAGAACCATCAGCGTTACCAATGCCGGCAGTTATTCGGTAACGGTTATGGATGCCAATGGCTGTCAGTCTGCTTCGGCAGCATTCCCGGTTAGTGTGAATGTGATACCGTCGGTGGTTCTTGTAAATCCTCCGGCAGTTTGTGCGCCGGCAACCATCGATCTCACCGCCAGTTCCGTTACAGCAGGAACAACACCGGGCGTACAGTACACTTACTGGACAGATGCTGCGGCTACCAGTATACTTTCCAATCCCGCATCTGTTAATACCGGTGGTATTTATTATATCAAAGCAACCATTGCCGCTACGGGATGCAGCAGTATTAAACCTGTTACAGTAACCATTCATCAGCAACCCGTTCTTAACATCACCAATCCCTCTCCTGTTTGTGTGCCTGCAACGATCAATCTTACTGCACCAGCAATTGTAAACGGCAGCAGCAGCGGACTATCCTATAGTTACTGGTCGGATGCGGCTACTACTGTACCCGTGTCGAACCCTGCTGCCATAAGTACAGGTGGTACTTTTTATATTAAAGGAACCGCGGCCAGCGGTTGCACCGCATCCCTGCCTGTTACAGCAGGTATCGGCGTTCCTCCTGTGGGAACATTGCAAAGCCCTGCCGTGAATTTTGTTTGCGAAGGATCGGCAATTGAATTAAAGACGATCTCTAATGCTAGCAGGTTTCAATGGTACAAAGATCTGGCGGCCATCGTCAATGCCACCGCTGCTTCTTACCAGGCAACCACCTCAGGAAATTATACGGTGCAGTTTATTTCGAGTGAAGGATGTATCAAAGAAGCGGGTAATACCATTGCACTTGATCTTGTTCAAAAGCCGGTACTCCGGTTTGTGTCTGACAGCCGTTGTGAGGGACTCTCTACCACTTTTACCAACCAGTCAACTTTTGCATCGTCGGGTGGTATTTCATGGGTATGGGATTTTGGTAACGGGGTTTCGTCAAATGCGTTTTCTGCATCACATAGTTACCGCCAGGGAGGAAATTATACGGTTGCGCTTACAGGCAACAACGCTTCATGTCCATCATTAACGGCAACCGTTCAAACTACTGTAACAATAGAAATGCCGAGAGCAGCCATACGATACAGTTCTGTTGAGGCAATGGCAGGAAAAGAGTTTCGGCTTGTTGCCAGGAGTTTTGGTGTAACCTACCTGTGGCGGCCGCCATTCGGATTAAGCGATCCCGCAACAGCTTCTCCTTCGGGGATATTACAAAGGGATACTTCCTATACGGTATTGATCACCACCGCTGCGGGCTGTACAACAACGGATACGGTATCTGTAAAAGTGAGTACGGGAACGGATATCTATGTTCCAAAAGCGTTTACACCCAATGGGGATGGACAGAATGACCGTTTGTATCCACAGCTGGCAGGTATACAGAAACTGGTTTACTTCAGAGTCTTTAACCGTTGGGGCCATCTTGTTTTCCAGACCACAGATCCTGCACCGGTGGCAGGATGGAACGGTAAGTACAGTGGTGTACTGCAACCTGCCGGTACCTATGTATGGGTGGCCGAAGGAATTGATCTTACAGGTAACAGCATTAAAAGAAATGGAAACAGCATTTTGTTGTATTGATAAAAAATCAGCCATAACGATTACATGAAAAACAAGGGTATTTATATTGTTCTGTTTATTATGTCTGTGTGTACCGGGAAGGCGCATGCACAGGATCCACATTTTTCGCAATACTTCAGTTCGCCGCTTAGTTTTAATCCCGCATTTACCGGGTATTTTGATGGTACGCAGCGGGTTGCTTTCAACATACGCAACCAGTGGATCAATACCAGCGATCCTTATGTTACCGGTACGGTTTCTTATGATACAAAAATTTTGAAGCAGGCCATTGGAAGCAATGACAGATGGGGGCTTGGTGTGATGGCGCTTTACGATCAGTCGGCAGGGGCCATTTTTAAAAACAATTATATAGCAGTGTCCACCGGGTTTAATAAAGGACTGGATGCAGAGGGTATGCAAAGCATTGGCATTGGTGTGCAGGCCAGCTATGCGCGCAACAGTGTTGATTTCAGCCGGGTAAGTTTCAGCAACCAGTTTACGGGTAGCGGGTATGACCTGTCTGTGCCCAGCGGCGAAACGATCAACAACAATTCCATCTCTTATGTGGATGTTAATGCAGGCATATTGTATAATTATAAAGATGAAAATGATAACCAGTTTTCGTTTGGTGCCAGTATGTATCATATCCTGCAACCGTCGCTTTCCTATTTCAGCGGAAATAATCAATCATTACAAAGACGCTACACCATACATGCTGGGGCCAATCTTGCGGTGGGTGTAAGGGACCAGTTGTTTATCAGTACCAGCCTGATGAACCAGGCCGGTTCGAGTGATGTGGTGGTTGGGGGAGCGTATGGGCTGGGGATAGGCGATACAGATAATAGTCTTTACCTGGGTACCTGGCTGCGTTTAAAAGATGCGGTATATCCTTATATCGGTTTGCAGACGGCTTCTTTCCAGTTGGGATTGAGTTATGATATCACTGTCTCCGATCTTAAAAAAACAAAAGGGTTTAGTGGAAGCAGTGAGCTCACGTTTATTTACTTTTTTAATAAAAATTCGAATAAAGGGATTCCTTGTTTTTTTTAAAGTGTATGCTTTATAGGAACAGGCTTGATTTGATCGAAGCGAAGATTTTAACACAGAGATCACAGAGTTAACAGAGGGCCCTCTGTTAACTCTGTGATCTCTGTGTTAAAAAAAGTCTTGTGAGATACCCCGTTTTCTTATCCGAGAAAAAAATCAGCAGCCGATTTTTCAAGGTGTCACGGTTTACAGACACATAACACAGAGTTCTGGTATCCTCCCTCATCGTATCCAACACCGCCCCGGAGTCTCCTTACTTCCTTTTTGTTGTAACATTTTCAGCGACAAAAAAACATATTCCATATTTCTCCATGTTTCATTTCATAAATTATGAGAGGAGAAAATGAAAATACCATTGTGCTTTGTTGTTTACAATTGACTGTTAGTTTTAATGAACGGCAGATTAAAAAATCCTTTACACGCTTAACAACGCATACACTCAATACAGGGAAGCGATACATTAGAAGTACCAATATCCATTTCGATGATCCCCCTGAAATCCAATACTACAGGACCCATCTTGCGTCAGTTTGTGCAGAAGGGTTGCTATATGATCGCTGTGATCATTGGATTGTGCTGTATGTTTTCATCTGCTAGCTATGCCCAGACTGGGGGAACGGTTGGTTCGAGCCAATGTATCAATTCGGGAAGTACAGCTGCGGCGTTCACGGCCATCAGCCCTGTAACATATTCTACTGATTACACATTTGATAATGAGTATAGGTGGCAGTCTGCAGCAAGCAGTGCGGGGCCGTTTACAAACATCACTGGTGCAAATGCCACCACGTATTCACCCGGAGCGCTTACGGTTACCACTTATTACAGGCGTGCGGCTACCGTATATTATATGCTTTTTGGTTTTATACCTATACCACAAACGGTGTACAGTAATGTGATCTATGTAGGTGTTAATCCAACCATCGTACCGCAAAATGCTTCAGCTTGCGTAAGTAACGCTACTGCGCTTTTGAGTTACAATACCACCTCTTCACCCGATCAATACAGTATTGTATGGAACGCAGCGGCTATCAGTGCAGGTTTTGTAAATGAGAACCCTTCTTTTGCTACGAATAACCTGGGAGCAACCAGTGGAAACCTGTCGGTGAGTTTGCCTGGTAGCGTAACAGGTACCTATACGGGTGCTTACTCAGTTAAAGTATCTGCTACGGGTTGTTTATCATCGGCAGTAAATGCAAGCATAACGATCAATGCATTGCCGTCATCCACGATTACTGCGGGCGGGCCAACTATGTTCTGTGCGGGCGGTGCGGTAACACTTACAGCGAATACAGCCAGTTCGTGGTTATGGAACAGCGGCGAAACGACACGGTCGATTTCTGTTACCAGTACATCCGGCAAATCAGTAACGGTAACCGATGCAAACGGATGTTCTGCTACTTCTTCCGTAACAGCGGTAACGGTTAATGCATTGCCTACGTTAAGTATTAATCCATCATCAGCATCTATTACCACTGGTGATAATGTGAGCCTTACGGCATCGGGAGCAAACAGCTATTTGTGGAGTCCATCAACAGGATTGTCAGCAACCAATACCGCTACCGTAATTGCAGGTCCGACGAGTACCCGGACATATACCATCACCGGAACAGATGGGAACAGTTGTTCCAATACAACAACAGTAGCGGTAACCGTAAATCCGGTATTAACTCCCGGGTCGATCGGGTCTAACCAGACGATCTGTTCGGGTACTGCACCATCGGCGCTTACATCTACCAGTGTGGCAAGTGGAGGAACAGGCAGTATCACTTACCAGTGGCAGGTAAGTACGGACAATACCAACTTCAGTAATATCCCCTCAGCCAATGCGGCTGGCTATACACCAGGTACATTGACACAGACCACTTATTACAGGAGAGCGGTTTACACAGGCAATGCATTCGACGGAACAAAATACACAGGATCTGTAACGATGACCGTACAACAGAGTGTGGGTGGAACAGTAAGCAGCCCGATAGCGGTATGTTCCGGCACCAATAGTAGTGTGCTGACGCTGACGGGTCATATAGGAAGTATTGTTAAATGGCAGCGTTCAACGGTAAGTGATTTTTCCAGTAGCGTTTTTGATATAACAAATACCACAGCAAATTATACTGCCACCAACCTGACTGCTACTACTTATTACCGTGCGCTGGTACAGTTAGCAAGCTGTACTGCTGTCAATAGTGCGACTGCAACCGTTACAGTAAATGCATTACCAACTGCAACGATTTCTGGTGGTCCACTTACAATTTGTACGGGTCAGTCAGCAACACTTACCGCGAGTGCTGGTAGTTCGTGGTTATGGAGTACGGGAGAAACAACACAAGCAGTATCTGTAAATACTACATCAACACGCTCGGTTACAGTAACGGGAGCCAATGGCTGTTCAGCTACCTCATTATCAACAACTGTAACAGTAAACGCTTTACCTACTGCAACGATTTCAGGTGGTCCATTAACCATCTGTGCGGGCCAGTCAGCCACACTTACAGCGAGCGCTGGTAGTTCGTGGTTGTGGAGTACTGGAGAGACAACGCAATCGATCTCTGTAAATACAACATCAACACGCTCAGTTACAGTAACAGGAGCGAATGGTTGCTCAGCTACCTCATTGTCAACAACGGTAACAGTAAATGCTTTACCAACTGCAACGATTACTGGCGGTCCATTAACCATCTGTTCAGGTCAATCAGCAACACTTACAGCGAGTGCAGGCAGTTCCTGGTTATGGAGTACAGGAGAGACGACTCAATCGATCTCAGTAAATACTACATCAACAAGATCTGTTACAGTAACGGGAGCCAATGGCTGTTCAGCTACCTCGCTCTCAACAACGGTAACAGTAAACGCTTTACCTACTGCAATAATTTCGGGTGGTCCACTAACGATCTGTGCGGGTCAGTCAGCAACGCTTACAGCGAGTGCCGGCAGTTTCTGGTTATGGAGTACGGGGGAAACGACTCAATCAATCTCAGTAAATACAACATCAACAAGATCAGTCACGGTAACGGGCGCGAATGGTTGCTCAGCTACGTCACTATCAACAACTGTTACAGTAAACACTTTGCCTACTGCAACAATTTCGGGTGGTCCACTAACGATCTGTGCGGGTCAGTCAGCAACGCTTACTGCGAGTGCGGGCAGTTCGTGGTTATGGAGCACGGGAGAAACAACGCAAGCGATCTCTGTCAATATAACATCGGTAAGATCGGTTACAGTAACAGGAGCGAATGGTTGTTCGGCTACATCGCTATCAACAACTGTAACAGTAAACGCTTTGCCTACTGCAACGATTTCTGGTGGTCCACTAACAATTTGTGCGGGCCAGTCAGCAACGCTTACTGCGAGCGCTGGCAGTTCCTGGTTATGGAGTACAGGAGAAACAACTCAGTCGGTATCTGTAAATAGTACATCAACAAGATCTGTTACAGTAACGGGAGCGAATGGCTGTTCAGCCACATCGCTGTCAGCAACGGTAACTGTAAATGCTTTACCTGCTGCAACAATTTCCGGTGGCCCACTAACGATCTGTGCGGGTCAGTCAGTCACACTCACTGCGAGTGCTGGTAGTTCATGGTTGTGGAGCACGGGAGAGACGACTCAATCGATCTCTGTAAACACTACGTCAACAAGATCGGTTACAGTAACAGGAGCGAATGGTTGCTCAGCTACCTCGCTGTCAACAACGGTAACTGTAAACGCATTACCAACTGCAACGATTTCAGGGGGTCCACTTACAATCTGTGCGGGCCAGTCAGCCACGCTTACTGCAAGTGCTGGTAGTTCGTGGTTATGGAGTACAGGAGAAACAACTCAGTCGGTATCTGTAAATAGTACATCAACAAGATCGGTTACAGTAACAGGAGCGAATAGTTGCTCAGCTACCTCGCTGTCAACAACGGTAACTGTAAACGCATTACCAACTGCAACGATTTCTGGTGGTCCACTTACAATCTGTGCGGGCCAGTCAGCCACGCTTACTGCAAGTGCTGGTAGTTCATGGTTATGGAGTACGGGAGAAACGACTCAGTCAATCTCGGTAAACACAACATCAACAAGATCGGTTACAGTAACAGGAGCGAATAGTTGCTCAGCTACCTCATTATCAACAACTGTAACAGTAAACGCATTACCAACTGCAACGATTTCTGGTGGTCCACTAACGATCTGTGCAGGTCAGTCCGCAACACTTACCGCGAGCGCTGGTAGTTCCTGGTTATGGAGTACGGGAGAGACGACTCAATCGATCTCAGTAAGTACAACATCAACAAGATCAGTTACAGTAACAGGAGCGAATGGTTGCTCAGCTACCTCACTGTCAACAACTGTAACCGTAAACGCATTACCAACTGCAACGATTACTGGCGGTCCATTAACGATCTGTGCGGGTCAGTCCGCAACACTTACTGCGAGTGCTGGTAGTTCGTGGTTGTGGAGTACGGGAGAGACCACACAATCTATTTCTGTAAATACAACATCAACACGGTCAGTTACAGTAACTGGAGCGAATGGTTGTTCCGCTACCTCGCTCTCAACAACGGTAACAGTAAACGCATTACCTACTGCAACGATTTCTGGTGGTCCACTTACAATCTGTGCGGGTCAGTCAGCAACACTTACTGCAAGTGCAGGTAGTTCGTGGTTGTGGAGTACGGGAGAAACGACTCAATCGATCTCTGCTAATACAACATCAACAAGATCAGTTACAGTAACAGGAGCGAATGGTTGCTCAGCTACCTCACTGTCAACAACGGTAACCGTAAACGCATTACCAACTGCAACGATTTCTGGCGGTCCACTAACGATCTGTGCGGGTCAGTCAGCCACACTTACAGCGAGTGCTGGCAGTTCGTGGTTATGGAGTACAGGAGAAACCACTCAATCGATCTCAGTAAACACTACATCAACACGGTCGGTTACAGTAACGGGAGCCAATGGTTGCTCAGCCACATCGTTGTCAACAACAGTAACAGTAAATGCTTTACCTACTGCAACGATTACTGGCGGTCCATTAACCATCTGTGCGGGTCAGTCCGCAACACTTACAGCGAGTGCTGGTAGTTCGTGGTTGTGGAGTACTGGAGAGACCACCCAATCGATCTCTGTAAATAATACATCAACAAGATCAGTTACAGTAACAGGAGCGAATGGTTGCTCAGCTACCTCACTGTCAACAACTGTAACCGTAAACGCATTACCAACTGCAACGATTTCTGGCGGTCCACTAACGATCTGTGCGGGCCAGTCAGCAACACTTACCGCGAGTGCTGGTAGTTCCTGGTTGTGGAGTACAGGAGAAACGACCCAATCGATCTCAGTAAATACAACATCAACAAGATCTGTTACAGTAACAGGAGCCAATGGTTGTTCCGCTACCTCGCTCTCAACAACGGTAACGATAAACGCTTTACCAACTGCAACGATTTCAGGGGGTCCACTTACAATCTGTGCGGGCCAGTCAGCCACGCTTACTGCAAGTGCTGGTAGTTCATGGTTATGGAGTACAGGAGAAACGACTCAATCAATCTCGGTAAACACAACATCAACAAGATCTGTTACAGTAACAGGAGCCAATGGTTGCTCAGCTACCTCATTGTCAACAACAGTAACCGTAAACGCATTACCTACTGCAACGATTACTGGCGGTCCACTAACGATCTGTGCGGGTCAGTCAGCAACGCTTACTGCAAGTGCTGGTAGTTCGTGGTTATGGAGTACGGGAGAAACAACTCAATCGATCTCTGTAAACACTACGTCAACAAGATCAGTTACAGTAACCGGCGCGAATGGCTGTTCAGCTACCTCACTGTCAACAACGGTAACAGTAAACGCTTTACCAACTGCAACAATTTCCGGTGGCCCACTAACGATCTGTGCGGGCCAGTCAGCAATACTCACTGCGAGTGCTGGTAGTTCGTGGTTGTGGAGTACTGGAGAGACCACTCAATCGATCTCTGTAAACACTACGTCAACAAAATCGGTTACAGTAACAGGAGCGAATGGTTGCTCAGCTACCTCGCTCTCAACAACGGTAACGGTAAACGCATTACCGACTGCAACAATTTCCGGTGGCCCACTGACAATTTGTGCGGGCCAGTCAGCAACACTTACAGCAAGTGCTGGTAGTTCGTGGTTATGGAGTACGGGAGAGACGACTCAATCGATCTCAGTAAATAGTACATCAACAAGATCTGTTACAGTAACAGGAGCGAATGGTTGCTCAGCTACATCGCTGTCAACAACAGTAACAGTAAACGCTTTACCAACTGCAACAATTTCCGGTGGCCCACTAACGATCTGTGCGGGCCAGTCAGCAATACTCACTGCGAGTGCTGGTAGTTCGTGGTTATGGAGTACGGGAGAGACGACTCAATCGATCTCAGTAAGTACAACATCAACAAGATCAGTTACAGTAACCGGCGCGAATGGCTGTTCAGCTACCTCACTATCAACAACTGTAACCGTAAACGCTTTACCAACTGCAACAATATCTGGTGGTCCACTAACGATTTGTGCGGGTCAGTCAGCCACTCTTACTGCGAGTGCGGGTAGTTCGTGGTTATGGAGTACGGGAGAAACAACTCAATCGGTATCTGTAAATACAACATCAACAAGATCTGTTACAGTAACGGGAGCCAATGGCTGTTCAGCTACCTCGCTCTCAACAACGGTAACAGTAAATGCTTTACCTACTGCAACCATTTCTGGTGGTCCACTAACGATCTGTGCGGGTCAATCAGCCACACTTACGGCGAGCGCTGGTAGTTCGTGGTTGTGGAGTACAGGAGAAACGACTCAATCGATTTCAGTAAATACAACATCAACAAGATCGGTTACAGTAACAGGAGCGAATGGTTGTTCAGCTACCTCGCTCTCAACAACTGTAACAGTAAACGCATTACCAACTGCAACCATTTCAGGTGGCCCACTAACGATCTGTGCGGGCCAGTCAGCAACACTTACGGCTAGTGCTGGTAGTTCATGGTTATGGAGTACGGGAGAGACAACGCAATCGATCTCTGTAAATACTACGTCAACAAAATCGGTTACAGTAACAGGAGCGAATGGTTGTTCCGCTACATCGTTGTCAACAACCGTTACAGTAAATGCATTACCAACTGCAACAATATCTGGAGGTCCACTAACAATCTGTGCGGGTCAGTCAGCCACACTTACAGCGAGCGCTGGTAGTTCGTGGTTATGGAGTACGGGAGAAACGACTCAATCGATCTCTGTAAATACAACATCAACAAGATCAGTTACAGTAACCGGCGCGAATGGCTGCTCAGCTACCTCATTGTCAACAACTGTTACTGTAAACGCATTACCAACTGCAACGATATCGGGTGGTCCACTAACGATCTGTTCGGGACAGTCAGCCACGCTTACTGCAAGTGCAGGCAGTTCATGGTTGTGGAGTACGGGAGAGACAACGCAATCGATCTCTGTAAATACTACGTCAACAAAATCGGTTACAGTAACAGGAGCGAATGGTTGTTCCGCTACCTCGTTGTCAACAACCGTTACAGTAAATGCATTACCAACTGCAACGATTTCTGGTGGTCCACTAACGATCTGTGCGGGTCAGTCCGCAACGCTTACTGCGAGTGCTGGCAGTTCGTGGTTATGGAGTACAGGAGAAACAACACAAGCGGTATCTGTAAATACAACATCAACAAGATCAGTTATAGTAACAGGAGCGAATGGCTGTTCAGCTACCTCGCTCTCAACAACGGTAACAGTAAATGCTTTACCTACTGCAACCCTTTCTGGTGGTCCACTAACGATCTGTGCGGGTCAATCAGCCACACTTACGGCGAGCGCTGGTAGTTCGTGGTTGTGGAGTACAGGAGAAACGACTCAATCGATCTCTGTAAATACAACATCAACAAGATCAGTTACAGTAACGGGAGCGAATGGTTGTTCCGCTACCTCGCTCTCAACAACTGTAACGGTAAACGCTTTACCAACTGCAACGATTTCGGGTGGTCCACTTACAATCTGTTCGGGTCAGTCAGCAACGCTTACTGCAAGTGCTGGTAGTTCCTGGTTATGGAGTACGGGAGAAACGACTCAATCGATCTCAGTAAATACAACATCAACAAGATCAGTTACAGTAACGGGAGCGAATGGTTGCTCAGCTACATCGTTGTCAACAACAGTAACCGTAAACGCTTTACCAATAGCCACGATAGCTGAAGGCGGATCATTAACAATCTGTGCGGGTCAGTCCGCAACACTTACAGCGAGTGCTGGCAGTTCGTGGTTATGGAGTACAGGAGAAACGACTCAATCGATCTCTGTAAATACAACATCAACAAGATCAGTTACAGTAACAGGAGCGAATGGTTGTTCCGCTACATCGCTATCAACAACTGTAACAGTAAACGCTTTACCTACTGCAACGATTTCGGGTGGTCCACTAACAATTTGTGCGGGCCAGTCAGCAACGCTTACAACGAGTGCAGGTAGTTCGTGGTTGTGGAATACAGGAGAGACAACTCAATCGATCTCAGTAAATACTACATCAACAAGATCAGTTACAGTAACAGGAGCCAATGGCTGTTCAGCTACCTCATTGTCAACAACTGTTACAGTAAACGCTTTACCAACTGCAACAATATCTGGAGGTCCACTAACAATTTGTGCAGGTCAGTCAGCAACACTTACAGCGAGTACTGGTAGTTCGTGGTTGTGGAATACAGGAGAGACAACGCAATCGATCTCTGTAAACACTACGTCAACAAGATCGGTTACAGTAACCGGCGCGAATGGCTGTTCAGCCACATCGTTGTCAACAACAGTAACGGTAAATGCATTACCAACTGCAACGATTTCTGGCGGTCCATTAACCATCTGTGCAGGTCAATCAGCCACGCTTACAGCGAGCGCTGGTAGTTCCTGGTTGTGGAGTACAGGAGAAACAACTCAATCGATATCAGTAAATACAACATCAACAAGATCGGTTACAGTAACAGGAGCGAATGGTTGTTCGGCCACCTCGCTGTCAACGACGGTTACAGTAAATGCTTTACCTACTGCAACCATTTCTGGTGTTCCACTAACGATCTGTGCGGGTCAATCAGCCACACTTACGGCGAGTGCTGGTAGTTCGTGGTTGTGGAGTACAGGAGAAACGACTCAATCGATCTCAGTAAATACAACATCAACAAGATCGGTTACAGTAACAGATGTTAACGGCTGTTCCAATACTTCTTCCGCTACCGCAATAACAGTTAATCCCCTACCCACACCAACTATCATAGCGGGTAGCGCTACTACATTCTGTGCCGGTGGCGCAGTAACCCTTACTGCAAACACTGGAAATACATGGTTATGGAGTACGGGTGAAACCACCCAGTCTATTTCTGTAAATAATACATCTAACAGGTCAGTTACCGTAACAGATGCCAACGGCTGTTCCAATACCTCTGCCGCTACTGCAGTTACCGTTAATCCTTTACCAACATCCGTCATTAATACCAGCGGCGCCACCACCTTCTGCGCCGGCGGATCGGTAACGCTTACTGCCAGTACCGGAAATTCCTGGTTATGGAACACCGGCGAAACCACTCAATCGGTTTCAGTAAACAATACAGCACATAAATATGTGGTGGTAACCGATGCCAACGGTTGTTCCAAAACTTCGGCTATTCAAACCGTTACCATGAATCCATTACCCAATGCTGTTATTACAGCAGGTGGCACTACTACATTTTGTGCCGGTGGATCGGTTATGCTTACTGCCAGTGCAGGAAGCACATGGTTGTGGAATACCGGCGAGACTACTCAGTCGATCTCTGTAAATAATACATCAGGCAGATCAGTTACCATTACCGATGCCAATGGCTGTGTCAATACTTCTTCAGCAACCGGCGTTACGGTAAATGCCCTGCCGCTTGCAACCATCACAGCAGGCAGCGCTACTGTGTTTTGCGCCGGTGGATCAGTTACACTTACAGCCAGTGCGGGAAATAGCTGGTTATGGAGTACCGGGGAAACAACACCATCTATTTCTGTAAACAACACTTCAAACAGGTCTGTTACCATAACCGATGCTAATGGCTGTTCCAATACTTCCGCCGCTACGGCTATTACTGCAAATGCTTTGCCGGTAGCCGCCATCACAGCAAACGGCCCAACCACATTTTGTGCCGGGGGTTCCGTAGTATTAACAGCCAGCGCAGGAAGCGCCTGGTTGTGGAGCAACGGTGAAACAACCCGGTCGATCACAGTCAACGGTACATCCAGTCCTTCTGTTACTGTAACAGATGCCAATAATTGTTCCGCTGTATCAACTGTCAAAACGGTTACGGTGAACACTTTGCCGACTGCAAACATTACTGCAAGTGGTATCACAACATTCTGTGCGGGAGGTTCTGTAACACTAACTGCCAGTGCGGGAACTACCTGGTTATGGAGTACCGGTGAAACAACACGGTCGGTTTCTGTCAATAATACATCCAGCAGATCCGTTACCGTAACAGATGCAAATGGCTGCTCCAATACTGCTGCCGCTACTGCGGTTACTGTAAATGCTTTACCGACCGCAAGGATCACAGCAGCCAGCGCTACTACTTTCTGTGCCGGTGGCTCGGTAACACTTACTGCCAGCAACGGCAATGCATGGTTATGGAACACAGGTGAAACAACACGATCCATCACAGTAAACAATACATCCGCCAAATCGGTTATAATTACAGACGCGAATGGTTGTTCCAATACTTCTGCCACAACTGCGGTTACTGTAAATACTTTACCGGCTGCAACAATCACTGCAGCCAGCACTACTACTTTCTGTGCCGGTGGTTCGGTAACACTTTCTGCCAGTACCGGCAGCACATGGTTATGGAACACAGGCGAAACAACCCAATCCATCTCGGTAAACAGCACTTCAGGTAAATCAGTTACCGTTACAGATGTGAATGGTTGTTCCAATACGTCAACCGTTGTTCCGGTTACGGTGAATCCGCTGCCTTCGGTTCCTGTGATTACGGGTAACATTTCTTTTTGTAATGGCAGTTCCACAACACTCACAAGCAGTACGGCTACGGGATATCGCTGGAGTAGTCTTGAAACAACACAACAGATCACCATAAAAAATGCGGGCACCTATTCTGTAACCGTATCAGATAACAATGGTTGTACAAATACCGGTTCAGTAACTGCCACGCTATTTGCAGAACCCGTTTTACAGATCACCAATCCTGCTGCGGCCTGCACACCAGCTACTGTTAACATTACATCGCCCGCAGTAACCAGTAACAGCGTGTATTCACTGGCATACTATGCAGATGCAGCAAACAATGTTATCCTGTCAAATCCGTCGGGCATAGCAGCAACCGGAACCTATTATATCAAAGCCACTACAAAAGATGGTTGTTCTATTGTTAAACCGGTTGCAGTTACCATTAACCAGACGCCGGTTCTTACTGTAAATGCACCTGCGCCTGTATGTAGCCCCGCAACCATCGATCTTCGCTCTTCAGCCATCACCGCCGGTAGTACTACAGGTGTTCAATTCAGTTACTGGAAAGACATGGCTGCTTCAGACGCTATCTTAAACAGCAACAACATACAAGCCGGTGGCACTTACTATATCAAAGCCACCAGCGCTTCGGGCTGTGCTTTTGTAAAACCTGTGGTAGTTACGGTACATGCACAACCGTCTTTATTGATCAGTCAGCCTGCTGCTGTTTGTGCACCTGCTACCATCAATCTTACGGTATCTTCTCTAACACGGGGAAGTGCAGCAGGCGTAGCATACAGCTACTGGGCAGATGTAAATGCAAGCACGGCTATTACCAAACCATCGGCGATAGATAAAACGGGAACCTATTTTATCAAAGCTACCATGCCGGCCACAGGATGCAGTATAGTAAAACCTGTTACAGCTAATGTGTACGAACAACCCTCTATAGAAATTACCCAGCCCGCTGCTATCTGCGAACCCGGCACCGTTAACCTCGCCGAAGCAGTAGTGGCAACCAATAGCAGCAAATCACTCACTTATACATTCTGGTCCGACCAGGCCAGCACAAAACCCGTGCAGAATGCAGACGCTGTTCATACAAGCGGTACTTATTATATCAAGGGAACTTCACCCGGTGGCTGCTCTATCACAGTGCCGGTAAATGTGGCGGTAAATGCGTTGCCAACCGGCACATTGCAAACACCGGGTGCCAATTTTATCTGCCAGGGTTCACCATTGATACTTACCACGGTTTCCAATGCCACCAGTTTTGCATGGTACAAAGACCAGGTAGCGTTAGGTACTACCAATTCGGCTTTTTTACAGGCGGATGCTTCGGGAGATTATACGGTGCAGTTCATCTCCAAAGAAGGCTGTGTACGTTCGGCAGAAACCAGTGTACGTCTTGGATTGATTCAACCACCTTTGCTGAAGTTCCTGTTTGAGAACCGTTGCGAAGGAATGACAACCATATTCAAAAATCAATCAGGTTTTGCCACTTCCGATAGCGTATCATGGACATGGAATTTTGGCGACGGGGTTTCTTCCAATGAATTTGCGCCTGCACATAAATATGCCACTGCCGGAAACTATACAATCTCCCTTACGGTGAATTCTGCATTCTGTCCTGACCTGTCAAAATCCGTGCAGGTACCGCTTATTGTTGAAAAAGCAAAACCGGGCGCGAGTTATGATACGGTACGTGTAGTGGCCGGCGACCAGTTTATGCTCAGCGCCAGAACCTTTGGTGCGCAATACTTATGGAAACCCGCATTTGGTTTGAGCAACGAACATTCACAATCACCATTTGGTAAACTGATGAAGGATGCGAAATACACAGTAGATATTATATCGCCTTCGGGTTGTGTTACTACAGACAGTGTGTGGGTAAAAGTTACCGGGCTGGGAGATATTTATGTACCGCAGGCATTTTCACCCAATGGAGACAGTCGTAATGACAAATTGTATCCCAACCTGGTAGCGATCAGGAAACTGCATTATTTCCGCATCTATAACCGCTGGGGTAATATCATTTTCCAGACTACGGATGCAACACCACAGAATGGATGGAACGGAAAATCAGGCGGTGCACCGCAGGCGGCCGGCACCTATTCATGGACCGCTGAAGGAACCGATGCTGCAGGAAACATTGTTCGCAGAAATGGAACTGTGATATTAATTAATTGATGCTAATATCTTTTTTATGAATAAACATATTATTTCTGCATGTCTGCTTGTGTTTTGTTTGTGCAGTTCCGCTGTACGCGCACAGGATGCACATTTTTCTCAGTATTTCAGTTCGCCGCTTACATTCAATCCTGCGTTCACGGGCTATTTTGATGGCGCGCACCGGCTGGCACTCAACATACGCAAGCAATGGGCCAATGTGAACGAACCCTATACTACGGGTACTGTTTCATTTGATACCAGGATCATGAACAACAGTATTGGCAGCAACGACAGATGGGGTTTGGGCGTGATGGCATTATACGATCAATCAGGTGGCGGTATTTACAAGAACAATTATTTTGCCGTATCCACCGGGTTTAACAAAGGGCTTGATGCCGAGGGGTCACAAAGTATAGGAATAGGTGTACAGGCAACTTTTGCGAGGAACAGTGTTGATTTCAGCCGCATCAGTTTTAATACCCAGTTCAACGGAAGCGGTTACGACCTTGCCATACCCAGCGGGGAAACGGTGAACAATAATTCTGTGAATTATGTAGACGTCAATGCCGGAATCTTATACAATTACAAAGACGAAAGCGATAACCAGTTTACGGTAGGGGCAAGTATGTACCATATCCTGAAACCAACGCTTTCTTATTTCAGTGGCAGCAACCAGCCATTGCAATCGCGGTACACCGCCCACATGGGCGCCAACCTGAACATTCGCGACCGGGACCAGTTATTTATCAGTACACACCTAATGCAGCAGGGAGGATCAAGTGAGGTGGTATTTGGCGGCGCTTATGGATTAGGCTTGGGTGATGACGGCAAATATCTCTATATCGGAACCTGGATGCGTACCAAAGATGCCGTGTATCCTTATGCGGGTCTGCGGACCCCCAGTTTTCAGGTGGGTATCAGTTACGATGTAACCACATCCGATCTCCGTAAGGTAAAAGGGTATAGCGGGGGGTCTGAATTAACGTTTATCTACTATTTCAACAAGAATACCAGCAAGGGGATACCTTGTTTCTTTTAATTCAAAAGTAAAAATTCAAAATTCAAAAATCATCTTTTGAATTTTGAATTTTTACTTTTGAATTTATAACAAAATCACACTGTTACTTCCCCCATACACGTTCGGCTGCTCAGTATCTGCTTCGGGGTCGTTGAGCCATTCACTGGTGTTCACACGGTATTTGAACTCGTGGCGCGAATCTTTGGGAAGTGATACATCACAGTTAAAACTGCCGTCTTTTTTCTTCTTCATCCCGATGGGGGTTTCCCAGTCACTGTTCAGTCCCAGTATTTCAACGGTTTCGGCATTTTCAGGACTGAAGGAGAACTTTACTTTGCAGTAATCTTTCGTTTTGAAGTAGGTTTTCTGTATCATTTTCTGGAAGGTTGCTTTACGCTTAATACTTTTTTATGCAAAAAGTAACCTTCGCCTGCTGCCATTCACGAGATATCTTATTAACAGCGTATGGAAAACTATGGCGTCTTGTCTAAAACACATCAAAAATACCCGCCACAGATTTCACAGATTAGCACAGAAAATCTGTGCTAAGTAGCTCAACAGAATTAAATTAGACCAATTGCTAAGGTGTTGTGACATTAATATCTCTGCGTAGGCTCTGCATCTCATGTTCTCTGCGGTGAAAAACAATCTATACAGTCGGACATCCTGAATTTTGAGGCTTTTTTCACCGCAGAGAACATGAGAGCAGGGAGTTTCGCAGAGAACTCATTAGCCTAATATAAATAGGCACAGGTACTTAATCTGTGAAATCTGTGGCAAAAAACCCCCTTGCAATACCGTTGTTTCAAAACATCAGTTACTATTATTTTGTTAAAGCCCCCGGTACCAGGCTGCACCATCCTTCAGCACCTACTCTATTAACAGGAACCCATCATCTGTTAAGTTTTTCCCAATGACAAAATATATCCAAAGGAAAAAAACAACCAGTACATCCAACAAATAAACCCATCTCTGAATGACCCCAGTTTTACCTAACCATTTCCAAAACCCGTTTAAACCGTAAAACAAATGAAACAGTCATTCAAAATTATCCTCCTCAATGTTTGTGCAGCCTCCATGCTGATCATGGCTTCCTGCAAAAAAGAAGTTTCCGATAATGCAGCTGAAGAATTCGATACGCTACAGGCTGCCATAACAGCTACACAAGCAATAGCTGTAACCGGATCTGCCGACGGAGACTCTGTGTACATTACCGGCACCTGCGACCGTAATTCGCACCGCGATAGTATGGCGGCATCGGCATTACCCGCAGCGGTCAGCAGTTATTTATCAGCCAACTATTCCGGCTACACATTCACCAAGGCATTCAAAGTTTCCGACGCATCCAATAATGTACAGGGATACGTGGTAGTGATCAATTACAATGGCAACCCTGTAGGATTGAAATTCGATGCCTCAGGAACATTTGTAAAAGTGCTGGAGCAAAGAGAGGGCCGCGACCTGCTGGGCCGTGGTTTCCGCGAAGGGGGCCGTTTTGAGCACCGGGATGGCAAACAACGCGATACCGTTGCACTCAATGCATTGCCTGCGGCCATTAAAAATTATTTTGCTGCCACTTATCCATCCGATACATTACTATGCGCGGCCAAAATAAAAAACGCCGGCTATATTGTACTCAGCAAGAACAATGGATTGTTTGCCAATGCATTTGATCTGTCAGGAAATTTTGTTGGACGGATTGCATTGCCCGTCATCAATGGAAAAATAACAGAAGTAGAAGCTGCCGGATTACCTGCTGCTGTCAAAACCTATTTGTCAAATACTTATCCGGGCTATGTGCTTAACAAAGCATTTTCCATCAGCATCAACGGCGCTTTACAGGGGTATTGTTTGGTGATAGAGGCCAACAGTACAAAATATGGATTGCTGTTCAATGCTGCCGGCAATTTTGTAGCAGTAAAAGTTATTCGTTGATCATAGGTAGAACTGGTGTGGTAAAGCCTCCGCAAAATGCGGGGGCTTTTTAATATCTTGGGGTGGCTGAGCTGCGAAATGTGTTTCAATTCTCTATAATCAATGGCATTTCCTTTTTACGAATCATTCCACCATGTTGAGAAGCTCTCACAGCGCTCAAAGTTTGGCAGACTATTCTATTCTCCCGGAAAATATCTCTATGCCATTCTCTACCGAAAACTATGGCTACCACTCACCCAAAAAACAGCACTGAAAAAAGTAACCACTTTTTTTAACCGCGAAATGCTGGTGGTATTTCCCTCGGGTACAGATATCTATTTAACCGGTGGTAAAACAGACAACTCTGAAATAAGGCTGACTAAATTTCTTTTACAAAACATATCACCCGACACCTGTTTTATAGACATCGGGGCACATTTCGGTTACTATAGTTTATTGGCAGATGCCTGTAAGGCAGATGCTGTAATGACTATTGAACCAACGCCTGCTACCTGGGAGATACTGGCAAAAAATACAGCGCAGTTCCCCCATATTATAAATATCAACAAGGCATTGTCTGATAAGGAAGGCGTACAGTTGTTACAAACCTTCCCGCATATTTATTCGGAATATAACACGATAGATCCCGGCCAGTTTACAGGAGATAAACGGCTCTTGACAAAAACGCATACAGCGCCTGTCGAATGTATAACACTCGATATCCTTTTCAGTGAACCAATGGACAAAAAGGTTATTATAAAAATAGATGCCGAAGGATCGGAGTATGCCATATTACGCGGCGGGCAACATTTTTTGCAAAGCAATACTGATGCAATCGTACTGATGGAATATATCTGTCATGACCAGGTTCACACAAATTACCGGCAGGCCGTATCATTATTAAAAGAGCTTGGTTTTAATTGTTCCAGGATAGATAGTTCTGGCAGCCTGGTTGCCTGTGAAGATATTGAACAATACATGCGGGCAAAAGGAATCAAAAGCGATAACCTGGCTTTTGCAAGAAGCAATGGCCCGAAATCCTCTGTGTAACTCTGTGTACTCTGTGCCTCTGTGGTAAAGCCTTCGCTTAGATCGATGGAGTGTGTTCTTTACCACAGAGGCACGGAGTACAGAGTTGCACAGAGAGAATTCTAAACGCATTCTAATCTCCCTTAACATGGTGTCTTCCACTAATCGGTTAATTTGCAGACGATATTTTTAACATCATAGTAAGACATCCCCCGATCGTCATGATACTTAATGTAGCATCTGAATATGAAGAAGCTGTAAAACCATCACGCGAACAGGAGACATTGTTTACAAAAAGTCTCCAGATGTGGTTGCGCCCCTTCAGCGAAGACATTAACCAACAAAATGGCAAACTGGTACTGCTGTACGCGAAGGACGGCACCAACCGGTTCAGGCTGGAGAATATCGATGAGGCATTACAAGAAAAAATAGCGAACCGCTTCCCAAAATTTGTATCGCGCTAAACAGCTCTTCAACCGCGCCTTTGCGCCTTTGCGTGCATTATTATTACCGGTACCCATCCACCCCATCCACGATCTCCCCATAATCTACAAACAGTTCCTCACCCGCCCGTATATCGCGCAGCGCCGCAAAAAATTTCCCTTCTTCAACAGACATGATATTGGGTGTATTGGAATGGTTGAGGTAACTGGCCATATCCATCACTTTGCATCCATGCCCGGGTAGGTAGTAATGTGTTTCATCATAGAGATAATAGGTCTCAATAAACTCCCTGCTGTGTATGGGCAGCCGGTTCACTTCTTCAAAACTGAGGCGTATCCAGTCGCCTGTTTCCTTTGAAAAAATATGCCTGCAACCCTTGGGGATATCGCAAACAGCAAATACACCGATACCGTGGGTGCCTGATGGTTTCAATGCTACAAATGTTTCTTGCTGTAGTTCCTGTAATAATTCCTCTTTTGTCATGGTAAGGGTTGTTGTGCAAATTAAATAATTCGTAGCTCCCGGGAAGGGCGTAGGAATGTAATGGTGAAGATTATTTTTAACACAAATCACTTCTGAACAATCAAATAAGGGGCACACTTCAATAACCCTTTTGCTTTCCGGCAATACTTTTTGTTATGGCAACATGCTGAGATTACATTACCCGTTCGCTCCCGGGCCGCGGGCCCCGTCCTTGCTCCGCGGCTGCTTTCTCTGTTATCGAAACCTGCTTCGCATGGTTTCGATTGGCTTCGCTACGCTTGCCACCACAGACAAAGAGGCCGCTCCACAAGGACTGTCTAGGTTAGCGTAGACAATTGATAACACTCGGGCGCAAATAAACTGGATGATGTATACAAGACTTGACGCAGTGCGGCGTTTTGTATACAATCACTAGTCAGTCCTTGTGGAGCGGCCTCTTTAGGTTCGGTGCTGAGCGCAGCGATGGCAGACGGGATAATGCGAAGCATATCCCGTCAGAAGCTAAAGCAGCCGCGAAGCAAGGACGGGGCCCGCGGCCCGGGAGCGACAGCTTCCCGCAAAGCGGGGTATTATTATTGTTGCCGTTAGTTTCGCCGAACATCAGATAACGGGGTCAAAAATTAGAACCGTTTGCCATGCTGTTATCTCCTATGTAAAGCATGAAAAGCCCCCGCAATTGCGAGGGCCGTTATTCTACCGGGAAATCCACATACTAATTATTATGCGAGCCTGGCCCGCTGGATATTTTTAGAAGGATATAACCAGCGCAAACTATAGGTCATTCCGTTTGCCCCACCCAATCCGCCTTTGTTCATCGAAGCTTTAAAACCAAAAACAACCCTGAATTCATTATACAGTCTTTCGGCATAAGGACTGGACGTATCCCCGTCGGCAATCGTGAAGGGGTCAATTCCCAGTTTCTGTTTTAATACGAGGTAATCGGTGGGTACGATCACGCGGTCGCCGGTTTCGGCATCTTCATTTTCAACATAGCACATGGCGAACTCTTTTCCGTCAACATGATCGAGAAACTGCTTCATGGTGGCTGCGGCGGGTGCATGGGTCATACCGGTGATCATGTCAAATGCGTATTGCGGTAACATAGATTGATTCATTGTCATTTTTTGGATATTATGATGATAAAAACGGGGCTTGCCAGGCCAATCGGTGCCAGTTAACCGGCAATTGGTAGCTTGACGGATCAAAAATAGATCGCATAATACGCATGTGTAAGCGCAGAAATACCCGTTTTAAAAAACAGGTAGAAATACCTGTTTTTCGGTAACGCTTC
Organism: Sediminibacterium sp.; assembly: GCA_965279635.1. Taxonomy (GTDB): domain Bacteria; phylum Bacteroidota; class Bacteroidia; order Chitinophagales; family Chitinophagaceae; genus Sediminibacterium. Next base: position 3,915,391 of record OZ257253.1, on the reverse strand, counting down.
GGTTGGGAATGAGAAACGCTATCGCATTATTTTACCGCGCCTTTGTGCCTTTGCGTGAAAATTTATTATACACAAAGACACAAAGGCGCAATTACACGAACCGTTGAAAAAAATATAAACTATATCTGAAAAATAGCCGCTATTTTTAGTGGTAAGGTATTGTTTAACCCTTTAAACCTGAAAAATGCAACCAAAATTAGCGCCGGAGAATATGCCTCCGCAAAAACAAACCATTTCTCTTGCCGAAGCGAAAGAGAGATGCGCCCTCTGGGCAGAAACCTTCCAGAAAATGGTACCCGCTGCCGATGTAAAACAAATTCCCAAAGCTATTTTTTTTCACTGGGCAGATATTGAGCAGATTGTCAATGATTTTAAACCTACCTATGATATTACCGGGGTGAGAATTTATTTTGACATGATAGAAGCGGGCGGCCAATACCAGATCAGGGGTGTGATGGTACCGACCATAGCGGCAGACGACGACAAAACAAAAAATAACGATCTCGTTATTGCGGTGCCGATCGTGCCACGGCCGAGTAGCAGCGATGGGCTTGGTGATGATGACGAAGGCGTTTCCATCTACGATTTTTCAAGACCATGTCCTGCTTATTGTGATGAGGGCCAGGGTCCGCTTCCATAACCAGGGATCAACAAATTAACCACCATCCATTTGTCTTGATTGGTGATCTTATCATGTTTTGAGAATTTTCCAGGATATGTTAAACCTGTTTTTAACCTATATAGTTCCCGCCAGTACCTTATTTCCGATCATTGTTTTTGTAACGAGGAAAGGAGTTGCTTCCAGACCCCTGAAAGTGATATTCACCTACCTGGTGGTAGCGATAACAGTGAATGTGATCGGAACAGCGATGTCAAAGTTTGGTCTGCACAATCTTTGGCTTTTGCATATTTATACTGTGTTAGAGACAGTGATCCTGCTGTTCTTTTTTACCCTGATACTACATGGGCGACGGGCGAAAGCGGTTGTCTGGTTCCTATTGATCGCTTTCCCCCTTGCCTGTATAGTTAACTTACTTTTTTTACAGAATGCATCTGTTTTCAACACCTATACACGCTCAGTAGAAGCGCTTTTGATCATTGGGGTTTCTGCTTATTACTGGCTGTATGGCAGTAAAGAAACCCTAGATGTTCGATGGACGGCAAACCCGCTTAATTGGGTAATCAGCGGGTTGCTTTTGTATTTCGCCAGCGCGTTGTTTCTTTTTCTTTTCTCCAATTTTGTGTTGTCGGCCCGGCAAACAAACCCCAAGCACCCAATCTGGGATATCGTATGGGTAACGCATGGTTTCCTGCTGATGATCATGTACGTGCTTTTCGCTGTTGCATTTATCAAATCGAAAAATGACCGATAATATCTATTTCCTGATCGTGCTGGGGATGCTGGGCGTATTCCTGCTTATGGCACTCATGATTGTGCTGCAGGTTAAGAACCAGAACAAACTCCTGCACCAGCAAAAAAAGATGACGGAAGCAGAGATCAACCACCAGAAAAGCCTGCTGCAGGCGGTGATCACCTCCCAGGAATCCGAGCGCCAGCGAATCGGCTCCGACCTGCATGATGAAGTGGGCTCCGTATTATCTTCTCTCCGGCTGATGATCGAAAAACACAACCAGTCAGAGCAGCCTGTCGGTGATGAACAGGTATTTACCAAACAATCCAAATTACTGATCGATCGCATTATTACCAATGTGCGGCAGATCTCTCACAACCTTTCTCCCCGTATCAGCGGCAGCTATGGTTTTTTTGATGCGGTGAATGAACTGTCGGATACCGTAAACCAGTCCGGCACGATCAAACTCTTGCTTGATTTTGATGAAAGCACAGCCGAGGTCCCGATACAGCAGGCAACCGCCATGGCGGTTTACCGTGTATTGGCTGAGCTGATCAATAACACCATCAAACATGCACAGGCCGCCAATATCGCTATCGTGGTAACCGTTGGTAATGGACAGATGGCCATTGCTTACAGCGATGACGGCAAAGGATTTTCCTACGACAAAAACATGACCGGCAGGGGAATGGGTATGCAAAACATCGAGAGCCGTTTAAACATGGTGAACGCTGAATGGGAGATCCCGCAAAAAAATGCGAAAGGATTTGCTATGCAGATATCGGTCCCTTTGCTATAATACCGGTCAGCTATAAATACCCCACTCGAATTTTTGAATCTCTGTGTACCTCTGTGTCCTCCGTGCCTCTGTGGTAAAGCCTTCGCTCAGATCGACGGAGAATGTTCTTTACCACAGAGGCACGGAGGACACAGAGGTGCACAGAGAAAATATCCCTGGTACAACAAGCTGACTTTACTGGCTAATTGGTATAATTGTACCATGGATACGATACGTATTGCCCTGGTAGATGACCAGTTGCTGTTTCGCCAGGCAATGGCCATGTTGATAGAAAGCGAACCCTTATTGTCGCTGGTGATGCAGGCAGACAATGGCAACGACTGTCTCCGGCAATTACAAACGCTCGACAAGCTCCCCGACATCGCCCTTGTTGATATGGAAATGCCCGAAATGGATGGCCAGCAACTCACCGAAGAAATGCAGAAAAAATTCCCTTCGGTAAAAGTGGTGATACTTTCTTCTCATTCCAAAGAACGGCTGATCGCGCGGATGATACAGGCCGGTGCCTCGGGTTATCTATTTAAGAACTGCGATAAAAAAGAACTGCTGACGGCCATTCACACGGTTCATACAAGTGGCTTCTATATCAATCCAACTGTACTCAAAGCCATACAATCGGTATCCTCTCCGGGCAAAGAGCCGGTGAAAAGCGCCACTGCCATACCCATAGATCTTTCCAAAAGAGAAATCGAGATACTGGTGTTGATCTGCCGGGAGCATAGCGCCGCAGAAATAGCTGACCAGCTTTTTCTCAGCGTCCGCACCGTAGAGGGGCACCGCAATAACCTGTTACAAAAAACCGGTTGCCGTAATACAGCGGGGTTGGTATTGTTTGCGGTGAAGTATCATTTGTTTGAAGTGGCTTGACGCTTAATGCAAAACACTTAACGCAAAACGCAGTATTAAGCGTTCTACGTCTTACCGTTGAAAGACCTTAGGGTATTTACGAATAAAATACACAGGCGTACAACTCCACGCATGACAATAACTATTTACCAAAAAGAAATTATACGGGGATAAGAAATCATTTTTCGGATCATACACTTCCCAGAAAGTATCTGCCCCTTTTTTCACCATACCACCCCAATAATTTACCAAAAGGTCTTTTGCCTCTTTATCCATACCCACCTGTATCATAGCTTCTATTACATAATGGTATAAATAAGGAGCGCCGGGATAAACAACATTGGGTGCAGTTGCTACAGCCTGTAAAGCTTTCACGCCTTCTTCTTTTGATGCCACACCGCTCAATACCATCCAGGCCTGTGAACAGTAAGAAACCTGTTTTTCTTTCCCGCTTACAAAAAGCCCTGTTGTTTTGTCGTACAGGTTATCATGCGTAGCCTTAGTCATTTTAGCGATCAGTGCGGGAAGTTCTGCCACCTCTTTTTCCTTGCCAAGCATTTTTGCCAGTTCATAAGTGTTTTTAAATGCCCAGATCGTTACTCCCTGTAAAGCAGCCTGTTTGTTTAAGCCGTTTCTCCAGTCAAAGAACAGCCACCATTCTTTGTTGGCTTTCTCGTAATCCATCATGCCATCTTCACCGATGTATTTTTTAGGTAGCTGGATTTGTTTTTTGGCCACCTGCCAGAGATCGAGCGCTGTTTGTTTATCACCGGTTGCTGTATAGTATTCTTTCAGGGTTACATTATAGATAAGCGCATAATCAAACAAAGGATTGATCTGGGGATGGGGCTTGGGGCGCTCAAATACATTGGAAGGAGCGGTGCCATCTTCATAGCTCAATCCTGCCAGCAGGTACAGGCAGTGTTTGGTGAGTGCGTGGTTTTTAAAAGAATACATATTGGCCAGTGATTCGAGATAGAGATCACCTATCCATAATCTCCTGTCGCGCTTAGGGCCGTCCTCATATACTGTCTGCATACATTCCTTTAAAGTAGCCAGTCCTACTTTATCAATTTGGGAAATGATCGATGGCGTTCCTGCTGCTAAAACAGCGGGAATCGTTTTGGCAGATGTAGTGGCTTTTACCGAAGCAGCTGTGATCTTAAAATCGGAATAGACAGAACTGCCCAGTACCTCGATCTTCACATACCGGAAAGCTACCCTGCGGGGAATGGTAATGGTATTCGGCACTTCAGAAATAGTAACTACTTCATCCTGTAACCATGCCCTGCTCAACCCTCCTGTATACGGATCAAAAGGCAATACCGCTTCAGAAGGAACTTCTGCAAAAGTGAATTTCAGGCGGAGTGCAGCATCGGTGGCGCGTTTGAAATCCTCTACGCTAAAAGTAAAATAACCGGTAAGGTGCTCCCCGAAATCTACAATAACACCCGATTGTTTTTTAAAGGAACCGGTGTACAAACTATCAACAGGAGAAGTCTTTTTTACTTTCCATCCCTGGTAGGCCAAAGAGTCTTTTACTATCTGAACAATACCAATGGGTTTCCTGGTGGATTCAACCAGTTTTGGTTTTGTCGCTTCGGCGATGCTAAGCCAGCCGGCCCTCTGGCTTTTATAAACATCCTGGGCGTTGAGCTGGTTTACGAGAAGCAATAAGATAGTAAAACAGACAATACAACGGTTCATGGCAAATGGTTATTGATGTAAATTACTCTATAATGCTTATTGAACAACTCTGTGTATCTCCGTGTCCTTCGTGCCTCTGTGGTAAAGCCTTTGCTCCGATATTATGGAGTATGTTCCTTACCACAGAGGCACGGAGGACACGGAGATACACAGAGGCAGGAAATTTTCACAGAGAGTTGCCTTTGTAAATTCGCGTTCATGCATATGGTTTGACCAGGGCAGCGTAATTTTCAATTTTTATGATGATGGATACCTTATCTTTTTATCAATGGCTGGCGGTCATACTTGCCTCTTTTATCATAGGCATGAGTAAGGCAGGATTAAAAGGCGTTGATATGCTGACCGTTACCCTGATGGCTTTTGTTTTCGGAAGCAAATTGTCAACGGGTATCGTATTACCGCTTTTATGCATGGCCGATATTGCAGCGGTGATCTATTACCATCGCCATGTGCAATGGCAGCATTTCCGGAAACTCATTCCCTGGATGGTGGCAGGTATACTGATAGGCGTTTACCTGGGTAAGGATATGGATGAAGTATTGTTCCGCAAAATAATGTCGGTCATTATACTGGTAACCATTGCGATCGTGCTGGTGATGGAAAGACGCAAATCTAAAGAAGTACCCCGGCACCCCTTGTTTGCGGTCACAACCGGTCTTTCGGCAGGTTTTACAACAATGATCGGAAACCTGGCAGGCGCTTTCTCCAACCTGTATTTCCTGGCGATGCGTATCCCCAAAAACAATTTCATTGGTACGGCAGCATGGATATTCCTGTGTATCAACCTTTTTAAATTGCCGTTCCAGGTATTTTTCTGGAAGAATATCAATACACAGAGTTTACAGATTGATGCTGTACTGATCCCCACCCTTGCTATTGGTTTTTGGGCGGGGATATACCTGGTAAAGAAGATCAAAGAGGAACAGTACCGTAAACTGGTGATACTTCTGACACTGGTGGGGTCATTGGTGATGTTATTTAAACAATAACATGTTGTGCTGTTAACACTGTTGAGACAGGGAAATTCTCTGTGAAAATCTGTGGCAATATTTTTCGCCACAGATTACACAGATTTTCACAGAGTCATTCAATAAACTAGAACAGCTTCTCCTGCGGAGGCGTTGCCCCGGCCATGCGGATATACACCGTTGTCTGTCCCCTGTGGTGTGTCTGGTGTTCAAAGCTCTTATTGATGGCGGCGCCTTTGGTCATTTCAAACCTGCCAAACATTTTTACTGTTTCGTTGGCCTGGGCATCCGTCATTTTCTGAATACCGGCGATGACAAAATCATAGCCCGCTAAAACCAGCTTAGTTACATTGGCTTTTGACAGGTCGGTGACTTTATCTGATTCAGCCGCACCTGCCGGCACTTTATCACCTGATGCCGCGGAGACAAAAGCATAGTTGGCATCGTTGAGGTGCAGCATTTGCTGGGCAAACGAGCGCATCTCCGGTGTTGGTTTCAGTGCATAGCCTGATTCGGGCATGGCATCCAGGTATTCTTTTGTGTAGGCTTTGGCCCTTTCCCAATCTTTCAACAGGGTTTCTTTTTGAAACTGGCCAAACAGGTTAGCGGTAACAAGCAGTAATACGGCAAGCGTAAGAAATTTTAATTTTCTCATAGAGCGGATGTTTTGTTTAAGTAAAGTTACAATATTCATTCACGGTATTGAATAGCGTAATTGGGCAGGGCAAACCCATCTAATTTTTGACTACACAATCTGAAGTTAAGCGAAACTAGTGGCACTAATAATAGCACCCTGCTTAACAATGATCTGTCGCTCCCGGGCCGCGGGTCCCGTGCTTGCTCTCCCGCCATCGGCGGGACTGCTTTAGCTTCTGCCGGGATATGCTGCGCATTATCCCGTCTGCCATCGCTACGCTCGGCATCGAACCTAAAGAGGCCGCTCCATAAGGACTGACTAGTGATTGTATGCAAAACACCGCGTTGCGTAAAGTGATGTTCAGGCGACCGGCCATGGTGAGAGAGACTCTTCAGAGAATAAATAAGCGAACTTCAGTGACCTTTATAGTGCTTACTCAATAAACGCAATTTCCGCTCATACCACCACAAAATACCAAACCTGGCCGCACTCCATGGTACAGCCATACCCATCAGCAAACCGATACCGGCAGACAATACCAGTAACTGAAAAAAGATACCGGCGCTGAATGTAAAGGGTATCTGCCAAAGTAGACATAATACAGTTGCGGTGCCTGCTACCCAGCAGCATACGGCATACAGGAACATAAAAATGTAACCATGCGGTAAAGGCTGTGGCAGCGTGGTCTGAATCGCGTCTGCCAGGTACACACGCAGATGGTTCAGCACACCGAGTACCATTATTTCTATGATGGTAAGGATGAGTTGATCCGTTTCGTTGAAATCCGGGAAGGCGCGCAGCAGCCAGGGACAGGTATGGCTGACAAGCCACTGCAAGGCACTATACATGCACCATGCGGGCAGAGGCAGGAGGTATAGGTAAGTGCGGCGAAGCAACATGCAGGAGCGGTATGAATTTCGAATGATGAATTATGAATTACGAAGTAAGAAAATAATTATCAGTTCTCATTAGTAGGTGTAGCGCTTCTTTCAAATCGTACATCGTAACCCGTACTTACACAAATGTTGCTTGCAGGAACCAAAATCCTTTTTTATATTAGACCTGCGTCTATTAATCCCCCCCCGCTGGCTCCCCCCATATTTTTCACTTATTCAGTAACTTATGTCACAGTCATTACACATGCTGCCTGTACATGAACCGTTTATTGAAGCAGTAAGCTCTGCCCGGGCGGGAGCATCATTAAGCAGCGAACAAAAAGAACTTATTGTAAAAGAAGCTGATCGTTTGCCGTTTCAATGGTTGCGTACTGCCTGGCAAAAAACCAAAAAGCAGTCGATGCACCTGCTGGTGCATCTGGCACAGGAGGGTGTGCTGTTGCTGCTGGAACTGGTTAACGACAGCCTGCACGAAAAGCGGTCGCCATTTCAGGAGTACCTGCAGCAAAAGTTCACAGACTTTATCGGGTACCTGCAAAAGAATTACAGCAGCTATTTCAACACAAAGAGCCGTATGCCGCTCAACATGTGGAGGGCTGTAAAACAGCAAACCGACTGTATACTGGAAACAGATACAGACTCGCCCCTGCTGCTGGCCGACAGCGAACTGGTGGAACTGCTGCGCCAGCGCTACCTTGTAAGCACCGGCCCGCATGTACCCAGTTTTGCTACGGCCAACTACTGGCTCACCGTAACGGAGCAACTGAAAGGATTGCCACCCTGCGATGACATGACACTGCGGATGATCTACCTGCTGGTATCGTATAATTTCAACAGCGGTGTATTTGTATCGTACCTGCTGCACCGTTATGCCAATGCGATGCCGCAAAGCGATACCGCAGCGCATTGGGCAAGACATATACAGCAGGTGAACCGTATTGCCGATGTGCATGGTATATGTTATGATGCCGATGCAGCTTCGTGTAAGGAACTGTTGCTGGCGGGGATTACGGAGGAGATCAATGCGTTGGGGTTTATTGACAAGGTTTTATCCGATGCGACTTCTGCTGATACCAGGGTAATTCATACTAACCTTACAGTAACCCAACTGGCGGGATTGATCAGGTTGATGGTGGATGCGGGGATATTGGAATGTGATAACCACGCGCAACTGATGAAGTATATAGCCAACAGTTTTACTTCGCGTAACCGCTATGCATTTACCGGCGACAGCCTGCGGCAAAAATACTACCAGCAGGATACCGCCGCCGTCAGCATCCTGAAAACACACCTCGCCAATATGATGGCGCAGCTTACGAAGTATTGAGCTTTCAGCCAGCAGTAAGAACACCGGGCGGTTATGAGCGATATGCTGATACCGTATAAGACAAAAGCTGCTGGCTGAAGGCTTCGACCGCAGCTTACTCCCACCTTACTTGCGTCTTACTCCCTACATAGTGACGGGATAGTGGCGGAAGAGTGGCACTTGCCTCATACCGGCATACCCCGGAAAACCGGATCGTATATATTTTGGGCCATTTTACTTCGTTTCAGCTTTTTTGATCTGCGGAAACCCTTGCTGGGCGCGGGGTTTACAGTGTTTACATATACGCTGTAAACATTTTGCGGGGCATACCGGGATAGTTTTGCCATGGTTACTGTTACCAATCCGGCGCCGGTCCTCAACTGCAGTGAGGAGGTGGCAGCAGCCAATTATTTTATCAAATTAAAAAACAAAAATCATGGCAAAACAAAAAGGGATCATTCCCATAGAAGGCACCCTGGGTAATATCACGTTCTTCAAATCCAAGGACGGTTACATGATCAGGGAAAAAGGTGGCGTATCTGCTCAAAGAATCGCCAGCGACCCCGCGTTTGCGCGTACGCGGGAGAACATGGCCGAGTTCGGAAAGGCTGGCAAAGCTGTTAAAGTATTACGCTCGGTATTGAGTTCCATCATACAGGGCAGCACAGACGCACGCATGTGGAGCCGTCTCACTAAAAAGATGATGGAAGTGCTTAAAATGGACCTGACAAGTGTGCGGGGCCAACGTGGTGTTATCGACGGCGAAACCGCTTTGCTGGAAGGGTTCGAGTTCAATGTGAACGGTCCGTTGGGATCCACGTTATTGGCACCATTCAGTTTCAGTTTTAACCGGGTAACAGGTGCGGCCCTATTTGAGGCAGCGGCTTTTGTTCCTGCAGTCATGCTGGCACCACCGGGTGGAGCCACGCATTTCAGGATCCGTACGGCTGCCGCCCTTGTGAATTTTGAAAGCGGCACAGGCGAGATAAGCGAAGGAAACACCGGTTACCTGCCCATCAACAATGCACCGGGCGCACCCCTCAGCCTGAGCATGCAATTGGTCGCCGCAAGTACACACCCGGCATTCTGTGTGATCAATATCGAGTTCGTGCAGGATGTGAACGGTGTGAAGTATGCCTTACAGAACGGCGCATCCAATGCCTGCACCATTGTAAAAGTGGATACAGGTGTGTAAGGTTATCACTGTTCAGTTAAAACAAAAGGAGGCATTATGACCAACGGTCAAAAACAAACCTTGTTCTACACATGCTGCGGAAGCCTTACCGGGTTATGCGAGGCCATACTGGCAAGCGATATACTGCGAACCTGCGTGCTGGGCGCAACCGGCACTGCTGTAAGCTTCTTTGTAACGCTGTGGCTGAAGCGCGTGTGCAGGCGATGGAAGTAAATGAAAGGACCCCGTGAGGGGTTCTTTCATTTTTACTTACTGGACCCACTACGAAGTATAAATAATGTAAGCAGATTTAATTAAGACTAAATTCTACAAATACGGGAATATGGTCAGATACTTTTCTTGCTTTTTTAAAGTCGGTAAAGTCTTTATAAAACTTGATCGTACCAGAACGTGTAACCTGCATTTTTGAGGTCCTGAAAAACACGTTATCGTAAATGGAGGCCAGGCAGTCGTCAGCTTCACAGTTCATTTTAAGCGAGGTCTTTTCGTCTATGAATACCGCATCATATCCTTTGCTTTTGAGCGGATCAAAAGAAGGATGAGCGCCTGATAAATTAAAATCACCACAAAAGATGATATTTTTTTGTGGGTATTCTGCAGGAATGTATTGCAGCCATTTTACTTCTTTCTCTGGCTTTTTGGCCGTTGGTACCGCATGGAATGGCGCAACCGTAAAGGTTTGACCGTCTGGTACTTTAAATCCCACGAGAAATGGCTCTCTGTCTATCTTATCACTGTAAGCGTTTTCTAAAATGGCAGGGCTTACACGTACCAGGTTTGCTTTTTTCCAGAACACTGCGTACCGTTCTGTTCCGTTGATGACCGAACTGGTTTTTGCACTCACAGCATACTCCCAGTCATCACTGTTTTTATTGAGTGTTGTTTTGAGCCTCTCTACTGCGCCCGGGCCACCTTCGCCCGCCACTACTTCAATGATGGCCACCACGTCGTACTTTTTAACGGTTTTGGCGATATAGTCAATCGTTTCCTGGGTTTTCGACTGACCGAAATTGGCGATGTTCCAGGAACAAAGCGTGAATGAATGCTGTGCATTGGCCAGGAGAATGAGCAGCATAAAGCAGCCTGAAAAAAGTAGTTTCATAGCAGTCGTGTTGGTGACGGAAAATAGATGCGGGGGGAGCGAACAAAGTAAAAAACATTTTTTATATATGCAAGCATGGATGGGTGCAGCAGCCTGTTTTATTCATTCCTTTCTTCGTAAGGTACTTAACCCACTCAAAAGGCGGCATCTCCGAAGGGTATCTCGAAGAGGAGCCTGAGGTGCACGCACGGAGCGCTGACAATGCCAGATCTGTTCTAAGATGAATTGTAGTGAACTGATGATACGTACTACTAAGCCACAGGGTCACCTACGGGAGACCCTGTTGAGAACTGTTCTTTTTTATTATCTTTAAATGGACACCCTGCGGAGAAGAGAATTTGTTTTTTAATATGAAAAAGATTCGACTTGTAAAATCTGGCATTGTTCACTTCTACTCCAGCTTCACGTTAAAAGATGCAAGACGCATTTCTGATCATGTGCCGATATATTTTAAATTCATTGTGAATGCAAAGAATGTAAACTAAATGTAAACAGTCAGCCATCATGTTTAAAATCGATACCAATTGAGGAGAATCTTTTTTCAAAATGACTATAATTGTCATACTCCATCGTATGCCCACACTCAAAAGACAAATACGCTATTAGCTTAGTGGATTTGACTCCATTATAGAAAAAAAATCTCTCCTTTTTACATTCTGAACAAAACATATGAGATAGAAATGGATAGAGATTAATTATAGTATTACTCTCGGTATTGTGAAAATATACATATCTAATCAATTTTTCTCTTTGGCCTTCTGAAAGGCGTTTTTGAAGCTCTAAATCTATATCAGATATATCGAGTCCATTAAATATTCTGATTTTATATAGATCCCCGTCGCCAAACTCATTATATTCCGACGACAAAATTAAAAAAGAGTTACACTTAGCTAAAAAAAGTAATCGATTTAATAGCGAAAAAAGAATTGGAGTTTGTTTTTCGATTTCTTCCTTGTATTCATAAATTGATCTAATCGCCCCATGACCAGCCCAATTATTTCGGAGAGCCACAATTTCAGAAAGTGTTTGATTAAAATTAACACGTGGCATCTCTGCATCAATAAAATTTATCTGTCGTTTTAATATATCCTCCTTTAGGTAAGGATAAACCACGTTTTGAATCTTCCCTGAATAGTTTAATATTATCTCAATAATAGACGCAAAGTCACCCAGAGAAGGCCTCTTAAATCGGTTAGTTACTATACTTTCTAATTTATCAATCTTTTCACCTGATGCCAAAGACGTAGATAGACATACTATTGAAGTATACTTCAGTAGTACTTCATACATCTGGACCAAATATTGAAATCTTCTATGATAATCAATTTCATGACTATATGAAAAATATACCTGGCTAATAGGATATGGGAAGTAATTTTTTAGTAATAGTTCGATCTCATCTTTTTTCTTTTTCTTTTCTTCTTTCGATTTTTTATATAAAAAAATTTCAACTTCTTTCTTATTACTTAAAATGAAGGATCTAAACTTATCAAGTGATTCAATCATAAAAGGAATTGTCCAAATTAAATCAAGACTTGTTTGATGCGCTGGCTTTACTTTTCCATCACTGATCAATGTTAACAATCCTAAATAAGTCGAATAAAGTTTTTCATATGAACAGACCCCAAATTCGGCAAAGTAGATATATGCCTGAAAGCAGTAGATTGAAGTAAACCATTCCTGCGTTAGTTCATAACCCTCCTGCGTTATAACAATTTCTCTTTCGAGATGCCAAAGCCCATTTACTTCTTGCGATGCTAAATATGCAAAACTATCTTTATAATTAGACGGATCTTCTCCGTTACTAAAAAGACTTATTAGAGCAATCGCCGAACTTGTACATGTAGCATTATCGTCACCCAGCGGCGCCCAAGCATTGTTTTTACTCTTGGCCTGAATAACCCAAGCGTTTGCTTCGTTCAAAACAGTGTATATTTCTTCTTGCTCTTTCTCTGAAAGCCATTCTTTCCTTTCTCTCAGAATGCATTTTAAACAGTGGGAAGCCACCCATGTCGAATATATTCGATCTGGCTCATAAGTAGTCAAGCCCCATCCTCCTTTTTCGTACTCCGCAATTGTATTTTTTCGTGCTTTAATAATGAATGCTATTCCTTTTAGGATTTGTTCTTCGCATTCAAATTTCATTAGTGAAAGACAAGCCCATGCTGTTACATCAATTATTGATTTGCCATTTGCTCTAAAGCCCCAGCCTCCATCTTTGTTTTGGTTATTAACTATATAGGCTACCGCATTTGTCACCCACTCATCATCTTTTATAGATGGATCGGTTTTTATTAATAAATAGAGAATTTCACAAGTAGACCAGATACCACTTGTTTTATCAAAAAGATGATACCCTTTAAAGCCTCCATCGTTCAGTTGATTTTCTTTCAAACTGGCTGTTAGGGCATCAATGCTAACAGTTAAGTTTTCCAACAACTTTTGGTATGTCATATATGTTGTTTTACATACTGGCTACGAAGCAGCATTAGTGTGGAGATATTGGGTATTATAAGGCCTTGCTAATTAGTTTTGATAATTAAACGTTCTTGTAACGGACCACTGCCCTGTGTTGGATGTTCCGGTTCCGCGAACCCTCCAGTACCAGGTTCCAACATTACCAGAGGTGCCCGGGCTAATACAGGCTGAGGCTGTTGATGTTGTATATACATTTAGGTTTGCGGTTCGCAGAATTGTTCCTCCACCGCAAACACCCAATATGTATACCGATCCTGTAAAACTGCTGCTCCTGGAAATCTGTAATTCATAGTTATTTGAGCCGGTAACCGTGCCCCAGGAAAAGTTTACGCTACAACAATTTATTCTGGCTCCTTCCGCAGGAGCTATAAGCGTCGGTTCGCGCAGCTGCGTTGTTGTCTGTCTCTCTACACCATACTCTTCCTGCCCGGCGCTATTTTTTGCATAGGAACGGAATCTATATGTTGTATTTGGAGACAACCCAGATATGATCGCCGATATTCCTGTACCTGTTGTGATATCCTGCTTAAAATTAGTATTAATTGTGGGCAACGAGGATGTTGCCCAACAAATGCCTTTCAATATAATAGCTGCCCCACCATCATTAAATATAGCTCCTTCGGCTGTAAAACCTGCTGCTGTAACAGCCGTTGCGGTATAGGTGGTAAGCGTTGGCTTTTGCGCTGGCAACGTTTTGAAATTAAGCTCATTGGTAGCAATTGCCAAACCAGTACTATTAACGGCATATGCCAGAAAATAGTAAACAGTATTTGCTTGTAGTCCGCTCAGCGTGCTGTTGAAATTTGCTGAGCCAAAGTTTACAGAAATTTTATTGTCATTCTTTATTTCAACAGGATTCGATGTGCTGTAATAAAACCCTCGATCTGTAATAGATGTACCACCATCATCAGTTATACTGCCGGATAAAATAGCACTTGTAATGCCGATTCCGCTTGCAGGCACAGTAGTTACCTTAGGAACGGCGTTCTTATCGGTTTCTACTTGTGTAGAATTGACCGAATAACCATGGCCTACGCTGTTCCTTGCATATGCCCTTACATAATACTTTGTATTCGGGGTTAACCCGGTTATCTGCCTGGAAAACACCCCCGTTGTATTGCCTGAAATCGTAACAACACTATTGGCTATGGTTGGAGAGTTCGTCAATCCCCAGCAGAATCCATATTCCGTAACCGGTGCTCCTTCATTTGACTGAACTGAGGCATCTGCCGTAAAAGAATTGCGTGTAGGAATGCCTGTGCTTACTGCCGAAAGCGACGGAACTTTAGTCAGAGCTGTTTTAAATGGTATCGAAGTATCAGCATAACCTGTTCCGGCACTGTTAACAGCATATGCCCTGGCATAATAAGCAGTATTACCCAAAAGATTAGTTACAGTTATCGCGAAAGACGTTCCGGCTCCTGTCACGGCCAGCATATTATCCAGGGTGGTCGGAAGTTTATTTGTGGTTGACCAGCAAATACCTTTTTGTTGTATTGTTCCACCGCCGTCTGAGGTTATGTTGCCGCCCAACGAGGCAGTTGTATTTGTAACCGAACCGATTGAGCTATTCGTTACAAATGGTTTGCGTATAGGTGTTTTAAAACTGAGTTGGTCGCCATAAAGTTCTCCCTGACTGTTCTTTACATATGCGCGTACATAATAGGTTGTGTTTGGTGTAAGATTCAGCATTTTACCCGAATAGCTTCCCATACCTGAGCCACTCGTAAATTTATTTCCGGCGCTTGTTGGTGTTTCGGTTATTGACCAGCAAACTCCGCGTTCTGTTACTGCATCACCTCCATCCGATGTAATATTACCTCCGCATACTGCAGAATCTGATGTGATTGCGGTTATGCTATTTGTTCTTATAGTTACTTTATTAGTAGTACCTGCAGGTGGTTGTTTGTCTTTTACACAAGACCATAACGAGATCAACAGAAAAAAACAAATGCTGAAGTATATTTTAGTTGTTGACTGCATTTTTAATATTTTATCTGGTTGAAAAGCCTATTCCCAGGTGTAAATCAATGAAGGGTGAATTATTCTGTTTATCCACGATCGTGGAAGCGCCGATCATCAGGTTAAATTTCCTTAGTTTCAGAAAGAGCCCGATTTCGCCTTCAATGCCTTTCCAGGAATAGTTGACATTTCTTGCCCACACTTTCGACTGAGGGCCGGTGGTATACGGAATAAGATCAAGGTTCCAGAGTAAGTCCCTTTCTCCGTATCCCCCACCTATATAAACCCTCATTTTTTTAGTGCCGATTAATGTACCTATTGTATAGCCAGTCCTTCTCTGGAAACTTTCCCTATTCAACACATAATAGTATCCTGTTGATGGCGGAAAATCCTGTATCCTGCCATCATCCGAGATAGAAAGCTCTGTACCGCGGAAATGGGTCGAGTATTCTGTAGTTTTCAGCAGGTAAAAGGGATTGCCTTTTATACGTAGGTATAGGTACCGTATGCCAAAGCTCAGCATCATGTTCTGATACGTAGCTTCAGAAATATCTGTAGCTGTAGCGGAAAGCCCTGCATTGACAAAAAAGTAATTAAGCCTGTTAAACACAACATTTTTTGCCTTCGGTTCTGATAAGACATTACATTCGTTCTTCGCCCTTACATATATCAAGTTATCCCCCTTTTTTAGCCAGTAAGATTCCAGTTCCCGGCCTTCGCCGATAATAGTAGTAAAATTGTTATCTGACCATTCGTATTTTAAATTCAGCGGAGAGCCGCTGTTGACAGCCAGGCTGACTTTCTTTTTCTCTGTTCCTGCTCGTGATTCTACTATATATCCGGGCATATTGGGATTTGGTATAACGTTAACCGTTTTTGCCACAGAACGGTCCGACAGACATCCCCCGTATGAGGTTTGCAGCAAAAAGCTGGTTTTGTTTGTTATTGAGGTGGACAGTTCACGGACCTCCCCTATAGGTACACGAGTTCCAATTACAGGGTCAAGTTTATACCAGTTGTACTTAACGCCTTCGGGTATCGCCCGATCATCTGTTTTGAGGGTAAATTCAACTCCACTGCAAATATTGTCCGGCGCTATAATTAAAGAGGGCAATGCGGGGGTTTCTGTAACCGTAACCGTGAATTCAAACTTTCCTGAAAGCGTGGATCCTGGAGTAATTTGGTATGTAGTTGTCTCGGTTGTTAAAAGCTGTACTGTATCGCCCCTGAACGTCCTTGAGAAATATTTTCCATCTGTAATTTTCCAGTACCTGGTATCTGTTCCCAATACTGCATTTTCAAGTGTATAGGTTTTCTTTGTAACATCCGATTTACATAAGCTTCTGGGGCCTGTGACACTTTGCGGCAGCACTGTTTTGACCAGTACTTTATTGAGTTCAATCGTTTTGGTAACTCCTTTTTTTGTATTCAGTATTGGATATACAGAAATGCCCAGGTTGTTAATGGGATTATTTATTAAAATACTGTCCGCATGTTCAGCCCTTATGGTTTCCCCCACTTTCCAAACCCATTTGGCATTTTTGTTTTGTTCTTTCGGCGCAACTTTTATCCATACGGGAACGGCCCTGTAAATTTCCTTTGATGTAGGAGCAAGTTCAAAACTATTATCCGGACCAGGAACGGTGTTCACATTCAGCCTTACAGATTTCGATGCAATTTTCCTTGATTTATCATACACTGCATATATAGTATACATATCGGCATCGGTAAGAACCGGTTTTATCAGTAGATCCGCTGTGGTATCTGCCTGGATGAATTTGCCTGAGAGATCGGCCCCTTTATACCATTCCCAACTGATATTCCCCAGCGTATTCCTTCTAACCCTGACCTTAATAGAAGCGGCTGATGTATCATCCATCTTTTCAGGATATACAAGATCGAATGACAATATCTCGCCGATAACATTTATATGCGGAATTCGAGCTGGGAAGATCTCTGTCTGAAACCTACTTGATCCATACCTTCCTCTCACACCTATCTTCGACTTATGTGTAACCTGGTGGTTAATTTCTTTACCGGCTGCAATAGATTTATTTGTAACCAGGTCAATCCATTGCCAGTTAATATTATTAAAGGGGCGCTCCTCCTGGATTCCAAATAAAATTGTTTCACCATCAAAGATTACATCGCTTCCCTTTACATAAACACTGATATCATTTAACCTGGGCAACTGCACTATGGTTCGTCTTACAGACCCTTTTACACATGGATCGGTGAGATTAGCACCCTGGAAAGCATACTCGCGTGATTCAGCATTACCCGCTGGTATTTCAAAAGTTAATGTTTTGCGGAGCGTTTTATTATCACAATCCCTGTACTCAACATCCCAGGAAACAATTTCGGGAAAAGCGCAATTTCCTTTCTTCTTTGCTATATACTTTATTGTGCCGCAACCTTTGGGTATGTCGATCAAAGTTTCGATTGAATACCCCGGATCGATATCAAAGAATACAAAGCTCTTTCCTTGGCCATAGCATTCATGCATCGAGCCTACGCAAAGAAGAATGGCCAATAGGTAATATTTTTGATCTACTTTCAAAAGGCAATTATTTAGGGTTCCTGACGTGCATAATCTACAAATGCATTGGTGTATTCATATCTCCAATCTTTTTTCCCATCGTTATATAGAATTCGAATCGGAGGATTCGAATTAGAAAACCCTGTTTCCCCTTTTTTCCAAAAAAACTGCTTATCACATCCGTACTTCCAGTCACTGGATATTACTGTATCTACAATAGCGGAGAATGTTTCCGAATATATCATTCGTATATTGACAAAAGATGCTCCCTTCCTAAGACTCAGGAAAATAACATAGTCTGGTCTTTTATCAATAGAAAGAAAAGGCTCATACGTTGATTTAATCTTTTCGCTGGGTAGTGCCGAAACAGTATAACCCCTGTAAACATCTCGATTTACTATTAAATTGTAGATTTCCGCTCTATCCCGAACTGATAGTTTTACGAGTAGGCTGTCGTTCTGGGGAACTCTTGAATCAAATTCTGAAAATATATTTCGGTAATTATTATATACCAGCTTCTCTCTTGTAACCGTAGCAGAGTCGAGCAGGTAAATACGCTTACTACCCAACAGCCATCCAAAAAAATCATCCGGCATAACCTCGTATTGTGCGTCCGAGGTTTTTTCAAAAAGCATGGTTGTTTTGCTTTTCCTACCCAAAGAATCGGAATAAGATTTTCCGAACAAGTCCATCTGCAGCTCTGGCACCACTGTTCCTGTTTTGCTATCCACTGGTATGACCCCATTACCGATCGCATACACACGGTCAAGTCCGGTGAAAACGTAATAGAAATAAATGACGGCTACAACCAGCAACCCCAACAAAGGGTACCCAATTCTTTTAGAATACACCCTCAGCTTCCTTTTGTTTTTTTCACACCGTGTTTTGGCGATCGTTTTATATACGGTCTTCAACGTTTCCTCGCTGTATTTTTTTTCTTCAAGAAAGGTCGTTATCCGTTCTTTTCGTTTCTCCTTTGACATGCCCTTCCACTCCGTCAGCCGCCGGCTATCCAGCACATTCGGGTACAGTTCATTCAGCTGCTTTTGAAAAAGATCCAGCTCGCTAACGTCAAGTGCTGTTATTTTTGCTGATACGCTCATGGTTTACCTGTTATTTTTACGCCTGATAAGCATGTATAATACATTCAGCGGAACATGTGCGTATGCTCCTTTCTGTTTCAGGTTGAAAACAAGTTCAAGACTGTTACCTGTTCTTGTTATTTTGTAAACCTTGCTTTCCCGATTCAGCACATTCTCTATATCAGGACCCAGCAGGAGGTGAACCGCGGTAAAGCTGGTCATCAAAACCGTAACTTGGTTATTCTTTTCTGAAAACGCATACGGCACATTCTGGTTATCACAGAATGTTTTGATAAGCATTTTCAGCGAATCTTTATTTACCAGTTCATTGTCTGCAGATGGATCAGCAACCTCCTGTGAAGCGGCGGGAGCCGACGAACGCATCCGTACCGGTATAACGGCAATTAGCCCGACGATTACAACGGACAGACCGAATGTTGCCAGCTTTGTACCTGTCAGTTTTCGATTCATGGCTTCATATAGTCTTTAAAGGTGTTCGATTCGATGATTCTCCTGAGAATATCATTGACGGGCTTGTGAAACCAGTTCTTGTTTGAAAAACCTTCTTGCTCGGTATATGCATTCTGGATCGTGAAATACACCAGGTATTTCTTTTGCTGATCTATGTTGCGAGTTCTATCCTTTAAGGATATGACGACAATAAGTCGTTTGGAGTTATCGTCATTTCCTGATCCGATGGTACCTGTTTTCGCCCAGAAGTTATAGTTAGGAAACTGGCGGCTCGTTTCATTAAGATAAAACCCTGTTCCGATCCCGTGGCTTTGAGTACCGGTGATGGCGGCTTCCATTCCTTTAAACACCTGGCTATTTAAAAAATCGGTGAATGAGCCATCCCATTCGGGATCCACCGCTACCCATTGTGCCTGGGTATGGTTATTCGCTGAATCGATAAAAACACGATAGTCCTTATCGTAGTTAAACAGTTTGCCATACATTTCCATTACCTGCAGGGGTGTTAATCGGAACACGGCGCCGCCCAGTGTGGTTTGCCTCAGGCCGTTATTGAAATTATCGATAAGAGTTCGGCCATTCCCGACTCTTTCCCGTTGGTTGAAATAAGATTTTTCAGGGAATGACCAGATGCTTTTATTGGGCATTACAGAATCGAGTCTGCTGTAGTTGTCGTGACCGGTCAGCAACCCCAATGATGATCCTGAATAAGTTTGCAGGGCCATGTTTTCATTAAGTCCTGCACTCATCATCGAATAGGTGTTCCCGAAATAACGGCCGGATTCATTGGCCCTTGGCCAGTAAAGCGAATCTTTAAAACTATAGGTTGCTGTACCGCCCAAGCTCATTTTCGGGAACCCGCTTGTGTGCGTCTTCAACTGGTCGAGCAAAGAGTTGGAAGATTCAAAATCCGTCTTCTTATACGATCCCAGGAAAACAATAAGCGAGTGGTATATATTATTGGACTTTGCCAGATAGGTAACTAGGTCCACATCGTATGCATTATTGTAATCTGCCTCGGTCCATCCATTGCGCGCCTTTTTTGGAAGTTCAAGCCCAGCATAATTATCGATTATGAATTGTTGGCTTTTCTTCGGGTGCGGGGGCATTGCCTGGTTCTTATATACTAGCCTTTCCCACTCCAGTTTTTTCTGTGACGCCACTGCAGACAATAATAATGGTTTTATAGATGATCCCGGACCGAGACGCATATGAAGCAGGTTGGTATTGCCCCACTGAAGCCTCGCCGCTTCATTGTTCCTGTTAAAATACTCTTCGGTTGCTTTTCTTGAAATTTCCAGTTCATTGTTAGGGTCGATCAGTATCCGCTGCATGGCGTGATCGGCCATCAATCGTATCCTGCCATATCCATCTGCTGCTGTTACACTGAATATGACATTGGTAGTGTTGGTCTGTTTTTGTGTGCGCACGGTTCTGAGTGTTTCATTCAGGTACTGACTCATGTTCCGCGTCAGCTCATAATCCATGTTCGTGGTTGTGGATGTATCCAGGTAATTTTCCTGCTTCCGCTCAAATTGTAATTTGTTAGCCTGTGCCCAATGCCGTATCCAGAAGAAATCTTTTCCCAGCGGATAGATCATACGCTGCTGCCCATTGATCCGGAGGTTATATACAAAATAATTCCTGCGCCCGTCTGAAAGGGACCAGGTAGCAAACATTGAATCGTTGCTGTCGCGATAAAACAAAAGTTCATCTTCGGTCAGTTTCCTTACATCGGCTTTTGCATCGTATTCCTCCAGTTTCTTCGTGCTGAATGTATAGATCTGCATTTTCCCCCGTCCGATCAGGTCGAGGAGTGCAAATGATTTTTCTCCCTGCGGCAGGTATGCAGCTGGTACCACCACTACTTCTGCATTTTGTATACCAGACTCGAACAGGTGTTCTGGTTTTTCCTGGTAGATATCTCCCTTCCAGACTTTCCTGTTATTGTATACAGGCAATTCGAAGTGATAAAATGGGTTGAACCTTACATGGTACTCATCGTTTTCATAGATCACATGCAACGGGCTCCGCTCATCCCTTCCCATAGAAGGTACGTTCTCCAGCGCCTCCAGCATGGACTTTTCATAAGGGGAAAGCGTATCCAGCATTTGCCTGTAGCCGGGATCTTTTTTTATTTCGGCCATCCATCTGCCAATATAGGATACAAGCGTCGGGTGACTGGGATCTTGGGGCGCCTGGTGTTTGTTCTGTGCCGCAAGAAAGTAATCGTCTATCGTAGTGTTGACCCTTGCTTCCAGTTTTGAAAAATCGGGTTTAAAATTGTTCTCATCCAGCAATTTACTTTTGCCGGAAAAAAGCACACCAAATATTACAAGAATAAAGAAAAGGAAAAGGCTGATGATACGCTTACCCATGGCAGCAGCGTCCGCGGTATGTTGTAATGGCTTTCTTGTCAGCAGAACGAACAGCAGTATCATCGGTATCATGGTGCTTATCCTGCTGGTTACGCTCAGGAAAGGAAAATCCTGCCCGAAAAACACGAACCGGTTGGTGGAAGTCATCCACACGATAAGCGCTGCTGAAAAAAGCAACAGCACCGATATTGCGGCAAGCAACGACTGCGCATCGAAAACACCACGGTACTGAACACGGTACGTGATAAAAAACAGCAGCAAAGGAATCGTCATCAACGCCAGCAACAGCCACATTGAAACTCCGCCAAACTCGGGTATCACATACCTGGCAAGCACAACATCACGTGTTTGTGTTGTGTAATCCACGCCTTTGTTAAAATGCGGTTTAAAAGAAAGCATCCGACCGTCTGTAAAAAAAGTAGAGGTGTCGAGGTAATTATGGATAAACCATTGCGATTGCGCGGTTTCTATGATTTTCTTTTCCCCGCCCGATTTATATTTTTCCTTCAGCAGTGTTTCTGTCATCGGCTCAACAAGCATGGTAGTCCGGAATTTTACATGCCTTATATAATCGCTGATGCCGTCATCGATCTGCTGCCAGGAAGCTGGAATAATAACTGCTGCCAGAAATAACAGCAGCGGCCCCAAAAGTAAAAGCCTTACGGCTGTTTTCCTGGCTCTCCGCACAAACTGCACTATATAAATTGTAAGCAGAACAGTGGCAATAAGTATAAGCCTGCGGGCATCGAGCATCCCCGATACAAAGCTTTTGGCGGAAATAACAATTAAAAAGAACAGCAGCACCACTACGCCGAAAAGCCGGGCATTGTCGGGGTGCAACCTGAAGCGACCCCAACGCAGCGGTTCTTGTTTTTTTCTTTCCATAATGAAACTCAGGAAGATATTCTTGATCATAAGGAAGATGAGGAAGATGATACCAAACCCTTTATCGAAGACGAAAAGAAACCCGAGCGTACATAACGAAATAAAGAATACTGGGGTTTCTATCCATTGCATGAGTAAACGGCTGAGCAGCCATTTACTGTATTTTTTCCCCTTTACGTTTTCATACCCGTATACCATTTTCCTGCTGCTGCAGATATGAATAAAAATCAAGTAGCTTACCAGCGGTGTTACGATTCGGAGTATGCGTACCAGTATTTCCATTTTTATGACAAAGCATAAACCCGTCAATATAATCAGCCATAGTAAATAAGAAATCCCGATATGATCCAGTATGATTTTTGAAATCCAATTTTTTGTCATGAGAAAAAAAGACGGTTTTTCTTTTGGTTTTTTTCTGATGAAAGACGTATACTTTTTACGCAGCAACGAAAATGCATTCATTCGGACGAGCACAACAATACTCATGGTCATAAGAAAAACCCAGACAGAGAAAGGAAGTATTGTGTTCTCTACTTTCCAGAACGACATATCAAAGTCGATCAGTGTTTTTAATTCGCCATTATTAATATTGGCAACCGGCGGAAATGTAGCCACCCTCCATAACAATAACAGCCGGAAAACCATCATTGCATACGCTATCATCCAGACAGGTGTTTCGATGGACAGCACGGTTTTGCCCGGGTAAAACACAATTAGGAAAAGGATCGCGGTGATCATCAAACCCATGTAAATAAGCATCCTATTGGGTGCATATGCGTTATCTGAAAAATCGCGAAACCCGTAAATCCATAACAATCTTTCGTTATTACTCCTGATGAGGAACCGGTCAGAAGACCTGTCAGAAACCGCATCGTTTTTCGAAGACCACAACTCCCAATCCAGTTTATTTCCTGGCTGGTCATTGGTAAACTTCAGGATCGTTTTCTTGAGGATCGTATGGTCATTGGCTTTAGACTCATCATGAAACAACAGGCCATCCCTGAGCTTGTGTTGCTGCAGGTGCAAAATCCGATTGCATTGACCACCTGATTCCGGGTTCGATGTTACAGCCCTTACCGGTTTAAACTGACCATAGTAAACCGATTGAAACTGACCCCCTTTTAATAGATCAATTCTCGCTCATATTTTTACCAGGCAAGAGCAAAACTATTTGCGCATACAGATAATATATTGGCGCTTCACCATCTAATTACAGCATCAGTATTGCTTTCAATGTATTGATAGTAAAGTGAATAAATGGAAAAGCAATTAACGGAAGGAAAATGGAATTGCTGTTTATAACTTTGTAATGCTGCAGAGTAACAGAGCACTTATAAATTACTCGTATGCGCACTAATTATTTGACCCCTTAAGATTCAAATCTTCGCCAGCTAAAAGGTAGGTCAGTTTGCTTCGGTATGAGTAGGTCAGTTTGATCGGATTGTGCACCAGCATCAAACGAAAGATCATTAGTTCGATATTCCCGGAAAACTTGATTTTTGAGAATAATGATTATCGAACCCCTAAAATGAATGCCTTTTTTGCTCTTTTATCCAATAGTGGTAAGGGTTTGGGAAAAAAGAAAGCCGATATTTCTATCGGCTTGTCCATTTTCGCTCCCCCTTCTGGACTTGAACCAGAGACCCTCTGATTAACAGTCAGATGCTCTAACCAACTGAGCTAAGGAGGAGTTTGTTCCCTAAGGCTGATAGCTGTCGGCTCAAAGCTGACGGCTGTTCTAAGGGGTGGCAAAAATAGGGAAAAATGCTTTGCGGCAAAATTTGAAGGGGTTAAAATCAAAAAGAAAACCAGTTGTTTTTTTCTTCCCAGCCTATATAGATGCCGTCTTCGCGTTTTTCTACCGTATAAGTTTTGAGGAAATAGCCCTCGCCGCTGGTGTTCCGGCCGGTGCGCATATCAAACCGGTAGCGGTGCAGCGGGCAGGTTACCTGGCCAAGGGCATTGATATGGCCATCTGCCATGATCCCGCTGGCATGGGGGCATTTCCAGGCAAAAGCATATAAGCCGCCATTGTGCCGGGCCAGCGTTAGCTTTTTTTCCCCCGCGGTTACCAGGCACATCTGGTTATCCTGCCAGCGCAACTCTTCCTCGCTTTCGCTTATCTTGTGCCATATCCACGGTTTTTCGGGCATAACGGGATATATTTTGTTGTAATGTGTTTATTTTGTGCTTCAAAACAACGCTTAATTTATGAGCATGCAAAGAGTTTTCATGGTGGTTATGGGTATCCTGTTAAGCGTTGGGCTTTCCGCACAGAGCAAGGTGCTGGAACAGGGGTTTGGTCTCGCTTTTGATGAAACCAATGTACGCGGCATAGGATCGAGGGAGATAAACGGTTCCATTACCATGTCTGATTTCCGGTTGCGGCTCCGTCGCTATGGCGTTGTTTACCTGGCCAGGATGGATGTTATCGGGGGTAAAGCGGTTTCTCTGAGCCTGGGTTCTTCTATCACGGCAGGCTGGAGCTCTACCCGTAATTACCGGTCCGTTGATCATACCGGCGGCACCAGTGTAACAGTTGAAAACAAAGGTGGTAGTCACTTCGCATTTGATATTCCTGTATTTGCGGATCTTAATATTGGCTTACATTCTGCCAAAGAAGAATCAAGAAGCTCTTTTGGGGTGTATGCGGGCGTAGGGTATGCGTATAGTTATACCAAGATCCATACCTCTATCGGCATGCTTACTTATGATGGATTTGATCCCGTTTTCCGCCTCGGTTTCCGTATGGGTAAACGCTGGGAAAACAGGTGGGGTATGGCATTTACCGCCCGTGGCGATCCTGCCTCGGGATCTATTCGTACGTATGGAGTTCAGTTGTTGAAAGAATTGTGAGGAGAGTTTAGAATTGAGAGTTATGAGTTATGAGTTTTTTAATTCTCAATTCATAATTCTCAATACTGCACTGTCCTATACGGGTACCTCACCTGGTACATATCACGTACTTTCTGAAGAATGAGATCGCGGAGGGCGTCGATATTCTGGCGCTCAACGGCTGATACGAATACGCAGTTGTTTTCAGTGGCCTCATCCCACCGCTCGCGTAGTTCGCGGAGTATTTCCTGTTTTACATCATCTTCCAGCCATTTATCAAAATACTTCTCTGCATACAGATCCATTTTGTTGAAGATGGTGAGGATGGGTTTGTCAAATGCTTTCAGGTCCTGCAGGGTCTTGTTCACAACACCTATCTGTTCTTCGTATTGCGGGTGTGATACATCTACTACATGCAACAGGATATCGGCTTCGCGTACTTCATCCAGCGTGCTTTTAAAGCTCTCTACCAGGTGGTGCGGAAGTTTGCGGATAAATCCTACCGTATCACTCAATAAAAATGGGGTATTCTCAAACACCACTTTCCGGGTGGTGGTATCCAGGGTGGCAAACAGTTTGTTTTCTGCAAATACCTCGCTTTTGCTGAGCAGGGTCATCAGTGTGCTTTTGCCCACGTTGGTATAACCTACCAGCGCCACGCGAATCAGTTCGCCCCTTTCCTTTCGCTGGGTGAAGGACTGTTTATCTATTTCTGCCAGTCTTTTGCGCAGCAGCGATATTTTATCTTTTACGATACGGCGATCGGTCTCTATCTCTGTTTCACCCGGTCCGCGGGTACCGATACCGCCACCCTGGCGCTCCAGGTGTTTCCACATACCTTTTAACCTGGGAAGCAGGTACTGGTACTGCGCCAGCTCTACCTGTACACGGGCCTGTGCGGTTCTTGCCCTTCGGGCGAAAATATCCAGTATGAGATCGCTCCTGTCAATGGTCTTAACGCCCAGTTCTTTTTCAATATTGGAGATCTGAGAGCCCGTAAGCTCATCATCAAAGATCACCAGGCCGATATCTTTTCCGTTCACATAGTTCTTGATCTCTTCGAGTTTGCCCTTTCCTACAAATGTGCGGCTGTCGGGGTGCGGGAGTTTTTGGGTGAACCGTTTTACGGCAATGGCGCCAGCCGTTTCCGCCAGGAACGCCAGTTCATCCATGTATTCGGTAACCTGCTCGCTGGTCTGCTCCTGCTGTACCAATCCAACCAATACTGTTTTTTCTTCCTGTGTTATTTGCTGCTTTTTCTCGATCACTTGTCTGACTTTGGGCAAAGGTAAGGGGTTGTGGTCTGTAGTCTGTGGTCTTTGGTCTGTAGTTTAGTGGGTGGTTGGGAATGGATCGTGCAGGGATAGAATAAGAAAAGCGTAAGTGAAGAACCCACTCACGCTTTTCTTATCTCTGGAGGATTGACCCTAACCACAGACCATAGACTACAGACCCCAGACTAGACTAAAGTCCACTAACCGTAAGCCCAATCGAAAATTTATTCATATTAGCCCCGGCGCCTTCTTTCAGAACACCATTGAACTGGTATCCGGCATCGAGGGAAATAAAGCCATAACCCACACGACCGGTAACGGCCAGCATGGTACCGCTGAAGAAACGTTTGTTGCTTTCCTTGGCAATATAGCTTGGGGCATAAATAGAGGCCCCCGCTTTGTTTACATAATTCTTACCCTTGGTATAGGTTTTCAGCAGCGTACCCACTTTCATGCCAAATGCGGCTTTCCATGATTTAGCGGGGTTTTCGGGATTGCTGTAATAGCGCAGTTCTACCGGTATTTCGGCATATACGTTCACTACTTTGTATTTTTTGAAATGGTCAACGCTGTCCACAGCGGTAAATGGCAGCCTGGTGCTGTTCGATTTGACATCTACCCGGGTATTTTCAAAAAACATGTTGCTGTAGCCCAGTCCTGCGCCAAAAGCAAAGCTGTATTTAGGATTCACCTTAAATGGCTTATCCAGCATAAAATAGATATTGAAATGCCTGCTGAAACCACCAGTGCGCACACTGTCGGGGCGGTTGGTCCAGCTATCATATCCGTATTGAATCATAATATGATCAGCCGGTCTGCCGGTAAGGTCTATTTTTTTAAAAACAGGTTTGGGAGGACGGCCCGCCGTGTCTGATTGGGCCATGGTGATAAGCGAAAACGAAATACCTAAAACCGCGAGTAGTGCTTTTTTCATTGTCAGTAGTTATAGCCTTGATTGCTAATAGGGCGCAAATTAACTGAATTGCCCTCATACAAGGGTTAAAAATTAGCAAAAGCTTTGGGGAACGGTCTATGGTCCATGGTCCATGGACTATAGACCATAACTGTCATTCATGTATCTTTACCAAAATTTACCAAACCATCCCGCACTTTGAATTTTACTGATTTTGGTCTCGACGAAAGGATCCTTGAAGGTATTGATGCCATGGGTTATGAAAACGCCACCCCTGTTCAGCAACAGGTGATGGTACCCATCTTACAGGGAAAAGACATTATTGCTTCTGCACAGACAGGCACCGGTAAAACGGCTGCTTTTTTATTGCCTTTGATGCATAAACTGCTCACCGAGCCGCATGATGAACACCATATTAATGCCATGATCATCGTACCCACCCGCGAACTGGCCGTTCAGATCGCCCAGAACATGGAGGGACTGGCCTATTTTACCGATGTGAGTTCCATAGCGGTATATGGCGGTGGCGATGGCAGTTCCTTTACCACCGAGAAAAAGGCCCTGAGTACCGGCGTAGATGTAGTAATCTGCACCCCCGGCCGTATGATCGCCCACCTGAATATGGGGTATGTAAAGATGCAGTCGCTCAAATACCTGGTACTGGATGAGGCGGACAGGATGCTGGACATGGGTTTTTATGATGATATCATGAAGATCATCTCCTTTCTGCCTAAAAAAAGACAGAACCTGCTGTTCTCGGCCACCATGCCCATGAAAATGCGCGAAATGGCCCGTAAGATCCTGCATGAACCGGTAGAGATCAATATCGCCGTTTCCAAACCACCGGAGCAGATCGTACAGGAAGCTTTTGTGGTATATGAGCCGCAAAAGATCCCATTAATAAAAGATATCCTCAGCAAACGCGATTTCCAGAGCGTGATCGTTTTCTGTTCCAAAAAACACAATGTAAAACAACTGGCCAGCACACTCAAGCGCGCGAGGTTCTCCATAGAAGAGATCCATTCCGATCTCGAGCAGGCGCAGCGCGAGCAGGTGCTGCAGGATTTCAGGAATAAAAAACTGAAGATCCTCGTGGCCACCGATATCCTCAGCCGCGGTATTGATATTGAAGATATTGACCTGGTGATCAATTTCGATGTACCCAATGATGGCGAGGATTATGTACACCGCATAGGCCGTACGGCCAGAGCGGCGAGTGAAGGCACGGCCTACACTTTCATCAGCGAAGCGGAACAGCGGAAATTTGCGCAGATAGAAGAATTACTCGGCCATGCCGTTACTAAAGCGCAGGTACCCGAACAGTTTGGTGAAACACCGGCCTATAACCCACGCACGGGTGGTGGCGGCCCGAGGGGTAAGATGCGTCGTAGCGGTCCTCCGAACAGGCAGCAGCGTCCCGGCTCTAACAGGCCCCATCCGAAAAAACATTGATCTAATTCAAAACTCTGTGAACCTCTGTGCCCTCCGTGCCTCTGTGGTAAAGAACATCCACCGTCGATCTGAGCGAAGGCCTTACCACAGAGGCACGGAGGGCACAGAGGTTCACAGAGAAAAATACCAAAATACAGTACGATAAAGAAGAACGAAGAAAAAAAGTAAAAGAAGACATTCGATGAACTGTCTTGTTTTTCTTCTTTTCTTCGTTCTTCTTTTATTGAATAGCAACCACCCCAAAACCATTGCACACCATGAACAGGAAAGAATTTGTAAAACTCACAGGTTTGACAGCCGCATCCATGGCGGTTATGCCCAATGTATTATTCGCCAAAGCAGACGATACCAAAGTAAAGATGGCCATCATTGGCGTAGGTCTCCGTGGCCAGAACCATCTTGACCTGTTGCTGCAGAGAAAGGATGTGGATCTGGTAGCGATATGCGATATAGATGAGCGTATGCTCAAAACATCCCGCGAAATGATCACCAAAAGCGGGAAGAAGATGCCGGAGATATTTACCGGTGATGTAAACGCCTGGAAACAGATGCTGTCCAAAACCAAACTCGACGGCATCATCATCGCCACACCATGGGAATGGCATAAGCAAATGATACTGGGTTCACTGGATGCAGGCATCAAATATGTGGGATCAGAAGTATGCATCGGCATCACACTGGAAGATCATTGGGAAGTGGTACATGCCGCAGAAAAACACAACGCGCATGTGATGATGATGGAAAATGTTTGTTACCGCCGCGATGTGATGGCCATCCTGAATATGGTACGCCAGGGACTGTTTGGCGAAATCATTCATTTACAGGGAGGCTACCAGCACGATCTGCGCGAAGTAAAATTCAATGATGGCGTTAACCCTTACGGACATGGTGTGGAGTTTGGCGAGAAAGGATTTTCGGAGGCGCACTGGCGCACGGAACATTCTGTTCACCGCAATGGTGATCTGTATCCTACACATGGTATAGGACCGCTGGCGCATTATATCAATATCAACAGGGGTAACCGGTTTTTATCACTCTGCTCTTTTTCATCCAAAGCAAGGGGATTGCATAACCATATAGTAAAACAGGGTGGGGCCAGTCATCCCAATGCCAAAGTGCAGTTCAAGTTAGGGGATGTGGTCACCACCTCCATCAACTGCGCGAATGGTGAAACAATATTGCTACAGCATGATACCAACCTGCCACGCCCCTATTCACTGGGCTTCCGCGTGCAGGGTACAGAGGGTATCTGGATGGATGTAAACAAGAGTCTCTATATACAGGATAAATCACCAAAGTCACACCAGTGGGAAGCGGCACAGGCATGGCTCGATAAATACGATCACCCATTATGGGCCAGGTGGACGAAAAGTGCAGAAGGTGCGGGTCATGGCGGGATGGATTTCTTTGTGGTGCATGCACTGGTAGAGTCCATCAAACGAAAAATTCCAACACCGATGGATGTATATGATGCTGCGGCCTGGAGCGCTATTACACCATTGAGTGAACGTTCGATTGAATTGGGCAATCAAACGGTAGAGTTTCCCGATTTTACCGGCGGCCAATGGATGTACCGCAAACCGGTGTTCGCTCTTACTGACGAGATGTGATTCGGTCCGGCCGCTGAAAGCGGCCCGACCGATGGCATTGGCCTGCAGCATTTTCTTCGCTATTGGACTCAGTACTCAAAGTAGCGTTCATTGATTTTAACGGTAGCTAATAGTATGTCGTAAATCATTGTTTTTATAATATAGATATATACAGATAGTATGTGCCATCGGTCAGGCCGCTTTCAGCGGCCGGACCGAATGTAAAAAAACGTCAACGGTTTTCGACATTCATCTCCCGGAAACGCCCTCTCGACCAGATAAACTCACGCTTCGTCCTTTTTTGACATTTCGTAAACGGTGATTCTCTAAAACTTTACTATCATAAGACTGCGCTTATGATCAGAAAAGTTACGCTTTACCTTTTACTGTCAATACTATCTGCCACCGGGTTTGCACAAACCACCATCAGGATATCCGGTACTGTAAAAGACGAGCAGGGAAACCCCGTTCAATCAGCCACTATTTCATTACTGCGTGTAACAGATTCATCACTGGCCAAACTGGCTGTATCGGCGCAGGATGGGCAGTATGAATTTGTCAATATCAAACCGGGTAAATATTTCACTTCGGTTTCTTTGGTCGGGTTTGTAAAAAACAATTCAACCCCTTTTGATGCGGGCGCAACAGATATTTCGTTGCCACCCATTTCATTGCAGGTGGCTTCCAAAGAGATCAATGAAGTAGTGGTACAGGCCAAAAAGCCTTTTATCGAAACCAAGATTGACAGAACCATTGTGAATGTAGATGCCTCACCATCGAGCGCAGGCGCTACTGCCATGGATATACTTGAAAAATCACCAGGCGTAAGTGTAAACAACGATGGGGCCATCAGCCTGCGTGGTAAAGCCGGTGTGATCGTTATGCTGGATGGTAAGCCAACCTATATGTCGTCTGGCGATCTCGCCAACCTGTTAAAGAATATGCCTGCCTCTGCGCTTGACCAGGTGGAGATCATGACCAATCCTTCGAGTAAATATGATGCTGCGGGTAATTCGGGTATCATCAATATCAAAACCAAAAAAGGAAAAGCAGCAGGGTTTAACGGGAGTGTGACACTGGGGGCCACCACCAGCATCTTTAACCCGGCGGGTACTTTGTATATGATGCCCAAATCGCAGAACAGTTTCAATTTTAATTACCGGAAAAACAAGATCAATTTCTTTGGTAACTATAATCCCAACTATTTCCGTGGCAGGAACCAGTTGAAACTCGACAGGAATTTTTATACCGGAGGCTTACCCGATGGCTCATCACAAATGGAGACAAATTTTAAATTTGGCAACTTTAATCATGCGTTGAAACTGGGGCTGGATTATGCAGCCGATAAGAAAAATGTGTTTGGCATTGTAGTCAGTGGTTTTACTTTTAACGGCCACCCTACGCCCACTACCCATTCAGTTATAAAAGATGCAAGCGGAACGGTGGTATCGAGTCTTGAATCGGTTACAGATAACAGGACCAAATTCAAAAACTTTACCGGCAACTTTAACTGGAAACACAGTTTTGATACCACCGGAACAGAACTGACCGCCGATCTTGATTATGTAACGTACAGTAATGTGTCGAGTATGCTGCTCACCACCAATGCATACAATTCGGTGGGTAGTAAAGTGGGGCCGACAATTTATCTCAAAGGAAATATTCCTTCTCTTATCGATATATGGTCGTTCAAATCGGACTTTACCAAACCATTGAAGAATGGCCGGTTTGAGGCGGGGGTAAAAAGCAGTTGGGTAACCAATGATAACCTGGTTGCGTACACCCGCCAGTTGCCCGATGGAAGCTGGGTAAATGATTCGCGTTCGAATCATTTTCTGTATGATGAGAATATCAATGCCGTGTATGTTAACTTCAATACACAGATCAAAAAATGGTCGTTGCAGGGTGGGTTGCGCCTGGAGAATACCATCGCACATGGTAAGCAGGTGTTGAATGATTCATCGTTCAAACGCAATTTCACCAACCTGTTCCCGAGCCTGTTTGTAAGTTATGCGGCGGATAAGAGCAACCAGCTTACGCTTTCTTATAGCAGGCGGGTTACACGTCCCAATTACCAGGACCTGAACCCGTTCACCTTTTTTCTCGACTCGCTTACCTACCGTGTGGGCAATCCCTACCTGTTACCGCAATTCACGCATAACATAGAACTAAGCTATGCGTTGAAATCAAAATACATCTTCACACTTAACTACAATACCACCAATAATGTGATCTCGCAGATACTAAGACAGAATGCGGCGGACAAGATCACTTTTAATACATCGGAGAATCTTGCACGGTTTACCAACTTTGGACTATCCATTACGGCCCCCGCCAGCTTTACGCCCTGGTGGAACACCAATTTCTTTACCAATATCTATCGCAATCACTACAAGGGTATTTACAACAACGACCCTATTGATATGGCGTTTGTTTCATTCATGGTAAATGTGACCAATAGTTTCACTTTCAACAAAGCCAAAGGGTTCACGGGAGAAGTGAGTGGTTTCTACCGTCACAAAACAGTGGACCAGCTGGCGGTGATAGACCCTGTTTATTTTATAGGATTTGCCTTACAGAAACAGATCATGCAAACCAAAGGCACCCTGCGGCTGAATATACGCGACCCGTTTGCGTGGCAGAAATTCAGCAGTGTTGTCCGTTACAGCGATGTGGATGTAAAAGCCGTTTCGCGTCCCGATATACGCCAGGTGACACTCACATTTACCTTCCGTTTTGGCACAAACACACCGGGCTCGCAACCCCGCCGGAGAAACAGCGGCTCGCAGGATGAGCAGAACCGTGTGGGAGGAGGGAACTAATATTATCTCTGTGTACCTCTGTGCTCTCCATGCCTCTGTGGTAAAGAACATCCTCCATTGATCAAAGCGAATGCTTTACCACAGAGGCACGGAGGACACAGAGATTCACAGAGAGGGTTATGCTAAGGTTTTACGACGGTTACCCAATGCGCTTACATAAGTTTCATCTACACCAAGATACCCTGCCAGGTGCCTGGCCGGAACACGTTTGATCAAATCAGGGCAATGCGTTTCCAGGTAACGGTAACTGTCGGCGGCACGTTTATACCGCAATGCTTTCAACTGACGGATCGCTTTGATATAATAGGTTTGTGTAAGTACACGGCCATGGTAATTGAATTCGGGAAAAGCTGCATACACATCCTGTAATCCTTCATAAGAAATACTGACAGTGGTGGTAGGCTCAATCGCCTGTATGTATTCATCCGAAGGGGCCCTTCCAAAAAAGCTTTCTACTGAAATGGCCAGGTCGCCTTCGAGTAAAAACCAGTTACAGATCTCTTTGCCCTGTATTTCCATGAGGGGGTGGTCGTCACAGAATATCTGTACCAGTCCTTCAGAAATAAAAAACAGGTTGTTACAGGTTTCTCCGTTCCGTAATAAATATTCCTGGGGATGATACGACCTGACCTCGAGATAAGCTTTCAGGTACGCTTCCATCGGTCGCGTCAATGGTTTGATGCTATGCAATAACTGCAATGCCTGCTGTATGGGGAGCGACGACTTGCTCATAAGAATTGGATTTTCTTATATGATTCGAAAACTATGCCATTTATGTAGACAATAGGATTTTTGGGTGTTTTACACGTACCGCCGGGGGAAATCACGGTTGTAACAAACCCCTCTGCGCGAACTCCCCGTCCTCCCGTTCTCTGCGGTGAAAAAAAATCCCCATAATGGGTAATCTCTGCTATCCCGGCAGGTTTTCACCGCAGAGAACGGGAGGACGGAGAGTTCGCGCAGAGGGATTTGGCATAATTTTGATGGACATATATCTAATGAACGCATTTCAACAACTCATTTCTTCCGGTAAACCTGTACTGGTAGATTTTACCGCCACCTGGTGCGGCCCCTGTAAAACCATGGCACCCATACTGGAACAGCTTAAACGTACCGTCGGCGATCAGTTGACCATCATCAAAATAGATATTGATAAAAGTCCTCAAACCGCAAATGCCTACCAGGTACAGGGCGTACCAACATTGATACTTTTCAGGGAAGGAAATATCCAATGGAGGCAGAGTGGTGTTATGAATGTCCAGGCAATCATGGCCGCCATTGGTCAATATATTTCCTGATACCAGGATATTAAACTATTTGCCTACATCTCCTTTGCTCTTTTTCTCCTACCCTCTTATTGAAACCAGGCCTCCCGACTGGCGGAAAGTTTCAATAAGAGGGTAGGAGAAAAAGAGAAGAAAAAGAGGGAGGAGCCGGACAAAGAATTTTAGTCCATTGTTACAAGGTTCACCGACTGGTAAGGCTCTTACAGGGAATGGGACAAAATGTTTGCCAGGCTTCATTATATTCGCTCCTCATTATTTATCTGCCAATCGCTTACCATCAAACTACTGAACATGAGAAAACATTTTCTTACCTGTGTAGCTATCTGTTTGGCTACCGGTTTGCTTGCACAAAGACCACAGGGGGGCAACCCTTCCGGGGGTAATCCGTCAACCACAACGGCTACTACAGCAACGGGTGCCGGTGATGCAAGAACTGCCATCTACAATATTCCGTTTAACCCCGAGGCAACCGTTACGAGTGAACACGAAGTAACCATCAAGGGTAGCCGCATACCTTACAAAACCACCGCAGGTATGATGCCCGTATGGGATGAAGAAGGAAAAGTACAGGCCGGTGTATTCTTTACCTACTACGAAAGAACCGATGTAAAAGACCGCGCGGCAAGACCATTGGTGATCTCTTTTAATGGCGGCCCCGGCACACCATCTGTATGGATGGAACTGGGTTATACCGGCCCGCGTTTATTAAATGTGGATGATGAAGGGTATCCTTTGCAGCCTTATGGACTGAAAGATAATCCACATTCGATACTGGATGTGGCCGACATAGTATATATAGATCCCGTGAATACAGGCTTTTCCAGGGCCATTAGTAAAGACATTCCAACAAGCAGGTTTTTTGGCGTAAGGGCGGATATCAAATACCTGGCCGAATGGATCAACACTTTTGTATCTAGGATGAACCGCTGGGCATCTCCCAAGTACCTGATCGGCGAAAGCTATGGTACCAACCGCGTATCAGGTCTCGCACTGGAACTGCAGAATGCACACTGGATGTTCCTGAACGGTGTAGTATTGGTATCCCCTACAGGTTTGGGTATTGAAAGAGGCAGTGTGATGGAAGCCGCTTTGCGCTTGCCATACTATGCCGCCACTGCCTGGTACCACAAGGCGCTGCCCGCCGACCTGCAGAAAAAAGACCTGACAGCCATGCTGCCCGAGGTTGAACAGTTTACCATTAATGAACTGATCCCCGCCATGACCAAAGGCGGTTTCCTGGAAGAAGCCAAACGCAAAGAGATAGCGGCTAAGATGGCAAGGTATTCAGGACTGCCGGAAAAAGTGATCCTTCAGAACAACCTTGATATTTCTACCAGCCTGTTCTGGAAAGAGCTGCTGCGCGATAAAGGATTTACAGTCGGCCGTCTTGATTCAAGATACAAAGGAATTGACAGGAGGGATGGTGGTGAATCACCCGATTTTAATGCAGAGCTTATCTCATGGGAACATTCATTTACACCGGCTATCAATATGTACCTGCGTGATGAGTTGAAATACAAAACCGATCTGCGCTATTATATG
This sequence comes from Sediminibacterium sp., assembly GCA_965279635.1. Taxonomy (GTDB): domain Bacteria; phylum Bacteroidota; class Bacteroidia; order Chitinophagales; family Chitinophagaceae; genus Sediminibacterium. The sequence continues at coordinate 3,879,075 of OZ257253.1, read as the reverse complement.
TTCGGACCCGTAAACCCATGGGACCGTACCGGCGATCGCTCCGGCGAAAACCTTCGCCAGGCAATGGCCGAGAACCCTTACCTGCATGTGCTGGTACAGTCGGGTTATTATGACGGCGCCTGCGACTACTTCAACGCCAAATACAATATGTGGCAGATGGACCCAAGTGGTAAACTGAAAGACAGGATGAGCTGGGAAGGCTACCGCAGCGGTCACATGATGTACCTGCGCAAACCCGACCTGGAAACGAGTAACCAGAGCCTGCGGAACTTTATCAAAAAAACATTACCCAAGCCCGATGAGGCGGCGAAATACTAAAAAAGAAAAGCGGATCTGTTGGGTCCGCTTTTTTTTGTGCCAACTTTGTGCCCTAGTGTCTTGGTGGTTCTGGTTTTTATTGAACCACCAAGACACTAAGGCACTAAGAAAACACGAAGGTTTGCAGAGAATAAAGGGAATATCCGGCTGTTTACCGAAAAAACACATGATACATTTTTATCAAGCTAATAAATCGTTATTATTGACTATCAATTAAAACCATGACTATCCCCAAACGGAACTACCTGCTATCCGGTGTTATATCCTTTTTTTCATGTTGTACCCTTGTCTCGGCACAAGCACCTGCTGCAGACAGCGCCATACGTGCGGCAGCCATTGCGAATACCATTGGGCAATACCATCATTTCATGGCGGTTCCCGCTGCATTGTATAATGGACCGGAATACAAGGAATATTATCATACCATACAGCAGGGACACCCCTTTTTTGCATCCGTCGATTTTGTGAGCGGTGTGATCATGTATGATAACATACGCTACGAGAATGTACCATTGAAATTCGATCTTGTAAAAAATGAGATCCTGACAAAGGACCCTTCCGGTATTTTCAGCGTCGGTTTATTTCATGATAAGATCGCTTTTTTTACGATTCATGGACATACACATATCCGTATTGTGGAAGACGATAGCAAACGGTCGCTTCCTACAGGATTTTATGATCTTTTGTACAATGGTCATACAGCCTCTCTTTTAAAAAAGGAATATAAAACCCTGCAATCAAAAGTCACCCAGATTGAAGGGTTGTGGAACTACATCGAATACAAAAATGATTTTTTTGTACGCAAGGGAAACGAGTATTACCATGTAGACACCCAAAGAGGGTTATTGAATGCATTAAAAGATAAGAAACCTGAGTTGCAGCAATACATCCGCAGCAACAGGTTAAAGTTCAAAAAAGACGAAGTAGAAAAATCGCTGCTGAGTATTGTTGCGTATTACAATACCCTGAAATAATCAGTAAGGCATAAAGCCCAAGGCCAATGAAAAAATATTTTTTTATCGCAGGTTGTTTATGGATCCTCAACTGTTGTTGTTTGCAGCTACATGCGCAAACCGATACGGCGGGTCCGCGTATAACAGGCGAGTTCAGGGAAATGCCCATGGAAAAATTTCTGCTGGCGCTGGAACAGCGTACCGGCTACCGGTTTTATTATAACACCGCACATTTCGATAGTGCGAAGGTGGATATCACTGTTACCGATCAGTTGTTGAACGATGTTCTGAGACTCACATTCGCCAATACACTGCTTGTTTTTGCGAGGGATCACCAGAAAAATATTTTTATCAGCAAGAGTATCACCGTAAAAACAGCGATGGCCGAAAACCTGCTGGATGATGTGGCAAAAACAACTACTACAGCAGCAATTGTCAATACCCAAAAAGATACCGTTGCCGACGAACAAAATGAACAGGCCGCTACTCTCGAAAATAAATTATACGCGATCGGTGCCAAACCCAGGGGCAGTCTGCCGCCGGGAACTGTGACCATTGCCGGCTACCTGCGTGATGCAAAAACCGGCGAACCCGTTATCGGCGCCTCGGTAATTTTAGGCAATGGTAAAACAGGCGTGGTCAGCGACCAGTATGGATATTATTCACTGGCGGTTCCGCGTGGACGCAATACGATCAATATAAAAAGCCTGGGTATTCGCGATACACGCCGCCAGTTGATGGTGTACACCGAGGGCAGGATGAATATCGACCTGCAGCCGCAGGTAACAGCCTTACGCAATGTGACCGTATCCTCAGAAAAATCAAGCCAGATACGCGGCATGACGATGGGCGTACAGAAAATTGATATCAAAGCGATCAAACAGGTGCCTGTTGCTTTTGGTGAAGCGGATATATTAAAAGTGGTATTGACTATGCCCGGTGTAAAATCAGTAGGCGAAGCCAGTACGGGTTTGAATGTACGTGGTGGTTCATCTGACCAGAACCTGATTTTGTTTAATGACGCTACCGTATTTAATCCCTCGCATTTCTTTGGCATGTTCTCTGCCTTCAATCCCGAAGTGGTAAAGGATGTGCAGTTGTATAAAAGCGTGATACCGGCCAAATACGGCGGTCGCCTCTCCTCTGTACTGGAAGTAAACAGCCGGGAAGGAAATAAAAAGAATGTGACCGGTTCAGCAGGTATCGGACTCATCACCAGCAGGATCAATATTGAAGGGCCACTGGCCAAAGAAAAGAGTTCTTTTATTTTCGGTGCCAGAACAACCTACAGCAACTGGTTGCTCAATTTATTACCGGCAGAATACAAGAACAGCAAAGCCGGTTTTTACGATATGAATCTCAATGTGTCGCATGAGATCAATAAAAAGAACAACCTCTATTTCACCGGCTATCTTAGCCGCGATAATTTTGCTCTGAACAATGATACCAGTTATCATTATGGCAACCAGAACCTGTCACTCAAATGGAAACATGTATTCAACAACAAGTGGTACACAGTGCTTGCAGGTGGGTTTGACAGGTACAATTACGGCATCACCAGCGATGCGAATCCTGTCAATGCGTACAAGCTGGGGTTTGATATCAACCAGTCCTATTTTAAAGCGCATGTGAATTATTATGTTGATTCCAAACAAACGATAGAGTTCGGCGTCAACAGTATCTTTTACAAACTCTACCCCGGCAAATACGCGCCTCTTGGCGATAAATCACGCGTTAAGCTTGATGAGATGAGTGGTGAGCAAGCGTTGGAAACGGCTTTATACCTCGGCGATAAATTTACATTCACTCCCGACTTTTCTGTGGAGGGCGCGGTACGGTACGCTTTTTATACCTACCTGGGACCGGGTACTGTTAATCACTATGCACCCGGCATCCCTAAAACAGAAACCAACCGGATAGGCTCCACGGTTTACGGTAAAGGCGAAGGGATAAAAAATTACGGAGGTCCCGAATTCAGGATATCCGCAAGGTATTTGGTGAACGAGAATTTTTCCATTAAAGCAGGATACAACACACAGCGGCAGTTCATACATGTGATTTCCAACACAGCGGCCATTGCGCCAACCGATATCTGGAAACTGAGCGATGCCAATATAAAACCACAGTATGGCGACCAGGTATCATTGGGACTGTACCATAATTTCAAATCCAATACAATAGAAACTTCAGTGGAGGTATATTATAAAAACATTACTGATTATCTCGATTATAAAAGCGGGGCAAAACTGGTACTTAACCACAACATAGAAACAGATGTACTCAGTACCAGGGGCAAAGCCTATGGACTGGAAGTAATGCTGAAAAAAGCAACGGGTAAATTTAATGGCTGGATAAGCTATACTTTTTCGAGAACCCTTTTGCAGATGAACGATACCACGCAGGGTAACCTCATCAACAAAGGCGCGTATTATCCGGCCAACTACGACAAGCCACATGATTTTACCTTTGTAGGTAATTACCGCGTATCACATAGGTTCAGCATGTCGCTGAATACGACGTACAGTACCGGTCGTCCCATCACGCTTCCGATTGGCCGTTATTTTTATGCAGGATCGCAGCGTACACTGTATTCGGACAGGAACGTGTACCGGATCCCTTCCTATTTCAGAATGGATTTTTCTGTGAACATAGAAGGCAATCATAAAATACACCAACGTTTTCACAACTCATTTTCGGTAGGGGTATATAACCTGACCGCCAATAAAAATCCATACTCGGTGTATTATGTATCTGAGCGTGGCGTAGTGAACGGTTATAAGTTATCCATATTCGGAACGGCCATACCTTATATCAATTATAATATCAGATTTTAAGCAGCGATTATGAAAAAATATATCACATATTGCCTGCTTATCCTGCTGGCTTCAGCGTGCAGGGAAAAGTATGTACCCAAACTCGATCTGCCGGCCAGTTCTTTCCTGGTGGTGGAAGGGTTTATCAATAGCGGTACCGGCCCTACCACCATCACTTTGTCGCGCACCACCAAGCTTACCGATACGGCCATGATCACGTATGAAACCAAAGCGATCGTACGTATTGAAGGAAAACTAAATACCGTGCCGACAGTATTGACGGAAACCAGCAAAGGAAAATACACCATACCACAACTAACACTTAACGCAAACGACCAGTACCGGGTATATATCAAAACCACCAATGGGAAAGAGTATGTATCTGGCTTTTCATCGGTACGTACCACGCCGCCGATCGATAGTATTTCATGGATAAGACAAAACGATGGTGTGCAGATCTATGCAAACACACACGATCCTTCCGGTAAGACCAGGTATTACCAGTATACTTTTGATGAGACATGGGAGTTCCATTCGGCTTATATGAGTACACTAAAACTCGTTACCGTTCCCGTACCGATCACACGGGCCAATCCAACGGGGTTCAGCCATTCTGTTGGGTATTTTGATTCCGTCAGGTTCCTGCATGATACCTTAAAGTACCGGTGCTGGAAGAATAATACGCTTAGCAGTATCCTGACCGCTACATCAGAGCAGCTTTCGGAGGATATCATTGCTTTAAAACCATTGGTATATATAGAACCCGGTTCCTGGAAATTGGATCACCTGTACACGATCCTGGTAAAACAACGTGCCCTTAGCCGTGAAGGACACATGTTTCTCGAACAGGTAAGAAGGAATACGGAACAGTTGGGTTCAATATTCGATGCGCAGCCATCAGACAATAATGGCAATATCCGGTGTATCACCAATGCGGCAGAGATTGCAGTAGGGTTTATAGAGGTGACCCAGGAGCGGGAACAACGGATATGGATCAACAAATTACAGGTACCCGGCTGGCGATGGAACAGAAATTGTAAGCCCGAAGAATCTTTGTTAAATGCTTCTGACAGCCTTGAAGCGGTTTTTATGGGAGGGTTATTATTGACAAATGTTCATGAAGTGGCCCCGGGTTCCGGGCGAATAATCAGAGCCTATGCCGCCACTCCCGCCTGTGTTGATTGCCGCCTGCTGGGTTCAAGTACCAAACCCGCATTCTGGCCCTAAACGAAAACAGTAATGAATCATACATGTATTGTTTGGAGAAAATAAAACTTGTTGGTAGTACCACGGATGTAATGAAAAAAACAGCGATAACTTTTGTATGGATCCTGCTGCTGGCATACGCCTGTAGGGAAAAGTATGTCCCTAAACTGGATCTGCCCGCCAGTTCTTTCCTGGTAGTAGAGGGTTATATCAATAGCGGCACAGGTCCTACAACGATCACTTTGTCGCGTACCACCAAACTTTCCGACACAGCCATGATCACGTATGAAGCCAAAGCGATCGTACGTATTGAAGGAAAAACAAACACAACCCCCATTGTATTGACAGAAACCAGCAAAGGAAAATATACTGTACCACAACTGACCCTGAACGCCAACGACCAGTACAGGATATATATTAAAACCTCGAACGGGAAAGAATACGTATCGACATACTCATCTGTTCGTACCACGCCGCCGATAGACAGTATTTCATGGACAAAACAGGCCGATGGCGTGCAGATCTATGCAAATACACATGACCCTTCGGGGAAAAGCCGGTATTACCAGTATAGCTATGAGGAGACATGGGAGTTTCGTTCGGACTATATGAGTACACTAAAACTGGGCTTTAAGTCAAATGGCAGCAAATTTGTCGCTTATTCCGATTCTGTGAGGTTCAGTCATGATACATTAAAGTACCGGTGCTGGCAAAAGAATATAGCCAGCAAAATTGTGACCGCTACTTCTGAACAGCTTTCAGAAGATATCATTGCGTTAAAGCCATTGGTATATATCGAACCCGGTTCGTGGAAATTTGATCAGCTGTACACCATCCTGGTAAAACAACGCGCTGTAAGCCGTGAGGGACACATGTTCCTCGAGCAGGTGAGAAAAAATACAGAACAGTTAGGATCGATATTCGATGCGCAGCCATCAGACAATACTGGCAATATCCGTTGTATTACCAATGCAGAAGAGTTAGCCGTCGGTTTTATCGAAGTAACACAGGAGCGCGAACAGCGGATATGGATCAGCAAGAACCAGGTACCCGGGTGGAGTTGGGACAGGTTTTGCGGTCCGGAAATAAGAGTGAAGAACGAGAACGACACCCTGGATGCTTTTATTGCTTCAGGCGCTTATACACTTACCAATGTTGCTGATGCAACGCCTACCGGTGCGATACTGTATGCGTATGCCGCCAAGCCAACCTGTGTGGATTGCCGTTTACTGGGATCCAGTGTTAAACCCGCATTCTGGCCCTAAATGAAAAAATTCATGAACCATACGATGATTGTTCGATCAATAAAAAAGCTGCTGGTATTACCGGCATTGCTTGGCTGCTTTTTACTGAAAGCACAGGATGAACCACAGGCCAGGCTCAGGAACTATGCAGAGAAAGTATTACAGGAAAAACTGTACATGCATACCGACCGTGATTTTTACCTCGCGGGCGACCTGGTATGGTTCAAGCTATACAATGTAGATGCATCCCTGCACCAGCCGCTCGGAATCAGCAAAGTGGCGTATGTAGAGATACTGGATGCAACCAACACACCGGCTGCCCAGGTAAAGATCGGTATGGAAGATGGTAAAGGTAACGGCTCAGTTTACCTGCCGGTTACCCTGCAGTCGGGTAATTACAAACTACGCGCCTATACCAACTGGATGAAAAATATGGGAGCGGATTATTTTTTTGAGAAACGAATTACCATCGTAAACACACAAAAGCAAAGGGACAATTTTGCTTCCACCAAACAGGATCCTCCCGATATCCGTTTTTTTCCTGAAGGAGGAAACCTTGTCAACAGCATTTCTTCGCGTATAGCATTTAAAGCCACCTCAACCGATGGAAAAGGGATCAATTGCAGCGGGCGTATTGTAGACGAACAGAATGCTACCGTGGCACAGTTTCAGTCGGGTACATTCGGGATGGGCAGTTTTTCTTTTACACCGCAATCGGCACACACTTATAAAGCTGTCATAGACATACAAGGTACTCCTGTAACGGTTGCATTGCCGCAGGTATTTGCGGAAGGTTATGTAATGCAGCTGAGTGATAGCGTGGGAGAAAAAATATCTGTACAGGTATCTACTAATAAACAGCCTGGCGGAGAACTGTACCTGCTTGCGCATACAAGACAAATGACAAAAGCAGTTTTGCAGGCGACGGTACAAAACGGGAAGGCTTTGTTTTCCATTGACAAGAATAAACTGGGTGATGGCATTACACATTTCACCGTGTTTACTTCTTCCAGGCAGCCTGTTTGTGAAAGATTGTATTTTAAATACCCGGGTAACCCGCTTACAATCAGTTTGCAAACAAAAAGCGCCAGTTACGGCACACGTGTAAAAGTTCCGATAGAGATACAGGCAACCGACAACAAGGGTATTGGTGCGGATGCTGATATGTCGATGGCCGTGTACCAACTGGATGAACTCCAGGGCGTTGAACAAACAGATATCAATACCTACTTGTGGTTAACATCGGACCTCAAAGGGAATATTGAATCCCCCACCTATTATTTTAAGGATGTAACGCCCGCGATAATAAAAGACATGGACAACCTGATGCTTACCCAGGGCTGGCGCAGGTTTCAGTGGAACGATGTATTGCAGGATAAAAAACCTGTCTTTACTTATGCTCCTGAATACAATGGCCATATCGTTACCGGCAAAGTAGTGCATGGCACAACCGGTAATACATTGGCAGGTGTGGAAGCCTATGCTTCTGCACCGGGCGCGGCCACTGCTTTTATGCCGGCGCTGAGTGATGCAACAGGCAAACTGATGTTTGAAATGCCGACCATCAAAGGCGCTTCAGAAATCATTGTTCAAACTGCGCCTGCTACAGATAGTCTTGCGCGTATTGAGATCAGCAGTCCGTTCTTTGAAAACTTTACAGCTACTAAACTGCCCCGCTTTTACCTGCCCAAAACACAGGAAGCGGCTTTGCTTGAACATAACCTGGCAACACAGGTACAGAATGTATATACAGGAGAGCAGCTAAAACGCTTTGGTGTTTACACAGATACCAGTACTTTTTTTCAGAAACCCAATGCCACCTATTTTCTCGATAACTATACACGCTTCAGCACCATGGAAGAAGTGATGCGCGAATATGTAGCCTATATGGATGTGCGCAAGCGCCAGGGTTCATTCCGCATACCCCTGCTTGATCTTAACCGGAACGATTTTTTTGATGCTGATCCATTACTGCTGGTAGATGGCGTGCCGGTATTTGACGTGGAGAAACTCATGGCATTTGATCCATTGAAAATGAAAAAACTGGAAGTGGTCAACTATCGCTATTTTATCGGCAACAGTTCTTTTAAAGGGATCATGAACTGGCATACCTACAAAAACGACCTGGCAGGCTACGAACTCAATCCCCGCGCCATCGTGATCGATTATGAAAGCCTGCAGTCTAACAAAGAATATTACACACCCGTTTACGATACCCCCGAAAAAACAGCTTCCCGTATCCCCGATTTCCGCAACGTATTATACTGGTCGCCCAATGTAAGCGCCAGCAAGGGCAAAGGAAAAGTAGAACTCTATACTTCAGACCGTAAAGGAAAATATGTGGCCATTGTACAGGGGCTCACTGCTGCGGGGCAGGCGGGGGTGGGGGTAATGGAGTTTGAAGTGAAGTAATCTCTCTCTGTGAACCTCCGTGTCCTCCGTGCCTCTGTGGTAAAGCCTTCGCTCTGATCGATGGAGTATGTTCTTTACCACAGAGGCACGGAGGACACAGAGGTTCACAGAGGACTGATGCTGACTTCGAATAATAATTTGCAATTAGGATCGACCTCTACAAGTGCTGGCTTACTGTTAACCGGTAATATATACTCATTTGTTTTTTCCGAAACACGTACCGTTTTCATCGTTTTATTACCCGCACCATCCACAAACTGCAACTCCAGCGGAACTGAAAATACATACCCGGTTTGTTGTTTCACCCGCACAGTTACCTGTTTGTTTTTATCATCATAGTTCCATACTATATCTAGTGTAGGATTTTCCGGCACATACAACCACTGCTTAAAAAACACATCCATATTCTTACCGGAAACTTTCTCCATTACCTGCTGCAGATCGCTGCTCGAAGCATTGCTGTTGCGGTAAGTGGCGTAATAGGTGCGGATGCATTTCCAGAATAACTCATCCCCCAACTCACGGCGAAGCATGTGCAGTACCCAGCCACCTTTCTGGTAAGAATTGGTGTTGAGCAGTTTCATGATCTCTTTGCCTTTGCTGGTATCTACTACCGGTACTTTTTCTTTTTTGGTAAATGCGAGAATGGTTTTCCGGTTCTTTTTCAACATACTGGTCATGGTATCGGCGCCATACTTATGTTCTAAGTATAACTGCGACATTTCTGTTGCAAAACCTTCGCTCAGCCAGATATGCGGCCAGTCCTTTTCGGTGGCGGCATCGCCAAACCACTGGTGGGCTATTTCATGCGCGAGTAAGCCCATGATTTTTTGTTTACCAGTAACACTGCTCTCGGCATAAAAGATGGCGCCTGCATTTTCCATACCGCCGAAAATGGTGTTGGATTGCACATTGGCCAGTTTCTGGTAAGCATACGGCCCGATCCTGTCATTAAAAAAACGGAGGATCTCCGCAGCGGGCGCATAATCATAAAACCCCGCCTCTTTCTGTTTGTGGAAGATCCAGCTGGTAACGGGAATATCATTGGCCATAACCTGGTCACTCACGGCAAAATCTGCCAGACCAATCACCATGATCTTGGTGGGGATCGGTGCGGTTTCTTTCCAGTGAGTACGTGTATAATCACCGGGCAGTTTTGTTTCTTCCTGTTTCAGACCGTTAGACACTACACGATAATGCGAAGGCGCGGTCACAATAAATTCAACCGAGGCCTTATCCGAAAGATGGTCCTTGCAGGGCAACCAGTTGCGTCCGCGGTTGGGCCAGTTATCGCCGAATATGGTACGCTCACCCGCTTTGTTTTTACTGAAGATCAAACCATCTGCAGGAATACCACTATAGTTGATGGTAAACTGTTTTGTTTCGCCGGTTATAGCATCTTTGGCAAGACCGATCAGTAAAGAATCATGATGGTGCGAAAACGAAAGCGCACGATCGTTTTCTGATACACTATTTACCACCATACCTTTTCCGGCATCATTGATATTCTTAAGATCTAAATATACCAGCCCTGTTTTTTCTGTGAAACGAACTGTTATGGCTGCGCGGCCCTTTAGTGTATCGTTATCGTCTGATACTTTGATATCGAACCGGTAATGCTGTACATCGATGGAGGGATTATACAGTTTTTGCTGGGCGCTGGCTGATAAAGAAAAAAGAATACTAATGGCAAGCAGGAGTCTGTGCATGAAAAGGCTTTCGATAAAAATATGGTTTCTTTTGAAACGGGATATTTTTCGCCACAGATTCACAGATTTTTTCTAAACTAATCTGTGAATCTGTGGCGAAAAAATGGTTAATTTTTTTAGCGTTCACGTAATCCAAACCGCTTATTCTTCACATCCAGCAACAACACCGACTGCAAAAAGAGTTTATTACCCGTCAGCCCGCTGATGCCCATCTTCATCATCTGCTGAACCATGGAATCATTCACACCTTCTACATACGTGGTTTCTGTCAATGGTATTTTGAAAGCGCCGAACAGAATGCTTTCATTCGTAGGTAAGGTAAAAGCAGACAATGGTTTGCCCCATGAATTTACTTTGAATGCAACCGGGCTGCTGCCGGGCGCCGCTAACTGTTCGCTGGTATTCTTATCGGTCATGAAACCAAAAGCGCTTGAACCGGTATCGAAATACAGCAACTGCTGTTTGCCGCGGATATTGGCGGGTAATAGTATCCTGCCTGCCGCATACATAAAAGGCGAAAGCGTAAAACGGCTGGCAATAACTGGCGGAACTTCTGCACCCGTGGTCATTTGTAAACCCGGGTAATCGATCAGCAGGAACCGGTCATGAACCAGGTCGCTGCCGATGGTGCCAATGATCGTTACTGAAGTGGTATCCTGCCAGTTGATGTTGGCGCTGCCGAATATTTTCACCACCATTTCTTTTGCATGCACCGGCATACGACCCAGGGAAAACCGATAATTGCTGATGGTGCCCGAAGTTTCAACCGGTACCGACTGCGGGTATTTTTCCCGGATGGTATTCAAAACGGGTCCGTAAAACATAGAGTAAGGTGAACCCAGGTCGAACTGCATATAAAACTGCTTCGGGCATTGCGGCAGCGTAACGGGAACCAGCAGTGCCGCATGGGCATCCCACCTGCCATGCATAGAATCGCCGCGCCATATAAAAGGCAGTTCATGCGGTTCTGCGGGTAGTTCCAATATGCTTAAGGGGTTCGTGGCAGGAAACTGTGTCTGGGCATGGAGCGTAACCGTTGCCAGCAGCAGGCATAGAACCAGGGTTTTGCTGAAACGATTGAGTTTGTTCTGTATCATAAATTTTTCTTTGATACAAAACTATCTGCGCCCCGTGGCCATTCATCCGTCATTCACGCGACGTTTGCCCGACAATGGGCGCTTTTTACTGTAAACTGTCTAAAATGACGGACTTGCCTTTGTACCAGATCGCTGGGTTTCACTAAGAGAAGGACAAGAGAAAAAGAGTTATAAGAGAAGGATATAAACCATGCGAGGTACTCTTTTTTCTCTCTTTTTCTTCTGTCCTTCTCTTATTGAAATTACCCGAACAGCAACAGAATTGTATGGTTAGACGGCTTCTTACAGATCAAGCTTCTTAACCCGCAACAAGACCCGAATAATGATACCGGCATTAACCAGGTACATAAAAAATAAGGTAGTAAGATAGCTGATCACAGGAAGGTCAAGAATATTGCGTTTCCGCAAAAGGTTCCAGGCCAGTGTCAGCAGCATAGCCGCATTTAAAGCGATGACCCAGTACACCTGCCCCCGTACCAGTGTTCTCCCAAACCGCAGCGCCACCGGGTTTTGTTCTTTTCTTTTCTGCAACAGGTAATTCGGTACCAGTGTAGGCTCCCCTTATTTTAGTGCCAGGGTTAATTAGAGTTTTCTAAGTTATTAATTTTTCGATAATACTGCTGTGCATAGTTTAAAGGCGACAGATAACCGAGTGATTTGTGTGGCCGTTCGGTATTGTAATCTATCCTCCATTCTTCGCTAAGGCACCTTACTTCTGCCAGACTGTTAAACAGGTATGCGTTTAATAATTCCCTTCTGATACTTCCATTTTTTCTTTCGATGTATGCGTTTTGTGTTGGTTTACCTGGTTGTATGTATTGCAGTGTGATTTCATTGTCCTGACACCATTGTTGTAAAATGTGACTGATAAATTCAGGGCCATTGTCAGAACGAAGGTTAGCTGGCTTTCCCCGTTGCGCTATGACACGATTTAAGACCCGTATTACCCGCAAGGATGGCATCGAAGTGTCTATCTCTATTGCCAACGATTCGCGGTTAAAATCGTCCAGTACATTGAACAACCGGAACCTTCTACCATCAACCAGCGTATCGCTCATGAAATCAATGCTCCAAACCTGATTCGGTGCTTCCGGTATGGTTAGTGGCTGTTTAACCCTATCCGGTAACCGTTTCTTAGCTCTGCGACGGATATTCAGTTTCATCTCTGTATAAACCCTGTAGATCCTTTTATGATTCCAGCCATACCCCTTATTCCAAAGGCGATAACAACACTGCCAATAACCAATAGCGGCATGTTTGGTAGTCAGGGCTGTTAGCGCATCCTGAACTTCCGTATCATCTTTAGGTTTTGCTTGGTACTGACAGGTGGTTCGGGATATTCCTATCAGTTTACACGCCTTGCGGTTACTTAGCTGTTCCTTTTCTACCAGAAAATCAACAGCTTCCCGTTTCAACTCAGGCGCTACAACTTTTTTTCAATCAGGTTCTTCATCGCCCGGTTCTCAAGACTTAATTCCGCAACCATCTTCTTGTACTCGCTTAACTCAGATTCCATCATCTTCATTTTTGCGACATCATTTACTTCCATTCCCCCATACTTTGCCTTCCAGTTGTAGAAGGTTGCTTCACTAATACCCAGTTCCCGGCTAATCTCTTTAACGGCTATCCCCGCTTCCTGTTTCTTCAATGCAGATACTATCTGCTGTTCGGTAAATCTTCCTTTTTTCATGACTATTAAAATTTAAAGTTAACAAACACTTTTGTCGTTAACTCTAATCTTACTGGCCGAACTTAGGGGAAGCTTACACCAGGAAATGAAAATACGGTAGAACGATATAGCTAAAGCAGGAAAGTGTGAGCATCTGCAGAAAATGGATGCTTTCTTCTGTATGGTAAGCTCCCGTTCCGTCAGCAGAAGCGGTTTGCTCTTGCTGTAGTTCTTCCAAAGAAATACCCAGCACCGAAGCGATCGTTTTAAGGGTGTACATCCTCGGTACATTTTCCCCATTCTCTATCCGCTGTATGGTGCGGACGGTGATGCCGGTACGGTCGGCGAGTTCTTCCTGGGTGAGGCCCTGGTGTTTTCGGGCCTGGAGGAGCTTTTGGTGGAGCATGGGTAAATGTACGGAAAGGTGAATAGTGTGATGGGATTGCAGGAAACGAATAATAGTTTTGCAAGATAAAAAAGGCGGATTGGGCATTTGTTTATGAAATAGTATTTAAATCTACTATTTCATAACTAGAGTATAATGCTGTCAGGTTTTTTGAAGAAATGCGAAATTGACTTCGTGGTTTTAGGACCGCTTTGCTTGATATGTTATCAATATGAATACCCGGATCATAAATAATTGAACCGTTAGCTATATTATTAATGAAGTATGAAAAATCAGTTCCTTCTGCTAATAGAATTTTGTTCGAGTATTGATACTGCCTTGTTGGTGCAAAATCCGATCGCATTGATCAATTGATTCCGGGTTTGATGTATCAATGAATTCCGATCGTAGCTGACCCATGTTATCCGATCGAAACTGACCCACCTTTTTGTTAACTTCAGCAACAGATATACTTCGCTTCAAAATTGAATGACCTCGGTCATTCAATGCAGTTCCAGGATCAACACAACAAATAAGTATAAACAACAACATACGATCATTATATTGATGTATAAGGCTTCTTTGATGCCATTATACGATGTTCATCACAATGATGTTCTTGATAAAACTTAAAGAGAAAAAGGAGTAGGTCTATTGAAACAGATCTATGCAGCAACGGGAGATGATGATGCATAAGAGTTATGCAATTTTTCGCCAGTAAAAATGTGGGTCAGTTTGCTCCGGAATGAGTGGGTCAATTTGATTGGATCGTGCATAATATGTTCTTTGCGCCATTTTATCCCATTCTGAAGAAAACAGGCATTCTCCTTGCAATCTCTGCATGGCAATCCTAAAACCACCTATTCCAGCAAAGAGATCGATAAAAGTAAATTTTGGATGGGCAGGCTTAGGAAATAAAACAGTATCCTCAAATTTTATGAGACACTGAAGAGACTCCTCTGCAACCTGATTGCTGATCTCTTCATCAAAATAGCCATCTAAAATCTCTACTGCATATTGGATGGCCTGCTTTTTAAGTTTTTTATTTTTTGTCCTCAGATAATGACTTATTACAGCAGATCTGTAATTATCTGGTCCAAAAACCGCAACCTTCCAAATCTTATCCGAAACCAAATGAATTTTAGAGCTTAGTAAAACCGCTTTCTTTTCCGCAATCATTTCTTAGCCCTCCTTTTTCCGTTAAAAGCGTCATTGTCAAAAAAATCCTTAAATGTGGTCTCCAAACCATGACATATTATTTTTTCAAGACCTTCAATAGAAACATTTCTCTTTCCATTTTCTACATGGTTCATATATGTCCTATCTATTTCTGCTTTATAGGCAACCGCTTCCTGTGTTAAGGTTTTTGCAGTGCGTATCTCTTTTATACGCAAACCAATTTTTGTCTGAATATCCATTCAGTAAAAATGAGCAAGGTGACTCATAGTACATTGGCCTATAAGTCACGTCTAATAACTTTTTGAGTACCTAGAGAATTCTGTTGGGGAGAGATGAGAGAGTTTTTTCTATTTTATCAGGCTTCAGATCGCATTCCCAAAGCATAACAATTTTCCAACCCGGCCTTTTTAAAGTTTGGATTGCTTTGGTATCATTTGTTTTATTCTTCGCTATTTTTTGTAACCACCATTCCGTCCTCGTCTTCGGCACCACATAATACCTGCACCCCTCATGTCCATGCCAGAAACACCCATGTACAAAAATCACAGTCTTATACTTAGGCAAAACGATATCCGGCTTGCCCGGCAGGGTTTTATCGTGCAGTTTATAGCGGAAGCCGTTGGCGTGTAAGAACCGGCGTACCAGCATTTCGGGCTTGGTATCCTTGCCCTTTATGCGACTCATGTTGTAGCTGCGTTGTTCTTTGGTATGCACGTCGGCCATGGTGCTAAATTATACGTTGCGGGCGGAGGGATTAGAAAATAGTCTGTTATTCTGTGTTACAAATCTGGTGCTAATAAATGCAGACATGATAAACCGGATGATCTCTGGCGAATTGTTACATTCCTGAAGGGTCAGAATCATCTTAAAAATGACATTTTTCATCTTCTGACCTAAACATTTCATTCCGCCAATGATACATTTGCCACCAAACATGATAATTTCCATCTCCGGGGTCAAAATTTTCTATCCCAAGGCCAAATTTTTGACCTCCAGGATCAAAAATTCCACCTAAGAGGTCAAATCACCCTCCTCCGGGCATAAAAATACCCCGGCTGGACAACCGGGGCCTACATCCAGTAACCATGTAAAAATTTTGTTCTTCTCAGGGTCTCTCGAAGAGGACCCTGAGGCTTAGTAGCACATATCATCACTTTACTACAATTCAATTTAGAACACATCTGGCATTGCCAACCTGCCGTGTGTACACCTCAGGGTCCTCTTCGAGAGACCCTTCGGAGACCCGCTTTCGGAGAGGTTTTATAAGTACACCCTACGGAGAAGAAAGGGCCTTAGCTTAGAACTTACGGGTTGAGAATATCAAAAAACTTTTGGAGAAAAAATCGAAAGGCCAAAAGCCTCGCGGGCCATCTTTGTAACGATCTTTGACTCAAAAGACCGGTTGAAATAGGCTATGACTTCAATATCTCCTGCATAAGATCAAGAAGTGAGATTGCTATGACGCCATTTCCCAGGGAAAATTGCTCCGTTCCTGAATACACTACATAGCGTCTTTCCGCAATAATATCATCACAGGCTATATGAAACCCTTTGCTCACCGAAGGAGAAGAACTTCTTTTAATCTCAATAGCCCATTTTTCTTTTCCTGAAAATTCTAATATTAGATCAATCTCGGCACCAGCCGGAGTTCCATAGTAAAAGGATTGTACACCAGGTGGAGCGACAGAAAGAATATTCTCAATCACAAATCCTTCCCAGCTTCCACCTACAACCGGATGACCAAGCAGTTCATTATAGTCTGTTATATTCAACAGTGCGTGCGTAATACCGCTATCCCTTACATATACCTTGGGGGAGCGGACTAAACGTTTACCTACATTATACGTCCAGGGTTTTAACCGGCGCACCAGCAGCAGATCAACCATCAAATCAAGGTAACGGGCAATGGTAACTCCGGTTACATCGAGATTTCTTGCCAGGCTGGCTGCGTTGAATACAGATCCCTGGTGATGAGCCAGCATTGTCCAAAAGCGTTCCAACGTTTCAGCCGGTATTCTTGGACCGAGTTGCGGTATATCACGCTCAAGGTATGTTTTGATAAAATCGCTTCTCCACTCCAAACTATGTATGTCTGATGAAGCCAGCAGACTCTCCGGAAATCCGCCCCTAAGCCAGAGTTCGTTTATATCGGAAGAATATTCCAGGTTATTGATACCAAATAGTTCCAGGTAGGCAATCCTTCCAGCCAGTGATTCGCTTGATTGCCTGAGTAATTCAATAGACGCCGAACCCAGGAACAGAAATTGTCCCGACTTATTTCCTTTGCGTCGTTCCTCGTCAATGATCCCCCTTATCGGCGAGAATACTTCCGGAAGCCTTTGCACCTCATCGAGTATAATCAATTTATCCTGATTGGCACTGTGAAAAGTCTCGATATCGCTAACTTTTTGCAGGTCTAATCTCCTTTCCAAATCAAGATATACAGAAGGTATTGTTTCTGATAGCTTGAATGCAATAGTTGTTTTACCAACCTGGCGTGGGCCCATGAGTGCAACTGACGGGCTTCGGGAGAGAGCCTCTTTGATTTTTGATTCAAGATGTCTGGTAATCATCAATGCAAATCTAATATTAAATATTATATTTGCGTGGTTGTTTTAGCCTGATTTTGTTCTTCTCAGGGTCTCTCGAAGAGGACCCTGAGGCTTAGTAGCACATATCATCACTTTACTACAATTCAATTTAGAACACATCTGGCATTGCCAACCTGCCGTGTGTACACCTCAGGGTCCTCTTCGAGAGACCCTTCGGAGACCCGCTTTCGGAGAGGTTTTATAAGTACACCCTACGGAGAAGAAAAAAGCACCTATGAGGTTCCCCTTCATAACTGCTTGATTTTCAAGTGGGCCCACCAGGGCATGATCCTGGGACCCCCTGATTATGAGTCAGGTGCTCTAACCAACTGAGCTATAGGCCCGATGAACATAAAATGTTCAACAAGGCGGCAAAAATAGAGAATTATGGGATACAATAAACAGACTATTTGTCATCGAATGGTTTTGCAACGCCCTGGCCACCGATCAGTTCCAAAACAACATCTTCCCCTTCCGGAAAGTTGCCTTGCACATCCAGTATGAATTTTTTCCCGCCGGCCCTGAGCGTATAGTAGGGTGCATGGACGACCGGGACAAAAGGCAATGCGGTTCCCCCTTCGTTATAGACAGTTGGCTGTACAAATATATCCTTATGGAATGAATAGGTTTTATCAGGTAACCAGATGCGCCAGGTGGTAATAAGAATGGTGTCACCATTTTGCAAAACGATCCTCAACACGTATTTGCCGCTGAACCACAGCATCACATAGATAAAGATGCCAGAAAATGCGATCATACCTGCCTGGAACAGGTTTCCGGCGGCAACACTCCCAAAGTCAAGGATCATTTGCCCCCGGGGCATGCGTAAAACGAGGAAAGCCACCAGAACGGGAAACGCCAGGGAAACGGCCATAACAAAACGTATCAGGAAAAGACGGGAAACGGCGTTGAATAGTAGATGGCCTGCGCCGTGCTGTTGCATAGGATCCTGTTTTGTACGCATGAACAATGTTATAAAAGGTGGTAGTTTCTTTTCCCGGGTACAAAATACAATATGGTTTTGCATAAGTGCAAGAAACGGCAATGGGTCAGCCTGAAAACAGTCATATTCATTTTTAGCCGCAGATTCGCAGATTATAGGTGGATAATCTGCGAATCTGCGGCTGAATTACAGAATAGCCCTGCCAGTCGTTTCCTGTTACATTGGGTTGCATGAAAACCGGGTTCTTGTATTACGAAAACGTTTTCGAAAACAATATAAATACCACCCGGTTTGCGCTCTGAGTAAAGGTGTTTATCTTTGTCATAGTAATGTAAAATATTAATAATCAAATTATTATAACGAAAACGTTTTCGTAAAGTTATCGAAAACGTTTTCGCAAATAAAAGCGTTAGTTTTTCTATTTCACGTGCGAAAATTGGCCAACTTGACATCGGATCTACTACCAAACTAACTGCCTAAGAACGATTGTTATGAAGCCATGTCTTCTTACAAAAACGCTTGCGACCCCTGTTTTTCCGGGCGCTGTTTCATTTACTGCTTTCCCGGGTGTACGCGTATGGCCGTACCCTTTCCCACTATTTTTTTTACCCATCATTCCGGCGTTCAACAACAGCCGGTTCATAAACATGTATTGTCACTGCTAAAAATTGCCTTATGAGTATTCATTCTATTAGTAACATCCCGAAACGGCACAGGAAATGGCTGTTCTCGTTTTTGTTGTTCCTGTTGTTTCAATGCACGGGTTCCCTTGTTGTTGCACAGTCAAAACAGGTGGGTGGGGTCGTAACTGATTCTACCGGGGCCCCTGTTGAAAATGCAACCATCACCATAAAAGGTACCACGCGGGGTACCACAAGCAATACAGCGGGTCGCTATTCCCTTGCTGCGGAAGCAAAAGATGTGCTTGTTTTTTCTTATACCGGTTATACCGGCAAGGAAGAAACAGTGGGTCCGCGATCCACTATTAATGTGGTGCTTACGTCCTTTTCGCAGGAAATGGATGCCGTGGTAGTGGTAGGTTATGGCACCCAGCGCAAAATAAACCTGAGTGGCTCGGTAGCTGTGGTGAGCGGAAAAGAACTGATCAACAGACCGGTTCCGAATGTTACCAGCGCGTTGCAGGGTGTGCTTCCCGGCGTAACGGTACTCAGGGGAAACGGACAGCCCGGTAGTGAAGGGTATGGTATACGGATACGTGGGTTTACATCTGCCAATGCGGCCAATGCACTGGTTCTGGTAGATGGTGTGGAACAGGATATCAACCTGCTTGATCCAAACGATGTTGAATCCATCTCGGTTTTGAAAGATGCTTCCGCTTCGGCTATCTATGGAGCAAGGGCCGCCGCCGGGGTGATCCTGGTTAGTACCAAACAGGGTACTGCCGGTAAAACAAAAATGAACTACAACAGTTATTATGGTGTCAATATTACTGCCAGGCAACCGCAAAAACTGAACTCATGGGATGAACAGTTATTGATCGACGAAGCGCGTTTCAACGCCACCGGCGCACGCGAGTTCAATGCCGAACAATATGAATGGCTCGCCAATCCAAACTTCTCGTACCGCCCTAACCCTACCGCTGACCGCTGGGAATATTTCGGTAACAATAACTGGATCAAGGAAGGGATGGATAAGGTCAACCACATGCAGAACCACGCGGTTTCCATCAGCGGCGGTGAGCAAAAACTGAATTATCTCTTGTCGGGAAGTTATTATAAACGTGACGGTGTACTGCGTTACGGACCGGATGATAACTCCCGCTACAACCTTAAACTGAGTGTGAATGCAGAACTGAATAGGTATATATCCCTTAAAGTGAATGCGAACTATATCGGTTCTTTTATCAGGGAAAACTCATTTGGTACCGAGCAGATCATCAACAGGCTGTACCGCAGCCGCTCAAGACAATCTTTGTACACACCTGCTGAAGATATCACCGGTCAGCCTTACAATGGCGACCTGCAGATCAACGCTGTGGATATTCAAAAGAACAGCGGTATGGAAACGCGCAACTATGAAACGTTCACCGGCCGTGTAAACCTGCAGGTGAAAAATGTGATCAAAGGACTTACGTTTGATGTGATCGGCTGGCGTAACCAGAATTTCTATAACATGGAGAATAACCGGAGAAGTCTTTTCTGGTATGGCCGTACAACCAACACCATTCGTTTCAGCGCCAATGTGCCCAATTCCATTTCACTTACGAAGAACAGGGGGTACCAGAATAACCTCCAGGGTTTTCTTACCTATAACCTGAAGTTGAAGGATCATTCCTTCACACTCTTACAGGGGGCACAGTACGAAGAGTATCGCAAAGACGAGTTTTCTGCAAGCGCCACTAATATGCCTACCAACGATGCTTTCGCCATCAACTTTGCCGACCCGCTTAACAGGACGAGCAGTGACCTGGTTCAAACATGGGCCCTCGGTTCAGCTTTCGGAAGGTTTAACTATAGCTATAAAGACAAATATTTATTTGAAGCGTCTTATCGTTACGATGGAAGTTCCCGTTTGGCACCCGCCAACCGCTGGCAGCTTTTTCCATCCTTCTCTGCGGCATGGAGAATTAGTCAGGAAAGATTTATGCAGGATTTTACCTTCATCAACAGTATGAAACTGCGTGCTTCGTGGGGACAGTTGGGTAACGGATCTGTACTTGGCTATTATGATTACATACCCCTGCTGAACTCAGGCAACGCACTTATTTTTAATAATAACCGCGCGCAGTATTTCTTCCAGAGTGTACTGGCTTCTCCTGATAAAACATGGGAAACCATTGAGCAGACAAACTTTGCGATCGATATGACCCTGCTGCGTAGCAGGCTGTCAGTTACCGCAGAATATTATATCAAACGCAACAAGAATATGCTGGCACCATTGAACCTGCCGAATATTATCGGTGTGGGCGTAGGTAATTTCAATATAGGCGAACTGAAAAGCTGGGGCGCTGAATTGGATATCAAATGGAGGGATCGTATCGGTAAACTTGATTATAATATAGGCTTCAACATTTCCGATAACCAGAACAAACTGGTGAAGTATAATGCGGTTAACTCTGTTGGTGCGGGTGGTGTGATACCCTTCCTGGAAGGATACCCTATGAACAGCGTATGGGGATATAAAACAGCCGGTTATTTTAACTCGCAGGCAGAAGCGGATGCGTATAAAGCCAAAGTTTCTTACCCGTTCTTTGCCAACCCGTCTGGGGGCGACATGCGGTATCTTGATCTCAACGGCGATGGTGTGATCAATTCCGGAAGCGGAACACCGCAGAATTCAGGCGACCTGGTTTACCTGGGCAGCACCAACGCACGCTATACCTACGGGTTTAACCTTGGCGCTGCATGGAAAGGATTTGATATTTCCGTTTTCTTACAGGGCGCCGCATCACGCGCTTTCCTGATCAGTGAAGAAACCTTATCACCCATCCTCGGAACAGCGGATATGCCATGGACCATTCACATGGATCGCTGGACACCGGAAAACCAAAACTCTTTCTTCCCAAGGATGTACCAGACCAGTGCGCACAATTTCAGACCTTCTGATAAATGGGTACAGAACGGCAGCTACCTGCGCTTGAAAAACATACAGATAGGCTATTCGGTTCCTGTCAATAAAAAATATATGCGCGAAATGAAAGTATATGTTTCCGGACAGGACCTGTGGGAAAGCACCAAAGTACTCAGCGTATTCGACCCTGAAGTGGGTAATAACGTCAGCGCTACCACCTATCCGTTCTACCGTACTGTTTCATTCGGTGTAAATATTTCATTCTAACAAAACGAGTCATGAAAAAAATTAACATACTATCAGCTTCCATACTTAGTGCGGCCCTGCTGTTTACGGCCTGTACAAAGCTTGACAGATTACCTGAAACAGAGTTCAGCGATGAGGCTTTCTGGAATTCGGAAAACGATATGGTGGTTGCCTGCAACCGCCTGTACCAGGAGCTGGATGCTTTTTGGATCGATAACCGTGCCGATGATGCGGTGAACCAGGGCGGCCCCGACCAGATCAGTAACGGTAACCGCTCGGTACCTAACCAGAGCGGCGACTGGAACGATAGGTATGATGAGATCTTCACAGCAAATAATATTCTTGAAAAAGGCGTGAAAGTAAAAGCAACCGATGCGATCAAGAACCGCTATTTCGGCGAAGCCAGATTTTTTCGCGCGTATGCCTATTGCAACCTGGTGATGAAATACGGAGCCGTACCACTGGTACTGAAAACGCTCAGTGTGAATTCTCCCGAGCTCACCATGGGGCGCACGGCAAGACAGGAAGTGATGAATGCCATCTATGCAGATCTTGATTTTGCTGCACAGTGGTTACCTAAGAGAGCAGACCTGGCCGCCGCGCAATATGGTCGTGTTACCAGGAGTACGGCACTGGCGCTGAAAGCGCGTATCGCTTTGTATGAAGGTACACGCGCCAAGTATCACAACGATGCGGCCAGTAATTCGCAGAACCACCTTACCCTTGCCGTGGCAGCAGCAACAGCCGTAATGGCTGAAGGACATACCTTATATGCCAATTACCAGAACCTGTTTACACAAACCGGAGAGGGTCCGACAAATACGGAGAACCTCCTGGTAAAAGTGTATGGCGTGAACACAACCCTGATCATACTGGCACACAACAATTCAAGGGACCTGGAAAACGGACGTATGGCGCCAACCCGCAACCTGCTTCGCCAGTATTTATACAGCGACGGTCTTCCTGCATGGAACACCGATGGTGTTACGCCTTCAGCCAAACGCTCGGTAAATTTTGTAGCGGAAGCCAGCGAAACGAGTTACAATACGCTGCTTGATAACCGCGATCCACGCGTAGGATTAAGTTATTACAGGAACACAGAAGCGGCTTACCAGGGTCCATGGGTACCGAAAACTTCGCTGGGTTCAAGAACTGCACTGGCTCCTAAAAAAGGCTTTACGTTAGTTGACCAGCAACTGAACCAGGCCATGACAGACAGGATACTGATCCGCTACGCGGAAGTACTGCTGATATTGGCCGAAGCAAAATTTGAACTGAATGGTACGATCACTGATGCTGATCTCAACGCTACCGTAAATGCATTGCGCACAAGGGTAGGGTTTGGTCCAAAACTCACCAATGCTTTTGTTACTGCCAACGGGTTGAGTATGCGCGAAGAGATCAGGCGCGAAAGAACCGTGGAACTGGCGCTGGAAGGATTCAGGTACGATGACCTGATCAGGTGGAAAACAGCGGAAACTGTATTGCCCGGTGAACTGCTTGGCGCTAAATTCATCGCAAGCGAATGGGTAGGCACCAACCAGAACAGCCTTAACCTGAATGCCGCTGCCTTGCTGATCGTAGAACCTGCCACCACCAGAAAGTTCCAGGCCAACCGCGATTACCTGTACCCGGTACCGATCAATGAGATCACACTAAGCAACGGTAATGTAACACAGAACCCTAACTGGCAATAACATTTAAAAGAAAAAACAATGAAACCAATCAACTATATCGCGATCCTGTTCTCAACGGTTTGCCTGCTTTCTGCCTGCGAGAAAAAAGATTACCCGACGGGTTTGCCGGAATATGAGCATCATTATTATTCGGTATGGGTACCCAATAACAATACGCTGGTAAGTGTAACCAAGAACCAGACTGCCCTGGTGAAGTTTCCGGTACAATTTTATTCCACCGCGGTGCGTAGCTATGATGCGGTGGCAAAATATGCGATCGTGCCGGATGCTACTGCCCCTGCAGTGATCGGTGTGGATTATAGTATCGTAGACAAGAACGGAACCGTGATCCCTTCTACCGATGGAACCTATTCCCTTATATTCAAACAGGCGGTACAGGCAACAGATACCGTATATATCAAGTTGCTGAACAACCCTGCTACAGGAACCCGCAAAATGGAGATCCAGTTAAAGGAAAACAAAACAGCAGATTTTTATGTAGATGTTTTTTCAACAGCCTTCAGGAGACCTGTTGAAATAAAATAACCGTAGCATACACCGTAAGGCAAGGCGCAATGTCGTAAGGTTCGCAGGATGGGTTAGCTTAATCAGGCCTTTCTTCGCGTACTTTGCGCATTGCGCCTTTGCAGTGAAAACATAACTTGCTACAGGGGGGAATCTGTGTTATACCAATCAAACATTGAAAATGTTCAAAAAGAAGTTCTCTTTTAACTCTTTTTCTCTTGTCCTTCTCTTATTGAAATAAAAAGACTGAAAATCGGAAAGTTTCAATAAGAGAAGGACAAGAGAAAAAGCTAAAGGAGTTATTCCATTCAGGCTGTTTTCAATGTCTATTGGGTATTAATCTGGGGCAAAAGATAACAAGGATATTCTGTTATACATGAAATGTACGCTGTTCACAATATTGATTTTCTTATTCTCGTGTTCACCCACGAAGAAGGCAACTATTGCAGAAACTGCGTCTCTGGAAAAACAGGTCATAGCGGTTTTGCAGCAACAGGTAATGTCAAAAGCCGGATGGGCCATGCAGCAGCAGCCCATGACCATTACAGCAGAAAGCTCTCCCAGAAGTGCCGGCGGCAAACACGATTTTTTCAGCGAAGGCGATTACTGGTGGCCCGATCCCAAAAATCGTGACGGACCTTATATACAGAAAGACGGTGTTACCAATCCCGATAATTTTGTGGCGCACAGATTGGCCATGATACGTTTCAGTCGTATCATAGGCGCCCTGGCTTCTGCCTATACAATCACGGGCGATAAAAAATATGTACTGCAGGCATTGAAACATTGCCGCGCCTGGTTTGCCGATAAAGAAACTATGATGAACCCGCACCTGTTGTACGCGCAGGCCATCAAAGGCCGGTTTACGGGAAGGGGTATCGGTATCATCGATACCATACAATTGATGGAAGTAGCGATGGGATTACTTGCTATGGAAAATTCAGAGGCCATGGATAAAACCTTGCTTGCTGTTACAAGAGACTGGTTCGGTCAGTATACCTTATGGCTCACTACCCATCAATATGGAAAAGATGAAATGAATGCAGAGAACAACCACGGCACCTGCTGGGTAATGCAGGTAGCGGTCTTTGCAAAATTTACAGGCGATACGCAGCTGATGGAATTCTGCCGCAACAGGTATAAAACAATATTACTACCACAGCAGATGGAAAAAGATGGCAGCTTTCCAAGAGAATTGAAAAGAACCAAACCGTATGGCTATTCCATTTTTAACCTTGATGCGATGGCTACGATCTGTCAAACATTATCTGTCAAAGAAGATAATTTGTGGAACTATACAACAACGGATGGCAAGTCAATCAAAAAAGGAATTGACTATTTACATCCTTTTGTTGCCGATAAAAGCAAATGGCCGCTGCTACCGGATGTGATGTACTGGAACGAATGGCCTGTGGCACAGCCCTTCCTGGTATTTGGAGCGAATGCATATAATAATGCAGCATGGTTTGCTACCTGGCAAAAACTCGATCACAATCCCGAAGTAGACGAAGTGATCCGTAATTTACCGGTGCGTAACCCGCTGATATGGATAAATACTAACTAAACTCTGTGTACCTCTGTGCTCTTTGTGCCTCTGTGGTAAAGCCTCCGCGCAATCACTTTACCACAGAGGCACAAAGGACACAGAGGCACACAGAGATAAATGATAACAAATGAAAAAGCATGTATTGATAACAATACTGGTAATAGCATCCTTACCGGTAATCGCACAAAAAGTAAACACACCCACCGTATTTGCCGACGCTGAAAAACAGGTACAATACCTGCTGAAAGAACTCCCCGCCGCAAGTACGGGAGACCTGGTATCGCCAAAATTCTTTGAGAATGGCATACTGAAAATGGTCAGCTCGCGCGACTGGACAAGCGGCTTCTTCCCCGGCGAACTATGGTACCTGTACGAATATACCGGCGACAACAAATGGAAAACACTCGCACAGCAATACACCGCCAATATAGAACGTGAAAAAACCAACGGCATCACCCATGATATGGGTTTTAAAATATACGGCAGCTTTGGTAATGGCTACAGGCTTACGAATGATAAAACATATAAGGATATCATCATTGAATCAGCCAGAACATTGTCAACAAGGTTCAATAAAAAAGCAGGCGTGATCAGATCGTGGGACAACCGCAAGCGATGGGTGTACCCCGTGATCATTGATAATATGATGAACCTCGAACTATTGTTTGCTGTTTCAAGAATGACTGGTGATCAATCTTTTTATAAGATAGCAGAAACACATGCCATCACCACGATGAAGAACCATTACCGGAAGGATCACAGTTCCTACCATGTAGTGGATTATGATACAGCAACCGGCGGTATTTTACAGAAAACAACACACCAGGGATACAGCGATGAATCAGCCTGGAGCCGTGGCCAGAGTTGGGGACTGTATGGATTTACGATGTGTTACCGCGAAACAAACAACAAAACATTCCTCAAACAGGCGGAAGATATTGCAGAGTATCTATTGAAACACCCGCGTATGCCAAAAGATATGGTTCCTTATTATGATTTTGATGCCCCCAATATTCCCAATGAACCGCGGGATGCATCGGCGGCATCGATACTCGCGTCAGGTTTATATGAGTTAAGCACGTATAGTAAGAACGGGAAAAAATACAAAGCGGCGGCAGATAAGATCATGGAAAACCTGACTAACCTGTACAGGTCGCCATTGGGTGAGAACAAAGGATTTTTACTGCTGCACAGTACGGGCCAGAAACAATCCAACAGCGAAGTGGATGTGCCGATCATCTATGCCGATTATTATTACCTTGAAGCCTTACTGAGAGCTGATAAACTGAAGAAGGGAAAAAAATTATAGTACAGCCTGCATGTGAAGTAACATTGCCGCCGGGAGCATGTTTAATAATGCGATTTTTATGATATTCAAAAAGTTTCGCTAAGAGCAGGTCAAGAGAAAAAGAGCTAAAGAGTTTATGAACACACCTCTTTTACTCTCTTTCTCTCTTGACCTGCTCTTAGTGAAGCTTCCAGGAAAACAACAGACATGTATTTTTAAACAGTCATAAAAATTATATCCTCGTTGATCTCGAGAAGACACTTTATCAAAAATTCTGCCATGAGTGGGGCAGCCTTGTCGGGCAGTTTCCTGGCAGCAAAAGCGTTTGCTTTTGATACAGGTACCCCGGAACTGTTTACGCTGAGCAGCGACCTGCTTACGGAATGGGCCGCTGCTGTTTTGCGGTTACAGGTTATTGATAAAACTGATACCAAATCGTATGGGGGTATTTATTGTCCAGCAGATAAAGCGGTGCATGGCCGTTCGGGCGATACGATCTATCCTTTTGTTCATCTCGCCGCAAAAAAACAGGACAGTAAATACCTCGATGCCGCCGTTTTATTATACCGATGGATGGAAACACATGTGAGCCAACCCGATGGCTCATGGCTGAATGAACCTGTTGCAGGTTCGTGGAAAGGAACCACCGTGTTTGCCTCAATTGCTTTGGGTGAAACCCTGAAACAGCATGGCCATATCCTGGAGCGTTCCTTTAAAAATGAAATGACAGAGCGATTGAACAGGGCAGGAAATTTTATCTATGAGAATTTCCATATCAAATATGGCAATATCAATTATCCCGTTACCGCAGCGTATGGTCTTTCCTTGTTAGGGGAACTGCTTGGTAACAGTAAATTCAGTGAACGCGGTAAAGCACTGGCGCATGAATCGCTTGCGTACTTCACAAAAAAAGACGGGCTGTTATATGGAGAAGGTGATGTAGCGTATGAACCCAGTCCCAAAGGATGCCTTGCAATAGACCTCGGTTACAATGTGGAAGAATCCCTGCCTGCGCTGGTACAATACGGCCTGCTGAATAATGATGCCACCATTCTGGAAACCGTTACCCATTCCATGCAAAAGCACCTGGAGTTTATGCTGCCTGATGGTGCATGGGACAATAGCTGGGGCACACGTAATTTTAAATGGACTTACTGGGGTAGCCGTACTTCTGATGGCTGCCAGATCGCCTATACATTATTGGCAGACCGTGATCCGCGTTTTTACAAAGCTGCACTACTCAATACGAAACTGATGAAGCAATGCACGTCAGAAGGATTGCTTACCGGCGGACCACATTATCATGCACACAAAATCACACCCTGTGTGCATCATACGTTTTCACACATGAAGGCATTGGCAACCGTTCTAGATCATGGAATAAAGGAAAACAAATCCAATACAACCGATAGCCTGTTGCCACGTGAGAAAATGTATGCCCCCCGTTTTTTTGAAGATATCCAGACATGGCTCATATCGAAAGGAAAATTCAGGGCTACCATTACTGCGTATGACAAAGAATATAAAAAAACAAAGAACGGCCATGCCAGCGGTGGCGCATTAACGATGTTATGGCATGAAAAAACAGGGCCGTTATTGTGTGCGTCAATGAACGACTACCAGTTGTATGAAGCAGGTAACATGCAACGGGATACTGATACGCTATCAATGCCACTTACACCAAGGATAGAGTTGCAGCATAACGGCACAACCTATAGCAACATAAGCGATCTTACTGCCACAGTGAAAGTAGCGGAGACACATCAGCATGTTAAGATCAGCACCCGCTCGAAACTGGTAGACGGAAATCAACAAAGTCCTTCAACAGGGATCATTAACTGTAGCATTACCTATACTATTTCAGATAACAAAGTCATACTGGATTTTCAGTGTGACCAAACAATCCCCGCGGCGCAAGTCAGGATCGTGCTACCTGTTATCTCGCTGTCGACTGAAAAAACACAGATGGTCTCAGAAAAAAGAATGGACATCACAAAAGAAAAATGTGTGGTAAAGATTTCAGCAGATCATAAACTGGAAAGGGCCAATACCAGGGATGGCAGGATATTTAATTATGTGCCGGGGTTTGAAGCGACACCTTTTGTTATCAACGATGGTCAGGCCCGCATCGAAATAACGCTTGTATAGAGGGGTAAAATTTTTTGCCACACTCGCCCGCTAAAGCTTTGGCGAGCGGGAATTTCACAGATTATCACAGATTTTTGCAGGTATGACAACCCCATCTGCGCAAATCATAGAAAAATCCCCACCCTCCGCGATCATTTTTGATCTCGGCGGCGTAATCCTCGATATCGACTTCTCCCTCACCCACAAAGCTTTCGAACTCGAGGGGGTAGAAGGGTTTGAACAACTGTACGGCCAGCATGCCGCGTCACCGTTTTTTATTGATTTTGAAAAAGGGAAAAGAACCACCGCTGAGTTTTTCGATCATATCCGTGAAATCTGTGGTTGCCCACTCAGTGACGAAACGATCCGCCGCTGCTGGAACGCGCTTCTCATCGGTTTTGATCCGCAAAAAGTACAATGGCTGCTGGATATCGGCAAACGCTACCGGGTATTCCTGTTCTCCAATACCAATATCATCCATTACCATCAATTTGTTGCTGACTTCAACGGGCTAACCGGCCGCGATTTTAATGGATGCTTTGAAAAAGCCTACTACTCCCACGAAATGGGTCTCCGCAAACCCGATGCGGAATCTTATCAATCTATACTGGATGAACAAAAGTTAAAACCTTCTGAAACCTTGTTTATTGATGATACCATAAAAAACATCGAAGCGGCAAAGGAACTGGGCATGCAAACGATATGGCTGGCCAAACCTGGAACAGTATTGGGACTGGCGCTATAATCTCGCGTTGATTGGGTACGCATATTGTCCAAACGGTAAGTAAAACGATGCACGGTCATGGTAGGCGGTTCCCTATAGAATAAAATAAATGGCTTATTTTACAGGATGGGTGCAAAACGACCAAAACCTGCTTCCGCACCGAGTGTGCGTGCTACTGCAATTGATGCACCCCTCACGGTTTCCTGGCTGGAATATTTGCACAAACACCGATGGAAGGTCATTGGCATATTAATGCTGGTTGCGTTTTTTTTCAGGATATATCGTATTGGTTTTCTCAGCTTGTGGGTAGATGAATATATCCATGCACTGCCAGCCAAGCAATATGCTGCGACCGGTATTTTTGAAGTGGCCGATAACAATGGTATCCTGCTTACCATGATCAATTGCCTTTTTGTCAAGCTTTTTGGTCTCTCCGAGTTTGTATTAAGATTACCATTGGCATTGTCAGGCACGCTATTGGTGCCGGTTGCCTATTTTTTTGGCAAAAAACTGTTCAGTTTACAGGTAGGACTGATCACTGCTATGCTCGTTACATTTTCTCCTTACCTGATATTCTGGAGCAGGGTAGACAGGATGTATGAATTTGTAAGCCTGTTTTACCTCATCACGCTGATATTGTTCTGGCGCTTGTATGAGAACAAAGAGCAGATCAAACTGCGGTTTTTTTCAAAACAACTTACACTGAAAAAAACCGCTGTTTTTATCCTGCTGCTGATTTGCTTCCTGTTCGCGTTATTGTCACAGGTACAGGCCATCCTGTTTTTGCTTACGGTTGGTTTTTACGGAAGCATGGTGGCTGTTCATGGACTGGTATCGAAAAACAGGGCCGATTTCCGTCTGAAAAAATACAAATGGTTACTATGGTTGACCATTATCGGGATACTATTGTTCTTTACACCACTTACCAATCTTGTCAGTAAACCAATCATCGATTATATCAACCACGACGGGGGTTTTGCGAGACTTAAAATACCGGGATGGATAGCGGGGATGCTCGCACCTGATTGGAAAGCATTTGGCGATTTTATTTTTTCTGCCGATTGGAACAAATATTTCCGCACGTATTACGTGGTAACAAAAGAAGATTATCCCTTACTGGCTTTTTTGGGTTGGTTGGGCTTTGCTGTCAGCCTGTTCTATCAACGCAAGCCCGCTTATTACCTGATCGCTGCTTTTCTGGTGCCACTGATCGCTATGAGTTTCTTTCTCAGGGAGCCCAATGAACCACGCTACCTTTGTTTTATTTACCCTGTTTTTCTCTGTTCAACGGCCGTATCCCTGTCGGCTTTCGTCAAAAAAATGGTGTCCGTTTTATCCTGGCCTGCTACCAATAAAAAAAAATATGCAAAAATTACAACGGCGGCCCTGGCAGTTTTGATTGCAGCGGTAGCCATTCCTTACAATACCATTTATAGTCTTATTGGTTCAGAGAGCCATGGACACCAGCTAAAATTGGAACTTGGAGGAGCCGCATTTGTAAACTGGAAAGAGCCGGGACAGTATGTGAAAGAAAAGATGCAGCCGGGCGACCTTGTTTTTTCAACCGTTAAAATCGCTTCAGATTATTATACGGATGCATCTTCCTTTTCATTCAGGCAATACCATTACGATCTTGCACAGAAAAAATATGTACCCAATAACCCCCGGCCATTTGTGTTTGGCGCCAATAGTTATGATGAGTTTGTGAAAACAATAGCAGGTGCAAAACGTGGGTGGCTGCTGCTTGATCATTACCTGTATTCGGAATTTATTGATGAACGCATTATTGAGTTTATCCATCAGAACTGTACTTTTTATCCCATGGCTTCACAGGATGGATCGGTACAGGTATTTGGCTGGGACAAATCTCAGAAAGCCTCAGCGCACCGCGCACAGTTTGTGTTGGAACTGGGCAAACAGTTTGCACTTGGACAGGTGCCATCTCCCTATGGCGAAGAAGATAAAAGACAGTACTCTTCTCTCTTTTTTTTTAATGCCTGCGCGAATTGTGATGAGATTGAGGCTCAATTCTATTCACAGGGGATTGACTATACGGGCGAAGCCGCCATTATTGTAAACGGCGAAAAGACATTTGTAATCCCAAAACCGGTCAACAACGAAACGGGAGAGAGCTCCTTTAACATCAACACCATGATACCCGGACAGCGTAACCAGTTCCAGTTTGTGTACACGCCACCTGAAAATGAGGAACCCGAACTGGCCAAAGGCTTTTATATAAAGACCTTTTATTTCAGGGGTTTACGTAAGGAAATCAGGTAAAAAGTTCCTGTTTTCCTTAATAGGGATGGAATTGATACATAATTCGGCTGCTGGGATCACCTGACTTCCTCAAAATCAATATAATCCTTCTCCACTTTTGTAGTAGCGGCCCTTTGCATTTCCTTTTCCTGCTGCTCGCGGAACTGTTGCTGCTGGGCGTATTGCTGCTCCTGCATCTCCTTCATTTTGGAACGAACCTGCTTGCTGGCTTTGCCTACGGGAATCACCAGGTCCACAACGAACCTGTACACGATATAAAATAAGAATGCGAAAACAATATATCTGACCATAATCAACAAAGTTAAAAATTATTGGTAGCCATTGCTGTTAAAATCTTACATAGAAGCTGTTGGCTATTAGCTGTTAGCATTTGGCCCAATATCAAATAAGTAAAGAAGATTTCACGCAAAGGCGTAAAGGCGCGGATGAATGGTTCTGGGAGATGCTGTCCCGGAGGATCAAACTGCGCCTTTGCGCCTTTGCGTGCCCCACCCCGTCCGTTACTAAAATTTGGAACATACCACCCCTTTCCCTTACATTTGCGCAAGCAAAGAATCAAACAGAAGGGAACGAAGTCGTTCCCTTCTCCTTTTTTAGTATGTCAAACGAAGCAGCGATACAGCAGGTGGAAGAGTTCTTAAATGGGTTACTGGCGGAAGAGCCGGAGTATTTTCTCGTGTCCGTGCGTATCAAACCCACCAATAACATCAAGGTGTTCCTGGACGGTGACCAGGGCATTACCATCGAAAAATGCGTACGGTTCAACCGCAAACTCTATAAACTGATAGAAGAAAACGGAATGTACCCGGCAGGCGATTTTTCACTGGAACTGTCTTCTCCCGGCGTGGATGAACCCCTGAAAATGCACCGCCAGTACGTAAAAAACACCGGCCGCGATGTGGAAGTGGTATTTGCGGATGACACTCGTAAAGAAGGGAAACTGGTAGCCGTTACCGAAGCCGATATCCTGCTGGAACATACAGAAGGGAAAGGCAAAAAAGCGGTCACCCAGCAGCTATTGATTCCATTCAGCAACATAAAATCAACAACTGTTCAAATCAAATTTTAGAATAAAGTCCCAAGGCCCAAGGTTCAAGGCCCAGGGATGACAAAACAAATTTTACAAAATAAGCCTTAGGTCTTGGACCTTGTGGCTTGGAACTTAAAAACACAGATATGGCTAGTATTAACCTCATCGAGGCATTCCAGGAATTTAAAGATGCAGAAAACATCGATCGTCCCACGATGATGAAAGTGGTGGAAGACGTATTTAAAACCCTGCTGCGTAAAAAATTCGGCAGTGATGAGAATTTCGATGTGATCGTGAACGCGGAAAAAGGTGACCTCGAGATCATCCGCCGCCGGATGATCGTGGAAGATGGCGAAGTACTGGATCCCCTGGCCGAAGTGGGCTACACGGAAGCCGTTAAAATAGAACCCGATTTCGAGGTGGGTGAAGAACTCTACCAGGAAATGGAAATATATGATTTCGGCCGTCGCGCCATACTCGCTGCCAAACAAACCCTGGCCAGCCGTATCAGCGACCTGAAGAAAAACGTACTGATTAAAAAATACGGCGACCGTATCGGTGAGATCATCAGCGCCGAAGTGTACCAGGTATGGAAAAAAGAAGTTTTATTACTCGATGAGGAAGGCAATGAACTGATTTTGCCCAAATCTGAACAGATACCACAGGATTATTTCAAAAAAGGCGAAAACATCCGTGCCGTTGTGGCGCGTGTTGACCTGAAAAATAATTCACCGGTGATCATCCTGTCAAGAACCAGTCCTTTATTCCTGGCCAAACTGCTCGAAATAGAGGTTCCTGAAATTTTTGACGGACTGATCGCTATCAAAAAGATCGTACGCGATCCGGGCGAAAGGGCGAAAGTGGCCGTAGAATCTTACGACGACAGGATCGACCCGGTGGGTGCCTGCGTAGGTATGAAAGGAAGCCGTATCCATGGTATCGTACGTGAGCTGAAAAATGAGAACATCGATGTGATCAATTTCACCACCAATATCCAGCTGCTGATCCAGCGTTCTTTAACACCGGCCAAGATCAGCTACATGGAACTGGACAATGAAGGCAAACACGCGGAAGTGTACCTCAAAGCCGACCAGGTTTCCCTGGCCATCGGCCGCAGGGGCGTAAACATAAAACTGGCCTGTGAATTGACAGGTTACGAGATCGATGTGTTCCGCGAGGACGAAGAAGTGGCAGACGAATTTGATATCGACCTGGATGAATTTAGTGATGAGATCGAACCATGGATCATTGAAGAATTCAAGCGCATCGGTTGCGATACCGCCCGCAGCATCCTGAAACTGACCTCCGAAGAACTGGAGAGAAGGACCGATCTCGAAAAAGAAACCATCGAAGAAGTGAGAAAGGTACTGCAGGAAGAATTTGACAGGGAAGAATAAGCAGCTAATAAGGAGGTATATTTGTCGAAGGATATATCTTGACTGATTGCTGCTGTTGAAAGAATGATATATTAATCAAAAGTCCATGGACAATAGTCCATAGTCCATGGACCATCGACTATGGACTAATTTATACGGAATGTCAGAACTGAAATTACCCAGACTGTTAGCAGCCGCCAAAGAGTTCAATATCGGGCAGGATACCCTTATTGAATTTTTGGTGAAGAAAGGATTTAGCCGCGATGACCTGAAGCCCACAGCCAAGCTGCAGGAAGATCAGTATTATGCCCTGCAGGCAGAGTTCCAGAGCGATAAAGTAGCCAAGAACAAAGCCGACCAGGTAGAAATACCCAAAGGCGGCCAGGCAGAAGGCAAGAAGAAAAAAGACGAGGAAGAAATTACGTTCCGTCCGAAAGAAGAAAAGAAACCGGCTCCTCCCAAAGAAGAACCGAAACCCGCAGAACCGGAACCCGTACCCGCCCCCCCACCGGTTGTAGCCAAAGAAGAACCCAAAGCAGCAGAGCCCGAGGTGGTGAAAATTGACGCACCGGAAATAGAGGCCCCAACAGTCATTAATAAGATCGATCTCTCCGCCATAGATTCTTCCACCCGTCCTAAGAAATCGGCGAAGAAAAAAGACGAGGTGGTGGAAGAACCAAAAGCAGAGGAAAAACCGGCTGCCAAGGCGAAGAAGAAAGAACCTGTAGCAGAAGAAGCGCCCACGCCCGTAGCGGCTCCAAAACCCCAGCCGCAGCCCCAGGCACAGCCCGAAGAAGAGCAGGCACCTACTATTGAAAATATCAAGGCAGAAAAACTCGAAGGCCCCAAAATTCTTGGAAAGATCGAACTGCCTGTTAACAGCGATACCCGTCCCAAACCAATAGCGAGGGATGAAAAACGCAAACGCAAACGTATCCCCGTTGATAAAAAAGGAGACGGCCCGGCCGCTGCCCCGCAATTAGATGCGAATGGCAAACCGATGACCGGCCCTAACCGCCCGATCGTACCTGCCAATAACCGTGGCGGCGCTACAGGCGGCGGTGGTGGATTTAACCGCGATAACCGTGGTGGTGGCGGACAAGCCCGCGGAGGCGGTGGTAACCGTGGTGGGGGCAACAGGTTTGCACCGCGCGAAGACAAAGAAATAGATCAGAAAGCTATCCAGGATAAGATACGTGAAACGCAGGCCAAACTTGCAGGCACCAGCGGTCGCGGTAAAGGTTCCAAAGCCAAATACCGTCGCGCCAAACGTGATGAAGCAGCCGAAGCGATGGGCGACGATGTACAGGATAACAAACTGGAGGTAACAGAATTTATCACCGTGAGCGAGCTTGCCAGCCTGATGGATGTAAGCTTTGCTGATGTGATCGGTAAATGTATGAACCTCGGTATCATGGTATCCATCAACCAGCGCCTGGATGCGGAAGTAATTGAACTGGTGGCCAGCGAATTTGGATTTGAAGTGGAATTCATCGGTCTCGAAGAAGCAGAAGAATATGATGAAGATGATGAGGAAGATGATGAAGCGGCACAGGTGCCACGTCCGCCTATTGTGACCATTATGGGGCACGTTGACCACGGTAAAACATCCCTGCTCGATTATATCCGCAGCGCCAACGTGGTAGCCGGTGAGGCCGGTGGTATCACCCAGCACATAGGTGCGTATGAAGTAACACTGCCAAACGGCAAAGCGATCACGTTCCTGGATACACCGGGTCACGAAGCGTTTACCGCCATGCGAGCACGTGGTGCGAAAGTGACGGATATCGCGATCATAGTAGTAGCAGCGGATGATGCGGTGATGCCGCAGACAAAAGAAGCCATCAGCCACGCACAGGCTGCCGGTGTTCCGATGATCTTCGCGGTGAATAAAATTGATAAAGACGGCGCTAACCCTCAGAAAATATATGAGCAGTTATCGCAGATGAACATACTGGTGGAAGCATGGGGCGGTAAATACCAGAACCAGGAACTTTCTGCCAAACAGGGATTGAATGTGGACCAGCTCCTGGAAAAAGTATTGCTCGAAGCAGAGGTACTTGACCTGAAAGCCAATCCAAAAAGAGAAGGTAACGGTACCATCATTGAAGCATCGCTCGATAAGGGCCGTGGTTATGTGGCCACCATCCTTGTACAGAACGGAACACTGCGTCAGGGCGATCTGATCGTATCGGGCCAGCATTTCGGCCGTGTAAAAGCCATGTTCAACGAACGTAACCAGCGTATCGAAGAAGCGCCGCCATCAACACCGGTAGTCATACTGGGATTGAACGGTGCGCCACAGGCCGGTGAGAAATTCAAAGTATTTGAAGACGAGGCAGAAGCCAAAGAAACAGCTACCAAACGTGCACAGATATTGCGTGAGCAGGGTCTGCGTGCAAGAAAACATATCACACTGGATGAGATCGGCCGCCGTCTCGCACTGGGTAACTTTAAAGAACTCAACATCATCATCAAAGGTGACGTGGATGGTTCGGTAGAGGCCCTGAGCGATTCATTACAGAAACTGTCTACCGAAGAAGTAGCGGTACGCGTGGTACACAAAGGTGTGGGCCAGATATCTGAAAGCGATGTATTGCTCGCAACCGCATCGGATGCGATCATCATCGGCTTTAACGTACGTCCGTCCATGCAGGCAAACAAGCTGGCAGAAACAGAAGGGGTACAGATCAGGTTATACTCGA
This sequence comes from Sediminibacterium sp., assembly GCA_965279635.1. Classification (GTDB taxonomy): domain Bacteria; phylum Bacteroidota; class Bacteroidia; order Chitinophagales; family Chitinophagaceae; genus Sediminibacterium. The sequence goes on along the minus strand of OZ257253.1, from coordinate 3,841,502 downwards.
TCATCTATACAGCTATCGACGAGATCAAGAGCGCGATGGAGGGTCTGCTGGAACCGAAATACGAAGAAAAGATCACCGCCAACGTGGAAGTTCGCGAGGTGTACAAATTCGACAAAGCAACCGTTGCCGGCTGTTTTGTACTCGAAGGAAAGATCTCCCGCAACAGCAAGATCCGGATCATCCGCGATGGTATCGTGGAATATCCCAAAGGCGAGGGCCAGAGCGCAGAACTTGGCAGCCTGAAACGCTTTAAGGATGATGCGAAAGAAGTGGCTTCCAACATGGAGTGCGGTTTGACCATCAAGAACTATAATGATATTAAAGTGGGCGATATAGTGGAAGCATTTGAAGACGAGGAAGTGAAGAGGACACTGTAACATACATTTACCCCTAAGACGCGAGGGCGCCAAGGTTCGCAAGGAACACCTCGCGTTTCTTTGCGCCCTTGCGTCTTAGCGGTAAAATCAGAACGGGCAGAGGTAACAATTTTAACTCCTTTAACGTTTCACCCATACCCCTTTCGCTATTTTTGACAGACATTGAATTTTATGAAGAAGTCGATAGTATTCATTTTTGCAGCTTTAGTATTAGCTAATATAGCTTCTGCACAGACCATGAAAGTGGTGGCGGACAAAATTGTGGGCCAGGTGGGCGACAGGATCATCCTTCGTTCCGATATCCTTAATGCACAGGCGGATATGAAGCGCCAGGCACGGGGGCAGGAGAATGTGGTGTTCCCTACCGAGTGCCAGATACTGGAATCGCAACTGATCCGTAAGGCATTGGTGTTGCAGGCGCAGAAAGACTCATTGATCGTTGGTGACGATGAAATTGAAGGGATACTGGATACGCGTATCCGCCAGGCCATCATGAGTTATGGATCAAAGGAAATGCTGGAAGAGATCGCCGGCAAAACAGTTTACCAGATCAAAGAAGACAGCAAAGAAGCTGTTCGCGAACAGAAAATGTCGGAGGAAATGCAGTCCAAGATCGTTAACGCGATTAAGATCACCCCTAACGAAGTAAAAGCGTTTTACAATAAGATTCATAAAGACAGCCTTCCCTTTTATGAAAGCGAAGTGGAAGTGAGCCAGCTGGTGATCTATCCCAAAGCCAATAAAGATGTGGAGGAATATGTATCCAAACAGATGTATGATTACAAGCGCCAGGTAGAAACCGGTGGAAGCCGACGGTTTGACCAGCTGGCAAAATCATACAGCGAAGATCCTGCCGTAAAAGAGAATGGCGGACAGTACACGCTGAACAGGAACGATAAACAATCCTGGGACCCTACCTTTCTTTCTGCAGCATTCAAACTCAAGGAAGGGCAGATTTCACCCGTGATCAAGTCAAAATTCGGTTTACATATTATCATGATGGTCAGCCGCTCGGGCGATGAGGCAGTGGTAAAACATATCCTTCGAATCCCGCCCGTAACGGAGGATGAGATCAATGAAACCAAACAGCAACTGGATTCTATCCGCAAACAGGTGCTGGCAGGCTACACAACATTCGGCGCAGCGGTTACCAAACACAGTGACGACGAGGGTACCAAATACGCCGCGGGTTCATTATCCGGCTCCGATGCCATGGGAGCGCCCACAACTTCTCTTACCATCGACCAGCTGGACAAGGACATGACACAGTTGCTCCCCGGTCTGAAACCTGGCGAGTACTCACAACCCCAGGTATTTGTTGACCAGCGGGGAAGAAAAGTGGTTCGTTTGGTTTACCTGAAAACACGTACCAACCCACACCGCGAAAACCTCAACGAAGATTATAACCGTATCGCCCAGCGCGCCATGGAAGACAAAAAGAACCAGGCCCTGGAAAAATGGTTCAGGGAGCATATTCCTACCTATTTCGTGAACATTGATAAGGATTTTGCAGGATGTACCGGTCTCGATAGCTGGAGGAAAGCTGCGGCGCAGGCTGAGAAAGCACGCGGAACCCAATAATCGCGGATTACACGGATTTTTCTTTATATGATTTGTATGAAATACCGTTGCCATTCGGCAACGGTATTTTTTATGTCCAGCTTATACCCACATAGACATTGAAAGCAGCCTGAATGGACTGACTCTTTTGGCTCTTTTTCTCTTGTCCTTCTCTTAGTGAAACTTCCCGATTTTCAGTCTTTTTGTTTCACTAAGAGAAGGACAAGAGAAAAAGAGAGAAGAGAAATCCCTCTTGAACCATTTTCAATGTCTGATGGATATTATAAGACTGTTTGATATTCAACTATTTATAAACGAAATCATATCAATCATAAAAAAAATCCCAACATCCGTGATGAAAATTGAATGTATATACATACATTTGTATTGTGAAATTAGAACAGGCCATACAAAGCAATAAATTCAAGAACGAAGTGCACAAGGCAGGACTAAATATTCTGTACACGGCCTGGTGGCTGAAAACAGTGATGAGCAGGGAACTGAAAGAGTTCGGTTTAACCCATGAGCAATACAATGTACTGCGCATATTAAAAGGAAAATACCCCGACCAGATGTGCGTACGCGATATCGCCTGCCGCATGATCGAAAAGAACTCAAACGTACCAAGGATCATCGACAGGCTGGAAATAAAGAAACTGGTAAAACGCGCCACTTCTACTTTCGACAAACGCGAAACGGTGATCACACTCACCCAAAGCGGAGTAAACATACTGGAAGCAACCACCGTAGCGGTAAACAAAGTAATGGATGGAACACTGGCAGTAAGTAACGACGATGCCTGTTTGCTGAACCAGTTGCTGGAAAAAATAAGGACAACAGAGGAGTAAATTTTTTTAACTAAATACGTGTATATACACATAAAATAAAAAGGAGTATATATGAAAACGGTACTACACAAAGCAGATACAAGAGGTCATGCCAACCACGGCTGGCTCAACAGTTACCACAGTTTTAGTTTCAGCGGGTACCATGATCCGGAAAGAATTCATTTTGGTGCATTGCGTGTACTGAATGATGATTCGGTGACACAGGGCATGGGTTTTGGTAAACATCCGCATGATAACATGGAAATTGTTTCCATACCATTATCGGGCGATCTGCACCACAAAGACAGCACCGGTCGTGATGAGATCATCCGCCAGGGTGATGTACAGATCATGAGCGCCGGCAGCGGTATCGCACATAGTGAAACCAATGCGAACAAGGATAAGGACGTAAAATTCCTGCAGGTATGGGTCTTCCCGAAAGAGCAGAATATAGAGCCTCGTTATGAACAGAAATCTTTTAAACACGAGGACCGGACAGACAAAATAGTAACCGTGGTGGCACCCGATGATACCAATGCCGTATGGATCAACCAGGATGCCTGGTTCTCACTGACAGATCTTTCTGCAGGCAAAGAGATCGGTTATGATCTTCATAAAGAAGGGAACGGTGTATATGTATTTGTGATTGAAGGAGATGTTAGCATCAACGGCCAGGCATTGAATACGCGTGATGGCTTGGGTATTTGGGAAACTAATAAACTGGCCATCAAAGCGGATACTGCGGCACAATTATTATTCATCGATGTACCAATGAAAATACAAGGAGTGTAACTATGGCAACGAACAGAACCATCAAAAGTATTTTATATGCACAGCCAATGGATATGGGCGGTATGCCCATCAGGCAGCCGTTCCCTTCCCAGAAAGCGGAACAGATAGATCCCTTCCTGCTATTGCATCATGCAGATATCAAAGTGCCCACACATGTGGCTACTCAACACGCTGGCGTGGGTCCGCACCCGCACCGTGGTTTTTCGCCCGTGAGTTTTATTTTCAAAGGCGGTGTTCATCACAGAGATAGTCGGGGTAACAATAATATCGTGTATGCCGGCGGTACCCAATGGATGAATGCCGGTATGGGTGTGATCCACAGCGAAAGACCGCCAGCCGATATTCATGAACTCGGCGGCAGGCAGGAACTGATACAGTTATGGGTGAACACACCGGCCAAACACAAAATGGATATACCGGATTACCAGCCACTCACCGCGGAAGATACACCAGTGGTTGTTTCTGCCGATGGACTGACAACCGTGCATGTGATTGCAGGAGAATTGAATGGTGTGAAAGGACCGATCAGGTCTCTCTCACCCGTGAACACATTCACAACAGAACTGAAAAAAGATGCAACCTTTTTCTTCGCGATACCATCAACACACAATGCATTTATCTATTTACTCGATGGCAAAGTGCAGGTAACCGGCGACAGTGAAGTGGATGGAAACTATGTAGCTGTATTCAACAATGATGGCGATGGTTTTGAAATAACAGCGCTGGAAGATACCCGCCTCTTTGTAGGAACCGGCGAACCACTCAACGAACCCATTGCCTCTCATGGCCCCTTTGTCATGAACAACCAAACAGAACTGATGGAAGCCTTCAGGGATTACCAGATGGGGAAGATGGGGGTGTTGATTGAGGATTAGGCATTAGTCGATAGTCCATAGTCCATAGCCCATTGACTATGGACTATCGACAACAAATAAAAAAACCAATAAACTACAACAATATGTCAACTTACAAAATCGATCCCGCACACAGCGAGATCACGTTTAAAGTAAAACACCTGATGATCACCAATGTAACAGGCAGTTTTACCAAATTTGATGCAACCCTCGAAAGCGATAAAGAAGATTTCAGCGATGCGAAGATATCCTTTGATGCTGATGTGGCCAGTATCACAACTAACAATGAACAGCGCGATACCCACCTGAAAAGTGAGGACTTCTTCGCCGCGGAAAAATTTCCCAAACTCAGTTTTGTTTCTACAAGCTTTACCAAAAAAGGGGAAGATGCATACAAGCTGACTGGCGATCTTACCATCCGTGATACCACAAAAACCGTAGAACTGGATGTGGAGTATGGCGGTACTGTGACCGATCCATGGGGACAGGTTAAAGCAGGCTTCGAGATCAACGGCAAGATCAACCGCAAAGAATTCGGTCTTGGCTGGGGCGCTGTTACCGAAGCTGGTGGTGTAGTAGTGAGTGATGAAGTGAAACTGCACCTGGGGGTACAAATGGTGAAACAGGCATAGTAATAACTCTGTGTACCTTTGTGTACTCCGTGCCTCTGTGGTAAAGCCTTCGCTACGATCGATGGAGGATGTTCTTTACCACAGAGGCACGGAGGACACAGAAGTGCACAGAGATAAAACAATATATAATGAACATTGAGATCATATCAGGCAGCCCGAGAAAAGAGAGCAGTTCGCACAGGGTAGCGCTGTTCCTGAAAAAATACCTGTCAGAACATACGCATCATTCCATCAATATCATAGATGTACGCGACTGGAACCTGCCGCTGCTGCAGCAGGTGTTTACCAGCGTGGAAAAAACACCGGATGAATTCAGGCCACTGGCGGAAAGGATGTTTGGAGCGGATGCATTTATCCTGGTAACCCCGGAATTCAATGGCAGCTATTCACCCGCATTGCAGAACCTGCTGGATCATTTTCCCAAGCAGAGCCATAAAACATTTGGTATTGTTACGGCCTCACCCGGTCCGATGGGTGGTATGCGGGCGAGCCAGCAGTTATTGTTATTGATACCGGCATTGTTTGGCGTGGCCTCACCGTATATGCTGGTGGTACCGCAGGTAGATAAAAAGTTCGATGCAAAGGGAAATTTAACAGATGAAACATTTGAAAAACCGGTACAAACCTTTGTAAACGAGTTTTTATGGCTGGCCGGCACCATAAAACCCGAATTAGCGGATTCTTATAATTAACGCAGTGAAAATGTGGCGGAGTTGTACCTTCGCCACTTTCTTTTACTATCCATCATGAGTGACGAGATCAAACACGAATGCGGCCTTGCCTACATTCGATTGAGAAAACCTTTTTCGTATTACCTGCAAAAGCACGGAACCGTATTGTACGGCCTGAATAAGCTGTACCTGCTGATGGAAAAACAGCACAACCGTGGCCAAGACGGGGCAGGTATCGCCGCTGTAAAAATCAATACTGAACCCGGCAACCCTTTCCTGCACAGGATGCGCAGCAATGCCCCGCAACCGATTGCCGATATATTTTTCAGGATAGGCCAGGAAGTAGCCGAACTGGAAAAATACCAGCCCGATATCAAACAACATCCCGGTCTGATGAAAGGACATGTGCCTTTTATGGGGGAAGTATTGCTTGGTCATCTCCGTTATGGTACCCAGGGCAAAAACAATGTTGAATTCTGCCATCCATTTATCAAACGCGACCTGATGCCGGGTAAGAACCTGGCGCTGGCGGGCAACTTCAACCTTGTCAATACAGATGAGTTATTTGATCTCATCAACATGGACCCGGGTGATTTTCAGAAACAAAGTGATCTTGCCGCGATGATGGAAGTGATCCATCATTTCCTCACCAAAGAAGATGAACAGAATCCGAATGCAGCCAACATTGGTAAAGTGCTTGAAAAAGCAACACCCTTGTTTGATGGTGGCTATACCGTAGGCGGTGCGCTAGGTAATGGTTATAGTTTTATTATGCGTGATGCGCATGGCATACGCCCGGCGTATTATTATATCAGTGATGAAGTGATTGTTGCAGCCAGCGAACGCGCCGCTATCCGTACCACGTTCAACGTGGGTGAGAATGAAGTGCTGGAACTCATGCCAGGTATGGCTTTGATCGTAGATAATGCAGGCAACCATACCATACAGCAGGTGATCGAACCCAAAGAAAGAAGGGCCTGCAGTTTTGAACGCATTTATTTTTCACGCGGCAGCGATGAAAAAATTTACCGCGAGCGCATAGCGCTGGGACACCATCTCAGCAAAACCGTACTCGAAAGGATCAGCTACGACCTGAAGAATACGATCTTCTCCTATATCCCCAATACGGCCGAAGTGGCTTTTTACGGGCTGGTAAAAGGAATGGAAGAATACCTGAACAAAACCAAAGTGGAACGCATCTTAAGCTGGGGTAATGATTTTACCCCCGAGAAACTGGAAGAGATGGTAACCCGCAAGATCCGCCAGGAAAAGATTGCCATTAAAGATGTAAAGCTCCGCACATTCATTACCGAAGATGCCAACCGTAATGAAATGGTGCAGCACGTTTACGATATCACGTATGGTACCGTTCGCAAAAACGAAGATACACTCGTGGTGATCGACGACAGTATTGTGCGTGGTACCACTTTAAAGGAAAGCATCGTTCGTATGCTGGCAAGGCTCAGTCCTAAAAAGATCATCGTTGTTTCATCGGCCCCGCAGATACGCTACCCCGATTGTTATGGTATCGATATGAGCAAACTGGGAGATTTCATCGCGTTCCGCGCAGCCACAGCGTTATTGAAAGAAAGAGACATGGAGCATGTGATGAAAGATGCACATGAAAAGATCAAAGAAATGCAGCGCACCAACCAACTGCATACCGAAAACGTAGTGCGCCAGATCTATAAACCTTTTACCACAGAAGAAATTTCCAATAAGATCGCACAGCTGATCACACCATCAGGGCTCGACCTGCCGGTAGAAGTCATCTATCAAACCATAGAGGACCTTCACGACAGTTGTCCCACCAACACCGGCGACTGGTATTTTACCGGCAACTACCCCACACCCGGCGGTAACCGTGTGGTGAATAAGGCATTTTTGAATTATATGGAAGGGAAGAATGTGAGAGGATATTGATAAGTACGAATTACGAGGTACGAAGTACGAACAAGGCAATCGTACTTCGTACCTCGTAATTCGTACTTGTTTTTACATTCTATAACAAATCGCATTAATATTCATCCCCGCCCCCACAGAAGCAAACATCACAATATCGCCAGGCTCCAGTGCATGTTCATCCATCTGGCCATGCTGAACCATATCATATAAAGTAGGGATCGTGGCAACAGAACTGTTGCCGAATTTATGAATGCTCATCGGCAGAATACCCTGTGGAACTTCTTTGATGCCATACAATTTGTACAGCACTTTTACAAAACCTTCATCCATTTTTTCATTGGCCTGGTGTAGGAAGAATTTTTTTACTTCAGTAACATGCACACCGCATTTATCCAGGCAGGCTTTCATGGCCAACGGAACATTCTTGATGGCATATTCATATACTTTGCGTCCCTTCATCTTCATGTAACGGACGTTTTCATCTGCGCCGGGAAGATTGGATTTGTCAAAGTATAAATAATAGGCTTCATCTACACAATGGCTCTGTACACTGGTGGCGAGTATGCCGCTGTTGTTGTTTTCTTTTGCTTCGATCACCGTAGCGCCTGCGCCATCGCTGAAGATCATGCTGTCGCGGTCGTAGATATCGATTACCCGACTCAACATTTCAGCGCCAACCACCAGGCATTTTTTTGCGATGCCTGCTTTGATATAGGCATCGGCCTGTATCACGCCCTGAATCCATCCCGGGCAACCGAATAAAATATCATACGCCACACAATCCGGGTTGCGGATGCCGAGGTATTGTTTTACGCGGGATGAGATGGCGGGTAACACATCTGTCTGTATGGTATTCTTGAGTACGTTGCCAAAGTTGTGGGCAACAATGATCTGGTCAAGTGTTTCAGAATCTATCCCGGAATCTTCAACAGCACGTTTTGCAGCAATATTGGCCATATCGGACGTATTGATGCCGGGGTCCGCATACCTTCTTTCTTCTATACCGGTGATGTCTTTGAATTTTTCGATGATCTCGTTGGGCGGGGCAATGATACGCTCGTGGTCCTCACTATAAAATTCCTGGAGTACAAATTCACTATTGGTCTTTATGTTCGGGGGAACATAACTTCCACTGCCTGTGATAACCGTGCTTATTTGTGGCATTGCGATACATTAGGTAAGTACGAAATACGAGGTACGAAGTACGAGGTATGAAACGAAGTTATTGAAATTCGTACTTCGTACCTCGTATTTCGTACTTATTAAAGGTATTTATCTCCCTTATTCCTTTTCACTTCCGCAACATATTCCTTGATGGATTGTTCTTTGTCTTTTTTGCAGATCAGCAATACATCCGGCGTGTCTACTATGATCGCGTCATCGATACCCTGCAATACCACCAGTTTATTATTCGCGGCAGAGACCATGCACTTGGTAGCATCTATCACGATCACATTTTCTCCGGCTACGGCATTGCCGAGATAATCTTTTTCGAGGTTATCGTAAGCGCTGTTCCAGGTACCCAGGTCGCTCCAGCCAAAAGAGGATGGGATCACATACACATTATCAGCTTTTTCAAGAATGGCAAAGTCGATGGATACGTTTGTACACAAAGGATAGATGCGGTCGATAGCGTCTTTTTCTTTGCTGGTATTGAAATATTCTTTTTCGTTGTCAAACAATTCAAACATTTCGGCCTGGTGCGTTTCAAATGCTTTTAACAGCGTTTTTACCTGCCATACAAATATGCCCGCGTTCCATAAAAAATCACCGCTTGACAGAAACGTTTTCGCCAGTTCCAGGTTCGGTTTTTCAGTGAAGGTTTTTACTTTATAGGTGTTGTCGGCAGCAGCAATGCTGTCGTGCTGGATATAACCATAACCGGTATTGGGATGCGTCGGCTTAATGCCCAGTGTTACCAGGGCCTTGATATGTTCCACAAAATCCAGCGCCTGTAATGTGATCTTTCTGAAATTCTCATTATCAAGGATCATGTGATCGCTTGGCGCTACAATAAGACTGGCCTGCGGATCCTTCTGCGCCAGTTTAAAAGAAATATAAGCGATACAGGGAGCGGTATTTTTACGGCTCGGTTCTGCCAGAATGTTTTCTTCCGGTAATTCAGGCAAATGTTCTTTGGTAATACCCACATACTCACGGCTCGTAACAATAAAAATATTTTCAGCGGGAATGAATGCGGCATACCGCTCATAGGTCCACCTGATCAATGATTTGCCGGTATTGAGTATATCTAGAAACTGCTTGGGGTAACTGGTGCGGCTGCTTGGCCAGAAACGGCTGCCAATGCCTCCCGCCATGATGGCTACATAGTGATGCTTGTTCATCTGTTCACGGAGTTTATATCCTTCCGGGGTGCAATAATACGAGGGTTATTTTAATTGCAGGGGGATGAATATGGAATGATGAATATCGAATGATGAATGTTGAAATAAATTATCCTTCGATATTCGTCATTCATCATTCAATATTCACACAATCCCCTCACGCACAAGATCATGAATATGTAAAATACCTAAGTATGTACCATTGTCTGCCACGATCAACTGGCTGATATCATGTTTTCTGAACACATCCAGCGCCTCTACTGCCAGCAAACCTGGGGCTATGGTTATGGGTGATGGCGATAAAATATCTTTGGCAGTAATAGCGCGTATATCTTCCGATTTTTCAAGCATTCTTCGCAGATCTCCATCGGTAATGATACCGCAGATCTGCTGATCGTCCGCCACAGCGGTCACACCCATTCTTTTTTCTGTGATCTCCACGATCACTTCTTTCAGGCTGGCAGATGGCGATACCACCGGTCGGCCATTGGACGGGTACAGATCGGCCACCCGCAGGTACAAACGTTTACCGAGGTTGCCACCGGGATGAAATTTGGCAAAATCCTCCCCGTTAAAACCATTCAGCTCCATCAGGCATACGGCCAGTACATCGCCCATCACCATTTGCGCAGTGGTACTGCTGGTGGGGGCCAGGTTATTGGGGCAGGCTTCCTGGCTGACCGTTGTATTCATTACAAAATCGCTTTGTTGTGCCAGGAAACTGGTGGTATTGCCCACCATCCCTATCAATAGATTGCCGAAATTTTTCACCAGCGGCACCAATACCTTGATCTCGGGACTTTCACCGCTTTTGCTGATGATCACCACGATATCATGCTCCTGTATCATACCCAGGTCGCCGTGAATGGCATCGGCCGCATGCATGAACAGCGAAGGCGTGCCGGTGGAATTGAGGGTGGATACGATCTTCTGCGCCACAATAGCGCTTTTGCCGATACCGCTGAATACCAACCGGCCTTTTGACCGGTGAATGGTGTCGATCGCTTTGGTAAAATCTTCGTCGATAAAAGCAGCCAATCCTGTAACAGATTGAGCCTCTAACTGTATGGTATGCAATGCCGTTTGGCGTATCGATGAATTCATACATTACAAAGGTAAACTTTAACGCTTAACTAAAGGTATTGCGGGCTGACTTCAGTAACTTCGCCGTCCTTTTAAAAGAATAGACGCGTTCTGCTGAACCGAACTCTTGACCGATTATTACTTCTGACCGCCTGTAGATGAAATTTCAGGCAAATAATTCAGGGAAAAGAACTAAATTAATAGGGCTGTAACGTGTTCCTCCCCGTTCAGGGAAGGGAAAAATTATTATCGTACATGGCAACCACAACAAAGAAACCGGCAAAAACTGTAGTGTCACCCCCAAAAAAAGCACCAGTTGCCAAAAAGCCGGTCAACAAAACAGGGATCTCTCATTCTTATGACATTTATGCCGCCCTGGAGCAGCATTTTGGGTTCAGGGAGTTTAAAGGTACCCAGGAACTATCCATCAACAGCTTACTCAACGGCCGGGATACATTCGTGATCATGCCTACCGGCGGCGGTAAAAGTCTTTGCTACCAGTTACCGGCCTTGATCATGGAAGGCTGCGCCATCATTGTATCGCCCCTGATTGCGCTGATGAAAAACCAGGTGGATCTGGTACGCGGTTACAGTGAAAAAGATGAAGTGGCGCATTTTCTGAACTCCTCATTGAACAAGGGCCAGATCAAAGCCGTAAAGGATGATCTCAGCGCCGGCAAAACAAAACTGCTGTACGTGGCCCCCGAAACCCTTACCAAGCAGGAAAACCTTGAATATTTCAGTGACCTCCCCATTTCATTCTTTGCAGTGGATGAGGCGCATTGTATCTCCGAATGGGGCCATGATTTCAGACCGGAATACCGCAGGCTGCGTGAGATGATGGATATCATCAACCCAGATATCCCCGTGATAGCACTAACAGCTACGGCAACACCCAAAGTAAAAAGCGATATCATCAAAAACCTGGGACTGCGTGAACCAACTGTTTTGCAGTCGTCCTTCAACCGCTCTAACCTGTATTACGAAATACAGCCCAAGATCACCAAGGACCAGACCATCAAAAGCATTGTCAAATTTATCAGCGGCCACAAAGGCAAGAGTGGTATCATTTATACCCTCAACCGTAAAACCACCGAGGAACTGGCGGAAATACTGGAGGCCAATGGCATCAAAGCGGTTGCCTATCACGCGGGTCTCGACCAGAAACTGCGTGCCGACCGCCAGGATAAGTTCCTCAATGAAGATGTACAGGTGATCGTGGCAACGATCGCATTCGGTATGGGTATTGATAAACCGGATATACGGTTTGTGATACATTTCAACATCCCCAAATCAATAGAAAACTATTACCAGGAAACCGGTCGCGCCGGCAGGGATGGTATGGAAGGATTGTGTGTATTGTATTATTCGCACAAAGATGTGTCCAAGCTCGAACACCTGATGCGCGATAAGCCTTTGAGCGAACGTGAAGTAGGCGCACAATTGATAGATGAAACAGTGGCCTACGCAGAAAGTTCTGTGTGCCGACGTAAAATACTGCTGCATTATTTTGGCGAGGATTGGGAAACACCCAACTGCGGCAATTGCGATAACTGTCTGCACCCGAAAGAAAAAATAGAAGCAAAAGAAGAAGTGGTGAAAGTGCTGAAAGCAGTAAAAGCGCTCGATGAAAGATTTACCACAGATTATGTAGTGAATGTGGTGATGGGTAAACCCACACCGCAGATCAATTTATACCGTCATGATGCATTGCCGATATTTGGTACCGGTAAAGACAAAGAACCGCATTTGTGGAATAGCCTGGTAAGGCAGATGTTGCTCGAAAATCTGCTCAAAAAAGATATCGAAGAATACGGCCTGTTGAAACTGACAGAAAAAGGCGATAAATTTTTGAAGAAGCCGGCTTCTTTCAAGATATCCCTCAATAATCTTTTTGAAGAGGCCCAGTTTGATGAGGATGAAAACGAAGCCGGCACACAAACCGGTGCAGCAGCAGATGAAAAGCTGTTTGAAATGCTCAAAGAACTCCGCCAGAAAGAAGCCAAGAAAAAAAGTCTGCCGCCATTTGTGATCTTCCTCGAAAATTCTTTGCAGGATATGGCCACGCTATACCCTACAACTTTACAGGAACTGGAAAAATGCCAGGGTGTAAGCAAAGGCAAATCGATCAAATACGGTAAACCATTTGTTGAAATGGTGGCCAAATATGTAGAGGAGAACGATATCGAAAAACCCGATGATTTTGTGATGAAGAGCGTGGCCAATGCCGCCAACAATAAGATCTACATCATCCAGAATGTAGACAAAAAAATACCGCTCGAAACCATCGCCAAAAACAAGGACCTCAAACTCGAACAACTGCTCGAGGAAATGGAAACCATCGCCGCCAGCGGCACCAAACTCAACCTCGACTACGCCATCGACGAATGGCTCGATGCGTACGACCAGGAAGAGATCATCGAGTATTTCAAAGGTTGCGAAACATCATCATTACAGATAGCGCAGGAAGAGTTGAGCGAGAACAGTTATACATGGGAGCAGTTGAAGATCATGCGGATCAAGTTCCTGAGTGTGTTTGGCAATTGATCGCGGATTACACGGATTTTTATATGATTGATATGATTGGACCCGTCTGGAAGGACGGGTCTTTTTTTACCAGACTAATTCTGAGTATAGTCCCGAAGGGACTACCGCTTAATAGCAAATGGGTTAATGGTAAACGATAATGCCCCGGAGGGGCTATACCCGGCATCCGATTTTTTTCTATTCAACAGGTTCTGTAAACAGGTATTGCGGATCATATTTTATAGCAAAACTGTTCAGCATCTGGCGATATTCGTCAAGAAAGCTCTTTTTACGATGATGCTCCTGCTGGTTATGTATATATCGCACAACCCGGTCTATATGTGACCAGGAATAACTAAATGCGCCATATCCTTCCTGCCAGTAGAATTTATGCCTCGTTATCCGTTGCTTATTGATCCATTGCGAAGAATCACCTTTTGTCATCTGCATCAGGCTCGAAACAGACTGTGCTGGATTCATGCTTACCAGTATATGAATATGATCCGGCATGTTATTAATGGCCAGCATCTTATGACCATTGTTCTGCATAATAGCAGTAATATACAAACGTAATCGTTCATCCCATTGCGGATTCAACAATGCATGCCTGAACTTTACGGCAAATACAAGCTGGATATATAATTGTGAATAGGTGTTGGGCATTCGCTAATGTACTATTGCCATGCATGGGTAGCGCCTACGGCGCTATGAAAAAATACTCCGTATTTATACCTATTAAGCGGTAGTCCCTACGGGACAGTCTTTTCTAACTCGATTCGGTGTACGAGCAATAGTCCCGGAGGGACTACCGCTTAATAGAAAAATAATGTTATTTTATTATTATTAATGGTGCCCCGTTAGGGGCTACCCTTAACATGCAGGTCTATAGGGTAGCCCCTAACGGGGCATTGGTATATTTTATGGGATCGGGGTGCTATTAAGCTGTGGTCCCTACGGGACCAAGTCCGCCAGGATCGCTCGATTTGGGAAAGAAGCGGTGTATTTATTATCAAAAGATGTGAGTACACAATAACCCTTGTGAATGAGAGTCAGCATATCAACTTTATTGAGGCGACCTTCAGCTAAATAAGTTGCCTTGGCTTTAACCGTAGTCTTCAGTCGATGTATACGGCAAAACCCTACAGGGCGCGGCAAGAATGAGTTAATCACCCAAGAAAACCATAATGATACACATAGGGGAGGAGTTTGTTTTTCAAAACTGTATGAGCATTTTTCAATTCCTTGATTTTAGGTTCCGCTAAATTCTCATCCGCCAGCGCGTTTCTAATTTGCCACCAACCTGCATCCCATGTCTGTATGGCAAATTTATTACTGCGTAGCTGATGTAAATTATTAAAATAGAATTCATATATTTCTTTCCCTATGTTTAATAAACTGCTCGCTTCAGGGGAGATGTCTTTTTGAGAAAGCCATTGAGCAACAAACCGATTTTCATTGTTGGGAATTGTTAGCGAAATATTACTATCTAATAGTGTCCATTTTTTTATTTCTTCAATGAGGTATGGGAAGAAGTGATTATGTATCTGATAGCTATTACCGAGATACATTACATTTCTCATGGCAACAGTTTGATTCCCATTACTAAATAAATTCCAAATAGTACAGTCTGTAATAAATTCAGAAGAGATAGATAGATTTGGTTGTAAAAATTGATCCCTGTCATTGATCCAGGTGGCTTTTGGGAGCATGCGAACTGCATGTACAACCATACTCTGCTCAAAATTGTCTGGTGTAATGCTTAAGGCCCCAGCGCTAACATACGGCCCAGACAAAATAGCTGTATATTTCTGATTTTGGAGATCGTTTCCTTTGCACATCAAAGAGCCAAGAAAATTGTTACTGATCCTGTCACGCACATCCTTATTACTATTTAAGGCTACAGTTATTCCAGATTTGAAAGGAGGAAACTTATGAACTCCGGATGGCCGGTCGATCCATTTACTTAGAAAGTTTTCCCTATTCTCATTTAAAATTATTTTATTCCCTGTTTTCAAATCAGGCTCTTCATAAATGGCTAGGTCTATAGTTTGTTCTTCTAGTTGCATTTTCTCATGTAAGTTCCAGATTAAAAATCCTACCGGGAACTTTCCTTTTGTTCCGTGAAAGTGCTCTACGCTAAACATAAAGCCATTTTCAAATTTGTATTTGAAAACATTATCCCGGAGTAGTTGATCATTATTTGCATTCAGGTATTTGATTTTTGAATACATACATAAGTAAGCCTGTTTGCCTTCAAATTCTTTATTGATTCTATAGATAAATTGCGAAAATAATTCACGTGAAACCTCCCCTAGATTGTCGTGATGCATTACTGCCCGGATTTTAGTATTGCTGGCATCTTTCTTGCTACGGCCATGATTTGTTCCTGCTTCCTGGCTTGTAGCAAATGGAGGATTGATCAGAATGATCCATTTGATTTCCGGGTTATTTAAATCTTCTCTTATCTTAACTGGCAATTTCCAATTCAAATGGAATGGCAGTTCGTCTCCTATGAAAACTGTTTCAATATCATCATTTAGATAATCATACTGGAACACATTTGCTTCCGGAAAAAGTTTTTTTAAATGTTCAATATCCTCTTCTTGAAGCGTGCTTAAATGGCAATATTCCCAGGCCTCATATGGTAAATGATATTGCAAATTGCCGGTACCTGCTGCCATATCCCATAAGCGATATCCCTGTTTCCACCATTTTTTCCCGATTGTCTTTTCAATATATTCTAATCCTTTTTTAGCAAATTCAAGTGGTGTAAAGAATTCACCATTAAATCTTCTAAGATCATCATCTGTTAATCTATCAGCCTTTGAAATGATATCCCGAATAATATAAGCGTTTGATACCTTTTCATATAACCCCCAAAAATAATTGTAGTCCTTCGCGAGGATTTTCTTTTCCCGGTAATCTGTATCAGTAATTTTGAATAAGACCTTGCTTTCTTCAGGTTTTTGGATAGTTCTGCCAACTTGAATATCAGTTATAAAGTATTTAGAAGGTTTTTGCCCGTTTTTTACTGCTTCACCAAAATTTTGCTCCCAGTAAGAATAAACGCTTTCAAAATTATTTCCGGTTATCAGTTTTTTATCACCAAATAATTTGATTTGCGGACTCAAATATGTCGTCAATCTGCCGGTAAAATCGTCATAGTCATGTTCTAGTTCTAGCTTGTAAACATGAATTTTTCTTATTTCTAACGTTGCATAAATATCACTAATTAAGTTTTTATCTGGTTGGCTTGCCGCTAAATCCCAATCATATTTTTCACTCAGATCTGTGTAAAAATCTTTCCATATCTCCGTCTCTGTAAAACAGGCTTCATTTTTATCAGCGATGCAGATAACGGGAGGAATTGCCTGATCAGTTTCGCCATATTTTAATCGATGTATGTAGTATAACGATTGTGCAAGTATCTCCGACCTGACTTTTATATTTTCAAAATTTTTGTCATATTTAAACTCAAAAAAGATCTGAGGTGTATATAAATCTTGTCTGTGCGCTGCACTAAATTTTATTTTGAAATGTTTTGCATAGGCAAATTTTACCTCTTCTTCCGTTTTGGTCTTTTGTAAATCCTTGATAAATGTTCCCTTTGTGATTTTGTACATAGCTATCGAAATTTGCTTTTCTAGCGTTGGAGCAGTTAATTTGATGCTGGAAGAGATAAAATCTCCGATTTTGCAACACCGGAACCTTTTCCGTATTTACTATGGGTTTCTTCAATGGGAATGATGGCCATAGTAGAAGAGGCTTTATTTTTGTCGTTAAAAGAGTAAAACATCACTAAAAGTGTTATAAAAGGCTTTAAAAGACAAATAACTATCTTTTAAAGACAGAAACAAAACAATCGCTTCAGGAATTTTGGAGTGTGAAAAAAGAGCTCGGATACCGCATCAGGAAACTCAGGGAGAGCCGCGATTATACGCAGGAGAATATGGCGGCAGAACTCGGGATCACTGCGGGCGCTTATGCCAAGATAGAAAGAGGAGAGACTGACGCTTCTTTTACCCGGTTGGTTAATATTGCTGAAATCCTGGGTATTGCTCTCAGCGGTCTTCTCGGTGAGCAGCAAATAGTGTCTAAAATGGAAGAGCCTGCCGGTAGTTATGGGTTTGCTTCCAAAGCAGAGATTGAGAAACTATCCCAGTTGATCAAAAGCATCAGCCATAAAATTGAAAAGCTCGAAACTGAAATGGCATCTATAAGGAAAGGGAAATCTAAACAATCGAAGTAAAATCGTCTTGCCGGGTCTTCACATCTACTGTGTAAACATATTTTTTGTCCTTCAATGTTTAATGATTTATTCCAAGCCAGTAGAGGCGTAGCCTCGGAAAAATATGGTAACAACGGATTTTAATCCGTTGTTAACTGCTCTTCAGCCAAAAAAAGTGCCGTAGGCACGGTCAATATTAAATGGGTCGTGCCTACGGCACCGTATTATCTGTTCTCTGTCATTTTCAACGGATTAAAATCCGTTGTTACAATATCTATCGAGGCTACGCCTCTGTAATAAAGATTGAAAATCGTTATTATTATAGAGAAAGATGTGTCCAGTCGATAGATACTGAGATTGGGGACTAAATCACAACACATTCATCACCTCGGCACTTAAGTGCCGAGGTGTTTTTTTAGAGCATCTCCCTCGCCCCGGTCTTCAGACCGGGGCGAGGGAGCAATATGGAAAAAATCCTGTCGCGGCATCTCATTCATAAACCACGCTTATGTCAGAGATGCAAACCTCCGAAACCCACAATAAGAAAGGTGGCCGGAGAAGTAAAAAACTATCTACCCGGGTAGATCTCACACCGATGGTAGACCTGGGCTTCCTGCTCATCACCTTCTTTATTTTCACTACCACGATGAGCGAGGCGAAATCGATGAGGCTGATCGTTCCTTCCGATGAAGAGGTAGAGGTACCCACCACCACCGCAGACAGCAAAACCATTTCACTGGTACTGGGTGATGATAACACGGTCTATTATTACCATGGCCTTAACCGGAAAGGAGTAAAAGCCACCGATTATTCCGGCACCGGTATCCGTGCGGTGCTACAGCAAAAGATAAGGGACGTTGATACTCGGTTTCCCAAAAAAGGAGAAACGGTCGTGCTGATCAAACCTACCATTTTTGCCAGCTATCAGAATGTAGTGGACATACTGGACGAGATCCTGATCAACGATGTCAAAAAATATGTGCTGATGGATGTTTCCAAAGAAGAGGTTGATATGTTGCCAGCCAGCAAAAAACGGGAAAAATCCCGTGTTGAGTGAGGAGTAAGTGTGGTTTCTTTGGGGAAGTAAACAAGTCTGGAATTTGGAATTAGGAGTCTGGGGTATGGGTTGTTACCGGGCGCAACTGTACCAACGCCTACTCCAGACTCCTAACTCCAAATTCCAGACTAAATCATATTCCGCGCCGAAATAGTTAAACAATTTTAACACGCTGGCATTAAAATTGTAACAATTAAGCAGCGATATTCTTTGACCCTGTGTCTGATAATTGTAACCCCGGGTCAACTGATGGATTTTTAAAGGATTAAATGAGTAGTATGTACATTCAAAATTTACAACCCGGGCTGGTAGATAACATGAGCTATGTTACCGTGCTGGCGAATAAGAACGGCAGGCTGGTATTCAAAGTACTGGATGTGGAAGGACGTATCGCCAAAACCGTTGTTGCCAATGTAAACGAAGGCAAACAACAACTCGAGCTGAATATGGATGATCTGCACACAGGGCGCTATGTGCTGAATGCGTTTAGCGGCGATATATTCATTAAATCGATCCGTTTCGACAAACAATAACCAAGTCTCTTCAATTGGGGGTATGCATATTAGGTCCTGCCGGGGTGGCGGGACCTTTTTTTGAATATCGAACAGATGAACAAGGAATATTGAATGATGAAGTAACGCTATTGTATGAGGCCTCCGCTATCCTTCGATATTCATTATTCTATTGTTCGATATTCGATTTTTCATTCCCTGTTCATCTGTTCCTTGCTCCTTGTTCATCTGTTCTAAATGCGGCTGCCCGCAGTTTTGCATTTTCCCGCATACTGATGTAAAACAGGTTCATATCCGCAATATGGTAGTTCTTACTGCTATAAAAAATATTGCCAAAGAACCGTGGTTTACTGGTCCATAATACGCCACCGCTCACCTTTGCATTGACATTGTGTTCCAATACCTTGTTGAATTTCAGTAGTACACTTCCTTTATTGGCCGAGCGGTCAACATTGGCAACAGAAGCATCCCAACTGAGCGGGTTGGTAACGATGGCGGTGAATTTTTCTGCCTGTACATAGCCTGATTTATAGCCTTCTTTATAGGTGCGCCAACTACAGGCACAGCCGGTTTGTGCGGGTGTGGTGCAGGGTTTGATAACAGTAAAATAATCCGGCTCCAATGGCATACCTACGAGATAGGCCACTACCAGTTTATCCTGTAACGGTTTTCCGTCAAACAGTTCTTTCAGCAGGCGTTTGCCGTGGGTGCTTCCCTGGCTATGGGCCGCAATGATGATGGGCCGGCCATGGTTCTCATGTTCCAGGTAATAAAGGAAGGCTGCTTTTACATCCTGGTAAGCGAGTTCAAATGCGTTTATTGCGGCGATGGTATCTGCGGCATCCTTTGGGAAATATGAAAAGTAGTTTGCCTGACGGTACCGGGGCGCATATACTCTCCCGGCCGCATTAAAAATGCTTGCTTGGAAAAGTATGGTGGAATGATCGGTTTTGGCATCGAGATAGGCATCATCTATTGGGGCATTGGGGCCGAGGGTCTTTTCCTTATCTAGATAGGTAGTGGGATGGAGAAAGAATACATCCACGGTTGTATCGGGATGATAAGCTGCCCGCAACGGTTTGGGAATACTGTCGGATGGATCTTTTTTACCGGGATGTGCTGCCCAATGATCCAACCGGCTGTAATCGGGAACACCTGGGTTAGTAGTGAAATGATAATGCGAAGCCAGCTTTTTATAAGGGTCGGCACAACCCGTCAGCAGGATACAAAGAATAGCCGGGTACCATTTCATCTCCTAAAGTTGCTGAAAATACCCCGAACGAAACAATTCTCTGTGTATCTCCGTGTCTTTGTGCCTCTGTGTTGAAAATTTCTCGAATACGGAACATCCTGACAGTGATATAGTTCTCAACACAGAGGCACAAAGACACGGAGTTTCACAGAGACGCTGAAGTTGATAAAATTTTTCTGAAAGCCATCTTCTCTACAATAAATACGATATCCCGTTAGTTTTGTAATTTTCCAGACTGATTTTGATTTATTCACGATTTTAAATCTAACACTATGTCCATTCCATCAGTAGACCTGGCTGATTTTATCAGCGGCGATCCCCAAAGGAAAAACGCTTTTGTACAGTCGCTGGGCAAAGCATATGAAGAAGTGGGTTTTGTAGCTGTCAAGAACCATGGCGTTCCCGATACACTGATTGCCGACCAGTATGAACATGTGCAGCAGTTCTTTTCCCTTCCGCTGGAAAAGAAACTCCATTATGAAGTAGAAGGACTGGCCGGTCAGCGCGGCTATACCAGTTTTGGCCGTGAACATGCTAAAGGCAGCGAAGCACCCGATCTGAAAGAGTTTTTCCAGTATGGTCAAACGGTAGAAGACAATGATCCCATCAAAGAAGAATACCCCGATAATGTGAAAGTAGATGAGATCAAACCCTTCAACAAAACCCTGTTTGATGCTTACCGTGCCTTTGAAAAAAGCGGGAAAGCGCTGTTGCAGGCTATTGCATTGTACCTGGACTTAGATGAAAATTATTTTGACCAGTATATCAGGAATGGCAATTCCATTCTCCGCTGTATACATTACCCGCCCATCACCAATGAACCCAAGAGCGCTATCCGCGCCGAGCAGCATGAGGATATCAACCTGATCACCTTACTAGTTGGCGCTTCTGCGGATGGTTTACAGATCCTTACCAAACAGGGCGACTGGGTTAATGTAACCTCCTTGCCCGAACAGATCGTGGTGAATGTTGGCGATATGCTGCAGCGCCTCACCAATAACAAACTCTGCAGCACCACCCACCGCGTGGTAAACCCTGCCAGGGAACTCTGGCACACCAGCCGCTTTTCCATGCCCTTCTTCCTACACCCCAGAAGCGAGATGAACCTCGCCTGCCTCGACAGCTGCATCGACAGCGATCACCCGAAAGCGTATCCCGATGCTACAGCAGGAGAGTATTTGGATGAGCGATTGAGGGAGATAGGGCTTAAGAAATAGTACTGAAAAGAACCAAGGCACAAGGTACAAGCAACAAGGCACACGATCGTTTCTTGTGTCTTGTTGCTTGTACCTTGTACCTTGTTTTTTTTGCACTAACTTCCCATCTCTAACGCCCGCCCCACCCCTTGCCGTTATTACGACATATCCCGTTTTTACGTGCCGTATTCTGGCACAGTATCACTGCTTTTGGCGGGCCGCAGGGGCATTTGGGGATGATGATGAAAACTTTTGTGCAGCAACGAAGAGATGTTACGGAAACAGAACTGATCGAGTACAACGGTTTCTGCCAGTTACTGCCGGGGGCCTCTTCCACGCAGACGTTAACGCTGATCGGTTATAAAAGAGGCGGGTTGAAACTGGCCATTCTTACCTTATTGATATGGATATTTCCCGCCTGCACTTTTATGGGGGGTATTTCTTTCCTGTTGGATTACCTGGCCGATATGGGGTTTGACCTCGGTGTATTCAAGTTTGTACAGCCGATGGCCATCGGGTTCATCGCTTATTCCACCATGCGCATTTTCGGGAAGGCCATTCACAATACCATTACACAGGTGATCATGCTGGCGGCAACGGTGGCCACGTTTATGGCGTTCAAATCTCCCTGGGTGTTCCCCGCGCTGATCGTGGCTGGGGGTATTGCCACCAACTTCAGCGATAAACGGATACCGCAGAAAGGTATTCTGCCTAAAAAGATCAAATGGGGTAACATACTAATCTTTTTTGCATTGTTCGGCATTGCTGCCTATGTCTCGGAAACCGCCAGCAGCAACAACTGGTCCAACCGCAAACCCATTAACCTGTTTGAAAACTCCTACCGTTTCGGCAGCCTGGTATTTGGCGGGGGTGATGTATTGCTGCCGCTGATGTATGAGCAATATGTAACCCGTCCCGAAACCAAGCGTGTGCAGGAAACGGGCCGTGATGTATTGCGGATGACACGCGAAGATTTCCTGACCGGATCGGGAATGGTAAGGGCCATACCGGGTCCTGTTTTTTCTATCGGCGCGTTTACCGGGGGGATGGTATTAAAAGATGAGGGTCCGTTCCTTCATCTGCTGGGTTGTTTGATCGGCACCGTCGCTATTTTTCTGCCGAGCGCCTTGCTGGTACTGTTTTTCTTTCCCGTCTGGCAGAATTTAAAAAAATACGCGGTGATCTACCGCTCGCTCGAAGGGATCAATGCTTCTGTTGTAGGTATTATGGCCGGTGCGACCTGTTACCTGATAAGGGATACTTTTTTTGCCTCGCTGCTTCGTGGTGAGATGATCGGTATCTGGAATCTTGTTATTGTTCTGGCTACTTTCTTTCTGCTGAGTAGTAAGCGAATTGCGGCGCCTTTTATCGTGTTGGGTTGCCTGTTGCTTGGGTGGATATTGTAACGGAACTCTGCGTAATCTCATGTAACTCTTGTTCTCTGCGGTGAAAAACGTCTACAAATTCGGGTACCCCGTATATTGAAATATTTTCACCGCAGAGAACGGGAGAACAGGGAGTTTTCGCAGAGAAATGCAGAAATCTGTATATTAGAGCATGGTCACAATAGCACTTTACAACCTCAAAGGCGGTGTAGGGAAAACGGCCGCCACCATCAACCTCGCGTTCTTAGCAGCCAAAGAAGGCTATAAAACCCTGGTATGGGATATGGATCCGCAAGGGTCCTCGTCATTTTATTTAGGCGCAAAATCCGCTACAAAGAATGATGCGAAAAAATTATTTACCGGTGATACGGGCCTGATAGATGCTGTACAGAACAGCGCCTACGAAAACCTCGATATCATCCCGGCAGATCTTTCCGCCCGTCATGCGGATATCCTGCTGAACGAGATGAAACAGTCGAAGAAGAAGATCTCTTCTTTGCTCGGTTCACTCAAAAAGGATTACGATATCGTGATACTGGATTGCCCGCCCGGTATTTCTATCCTGCACGAATCGGTATTCGCCGCATCCGACTGGATACTCATGCCGAATATCCCCACTACGCTATCGATCCGCTCGTATGAAACGGTACTGGGTTATTTTAAAGAGAATGCACTGGATACTTCCAAACTGAAGTGCTTCTTCAGCATGGTAGACCATCGCAAGAACCTGCACCATGAAGTGATGAACGAGTTTTACAAGGACAAATTCTTCCTCAAAAATTATATTCCTTATCTAAGTGATGTAGAAAAAATGGGTGTGAATGAAGCGCCCCTCGAAACCTATGCACCCAGCAGCTATGCCGCACAGTGCTACCGCGATTTGTGGAAGGAGATAAAGAAGACGTGTATTGAATAAGCTGTCAGCCGTCAGCTATCAGCCTTCAGCTGAGGCTGTAGATGAAGGACCGATCAACGATTTTTAACTCTAAAAAGCTGACAGCTGAAGGCTGATAGCTCAAAGCTGAATATGAACAGAGAACTTACATCATGGTACAGTCCCGCCCTTGGTAAAGACATGCCGATCGCTTCTTACGGGCATTATGGGTTTGCCTTATTACTGATACCTACGGCGGCTGCGGACTATCTGGAGTATGAAAGATTTCAGCTGATTGATGCACTGGCGCCTTATATCAATGCGGGCAAACTCCGTGTATTCAGCATCGACAGTATGAACAAGGAAAGCTGGATGAACAATGAAATGGAACCCACGCACAAAGCCATCCGTCATAACCAGTTCAATGAATATGTATTTAATGAAGTGGTCCCTTTTATCCGCAACGCCACCAGCCAGGATACGATGCTGTACACCGCCGGCGCTTCTTTCGGGGCATTACATGCGATGAACCTGTTCCTGAAACGCCCGGATATCATTAATGGAGCAGTCAGTATGAGTGGTGTGTATGATCTGTCAGAATACACCAAAGGCTTTTTTGACGACCAGGTATTTTATAATAGTCCCGCACATTACCTGCCCGGGCTGAGCGATGAATGGTATCTCGATAAGATAAAAGCCAGTCACCATATCCATATCTATACCGGCAGCGGTTCTTACGAGGACCCCGAAGCTTCACGGCGATTTGCCGGGATCCTTTACAGCAAAGGCATCTGGTACGACCTGGATGTATGGGGCGCGGATATTACGCATGACTGGCCCACGTGGAGAACGATGCTGCCGTATATCATTGACACAAAATTTTAGGCACCGTCCTTGCGAGCGTAGCGAAGCAACCTGTGCTTTGCATAATGCCTGCTGTTTTTTACAGGATAGGTTGAACTGCTTATTATTTCTATTACACCGACTGTTAAGCCACAGGTTGCTTCGCTGCGCTCGCAAGGACGACAGGCAGCCACACTGAGAATTCAAAAAAACGCGTTAATTCCTTCCAACTCCCTTGTACTCTCCCAGCCCTGCGCTAATATTACACGCTAAATCATGGATTTGAGAAAAAGGCTACTATTGGCTGCTATTGTTTTACTGGGTTGTACCTGCTTTGCAACCAAACTCGCTGCCCAGTCGGTGACCGTCAGCGGAACGGTGTATGACCAGACGGCGCGCAGGCCATTGGAAGCTGTAGCGGTGTTCAGTACTTCGGGCAGGGGAACGATCACGGATTCGCTGGGTAATTATACACTTACCGTTCCGCGGAAGGATTCTATCTGGTTCTCTCTCATCGGCAAATCCACCATGAAATATCTGGTGGATACCATTTTCAATACCGGCAGTTTTAATGTTATGATCCATGTGTATGCCACGCAGTTGCCGGAGGTGAAAGTGCGTAACAATTATTATAAGCTGGATTCGGTACAGAACCGTCTGGACAATGCAAAAGCATTCAACTTCAGAAAACCTTCCCTGCGTTTAAGTACCAGCGCCCCGGGTTATAATCCGGGTGGAGTAACGGTTGGGTTTGACCTTACCGAGATCATCAATATGTTCCGTACCAAACGGAACCGCGGTATGGAAAATCTCCAGAAAAGACTGGTTCAGCAGGAACAGGATAAATACATAGACAGGCGTTTCAGTAAGTTATTTGTACGTAAACTAACCAAGCTGCAATCACCCGATCTCGAAAGCTTTATGGCGCTCTACCGCCCGCAATACGATCTGTTACAGTTGATGAACGAACTGGAACTCGGGTATTATATACAGCAGTCGTATGATATGTTTAAATCAGGAAAGTATAACTGGCGGGGTGGGCTCAACCGATAGATCACGGATTGAATGATTTTTTTTATGATTGGTATGATAAATCAGCCAACAGCTATCAGCCAATAGCTAACAGGCAATTATCGCCCCCACCGATTTTTCCGTATATCCCAACCATTTGTACCTGCATACCCCTGTCAGATACCAATATATTTCTATCTTTAACAGCCTTTAAATCTTGATAATTTGAAAATCAGATACCTCGTTGTGCTTGTCGCTGTTTTCGCAGCCTGTAAAAGCAAGAAAGAACCCCCTAAACCACAAAATACGGCCCCGCAGGTTGTTTTAGTAGACGTATTGGTGGCCAGCACCAGTAGCATCAACAATTCAATAGAAGTGAATGGCTCCGTAGTGGCATTTGAGTCTACGGAACTGCGGCCCGAGATCAATGGGCGGCTGACTTATTTGAATATCCCCGAAGGTTCGTATGTATCACAGGGTACGGTGCTGGCAAGGATCAATGATGCGGATCTGGTGGCTACCATGAACAAATCAAAAGTGCAATTGGAACTGGCGCAGAAAACAGAGGAACGTTTGCGCAAGCTGTTATCCATCAGCGGTATCAACCAGGCCGATTATGATGCTGCCCTGAACCAGGTAAACTCATTAAAAGCCGATATGGCTTTTACACAGGCTCAGATAGATAAAACATCGGTACGCGCGCCATTTTCGGGCACCCTGGGTCTGCGTATGGTGAGCCCCGGTGCGTATGTAACAAGCGCTACCATACTGGCCACTTTACAGCAAACTGACCGGGCAAAAATAGATTTTACCGTACCTGAAATATACTCGCACCTGATCAATAAAGGGGGTACCGTATCTGTCCTGACATCACAATCAAACACTCCCGGTAAAGCAGTGATTACGGCTACAGAGCCGATAGTAGATGCGACTTCCCGTAATTTGAAAGTGCGTACTATTTACCAGGGTGGCCGTTTAACGCCAGGCTCATTCGTAAAAGTAATGCTGAACGCAGGTACTTCTAATAACAGCGTAATGGTACCTACCAATGCGATCATTCCAGATGCCAAAGCCAAAAAACTGGTAGTGGTAAAAGATGGCAAGGGAAAATTTGTGGATATAGAGACCGGGCTCCGTACTTCCTCTACAGCGGAAGTAACCAAAGGGATCAGCCCTGGTGACAGCATCGTGGTAACAGGGGTGTTGTTTGTACGCCCTAACTCAGCGGTAAAAGTGCGTAGTGTGAAACAGTTGAAAGATTTTGTACAATAGTGTAATAGTTGATGGTCAATAGTCGATAATCAGTATTGGCGATCGACTATCGGCTATCGACCATAGACCATCCATCATGAATATTTCCGAACTCTCCCTCAGGCGCCCCATACTGGCCACAGTGATGAACATACTCGTCATCCTGTTTGGTGTGGTGGGTTTTGGTTTTCTCGCCGTACGTGAATACCCGGCCATCGATCCGCCGATAGTGAATGTGCGTACCTCTTATGCCGGTGCCAACTCAGATATTATCGAGAGCCAGATCACAGAGCCGCTGGAAAAATCCATCAATGGTATTCCTGGTATACGCAGTATATCTTCTTCCAGCAGTAATGGTTCCAGCAATATCACTATCGAGTTCAATATCAAAGAAGACCTTGAAACCGCTGCCAATGATGTGCGTGATAAAGTGAGCCAGGCCGTTCGGCTGCTGCCACAGGATGTGGATGCGCCGCCGGTAGTGAGCAAGGCGGATGCCAACAGCGATTTTATCATACTGCTGGCTGTACAGAGCCGTACCAAAGGGCTGATGGAGCTGAGCGATTATGCAGAAAATACCTTGCAGGAACGTTTCCAGACCATACCCGAAGTA
Organism: Sediminibacterium sp.; assembly: GCA_965279635.1. Taxonomy (GTDB): domain Bacteria; phylum Bacteroidota; class Bacteroidia; order Chitinophagales; family Chitinophagaceae; genus Sediminibacterium. Next base: position 3,813,708 of record OZ257253.1, on the reverse strand, counting down.
AGTTCTGTGGGTATATTCGGCCAGAAGCGTCCTTCCATGCGGCTATGGATCAGTCCCGATAAACTCAGTGCATTCAATGTTTCCTTTGCCGATATCCGTACGGCCCTGAACCGAGAGAACGTAGAAATTCCTTCCGGTAAAATTTATGGAACCAATACGGAGTTGACCATACGCGCACTGGGCAGGCTCACTACGGAAAAAGATTTCCGCGACCTGATACTGCGCCAGGATGGATTGGGTATTGTACGTCTCAGCGATGTGGCTAAAATTGAAATCGGACCGGAGTCTGATGAGTTCAGCTGGAAATTAAATGGGGTAAATGCGGTAGGTCTTCGGGTAATACCGCAACCTGGCGCTAATTATATCAAGATCGCGGATGAGTTTTACAAACGACTCGCGGAAATACAGAAATCCGAGAAAGGTGATTTTGAGATGACCACCCTGATCGACCAGACAAAAAATGTACGCCGCTCTATTGAAGAAGTGCAGGAAACATTGCTTATTTCATTCGGACTGGTAGTACTCGTGATCTTCTTTTTCTTCCGCAACTGGCTTATTGCTATACGGCCGTTGATCGATATACCTATTTCATTGGTGTTTACTTTTTTCGTAATGTACATTGCGGGATTTTCCATCAACGTGCTTACGCTGCTGGCGGTAGTATTGGCCACGGGGCTTGTGGTGGATGATGGAATTGTGGTCACGGAAAATATATTCCGTAAACTGGAAAGTGGCCTGCCTATACGGGTGGCGGCACTGGAAGGAAGTAAGGAAATTTTCTTCGCGGTAATATCCACTTCCATCACACTGGCGGTGGTGTTCCTCCCGGTAATTTTCCTGGAAGGATTTGTGGGAAGCCTGTTCCGTGAGTTTGGTGTGGTAGTGGCATGCGCCGTATTGATATCCGCCTTTGTTTCACTCACCATCACACCGGTACTGAACGTGTACCTTAACCGCGGAACCGGGCATGGTAAGTTTTACGATAGAACAGAACCGTTCTTCCGTGGTATGGAAAACGGGTATAACCGTTTACTGAAAGGGTTTTTAAAGATCAGGTGGATGGCATGGGTTATCGTACTGGGCGCCGGTGCCATGATCTATTTTATTGGCGGCAACATACAGAATGAACTGGCCCCACTGGAAGATAAAAGCACGATCCGTTTCCAGATCACCGGACCTGAAGGGGCGAGTTATGATTATATGGTGAAAGAAGGGGACAGGATCACCAATTATCTCGCTGATTCCATTCCTGAAAAAGATTTTGTATTTGCCGCTATTCCCGGGTTTGGTGGAACCGGTGGCGTTAACTCCGGTACGGCGCGTATTGCATTGGTGCCAACTGATCAGAGAAAACGAACACAAACTGAGATCGCCAAAGAATTGCAGCGTAAAATGTCGCGCTTTAATAATGTGCGTGTGTCTGCAGTAGAAGAACAAACGATCTCTGTGGGATTGGGTTCACGCGGGGCATTGCCTGTACAGTTCATCCTTCAGAACCTTGATTTTGAAAAACTGAAAGCGGTCATTCCCAAATTCCTCGAAGAGGCAAGAAAAGACAAGACGCTCCAGAATCCCGATGTAAACCTCAAATTCAATAAACCGGAACTGCAACTTACTATAGACAGGATGAAAGCGCGTGACCTGGGATTGTCTACTTCCGATGTGGCGGATGTGGTATCCAGTGCATTCAGCGGAAGAAGGCTTGCCTACTATATCAACAACGGACGGCAGTACGAAGTGATCTCGCAGGTAGAATATGATGAAAGGACTGAGCCGGGTGATATTTCCAAATTGTACGTACGCAACAACCGCAACGAAAACATCCCATTAAGCGCCGTGGTGAAGATGGAAGAAAATTCCAATCCGCCATCACTGTTCCATTACAACCGTTTCAAAGCCGCAACGATCTCCGCATCACTTGCCGAAGGTAAAACCATTGGTGATGGTGTGAAGGCCATGCAGGCCATTGCTGATAAATTACTGGATGAAAGTTTCCAGACAGCATTAAGTGGTCCTTCGCGTGACTATGCAGAGAGTTCTTCCAATACTACATTTGCGCTTGGTCTTGCGTTGATATTGATCTATCTCGTACTGGCCGCGCAGTTTGAAAGTTTTAAAGATCCTTTCACCATCATGCTGACCGTACCGCTGGCGCTGGCCGGGGCCCTGCTTAGCTTATGGCTGTTTGACCAGACACTTAATATTTTTTCACAGATCGGTATGATCATGCTGATAGGACTGGTCACGAAGAACGGTATCCTTATCGTGGAATTTGCCAACCAGAAACGTGAGTTCGGTTTGCCCAAACGCGAAGCTGTATTGGTAGCATCCACACAGCGTTTGCGACCTATCCTGATGACCAGTCTTGCCACCGCGCTCGGTGCATTACCCATCGCACTTAGCCTGGGAGCGGCTGCAACAAGCCGTATACCATTGGGTATTGTTATTGTGGGCGGCCTTATGTTTTCACTGGTACTCACCCTCTTCGTGATCCCTGCCGTGTACACGTATATTTCGGGTAAGCATGAGGTGAAGAAGACTGAAATCACTGAATAATGTATTAGTCTGGAGTGAGGAGTCTGGAGTCTGTTTATTCCAGGCTCCTCACTCCTCACTCCAGACTATCTTATATTTGACCCATGAACCTCTCCGACATCCGCCGTGACTATAAACTTCATTCACTTGATGAGGCAAGCGCTGCTGCAGATCCATTTACGCAATTCACGCGCTGGTGGGATGAGGCGATCAATAGTGAGATAGATGAAGTGAATGCCATGACGCTGGCCACGGCAACAACACAAGGGCTTCCCTCTGCACGAATTGTATTGCTGAAGGGGTTTGATGCGAATGGTTTTGTATTCTTTACCAATTATAACAGCGATAAAGGAAAAGAGATCACCCAAAACCCGCACGCGGCACTTTTGTTTTTCTGGAAAGAACTGGAAAGACAGGTACGCATAGAAGGCACTGTAGAGAAACTGGATACAAAGAGTAGTGACGAATATTTTGCATCAAGACCTATTGGCAGCCGAATCGGCGCATGGGCCTCGCCGCAGAGTGAAAAAATTGATGGGCGTGAAGTGCTGGAAAAAAATGTAGCCGAACTTTCATCAAAATATGCCACAGGCGATATACCACGACCAGCACACTGGGGTGGTTATCTTGTAAAACCAACATCTTTTGAATTCTGGCAGGGACGCCCGAGCCGTTTGCATGATAGATTATTATATGTTCAAGTAGACGGGCATTGGAAAATAGAAAGACTGGCGCCCTGATATCATTTGGCGATTTCTATGACCCACAATGCAGCATCCTGTGGCAGGAAAGACATTTTCAATAAAACATCCTGGAAGGCAACTACCGCATAGGGGTACTGGTATTTCTTTGTTGTGACTTCGCCTTTTTTTACCAGCCTGAAATCTTTATCGGCCAGCAATTCATCAAGACGTGTTTGTTTTGTGATCAGTGTCTTGCCGATCTTGAGTTCGCCCGTATACACCTGGAGAGAATCTTTTTTTGGACGATTGGAAAGCAGGTTGTAAACAAACCTTACAGACAGACTATACATGGAAGGATCGTTGATGCTGCGACGATACCAAACCCCGAAATCGGGAAAGTGGAATGCCCTTCTTCTTTCCCCAAGATCCGTATCAAGTATTACGTCATGTGTTCTGATAATAGTACCGTTTTTGCTTCTTGCCCCAAAAACTGAATCGACAAATGTTTTGGAAGCATTCTCTTCCAGTAACCGGCCATTCACATACAATCCGCCATGGTTATAATAAATGGATGAGGGTTGTGCAAAAATTAAACCGGTACTAAAGAGGCAGCAAACAAAAAGAAAAATCTTCATCCTGTAATATAATCAATCCAAAAAAAAATCTGCGAATCTGCGGCAAAAATTATCCCCGCAGATTCGCAGATAAGTAATCCTATAAATCATACAATAATCCGTGTAATCAGCGATCTTTTCCAACTACTTTATACCGCACCTGTCTTTTTTCATCCACATATTCTTCATAGTAAGTATTGTTGGGAGAAACAAAATATTTCTTCTTACTGATAATGATCGTCTTGCTGTTCTCTGGCAGCCTGTCCACTACCCAGCCGATATCGGGGTTATCATGGAGTATCAGGTCAGGGGCGCTCCATTGGGTTGAATCAGCCTGTTCCTCCTGCTGCGTTGTTGGCTGGTTAGGGTTACGTCTTACCGCTTCCCGAACCCCATTGTTTTGAGGGATGGACTGTTGTGCCGGTTGTGTGATAACAGGGGCGGGTTTTACAATGCTGCTGTTGGTTGCCGGCTGTTCCTGTATCACAGGTTCCATGTCTTGCCTCGGTGGTGATGGCGGGAATTGTTGTGGCTCCTGCTGTTGCGGGTATGTTTGCTTTTGCTGTGGGTATTGCTGAGGAACCTGTTGCGGATATTGTTGCTGTGGCGCCTGTTGCGGGTAAGGTTGTTGCGGATAAGATTGCTGTGGCTGCTGTTGTGGATAGCTCTCTGAATTCTTATAAGTATTCAACACCCCGTTTTTGCCCACTACTTTGTACCAGAGTTCGCCATTGGCTTTTACCACGTCCTTAAAATAGCTACCATTGAATGAATAAAATTTCTCACCGTCGATCACCATCGTTTTGGTATCTGATGGCAAGGAAGGTACTTCCGCACCGATTGGCGCCTGGATCACTTCATAATCCCTGTTCCTTTCAGACTGACGGTAGAATATGCCATTGGAATAATAATAAGGATTACCGCTCCCTACCACGGGATAATAGTCGCGCGGCAAAACATTTACCCGTAACCCAAATGGCGGATAACTTACCTGGTAGTAACCGGCATTCTGACGATAATAAGCGCCGTTGGCATAGTAATAGGGATTGCCGCCAAAGCTGACACTTATAAATGGCCCCGGTATATTGGACACACGCTGTCCATAGATCGGGTAGTAGCTGTTGGCGTAATGATAATTTCTCCGGCCACGCTGCGCCTCTACAGTAATGGCTGCCGGGATAAGCATAGCAAGCAGTAATCCGGTCTTAACATAAGTCGAATTGGTTTTCATAAATGTTGCTTTTACTGAAGTAATGATAGTGACGCCGATACCTTATCAAATCTCGTGCAGGGTTTGTGAAGAGGGTACTAAAATCGGTGAACAGGTACATTTCCTGTGACCTTCTGCTACGTCCTTGCGAGCGCAGCGAAGCAATCCGTGCCAGTAATAAAGCCTGACTTTGATTTCGGGACTCAGATTGCTTCGCTTCGCTCGCAAGGACGGTACCGGGAGAATGCCGCCCATCCAAAAACGCTGGGGCGTAACCGGCGTTTCGGCTAATTTGATCATTCAAAATATTATCATGAAAAAATTCTACCTGCTTGCTGGGTTCTTATGTATGCTATTGACTGCAGATGCACAAAATGCCACTGCACCGAAAGTAAACCCTATCGTACAGAATTTCGGTTCGGTTTGGGATGTGCCGTTTGCCAAAGAAAGACCCAATACTAAAACGAAATACAATATTGTAGTAGACATCACCGATGCCGCCGCCAAACCAGATACCATCAATCTCTATCTCGAAGCCGTGGCTACACTGATCAACCTGCATGGGGTTGGCGGTGTCCCCGCAAAAAATATACATGTGATAGTGGTATTGCATAAGATGGCCACGTATTCCATATTTACGAATACCAAATACCAGGAGAAATACAAAACGAATAATCCCAATCTTCCGCTGATCACGGCTCTGAAAGATGCGGGTGTTGAATTTTATACTTGCGGACAGACTTTGTTCAGGGGACGTATCAGTGAGGATAGCATCATACCGGAAGTAACGATCGCCACGTCTGCATTGACCACGTTGACGACTTACCAGTTAAAAGGATATGCATCTATCAATTTCAAGTGAGTAAACTCTCTCATCTGTGAATCTGTGGCGAAAAATATTGCCACAGATTACACAGATTTTCACAGATTGGTTGATGCAAACCGGAAATCAAAAGCACCTTTCCGTAAGTGTATGCCATATTCCAGCCATGCTTTTAAACAGGCAAGAAAATTGGCCCAGCCTTCGGTATTTCCTTTCAGCCAGTTAATGCCGGCTTCATCATTGGGCATACTTTTTTCGGTGACTGTAACGATTGTCTGATCGTTTTTGTAAGATGCGAGTTGTATCTCTACCAATGTCTGTCTGTCATCAATATCCCAGTAATACGAAACGAGTTTGTCTTTTTCGATCTTGCCTGTTCGTATGGGAAACTCCCTATCCATTTCCGGGAAGCGCCAGGTGATCTCTTTGTCTTCCTCCATTCTCGCCGAACCGTAAGAAATAAAATAGTTGGACATTTTTTCCGGGTCAACGATGGTTTCAAAAACTTCGTTGATGGGTTTGGCAATTTGCAATGCGGCTTTGATCTCGAGGGTTTGTGTACTCATTGCTGATGGATTTAAACTTCGTGTCTTCCTTTGTGCCTTGGTGTCTTAGTGGTTCCATTTTTTTTGAACCACTAAGACACCAAGGCACAAAGGATGCACAAAGGTATTTTATCCTTCGGGATTGGCACCTTTCAATTGGAAGATGGCTGACATGACTGCGGCCAGTACCAGTTTCATTTGATCATCGATATCACTGCGTATCCAGGCAAAATTCTTGTTCAATCCCAGCATACCCGAGCCAAGGTATTGGAGCGCGCCTAATGACCGGCCGTTCTCAAAAAATTCATAACCACGTGCGGGCAGGCCCGGTTTCTCACCGGGTTTGGCAGAGCTTGCAGGGCGCAGTTCTATTTTTCTTTCACCACTGGTAAGTATAGCGGAACGGGTCTCGTTTCCATCTTTTTCCTTTGATTGAAGGATCACCAGGGTCCATGTGATACTGGTATCGCGTGTGGTGATCAGTGCCGTGAAATTTTTTGACAGTTCTTCTGTTTCATCCAGTCCAATCGAAACATTGGGAAGTATCTGCAGGGCGCTGAGTTCTTTCTTGTGTACATTTTTGGCGGCATTTACCGTGGCAGAATCATGTGCCGCATTGGTCAGTATAAATGAAAATTTTTCGCTGGAGTTGCTTTGTATTTTGGTGCCGAATAAATTGGTTTTGCTGTTGCCGGTTGTCCATCCCATTTTGCTTGACACGATCGCATATTCTCCAAAACGGATCTGGAAGGTTTTGCCGAACCATTGTGTGCCGAGTTTTACTTCCAATTTTTGCGCATGTGCCGCAAGGGTATCGCTGATTAGGATATTTTTTTGTGCCTGAGTGGATGAGAAGGCAAAAACCAACAGGATAAAACAGTTACGCATAGAGAGCAAATATACTCAAGCAGTCTCGAGGTTTGCAAGGGTTGTACATCAATTTTTTGCCACAGAAGGCACAGAAAAATATCTGTGCCTTCTGTGGCAAAAAAATTATAATCAGCGGAATTATACCTGTTTGCGTTTCATCACTTTCTCAACTGCCTCTACGATGAATGGTGTGTCAAGACCGTATTTTGTCAGCAGTTCGGTAGGTTTACCACTTTCGCCGAAAGTGTCATTGGTGCCGATGTATTCAATAGGAATGGGTACATGTTTGGCAGCTACCTGTGCAATAGAATCGCCCAGGCCGCCGAGCACATTATGTTCTTCAACGGTTACGGCACATTTTGTTTTGCTGATAGATTTGATAACCGCTTCTGTATCCAGCGGTTTAATGGTGTGTATATTGATCAGCTCAACGCTGATACCTTTTGCTTCCAGTAACCTTCCGGCTTCAATGGCTTTCCATACCATGTGACCGCAGGCAAAGATCGATACATCGGTTCCTTCACTTAACTGCTGTGCCTTGCCGATCACAAAATCACTGCCATCTTCTTTTGTAAAGTTGGGCCATTTGGGACGTCCGAAACGGAGGTACACGGGGCCTTCGTAAGATGCGATGGCTTTGGTGGCAGCTTTCGTCTGGTTAAAATCGCAGGGAACGATCACGGTCATACCCGGCAGCATTTTCATCAGGCCGATATCTTCCAGTATCTGGTGCGTGGCGCCATCTTCTCCTAATGTCAAACCTGCATGTGACGCACAGATCTTTACATTCTTACCGCTGTATGCAACGCTCTGGCGGATCTGGTCATACACACGACCCGTACTGAAATTGGCGAAAGTGGTTGTATAAGGGATTTTACCACCGATGGTCATACCCGCAGCAATACCGATCATATTGGCTTCCGCGATACCACACTGTACAAAACGGTTAGGGAAATCCTTGATGAATGGTCCGAGTTTTAAAGAACCGGCAAGATCAGCAGTAAGTACCACTACCTGCTCATTCTCTTTACCTATTTCATGGATGCCTTCTCCAAAACCACCACGGGTTTCTTTTTCGTTGAGTACTTTGATGTCAGTTAGTTTCATGGGTTGAAATTTAGCCGTCAGCTGTCAGCTATCAGCCTTCAGCTATTGCCTGTGTATTTATAAATTTATTAATCTATCATTCTTTCTATTATTCATTGCTGATGGCTGACAGCTGATAGCTGACGGCTCAAAGCTTTACCCCTCAAACGTACTATAGAAATACGGCGTCTTGGCTTCAAACTCTGCGCTGCAGGTATCCACCATTTTGTAAACGCGGGTGATGCCGAGTGCTTTTCTTTTTTCATATACCTGTTCATCGTTCCACTGCCCCTGCAATATGCGGGCTATCTGTGCATCGCCGAAGCCATTCTTTTTGGCTTCCTTCAGCAGTTCGGTGGGGATGGTATCGAGGGTATATTGTGCGATGTCTTTTTCTATCACACAAAGCGCCTGTATCTGGTACAGGAACCAGCGGTCGATCAATGTGGCCTGTGCGATGGATTTAACGGTGGAACCCTGCATCAACGCATCTTTGATGCGGAAAATGCGGTCCCATTTCGGGGTTTTGATATACTCTACCAGTTCATCGCTTTTCATCAGGCTCTTGCCATAGTAGCCAAGACCGATCGCTTCATTTTCCAGGCTCTGGCAGGCTTTCTGGATGGCTTCGGTAAAACTTCTGCCGATGGCCATTACCTCGCCCACACTTTTCATCTGTAAACCAAGGGTATCGTTGGCGCCTTTGAATTTGTCGAAGTTCCAGCGCGGAACTTTTACGATCACATAATCCAGTGCCGGTTCAAAATAAGCGGATGTGGTCATGGTGATCTGGTTCTTCAGTTCATCCAGTGAATAACCGATCGCGAGTTTCGCAGCGATCTTGGCAATCGGGTAACCGGTTGCTTTTGATGCCAGTGCAGAAGAACGGCTAACGCGCGGATTGATCTCCACCGCGATCAGTTCCTCCGTTTCAGGGTTCTGTGCAAACTGTACGTTACAGCCGCCGGCAAAATTGCCGAGTGAACGCATCATCAGGATGGCTTTGTTGCGCATATCCTGGAAAGAAGTGTCGCTCAGTGTCATGGCCGGGGCCACGGTAATGGAATCACCGGTATGCACACCCATCGGGTCGAGGTTCTCCACGGTACAGATGATCACCACATTGTCGTTCTGGTCGCGGAGAAGTTCGAGCTCAAATTCTTTCCAGCCGAGTACCGCTTTTTCAACCAGTACCTCATGTATAGGTGATGCCTTCAATCCTCTTTCCAGCGCGGCATCCAGGTCATCTTTGGTGTGTACGAATCCGCCACCGGTTCCGCCTAATGTAAAAGAAGGACGTATCACCAATGGGAAACCGATCTGCTGGGCAAACTCTTTTCCTTCCAGGAAACTGTTGGCCACATGGCTTGGGGCCACGGCAATACCGATCTTCACCATCAACTGGCGGAATTTTTCCCTGTCCTCGGCGGTATCGATCGCTGCTACATCCACACCGATCAGGCGGCAGTTGTATTTTTCCCATACGCCCAATTCGTCTGCCTCTTTACAGAGATTGAGCGCGGTTTGTCCGCCCATGGTAGGCAGTACGGCGTCTATCTGGTTTTCTTCCAGTATCTGTTCAATACTTTCCACGGTTAAGGGCAGCAGGTACACCTTATCAGCCATCATCGGGTCGGTCATGATGGTGGCCGGGTTGCTGTTGATCAGGATCACTTTTATACCTTCTTCGCGCAGGCTACGTGCCGCCTGGGAACCGGAATAATCAAATTCACAGGCCTGGCCGATAATAATGGGGCCGGAGCCAATAATCAGTACGGATTTGAGGGAATTGTCTTTGGGCATGGTTGCAGAAAAATAAATTGTGCAAATGTAAGGCTGTGGAGGGAATGAGCGCGTTATTTTTTGCATTTCTCTGTGAAACTCTGTGTGCTCCGTGTCTCTGTGGTAAAGCCTTCGCTTTGATTGATGGAGGATGTTCTTTACCACAGAGACACGGAGCGCACAGAGTACCACAGAGGTTTATCTTTGCGGCCTATGGCATTACAAGAAGGACAAAAAGCCCCCACATTCAAAGGCATTGACCAGAACGGCAACACGGTTTCGCTGGCTGATTATAAAGGTAAAAAAGTGGTACTCTATTTCTATCCCCACGATGATACCCCCACCTGTACCGACCAGGCCTGTAACCTGCGGGATAATTACAGCCTGTTACAGTCAAAAGGCTACCATATTATCGGTGTCAGTGAAGACGATGTAAAGAGCCACAAAAAATTTGAGACCAAATACAACCTGCCTTTCCCGCTGGTAGCGGATACCAAGCAGCAGATATTAAAAAAATATGGTGTATGGGACTGGAAGACCTTTATGGGTAATACCTATATCGGTACGCATCGGACCACTTTCCTGATCAATGAAAAAGGGAGGATCGTAAAAGTGATCACCCGGCCACGGAGCAAGCGGCATACGGAGGAGATATTGGCGGGATGGGAGGAGGAGGCCAATTCAAAAGTAAAAAGTCAAAAATCAAAAGGTGAAAAGTGAGCGGGCCAGCGAAAATTGGATTTCTACCTCCGGCCCTTCACTTTTCACCTTTACCTATTGTTATATGCCAATCGCTAAAAGCTAATGGCTAACAGCTTCTCATCTTTTAGTTTCCAGCAGCTTAAAGAACTGGTCCAGTTGCGGCAGTATCACGATACGTGTTCTGCGGTTGGCTGAACGGCCATCGGCAGTGGTATTATCACCCAATGGCAGGTACTGGCTGCGACCGGCGGCGGTCATACGTTTAGGCTCTACGCCATAGGTATCCTGTAAAATACGCACCACAGTAGTGGCCCTTTTTACACTAAGATCCCAGTTATCCATTATAGCGCCGCTTTTCATTGGGATGGAATCAGTATGTCCCTCTACCATGAACTCAATTTCGGGCTGGTTGTTCAGCACTTTGGCCACTTTGCCGAGTACTTCCTTGGCGCGGTCGGTCACATCATAACTACCGCTTTTGAAAAGGAGTTTATCGGAGATATCTACGTAAACCACGCCTTTGTCAACTTTGATATTGATATCCTTGTCATCCAGGTTGCCGAGGGCGCCTTTCAGGTTCATGACCAGGGCCATGTTCAGCGAGTCTTTTTTAGCTATCGAACCCTGCAGGTCCCTGATATAAAGATCCTTGGCGCCGATGTTTTCCAGCGATTTCTTGATGCTCTCGGCCTGTGCACCGGTAACCACCGAAAGGTCCTTCAGTTGGTTCAGCACAGTATTATTGTTTTGTTTCAGGTAATCCACCTGGCCGTTAAGGTTGGCGATCGTGGCGTCAGAAGTAGCTTTCAGGTCGGTGTACTGGCTATTGGCTTTATCGAGTAAGGCTTTCAGTCGTTTAACCTCATCCTGTTCGTCGCGGTATTTCTGCTGCAGCGCAAGATAGTTGCCGCTCAGTTCCACATATTTGGCTTTTTCCGCATCCAGTTTCTTGGTGCTTACACAGGAAAAGAGCAAAAAAGGCAGTGCGGCGAGTAATAAGTAAAGTCTTGCTTTCATGTTGGTTTACGGTTAATGGTACAAATCCGTTCTATGAACGTGAAAAGGGAGGCGAAAATTGTGGAGCGGCTAAAAAAAACGATATAACTCTGTGAACCTCTGTGTACTCCGCGCCTTTGTGGTAAAACCTTCGCTTTGATCGATGGAGGATCTTCTTTACCACGGAGGCACAGAGTACACAGAGGTTCACAGAGATAAGGGGTTTGGCAGGCTACGGTAAAAAACATATATTGAATAGCAATTTTCTAATTCGAATAAGCGTTTAAGCAAAAACCAACTGTATGGCCTCCTCTTTCAGAAGTTTTGTGGCATCGGAACTGATGTCTATCAAACAGAATATCGCAGCGGTGCGTAACATGATCCCGAGTAATGTGAAGCTGCAGCCGGCCGAACGCAGGAGCATGTTCAAACTCAATACCAAGCGCCATGCGTTTGTGGAGAAAGCGGTGCAGTACATGCGCAAGAACCCCACCACGGTTCCGGCGTTTGTGGATGTGGCCATCTGTAATAATTATGTACATCTCTACCAGCAATATGCCGAACTGCTCGAAGAACTCGACCAGGTAAAAACCAAACTCGAAGATGCCAAACTGGTGATCGGTAACGAGATCATGAAACAGACCCGGGCCTATTTCCAGAACTCGAAGAATGCATCAGAATCGGGGAATGAGCAGCTGGATAAAATTTATAAGGAGCTGAAGCCGCATTATGCGGTGGGGCGGAATAGTAAGAAAGTGGAGTAGTCGTCCTTGCGAACGTAGTGAAGCAATCTGTATTTTGCATAAGAGCATTGTGTACAACACAGGTTGCTTCGCTACGCTCGCAAGGACGTTCATTCAATAATAATGTCCAGGTTATCAACCAACCCCACAATACCCGGCACAGAGAACTTCGCTTTTTTTAGTTTATTCTTCATGGGATCAATAGAGTAATTGTACGATGTACGCAGGTCGGCTTTTTCAAGAATGGTATTATCGAAAAGCGCGCGTAGCATATCGCAGTCGTTGAAAATCGCCTGGCTAAGGTCGGCTTCGGCAAAATCCACTTCCTGCAGGTTGCATTGTTTGAACAGGGTTCCTTTCAGCCTCCGTTTGTAGAAAGAAGACAGGGTAAGGTTGCAATCTTCAAAACGCACCAAAAAAAGCAGGGAACTGCAATCATCAAAACGAAGACCGAGCAATTTACATTTTGTGAATACTACATCCCTGAAAGCCGTATTGGTCAATGCAGACATACTGATGTTGCAGCCAGTGAAAGTGCAAGACATGAAGTGTACCTGCGAAAGATTGACGTTTGAAAAATTACAGTCGGTAAAATGACAGTTCTCATAATCACCAATTGGTAACGTTTCTGCTGTGAAATTCTTTTTGTCAAATTTTTTTGCTTCTGTGTATGTTCTGTCCATGGATGAAAGTGGTTGGGTATTTGGAAGATAAATTCAGCCGCAGATTCGCAGATCACTGTTGTCCGGGAAAAGAATAGGTTTATCTATCCATTCTGATTGGCATTGAGTTTTAAGGGATTTATTGAGTTTTTTTTAATAGCATGCCCCCTTAAGTTGGGAACAGGCTCCTTTGAAAGGAGGCGTTGTTAGGCATAGATTGTAAGATTTTATCAGGATTACATAAAAAGCCGGTAAGATTCAGATAGTTCATCAGGTGGTGATGAATCATAGCTGTGAGGTTTGCAAAAGACCATTTTCTTTTATGTTCAACACGGTCCTTTATGATCTTAATGAGCAAATCTTTGATCAGGCAACACCATAACTGTATTTTTATAGCGTTTTCGTTGTCTCCCAAAAAGTATCTGATGGCATTATTTTGCTTTAAGCGTTTAAAGAATACCTCAACGCTCCATCGGCATCTGTACAGATAAGCTACCGTAGAGGCTTTGAACCTAAAATTATTGGTAACAAATACAAAAGTTTTACCGCTAAGCCTATCCACATATTTTATTTGCCTTGCGATAATCGGTCTTGTTTTTTTGGTTGTAATGCCGCCTAGTATTATTTTTTGATCGCAAAGCACACCCTGTTGACCATCCTCTTTACTTATCTTACGATCCTCCAGAAGACTAACCGTTTCATTGCCAATCTGCCGGGTTACCCAACTGATGCCTTCTTTGCCCCATTGCTCCCATTGAGAAAACTTACGATAACCCCGGTCGAAGACTAAAACAGAGCCTCGCGGAAGCGTTACTTTATCCATAAAAACCCGGTCATTGTCTGCACCCGGTGACAGATAAACGACCCGGGCAACTCCCTGTTCATTATCAAATAGTACGTGTGCTTTTACACCTCCTTTCTTGCGGCCATTTACTTTTGGCATTCCTGCTCCCTTCATGATATCGCAGAACAGGGTAACAGTACTGGAGTCCATAGAAAACAATCTGGATTCCAGGCCGCGGCGCCTGCGGCTGTCCGGGGAAAACCCATAAAACGTATCAAAAATCCCATGATAGATATCCTCAAAAAACAAAGCATCACGTTTGCTATTGGCTTCCGCAAGCGTACTCCTGCGTGGAATAGTGGTCAGATTGAGATGGCAGAACTTATTATAACTCGCCTGAAGACCGGTAACTACTTCCCGAAGTGAGGTACACTCATGAAAGCAACTGTAAAGCATAGTAATAAGATGATCATGCGCCCGGAATTTCTTATAATACCGGTCTGACCGATGATTATGCGCTGATTTAGCAATTAATGAACGGGGTATCAGATTTACCAGTTGTGCAAACACCGGCTGTCCGGAGAAAAAACTACTTTTGTTCATTGTCTGTTTTTTGTGTGGTAACTTAAAACTACGACAATGTAGGAGGCTAAATGCCTCCTTTTTTATCACTTAAATCTATTTTCCCCGGACAACAGTGATTCGCAGATTAAACTTTCCGGAAAAATTAATCTGCGAATCTGCGGCTTACATTCTCTTTACATTGTGTTCAGTTTTCCCTGTATCGAACGTTTCTCAGCAGCTGAGTTTGTCATGGAAAATGCTTTTTCAAAATGTTCCTTCGCTTTGTCATTGCTGATGCCTGTGTACAGGTCCCCCAATAATACAAAATAGTAGTGGTTGTTTGTCAGCTGTAACTTTTCCGCTTCTGTAATGGCTTTTTCTTTTCCATACACGCGGGAGAAAGCGTAAGTTCTGTTCAGTGCTGCCGCCGGGGAGTATGCGAGTTGCAATAAATGATTGAACAACTGTAAAATATTCTCCCATTTTTCACCAGTATCTTCTTTTATGGTATGCCAGTAGGCAATGCCGGATTCGAGGTGGTACCTTGACAGGTTGTTTCCTGAAGAGGATCGGTGCAGGTGGTAACTGCCTTTTGTGATCAGTGCCTTGTCCCATAAAGCGCTATCCTGGTCACCGTAAAGGATCATTCCACCGGAATCGTTCCTGCGTGCGGGGAAACGGGATGCATGAAAGCACATCAAAGCAAACAAGGCATTTACTTTCGGGAGATCGGTAGCGGGATTGCCGATCAGCAGGTCGGTTAAGCGCATGGCTTCGAGACAAAACTCCTCGCGCAGTATGCTATCATTGCTTTCGGAATAATAGCCTTCGTTAAAAAGCAGGTATAAGGTAGTGAGAACGGACTCCAGTCTTTGTTTTATTGCTGCACCGGCAGGCAATTCCATGCTGATATTTTCCTGTCGGAGTTTTTCTTTGGCCCTTGACAAACGTTTGTTGATGGTTTCTTTGTTTGACAGCAAGGCGTTGGCAATTTCTTCTATCCCAAACCCGCAAAGGATCCTGAGGGCAAGACCGATCTGTGATTCAATGGAAATCGCCGGGTGACAAACGGCAAACAGCATCTGTAGCTGGCTGTCGGTGATGTTTTTATCAGAGAGGTCTATCTCCATTTCTGCTGAAACAGTGGCAGAGCGTTGCAGTTCATCTTTGATTTTTTCGGAGAAGATATTGTTTCTGGTAAATTGGTTCTTCGCCTTATTTTTTGCTACGGTATATAACCAGGCAACCGGGTTGGCGGGAACGCCTTTGTATGGCCAGTTTTCCAGTGCCGATAAAAAAGTTTCCCCAGCGATATCTTCTGCGGTCTCTATATGCTGGATGCCGAAATGGTTACACAATACCGCGGTAATTTTCCGAAACTCTGTTCTGAATAGATGTGGTATCAGTTCGGGTTGATCCATCCTGTAAATTATTCATTTAACCGTTTTCTTTCACCTGAACATTGAAAATTGAGCGTTGAATATTGAACATTTAAAAGCACAAGTAATGTTCAATATTCAACGCTCAATTTTCAATGTTCATTTTATGCGTGAAAGGTCAATGAACACCATCATTTCTGGCAATTCTCCGCACTTCTACCGTATTGCCTTCGCCCTGCAAAACAGGAGAGTCCTTGGCAAATTCCACAGCTTCTTCTGCGGATTCAGCTCTCACGATAATAAATCCTCCAAGCGTTTCCTTGATCTCGCCAAAAGCCCCATTGGTGACGAGCTTGTTATGATGCACCACTTTGGCATCCTCAAAAGGTAGTCCCGTTCCGCTGACAAATTTGTTCTGTGCAGCAATGCCGCCGATCCAGTCCATGGTCTGTTTCATCCATTCCTGTACCTGTTCGGGAGAGGCGACCTTACTGCCATCTTCGTGGCGGAAAACCAGTATGTACTCGTTCATGTGGTTGTTTTTAATGATGAATGATGTGTAGTACATGAGTATAACAAACGAAATGCCGCTGATGGGACATCCACACGATATTTTTTTGATCAACCGGGATTAGATCAACGGGTAGATTTTTCCAACTGGCCTATTTTCTCCCAGGTTGTATGGGGTGTAAGTGTAGCCGCAATGTATAGCTGGTCCTTTTGTAGCTGCGATGAAGCGGTGTTCCTTTTTATTTCTGCCAAAATATCATTCGGGCTGAGCCGGTACATACTGCCGGTGGCCACATCTACCACCAGTCCGATAATGCCACCGAAAAGGATATTGCCGAATACCCAGCCATCCAGGTTTCGCTGCAGGGTTACTTCGTAGGTGTTATAGCCATCGAGATGAACTTTTATGGTATGCCGTTCATTTCTTTTGAGGCGTGCTGAATAAGGGGTGATACCCACATTCATCCCATTGATGGAAATATTGGCTTTGTTGGGTTCGCTTACTATTATGATGTTTTGCCTGGAACCATGGATGATGGTGCCGCAGCGGGTGAAAATGCAGGCAGAAAAGAACAGGAGAAAAACTGCGACAGGTTTTGACAGCATAAAAATTATCTCATTAAGGCAGGACGGTTTAAAACAATCCTGTATTAAATGTACAAAATTTCGCTATCCGGGTTGTTCCGTTCATTTTCTTATTTCTGTATTCACAAGTTGCAGTAGTTCTTCCAGGCCATTCTTGACAATAAATGTCTTCAGCCGGTTTTTTTTGTTCCGCACCAGCATTAATTATTTACAGGAGTAACAATACAAGAACGAACAAAACCGCGCCTTTGCGGGAAAAAATAGCACGCAAAGGCGCGGTGTGAGAGGTGCTTTTTCATTGCTTATTCAAAATGATACTTAACCTTAAAGTGTGCTATCAGTCTTTCCTGTTTTTCTTTTAGCTCCAGCAACATCCGCTTATGGTTGTAAGTAACTCTGTAATACGATTGCAGTTCATTAAAATATTTATTGAGCAGGGATTTATCACCTGAAAATAACAACGGCTCTGTTACCGCTCCCGCATAAAAGCTTTCAACTGCTATCTTTTTCCCTGGCTCTGGGCGGAACATCTGTGTATTGGCTTTAAAATTGACCAGGGTATTGAATGTGTTCCTTACATTGTCTTGTGCCTCCTGGAAAATGCTGCCCTGGAAATCGAGGAAGTTGATGTATTGCTGGTCATAAGAAATAATGCTGTCTGCGTCTTCTGTTTTCAATAACCTGAAACCGCCTGAATTGCCTAATTGTTTCAATGTCCTGTCGGTATGAATAAATGGCCTGTTGATAGCGGTATGTTTGGCTATCTCCCTTAAACAGGAGGCGTCGTGCATGTTTTTGACAAGTGCATCATAACAATTGCTGAGGTTACCAAGACCCGCGATCTTTTCATCATCGAACCGGGTAAACAGGCTGATCCTGGCGGTATCAGTTTTCAGATCTTCGTAAAATGATTCTATGAATTGTTTGCTTCTTTCTTTTTCGATCCTGTGTTCGAGATAATATTCTGCGAGGAAGCCGCAGAACACGGCGAGAAAGAGCATAACAAATTCCCACATATAGGACCGCCAGTTTTTTTTGCCATGTGCATGTGCGTGGTGGTGTACTTCCATAGGTTTTGTTTCTGGGGTAGGTTCAGGGGTTTCCGGATTTGTGGTGACAGGCTCGCCTGGAGGATTTTCCGGGGATGTGCTGCTTAAGCCGTCTGCATGTTTTTCGTCACCTGTATTTTCTGTCATGGTATATCCCGTTAGTTATTGGTCAAAGCAGTGAACAGCCGGATAATTTGCGAAATAGTGCCGTAAGCAGTTGGATATTTTGTCGTCCATTACTGCCGCTGATTAAATATACAAAAGATGAATTGATATTACTCTACTGCCATGGGGTGGCATAGCCGTTCGAAAGACGTATTGTTGTAGCAATTTCACGCAAAGGCGCCAAGGAGCAAAGCTATCCCTGGCGCCTTATTCTTAATCTTTGCGCATTTGCGTGAAAATATTTTGAAGACTTGTGGTCACCGGCAAACAGCAATACCGGTAAGGCGATTCGCATTAGCAAAGAGTGTAACCCACCGAAAACCTCACCACTTCCGGTTCAACGTATAACTGAAATCTTCATCACCTACAAGTAGTTTCCCCACGGCATCTGTGAATACCAGGATATTGTCATCCAGTTTTAAAAGATACAGGTAGCGGTCATCTTTATCGTCATACAATCGATAAGTGGTCCGGCCGTTTTTTGCAGTAATGATCTTCCATGCACCTTTCCTGGTGCCATCGCTGCGCCACGCGGTACTGCGGGTCTTATAGACAATCGGTTCGTTTGTTTTCGGGTTGGCATACAATACAATGGACCATTTTATTTTATAGCAGGATCTGCCGGCAGCAATAACACCCGGGATATTACAGGGGGTGCGCCCTTCAAATAACATAGAATCTTTTAAAGCGGATGGCATTGCCATCATGCTTACCTGGTTGGCGGCAGAAGGTGTTATGTTATTAAGCACATAACTCCACCCGGCATTGCCCACAAGCAGGTGGTTGTCTTCATTTAGCAAATGAAACAGGTCCGTATTGAGTTCAACGGCTCTCAGCGCTTTGGTACCGTTTTTGAAATAGTACCTGTTTTTTTCCTTTTGGTATCCGCCGCTCAACGAAACTTTGGTGCCACCATTGATAAAGCCGTTCGTATTTGGTTTACTGATCCCATAATTGCACTGTAGCTCGTACCTGTTATCAGCAAGCACCAGTTTCCACCGTATGAAATCAATAGAGTCGGAGAGGGGGATCCCAATAAACGCCCTTACAACCGTATTGGCGGGTGTGCTGCCTGTGAAGGTTCTTTGTTCTGCGTTTGCGGATGAAACAAGGAGGATCAGGAATAAAAAAGAAAAGATGATTTTCATTTGCGGGGTTTAGTTACAGGTCAGGCATGCTGCCTGCGATAAGTCAAATATCTCTCTTCCATAAAAGGTACGGTCAGTTTTTGACGTAATGCAGGAATTGATAGACAAAAAGCATCCTTTTACCGTTGCTGATAATAAACCTCCGGAAGATTTTCACGAAAAGACGCCAAGAGGCAAAGGCGTAAAGTTGCTCTTGGCGCCTTATTTCTAATCTTTGCGTCTTCGCATGAAAACTACTACAGCAACTACCAGGAGACTTCCTTAATCCCAAACAAATTTCCAGGAACCATCTCGCATTTTTTTCCAGACAGTATGAAAAACCCCTTTATAATTTGATTTGTTGCCTGCTGAGTCGGTAAAGGTCCACTCGTATTTTCCATAGGTATATGCCATCGTTGCATCACCTGAAACTTCAATATAGTCAGGGGTCCATATTGCGACAGCATTTTTGTAGAACGGATTTGAATAGTATTGTTTGATCGCTTCGTTACCGAAAATCAATGTGTCATTTTCTCTCTTGATGACAGCGCTGTCTGCGGCAAATTTATAAAATGCAGAAGCAGCCCCTTCGGCAACCAATAGTTGCTGAAACTCTTTTTCAGTTTGCCTGATCTTGTCTTTTGTTTCTGTATGGTTTTTGTCGCTGTTGCAGGCAAATGTCATACAAGCCAGTAGCAGCAAAAAAGAAACGGTGATTTCAGTCTTACAGAGGTTTTTGAAGTGTACCATGAGTGGTTATTTAATATAAGTCGAAAAGAATTTATTTTACGCCAATGTTGGTCGCCGACCAACAGCACTGCTGGTCAGGCGACCAGCAGTGGCAGAGGTTACTTTATCCTGTTATACTTTTTTAATACGTCAATAACCAATTTATGCGGAAGTGCATAGGATTTGTTGCCATTGATTCCTTCTGTTGTTTCTGCCGCAACCATCGCATTAATAATGGCTTCTTCCACAGCCTGAACGGTTGCATCAAACAATGGATTGATCAGGTCATTGGGTAACGCGTCCACTTTTGTAAAAGCATTTCGCTGGAAAGCTGATGGGTTTGCAGTAGAAAATGCAAGGAATATATCGCCTGAACCATTTTCGCCACGTCCCCCAACGATGCCGATACCGATAGGCACCCTTGCCGCAATTCTTTTTAACTGGTGGGGTAATAAGGGTGCATCTGTGGCTACTACTACGATAATAGAACCTTCGCCTTCATCCTGGTAGGATGGCGCTGCTTTGCGCTCGTAGTTTAAGGTATCTTTTAATGCTATACCAACAGGAACACCGGCAATACTAAGGTTTCTTTTAGAGCCAAAATTTGCCTGTACCAATACACCAAGCGTATAGGACGAATCCCTGATCTTTACAACCCTGGATGCGGTTCCTGTTCCACCTTTGAATCCCAGGCAATTCATGCCGGTGCCACCGCCTACATTGCCTTCCTGTATATACCCGCTTTTTGCGCTGTCCAATGCTTCGTATGCATTTTCTTCTGTTACATGAAAGCCATAGATATCATTTAAAAAGCCATCGTAGGTTTCTGCCACAACAGGATAGGTGTACCAGAAATCTTCTTTATACCAACGTTTTTTTACAAACCATTTCAACACGGCATCTCTTACCACACCCACGCTGTTGGTATTGGTGATCATGACCGGCGTTTCCAAAAAGCCTGATTCTGTGATCCATGTGGTACCGGTCATTTCGCCATTGCCGTTCAGGGAATACCAGTTGGCATAAACGGGGTTATTCGTCCTGCCCCTCGGAAGTATGGCTGTAACGCCCGTTCTCACCGGTCCTTTTCCCCTGATGTTTTTGCCCTGGCCCGAAATGATGGTGCTGTAACCCACTTCTACGCCTTTTACATCTGTGATGGCATTGAATTTTCCGGGAGTGCCGTTGAAGGGGATGCCGATATCTCTGGCCCTCGGTTTTTGTGCGTAGATGGACAAGTGGATAAGTAATAAAAGGCAAAACGAGATAAGATATTTCATGACATCAGTTTATATTGAGCGAACTTCTTTTACATCATTCCTCACAACATTCTCCAACATAGCATGGTCTCAGGTATTGCCTTCGTGGTTCAAACAACTTCCTGCAATATAAAATTTAACCGACCCTGTTAAGCCCATTGATTATTCCCGCTTTTATCATCTGCCCATATCCATCATCCGGAAGGGAGGCTGCAAAGGAGAAAGCTGTTTCGTAATTGGTTTTTGCATTGTGGCGGTCATCCAGATCTTCATAACACTTCCCTATGTTTAAATAAAGGGAAGGTAAAGTAGCTTTTATAGCCGGATCGTCTATGTTCAAAGCATGTTGTAATGCGGTTTTATCCCATTGTAGTTTGTCAGCGATCGTTGTTTGATGACGGGCCACATAGTGCGCCGCAGTAAATTTTTCAAGATCGGTGGTTGCCGAATTCCATGCTTCTGTAAAAAGGCTGCCTGCTTCTGCTGGTTGCCCCTGCCCTTCTAATTCCATGCCTTTGACGCAGAGCTGGATTATTGTATTATTGGGGTTGAATTGCATGGACGGGTCCTGTTTGAAATTAAGTACACGATGCGGAAAACGAAAACTATCTATCCCCGTACCTGGATTTGTTTTTATCATAGTTCCACAGGCCATAACTTTTTCTCCATCCATTGGTTTTGTACCGGTACCAGAAATGCAGGCACATGGCAAAAACCAACAGTACCCCGAAAATGATCCAGAACAGCCGGTTTCCCCAAAAAAAGTAGATAACGGTAACCAGTACAACATACTTGGCTATCCTGAACCAGGCGGGCTGCGCATGTTTTGAAAAGGCAACCTCGAGTTCTCTTTTGATGATTTTGTTGAATGGCATGGGTTAAAGATCGACTAAACTTATCTCAAATCATTTTTATAAAATAAACCGACAGCAGCAGGAAAATAACCAGGTCCGTTACCAACGCAAATGTTTCATTTATCCCGGCAGGCTTCTTGAGAAAATGCTGTAGACCCGCAATACCATAATACACACCGCTTCCAAATGCGCTCACCACTCTCCATTGCGGTAAAAACAAAGAAACAATGCCAATAAGCCCGAAGCAGAGGTTGGCAAAGCCCAACTCCCTGACAATGGGAAAACTCTCCGGGTTGTCAATATGAAAAATACCTTTTGCGGTAAATGCCGGGTCAGTTGTTTGTTTGATACCTGCGATAAAAAGCCGGAGCCCTACAGCTGAAAAGATGAACCATTTGCCAACGAGTTCAAATGAAAAGCGCGTGTCCATTTCAATGATCGTTTGTGCAACAGAACAGGAGATGGGCAATACAAATGTCAGTACAGATACAACAATAATATATGTTTTGTTGATAGCAGGGTTATTGTTTGTCATTGATATCTGGTTTTGCAGGGAGGTGAATATTATAAGGTTGCCAACGAATGGGTACACCACCTATATGGGTAATTATATGCCTATTAATCTTTGACAGTAACATTGACAATGGCTTTTTCGTGCGAGGCAAGTTTAGGTACAAGGCAATTGTAGGTAACTACCGGAACAAAAAGGGTAAAATCCCTAAGGATGGTTACATCTATGGTCAATGTATTGTCCTGGCAGTTTTTAGAAAGCGCATAGAGAATTTGTCGGCACCCAGTGAACAATTGCTGCCTGCCGATGACCAGGTCGTAGGTAGTAAAATCAATAATGGATTGGCAGCCGGCGATAACCGTACTGTTATAATCAGCCTGGTTTTTTATAATGACAAATGTGTTGGAATTGATGTTGACATGATACTTATAGAAGTTGTCTGTACAACCATATTCTGATGCAAGGCTTTTATGTGCAACAGGACCAGAACTACAGACCCCTGTATCATTTTTATTGCATGATTGCATCAATAAAAGCAATAGAAAAGCAACAAATATCTTTTTCATGGAAACAGTTTTTGTGTTTCGCAGGGGGTGATCTAAAGATAATAAAAAAGAGCAGTTCCCCGCGGGGAATGCTGTTTTCGTTCTCTGCGGGGTCTTTCAAAGAGTATCTCTTCCTGAAATAGGGTTACTCATTTGTAGGGTCATTATGGGCTTCGGTATCAGAAAAGTCTGTAAAATGAAATATTTATTCGTTCGGCACCAAATGCCGAAAGCTTTTGTTAGCCGTTGTTTTTAACTGCGTGCTCATGTAACCACTTGACAATTGTGTTGAATTTTGATTGACCAGATGCTATTTCAATAATAAAAGCATATCTCTCTTCCTGGCTGGCCGTGATGTCGATTCAATTATTTATTAATAGGACGACAAATGAATTGACAAACTGCGCAAAGGACCTTGCCTGATTTCAAAATCAGATTGATATTCTTATCTTTAGAAAAGAGCCGAAATAAATAGAGCGGTGTTTAGTTTAGATAAATATATCGCTGGGTATCATGCTCCAATGATCACGCATTATTAAACTAGTTGGGTTATGTCTTACAAAATACTTCTGGCCTGTTTCCTTCTTTGTTCCTGTTCAACTCAGCGAATGATAGAAACTGACTTGTATTTTGGACAAACAAGACCCGATGGCAGTATGATCACCGAAACTGAGTGGCAAAATTTCAGGGATAATCAAATTGCAAAAGTCTTCAAAGAAGGTTGCACAGTCATCAAAGCCTCGGGAAACTGGCTTGATCCTGTAAGCCATAAGTTAATCACCGAACCCAGCTACGTTGTTATCAATCATCATAAAAAATCTGCCCAGATATCACAACAGATTGACAGCCTCATATATTGGTACAAGAATATGTTTCAGCAACAATCGGTATTACGTGTTGACAAGAAAGCGAAAGTGAGTTTTTTATAGCTGATCATATCAATTTAGAGCCTGTTTAAAAATGCATTTTTTGTTGCTATTCAGAAAGTTTCACTAAGAGCGAAACCAGAGAAAAAGAGTATAAAAGAGGTGTATCCCTAAACTCTTTAGCTCTTTTTCTCTTGACCTTCTCTTAGCGAACCTTTTTGATTAGCATCAAGATCGTGTTTTTAAACAGGCTCTTAAATCCTTTATGCAAAATCCGGTCGCACAGATCGGTGGATACCGGAATGGAGCGGCCATGACCCTTTCTTCCCCACCAAAATAAGTTTGGCGCTTCCTCCCACCCTTCGTATTTTACTACACCCCGCACATCACGGATAATCATCACACCAAGCCTTACTGCTATGAGAAAACATTTTTTATTCCGGTCTTTCATCAATGCCGTTTTATTGCTGCTGGTATGCAATACTGTACCGGCACAGAACATCACCGATACACGCCTGCTCTGGCAGCCCACCATCAGTAAAGACATGATCGCCTTTATTTATGCGGAGGACCTTTGGGTAGCCAACAGGGATGGCTCCTATCCAAGAAGGATCACCGTGAGTGAGGGATCGGAATCAAACCCGGTATTCTCGCCCGACGGCAGCATGATCGCTTTTACAGGTCAATACGATGGCAATACAGATGTTTTCGTAGTGCCTGTTACCGGTGGGGTACCTAAAAGACTTACCTGGCACCCCGGGGCGGATCTTGTGAGGGACTTTTCACCCGATGGCAAAAAGATATTATTTGCATCGCCACGCAACAGTTTTACTACACGTTATTCCCAACTGTTTACGGTTGATATTGCCAGCGGCGCCGAACAGCAGCTTCCCATACCGAATGCGTTCTGGGCATCTTACAGCCCTGACGGGAACAGTATCGCCTATACCACTATCGCTGATGCATTTGGTCAGTGGAAGAATTACAGGGGCGGCAGTATGAGCCGTATCTGGCTATACGATACAAAAACCAGTAACGTTACGGAGATACCAAAACCCAAGGGCGGAAGCAATGATTCGAAACCGATCTGGAAAGGCAACAAGGTTTTTTTCAGGAGCGACCGTAACGGGGAATTCAATTTATACAGTTACGATCCTTCGAGCAAGGCAGTGACCCAGCTCAGCAAATTCAATGATTTCCCGGTTTCCAGCCTCGAAGGAACATCTGACCAGTTGATCTTTTCGCAGGCAGGTTACCTGCATATATACAATACATCGAACAACAATATTACAAGGTTGAAGATCGGTATTGCGGCCGACCTGCTTGACCAGCGCCCGAGATTTGTAAAAGGCGACCAGTATATCCGTAACGGCGATATATCCCCGTCGGGAACAAGGCTGGTCATGGATTACCGGGGCGATATCGTAACTATCCCTGCGCAGAAAGGCGATGCATTGAACATCACCAATACACCCGGCGTTCACGAGAAAGAACCGTCATGGTCGCCAGATGGGAGATCCATCGCCTATTTCAGCGATGCTTCCGGCGAATACGAGCTGCATATCGCCAGTCAGGATGGAACAGGCCAGCCTAAGATCATCAAACCAGGCGGCTCGGGTTTTTATGCCAGTATCCACTGGTCGCCCGACAGTAAAAAACTGGCTTTCGTAGACAATGGCCGCCGCTTATATGTAACAGAACTGGCTTCCGGTAAAACAACCAGAATTGCCGAAGACGCCGTATATGTTCCCGGTGCTTTCAGGGACCTGTTTGGGAGCTGGTCCTCTGATGCCAACTATATCGCCTATACCGTTATTACCGAAACAAATTTCCAGCGCGCCTGGGCCTATTCAGTGTCTGATAACAGGTCTTTTCCCATTACAGATGGATTGTCCAATGTAACCGAACCCGTTTTCGATCCTTCGGGTAAATACCTGTACCTGCTGGCCAGCACCGATGCGGGACCTGTGCTCAACTGGTTCGACCAGTCGAATAATGATATGGAATCAACCAGTTCCATTTACCTGGTAACACTACAGAAACAGGTACAGTCGCCATTTGCCAAAGAGAATGAAACAGAAGAAATAAAAGACACGGCATCTGCCAAACCAACCGTGAAAGCAGATTCAAGCCGCACAAAACTGAAAATAGACTGGGATGGTATTCAGAACAGGATCGTTCCAGTGCCGGTTACGCCGGGTCGGTACAGGTCCTTACAGGTGGCCAAGGAAGGCGAGCTTTTTTATCTGTCAGCCGCGCCCCATGCTGCAACGCCCACTATGCTTGTCAATTACAGCCTGAAAAAAAGAAAAGAAGAACCCATTTTGCCTGCCGATGGATACAGCATAGCAGCGAAAGGAGATAAAATGGTTTTCGTAAGCAGGGGCAAATGGGGCGTGGTGGCCACCGGGCAAAAACCCGGCCCAGACGCGATGGTCAACACTTCATTATTGCAGGTGAAGACCTCGCCAAAAGAAGAATGGAAAAATATCTTTAACGAGGCTTGGCGCGTAAACCGGGATTATTTTTATGACCCTGAGATGCATGGCGCCAACTGGGCCGCGATGAAAAAAAAGTATGAAGCATTGCTGCCCGATATCGCCAGCACCAACGACCTGTACCGTGTGATGCAATGGATGTTCAGTGAACTTTCTGTAGGGCATCACCGTTTTAGCGCCGCGGGCGACAGGCGTGTGAACCCTGATCTCATACCCGGCGGTTTGCTGGGCGCGGATTATGAAACCGCTGGGAACCGTTACCGCATCAAAAAAATTTACGGGGGATTGAACTGGTCGCCCGATCTGCGCTCACCGCTTACTGAACCGGGCGTAAATGTGCAGGCAGGTGATTTTATACTGGCGGTGAATGGCAATGAAGTGACCACCGATGAAAATTTCTATAGTTATTTTGAAAATACAGCCGGCAAGATCATCAATCTTACGGTTGCCTCTTCCGCCGATGGCAATAATAAACGGACAGTGAAAGTTGTTCCGGTTGCCAACGAAGCGGCGCTCCGGAACCGTGACTGGGTAGAGGGTAATATAAAGAAAGTGAACGAGGCCACGCAGGGCCAGGTGGCTTACGTATATGTACCCAATACGGCGGCGGGGGGCCACGAATACTTCAAACGTTATTTCTTCCCCCAGGCCGATAAAGCGGGCATCATTATCGACGAACGTTTCAATGGCGGCGGGCAGCTGGCGGACTATTATATTGATCTGCTGAAACGCCCTGCGCAATCTTACTGGAGGTACCGTTACGGCAAGGACCAGAAAGCGCCCAATGCTTCCATACAGGGGCCGAAAGTGATGTTGATCGATGAAACGGCCGGGTCGGGGGGCGATTACCTGCCCTATCTTTTCCGCCAGGCGAAGCTGGGAACATTGGTAGGCAAAACTACCTGGGGCGGATTGGTGGGCATACTGGGTTTCCCCGAATTTATCGATGGCGGCGTTGTTACCGCGCCCAATCTTGCTTTTTTTGATGAAAAAGGTTTTGGCATAGAGAACGTTGGTACGCCACCCGATGTGGAAGTGGAGCAATGGCCCGCGCAGGTAATCAACGGTCATGACCCGCAACTCGAAAAAGCGATCCAGATCGTAATGGATGAATTAAAGAGCAACCCGCCTAAAAAAGCGCCCGCTCCCAAGGCACCTGTGAAGGTGCGGCAGTAACCGACTGGCTTATCTGATAAAAATGGCCTCTGTGTTAAAATTGATTGTATTGTGTGGACCTATTAAATATTTCTAATTGATAGTAAATCCCTCCCAGCTTAAATCTTTCATCATTTGCAGGCTGTGATGCCAGATTTTGACCTTTTTGGCGCTTTTTCACCATTTTTCTTGCAAATTTAAATTTAGACTTTCAATATTTGAAGTATTGTCTTTAAGTTTGCAAGGAATGAGCATAAATTATCTAGATCGTCATATTACCAAGCGGCTGAAAGATGCCCTGAAAGCCAGCCCGGTCGTTTACCTGAACGGTGCCAGGCAGACGGGTAAGAGCACGCTGGCAAAAAACATAGCCCCGCAAATCGGTAAAAACGATCATGCAGCAGAATATCTGACATTTGACCGCCCTACGCTAATGGCGGCGGCTTCATCGGCTCCCGAAGCTTTCCTGACAGGCTATGATCTGCCGATGATTATTGATGAGGTTCAACTTGTTCCTGAACTTTTCAGGGCATTGAAAATCGTGGTGGATGAAATGCGGCATTCGGACAAAGAGAATGCCAACGGCAAATACCTGTTGACCGGATCGGCCAATATTCTGGCTTTACCGAAACTCGCGGATGCGCTTGTGGGTCGGACGGCCATCATGACGCTCTATCCTTTTACTGCTGCCGAAGCGACACATACTAAGCCGGGAGGTCTCGAGCGTATCATAAATCTGAATTTCAAAGGTATTGATGATCGCGGTATCAACTTGATAGATGCTATAAAACGCGCAACGTTTCCGGAGATTTCTTTGCTTTCCGATGATATGCGCCGGGTATGGTTTGACGGATATATTTCGGCAATACTGCAGAGAGATGTCAAACAAATTGCAGAACTGGAAAAAGCGTCGATTCTCCCGTATTTACTAACCATTCTTGCGGCGCGTACCGGATGCCTTATGAATGACTCTGATATTGCACGAGATATCGGTCTTAATCACGTTACAGCTAAGTTCTACCGCAACATTCTAAAGATGATGTTTCTAACATTCGATGTAAGACCATGGTTCAGGAATATAGGCAAGCGGTTGGCAAAAACACCGAAGGGTTATTTGCTCGACACCTCGATGATCTGTCACATGCTCGATTATAATATCGACGATATAGCGAAAACCAAACCCGAATTGTTCGGCCACCTGATTGAAAACTTTGTAGCTACCGAGATAGTGAAACAGTTAAGCAATAGCGACATTAATGCGGAACTGTATCATTTCAGAACAAGTGATGGTAAAGAAGTAGATTTCATTTTGGAAAAACCCGATGGCTCGGTATTCGCAATTGAAGTAAAAAAATCGGAATCCGTAACGATTCATGATTTCAAAGGTATTAAAGCATTTGCTGAATTGACCGGGGATGATTTTGCCGGTGGTGTAGTGTTATACTCAGGAAAGGATGCTGTACCTTTTGGTAAAAACTTGTGGGCTGTTCCCTTCTTCGCTTTGTGGTAGACCCTCACGAAACATGCTTTTTGAGCTTTTTCTCTTCTGTCCTTCTTTTATTGAAATCAACGCAGCTATCGCAACAGCCCCCGCTATTTTTTTGCCTTTCTTTTAATTATCTTTCGATACACGAATCATTTAAACAATTCAGCCACCCATGCGAGGTCTCATGATGGAATACCAGCTTACCATTCCCACCATCCTGCGAAGGGCGGAAGCTTTGTTTGGAGGAAATGAGATCATAAGCCGTCTTCCGGATAAAAGCATACATCGTTACACGTACATCGATCTTGCCAGGCGCGCGAAAAAATTAGCGGCGGCCCTTTACCAGCTTGGCATACGAGAGGGCGACCGCGTAGCAACCCTCTGCTGGAACCATTACCAGCACCTCGAAACTTATTTTGCTGTTCCCTGTATGGGAGCGGTGATTCATCCGCTTAATCTACGGCTTAGTGCAGACGACCTGGGTTATATTGTTAACCATGCAGAAGACAGGATCATCATCGTGGACCAGGTGCTGCTGCCTTTGTTTGAAAAATTCAGGTCGGCTGTTTCCGTTTCCCATGTCATCGTCATCCCGCAAACCGGGGAATCTCTTCCGGAAGGATATTTACACTATGAAGAAGTTATCGCTAATGGCGATGAGTCATTATTCGAACCTTTTGAAGGAGATGAATATAAAGCCGCCTTTATGTGTTATACTTCCGGAACAACCGGAAAACCCAAGGGTGTTTTGTATTCTCACCGATCGGTGATGCTCCATACCATGTCTTCACTGCTGGGTTGCAGTGGGTTTGGCATCACTGAGCGGGATGTGGTACTCACGATCGTTCCCATGTTTCACGCAAGCGCCTGGGGGCTTCCCTATACCTGCGCTTTTACCGGGGCAGCGCAGGTATTTCCGGGTCCTTATCTTGATGCAGAAAGTCTTCTCCAGCTTTTCGAAACCGAAAAAGTAAGTTTTACCGGGGGCGTGCCTACTGTAATGCTGGCCATATTAAATAAGCTAGATGCGGACCCGCAACAATACAAACTCTTCCTCCGCACCATTGTACTGGGTGGTTCTGCGGCGCCGCGTTTTTTGATACGGTCATTCCAGGAACGCTACGGCATAGCTGTGCTGAATACCTGGGGTATGACAGAGATATCGCCACTCGGAAGTTCTGCCGTGATGCCACGTAAACTGGAAAACGCTTCCAAAGAAGAACAATACGACCACGCTGTAAAACAGGGTTTCCCTGTGCCGTTTGTTGAGATACGCGGCAGGAACGAATTTGGCCTGGTACCCTGGGATGGAGCAACGATGGGCGAACTGGAAGTGCGCGGCCCCTGGGTGGCCGCCGCCTATTACCGTGACCCGGAAACGGGAGGAAAATTTACAGACGATGGCTGGCTCAAAACCGGGGATATTGCCAGCATCAGCAAAGATGGTTGCATTGAGATAAAGGACCGTAGCAAAGATGTGATCAAATCAGGCGGGGAATGGATCAGTTCGGTGGCGCTTGAAACTGCATTGATGGACCACCCTTCAGTGCTTGAAGCCGCAGTGATCGCTATCCCTGATGAGAAATGGATGGAACGTCCATTTGCTTATGTGGTACCCAAAACAGGAATGACCATTTCACCCGGTGAGCTTACAGAATTTCTTGCCGGCAGGTTTGCCCGGTTCTGGCTTCCCGATGGCTACGCTTTTATCGATGCCATACCTAAGACATCGGTAGGTAAATTTCTGAAATCTGCCCTAAGGGAAAGATACGAAAGCGGGGTACGCGATTAAATTGTAGCTGCGCTGAAATCGCTAGTGCCTCAAAAGCTGTCTAATACAATCCTGTTGATGTTCGGGCAATTTCAATAAGAGGATAGGAGAAAAAGAGGTAAAAGAGATCACTCTTTTTTGCTCTTTTTCTCCTATCCTCTTATTGAAACATCAGCTACAAAGACGAATCAATCGTTTATCGCCTGGTACACCAACGGCTTGAACGCTTTATCGGTATTCGCGATATATGGCCCCCACATTTGCCGGTATATCAACACAAGCATGTCTTCTTTAGGATCCACCCAATACGATGTTGAAAACACACCGCCCCAGGCATACGTGCCCGCCTGGCTGGGCGTGAACCTGCTTCCGTTTTCAGAGACAACCGAAAAGCCGAAGCCGAATTTATTGTTAGCAACAGGGTCACCGACAAACAGATCGCCTATCTGGTTCATGGTCATCAGCCTCACCGTATTGCGGGCCAGCAACCGCACCCCGTTGTATTCTCCACCGTTTAACAGCATCTGCAGGAAAACAGCGTAATCGTAAATAGTGGATGATAACCCACCGCCGCCCGAAAAATAATCAGTCTTCTGAAGCGGGAAACGCATGTCAAGCGCCCCGCCAAAAACCGATGCCTGTTTTTTGATGATTCCCGCAGAATCGCCGATAAAAAAGTTGGTCAGCCTCGGGCCTTTTTCGGCCGGCAGATTAAAATAAGTATCCTTCATGCCGAGTGGCTGACAGATACGCTTCAGGAAAAAATCTTCCAGTGTCATACCCGACCATATTTCTATCAGGTATCCCAACAGGTCCATATTCAATCCATACTTCCATTGTCCGCCGGGTTGAAAAAACAACGGTAGTCCACCCAACCGGGTCATCGCGTCTGAAATTTTTTCGCCTCTTACACCCACTCCTCCTGTAACATTATTTTTTGCATAAATGGCATTTTCTGCCGGGGTACCTATACCCGCGTAGCCGATACCCGATGTATGGGTAAGCAGGTCGCGGATGGTAACAGGCCGTTGAGCCGCAACAGTAGTATAAGTAGTGTCTTTGGGATTGAAGTTGGCCAGCACTTTTTGATTGGCAAAAGCCGGAATGAATTTTGAAACCGGGTCGTCGAGTGAAAATTTTGCTTCTTCCCATAACATCATCACGGCCGCCACGGTAAGCGCTTTTGTTTGTGAAGCGATCCGGAAGATGCCGGTTTTATCGAGTGGTGCTTTTGTATCGGCATCGTTGTATCCATGTGCCTTATAAAAAACAATCTTGCCATGACGGGCAATAAGCACTACGGAACCATTTACCCAGTTCTGTTTTACCCAGGCGTTCATACCTGAATCCAAACGGGCAAGCCTTGCGGCGGAAAAACCGCCTGCCGCAGGAGCGGTTTCAGTTAAAACTTTGGATTGAGTGTGTGCGGGATTTACGTAAACAATACACGCAAACAAAATAAAGATAGCGCAAACGAAACGGTTCATAGCAAGTGGGTTCTGCTACCAAAATACAAATTAAATCGAGTGGTGCAAGCAGGAGCTTTTCAACTGCGCCTTTGCCTCTTTGCGTCTTTGCGTGCCATTTCTCTTTCTCGCAAAGACGCGAAGGCGCAAAGTCATTACACTGTTTATGCTTTTTAGCTATCTTTCCTCAACCTGCAAAACCAGAAAATATGAGACTCAAAAACAAAGTTGCCCTTATCACAGGCGGAGCCAATGGTATTGGTTTGGCCACTGCTGAACGCTTTGCGAAAGAAGGCGCGAAAGTGATTTTGTGGGATGTATCCGATAAAGGCAATGAGATAGCGGAACGATTTAATAAAGAAGGCCATGAAGCCATCTTTAAAAACGTATCAGTTACCGACCAGGATGAAGTGCAAAAAGCCGTAGCCGAAGCGCAGAACCATTTTGGCCGCATCGATATCCTCATCAACAATGCCGGAATAACGAAAGACAGGACACTGTTGAAAATGTCGAAACAGGATTGGGATGATGTGATCGCGGTAAACCTCACCGGTGTTTTCAATTGCACACAGACAGTGGCGCCGATCATGAAAGAGCAGAATTATGGCCGCATTGTTTCTGCATCTTCCAATGTGGCCATCCGCGGAAATTTCGGGCAGACCAATTATGTGGCCACCAAATCAGCGATCATTGGTATGACGAAAGTATGGGCGATGGAACTGGGCCGCTACGGCATTACCGCCAATTGCATTGCCCCCGGGTTTATCACAACAGCCATGACCGACCTGATGCCCGAAGAGGTACGCAAACAAAGCCTCCCGCATATTCCCCTTGGCAAATGGGGTGTGCCCAACGATATTGCAAACGGCTATCTGTACCTCGCATCTGATGAAGCATCATTTGTAAGCGGTATCTGTCTGACCATTGACGGTGGGGCCGCCAGGTGATCCGCGTATTGGAACTCTGCGTAACCTCCGCTTCTCATGTTCTCTGCGGTGAAAAAGCTATTGCACATGCAAGCACTCCGGATATTGAGCCGTTTTTACCGCAGAGAACATGAGTTGCATGAGCTTTCGCAGAGATATACTGTCTAATTTTCCAACTTTGCAGGCTCCGGTGCCAATTTTTTAACGGCCCTGAAAAACAACATTACCGAGGCAACACTGACCAATAACATGATCGACATTGCCCATCGCAGCGACTCGTTGCCTAATGCAGGTGCAAGCATATCGCTAATAATGCCAATTACCAATGGCCCCAAGCCAAGACCGATAATATTTATCACCAGGAAAAACACAGCTGACGTAAGCGACCGCATGGATGCCGGTACGAGACTGTGCGCCACGGCAAGCGACGGCCCGAGGTACATACTTTGCAGTGACACGCATAAGCCCAAACCGAGTACCGACAAAAAATCGTTCTGTACAAAAATGGCCATTGCCGTGCATGGAACAGAGATAATAATTGCATAGGCCGGAATTTTCAGGTACCAACGCTTATCTGTTTTTCCAAAATGGTCTGTAAGCGCACCACCGGCGAATGAACCTATTGCTCCGCCGATACCGAAGATCGGTCCGAGAAGCGCACCTGTTTCAGAGCTTTTCATTCCATGCAGCCTGGCCAGGAAAGAAGGTGCCCAGTTGGTGACCCCATAAATACAAAAAACATGTAACGCAGCGCCGGCCGCAAGGAAAACAAATGTTTTGTTGGAATACAACAGTTTCACCACTTCGCCTAACGAATGGTGCCTGGTTGCTGTAGTTGTATCCGGATCCGTTGCGCCCTTACGTGGTTCTTTCACTGTAACATAAAACAACAGCGAGAAAATAATGCCCGGAATACCTACCACAAAAAAAGCGGTCCGCCATCCCAGTTGCTGGTTGAGGTAACCGCCCATTAAAAACCCGATCAGTATACCGAAATAAATACCCGCCGAATAAATAGAAAGCGCCGTGGATCTTTTTTCAGGCGGGAAATAATCAGAGATCATAGCATGTGCGGGCGGGCTCCCGCCTGCTTCGCCGATGCCAACGCCTATACGCGCCAGTAATAGCTGAATGAAATTCTTCGCCATACCCGATACAGAAGTCATGATGCTCCACAGCCCGAGGGATATGGCCACCGTATTTCTCCTGTTCGTTCTGTCCGCGATACGGGCGATTGGCAGGCCCAGCGTCACATAAAATACCGCGAACGTGAAACCTGAGAGCAGGCCAAGCTGTGTATCTGACAGGTGCAATTCTTTTTTGATCGACTCCTGCAGGATCACGATCAGTTGCCGGTCGATAAAGTTGAAAATGTACACAACTGTCAGCATCAGCAGAACATAGTTGCGATACCGGTTGCTTACCGCGCCATTACTGTTGTTTTCCTTTGTTGGCATAATTGGTATGGAATGGTGCTGCGGTTTAGAATGATGTAACAGAAAAATACAAACAATATGCTTGTTCAAAATAAGAAAAAGGATTGACGATAGAAAAACAAAGTACAATGTATTCTCCGTGATCTCTGTGTTGAAAATCTTCAAATTATTTCAGCATTGCTCTTTTAAACGGCCCTTAGTTTTTTACAACAGGCAATACCTCCGCATTGCCATCCAGTTCAAGCACCAATACATTATCGTTTTGATCCACGAGATCTTTTGCAGCAAAGGAAAGATGGATATTTTTTTCATCCTGTTTAAACGCGGCCGGCGCACCATGCAGAAAATACGCTTTAGTGATTTTTGCATTGGCAACAGCGGGTAATTCAATATTACTTATTTCCTGTTTGAACAGGTGCAGGTAAATACGGGTGCCTTTCCTGGTAGCAGCATATTCTTTATTGGGTTCAAATGGGCCGCCTTTGGTGCCATAGATGGATTCGCCATTCTTCGTCAACCATTTTCCAATATCACTTAACAAGGCGACTTGTCTTTCTTCTATCCTTCCATCAGCCATTGGACCCACATTGTATAACAGGTTACCATTACCACCCGCAGTAGATACAAGGGTCTGGATAGACTCCTTCGCTGTTTTCAACTCATCGTTGGGTTTCCATGACCATTGTTTGCCGATGGTGATACAAGACTCCCACGGCTCATCCATATTGATCTTTCCTACCTCCTGTTCAGGTGTTAGATAATCACCTACTGTTTCAGGACCCATTACTTTGTGCGTACCCTTGCCCAACCGATTGTTTACAATGATGCTTTTATCCGTTTTTTTAATATGGTTGTACACTTCTTCACCAAACTCTTTTGTCCATGGTTTTTCCCAGTTGCCATCAAACCAAAGCATGTATGGACGGTAGTTGGTGATCAGTTCTGTCAATTGATTCCTGATCAGTTTTACAAAAGCATGCATATCTGCTGTTGGTTTGGGAAGCGAATCGCCGGCTATATAGCTGTTGGGATAATATTGATCGCGCCAATCAAGTAGGGAGAAATAAATGCAGAACTTAATGCCATTCGCCTTACAGGCTTTTGCCAGTTCGCCCACAATATCTTTTTTGTAAGGGGTGGCCATTATATTATAATCCGAATATTTTGTGGGCCATAAACAAAACCCATCGTGGTGTTTTGCGGTTATGGTGAGGTATTTCATACCGGCAGCTTTGGCTGTTTTCACCCATGTATCCGCATTAAACAAAACAGGATTGAACTCTTTGTATAACTGATCATATTCAGCGGCATTAACCTGGTGTCCCCTCGACCAGCCGATCTCTGTTCCGCGCAGTGTTACCGGTCCCCAGTGAATGAACATACCAAAACGTTGCGTCATAAAATCGGCAATGATGCTGGGATCGGTTTTTTCAACCGTTGGCTGTGCAAAAACAAAAGAACATACTGCAACCATCTGCCATAAACAAAGAGAAGCTCTTTTCATAGTTAATTGATTGGTGTGGATATACAAATGTTAGCTGTGTACACACATAACTCTTTACACAAAGTAAACATTGGAAAAATGGCTGGAGTAGAATTTATTCTACTTTGGCAGCGGGTCGTACTGCGGTTCCCACCTGGTTGGTCAATCCATCACCCAGTTCCCTGCGGTACCTGTCTGCGATGGCTGTGAGTTGTTGTACGATTTGGGGGTATTGGTCCTTTACATCTCTTTCTTCTCCCGGGTCGGTAAATAAATTGTACAGCGCCAGTTTTACTGTATCGCGGCCAAATATTCCCGGAAAGCCATCACGACCGATGGCGTTGGGTGTATTATAGGTTTGCGAAATATTGGGAAACACCAGTTTCCATTGTTCGTTACGGATACCTTTTAAATTATTCCGTTCATAGTAATAGACAAATTCGCTTCTGGGGTTGGCATTTGGTTTACCTGTCAGCAGATCCGTGAGTATCACTCCGTCAATTTTTTTATCCGGTTGTTTCGCATGACAGATGCTGGCCAGTGTTGGCAGGATATCCATATTGGTAGCAAGGTTGTAGGCAACAGTACCCGGTTTTATTTTGCCGGGCCAGCGCATGATACAGGGCACTTTCAATCCGCCATCCCATGCTGTGCCTTTGCCTTCACGTAATCCAGCGGTGTTGCCTGCATGGTTGCCATACGTTAACCAAGGACCATTGTCGCTGGTAAAGATCACCAGCGTGTTATTATCAATACCATTTTTTTTCAGTGCATTCATTACTTCGCCTACTGACCAGTCCACTTCTTCCATCACATCCCCAAACAACCCTGCACCGCTTTTCCCTTTGAATTTTGGTGAAGCGCCCAGCGGTACATGCACCATTGAGTGCGCGAGGTATAAAAGAAATGGATGGCTTTTATTTTCGTTGATGAACTTCACCGCTCTTTGTGTGTACAGCGTGGTGAGTTCATCCTGGTCGCTTAATGTGCGGATGAGTTTATGTACTTTTTCTCCTTCGTACAAAGGAAGCAATGGGTACTTTGCTCTTCTCGAAGAAGTATCCGTATAAGGCATCCCGTCATAATTCACCGGCCACATATCATTGGAATAGGGGAGCCCAAAAAATTCATCAAACCCCTGTCGCAAAGGCATGTACTCAGGCCGGCTGCCCACATGCCATTTACCGATGGCAGCGGTTTTATAGCCAACTGTTTTTACAACTTCTGCAATCGTTTGTTCATCCGGGTTCAATGCAATTTTACTGCGTTCATCAAGTGCGCCGGAAATACCGATACGGGTTGGATAGCACCCCGTGAGCATCGCACTCCGTGAAGCGCTGCATACCGCCTGCGCCGCATAAAAATTGGTGAACCGCATACCCTGTGCAGCCAGTGCATTGATGTTGGGTGTTTGATAAGGTCCGCCGCCATAACAGCCGGGGTCGCCATAACCCATATCATCCATAAAAATGATTACGATATTGGGGGTGGTTGTTTTCTGTGCATAGGAACCGATACTGGAAATAAAAAAAGATGCAGTTATAACAACATGCTTGGCGTACAATTTGAAGTTTCTTTTTTTCATACTGATTATTTACACCCGGTTCCGGTCATTTGCAAAGCTGAAAATTATGGGTATTTTTTTTTAACACAGAGATCACAGAGAAAATACAGAGGGCCCTCTGTTAACTCTGTGATCTCTGTGTTTAAAAAAACATCCCGACATGCATTCTATCTAAACAAGCGGAACAAATCATTGCCGGAATTTCCCCGTCTCAGGATGAAAGGTCTGCCAGGAATGCCAGAACTCCTGGTATGCCTGTATGCGCTGCAATTGCTTACCACTGAAAGGGCCTTCCACACTTTTACCATCAGCGTTCCATACCGAACCGGTGTTTGCATCTTTGAATGATCCGTCGGTTCCATGTTTTGTAAATTGTAACACCCGTCCATCCAGCTTGCGGTTATATACATGGAAGGAAGTGGTATCGTTTTCCAGTGTGACGAGAAATGACAATCCACCGGGGAAAGAATCCTGTATCAAACGCGTGCTTACCAATTCGTTCCAGTCATACGCGCGGGATACGCCGGCATCGGCTACACCTATCACCCATGATTTTGGTTTCCATGAGCCACTGTCGCGGCGGGTAAGTCCACCTTTGGACAATCCTTTGTCGTAGCTGGCCATCTTTGTATAGATGTCATTGAACAAGGTATCAGGCTGCATCACAAGACTGTTAGGATACATGCGTTGCCATGCACCAAGACTTAGTTGTTCAGAAGGTATTTCTTTCAGGCTTGTCCCTTTCAACGGACCGGCTATCGCCATACCGGTTGCCTGGCGCCACCAGCTTTTGGTAGTGGCATCTTCAAACATGGCGTTGAAATGATCCATCCCCACTAAACGGAAGGTTTCCTTTTTGCCGTTTACTTCCGGACTGAATACACGTCCCGTGCGGCACACGGTACAATACGTAACGATCACCGGTGTATTACCCACCGTATCCGCTACCTGGTGATGGTAACCAATGAACTGGATAGGATACGCTTTGGCTTCTCCGTTAATGGCAACACCCAATACCAGCCTGTCTGCCGCCACTTTGTTGGCAGCAGCATCTGCAAACAGCTTGTTGGTGGGCTGATAAAACATTTTATCCGCTTCCATCACAAAATTCACCATGTACGCAGCCACGCCATATAGTACGAGTACAACCGCGAGCGTTATTTTTTTCCAGATACGCGCCTGTTTGAAAATATGGAACACAGGGTATGCCAGCAACAGTATTGCGGCTATGCGTAGCAACCAGATATTCCTGCCGATAAAATAGGCAAGGTCGATTGTATTGCTTTGCTGGCTGCCGGGAAAGGGCATGATAAAATAGACGCGCAGTATTTCTACAGCGAACAGCAGTAACAATCCGGTGATCAGTAAAAAAGTTCTCATATACAGTTGTTTAATGGTTGGCTATTATTTATTCGGATCAAAATCAAGGTATCCTTCCGCTGCTCTTTGCGGTGCGCGGTTGGTATAAAAGTTGCGGTCCTGCGGCGCCCAGGTGCCGAGACCATCCACGTAACGGTTAAACATACAGAATGCCGCCGCGATCAGTACCGTATCATGGATCTCTCTATCGGTGGCGCCTTCCTGTTTTGCAGCCGTTATATGTTTTTGTTCTACCGCCTTCCCGTTTTTCTGCACCTGTGCAGCAATGGCGAGCAGTGCTTTCATTTTAGGAGAAACAGCGGCTCCATCTCCTGATTG
The DNA here is from genome assembly GCA_965279635.1 of Sediminibacterium sp. GTDB lineage: Bacteria > Bacteroidota > Bacteroidia > Chitinophagales > Chitinophagaceae > Sediminibacterium. The sequence continues at coordinate 3,774,047 of OZ257253.1, read as the reverse complement.
TTTCATCGCATCCATCTCCCCGATATTGCATTGCAGGTAGTGTCCCGCCAATGCCCCATGCACGTTCTGGCAGAAAAAGCAATCGTTAAGATACGACACATGCGTGGCTATCAGCTCACGTTCGCCGCGTGACAGGCTGTTATTATCATCACGCAGCAATATTTCGGCCAGTTCATTCATTGGTTTTGCTGTTTCGGGGCGAAAGAGCATTGGGCCTCTTATACCGGGAAGTTCGTTTTGAAGATCAATATGTGCCATGTGTTTTTTTAAGATAAATTTTTTTCTCTGTGAATGTCTGTGCCTTCTGTGGCAAATATTTTTCGCCACAGAAGGCACAGATGTACACAGAGTTATTGGGTCACGGTTTAGGTGCTTCAGGTAATGCATATCCTTTCTCTACCATCCGCTTACCCATATCAACATAGTCAGCGGGGTCCTGCGGTGTCAGCGAAGCCAATCCATCCACATACCGGTTGAACATAGAGAAAGATGCAGCGATCAATACGGCATCATGAATTTCCCTGTCTGTTGCGCCGACAGCTTTGGCGGCATCAATGTCTTCCTGTTTTACTTCTTTGCCCAGTACCTGCACTTTGCCGGCGATGCGCAGCAGCGTTTTCATTTTATCGCTGACGGAAGATCCTTCCATATCTTTCATTACCTCATCAACAATTTGCTGCTCCGATTGGTACAGACATCTCGCCGCCGCCGCATGACTGCTTTTGCAGAACATACAATCATTTCGGTGCGATACATAGGTAGCGATCAGCTCGCGTTCCGCTTCTGTTAATGGGGAACTGCCACGGAGCAGTACCTGTGCAAGATCGTACAGGTGTTTGCCTGTTTCCGGTCTGAACATCACCAGGCTCCGGATGCCCGGTACACCTTCGGGAACTTTAATATGTGCCATAATCATTTAGTTTGTGTTGACCTGTTTGTGTTTGACAAAAAGTATTACCAATAGCCCCGGTATAAATATCAATGAAAAAATAAATACCGCGTTGCCATAGCCGCCTAAAGTATTTACCAACATGCCTACCGATAAAACCGCTGCGGCTGTAAACAGCCTGCCGATATTAAAACAAAACCCCGTGGCCGTTGCACGCATCGCGGTAGGAAATAATTGTGGTATATATGCCGACAGTACTCCCTGGCTCGCGCCAAAGAACAAAGCAAGCCCTGCTATCTGCGGATAGATAACAGGGCCGAATGTTGTATTCGTTTTGAACAATACAAAAGACAATACCGCGCAGGCGCTGAAACAAAGTATCATGCTTTTACGCATACCGATCGCTTTCATCAGCCAGCCGGAAAAAAATCCGCCGGTCAATCCGCCCATACCCATCAGCATCATACTCAGTCCGCGTTCTTTCTGTGCATCGGCATTAATACTGATACTCTGCACCCATGTAGGCAGCCAGGAAAAAATGGCCCATAAACCGATCAACATGGTACCGAAACTGATAGAACCCAATAACAGGTCGCGGCGGTGTGCGGGCGAAAAAAGTGCCGCTACTGTATTACGCGAAGAAGTGCCGCGCTGTGTTTTCCATCGTTCAGATTCTTTTACCAGTAACATACCGGTCAGCGCCAATGCCAGCGGCACGGCACCTACCAAAAAACCTTCGCGCCATGAATCTACCAGGTAGTTGATCAGACCGGCAGAGAATATTCCCACAGGAAATGCAATGGAGAGTATCCCGGTAAAAATGGCTTTGCTTTTTTCCGGCCACACTTCGCTCAGCAATGTGAACGAAGAAACCAGCACACCACCTACACCAAAACCACTCAGTAAGCGAAAAGCCACAACTGCACCCCAGGAGCCAGCCATACCCGTAGCGATGGTAAAAACACCGTAACAGGCAATAGACAGCAGCAATGCTTTTTTTCTGCCGGCGCTATCACCGATCATACCCCACACAAAGCCGCCGATGGCCCAGCCCGCTATGAACAATGAATTGATATAAGCGCTGATAGAATTGATGTCCCCATCACCGGTAGCGCCCAACAGTTCCTTTACCGCTACCGGCAGATACACCGACATCAGCGTGGAAACCGTTCCGCCCAATGCGCTGCTGATGAAACAGAGCAGGAACAGCAGTATATGGTAAGCAGTTATTTTAGGCATAGTGTTTATTTAAAAAGCGAATCAAATGTGTACGATACATAATAGATGCCACCGATCCTTGGTGATCCATACGTTGTATATACTTTGTGATTGAACAGGTTGCTGGCGCCGAGCTTGATGGTGGAATGCAGCTTAGGCAATTTTTTATTGAACTGCAGGTCAACCAGTGAATACGCATCGATACGTCCGGGGCGTGTGCCGTTGAATGTACCGTACCAGTCGAATGCATCCTGCCAGTGCCAGGTAACGTTAAACCCATATCCATTGCCCACATTGCTGTTACCGAAACTTAGATTGGTACTCCACTCGGGTGTATTGAAAGCGGCGATATTGCTTGGGTTCGCATTACGCAGGTTGAAAGAGGCCCAGGTAAGATTACCGCCGAGTGTGTATCCTCGTTCCATCATCCAGGTAACACCCATTCCCGCGCCTTGTGAAGAAACTTTATCTGCTGCATTGGTGTACAACTGGAAAGCCGGGGCCTTGCCGTTCAATATATCTGTTGCAGCCGCCGCATTGATGGTGCCATCAGTACCAATCACAGGATTCTCGGGTCGAAGCACTACGGTGTTCAGAATAAAATTCGTGTACGTGCTGTAATAATAATTGATGTCGATCACCAGTTTGTTATTGATCAGTCCCTTGTATCCGATTTCAAATGCTTTCTGCTGTTCCGGTTTGATATACGCCACGTTTGACTTCTGCAACAGGTTTTTATTATTGGCAACCGCCGTGGGGAAAGGGGTACCGCCTGCCACCGCTGCACCAAATGCTGCGCCGAATGCACCTGCTGAAGCTGCAGTAAATGAATTTTCATACACATTCATGCCCTTGCTGTTATTGGGCGCACCGCCAAGTATAGTGATAGGGCCTACATTCAGTTTAATGTATTGGTCAACAGGTGTCGGGTTACGGAAACCGGTTTGGTAAGATGCCCTGAAATTGTGTACACGCGCCGCTGTATATACTGCCGAGAAACGCGGTGTAAAACTGCCGTCAAAATTCTCATTCTTATCATAACGGATGGAGGCCGTCAGTTTCAAACGCTCATCGAAAAGTTTTTTGGAAGCCTGTGCAAAAGCGCCGTATTCTTTGATGGTTACTTTACTGTTCTTATCATCGAACAGGCTACCATTGGTGAACATATCATAATAACGGAAACTGCCGCCGGCCAGTAATTCAAATACTTTGGTGGCGCTGGAAAAATCATATTGTCCTTCTGTATGGTAAAATTTACTGTTACTGAAAACACCTGCACCTTGTAACCCGTAATTATGTATCAGGTTATCCTTCGCTGTTTCAAAAGCGCTGGTTCCGGGTAACGCACGACCCACGTCAGCAAACGATCTTGCAGCGGAATGATTGGCTGGTGTAACACCTGAAACGGTTCCGTTATAGGCAGCTGTGTACCGTGTAAACCAGGTATCATCCGCAACATTGGATGCCACTGTGTTACCCGAAAGATCTTTTACCCATGTGCGGTTGATAAATTGACCCAGTGAACGTGTATTGTATGAATCATGCGAATTTTCTGTTACAGAATAACTGCGGATAAAGAACTTACTGCTCTTCAGTTCAAGCCTGTGCGTGGTGAGTACAAAATTATTCAGGTCGAAACGGCTGCTGCCTGTGTAGCTCGCAGTGCCTTGTCCATAGTTGAATTGATAGATCGCTTCCAGGTTATCAGTGATCCGGTAATGTAAAGCGAGATTTGTTTTCAAACTATATACATTGTAGTTCATCAGGTATTTTTCTTCATAGCCAGTGCGTGTTACCAAACCGATGCCTGGTATTGTTTTAGCTACTTCGTCACCATAAATATTCAACGCATCGCGACCGGGGTTGGAAGGACCGCGCATGTTGGCAGGCGTTGCCGCACTTACATCCTCATAATTATTGGCATACCAGTCGAGACCGCTGAGATACGCCACATTTACTTTAAAAGTAAACCGGTTATTGAATGCTTTGGCATAACGGAAGCCAACATCATACAACCCATGTGTATTAGGCTCATCAGGACCCAAGTGATTAACGCCTGTTTTTACCTGCACCGATAATCCCTGGTAAGCAAAAGGATCTTTTGTACGCATCATCAGCAACCCATTGAACGCAACCGGGCCATACAATGCCGAAGCTGCGCCGGGTATCAGTTCTGCGCTTTCAATATCGAGGTCGGATGCGCCAAACTGGTTGCCTACTGAAAAGTTGAGACCGGGTGTCTGGTTATCCACCCCATCCACTAATTGCAGGAAACGTGAGTTACCGGTACTGTTGAATCCTCTTGTGTTGACCTGTTTGTAAGTGATACTGCTTGTTACCACTTCCATGCCTTTGAGCGCCTGCAGTCCATCATAAAAAGTAAGGGAAGGATTTTCTTTAATGGCACGCAGGTTCATTTTTTCAATGCTTACCGGCGAGCGTAATATATTTTCATTTACACGGGAAGCGGCAAACACCACTTCATCCAGTGTACTGGTCTTTTGCGCCAATGCTACAGAAAGCGATTCAGATACATTGGTTACAACGATCTCTTTGCTTTCATGCGAAACACCAGATACGATCAAGGTGAACGGTGGTTTTATTGTAGACAGGGTAAGTGTGAACTGTCCTTTATCATCTGTAGTCGTACCGGCCAGCTTTCCTTTTACGGTAATGCTGGCGCCGGCAATGGCTTCTTTGTTTTTGGCATCGGTAACTTTTCCCGATAGTTTTATTTCCTGTGCAAAGGAGCTGTAAGCGGAGATCAAAAATATAAATGATAGTATGCGTTTCATGTTAGTTTGGTTAGATAGTTAATCAGGTAGTTATTTTTTCAAATGGTCATAGCCCTGCGGCAACCGCGTATAGCCATGATTTACCAGGCGCTCGGCCAGTACATCATAGTAACTGCTGTTGTCGGGCAGGGCGGTGGCAAGTCCATCCACATAACGGTTATACAGGCAGAACAAAGCGGCGATCAGTACGGTATCGTGTATCTCCACATCTGTAGCGCCGGCATCTTTGGCGCGGGCAATCGATTCATCGGTAACGCTTTTGCCGCTTTCCCTTACCTGCGCGGCTATATGCAGCAGCGCTTTCATTTTAGGACCGAGTGAAGCGGTATCGATATCCTGTTTTATCTGCGTGGTGGTAATGTTTTCACCCAGCAGTTTATCAGCAGCGGCAGCATGTGCCGTAGTACAGAAAGTACACTGGTTACCGGATGATACCACTGTCGCGATCAGTTCGCGTTCTGCTTCTGACAATGTATTGGGTCCCCGCAGCAGAAACTGTGTCAGGTGCCGGATAGGTTCAGCGGTTTCTTTACTGTATTCAAGCAGGCCCGTAATACCGGGCAGGTGCGCTTCAAGCGGAATGAATGGCATGTCGATTATAATAGGATGTAATAAAATATTGACGCGCTCTTATGCATAGCAGCAATAAGGCTGCACATGAAGTGACAACGGCAAAATGATCTTGATACGGGAACTAAGCAACCATATCAGGGGGCTGCTCCTGCGGGATAATAAAAGCAGATGGGAGATGGTAGTTGATAAAACTGCCACCCTGTACTATAGATGACTGTATCAGTGAAAAAGAGAAATACATCTCTTTATTAGGATAAGGTAAGGATGGGCCGCCTTTTTTTTCAGGGGCATCTTTTTCTTTTTTACCGGAAGGGATATCCGACACCTGCTTCCCGTACTCATTTTTGGCGGCCAGCAGTTTGGTGCCTTTTGTATCAGGAAGACAGAGCATATACAATGTATCGCCGTCTATCCTTCTTTTTACATAATTGTACCGGATGCCATTGACTACGGCCTGTCCGTCTACACGTTCGTAGGTATTATCTCCGGTGATATAGGGTGTGTGGAGCGGTACTTTTATTTCCAGCAGCGCCGATTCGTCGTAGTTATTTTTATCGAGCTGTACAATAAGATCGCGGTTTGCCTTGTCCATGAGGAAATTAAATACCAATGGATAACCCGCAAGGTTAAACAGGTAAACAGCAAGCATTAATATGGCAAGTGCTTTTCTCAATGGCGTTTTGGTGATACTAATATACTGTTTTAAAACAAATGGAGGTAATGGTTTTCTATCGGGAATGTGACCTGTTAACCGCGCCTTTGCGTCTTTGCGTGAAATTTTAGCACGCAAAGGCGCGGTTATTGGGAAGGTTATTTACAATGAACTATCACCGGATATTAACGGGAATTCTTAATTTCAAATCCAATGAAGCCTATCATTTTATCCTTTATTACCTGTCTTGTATCACTATGCCTACCCGCGCAGCAAAAACCCAACATCATTTTCATCCTCGCCGATGATATGGGTTATGGCGACCTTGGCTGTTATGGCCAGCAAAAAATAAAAACGCCAAACATAGATGGACTGGCTGCAGCCGGTATGCGGTTTACTGATTTTTATGCGGGCAGTACCGTATGCTCTCCTTCAAGGGCCGCTTTAATGACGGGTAAACATACAGGGCATGGTTATATCCGCGGCAATGGTGAAATAAATATGCGTGCAGAGGATCTGATACTGCCCGAAATGTTACACAAAGCAGGCTACACCACCGGTATGGCAGGCAAATGGGGACTGGGCGCACAAAACACCAGCGGCGCCCCCGAAAAAAAAGGCTGGGATTTTTTCTCTGGTGTGATCGATAACAAGGAAGGACATTTTCAACATCCCGATTCCGCCTGGCAGATCATCAATGGTGTAAGCATGCTGGTGAAGCTTCCCAATAAAATGTATATCAATGAATGGTTCAAAGATGAGGCATTGTCATTTATAGAAAACAACCGGCAACGGCCCTTCTTTCTTTTCCTTTCGTTCACATTGCCACATGCAGAGTTGAATGTACCGCCTACATACATCGCGCCATACCTGAACGAAGATGGCAGCAGCAAGTTCGCACCCGAAAAAGCGCAGCCGGATGGATTGCATTACGGACCGCAGCCTTATCCCAAAGCCGCTTATGCCGGCATGGTATCGCAGGTGGATGATCATGTAGGGCAGGTAAGCGCCCTATTACAAAAATTGGGACTCGATAAAAACACGATCGTCATTTTCTCCAGCGATAACGGAACACATGTTGAAGGCGGCAGGACCAAAGAGGATACCGAGTTTTTCAAAAGCAGCGGACCTTTGCGTGGTGTAAAAAGGGATATGTATGATGGCGGTATCCGTGTACCCTTTATTGTGCGTTGGAAAGACAAAATAAAACCCGGCACAACCCAACATCATATCGGCGCTTTCTGGGACATGATGCCAACTTTTGCGCAACTGGCCGGTTTACAACAACCCGCAAGCGACGGCGTATCATTTGTGCCCGCGCTATTGGGACAACCACAACCTATGCACAACCAACTATATTGGGAATTTTATGAAAAAGGGTTTAAGCAGGCCGCCAGAAAAGGAAACTGGAAAGCGGTCCGCTATTACGATGGCACAAACCCGTTGCCGCTGGAATTGTATGATCTGTCAAAAGATATTTCGGAGAAGAACAATATTGCAGCATCATTTCCCGGTATTGTAAAGGAGATGGAGGCGATTATGGAGAAGGAGCATGTAGTATCAGTAAGCCCATTGTTCCAGATAAAATAACAATTGAACATTGAAAATTGAGCGTTGAATATTGAACATTATTTCTGCGGTAAATGCATTAAAACCAATTTTCAATATTCAACGCTCAATGTTCAATACTCAACTTTAATTCAACGTTCATATAGCTATCACCAAACCTAACGCTACCCTTCATGAAGCCCCATTACCCCATTCTCGACGGTCTCCGCGGAACCGCCGCTATGTTAGTTGTGATTTTTCATTTGTTAGAAGCCGTGTATCCTGTACCCGCCAACCATCCCATGCATCATGGATATCTGGCGGTTGATTTTTTCTACCTGCTCTCAGGTTTTGTAGTCGGCTATGCGTATGACGACAGGTGGGGAAGAATGACACTGAAAGATTTTTTCAAAATACGTTTGATACGCCTGCATCCATTGGTGATCCTGAGTGTGGCCATCGGCGCCATTGCATTCTGGTTGGATCCCTATAAGTCGGGCGATCCTGTAAGTCTGGTAAAACTGATCATTACCATGCTCATCGGCTTTACACTACTGCCTTCCCCCGATGTACGCGGATGGAACGAGACACATTCGCTCAACGGCCCCTGCTGGTCCTTACTACAGGAATATATTGCCAATATCATCTATGCTGTATTCGGCAGGAAGATGAGAAAGACCATTTTATGGATCATCGTGATCATCAGCGGTATCGCGCTTACGGCAACATCCGTATGGCACGGTGATGTGGGAACGGGCTGGGCTTACAGCAATATCTGGATCGCTACGGTACGGATGATGTTTCCCTTCTTTGCAGGGTTGCTGTTGTTCCGCACAGGTAAACTGCTGCGCATCCCAATGGCTTATGTGGTATGTTCATTGATATTGATCGTATTATTTTGCCTTCCAACCACCAAATACAATGGCTGGTACGAAGCCGCCTGTATCATTATCGCCTTCCCGGTAGTAGTAGCTGCCGGCGCTGGCGGAAAGGTTAGCGGAAGATGGGCGAAGCTGTGTAATTTTTCGGGAGCCATATCGTACCCGATCTATATCATACATTATCCATTCATCTATATCTATACTGAATGGGTATATGTGAAAAAGCCAACGCCTTCGGAGATCGTACCGGTGGCTGTTGGGTTGTTTGTATTTTTTATCCTGTTATCGTGGGTGGTGTTGAAATTTTATGATGAGCCGGTGCGGGGGTGGCTGAAGCGGAAGATGTTACATTCGCCATCCCGCTGAGCATTCTTTTTGCCACAGAAGGCACAGAATTTATCTGTGCCTTCTGTGGCGAAAATCCGGAACAGTTTTTGTTTTGATTTGCCCGTATCAAAACAGTTGTTATATGAAAAACTTCCTTGTAAGCTTATGCCTGCTCCCGGTCATCGCTTTCTCGCAAGACACCACTACCATTGAACAATACTGCGAGATCACCATCTTCCCAAAACCCAGAAATAAGGTAACGCTGTACATCAACTATGGTAGCCAGCCCAGAAATGCGACCAGGGATACTACTTTAAAAAATCCACCCGAAGAACGGGCCATCTTCGACAACAAGATAGACGTACTCAATTATATGGGACGGCACGGATGGCAGGTAGTGCATGTGATACGGATGCCAGCGGATGCGGTGTCGGAGATGTATTTGCTTAGAAAAAGATTTGCGCGAGGGGTAATTAATAATTAGTAATTAAACCTCCCGGGGAAATTACAGTTGACATCGTTTTATTTATTAATGTTCGGATTTAATAAAAGCGGCGTTCTCCGCAGAATTGCTGGTGGTGCAGCACCGCAGAGTCCCGCTGCGCGGAGACATCTGCGGGGAAGGCTGATGTTGTTGGAATGTTGTAAGGAGACCCTGTAGAGAATAAAAAAAGAGCAGTTTCCTTACCAGGACTTTTTGGATTATCTCTCCGTTCATTCTCAGCGATTCCTATCGACTGGTCCTGTAAAAACCGTACGTGGTTGAAAAGTCAGTTCCGATATCCACTGATCTCTGCGGTCGATATTTTCATTATGCAGCTGGGGTCCTGAATCTGAGAATAGAATCCAGCGTTGTTTTGAGTAATAAATTCTCTTCTTCGATGTCAAAATCGTCTTGTAAGCCTAACCAGAACTTAGCGGAGTTGCCGAAATATTTCGAAAAGCGTAAAGCTGTATCTGCTGTAATTCTTCGGTAGCCTTTAATAATGGCGGAAATTCTTGTCTGTGGAATTCCTGTGTCTTTAGATAGCCGATAGGCTGAAATGCCAAGTGGGACAAGAAATTCTTCTCGTAAGACCTCACCTGGATGAATGTTTTTGAGCTTTTTCATTTGCTGGTGTTTCAATGATAATCAATGATTTCGACTTCCAAAGCGTTTCCGTTGTTCCATTTAAAAATAATCCGCCACTGGTTATTAATTCTTATCGAATAAAAATCTTTAAGATTTCCTCTCAATTTTTCGAGTTTATTCGACGGCGGTATCTGTAAATCAGCAAGATTCTGAGAGTTGTTAAGCATTCTTAGCTTACGTCTGCTATGTTCCTGAATTTCGTTAGGAATCTTCCTGACCCGCTCGCCATCCCATATTTTTTGAGTGTCTTTAGCGCCAAAAGAAAGAATCATCCAGCTAATTTTAAGATACTTACGCCAAAGGTAAGTAATTTTTTAAAAATGGGATTAAATTGATACTAAAATAAGGTAAGCGTATCGCTCAACTTGCGTATATCTATATTTTTGTGAATACTGTTCGGAAAAATAGTTATCCCTTTTAAAAATTGGTAGTGTATTTGCCGCAGTTTATCCTGTTATTTTCACCTTTTTGAGAGCGATGTTGGGCATTAACCCAACACTGATTCTGTGCCTGAGAGCAGGTTTATTTGAGTAAGGAATTATATCGGCAACCGGTAGGTGCATCACTGAAAGACCAGCAATGCCGATGAATGTACTTCCTGCAAACTATGGGATACGGAAAGGGCTGAAGCCCATGTTGTGGATGGAAACTTATTCCCCAACTTAAAAGTTGGGGTTAGATAGAATGTTTAAAGTAGATACCGGTATCCTGTTTGGATATAAGATGTGGGTACACAGTAGCCGCTGCGGGAGACCTGGCGGGAACATCTACTGTTTGAGATAGTTTCATTCTTCACAGAGTGTACTTCTACTGCTCCAAAAAGCTGCGTTCTCCGCAGATGTCTCCGCGCAGCGGGACTCTCGAGGGTGACAATAAATAATGATTATCTTCAAATAGTTGGTGCAGGCTGTTGCAAAAATGATGAATTGCCGGGTGTGCAGCACCGCAGAGTCCCGCTGCGCGGAGACATCTGCGGGGAAGACTGATGTTGTTGGAATGTTGTAAGGAGACCCTGTAGAGAATAAAAGTTGTTGGTCGGCGACAACAACGGCGGGAGCGTTTACAGATCCAATGTTATATGTAGTGTTTGTTACTGAACTTCATAAGGAATAAGTTTTTCTTTGCAATACTTTTCAATCTCGCTATCATTTGAAAAATAACTGTCGCAATATTCATGAAGTTCTTTTTCTGTTGATTTATAATATCGTTCTTCGGCTGTCATTAATTTTTCGACCTGTTCAATAAATCTTTCAAAGTCTTTGTTGATTTTGCAAAGTTTGTCTATTGTTTTAAAATCGAGCTCTTTAAGTTTTGCAGAAAATAATAGCCTACTTCTGTAGGGATTCGAACTAAGCTCAATAACTCCTATCCCGAATGATTGATTAAGTCTTTCTACTTCGTCGTATAAATTATCGCTGATTTCTAATGCAACTAAATATCCATAGTTGGCCCAGCTTGAATTTGAAACTGCCTGAAAAAACGCTTTTTTAAGTTCACTATCACTATTAATCTCCCGCTTGAGTTCATAAGAGTATAGTCTAAAACTATCAACGCTATTTACAGACTTTAAAAAACTTTGACTTGCCTTGCTCTGTAAATTCAAAAATTTAATTCCTACCATATCAGGGTGCGTCCATATCTGATTACTGTCTTTCCCATAAGTTGATACTTCATGAAATATCGTTTTAGAATAGATACTGCTATTTTTTAGATAAGTGCTTAATAATTTGTGCAAGTCCCTTTCTTCAAAATTTCGTGCTTTTTCTAATTTAGGAGATGAAATATGCTTTTCAATTTCTTCTGATAATACCTCCAATGGAATGTTCTGTTCATTTTTTGTAAGATAGTATGCGTAAGTACCTCCTTGACGTTTTATACGTTTAACTCTTGTGTCGTTGTTTCTAATGAAATCACCTAAGACAGCGGAAATCGTTTGAGCTGGTGTTTTACCTGCACCAAAATCATAATAGTGATGATTATTTATATGATCTAATACTGTTAAATGGTTGGCTATGTCATTAATTTCTTCAAGACTTTTTAATACTGCTTCTTTTAAGGTCATACTTTAGATTTTTAAGACTGTGACATCGCAAATAACGAATAGCCTTGCTATGCGGATAATTTAATGGTCAATCCGTAGCTGAAACTCAATAAAATTACTGATGATGAAGGTAAGAACTTCGCAATTCTAAAAATGCGTTTTAAATAACCTAAACCGGTTATCTAAAACGCATTTTGCTATTTATAACCCACAACTTGCTTCCCTACGCCCCCTCCTGTCGGGGGACAAGCGCAAAGACGTTTATTTAATCTCCTTCAACAACTCCCTCACCGCCACCTCCAACTGCTGATCCTTCCCTTTGATCACTACATCATATTCATTCATCAGTTGAATATCAGGTACGGTTTGAGAATTTTCGAGGTACTGGTTCTTCATGGTTTTTACACCGAGTGGTGGTACGCCCCAGCGGATGCTGTTGTCCTGTAAACTTTCCCAGCCGGCCCAGGTACAGGTGCCGGGTACGGGCATGCCTACCAGTTTGCCCAGTTTTAACTCCTGGTACATGTATGCATAACAATGGCCGTCACTGTAGTTGGCTTCGTTGGCAATGGATATACTGGGTTTGGTCCAGCGGAAATTGGGTTCGGAACCATTGCTGCGTGTATCCGTGGTGTTTTCCATAAACTTTTTACCGCTGAGGAACATGGCGAGGTCGGCTACCAGGTCGCCGCCACCGTTAAAGCGTGTATCTATCACCATGCCTTTGCGGGTGGCGTATTTGCCCATGGTTTCTTCATAAGTTGTGCGGTATGCGCCATCGTTCATGCCGGGCAGGTGTACATAACCTAGCTGCCCGTCGCTTAACCTGTCCACTTCATCCTGGTTGCGGCGCACCCAGCGTTTGTAGAGCAGCCCGTTTTCTTCACCGAGGGAAATGGGTTTTACAGTAAGATCTTTTGTAACACCATTATCGGATACGGTTACCAATGTATTCTTTCCCGTTTTACGGTTGAGGTACTGTGCAAAATCCCTGTCGGCAGTAACCGGTTCGCCATCTATCGCTGTAATGATCATTCCTGCTTTGATATTCAAGCCTGCTTTGTCCAGCGGACCTTCTTTGATCACTTCGGTGATCTTCATTCCATCACCGGTATAACTGTAATCATAAAAAGCACCGAGCGATGCCGTGGCATCACTGTTCGGTGTGTTGTTGCCATAGCTGGAGCCGCTGTGGCTCACGTTCAGTTCACCCAGCAACTCACTCAGCATTTCGGAGAACTCGTAGTTGTTGCCGATATGTGGCAGGTATTTTTCGTAATCGGGTTTATAGCTGTCCCAGTTAACGCCGTGCATGCTGGCGGTGTAAAAAGTTTCTTTGGTTCTTCTCCATACATGTTCGAACATAAAGCGGCGCTCGGCATCGGTGTTCAGGTACATCTCGCCGTTGATGCTGATAGGATCTCGTTTGCCGCTGGCCGCATCTATTTTTGAGATACCACCATCGGTTGCGAGGAAGATGGCTTTCTGGTCCTTGTCCCATGCCATGCTGCCACCGCCTGCGTTCAGTTGTACCAGCATTTTGGTTTCGCGTGTGCGGAGATTGGTGGTCCAGAGATTGCTGCCCCTTTCAAAACGCGCGAGGTAATACAATGTTTCGCCGTCTTTGCTAACGAGTGCATCGCTCAATGCAGATGAATGAATGGTGAGTTTGGCTTTGCGTTGGGTAAGACCTTCCCATTCAATATTGAAAGAATCTTTCTTTACTTCTTTTTTCTTGCTGGTATCAGCTTTGGCTTTGTTTTCGTCGATCTCTTTTTGCAGGGCCGCATCTTCTTTGTTCAGTTTGAATTTGTCGAATGCTTCCTGTGTAAAGAACATGGCATATACATCGCTCTGTGCGTTGCCGCTCTGGGCCACGCTTTTTAAACCATCACGGTTACTGAACCAGAGCATGGCTTTACCGCCCATGATCCATTTGGCGCGGCTGTCGTTGAAACCGCTTTCGGTCAGATTAGTCACTTTGCTTTTGCCATCCGCAGCAATAATGCCCACTTCACCCGGTGCAATTCCCGGAACGGCATAATCGAACAGGATCCATTTGCTATCCGGGCTCCACTGGAAATACTGGTCGTTGTCACCAAGAGAAAACAACTCCTTATCCGTTAAAAGTGTGCGGGATTGTTTGGATGCGATGTTGTAGATCTTCAATGTCATGCGATCCTCTATGTATGCGATCTCTTTGCCATCAGGGGAATAAACAGGCTCATAATTTTCTTTGTCATTAACGATCACCGGTGTTTCTTTCAGTACAGTGGATGCATAGAAATAAGGTTCTTCATCACGCTGTTTTTTTGTCTCGAATATTTTCCAGCTATTACCGCGTTCAGAAGCGTACAGCAATGTTTTTCCATCAGGAGAAAAACTTACCAGTCTTTCCTGCTCGGGTGTATTGGTAATGCGTTTGGTGATACCGCCTTCTACACTGGTCACAAATACTTCACCACGGAAAACAAACGCCACTTCTTTACCATTGGATGATACAGATACATCCCTGGCGCCGCCGGCAACCGGCATTACGCGGTCATTATTGCTTTTGGCATCGGCTGAAATATTGATGTTTACTTTCTGTGCACGGCCGGTTCCTTTCTGTGTGTACAGTTCGCCATCATAGCTGAAACAGAGTGTCCCATCATTCGCTTCGCTGAGAAAACGCACAGGATGTTTTTTGAAAGTGGTTACCTGCTGCGATTTGTCGCCATCGAGATTCATCTTGTGTATATTGAAAGAACCGCTTTCTTCACTCAGGTAATAAAATGCTTTGTCGTTATCGGTAAATACCGGAGATCTGTCTTCTCCAATAAAAGAAGTGATCTTTTTATGTGTACCGGCTTTTGTATCGTATATCCATACATCACGTGCAATAGCGGAAGTATGGTGCTTGCGCCATGCGTTCTCGCCACCTTTTTTATCATGGTAGATCATGTACTGGCCATTGCTGCTCAGTTTTACATCTTCGGCGGGGGTGCTCAGGACCTGTTCTACCCTGCCGCCATTCACGGATACTTTATAGAGTTCAGGTTGTGAGCCGGTAGGGAAAGTGCGGTTGCTGGCAACATCCATCCTGGCAGAACCAAATAAGATGCTTTTATCATCGCGGGCAAATTCATACGGGTATTCCTGTGCGGAATGAAAGGTCACGCGTTTTGCTTCGCCGCCATCAACAGGGATAACGAATACATCGAAATTGCCGTAACGGTCGCTGGCAAAAGCAATGGACTTTCCATCATGGCTCCACACGGGCATAAAATCATGCGCCTCATGAAGTGTAAGCGCTGTAGCCGTACCGCCGGAAGCGGGTACACGATACAGATCGCCTTTATAGGTGAACACGATGGTTTTGCCATCAGGCGAAATGGATGAATAACGTAACCATCCGGGACTAACCTGTGCAATAGTTGATAAACCGGCGCATAGGGCCAGCAGCGTGAGTAACTGTCTCATAAGCAGGAAAAAATTTGAGGAAGAAAGGTAAGAAAGAACGGGTAGATTCTGGTATTTGAGCTGAATTGGATTTGCCGGAGAGCCATTGGCTCGACTATATATTGTAACAACGGATTTCAATCCGTTGCTGATAATAATGGGGATGTCTAAAATGCCGTAGGCATGACCAATTTATGACAGGCTATATCAATCGAACCTACGGTTCTTATTCGCCTGGTATAGCCGGTTTCCCAACGGATTTAAATCCGTTGTTACAATATAGTAGAGCCTACGGCTCAGAAGAAAGGCTTTTAAAAACAATGAAGGCATTTTGCAAAGAGCCTGATATCTTTGAAGACACAAATCAATCATGGAACCAACCTGTTACCTGAACGGAGAATTTATTGCACTCGGTACTGCCGCTATCCCTGTCGGCGATCTTGGTGTGCAGCGGGGTTATGGCATATTTGATTTTATACGTGTGACCAATGATGTACCCCTGTATATCGATGACCACCTCGCACGCTTTTCTAACTCTGCAGATAAAATGCGTCTGCCCATTGGCAAAACAACCGAAGAATTAAAGGGCATTATACACCAGTTATTACAAATGAACAACCTGCCCGATTCGGGGTTGCGTATTCTGTTGACAGGTGGTGTTTCGCAGGATGGCTACCAGATCGTACAACCCAATCTTGCGATCATCCAGTCCTCGCTGGCCGCACCTCCTTCGCAATTATCAAAACCGTATAAACTGGTCACCTATTCACATAGCCGTGAAATGCCGCATATCAAAACCACCAATTACCTGATGGCGGTATGGCTGCAGCCATGGGTAAAAGAAAAACAGGCAGATGATGTGTTGTATCACCAGCAGGGAATGTTGAGTGAATGTCCACGCTCGAATTTTTTTATGGTTACGCAGGATGATACGATTGTTACGTCGGCGAGGAATATCCTGAAAGGGATCACCCGTAAACAGATTTTCCGGATTGCTGCGGAAAAAGGAATACGTATAGAGGAACGGGATATTTACCTGGAAGAACTCGCTTCGGCCAAAGAAGCGTTTATCAGCAGTTCCACCAAACGCATCATACCGGTGAGGCAGATAGATGAATATAGGTATACTTCCGATAATCCGATGGCTGAAAAACTATTTCAGCTGTTGATGGAAAGGGAAGAGGCTGTAATGCAGCAGCAGTGGTTTCAATAAGAGGATAGGAGAAAAAGAGGATAAGAGATTTCTCCTTATCTCTTTTTCTCCTATCCTCTTATTGAAACCCTCTCTCAAACCGCCGCAAATCCGCTGACGCCTTTCATCCCAATTAACTTGTACCCCTTACAACGAAAAATATCTTTGCGTCATGATCACCAAAGGATTTCCCGACCTACTATGGCTCAAAGGGCAGATAGCACAAAAGTTCCGCGACAGGCGCGGTCCGGGTAACCTGCAGCTTGATTCGGAAGGTTTTCCGAGCGTGGTGATCAATGCTAAAAGCGCTTCAGCCTACCGCCCAGATGTGATGGGGCCGATCTCCCTGTTCCTGAATGTAAAAGGCAGCAGCCGATGTAAGGTCGATGGAAAAACGGCGGTAGTGGATGAGGACACTTATTTTATCTCCAACCGGTTTCAGCCCTATACACTGGAGATCGAGAACAGGGATACAACAGAAACCTTCAATATTCATATCGGTGAATATTTTTCGGAACAATTGCTTGCATCATTAATGAATACCTCAGATACATTGCTGAACCAGGGAAAACAACTGGATGTGCCAACGGTTGCCTTTCACAATAAATTATATCCAAGGGATGCGGTGTTCAACAGGCTTGTACAAAACCTGCAGGGCGCATATTGCGATGGTCAGACAGATAAACTCTTGTTTGATGAAAAACTCGCCGATATACTGCTATACTTATTACAACAGCACCGCAATATGGTAAAAGAGATTGCCGGGATGCCTTCGCTGAAACGCAGTACCCAACTGGAACTCTATAAACGACTGGCGCTGGCAGCAGATTATATGCACGCATCTTATATGGGCCGGGTAGAACTGGATGAGATAGCAGGCGCCGCCTGTTTATCCAAGTTCCATTTCCTGCGATTGTTCAAGCATCTGTACCATGTTTCGCCTTACCAGTACCTGCAAAATCTGCGCATGGAAAAAGCCGGGAAACTATTAGCAGGGTCATCAGAGAGCGTATCGGAGATAGCGTTGATGATGGGTTATGAAAACAGCAATTCTTTCAGCCGTCTTTTCAGACAACACAAGGGCATTTACCCCACACAATACAGGTCATGTAAAATAGCGTAATGCCTTCCATCAACTTCTTTGCCTCTTTTTCTCCTATCCTCTTATTGAAATATTACGACATGCCAGGCTGTTTGTTTCAATAAGAGGATAGGAGAAAAAGAGGCAATGAGTTGATACAGATAATGGGTCTGTTTCTTAAATTAGCAATAATGGCTACCTGCACTGCCACTACCCTTGCCATCTTTGTGGGATAAAAATTACATGTATGGATCCGAAATTAGCACCTGCTGTATTGATGGCTGTATTATCTGCCGCCTGTATTATTGTTATCCTGGCGGGATTGTATAAACTACTGCCCCGCACAGGCTGGGATAAAAGCAGGCAACAGAAAATATTTACGATAACAACAGTATCTATTGTTATATGGGTAACACTTGTCGGCGCACTGGCGATCAAGGGGTTCTTCTCCGATTTTTCTAAGATGCCGCCCAAGCCTGTGCTGGCCATTTTTCTGCCGATGCCGGTATTGCTGATCATAGCTTTTTCAAAAGCGGGCGGACAGCTCCTGCGTGTTACACCATCACATTGGCTCACAGGTGTACAAGCCTTCCGCATTCTCGTGGAACTATTATTATGGCGCGCAGTTATTGTACATATCATACCTGTGCAGATGAGTTTTGAGGGATACAATTTTGATGTATTCAGTGGGGTGCTTGGTCTTATTGTGGCCATTGTTATTAAAAAGAACTGGTCGCCTGTACTGGTAACCGTGTATAATATCGTTGGCTTGTTATTGCTGATCAATATTTTGGTGATAGCCCTGTTATCCATGCCAACTCCTTTCCGTTATTTCATGAACGAGCCGTCGAATACACTGGTAGGAACTTTCCCTTTTATTTACCTGCCGGCTGTTTTGGTGGTGATAGCATACGGGTTCCATATCTTTTCCCTGAGACAGGTATGGTTGCTGAGGAAGCAACAAATCTCTGGGTAAACTCATGTAACTCATGTTCTCTGCGGTGAATTACAATCTATACATTCGGAGACTCCGAATTTCAAGACTTTTTTCACCGCAGAGAACATGAGCTACCTGAGTTTACGCAGAGAGGCGGTTAAACCAACAAACTTTCCCTAAATTGGCTCATGACCGCATCTTACAAGATCTATCCCTGTGGTGACCATGCCATCACGATTGAACTGGGGGATAGTATTGATGTTGCTGTAAACAACAAGGTCATTTCATTATTCAATCACCTGAAATCGGAGCCTGTAGAAGGTGTAAAAGATATCATCCCCTCTTATCATACCGTAACGGTGGTATATGACCTGCTATTACTGAAAAAGAAACATGCATTCGTTTTCCAGCAGATGCATGACTGGTTATACCGTTCAGCAGAAGCGTGCAGCGCTGTGATAACACATGCACGCCAGGTAAGGATCCCCGTTTATTACGATACCTCATATACAGCGGATATTTCTTTTATCGCGGAGCAACATGGGTTATCGGCTGATGAGGTAATCTCGATCCATGCTTCAAAAACATATCGCGTGTACCTTATCGGTTTTTTACCGGGCTTTGCTTATATGGGTACCGTGGATCCAAGGATAGCCACACCACGCAAAACATCACCACGGGTATTGGTCCCCGCTGGCAGTATTGGTATAGCCGGTGAACAAACGGGTATTTATCCTTTTGATTCTCCCGGTGGCTGGCAATTGCTGGGACAAACACCGTTGTCCATATTTGATATTACAAAACCGCAACCCTGTTTGCTGCAGCCAGGTGATGAAGTGCAGTTCTATTCCATAACCATTGATGAATTCAAAAAAATAAAAGCAGATGGGCATCCGCATCCATAAACCGGGGTTACTGGATACCATCCAGGATGCGGGCCGCTATGGCTACCAGCATTGGGGCATCAATCCCGGTGGTGTGATGGATAAGATAGCCATGCGGGTAGCGAATATGCTGGTGGGAAATGCCGCGCATGAGCCCGTTATCGAAATGCATTTTCCCGCAGCAGAACTGGTGTTTGAAGAAAACGCATTGATCGCATTGGCTGGCGGAGACTTCGGCGCGATGGTCAATGACCAGCCGGTGGGTGTGCATCATGCTCTGCTTGTGGCCAAAGGCGCTGTTCTGCGGTTCACACAGCATAGGTCGGGGACACGTTTGTATTTAGCTGTGCATGGCGGATTCATCTCTGATGATTGGCTGGGAAGTCACAGCACACACCTGAAAGTAAAAGCAGGCGGTTTACAGGGAAGGGTGCTGCAGAAAAATGATAGTATCCCGTTGATAAAACCCGTTACACTTATGAATGATCAGCCATGCACGGTATTGCCATGGCAGGCAAATGTAGCGGATCTCTATTCGGGTAATTCATTCCATTTTATTCCCGGCGCAGAATATGACAGGCTGGACAATGCATCGTGTGAACAATTGCAGAATGGTTCCTTTATCATCAGTCGTAAAAGCGACAGGATGGGTTATCGCTTGCAGGGTGCATCGTTACATTGTACACTTTCCAAAGAAATGATCTCGTCTGCCGTAACAAAGGGAACCATGCAATTATTACCGGATGGACAGTTGATCATACTGATGGCCGATCACCAGACAACCGGCGGTTACCCACGTATCGGGCATATCATCAGCGCGGATACTCCTTCCTTATCACAGGCGGCGCCTGGTCAGGAGATAGAATTTGTTCAAACAGATATAACAACAGCAGAAACCAGGCTGGCAGAACAGGAAAGGAATTTGCAGCAACTCCAAAATGCCTGTAACTTCCGGCTGCAGGAGTATTTGTTTTAACCACCAAAATTTCTCCTTCTCTCTTTTTCTCCTATCCTCTTATTGAAACAAAATTTTCGCACAAGGGTTTCAATAAGAGGATAGGAGAAAAAGAGTATAGGAGTTTTAAATCCATAATGCAGATAGATATTAATTGTGATATGGGAGAAGGGTTGCCGAATGATGCGTTGCTGATGCCTTTTATCAGCAGCGCCAATATTGCCTGCGGGTATCATGCAGGTGATGAACAGATCATGCGTAGCACCTGTGAACTGGCTACCAAACACAAAGTAGCTATCGGAGCGCACCCGGGATTTGCTGATAAAAAGAATTTTGGCAGAGTAGAAATGCAATTACCCATGGAAGAGATATATCAACTGGTTACGGAACAGTTAAAGGCACTACAGGATATTTTATGGGAGATGGGTGTTGATATGCACCATGTAAAACCGCATGGCGCATTGTATAATATGTCGGCAAAGAACAGGCAGATCGCAGAAGTCATAGCAGAAGCGGTGTGCGATACCAACAGGAGTCTTGTGTTATTTGGTTTAAGTGGTAGCTATTCTATCTCGGAAGCAAAAAAGTTGGGTCTTGTAACGGCCAGTGAAATATTTGCCGACAGGAGCTACCAGGATGATGGCAGTCTTACGCCCAGATCAGAACCCAATGCATTGATCAAAACAACAGAACAATCGGTGCAGCAGGTATTACAGATGATACAGCAACAAACTGTCACCAGTACCACAGGCAAACAGGTTCACATACAGGCAGAAACGATCTGTGTGCATGGCGACGGGGAACATGCGGTTGCTTTTGCAGAAACCATTTATCAAACCTTACAACAATATCAGGTTGGCATCCGCAAAACATAAACTACCCATTTTCAGCGGCGTTGGATTAGGCGCAGCATTCCTGATGGCCAATTCATCGATTGGCCCAGGGTTTCTTACGCAGACAACCGTGTTCACCCAGCAACTGATGGCCAGTTTCGGGTTTGTGATACTGGTATCGTTTCTGCTCGATATCGGCGCGCAGTTAAATACCTGGCGCATACTTACGGTGAGTGAAATGCGCGCACAGGACCTGTCCAATAAGCTCCTGCCTGGCCTGGGTTATTTTATTGCGATACTGGTTGTACTTGGTGGCTTCTGTTTCAATATCGCCAATATAGCCGGTTGCGGATTGGGTGTGAATGTGCTGACAGGCGTGTCTTTTCAAACCGGCGCCATCATCAGCTGTATCGCTGCATTGATACTTTTCTGGATACGTGAGATAGGGAAGATGCTCGATAATTTTACAAGGATAGTGGGTACGGCGAAAATAATACTGACACTGATCATTGCCATCAGCTCACATCCACCGATGCTACAGGCTTTGCACCATACATTTATTCCCGAGACCATCAGTTCGCAGGCCATCGTAACCATTGTTGGCGGAACGGTGGGTGGGTACATCACTTTTTCAGGTGCGCATCGTTTGATCGATGCAGGTATCAAAGGCAAAGAACAAATAGCTGTAGTAAACAGAAGCGCCATCAACGGGATACTGATATCCGGTATCATGCGCTTCATACTTTTCCTGGCGGTACTGGGTGTATTATCGCAGGGTGCCAAACTGGATCATGAAAACCCGCCGGCCAGTGTGTTTTTATTTGCGGCCGGTGAATTCGGGTTCCGGGTGTTTGGTATTGTTCTGTGGAGCGCGGCCATTTCATCCGTGATAGGTGCAGCGTACACCTCGGTATCTTTTTTAAAAACATTCCACCCGGCGCTTGCGAAGAATGAGCGTCTATGTATTTCTGTTTTTATCATTCTCTCCACCATCATCTTTATCGCCATCGGTAAACCCCGCGACCTGTTGTTATTTGCAGGCATGGTGAATGGACTGATACTGCCGTTGGCCCTGGCTGTACTACTCATCGCATGTACAAAGACCAGGTTAATGAATGGCTACCGTCACCCGGTATGGATGCAGGCTGCAGGATGGGTTGTGGTAGTAGTGATGGGATGGATGGGATGTGTGGCGGCCGCGGAATGGATCAATAAATAAGTACGAGGTACGAACTACGAAGTACGAAGTGGGGTATTTTTTCGTACTTCGTAGTTCGTACCTCGTACTTGTATCTTTCACTTTGATTAATTTTAAGTATGAAAAAACTGCTCATCATCCGTCACGCAAAAAGCAGTTGGGCCGATGCCGGGCAACTGGATATTGACCGACCGCTAAATGAACGTGGTCATAGCGATGCACCTATGATGGCCCGGCGGATAAAAGATGCCCAGGTGGCCATCGATGCTTTTGTATCCAGTCCCGCCAACCGTGCATTTACAACAGCTACCTATTTTGCCAAAGAATACGGGCTCTCTCCAAAAGATATTCAACAATACAAATCATTATACCATGCGCCGCCACCTGTTTTTTTTGATCTGATCAAAAAGATAGAGAATAGTATCACAACAGCTGCCATCTTCTCACATAACCCCGGTATCACTGCTTTTGTAAACGAGTTGACCAATGCAAGGATAGACGATATGCCCACCTGTGCGATTTTTGCTGTGAAAGCAGATATCAAACACTGGAAAGATTTTGCTTCCGCCAAAAAAGAACTCTGGTTCTTCGATTATCCAAAGCGATAAAAAAACCGCGCCTTTGCGCCTTTGCGAGAAAAATTGCACGCAAAGGCGCAAAGGCGCAGGTTTTTCAGGGGCTGGTTTTCTTGTTTACAAGAAATACGCCTGTAAAGATGAGTATCGCTGCGATCAGCCTTGTTACTGTAAAATGCTCCCCGGCAAATATTACTGCGATCAATGCGGCAAATACAGGTTGTGTATAAATGTAGGAGCCTGTTGCAGAGGCGCCGATAACCGATATGCCATATACATTCAAGAGGTAAGCGACAAAAGTGGCGCCTATGGCCACAAAACCAAGCGCTACCCAATGCGACAAAGTAAATGATGACCATTGTGTACCCGTAAACTCGTTCATGCCAACCGGCAGGATAATCAGCGCTCCGATGGTGAACATCCATCTCAACACCTGTACACCGCTATACTCCGCCATCAGGGGACGTACCAATACCAGGTAAAACGCATAAGAGATGGCATTGATCAGCACCAGTATATCACCCAATATAATATCACTGCCACTGACTGTATGATCTTTCAACAGGATCAGTATGGCAGCGCCGCCGATACCCAGTGCGAGTCCTGCGCCTTTGGTCCAGTTAATACCCTCTCTTAATAACCAGGCTGCAATAATGGTAATAAAGATGGGTGTGGCCAGCGACAGTAAGGAACTGTGAATAGAAGTGGTCAATGATAATCCCTTGATGAATAATAATTGATTGATCACTACACCCGTTAATGCGCAAATGATAAAACGGGGAATATGTTTCCGCTGTATCAGTTTATTACCGGGCTTGAACAGGAAAAGAAACCAGAACAAAGTAAGACTCACCAATATCCGCACCACATTCAGCGCAAAAGGTTGTATGAACGACGGCGTGATGTATTTGACCACTGCATAATTCGCACCAAAAATAAAATTGGCGCCGAGTACGGCTGTATGGGCTTTGGTGGTTTTGGTCATTGAGCTACAAAAGTAAAGGCAAGGAAGCAAGGTACAAGGTTCAAGAAGCAAGTTAATTCTCTGCGTAACCTCATGTAACTCCTGTTCTCTGCGGTGAAAGAAAACTTTGAAATACAATCTGTCCGAATGCATAAACGCATTTCACCGCAGAGAACAAGAGCATGCGGAGTTTACGCAGAGACTGATACGCTATTGCGAAATAGCATTGATCAATAATTTGATATCGTCAGAACGAAAGACCGGCAATTCAGTCAATGTATAATGAAGCGTTTTTACCATATTGAGATGTTTCACGCAATCAAATTCTTCCTGGCTAACGGAAAAACAGATGCCGGCCTGTTGTAATCTTTCTGCCAGGTATTCCTGCTCTGTTTGTCCCGGTGTGGGTATCAGTATCGATTTTTTCTGGAGCGATAACAGTTCCATGATGGTGGTGTAACCGCTTCGGCTCACAATATATTCACTTTGTACAAGCGCCTGCTCCAGCGCAGTGGTATGCAGGTGGTTTTTTACTTCAATATTATCCGGCAGGTACAGTACTTCTCTACTGCCCGGTAATCCTCTCACCAATAATATTTTTCCCGGGATATCCACCAGTCCGCAAAGTATTTTCTGTTCGAGTAAACTGCGTTGCGGTTCAGGACCTGAGAGTAAAATGCAGTAGTCGTATTCCTTTACCAGTTCCTTTCTTTCAAATCTTGCCAGCAGACCGAGGTAATGCACAGGTGTTTTTGGTAAGCGTACCGGGTGAGACAAAATGCCCGCCACATTAAAATTGGCACCTGCGTCAGGCACCCAGCAGGCAGCAAAGCGGTTGATGTAACGGTAATTGATCCGTTGTAATACATTCTCCAGCCATTGATTGGGTACCTTGATCGTAAGCTGGTGCGTGATAAACACACAGGGCCTTTTTTTAGAAACCAGTCCATACCGGTTATCCGATATCACCAGGTCTATCCGGTTGTCGGCGATGATTTTTTTCAGCCATCTTTTTTCTCTGCCGATTGTATACAGTAACCGTGGTACCTGTAGCAACAGTGCCAGTGCCAGTCCCGACCGTGTTTTGCTGTACCGGACACGGTAACCTCTTAGCGGCAGGCAGGTTAATTGGGGAAATTCCTGTCTTAACAGGCTGGCCTGTGGGCCTTCTGCGGCCAGTATTACTTCATAATTATGCGCAAGCAGTGCATGTATGATGGGAATACAGCGTGTAGCATGACCCAGCCCCCAATCGAGCGGAGCAACCAACACCCTTTGTATGTTAAAATTCTCTGGCAATAGCTAAGTTTTGCTTGCGGTAAAAGGTAAAGTAGTACTTTAGGATTCAGATATGAAGCTGAAAATAAACCAAATATTTGTTCTGTTGCTATTGCTCACAATGCTGGGTACGAGTTCCTGCGGTATTTTCCGCAAGAATAACGGAACAAAATTCTGCGCTTGTCCAAAATAAGCGAAACCATTCGCGATGATACACGATTTTAACAGGGATCTCTTACTGCTTTCAAAAGCGGCCCATCTTAACCCGGAAGAACTTGACCGGCAGATGGAACTGTTGAATACGTTGTTGTATCATGTAGAAAACTGGCAAACATTCTGTATCGCCCATGAGGTGATCGATATCAACCGCCGAAAAATTATCTCTAACCATCGCCGCATCGAAAGACTATTGCGTAAAACAAAGCAGAAAGCGTTTGTGTTTACGAATAATAAGAATTGATACAGGGTTCTTCTATTTCAAAGAATTTCAATAAGAGGATAGGAGAAAAAGAGAATAGGAGAGATTTCTCTTTAAACTCTTTTTCTCCTATCCTCTTATTGAAACAAAGCACAAAAACCTGCCTGATTTATTGTAACCTACCAAGTGCATCTTCCAGTTTCCCTAACATCTCAGGAATTTCCTCTTTCTTACAAGTTCCCACACTCAACCGGTACCATGAACTATCGGACCCAGCGCCAAAAGCGGAGAAGGGTACCACCGCAAGTTTTGCTTCGCCCAGTATATAAGAAGTTACATCCTGCTGAGTCTCCAGTTTTTTTCCTTCGGCGGTTGTTTTACCGGTAAGGTTGATCTTAATGGTCAGGTAGATGGCAGCTTGTGGAGATACAGAATCTACGGAATAGCCTTTTTCTTTCAACGCAATAAATCCATCATGTATCCTGCGCAAACGTTCTTCTACCTCGGCTTTGAAATGAACCAGGTAACCGGCGATCGCATCTTTCTGTACAAGGTATTTGGCCACCGCTTTCTGTTCGGCCATCGGCGCCCATGCACCTAAATGGCTGAGGATGGCTTTCATTTTACTGATCACTGTTTCGGGTCCAAGCGCCCAGCCCACGCGAACGCCGGTGGCGGCAAAAACTTTTGAAATACCATCTATAAAAATGGTATATGGTTTCATAGCGGGGCGTAATGAAATGGGGTTGTAATGAACCGTATCACCAAATGTGAGTGTCCAGTACATCTGGTCGAACATCAGGTATAATTTCTTTTCGTGATCGCCACGCTGTTTGTTTTCTTCTATGATCAGGTCGCAGATAGCCGCCAGTGCATTTTCAGAAAGCGTGGTGCCGGTTGGGTTCTGGGGTGTACAGATACAGATCAGCGTAGCTCCCTTGATATTGGCACGAATATCTTCCGGCGTGGGCATAAAATTATTTTCCGGCGAACATTCGATTACGCAATGTTCCGCATCGGTCATGTGCGCATAATGGTTATTGTTCCAGGAAGGAACGCCATAGATCACTTTATCGCCTTTATCAACGATGGCCTTGAAAACCGTATAGATCAAAGGACGGCCGCCAGAGGCGATCTGTATCTCGTTAGAGCTGTACTCGATGCCTTCCCATTCTTTGATAAACTGGCTGACAGCTGTACGCAGATCCAGTACACCCTCTGCAGCGGGATAACTGGTATTATGCTGGCGGTAAGATTCAATGATCCCTTCTTCCAGTTCTTTGGGAATAGGAAAGATAGAAGGATCAAAATCGCCGATGGTAAAATTGTATATTTTTTCGCCGTTGCGTATGCGTTCGCTGATGGCGTTTCCCAGTTTCACGATCTCACTGCCTACCAGGCTACCGGCGAGATGACTTAATATAGGCTGACTCATAATTGATGCAAAAATACAGAAATGAATATCGAATGTCGAATGAAGAATGATGAATGTTGGGTGGTGAGATAATACTTCGACATTCATCATTCATTATTCGATATTCAAAACGCAGTATATTTAACCCTAAACCTCAACGACTTGCCAATTAAACAGGGACTCTACCGCGGGAACGCTTTACAGACCGGATTGTACGCCGCCGTTGCCGCATTTCTTACCTATACCATGATCTTTGGTTTCCGGAAATCGTTCACCGTCTGCACGTTTGACGGGATGCGTTTTGCGGGATTGAACTATAAAACCATCCTTGTACTGAGCCAGATGATCGGTTACCTGCTGGCGAAATTTTATGGCATCAAGTTTATTTCTGAGCTCAAACGTCTCGGCCGGTATAAGATTATCCTTGTACTCGTAGGCATCGGTTGGTTATCCTGGCTGTTTTTTGCGCTGGTGCCGGCGCCGTATAATGTGATCTTTCTTTTTATCAATGGATTTCCGCTCGGTATGTTATGGGGCGTGGTGTTCTCTTATATTGAAGGAAGAAGAAGCACGGATTTTATCGGGGCCGCACTGGCGGTAAGTTTTATTTTTTCTTCCGGGTTTGTAAAAACGGTGGGCGGATGGTTATTGCTGACATTTAATATGTCAGAATTCTGGGTGCCGTTTGTAACAGGATTGGTATTCGCTCTCCCGTTATTGTTGTTTATCTGGTTGATGGAAAGGATCCCGCCACCCGATAAAGAAGATATTGCCGCCAGGATGAACCGCGAGCCCATGCTGGCTGCCGACAGGAAAAAATTACTCCGGGGTTTCCTGCCGGGATTGATTGCCTGTATCGTGATCTATTGTTTTGCTACGATCTTCCGTGATATCCGCGATAATTTCAGTGCCGATATGTGGAAGGAAATGGGGTATCTCGACCGGCCCGCTCTGTTCTCTGCTACTGAAACACCAATCACATTAATTGTACTGGTGCTGATCGGCAGCATGGTCGTCATCAAAAACAGTTACAAGGCTTTTATGCTTTCGCACCTGTTTATCGGGCTTGGTTTTGTGATCGCCGGGGTATGTACCTGGATGTTTTCAAAAGGACAAATGCAACCTGTGTGGTGGATGACATCTGTGGGGTTGGGACTGTACATGGTCTATATCCCTTTCAATTCTGTTTTCTTTGAAAGATTTATTGCGGCGTTTAGGTTTACGGGTAATGTGGGTTTCCTGATCTATCTGGCCGATTCGTTTGGGTATCTTGGGAGTGTGGGAGTGCTGCTGAGTAAGGAGATCTTTAAAGTGAAGTTGAACTGGGTGCAGTTTTTTTCAAACAGCGTGATGATATTGTCTGTGGCGGGGGTGTTGCTTACTGTGTTTTCTGCAACATACTTTATCAGGAAGTATAAAAAAATTGCCACAGAAGGCACAGACTGATCTGTGCCTTCTGTGGCAATTGTATCTCCACCGGATCGTTTAGTTAGATTTCTTCTCCTCGTATTTCTTCTCAATATCCTTCGCCTTCTCAAAATCCAGTACCACGCCATTGATACAATAGCGCAATCCTGTTGGCGGCGGGCCGTCTTCAAATACGTGTCCCAAGTGTGATTTGCACCTTCCACATTCTACTTCGGTGCGTTGCATGCCATGTGTATTATCCGGTATATAAATGATAGAGCTTTTGGTTACCGGCTCATAAAAACTCGGCCATCCGCAACCGCTTTCAAATTTGGTATCGCTTTTAAACAGTGCATTGCCGCAAACCGCACAGTAATAAGTTCCCACATCTTTCAGTGTTTCGAACTTACTGGTGTACGGCCGCTCCGTACCTTTTTCACGGGCGATCTCATATACTTCGGGTGATAGTATCTTTTTCCATTCTTCATTTTTCATCAACACTTTACTGCTATCAGTTCTCGAGTACACAGGATTGTTCTTTTTGCTGTCCATAGTTGAATAATTCTTTTTTTGTGAGCAGGCTGTCAGCCAGCAGACCGACAACACCAATACAAGACTCAGTTTCATGATACAGGTATTATTTTACTAAGATACGCTTACTATCAGTTATTAGTTTTCCGCGTTGTCGAACTTCTTGCCTCAAATGCAGTGTTTTCAAAGGTTTTCAGGGAATGTTAAACAAATTTTAAAAAGCAGCCCTTATATTTGTTGCTCACACAAGTTTTAGCAAGTACATGTTTAATATTATCCTGTTTGGACCCCCGGGCAGTGGAAAAGGTACGCAAAGTGAAAAACTGATTGCGGCTTATGGATTAAAGCATTTATCAACCGGGGACCTTTTAAGAAGCGAGATCGCAGCAAAAACACCGCTCGGACTTGAAGCGAAAAGCATCATGGACCGTGGCCAGCTCGTGCCTGATGAAGTGGTGGTGGGTATGATCAGTTCTGCCTTGGACACCAACCCCCAGGCAAAAGGATTTTTATTTGATGGATTTCCCCGTACCGTGGCACAAAGTGAGGCGCTGGATAAATTATTGCGCTTGAAAAACACGGAAATTGGCGTAGTATTGGCACTGGAAGTAAGTGAGGAAGAACTCGTGAGCCGCCTGCTTAACCGCGGATTGACCAGCGGCCGCAGCGATGATACCAATGAATCCGTGATCAGGGCGCGTATTGCCGAGTACCGCGCAAAAACAACCGTAGTGGCCGATTACTACGACCAGTTCAGCAAAGTGGTGAAAATACCGGGTGAAGGAACTGTGGATGAAATATTTTCCGCGCTTTGCAGCGAAATTGATAAGCGCCTGTCTTAATATATAGCTAAGATTTTTCTACAACCAATAACCAACCTGCTATCCCGCCGTGTATTACATGGCGGGATTTTTTTGGAATGATGAATGTAGAATGATGAATATCGAAGGATAAAGCACTATTTCTCACTTTCCGTTCGATATTCATCATTCGATATTCAACATTCTTTATTTCCTACCAATCGTTAGCTTTGTCGATCAATCAACGGTATGATCAGTCTAGAAAATTATGTTACCGGCAAATGGATCAAAGGCGATGGGGATGGCCAGCTTTTATACAATGCCATAACCGGGGAGGCTTTTGCCCGCACATCTGCCAAGGGACTTGATTTTGCCTCTATCCTTAACTATGCGCGGCAAACCGGCAACCCGGCCCTTCGCAAAATGAGTTTTCATGAAAGAGGGCTGATGCTCCGCGCACTTGCCTTGCATCTGCGTGAGTGCCTGGATGAGTTTTACCAGGTAAGCTACCGCACCGGTGCCACCAAAGCCGATAGCTGGGTGGATATAGAAGGAGGTATCGGTAACCTGTTTTCCTATGCATCCCTGCGCAGGAAATTTCCGGATACGCCTTATTGTCTTGATGGCGAACATCACCAGTTGGGTAAGGCCAACACATTTATGGGTCATCACCTGCTGATACCCAAAGAAGGAGTGGCCATACACATCAATGCCTTCAATTTCCCTGTATGGGGAATGCTGGAAAAGATAGCGGTGAATTTACTGGCAGGTATGCCCGCCGTGGTAAAACCGGCTACCGTTACTTCTTTTCTCACAGAAGCCGTAGTTAAAAAAATAATTGCGTCCGGTATCTTACCTGCGGGAGCATTACAACTGATCTGCGGCAGCGCAGGCGATATGCTGGATCATGTGGGTTCGCAGGATGTGATCACATTCACAGGCTCCGCTTCAACAGGACTGATGCTGAAATCAGGCAAAACCGTTCTTGAACAGAATGTGCCTTTCACCATGGAGGCGGATTCACTGAATTGTATTGTACTGGGCAATGATGTTGCACCGGCCATGCCTGAGTGGGATATTTTTATCAAAGAAGTACGTAAAGAAATGACCACCAAATGCGGCCAGAAATGTACCGCGATCAGGAGGATATTTGTTCCGCAGGATAAACTCGAAGAGGTACAGATCGCTCTCGGAAAAGCGCTCGCACAAACAACTATCGGTAACCCGCTGAATGAAAAAGTGCGGATGGGCTCACTCGCTGGTGAATCGCAGCGTAAAGAAGTAAAACAACAGGTACAGAAATTGCTGGCTTCTTCTCAAATCATATACGGCTCATTAGACAGTGTAGAAGTAATAGATGCGGATGCTGAAAAAGGAGCATTCATGAGTCCGCTTTTATTATTAAACAATCAGCCGGGTAGCAGCAAGGAAGTACATGAAGTGGAAGCATTTGGCCCCGTTTCAACCTTAATGCCCTATTCAACCATTGACGAAGCGATCGAGCTCGCTAAAATGGGTAAGGGTTCACTGGTAAGTTCTATTGTTACAGCAGATGCTGCTATCGCCAAACAATATGTATTGGGTGCTGGCACTTACCATGGCCGTATCCTGGTACTTAATGAACAGTGCGCGAAAGAAAGCACAGGGCATGGTTCTCCCTTGCCTTTGCTGGTGCATGGCGGCCCGGGTCGCGCAGGCGGTGGAGAAGAAATGGGTGGGTTAAGAGGTGTGAAACATTACATGCAGCGGGTGGCCATCCAGGGTTCGCCGGATATGATTACTGCCATAAGTGAGGTGTTTCAACCTGGTGCAACCGGAAAGACAGGTATTGTTCATCCGTTTACAAAATATTTTGAAGAACTTCAGATAGGCGACCAGCTTGTTACTAACAAACGTTTGATAACATCAGAAGATATCGATCGTTTCGCAGATCTGAGCGGGGATCATTTTTATGCGCACCTTAGCAGTACCGATTTTGCAGGTACCATGTTTGAGCGCCAGGTGGCGCATGGCTATTTTATCATCAGTGCGGCAGCGGGATTATTTGTGGATAGTTATGAGAAGAACCCTGTGCTACTTAATTACGGTATCGACGAACTTCGTTTTACCAAGCCCGTATATCCCGGCAGCGAGATCTATATCCG
The DNA here is from genome assembly GCA_965279635.1 of Sediminibacterium sp. Classification (GTDB taxonomy): domain Bacteria; phylum Bacteroidota; class Bacteroidia; order Chitinophagales; family Chitinophagaceae; genus Sediminibacterium. Next base: position 3,741,939 of record OZ257253.1, on the reverse strand, counting down.
TTTTACCTGTAAAGAAAAAACCGGGCAGGAGAAAAAAGATGTACAGGATATTGATAAGGGAATTGTGAAATGGCTGGTGGAGATATTGGATGATACGGATGAGATCGTTGGCGTAGCTACGATATTGACGATGGTGCAAAAGAAGTTTCAATAAAAGAAGGACATAAGAAAAAAAGGGTGAAAAAGTTGGTAGTATTTGCGGTTAATACCTAAAAATATTACGAACCGGCTTTTTACATTAGGTCTCCCTTTTTAACTTATTTTCTTATGTCCTTCTTTTATTGAAAAAAATGTACAATCCAGATGCAAATACAATTATTCGAGGAATATTGGATTCCTGTATAAGAATTCATACAGTGTTGGGACCTGGCCTTTTTGAATCTGTTTATGAAGACGTATTGATCTATGAACTAGCCAAACGTTCTTTTTCAGTCCAAAAACAGAAAGGAATACCGGTTGTTTATGATAATATTAAGTTTGAAGATGGATTTAGAGCCGATCTGTTGGTAGAAAATAAAGTCATTGTTGAAATAAAATCTGTGGAAAATCTGGCGCCAATACACTTTAAACAATTACATACTTATCTTAAACTTTCAGGAATTCAAGATGGTGTATTGGTAAATTTTAATGTTAACCTGTTGAAGCAGGGATTTCATAGAAGATTTAATAATTTTTTATAAGGCGTTATGTCTGATGAAAGCAAAGAAGGGCATGTAAAAACAGCGAGAGAAGGCGGCATTGTTACGATTGAGTTCTATCACCCGCAAAGCAATTCTTTGCCAGGTAAATTGCTGCGTGCGCTTGCTGATAGCATTCGCGAAGAAGGAAACAGCAAAGACACCCGGGTCATCATACTCCGTTCCGCCGGTGACAGAACTTTTTGTGCGGGCGCTTCTTTTGATGAACTGGCTTCGATCAATACCATTGAAGAAGGCATCCATTTCTTTTCCGGTTTTGCGGAAGTGATCAATGCCATGCGTAAAACACCACAATTCATCATTGCCCGCATACAAGGTAAATGTATCGGTGGGGGTGTAGGACTTGCCGCTGCCGCTGATTACGCGATTGCTACAGGTGATGCTGATATTAAACTAAGTGAACTCGCAGTGGGGATCGGCCCGTTTGTGGTCGGCCCGGCCGTAGAAAGAAAAATAGGATTGGCGGCGTTTTCGCAACTGGCCATAGATGCCACCATGTGGCGCTCCGCAGACTGGGCGCGTCGCAAAGGATTGTTTTCTGAACTGCATGAAGATATAGCTGCGGTTGATACAGAAGTGGAGCGGTTGGCCAGGGTGTTGTCAAAATCCAGTCCCGAAGCCATGCACGAGATCAAAAAAGTATTGTGGGAAGGAACAGAACACTGGGATGAATTACTCAAGGAACGTGCAGCCATCAGTGGCAGGTTGATACTAAGCGACTACAGCAAAACATTTATCGCCAACTTCAAAGCCAAACAGAACAAATAGTGTATCCCGCGTTCAGCGAAAAAAATTTCCACCAGCTCTGTAATATCCTCGCCCGTAAAGATGCCGACATCAAAGCCATCATAGAACAGTATGGCTACCCTCCGTTATGGAGCAGGAAAGCGGGTTTTGAAACACTCATCCATATTATTCTGGAACAACAGGTTTCGCTGGCTTCTGCGCGTGCGGCGCTGCTGAAACTAAAAGAAAAGATAGGCGTTGTTACACCCGCTAAATTATTGCAGTTAACAGATGCTGAATTGAAAGCCTGTTATTTCAGCCGGCAGAAAACGGTGTATGCACGTTGTCTGGCAGAGGCTGTCCTGTCAAAAAAATTATCCATTGCCAAACTGGAACAATTGCCGGATGAGGATATCCGTCATCAGCTGACCTGTATCAAAGGAATAGGCAACTGGACCGTTGATGTATTCCTGATGATGGTATTACATCGTAATGACCTTTTTCCTACAGGCGATATTGCGTTGATGAATAGTGTACGGCATGTTAAACAAATGCCAAACGCAACAAAAGAGGAATTACTGCAACTTGCTGAGATATGGAAACCGTACCGCACCATTGCTGCTTTTGTTTTTTGGCATGCATATATCAAGCGGAAGAATATTGTTTTTTAAGAAGCTATCCATTCTATAAAATATAGCCGCAGATTCGCCGCATTCGAAACAAATAATCTGCGGCTTAAAATATAGCATTAGCCGCCTTCGTTTTTATTTATAGGTATTATTCAAATTGATTTTACATAGGGTATAAAATAATTATGTTGCATCAACAGTATTCATTTGATCATCCTTCTGCTGTTTCCGCAATTCTATTTCAGCCTGTGTTTCTTCGATATCCATTTTACAGAAATCATAAGAGGCATTTAATCCACGGCACGATGCCAGGTGCTCGGTAAGATCGGCGAGCCGGTCCATCAGTTCCTGGTCCGTCATATATTGTAGTAATTGCCTCATTCGGTATCCTGAATTTTGTATGCATAAGAAAAAACCATGCTATTCAATCTGTGGCGATAGTTGCCCAATTACTTAAGGAAATACTAAAATTGACGGATGTTGTAACATTCTTGTTTCCTGTGGAGCGGTGTTTGTAAGGATTACAGGTAGTTAACCGAAAATCCCAGTTTTATGAAGACCACCACCCTGTTGTTCATCGATGATGATCAAGACGATCTGAGTTTTTTTTACCAGGCAGTGAAAGAGATAGACCGCAGCATACACTGTTTCCTGCACAAAGACAGCCAGTCTGCGATGCAGTTGCTGGAGCAGGATTTTGCGCTTTGTCCCGACCTGATATTTCTTGACCTGAATATGCCAAAGATGTCGGGCAGGCATTGTTTGTCCATGATCAAAACCATGGCGCGGCACAAGAATACTCCTGTGATCATCTGTACGACTTCTTCCCTTGAAAAAGATATGGATGATACCTGGGAGCTTGGCGCAGCCTGCTATCTTACCAAACCACCAACTGTACCTGACTGGAAATATGAAGTGAGCGAGGTGTTATCGGCCTTCCTGAATGATCAGTATGGACCATTGGGCGTGTCTGCTGATATGGAGACTAAGTTTTTATAACCGTCTTTGCGAGCGTAGCGAAGCAACCTGTGTTTTGAATAACAGGTTGTTGTAAAGGCACAGGTTGCTTCGCTACGCTCGCAAAGACGGTATTATAAGTCATCGTATTCGTAAATGGGATCAATATGTGTACCCGCAGGCATTTCAAATACGGAGTTGATGATGCCATCTTTTAATCCATACACCCACCCATGCAGATCGGGACGCTGCTCGTTTTTCCAGGCGCGTTGTATGATGGAAGTTTTGGCCAGGTGCATTACCTGTTCCTGTACATTCAGTTCTACCAGTCTGTCGGTGCGTGTCTCTTCATCGGCTATGCCATCTATCTCATCCCTATGCAACCGGTAAACATCTTTGATATTGCGCAGCCACATGTTCAATACCTGGTTGTAATTATGGTTGTTCATCGCGGCTTTTATGCCGCCACATCCATAATGGCCGCATACAATTACATGCTTTACTTTCAAATGATTGACGGCATAGTCCAGCACGCTTAATACATTCACATCTGTATGTACTACTACATTGGCAATATTGCGGTGTACAAATATTTCACCGGGCTGTGTACCAGTGATCTGGTTAGCAGGAACGCGGCTGTCGCTACAGCCTATCCATAAAAATTCAGGGGTCTGCAAGTGTGAAAGCGTATCAAAAAAAAGCGGGTCTTCTTCCAGCTTTTCTTTTGCCCACAACCTGTTATCGGCTAATAATTTTTCGTAAGGTTTCATAGAGGCGGCGTCTTATTACTGCAAATATAAGACGCCGCATCCCGATTAATGCATACTTGCCGTTATCGGCGGCTCAATAAAGTTCACCGTTTCTACGGTAATACCCTTGGTACGGGCATTGGTCTTGTATTCCTGGATCATTTCCGCCACATCATACGAAATAGAAACAGAACGGGTGCAGTCGATGATCACTTTTGAATTATGAGGGATCCTGTCCAGTGCATTGTGTACGCTGGCCTTATTAAAAAACGAAACCTCTTCGGCGAGCACCAGGTGGTGTACTTCCTGCCCGTTCGAGGTAGTGATCACATCTTTCATGTGATGCGAATTACGGAAGCTGTGGCGAAGGGTATAGAACAAACCCACCAGCAGGCCCACGGTAATACCTTTCAGCAGATCTGTTGCCAGGATAGCCACCACCGTAGCAGTGAACGGAACAAACTGTTCCCATCCCAGCTTATACATCTGTTTGAACAGCGATGGTTTGGCGAGCTTATAGCCTACCATCAATAACACAGCGGCGAGACTCGCCAATGGTATCATATTCAGCAGCGAAGCAATGGTAATGGCGCTGATCAACAGGAAAATACCATGCATGATCGTCGACAATTTTGATTTGGCGCCAAAAGTGATATTGGCAGAACTACGCACGATCACCTGTGTAATGGGCAAACCGCCGATCATCCCGGATATGATATTTCCCAGGCCCTGTGCCTTTAACTCACGGTTAGTAGGGGTTACACCTTTATTTGGATCAAGCTTGTCGGTTGCTTCCACACTTAACAGTGTTTCGAGACTGGCAACAATGGCCATGATCACCCCGATCTTATATACATCGGGATTTGACAGCGCCGCAAAATCAGGCATGGTAAACTGGCTAAAGAAGGTACCGATATTGTCAGGTATAGGCAGCCTTACTACCTGGTCATCCTGTAGCTTGAAAGGCAGGGTGTCGTTCTGGAATAAATAATTGAAAACAATACCAAGGATCACCACTACAATAGGCCCCTGGAGTACCTGGAATACTTTGTGTTTTTTAGAGAGGACCTTGTCCCACAATATCAATATCGCCAGGGAAACCAAAGCGATCAGGACAGCGCCCGGTGTTACAAATTCAAATGCTTTTTCGATAGCCGTAAATGTGTTATCGCCATCTGCCTGCTGGAAAGAATCATCACCTTCGATGTCTTTATCCCAGCCCAGTGCATGTGGTATCTGTTTTAAAATGATAAGCAACCCTATACCGGTAAGCATACCCTTGATCACCGAGGAAGGAAAGAAGTAACCGATAAAACCGGCTTTCAAATATCCCAATACCATTTGAATAATACCGGCAAATACAACAGCCAGTAAAAAAGTTTCATAAGACCCTTTGAACGTTACCGTGATGGCAGACAAAACAATCACTGCCAGACCCGCAGCCGGGCCGCTTACGCCCAGGCGCGAACCACTGGCGGCACCTACTACAATACCACCGACAATTCCGGCGATGATACCTGAAAACAATGGTGCACCCGAAGCCAGTGCAATGCCCAGGCATAATGGAAGCGCCACGAAAAACACAACGATACTGGCCGGAAGATCGTTCTTGAGTTCTGAAAATATTTTATTCTGTTTCATATACTTGGTTGTTTATTGGGGGTGGTTTTAGTTTAAGATGAACGGAAGGCCATGGCATGGTCCATTTTTTTGTGTTGACCCATGAATATCCTTGCATAGATGCGTAACACAGATAATTCTATGAACAAAAAACTTAACGATGTGAAAATGATCATAGCCAGCTGGTCATGATGAATATGACTGAACAATACATCCACACCGATAAACGTGGGTGTGATTGGGAAGCCCAGTAAGCCTAAGCACGACAACAGGAATCCGAATGCCGGCCAGGCTTGCCTGTAACTGTAGCCATGAAAATGGTTCAGTGAAATATCATTATCAAGATGCTTTATTTTATTGAGACAGATATATCCAACAATAGCTGAAATAATGGTGCCGCTGAGATATATGATGATCTCCCTTGTGTCAAAATTCCTGTTCAGCATTACTGCCAGTACAATGAATAATTGAGCGGTTACCACCAGCATCCAGGGCCGGCGCGCATCAGCTCTTTCAGCAAAGGACCTGAGTATTAACAGTAAACCCACCAACGACAGCGCAGCCGGCAGCATGTCTGTTGCTGGCCCGATTTGGCCGGAATAAAAAACATACAATCCATATATAAATACAAGCGCCAGTACAATCAATGAAAACGGGTGTGTTACGAACAACAGATTTTTGCCGATCCATTTAAATGGGTTCCATAAAAAACGTTTCAGCATGGCATCAATGTTCCATTCTTTAACAGAGAGTATGTATAATGTGTTCCTGATTTTACTAGGCCCTGTTTTTTTGTTTTTGGAAGGATCAAAATGATAAAACTGGTCGTGGGTAAGATAGCTGAGTACCGAGGGTGAAACCAGTAACTGGTAGGTTCTTAAAAAAGCATTACCCATAAAATGTACCAGCGCCAGTGTGTGCCATCCCAATGCCACTTCTATAAATATGAGTCCTATCTGTGTGATGGATGAATACGCGATCTGTGTTTTAACGGTTGATTGCACGCTGGCAATGTTCGCTGCCACCACACTGGTAAACAGGCCGATGGCTATGATCGCTATTTTAATACCCAGCATACTTTCCCAGAAAGGATACGTGCGTAATAACAAAAACACACCGATATGTACCGACAGTGATCCGTAAAAGATGGCGCTGGAAGTGGTCGGTCCTTCCATAGCCCTTGGCAGCCAGGAGGTGAATGGCAACTGGGCAGATTTTACTGCCGCCGCTATCAATATCATTACGGCAATGAAAATACCATAGGAGGAATGTTCCTGTAATTTTTCCTGTACCGATACCACATCATTCAGTTTGAGAAAACTGATGTTTTCGTGCCAGAGATGGTGGCTCATCCACATGGCCAGCATGAGGCAGATATCGCTTAAACGATAAATAGAAATGGTCTTGAGCGCATTTTTAACGGGCAGGTACCTATCCCTGTAAAAAGCGATCAGCAGGAAAGAGGAGATCCCCAGAAATTCCCAGCCGATAAACATTGTCTCAAAATTGCCTGAGAAGATCACCAGGTTATACCCCGTAAAGAATAAAAGAAGACAATTAAAGAACCGTTTAAAACCTTCTTCCCTGTGCAGGTAAAAACGGCTGAAGATGGTAACCAGCAGTGTCAGTACGCCCCCCGTAAATGCATATACTGCCGTGATCCTGTCAAAATAAAAATCGATAAAGATCTGTATCTCGGCGGAACTGAAAAGCGTTACATGTTTGATATCCACTGCAGGCTGGTCATTCAGTAACCAGTACACAATGAAATAAACAATACCCGCCAGCTGGATACCAATGGTACCGATTGAGAGGTATGAAATGACCGGTTCCTTTTTTTTCGGGATCAACAGGTTTACTAAAAAGCCAGCGACCGGGATATAAAAAAAAGCAGGTAGTAGCAGTTGCAGCATGGTATGGTTTAGTTAAGTAAATGCACAGGCAGGTTTTCTTTGGTGGCATCGGCTATCTGGTTGGTCTCCATTTTTTTGGATGATTCCAGAAAAGCATTGAAGTCCGCTAAAGAGGGTACCTGTGTTGCAGTGGGCGTATATTCTGTAAATGCACCTTCTTTAAAATAGAAGAAGCGGTTGGTTGCAGGATCGGCCACTGCCAGGTGTACCCATTCATTAATAAACCATTCATACATCGCGGGGTCGTTCTGGATTGTTTTTAAAACAACAGCAGGAAAATGTTCCACAATAATGAGCAGGCGCACCGGGTCATGCACTTCTATCATTTGTACAGGAAGTCCCGGTCTCAGATCGCCATCGCTGCTGTTGGCAACCCCGATCAGTCCCATCACATTGTGCGGAAGTTTGGTACCCGCACCCATTTTGTGGTTATCGACCCTTGAAAAATAGTATTCCAGATTAATACCACCACATACCGGTCCCAACGGCCGCATGATACCTGCCAGTAGTTTTCCTTCGGGGTCAGTGGTATGGTCATAAGAGTTGAGAAAAGCGCGTCTGTCGAGGAAAAGGCTTTTGGTCAGATCACGTCTTCCCACGATGCAAAGTGTGTTGGTGCCATGACCAAGTTCGGGTCTTGGCTCAAACATAGACACGGATCTTTTGCGGATGGCTTCGCGGATAGTGCGGATGCCCTGTTTGGTACTGATGGAAAAAAAGCGTCTTGATCTTTCCTTTGCATTCAGGTCCAGCGCGTTTTCAAAAGATGCTTTGTTTTTTGCATGACTTTTTTGATTTTCTGGTGAGAGAATATCTTCATCATAAAAATCTATTTCATCGCCCGCCGTATCATGCAGACCACCTACAAATTGTGTTGCTATAGGAATGTGTAGTCCTTTCGCTGCTAACAGTTCACGCACTTTTACATGGTTGGCCATAAAAGCAAACACGCGTGAATTAATCGAACCCGGTCTTCCGCTACAGGCACCGCAATCATGTGCACCGTGGTGCGGATTATTGGCGCTGCTCGAACCATGTGCGATCACATATACCAGCGGTGCGAAATCTTTCAACAAACCAATGCCTCGTAACAGCGCTTCAACCCTTGCGGCCATTTCTTCTACCGTAAAGCCTACCTGTAAGTTGTGTTCTCTGTGCGATGTATCGGTATTCTCGATCGTAAGCTTCGAGGTTTTATGCATGTGTGTAAATGCATTCGAAATAGCCGGACTCATTTTTGGCCTGAACAGGTTCAGGAATAAACGTATGGATGACCACAGACCCAAAGTCAATGTTATCAATGAACCTTCCAGGAAACTATGTGCTTTTTTGGTATAAAGTATTTCGTGTTTTCTTTCTTCCGTAACACCATATTCTTTGATGAGGTATTTGGGTGTTACCGGCTGCGGGCAAAGTTTGTCAAGGAAATTGCCGTTCTCCGGCTGGTAAAAAAATTCAACGGAGAAAAAACCGGGTGTGCCGAATGTTTCACAGGATGGATCCGAAGTTTCTATATGCCTGCGTATCGAACATTCGCGTTCATCAATACAGAACATTGCCTGGAAACTTTTTTGCGGTGACGCCGTTATTATTTTTTGTTTTGATAAGTTGATGCCGGATAACACTTCATCATAATAACTCCATTCAAATGCATCCTGCCAGAGTGTAAATATTTCTGTCAGCTCGGTTTTGGCAATGGGTTTGAACAGGTCCGTTGGCACCGACTGTAATTGACGGCATAGTGGTACCCAGTCCTGTGCCAGCGCCTCATCCAGTGCATCGATCTCGAGTAACAGCTCGAGTATGATCATATCATTGAGACTGATGCACCTCCTGTCAAGTATGGCACCCGGCTGGTCCTCTATGGCAGATACGATACCCGACCACCCCTGGTGACTAAATTGCTGGTCAAACAGGTATTGTTCATAGAAAGCGGGTTCTTCTACCAGTATGTCCAATAGATTAGTAATGGTTGGATGGCTGAATAACAGTTCACGCACCCTTGCCGATCTGAAAAAACTCGCTGCACTATTTAATTCAAGTGAACGGATAGAGGCAAGCAATCCCTTTTCATCCAATGGAAAATTCCAGAGAGCAATACCCTGGTCGAGGTAACTACAGAGTATCCTGAAAAACAATGGCTGAACCATGGTATCAAGATCAACCTGGTAGATCGTTTTCCAGTGTTTGCGTAATTCACCGATCCTGGGATGCCTGGCAGTATCATAGGTGCCTGAAAGCATTTTTGTTTTCCATGCCTGCAGGTTGTCCGCTCCTTTTTTTTCTGTGATGATCCTGTCCAGGATAGCTTCCCGTATCCTTCCGTTGTGGTACAGTTGCCTGAACTCTTCGAGTTGTAGGGTAACCTGGTAGCCAAATATTCCTGATGCCTGGAAAATGGCATCATAGAATTTCATGGCCTGGAAGGCATGAAGGGAATTGTGGTGGATAAAATCCTTTAACGGCGTTTGGGAAGGCAGGTAATGTTTGAGTTCATGTAATACATGCACCTCATCAAATACCTGCTTCCCGCCGGCCTTGATCCACTCCTGTTGATTCTCAAAAGTATCCGTGGAGCTATTTTTCATATAAATGATTACATACTTAACTGACCATTAAACCAAAGCATCCATTAAATAAAAATTCGGTATCTCGCTGCGGTCAGAGATAGTAGCATTAAGGTCATTCAGCACACCTGTTTTCAGGTCATACACCAGTCCGTGAACGGCTAACTTCTTGCCCTTGTTCCATGCTGTTTGTACAATCTCGGTTTTGGTCAGGTTAAATACCTGTTCGATCACGTTCAGTTCCACCAGTCGCTCGGATTTTCTTTCCTGGTCCTTGATCGAATCCAGTTCACGCTGGTGCAGCCTGTAAACATCTTTGATATTTCTCAGCCAGTTGTCAACCAGGCCAAGCGGTGATTTGCTTAAAGAAGCGATCACGCCGCCACAACCGTAATGTCCGCAAACAATGATATCAGTTACTTCCAGTATGTTGACGGCATAGTCGAGCACTGTAAGCATGCTTAGATCTGTATTCACCACCATATTGGCCACATTCCGGTGTACAAATATTTCACCTGGCAATGTACCGGTTACTTCGTTGGCGGGTACGCGGCTGTCTGAGCAGCCTATCCACAATACCGGTGGTTTTTGACCCTTGGAGTGTTTTACAAAAAACTCGGGATCCTTTTCCAGCATATCCTCTACCCATTTTTTGTTGCCATCAAATAATTTTTCATAAGTCGTTTTCATATCCTGACGATTTTAAGCGGCCACTTACACAACAATTTGTGTAGGAGCCATATTCTAATAAATAAATAAGAGTAATTGCAGTGGGAGCAGGCAGAAATGCTACTGTGTAGTTATGCATACAAGCAGTAACCACGTACAATATAATCCTGTCCCGTTAAGGTATTAACAATGTTGATCGGGCGGCGGAGAAAGCAGTTCGCCGTAAAAAGCAATGTAGGTTGCTACGTGTTCGATCTTGTATTCAGCGTCTGATTCAGTCTGGAAATGTTCACCTGCATGTGTGTCATGAAGGTATTCTTCTGAAAAACTGGTGCTGTTGCCACTTGTTTTTTCTTCGGTGGTATTGGCAAAAGGATTGTCGGCGGTTTCATCAGCCATATCTCCGTTCGCTATCATTTTGGCATGGTGAATATCCTGGGCCGCATATACAAACGGAATGCTCACGGTCAACCATGCAAGCATCAGCATCAGAAAAATGCTGGTTGCAAAGCGGTAAGTCATATTTGTTCTGCGTGTGGTCATTCGAATGCCTATATCTCAGTTCGTATCGATATTGTAAAATATGCTTATGCGAACTATTTCGACGAAATTAAGGAAACATGCCTATTCATCGCTCGCGTAAACATTTCTTTAACATAACCGACCATCATATTGAAATTTATTTTATATAATGACTGATTATGCTGTTTCTACTTATTAAATATTCAGGCCACCACAAACACTTAGTACCTGCCCGGTAATATAGGCCCCCATATCGCTTGCGAGGAATAAAGTGGTATCGGCAATTTCCCCAGCTTTCCCAAAACGGCCCAGTGGTATTTTTTTCAGGAACTCTGTGGCACCTTCCCCATCTTTTAAATAATGAGTCATATCTGTTTCCACAAACCCGGGGGCGATGGCATTGCAGCGGATATTGCGGCTGCCCAGTTCGAGCGCCACTGATTTGGTGAAGCCGATGATACCGGCCTTACTGGCGGCATAACTGCTCTGGCCCGCGTTTCCGCGTACCCCAACGATGGAACTCATATTGATGATGCTGCCGCTTTTGGCCTTCATCATGGGGCGTATCACCTGCTTGGTCATGTTGAATACGCTTTTCAGGTTGGTATCCATCACGTCATCCCATTGTTCGGCGGTGAGACGTAATAAAAGATTGTCTTTTGAAATGCCGGCATTGTTCACACATACATCCAGTTTGCCGAATTCTTTCAGTGTATCATTTACAAATGATTCGCAGGAAGCAAAATCTCCGGCATTGCTTTGATAGGCTTTGGCTCTTACGCCAAGCGACTGTAATTGTTTTTCGAGAGAAGCTGCTTTTTCTGCGCTGCTGTCGCTTACATAGGTAAATGCAATATCACTTCCATGTTCGGCCAGTTTTAAGGCAATGGCAGCGCCAATGCCGCGTGCGGCGCCGGTAACAATGGATACTTTTCCTGCTAATAATTTCATGATGGGTATCATTTATAAAATCGTGAAAGTACATAAATGTATATAAATGCGAAATGAATAATAGTGAGCCAGTTTGAAAAAATTTATGGATACGGTGCTATTATTCAGCCGCAGATTCGCAGATTATAAGCGGATAATCTGCGAATCTGCGGTTGAAATTGAATCTCAATGTTTTCAAACTGGCTCTTAGAAACAGGGAATAAAAGATCTAGCCGATCAGGGTGAGTATCTCATCAATGTATTTGCGATCATTACTCAGGCGAGGAACCTTATGCTGGCCGCCGAGTTTATTTTTGCTTTTCAGCCACTCATGAAAAACGCCTTTTTTCAGTGAGTGTACAATAGGCAGGGTAAGCGCTATATCCTTATACCGCTTCGCTTCATAATCGCTGTTGAGCGATTTCAGCGCACAATCCAGTTCGTAGGCGAATTGCTCCGTGTTGTCAGGCGCCTGATCAAATTCGATCAGCCATTCATGGGCGCCTTTTTTGTTTTCGCCAAAATAGACGGGGGCGGCGGTATAATCGTTTACAGTGGTGCCTGTTTTTTGTGAAGCGATGGCAATAGCCTTATCCGAGTTATCGGCGATCACTTCTTCGCCAAAGGCATTGATGTATTGTTTGAGGCGGCCGCTCACTTTTATCCTGAACGGAAAAACAGAAGTAAACTGTATGGTATCTCCCACCAGGTACCGCCAGAGACCGCCATTGGTGCTGATCACCATCGCATAGTTTTTACCGGTCTCTACTTTTTCAAGTCCTATCGTCCTGGGTTCGGGCTTGCCATATTCTTCCACCGGCATGAACTCATAAAATATACCGTGGTCGAGGAATAGCAGCATGCCGTCTTCTTCGGGATTATCCTGTGCCGCGAAAAATCCTTCACTGGCATTGTACATTTCAAGATAGGTACATCCTTCGCCAATGATCTTCTGAAACTGTTCGCGGTAGGGAAGAAAAGATACACCGCCATGAATATACAGTTCCAGATTGGGCCATACTTCTTTGATGGTGGATTTACCCGTGATCTCCAGGATGCGTTTCATCAGTATCATTGTCCAGGTAGGAACGCCTGAAATAGACGTTACATCTTCGGGTATGGTTGACTGTGCCAGTTTCTCAATTTTGTTCTCCCATTCATCCATCAGTGCAATGGACAGTTCCGGTGTGCGGATCCAGTTGGCCCACATAGGTGTATTCTGCAGGAGTACCGCACTCAGGTCGCCGTATTGTATGTCTTCATTGACCCTGCTGATCTGGTGGCTGCCGCCGATCACCAACCCTTTTCCTGTCAGCAGGTCGCTATCGTTGTTATAATTATAATACAAGGTCAATACATCTTTGGCACCCTGGAAATGACAGTCCTCGAGGCTTTCCTGTGTAATGGGGATGAACTTGCTTTTGTCGCTGGTGGTACCGCTGCTTTTGGCAAACCAGTTGACAGGGGTGTTCCATAGCAGGTTTTCTTCGCCCTGCATCAGGCGGTCTATATAGGGTTTCAGGTCCTCATATTCGTGAATAGGTACCTGCTGTTTGAAAGTGCGGATGCTGAAAAGCTCTTTCAATCCATATTTTCTGCCGAATTCTGTGTACTGGCCATGGGTTACCAGATCCTGTAAAACTTCGCGTTGTGCAGCAATGGGGTCATTGATCCATTCCTCGATGCGCCAGTGCCGGAGCCTGGCCAAGCGGGATATTGCTGGGCTGAGTAGTTTCATGAAGTTGGGACTCTCAGCAATGTAAGGAGAATTTGGAAACTTTGGATTGGGAGATTGGTAATCTGTGAATCTGTGGCGAGTATTTTTCGCCACCGATTCACAGATTACCACAGATTATGTTTGAGGGGCATCGTGGATGCCCCTGTCCATGATCCAGTCTTTGCGTTTGAGTTCGAAATTGGTTCCCAGGTAGAGGCGTCTTACCTGTTCATCGCCTGCCAGTTCCTCGGCGGTACCATGTTTGAATATTTTTCCTTCGATCAATAAATACGCGCGGTCGCAGATGGAGAGGGTCTCATTTACATTGTGATCAGTGATCAGGATACCGATATTCTTATATTTCAACCGGGCCACCACGCTTTGAATATCTTCTACGGCAATAGGGTCAACACCGGCAAAAGGTTCATCCAGTAAAATGAATTTTGGATCGACTGCCAGTGCGCGGGCTATCTCGGTACGTCTTCTCTCACCACCGCTCAGGCTGTCGCCGTTATTCTTACGCACATGGTGCAGGTTGAATTCATCCAGCAATAACTCCAGTTTATGCTGGCGCTCGGCTTTTGTCAGTTTGGTCATTTCCAGTACGGCCAGGATATTGTCTTCCACGGTCAGTTTCCTGAAAACGCTGGCTTCCTGCGGCAGGTAACCGATACCCATTTGTGCCCGTTTGTACATGGGTAATTTGGTGATATCATCCTCATTCAGGAAAACAGCTCCTTCATCAGGCTTGATGAGTCCTACCACCATATAAAAAGTAGTGGTCTTGCCGGCACCATTGGGTCCCAGCAGTCCCACGATCTCTCCTTGCTTTACTGAAACCGATACGTTCTTTACAACGGTACGTCCCTTATAACTTTTTACAAGCTCCTTTGTATGGATAATCAGACTCAAAGCAAACTGTTTCGACAAAAATAGAGGAATAAGTATGAAGATTTTGGTAAAGATGGGGGTAAGTACGAATTACGAGGTACGAAGTACAAACCGAAGAATGGCTGGTCTGCAATTCGTACTTCGTACCTCGTAATTCGTACTTAGGCCTTATCTTAGCAGCCGTTTTAAAAAGAACCAAGCAGGATGAAGATCACAGACCATATCAAACAGGCAACAGATACCCTGATCTCTTTTGAGGTATTGCCACCATTGAAAGGGAAGACCATTACCTCATTATACGACCACCTGGATCCTTTGATGGAGTTCAAACCATCATGGGTAAATGTCACCTATCACCGCAGCGAATCCATGTTCAAGAAAAAGGCCGATGGCACTTTTGATAAAGTGGAAGTGCGTAAACGCCCGGGTACGGTAGGTATCTGTGCGGCCATCATGAACCATTACCAGGTAGATGCGGTGCCGCATATTATCTGTGGCGGTTTTACCAAAAGGGAGACCGAAGATGCATTGATTGACCTGGATTTTCTCGGGATAGATAATGTGCTTGTATTACGCGGTGATGCCGCCAAAAACGAAGCCGCTTTTGAACCGGAAGCCGGGGGCAACTTTTTTGCGATAGACCTGCTACAGCAGGTGGCCAATATGAACAACGGTATTTACCTGGATGAGGATATCAAAAACGGTGGCAAAACAAAATTCTGTACCGGTGTAGCCGGGTACCCCGAAAAACATTTTGAGGCGCCAAACCTGGAAATAGACCTGCAGAGATTGAAAGACAAAGTGGATGCAGGCGCGGAATACATCATGACCCAGATGTTTTTTGATAACCAGAAATTCTTTGATTTTGTAAAGGATTGCAAGAGTATCGGTATCAATGTACCCATCATACCAGGACTGAAACCGATTACCAATAAAAAACAGTTATCTGTTTTACCAAGGATATTCCATGTGGATCTTCCTACCGAATTATCACATGCCATGCTGAAATGTAAAACAGATGCAGAGTGTGAGCAGGTGGGTACGGAGTGGCTGATACAGCAGAGCAAAGAGTTGAAAGCATTTGGAGTTCCGGTGCTGCATTACTATACATTGGGTAAACCAAAAGTTATCTGGAACGTTGTAAAAGCATTACAGTAAGTTTTACCTGAGCGAAGTTTTTTAACACAGAGACCACAGAGATTAACAGAGGGCCCTCCGTTTAACTCTGTGGTCTCTGTGTTAAAAAAGCCACCTCAAACAACACTATCAATTCTGTAAAGTCTTCCGCTTTGTTTCAATCAAATCATCAAACTGCTCAAGACTGAGTTGTTTAGCAATGATGCGTTTGTCTTTATCCAATAAGTACACGGTGGGTGTTTTAAAGATATCATACAACTGGCGGAAGTTGGCCTTGCCGGCTCTTTCTGTAGCGGCTTTGGCTTCTTTGGTTTCGTAAGCCTGCACCCAATCCTTCGAAATATTTTTTTCGTTGATGAATTTCTTCCAGGCAGGAATTTCGTTCTCGTAAATATTGACCGAGTAAACAGCTACGCCATAATTTTTCCATTTGGCCCTGTACATCGAATCAAACCTTGGTATTTCTTCTTTGCAATGCCCGCAATTGGGATCCCAGAAGGTTACTACCGTAAACGGCGCTTTGATACTGTAGAGAGAAGCTGTTTTGCCGGTGGTATCCGTCAGGTCTAGCACAGGCGCGGGTTGCCCGAGCTGGTTGGCCATGAGGCTGTAGGCCCGTTCAATAATGGTTTTACGCGAAGCGGCGTTCAGCAGCATGGTATCGCCTTTTGCATAATGACTCTCGAACAGGTAAATAAATACCTTATCCTGCCCCATAAACTCAGGACTGATGTATTTGTTGGTGAACTTGGTGAGCAGGTAGGGATAGATCTCTTTACCGGTACGGGCCGATAACAGGATATACCTTACTTCGTTGATGATAGAATCGGGGTCCTGGGAAATATAGTATTTGAAATAATCATCCAGCTTGGGTTCGAAGAAAGGGGTGCGTAAGATGCGGTCGTCATTAAAATTCACATCATCCCAGTAATGGTATTTTACATAGCGGTAAGGATAACTGGAATCAGCTTTCCCGTTTACGACAGGTATGGCAGGCGCTTCGGGGCGCTTCATCGTATTCAGCAAAGTAGCCAGTAAAGAGGTTGGATTGTTTTTCATGAGATTGTTCCGGTAAACCTCCAGTTCTTTGTTGATCAGCCTGTACTCGTTTTCAATACGCGCCGAATCCTCCCTTGTTTTCTGTAGACCAAGTTCTGTACGCAACTGGCTCAGTCTGCGGCCCTTGGTATCTGTAAACGTTGCATAGGTTTTAAACAGGTCATTATCGGCAGAGCCGGTGATCACGGCCTTGTCTTTTTGCGAGGTGTCACCTACAATACTGAATTGCTGCCTGTTATCCATCAGTACATCAAACTGCTGGGTCATTTGCGGGGTTACTATAAAATAAATACCGCCGGTTAGTTTGGTGGTTCCTTTAAATGCGCCACGGCTATTGGCATCCAGTGTAGCCGAGTCTATCAGTATCTTGGTGTTGCCATAATAACTTGCCAGGTAAACCTTACAATTTTTTAACGGGGTCAGTGTAATACTGATATTCCTGCCCTTGGCTGCCGGGTTGGCCGCGGGTTTGACAGGTGTTTTGGACTGCGCAAAAAAACCGGACATAACGGGTAGCGCCAATGCGAAAAATAAAACAGGTAATGAACGCTTCATGGGGTAAAAATAAGTAAAACTATGATGGGTGGGATAAGTGGATATACTATGATTGGGGTATTATTAACAACTTTGATAAATGCTGGGTTTACCCAGTTGAGTATTGATAATTGAATATTGAGCATTGATTGTGCAGTTTAATGCTCAATATTCAATTATCAATGTTCAATGCTCATGTTTCTTAGCGTTAAAAAAAACAGTTTTGACGTATATCCTCACATCTCACCCATCATAGTTATTTTTGCCCTGTGAGAAAACAAAAGAAACAGATTATACTTGAAAATATAACGGTGCTGGACTATGCCGCCGAAGGTAAATCGCTCGCCAGGGTAGATGGCAAAGTGGTATTTATTGAAGGGGCGGTGCCGGGTGATATTGCTGATATACGGCTGACCAAAAACAAAAGCGACTGGGCAGAGGGACATGCGGTAAAGATCCATGCGTTTTCACCTGACCGGGTACAGCCTTTCTGCCAGCATTTCGGGGTATGCGGGGGCTGCCAGTGGCAGATGCTGCCGTATGAGAAGCAATTGTTTTATAAGCAGAAACAGGTAAGCGATAATTTATCAAGGATCGCGCGGATACCCCTGCCTGAGATGGCGCCGATCATTGGCGCAGACGAAACCCGCCACTACCGTAATAAAATGGAATACACATTCGCTACGGGTAAATACATACCGGATGCAGAGTTTCGCCAGATGAAAGCAGAAGGCAGATCACTGGATTCGCCCGGCGCAGGCGGTTTTCATGTGCGTGGTTTTTTTGATAAAGTGGTGGAGATCGATACCTGTCACCTGCAGGAAGAGCCCACCAACCTGATCCGGAAAGCCGTGGCAAAATTTGCCGTGGATAACGGGCTGCCGTTTTACAATATCAAACAGCACCAGGGATGGCTGCGTAATATGTTTGTGCGAAACAGCACTACCGGTGAACTGATGATCAACCTGGTGCTGGGTTATGAAGATGAAACCTATCGCAAACAACTGCTCGACCAGTTACTACATGATTTTCCGCAGATCACTACATTGTTGTACACCATCAATACCAAAAAGAACGACAGCCTGCAGGACCTTGAGCCGAAAACTTATTTTGGCAAGGGATATATTGAAGAGAAACTGGAAGATTATCAATTCATCATCAGTCCGAAATCATTTTTCCAGACCAATACCCGCCAGGCAGAAAAACTCTACCGCGTAACACGCGATTTTGCGGAACTTACCGGCAGTCAAACGGTTTACGACCTGTATTGCGGAACCGGCAGTATCGGTATTTTTGTCAGCAGGGATGCGGCAAAGATCATAGGCGTGGAAGTAGTGGATGATGCGATTGTGGATGCCCGGAAAAATGCGGCCATGAATAATATCGCCCACGCCAGCTTTTTTACCGGCGATGTAATAGATATTTGTGATGATGCGTTTTTTGCCGAACATGGACGGCCGGATGTGATCATCACCGACCCGCCAAGAGCAGGCATGCACGAGAAACTGGTGAAAAAATTACTGGATATTGCAGCGCCTACCGTAGTATATGTAAGTTGTAACCCTGCTACACAGGCGCGCGATCTGGGTTTGCTGGCAGAAAAATATTCTGTAGAAAAAATTCAACCGGTTGATATGTTCCCGCATACCTTGCATATTGAAAATGTTGTGCAGTTAAAATTAAAGATGGATGGAATTTAGACCCAGTCGTTTCGAAATATTACCCGCAGCGGTCAAGAACCTCTTGATCATTAATGTGCTGGTTTTTCTTGCACAGCAAACATTCAGCGGTTTTAATGCGCCGTTCCGGTTTGATGATACGCTGGCGCTTCATGCCTGGCAAAGCTCCCTGTTCAGACCCTGGCAGTTGCTGACGCACATGTTCATGCATGGCACCTGGTCGCATATATTTTTCAATATGCTGGCATTATGGATGTTTGGCGCCGTGCTGGAAAATGTATGGGGTTCCAAACGGTTTCTTATTTTTTATGTGATCAGTGGCCTGGGTGCAGCTTTGATACACCTGCTGTTTCTAAGTTATGAACTGATGCCAATGGTTAATGCGTATAATGCCGTGATAGAGGAACATGCCCGGGCCAATGGGGGTACAACACAATTGATCAGCTTTATCAGTAAGTACCGCATTTTCCAGAATACAGAACAGATCATAGCTAACCTCTCTATTAATCCGGGTGATATAGCCTATTCCGGCAGCACTATCGAAAAAATAGCCACATCACCTTATTACCTGGCCAAGCTTAATTCTGAAACCGTTGGCGCCAGTGGTGCCGTATTCGGTATTCTTGCTGCATTCGGCTACCTGTTTCCCAATACCTATATCTACATCTATATGCTGATACCGGTGAAGGCAAAATGGGTCGTTTTGTTTTACGGTGCCTTTGAATTGTATGAAGGCATCCAGAATTCCGCCGGTGATAATATCGCACACTGGGCGCATATAGGTGGTGCGATAGTTGGATTGCTGATCGTGATCACCTGGAACAAAACCAACCGGCGGACATTGTATTAAACGGATGGTAGTTGAGAGATGACAGATGATAGAACAAAGATTGGTTCTATCATCTGTCATCTCTCAACTGTCATCTATCATCTGAACCCATGGCTACATCCTATAAAAAAAGATCAAAAATTTTACTGGGACAGGATAACAATTCCATTGTCCTGCTGTTCGCGGCGAATACCATCATATTCGTGGCGATGCATATCCTCAGTATGATCTACCAGTTATCGGATATACCGATGGATCTTTTTGAAAAACAGGTACTCAACTGGTTCATACTACCCGCACAACCGGATATCCTGGCAACAAGACCCTGGACAATATTGCTTCACATGTTTACCCATTATGGTTTCTGGCATTTGCTGAGCAGTATGATGTGGTTATGGTTCTTTGGATATATCCTCCAGGACCTTGCCGGTAATGGCAAACTGATACCGGTTTACCTGTATGGAGGACTCACCGGTGCAGTATTTTTTCTGCTGGCAAATAATTTGATTCCCGGTCTGCAGGCCAATATCGCAACAGCATTGCCCATGATGGGTGCCAGCGCAGCGGTGATGGCGGTGGCGGTGGCCATTACTACGCTTACACCTGATTTCAGACTGTTTCCGTTTCTCAATGGAGGTATTCCCTTATGGGTGATCACCATCATATTTGTGGCGATAGATTTCGCAACCCTTGGGAAAGGGAGTGCCGCTGTTGCTATCGCGCACCTTACTGCAGCAGGCATCGGCTTCCTGTTCACCAAACAATTACAACGGGGTAATGACTGGGGCGCATGGATGAACCAGTTTGTTGACTGGTGCAATAACCTCTTCAATCCCGAAAAAAAACATACGACCGGAACACAAAAAGATAAACTGCACTACCGCTCCGACCGCAAACCGTTTGAGAAAAAATCAAAACTTACCCAGCAGAAACTGGATGCAATCCTCGAAAAGATCCACCTGCATGGTTATGACCAGCTGACTAAAGATGAACAGGAGTTTCTTGAGCAGGCGAGTAAAGAGGACCTGCAATAATTCATGTTGTTAGTTTGGGGTTTGGAGTTTGGGGTTTGGAGTTGGGTTCCCGTAACTTTAAGCTGCCTGAAAAAATTTACAACACGCTACCCCAAACCCCAAACCCCAAACTCCAAACTCCAAACCCCAAACCACTTCAGTAATCTGTGACAGAAAACACACCCGATTGTAGTAATTTTATGCATGGCCAGGAATTTTTTTCGTCGAGCATTTAAAACAATAGTGGTAGCAGCCAATATATTGGTCACGGTTGTATTTCTTATTGCCTGCCTGGCGCCACATGTCAATCCTAAAAACTGGTGGATAACAGGATTTGCGGGACTGATTGTTCCTTACCTGATACTGGTATTGATACTGTTCCTCATATTCTGGCTGGTGGCGAGACCAAGATTGGCGCTGTTGCCATTGCTTACATTGGCCATCGGCTGGCAGCAGTTAAGTGTTGTATTTGCATGGCACCCCGGCGCAGGTTTTACCAAACGCAAACCGGCCAATACATTGCGCATCATTGACTGGAACGTACAGAGTTTCAACGGGCTTACCAGTAATAAAGAAGCCAAAAAACTCATTCCCAACGAACTTGCCGCCAGTGTGCTGAGATATGAACCAGATGTGATCTGTATGCAGGAATTCAATACGGCTGCCAGTGCGGATAATATAGCACTGTTCAGGAAACAGTATCCGTATCATTATTTCTCCCGCGACTACCAACGTGATAGCGGAAAATATTTATCCGGATGTATCATCTTTTCCAAATACCCCATCATTGATACCGGTAAGATCAAATACCCGGTAGCAGAAAGCCTGATCTATGCAGATATTGTAAAAGGACCGGATACCCTGCGGATTTACACCACCCATCTGCAATCCTTCAAATTCAAACCGGAGGACTATGATAACATGGAGAAGATCAAAGAACAGGAAGATGAGAATTTTGCTGCATCGAGGACGCTGATGCGTAAAATGCGGCTGGCTTTCGCGCGTCGTGGTATCCAGGCCAATATGGTAAAAGAGGCGGTGGACAAAAGCCCCTATCCGGTCATCGTCTGCGGCGATTTTAATGATGTACCCAATTCGTATGCATATTTCCGGATAAAAGGCGATAAGCAGGATGCTTTCCTGCGAAAAGGGTTTGCCATAGGCCGCACATTTATTGCACTGGCGCCGACCTTGCGGATAGATTATATCCTTGCCGACAAAAAATTCGAGATCAAACAGTTTGACCTGGTGGATGAAAACCTCAGCGACCACCTGATGCTGGTATCCGACATACTTGTTAAAAAATAAATATCTTCGTTTTTCATGAGCCACCCACACATATATCGCTGCTGTTGTTGCTGAGCACAGGTTACCCGGATGATTTGAATTTCACCCATTAGTTTATTAATATTCTTTTATTACAGATGTCACTCAAAGTATATAATTCCTTAACCCGTCAGAAAGAAACCTTTACACCCATCAATCCCCCTTATGTAGGCATGTATGTATGCGGACCAACCGTGAGTGGCGAGAGCCATCTTGGTCATGCAAGACCCTATGTAACGTTTGATGTATTGTATAGGTACCTCACATATCTCGGTTATAAAGTACGCTATGTCCGCAACCTGACTGATGCCGGTCATTTTGAAGAAGAAGGACGGGAAGCGGAAGACAAGATCAGTAAAAAAGCCATACTCGAAAAACTGGAACCGATGGAGCTGGTGCAGAAATACACCAACCTGTTCCATTGGGCCATGCAGCGGTTGAATAACATTACACCTGCCATCGAACCCACGGCAACGGGTCATATCATCGAACAGATAGAAATGATCAAAAAGATCATTACGGATGGATATGCGTACGAAGCAAACGGTTCCGTTTATTTTGATGTAGAGAAATACAATACCGATTATTCCAAAAAAGGACAGCCTTATGGCATCCTTAGTGGCCGTGTGCTGGAGGACCAGATCGAAAGTACCCGTGAACTCGATAACCAGGACGAAAAACGCAATAAAAGTGATTTTGCTCTCTGGAAAAATGCGCCGCCCGAACACATCATGCGTTGGCAAAGTCCCTGGGGAGAGGGTTTCCCGGGATGGCATATCGAATGTTCGGCCATGAGTAAAAAATACCTGGGGGATGAGTTTGATATCCATGGCGGCGGTATGGACCTTCAGTTTCCGCACCATGAGTGCGAGATAGCGCAGAGTACTGTTTGCAACCATGTATTGCCCGCGCGTTACTGGATCCATAATAATATGATCACGGTGAATGGCAAGAAAATGGGCAAGAGCTATAACAACCAGATCAAACTCACCGAAATGTTCAGCGGCGAACACCCTGTACTGGTACAGGCTTATGCGCCCATGGCCATCCGTTTCTTCATCCTGCAGAGCCATTACCGCGGCACCCTCGATTTCAGCAATGAAGCGTTGCAGGGTTCTGAAAAAGCGTTGAAGCGTTTGCTGGAAGCGTATGAATGGCTGTTGGCGCAAACGGCTTTGGGTAGTGCGGGTGCAACAGACATAGAGCTCAATAACAAAATACAGAAACTGGTCAGCGAGTTTGATGAGTTCATGAATGATGATCTCAATACCGCCAAAGTGCTGGCCAATATGTTTGAACTTGTATCGGTGATCAATTCGATCAAAGACAAACATATAGCGGTTACGGCCCTGGGTACCGATACTGTTGTACAGTTGCAAAAACAGATGAAGGTCTTCGTCGAAGAGATCTTCGGTCTGAAAAACGAACGAGCAGACAATGATGGAAAACTGGATGGCGTATTACAACTGCTCATCGATATCCGCAAAGAAGCCAAGAGCCGGAAAGATTTTGTGACCAGCGATAAGATCCGGAATGAACTGGCATCCCTTGGCGTTCAATTAAAAGATGAAAAGGACGGCGGGATGAGTTATTCCATTTCCTGAATCTCTGTGAAACTCTGTGTCTTTGTGCCTCTGTGTTGTGAAATGCCCGAATCTAGAGAGGCGTAATTTTTTCAACACAGAGGCACAAAGACACGGAGTTACACAGAGATTTTAATGATCACAATCATCCGCATGTGCATGATTATGCCCGCGGCAAAGACGATAGTTGAGGTAATGTGCAGTGATGATGGCACCTACGGCAGGTATCAATAACACCAGGCTCCATTCGTGCCAGGCTACTTTAGCCAGCAAAAGCGCCATCCCCATTGCAAAGACCAGTAAAGGCAACCAGCTATGGTGGTGTTTTTTCCGGCCATGGTAAAGGGAATACAGCCCGATACAAAATGACAGCCCGATCATGCAGTATTCGAAGACGGGATTGTCAATAATATTCACTCCGAACAAAGGCAGGCTCGTGAGGAATAATGGCAATAAGGCACAATGAATGGCACAGGCTGCAGAAGCCGCTATCCCGAATGCATCCCAGTTGATCTTTCCGCGCATAAGAGGGCAAAAATACAACAATGCAACAATGTTGCAAAATTTTAATCAGACTTGGTTTTCCGGTCGTAACTTTGGCGGATTATGAGTAAGAAACTGATAGGATATCTCGCTTTTTTCCTGGCGCTAGTGCTGGCCTTTTATTTTTGGCTGTTCCGAGGCAATGATTTCTGGAAAGTGAAGTTGCCGGTGACCAGTCATGTACAGCCGTTCCGTTTTACTACCCAGGATGGTTTACCATTTACCGAAAAAGATATGCAGGGTAAGGTAAGCGTGGTAGAATATTTCTTTACTACCTGCAAAGGCATCTGTCCTAAAATGAATACCAATATGCAAACGGTGTATGAGGCGTTCAAAGACGAACCCGATTTTATGATCGTGGCGCATACCTGTGACCCGGAAAGAGATTCCGCTGCGCGGTTGAAATTCTACGCCGATTCACTTGGGATCAATACAAAAAAATGGGTTTTACTCACGGGAAGAAAAGACAGCCTGTACCAATCAGCGCGTAATTCTTACCTGCTGGATGATCCCAAAAACAACCTGCAGAAAATAGAGGACCAGTTCATGCACACACAATTCTTTGCCCTGGTTGACAGGAAGGGACAGGTGCGCAGCCAGGTATATGATGGATTGAAACAGGCGGAAATGGATAAGCTGAAAAAAGATATCAGCTCATTGCTGAAAGAAAATTAATAAGGAGGCGATATGTTATTCGGGGTAATTGAAACATTAAAACGTAACCAGTTAAGTGTAACCGACAGCCGTAAAAAAATACTGGAACTGTTCATGCGCTCGGATGGTGCACTGGCACATGCGGATATTGAACACCACAGCGGTACAGAATTCGACCGCGTGACCATTTACCGCACCCTGCAGACTTTTGTAGAAAAAGGCATCATCCATACCATACCCACCGCAGACAATTCTGTACGCTACGCCCTGTGTAAAGATGAATGCAGCGAGGGTCACCACCACGACGACCATGTACATTTTTTATGTGATGGCTGTGGTACTACTTATTGTCTTGACCATGTGGAAGTACCCCCGGTACAGCTACCCAATGGCTTTCGCGCCACACAAATGGATGTGGTGGTGAGTGGGAAGTGCATGAAATGTGCGTAGTGTTAAATCATGTAAATAATCGACCGTGCCTTAGTGCCTTTGTGAGCGATATTTCTCACAAAGGCACTAAGGCACGGTTTTTTGCAACGTATCTTCGTTCAAATAGCTGTTCATGATATTGATCACAGGTGCCAGTGGTTTGGTGGGTTCACATCTTCTGAGGCAATTGGTTGCAAATGGGCAACGGGTGCGGGCATTGTATCGCTCCGCAATACCTGTGGTGGAAGCCGCAGATAAGGTTGAGTGGATACAGGGTGATATACTCGATATTGTATCCCTTGAAGAAGCGATGCAGGATGTGACGCATGTATACCATTGCGCAGCAATGGTTTCTTTTAACCCGCGTAAACGGGCAATGATGCATAAGGTGAATGTAGAAGGAACAGCCAATGTTGTTAATGCATGTGTATCGGCGGGTATCAAACGGATGGTATATACCAGTTCCATTGCAGCAATGGGAAGGATACGCGAGGACAAACCGATCGATGAAACCATGTTGTGGTCGGAAGAAACCAGTAACAGCGAATACGGTAAAACAAAATACCTCGCCGAACTGGAAATAGGAAGGGGTATTGGCGAAGGACTGGATATCGTGACGGTAAACCCGGTGATCATATTAGGCGCCGGCGACTGGAGCAAAGGTTCCAGCGGTATATTCAAAAACGTGTATGATGAATTTCCCTGGTACACGGAAGGCACCGGCGGTTTTGTGGATGTGGAAGATGTGGTAAAAGCCATGGTATTATTAATGAAGGAAGAGAAAGCAGGTGGTGAACGTTTCATTCTCTCCGGTGTGAATATGTCTTACCGAAATCTGTTCAACCAGATCGCCACGCAGTTTCATAAAAAACCACCGTATAAAAAAGTAACCCCATTTCTTGCAGGACTTGTATGGAGATGGGAAGCGGTCAAATCATGGTTCACCGGGAATGATCCTTTGCTTACCAGAGAAACCGCCCGTACTGCTGCGGCCAAAGTTCAGATCAATAACAGTAAACTGCCCGGCTTTCTCGAGGGCTTTGCCTATAACCCCATTCATTTATCCGTAGAACGTATCTGTTCCGAATTACAGAAAAAGCATAACTTGGCATAGTCCTTAGTGTCCCCCTTTGTGTCTTCGTGACTTAGTGGTTCAAAAGAAATCTGAACCACTAAGTCACGAAGACACAAAGAAAGCACGAAGAAATATGAAACGTGTTATTACAATCATATTATCCCTTTCACTCCTGGTTCCTCATGCGGCCAAGATGCTGGCGTATGTGGATTGTTCTTTTGTAATGTTATCCAACAGCGACCCCAATTTTTGTGATTGTAATATGATCGTAACCGCCGACATGATACCGTCAACCCCGGATATGCCCGACAGGCAAAAAGAACTGGAACTGAAAGCCGACTGGAAATATGTACCGGCAGAATCATTCCTGTTCAGTGGTTTCACAGCAGAACCGGTAAGTCAATTATATAACACCACTAATAACTGGTTACCGCAACAATCGTTGCGCGCTGTGTTTCATCCTCCCCGCTGCTGATCATTCTTCTTTTCTTTTAATGATATGATAAGGCATTTTGTCTATTGACGAAACATGTCTGCATATCATCATTTCTCTGCGAATCTCTGCTTCTCCTGTTCTCTGCGGTGAAAAACGTCCCGGTATACAAGATGCCCGAACGTGTAAGTGTTTTTTCACCGCAGAGAACAGGAGGACGGTGAGTTGGCGCAGAGGAATTTGCAACTCATTTATCAATTAATAATCATCAGCAATGAAACATATATTCTTTGCTGCAGCCATCATTGTATGTGCTGCGGCCTGCCAGCGTGCTATGGCACCGGCATCCACTGTTATGAACCGGGAGATCACCAATGCAAACGGACAAACGATACTGGCGGGGAAAGCCACGCCTTATGCCATGCAGCTACCCAATCACAAAGCATGGTTTGATCAATCCTATAACACGTATACTATTGATAGCGGTTCAACGCAGCAACTCAAACCGCTTGTCCGCTCGAGGACCATGGAAATTTTCCTTGGCTCCTGGTGTGGTGATAGCCGTAGGGAAGTGCCGCGTATGCTGAAAATATTACAATATGCAGGTGTGGATACTAACCGCGTTGCTATCGTATTTGTCGATAACGCATCTGCCACCTACAAACAAAGCCCACAGCATGAAGAACGTGGAAAATACATACACCGTGTGCCAACCTTTATCGTGTATGATGGACAAAAAGAAATGGGACGTATCGTTGAATCACCGGTAGTATCGCTGGAGAAGGACCTGCTGGCCATATTGCAGCGGTCGGAATACGAACCCAATTATAAAGCGGTAAACTGGTGGATAAAACAGGCAGGTACGCGTGAAAAGGAAATGGATGAAGCCGCCTTGCAGGCATTTGTTCTGCAGCTAAAACCACTGGTTCGCAATACCGCAGAGTTTAACTCATTTGCCAATGTGCTGCTGGCTGCGGGTAATCATACGGAAGCGATCAATGTTTTGAGGTTGAATACCTTGTTGTATCCTGATAACCCGGCTGCATTTAACGGGCTCGCTGAAGCATTGGTGAATAGTAACCGTAAAACAGAAGCGGTGAGGGTATTTGAAAAATTACTGGTGCTGAAACCTGCGGATGAAGCTGTCAAAAAGCGGATCGCTGAGTTGAAGATGTGATAGATGAATTACAGCCGCAGATTCGCAGATTATTGTTCAGGAAATAATCTGCGAATCTGCGGCTTACCTTATTACATCACCTTTTTCCATAACTCCGGTATCCGTTTGATCCAAACGATCTCTCTCCGTTTAATACCCGCTTCTTCTGCAGGGTATCCCATATAGGTTTTGCCGCCTTCAAGCGAAGCGGTAACGCCGGTTTGTCCCAATACCACTGCATTGGCGCCAATGGTGATGGTTTTGTTTACGCCCACCTGTCCCCACAGCGTTACCCCATCTTCTATCACCGTACCCCCGGCAATACCCACCTGTGCGGCAAACAAACAGTTTTTTCCCACCGTGGTATCATGACCGATATGTACCATGTTATCTATTTTGGTGCCTTTGCCGATCCGTGTTTCAGCGGTTACGCCCCTGTCGATGGTGCAACCGGCGCCGATCTCCACATAGTCTTCGATTACTACATTGCCGCAGCTCTGCATTTTTTTATACCATACTTCGCGGTTCTTTTTGGTGTTGTAATAAAACGCGTCGCCGCCAATAACGGTGCCGGACTGTATCACCACATGGTCACCGATAATGGTATAAGGCAGCAGTGAAACATTGGGATGTATCACACAATTCTTTCCGAGAACACTGTGGTGGCCGATAAAAACATTGGGCATGATCACGGTTCCTTCACCGATCACTGCATCTTCACTGATAGCAGCTGTTTGTTTTATTTCGGGTCTGAAATGTGCAACGATGGTTAAGTATGCTTCAAAAGGATCAGCAACAATAAAAATGATTTTTCCCTCGGGAACAGTCACTTCTTTTGAGTTGATGATGATGGCATCTGCATCACTGTTGAGACATTTATCATAGTACTTGGGATGATCAACAAATACAAGATCACCTTTTTCAACTTTGTGTATTTCATTGATACCTGTTAGCTGAACAGCGTGGTTGCCTGCTGTTTCTGCCTGTATCAGGTCAGCGATCATTTGTACTGAAACCGGTGCTGGAAACTTCATACGGCCTGGTTTTGGGTAAAAACCAAAGGTAGCAAGACTATCTGAGCAGAAATTTTTTTTAGGCCCGGACAGCTCTTGCAAGCTGGTTGCGGCGTATTAAAATGATCGCTGCAATCGTTGTATCATCAATCAACATACAAAACACAAAACGATGAAACGCTTTGTTCATCAGTGTTTCAGCGGTTTGTAAAAATAATTTTGCAACATTTATAACAAGTAAACTTGTGTAACCCTGTTATGATAACATACACCTTTAACCATTACAATTCACATACCCCTTCAAAATGTTAATAAAATTGTTTAAAATTTTTTTTGCATTGGTTAAAAGTCTTTTTAATATTGTGATGGGAAATTTAGTTTTCCCGTACTTACTAACCCATCCATATACAAAGTCTCGCTTCTGCGAGACTTTTGTTTTTGTATGAACCGCTACTTCATTATCTATAAACCTTATCTCGTACTGTCACAATTTTCTGCCGTTGATCAAAAGAAAACACTGGCGGATTTTTTTGATGTACCGCGTGATGTGTACCCGGTGGGAAGATTGGATCATGACAGCGAAGGATTATTATTACTGACGAACGATACAAGTTTGAATCATCGCTTACTCAATCCTGCCTTTGCACATGAAAGAGAATACTGGGTGCAGGTAGATGGCGCTGTTACAGAAACTGCGATAGCGCAGTTGCAAAAAGGTGTTGCGATAAATATTGATGGAAAACCCCATCAAACAAAATCCTGTGCAGTTTCTTTGTTTACAGAAGATCCCAATGTCCCGGACAGACACCCGCCCATACGTTTCCGCAAAGAAATACCGGCACCCTGGATAAAGATGGTATTGACCGAAGGCAAAAACCGTCAGGTAAGAAAGATGACAGCAGCAGCCGGATTTCCTACTTTGCGTTTGATACGGTATCGTATCGGGGACCTGCTGCTGGGTACTATGCAGCCGGGCGATATGCTGGAACTTTCTAAGAAAAACATTTATCAAAAACTGTTTCATGAGCACTGACATGTATAATGGCGATTATTGTATCAGCACAGATCCGGCAAAACTGGATATCGGTGTTATACACCAATACCTTTCTGTAGAATCCTACTGGGCGCAGAACATACCCCTGGATGTTGTGCAAAGGTCCATTGACCATTCTTTCTGTTTTGGTTTATACCATCTTGACCAGCAGGTGGGTTTTGCCAGGCTGGTTACTGATAAAGCTACTTTCGCTTACCTGGCCGATGTGTTCATTTTACCGGAACACCGGGGAAAAGGATTATCCAAATGGATGATATCGGTTATTCACGCACATCCCGATATGCAGGGGTTGCGCAGGTGGCTGCTCGGTACCAAAGATGCACACGGGTTGTATGCACAGTTTGGATGGACACCATTACCGGAAGCGCTCGTATCAAGGTTCATGCAGCTACATAACCCCGATGTTTATAATAAGTAACAGGTGATCAGTAATAAAACTGCGCCTTTGCGCCTCTGCGTGCAAATCCCCCGCAAAGAAGCAGTTTGAGCTGGGGCCAATGTTCGTGTTACACATTTCTTTCACAGCGCGTATCTTTGCCTCCCTTTTAAGAAGAAGCAATTATGAGCCAATCACATTTATCTGAGCAGGAACTGATCCGTCGCGAGAAACTGGTAAAACTACAGGAAGCGGGCATCGATGCCTACCCGGCGGCTCTGTACCCGGTTACCCATTATTCTATTGATATCAAAGATCAATACACAGAAGAGACCAAGGAACAGTTTGCAGCTGTTTGCGTGGCGGGCCGTATCATGAGTATTAATGATAAGGGTAAAGTCTTTTTCATCAAGATACAGGACAGCAAAGGCATCATACAGTTATATGTAAAAAGAGATGAGCTGTACCCCGGCGAAGACAAATCAGAATGGGACACACTAGTAAAACATGGACTCGACCTTGGCGATTTTATCGGCGCTACCGGTTATGCGTTTGTGACCAAGACGGGTGAAACCTCTATCCATACACAAACGCTGACGCTGTTGGCTAAATCGCTGAAGCCATTGCCGGTGATCAAAAGAGATGAAGAAGGCAATGTATTTGATGCTGTGACGGATCCCGAGTTCCGCTACCGCCAGCGCTATGCCGACCTGGTGATCAACCCCGATGTAAAACAGACTTTCGAAAAAAGAACCAAACTCATCAATACCATCCGCGAGTTCCTGAATGCACAGGGCGCACTGGAAGTGGATACACCGGTACTACAGGCCATACCCGGTGGAGCGGCGGCAAGACCATTTATTACGCACCACAATGCGTTGGATACGCCTTTCTACCTGCGTATCGCCAATGAGTTATACCTGAAAAGACTGATCGTAGGCGGGTTTGACTGGGTATATGAGTTCAGCCGCAATTTCCGTAACGAAGGAATGGACCGTACGCATAACCCCGAGTTTACTGTGCTGGAATGGTACACCGCCTACAAAGATTATTTCTGGATGATGGAGATCACCGAACAGCTGGTAGAAAAGATCGCTATGGCACTGCATGGCACTACGGTGGTAACAGTAGGTGATAAACAGATCGATTTTAAAGCGCCGTTCAAACGTATCAGTATCCATGATGCGATCAAAGAGAATACTGGTTTTGATGTAACTGAGATGGACGAAGCCGGTCTGCGCGATGTTTGTAAACAATTAAAGATCGATGTACCCGGTAATATCGGCAAAGGCAAACTGATAGACGAACTCTTCAGCGCCAGCAGTGAACATGTGTACACCCAGCCAACATTCATCATTGATTACCCGGTGGAGATGAGTCCGCTCACCAAAAAACACCGCAGCAAACCCGGACTGGTGGAGCGTTTTGAACTGATGGTAAACGGCAAAGAGATCGCCAACGCCTATACCGAGCTGAACGATCCTATCGACCAGCGCGAACGTTTTGAGGAACAGGTTAAGCTGATGGAACGCGGTGATGATGAAGCGATGTTCATAGACCATGATTTCCTCCGCGCACTCGAATACGGTATGCCGCCAACCTCCGGTATCGGCATCGGTATCGACAGGTTGTGTATGCTGATGACCAACCAGGTATCTATACAGGATGTGCTGCTGTTCCCGCAGATGCGTCCCGAGAAAGCCTAACACGAATTACACGAATTAACGCGAATTGCTCAAAATGTAGGGAGTGGCACAGATTCGTGCTGATCAAATTCGTATAATTCGCGATAATTCGTGTAATTCGTGCTAATGAAATACCTCAAGGTCCTCTACATCCAGGTTTTAATAGGCATTGTAGCGGGTGTACTCGTTGGTTACCTGTTTCCTTCCTTCTCACCAACCGCCAAACTGATCAGTGATACATTCATCAACATGATCAAAATGGTCATCACCCCGGTGATCTTTTTGACGGTCGTATTAGGCATTGCAGGAGCAGGTGACTTAAAAAGAGTGGGCCGTGTAGGCGGAAAAGGATTGATCTATTTTGAAATAGTGACCACCATAGCACTGGTGATAGGGTTGCTGGTGGCCAATTATTTTAAACCCGGTGCAGGCATCCCCACCGATCATATTCCCAAAGAGAATCTTGAAAAATATACTTCGGCGGCTAAAGAAATGAACTGGGGTGAATTCTTTTCACACATCGTTCCTTCAAATATCATTGAAGCATTTGCCAAAGGCGATTTATTACAGGTACTTTTTTTCGGCATCCTGTTCAGCATCGCCATTTCAAAGATCGGCCCGGCAGGCACCAAACTGATCTCAACATTCGAGAGCCTGAACAAAGCTTTTTTCAGCGTGATTCATATTGTGATGAAACTGAGCCCTATCGGCGCTTTTGGCGGGATGGCCTATACGATAGGTAAGTTTGGGTTTGCGAGCCTGGTGGTGTTGGGTAAGCTGATGTTGTCGTTTTATGTGACATCCTTGTTGTTTATTTTTATTGTACTCAACCTGATTGCGCGGTATTATGGGTTTAGTCTCTGGAAACTGCTGGTCTACATCAAGGAAGAATTATTGATCGTACTCGGCGCCAGCAGCAGTGAATCGGTATTGCCGAATATTATGGAAAAACTGGAGAAAGCGGGATGTGATAAAACCGTAGTTGGCCTGATCATCCCCACCGGCTATAGTTTTAACCTGGATGGTACCACGATCTATTTAAGTATGGCCACCCTGTTCCTCGCACAGGTATTCAATATCGATCTTTCTTTTACACAGCAATTGAGCATCATCGGGATATTGATGGTAACGAGTAAAGGAGCCGCAGGCGTAACGGGCAGCGGGTTTATTGTGTTGACATCCACTTTAACTATCCTGCATGTAATACCGGTTGAGGGTCTTGCTTTACTGATAGGTGTGGACCGGTTTATGAGCGAAGCAAGAGCGCTCACAAATATGATCGGTAATACGGTGGCAACTGTGGTTATTGCCCGGAGTGAGAAAGCGGTTGATATGGAGGTGTATAGAAGAGTAGTTGAAAAAAGACAGTAATCATAAAGAACTCTGCGTAACCTCCGCGCTCTCATGTTCTCTGCGGTGAAAGAAACTTTGTAAAACAGACCGGCTCAAATGCGAGGCATTTTTCACCGCAGAGAACATGAGAGCGCGGAGGTTACGCAGAGTTTAATAATCAATAGTCGTATGAAAACAGTCATTATTCTTATTGTTTTGCTGGTTGTATTGAACAGTTGTTCAACCAAAGCATACCTGCCAAACCCGGTCAATCTGGCTAACAAAAGGATCGCCGTGGGAATCATTGACGTAGGGAGAGAACAAAAAGGGAAAACCATCTATAATGATACGGTCTGCGCATGTATCGCCAAAACGGTTGGTGAAACATTGTATCCTTACCTGCAAAAAAAGGGTGCGGTTATCGTAACGATCCCTTACGAAGAAAAAACGAGCGAGACGCGGGTGTACACAATAGCCGATTCTTTACAGGTAGATTATCTCCTGACAGGAACAGGACATGTAAACCGCACAGGAAAAACAGATTTTATGCACCAGTTGAATATCAAACTTGTTTCTGTGAGATCAAAAGAAGTGGTTCTTACAGGCTCCTTCTCCGGACCGGGCGTTTACCCGGCAGGCGCGGCCGAAAGAGTTGGGAAGAAAATGCTGCGGCAATAACTCAGATAAACAGGTCGGGATATAATTGACCGCCCGGCACTACTGCATATTTATCAAGATCGGTAATACCTTCTGCAGCCATAACTTCTTCATCAATAAAGGTATTACCACTGCATTGAGCAGCCGTTTTGCTGAGTATATAATACACCGCATCCGCCAGTATCTCAGGTGTACGGCTCATTTTGGCAAGGGCCTCACCTCCCAATAAATTTCTTACAGCTGCTGTATCGATCGTTGTTTTTGGCCAGAGTGCGTTTGAGGCAACACCTGCACCTTTCAATTCAGCGGCCCAGCCCAATGCCAGCATACTCATACTGTACTTGGTGATGGTGTACGCAATATGCCCGCCCATCCATTTAGGATGCAGGTTAACCGGCGGAGATAAGGTAAGGATATGCGGGTTGTTTCCTTTTCTCAGGTAAGGCAGGCAATGTTGCACCACAAGAAAGGTACCGCGTACATTGATGCTCTGCATCAGGTCAAAACGTTTGGATGGGGTTTGATTGGTAGGCGTTAGTTGAATCGCCGATGCATTGTTGATCACCGCATCGATACCACCGAATTTGTCAACTGCCTGTTGTACGGCAGCGGCTATCTGGTCCTCCTGCCGGATGTCTACCTGTACGGCCAGCGCTTTACCACCTGCCGCTTCCACTTCCTGTGCCGCCGAATAAATGGTGCCACCCAATCGCGGGTCCTCTTCCACACTTTTGGCAGCAATGACAATATTTGCACCTTCTTTGGCCAGGCGTAAAGCAATGGCTTTACCGATACCTCGGCTGGCGCCGGTGATGAGTATAGTTCTGTTCTGGAACGACATAAGCAAATGGTTAGACAATAAATGTCAGCAAAACAAATTTACCAGCCTAAGAAATCTTTGATCACCTGTTCGGTTTCGCGGCAGGCCCTGTCAAGTTCATCGTTGACAATGATCTTTGTAAAATGATGTTTGAAAGAAAGTTCATAACTGGCTTTGTTAACCCGGGTAGCCAGGTTTTCGGCGGTTTCGGTGCCACGGCTCTCGAGCCGGCGCTTCAGTTCCTCTACCGATGGGGGTTGTACGAATATGGAGAGGCAATCTTCGCCAAGTTGTTGCTGTACATGAATCGCGCCTTTTACATCAATATCCAGTACAGGGGTTTTTCCCTCGAGCCAGATCCTGTTGAGTTCTGATTTCAATGTGCCGTAGTAGGTTCCTTCATACACCATTTCCCATTCAATAAAAGCGCCTGCATTTATTTTTTTAAGGAAATCTTCCACATCCATAAAATAGTATTCAAGACCATCCTTCTCAGTTCCCCTGGGCGAACGCGTAGTGGCAGAAATAGAAAAAGACAAAAGCGGATATTTATCGATCAGGAACCTGGTAATAGATGTTTTCCCCGAACCCGAGGGCGCTGTAAGAATAATCAGTTTCCCCTGTGATGACATGCGGTAGATTTTGGCAAAGAAACAATTTTATCGGGAGAAATGACTGGTGAGTAAATAGCGAGTGGTACATCAGCTTGAAGAATATTAGCCGCAGATTCGCAGATGATAGTTCTTAATCTGCGAATCACTGTTGTCCGGGAAAAGAATAGGTTTATCTATCCATTCTGATTGGCATTGAGTTTTAAGGGATTTATTGAGTTTTTTTTAATAGCATGCCCCCTTAAGTTGGGAACAGGCTCCTTTGAAAGGAGGCGTTGTTAGGCATAGATTGTAAGATTTTATCAGGATTACATAAAAAGCCGGTAAGATTCAGATAGTTCATCAGGTGGTGATGAATCATAGCTGTGAGGTTTGCAAAAGACCATTTTCTTTTATGTTCAACACGGTCCTTTATGATCTTAATGAGCAAATCTTTGATCAGGCAACACCATAACTGTATTTTTATAGCGTTTTCGTTGTCTCCCAAAAAGTATCTGATGGCATTATTTTGCTTTAAGCGTTTAAAGAATACCTCAACGCTCCATCGGCATCTGTACAGATAAGCTACCGTAGAGGCTTTGAACCTAAAATTATTGGTAACAAATACAAAAGTTTTACCGCTAAGCCTATCCACATATTTTATTTGCCTTGCGATAATCGGTCTTGTTTTTTTGGTTGTAATGCCGCCTAGTATTATTTTTTGATCGCAAAGCACACCCTGTTGACCATCCTCTTTACTTATCTTACGATCCTCCAGAAGACTAACCGTTTCATTGCCAATCTGCCGGGTTACCCAACTGATGCCTTCTTTGCCCCATTGCTCCCATTGAGAAAACTTACGATAACCCCGGTCGAAGACTAAAACAGAGCCTCGCGGAAGCGTTACTTTATCCATAAAAACCCGGTCATTGTCTGCACCCGGTGACAGATAAACGACCCGGGCAACTCCCTGTTCATTATCAAATAGTACGTGTGCTTTTACACCTCCTTTCTTGCGGCCATTTACTTTTGGCATTCCTGCTCCCTTCATGATATCGCAGAACAGGGTAACAGTACTGGAGTCCATAGAAAACAATCTGGATTCCAGGCCGCGGCGCCTGCGGCTGTCCGGGGAAAACCCATAAAACGTATCAAAAATCCCATGATAGATATCCTCAAAAAACAAAGCATCACGTTTGCTATTGGCTTCCGCAAGCGTACTCCTGCGTGGAATAGTGGTCAGATTGAGATGGCAGAACTTATTATAACTCGCCTGAAGACCGGTAACTACTTCCCGAAGTGAGGTACACTCATGAAAGCAACTGTAAAGCATAGTAATAAGATGATCATGCGCCCGGAATTTCTTATAATACCGGTCTGACCGATGATTATGCGCTGATTTAGCAATTAATGAACGGGGTATCAGATTTACCAGTTGTGCAAACACCGGCTGTCCGGAGAAAAAACTACTTTTGTTCATTGTCTGTTTTTTGTGTGGTAACTTAAAACTACGACAATGTAGGAGGCTAAATGCCTCCTTTTTTATCACTTAAATCTATTTTCCCCGGACAACAGTGATCTGCGAATCTGCGGCTAATATTCTTCAAACTGATACATTATCAAACAGCGTCTCTTTTTGGAGACAAGATCATTTAAATGTGAGCTGAGACATAATGCACTACTTCCACAATACCTTATTCTCCAAAGCGATCTTTCTTGGTTTTGATGGCAATACGATATCTGTATAACCAAGGAACAGTATCCCCATCACAACATCATCCTGTTCCAGTCCCAGGTATTCTTTCATAGCAGGCTGGTGCGCCATACCGCCGGTGCTCCATAGTGCAGCGATACCTAAAGTAGAGGCACCCAGTAACAGGTTTTGCACGGCTGCAGCAACCGCGGCAATCTCTTCTACAGCAGGGATATTGTTGGGTACCGTACGTTTCATGTAAACCGGAACGATATGCGAAACAAGATCGCCCTGTTTTTGCAGTCCCAGGTATTTGGCTTCGGTGAATTTTGCCGGGTCGGTATGTTGTTTATACAATTCAGCATGTTCCAGGCAGTAAGTTTTTTTTGCTTCGCCTTCGTATACGATAAAGCGCCAGGGCTCTGTCATGGCATGGGTGGGCGCCCAGTCGGCGAGTTCCAGTAACTGGTTGATAACAGCGTTGTCGATCTTCTTGCCATTCATATCCGCAGGTTTGCTGCTTCGGCGGTTGCGGATGATGGTCTGCAGGGTAGTAAATTCGTTCATGGCGCAAAGGTATGTGTATGCATATTTCTAAAGTGGTATATTTAAGAACATATAATGATGACCATCCCGGATACAAATAAGCAGATCAGGATCGGCATTGCGGTTTATGCGGCCATTATGATCGTTATTGCTTTTTTCGCCAAAGGAACAGGCGATGAGGGCGATAGTATCCTGCATTATCTCTATGCAAAAACCGCCTGGCAGTATAAGGGTCATTTTTTTGACCAATGGGCCAAGCCCCTGTATGTACTGGCCGCGTTTCCTTTTTCTCAATTTGGTTTGATAGGTGTAAAGCTGATGAATGTGCTTTGTAACTGCGCGAGCATCTGGCTTGTCTATCGCACGGCCATATCATTACGGTTCCGCTGGCCATGGATACCGCCATTACTGCTGGTTGCGATGCCTATGTTCAATTATCTTGGTCTGAGCGGGCTTACTGAACCGCTGAGCGCCTGTTTGTTACTGGCCGGCGTTTACCTGCTCATCCGGGGAAAATGGATAATTGCCGTGCTATTGCTTTCGTTCCTTCCTTTTGTGCGGGCGGAAGGGTTGGTCATATTGATCGCAGTGTTTGGTTACCTCGTCATTATTAAAAAGTATCAATTCATCCCTTTGCTGGCCACAGGGCATATGTTCTATGGCATCTTAGGCAGTTTTTATCATAAAGATATTTTCTGGGTGGTTACTAAAATGCCCAATACTGCCTGGGCAAGCGCTTATGGAAACGGCAAATGGCTGCATTTTGCGGAGCGGATGCCCGAAATAGCAGGAAGCGCATTGACAGTGGTATTTTTCATGGGGTTGTTATGGGGATTTATTTTACTGGTGAAATTTCTTCGCAGAGAGATGGAGCCTGCAGAAAAACCGGAACTCTTGCTGGTATATACCATTACCGTTGTATTCTTTTTGGCGCATACTGTATTCTGGGCGCTGGGACTGTTTAATAGTGGCGGAATATTACGGGTAATGGTCACCATCACGCCTTTAATGGCATTGATCTGTTACCGTGGCCTGGAATACCTGTTTGCATTTATTGAAAATAACAGGTTGCAGAAACAATTGGTACTGGCAGTAACGGTGCTGTTGTTCCTATACCCGTTTAGCGGCCATACGTTCGGGTACAAATGGCAACGCGATTTTATGCCCAAGGCCGACCAGCATGCGCAGCAGGAGATGGCCGTATGGCTGCAGAAAAACTATCCTGATCACCGGTCACATACTTTTTATTATGAAGCCGTGTACCTGAGTGAAGTATTGGATATTGACTGGTTCAACGGGCAGCAAACACAAAGATTGTTGGATGCCTTTGTCCGTAACAAATTTGTACCAGGCGATTTTATTATCTGGGATGATTGGTTCGCTGTAGTGGAAGCGCATATCACGCTCGATGCTCTGGAAAAGGATCCGAGACTGGAAAAACTGAATACCTTTCAAAGCGTAAATTACTGGGGCGTTACGCGTACTACGGTAGTTTTCCGCTGGAAATAGCCAGGGGCAAACATTAAAATGGGTATATATGTCGCAATCGTTTTTCCAGATAGCTGTTTTTCTCCTGCTTGGTATCATTGTCATTGTCTTACTCACGGCGAGGTGGCGCGTACATCCTTTTTTTGCCTTGCTGCTGGCATCACTGGTTGTTGGACTGGGTGTACAACTCAGCGTGCCGGAGATCATCACTATTGTAAAAGAGGGTTTTGGTAATATTATGCGCTCGCTTGCGCTGATCATTGTACTGGGAACGGCTTTGGGGGTTGTTCTTGAAAAAAACGGCAGCACACGCGTAATGGCAGATTTTATCCTGAAAAAGATCGGCCGGAAATATCCCGCGATGGCCATGAGTGTTACCGGCTTTATTGTAGGGATGCCCCTGTTCTGCGATTCCGGATTTATTGTATTAAGCGGGTTGAATGCATCGCTGGCCAGGAAAACCGGAACGCCTGTTATTATTATGGCGGTATCGATGGCTACCGGGTTGTATGCGGTGCATTGTTTGATCCCGCCACATCCCGGCGCGTCTGCGGCTGCATCGGCGTTGAATGTGGATTATGGTAAACTGATATTGATCGGAACTTTACTTGCGATACCTGCCATGTTGGTAGGCAACCTATATGCACGGTATGCCGGGAAAAGAAATGCAGTGGATACCGGTGTAAAAGAAGAGAATGATGAACAAGAAGATAAAAATCTGCCATCAGTAACCAGTGCCTTTCTGCCCGTATTTGTTCCCGTTATATTGATCGCTGTAAAATCTTTTTTGGGCAGTGAGGGTACAGGCGTCTTTCACACTGTTTTATCCGTAACAGGCGATCCGGTTGTTGCTTTATCGATAGGCGTGCTACTCGCATTAGTTGCCGTGCGTTCACCCAAAACAAAAGCAATACCCTCCTGGTTACAGGAAGGTGCGGAAAAGGCGGGCGGTATATTGGTGATCATAGGTGCGGGCGGGGCATTTGGTGCCGTTTTGGCCGCAACCAATATCGGCAAACATTTCAGTGAAGTATTGCCGCTGGAACAAATGGGTCTGCTGTTCCCGTTTCTGCTCACATTCATCCTGAAAACGGCGCAGGGTTCATCTACGGTCGCGATCATTACAGCAGCCTCTATTATACAACCCTTGTTGCCTGCGCTAGGACTTACTTCACCCAATGATACATTACTATGCGTTTTGTCGATGGGCGCCGGTTCCATGATGATATCACATGCAAACGATGCCTATTTCTGGGTGATCGCTAAATTTGAAAAACTGGATATGCGCCCGATGCTGAAAGTATATTCGGCGGCAACCATTCTCATGGGATTGGTAAGTTTTTTAATGGTCTATCTTTTGTCTTTGTTCATGAATTGATATAATCCGGACTCAACCATGCATATCCTGGTTTCGCCAAACGCATTTAAAAACAGTCTTGATGCAGCATCCGCCGCTAAAGCTATGGAAGAAGGATTGCTGCAAAGCGGGCTGCCATGTGCCATTACCTGTTTGCCGGTAGGTGATGGAGGCGATGGTACGGGAACGTTGCTTACGCAGGTATGTAAGGGTACAACCGTAAACGGATCATCTGTTAATGCCCTCGGTAAAGAAATACAGGCTTCATTCGGCCTGATCGACCAGGGAAAAACAGCGGTGATAGAAATGGCCGCCGCTTCCGGTCTTCATTTGTTACGTGGAGATGAGCTGGATCCTTTGCATGCATCTTCTTACGGCACAGGACTGCAAATAAAACAGGCGTTGGATAAAGGGGTTAACAAGATCATTCTTTGTGTTGGGGGAAGCGCTACCGTTGATGGTGGTTGTGGTGTACTACAGGCCCTTGGTGTACGTTTTCTTGATGCCGATAAAAAAGAGATATACGATCTGCCCGCCTGTTTGTCTGAACTGGATACGATCGATCTGTCAGCAATGGATAGCAGGACACATGGCTGTGAATGGGTTGTTCTCTGCGATGTAAAAAATGGGTTGTTGGGAGACAATGGCGCAGCAGTTGTATTCGGTCCGCAAAAAGGAGCATCTGAGGAGGAAGTAAAAGAACTGGAAAATTGCTTAGGGCAGCTGAATCGTATCATGCTCCAGGCAACGGGTATCGATATGGCAGCCATGGAACATGGAGGTGCAGCCGGTGGCACAGCAGCCGGACTTCATGCGGTGTTGCATGCGAAACTGGTAAATGGCATTGAGCATTTTCTGGATATAACCGGTTTTGATGCATTATTGGGTACAACAGATATTGTTATAACCGGTGAAGGTTGCCTTGACCGGCAAACACTCGAAGGGAAAGCGCCATACGGAGTAGCAGTGCGCGCAAAGCAGAGAGGAATACCTGTGATCGCCCTGGCTGGCAAAATTGATCCACACGATATACCGGTATTGTATGATTATTTCGATGTGCTGTTGCCTATTGGTAACGAACCTGTAGATATTAAAAAAGCGTTAGCATCAACTTATGAGAATCTTGTCAGAACAGCACAACAGGTTGGTAAGATGCTTTCTATCTGTAAGCAATAAAAAGCCGCCTGCAAATGCGGCGGCTTTATGTGTATGCAAAAGTTTAGTCATAATCCTCATCCAGTTCCACCACTTCGTATGCATTTCTTCCATTAATAACAATGGGTTGAAAAACGGTATCGTTATACTGGAGATAGGTAATATCTCCCGCACTGATCTCCTCACAACCTTCCGGCAGATCGTAAACGATGGCACCGGGAGGAGCGGGGGTCACATAAAAACCCTGCGGGCTGGTTGCATAGAATGCGCCCGCGAAATAATAATAGGTATTACCCGATAGTTCAATGGTACTGTATCCATAAGGAAGCTGGCTGATATACGCGCCCTGCGGTGCAGGCACTACCTGGTAGCCATTGTTATAAGGTTCATAGTAAACGCCCTGGTCGTACCAGTAATTGCGGTTGTTCAGTGCAATACTGATAGCGGCGGATCCTAAACGCAGGCTGAAATAACCTACCGGGTGAAAGAAAGATCCGTAAGCATAGGGACGGTAAGGATGATAGGCGTAATTGTAAAAACTATAATACCTGCGTGCGCCAAAAACTACCGGGGGGCGGCTATAACGCGGGCGGTAATTATAGGCATAGGTCCTGTTTCTCGCAACATTGGAATATCTCCGGTCATAAGAAGAAGGCCGGCTGTTTACACGTGCCTGGTCCCTTCTTGCTTCAAAACGTTTGTTGTCAAAAGAACGGTTTACTTCCCTCGAACGTTGTGCGTTTTGCTGGTTCTGCCAGTCTTTCTGCCTGTTATCATTGTTTCTTTGAACACCCTGCGAACGTTGTGCAGGCTGCTGTTGTCTTTGCTGCCA
Organism: Sediminibacterium sp.; assembly: GCA_965279635.1. Classification (GTDB taxonomy): domain Bacteria; phylum Bacteroidota; class Bacteroidia; order Chitinophagales; family Chitinophagaceae; genus Sediminibacterium. The sequence continues at coordinate 3,699,303 of OZ257253.1, read as the reverse complement.
TTCGCGCTGGCGGTTATCAGTATTCCGCTGGATATCCTGCGAACGCGCGGTATTTTGTTGCGATTGTCTTTGCTGGAACTCGCGCTGTCTATTATCATTGTTCCGCTGGACATCTGGTGCGCGTTGTACAGTTGGTCTTTGCTCAGAACGCTGCATACCTGCTGACCTGTCGGGTTGCCGTTGCTGCCTGTTTTCAAATGAACGGGAAGGATTGGATTGACGGGCCTCACCACCTCTCTGGCCACCACGATCCCCACCCCGTTCCTGTGAACGTTGGGCCACACCGAACAAACTGACAGTAAGCAGCAGGCCGGTGAGTATAGGTTTGTAATTGTTTTTCATATAACAAGTTTTTCTGCGAAACTTATGGCAATTCTCGTGCCTGTAATTGTTAACATCCGGCATTTACCGATGAAGAATGGCTGTACACCGTCATTAACAAAGCGTTTGTAGTTAATGGGCCAATATGAGAAAAGCGTTTATATTTATAGGACAGTTAGTATATGAAAAAAATCCTGCTGATCCTCACCTGTTTTTCTCTTTCCTTCTCCGTTACCCTGCAGGATGAACGGACAAAGTATTTTCCAAAAGCGACAGAGATCGTTCAACAGGTCCCGGCAAAAAAAGATATATGGGTATTCATCATGGCTGGTCAGTCCAACATGGCTGGTCGCGGGCAGGTGGAGCCGCAGGATACGCTTGTTAATAAAAGGGTACTCACCATTAATGCAGCAGGGCAACTGGTGTACGCCAAAGAGCCTTTCCATTTTTATGAACCTACACGCGCGGGACTTGATTGCGGTTATGCATTTGCAAACAGGCTATTAAAACAAATACCTGCTAACATCAGTGTATTGATGATACCCACGGCCATCGGTGGCAGTTCTGTAAGCCAATGGATCGGGGACTCTGTTTACCGCGGTGTAAAATTATTTTCCAATTTCCGGGAGAAAATAGCGTGGGCTAAACAGTATGGCGATATCAAAGCTGTTTTATGGCACCAGGGAGAAAGTGATGCGAACAAAAGATCCATACCCTTGTACCACGACAGATTGCAAACGCTGTTTACAGCTTTCAGAAATACTGCGGGTGATGAACAGCTTCCTGTTTTAATAGGAGAACTTGGCGCCTACTCAAATGACCCGGAAAGCTGGCAGGCAATCAATCGTGTGATACAAGGGTATCCTTCAACCGATAAACGAACGACCGTGACCAGCACCAGTGACCTTGCGCATAAAGGAGATACGGTTCATTTTAATACCGAAGGGCAAAGGCTGATGGGGGAAAGGTTTGCGGAAGCGTATCTGAAGAAATTCAAATAAGTCCGGTGTGTTGCTCGTATGTTTCCGCAAACCTTCTGAGGTGTTTTTGTGAGGACACAAAAACGGCGGGGCGCCGGTCTTGTGTCCTCACAAGACCCAGCAGGAGTTTAAATTTTGTCAGAATAATCCCTATAGTCATATAAAAAATCAAATTCAGAAGATCCGGTTTCATAAAACAACGCAGATGAGTATCGATATCTTGCAGGTTCATCTGCCAGTTTCCATTTTTCCTGCAAAGGATTTTGATGAATATAGTTCAGCTTTTGCAGCGTAGTTTTTTCTTTAAATAATATAAACCAGTCAGGCTCCGGCTGCCAGAAATTATATTTTCTGCTGCGCCAGTCAACCATGTAATTAGTGAGATCGACAGGATCGTGTTTCTGAAGATGAACCTGGAAACAATGAGCCGTATGTTTCATCAGGCTGGCCACCGGACTTTCCCTGCCATTCGGCTTCAGCATCTGCCAGATAAAATGAATATGATTGGGCATAATAACAAAACCATATACCCTGATACAATTTCTTTTGTGCAGAAATGAAAGAGAGTCTGTAATGACTTTGTAAAAGTCATATTGCCGGATCAGGCACCTGTGTTGGTGAGTGGATGATGTATAAAAGTAAAGACTGCCGTATTCCATTCTTGTATTTACATACAAGGTATCCTGATGGAATAAAACAGTATAGCGTATTTGTACCCGGGTGTAAGTGGTTTTTGTGAGGACACAAAAACGGCACTCCGCCGGTCTTGTGTCCTCACAAGACCCCACCAGCTATCAAGAAACCCGCTTAATCTCCGCCCCCAGTGCCTGTAAACGTGTATCGATATGCTGATACCCCCGATCGATCTGCTCAATATTCTGTATCACACTTTTTCCTTCTGCACTCAATGCAGCGATCAGCAATGCCTGACCGGCGCGTATATCCGGGCTGCTCATGGTGATGCCACGAAGTGGATGGCTCCTGCCAAGACCAATAACAGTTGCACGGTGCGGATCACAAAGAATGATCTGTGCGCCCATATCGATCAGTTTATCTACAAAGAATAAACGGCTCTCGAACATTTTCTGGTGAACAAGCACACTTCCCTTTGCCTGTGTGGCAACTACCAAAACAATACTTAATAAATCAGGTGTAAACCCGGGCCATGGATGATCGTAAATGGTTAAAATACCGCCATCCAGGAAAGTCTGTATCTCATATACATCCTGCGAAGGAATATAAATATCATCTCCTTTGATATCGAATTGAATACCCAACTGACGAAATTTTTCCGGTATCACACCAAGGTGTTCAACGCCTGCATTTTTAATGGTGATCTCGCTCTGCGTCATAGCGGCCATGCCGATAAAGCTGCCGATCTCGATCATGTCGGGCAGCATACGGTGTTCCGTTCCGTGTAGTACGGTAACACCTTCAATGATCAGCATATTACTGCCGATACCGCTGATCTTTGCGCCCATCCTGTTGAGCATTTTGCAGAGTTGCTGCAGGTAAGGTTCACAGGCGGCGTTGTAAATGGTGGTAATACCTTCTGCCAGTACGGCTGCCATCACAATATTGGCAGTACCTGTTACGGAAGGTTCATCCAATAACATAAAAGCACCCCTCAGTTGCGCTGAAGATAATTTGAAACAGCCTGCTTCATCATCGTATTCATATTTGGCGCCCAGTTTTTCAAAACCGATGATATGGGTGTCCAGCCTTCTCCGACCGATCTTATCACCGCCGGGTTTTGGGATATACGCTTTTTTAAATCTTGATAACATGGGGCCGGCAAACATTACACTGCCGCGCAGCCTGCCGCCTTTTTTTCGGAACGCATCTGATGCGAGATAATCTGCATCCACCGCATCGGCTTGAAAAGTGCAGGTGTCTTTTGCAAGACGCGTAATTTTCACACCGATATCATTCAGCAGTTCGAGCAGCAGGTTCACATCCAGTATATCGGGAATATTTGAAATGGTGATGGGTTCCGCAGTCAGTAATACTGCGGACAAAATTTGCAGTGCTTCATTTTTCGCTCCCTGCGGAATGATCTCCCCTTTTAATTTTCTTCCGCCGATGACTTCAAATGAGCTCATAATAAGTGGATTTGAAATGTATCACGAATATAGTTGATTGATTTACTTGTTGATTGGTTATCCGGTGGAAGTCTCTGTATAAAAAAAGCGCCTCAAAGGGCGCTTTACTATTGTATAAACAGACAAATAAATTAATACCGCTTCTTAAACTGGCCACCCTGGCCACTCCTGTTACCACCCCCGCCATTACGGTTATTATCGCGGTTGCCGCCGCCATTGCGGTTATTATCACGGTTTCCACCACCACTCTGGTTGCGGTTGTTACCGCCGCCGCTGCGGTTGCCGCCGCCCTGGTTACGGTTACCACCGCCCTGGTTGCGTCCGCCAAAATTCTGTTGCCAGCGTCCACCGCGTGATGGATAATCATCACGTTCGATCTGGTTGCGGTGTTTGATATATGGCGTATTGCTGAATTCGAGTTGTCCGCCGGTAATGCTGTTGAGTTCGGTACGGATGGTATCATCATGTACCAGTTCTTTGTGCCAGTTACTGTAAGCCAGTTTCATGTAATAAGCGATGGCATGTGCAAACCCTGCTTTCTTTTCGGGGTCCTCTTCGCTCAGCGCTTTATTGATCACCACTTCCAGGTTCTTGCCCAGATGCGCATATTTGGGATGGCGCTTGGGATAAGGTAATGGATCCGGTTTCTGCTTATAGGTTTCTTTCTGTGGGATAGGGTACGGGCTGTCCACATCCAGCTTAAAATCGCTGATAAAGAAAAGATGGTCCCATAATTTATGACGGAAATCCTCCACGTTTTTCAGGTGGGGGTTCAGGAAGCCCATTAATTCTATCACCGACTGCGTCTGCTGCTGGCGTTTCTCACGGTCCTCGATGGTCAGTAGAAATTCTACCATCTTCTGTACATGGCGACCATATTCACGCATGCCCAGGTAATTTCTTGAAGTATTGTAATCCATAAATTCAATTGGTGCAAGGGCAAATGTAGGGTTTTTTGGCCGTCAGTTATCAGTCATAGGCTGGTATCAGACTGTTAAATCGCCCGAAGGAGATCCTTATTGGGGTATTGCTGATAGCTGATAGGCTGTAAGCTGTAAGCTTTTCTTACCTTCGCCCGATGGAACAGTTAGTACAACAGATCGACAACTATCGCCAGGAAATTGCAGCAGCTGAAGCCAATACCCCGGAAGCTGTGGAAGAATTCCGTATCAAATACCTGGGTACCAAGGGACTGGTAAAAGCCATTATGGGTGAAATGAAGAACGTACCCAATGAGCGCAAAAAGGAATTCGGACAGGTATTGAATGATTTTAAACTGTTTGTGGAAACGAAGTATGAAACGCTGAAAGAAAATAATTCACAACTCTCATCTGACAACTCACAACTGATCGACTGGAGCCTGCCCGGCAGCCCTGTTCCCGTTGGCACCCGTCACCCCCTGAATATTGTGCGGAACCAGATCGTATCCATCTTTAAAAGACTGGGTTTTGCTGTGGCTGAGGGTCCCGAAATAGAAGATGACTGGCACAATTTCGGCGCCATGAACCTGCCTGAGGACCATCCTGCGCGTGATATGCAGGATACGTTTTATATCAATCAAAATCCTTCCTGGCTGCTGCGTACGCATACCAGCAGTGTACAGGCAAGGGTAATGGAAACACAAAAACCGCCGATCCGGGTAATATGCCCGGGCCGTGTATATAGAAATGAGACCATCAGTGCACGTGCCCACTGTTTCTTTCACCAGGTAGAAGGATTATACGTGGATGAGAACGTAAGTTTTGCCGACCTGAAACAGACTCTTTACTTTTTTGTACAGGAAATGTTCGGCAAGGATGTGAAGGTCCGTTTCCGTCCCAGCTATTTTCCATTTACAGAACCCAGTGCAGAAATGGATATCAGTTGCCTGATCTGCGGTGGAGATGGTTGTAATATCTGTAAACACACCGGCTGGGTCGAAATACTCGGCAGCGGTATGGTGCATCCGAATGTGCTGGATAATTTTGGCATCGATTCCAACAAATACACCGGTTTCGCCTTTGGTATGGGTGTAGAACGCATCACCCAATTAAAATACCAGGTGAATGACCTGCGGTTATACTCACAGAATGATGTCCGGTTCCTTAAACAGTTTACCGGAGTGGTCTGACCCTTTGTGCTAACTTCGTGTCTTAGTGCCTTAGTGGTTCATCTCCGGAAGTTTTCTCACCGCAGAGCCGCAAAGCGCGCGGAGTTTACGCAGAGAAACCCACAGTAAATGGTTCACACGACAAAAGGAATTGTATTACGCACCGTAAAATATGGTGATACCAGTATTATCACCACGGTGTACACCGAACTGTTCGGGATACAGAGTTATATCGTAAAAGGTGTGCGCCAGGAAAGTAAAAAATCAGGTGGCAAAGCAGGATTCTTTCAGCCATCGGCCATGCTCGACATGGAGGTCTACCACAATGAACTCAAGCAATTACAGTTCATCAAAGAATACCAGTGGAGTTATTTGTATGAGAAAGTATTGTTTGATGTAGTAAAAAATACCGTGGCTATGTATGTGATAGAATTGCTACAGCATAGCCTCAAACAACCCGAGGCTAACCCCGAACTCTTTCACCTGATCGAAGACACGTTAAAACAACTTGACAAAGGCAACGATACCTTAACCGGCAATTTACCCCTGTATTTCACTTTACATCTTGCCGCCGAACTGGGTTTCCAGATGCAGGGGACCTATTCTGATCAAACCCCTTTTGTAGATCTGCAGGCAGGCGTATTTGTTCCCGAAAGCCCTTTGCATCCTTATTATCTTGAAGGACTACCCGCAAAGTTTACTTCGCAATTGTTAGCTGTACAGTTTTATAATGATCTCGAAGCCATTGCCTTGAACCGTACTACCCGCCGTGAATTATTACAGGCGTATCAGACATACCTGGCGCTGCATATTTCCGATTTTGGAGAGATGAAAAGCCTGTCAATTCTCCAGGAGATACTTTCCTGAACGACTCAATCTGTGCCTTCTGTGGCAATACTTTTCTTGCCACAGAAGGCACAGATTGGTTAAAGTAACTTTTCTACAGTTGTTGTGCTGTGAATGTTATCATTTTCCATGTCATGCAGTAAGATCACTCCCGGCGTTTTGCCTTTTTCAAAAGTTCCCAACTGATCATTCACCTGCAAAGCGTTTGCGCCATTGATGGTTGCCCACTGCAGGAGTTCGGCGAAAGACAGGGAAGGAAAATGTTGACGGATAGTTTTCAATTCATCCAATATGCTGAGACTATGGTTACTCGCAAGGCTATCTGTTCCGATAACAATGGAACAACCGTTTTTTCTAAGCAGATCAACAGGAGGTAGCGCCCGCTCGATGTATTGATTGGCATTGATACAGAGACACCAGTTGAGATTGGATAATTCACTTTCTGCAAAAACAATGTCCGCTTCTTTGGTGAAGGTATTATGCACGAGGATAACCTGCGCTGCACCGGAAAGCTTTGACAGGTATGATTGAAGACTGCTTTTACCTGTCGGTTGAAAGAACGAAGTATCCAGTTTCATCATTTCATACATACGTGAAAAATCACCTTCGCCACTGCGGAACAAAGCATCTTCAAAATCTGTTTCCTGGTTATGGATAGTAACTGTTTTGCCGGGGAAAAAAGGCTGCATTAATGACCACAACCTGTCAGAAACCGAATAGGGGGCATGGGGGGAGAGGGAGGTCTGTGGTCTGTGGTCTGTAGTCTGTAGTTTTTGGAAAGCTTCGTAAAACTCAAAGGAACGGTTGAAACGCGTTTCAGCAACCGCCGGTAGCCAACCGCTGGTTTCTATAAAACTGTAATAAGCTAAACGTCTTTCTTGTTTTTGTGGAAGGGTAAGCAGGTTGTTGCAGATATCACCTACGGCAACAATACCGTTAGCGATCATATCATCTTCTGCCCTGGCGATCGCATCAAGAATTTCTTCCTCTGCAAAATGCCGCTCGGTAACCACTTTGAAAACAAAATCCACCAGCCCGGTTTGCTCAGGTATCAGCCCCTTCATGTGGCTGAGTTCGAGATGGCAGTGGCAGTTGATGAAGCCGGGTGATAACACACCATCCAGTTGCTGGATATCCCCGCCGGCATCCTGTATATCTATAATGTCTTCGACTTTGCCGGTTGCGTCTGTAATAAGAACAGAACTGCCGTTGAGCATTTCTGTGCCGGTAAATAGTTGGGTTGCCTGGAATTTGCGATAGGTCAATATGGCTGATTATCTGAGTTCGTATTCTTTGGTTAATGCATCGACGGGTATCTGCAGTATGCGGCTGAATTTTCTGATCATGGTAAGCGACAGCGCTTGTTTGTAGTTCAACACCTTGCTTACAGTTCCTTTGTCACCGTACTCGCGGGCAAGATCTGCGGGTTTATAGCCAAAATCATGCATGCGTATTTTAATGAATTCGATAGGGTCAATTTCTCCCAGTGAATAATTTTTTTCTTCAAAGTCGCTGAGCAAATGCACGAGAAGCATTTTTTCTTTCTGCTCAATCGTTCCCTTTTTGGCATACTTGATTTCCTGAAAACGCGCCATAGCCTTGTCATATTCGGCTTCTGTTTCAATAATAAACCAATTGTGCATATTTCTGTTATTGTTTCTGATTATATGGTTGTAGGATCGATCCTGACAAGAAGCTATTGTAGTGGTTTAAACGCTGTCAAATAACCGTAAAAACACGACCCATTATTGCTCTTGCAGTGAATACGGCGTAAAAATACGAAAAGTTGGCAAATTGCCAACTTTTCGTGTGACAGGAAAATCTGTGCTAATCTGTGCCATCTGTGGCAAAAAAAACAGCCGGGCCAACATCCTACTGCCGAAGTGTGCGACGCAACAACAGCCGGGCCAGCGGTAAAAAGCTGGGTAATAAAGGAAGAAGTTTTAAAATAACGACAAAATAATTATTGAAAATCAATTATTTACAAAGGTTCGCTTCAAAATACTTCCCGATTTCTTTGGAAAAATGAGTAGTTCGGGGCTACCTTCGCCGTCCATTTTTAACTGGCGGGATAGCGCTGGTTTCATTAAAACAGAAAAATCATGAGTAAACTCCATTTCACCACCAAGCATGCGAACGCGGCTACCGTACAGCACAACTGGTATGTGGTTGACGGTACTAATCAAACCGTAGGACGTATCGCATCTAAAATCGCTTCTGTTCTTCGCGGTAAGAACAAAGCGTATTACACCCCACACGTTGACTGTGGCGATTATGTAATCATCATTAATGCCGAAAAGGTTGTTTTTACCGGCAACAAAGGCGAACAGAAACAGTACATCAACTATTCCGGTTACCCAGGTGGTAAAAAGGAAGAAGCTGCCGAGGACTTGCTGCGTCGTCGCCCGGAAGTGGTTATGGAAAGAGCTGTAAAAGGCATGCTTCCTAAAAACCGCCTCGGTCGTAAAATGTACAAAAAACTGTTTGTGTATGTAGGCGCCGCCCATCCACACGCAGCTCAACAACCTAAGGAATTAAAATTTTAAAAACTGCTTTTGGCGTTACGCGCCAAGCATCAAGCATAACAAATGGAAAAACAAAAAAATGCAGTTGGTCGCCGTAAAGAAGCCGTTACCCGTGTGTTTGTTACAAAGGGCGATGGTAAGATCACTGTGAACGACAAAGATTATAAAGCTTATTTTCCACTGGTGTATTTACAAAACCAGGTTGAGTCGCCTTTAAAAACGGCTGACATGGTGGGTAAATTAGACATCGTGATCAACGCACAAGGCGGTGGTTTGAAAGGCCAGGCCGAAGCTGCCAAACTCGGTATCGCCCGCGCATTGCTCGAGGTGAACCCTGAGTTCCGTCCTGCTTTAAAAGCAGCCGGTCAGTTGAAACGTGATCCACGTGGTGTTGAACGTAAGAAATTCGGTCATAAGAAAGCACGTAGAAGCTTCCAGTTCAGCAAACGTTAATCGTTGGTCCATGGTCCATAGTCGATGGTCCATGGTTATCAGAATCCTATGGACAATGGTCTATGGACTATCGACAGAAAAGTAAAACACTAACAATTATACAATCAATACAATGGAAAATAACACTTCATTACAGCAACAACTCCTGGAGGCCGGCGTTCATTTTGGTCACCTGAAAAAGAAGTGGAACCCCAAGATGTTGCCTTACATCTTTGCTGAGAAAAAAGGCATTCACATCATTGATCTGAACAAAACTGTTGATCACCTGCAGGAATCTGCGGCTGCTATCAAACAGATCGCCAAAAGCGGTAAAAAGATCATGTTCGTGGCTACCAAAAAACAGGCAAAAGAGATCGTGAGCGAATGTGCCCGCCGTGTAAACATGCCGTTTGCTACTGAAAGGTGGTTAGGTGGTATGTTGACCAACTTCAACACCGTTCGTAAGAGCGTGAAGAAAATGCAGAGCATTGAAAAAATGCTGGCTGATGGCAGCGCTGAGAGCCTGACCAAAAAAGAACGTCTTACTTTAAGCCGCGACAGGGATAAAATGGAGAAAGTATTGGGCGGTATCGCTCAGCTGGGCCGTCTGCCGGCAGCTTTGTTCCTGGTTGATATCGGTCACGAGCATATTGCACTGGCTGAAGCAAAGCGTTTAGGCATCACCACTTTTGGTATGGTTGATACCAACAGCGATCCTAATAAAGTTGATTTTGCGATTCCTTCTAATGATGATGCTACGAAATCAATCGCTATCATCACCAATTATATCGTTGCGGCCATTGCTGAAGGTTTGGCTGAGCGCCAGGCTTCAAAAGATGATGATGAATCTGATGATGCCAACAACGAGAACGAAACGAAAGCACGCAGACTGGAAGCTGAAGCACAGGCAGAAAGTGGTCGTGGTGGCCGTGGCCGTGGTGGTAACACTACCGGTGGTGCCGCACCCGGAGGTGCAGGCGCTCCTAAACGTCGCGTACCAAGCAACCGCAGACCTGCGGGTGGCGGAGGACCACGCTAAACGTTGAATTAGTAATTAATAATTAATAATTAATAATTGAGAGATCAGTTATTGCAGTATTATTAATTACAATTACTAATTATTAATTATCAATTATTAATTAGAATTTATGTCTACGACAACAACAAATATAACTGCTGCCGACATCAACAAACTCCGCCAGGCAACCGGCGCAGGTATGATGGATTGCCGCAAAGCACTGACAGAAACCAATGGTGATTTTGAAGCCGCTATCGACTGGCTGCGCAAACAGGGACAGAAAGTTGCCGCCAAACGCAGCGACCGTGAAGCGAAAGAAGGTGTGATCATTGCCCAAACAACGGCTGATAACAAAACCGGTTTTATCGTTTGCATCAGCTGCGAAACCGATTTCGTTTCTAAAAATGCAGACTTCGTTGCTTTTGCACAGAGCATTGCCGATGCAGCAGTGGCCAACAATGTAAAAAGTGCAGAAGAACTGAACGAAGTAAGCGTGAACGGTGCAAAAGTATCAGACCTGATTAATGATAAACTGGCTGCTATCGGCGAAAAAATCGGTGTTGCCAAGTTTGAAAGAATTGAAGCGCCTTATGTAGCGTCTTATATCCACGGTTCATACCGTATGGGTGTACTGGTGGGTATGTCTTCTGCCGCTGAAGAAGCGGGTAAAGATGTGGCCATGCAGATCGCAGCCATGAACCCATTGGCGGTAGATGCGAACAGCATCCCTGCTGAAACCGTAGAAAGGGAAAGAGCGATTGTGGTTGACACCATGAAAGCCGATCCTAAAATGGCCGGTAAACCTGATGAAATGATCTCTAAGATCGCAGAAGGCAAACTGAATGCATTCTTTAAAGAGAACACTTTGCTGGCCCAGGCTTTTGTAAAAGACGGAGGCATCACTGTTGAAGCTTACCTGAAATCTGCCGGTGATGTGAAAGTGATTGAGTTTAAGCGTGTGGCATTGGGTTAATCCTTCAATGCATCCTGATAAAAAAGAGGGCACAAATTATTGTGCCCTCTTTTTATTTTGCCTTATTTATTTTGGTTTTGTAAAACGATCCTGTAGGTTTCGTCTCTTTTGGCTACAATGCGGTTGGCAGTAATTTCCTTGCTGTAAGTATGTGCTACAGCACCAAGACTATTACAATTTCCGGAAGTGGTCCTGATAATACGGTACCGTTTATTGGCAACAAATGTATAGCCGCTGAAGTTGCAACTCAAAGGATTGCTGAGCCATGCGGGCTGATTGACCAGGGAAGAAAGTGTATTACCTGTATTGTCTATCTCCTGTACTTCCCATCCGAATGTATCGCCCGGGGCCAGTGGTGTTGTAATGGCCGTGATGGTATATTGCCCGGCTGAATTGATACCAGAAATATTTTCCCCGAAATCAATTTGAGTTGCTGGCATCGGGTTCAGCTGGATGAGTGAGAGATCATCGATGGCCAGGTCATTGCCATCACCTGGCTGGCTTTGATTGAGCATGATGCTGATCTGTGCATTAAATGTGGCTGGTGCATTTTGCGGGATGGTGATATCTACCGAATAATTGAGCCAGTCACAGGCATTGCCCTGCACCTGGTTAACAGTTACAGGCGCTGTGGTTCTGTTCTGGGTGCCGTCAAAATAGCTTAGGGAAACCTGTGGTTTTACATCAAAACAGCACTGTGGCAAGTTTCTTAACCGCGCACAGAACTTATACGTTTTTCCGGCAGAGAGCGATATCGTTTGTGTCCACGCGGCCACAGGGGCTTGTCCCGTCTGTCCGTTTACTACCAGGAACTGGCCATTGCTTCTTGTTGAATTCTTATTACACATATTCGTACCTGGGTCGGCTATGTTCCAGTTGGCACAAAACGATTTATAATTTGTAGAACTGGCTACTGCAAAAGTTCCGGGCAGCAGTATCCCGCCTGTGAATGATTTGAATTGTGAGCTAAAACCACCGGATCCACTTTCAAAGTCGCCGTTCTTTACAAGATTGGTAACATTGGGACAACCACAGGCGGTGGTGCCGCCGGTAACACCACCACCACAAGCGATCTTATAATCGTTGTTGGCGCCGGCTACAAGACCAACGGGAAATGTTCCACTTGTTTTGGTGGCATACACCACATTATTTAAACTGAAAGTTCCTGTTGCAACATAGTCAAATCCTCCCAGGTTGCTGTTCAGGCTGGATAACAGCAAGGGACTGATACCGAAGGAATACGTTCCGGTAATATTACCCGTGATAGCGCCGCTGTTAATGGAAGTAATTACTGTGCCATTTTGAATAATATCCAGTTTAATGGAAAGAGCGCCGGTTTGTGTGCCGTTCTTCGGAAGGGTATAATCCACGGAAATTTTACCCGTTCCGCAGGTATCACTCTTGCCGCGGTTGAGTGCTATACTTCCTTCAGGGCTTCCCTGACAGCTTCCGCAGATATTATCTATGTAAGCATAGCCGTAATGCCCGCCAAGCGTGCAATCGGCTGTAATGAATTGAATGGTGACACGCTTGCCTACATGTGCGGCAAGATTGATTTCGGCACAACTCCATTCCTTGTAATTGACAATCTCGCCATTCACCGTTTTTGATTTGAAGAACGGGTTGTTCCTGTCCGCGATGACTTTACCATTGGTTCCCATGTTGACCACATTGCCGAGTTCGGTATTGGTACTGTTATCCACCACCCGTACATGGAAGTATGGATTTTCCTGTTGTGTGTGATTGGGGCTTTGCAATACAACTGCATACCAGAAACGGATCAGCGACTCGGCAGCAGTAACCGTAAAGGTTTTAGAAACCATTTCAACATTGGCCCCATTTACAGAATTACCTATCCTGATGGCTTTGGTTGACGCGTTAATGACGAGCGGCGCGGTAACAGGCATGCCCGTAGTTGCATCGTTATCCGGCGATGTTACCAGTGTATGCCGGGCCCCTGGTTGGTTAAGATTGGCGCTACCACCCGTAACCGGTGTGAGCCCTGCTGTGAGTGAAAGACTATTGAGGGTACCCCCATTGGTGGTTGCTATACCGAGTGTTCCATACGCACCCGACCATTCAGCGGTAATCAATCCTGATTCGAAATCTCCGTTGCCGCAGGGCGTATTACCGCTGAGCCCGGCAAGGGTATAAACAGATTTGGGATTTTTGATCAATAAAGACTGCCGTGCATTTTCCAGTTTATGGATCTCAACAAAACGGTCGATGCTGATCTCTTTTGTTTTTAGTTGCTGGTATTTCTGTCTTGCTCTTTGTTCTGTTGTATCCTGTCCATATAAGGTGGAGAACAGTAAGCATAAGCAGACAGCGATGATGTGCCTGCTGGAAAAAATAAATTGTTTCATGATAATCGGTTTGAGGTGATAAATGCGTGTTGTTTTTTGAACACGTTGCAAAACTGTAACAGACACAAGACGCCTGCAATGTGTATACAACTGTTTATGCCGTCTTTTTAAGCGATACCGGTTACCGTCTTTTAACGGTAAATGAATAGTTGAACAACGGAAAATGAAAAGTGCAGGGATTCGCTATAACCTTTACTGGATAAGGATTTGCGCGATTAAAATGTACTTAACGGTTAGTATCTGCGGATATGGCACAGTATCTTGTAACAGAACTGGGAACTACTTTTAATGCATCATTTCACAACCAAAACCTACTAATTATGAAAAAAGCGCTCATTCTTACCAATGTGCTTACTATTTGCCTGTTGTACTTTGTTTCCTGGAAAAAAGACGACAATGTAGCAGCTTCATGCATTAAGTATGACTATACCAATGTTTCGCGTGTTGGTAAACTATCTGCCGGTACGGCTGTTCAACTCGCATCCGGGTTTAATGAAAGAATGAAAAATGTTCCCTTAGCCAAAGGCAAACAACATACACGCAGCGTGTTATTTACGCTGGAAACAATGAAAAATTTTCTCTGGGAAATAGAGCGGCAAGCCTGTACTACGCTTAACAGCAAAGAAATACCCGATTTAGGTGTGCGCATCTATTTTTCTGTGTATCCTGACGAGGCTCCGATGAGGGCCAACCCGGATCTGCATATTCCCGATAAAAAATACGATAACAGCATGACGGTATTTATGGTACCCGCGTATGATGACAAGGGAGTTTATTACGATTGTGATCCGGGTTTACCAACGAAAAGCAAGCTTGTCAAGATAAAGGATGTTATGCCGCATAATGCAACTGCGCCCGGTCCCCGTCCAGATGCAAGGCTGCGTTCAAGCGCTCCAAGATATCCTTCTATTTTAATGCTTACATCCTCCAACCAGTGGCTGCTGAAAAAGCCTTCGGGCGGGTCAGGAGACACGAAATCGTCCATTCAAAATCATGGCAGCCTCGTACCACCGGATAATGAAGATGGTAACGCATTTTAAACCCTCCAAAAAAACAAGATGCCAAAGGAAATCATGTCGACCCTGGAATATGTGCTGAAAGGCTTTGAAATACTGGCCGCTGTTTCAGGAATCATCTGCTGGAAGAAATGGAAACACACCCACCTGAAATGGTTCATCGGTTACTTATGGCTGATCGTACTTGCTGAAATAACCGGCCAGTACCTTCATTTTCTTAAGATGCCGCTGGTAAACCGCAACATGTATCATTACCTTGTGATACCAGGGGAATTTTTCTTTTTCTTCTGGCTGCTCTCACGTCAGCGCGAAATACCGGGAACACGCAAAACGGCTATCGCGGGAGCGATCCTGTATCTTTTGCTGTGGATACTGGATACCTATGTTCTTTCAGCCGACGCATACCGTTCGTCGTACTGGTTCTCTTCTCTTTCGTATAGTGGCGGCAACCTGGTATTGCTGGTATTGATACTCATGTTTTTTGTCCATTTTTCCAACAGTCCGCAGATATTGTATTTCAGGAACAATGCGGTATTCTGGGTGAGTGTGGGGCTGCTGATATTTTATCTCGGCAGCTTTCCCTATTTTGGTATGCGTAACCTGATGTACAGGAGTTACCGCGAAACTTTCTGGGTGTATTCATATATCATGATGGCATTAAACTGCCTTATGTATCTTTCATTCTCGATAGGCATCATATGGGGAAAACCGAATTCAACCTCTTTATCATAACTGCGAACTTGCTGCTGGTGATATTTATTGCCGGCATACTGGTATTTATTTTCCGGTACCGGAAGCGTAAGCTTATTCATGAAAAAGAAAAAGAGGTATTGCAGGAGATACACCATAAAGAGATACTGACAGCACAACTGGAGAGTCAGCAACAGGCCATGCAGTATATCGGCCGGGATATTCACGATAATGTAGGACAGAAACTGACCCTCGCCGCTTTGTATGTACAGAACCTTTCGTATGTCGGTAAATACCCCGAGATTGACAACGAGTTACAATCGATCGGATCAGTGATCAATGAATCCCTTATCGATCTGCGTCAGTTATCCCGCTCACTTGTTGAGTCGGGCACAACAGGCACCAGCCTCGTAAAATTGCTTCGTAACGAATGTGAGCGGATAACGGCATCGGGTATATGCAGAGTTGTTCTGTCGGCAGAAAATGAACCGGCCATCACTTCGGCAAACAAGAACGTGCTGTATCGCATCGTTCAGGAATTTATACAAAACAGCCTGAAGCATAGCGCCTGTAAAAACATAACTATATCCCTGCATTCGCATGATGGTCTTTTTATGGTATTAAAGGATGACGGATCCGGCTTTTTGCCTGAACAGCAGACAGCAGGTATCGGGTTACAGAATATGTACCAGCGTGCAGCATTGATAGGGGCCGATCTGGATCTTGTGTCTACACCGGGCGGCGGTACCCGGCTAAACCTGTTTATTCCTGCCGGTAAAATTTAAAGTATGACATACTCTGTTGCCATTGTTGATGACCATTTGCTGATAGCCAAAGCGCTGGGTTCGATTATCTCCCAGTTCAGGAGTTATGAGGTGATCGCCGAAATGGAAAGCGGGGAACAGTTTTTCCATCTATGCCACAATAAAAAACAGGTACCCGATATCCTCTTGCTTGATGTATCTATGCCGGTAATGGATGGCTTTGAAGTAGCCAGGCAGGTAAAAGAAAAATACCCGCAAATGCTAGTGATGGCGCTGAGCATGCAGGATGATGAACAGACGATCATCCGTATGATCAAATCCGGTGCGCGCGGATATCTCCATAAGAATGTACATCCCTCCGAACTGGAGAAGGCCCTGCAGGAACTGGTAACGAAAGGTTATTATTACCCTGAATGGGCAACCAATAAATTGATCCGCAACATCGCATTTGACAATCCTGAATCACAAACCGTTAAGCTGTCAGACCGGGAAGTAGAATTTCTGAACTATGCCTGTACGGAACTTACCTATAAAGAGATCTCGGAAAAAATGTTCTGTAGCCCCAGAACCGTCGAAAGCTACCGGGATACGCTGTTTGAAAAACTGAATCTTCATACAAGGGTTGGCCTCGCCCTTTATGCGGTCAAAAATGGCCTCGTCAAGATATAAGTGGTTGGAGCCCTGGTAGGCCATCAAGAAATCAGGGTATCAGCTTTCAAAGAGTATTGCGAATGATGTTACGCCTGGGGGGGTATCAACCAATACAATAAATACCACATCACATCCGCAATATAATTGGCCACCAGCGACATCAGCAAAGCAAATATGATCTGTTGCGTCTTTGATAAACGTGGCCGGTACACTTTCTCAAACCCATAAATAAACCACGCAATACTGAGGTAATAAATCAGGAAGTAAATATCGTTTACAACACCGGTAGCTGTGTTCGGCGCCAGCAGTTTGATGAGCAAACCAAGAATGGTGAGTAATAAAGAAAAGATGACAGTATAGGCAAAGCCGTATAAAATAGCTACCCATCTTTCTACAAAACTGGTTTTTGTTTTCCGGAAAACCACCCACCCGATCAGTGCCAGTATCGGCGCCATCAGTACGATGGTGATCAGGTTCTCATTCTGCTCCAATGTTTCATTCCTGGGGCCAGTCCATTTAATACCCAGCAGCGATTCTGTTTTCCGAAGTGTAAGGCCCATTGTTTTAACAAGCTGTGTGATACCGGCATCTGCCAGTTTGTAAATAGCAAACCACACCAGTACAAAGGTTACCGGCTTATGTACTTTTTTTCTTTTCCCGTCGAGAAACTCTTTTATGATCTGGCCGGGCCGGGTAAATAACGAGCGGCTGGTATAAATAAAACTATGCTCGGCATGTGTAAAAAAATGCAGGAACTCTCTCAGCAAACTTGCCCAGGTAAGTTTGGAGACAGTGGCTTTCTGCCCGCAGTTGGAACAGTAATGGCCATGGAACTTATTACCGCAGTTTAAACAGGAAATGGGTTGCATGCAGGTTAGTAGTTGGTATGGAAAAATACTTTCTTGTGAAAAGCAAGTCAAATTAAAACATCTGGGGCAAAAAATTGCGGTAAATACCTAATCCCGGAAAGTTCAATAATCGTAATTTCAGGCAAATAATTTTATGGGACTGATACATGCGGATATCGAACTGATAAGTGTCGAAGACATTATACTGGAACGAAAAGGCCATATTGACCGGGATGAGATTAAACGCCTTTTTGTGAATGTATTGGTCGATACCGGATCTTATATGCTGGCCATTAATGAAAATATCCAGCAGATACTGCAACTGCCGGTTAACGATAAAAGGAAGGCGCGGCTGGCCAATGAGCAGTCTATCTGGTGCGATGTAGTTGGGCCCATCGAGATAAGGTTCCAGAACCGGAAATGTATCTGTAGTGCACTGGTATTGCCCGGTGATGCAGAACCCTTGCTTGGCGCTATTCCCATGGAGGATCTCGATGTACAGATCAACCCATTGCGGCAGGAACTCGTTGTCAATCCCGATTCTCCGGATTATGCACTGACATCATTGAAAACCTGTGCTTAATGAAATCATGGGTACAGGGTTAACCACCCATCATACCTGTCTTAACTTCTCCGGCACGCTTGTAATGGGCAGCGATCACTCCGACTGGTGTTGCTGCACTCTCGTGTTATTGCTTTGAGAAATATTCGGCAATGGTCAGGATTTTTGTCTTACCTACCTTTTTCATAACGAGGAGATCGTTGTCGCCAGTAAGCAGATGTGTGGCCTTTCCGTCTTTTGCCAATGATAACAGGAAATTGTCTTTGGGGTCGCGACAAATGGCAAAGCTGGAGCTTACTGTAACAAATTCAGCCTTTGTTCTCATTGTTGTCAGTAAATCTTCGAGGTCGCTTTGAGAGAAATATTTTTTGAACTTGGGACGCTGAGCTACCGTAACAAATTCATCAATTAATTCCTGGCTGAAGAGCAGAATAATGCTGTTGTTTGCCAGTAAAGAATCAATTCTTGAATAACCACTTGTCAAAAGAAAGCTTATCAAAGGTTTGTGTCGATGATAATTCTATGCTTTGTTTTTACCGGCATATCGTTTAGACCTTACTGCTTCTACTTCTTTTGTAATATCATCCAGTTTGGGTGGGGTATACGCAGTCTTTTTACGCAACCGTTTCACAATGGTCAAAAACGGATCGTCTGAAGCTTTCGAAAGTGAAATCAGTTTCATATCAGCAAGGTCTTGAAGGAGTTTGTCCGCCTTTGGGTTTAATATGTCTACCTGATAAGTCATTGTTATCAAATGTAAGAAAAATATGCGATTTTTCGAGTACCGGTAAGCACTTTGCACAACGGCTTGGCGCAAAACCCTTGTTAGCTGTTGGTGCTCTTGTTTGTCAGTCTATATTTTACCAAGTCTTTTAAGTTCCCAAAAACATTTTGCAGTCGCTGTAATGTCAACGGCTGCATTATGAGCTTCTTCAAAGTCTGTCTAAAAAAGCTTATAGTGCAGTTCTGAAAGTTTTAGCCACTTGTAACCATAAGGCCCGTTTATTGCACAAAAATTCGTAGTTCGTTCCATTGTGCAGATTTTATTTTTAGGTGAGCTATTTTGCATTCAAGTGCTTAAAAATTTTGAACTTACAATTTTCTCGCCTAACTTTTGCAATGCCGGTGTTGTATGCAGTGTTTATTCACTATTTGAGCAGATATAATGTGTCTTTCATCTCCAGCTTCATATCTGGTCTTGTCATAGATGATTTGCAGACGTAGTAGTCTTTTGTAGACGCAATAATTTCCACATGCAAAGGTATTGATGCAATTATTGAGTCTTGTTCGCTTAGATTGTTATTTAAAGAATTGACAAACATATCATAAGAACAACTGCTTTTCCACGAAATCCTACTTTTAGAAACGATTTTGTTGTTTCTAAATTCTATTTGTGTACTATCGTTTCGCTCGACTAATATTTTGTCATTTAGCATTTTAGAATAATAGAAAAACCGACCAGTTTTTACGATTAGGCAATTTTGCTCAGATTGACCACATGAAAACATAAGTAGTATAGAGAATAATGGCAGGAATAAAATACGCGTACTGGTACTCATCTGATTTTTGTCTTGTTTCAACTTGTACACAACTTTTAAATATACAAATGTTTAACTACCCCGCTTACTAGCGCTTATATACTCAAATATCTGATTTGTATGTTGAAAAAGTAGTGTCCAGTTCGCCCTTTAACCGCAAAGGCACGAAGTCGCAAGGTTGCGCGAGGTATCCGGTCTCCTTGCGTTTCTTTGCGCCCTTGCGTCTTAGCGGTTAAGTGTGACATCCTCTAAATAATGTTGCATCCAAGCAGAGACACTACCTTGAAAACACCATTTTGGCATTTGCCCAAAAATTCAGGTTATTTGCATTCAAACCAACCTGTCCATGCTCCCCAAATTCAAGCGTATTCTTCTCAAATTATCCGGTGAGGCCCTTTTGGGTGAAACGCCCACCGGCGATCCTTTTAATCCCAAGGTTATCGAGCAATATGCGCAGGATATCAAATTGGTAACAGATTTGGGGGTACAGGTGGCCATCGTGATCGGCGGCGGTAATATTTACCGTGGCATGAACGAGGCCGACAGTGGTATTGAAAGGGCGCATGGCGATTATATGGGTATGCTGGCCACGGTGATCAATGCCATGGCCATGCAGGCGATGCTGGAAAAAATAGGTGTTTACACCCGTTTACAAAGCGCCATCAATATGGAACAGGTGGCCGAGCCCTATATCCGCCGCAAAGCGCTCCGTCACCTTGAAAAAGGCAGGGTAGTGATTTTTGGCGCGGGAACAGGTAATCCTTATTTTACTACAGATACGGCAGGATCTTTGCGTGCTATAGAAATGAAGGCGGATGTGATCCTGAAAGGGACACGGGTGGATGGGGTATATGATGCCGATCCCGAAAAGTTCCCCGATGCGGTGAAATTTGAAAAGATCAGTTTCCAGGATTGTATCACCCAGAACCTGAAAGTGATGGATATGACCGCGTTCACCCTGTGTATGGAGAACAAACTCCCGATCATTGTTTTCGATATGAACAAACCCGGGAACCTGCTGAAAGTGGTGGAAGGCATGAATGTAGGTACGCTGGTAAGCTAGTGGCCCGTTCGTCATAAAAAAATAACAGAATTATAGCGCTGTTGGTAATTTCACGGAACATGAAAAGAATCTTAGCCGTTGTTTTCTCCACCCTCTCCCTGCAGGGGTTTTCACAGCAGAAATTGTCATTAAACGATGCGGTCAGTACTGCCCTGAAAAACAGTTTTGATATACAGATAGCACGGAACAACGTGGATATCAGTACCATCAACAATAATATCGGCGTAGCCGGGGGACTGCCATTGGTGACCGGTACGCTCAACGATAATGAACAGGTTACGACCATCAACCAGAAATTTGCGGACGGATCCCGTGATACACGACGTAACAATGTAGGTTCCAATAACCTCAGCGCGGGTGTTACCGGCAGCATATTACTGTTTAACGGCTGGCGGGTGGTTACTACCAAGAAAAGACTGGAAGAACTGGAAAAACAAAACCAGCAATTACTCAATACGCAGATCCAGAATACCATCGCGGGTGTGATGACCCAGTATTACAATGTGGTCCGGCAGATAGAACTCGTGAACACGATCAAACTGTCAATAGCGGCATCACAACAAAGGCTCGACCTGTTGAAAGTGCGTAAAGAAGTGGGGCTCTCCAATAATGCGGATCTTTTCCAGGCGCAGATCGATCTCAATGCGTTGGTGCAAACCCTGCAGATACAGTACCTGACCATTGGTGTGGCAAAAACCGATCTCCAGAACCTGATGTCTGTAAAACCCGATACAACCGTGGTAATCACGGATACGGTGATGGTCATTGACAGAACAGTAAAACTGGATAGTGTGCGCAATGGCATATTAAAGAACCCGCAGATCATCGCAGCCGGCCAGCAGGTAAATATCAACGAATTTTTACAAAAAGAAGTGGCTGCGCAACGTTACCCAACTGTGCGTGCTTCTACAGGATTTAATTTTACCAGTTCCAAAAGCGCAGCAGGTTTCAGCCTGCTTAACCAGAGCTATGGTCCGTTTATCGGGCTGAATGTGGCGATACCTATTTACAACGGCGGTATCATAAAACGGCAGCAACGGGTGGCGGAGATCAATACCCGCAATGCAACGCTTGTGCGCGACAATCTTGTGAATGATTTTGAAGCAAGCGCCATGCGCTCTTACCAGGCATATTCCAATGCGTTAGAGCAACTGGCCACCCAGCAGGAAAATTATACGCTCTCTAAACAACTGCTGGATCTCGTTATGCAACGTATCCAACTGGGCCAGGGAACTATCGTAGATGCAAAACTGGCACAGCAGTCATTTGAAAATGAAGGATACCGCCTGGTCAACTTTATCTATACAGCCAAGATCGCTGAAATAGAAATGAAAAGACTGGCCAATCAACTGGCGCTACCATAAGTACGAGGTACGAAGTTAGAAGTACGAAACTTTTTCAGCATTTTACAGCTCGTACTTCTAACTTCGTACCTCGTACTTAATATGATAATTTCTTCCAAACTCCCCGAAGTAGGCACCACCATTTTCACCGTGATGAGCCAGATGGCTATTGAACACAATGCCGTTAACCTGGGCCAGGGCTTTCCGGATTTCCCGATGAGTGAGGAACTGGTTTCATTGGTAAACGATGCAATGCGCAAAGGGTATAACCAGTATTCACACATGATCGGCTGGCCCTTGTTACGCGAACGTCTTGCTGAAAAAGCGGCCAAACTATACAATGCATCCATCGATCCGGAAACACAGGTTACCATCACACCCGGTGGAACGTATGCCATCTATACTTCACTGACAACGGTATTGCAGCCGGGTGATGAAGTGATCGTATTTGAACCGGCTTATGACAGTTATATTCCCAATATCGAGATCAATGGCGCTAAGGCGGTAAGGATATCGCTTCAGTTTCCATCCTATTCCATTCCATGGGAAGAAGTGCGCGCGAAGGTCACGGCTAAAACGCGGATGATCATGATCAATACACCGCATAATCCAACAGGCAGTGTATTAAGTGAAACAGATATTGAGGAGTTGCGTAAAACAGTGAAAGACACGTCTATTCTGATACTCAGCGATGAGGTATATGAGCATCTGATCTTTGATGGTATCTCACACCAAAGTATGCTGCGTTATCCCGATCTGCTGGAAAGAAGTTTTGTCTGTTTCTCGTTTGGTAAAACCTACCACTGTACAGGATGGAAATTAGGATATTGCGTATCTACTCCAGCATTGATGAAAGAGTTCCGAAAAGTACACCAGTTCAATTGCTTTTCCTGCGATACACCCAAGCAGGTGGCGATCGCTGAATATATTTCCAATGAGCAGGCATATTTATCGCTTCCTGCTTTTATGCAGCAGAAACGGGATTTTTTCCGTGAGTTAATGAAGGAGACACCATTTACCTGTATTCCATCTTACGGTAGTTATTTTGAGTGTTATAGCTACGGACATTTTTCTGATGAGTCCGATAAGGAGTTAGCTGTCCGGTTAACAAAACAATATGGCATTGCTACAATACCGGTTTCTGCATTCTATAAGAATGGGGATGATAATAAAGTGCTTCGTTTCTGCTTTGCTAAAAAAGAAGAAACACTCACCCAGGCCATCTCAAAACTTACAAATCTCTCTGTGTAACTCTGTGCCCTTTGTGTCTCTGTGGTAAAGCCTTCGCTTCGATCGATGGAGGATGTTCTTTACCACAGAGGCACGGAGGACACAGAGTTGCACAGAGATTATAGTCCCCACCAATAATTGAGTTTTAAAACCAATGCACGATTCTTCACGGAGAAAGGCGCAGGATAGTAATTATCGGTATAAACAATGAACAGATCAGAAGCAGGTTTGTACCTCCATTGTATCCTCGCATTCACATTCACATTCTTTTGCTGCTCGTTATACTGAATATAGGTAGTGATAAAAAAAGTATTCGTCAACGTCACATCGATTTTTGGCCCGATGAGGAAGAAAGATGTATTGCCCCATGGCTTTGGTAAAGCAAGGTTATTGTAACTGCTGCTTAAAGTAAGGCTCACATAAGGCTGAAAACGATAACCAATATCGCCGCTGGCAGAAAAACGCTTTCCATCACTGTAATAACCACCATAACGTATCGCACCCATATAGGTAAACAGTTTTTGGGGTTGAGAAACGATATCCATCCCAACCGTGTTCCATGAATGGATCGAGCCTTTTGGCAATGAATCTTTTCCTGTATTGGTAGGATCAAATGCCTGTAGCAGTTCTACATAATCCCTCGTAAAAGAACCCGACAGTGTAGCGCGGCTGCGGAATGTTACCAGGTAGGCCATACCATGCTGGTCATCTGTCCGGCGCATGTACTCATTATAATATACTGAGGAGAAAAACTGTGGTCCATGACTCAGCACATTTCCCTGTTTGGGAAAGAAATTCCGAGTAAGCTGGGGATTGATTTTGATGTATCCCTGTCTCGGCACATACCCAACTTCTGAAGTAAAATTCTTTCCAACATATTCATGCTGCCAGCTGATGTTCCAGTTACGGCTATTGTACATCAATGTGGCTGCGTGCGAAAGTGTGTTGGCGGTTTTGCCTGGAGAGAAAGATTTAATGAAAAATGTTTTGCCGGTCCAGATATTATTGGGAGAAGCGAGATTATACTCCAGTCCGAAATTCCTGTTGTATAGAGAATATGCCGGTTTGGATGGGTCGGCGCCAGGTTGGTAATTCATGGATGTTTTATCAATATAGATAAACCCGATATTGGACCGCTGGAAAACTTTTCGCTGCAATGAGACCACTGCAAAATTCTGTGCGGGTAAAGCTGTGGTTTCTACATTATCTGTCTGGATATCCATTACACCGATGCGCCAGTCTTTATCAAGTTTGCCACTGAGCCGCGCACCAAACCGGATAGGAGCGTCCAGCCCGATCCTTCTTGAGAAGAACGGCCTGATATTGGCATTACCGAAATTGGCGAACAGGTCATTGTTCTCGAGAAAGAATTGTCTTCTTTCGGGGAAGAACAATTCAAAACGGCTGAGATTGGTTACCTGTTTGTCCACTTCCACCTGCGAAAAATCTGGATTGACAGTGAGGTCGAGGTTTAAGGAAGAGTTGAGGGATATTTTTGCATCCAGGCCGATATCAGTTGCATACGCCGTTTTTTTACCGCTGTTGTAATCATGTGTTGCGCGTGTCAAAGCATAAGGGATCAGTGATACATTCGAACCCTGTACAGGCGGCGGCTCATCCCATACCAGCACACCTGTATAAGCAAGTGATGCCGTGGGGAACTGCCGTGGCACCGGCGCCCAGCTTGATTTTTCTGTTGTTTTCAGATCGTTCCTGCTGAAATTAACGCCCCATTCTTTGGTACCTTTTTTATAGCGGATGGTTTTAAAAGGGATAGCGGCTTCGAAGATCCATTTGTCGGGATAGTCTTTTACCACCGAGAGCCATTTGTTATCCCAGTTCAGGTCTATCTTACTTCCTTCGTACATGGATCCATCCCATTGCGCACCTGCCGCATTGGCGCCAAAAGAAAAACCATTGGTCTGGTCCTCGAAGGGGTCGAGAAAAAATATAAAGTTGTCGTTTTTTCCAAAAGCAAAATCGCGGCGCAGCGATTCAACCATCTCAGGTCCGCCGGGCTGTTTGTAGCAAACGGCAATAATGTACATATTAGATTGATCATAACTCATGCGCACTTCTGTAGCGACATGGGCATAGCTTGTATCCATCGGCAACACCATAAAGAAACGGTTGGCCGCCTCCGCCTGCGACCATGCCGGATCATTCATCGCTCCATCTATGGTAACAGGTGTATTTGTTTTGCGTATAGGCAGGCGGTAAGAAGCATTCTTCTTTTGTGCAAATGATAGCTGGAAAAAAAATAATCCCAAGAAGGCAAACAATATCTTTTTCAATACAGGAAGTATGGTCAGTTAATGTTTCCAAGTTACTGCATGTTCGGCTGGCACAAAAATAATTGCGCCTTAGCGCCTTTGCGTGAAAATAAATGCATGCAAAGGCGCTAAGGCGCAAAACAAAATCCGATCATCATTCAATATTTCTTGTTCCTCTGTTCGATATTCGCTATCTCCATCCATCTCCATCCAGCATATTACCAATACCACCCAGAATACTTCCTTCCTCACGGCGTGAAGTGGTGGCGTATTGCAATATTCTTCCGGCAAGACGGCTCACGGGTAAAGTTTGTATCCATACTGTTCCGGGACCGTTCAGCGTGGCGAAAAACAGGCCCTCGCCGCCAAAAAAGGTATTCTTGATTCCGCCGACAAACTGGATATCATAATTAATGGTTGAGGTAAAGCCAACAATACAGCCGGTATCTACTTTTAATGTTTCTCCGGCACGCATCTCTTTTTGCAGTACATGACCACCTGCGTGGAGAAAGGCCATTCCATCACCTTCGAGTTTTTCCATGATAAAACCTTCACCGCCAAACAGGCCCGTTCCCAGCCTGCGCTGAAATTCAATACCCACACTTACGCCTTTGGCAGCGCATAGAAATGCATCTTTCTGGCAAATGACCTTATTGCCCAGCTCTCTCAGGTTGATCGGTATGATCTTACCGGGATAGGGGGAAGCAAAGCAAACCCGGCGCTTACCGGTATCTATATTACTGAAAGCGGTCATAAACAGGTTTTCGCCAACCAGCAGGCGTTTACCGGCGCCCAATAATTTTCCCAGCAGTCCGCTGCCCTGTTGCTGGCTGCCATCACCAAATAGTGTTTCCATCGTGATGCCATCATCCATCATCATAAAGGCGCCAGGTTCTGCAATAGCAGTTTCATTGGGGTCGAGTTCTACCTCCACATACTGCATTTCTTCGCCGTGGATGCGGTAGTCTATTTCGTGGTTTCGTATCATTGGAGTTCTTTTTGTGAAATTAGTATAGATAGTGGGAGATATATTACAGTTTAAAGAGAATTTTAGCCGCAGATTCGCAGATTATTTGCTTAGGGCAACCCGCTTATATTGTAGGGAATTGTCATTAAAGTTAAGAATCAAACCTACCTGTAATTTTGAAACTGCCAGATAATTGATTACCTGTGCATAATGCTCTTCTATGATTCCGGATTTTGATTTAAGTTCAAGTATGATCTGGTTTTCTATAACAAAATCTGCATAAAATTTATGGGGAAGAGCAATATCCTTATAGATAACTGTAAATTCTTTTTCTCTTTCATAAGCTACATTATTACGTCTTAACTCATATTCGAAAGCGTCTTTGTAGACAATTTCCAGAAAGCCTTTGCCAAGAATTCTGTGAATAGTCATCCCAATACCTATCAGCAGATATGTTTCTTTTTGAAATAAGTAGTCTTGAGATGAGTAATTCATTTAGTAGCAATTAATCTGCGAATCTGCGGCTAAAATTCCAACACAGATTTACACAGATTTTTTTGAGATAGGTAGCGTATTTATACTTGGGTGAAAACAAAAAAAGCCGCCCTTATAATTAAGGACGGCTTTGCTATCAACCAAAACTCAACTCAACTTTATACTGTCTTTACAGGCGAGGGTTTCATTTTACCCATCCACACTTTTTTACCCTGTATCCTTCTCACCAGGAACATAATACCTACAGTGATGAAGAAGAATGGCCCTAAGAAACCGAGGAGGGCAATGTATTTGGTGCCGTAGAATTTCTCCATGGGTCTTCTTAAACGTTCGCTGATCAGGTACATACTTGGCACCATTACTAATGTTAAGAAGAATGCGAAGATCAAACCGAAGATGATCGTCCAGCTCAATGGTCCCCAGAACACAACGCTGTCGCCGCCAAAGAAGATATGCGGGTTACCGGTCTGGAACAGTGATACGAAGTTGATGTTGAAACCAACCGCGAGCGGTAACAAACCAAGCATGGTTGCCAGGGCCGTAAGCATTACGGGGATGATACGGATCTTACCCGCCTCGATGGCCGCAGCTCTTGTTCTGTAACCTCTTCCGCGTAATTCGTCTGTAAACTCGATCAGGAGGATACCATTTTTAATTACGATACCCGCAAGACCAATGATACCCACACCCACCATGATCATCGCCATCGACATACCTGTCAATGCATAACCGATAAATACACCAATGATAGAGAAGAAGATCTCTGTCAATACGATGAACGGCTTACTCAGGCTGTTGAACTGCAATACCAGCAACAGGAAAATGATCAACAATGCAGTGATCAATGATGTTCCAAGGAAGCTCATTGTCTCCGCCTGCTGCTCGCTTTCACCTGTTTGTTTGATCGTAACATCCGCAGGGATCTTTGTTTTTGTTTTGAACTCGGCGATCTGTTCTGCAAGCGCAGCATTCACCGGCCCTACCAATGATGGATCAGTTACATCTGATTGAAGCTGTATCGTACGTTTTACATTCTTACGTTTGATACCGCCTGATGTATTGGTGTAATCCACTGTGGCTACTGCATTCAGCGGAACCTGTTTGATACCCATGGTAGACATATCACGGAATGTCAAACGCATATTCATGAGGTCGGCGATGTTGTTGCGTTGCAGCATATCGTAGCGGATCTGGATCTTGTATTCGTCCTCACCATCTTTCAGTTTGCTGGCTTCTTTACCAAACACGGCAGCACGTATTTCCATACCGATCTGCGCTGTGCTGATGCCCTCACGCAATGCCCTTTCACGATCGATGTTGATGGTGATCTCTGGGTTCTGGATATCAACATCCATTTTCAATGCATCGATACCGGCGATACGGTTTGTATCGAGATGGTTCTGTAAATCATAAGCCACTTTAGCGATCTCATCAAAATTATCTCCCGAGATCTCGATGTTTACCGGGGGATCTGTTGGCGGTCCGCCATCTTCCTGCCCAACTTCAATCACTGCACCAGGAATACCATTCATCTGTGAACGGATCTCCGCCATGATCGGCGCAGTAGATTTTCCATCGCGTTTTTCATATTCTACAAAGGAAACCTGTATCCTTCCTAAATTACTTTGCGTACTGCGGTTGTTATCTCTCGGGTTGCCTGCACTTACCGCTACGTTGGTGATCACACTCTCTACGATTGAACCCGGTGTACCTGGGTTTTCTTTCGCAAGGATTTTGTGTACACGTGCTTCCAGCACGCGTGTTACTGAATCGGTCGTCGCCGTTTTTGTACCAATCGGCATTTTCAAATACACATATACAAAATGCGGATCACCGCTTGGGAAGAATGGTTTTGGATTGTTGCGCACGATCAGCATGATCAATGAGATCGGGAACAACAGGAATAACCACAACATCAGCCTTGCCGGTCTTTTTCCTTTCAATACCCAATGCAGCATTTTTTCATAACGGTTCATCAATCCTGGTAAGATCCTTTCCTGGAACACATGAATGATACCGCGCAATACATAGCGGTTCAATATCATCATCACCGCCATCACCAGCAGAAAATTACCCAGCCCATGCCATCCGGCAAGATTCAACAGCAATCCAAATGCGATCACCGTCCAGAACAAAGGTTTTTTGAAGATCAGGCTTTTCTTTTCTTCATGTTGCCTTCCTTCCGGATGCATAAAACTTACTGCAAAAACAGGGTTCATGATAAAGGCAACGATCAACGATGCAGCCAGTGTAAGGATCAGCATCGTTGGGAGGTAGATCATGAACTTACCGATCAGTCCCTTCCACAATAGCAGCGGGAAGAACGGCGCCAATGTTGTTAATGTTCCCACTAAAACCGGGACAAAAACTTCACCGGCCGCTTCTTTTGCAGCGCGTTCTACTTTTACTTTTCCATTATTATAAATACGGTGTGTGTTTTCAATTACCACGATGGCATCATCCACGATAATGCCCAATCCAAACAACAATGCAAAGAGAACGATAAAGTTCAACGTCACATGTGTTCCCACAATGCCATCCGCTATCGGCAGGAACATAAACGCCACAAACACGCTCAACGGCACACTCAATGCCACGAAGAATGCATTGGTAACACCCATGAAGAACATCAACACGAGCAATACCAAAATAAAACCAATGATGATGGTGTTTACAAGATCGTTGAAAGATGTTTTTGTTTGCACGCTCTGGTCACCTGTGATCACAATATTCAGGTTTGGCGGCAATTCTTTTTTCTCTTTCATATCAGCAATGATCGCCTGTACTTTCTCAGAAGTTTCAATCAGGTTCTCACCACTGCGTTTTACAACGTTAAGGGTAACAACATTCTTTCCATCCAAACGTGCGTAGTTCTCGGTTTCTTTTACTGTGTCAACAATGTTAGCCACATCACGTAAGTAAATAGGCGCGCCATTCGGGTTTCTTACCACAATGTTCTGCATGTCGAGCGCAGTAGTAAACTGGCCCTTCACACGGATCGTTCTTTTCATTTCACCTACTTCCACCAAACCTCCGCTGATATCGCGGTTTTCGTAGCTGATGGCGTTGGAGATATCTGTAAAAGACAATTTCGCTGCCTGCATTTTAAACGGATCAACATTGATCTGGATCTCTCTCTCCGGCGCACCCACAATATCTGCACGGTTTACTTCGGTGAGTTCTTCAAAACGGTCCTGTAGTTTATCTGCGTAACGTTTCAATGTCATTCCATCAAACTCGCCACTCACGTTCACGTACATGATCGGCATTTCGCTGAAATCGAATTCCTGTACATTAGGTAGTTGCGTAAGGTCTGTAGGAAGATCTGTCTGCGCTTTATCAAGTGCGTCTTTTACTTTTTGTTTGGCTATATCGGTTTTTACATCCGTATCAAACTCAACGATGATCAAAGAGAAATCCTGTTGTGAAGTTGATTGGATCTTATTCACTTTCGCGCCACTGATCCCTTTCAATTGTTTCTCGATAGGTCTTGTCACGAGATTTTCCATATCCTTCGGTGATGTACCGAAGTACACAGTACTTACGCTGATCGTCGGAACAACGATATCAGGAAACTGTTCTTTAGGCATTGTAGTGAACTTATTCAATCCATACAACGATATCAAAAGGGTGATAATATAAATAGCCGTTTTATTATCAACAGCCCAACTGGTAGGTTTGAACTGTTTGAATTTTTTGGCTACACCTTCTAGTATTTTCATAAATTTTTTTTAGTAGTCAGCTTTTGGGGTTTAGCTATCAGCCGTCAGCTTTCAGCCATTGGTCCTTAGCTCATAGCTGAAGGCTGATGGCTGACAGCTCAAAGCTCATTATGCTTTCTTCAGTAACTGCCCGTCATATATATTCTGGTACCCGTCTGTGATCAGTTGTTCACCAGCTGCCAGGCCGCTTTTTACTTCTATCAGCTTGTCATACATTTCACCCACCACAATTGTTTTCTTTCTTGCGACCAGTTTACCATTTTCTGTTACTGCGATGAATACAAACTTTCCTTTCTCATCGGTTCCCACGGTATTTACCGGTATGGCAATGGCATTGGGTGCATTGTAATCCAGTATTCTCACCTGTGCTATCTGGTTGGGACGTATGCCCGCTTCACCAGGCAATATGGCTTCTGCGCGGAAGGAACGGTTATTAGGATCAATCAGTTGACTGGATAAGTTGATCCTCAGGGTAAAGGTTTTATTTAAATCAGGTAAGGTTACCAGAACGCTGGAACCGGTTCTTACTTTACCACTGTAATTTTCCGGAACATCGGTGATCACTTTCAGCGTGCTTGTATTCACGATCTTGATCTGTGGTGAATTACCCACCGCGCCGCTGAAGATCTCACCCACCCGCACATTTACATCTTCCGCTATCCCGCTTACATCGCTGTACACATTGTAGCTCGATAGTTGTTCCTGCTGTACTTTGATATTCTCATTAGCTGAGGCAAGTTGTTTTTCTAGTGTTTCTACATTGGCACGTGCCGTGATCAGTTCCACTTCTGTACCAATGCCCTGTTTCCATAGATTGTTTCTCCTGGCATACATATCCTTTGCCAAGGTAAGTTGTGTTTTGATCGTTTCTGTGCTTTGCTGAGAAGCGTTTATCTGCTGTTTGATAAGTGCATCATCCAGCTTTAACAGCAACTGTCCTTTTTTCACATTATCACCTCTTTTTACAAAGATCGCTCTAACCTGTGCAGGCCCCATGCGCGGAGAGATATAAGAAATATTATCCGCATCAACCCTGCCCTGCAGGTCGATATAGTGAGAAAAATTCTGGACAACAATAGGTGTAGTGCCTACCAGTTTGGCGATATCTTCTTTTACCGCAGCAGTATCCAGTTTCGCGATCTCGACTTCCAGTGCTTTGATCTTGTCTGCTGCCGTAGCCTGTTCTGTTTTCAGTTTGGCCAGTTCGGCTTTTTTGCCCGCCAGTGATCCTGTATCGTTAGTTCCACCGCCGCAGGAAGCCAGTGTAACAGCCGTTGCTATAAAAATCACCTGTACTATCTTTTGCATATACTAAGTTTTTGACGTTTTGGTTAATCTGTGTTTAAATCCGGGTAATCTGTGATCAGAGTTTACCGGTCGCTTTTAAATAATCCACCCTCGCCAGTATCGCGCTGTTAAGAGCAGAGATATAATTTGTTTGCGCAGTGATCAGGTCCGTTTGTGCAGCATTGATCTCTGTATTGGAACCGGTACCGATCTCAAACTTTTTCTTTGTCTGGTTGTAAACGTTTTCTGCCAGTTGCATATTCTGCTTCTGGAAATCCATCGTTATCACCGCGGTCCTGAAATTGATCCTTGCCTGTTCTACCTCACTGTCGATAGTGGTGCGGAGGTTCGTGATCTGGTTATCGGTTTGCTGCAGTTCCAGCTTCGCTTTCTTTATCCTCGCATCTTTGGCAAAACCATCGAAGATGGGAATGGACAAATTAAAGCCGATGTAAGAAGTGGTGAACCACTGCTCGTTTCCTTTAAAGAAAGAGAAAGAGTTACGTTGCGCATTCTTTGTGTAGGCAGCATTAAAGGATAATGCAGGCAGGTAAGACAGTTTGTAGCGACGTATATTGAACTCGTTCAATTTCCTGCCTAACTCGGCGTACTGAAATTCTTTCCGGTCAGTGTACTGGTAACCAGTGTCGAGTAAACCGTTCTTTACATTGTCATCATTGATCTTATCTGTAATTACGAGTGAATCCTGTACAGGCATACCCATCAATGTCTTCAGCCCAAGAAAACCTATCGAAATGCTGTTAAGCGCCTTGATTTTTTCTGTCTGGAGATTAGCCAACTGAACCGATACTTTATCGATATCCAGTTTTTCAGCAAATCCATTTTTGAATAATTCGTTGGCGTCGCTTTTCAGTTTGGTAAGACGGGTAATATTTGCATCAAGTACATCTAACAGCGTATTACTTGCTGCCAGCTGGTAATAGATCTTGTAAATATTTGCCTTGATCATCTCCTCGGTCACTTCTGCATTTTTTGTTTGAAATGCTATCGAAGTTTCCCTTGCCTTTAAACCGATGAATACCTGCCCATCAAACAGCAGCTGGTTCAATTGGATGGTAGCATTCGAGTTGTATTTTGTCCCGAACCGCACAGGTATAAAAGTTCCTGCCGGCTGGCCAAATACTTCACCCGGAAGCAGTGAGGTAGGGATAACCAGGTAATCGGTCAGACCTACACTGCCAGTAATGGAAGGGAGTGCCGCCGCAGTGATCTCGCGGTTGCTTTGTTTCTGGATCTGGATGTTCAGTAATGCATTTTTTACCTGTACATTATTCTGTCGTGCATAATCCACTGCCTGTTTTACCGAAAATTCGTGCTTTGTGACCGTCTGTGCACCTACGGTAAATACCGCCAGCATCCAGCAGCCCAACAGCACCCATCTTTTCATTCTTCTTTTACGCATAAGTTGTATGGTTTTTTTGTCTTTGTTGCTTGTATTTCTGTATTAATTTCTGGCCTTTCGATGTAACCAGTCCGTATAAAAAATTATCTGTTATTTCTGTAATCACTTCTGCAAGATTGTGCTTGCTTAGCGGGAAGAGGTCGGGGTTGAGTACCAGAAAAATAGAAGCCAGCCTGAACCGTGTCATGATATCCGTCTTCACTTCTTCCCTGTACAGTCCTTCCGCAATACCGGCATCTAAATTTTCTTTGATAACCGTGTACAGGAATTTGTTTTTGTAATCACTGTATTTCTTAAATGCCTTGGGATGGTATTTCTCCATGTCGAAGATGAGGGAAGGGTTCATTTTCGTAAATACCTCCAGCACCATATCCATAGCGAGGAACATTTCATGTATGGCGTTCTCGCTCTGTATCTTCTGGTTCCTGCATTCTTTTTCATTACTGCTGAGCTCAATATTGATCACGTCTTCTACCAGCGCATCCTTATCGGTATAAAACTGGTAGATGGTTTTCTTGCTCATACCCAACTGGTTGGCCACCTCATCCATGCTTACGCTACGGATACCGTAACGCATAAACAACTCATGGGCCTTTCCTGCTATTCTTTCCTGTGGTTCTATATTCATAATCGGCCGCAAAACTATGGAAACTTATTTTGTAACCAAAGTTTCCTGTATTATTTTTTTGAAATTTTTGTGTTGAGCGGTTGTTGAATGGGATAAATGAGTTGATCCTGGAAACGTATTAATGTTAGTTTTTCGTGGTCTTGTGTAGTAACTGTATGAAATACAGGCATAAGTGCTGATTTCTTACTTACTTTACGTTTAAATGTGTGGGAATGCGACCAATCAACGGACTTACCATCCGTGTTTATCTTAAAAAACTGCTGCAATATTTTTTCCAGGGGCTGATCGTTCTGGCACCTATCGGTATCACTTTATGGGTGGTGTTCGGCCTGTTTAATTTTGTAGATGGTATCCTGCCCAACATCATTCATACCTTGGCCCCGAGCCTGATACCGAAAGACGCAGTGGGCAACCCCACCAAAATACCCGGACTGGGTTTTGTGGTGGTGATCGCACTTGTGCTGTTTGTGGGCTGGATATCTTCTTTGTTCTTTGTAGAACGCTTTGTTTCTTTTTTGGATACCGTACTGGAAAAAACACCCGGTATCAAGTTCATCTATTCCTCCGTAAAGGATTTTCTCGAGGCATTTGCCGGCAATAAAAAGAAATTTGATAAACCGGTGCTGGTAAATGTAGATGCCACCAATGTATGGCGCATCGGCTTTATCACCCAGCCAAACGCACATGAATTTGGTTTGCCCGAACATGTAACGGTGTATGTGCCACATTCTTATGCCATTTCAGGTATTACCTACCTCGTACCCCGCGATCGTATTAAACTGATCGATAACCTGGGGGCGGCAGATGCGATGAAGTACACGGTTTCGGGAGGGGTTACAGACGTACATGAGTCCTGATACTTGAACATTGAAAATTGAGCGTTGAAAATTGAACATTTTCCCCGGAATTCTCAATATTCAATTATCAATTTTCAATGTTCAGGTAGGGTATGTGATGAGATATCACATCATCATCCCCCACTCACCACTCCCTACTGACCACTCACCAAATCCCTTCATCCAGAATTTCCCGTAAATCGTTTTACTTTGCACCCGCAAGCAACCAGATGAAACTTCACAACTTTAATTCGGGTCCTTCTGTATTACCGCAACCGGTAATGGAAGAGGCCGCAAAAGCAGTACTCAATTTTAATAATACGGGATTATCCATTCTCGAGATAGGCCACCGTACGCCCTGGTTCCAGGAAATACTCAACGAAGCGGTTGCGTCCGTTAAACAACTGATGCAACTGGATGATGCTTACGAAGTATTGTTCCTTCATGGCGGCGCCACCACGCAGTTTATGCAGGTACCCATGAACCTGCTGGATGATAACGAAACAGCCGCCTATTGCAACAATGGTATCTGGGGAAGCAAAGCCGTTAAAGAAGCATCGCTTTTCGGAAATGCGGTCACAGTATCGGATTCGTCGGATAAAGGGCATACGTATATAGGAAAGGATTTTACCGTTCCGGCCGATGCGAAATACCTGCATATCACTACCAATAACACGGTGGAAGGAACGCAATGGCATAACTACCCGGTTACGGATGTTCCGCTGGTGGCCGATATGAGCAGTGATATCTTCAGCCGCCCTGTTGATTTTTCAAAATTCTCGCTGATCTATGCCGGAGCACAAAAAAATATGGGCGCCGCAGGTGTAAACCTGGTGGTGATCAAAAAAGAAGTGCTGGGTAAGATCGGCCGTCGCATCCCCGTTATCATGGATTACCGGAAACATATCGAAGCCGGCTCCCTGATGAACACACCGCCTGTTTTTGCCGTATATGTCAGTATGCTTACGCTGCGCTGGATCATAGAACAGGGGGGACTGCCGGAAATGGAAAAAGCAAGCCTCGCCAAAGCGAACCTTTTATATCATACACTGGACAGCCTGCCGGTATTTGCCACCAAAGTGGCGAAAGAGGACCGCAGCCAGATGAATGCCGTTTTCTTTTTGAGCGACCCTGCACTGGAACCTGAGTTCCTCGACCTGTGTAAGAAAGAAGGTATGATCGGTGTAAAAGGCTACCGTACTATCGGTGGTGTGCGCGTCAGTATGTACAATGCGCTGGATATGCAAAGTGTGGAAATATTCTGTTCGCTTATGAAAGAATTTGCCATCCGGAAAGGGTAATCATGTTGCTAGTTGCCTATTACCGGAAACCAGTAACAGGCAACCCGCAACACAAATTATTTTAGCCGCTAACCCATTTTACCTACTTTTGGACCGAAAAACGATTTTGGTCGAAATTATGTTAATAGCAAAAGACGATATAATCAGGGTAGATATTCTCAGGGAGGCCCAAAAGCTTTTCCAGCAGTTTGGCTTGCGTAAAACAACCATGGAGGATATTGCCCGGGCCATGGGCAAAGGCAAGAGTACCCTGTATTATTACTATTGCAGTAAAGAAGAAATATTTGATGCGGTGGTGATGAAGGAGATGGAAGAAGTGTTTACCAATGTACAGCAGGCCGTGTCTAAAGCCGTTACAGCAGAAGAAAAATTAAAAGCTTTTACACTCACAAAAATAAAAGCGGTGCAGAAAAAAATCAATCTCTATAAGATTGTCAACAGGGAGATGCAGGAAACCGTGTATTGCATGAAGCACCTGCATAGTGAGTATGATATCCGCGAAACAAACCTGGTAAAAGATATCCTGAAATTTGGCATCAGCAATGGTGAATTCATACAGGAACTTTCAAAGGATCTTGATCTGCTGCCCTCGGTAATGGTAAGTTCACTGCGTGGGCTGGAGAGAGATATGTTCACGGAAAATAAATATGCCAAACTGGAATCGAGGATGGAATCGATCATGTCGATCATGATCCGGGGCCTAAGAATGAGAATTGAAAATTGAGCATTGAAAATTGAACATTATTTCTGCGGATGAATTTTCAATTAATGAAACTATATAACAACGAAAACAAACGACAAACACATGAAAGAACAAATTCAATCTGCTGAAGGAAAACTGGGCATATTGTTGCCGGGATTGGGCGCTGTGGGTACTACCCTGATCGCCGGTGTGGTGGCTATTAACAAAGGACTCGCGGAGCCGATCGGTGCGCTTACGCAAATGGGCAATATCCGTTTGGGAAAAAGAACAGAGAACAGGTACCCGTTGATCAAAGATTTCGTTCCACTGGCGGGACTCAACGATATTGTTTTTGGCGGATGGGATGTATATGCTGATAATGTGTACGAAGCTGCCAGTAAAGCCAAAGTATTAGAATCTTCTTTGCTGAACGCCATCAAACCCGAACTGGAAGCGATCGTTCCGATGAAAGCGGTGTTTGACAAATCGTATATTAAAAACCTGGATGGTGAGAATGTAAAAACCGCTGCTACCAAGTACGAACTGGCACAGCAGGTAATGAACGATATCGATAATTTCCGCGAAGCCAACGATTGTAACCGTGTGGTGATCGTATGGTGCGGTTCTACCGAAAAATATATTGAGGAATCTGCGGTGCACCAGACACTGGCTTCTTTTGAAGAGGGACTTAACAACAATGACCCGGCTATTGCACCCAGCATGATCTATGCGTATGCAGCGTTGAAACTGGGTGTGCCATTCGCCAACGGTGCCCCCAATCTTACCTGCGATATTCCTGCATTGATAGAATTGGCCAAAGAAACAGAAACACCTATCGGCGGAAAAGATTTCAAAACAGGACAGACCCTGATGAAAACCATTCTCGCCCCGGGCCTGCATGCAAGGGCACTGGGTGTACGTGGCTGGTTCTCCACCAATATCCTTGGTAACAGGGATGGACTGGTGCTGGATGATCCGGATAATTTCAAAACCAAGGAAGTATCCAAACTGAGCGTGCTGGAAGATATACTGCAACCGGATATCAATCCTGCATTATACGGTGACCTGTACCATAAAGTACGGATTAACTATTATCCTCCTCACGGCGATAACAAAGAGAGCTGGGATAATATCGACATCTTCGGATGGCTGGGATACTCTATGCAGATCAAGATCAATTTCCTCTGCCGTGATTCGATATTGGCCGCACCGATCGTACTCGACCTGGCGCTGTTCATGGACCTCGCCAAACGCGCTAACATGAGTGGTATACAGGAATGGCTGTCGTTCTATTTCAAATCACCGCAGACCGCACCGGGACTGAGACCTGAACATGATATTTTCAAGCAATTGATCAAACTGCAGAATACACTGCGTCATATCATGGGTGAAGATCTGATCACGCACCTTGGGCTGGATTACTATCAGGACCTGGTAGAAGCGTTATGATGCGGGCGCACAAACTATTTGCCAGTTGCTTTGGTACCGGCTTCATAAAGGGAGGCGGTACCATTGCCGCTGCCATAACCTGTTTGGTATGGTGGTTATTGCAAAAAGAGAGTGGGTTCAACAATATAATGATCGCTGTTACGTCTATACTGACAGCGATGGGTGTGTGGTCCTCGAACCGGGTAGAAACGGATTGGGGGAAAGACAGCAGCCGCGTGGTAATTGATGAAGTGGCAGGCATGAGTATCAGCCTGTTGTTTGTTCCTGTAACACTTGCACATGTGATAACGGCATTATTGCTGTTCCGTTTTTTCGATATACTGAAACCTTTCTATATCCGCAGGGCAGAAGCATTGCCCGGTGGCTGGGGCGTGATGATGGATGATGTGCTGGCGGGGATATACAGCAATACCGTATTACAGGTGATCATATATGCAGGCATCTTATGAAACCGAAAGGTTCCATCTGGCCAAAAGCAATAAAAGCCAACAGATGAAATGGACATTCTTTAAAGCACAGGCATCTTCACTCACTGCTTCGGCGGTTGACTATGGCGTGATGGTGGTATTGAAGGAATGGGTGGGCTTAGGATATGTGCGGGCGAGTATACTGGGTACCGTATCGGGTGGCATCGTCAATTTTTTGATGAACCGTCGGTGGGCATTCAGTGCACGGGATAAAAAAATGCAGTCCCAAATAGTGAAGTATGTACTCGTGTGGTTTGGCAATTTGTATTTGGTAACACAAGGAATGTATTTACTGACACATTATGGTGGTATCAGTTACTGGGTGTCGAAAATTGTGGTATCTCTTATTGTGGGTTTTTTTTACAACTATACACTTCAAAAAAGATTTGTGTTCAAATAGACGAATAAAATGAATAGTAAACAGGTAAGGTGGGGATTGGTGAGTATCATGCTGCTGCTGGGTGTGATGCAGGGCTTTGCGCAAACTGTTGTGCAGGGCGTGGTAAAGGACGCGTACAGCAACCAGCCGGTACAATATGTAAGCGTTGTTTTTAAAGGAGGAAGAGGAACGGTAACAGACAGTCTCGGGCGTTATACACTCAGCTCATCAGGCAAGATCGCTACGGTGCAGGTTTCTTATATAGGCTATAAGACCATTTTGAAACCTATCACAGTAGGCACTTCGCAGAATATTGATTTTTCATTGGAGACAGATCCCAAAGCGGTGAATAATGTAACCGTTAGTACCAATAAAAGAGCGCCTTACAAAAACAAGGGCAATCCTGCCGTAGAACTGATCAAACGCGTGATCGAGAACAAACCCATCAACAGGATGGAGCATTACGATTATGTGCAGTACGACCAGTATGAAAAATTACAGGTGTCGTTGAGTAATGTATCTGAAAAACTCACTAACTCAAAACTGCTGAAGAAATACCAGTTCATGTTTGAGAACAGGGATACCATTAAAGTGGAGGGTAAATCTTTGTTGCCGGTATATCTCGAAGAAACACTTTCCAAAAAATATTTCCGCAGGAAACCGGAGAAGACAAAAACCATTGTCACCGCAGAAAAAAGGGTAAACTATGGCGAGTATATCGACAACCAGGGGGTGAGCAGTTACCTAAACCGCCTGTACATGGATATCGATATCTATGATAATGATATCCCTTTGTTTACTTACCAGTTTCTCAGTCCTATCGCAGATTTGGGTCCTACCTTTTATATGTATTATATCAGGGACACCATTACCGATGCGAACGGGATGAAACTCATCAAACTGTATTTCACGCCGCGCAATACCAATGACCTTTTGTTCAGGGGTAATATGTACATCACGCTGGATGGAAATTATTCTGTTCAGAAAATGAACATGTTCATCAGCAAGAACGCCAACCTCAACTGGGTGCGTGAACTGCATATTGATCTTGATTTTGAGAAGAGTGAAGACAACCGTTATCACCTGAGCAAAAGCAGCATTATGGCAGATGCGGGCATTACTAAAAGTTCAGGTAATGGAGTCTTTGGTGAGCGAACCGTTTCGTTTAAAAATTTCCGTATCAATGTTCCGCAACCAGATACTTTGTATAGTGGACTGGCGCTGACCAAGCAAACCAACGCCGCTATTCATGCCGATACTTTCTGGACAGCCAACCGCCACGATACGCTTAGCGGAACGGAAGCAAAAGTGTACAGCAATATCGACAGTCTTGAAAAAATGCCTTCTTTCAGGAGAACGGTGGCTATTGCGATGTTTCTTTTTTCGGGATATACAGCCATCGGTCCGTATGTAGAAGTGGGACCGGCGGCGGCTTTCTATAGTTTTAACCCGGTGGAAGGATTCAAACTCCGTTTTGGGGGAAGAACCACTACTAAATTTAACAAGCGCCTGTATTTTGAAGGGTATAGCGCTTATGGGTTTAAAGACGAAAAATGGAAATACTTCCTGAGTACTACCTATTCGCTCAATAACAAATCGATCTATACCTTCCCGCTGAATTATATCCGCGCCAGTTATCAGTACGATACCAAGATACCGGGGCAGGAGCTGCAGTTTGTATCTGAAGATAATTTCCTGTTATCATTCAAGCGCGGCCAAAACGACAAATGGCTCTACAACCGAAATTTCAAAGTTGATTATGTGCACGAGCTGGCGAGTAAATTGTCTTATTCATTAGGATTTAAAAACTGGCAGCAGCAGCCGGCTGGCTCTATCGTGTACACCAAAGTGGATGGCGATGGTACTACGGTGAATGTAGAAAAACTGACCACATCTGAATTTTCAGGAGAGCTTCGCTGGGCACCCAATGAGCAGTATTACCAGGGTAAAGTGTACCGGATCCCTATCGTCAATAAATATCCCATCATGACCCTGCGGTTTATTGCTGGTGTGAAAGGAGTGATGGGCAGCGAGTACAATTACCAGAATATCAATTTCCGTGTTGAGAAACGCGCCTATTTATCTCAGCTCGGGTATAGCGACCTGGTGCTGGAAGGGGGCTATATTTTTGGTAAACTGCCTTACCCGTTGATGACGATACACCGTGCCAACCAGACCTATGCGTACCAGCTTAATTCTTACAACCTGATGAACTTCCAGGAGTTTGTGAGCGATCACTATGCATCCTTGAATATTGATCATTATTTCAACGGGCTGTTCTTTAACCGGGTGCCGTTGCTGAAAAAATTAAAACTTCGCGAAGTAGTATCTGCCAAAATATTGTATGGCGGTGTAAGGAACGAGAACAACCCGTCACAGGATCCTTCTCTTATCAAATACCCTACAGTCAACGGCCAACCTACTACATTTGCCCTTGGTAACACCCCATATATAGAAGGAAGTGTGGGGGTGGCCAATATTTTTAAACTCATTCGTGTTGACCTGGTAAAAAGATTTAATTACCTCGATCATCCATACGTTTCACCACTGGGTATTCGTGCCCGGTTTAAGTTTGATTTTTAGTTACTTTGATGTTGAATACAGAATTAATGGCGAAACCTCCTCTCAGAATACGGCTACAGCACGGCATATACAAGGTGATCGACCCATTTGTGAAATTGCTGATCAGGATGGGGCTTACACCCAATGCAGTGACCACGATCGGGTTCATACTCAATATCGGCGTGGCTGTCATTTTTGTCATGGGCGCCGAAAAAAGTATCCGTGATGATCTCAGTTATGTGGGATGGGCCGGTGCATTGATATTGTTCGCGGGTTTGTTTGATATGCTCGACGGGCAGGTGGCCAGGCTTGGTAACATGAGCTCTTCTTTCGGCGCATTGTACGATTCTGTACTCGACAGGTATAGCGAACTCGTCATGTTCCTGGGGATCTGTTATTATTTGATTGGCCAGCATTATTTCCTAAGCTCTCTTTTTGCCTTTATCGCATTGATCGGCTCGATGATGGTAAGTTATACCCGTGCGCGAGCAGAAGGGCTGGGTATTGAATGTAAAGACGGACTGATGCAAAGACCCGAGCGTGTGATCACCATTGGTGTGTCAGCGCTGTTATGCGGTATCACCAGCCATTATATCGGCGGCGATCATAAATGGTATATACCGGGTATTTCTTTTCATGTGCTGGAAACTATGTCGATTTTCACCATTCCCATTGCTTTGATGGCAGTGATGACCAATGTTACCGCGGTCAAAAGATTGTTAGGTGCAAAAAAAACGATGGACAAAAGGGACCAGGAAAAAACTTCTTCTAATAAAGTACTGATTGGTATCGGGCTGGTTGTACTGACCGGTTTTGCATTTACAGTAAGGCCTGTTGTTGTGCCGAAAGCAGTACCGGTAAAGTATCATACAGCCGTGATGGATCCGCAGGATACATTTCCTGTGCCTGCCGGCAACCCCAATCAATTGTTTTATTTACAGCGTACCACCAATACCAATACCATTGCCTGCGAACTCAATTTTGATGAGAGTGGCAAACTGGATGAGGATGATCCTGTAAACGTGTACTGGCTGCGTTACCAGCACGAGGGCGGTGCCAAAAAAGAATTGAACTATATCCAGCGGAATTTCGCGTATGGTATTAAGTCGCAATCCATGGGTAATGGTACGTATCAATTGTGGTTCGTGTCGTACAAAAAGAACAAATTCTTATTGATGCGTTCGCCGAAAGACAATAAATACCATGTATTTGCCAATATTAACCAGCGGCAGGCATTGCTTAGCCGTGTATTCCTCAAAATAGACGGCGGCTCATTCTGGTCGCCAAACGTGGTGTACATGGAAATGAAAGGAAAGGATCCCTATACCGGCAAAGATGTTGTAGAAAGATTCAAACCCTGATATGCCGCCACTCACCGAAACAAGATCATTATATACAGGCAGGTCTTTTTTGCTGGCTACATCTTTGTCAATAGCATACCTGTTGCTTTCATGGTTGCTTATCGGGTTTAAGATCGAGCAGGTATATCTCGCGGTTTTCTTCAACACCTTTTATTTTATATCGCGCACCACGCGAAAATTCATCACTGGTTTTTCCATCTTCATCCTGTACTGGATCATTTTTGATTATATGAAGGCTTTCCCTAATTACCGGTATAATGCGGTACATATCGAAAGTTTGTATAATGCTGAAAAAACAGTTTTTGGTATTCATGCAAATGGCATCATCCTCACTCCCAATGAATACTGGAACCTCCACAGCAATACTTTTCTTGATATATTAACGGGTATCTTTTATCTCTGCTGGGTACCCATACCGCTGGCGTTTGCTACGTATTTGTTTTTTAAGAACAGGGCAGGCTTTCTTTATTTTTCACTCACATTTTTATTAGTGAACCTGTTGGGGTTCGTGGTGTATTATGTGTACCCGGCTGCGCCACCATGGTATGTACAGGAACACGGATTTGA
The DNA here is from genome assembly GCA_965279635.1 of Sediminibacterium sp. Lineage (GTDB taxonomy): Bacteria > Bacteroidota > Bacteroidia > Chitinophagales > Chitinophagaceae > Sediminibacterium. The sequence continues at coordinate 3,655,547 of OZ257253.1, read as the reverse complement.
AATGATTTCCAATACCCCTGGCAATGTTGGCGGGTTATCACGGTTCGATCTTTTTTTTGGTGCAGGTATTTTTAAATCACTGTATGAAAAAAGCTCCAATGTGTTTGCTGCCATGCCCTCCCTGCACTCATCCTACCCGGTTATCGTATTGTATTATGGAATAAAATACGGGATGAAGTGGTTCAATCTTTTGTTTGTTACTATTATGCTGGGTATCTGGTTTGCGGCGGTGTACAATAGCCACCATTATGTACTGGATGTACTGGCAGGGATTATATGCGCCGTCATTGGCATTATCATTTTCCAGTGGTCGGTAAAACGGAATAACGTACTGGGAAGACTGGTCGGTAAGTTCGCTAAAGCAATCGCTTAGAAACTGCTAGGATCACTGGTCAATTGCCCGGTTTTATAATTTTTGACAACTCGCTACCCGCTATTCACGCTTCTAACTTTTCATTTATAATTAATTACGGATATTTGCCTAATGGCAATCGTAAAACCGTTTAAGGCGTTGAGACCGCAGGCCCAGCTCGCAAAGCAGGTGGCCAGCCGCCCGTATGATGTATTGAGCAGTGCAGAAGCAAAAACAGAAGCGCAGGGCAACCCCAGTTCTTTCCTGCATATCACCAAAAGCGAGATCGATCTTCCGGATTCTATCGATGTACACGATGCATCTGTGTATGAACAGGCGAAAGAAAATCTTGCGGCATTCATACAGCGTGATATTGTTTTCCGTGAAAACAAAGAATGTTATTATATCTATCAGCTGGTGATGAATGGCCGCAGCCAGACTGGCCTGGTTTGTGTGAGCAGTGTGGACGATTACGAGAATGATATCATCAAAAAGCATGAGTTCACCCGTCCTGAAAAAGAGCAGGATCGCATCAATCATATCAAAATTTCCGGCGCACAAACCGGTAATGTGTTCCTGGCATACCGCAACCACGAAGCGGTGGATACCCTGATCGAACAATGGAAAAAAAAGAAATCACCCGTTTACGATTTTACGGCGGATGATGCGATACAGCATACGATCTGGATCGTGAATGATGATAAAACGATCGCCAGGATCAGTTCTCTTTTTGAAAAAGAAATCCCATTCACCTATATCGCAGATGGCCACCACCGCGCGGCCTCTGCTGCCAAAGTGCGCCAGTCGGCAGGAACACCTGGTGCAGATTACTTTCTGACCACCCTGTTCCCTTCCAACCAGTTATACATCATGGATTATAACCGGGCCGTGAAGGACCTGAATGGTCTTACGCCAAAAGGGTTTATCAAAGAACTGTCCAAACAGTTTAAGGTGGAGCTGATCACACAAGGTGCGTACAAACCGGAAGCTTTACATGATTTTGGCCTGTATATGGATAAGAACTGGTACAAACTGACCGCTAAAAAAGGCAGTTTTACCACTGACCCGATTGGTGTGCTGGATGTAACGGTTCTGCAGAACAATGTACTGGATAAGATACTGAACATTAAAGATCCCCGCACAGATAAGCGGATTGATTTTATAGGGGGTATCCGCGGTTTACAGGAACTGGAGAAAAGAGTGGACAGTGGTGAGATGGCGGCTGCTTTCAGCCTGTATCCTGTTACCATCGGCCAGTTATTCGATATTGCGGATAGTGGTAATGTGATGCCACCCAAAAGCACCTGGTTCGAACCCAAGCTCCGCGATGGGTTGCTGACACATCTTATTTATGATTAGTGAATGAACCGGCACAATTTTTTTAGTTGACTACATTCTGCCAAAGGCAGTACATAAACCAGTTTCATGAAAAAAATACTGACGATCCTTTTTGCCGCTTGTTTTACTGTTACCGTAACCTATTCGCAAACAGTCAAACAAATGCAGGAAGAAGCCAAAACCTTATTGGTACAGGGCAATCTTGATAAAGCCATCAGTACGCTGAATAAGGCAAAGCAGGCAGATCCCAATGATGTGTCGGTACTGAAGGACCTCGCGTATGTTTATTACATGAAAAGGGATTTCGGTGCAGCTATTGAGGCCGGTAAGACTGTAGTGGACAAGCCAGAGGCCGACCAGCAATCGTTTCAGGTACTCGGGCTTTGCTACAAAGCCATCGCTGATCATAAAGAAGCGGCTAAGTTGTACAGAACGGGGTTGCGTAAATTTCCGAACAGTGGTGTTTTGTATAATGAATATGGTGAACTGTTTGCGATGGACAAGGATCTCGAAGAAGCGATCATACAATGGGAAAAAGGAATCAGCTCCGATCCCGGCTACAGTAGTAACTATTACAACGCCGGTATATACCATGCAAGAACAAAAAACTGGATAAGAGCCATATTGTATGGAGAACTGTTCCTCAACCTCGAAAGCTTTTCAACCCGCACAGCAGAAATGAAACCCATACTGTTTGATGCATGGAAAAACCTGTTAGCGCCGGGAGCCGTCGCCATATTGCAGGCCGCCCCCAAAACTTCTGCATTTGAAAAAGAGGTATTGGGTTCACTGGCAAAAGCATCGGCCAATGGTAAAGAGGTAACCGTGGAAAGCATTATCACCACGCGCGCGCAATTTTTATTGGACTGGCTGCAGGAAAAACAGGCCCGTTACCCGTTCCGTTTATTTGATCACCAGCAATACCTAGTGAAAGACGGACTTTTTGAAGCCTATAATTACTGGCTCTTTAGCGCTTCTGTAAACCCTGATACCTATAATACCTGGAAAGCCGCCCATCCCAAAGAAACCGAAGGGTTTACCAAGTTCCAGGAGAACAGGGTATTTAAAATACCTGCGGGACAGTCTTATTTTTAGTAGCATAGATTTTGTTTGATAGTCATAAAACCTGAGAGGTGCGTAGCATTTTAGGTATTCTTTGCCTATGTTGGTCGCCGACCAACATACCATTGCTTTCGAAATGGTCGCGAATACTGCCGCCACCCCGTTTTTCAAGACGCTGTTGCTCCCGGGCCGCGGGCCCCGTCCTTGCTCCGCGGCTGCTTTAGCTTCTGCCGGGATATGCTTCGCATTATCCCGTCTGCCATCGCTACGCTCGGCACCGAACCTAAAGAAGCCGCTCCACAAGGACGGGGCCCGCGGCCCGGGAGCGACAGACTCATGCAAAGCGGGGTGTTATTTTTGTTACAGTTAGTTTCGCTGAACATCAGATTGGGTAGTCAATAATTAGATGCGTTAGCGGCGTCTTCCTCCTTTCATCTTTTTTTCTTACTTTGAAAGTCTTAAACCCTTTGTATGGAACCATCTAAGGACCAAAGACTCTGGCGCATGGCCAGGAAAAGAGCCAACTTTAAAAAATCATTGTACAGCTATCTTGTTATCTGTGCATTTCTCTGGGCCATCTGGTGGGTGATCGATACCAACAGAGGTGGTGGGAAAAGTTACCCCTGGCCGGTATGGGTGATGCTGGGATGGGGCGTTGGCCTTGGTTTCCAGTATTTCAATGCATACAATGGCAACAAAGAAGATATTGCAGAACAGGAGTATGAAAAACTGAAAAGAGAGCAGAATCTCTAATAGTACAACATAGTTTCAGATTAACGATTGCCCATGACCATTAAGCGTCTCTTCGATTGCGTAGACTACCAGTTGCAGCATTTTCCCAAAGATGATATGCTGTGTGCCAAAGAAAATGGCCAATGGACACCCTATAGCACACAAAAAGTAGCAGATACCGCCAACCGCTTTAGTGCCGGATTACTGAAACTTGGCATCAGCGCCCATGATATGACCCCCGAGGGCAGCGACAAGATCGCCATCATGAGCAACAACCGTCCTGAATGGATCTTTACCGACCTGGCAACGCAGCAACTGGGCGCCATTCTTGTACCGGTGTATCCCACCACCAACCCGCTTGAACTCGAATTTATTTTAAAAGACGCGGCCGTTAAATACATGTTCGTCAGTAACCATGAATTGCTGGAGAAAGTAAAAAGCATCGCTGCCAATGTGCCTTCGCTGAAAACAATTTATACATTCGATCATGTAGACGGGGCACCGCACTGGACAGAGGTAACACAGATGGCAGACGAATCATCCCTGCAACAGGTAAACAGTATCAAACAGCAGATACCGGTAACACACCTGGCCACCATCATTTATACCTCGGGTACAACAGGCACACCGAAAGGGGTAATGTTGAGCCACACAAACATCTATAGCAATGTGCATTTATCGAAACTGGCTTTCCCTTTTGAAGATGCGCCTGAAACAAAGGTGTTGAGCTTTCTTCCGCTCAACCATATTTTCGAAAAAATGGTCACCTATATCTATCTGTATAGCGGTATCAGTATTTATTATGCCGAAAGCCTGGAAACCATTGGTGATAACCTGCGTGAAGTAAAACCGGTGGGCTTTACCACGGTGCCACGTTTGCTGGAAAAAGTGTTTGAGCGCATCATGCACAAGGGATCTGAACTCACTGGTGTTAAAAGAAAGTTGTTTTTCTGGGCAGTATCATTGGCTGAGAAATATGATAACCGTATCAGTGGCGGTGCCTGGTACAACATGCAACTGGCTATTGCCAACAAACTCATCTTCAGTAAATGGCGCGAAGCGCTGGGAGGCAATATCTCGTATATCGTTACCGGTGGCGCCGCCTGCCAGGTAAAACTGTTGCGGATATTCAATGCTGCAAAGATCTGTGTGTTTGAAGGATATGGCCCTACAGAAAACAGTCCCGTTATTTCTGTGAACCGTAAAGAAAAAGGCGGTACCAAATTCGGAACCGTTGGTCCGCCGGTAACAGGTATGGAAGTAAAATTGCAGGAAGACGGCGAAATCTGTGTAAGCGGCCCCTCTGTTATGGTGGGTTATTATAAGCGCCCCGATCTTACCGCCGAAACGGTCATTGACGGCTGGCTGCATACTGGCGATATCGGTGTATGGGATGAAGGGAAATTCTTAAAGATCACTGACCGCAAAAAAGAACTGTTCAAAACCAGTGGCGGCAAATACGTTGCGCCGCAACCCATCGAAAACAAACTAAAGGAAAACCCGTTTGTTGAACAGGTAATGGTGGTAGGAGCAGAAAAGAAATTCGTAGGCGCCCTTATTGTTCCTTCCTTTTCTTCCTTGAAAACATGGGCCAAAGAAAACGATATCAGTTATACCTCTAACGAAGAGATCATCCATCATCCGCAGGTAATAAAACTGTTCAAGGAACTGGTGGAAGAATACAATGTGTTCTTCAACCATGTGGAACAGATCAAAAAATTTGAACTGCTCCCCCGTGAATGGACAATCGAGACCGGCGAGATGACACCCAAAATGAGCCTCAAGCGCAAAGTAGTGATGGAAAAATTCAGGGATGCGCTGGAGAGGATTTATGCCTAGGGAACAGAAGAACAAGGAGCAGATGAGCAAGGAACGGATGAACAAGGAGCAGGTGAACGGGCCGCGCCCGCAAATGTGTCCTCACATTTGCCGCACCCCGATTTTCAGCAAATGTGGGGACACATTTGCGGGCTCTGAAAGTTAAAAACTGAAGTTATATCGCCATTTGCGCGCCTCAACTTCAACATTCCTTGTTCATCTGTTCGATATTCTTCTGTTACCCACCTCTTGTTCCTTGTTCATCTGTTCATTATATTGTGACATAAACTGCTGCTATGAATGCACCTAAATGGCTGCGCCGCAAATTGCCGGCCGTCCTGTTTTTTGCTGTATCCGTTTGTTCCGTTGCCGCGCAATCACCCAAAAAATACGATTCTGTTTTTGTCAGTACCCTGAAAAATGTGGCCCTTACTTCTGTGGCCGCCAAAGAGAAAGCCGTTCAGGAAATGGTGGACATGGTATTCAGTTTCGGTGAACTGGGTTTCCAGGAAACGGAAACATCTAAATACCTCACAGGTATCCTTGAAAAAAACGGGTTCACTATCGCGAGAGGCATATCGGGTATTCCCACTGCCTGGATGGCCAAATGGGGAAGCGGCAGTCCTGTAATTGCATTGGGCAGCGATATTGACTGTATCCCGAAAGCTTCACAGAAACCTGGTGTTGCCTACAAAGCGCCGATAGTGGAAGGGGCACCCGGGCATGGTGAGGGACATAATTCCGGCCAGGCGGTTGTTATTTATGCAGCGATAGCGGTGAAAGAACTGATGCAGAAAAACAATATCCCCGGCACATTGATGATATGGCCCGGTGTGGCAGAAGAACTGGTAGCCAGCAAAGCATGGTATATACGTGATGGATATTTTAAAAATGTAGACGCCTGCATCTTTACCCATGTCAGCAGTGATTTCGGCGCAGATTATGGCGACCCGGGAAATAACGGCCTGGTATCGGTCAGCTTTTCATTTGAAGGGGATGCCGCACATGCTGCCGGCGCTCCCTGGAGAGGGAAAAGCGCACTGGATGCAGTAGAACTGATGGATATCGGCTGGAACTTTAAACGTGAACACCTTAAACCCACACAGCGTTCGCATTACGTGATCACCGATGGTGGTGATCAACCCAACGTGGTTCCTTCAAAAGCCAGTGTATGGTATTATTTCCGCGAAAGAACGTATGAAGACATACAGGCCATGTATGATGCCGGTATCAAAATAGCCCAGGGTGCTGCGATGATGACGGATACCAAAATGAATTACCAGTTATGGGGAACAGCATGGCCCGGTCATTTCAACAAGGCATTGGGTATTGCCATGCATAAGAATATCAAAACAGTGGGTTTCCCGCAATGGACCGATGCCGACCAGCAGATGGCCATCGCCGTACAGAAACTCGTGGAAGCGCCCAAAAAAGATAACCAGGGAAGACCGATCAATGGATTAAAAAATACCATTGATACCATCAAAGGATCTGTTGCGTTTTCCTGGGGCGCGGGTTCGGATGATATAGCGGATATAGCCTGGAACGTTCCTACGATCGTGTTGCGCTATCCTGCCAATATACCCGGCACCAAGGGCCATCACTGGGCAGATGCCATTGCTATGGCCACACCCATTGCACACAAAGGCTCACTGGCCGGGGCCAAAGCAACGGCATTAACGTTGATCGACCTGTTCACCGATCCGAAAATACTGGCAGATGCAAAGGACTATTTTACGAATGTGCAGACAAAAGAGGTGAAGTATAAGCCATTCATCAAAGCCACCGATCCGCCTGCCACCTTCCTGAATAAAGAGATCATGGATACCTATCGTGAGCAGATGAAGAAATATTATTACGATCCGTCAAAATATAAAACATACCTGGAGCAGCTGGGAATAACTTACCCGACAGTGGAGAAAAAATAATAAGGAGGAGCAAGGAACAAGGAACAAGAAACAAGGAACAAGAAACAAGGAACAAGAAACAAGGAACAAGGAACAAGAAACAAGGAACAAGGAACAAGGTGCAAGAATGAACCAAGTACAAACGTCTTGTGCCTTGTTTCCTGAAGCTTGTTTCTTACTTTACAAATACGTTACCAAACTAACAACTATATGAAAAAGGTCTTCCGGGCCCTTCTTGTAATTGTAATTGTTCTTATTGCTGTAGTAGGGTTATCTGCTGCATACATTTATTTTTTTCTTCCCAATGTAGGTGACGCTACTGAGGAAAAAATAGCGGTCACGCCCGCCCGTGTTGAACGTGGCAAATACCTGGCGGAGCATGTGGCGCTTTGTATCGATTGCCATTCTACCCGTGACTGGTCGCAGTTCTCCGGCCCCATGATCGAAGGAACGTATGGAAAAGGGGGCGATTCATTTCCACCCACAATGGGTTTCCCAGGTACTTTTTATGCAAAAAATATTACGCCCTATGGTTTGGGTAAATGGTCAGATGGAGAAGTGCTGCGTGCAGTTACCAGTGGGGTAAGTAAAGATGGGTCGGCATTGTTCCCGTTGATGCCTTACCTGCATTATGGTATATCTGATAAAGAAGATGTCTATAGCATCATAGCCTATATCCGTACATTATCGCCCATACAGCACGATGTTCCAAAATCACAACCTGATTTTCCTGTCAATCTTTTATTAAGGATGTCGCCAACAAAGGCGGTGTTCACTACCAGGCCGACCGAATCAGATACCCTTAAGTATGGGGAATACCTGGTAAATATGGCAAGTTGTATGACCTGTCATTCACAAGAGAGTAAGGGTGAGATCATCAAAGGCACCGAGTATGGCGGTGGCAGGGAATTTCAGTTGCCCGGGGGCGTGGTACGTTCGGCCAATATCACTTTCCATAGTACCGGTATCAATGGATGGACACGCGAACAGTTCTTAACACGGTTCAAAACCTATACCGACAGCAGCTACCGTTCCCCCCAATTAAAGCCAACCGATTTCAACACACCGATGCCATGGATCATGTATGGGGGTATGAAGGAATCTGACCTGTCTGCGATCTATGCATACCTGAAAACCGTAAAACTGCAGGATAACAAGGTGGAGAAATTTACAGTGCTCACCAAATGATGCTGTAAGGTTCTATATAGAAATAGGACTCTTTTATCACTCCTTTTCTTATGTCCCTCTTTTATTGAAATGATCCAGGGAGCAGTTCCTTTGTTTCAATAAAAGAGGGACATAAGAAAAGAAGTAAAAAAAGTAGATGTCTGATTACCGGGTTGCAACCCAAACTAATCTTGGCGATTCAGCAAATCTTAGCGAATTTCGACGGATTCCATACCATGTATGGCCCAAACTGACTAAACCAGGAATCAGCCAATGTCATTATTGGTAAGTATAGACTCGTACAAAGCGCTCTTCGAAAACTCCCTCGATGCTTTTTTTATGGCCTATCCCGAAGATGGGGCCATCCTGCATGCCAACGAAGCTGCCTGTATAATGCTGGGCTATACTTTCGAAGAAATGAAGACGCTTGGCAGAAATGGGGTTATAGATACAACCGGCCCGCATTTTTCATTGATGCTTCATGAAAGAAATGACCAAAACAAGATCAGTGGCGTTGTAACAGGGGTTCGTAAAAACGGGGAACGTTTTCCCATGGAGCTGTCTTCTATCATGCTGGAAGATGAAACCGGTACGAAAATAGCCTGTACACTGGCTAAAGATATATCCCGCAAAAAAGAACAGGCAGAAGACGGAGCAGAGATCATCAAGGATGTGCGGATCATGCACCAGAAAGAAGAAGACAGCCGCGCCCTGCTCGAAAGTGTACTCGATAGTTTGACAGATGGCTTCTTTATCGTAAACCGGAATTTCACCATTCTCTTCTGGAACACTGCGGTTGAAAAAATGTTGAATAGGCCCGCAACAGAAGTGGTTGGCAAGAACCTGTGGGAAGAATTTCCCGAATTTACCTGGCTACAGCAGCACGAAGATTTTCCGAAATTATACGAAGAAAAAAAATCGGTCCGTTTCCGTGATTATTTTCCACGGTACAAAGTATGGGCGGATGTAAGCGTGTATCCTTCCGACAAATATATTTCAGTATATGTGAAGGATGTAACAGAAGTAAGAAACCTCCGTACACTTGAAAAACTGGAAAGAGATGTGCTGGAAATGAATGCCCGTTCTGACAGTGATTTTGAAAATGTACTTGACTTTTACCTGAAAGCTATCGAAGGCATACACTATGGTATGATGTGTTCTGTGATGCGTCTTAAAGGAAACAGGTTATATAACTGGTCATCACCCAGCCTGTCTAAAACATACCGGCAGATAATAGAGGGAATTGAAATAGGTGAGAGCGTAGGCTCCTGCGGCACCGCGGCGTTCCGCAAGGAGAAAGTGGTGGTGACCGATATAGCGAACGACCCGTTATGGGCCAGTTACAGGGAAATTGCTGCGCAGGAAGGAGTAACAGCCTGCTGGTCGTTTCCTATCATGGATTCGTCTCATAAAGTGATGGGTACATTTGCTATATATTATCGCAAAATAAAATCGCCCACACCCGAAGAGGAATATACACTTGACCGGGCCAAGAACCTGCTCATGATCATGCTCGAGAATAAACTTTCCATGGAAGCTGTGAAGGAAAGCAACCAGAGTTATGATATGGTGGCGCTTGCCACCAATGACGCTATATGGGATTGGGATACCACAACAGATATTGTGGTACGCACAGGACAGGGGCTAAAGAACTTATTCGGCTATACCGTTGAAGAATCCCTGCAGGAAGAAGAATTCTGGCATAAACGCATCCATCCGGATGACCTGCAACCGGTACTCGACAGGCAGCGCAAAACACTCGACGACCCTTCGGAGATCTATTGGGATGATGAATACCGGTTCCTTAAAAAGAACCAGCAATATGCGTATGTGCATGATAAGGGTTATATCATACGTGATGCTTTGGGAAAAGCGGTTCGTTTGCTGGGTGCTACCAGAGATATCACTGAGAGAAAAGAAAACGAGGCTTTACTGCTTGAGTTGAATAACCGGTTAAAACAAAGGGCTGATGAATTGGCGGCCTCCAATGTGGAGCTGGAACGGTTTGCTTATATCGCTTCGCATGATATGCAGGAACCACTCAGGATGATCACGAGCTTCCTGCAGTTATTCAAGAAAAAATACGAGGACCAGATAGACGAAACGGCGGAACAGTATATCCATTTCGCAGTGGATGGCGCTGACCGCATGAAAAAACTGATCATGGACCTGTTGCATTACTCGCGGGTGGGCTCTAATAAAGATGATTTTGAGAAAATCATTACAAATGATTTGATGAATGAAGTTGTGAATGTATTTTTAACTGCCGTAGAAGAAAGCAAGGCAACGATCACCGTAGACCCGTTGCCGGAAATACATGCCAGCCGTACACAGATGTTCCAGCTTTTTCAGAACATGGTCGGTAATGCACTGAAATACCAGAGCCAGGTGCCTCCCCAGATCCATATCAGCGGAAAAGAAGAAGAGAACCATATACTCTTCAGTGTACGGGATAATGGGATAGGGATCAAACCGATCTTCTTCGAAAAAATATTTGTACTGTTCCAACGGTTGCATCATAAGAATGAATACAGCGGTACCGGTATCGGTCTGGCCATCTGTAAAAAAATAGTGGAAAGGCATCACGGAAAAATATGGGTAGCATCCGAGCCAGGCAAAGGAAGCTGCTTTTATTTTACGATCGCCAAACCAATTGACGCAAAATTCAATTAACTGATCTGATGCAAAACTGATAGCATATTAGTACTGAATGAACGAAAAACTGATGACGATACCGGAGAATACTACTAACCTGCTCACGATCCTGATTGTCGAGGATAACCCCGGGGATATGTTCCTGCTGGAAGAAACCCTGCGCATGACCAAATTGCCTATCGGTGAAATTGTAACAGCTAATACGGCTGCCGGGGCCATAGAAATATTGAATTCAAAAACGATAAATGTTGTATTGCTGGATCTTTCCCTGCCCGATAGTTCTGGTTTCAATTCCTACGAACAGATCAATGAACATGCCGCTGCCATCCCCATTATTGTATTGACGGGCCTTGCGGATACAGGGCTTGCCCTCGAAACAATGGCAAGCGGTGGACAGGATTACCTGATCAAAGGGGAGTTTGATGAACGCCTGCTTGCCAAATCCATCCAGTATAGTATCGAACGTAATCGTATCAGGGAAAGTTTGCGTGAAAGCAATGAGAGTTACCGTAACCTTTTTTATAATAACCCGATGCCCATTTTTATATGGGATGTGCATACACTGGAAATACTGGAGGTAAATGATATTGCACAGCAGGAGTATGGCTATACAGGCGACGAGTTGCTGGACATGAAGATCACTGACCTGCGGCCGGAAACAGATCATGAAAGGACCAAAGTGTTTGCACAGGAATTTATCGGGACGAGTATTGCCAAAATATCAGGTATCTGGCAACAGCATAGAAAAAATGGGGAGCTGATGGTGCTGGATATTTCTTCCCACAGGATTGATTACAAGGGCAGGGCCGCTATCCTCGCGATACACAATAATATCACGGAAAAAGTGCGGCTGGAAGAAAAACTGGAAGAGGAACGCTTATTGAAACAAAAAGAAATTACAGAAGCCACTATCCAGGTACAGGAAAAAGAACGTTACGAGATCAGTACAGAACTGCATGATAACGTGAACCAGCAGTTAACAGTGGCCATGATGTATATCGCATCGGCCCAGCAGAAAATGCCCGAGGGGTCGGAGCTGCTGAAACAGTCTTCGAGTTTTATATTGAATGCCATCGAAGAAATACGCAAACTCTCACAAAACCTGGTAACACCATTGATCAAACATTTTGGTTTGAGTAAGGCGGTGGAAGGCCTGATGGATGATATCTCTGCGGTCAACTCTTTCCATACAGAATTAACGGCAGATACTTTTTACGAAGAAGATATCAAGTACGATTTCAAGTTAAACCTGTTCAGGATCGTACAGGAACAAATGAACAATATTATCAAACACGCAAATGCAACAACGGTCAACATAGAACTTTCCAGGGATGCCGAAAATATAAAGCTGAAGGTAGTTGACAATGGTGTTGGGTTCGATATCAGCCAGCAGCGTAAGGGTATTGGCATTTACAACATCATGAGCCGATCTGATCTTTATAATGGCATTGTAGATATACAAACTTCGCGGGGCAAGGGTTGTGGCATTTATATTACGTTCCCTTTAAAGGATAATATACTGGTTTAATTAACGCGATTGTTGAAACATAAAGAGTATAGGAATATGAAAAAGTTTTGTATTATTCTATCGTCTTTTTTTATCATTACCGCATTTTCATTCTTCTATTATGATGTTACGAAGTTTTCAGGTGAATGGGGGTACGAGAACACGCGTACTGTATTCAGCCTGAGCCTTACCCAGAAGGGAGCAGCTATATCGGGAACGCACTGTTCTACTCTATACGCAGGACGTAAGATAGATTGCGCTGTTGATGTTACTGATATTCCTTCCATTAGAGGTACTGCTACTGCGGCAGACTCTGTGAATGTATCTTTTAAAAGTACTTTTTCGGGGAAGACCGGCCGGGCCACTATCAAAAAGATAGGCCCCAATAAAATTCAGTGGATCATTAAGCAGGAGCCAAAGGGAGAATTTCATATTCCGATGAATGTGGTACTGACAAAACAGTAAGGACCTGTCAATGATAATTTTTTAGCCGCAGATTCGCAGATTGGATAATAATCTGCGAATCTGCGGCTAAAATTAATGGACTACAACACTTAGCCACGTTCAATTAACTCCCGGTTGTTTCAACTGCCATCCTGTTTTCTGTTTCTCCTCATCCACCATCCGTTTTACATCCTGTAATAATTTTTTGGCATCATATACAATACCGTCTTTGATAGTGTACAACACGCCACCTGTTCTCACCACTTTATTGTCCGAAGTAAGCTCAATCGCCCCTGTTCCATAGAGTACCTGTAAATTTTTTAAAGGATTGGCATTCACAATCACGATATCCGCCAGTTTACCGGTTTCAATACTCCCGATCTGTTTTTCCATGCCCAAAGCCTGCGCCCCGTATAAAGTTGCGGAGCGGATCACTTCCAGCGGATGAAAACCGGCTTCGCGCAGCAGTTCCAGTTCGCGTACATAACCGAAACCATAGGTTTGATAAATAAACCCGTTATCAGAACCCGTGGTCACGCGCCCGCCGCGATTCTTGTATTCGTTGATGAATGTCATCCATAAGCGATAATTATTTTTCCATTCCACTTCCTGTTCGGTACCCCAGTTATGCCAGTAGGAGCCGTGCGACTGTAAACTGGGTTCATAAAATTTCCAGAGAGAGGGAAGCGTATATGACTCGTGCCATTCGGCCCTTCTTGCCCTTTGCAGGTCGCGGTTGGCATCATAGATGTTAAAAGTGGGATCCAGTGTAAAATCGAGCGACAGCAGTTCGTTCATTACTTTGTTCCAGTGATCACTGTAAGGTGCAGCAGCCTGTTTCCATAATTTACCGGCTTCTTCAAAACGGTGCTGTTCGTTGTTGTAGTTGTAATCTGCAGGAAAGTTCTGGATGGTCCTGTCGGTAAACAAAGCTTCCGGTAAACCGTACCAGTGTTCCATACTCGTCATGCCTGCACGCGCCGATTGTAACACGTTCCATCTGGCCACATCTGTTTGTGCGTGGTGCGCGCAGGAACGCAGACCCAGTCTTTTGTTTTCACGTATGGCCGCATCCATTACTTCAGGCGATGCACCAAAAAATTTAATGCCGTCTGCTCCTTTCTTCGCGTTATCCTTTACCCAGTCTCTTGCCTGTTCGGCGTTAGAGATGGGTCCCTTGCTTCCCTGGCCAAAAACAGTATAGGCAAAAATGCGGGGTGCGGTTATTTCGTTGGCGGCGCTTTTGGTTTTCTGATCGAGTACCCATTCAAGGCCATTGCCCGCAGATGGATCCCGGATAGTGGTAATGCCATGCGCCATCCATAATTTAAACACATACTCTGCCGATACACCCTGTGCCGCCCCACCGATATGTCCATGCATATCGATGAATCCTGGCAGTGCAAACATGCCTTCACAGTTCAGTTCTTTGCCACCTTCTTTTAACTGCGGTCTGCGTGCAGGGTTGATGGCCATACCCGGGCTACCGAGTAAACTGATCTGTACGATTTTGTTTTGTTCAATAACAATATCAGCGGGGCCTACCGGTGGTGCCCCCGTACCGTTTATCAGTGTAACACCGCGGATGATCAGTTGTGTATAAGGCCCATCGCCTTCCTGGCGGCTGGGGGCCTTGGCTACCTGGGCGGTTGTGAAAATAGAAATGGATAGAAAGCATACAGCGGTAAGAAATTTTCTCATAGCGGTGGTTGAGAGATAAAGATATGATTTTGCCCGTCCTTGCGAGCGCAGCGAAACACTTGGTTTATGGCTGGGAACTTTATACATACGATAGGGTTACGCATGCCAGCATCTTTTACATAACCCCAACTTTTTAGTCTAGCATGTGATATTTAGTCTGTGGTATTGAATAGGAGCTTAAAAACCTGCAGAGGCGTAGCCTCGATAAATATTGTAACAACGGATTTTAATCCGTTGTTACAATGCACTTAAGTAATAATAGTGCCGTAGGCACGGCACTATTAAATGGACCGTGCCTACGGCACTATTTATCTATTCTCTATCGTTTTCAACGGATTAAAATCCGTTGTTACAATATTTATCGAGGCTACGCCTCTGTAATAAGGATCAAAACTGGTTGTTAGTGCAGATACGAATGTGTCCACACGATAGACTTAAAAGTTGGGGTTAGATAAAGTCATTCTCCAGTCATCGAATTTGCCCCCCCCCTTCGTAGTACTTTCATAAAATGATTCAGATAATATATTTCATTGAGTTGCTTCATTTGTTTGCTGTAAATTCAATCTAGAAATAGTAGCGTATCAAATGGAAGAAAAACAGAAAGGCCTAGCCGGGTATAAAAAAATGATCATTCTGCTGGTCTGTTTTGTTTTTTCCGTTTATGGGTTTATTATAAAGATACCTAAGCCATTAAGGGGCAATGATAAATTGCTACATGCGGCTTTTTATTTCCTGGCGGCTATTTTTTTAAATTTCCTGTTCCGGAAAAGACATATCATCATATTTATTGGCTTAGCCCTGTTTGGTATCCTGATCGAATACCTACAGCAGTTGTCCAACAAATTCTCGCGTAGCCGTATGCATGGAAGGTTTGATTGGGAAGATGTGTATGCGAATATGAAAGGGTTGGTATTGTATTCGCTGATCGCGTTGGTGTTTTTTATCTGTAAGAAGGGATACCAGTATTTCCGAACGGATAAAGAAGTATCTGTCTGAGCGTCGATATTCTCTCTGTGCCACTCTGTGTACTCCGTGCCTCTGTGGTAAAGAACATCCTCCGTCGATCTAAGCGGAGGCTTTACCACAGAGGCACGGAGTACACAGAATTGCACAGAGAAGTTGTTAAATCGTTTCAGCACTACGTTTCGCATCCAAATATTTCTGCCTGATAATATTCTGTACCGGCTGGTTATCGATCTTGCTCTCCAGCCATGAAATAATATCGAGGTACATAAATGCCCTGCTCTCCATCCCACTTTTTTCAAGTGGCTTCAAAGTGGCCAGCAATGTTTCAAACTGTGGTTTCAGCTGCTTGGGTGATACACGGAATGATCTCCGCAGGAACCGGAAGATCTCTTCTTCCACCGTACTCAGGTTCTGCATCTTCGACATAAAACGATACACTGACTTCAACAGGTATTCCAACAGGTCGAAATTACCCAGTTCATAATGCGCTATCAGGTGAAGCAGTCTTGCATAACATTGCAGATCGGTGCGCAGGTCCACTTTCCAGTTGATGATCTTGTTGAGGTAATCAATACTTTTGTCAAAATTACCGGACCCAAAATACAGGGAAGCTATTTTGTAATAGAATACCAATACACGGTGCCTGTCTAAATACAGTTCGTATTCCTGCAGTTTTTCTTCCAGGTAAGGAACCAGTTCGAGACCTTTTGTAAAAGTACCTTCTAAGAAATGTTTGTTCAGCCGTGCAATATTCAGGTAAACAAAAGTCTGTATCAGGTTGTTCCTGTTGTGCTGGACAACGGGTGTTTCAATGAACGATTCAAACACCTGTATCGTATCATTGAATTTCTGGTAATTACGCAGGTCAAAATGCGCGCTCATCAGGTTGTGCAGGCCCTTGATATAGTGTGCCGTTTCAATATCGATCATCTTCGGCTCCGTATCAAACAATGCCACCCATTTCTGGCAATAACGATAATACGACAATAG
The DNA here is from genome assembly GCA_965279635.1 of Sediminibacterium sp. GTDB lineage: Bacteria > Bacteroidota > Bacteroidia > Chitinophagales > Chitinophagaceae > Sediminibacterium. The sequence goes on along the minus strand of OZ257253.1, from coordinate 3,638,908 downwards.
ATTTTGCGTGATGAACGCGTGCCAGCACTGGCATTGATACACGTATAGTTTTTCATAAAACCCTTTTGCTTCAGGTTTTTTTTCTACTACAAGCTGCAACAACGCGTTTACTTCTGCCGTATCCTTTTCGTTCCTTGCATGACCGTTTTTTATGTACCAGCTATATAACTGGAGTGACAGGTCCGATAAAATGCCAATCAGTTTCAACCGCTCATTCACTTCTTCTGATTCGGAACGCAGTTTGTCGGCCCTGTCCTGCATACTGCGGGTGATATGCAGTGCTTCTATTTTCTTTTCGAGGAATAATGCCTGTAGCAGGTAAGTGCTCTGGTTATTGGTATTGGCAAGGTCCTTGATCCTGTCGAGGGTTTTCAGGCTTTGCAGGTATAGGCCCTTGTTATAAAGAATGCGGGCAAAATCCAGTTGTTCATGTAATTGGAGGTCGATGTTATCATCCTGGTTCAGCAGGCGGAGACTACTTAAGATCTCCCGGTATAAATGCGCTTTCAGGTTGGAGAGCTGTTGTTTTTGTATGGCGGGGTTCCTAACTAACATTTGTTCTTCATCATACTGCTTCATCTTGTCCAGCGCATCAAATAATTGCACCACTTTCAGGTCGCCCGAAGAGTTTCGGGTCATATACAGCTTAAAATTCCTTTTTTCCGATCTTTCGAGTGACTGGACGAGCTGGAACAGGGCATCTGTGGAACGGTTGGGCATCGTAATTATTTTAGGCTCAAATCCAATACTGACAAGGGTTTCAGTCGGTCGTTAACAGTTTATAGACCGTAAAATACCCCCAATTTTGATTCCAATCATGATAGATAGTCAACTACATTCGATATGGCAGGCTATCTGTTTGTTATTAAAGGCAATCGGTAACAAAAATAAATAGCCTGCCTTTTCATCTCAACGATTGTAAAAAATAAAGATTTCATGGACCAGGTCTTCATTTTTGATACCACTTTGCGCGACGGCGAGCAGGTGCCGGGTTGTAAGCTGAACACAAAAGAAAAGCTCGAACTCGCACTGAAACTGGAGGCTTTGGGTGTGGATATCATTGAGGCTGGATTTCCCATTTCCAGTCCAGGTGATTTTGAATCTGTTGAAGAGATCTCCAAGATCATCAAAAACGCCACGGTTTGCGGATTGACACGCGCCGTGCAGAAAGATATTGAGGTTGCTGCCGCAGCGCTCAAACACGCTAAAAAACCACGTATCCATACCGGGATAGGTACTTCTGATTTTCATATCCGTTCAAAATTCAATTCTACCCGCGAAGAAATACTGGAGCGCGCTGTTCAGGCAGTTAAGTGGGCGAAAAATTTTGTGGATGATGTAGAATTTTATGCAGAAGATGCAGGCCGTACCGATAACGAATATCTCGCAAGAGTAGTAGAAGCGGTGATCAAAGCAGGCGCTACTGTATTGAATATTCCCGATACTACCGGTTATTGCCTTCCGCAACAGTACGGCGATAAGATGGCGTACCTGCGAAACAATGTACCGAATATTGATAAGGCGATACTATCCTGTCATTGTCATAATGATCTTGGTTTGGCTACCGCCAACTCTATAGCCGGTGCCGTAGCCGGTGCCCGCCAGATAGAATGTACCATTAACGGACTTGGTGAAAGAGCCGGCAACACTTCGCTGGAAGAAGTGGTGATGGTGATCAAACAGCACAAGCAGCTTGGATTGTACACCAATATCAATGCACAGATGCTTAACCCGATCAGCCGCGAAGTATCCGAGATCATGCGAGTGCCTGTGCAGCCGAATAAAGCGATCGTTGGCGGCAACGCGTTCTCACATTCATCCGGTATTCACCAGGATGGGTTCCTGAAAGACTCACTTACCTATGAAATAATCAACCCTGATGAAGTAGGCGCTGATGGCAGCAAGATCGTACTCACCGCACGCAGCGGCCGGAGTGCACTGGCGCACCGCTTACAGAAAATAGGGTATTCATTCAACAGGAACGATATCGATGTTCTGTACGAATCGTTCCTGCAGGTAGCAGACAGAAAAAAAGAAGTTGAAGAGGAGGATCTGCATCAACTGGCAAAGGCGTACAGGCCCGAGCCGGTCATCGCTTAGGATTTTCTCATCAGTATAGTTTTAGTTTGAGTGGCGTGGCGCTTCTGCGCCACGCTCAATTTTAAATCTCTTATGGCAAAAACATTATTCGACAAGATCTGGGATAAGCACGTCGTTCAGCAGATTGACGGCGGTCCTTTTGTATTGTATATCGACAAACATTTTATTCACGAAGTAACCAGCCCGCAGGCTTTCAAGGGACTGGAGAAAAGAGGCATGAAAGTGTACCGTCCGCAACAGGTGGTAGCCACAGCGGACCATAATGTACCTACGATCAACCAACATTTACCTATTAAAGATGAGTTGTCGCGGATACAGGTACAGCAATTGATCGAAAACTGTAAAAAACACGATATCGAATTATATGGACTAGGTCATCCTTTCCAGGGTATCGTGCATGTGATCGGTCCTGAGCTCGGTATCACCCAGCCGGGTATGACCATTGTATGCGGCGACAGCCATACATCTACGCATGGCGCTTTTGGCGCTATTGCCTTTGGAATCGGAACCAGTGAAGTGGAAATGGTATTTGCTTCACAATGCGTGTTACAGAGCCGTCCGAAACTGATGCGTATCAACATCGAGGGCGAATTGCCGAATGGTGTGGTATCCAAAGACATCATCCTTTACATCATTGCTAAAATAACTGCGAGCGGCGCTACCGGTTATTTTGTGGAGTATGCAGGCTCTGCTATCCGTGCTTTATCCATGGAAGCGCGTATGACCATCTGTAATATGAGCATTGAAATGGGCGCCCGTGGTGGTATGATTGCACCGGACGAAACCACTTTCGCTTATATGAAAGGAAGACAGTTTGCACCCGGTAATGGCCAATGGGACATCAAACTGGAAGAATGGAAACAGTTATACAGTGATGAAGATGCGAAGTTCGATACGGAGATCAATATCAATGCTGCTGATATAGAACCCATGATCACTTATGGTACTAATCCCGGACTAGGCATCGCGATCAACGGAAGGGTTCCTGTTACAGATACCATTCCTGATGAGGGAGAAAGAAAAAATATTATCAAGGCTTTGGAATATATGGGACTTGAATCAGGCAAATCATTATTGGGTATGCCTGTACAGCATGTATTCATCGGCAGTTGCACCAATTCACGTATCGAGGACCTGAGGCAGGTGGCGGCATTGATCAAAGGCAAAAAGAAAAACGAACATGTACAGGTAATGATCGTACCCGGATCACAACAGGTAGCGAGACAGGTACAGGTAGAGGGCCTGGATAAAATTTTTAACGAAGCAGGATTTGAAATACGGCAGGCCGGTTGCAGCGCCTGCCTGGGCATGAATGAAGACAAGATACCTGCAGGCGAATACTGCATCAGCACCAGCAACCGAAATTTTGAAGGAAGACAGGGTGCAGGTGCCAGAACATTGCTGGCAAGTCCGTTAACAGCGGCGGCCGCAGCAATAACTGGTGTAGTAACAGACGTAAGAGAGTTAATATAACCCCCTTCGTGATTCCTTAGTGTCCTCGTGTCTTAGTGGTTCAGAACCACTAAGACACGAGGACACTAAGGAATCACGAAGAAAAATTGAAGAATGAAGCCTTTAAAAACAATACACAGCAGATTTGTTCCACTTCCCATAGAGAATGTGGATACGGACCAGATCATACCTGCCCGTTTCTTAAAAGCCACTACCCGCGATGGTTTTGGCAAAAACCTTTTCCGCGACTGGCGCTATCTCAACAATGACGAGAGCCAGCCAAAGCCTGATTTTGTATTGAACCAATCACAGTACACCGGCGAAATACTGGTGGCAGGAAAAAATTTTGGATGTGGATCATCACGTGAACACGCGGCATGGTCATTACAGGATTATGGATTTAAAGCAGTAGTGTCAAGTTTTTTTGCCGACATCTTTAAAAACAATGCACTCAACAATGGTGTATTGCCTGTAACTGTAAGTGATGCCTTCCTGTCAAAAATATTTGAACAGGGAAACGAATCAACACTTACGATCAATCTCGAAGAACAAACGATCACCATAGATACCACAGGCGAACAGGAAATATTTGAGATCAACTCTTATAAAAAGACTTGCCTGATCAATGGGTATGATGATATCGATTATTTATTAAGTATAAAGCCGGCCATCGAAACATTCGAGGAGAAGGCACACGCATAACCCCATCCATGAAACAGACCCCCCTTTTGAAAGTAAATGACCTGACGGTAGCTGTTTCAGGGAAAGTACTGCTTGAGGGCGTTGGGTTTACCGTTAACAAGGGAGAGAACCTGGCTGTTATCGGCGATTCAGGCAGCGGTAAATCTGCGCTGGTTAAAACCCTGGCCGGTAAATATTTCAGTAAAGGCAGCGTGGTATTCAATGGTGGAAATGGCAGTGGCCGGATAGTGGTTATTCCGCAGCAGCACAACTTTAAGAACTTATCCAATACCGCTTCTTTTTATTACCAGCAACGGTTTAATTCCTGTGATACAGAGGATGCTTTACGCGTGAATGATGCGTTGTTACAAACCGGTGCCACACAAACAGCGATTGACGAAAATCTTTTGTTGCTGAATATCTCCCATATACAAACATCGCGGCTGATACAATTATCCAACGGTGAACACAAACGATTCCAGTTAGCGAAAGCATTGTTACAGGATCCGCAATGGTTGTTTCTCGACAGTCCTTATACGGGACTGGATATCGAAGCCAGGCAATTGCTCAACGAAATCATTGATAAACTGACGGCTAAAGGGATCAGTATATTACTGGTTACTTCTTTTACTGATATTCCTGCCTCCATTACACAGGTTGTTTTGTTGGATAATGGCAAAATGGATAATATTCTTTCCAGGAACGAATTTGATCAGCAAAAAAATAATTGGAAACCCGCGGCAGTGAAGGCAGCGGGCATTGACACCCATGCTTTATCTGTGTTACCGCAGGCTTATGAACATGATCCGTTTTCAGTGGCCATTCGTATGATTGATACGAGTGTGGTTTACGGTGATAAAAAGATACTTGACAATATCAATTGGGAGGTAAAAAAAGGGGAATGCTGGAGCATATCGGGCCATAACGGTTCGGGGAAATCTACATTGCTCAGTCTTGTGAATGGTGATAACCCGCAGGCTTTTGCTAACGAAATCTACCTTTTCGACAAAAGAAAAGGAAGCGGTGAAACGATCTGGAACATCAAACAGAAGATCGGTTATATATCCCCCGAGCTGCACCATTATTTTGAGCCTTCTGCTTCCTGCTACCAGGTGGTGGCTTCAGGTTTGTTTGATACGATTGGTCTTTTCAGGAAATTATCGAAGCAGCAGCAAACGATCGTTGAACATTGGATGGACCTGTTTAAAATAAAAATATTGTCACAGCGTTTATTTAAACAGCTATCTAACGGCGAACAGCGGTTGGTATTGCTGGCAAGGGCTTTGGTAAAGAACCCGCCGCTGCTGATACTCGATGAACCCTGCCAGGGATTGGATGCAGGAACCGCGGCGCAGTTCATTGCTTTGATCGATGAGATCTGTGTGCTTTTACAGAAAACACTGATTTACGTGAGTCATTATGAAGAAGAGATACCATCATGCGTAACCAAAAATTTACAACTCAAACAAGGCAGGATTGCCGCATAAATTATCAATAGAAACCTATACAGGATGGAAAAAAAGATAGCAGTGATATTAGGCGATGGGATTGGCCCGGAAGTGACCAGGCAATCTATCAAGGTATTGAACACCGTGGCAAAACATTTTGGCCATGTGTTCCAATACACAGAAGCGATCATGGGAGCCGATGCGATTGACAAAACAGGTAACCCGCTTCCTGATGAAACTATAACAGTTTGTCTTAACAGCGATGCCATATTGTTTGGTGCGATAGGTCATCCTAAATATGATAATGACCCTACAGCTAAGGTTCGTCCCGAGCAGGGATTGCTGAAGCTGCGTAAAGAATTACAACTGTTTGCGAATATCCGCCCGGTAAGTACGTATGCATCATTGCAACATTTATCGCCGTTGAAACCCAAACAACTGGTTGGTGTTGATTTTGTCATTTTCAGGGAATTGACCGGTGGTATTTATTTCGGGAAGAAAGAACTGAGCGCAGATCAGTCGCGCGCCTCTGATGAATGTTCTTATACAAGGGCTGAAATAGAACGTGTAACACACCTTGCGTTCCAGTACGCACAGAAAAGGAAAAACAAACTCACACTGGTTGATAAAGCCAATGTACTGGAAACTTCCCGGCTCTGGAGAAAAGTGGTACAGGATATTGCCCAGCAATACAGCAATGTAACCGTTGATTACATGTTTGTTGACAATGCCGCCATGCAGATCATCCTCAACCCCGCACAGTTTGATGTGGTGCTGACTGAAAATATGTTTGGCGATATCATCAGCGACGAAGCAAGTGTATTAAGCGGTTCCTTGGGTTTACTGCCTTCTGCTTCTGTAGGAAATACCACCGCTTTGTTTGAGCCGATACACGGATCATATCCGCAGGCGGCAGGAAAAGATATTGCCAATCCATTGGGATCTATATTATCGGCAGCGATGCTGCTTGATCATTTCCAGTTAACAGAAGAAGCAGAAGCAGTGCGTAAGGCAGTGGAATGGACATTGGCGAATGGATTTGTTTCAAAAGATATTGACCCGATCAATAATTATTCCACCACCGCCATCGGCGATCTGGTGAGTGATCATATTGAGCGGAACACAGACAGCAGGCGAAACAGTAATGCGAACCTGAACCAGTCAACGATCATCTGATGACTAACACACGTTTGTAAAATAAACGTGCAGCAGCATAAAATAGTAGTAACAGTTCTTTGTTTTTTTGAAAAGGCGGGTTTATATTCGTTTAACGAATTCTCTATGTTTACAAGCAGCTCAAATACAATACAACGTCTTACTGCAATGATCATTATTGTGGCAGTCATTATTGTCCCTGCACTGCATGGAGGAGGTGTTTATTAACTAGTTACTATCAACTATCAATACGAACCCCGCCTCTTTCAAAAGGCGGGGTTTTTTTCTGTCAGGCCGCTGCAAGCGGCCCGACAGATTGCACGACCCGAAAGACGCTGGTATCCGTCAGGCCGTTTTTTCGGGAGTGATGAAAAGCAGGACTTCGCAGCGGCCCGACGGATGGCATGACCCGAAAGACGCTGGTATCCGTCAGGCCGTTTTTCGGGACTGATGAAAAGCAAGGCTTCGCAGCGGCCCGACGGATGGAACGACCTGAAAGATGGTGGCATCTGTCAGGCCGCTTTTCGGGACTGATGAAAAAACAGGGCTTCGCAGCGGCCCGACAGAAATTATATGGCAACCTATTACAACAACAACACGATCATCTATCACAACGGCGCTTTTGTAAAAGCGGCGGATACGAAGATGGACCTATATAGCCAGTCTTTGCATTATGGCTATTCCGTGTTTGAAGGCATCCGTTCCTACAAAACAGTGAATGGGGAGACAAAAATTTTCAAAGCGGTTGAACATTATGACCGACTGAAAGCTTCTGCTGAAGCTTTGAACCTTCCTTATACTTATAATACTGATGATCTGATAGAAGCCACTTACGAAGTATTACGCAGGAATAATTTACAGGATGCGTATATACGTCCGGTGGTATATGCACCGGCGAATATGTCATTCAACCTGAACACCGAATCGTTCATCGTGATCGAAGCATGGGAAATGGCGCCGTTCCTCGGAGATAAATTGATACGCGTATTCACTTCTTCTTTTCAGCGTCCCAATCCCAAAGGATTTAAGATACATGCCAAAGCTGCGGGCCATTATGTGAATTCGATACTTGCCAGCCAGGAAGCAAAAGCCAAAGGATATGACGAAGCACTGTTGCTGGATATGAACGACCAGGTAGCCGAAGCGCCCGGCGCCAATGTGTTTTATGAAAAAGACGGCGTGCTGTACACACCTGCCCTCGGAAATATTTTACCTGGCATTACGCGCGCAACTGTTTTAGAACTCTGTGATGAACTGAATATTAAAGTGGTTGAGAAAATGTTTCCAAAAGAAGAAATGTACGGGGCCGATGCCGCATTCTTCTGCGGAACAGCCGCCGAAGTGATCGGGTTGCAATCGCTGGATGATATAAATTTTACAATTCCATGGAACAATACAGTAAGTAAACTGATACAGGATAGTTACCAGAACCTCATCGTAGAAAACAAACAGGAACTGGTGAACGAAATAACAGGAGTGGAATAATTGATCTAACAAGCTAATACGAGCGATGTCAAACGAACTGAACAAATACAGCAAAACACTTACCCAGGATGTAACACAACCTGCCGCGCAGGCCATGTATTATGCCATCGGCTTTACAGAAGAAGACTTCCATAAAGCGCAGGTCGGTGTGGTAAGTATGGGCTGGGATGGCAACCCTTGTAATATGCATCTTAACGACCTGGCGACAGATGTAAAGAAAAGTGTTGACAATACAGAAGGATTGTTGGGTCTTCGTTTTTACACCATAGGTGTAAGTGATGGCATCAGTATGGGTACGGATGGTATGCGTTATAGTCTGGTGAGCCGCGATGTGATTGCCGATAGCATTGAAACCAATGCCGGTGCGCAATATTATGATGCATTGATCACCATCCCCGGCTGCGATAAAAATATGCCGGGATCAATTATGGCGATGGGCAGGCTGAACAGGCCATCCATCATGTTGTATGGTGGAACCATTGCACCTGGTCATTACAAAGGCGAAGATCTGAATATCGTTTCTGCATTTGAAGCATTGGGACAAAAGATCGCGGGTAATCTGAGCGAAGCCGATTTCAAAGGTATTGTGAAACATTCCTGTCCCGGTGCCGGCGCCTGTGGTGGCATGTACACCGCCAATACCATGGCGTCTGCCATTGAAGCATTGGGTATGAGTTTGCCTAATTCATCATCCAATCCCGCATTGAGCGATGAAAAGAAAAAAGAATGTGAAGCAGTAGGTAAAGCCATCAGGATTTTGCTGGAGAAGGATATCAAGCCACGTGATATCATGACACGTAAAGCATTTGAAAATGCCATCACCGTTATCATGGTATTGGGCGGCAGCACCAACGCGGTATTGCACCTGATCGCTATGGCAAAAAGTGTGGGAGTGCCTTTGACACAGGATGATTTTCAGCTGATCAGCGATAAGATACCTGTGCTTGCAGATTTCAAGCCCAGCGGGAAATATTTAATGGAGGACCTGCACCAGCATGGTGGTGTTCCTGCCGTAATGAAATATTTATGGAAGAACGGTTTGCTGCATGGTGATTGCATCACTGTAACAGGTAAGACAGTAGCTGAAAATTTAGCAGATGCACCCGATCTCGATTTCGACAAACAAAAGATCATCATGCCGCTGGATAGACCATTAAAGGCGACAGGCCATTTACAGATATTATACGGCAATCTCGCCGAAGGCGGAAGTGTTGCCAAGATCAGCGGCAAAGAAGGGGAACGTTTTGAAGGAACAGCACGCGTATTTGATGGTGAACATGCATTGATACAGGGACTGTCATCCGGCCGTGTACATGCAGGCGATGTAGTGGTGATCAAAAACATCGGCCCCAAAGGCGCACCGGGTATGCCCGAAATGCTGAAACCCACAGGAGCTATTATGGGTGCAGGGTTAGGTAAGAGTGTGGCGCTGATAACTGATGGAAGGTTCAGCGGTGGTACACATGGTTTTGTCGTCGGGCACATCACACCCGAGGCATCAGAGGGCGGTTTGATCGGGTTGGTAGAAGACAATGACATCATTGAAATCGACGCGGTCAATAATACACTTATATTAAAAGTAAGTGAAGAAGAGATCGCCAAACGAAAAGCAGCATGGACAAAGCCGCCACTCAAAGTAACCAACGGCGTATTATTTAAATATGCCAAACTGGTTAAGACAGCGGCAGAAGGCTGTGTAACGGATGAATAAATAATACTCCATCCTCTGACCCATAAAGAGTAATTGGAAAAATGCGAATCAGTAAGTAAACAAAAATTAAAAACGATTGTATGAATACAATTGAAGAGATAAAAACAAAAGCGCCCGAACCAAAAGCAAGTCCTCAGCTCCCTGTTCAGGGTTCAGGGAGACATGCAGTAGGCGTTGAATTAAGTGGTTCACAAGCTGTACTCGAAGCTATGATCATCGAAGGTGTGGATACCATTTTCGGTTATCCCGGCGGTGCCATCATGCCTATCTACGATGCACTGTATGATTATCACGATGATCTGAAACACATACTGGTCCGTCACGAACAGGGCGGCATACATGCAGCGCAGGGGTATGCAAGGTCCTCCGGCAGAGTAGGTGTGGTGTTTGCAACAAGCGGCCCCGGTGCCACCAATCTGGTGACAGGACTGGCAGATGCGATGATCGATAGCACACCGCTGGTGGCGATCACCGGCCAGGTATTCGCACACTTACTCGGTACCGATGCGTTCCAGGAAACAGATGTGATCAATATCACCACACCGGTTACCAAATGGAACTACCAGGTAACCGATGCTACAGAAATTCCTGCTGTATTGGCGAAAGCATTCTATATCGCCAGAAGCGGCAGGCCCGGACCTGTATTGATCGATATCACCAAGAATGCGCAACTGCAGAAATTCAGTTACGAAGGATATGCGAAATGCAACCATATACGCAGTTACCGACCGAAACCCATCATTCGCAAAGCGTATGTGGAAGAAGCAGCCAAACTGATCAATGCTGCTGAAAAACCGTTTGTGATCTTTGGACAAGGCGTGATACTCGGTAAAGCGGAAAAGGAATTCAAATGCTTTATTGAAAAAACCGGGATCCCTGCCGCATGGACCATATTGGGATTAAGTGCCCTGCCAACAGATCATCCGTTGAATGTAGGCATGCTCGGTATGCACGGCAACTATGGGCCGAATGTATTGACGAATGAATGTGATGTATTGATCGCTATCGGTATGCGTTTTGATGATCGTGTCACAGGCCGGCTGGACAAATATGCGAAACAGGCTAAAGTGATCCACCTCGATATCGACCCTGCCGAAATTGATAAGAATGTAAAAGCAACCGTTGGCGTTTGGGGCGATTGTAAAGAAACATTGCCCATGCTTACCAAACTGGTAGAGTCAAAAGTATATCCACAGTGGGTAGAGAAATTCCGCAGCTATGAGCAGGAAGAGATCAAAGAAGTAGTATTCGAAGAATTGAATCCATCCACCGAGCAGCTAACCATGGGTGAAGTGCTGCGTAATCTTAATGAACTCACCAATGGCGATGCGATCATTGTTACCGATGTGGGTCAGCACCAGATGGTAGCCTGCCGTTATGCCAAATTCAATCAAACCAGGAGCAATGTTACTTCCGGAGGTTTGGGAACCATGGGTTTTGCATTACCCGCGGCCATCGGTGCAAAATTCGGCGCCCCTGAAAGAACCGTTGTAGCCATTATCGGTGATGGTGGTATACAGATGACTATCCAGGAACTGGGTACCATCATGCAGACAGAACTGAATGTAAAGATCATGATCCTCAATAACCAGTTCCTCGGAATGGTGCGCCAGTGGCAGCAGTTGTTCAATGACAAACGATACTCTTTTGTAGACATCGCCAGTCCCGATTATGTACAGGTAGCAAAAGGATACGGTATTTCAGGACAAAAAGTATCAGACCGAAAAGACCTGAAGCAGGCATTACAAACCATGCTCGAACATAACGGATCCTTTTTACTGGAAGTGATGGTAGGAAAAGAGAACAATGTATTTCCGATGGTGCCGCAGGGATGTAGTGTGAGTGAGATCAGGTTGAAATAACAGCAACAAGTCACAAGCAAACAAGCAGACAATGAAACAGGAATTTACCATAACCGTTTACGCAGAGAACCATATAGGTCTCCTGGTACGTGTGGCCACTATATTCTCGCGTCGTAAGATCAATATTGAAAGCCTGAATACTTCTCCGTCAGAATCGGAGGGTATTCACAGGCTCACCATTGTGATCGAAGAGACCGAAGAAGTGGTTCGCAAACTGGCCCGCCAGATAGAGAAACAGGTGGAAGTACTGAAAGTATATTACAACAACAACGAAGAGATCGTTTGGCAGGAACTCGCTTTATACAAAGTGCCTACGGATGAGATCGCTGAAAAAGTAAAAGTGGAAAGACTGTTACGTGAATATGGCGCACGCGCTGTAGTGATTCGTAAAGACTATACCATTTTTGAAACAACCGGTCACCGCGAAGAAACCGAGAAACTGGTAGAGGTATTGGCACCTTATGGCCTGATCGAATTTGTACGAAGTGCAAGGGTCGCTATCATCAAGAACAGCAAAGGCTTCCACCACAAATTAAAAGAATTCGAAGAAGAACAACCGGCAGGAGAACTGGTGGAAAATGAATTTTTGAATAAGCAGGATGAAGTGTTTACAATGTAAGAGACAGGAATCAAGATACAAGTTACAAGTCACAAGGATCAAGCATAAATCAACAAACAAGTAAACCAATAAACCAATAATCATGGCAAAATTAAACTTTGGCGGAACAGAGGAAAATGTAGTGACCCGCGATGAGTTCCCACTGGCAAAAGCACAGGAAGTGCTGAAGAATGAAACAGTAGCAGTGATCGGCTACGGAGTACAAGGTCCTGGTCAGGCATTGAACCAGAAAGAAAATGGCATCAACGTAATTGTTGGTCAGCGTAAAAATTCAAAGAGCTGGGATAAAGCTGTTCGTGATGGTTTTGTACCGGGACAGACGCTGTTTGAAATAGAAGAAGCACTGGAGAAAGGAACCATCATTTGTTATTTATTAAGTGATGCTGCCCAGATCGCTATGTGGCCTACAGTAAAAAAGCATTTAACGCCAGGTAAGGCCCTGTATTTTTCCCATGGCTTTGGTGTTACCTATAATGACCAGACCGGAATCATTCCTCCTGCTGATGTGGATGTGTTCCTTGTTGCACCAAAAGGATCGGGTACTTCATTGCGCAGAATGTTCCTGCAGGGTCGTGGTTTGAACAGCAGTTATGCGATTTTCCAGGATGCAACCGGTCGTGCATTTGAGCGTGTGATCGCATTGGGAATTGCTATCGGTAGCGGTTACCTGTTCGAGACCAATTTCAAAAAAGAAGTGTACAGCGATCTTACCGGTGAGCGTGGCACACTGATGGGCGCGATCCAGGGAATTTTTGCTGCACAGTACCAGGTATTGCGCTCAAAAGGACATTCTCCTTCTGAAGCATTCAATGAAACAGTAGAAGAACTGACACAATCATTAATGCCATTGGTAGCGGAGAACGGTATGGACTGGATGTATGCCAACTGTTCTACCACTGCACAACGTGGTGCATTGGATTGGTGGAAAAAATTCCGTGATGCAACCTTGCCCGTATTTACCGAATTATATGAAAGTGTGGCAGCAGGTAAGGAAGCGGCAAAATCTATCGAAAGCAACAGCAAAGCCGACTACCGCGAAAAACTGGAAGTAGAACTGAAAGAACTGCGCGACAGTGAAATGTGGCAGGCAGGTAAAACAGTAAGGGGCCTTCGTCCTGAAAACCAGGAAGTGGCTGCGGAAGCTTGATCATATCGGTAAGTCATCATTCAGTTCGTAGAATGATGACTTGCTTCACAATCTCTGCGGAAACTCCCTGTTCTCATGTTCTCTGCGGTGAAAAAAAATTGGAATTCAGGCACTTTGCCCATCGAGGCTTTTTTCACCGCAGAGAACATGAGATGCAGAGTTTACGCAGAGAAATAATATACCAGATGCAACAAAAGCAAACCATATCGATCCTTCACTCGATTTTCAATCGGCCACAACCCGGTTGAAAAACATTGTCAGGAGAACACCCCTCATACATAACCTGAATCTCTCGCGAAAATACCAGTGCAATGTATTTTTAAAAAGAGAGGACCTGCAGGTGGTGCGATCCTACAAACTGCGTGGCGCTTATAATATGATGAGCAGCCTGCCACAGGAGCAACTGGCAAAAGGGGTGGTTTGTGCCAGCGCCGGTAACCATGCGCAGGGCTTTGCGTACAGTTGTAAAAAACTGAATGTAAAAGGTGTTGTGTTCATGCCCATCATCACACCTAACCAGAAAGTGAACCAGACAAAAATGTTTGGTGAGGACAGTGTGGAAGTAAAACTGATAGGCGATACATTCGATGATTGCCTGGTTGCTGCAAAAGAATATACCCTTACTCATGGTATGACCTTTATACCACCTTTTGAAGATATACGCATCATCGAAGGACAGGCAACAGTAGGCATAGAAATACTCGAGGACCAATCCGATATTGACTTCCTGTTTGTACCGGTAGGAGGCGGCGGCTTATGTTCCGGCGTGGGAACGTATTTCAAAATCTTTTCTCCCAAAACAAAGATCATCGGACTGGAACCCGAAGGTGCACCTTCCATGTATGCAGCCTTAAAAGCAGGTCATCCTGTAACGTTGGATAGTATCGACCGGTTTGTAGATGGAGCCGCAGTAAAACGTGTAGGCGATCTTACATTCAGTATCTGTAAAGAAGTGCTGGATGATATGCACCTGGTTCCCGAAGGGAAAACCTGTTCTACCATCCTGAAATTGTATAATGAAGATGCGATCGTGGTAGAACCGGCCGGCGCTATGTCTATCGCAGCATTGGATCATTACGCAGAGATCATCAAAGGTAAAAATGTGGTCTGCATCGTAAGTGGCAGCAACAATGATATCGACAGGATGCAGGAGATCAAAGAACGATCACTACAGTATGAAGGGCTGAAACATTATTTCCTTGTCCGTTTTGCCCAGCGTCCCGGCGCACTAAAAGAATTTGTGAACCATGTATTGGGTCCGGATGATGATATCACCCGTTTTGAATACATGCAGAAGCACAACAAAGAAACCGGCCCGGCCCTGGTAGGTGTGGAACTGAAATCGCGTGATGATTATGACCGTCTTGTGGAAAATATGAAGCGCTACCATATCAACTACACCGAAATGAACCCGAACGATAATCTCTTTGGCTATCTTGTATAACAACTCAAAAATAAATTTCAAAATTTCCCAACCCAAAATTAAAAATTTACCCTCATTTCACTATCTTAGATTGCTCATGCAAATAATGCAGTCACATATCACCCGCACTACTCAAACAGTTTCCCTGTTTGCGGCTGCTATTATTACAACAACTATTACGACCCTGTAAGGGGTTAACATTATCATATTACCATAGGGCTTCTGTAAGCTGTTCTCTCCGGGAGAAAGCTTCTGTTTATTCCAACATCTATTTACATTTTACAATTCATATATGCAGGTATTAAAATTCGGCGGCAGTTCAGTTGCAAATGCCGCTAACATACAGAAAGTGGTTGCTATAGTACAAGCGGGTATACAGAAAGAACCCGCCGTGTTAGTGGTGTCAGCACTGGGCGGTGTAACGGATACTTTATTAAAGACGGGCGAACTCGCATCGCTGGCAGATGAATCTTACAAGGAGCTGCTGAAAGAAATGGAGAACCGTCATCTCGAAACAGTGCGTGAATTATTGCCTATTCAACAACAGAGTGCCACTTTGAGTTTGGTAAAACAGCAGTTCAATGAACTGGATGGGATTTGTGATGGTGTTTTTTTGTTGGGCGAATTATCACCACGCACCAACGACAGGATCGTTGCTTATGGCGAACTGTTGTCATCACTGATCATTTCCGCCAAACTACAGAGTATGCAGGTTGATCAGCACTGGACAGACTCGCGCAAACTGATCGTTACCAATAGTCAGCATGGCAATGCAACGGTAGCATTTACTGAAACAGAAAACAATATCCGCCGCTATTTCCAGGAGCATAGTCACCAGTTGTATGTAGTGCCGGGATTTATCTCCAGCGATAGCCATGGAAATACCACAACGCTTGGTCGTGGAGGATCAGATTATACCGGCGCTATTTTTGCAGCAGCAACCGGCGCATCTGTACTGGAGATCTGGACAGATGTAAGTGGTATGATGACCGCCGATCCGCGTTTTGTACAAAATGTAAAACCCATCCGCCATATTTCTTACCAGGAAGCTATGGAGCTTTCTCATTTCGGCGCCAAGATCATTTACCCGCCTACGATCCAGCCTGTCATGAGCAGGAACATACCTGTATGGATCAAGAACACATTTGCGCCGGAAGACTATGGAACATTGGTAGAAAACAAAACAACGGCATCGGAAGATTTTATCCGTGGTATATCAAGTATCAATAAGATCAGTTTATTAAGCCTTGAAGGAAGCGGGATGATCGGTATCCCTGGTTTTTCAAAAAGATTGTTTGAGGCGCTGGCTAATGAAAGTGTGAACGTGATCCTGATCACACAAAGTTCTTCTGAACATTCCATCTGTGTGGCCATTAATGAAGCGGATACGGATAAAGCTAAATTAGCTGTTGACAACGCATTCAGCTACGAAGTACGCAATGGACAGCTCGACCCTTTAAAAATAGAAACCTCACTATCTATTCTGGCCCTTGTAGGTGAGCAGATGAAAAGTCACCCCGGCATCAGTGGTAAAATGTTTGGTGTATTGGGAAGAAACGGTATCAATGTAAGGGCCATTGCACAGGGATCATCTGAAAAAAATATTTCTGCGGTGATCTCAGTCAATGATGTACGCAAAGCGATCAACGTATTGCACGAAGAATTTTTTGAAACGACGTATAAACAGCTTAACGTGTTCATTGCCGGCACAGGTAATGTGGGGGGTAAACTGCTTGACCAGATCAGGAAACAATACAATTTCCTGCAAGACGAGTTGCGGGTACAGATACAGGTGATAGGATTGGCCAACAGTAAAAAAATACTGGTCAACGAAGAAGGTGTGGATCTTACTGACTGGAAAGAACAATTACAATCGGCACCGACCGGGAACATCAAAGATTTTGTACAAACGATCATCGACAGGAACCTGCGTAACAGTGTGTTTGTAGATGTTACTGCCAATGCCGAAGTAGCTTCTGTGTACGAAACACTGCTTGCTAAAAGTGTATCGGTAGTGGCCTGTAATAAAATAGCCTGTTCTTCTTCTTATGAATCATACAAACATTTGAAATCATTGGCAAGGGAATACAATGCCTCTTTCCTGTTCGAAACCAATGTAGGTGCGGGTCTTCCTGTAATTGGCACATTAAATGACCTGCGGAGAAGTGGCGACAAAGTAAATAAGATCCTGGCTGTATTGTCCGGCACCTTAAACTTTGTGTTCAATAATTATGATGGCACCAAACCTTTTGCAGAAGTGGTGAGGCAGGCGCAGACAGAAGGCTATACAGAACCCGATCCGCGTCTCGATCTTGGTGGTACTGATGTCATGCGTAAGATCATGATCCTTGCCCGTGAAGCGGGCCAGCATCTCGAAATGGACGATATCAGTAACACCTATTTCTTACCTGCCTCCTGTTTTGAAGGAAGCGTGGAAGATTTTTATACAGAAATGGGAAAACAGGAAGATCATTTCAAAAAAATATACGCATCCGCAGCGGCTGAAAACTGTAAGTTGAAATTCGTTGCTGCTTATGAAAATGGGAAAGCGTCTGTAGGGTTACGGCATATCCCGGCTGACTCAGATTTTTATCATTTGTATGGAAAGGATAACCTCGTATTATTTTATACCGACCGTTATCCAGAGCAGCCATTGGTGATCAAAGGCGCGGGAGCGGGAGCGGATGTGACGGCTTCCGGTGTATTTGCGGATATAATAAGGATCAGCAGGTGATTTTTAACACACCCGCTCGCCAAAGCTTAGCGGGCGAGGAGACCACAGAGTTAACAGAGGGCCCTCTGTTTTTTCTCCGTGCCCTCTGTGTTGAAAAAATCCCGCAACAGAATAGTCCCCTATTTTGAATAGATTTTGCATAATTTACCCAAACAATGAAACTAAGTTTTGTCAATCTTTTTCTCAACTCACCAGATGAAGCAAGGGCTGGCGTAACCATTCACGCTCCAGCCACCGTTGCCAATATGGTATGCGGGTTTGACGTACTTGGTTTTGCTGTAAAGGAACCCTATGATGAAATGCATATCCGTTTTACCGAAAAACCGGGTATCACGATCATTAACGAAGACGACTATAACCTCCCCACTGATCCCCCAAAAAATGTTGCCGGCGCCGCACTCCTGGCCATGATGGAAGAGATAACGGAACCCGTCGGATTTGAACTGCGCATCAACAAACAGATCAAACCCGGAAGTGGTGTGGGCTCCAGTGCCGCCAGTGCCGCAGGAGCTGTTGTGGGTGCAAATTATCTGCTCAAAGAAAAATTTACCAAAGAACAACTTGTAAGCTTTGCGATGCATGGCGAAAAACTGGCATCAGGTGTAAAGCATGCCGATAATATCGCGCCCTGCATCTATGGCGGTGTTACATTGATCCGTTCGATCTTCCCCCTTGATATTATTCCGCTTACTGCGCCGCCATTGTATGTTACCATTGTTCATCCACAGATTGAAGTGCGTACTTCTGATGCACGTGGTATACTCAAACAACAGGTCTTGCTAAAAGATGCGATCAGACAATGGGGCAATATCGCAGGTCTGGTAGCAGGATTGTTGCAAAGCAATTATGAACTGATCGGCCGTTCACTGGAAGATGTATTGATCGAACCTGTACGCAGTATCCTGATACCTGGTTTTGATACGATCAAAAATAAAAGCAGGGAAGCAGGCGCATTAGGTGGGGGCATCTCCGGATCGGGCCCATCTATCTTTATGTTGAGTAAAGATGAAAACACAGCCATAGCAGTAGAAACCGCCATGCACAGTATCTACGAAAGACTTGGACTGGATCACCACACTTATGTAACCACCGTTAATACAGACGGCGTAAAAATTATCCCTGCATAAAATATTTCACTCACTACTCACCACTCACATGAAATACTACAGTCTCAATAAGCAGGCCCCCGAGGTTGATTTTCGTGAAGCCACTATTAAAGGACAAGCGCCGGATAAAGGTTTGTACTTCCCGGAAGTGATCCCTGCTATTGATCGTTCCCTGTTAGAGAATATCACCACTATTTCTAAAGAAGAACTTTCCTTTCGTGTCATGCTTCCGTATGTGGGAAACACGATCGATGAAGACAACCTGTACCGTATTGTTACTGAAACAGTGGCGTTCCCGTTCCCATTGGTTGAGCTATCAGAAAATATTTTTTCTCTTGAACTCTTTCACGGCCCCACACTAGCATTCAAAGATGTGGGCGCCAGATTTATGAGCCGTTGCCTGGGTTATTTTTCACAGCGTTCCGATAAGAAGACAACGGTGCTGGTTGCCACTTCGGGGGATACCGGTGGCGCGGTGGCGAATGGTTTTCTCGGTGTGGAGGGAGTGGAGGTGGTGATATTATACCCATCCGGTAAAGTGAGCCCTGTACAGGAACTGCAACTGACCACCTGCGGACAAAACATCACCGCGCTGGAAGTGAACGGTAGTTTTGATGATTGCCAGGCGATGGTGAAAGATGCATTCATGGATGCTGATCTCTCTAAAAAATTGCAACTCACTTCTGCCAACTCCATCAATGTGGCCCGTTGGCTGCCGCAGCAGTTGTATTATTTCTTTGCTTATCAGCAGTGGAAAGACAAAAACGATCCGCCGGTATTTACGGTACCCAGCGGAAATTTTGGAAATATCTGTGCGGGATTAATGGCGTATGCGGGTGGATTACCGGTCAAACATTTTATCGCTGCCTGTAATGTGAACGATTCCGTTCCTGCCTATTTGCGTAGTGGACAATATGCCGCAAAAACCGCAGTGCCTACTATTTCCAATGCGATGGATGTGGGCAGCCCCAGCAATTTTGTTCGTGTGCTTGAAATATTTCAGAACAATTACAAACACATTTCAGAAAAGATCTCTGGCTATACGATCACAGATGAGCAGACCATGCAAACCATTGCTGAAGTGTATCGTGATAAAAACTATATCGTCGACCCGCATGGGGCCGTTGCCTACAATGCTTTGCAGCAGTATTTAGGGAAACATACTGATCAGAAAGGGATTTTCCTGGAAACTGCGCACCCGGTAAAATTTCCTGGAACAGTGGAATCTGTAATTGGGAGGGAGATCCCGGTGCCTGCTTCAGCAAAGGCATTATTTACTAAAGAGAAACATAGTGTGAAGATCGATGCTTCTTTTGCATCATTGAAAGAATGGCTAATGGCAAGATGATATTAGCCGCAGATTCGCAGATTTAATCTGCGAATCTGCGGCTAAAAATTATAACAATTTCCAAGGAGCACGTATAGCAGGTGTCAGCAACGCATTCGCCTCCGCATCATTTTTGAATTTTTCTTCCTTCGGATCCCATTCTAATGGTCTTTTCAGCCAGTAAGCAATGTTCGCTAATGCGCACACGCTGCTGGTTCTGTGTCCTGTTTCTACATCGGCCACTGTAGCGGTTCCTTTTTTGATAGAATCGATCCAGTCCTGGTAATGATTGTTGGTGCTGTACACTCTTTTTGCATCCGCTGCTAAAGGAGTGGTAACAATATTGCCAGGTAAGCTTTCCAGATAACTCCTGCTCACATCCAGGATACCTTTTTCTCCGATAAACCGGACAGAATTATTCCTGCCAAAATCAATATGTTTCATAACGATGCCATTCTCATAAGTCATCACCAGGCCCTTTACTTCATTACCTTTTGGCGGGTCATATTTTACAGGACCTGTGTTGTCCATATCCAGTCCCCACTGCGCAATATCAAACATGTGCGCGCCCCAGTCGCTTACCATGCCGCCGCCATATTCTTTGTAATTACGCCAGTTTGGATATACGTCCTTCTCAACTGGTGGTGATAATTCCGTATGGTATGGCCGCATAACAGAAGGGCCAACCCATCCATCCCAATTCAAATAAGCTGGCACAGGCATGCCCGGCAGATCAAAAGGTATCGCGGGATTGCCCACCATTACCAATACCTCTTTCACCTTGCCGATGGTTCCATTACGCACCAGGTTTACCGCATCACGGAATTTATCCTGCGAGCGTTGCATACTGCCGCATTGGAAAGCCACCTTATTCTTCTTCATGGCATTTACCATGGCACGGCCTTCACCAACGCTGTGTGCCATCGGTTTTTCGCAGTACACGTGTTTGCCTGCATTGGCGGACATAACGGATTGTACTGCGTGCCAGTGATCCGGTGTGGCGATCACCACTGCATCGATATCTTTTCTTTCCAGAAGTTCCCTGAAATCGGGATAAGCTGTAAAACCTTTGTATTCCTGCCCGGTTTTTTCAGCCACCTGTTTCTGAACAAGCTGCTGAAAAGCGGCGAGTTTCTGGCTGTCAACATCCGATCCCGCAATGATCTGGGTGTCGGTGTTCTTGTGAAAATAACCGGCGAGTATCTTGCCCTGTTTACCGGTGCCGATAAATCCTAATGTAATCCGGTCGCTGGGAGGAAGATAACCTTTGCCCCCCATCACAAACCTCGGGATGATCGTAAAAGCAACAGCCGCCTGGAATCCTTGTTTCATGAACTGCCGGCGGCCATTGGTAGAAGCGTTTTTCTTTTCCATGGTTGCAATCGTTTGGTGTTAATACGGTAAGGAAATGTACGATAAAAAACTGCGCCTTTGCGCCTTTGCGATAAATTTTAAATGCACGCAAAGGCGCAAAGGCGCAGTGTATTGATGCAGGATCTATCCAAGTGCTTTTTTCATAAATGCATCCAGTTTTCTTGCATCCAGTTTTCCATTGACCCGTACACTGCTGCAGAGATCGAGACCAAAAGGCTGCACCGTTTCGATGGCTTCCCGTACATTATCTACATTCAGTCCACCGGCGAGAAAGACCGGTACTTTTGATTGCTCCACTATTTTTCGGCTCAGTCGCCAGTCATGTACTTTACCGGTGCCACCCAATATTTTTACCCGTAAAGAGGGGTTGCCGCTATCCAATAACAAAGCATCCACTTCTTCAGAAAGCATGATTGCTTCATCGATGGAACTTTCATCGGTCACATGAATTACCTGTACCAGTTTAATGCCGGGCAACACCTGCCTGATCCACTCGTATTTGCCTTCAGCTAAAGTGTCTACCAACTGGATCGTATTGGTGAGTACTTTCTGGTGGTGTGCGATGATTTCGGTTGCGGATGTTTCGCTGGTGAGTAAGAATGTGCCAATGGGTGGCGGCACTTGTTTTGCAATCGTTGCGATCAACTCATCTGAGATCACCCCGGGGCCGCTGGGCATTTTGCCTACCAGGCCTAATGCGGAGGCTCCGTAAGCAATGGCAAGCCGGGCTTCTTCTATAGAGCTGATACAGCATATCTTGATTCTTGGTCGTATCATTCCGTAAAATAAATGAATCTCTGTGTAACTCTGTGTCCTCCGTGCCTCTGTGGTAAAGAACATACTCCATCGATCAGAGCGAAGGCTTTACCACAGAGGCACGGAGGACACAGAGCTTCACAGAGTTGTTCAGGGACGCGGCCGGAAAACATACCGGTCAACAGCATATTTCCCAGGCCCGAGTATAAAGATCACGATACACAATACCAGATAGATAAACGCCATCTGCCTTACGCCAAAAGCCGCACCGGCATGTGCGATAAAATAGGCAACGATCATGGTGATAAAGATCGGCACCAGCGCAAACCTTGTCAGGAAACCGATTACCACCAGAAAACCACAGAAGAATTCAGCAAAGATCACCAGCTTGAAAGAAAGCCTCGCTCCAATACCGATGAAATCTTTGAAATGTGGCAGTATGGTATCATAACCTGCTATTTTCTGGTAACCATGGTACATAAACAACCCGCCAAACAGCAGTCGCAGCAATAAAGCCACCCCATCCGTTCCCCATGAGCGGTAATCGAGTATCTTTTTCATAAATCGTATTTGTTAGTGCATGACAACAAAGTCATGCCACTCGTGGGAATAATTTGAAATTAATCAAGTACCCCACATACAAACCCTTCTCCATTCACCAGCTCAATGATCCTTTCTGGAAGTATGTGTGGTTTTTCAACGCGCAGTATCCTGTCGCAGTCCTGCAGGTCGAAGTTGATCCTGCCGTCGGGGAAATGCGTAAGTAGCAGCGCCACCAGCTTTTCGGCCTGCACGGGTTCTTCTACATTGGTTTTAAATACTTCTACCATATAAGGTTTTCTTTGTGCCAACTTTGTGTCTTCGTGCCTTAGTGGTTCAAAAAAAATCTGAACCACTAAGACACCAAGACACAAAGGTGGTCACGAAGGTTAGTGTTCCTAGTTCCGTTGCGCCGGGTTCTTATCATAGTTCAGCATCCACCTGATCCCGAACCTGTCTGTAAATACACCCAGTATCGCTCCCCAGAATTCGGTCCGCAGCGAATGAATGATATGCCCGCCTTCCGACAGTTTATCATAAAAGCTATTGATCTCTTTTTCACTGTTACAATTCAGGCTCAGCGCAATATTATTACCTTTTGCGAACCCATCCGAACTGATCATATCTGATCCCATCAGCAATAAATTGTCTTTCTGTAAAGTGGCATGCAAAATCTGGTGCCGTATGGCCGTGGGGCACTGGCTTTCCATAGGTGAACCCTCGATGGGCTGTAAGGTAAGCTCGGCATCCAGACATTCTTTATAGAATTCCATCGCCTCGCGGCAGTTGCCATTAAAATTGATATAGGCGTTGATGAGTGACATAGAGCCGTATTTGTACTGTAAAACTAGTTCCGGCACCGTTTTTCAACAGGGTGCAAAAACGGCAATACCGGGGGTTGATTACGACAAATGAGTTCTTTATCTTTACCTCTGCGTAAACTCCGCTTCTCCTGTTCTCTGCGGTGAAGAAAAGCTTTGACATTCAGAAACTCCGTATACCGGGACATTTTTCACCGCAGAGAACAGGAGAAGCGGAGTTTACGCAGAGATAAAAACAAACTACAATGAAGAATATCACGATCCTTGTTCCCGAATCGGCCGTACTTGCCGCAGTAGATGACCCGCGCCATATTTTCATGCAGGTAAACGCCATTCTGAAAGATGCGGGTAAAGAACCTGCATTCAACGTCCAGCTTGCCGGTATGACACGTGAAGTAAAACTGCACGATGGCCGTTTTACCGTACACACCGATCTGTTATTGAAAGAAGTGAAACATACAGACATGATCTTTATCCCGGCATTGGCGGGAAATATGGAGCAGGCATTACAAAAGAACAAGGACCTTATCCCCTGGATCATCCAGCAACATGCGAAAGGTGCGGAGATCGTGAGTTTGTGTGTGGGTGCGTTTGTATTGGCGTCTACCGGTTTGCTGGATGGGAAAAAATGCTCCACGCACTGGCGCTCCTCCAATAAGTTCAGGGAAATGTTTCCCAAAGTGAACCTGGTGGATGACAGGATCATCACCGAAGAAGAAGGACTGTACTCCAGCGGCGGCGCCACTTCTTACTGGAACCTCTTACTATATCTCGTAGAAAAATACGCCGACAGGCAAACAGCAATACATACCGCCAAAATATTCGCGATAGAAATGGACCGTGTATCACAATCACCTTTCATGATCTTCAACAGCCAGATAAGACATGATGATGAACCGGTAAAGATCGCGCAGCAATTCATCGAGAAAAATTTTGAAGAAAAGATCACCGTGGCACAACTCGCAGCGATGGTATCGATAGGCCGCAGAAATTTTGAGCGACGTTTTAAGAAAGCCACATCAAACACCGTAGTAGAATACATGCAGCGTGTAAAAATAGAAGCCGCGAAAAAGAATTTTGAAACCAGTCGTAAGAATGTGAATGAAGTGATGTATGATGTGGGGTATTCAGATGTAAAAGCGTTCCGCACCATTTTCCGGAAAGTAACGGGGCTCTCGCCGGTGGAGTATAGGAATAAGTATCATAAGAGCGCATTGGCCTAGGAGAAATTAATAATTGCACCGTCCTTGCGAGCGAAGCGAAGCAACCTGTGTCTTGCAAAGGGTATGTAAGGCATCTCTCCAACATACTTGCCTATAACTTTCAAGCCACAGGTTGCTTCGCTTCGCTCGCAAGGACGGTGCAGGGAGCCTTAAGCGTGGCTATCGACCCCCGGAACTGGAATGTCGGCCCTCAAAAGCCCAAAATGGGAGTTTCGAACCTCGACATCGGAGTTCTAAACATTAAAATCCGACTTCAAAACCCCGAAAATGGAGTCCCGCACTCCGAAACCGGACTTCAAAGCCCCGAAATCCAGGTTCTGAACCCTTACGGGCAACCCTGGAACCTGGAAACCGAGCTTTCGGGCATATCAAGCGGAAGTAGGAGCCTTCACTGGTCTTTTACGCGGAAAGCGTTCGGAAAGATCGGCATAGATGGCGTGGCTGCCGGGGCTATCGGTACGGCTGGCGGCTTTTACCGAGCCATAAAAAACCAGCGAAGCCGTGTACGCTTCCGAGCCGGTAACCATCAGCGTATCTTCTACACCCTGCAGCAGTATGCGCAGCTCACGGGCAATCTGCGCCATGTCTTGCGCCAGCCAGTAATCTTTAGCCGCTTCCGACAGGTTGAGGTAAGGCGGTACCAGCCCGGGATTGGTGCCGGCATAACTGATGGATTTTTCAACAAAGGCCAAAGTCTTATCACCCATCTTCAGCATCTCCTGCCGCTCGGAAGGTGTAAGGTTGAACTGTAATACGCCATCAAGTTTCCGTTTAATGGCTTTGATGTTGCCGAGTACTTCTTGTTTATCAGCCGCATTGAGACTGCTGGAGACCAGGTTCTTTTGTGCCATGATGGATGGATTTTAGTGGAGGAATGTTTTGGCACAACTAAAGTAGGGTGGTGGTGGGGTTTGTGGTAGGGGATTTTTCACGTATTTATTTGATTTTCTAATTTTAAAACACATGTTGTATTTATAAAACATTACATATATATTGTAATATTCCTTTTATAGGATCTGTAGAGCTATAAGAGAAATGCAATAAACTATCGTTGCATGTAATAAATGTTAAACAAAAATTGATACTAAATGTATTTAGCGGCAAAAAATTCATTAAGGCTAGATGAAATAATTAAGACTTTTGAAGTTGCGTATCGAAGTCATATTGCTTATTGCCTAAAAATGAAGTATACAACTGTCAGTTCTTTTGGAGTTGCAATAACTTCGATTAATAATGCATATAGTGCTAGTTCAGTTATTTTGAGTCACAAAATAAAGCACAAAGCTGCAAGAATAAAGAGCAGCTTTGGTGCACAATCCGATTTCGTTGACCACCTCAGTCCGATTTTGACGGACCAGCTTTGTCCGATTCAAATTGACCACACCTGTCCGGCTTAAATTGACCATGAATATTTCTTCCAGTTAATCTTCGTTCTTTACGTACCAGTTTCTCCTTTACAACAGTCTTAATTATGCAGGCTATGTGGCCATGTTGTAGTACCGTACGCCCCTTTGTATTGAACGCAATTGATAGTGAGAGAGATAATACAGAAGACAGAGAACCGGTAATGGAAAGGAGTAATTGACAGCAGCAGTAGTATCTTTATAAGAGTACGATGATCACACCAGGTTAGATATATTGAACATTACACCTTGCATAAATGACCATCAATACATCAAAAGTTCGCCAGCAAAAACTGTGGTCAGTTTGCTTCGGAATCGGGTGGTCAGTTTAATCGGATTTTGCAAATGTATAAAGATGTAGTTAATAGGGAAAAGATAATGAGCAAAATTTCTGAATTTTATGAGACTGCAATTGAGGCAACGGATTTTTATTATCCGTATATTAAAAACACTAAATCTTATGCATCTATTAATTGGATTTATGGGATGTTTCTTTGCCAATATGCAAAAGATTTTAAACGGGCAGCCAGATATTTAGAAGATGCAATAGAAATTTGCCGAAGGTTACATATTAAAGACAAAATATATTACTCTGCAATTCACAATTTGACACAAGTTTATATCGAAATTTTCAAATCAAAGAAAGATGAAAATTATCTCAAGGCGGTGAGACCATTATATTCTGAAGTTATGAAGAATGCAGTAAAGGCAAGTGCTACTGGATTTAAAATTGGCTTGTATAAAAAAATGGCAGATCCATATATGAACAAACGAACATTAGCGAAATGAAAGATAGAATCAATTCAGTATACAAATTAACCAATCCTCCTCCCCGTATTAATCACATTCACCCCATTAAACCTCGTAGTGGCACATCCATGCGATACCGCACTCACCTGCGAGGGTTGTCCCTTTCCATCAGAGAACGATCCACCTAAACGGTAATCTTTCTGGTCGCAGATAGCGGATACGGAGTTCCAGAATTCCTGGGTGTTGGATTGGTAGGCCACATCTTTTAAGAGACCGGTGATCTGGCCGTTCTTAATTTCATAACATAATTGTGCGCCAAACTGGAAATTATAGCGTTGCTGGTCGATGGAATAAGAACTGCGGCCGAGCATGTAAATACCTTTTTCTACATTCTTGATCATATCCATCGTGCTCATGGATGCTTTGCCAGGTTGCAGGGATACATTGGGCATGCGCTGGAACTGGACACTATTCCAGCTATCGGCATAGCAGCAGCCGTGTGAAGCTTTTTCGCCGATCATGTGTACCTGGTCGCGGGTGGCCTGGTAGTTGACGAGTATGCCGTCTTTGATGATGTCCCAGTCTTTTGTTTTCACACCTTCATCATCATACCCCACCGCGCCGAGTGAACCGGCCTGTGTTTTATCGGCGATAAAATTCACCAGCTTATTACCGAAGTTGAAATTCTTTGTCTTCCATTTATCCATGGTAGCAAAACTGGTACCTGCATAGTTGGCCTCATAGCCCAATACACGGTCGAGTTCTGTAGGGTGACCAACAGATTCGTGTATCGTTAAGAACAACTGGCTGGGGTCGATCACGAGATCGTACTTGCCGGGTTCTACTGGTTTGGCTTTCAGTTTTTCTGTTGCCTGCAATGTGGCGAGGCGTATATCTTCCATGATATCGTAACGGTCGCGGTATAGTGTGAAATGCGAGGTTACTTCTTCAGACTTATCAGGTTGCAGGTACTCATACCCCATGCCCCGCGGCGCACTCAATGCATTGCGGGTTTCGAGGAGTCCGGCCGCACGGTCCGTTTTTGTTACGGTAAAATTGGGCCAGATACGATGTATATCCTGGTCTATATAAGAGCCATCGGTAGAAGCAAAATATTTCTGTTCATTTACCTGGAACAATTGCGAGTTGACAAAGTTTGCGCCATTGGTAAGGGCCACATTGTTCACCGCGAGCAGCAGGTCTATTTTTTCTTTGATGGGAACTTCAAATGCATTTTTGAGGATGGGTGTTTTCCAGCTTACTTCTCCATATCCTTTCTGCGGCGCCAGTTGCACGGGTTCATCCATGATCCTCGAATTTACTTTGGCGATCTGTACTGCCAGCGCGGCTGTTTTGGCAATGTTGTCGGTAGTAAGATTATCTGTTGCGGCAAAACCCCAGCAGCCATTGGCGAGTACACGTATACCCATACCATAAGATTCTGTATTGGCCACGCCATCCACACGTTTTTCACGCGTGCTGACGAACTGGTTGAGGTATCGGCCGATACGTACATCGGCATACGTTGCGCCTTTTGATTTTGCGGCGTTGAGTGCCACATCGGCCATCTTTTTTTTGAGGGCCACATCTACGGGTGTAAGGGCATCTTCGATATGAATATCCCTGCCAAAAGAGGGTAGTGCTGTTGCGCCAAGGCCGAGGCCGGTGAGGTGGATAAAATCTCTTCTTTTCATGGAGGTAATTTACGTGAAATATTGATGGGGGGAAGCCGGGTATAAAAAAACATTTATAAAATGTGGGCTTGCGGAAGCGCCAGTTATTTTTTTAACACAGAGACCACGGAGATAACAGAGGGCCCTCTGTGTTTTCTCCGTGGTCTCTGTGTTAAAAATGAGGTTTATCCTATAAGCCTGATCAATATTTACCTGGTATAAGTTTAAAAACACAGGTTGCTTCGCTGCGCTCGCAAGGACGGATAAAAAAAGCCGCTGAGTAATACTCAACGGCCTGGAAGGCAATCGTGATAAAAATTTACACCGCGTCGGAAAGGGACGTGAAAGTGAAGTCACGGATCTTGAGTGGTGGCAGCAGGTAGTGTGCATTGGATTCACCACTTACACAACGCTCGGGTTTTCCCATGGCTTCAATATTGTTGAGCATGATCACAGGACTCTCATTGAAACGGAAATTTTTTACGGGGAACTGGATCTTGCCGTTCTCAATATAAAAAGTACCGTCGCGTGTGAGACCGGTGAGTAATAAAGTTTGCGGATCTACGGTGCGGATATACCAGAGACGGGTTACCAGTATGCCTTTCTCCGTGCTTTTGATCAGGTCGTCGAGCGAACTGGTGCCGCCGTCCATGATCATGCTGTCGGGTGTGGGGATGGCTTTCACGCCTTTTTTCTGTGCCCAGTAGCGGGAGTAATAAAAATTCTTCATCACGCCCTTGTCTATCCAGACCATCTTTTCTTGCGGGCGGCCATCACCTGTCCAGGTAGCAGTAGGAAGCGCGGGATGTTGCGGATCGGAATAGATGGTTACTTTTTCGTCCACCAGTTTTTCACCAAGCTTTGTCAGGCCGCCGGGTTTGCTGAGGAAACTGCGTCCTTCATCTGCCAAACGCCCATCGAGTGCGTACAGGATGTTTTCAAGCAGAACAGACACTGCTGCCGGTTCGAGTATCACGGTGTATTTACCGGGTTCAATGGCTTTCGCATTTAAAGAGCCTGCTGCTTTCTGCGAAGCTACCGTAGTGGCAGTCTTTACATCCAGCTGGCGGAAATCATTGTAGCCTTTCGAGGCGTAACCAGAGCCGGTACTGTCTTCTGTGCGCAGTGTTACGTTAAAGGCAACATTGGTAGAAGTATTGTAAGCGAACAATCCATGCGAGTTCATCATGGCAGCGAAGCCCGCACTGTTTTCAAGAAAACCTGCGGCGGTTTGTTTGGCGCCATCGGCCACAGCGAGACTTGTGGCAACAGCATCAGCACGGTCCTTTGGTGTCATAGCAGCGGTTGCTGGAACATAGGTAGCAGATTCTGCGTATTGCTGTGGTCCGAGAAAAGAAACGAACTCAGGGTTCTCGGGTGCAAGCCTGGCCAGATCCTCGGAACGGCGAACTACTTTTTCAAGTGATGCATCATCGAATTCGTTGATGGTGGCCACGCCTGATTTTTTTCCATAAGCAGAAGATACCACCAGTGAATGGGTGCTGGTGCCACCGCTGGTGCTTACAGCGTTCAACGCGTAGCGGATATTTCCTCCGTCTGAGCCGTAAACGTTTACCTCGCATTCGTCGGCTTTGGAATAGCTGAGTACTTTGGTGAGGAGGGTTTTGGCTTCTTCTTTTGTGAGTAGGGGCATTGTTGGCTTTTTTCTTGTCCGTCGATTTTGACAGATGGGTTAATGCTTTGGTTTCGTGCAATCGGTCGGGCCACTTTCAGCGGCCTGACCGATTAGAGTTTCCGGGCCGTATTAATTACGTTGACACCATTGAACCGCGCAGTGGATGATCCATGCGAAACAGCGCTTACCTGCATGGGTTGTCCTTTACCGTCGAAGAAAGATCCGCCGAGACGGTAATCGCTTTCGTCGGCGATACCTGTGCAGGCGTTCCAGAATTCCTGGGTGTTTGCCTGGTAGGCCACATCTTTCAGCATACCGGCTATTTTACCGTTCTTGATCTCGTAATATAATTGTCCGCCAAACTGGAAATTATAGCGCTGCTGGTCAATAGAGAAAGATCCGTCGCCAATGATGTAGATACCTTTTTCAACACCTTTGATCATGTCTTCCACGCTTTTCTTTTCTTTACCGGGCTGCAATGAAATATTGGCCATGCGCTGGAACTGTACATTGCTCCAGTTATCAGCATAGCAGCATCCCTGCGATTCATTGAGGCCGAGTATATGTGCCTGGTCGCGTATCACCTGGTAATTGCTAAGTGTACCTTCTTTGATGATATCCCATTTTTTGGTCTGCACCCCTTCATCATCATAACCCACTGCACCCAATGAACCTTGTTGTGTTTTATCTGCGAAAAGGTTAACCAGGTTGCTGCCGAATTTAAAATTTTTCGATTTCCATTTGTCCAGTGTCAGAAAACTGGTGCCTGCAAAATTGGCCTCGTAGCCCAGTACACGATCGAGTTCCGAAGGATGGCCCACAGATTCATGAATGGTGAGCCAGAGATGTGAAGGATCGAGTATGAGATCGTATTTACCGGGCTCAACCGATTTGGCGGTTACTTTTTCGGTAGCCTGTTTGGCTGCGGCTATGGCATCTTCCACCATATCGTATCGGTCCTTGTATAAAGTAGTTACCCCGTTTATTTTCCTGTCGGCATTGGCCTGCATGTATTCATAACCCATACCCATGGGTGCGCTGAGCGAGTTGCGTGTTTCAAACTTGCCGCTTTTCTCATCGATCTTGGTTACAAAAAATACCGGCCAGATACGGTGTACATCCTGGTCTATATAAGAACCATCCGTGGATGCGAAGTATTTCTGTTCGTTAACCAGAAACATGTAGGAGTTGATGTAATTGGCGCCGGCTTTTACAGCTTCTGCGTTTACGTTCAACAACAGGTCGGCTTTTTCCTTGATGGGTACTTCAAAACCATTTTTCAGGATCGGTGTTTTCCAGGATACTTCACCGTGGCCCTTTTGCGGGGCGAGTTGCACGGGTTGTTTCAGCAGTCTTGCATTTTCTTTGGCTATCTGTACGGCGAGTGCGGTTGCTTTGGCGATGCTGTCGTCATCCATCCTGTCCACGGCAGAGAACCCCCAGCTTCCATTGGCGATCACGCGTATACCCATGCCATAGGATTCGGTGTTGACGGTGTTCTCTACTTTATCCTCACGCGTGGTAATGTATTGGTTAAGGTAGCGCCCTATCCGCACATCGGCATACGATGCGCCGCGCGATCTTGCGGCGTTGAGCGCTACATCGGCCATACGTTTTTTTAAGGCAGTGTCCACGGGCGTAAGCGCGTGTTCGATAGAAACAGGGTTACCGTACACGGGTATGCCGTGCAGCAGGGTTGCGCCCGCGCCAAGCCCGGCAAGGTGGAGGAAG
This sequence comes from Sediminibacterium sp., assembly GCA_965279635.1. GTDB lineage: Bacteria > Bacteroidota > Bacteroidia > Chitinophagales > Chitinophagaceae > Sediminibacterium. Next base: position 3,606,751 of record OZ257253.1, on the reverse strand, counting down.
TCTCTTCTTTTCATAACGGTAATTTACGGAAAATCTCTGTGAAACTCTGTGTCCTCCGTGCCTCTGTGGTAAAGCCTCCGCTAAGATCGATGGAGGATGTACTTTACCACAGAGGCACGGAGGACACGGAGGCACACAGAGGTTCAATAGAAGAAAAACAAAAGAAAATAAGCTAAAGAAGTTATCCAATCGGCACCTCCTTTTTTTCTTCTTTTCTTCTGTCCCTCTTCTACGCAAAAAAGCCGCTGAGTATTACTCAACGGCTTTGGCAGGCAATCGTGATAAAATTTATACGGCGTCGGAAAGAGACGTGAAGGTGAAGTCACGGATCTTCATCGGCGGCACGATCATGTTTTCGGTTCTTTCGGGTTTACCCAGTTCTTCCACGTTGTTGAGCATAATTACCGGGCTCTCGTTGAAACGGAAATTTTTGATCGGGAACTGGACCTTGCCGTTCTCGATATAAAATGTTCCGTCACGGGTAAGACCGGTGAGCAGCAGTGTTTGCTGGTCAACAAGACGGATATACCAGAAACGGGTAACAAGTATTCCTTTTTCGGTTCCCTTGATCAGATCTTCCAGGGAAGAATTACCGCCTTCCATGATCACACGACCGGGAGGTGGGGTTGATTCTTTGCCCTGTTTCTGTGCCCAGTATCTTGTGTAAGATAATTTGTTTACTACACCCTTATCCACCCATACGTTCCGCTGCTGCGGACGGCCGTCACCGGCAAATGGGGAGAATGGAAGATCGGGGTGTAAAGGATCGGAGTAGATGTTTACTTTTTCATCAAATAATTTTTCTCCCAAACGGGTCCCACCGCCTTTTTTGCTCATAAAACTTCTGCCTTCATCTGCATTACGTGCATCAAAGCCGTTGAACATATTGCCAAGTATATCACTTGCTGCGAGTGGTTCAAGGATAACCGTGTATTTACCCGGCTCGATAGCTTTTGCGCCAACAGAACCAGAAGCCTTGGACGCTGCAATTTTAGTAAGTGCGAGTGTATCCAGTTTGGATGAGTCGTTATAACTTTTGCTTACATAGCCAGAACCGGTTCCTTCGGGTGTACGCATGGTAACGGAGAAAGAAACATCGGTGGAACTGTTGTACCCAAATAAACCTTTCGAGTTCATGGTAGCATTAAAGCTGGTCGTATTCTCGAGATAACCGGCTGATTCGAGTTTGGCATCTTTCGCCACTTTCAGGCTTTTCGCTACATCATCAGCGCGTTTATCAGGATTGATGGCAGCCGTATTGGCTTTATAACTTACTGACTCAAGATAGGTTTGCGGTCCGAGTATCGGCATGTACTCAGGGTTTTCAGGGGCCAGTTGCGCGAGCTCTTCTGACCGGCGCACCACTTTTTCGAGAGATGCATCATCAAATTCATTGATGGTGGCCGTACCTGATTTTTTACCATAGGCGGAAGTAACGCCGAGCGACATCTGGCTCACATCTCCCGCAGTAGATACGGCATTGCGTGCATAGCGGATATTACCGCCTTCGGAACCGCCGAGTGTAATGGTACATTCATCTGCCTTGGAATAACTCAATGCTTTCTTGAGTATGGCCTCGGCCTGTGATTTGCTTAATATTGACATACTGGTAGTTTGTAGTTTTTTAGGTTATCGATCTGGCCGCTATAAGCGGTCTGATCGGTTTACAGTTTTCTTGCGGTGTTAATCACATTAACTCCATTGAATCGTGATGTAGGACTTCCATGCGATACAGCATTTGACTGAGAAGGTTGTCCTTTACCATCGTTGAACGCGCCACCGAGACGGTAATCGTCTTTATCAGCGAGATCCACCAATGAGTTCCAGAATTCCTGGGTGTTGGCCTGGTAAGCCACGTCGCGGAGCATGCCAACGATCTGCCCGTCTTTGATCTCATAGAAGGTTTGTCCGCCAAACTGGAAGTTGTAACGCTGCTGGTCGATGGAGAAAGATCCGTCACCAATAATATAAATACCTTTCTGTACGCCTTTGATCAGGTCCTCTACGCTGCGTTTATTCGGGTTGGCCTGCAATGAAATATTCGCCATACGCTGGAACTGCACATCGGCCCAGCTTTGCGAGTAGCAACATCCGTGCGATTCTTTTTCGCCGATGATATGTGCCTGGTCGCGGATGGCCTGGTAGTTGACCAGTTTGCCCTGTTTGATGATATCCCACTGTTTGCATTTCACGCCCTCATCATCCCAACCCACTGCGCCGAGTGAACCGGGCGCAGTTTTATCTGCGGTGATATTCACAAGATCACTTCCGAATTTAAAATTCTTTGACTGCCATTTGTCCAGCGTTAAGAAACTGGTACCTGCATAGTTGGCCTCGTAACCTAATACACGGTCAAGTTCTGTTGGGTGACCAACAGATTCATGTATGGTGAGCCAGAGATGCGATGGATCGAGTACAAGATCGTATTTACCGGCTTCAACAGATTTGGCCTTCATTTTCTGTGCCACATCTGAGGTGGCGGCCTTGATATCTTCCAGTATATCGTAACGGTTCTTATATCGTGTTACCACGCCACCGATCTTTTCCTTTGCATCCGGTGTCAGGTATTCATAACCCATACCTACCGGTGTGCTCAGTGAGCGCCTGGTATCAAACTTATTATTGGTCTGGTCGATCTTGGTAACAGTGAATTGCGGGTAGATGCGGTGAATATCCTGGTCGATATACGAACCATCTGTAGAAGCAAAATATTTCTGTTCATTGACTGCGAAGATGGCGGAGTTGACAAAGTTGGCGCCGTTCTGCATGGCGATACCATTTGCATTGAGCAAGAGTTCTACTTTTTCTTTTACCGGCACTTCGAAGGCGCTTTTTACGATGGGCGCTTTCCAGCTTACTTCACCAAAACCTTTCTGCGGGGCCAGCTGAACGGATTCGCCCTGGATCTTGGCATTGGCTTTGGCCACTGCTACGGCGCGTTCGGCGATCTTGGCAATATTGTCTTTGGTCACATTATCGGAAGCCGCAAAACCCCAGCAGCCATTGGCCAGTACGCGAACGCCTGCACCAAATGATTCTGTGTTTGCCACGCCCTGGACCTTGTTTTCGCGGGTGGCCACAAACTGGTTGAGGTAACGGCCGATGCGTACATCAGCATAGGTTGCCCCCTTGGCTTTGGCGGTATTGAGCGCAACATCGGCCAGTACTTTTTTCTGGGCAACATCCATCGCTTCATAAGCGGCCTGCAGCGGATCAATGGGCCTGCCGAAAAGGAAAGCCTTCGGCAACACGAGCGCTCCTGCACCCATGGCGGTCATTTGTAAAAAGTCTTTTCTTTTCAATGTATCCTCCTGTTTTGATTGGATTCGTAATATATTGAACCTGCATTACTTAATGAAATTTTTGTACAGGTTTCTGGATGAGTGGCCGGGTTTGATAGCCTGGCAAGGGGTGCTAATAAATGAATATTGAAAATTGAGCGTTGAATATTGAATATTTCCTATGCGGATAAAATGTTCAATATTCAATGCTTAATTTTCAATGTTCAGGGTTATGAGAGAATTTGACTTATTGTGTTATCCTGCCGAGCAAATCCTTCGCCGCCGACACACAGGTAGTAAGTTTACCACTGAAAAGGCTGTAGATCCTGTCGCCATGATCGATGGTCAGGGTTGGGCGGGCATCGTCGATCTCCTGCCTGGGTAATACGATCCTTGTGGTGATCCAGGAGTCGCAGATCTGCATGGTGTTCAATACCGGGAAGAACAGTTTCGACTGTTCAATGATGTCGAGGTCGGGAAAGCCAACGATAGGCGACCAGGCAATGTTCCTGTCGCCCACATGGGTTTCTATCACCGAATGTTTTACATGGTAAAGGATGAACTGGTCAGGAGAAATACCTCTTGGCATCAGTGAACAAAAAGGGCCGTCCACAATGGTTACACCAAATGATCCCACAGGTTTTGTTGTTTGCATGATAGGCATCAGGCAAAGCTGGTATTTGGCTGGTATCGGCGACATACCTAATAAATGGGCCGTTTCTGAAATACCGGCATAGGTGGCGTTCACAATGGTATCGCAGGTAATCGTGCTTCCGTTGGATAGCTTTACTTCTTTCTGCTTGCCGGTTTGCTGCATGGAAACCGGTTGCGCATTTCTAAGTAACGATATGTTTTTATTCTGTGCGATCCGGTAGATGACCTGTTGCTTCAGGATAAAATAATCAAAGATAGGTTCATCGGTGAGCCAGCAGGCTTCCACGAGGTCCCTGTTTAATATACCGTCTTCAGGAAAAGCTTCCTGTAAACTAAGACCCAGATCGGTGCAGAATGCATGGAACTGCTCCGCACTTAAATGCGAACTTTCTTTGGCTACCGCATAATATTTTTTAAAACCCTGGTGTATCGATCCGCCATAAAATTCTCTGAATGTTTGTAATCCTTCGAGCGATTCGAGACAGGTGGCTTTGCTTCTTGGGTAATGATAACCGAAATGTATCCTGTTCTGGTTCACTTTAGAGGCGCCGAGCATGATGTCCTCTTCTTTTTCGAGGAGTGTCACACGAAATCCTGCTTCTCCCAAAACAATCGCGGCGGTCAGTCCAAAAACACCACCACCGATGATCAACACATGTTCCTTAGTTTCCAAAATACTGTCCTCCGTTGATGTGTACCATCTGACCGGTCACCTGTTTCTGTGTGTATAGAAAATAGATCACTTCCGCGCAATCCTGTGTAGTGGTTAATTGCTGTAGCAAAGTATTCTGTAAATGCTTTTCCCTGAAGTCGGGTGTCATCCGTTTATGTACGGTGGTACCTTTTACCAATCCGGGTGCTATGGCATTCACCCTTATTTTGTCTGCGGCCAGTTCTTTGGCCAATGTTCTTGTCATACCCCCTACGGCCGATTTGGCAATAGCATACGAAGGGTCGTAACTGCCTTTCTGTGCGGCTACTGAAGAGATGAAAATAATGGAACCGTTTTTTCTGATCTTTTCGCGCAGTGCCTGTACCACGAACAATGGGCCGGTTACATGTATGTCCATCATTTGCTGGTGATGGGCCGCATCTGTTTCGGCCAGCGAACGTTGCGGTTCAATACCTGCGCAAAAAACAATGCCATCCAGTTTGGGGAGATCCTTTTTCAATGTGTTGATAGAAGCATGATCCTGTAGGTCGAGGTAAAAAATATCTTTACTGGCAGCGGGTACCTGATTTTTACGGGAGCTAGTGCCAAGACAGTGGATGCCTTTTTCTGCAAAAAGATCTGCCACTGCTTTGCCAATGCCCCCATATATCCCTACAACCAGGATCGTTTCCATGCAAGTATCAGTTTAACGCTTGTTGAAAAACGAAAATAGGGATTAATTTTTGGCTGTTCCTGTATAAAAAGAAGTAGAAAAGTTTCACTAAGAGAGGATAAGAGAAAAAGAGTGGAAAAGAGAAACTCTTATAGCTCTTTTTCTCTTATCCTCTCTTAGTGAAACTTCGCGGATACCTGCACCCCCCGCATTTTTAAACAGAGGTGTGTCTTGCCGGTTCAGCTAAAGTATTTTCTTTCCACCCATAAAAACCCGGAAGCGAGTAAAAATAGTGCGAGCAGCCACCATGCCCTGATCCTTTTACCTGCGGGAATGACTTGCTGTTGTATAGCAGGATGTTCGCTGATCCATTGACCGGTGGCAAGCAAACGGTCAGCCGCTTTTACCATGGGCCAGTCTGACGCGCCATATATATATATATCTTTTGCAGAAGTTTCACCGGTAATGTGCTGCCATCCTTCCTGCGAGGGCCGGTAATGGCCCTGCCAGGTATAGGGCAGTTGCTGCTGCTGTAGAGGAATGTTTACCGATCCATTGACGGACATAGATGGCAGTACCATCTTTGTACTGGTGAGCGATAACGGCACAGATTGTCCCTTTGTATAGAAACCGCCGGGTGTAACAAGTGCTGTTTCTGTATTTTCTTTTCTTGCCAGTTGCTCCAGTAAATAACCCCAATATGCCCTGTAACTGTTTTGCTGACCACCCAGCATCCATTGGTAGGTATTATCGATGGTGGTGATGGCGATCTTTCCTGTTCCATGTAAAGAAGAGGCGGCCAGTGCATTACCGGATGCATCTTCCACCCATGTTTTATTTTGGGTATTTGAACGTATACCAATCGGTTGTTCGGCAGGTAATACGGGCAGTGTGCTATTATCCGTAGTTAAACGCGGCGTTATTTTTTGCTGCGCAGTTCCCGGGAAAGCATACAGTTGAAAAGCGCGCATATAAAAACGGGATGGCGCTGCTACTGAGTCGGTACGTAAAAGCAATCCCAAACCTTTGTTGCTGACCTGTTGTTCGATCGTGTTTCTTTCTGTTTCTGTTAAAGCATCCATGGCTGCTGCATCACTGAGCAGTACATCGAAGCTGTCGAGTGTATTGGCCGTGAGGTTTTGCAATGCAACGGGTGCATGGTTGATATACGACTGTTCGTATTTATCCATGCTTGTGCGGGTGCGGATCACCGTGGCGTATCCTGCTTCACCAAGCCACCGGCGTAGAAAACGGTATTCAAAATCGGGAGAGGCTGCGAGTACCAGTAAGCGGATCTTTTTGGAGACGGACACCGTAACAGGCAGCGCATTGTCCTCAATTATTTTTTTACCCTGTTTCAATTGTAAATGGAACACCGCATTGGCGCTATGTTTCGGAACTGTCTTTAATGTAAAACTGTTTTCTGTTCGTGCAGGAATGCTGAGACTGTCCTGTATGGTGCCGTATGCTTCGAGGTAAACCTGCAGTGGTGAATTCTCTTTGTTGATACAATGCCCCTGTACTACCAAAGGCTGTCCGCCTGCCAGTTCCTGTTGCCAGTTGGCATAGGCGATGCCGGTGCCGATGGCAGTGGGATGAAAATACAATTGCTGTTGATCAAACAAAGTTAATTGTGTTTGATCCAGTCCATAACCCAATACATGCCACTGTTTGATACCGGTATCGCCGGATGCCAGCAGTGTTTCAGGTGTGTAAACCGGCATATTGTTATTGCTGCGCAGGAGAGCAAGGCTGTCTTTATGATACCCTTCTGTAAGCAGGATACCGGTGGAAGTTGTCGTGTTTTGTTTCCACGATAAAGGCATAGCCAGTAAACTGAGCGACAATATCGCTGTCAATACAGCGATACATCTTGGTATGATACGCCTGCGGTTCACCCGCTGGTATTCCATCCATACCAACAGGATAGATAGTACTGCTGCGCCGGACAATATGATATAGTGCTGCGTACTCATTATTGCCTGCGCTGTTTTTGCAATTGTTTGAAATAATCATATCCCGGTTGCTGCATAGGAATAGAGGAGCGATGGGGTTTTGTTTCTTCCGGAGCCACCAGTTGCTGTAATGCTTTTTGTATTTGTGTCACGTCTTTTATCTCCGGGTTTGTTTGTCTGCGTAATGCTTCCTGCAAGTGTTTCATGGACTCAAGCGCGGGGAGATAAGCAGACGGGGATGCCGCTGCCGCATTGCTTAGTTGTTTGTAAGCAGTTGTAAGCGCGGTGCCGGATGTTATTATAGATGAAGTGTTATGCGGTTGTTTGTATTGCTCTAGTTCGCCTATGGCATTTCTTATCTCCACTGTTTCTGTGGAAGAAAGTGTCAGCGTCTGCTGCCACACGGGTTGTAATATTTTACTGAGATCGGCAGTAAGTCTTTTCTCTGGTTTGAGCGGTGCAGTTTTGATCGTGGTCTTGGCAACATACACACGGTCCTTCTGCTGCAATTCTTTTAAGAGACGTAATGCTTTATACTCATACGGTAATGCTTCCTGCGGGTTAAAAGTGCGCAGGCGCAGTTCGGCGTTCCACATTTCTGCGAGTGTGGCTTTGAGCAGCGCTTTTGTTTCGGGGGTGAAGAAAGTGGCATCTTCGGCAATATCATGTTTGTGCGTAACGGCATCGAGCATACTGGCGGCATCGCTCATTTCACCTTCGTGATCGCCTTCATGACCATCGTTCTCACCGCCATCCAGATTGTTTTCTTCGCCGAGGAACTTACCATAACGCATGCGTAATAATTTCTGGTCGATACCGAGGTTATTGCTCCTGTCTTTGAAACGTTGTAAAGAAATGGTGTCTTTATCACGCAGCAACTGTTCTGTTTCGATAATGATCTGGCGCTGACTGCGGAAATAATCGGGTTTGGCATTCACACCTAATGTGAGATCGCTCATGCTCATCAATTGCGCGGTATCGGCAATGGTGATGATAGAGATATCGGATCTTTTTTCATGACCGGCATTGTCCTTAGCCAGTATGTAAAAATAGAGTTCATCACCCGGACTCATTTTCAAAGCGTTAAGATCTAATGTCCGCTGTAGGTTGTACAGCGGCACCTGTCCGGTGAATGTATTGGCAAAACGCAATTGTTCCTCGCGGAACTTTACGCCTTCCCCACGGCCGGAGGAGATCGTTGCCATTATCCATACATCCTGTACACCATAATCATCCGTAACTGCTACCCGTAATTCAGAGCGTCGTGGCATACCATAATCGATAACAGTATTGGGTTTGGGTTGATGAATAACGATAGCGGGTGATTCATCGCGTACCATATCAAGACGGTATAGATCCGAGGCAACTGTATCAACGAGTAACTGGTAAAAACCGGGGTGTACGATCTTTTGTGAAAAGGTCCAGGTAGTATGTTCTTTATCAGCCAGCAATGGCATTTTCAGTGAATCATTGAAAACAAAAAATAACTGCTTTGCCGGATGTGTTGTATGAACGGTCCATGCAACGGTGCTACCTTCTTCTGCGGTGATGCCGAACTGTTTTTGCTCACGTTGTTTTTTGCCTGTGTAAGCAGGGGGTGTGATATGCACACTTACTGTAGTGACACCTTCTGGTTTTTTTTCGGGTAATGATTGTGTGGTTGCTGCATCACTATTCTGTTTATCACCCCCCGGCTTTATATATGATAAGGCTATTGTTACGATAACTGACAGACCCAGGAACAAGAATCCTTTTTTCAGTTTTGGGAGCCATGGTTCAGGAAGCGGCAGTTGTTCGAGTGCGGCAGCTGTTTTGTCCGCCTGCATCAAAGGGAGTAATTGCTGTTGTTCGGTCAGTAGCAGATGTGTGCTTTCTTCCAGCGACGGTTCTGTTTTATCAAGAAAGCTGGCTACATCGTTTTCATTGATCTTCCAGGCGCCTTCTGCCAAAAAACCAACTTTAAAAAAACCTCCGGCAAGTACCAGGAACCATATCCAGGCTGCAGGGTTAAACATGTACAATACAGCAGCTACCGGTAAAAGAATGGCTACCGCCCATACAAACTGTGTGACCCATAACCATTTTCTCCAACGGCCCGTGAGCTTGCGGATGATATGTATGGATGTATTATGCTGCACGCGTTTTTGTTTTATTCTTTAATGAGAGCCAGCGTTCAGCGGCAAAGCAGATTACTAACAGCCACCAGCAGACAGCGCTGAGATCAGTATTGCTTCCGGCAATGTTTTTTTGAATGGGTGTGGCAGCGGACATATATAATTGTGCCGTATCTAACTGCCTGTTGTCAGCGAATGATGCGTGCGAAGTCTTTGGTTGCAAAACACCAAACAATGTTTCAGGAAAGGAAGCTTCCCAAACCAGATTGCTCCAGGAAGGATTGAAACGGGAATAGAAGCTGTATAGATGTTTACCAGGCTCTTTTGTCAGCAGGGGTTGTCCATACCCATCGTGCCAAATAACCTGCGCTGAGTCTGTATGCTGTATAGTGATTCGCTTGTGAAGTACCGGATTCGCCAGTGAAGTGTGATTGTCCTGTGTGATAATACGTGTATCCGCAGACACCATATTGCCCCGGCTATACGCGAAATATTTTGTATGGTTGGTTGCAGATGGTGCTAACTCATCAGACAACCAGAACACCCAATCCTGGTTAGCCGTTATGGTTGCTGCACTTGTTGCTGTTGTTACCTGCAGTGTTTTTCCGAACAAAGGACGCAACGCTTCCAGTGCGGAGCTAATGTATATGGCATCGTCCCTGTATCCCTTCTGGTAAACAGTTACGCGCAATATTGCCGTATCTACCTCTACAGGTGTTCCATTTTGAAACTGTACGGTCTGTAAGCCATTGACCTCTTGTACACGTATTTCTTTTGTGGTATTGCTGACAGGAATATACTGGCGGATAAAATAATTTCCTTCGCCGCTGGTTGATACGAATTGTAAGGAAAGACTATCAGCACTGAAGCGGTAGGCACGCACAAGTTGTATAGCAGCGGGTTGAGCAGGCGCAAGTTTCCAGTTTACAGCAAGATCTGTTGCTGATAAGTAGCCGCTGAAATGATCCATACTTCCATCAGAAAAAATATAAACAGGAAAAGCCGCAGGTAACCGGTCATTCAACTGCGCAAGACGTTTCCGGTAAGAATTGTGATCACTGCTGTCAGTAACGGTTGTAGTTAGCGAGGCTTTCTCAAAAGGGAAATTGAAATAATGAAACTCATGTCCGGCTTCTATAAGTGAGTCGACCTGTTTTTTAAATGCAGGGTATATAGCAGACACCGATTCCTTTGGTATCATTACCCAGCCTTTGTCTTTTGCATACGTGGTATTGGTATGCCAGTACGGTTTCGAAAGAAACAGCGCCAGTAACAATATGATCAAACAACGCAGCAATAATAACAGCCATTCGGTAATGCGTACCTGTCGCGCAGTAGGTTGTATGCTCTCGTTGATCAGCAACAGGCTGCCTATTTTTAACCGCTTTCCCTTACGCAGGTTCCATAAATGGATCACCAGCGGCATCGCAATAGCCGTTGCGGTAAACATCCATATCGGTTGCAGCAGTTGAAGCATGTTTTATTTGTCAATTACCTGTTATGTTCAGGCTTTTGTTTTGTTGCGTTGGTTTAAAAAATCGCGCAGCAGTTGGTCAACCGGCTGGTCCATCTGTACCAGGCGGTAGGCTATATTCCTGTCGAGCATGGCGGTACGTGTTTCCGCGAGCCAGGCGGTTAATCTTTCCGTATAATCTTTTTGTAATTGTGCCGCGTTGATGTCTACTACCACACCGGTTTCCAGGTCCTCCAATGTTGTATAGCCGGCATAATCCAGTTTCATTTCATTCGCACCCATTACATGCAACAACAGCACTTCATGTTTTAACGTGGTGAATGCATCCAGCATGGCATACAGTTCTGTATTCTCCTGGTACAGGTCGGTTACGATCACGACCAGCTCTTTCCGGTTGCTGCCCGCAAACAATTCTTTCAAATGTATGGGTGAAGTAAACTTTCCACCCGGTGCCACCTGTTCCAGCTGATAATACAAACGCGACAGGTGCTGGTGATCTTTTTTAGCGGGCAATGAAAACAACCTGTCCTGTTCACATACATACAAACCGATGGAGTCACCCTGCAAATGTGTGAGCCAGGCAAGTGATGCCACTATATAACGTGCATATTCTATTTTACTGATAGCATTGTCTTCATGCAGCATAGATGCGCTTGCATCAATCACAAAACGTACAGAGATACTGGTCTCGATCTCTGATTCGCGGATATAGTAACGGTCGGAGCGTGCATACATTTTCCAGTCAAGCCAGCGCAGGTCATCACCGGGCTGGTAACTACGGTATTGACTGAACTCAAGCCCAGGTCCCTTTACCTTGCTTTTATTGATACCCGCCATAAACCCGTCTATCGTTGTGCGTGCAGCGAGCTGCAGGTTTTTGATAGCGATCAGTGTTTTAGGATCTAAGAGACGGGACATGGGTTGTCAGGTTCAGCAGTGAAAACTATTCTTATCCAAGTACGGTTGCGGGTCTTTGTACTGCTTTCAATAGTGCAGCGGTCACATCATCCGATGTTACATTTTCTGCATCTGCTTTAAAGTTCATCAATACCCGGTGGCGCAATACAGGATAGGCCATCGACATGATATCTTCCATCGTCACCGCATAACGTCCCTTGCTGAGCGCCCTTGCTTTGGCGGTGAGTACCAGGCTTTGTCCCGCCCTTGGCCCCGCACCCCAGCGTACCCATTCTTTTACATAAGCTACCGTGGTTGTATCGGGACGTGTTGCGCGGATGATATCGCTGATATATTGCACCAGGTCGTCATTGATGCTCACTTCGCGCACCAGTTGCTGCAACTGTTGTATCTCTTCTGCAGTTACAATGGCATTGATGGTTGCTTTTTTTGTGCCGGTGGTATTGTTCAATATTTGTGTCTCTTCCTCACGTGTAGGGTAGCCGATCTTTACATATAATAAGAACCTGTCGAGCTGTGCTTCCGGTAAGGGATACGTACCAGCCTGTTCTATCGGGTTTTGTGTGGCGAGTATAAAGAAAGGACGGTCGAGCGGGTAGGTCTGTCCCGCATAGGTCACTTCAAATTCCTGCATGGCTTCCAGCAGCGCCGATTGTGTTTTGGGTGGTGTACGGTTGATCTCATCTGCGAGGATGATATTGGCAAACAAGGGACCTTTGTTGAATTTGAAAAAACGTTTGCCGGTGGTATGGTCCTCTTCGAGTATTTCCGTGCCGATGATATCTGTCGGCATCAGGTCGGGGGTGAACTGGATCCGGTGAAAACTAAGCGCCAGCGCCTGTGAAAGCGTGCGTACCATCAGGGTTTTGGCAAGACCGGGTACGCCTTCGAGCAGGCAGTGACCGCCCGCTAGTAATGCGACTATCACCTGGTCGAGAACTTCATCCTGGCCAACGATGATCTTTTGTATTTCTTTTTTTAGTGCCGGTAACCTGCCTAATAGATCTGCTACTTTTTGTGCTGAGCTGTCCAAAGCCATAAATTTTGATGTTCAATAAAATAATATTCTATGTTGTGCAGGCAAGCGGGATATCCCATCCATCATCGAACCGTTGGAAATTAGAAAAAAAATGCGATAATTGAGGAAATGCAGGGTATATGATCATAATAAAAAGGATAAATGGCTGAAGAGGTATTGACAACAGATAAAATGGCGCGTCCGAAATTTACTTTTGCGCGGTTGCGATACCGCTCGGGCGACTGGGATACGGACCAGCGTATGCCTGCCAATGTATTGAACTCCCTGATCGAGTACACCACCATTCCCGTAACCCTACAGGAAAAAGTGATCGACCTGGCTGGCACGGAACTTTTTCAGTACCCTTTTACCTATCTCAGTGGTCATAAACTGGTGCAGTTTGATGCGCAGGAAGCGGCCAATTTCAAAACGTATGTGCAGAACGGCGGATTTGTGTTTGTGGATGACTGCAACCATGATGTGGATGGACTGTTCGCAAAATCCTTTGAAGCGCAAATGGCGTCCCTGTTTGGGCAAACGGCTTTACAAAAGATCCCCAATACGCATGAATTGTACAGCGCTTTTTTCAAATTTGAAAAAGGACCGCCCATTACTGCGTTTGAATTGAACGGATGGGGAGATGATCTGGTGCATGATTATCTCAAAGCCGTAACCATTAATGGACGGATAGGGGTGTTATATAGTAACAAGGATTATGGCTGTGAATGGGACTATGATTTCCGAAACAAACGTTTTTTGTCGGAAGACAATACCAAGTTTGCGATGAATATTATTGTGTACGCGATGAGCAGATAATAATGAATAATTAGTAGTCTTTCTCTGCGTAACCTCTGCTTCTCCTGTTCTCTGCGGTGAAAAATGTTTCGAATTTCGGAGTGCTTGAATGTGTAACAGTTCTTTCACCGCAGAGAACAGGAGAAGCAGAGGTTGCGCAGAGTTATTTATTCTTCTTCCCGTACAACAGATATATCGGTTTTCTTTGATCCGAATTCGTTGCCATATATTTTCACGAGCAGCATAAAATAGCTGATCAGCAGCGGGCCAAAAATAAATCCCCAAAAGCCAAATAATTGCAAGCCAACGATCACACCCAGCACTGTCACCACAGGATGTACATCACCGATCTTTTTTAACAACGTAACGCGTGCAAAATAATCAATATTGCCGGTGACCACGAGGCTGTAAATAAGTAATCCGGTACCATTAAACGTAGTGCCGGTTGCATAAACATATACCACTAATGGTACCCAGATGATCATAGTGCCTACTACTGGGAAGAACGCGAACAGGCCGGTGATAAACCCCCATAACAAATAATCATTCACACCAAATATCACATAACCGATCATAGCAACTATTCCCTGTATGATAGAGATCAGCGGAATCCCGATGGCATTGGCGCGAACCATATTGCGTGTTTCGCCCGCCAGTATATCTACATTTCTGTTTTGCAGGGGAATAAAACCCAGTAATGATTTTTCCATTGCTGCATAATTGGTAAACATAAAGAAAGCAAGGAACAGCATCATGGCCATATTGGTCAGAATGGTAACGGTACTGTTCAGGAAACGGGGTATATAGCCTGTTATCTTTTTTTGGATATTGACAATATTTTCTGTAGAAAGGATCTCTTGGCCCGTCCATTTTTCTACCTGTACCGAAATAGCTTTCAAACTCGTCATGATCTGATCCTGGTTGCTGAACAGCATATTGATCCTTGGGGATAAGATATCGATCGCGATCCATACCGGCACGCCGATACAAAGCACCAGCAAAAGCATAAACAACAAAGCCGTTACCCCCGGTTTCCATTTTTTCTTTTTCACCAGGTAGATATACCTGTCCCGGCTAAGTATGTACAAAGTGATGGCTCCCAGGAAGCCGGGAAAGAACAGGTACAGTTCAAAAAACAGCAGCACGGCAAGCAGTGATATCAGTAACAGCAGGATGATCTGCCTTAACCGGTTATTAAAATCTGAATTGACGGGCATAATTATTTAGGATTACCCTAAAGTTAGGACAAGTACGAGACACGAAGTACAAAGTACGCAACTAGTACTTACTGTATTTCGTACTTTGTACTTCGTATCTCGTACTTAACTCATGGATTCACTTACCCATATCGCCCTCGGCGCCTGTATTGGCGAAGCTTTTTTTGAGAAGGGCTTTGGAAAGAAGGCGATGGTATGGGGCGCGTTGGCGCAAAGTATTCCCGATATTGATTTTATTGCCGCGGCATGGCTGCCACCTTCGGCCAACCTGCTGGCACACCGGGGTATTACACATTCTTTATTGTTTGCTACGCTGATGATACCGGCATTTGCGGTGGTGGCAGACAGGGTTCACCGGCCGCATGATATTATGTTCCGCAAATGGCTGTTGTTTTTTGCGACGGAAATACTGGTGCATTTGTTTCTGGATGGGTTTAATAATTATGGTGTGGGCTGGTTTGAACCGTTCAGTGATATCCGCTATTCGCTGAATGCTATTTATGTGGCGGATCCGTTTTTTTCTTTATGGCCGGGAATTGCATTTGTAGTGTTGCTTATTATTAACCGGTTTCATGATTGGCGCAGGTTCTGGTGGCGATTCGGATTACTATTACCTGCCTTGTATTTAGGCTACTGTAGTTTTAATAAGTTGAAGATCGATAAAGAAGCAAAGGAAATTTTTGCCGCGCAGCATATACCGCATGAAAGATACCTGACAACACCTGCGCCTTTTCAGAACTGGTTATGGTATGTGGTAGCGGGAAGCGATAGTGGATATTATGTAGGCTTCCGTTCTGTGTTTGACAGTAAAAAAAAGATCAATTTCCGGTATTTTCCCCGGAATGATTCCATGCTTACACCTTTGGTGGGCAGGGATGATGTGAACCATCTTGTAAAGTTCTCTCAAAAATTTTATACGGTAGAGCGTTGGAATGATACGCTTGTCTTCAATGATCTCCGTTTCGGGCAGATCATTGGCTGGGATGATCCTAAGGCAAGGTTCGTGTTCCATTATTTTCTTGAGCCCCGCAGTAATGATCTTGCTTTTATGCAGAAAGGAAGGATGGAAGGGTGGAACAGGCATGTGTTGCGTAAATACTGGAGACGTATCCAAGGGAATTAACTCTGTGTATCTCTGTGACCTTTGTGCCTCTGTGGTAAAGAATATCCTCCGTCGATTTGAGCGAAGGCTTTACCACAGAGGCACAAAGGATATAGAGGCTCACAGAGAACCGTCATGCCCTTCGAAAATAAAAAGTAAACAGAAATAACACAACCCGGATAAACTGGTAAGCAAACCACCGGAAGAGTTGTTTAAAAATGTTACGGCTGCGTTTATGATGCTCGTCTGTTACCAGTACACAATCTTCTGCAATGATTTTTTCAAGCGTCTCGCGTGTATGTTTGGTAAACGCTTCATTACGGATATCCAGGTTCAGTTCAATACTGGCATACGCGCTGATATTGTTTACATTGTAAGAACCGATCGTGGTCCATTTGTCATCGGCTACCGCGAGTTTTCCATGTAATACCGTTTTCTCGTATTCGTAGAGTTCGATGCCGTATCGCAGCATCCAGTCGTACAGCCATCGCTCCGCTTCTTTGGCCAATACCACATCCGACACGCCGGCTGCGATCACTTTAATGGCGACGCCGCGTTTCAGTGCCCTGCGTATCTGCTTACGGATCGGTTTTCCCGGGAGAAAATAACTGCACAGGATAATGACCTCTGATTTGGCCGTTCGCAACATCTCGACATAGCTTGCTGAGATCTGGTTCTGCCGTCGTACCCAATCGTTGCGTCGCATACGGATATCGGTGCGTTTGCTTTCAGGGATCTGAGCGCTTGTACTTTCCAGATGGATCGTTTCTTCTTTTTTCCGCATGAACCCGTTCCATGTTTTCCAGCACAGCGTATGCAGTTGTTTAGCAATAGCACCTTCGGTTTCCACTGCAAAATCCAGCCATGCTGGAATTTTGGGAAGATCATTGTATCGATCGGCTATATTCAATCCACCCACCAATGCATGTCGCGCATCGGCCACGACAATTTTATGATGCAGCCGGCGGCCGAAATAGAATTTGCTGCTTTTGAACAATGGCTCAAAAAAACGGAAATGAATACCGGCATCTTTCAGTTCCTGTATAAATGTCTTGTGTAAACTTTGCGATGCATAGCCATCCACCAGTAAGTAAACGTTGACCTTTCTTTGTACAGCCTGCTTTAAAGCATCGGCCACCATGCGACCCGTTTTGTCATCACCAAAGATGTACACCTGTATATGAATAACCTGTTCAGCCTTTTCAATCAGTTGCAGCAACCGCTCGAAATAATCTTTGCCACCCCTGACCAGGTTTGCGGTATTCGCGGAACTGTAAGCAGCGGATCGTTTCATGTATTTTCTCAAGTTATGACCATCGTATCAAAATCTTGTGCCGTTGTTTCTTTGCGATAAAATTCTCCCGTAAACAAGCAGCATTTATTGATCAGGGCCGCAGCGCTGCCACCATAATGGTACTGAGGTAATATACAAAGGCCAATGTGAGTAATTCAATGATAACAACCCCTGCTGTTCGCAGGTAACGGTATTTGTCATTGATATACACATCATTTTTCCCCTGTTCCTTTTCCGTGTTGAAAATATACAGGAACTCCTGCATCATCACCGATACCAGCAACACATACAACGTAAGCATCAGTGGAACGTTTTGTGTTCTTTTGAAAGTGATGTAGGCCAGTATGACAATTACTACCTGGATGGTTTTCCTTGTTTGTTTCATAAGGCTTAAGATAAATATTACTCTATTAAAGATCGTGATTCCTGTAATAAATCCATCCATCGTTTGGCGGACTCTTTTATATCCCAACTAATTTGTATTTTTCCCTTATGCAACCAGCTAACTGTTTAAACTGCGGAAAGGAATTATCAGCAGAAGCGCAATTTTGTCCGAAATGCGGGCAGAAGGCTGTCATACATCGTATTTCGTTAAAAGAGATAGGCCATGAAACCGTTCATTTTTTTACACATGCGGATAAAGGGATCTTTCATTTATTAAAAGAACTGGCCCTGCGTCCGGGCAAAGTGGCCAGGGAATTTATTCAGGGGAAACGAAAAAAATATTTCCCGCCAATAAATTTTATACTGATCGTAGCGGCTGTCTGCCTGTTTTCAATAAGCATTGTACAGCAATACAAACCTGTTACATCTTCCAGGCCCGGCCGGCCGGCATATAGTCAGCAGGGCAAACCACAGCAGGCACCTCCAGATCCGGCTATGATCAAAAGAGGTATCAATGTAGGAAAGTTCTTTTCAAAATTCAGTAACCTGCTGCCGATTACCGCTGTTCCCCTGCTGAGTTTTATCATGTGGCTGTTTTATTACCGGAACGGGTTTAATTATGCCGAACATTTTACAGCCAATATGTATATAGGGGGTTTTTCCGTCCTACTCTATGCAGTACTCTTTGAGCCACTAACCTTATTGGTCGACAATAGGTATTACGTGCTGGGTCCCTATTTCCTGTTTGAAATTATATACCGCAGTTTTGCTTATTATCATTTCATCAATAAAAAGACAAAACTGGCATTTGTGAAATCTTTGGTAGCTAATCTTGTAGTGATCCTTTTCTGGATGGCATTTACCACTACCTTGATTACTGCATATATTCAGCATGGGTTTTGGGGGTTGCTGAAATGAATTGACATGTAAAGATCCTCTCTGTGTCCCTCTGTGCACTTTGTGCCTCTGTGGTAAAGAACATCCTCCATCGATAAAAGCGAAGGCTTTACCACAGAGGCACAAAGTGCACAGAGGGACACAGAGAAATCTAATTGATTGTAAATCAATTGAATATGTTGTTTCTCCCTCTTATCTTCCCTTAACTTCCTAACTTTTCACCAGCAAATCCCAAAAAAATCTGCCCCAAACCTGTAACACCTGCCCCGAACCTGCGATTAGATAATAAATAACAACGAGACCGACTGCTTTTGGAATTCCCTGAGACGATAACACATGAGGAGCTGATCGATATGTGTAAGAGAGGCGATGCCTCGGGTTACACCATGCTCTATAACAGACATTCCAAAGAGGTATATAACAGTATATACCGGCTGGTGAACCATACGGCGGAAGCCGAAGATCTTTTACAGGAAACCTTTGTATCGGCTTTCCAGGCCATACATAAGTTTGAGCATACCGGCGGTTTCAGGGCATGGATTAAAAGGATCGCGATCAATAAATCCATTTCCTGGCTCCGCAAAAAGAAAGTGCGGTTTGTGGAACTGGAAACATCGGGACTAAATGCCGGCGATGACACACCGGTTGATGAAAGCGCATTTGCTTTTAAAGTGGAAGAAGTAAAAAAGGCAATAGCGGAACTGCCGGAAGGGTACCGCACAATTATCCAGTTGCATGTTTTTGAAAACATCACCCATGCAGAAATAGCCAATATGCTGGGACTGGAAAATAACAACGTACGCATCCAGTATCACAGGGCAAAACAGCGCATACTGCGCAGCCTTACAAAAGGAGGTTTATATGAATAACGAATTTGAAAAATTTATTGAACAGAACCGCGAAGAGTTCGACAGCAGGGTACCCGATCCCGCAGTACTGAACAGGATACAGGAACAAATGCGCGGTGCTGACAAAAAAAAGGCAGTAGTGATTCCGATCAGAACGGTTCGTTGGGCAGCGGCGGCATGCGTACTGCTGATAGCGGGCGCCAGCATATTCGTGGTAATGAAGAACGACACGGGAACCAATACACCCGCAGCAATAGCAGCAAACCAGCCCAAAGACACCCCTGTTACCATACAGCAAACTGAAACAGTGGCTATCGCTGCGGTAGAAGAAAAACAACCGCTGATCATTCATGAAGCTGGGCAGCAGAAAAAAGCGATGAGCCCGATAGATGAACAACTGGCTATACAGAAAAACACCTTATTCGCCAAGCTGAACGATATGCAGTCGCCCGGCCAGCGTATCACTGCAACGGAAGAAATGTATGAACTGAAAAATACGGATAAGGATATAGTAGACGCACTGGTAAACTCTATGAACACCGATCCCAATACCAATGTAAGACTGGCGGCACTGGAAGCATTGAGCCGGTTTCACCGCGAGAAATATGTAAAACAGCAACTGGTCGGTTCGTTAAAAAAACAAAAGGACCCGATCGTACAGATAGAACTGATACAATTGCTCACCAAAATGAAACAGACCGGTATTCTTCGTGAACTGGAAAAAATAACGAATGATGGTAACACCATGAAAGCCGTAAGGGACCATGCGTACGCCGGCATCATTACTTTAAAATCATAAAACAAACAAGCATACAAAATAAGGGCCGGTAACTGGTCATGCATGACAGCCGCCTTAACCCTTATGAATAACCCTCAATTATTAAAAAGAAAACAAACACAAAATGAAAAAGTACCTGATAACCACCCTGGCCAGCCTTGTAGCCTTTGTTGCCCTGCACGCCCAGGATTTTAAGCTTGCAAAAACCACCGGAAAATTAGTGATCAATATCCCTGCTGTTGTGGTGGAAGGATACAGCGGTAGTGAAATTGTTTTTAGCTCTTCACGTGATCGTGATGATGATGATGATGGCAGGGCCAAAGGTTTGCGCCCAATCAATGGTTCGGGTTTTGAAGACAATACCGGTCTTGGCATCAGCGTGGTCGACAAAGGCACTACCATCGAGGTAAATGCCGTTAGCCAGAGAGAACGCTCTGTAACCATTAAGATCCCTAAAGGCGTATCTGTATCCTATACCTACAACAGGGTGCAGCATGGTGATGTGGTGTTTAAAAACGTAGAAAGCGAGATTGAAGTATCCGTGTTATACAATAAAGTAAAACTGGATAACGTAACCGGTCCGCTTTCCATCAAAACCATTCACGGCAGCATAGATGCTAAACTGGGCGATAACCTGAAAGGACCCATTTCTATCGTTTCTGTTCACGGTCATGTAGATGTGGCCATGCCAACTACTACCAAGGCCAACCTGAAACTAAGTACCAATTACGGAGAAATATTTGCTGCTTCCGATTTCAAGATCGAAATGGATAAGGCCAATACTGAAATGGTGAGCTACAGCAATAAGGTGAGAGGTAAACTCAATGGCGGCGGAACAGATATTACGTTGTCATCAGATCATAATAAAATCTACCTGCGTAAGAATTAATTTTCGAGAGGCTTGAATCGTGAGACATGAGTGGATGTATAACCTCACTCACGATTCACATCTCACGACTCATGTTCCCCAAAATCATCATCATGAAAAAACTGCTTCTCTGCCTCTGCATCGCCCTTGCCACCGGTGCAACTGCGCAGACCACCGTTAATAAAACCTATCCTGTAAAAGCGGGACAACAGGTAGACCTGACATTTGATTATCCTAAAGTGATACGCATCAGTACCTGGGACAGGAACGAAGTATCTGTAAAAGCGATGGTAAACATTAACCAGGGAGAAAATGACAGTGCTTTTGTACTGGAAGACGAGATAGTCGATGGCAAACTGACTATCAGGAACAGGATCAAGGATATGAAGAACCTGCCCAGGATGTACACCGTTGTTCGCGGCGGCCAGAAAACAACTTTCCGTACAAAAGAAGCCTACAGGGAGTTCCTGTCGCAGAACGGAAGAGGCAACCAGATGACTTCTGAAGGTGTTGATATGGAGATCACGATTGACATAAAAGTACCTGCGAATACGTCTACCAATGTAGATGCCAAATATGGTATCGTGGAACTGGTGAATTTCAATGCACCCGCTACCGTGAGCGCTACCTATGGAGGCATTGATGCAACGGTTGTAGCGGCCAATACCGGTAAACTGAAAGCTACCACCAATTACGGTGAGATCTATACGAACCTCGACCTGAAACTGACGGATAAAGCGGAGAAGGACTTTTATTCATCCATTACAGCAGAACCAGGTAAGGGCCATGCGTACACTTTTAAATCCACGTATGGAAGAATTTACCTGCGTAAGCCATAACAGTTGATTGATGCATACCCTCAAACCCCGGCTGATACAGTTCGGGGTTTTTCTTTTACGTCCTTGCGAGCGTAGCGAAGCAATCTGTGGCTGTTCCATCGGGTCTGTCGACAGTTGGGACGTGTTTAATACTTCTTTATGCCGTTGAATGCTATCTCATTTCACTAATGAGCTTGTTCCATCTTTCTTTATGTTCAAATTTCAAAGCCTTATCCGCCTCTAAAAGATTTACATAATTGTCTATAAACTCAAATGTGTTTGTAAGTAGTCTTAAATAGTATTTAAGTGTCTGCATAATGCCGTTTACTATCAATTGACAACCATGAACATTTTTTATGCGTTGAATTTCTGCTTCAATTTTTGAATACTCATCTTTGTCAGGAGCCGCAGTTGAAAGAATGTAATAACGGTCAACGGGGGTAGTTTGGAATTTTGAATAAGCGTCTTGCACGAGTTGCAACGTAATTGAAATGCCGTGTTTGACTTCCACTGCTTCAAATGCTCTTTGCCGTTCATCTATAATATCAATATCGCCAATTCGGCCGCTACTTTTGTCTGATGAAGTATGACTTTCTATTGGTAACAATACTTTATTCTCAAATCGTTTGGCTTCATTAATCAAGCATTGATAAGAAGCATAGATTGCTAAAACGGGAAGTCGTGACGCACCTTCTGCTTTGTATGTATCGTTGAAATGTTTATCAAGTAAATCTAAGATTGAATTGATGGCAAGTGTTGTAGGCTTTGCCAAATCAATACTCTGCTTGTTGCGCTTGATAATTAAACCTTGAAATAAATAACTCAAATAGTCATTGCAGTCGGCACCAGATTCAATGTTTTCAAGTATGTCAAGAAAAACTGGCTTTAATTCTTTAGGTGTTATAGCGCCGGGGTAATTTTTATCGTAAGGAACTTTTTGCTCTAATGCTCTTGTCAGCCAGCCGCTTTCGGCCATTGAGGGAAATTTAAATTTCTTCATGCATGGCGTAATGTATTTGCTATCAAAAGTTCTTCCCGAATAGCCGCCAGTAATACTTGCCTGATGATTTCTAATATCTTGATCCGGGTTAAGAACTTTGTAGGTAAGGCTTGTAATGATAACAGTTAAAACAGCTTTTGCTTGTTCTGAATAATTTAAGACTAAATCAAGTAATTCCTTTTCATTCTGAGATAATTCCGAAGTGATGGTTTCTTTTGAACCCACAACCGACATGGTATTATTGTATAGTTCGGTTAAAAAATCTGTAGGTGATTGCTCTTTCATTTATAGCAGTTGATCCTTAATCTGTTTTGTGATTTCTTTAATCATTGGCACACAAACACTGTTTCCAATTTGCCGATAGAGTTCGCCGGTATTACTTATTTTTTTGAACTTGTCAGGAAAGCCCATAATTCGATAGCATTCAGTGATGGTGAGTTTACGGACATCTCCATTATGATAAATCCAAAATCTTCCCGAACTTTCTTGAGATGGAATTGCAGGATGCAAGCCGTCTGTTGAATAAATACGATTTGGCTGTTTATGAACTCTGGATAAATTTTCAGTGCCAGGTCTAACACCGGCTTTCCTTATTGTCTTGTTGCGGTAACCAATAAAAATTAAGCCACTTTCTTGTACTTTA
Organism: Sediminibacterium sp.; assembly: GCA_965279635.1. GTDB lineage: Bacteria > Bacteroidota > Bacteroidia > Chitinophagales > Chitinophagaceae > Sediminibacterium. The sequence goes on along the minus strand of OZ257253.1, from coordinate 3,583,368 downwards.
TAATCATCAAGGATTGTATATGACTCCTTCAAAAATTCAAAATTGCCTTCCGATTCCAAAATATCTTTCAGAACCGGCTTTGCTTTTGTTTTAAGTTTTGTGAAATCAAATTTCTTGCTCTTATGTCCGATTATTATTATTCTTTCTCTGTTTTGCGGAACGCCAAAATCAGAAGCGTTCAATAATTTCCACGATACTTTATAGCCTAAATTTTCAAGATCCTTAAGAATTGTTTTTAGGGTTTTGCCACCATCATGATGTATTAAATGTTTTACATTTTCTAAGAAAACAACTTTGGGTTGTCGCTTTTCAATAATTTGAAACACATTATAAATTAGTGTGCCTCTTGTGTCTTCAAAGCCTTTCATTTTTCCTGAAATACTAAATGGCTGGCAAGGGAAACCGGCAGTTAAAACATCATGTTTTGGAACTATGTTCAAGTCAAGCTTTGTAATGTCGCCAAAAGGAACTTCTCCAAAATTTAATTCATAACTTCTTTGTGCATGAAAGTTAAATTCGGAAGTAAATACGCATTTCCCTTTGTTGTCCTGCAGTGGAATTCTAAAACCACCAATTCCTGCGAATAAATCAATGAATGTGAAATCGTAATCCGTAGGCGGCGGGAAAGGAACATCAAATTTCATTGGCAGAAGCATCTGCATTTGAGATTCTTCAACCAAACTAAGTTCTTCTGAAATTAGCGATAAGTAGTTTGTTGCTGGTTTTTTATAATGCTGCGAAACTCCGTTTACGTGGTTTTGGAAATAATGGGTAAGATGAGCCAGACCATTGTCTGTGGCCCTATCCACTTCTATTTTTAGCTTCTTTTTTACTGTTGAATATTTAACCATTGTAAAACTGTGGCCTTTTATTCGCAATATCGCTAAAAAATGCTAAAAATCTTATCAATATTTTTTTTGCTCTAGGGGAAAGCCTAAGACATGTCAAACTAATAGATATGTAAGCATCAATATATGGATTACTTCGCTATACTCGCAAGGACGGCGCAGCGTTTTACAACGATATCCCATACCTCGCAGAAAGCCGTATGTAAGGATAACTTTTAATCACATCCGGATAATCCTTATAAAATCCACGCAGTTTGAAATAACCGGATTCGGCGCTGATGGAAAATGTTTTTACCAAACGCAAACTTAACTCATTGGTAAACGTACTCAGGTAATAATTGGCCCGGTTGCCATTGATCGTGCGCGACCAGCTGCCGGTATAACGGATGTTATAGCTGAGCCGGTTGTTGATATTCAGCAGACCGCCCGCATTAAAAGTAGCGCCTGCACCATAATCATAATTTCGGGCTGAATACTCGCGGTAAGCATCGGGTATGGCAGAAAGAATAATGGCACCTAAACCGAAATAGGTATTGATCCTTGAATTACGTGGAAGCTCATACTCTGATAGAAGATTGAACTTAATACTTTCGCCGCTGTAGAAAAAAGCTTCGTTGCGTATATAGTCATAGTTGGCGGAGAGGATGGCCAGGTGAGTATTGCGTACGGCATTTATTTTCCAACCGGTAATTGAGCCCTGTAGGCTTACAATATTTAATCCCGAACTATCATCCTTACCAAATTCCGTTACTACTGAAAAATTACTGAATGGTGTTTTGTATTCTTTACCCGGTGATCCATAATTAAGTTTTATCCTTCCATATACCCCCCCGCCACCCTTGAAAAAAGGATTGGTATTGTTGGTGGTAAAATTGCGCAGGCCCAGGTCAAAGTCCATCGTGATTGGTGGCAATTCTCCTTTTTTTGCGTACCAGGGTGTTTTACCCCAATCGCCATCTACAATCCGGTTCAACCCATCTGCAGGGTTGATCAGTAAGGCAAAAACCTCACCTGATTTTTTCCAGAAGCCTTTACGGTGACTGTTGTGGATCTTCTCTGCTATACGATGCGTAACCTCGCCCAGCATTACCCCGGCAAAACTGGTATTGATAAAATCATTGGGAGCAGGTCGCTGGTTCTCGGCAAAAGTTTCCCAGAGATAACTGCCCACAAAAGCTGCCGGCACCGAGCGCCAAAAACTAAAACCATTGGAGCGGAACGTATTAAAATAAATACTGCCGTGATATGGGTGCGCTATCTGGTTGGTAGGAAAAGGGTCATTGTCCCACTGCCAGCTGGCGGGATTCAGGTGCTTAGCCATGGTACGTACGGTAACATAGGCATAATCGGCTTTCTTCACATACCTGTCAAATACAAACGGGGCCATTTCCGCCAATCCCAGTTGAAATACGGCACGGCCAAAACGTTTTTCAGGCGTATAGCTTCTTTGTTTCCTGGCCATTTTGATACTGTCCGGTGCAAAAGGCTGTGTATGATCAGGTACCTGTGCCAAACCCGACTGTTCTATACCCAATAGGCATACTACTGCCAATAAGAGCAGCCGGGTATGCCTGTAAGTAGGTTTTTGTGTAGCGGGTGTATTCATGCAAGCTGAAATACACAATTCTTGTGCCTGCACATATAATAAGTACGAAATATGAGGTACGAACTACGATGATTCGTACTTCGTACCTCGTATTTCGTACTTATTGCCCCCCTTAGAGTAGTCTGTTAACCCTTGTTTTGTAGTGTGCATATTCCTCTCCATGCTGTTCATAAAGGAAGGTTTCTTCCAGGCGGATCTGTACCTGTATCAGTATGTACCCTGCAAGCATAGAAAAAAAGGTGATGGCGTTTGGCAGTACCAGGAAAAAACCGAGTAAAGTAAACGCCATCCCCAAAAAAATGGGATTGCGACTAATAGCAAAAAGACCGTTTGTAACCAGTTTTGTTGCATGTTGTGTATCGATACCGATACGCCACGAACTGTTCATCTGTACCTGCGCAGCTACCGTCCAGCCAAAAGAAAGCAGGCAAATCACCATACCGGATACCTGTATATAAGGGATCATCAGATAATCCGCCGGGAGCAAAAACCGGTACACAGGTTCACCCATCCAGGAACAAAGGATGGTTACCGGTATCAGCAGGCATACCAGTTTAAAGATCCTTCCTATATAATCATGTGCGCTGTCGGACCGGCCGAATGTGACCGGGTTAATACCGGTTTTGCGATAAACCCTGATGCTGGGCCATACAAAAGCCAGTAACAGGTAAATGATAAAGAAACCTGCGGTGTAATAATTTACAAAGATTTGCATAAGCGGTGTTTTCTTACCGCAAAACTAACCGGCGTATGCGTGCAACTCAATTGCATTCTTTTGCACTGATGCAGTTGCTGCAAACCCCTTTGGCTATCAGGTTCAGTTCTTCCAGTTTGAATTGATCGGGGAGTTGGATATCGGGTATCCTTGTTTTGGGCAGGCAGGTGGTTTCGCCACATTCATTACAAAAAAAATGCAGGTGCAGATCAGTATGTACCCCATCCAGGCAGTCATCCTCGCAAAGTGCATAGCGCATACTTCCCGATCCGTCGTTGATGGCGTGTATCAGCGATTTTTCTTCAAAGGTTTTTAGGGTACGGTACAGTGTGGTCCTGTCTGAATAACTGAATGCTTTTTCAAGGGCTGGAAGGTCCACAGCGTTAGCCTTTTCCAGGAGAAATTCGAGAACCAGCAGCCGCATAGCAGTGGGTTGGATCTGTTTACGGGTAAGTATGGTTTCCAGTTCTACATGCATGGTGTAAAGTTATAGAAGGCTTTTTTAGAATAATACAAAATGCCGCTAATTCATCGTCCAATCACCGTGTTCGTCCCGCCGATAACCCTTTTCGTATAATCTTTTTTACCCGGCCTGCCGCTCAGTCTAAGTTTGGGGCATCAAACAATTACCCTACACTATTAATACTTATTGTATGCCAAAACTGATCGTGATACTGCTGTTGCAATTACTGGCAATCACCTGTATCAATGCCCAAACCGTTAGTGGTACCGTAAAGGATGAAACCGGTAAACCTGTTCCGGGGGCCACCGTTTCGCTGCTCCGCGCAAAAGATTCTTCCGTGGTTAAATTTGGTGTCAGCGCTGATAATGGTGAATACCTGTTTCCTTCGGTAGCTGCCGGCAGTTACCGTGTAAACGCCTCTTTCACTGGTTTTCAATCCAGTTATTCTGCTGTATTTAGCCTTTCAGGGGATACCAAACTGCCTGACCTGCAACTAGCTAAAATAACCGGTAACCTGGGTAATGTAACCGTTACCGCCCGCAAACCACTGGTAGAAGTAAAAGCAGATAAAATGGTGGTGAATGTAGAACAGACCATCAACGCCATCGGCTCCGATGCACTGGAATTGTTGCGTAAATCGCCGGGTGTGTCTGTTGATAAAGATGATAACCTGGGTCTCGCCGGTAAAAGTGGTGTACAGGTGTATATCGATGGAAGACCATCGCCGCTGGCGGGACAGGATCTGGCCAATTACCTGAAAACCCTGCAGTCGAGCCAGATCGAATCTATCGAACTGATCACCAACCCCTCTGCCCGTTATGAAGCTGCCGGTAATGCAGGTATCATCAATATCAAACTCAAAAAGAACAAATCATTGGGTACCAACGGAACTGTGAATGCAGGATGGAGCATTGGTACTTACGCCAAATACAATGCGGGTCTCTCACTCAATTACCGCGATGCCAAAGTGAACCTGTTTGGTAACTACAGCTATAACACAGGATTGAATGAACAGAACCTTTCCTTAAAACGTACCGTACTCGATTCATTGTTCGACCAGAGCAGCCAGATACTGGTGGATATGCGTTCGCACAATATCAAAGCAGGAATGGATTATTATATCAATAAGAAAAGCATACTCGGTATCATGGTCAATGGATCTTTCACCGAGCCGCGTATGTCATCGCACAGCAGTACCCCGATCTCTTATATTCCCACCGGTGTGGTTAACCGTGTGCTGGTGGCCAACAATATGAGTACAGGCAGCCGCGATAACCTGAACGAGAATATCAACTATACCTATACGAATACGAATGGCAATACGTTTGCGCTGAACCTCGATCATGGTGATTACCGTATCAGGGGTACACAATTACAACCCAATAATTATTACGATCCCAATACAGGTGCGCCTATCAGCAGTGTTACTTACCTGATGTTAACACCATCCGATATCAGTATCAACTCGGGAAAAGCTGATTGGGAAAAAACCATGGGAAAAGGCAAACTGAGTTTTGGCGCCAAAACATCCTTTGTTCATACGGATAATGATTTCGAGCGTTACGATGTATTCAATTCCGGTAAAATACTGGACAAGGACCGCAGCAACCGTTTCAGGTACACAGAGAATATCAATGCCGCTTATGTCAGCTATGCACGTCCCTTCAAAACTGTTATGGTGCAGGTAGGATTGCGTATGGAGAATACCAATACCGATGGCCGTTCAACCGGTTTGAAAGGAAGCGGTGGTGTGTACACGAACTATGATTCCAGCTTCAACCGTCATTATACAGACCTGTTTCCAAGTGCTTCTGTAAGTTTTATCAAGAACCCGATGAACCAGTGGACGATCTCTTACAGCCGCAGGATAGACAGGCCCGCTTACCAGGATCTGAATCCATTTGAAAATAAACTGGATGAATATACTTCGCAGAAAGGAAATATCAACCTGCGTCCGCAATACACCAATAGTTTCAGTCTCACCAATGTGTATAAAGGCAAACTGGTATCTACTTTGAGCTATAGCCATGTGAGTGACCTGTTCACGATGTTGCTTGACACAGTTGAAAAATCAAAAGCAGTCATCACCAAACAAAACCTGGCCACACAGGATGTGATCAGCCTGGGTATCAGCTATCCTTTCCAGAAAGGCAATTTCAGTATGTTCAGCAGCCTCAATTCCAACTACTCTATGTACAAGGCCGATTATGGAACCGGGCGCGTGGTGAGCCTGAACGCTTTTGGTCTGAATGCAGTGGTACAGAATAGCCTGAAGTTTGCCAAAACATGGACAGCGGAACTGACTGCTTTCTACAATGCCCCTACAGTATATATGGGAAGTTTTGAAGGCAAATCAATCTACAGCATCAGCACAGGTTTGTCCAAACAGGTAATGCAGGGTAAGGGCTCAATCAAATTATCCGTGAGTGATATCTTCCAGACACTCCGTTTCCGTGGAACGATGAATTTCTCAGGGCAACAGACCGTATTATCGCAATACGGCGAAACCCGCCAGTTCAGGGTTAATTTCAGCTACCGCTTTGGCAACAATGGTGTAAAAGCCGCCCGCCAGCGTAACAGTGGCTCTGAAGATGAAAGCAAAAGAGTGGGGGGCGGCTCAGGTGGCCTGAGCATCGGGCAATAAATAAAGTACGAAATACGAGGTACGAAGTACGAACAAAGAAAAGGATGATTACTACTTCTTTATTCGTACTTCGTACCTCGTATTTCGTACTTACTGTTTCCTTTTACTATTTTTACTTAAATAACAACAATGTTTGCTTTTCAGAAAAGATATTCCTTTAAAAGAGCGCTGCTGGTAACAGGTATCTGTTTTGGATTGGTGTTACTGCTACAGATACTGGTCATAACATTTACGGGAGAGCATAAAAAATTATTATCGGAGCTCTGTACCCTAAAAAAAATACTCTCGCTGATAGGTTCATTACTGTATGTAGCCACTTTTTTCTACCTGTCGGTAAATCATTTCTATGAGTTGTTTGTACAACGTAAGCCCTTTAAAAACCATTTACTGGTAACTGTTCTGTCCGTTATAGCATACGCGATCTACAATGTGTTGGCATTGGCCATGGAAGACAATGAAGAGAAACGAAAATTCAGTGTTGCAGTGCTGGCTTTTTCTATTGTCTTTACTTCTGTGTTAGTGACAGGTATTGCTTTTTTGATCGCATACCTGACCAGTCTTCGTGATGAACAAAAGCAGCGGAAGATACTGGAACAGCAGAAGCTGGAGCTGGAAGTGCAGAACTCACAGGCCAATTTCAATTTTTTAAAAGCACAGATCAACCCGCATTTCCTGCACAATACACTTAACTTCTTTTATGCCAAGGCACTGCCATTGAGTGCAGAACTGTCGGAAGGTATTTTGTGTCTGTCGGATATCATGCGTTATGCATTGAATGAAGGGGGTAAAGACGAAAAATCATTGTTGAAAGATGAGATAGAACACCTGGAAAATGTGATTCGCATCAACCAGCTACGGTTTAGCAATAACCTGAATGTACAACTCGAGGTAAAGGGAGATATTGGTGGTGTGATGATCGTGCCATTTGTATTGATCACGCTGGTGGAGAACGCGTTCAAGCACGGTGATCTGAAAAACAGTGAACATCCCATCATCATCCATATTGAAGTGGAGGGAAAGCGCTTGTATTTTTATTGCCGCAACAAAAAGAATCCCGGTTTTAAAGAGATATCCACCGGTATCGGTTTGCAGAATATCCTGAAAAGACTACAGATCATGTACGGAACGAGTTACAGTTATTCAGTAACCGATGAACCGGAATTTTATACAACCGAACTAACCATCGATCCGCTATGATACGTTGTATAATTGTAGATGATGAACAACCCGCTATTGATGTGCTGGTTACGTATGCGTCTCAGTCACCGGTATTGAAACTGGAAGGAACATTCACCAATCCCCTGGAAGCATTAAAGCTGATATCGGAACAGGAGATACAACTGGTATTCCTTGATGTACAGATGCCTGAATTATCCGGTATGGATTTTATCCAGGCCCTCAACGGAAAATGCCAGGTGATACTCACCACCGCCTACAGCGAATTTGCATTGAAGGGTTATGATCTTGACATAGTGGATTACCTCGTAAAACCCATACGCCTGCCCAGGTTTATACAAGCCGTACAAAAAGCGGCCGCACGTATCAGTGAAAGGAAAGAAACAGAGGCACCAGCGGAACAGGACCATATTTTCGTAAAAACGGGTACCAAAGGAAAACTACAGCGCATCAACTTCAGCGAGATAGATTATATCGAAAGCATGAAGAACTATGTTGCATTTGTATCCGGCAATAAAAAAACACTGGTGTATGCCAGCATGAAGGAAATAGAAGAACATCTGCCGAAAACCGATTTCATGCGTGTGCATAAATCATTTATCATTCCTGTTCAGAAGATCACCGGCATAGAAGGCAATAGCATCCTGCTGAAAGATGTGAATGCTGAAATACTGATTGGTGATAATTACAAGGCCGAACTCATGGCCATCATTAGCGGACGTACATTATAACTTCCGTCCTTGCGAGCGTAGCGAAGCAACCTGTGCTTCTGCAGTAAGACATCTCTGTCAACACTATGATCCTGTATTAAAAATCATTTCACCTTCCACAACGGTTTTGCCCTCAACACTTTCTTATACACCCCACAATTCTCATCATGTGCCCCCGGCAAATAACCAATACTCATCAGGAATTCATTTACGATCTCACCACCCGTAAAACGGAATGTTTTTTTAAACAGCTTCACCCATTCCTCTTTTGTTTTTGGATGATGCAGCTCCAGCCATTTTTCAAACGAGCCATGTTCTTTCTGTAAACGTAGTATGGTGGCCGCATTATCAATGGCCGCATTGATCTTCAGTCTGTTTCTGATGATACCGGCATCATTCATCAGTCTTTCCCTGTCGGCATCTGTAAACCTGGCTACTTTTTTGATCTGGAAATTGTGATAAGCTTTCCGGAAACCGGTTTCTTTTTTCAGTATCGTTTCCCAGCTAAGTCCTGCCTGGTTGATCTCGAGTACCAGCCGGCAGAAAAGTTCATTATCATCATGAATGGGGAAGCCATATAGATGATCGTGATAAGCTTTGTGGAGTGTTTTTCTTTCTCCCGTCATGTGTTCGATAGCGGTGCAGTAGGACATGGGTTAAAAGTAAACGTATCAGCGCACCAGAACTTTTTTTTAGCAGATTATTTTTCAAACAGCACAACGCCAATACCGATCCCACCCCTGTGTGCTGAAAGCGTAGTAGGCCAGTTACCAAACAAATTACCCGATATACGCGGCCCCCAGAATACATTCAGGTAAAAACTACCAAACTGTCTTTGCAAACCAATATTGATAAAAGTGCCGGTACTTCCGGGCTGCCCTTCTTTCCATTCCTTGCCCGAAACCCATAACGGGTTGCTGATGATATATTGTTCGATTGATAGGTAGTTGGAAGAAAAATTCTGCGCATTTTTGTTTTTTCGCTCCCTGCGCAACTGGTTAACATAAAACCGCAGTTCGGCAGATGCATACATGTTCATGCTATACTGAAAATCGTCGCTGTCCCAGGATTTGTCATTGGGCGACATGGATGGACCGGCCTTGGTAAACAAGGTAAACTGTTTGCCAAGCATCCTTTCGTAGCTGAATGCGAGCGGTACATATTCGTCTTCGGGAAGATGAAAGGTTAGCGTAGTGCGAAAGATATGCTTCCTGTTTACCGGTTTCGGGGTACCGCCCTCAAAAACCAGTTCTTTTTGTGCATACAGCGAAGTAGATGACAAGCATAAAACAATAAAGAGGTATTTCATAAATGTATAAGCAGTTCAATCGGTTTTGTGCCTTGGTGTCTTTGTGAGAAATTTTCACGCAGAGGCACAAAGGCGCAGTTGAAACATTAGAGTAATGATCCCCGGTGCATATACAGGCAGTAAAAATATATTTGCAATTCATTGAGTTGGCTCACATATACATGTGGTTAACATATTCTTAGAGATCAAACCGCGCCTTTGCGCCTTTGCGTGCAAAATCTGCTGCTACATTTGCTATGCCGCCACAACTTTAAATCTTATCTTTCCTGATAGCCACCTGTTATGCGAAGCTTACTGACCATACAACTGATCTTTGGTTTAATGACCCTGTTGTATGCACAACATGCACCAGTACAAAAACCTGTCAGCATCATATTCGATACCGATATCGGCCCCGATTATGATGATGTGGGCGCATTGGCCATACTTCATGCGCTGGCCGATAAAAAAGAATGTAACATACTCGCCACCATCGCCAGCGATAAACACAAATATGCCGGCCCGGTATTAAGTGTATTGAATACTTATTTTAAAAGACCTGGGATACCTATCGGTGTAGTGCGCGGCAATGCAGTGGATATCAGTGCACCACAGAAATGGGATTCACTCATCGTTGCCAAATATCCGCATCAGACCAAATCTAATGAGAATACATACGAGGCCACTGAACTCTACCGCAAAATACTGGCGTCGCAGCCGGATAACAGTGTAACCATCGTAACAGTAGGCTTTCTTACCAATATGGCCAACCTGCTGCAGTCGCAACCGGATAACTATTCTCCGTTGACAGGCACGGCACTGGTGGCGAAAAAAGTAAAACAACTGGTTAGCATGGCAGCATGTTTTGACAGGGAGAATTTTAAAGAATACAATGTGAAGATGGATACCCTTGCTTCCAAAACAACATTCGACCACTGGCCCACACCTATTGTATTCAGCGGGTTTGAGATAGGGGTGAAAATATTGACAGGATTGCCGGTTGCCAATAGCCGGATTGTGAACTCGCCGGTGAAAGATGTCTTTGCCCATAGCATACCACTCGACCCTAATGATAAAAACGGAAGGATGAGTTGGGATGAAACAGCGGTACTGGTGGCGGTACGGGGCCATCAACCTTATTTTGAAGTAGTGCAGGGAAAGATCATCTGTCACAGCAATGGCAGCACCAGTTGGGACCGTGCCGGCAAACGCGATCATTACCTTGTACAGAAAATGCCTGTTGCGCAAATGGAAAACCTGCTGAATGAGTTGATCATGCATGAGCCGGTCTCGCAATAAGTTTTTTTCAACACAGAGATCACAAAGATAACAGAGGGCCCTCTGTCTCCTCCGTGATCTCTGTGTTGAAAAAAATACCGACACACAACCATCCAGCAATCGTAAACACCAACCCATGAAAACGATTCTTACATTTTCCTGTTTACTTCTGTTCCTCTCAGTAACAGCACAAACAAACACACCACTACGCATAGCGGTTGCCGGCTTATCACACGATCATGCCGGTTTTATACTGGGAAGAAAAACCACCCCGGATATCGTCTTGGCAGGCATATATGAACCTAACACCACGGTGGCGAACCGTTATGCCGACCGCTACCATCTTAACCGCTCCATTATTTTCAACGATCTGGATAAAATGCTCGACAGTATAAAACCTGAAGCAGTGCTGGCATTCGGTTCTATTTATGAACACATGATGGTAGTAGAAAAGTGTGCACCACGCGGTATCCATGTCATGGTGGAAAAACCGCTCGCCACCACCGTGGCGCATGCAGAAAGAATGCAGCAGTTGGCCGCAAAATATAAGATACACCTGCTTACCAATTATGAAACATCCTGGTATCCATCCGTTGCCAAAACCATGCAACTGGTACACGACAGCAGCTTTACAGGCAGGCTGAAAAAGATAGTGGTACACGACGGACACCAGGGACCCAAAGAGATCAATGTCAGCCCCCAATTCTTTGAATGGCTCACAGATCCCGTGCAGAACGGTGGCGGTGCCTTGATGGATTTCGGTTGTTATGGCGCTAACCTGGTAACACTGCTGATGAAGCACGAAGAACCGATTTCTGTAACGGCGGTCACTGCGCGGTACAAACCAAACATGTATCCGAAAGTAGATGATGAAGCCACTATTATTGTACAGTATCCCTCCGCACAATGCATCATCCAGGCATCCTGGAACTGGCCCTTTGGCAGGAAGGATATGGAAGTGTATGGCGACTCTGGCTATATTATCGCAACAGACAACAGCAACATGCGTATCCGCAACAGGCAGACAGGGAAAGAAAAGCAAATAGCAGTTACTTCCCAGGATATCGCTCTATATACCGATCCGTTTTCCTATTTCGCAGATGTAATAAGGGGAAAGACAACTGTTCCTCCCAAGGGATTGTATTCGCTGGAAAATAATATACGCGTTGTGCGCATACTCGATGCCGCACGCCAATCGGCAGCAAGTGGTAAAACAGTATTCATTGGGCCAAAAAAATAATCTGTGCCTTCTGTGGCGAAAAATATTGCCACAGAAGGCACAGATTATTTATGCGGGTAAAAGTCAGCTGCGTTCGGCAGGGATGTATATATCAAAGATCGCCCCTTCATCCGGCACGCCTGTAGCTGTGATATACCCATGATGATTCTGGATGATTTTTTTTACAATGGGAAGACCGATGCCGGTGCCTTTATAAATACCTTTCAGATGCAGCTTTTGAAATACCTGGAATATTTTTTCACGGTACTTAGGTTCAAACCCGATACCGTTATCTGCAAAATGGATATGGCAATAATCTTTGGAAGGGGAAAGGCATCGCTTTTCCAAAAGCAGGTTTTCTTTTTGCAGCCTGCTGCCATTGGCAATACGGCTGCGGATAGTAATGTGTGGCGCGATACCCGGTCTTGAAAATTTGAGGGCGTTATCCATCAGGTGTCGGAACACCTGGGTAAACTGGTAATGATTGATATAGGCGTAGCAAAGTTGTGCAACCTGTATCACTGAATTTTTTTCGGTGATATATTCTGCCATGTCTTCGATTACTTCCAGGAGTATGGTGTTGAGTGATGTTCTTTTAAATGTCTGTTCTTTAAGATTAGTATCGGAATACACCTGCAGGGCATCAATCAGCGTCTGCATCTGCCGCGCGGCCGACCGTGTACGGTTTAAATAATCTATGCCATTGGCTGATAAATAACCGGCTTCCTTTTCGAGAAGCAACGCCGCGAATACCTGTATTTTCCGCAAAGGTTCTTTCAGATCGTGACTTGAAATAAAGGTAAATACCTGGAGTTCTTTATTGGCCGCAAGCAGCTCTCCGGCACGTTTTTCCTTTTCTTCATTTTGAAACGCCAACTCCTTATTCGCAATGATCAGCTCTCCGGCACGTTTTTCTTTTTCTTCATTTTGAAACGCTAACTCCTTATTCGCAATGATCAGCTCTCCGGCACGTTTTTCTTTTTCTTCATTTTGGAACGCTAACTCCTTATTCGCAATGATCAGCTCTCCGGCACGTTTTTCTTTTTCTTCATTTTGAAACGCTAACTCTTTATTCGCAATGATCAGCTCTTCGGCACGTTTTTCTTTTTCTTCATTTTGAAACGCTAACTCTTTATTCGCAATGATCAGCTCTTCGGCACGTTTTTCTTTTTCTTCATTTTGAAACGCCAGTTCTTTATTGGCTATCACCAGTTCGGCTGCGCGCCTTTCCTTTTCTTCATTTTGAAACGCCAGTTCTTTATTGGCTATCACCAATTCTGCTGCGCGTTTTTCCTTTTCCTCGTTTTGAAAGATCAGCTGCCGGTTCAGTTTTTCGAGGTCCCGTGTTCTTTCCAAAGCCTGTTTCTCGGACTCTGTTTTCTCCGTCTTACGTTTCTCAGCATCTTTTTTGATCAGGCTCAGTGCCACCAGTATTTCTTTAGCTGTCTGCTTTTTTTTGCCGGTCTCTTTGGACACAGGCGGGGGTACAGCGTGTAAAGAACTGGTGGTTTTGGTAGGTAATATTTTTGATTTGCCTTTTTGGGTACTCATGCATTTGTTTCCAGCAACGTACACCTGTATTTCCCGGGCATCTATACCGGGAATAGCAGTCTGTAAAGAGTAAAACAAAATTTGCCTGGCAGTAAGACGGATGAAGACGTTGATGGAAGTGTCTAAATATACGGATTTTCAAACCGAGACACTACTCCTTTGTGTACAAATTGTCTCACCAGCCCGCAAAGACACTGTGTTTTACCGGATAATCCCTTTACCTTTAAGGAACGATCCAATTCCAGATTTATCTAACGAAAACTCTTCCTTATGAAAGCAGATGCTAACGAAGGGAAAAAGAGCCTGCCTGGTTGGTTGATCTTTGCCATCTTAACGGCAGCCGCCCTTTATATTGTCTATTCCAGTTTCCTGATCAAAACGCCCTAAAGAAGCGTAAGTAAAATCTGTGTTAATCTGTGAAATCTGTGGCTATATTTTGCCACAGATTTCACAGATTATGGATGCCTGATACCAGTAATTTTGCGTGCAAACAATCTCTATGGAACTAGGCATCATGAGTTTCGCCGATATGCAACCCGAACCGGGCAAAGGCGTGCAACGCATACAGGATCTGCTCGAAGAAATACAACTGGCCGACCAACTCGGTCTCGATGTATTCGGAATAGGCGAACACCATCGTCCGGATTATGCAGTATCAGCGCCTGCAGTCGTACTGGGCGCTGCGGCTGCGGTTACCAGCAACATACGGCTCAGCAGCGCAGTAACCGTACTCAGTTCAGACGATCCTGTGCGTGTGTATCAGGATTTTGCTACGGTGGATCTGCTCTCCGGCGGTCGCGCCGAGATCATGGCTGGCCGTGGTTCTTTTATTGAATCCTTTCCCTTGTTTGGCCATAACCTTGAAGACTACGATGAACTGTTCACCGAAAAGCTCGATCTGCTGCTGCAACTGAATCAGAACGGAAAGATCAACTGGCAGGGGAAGCACCGGGCCCCCATACAGAATCTGGAAGTATATCCCAAACCCAACGGTCCATCCCTTCCTGTGTGGATAGCGGTAGGCGGTACTCCTGCATCGGCAGTACGTGCGGCAAAACTGGGTCTGCCACTGATGTTGGCCATTATTGGTGGGATGCCGCAACAGTTTACCGGGTTTATCAATCTCTATAAACAAACCGCCATACAGTCAGGTACAAAGCCAGAGGATCTTCGCTTTGGTGTAAACAACCATGTGTTCATTGCCGAAGATTCACAGAAAGCGGCCGATGAGTTCTTCCCTTATTACGCTGCGCAGATGAACCGCGTGGGCCGCGATCGTGGCTGGTCCCCACTTACCCGCCAGCAGTTTGAACAGGCACGGTCACCACAGGGTGCATTAATGGTAGGCAGTCCGCAACAGGTGATCGATAAAATCCTTTATCAACATGAACTTTTTGGAAACACACGTTTTCTTGCACAGGATAGTGTGGGACCCGTACCCCATGCATTAACGATGGAATCTATCCGCTTGTTTGGAGAAGTGGTTGCGCCAGCGGTGCGAAAAGCAGTGTAACATTATCGTGGGTATTGCACGTCATCGCGAGCGATAGCGAAGCGAACTGTGGGTTGTATCGAAGAGTGTGGCGTTTGAAGGAAATACTTGCATTAGGTTATACGAAACACAGGTTGCTTCGCTGCGCTCGCAAGGACGTAGTTAGACGTGGTTAATAAATGAAGGATCCGTACTGAGCATCTTAAACCGGAGTTCTATTTCCTGCATGGCGAGGTGTGCAAAATATTTCAGCAGTTCCTTGTCAGCTTTTTCAAACTTCCTCGGTTCTTTAGCAACAATACAGGCTGTGCCAATGGCATACCCGTCAGCGGTCATAATAGGGGCGCCTGCATAAAACCGTAATCCAAACTCACCTGTTACAAGCGGATTGGTCAGCAGACAGGGTTCTTTTAAAGCGTCTTCGAATATGGTGGGTTCATCGTCAAGTACAGCCAATGAGCACAAACTCAATCCCCTGGATACTTCATAAGTACTATCCATGCCATGATTGCCCAGGAACAATACTTTTTCCTTCTCAACAATAGAAACCAAGGCAATAGGGGTATTAAAAGTTTTTGCGATGATATCCGCCAGCTTTGTGAAATATCCTTTGGGAACAGACTGTACAAGCCGGTAACGGTACAATGCTGTCAGCCGGTCTTCATCATTGGAAGGAATAATGTCTTTGCCGAAATGGTTTTTCATGTGCTGCAATAAGGATAAGTGTTAAAGGTATTGCTTTAACGGATCACTTTGCTTTGCCCGGATAGTGGGCCAGGTTGAAGACATTGAGATTTCATTTCAGCCGCAGATTCGCAGATTATAAGCGGATAATCTGCGAATCTGCGGCTGAATAACAGGATAGTATCCATGCATTTTTGCAAACTGGCCTGCTATCTTCGCCTGCAAGGATGTTGCTGTATCTTTATAGCCTTTATTGAAAATGCAACACATGAAAAGACTAATACTTCTTCTCCTCTTATCTGTTTTCCTGTTCAATAACACGCAAGCCAAAACCCACCGCCCGGGTATAGATACCCTGCCTCTTGCATTACCCGCAAATTTCACAGATGACTACGGCATTAAATACAGCATCAGCGATACACTATGGTTGCAGCAACCTAACGCACGATACCATATTATCCGCTGGAACACGAAGGAGCAATATGTAATAGCGAAAAATGGCCCGGGCAATGCCAGTGATGCCGGTCTGTACACAAGAATCGATTATATGCGCTTCAGCAATATGGAACCCTATCTCTGGGGATTTTGCCTCAGTAATTACAAGGCACAAAGCGACTCCCTTGCAGAATTCTCTCCCACCAAAACAGACAGGCAGAACCCGAGAAAAGGATGCAACGGATACCCGTTTTCCAGGATGAAGAAAATTGATTGATTAACGCACGCAAAGGCGCAAAGGCGCGGTTTGGATCTCAGTGAGAATATCCACACTAAACGCTTCAACTGCGCCTTTGCGCCTTTGCGTGCATCCCCCTCACCATCGAAATCGGGAAAAAATAATACAGAATCGGGAAATACTTTTCCGCCGCCCTAAAAACAACGCTTGGGGAACTAATTTGCCACGCTTAGATGTTTCCTGACCAAACTGAAATTTTTTCATGATAAAGTTTTTTACAAAAGGGCTTGTTACGACCCTTTGCCTGTTAATAGTAGTTGTTGCTGTTCACGCAGATCCCGCTAAGCCCAGAAAATTTGTTTCGCATTTTGAAAATATACTGGGTACATCCCTTGAGTTAAAAATCGTGGCCCGTACAGAAACAGAAGCGGATATCGCTGAATCGGCCGCACTTGAAGAGATCGCACGTATCAGCCATATACTGAGTGCCTACGATCCCAAAAGCGAATTCAGCCGCTGGCTCAACACACACAACCAGCCGGTAAGTGTATCCAAAGAACTTTTCGAAGTATTACAACTGTTTGATACCTGGCGCAGCCGCAGTGGCGGCGCGTTGAATGCATCGGCAGAAGGCATTAATAAATTATGGAAACAGGCCGCCAACCGGCAGCAGCTTCCTGCGGAACAGGAGCTTTCCGCCGTGGTAGTCACTGCGCAGCAGCAACAATGGAAACTGGACGCAGCAAATCAAACCGCCGAACACCTGGGCAACTCACCACTAATGCTGAACTCTTTTGCCAAAAGTTATATCATTAACCATGCGGCCACAGCAGCGATGAACGCTGCCCCTATCAGCGCCATCGTGGTAAATATCGGCGGTGATATCGTGGTGCGCGGACAGCTGGATGAACGCGTAATGATCAGCGATCCCAAACAGGATGCAGAAAATGACAAACCACTTACCGGTGTACTCGTTGCCAACAAAGCTATTGCCACCAGCGGTAATTACCGTCGCGGCGTACAGATAGGCGATCGCTGGTACTCGCATATTGTGGACCCGCGTACAGGCTGGCCCTCTTCGGAAGTAATCAGCGCTACCGTAATTGCCCCCAATGCCACTGATGCAGGCGCACTGGCTACGGCATTCAATGTATTGACACCACAGGAAAGCGAACAACTCGCGGCTTCGGTACCGGGTGCAGCATACCTGCTGGTTACCAAAGAAGGCAAACGCATCAGCAGCAAAGGATGGAACGAAATGGAACTGCCTGCAGAAACTGCAGCACGCATATCAACGCTAACCGCTGCAGCGGACTGGGCCGACGATTATGAACTGGCCGTTAATTTTGAAATAGCGCTTATTGAAGGAACACGGGTGCGTAGGCCGTTTGTGGCCGTATGGCTGGAAGACGGCAAAGGCAATCCTGTAAGAAATATTTCTGTCTGGTTTAACCGCGACCGCTGGCTGCCCGATCTCAAATTATGGCACCGCCATTACTGGGAGAAATTTAAGGCGGAAGGAAGTGTATTGAAAACGTCGGTAAGCAGCGCCACCCGCTCGCCCGGTAAGTACACAGTGAAATGGGATGGTAAAGATGATGCGGGCGCTGTGGTAAAACCCGGTAAATACACGGTAGTGATCGAAGCGGCGCGTGAACATGGAACCTACCAGGTGATCAGGCAGGAGATCGAGATCAAACGTAAACCCTCTGCTCAATCTATTACATTAACCGGCAATGCCGAAATCGCCTCAGCATCCCTTGAACTCAGAAAAAAAACAGCTAACTGATCCTCCGGGAACAGTTACCCCACGCACGAAGAAAAAACCTGTTAAACCGCTTACCGGCTGGAGACGGCAGCTGTCTGTTTTATCACGATGGTTGCATGTGTACCTGTCAATGATCAGTTTTGCCATACTGCTGTTTTTTGCGGTAACGGGTCTTACACTGAACCATGCAGACAAATGGGGCGGCGAAATAAAAACAAGACAGGAAAAAGGAAAGCTTACTGCCGGCTGGGTAAACAAAGCCGATACCAATACCATCGCCAAACTGGAAGTGGTAGAGTTCCTCCGCAAACAACACCATATCAAAGGTGCGGTAGACGAGTTCCGCATAGATGAACGTGAATGCACGGTAGCATTCAAAGGCCCCGGTTACAGCGCAGATGCATTTATCAACCGCGAAACCGGCGAATATGAGCTGGCCGAATCCCGCACGGGTATCATCGGCATCATCAACGACCTGCACAAAGGCAGGGATTCGGGTGGCGCATGGTCGGCGATCATTGATATTTCCGCCGTGTTGATGACACTGGTTTCATTGTCAGGCATCATCATGATCTGTTTTATCAGGAAGCGCCGCTTCAATGGCCTGTTACTGGTGGTGATAGGATTGCTGCTTTGCTATATTATTTACGCAGTATTTGTACCCTGAAAAATTCCCGAATCAATAAACCGTAATTCCTGATGCGGCAATACCGGCGCAGACAGGTATAGTTACTTTGTATCCTTTGTACTTTGCCTTATTTCTTTGCCACCGGCCTGTTCAGCCCCAGTAACAGTATGCAGTAAGCCACCAGTAAAAACGCCATCCTAACAAGACTCAGGTTGATCCATGTATGGCCTCTTTTGGTGATGGTCGCGTCAACGGTCTGGCTGTAAACGGTAGTAGTAAGGCTGATCAGTTCGGGAACAAGAACTGCGAAAGTAACCACCAGTATCACCATATAAATTACCAGTGGGGCCAGCAGGTATTTTTTTCTGTCTGTCTTCCAGTTTAGTACCAGCGCCACAATGAACAGCAACAGGGTAACAGGATGTACAGGCATCCAGAAATTGGCAGACTGTATGGCATAGGCACCCTGGAACATAGTAAGTGACCTGGGTGCTTCGGAATAAGCCACCGGCCATATAGCAATATGTTCATAAATACCCGCCCCGATAATGGTGGAAAAAGACAGGCAGGCCAGAATGTAGAAAATGTTTTTTGTGTTCATGTAAATGATTTAAGGCTGCAAAATTGCTATCCCGCCGCCGCACAGAATTGTATGTAACGGACATTTTTTTCGCACAGCGTCTTTTCACAAACGAGCTTCCCCATAGTTTAAAAACCTGTTTGGGTGCTAAAGCCCTGAACGAGTCACTGGCCCAACCCAGCCTTAAGCCTATCGTGTGGACACAAATTCATGGTACTGTTGAAACCTTGCCCCGTTCTTTAGAACGGGGATAATAATGTCAGTTAAAAATACTTTCGGGACTTTAGTCCCGAGGTGAGCATTAGACCTCGGAACTAAAGTTCCATAGGATACAAACAACTCATTTGCCGTTGCTGGTCGCCTGACCAGCAATTTGGGGTGCGCAAGAAGTTGCTGGTCAGGCGACCAGCAACGGCAAGTCTTCGCTTCGATCGATACAGGGAATAAAAAACAAAACAGCCATGATACAAACCGTGGCTGTTTTATTCTCCTCAGGATGTATTCAAGCCACTTCAAAAAGGAGACCGCCGTTTTTTTTAAGTGGATTTGAGGACACCCTGCAAATAATTAAGTGCGAGGTTTCGTCTATTTTATATCATCAAATGTCTTCCAGTTTGCGAACACCGTTCTGATAGCTTATTTTTATGTCAACCCCCGGCAAACCAATATTCTGTAGTATGCAGGAAGCGCAAAAAACAGCCGAGAAGCCGATATCCGAACGAAAGCATGATATTGACTCACCGTCAGCAGATACGGCGGTAAGTGATATGCATTCGCTACTCGCAGCTGTTCAGCCCAATGCCATTGCGCAGCGAAAGATGCAGGACCAGGCAAACAGGCAGGGCATACAAAGATCCGGTGCCTACCAGTTAATGGCCAATAATGCCCAACGTGCAGTGCCTGTGGCACCATTGGCTAAACAAGATCCTCAAAACAATTCTACCGGTCAGCAACCGGTGCAGCGGACAAAAACGGATATCTATTCACATACCGGAAGCGATATGCGAAGGATAAAGGCTGCTGCTGACAAAGCAGGCGTAGGCGGTTTATGCCATGCCTGGACGGTCGATTGGGTCAAAAAAAAGGCAGCCGGGGAAAATGTGGCCGCTAAATACACAGACCCGGAATTAGAGGCGCTGGCCAAGGAACAAAAAAAGTATTACAAAGACACCAATCTCGAGGCCCCCAATTCATTGGAAGGATTTAACCTCGAGGCGGTTGCAACGGGCCGCATGGCGTATCACAATCCCCTTGATGAGATCGGTGGCGTAGCGGTCACACCAGATACGGGCTACTATCTCAGTATGGGAGAAAGTAACCTGGGAGAAGATTCACAGGGGCATGCGATTGCTGTGTATGTGGAAAGAGCGGGCATCACTGTAATGGATCAGAACAAGGGCCAATTCACCCTGTCAAATATGGGCGAACTGGCCACTGAATACACAACTTTCGTACAGGAAATGCAGGATGATCATAATATCAAGCTACGGGAATGGCGCTTGTATAAGATGACACCCAAACCTGCAAAAAAAGCTTCCCGTCTTCCCTGTTTCCTTACCACAGCCTGCGTAGTGTGCCGTGATCTGCCTGATGATTGTGAAGAACTTACCGTTTTGCGAAAATTCAGGGATGAGTATGTATTACTGCAGAAAAATGGGGCGGAACTGCTGAACTTTTATTATTTCTATTCGCCGCGCATTGTATCGAAACTGAATACACACAAACATTCGCGCAGGTTATATGACCAGTTATACCTCGTTATCCGCTATTGCGTGAACCTCATCAAAAAAGACGAATGGCAAAACGCAATGGAAGCCTATATTGAAATGTGCCTGGTACTACAGAAGAAATTCGTAGCGCCCGATTTGCGCGCAGATCCCGCCCGGCTTGAAAAGCTGTTGTATTCATCAGCGTAGATGATGTTTCGGTGATGCTCCTTATGGTTCCACACGTGTTTGGATAAAGCCCGTTCCTGTGCGGTTTAGAGGAAGCGAGATCAGCGTTGTCATTTATCCATTACCCATACAATAGGCGTAGTACCAAATAGTAAATTGCCACCCATGCAACAACGGCAAGTATGTTTAGTAAAAAAATCTTTCCCGTAATCATTTTTGGCTTTAGCCAGGTGATTACACCTAACGTATCTATGGTTAGTGCAAGGTACCCGGGGATAGCATTATGCGATATATGGTATTTATGAAGAGGAAAGTGGGAACAGGATTAAGGAGCGGTTTGATCCGGATTCCGATGTGGAATATTTAGCCTTTTCAATTAAAAGAAAGAAGTAAATTTGGTATATGCCAGTAACAAAGAAAAAAGCAGCGCCCAAAACAGTAAGAGGTGCCGTGTTGGCTACACGAAAGGCAACGAATGCGCCTAAAAAAACTGTTTTTACCTCAAAGCAGGTACATACGAATGCTTTTCAGGATAAAGTGGACAGGCTCAATGAGATCCTTTCTACTACCGTGCTGAAGAAAAAAACGATCCCGACAGGATAATATTTTTTTATTTACCCCCGATTCTGTGGTGCTACACCCCCAGCAACTCATCATTTTTGCGACAGTGCCTGCACCAACTATTTAAAGAGAATTATTATTTAATGTGTCTAGTCCTGAAATAGGTTTACTCAAAAAGTAAATCAAAATCAGGATAATATGGAACATAAAATGGAAATCCGTCAGATGGTTGACGATTCTTTTAAGCGAAAGGTGATCGAAGAGTATTTGTCGACAGGCTGTACGAAGATAGAATTACAGCGTAAATACAATATTCGATTCAAGAGTGCAATCAGTACCTGGATGAAGCGGTTGGGATATGCAGAAAATTATAAAGCACCAAGCCTTAAATTTAGCAGTACAAACCGGACACTTTTGCCAGATAATATCAAAAAACGAAAAACGGAGTTCGATCTTCAAAAGCGAATTGAGGAATTGGAACGTCAACTGCAAGATGAGAAACTTCGTGCGGACGCCTATATCCGTATTATTGAAAAGGCCGAGAAGGAATTAAAAATACCCATCCGAAAAAAGCCCAATACCAAGTAATCAAAGAGATGAAAGACAGTTATCCATCCGTTAGCCTGGTAAGGATATGTCGATTACTTGGTGTTACACGACAGGCTTATTACCAGTTCTTTTGGCGTGTAGAAGAATTGAATACGGAGGAACAATTAATATTAGAAAAAGTCAGGGCGCTGAGACAAATACATCCGGTGATAGGGACAAGGAAATTGTATTGTCTTCTTCAGCCCTTTTTGTTAGATCACCAGATCAAAATAGGCCGTGATGCGCTCTTTGACCTATTGGCAGTCAATAAGTTATTGGTTAGAAGAAGGAGGCGAAAAATTAATACCACTCAATCCCATCATTGGTTAAAGCGATATCCGAATCTGACAAAATCATGGTATCCGGATGCCCCTGAACAGCTTTGGGTGGCAGACATTACTTATGTGCCGGTCACAACTGGATTTTTATATCTGAGCCTAATAACGGATGCTTACTCGCATAAGATCATGGGATTCCATATTGCAGAAACCCTTGAAGCAGTATATACGGCTAAGGCATTGGCAATGGCCTTGCGGACCCCAATAGGTAAAAGAAATAACCTTGTTCATCATTCAGACCGCGGTATACAATATTGTAGTGCTGAGTATGTAAATATCTTAAAGGAGAATGACATACAGATAAGTATGACAGAGAGCGGGGATCCATTGGAAAATCCTGTAGCAGAACGAATAAATGGGATTATAAAGCACGAATATCTAAAGCACTATAAAATCAGTAACCAGGCTCAAGCAATGGAACAATTAGAATGCATTGTAAACAGATATAATAAGGAACGACCACATCAAAGTATTAATATGCTTACCCCAGAAATCGTTCACCAGAAACATCTACTGGTCAACAGAAGATGGGGTAAATCAATTACAAATAGTACATTGTAAACTAATGTCAGGATTAACAGCAACCACGTAAACTTATTTTAGGACGAGACAATGTCACCCCTTATGCGGGCACCGCAGAGTCCCGCTGCGCGGAGACGTCTGCGGAGAACCTTCCTTTTTGTAGGGGTTAAGTACACCCTACGAAGAGGGAAAGACAGCTAGACTTTTGCAAAGACCATGCTAGCTGCCTGTTATTTATTCTTTTCGATACTGATAGCATATTTATCTTTCGCGGTTTCTAGGATTTCAGTTAATAACTGTCTGTTATTTGCTGATAGGAGCATAAATTCTTGAATTGTTTCAAATAAAATCTCTTTCATTATTGTAGCGCCGTCTTTTTTCCCTTCTTCAAGTCCTTTGTCAAAAATTGCTTGAAAAAGTTTACTAGAAATGTCGATTATGTCATTGTGTAAATGATTGAAAAGTTCTTCTCGCTGAGATTCCATGTTGCTCGTCCCATTAATTTTGTCTTTATACAATTTTCTAAGTTTATTCTCTATATCAACTAATGCCTTAAAGCAAGACGTAAAATCGACTGCGTCTATATTGTGGGCGAACTGATTTCGAATAGAGGCAAAATATTCAAACTTGATTTTGTCGGATTTGTCAATAGTTTTTATATCTCCAAGTAACACCAATTTGCTTTTGAAACTTAATGCGTCGTTCGTATTTCCAAACGATTTAGATTCTAAACTGTCAATGCCTAATAATGTACTTAACGCTTTCGAAACAATTCTTTCGATCTGAATGGAGTATTCAATTACAAGTTGTCTTTTTTCTGAGAACATCGTTATTTAATTTGCAGCTAACGAGCAGGGCTTCTACTGATAGCGAACCCAAAGATGAGGACATATTCGTCACCCTCCATACATCTTTTCATTGTTTAACCAGCTACCGGTCCCATCGGGACCACCGCTTTGTAGCCAAAGGAATAGAAATTAATGGCAGCCCCATAGGGGCGGCACCATCGGCAATCCAGGTATTTTATTCATTGTGGTTCTGTAAACAGGTATTTTTCATCATATACTACCCCAAAATTATCCAACATGCTGCGATATTCATTGACAAAACCAGTCTTGATATGATGTTCCTGCTGGTTATGAATGTACCTGACCACACGCTCAATATGCGAACGCGAGTAACTGAAAGCACCAAAGCCTTGCTGCCAGTAAAATTTCTGGTTGGTAAGATGCTGACTGTTGATCCATTTGGATGAATCAGCTTTTACTATACGCACTAGGTCCGAAGCGGCCTGCACAGGACTCATTCCTATAAACAGGTGGATATGATCTGCTATATTATTTATAGCCAGCATTTTATGGCCATTGTTCTGCACAATAGCTGTAATATAAAAGCGCAGACGTTCATCCCATGCCGTGTTCAATAATGCTTTCCGGAATTTTACCGCAAAAACAAATTGAATATATAATTGCGAATAGGTGTTTGGCATTGTCTCCAATGTACCCATTCGGCACAAGGATTGCCCCTAACGGGGCAATGAAAAAATTACGCGTATTTATACGCTACAAAGCGGTGGTCCCGATGGGACCGGTAGCTGCTATTCGTCAATATTTAGTTTGTTTAAACAATTAAAAATGTGGGTACACTTTAGCCACTTCGTCAGGAGTATGCAGGAAAGCATCTTTTAATTACCTTCCCCCCAAATACCAAACCAACATGTTCACTCGTAAACTAATTGCTTTCACAGCATTGATCTGCATGCCCTTTTTACTGTTTGCACAGGCAAGAAAAGAACCCCCTAAATGGGATGTCAATAATCCCGAAGGACCTTACAAAGAAGTTTCATTCAGTGTAAACGAAGGCACCTGGATGAATGTGGATCTTTCGCCCGATGGCAAAGAGATCGTTTTTGACCTGCTGGGCGATATCTATTCCATGCCTTTCAGCGGCGGCAGCGCTAAACTGTTGCGTGGCGGACATGCGATGGAGGTACAGCCGAGGTTTAGTCCCGATGGTTCGAAGATCCTGTTTACTTCTGATGCAGGCGGTGGTGATAATATATGGATGATGAACAGGGATGGTAGCAACGCTGTGCAGATCACCAAAGAAAGTTTCCGTCTTTTAAATAATGCGGTATGGTCGCCCGATGGCGAATACATCGTTGCCCGTAAGCATTTTACTTCATCCCGCTCATTGGGTGCGGGTGAAATGTGGATGTACCATACCAGCGGTGGTGGTGGATTACAGCTGACACAAAGAAAAAATGACCAGCAGGATGTAAATGAACCCTGTGTATCGCCGGATGGACGTTATGTTTATTACAGCGAGGATATGTATCCCGGCGGACAGTTCGAATATAATAAGGACCCAAACAGCCAGATATTCGTGATCAAACGTTTTGACCGCGAGAAAGGCACCAATGAAACCGTAACAGGTGGTGCGGGTGGCGCGGTACGTCCGCAGTTATCCCGTAACGGCAAAATGCTGGCTTTTGTAAAAAGGGTTCGCGCAAAAAGTGTGCTCCATATCCGAAACCTCGAATCAGGTGAAGAATGGCCGGTATATGATAAACTAAGCAAAGATCAACAGGAAGCCTGGTCGGTGTTTGGATTGTACACTGGCTTTGCCTGGACGCCTGATGATAAGGAGATCGTAATCTGGAGCGAAGGAAAGATCATGAAGGTAGATATCAGCGCTACGAATAAAGCAGTTGAAATTCCCTTTACCTGCCAGGTCAACCAGCGTATTTACGATGCACTGCGTTTCCAGCAGGAGCTGAACCCTGCTACCTTCAAGGTTCATGTGATCAGACAGGCCACTACTTCTCCTGATGGAAAATGGGTGGTATTCAATGCCGTGGGCCATCTCTGGAAAAAAGAATTACCGGCAGGAAAACCTGAACGGATCACCAACGGAACGGACTACGAATTCGATCCGTCTTTTTCTGATGATGGGAATAAAATTTTATACACTACGTGGAACGATTCTACAGCCGGTGCGATATACCAACTGGATCTTCGCGGTAAAAACGAACCTGTTAAGATCAGCAGGGCAAAAGCGATCTACCGCGTGCCATCTTATTCACCCGATGGCAAATGGATCGTGTACAGGAAAGAAGCAGGGAACAATGTATTGGGTCCGGCCTATATTGTAAAGACAGGCATTTTTATCGCAAATGCAGACGGAAGCAACGAAAGATTATTGACCGAGCGCGGCGATGATCCATCTTTCAACAAAACAGGCGACAGGATATATTACCTCTTGGGCAAGAGCCTGGCAAGCAATTCGGTGAATGGATCGGATGAGCGTATTCACCTGCGTAGCGCCTATGGCAATCAATTCACGGTATCTCCAGATGAAAAATGGATCGCATTCATCGACCTGCATGAAGTATATATTGCCGCGTTCCCGAAAACAGGCAAGACGGTTGATATCGGTGCCACCAGCAAAGATTATCCTGTGAAGATCGTATCAAGGGATGCGGGTATCAACCTGCACTGGTCGCCCGATAACCAGTTGCTTCATTATACATTGGGTGACCAGTATTATACCGTGCGTGTAGATGAACGTTTTTCATTTGTTGCCAACAAACCAGATTCAGCGTTCAAAATACCGATGAAAGGAATTGACATAGGATTGGAAGTATCCACAGATAAACCATCAGGTACGATCGCTTTCACCAATGCCACTATTATCACGATGAAGGGTGATGAAGTAATTACTAACGGAACTGTAATCGTAGAAGAGAATGTAATTAAAGAGGTAGGTAAGACAGCCACTGTTAAAATTCCGGCGGGCGCTAAGGTTATCAATTGCAAAGGAATGACCATTATGCCGGGCTTTATTGATGCACACGCGCATGGAAATCATTTCCGCAATGGTATGACACCACAAAAACACTGGCCCTATTTTGCAAACATGGCCTATGGCGTAACCAGTATGCATGATCCGTCTGCCAACAGTGAAATGGTGTTTGCACAAAGCGAACTGATCAAAGCAGGACAGATGACTGGCCCGCGTGTATTCTCAACAGGCACTATCTTATATGGAGCAGAAAGCGATACTAAAACCGTGGTCAATTCGATAGATGATGCCAGAAGTGCATTGCGCAGAACACAGTCATTCGGCGCTTTCTCGGTAAAAAGTTATAACCAGCCGCGCCGCGAGCAGAACCAGATGATCCTGCAGGCTGCCCGGGAACTGAAAATGGAAGTAGTTCCCGAAGGCGGATCTTTCTTCTATCATAATATCGGCATGATACTCGATGGACATACTACCATCGAACATAACCTGCCGGTTGCGCCATTATACAATGATGTGATCAGTTTATGGAAAAACGCAAAGACCGCCTATACACCCACGCTGATCGTAAATTTTGCGGGATTAAGTGGCGAATACTACTGGTACCAGCACAGCAATGTTTGGGAAAAAGAGAGACTACAGCGTTTTGTGCCGCGCACCGTCATCGATCCACGCAGCCGTTTCCGCATCATGGCGCCGGATGATGAATATGAGATAGGTCACCTGGCCACATCGCGTGCATTAAAAAAACTGGCAGATGCAGGAGTGAAAGTGAATATGGGTGCGCATGGTCAATTGCAGGGACTTGGCGTTCATTGGGAGATATGGATGCAGCAGCAGGGAGGGATGACCAACCTGCAGGCATTACAGGCGGCCACCATTAATCCTGCTTTCAGTCTCGGTCTCGATAAATGGATCGGTTCACTCGAAACGGGTAAACTCGCGGACCTGATCATTATTGACAAAAATCCACTGGAGGATATCAAGAATACTGAGTTTATCCGTTATACAATGATCAACGGAAGATTGTATGATGCCGCTTCTATGAATGAGACAGGTAATCATACCAAACTGCGTACAAAATTCTTTTGGGAGATGGGGAGGAATGCGGGTGCGTTTGCATGGCATGAACAGACGGAGTCTGAAACGGAAGGGTGTAGTTGTGGGAAGAATTAAATAGAGCCTGTACAAATCTTTCCGTTTGATGGTTGGTTGCCTGGCAATAAGTGTTCTAAATATTTTCACGCAAAGGCGCAAAGAGTAAGAATAAGCTGCTAAGGGTAGCTTTGCGTCTTTGCTTCTTAGCGCCTTAGCGTGAAAAATACTACAACAATAAGTCTTTACAAACAGCTATGGGTACCCAGCCAATCAACATGCGAATTGGGTTCTGCACGTTAGTTACTCTTTGAATACGAAACCCTGCAAACTTTGGCAGTTACAGGGTTTCTTTGAGAAAGTTAAGTGGTCCCGGCAAGAATCGAACTTGCATCTAAAGTTTAGGAAACTTCTATTCTATCCATTGAACTACGGGACCGGGTATTAATTAATAATTAGTAATTGATAATTAATAATTGGGGGGCAAAAATAGCGGTTGGGGGGCAAAATAACAAGTACGAAATACGAGGTACGAAGTACGGTATCCGCCTTTATTCGTACTTCGTACCTCGTATTTCGTACTTTTTCTCTCGCAGCGACCATGAGAAGCGGAGTTTTCGGAGCGTCAGTCGTACATTAGGTGTCTAAACAAAAGATATGAAGCTGTTTCTTTCGGTTATTGCTGTATTAGTCATGCATTCTGCCATGGCACAATCCAATAAGCCCCGTATCAACCACCTGGCCATTTATGTGGTGGACCTACAGAAAACAGGTGATTTTTATTCGAATGTGATCGGCCTGGATACCATACCCGAGCCGTTCCATGATAACAAACATATCTGGTACCGTATCGGCCCGGGCGCATCACTGCATGTGATCTCCGGTGCCGAAAAACCCAAAGAATACTTTCTCAACAACCACATGTGCTTCAGCCTCTCATCTGTAGACGCGTTCGTGGAAAAACTAAGGTCCAGGAACATTGGCTGGGTAAACGCCAAAGGCGAAAAAGGACTGGTCACCACCCGGGTTGATGGTGTAAAACAGATCTGGGTGAATGATCCGGATGGGTATTTTATTGAGATTAATGATGCGAAGAATTAAGTACGAATTACGAGGTACGAAGTACGAAGGGTGAGGAGTTCAGGCATTAAGAGGTTGTAGAACGTGTTGTGACGATTGATGCAACAATAATTTTAAGGATCTCTGTTCCTTCCTTTATCAGGGGTATAAACTGGTCGTTGTGACCGGGGTTGAATCCCGAAAGCAGTTCGAGGAAATAAATACTTTCATCTGCTTCTTCCTCAACGATCTTGAGTTTATTAATAAAGTCTGCTTTCGATTTGGCACGCCTGGCGGCACGATAATTGGCCCCTATTGATGCTGAACACCTGATAAGTTGCCCGGAATAGGATCGATTGATCAAGGTTTGCGGAAGTATGGATATAAGTCTGCCAACTTCGACGGCGAATAGAAAGGTCCTCGCTTTTAGATCGGTGACAGGCATAAACCGAAATTAGAACCTGTAATCTGTTCTAACTATCGGTAAATGACGGGTATTTATACCTAAGTAAGCTTTACACTGTCTCTTTCGATCATTAGTCGTACACCCACGGTGTTTCTGCTTCCTCGTACTTCGTACCTCGTAATTCGTACTTATCAGCTATCTTCGCCGCTCGAAAAAGATGGGCTATGAAGTTCTATAATATCCTTATTAAATATCGTTTCTGGTTAGGTCTCTTGTCGCTGGCTCTGGCTGTGGCTGTGAATGTGTGGAGCGGGTTCTGGCCGGCATTTATCCTGTATTTTGTAGGAGTGATCGCGCTGGCGAGCCATTTCTTTATCGGGCCATTGCGCCTGATCCAGGAGCCGATGGAAGCCGGTAATATCGATGCAGTGGAAAAAATACTGGATGGTATCTGGTTCCCCAATCTCTTATACAAACCGGTACGTTCCACCTACTATACCATCAAGGGCAACCTGGCCATGATGAAACAGGACTTTACCAGCGCCGAAAAACACCTCAAAAAAAGCACCGAACTGGGTTCACCCATGGCCGAGGCAGAAGGTGCCAACAAACTGCAGCTGGGCATGATGGCCATGCAGCGTGGCGACCTGAAACAGGGTGAATCATACATCCGTGCCGCTATCCGCGCCGGAATCCCCGATAAAGAAAGCGAGGCCGTTGCTTACCTGAGCATGTGCCAGATCTTTATGAACAAACGCGAATTCCGCGCCGCCAAAGATTTCTTCCGCAAAGCCAAAGCCTGCAAACCTAAGACCAAACAGGTGCTTGACCAGGTGAAAGAGATTGAAAAATATATTTCGAGAATGCCGGGGTAAGGAATATTGAATATCGAATGATGAATATCGAAGTATAAACCTTCGATATTCATCATTCGATATTCTACATTCAATTGCTGTTTTTTCAATAATTTGTTTTCTGAATAGTATTTGACTAAACCGCGCCTTTGCGCCTTTGCGTGAAAAATTCTCTCGCAAAAGCGCAAAGGCGCGGTTTGGAGTATTAAATTCATTGTATGCTCAGTAAGCTTTGTTTGTTGCCGGTTGTTTTGCTGTTATCAGTTAGTCTGGTTACTGCGCAGAACAGCAGGCCCAATATCCTTGTTATTTTTTCCGATGACCACGCCCAGCAAACCATCAGCGCTTATGGGAGCCGGCTGATGCAGACACCAGGGATAGACCGTATCGCGAAGGAAGGCGCCATCATGCAAAATAGTTTTGTGACCAATTCTATCTGCGCCCCCAGCCGTGCGGTATTGCTTACCGGCAAGTATAGTCACCTGAATGGTTTGAAAGACAATTCTGCCCGGCGCCGGTTTGATGGTAGCCAGCAGCAGTTGCAGAAAATATTAGGTGCCGCACAATACCAGACCGCATGGATCGGCAAATGGCATTTACAAACATTACCACAGGGTTTTGATTTCTGGCGCATATTGCCCGACCAGGGTCATTATTACCAGCCGGATTTCATCAACATGAAAAACGATACGGTCCGTTACAACGGGTATGTAACTAACCTGATCAGCGATTTTTCGATCGACTGGTTACAGCAACGCGATAAGGACAAACCATTTTTCCTGGTAGTAGGTGAAAAAGCCACACACCGCGAATGGCTGCCCGACCTGCAGGATCTGGGCGCTTTTGATAACACAACTTTTCCTGAGCCCGCCAATTTCCGTGACAAGTATTCAGATCGTGAAGCGGCCGCGAAACAGGATATGACGATAGCAAAAACAATGACCATCGCCAATGACCTGAAAGTAAATGCCAACTACAACAACCCCCGTTCAGTATATGGCCGGTTGACCGATGCGCAGAAAACTGTGTTTAAAAAATATTACGATGGTATTGCACAGCAATATGAATCCATCAAAAATGATAGTGCAAAACTGGTGGCATGGAAACTACAGCGGTACCTGAAAGATTATCTCTCCACCGCAAAATCGCTCGACAGGAACATCAGCAGGATACTCGATTACCTGGATGCATCAGGTCTTGCCAAAAACACATTGGTGGTATATGTATCCGACCAGGGGTTTTATATGGGCGAACATGGCTGGTTTGATAAACGGTTTATGTATGAAGAGAGTCTGCGTACACCTTTGGTGATGCGTTATCCCGGTCATATCAAACCCGGCACTACCGTAAAACAGATGGTGGTGAATATTGATATGGCACCCACATTTCTCGAAGCCGCCGGTATACAGAAACCGTTCGATATGCAGGGCGAAAGTTTTCTGCCGATCGTATCAGGGAACAAAACAAAACCGTGGCGGGATGAAATGTATTACCATTATTATGAGTATCCCGAGCCACACCGTGTGGCGCCGCATTTTGGCATCCGCACCTCGCGCTACAAACTTATCCGTTTCTACGGCCCGAAAGATTATTGGGAACTTTACGATCTGCAAAAAGATAAAACAGAGATACACAATCTATACAACCAGCCGGCACACAAAGCAACCGTTGCTAAATTGAAACAGCAGTTGAATGTGTTGATAGCAAAGTATAAGGATGAAGAGGCAGCAGATATTTTGAAACAGCGCTAACCTGGTGTATTCATTGAGCATTGAATATTGAACATTATTTGCGCAATTCAATTTTCAATGCTCAATTTTCAATGCTCAATGTTCAAGTGTTAGGGAATCTAATTACCGAAGCGCCTGGTACACCGCCACCTTAAATTTCTCCGCTATCTCTCCATGGCTATACGGGTAATGCTGTAACACAAACTGCGCCACTACTTTTTCTTTGGGATCTATCCAGTAAGAAGATGCAAACATACCACCCCAACTGAATGTGCCTGGCGGTGTGGTGTTTCTTCCTTCATCAGGACCCATTACTACCTGGAACCCCAGTCCGAATTTGGCAGTGCGCCCCATACTGATATCGCCGATCTGGTTAGCGGTCATTAAACGGATACTGTTGGGACTGAGTATGCGTTTACCATTATAATCACCACCATTGAGCAGCATCTGCATAAAGATGGCATAGTCATAAGCAGTGGAAACCAGCCCGCCGCCACCGGAGTAAAAACTACCACCATCAAGGATAGGGTAGTCGCGAAAAAACACACCGTTCACTGTTATCTTTTCAGGGGTATTGACCACGTGTTTATCTGCGTCATCGCTGTGCAGCATGGCCAGCCTGCTTTGTTTTTCTTTGGGTAGGTAGAAATAAGTGTCCTTCATGCCCAATGGATCAAAAATGTTTTTACGGAAATAAGCATCGAGACTCATGCCGCTCACTACTTCCACCAGGTAGCCGAGTACATCGGTATTCAATCCATAGGTCCATTTTTCACCGGGCTGGTGAACCAGCGGCAGGGCGCCGAGTTTTTTAATATTGTCTGCCAGTAATGAACCTGCCGGTAAACCAATACCACCTACTACACCGGCTTTGGCATAAATGGCATTCATGGTAGCACTGCCTATCTGCGCGTAACCGATACCCGAAGTATGGGTAAGCAGGTCGCGGATGCTCACTTCTCTTTTGGCAGGTACGGTGGTGTAGGTGCTGTCGGCATTATTGAATTTATCCAGCACCTGTTGTTTCCTGAATTCAGGGATGAATTTGGAAACGGCATCGTCCAGTAAAAATTTTCCTTCCTCGAACAACATCATCACCGCTACGCTGGTAATGGCCTTGGTTTGAGAGGCGATACGGAAGATGGCATCTTTCTGCAGTGTCTTGTTTTTAGATGGATCATCATAGCCCAGTGCCTTATGATACACAATGTTCCCATCCCTCGCCACAATGGCAATAGCCCCGGCGATCCAGTTACTGTCGATATACTGCTGGATCAGCTTATCAATGCGCTGTAACCGTTCTGAAGAAACATTGGCTTTTTCAGGAACGGATGGCACTAATGTTTTGGATTGTGCAAAGGATTGTGCAGTGAGCAGGATAACTACTGCAGATAAAAAAAGCTTTCTCATAAGGCGTGTTGAATTCCTAAGATAGAAAGAAATTGGGAACAGAAGAATATCAAACAGATGAATATCGATCGGAAAATCTAATCCGGAGCAGTGTTCTCCTTCGAAATTCAAAATTCATCTGTTCGATATTCCCCCTGTTCCTTGTTCATCTGTTCAATATTCCCTAGTCTCCCCATACTTTCGGATGTTCCGCAAAATACGGTATCGCAAAGGAACCCATTGCCCCTGTAATGATCTCTACACCCATGGTAAGACCGCGGGCGGCGGGCGGCATGGCTTCACCGGTAGGCATCATGTGCGGACCTAACGGTATGAAGGCAACAAGGATGGTCAGCAATACACAAAGGGTGATGTAAATGATCATCCCCCTTTTGAAATAATGCAGGATGATGGAATAAATGATACCACCCACCAATAAAGTAGGTATCGTAAAAAAGATAATGGAATTGATGTTGATGTATTCCGCAAACTCATAACCTGTAATCTTACGATACGCAAGATCAAAAGCGAGGTTGATGACGGCGGCGGCAATTCCTACAAATAAACCACTCATAATACCACGGGTGGATAGGGTGTACTTGTAAGCGGAAGAAGATTCGGCTAGCATACGATTCGTTTTTGGTGTAAATAATAAGGTTTACAAAAAACAGTCAGTAGCATGTCCGATGCTGTTATTCTTATATGGAGCTGTTGGCTTGAAAGAGCGTATGTAAAATTTACACTTTTTTGGGAGATTACAGCATTTCCGGATGGGAACCGGTAATATTTTTTACGGTTAGAAAGATCCCAAACGCTGGTTTTCCGTATAGTCATGTTTTATCAGGAGTTCCTGCTGCGCTTTGCGCCTGTTATACTCCTTGCGGGTTTTGCTGTCGAAGGTCTTTTCCTGCTCCGTGCCGTACATTTTAAATGACCAGTGTGTTTTTTCAACAAACAAGCCCTGGCCAGCAGCATCTTCCAACGTAACGGTATCATCTCCGTCCTTGTAAATGATGGTGGCGTAATGGTTATCCCATGGCGCTTCATCCCCTTTAGGGTCATTAAAGTCATCGATGCCAAAGTAATTACCTATTTCCGGGAGATTGCCTGTTTTTCCAACCTGTTTACCGGTGGAACCGCTCACCAGGAAATTTTTCAAGAAACCACAACTGGTAGGTAAATAAGGAGCTTGGTTTTTATAAGCTTCTATTTCCATTTGTAAGCCCGCTGCTTTTTTGTGGATCGCCGCCAGTACGGATTCTTTTGTATAGTCCGGGCCATCTTCGTTATGGCAATAAAGCAGCAGTCTCTGCCCCAGGTCCCTTCCCACTACATCCATGAATTGTTTGGTTTTGATTTTGCTGAGTATCTCATCACGGTCGCCGTCAAGTTCTACACTGTTGTATATTTCCGGCAGCAACTCCGCAACGAATTTTATGTTTTCCTGCTGTTTCTTGAATTCGGCATACAGTTTTGCCATTATTTCATCCTGTGGCGTATCTTTTAATTTCTGTTTACGTACCGGCTGGCTCTCGTTTTTGGTAGCCGGGTTGCTGAAGATAGGTATTGCCTTTCTGTATTGCCTGTTGCCATAGTCTAAAGGATCACCGGGTTCAAAACGCACATTATTGATCCCTTTTCCGGTCAATGAAATAGTAGCTTCTTGTAAGGCCCTTTCTGTGAGGTACAGTTCTTTCGATCCATCTTCTTTCAAAACAGCATTCTGGCCGTTGGATACCAGGTACCCGTTATCGTGGTCCTCGTAACGTTGTATCACCGGTGCCTTATTTGACATTTGCTGGTACGCCTTCATCTGTGCCACACGCGGACTGTTATTGGCTATCTGTTGCCATTTGGCTTGTGCAGGTGGATGATGAACAGGTACGGGTAAATGCTGGTCAGTTTTTTCAGCTAAGTAATTGGCGAATCCCCTGTTTTGAACAGGGTGCTTTTTAGGGTTTCGTGCAAAGGTTTTCATAGGGGCTTCTGAAAAAATAAATGGATATCAGTAGCAGGATTACACCTAATAAATATACAAAAAACAGGCAAATACTCATTGTCGCAGAGGGTAGTGCATCCTTTTGAAGTAAATACCTGTGCCTTAGTGTCTTTGTGAGCTAATTTTTTCACACAAAGGCACTGAGGCACAGAATTTTGAAACCCCAATTCACTAAATAGTTATGATGTAAAATTAAAATGATGGGCTACCTCGAGAGCAATACAGACTTACTTAACAATAAGCGCCACCTGGTAATAATTATTCACCGCACCTATCAGTTCTGTCTGCACATAAAAAGCTTCTGTAAAAATCCGCAGCGCCTGAAACTCGTGGTTGGGTACGTTGAATTCATCAAAAAAAAGTATGTCACCTTTTTTCAAATAAGGATATAATGTAGCAAGTGAGAAAAGCGTGGAAGAAAAAAGATCGGCATCTAAATGAATGATCTTTTTCCTGTCATTATCCAGCGGTCGTGTTTGTAAAAACGGCACCAGTGTTTCCTGGAAAAGCCCTTTGATAAATTTGGCTCGGGTATCGGCAAGATTGGGAACCTCTGCATACATATCTCCCTTATTAAAGAATACGCCCCATTTCTCCGGTAATCCTTCAAACGTATCAAACCCATAAAACTTAGAACCCGTGTTGGTATTGTGTTTCACCCACCATTCAAATGACTGTCCGCCACATACACCGAATTCGAGATAATCGACAGGCGTATCTGTGAGATCATATTGATCAGCTACATGCCGGTACAGGTCATATCTTTTGTTGTAATCGCGTTTGAGTACAAAAAAATCATTGTACACATTTTTTGGCTGACGCGAAATCCAGCGGGAGAGGGCGAGTATATTGGAAAAGAACAGGAAGGGATTGCGTAAAAAACCCAGCAGGTAATGTGGCTTTACCAACAGGATAAGATGTTTGCAGAATGCGTTTAAAGCAATAAAGGTTCTTTTCATAATAAGTCCGCTAATGTAAGATAATCTCTCTGTGTACCTCTGTGTTCTCCGTGCCTCTGTGGTAAAGCCTCCTCATTGATCGAAGCGAAGGCTTTACCACAGAGGCACGGAGTGCACAGAGTTACACAGAGGTGTGAATCAGTTTTTCAATCACTACAGGAAAATGGGTATGTTCGAGTGCATGTATCTTCTGCGCCAGTGTCTCCGGTGTATCGGTATCCTCCACGATACAGCTCGCCTGGAAAACAGGCTCCCCTTCATCAAAATGTTCGTTCACAAAATGAATGGTGATGCCGCTTTCCTTTTCCCCGGCCGCCAGTACCGACTCATGTACTTTCATCCCATACATCCCTTTACCGCCGTATTTCGGAAGCAGGGCAGGATGGATATTGACCATCTTATTAGGATATGCCGCAATAAGTGCCGCCGGTATTTTCCATAAAAATCCCGCCAATACAATAAAATCAATCTTGTGTTCCCGCAACACTGGCAGATACGCGTCACCCCTGAAAAACGGTTCTTTCTCTATTAATATATAGGGTATGCTGTTTGCGTCGGCAATGGCTAAAACACCCGCGCCAGGTTTGTTACAAACAACCAGGGACACTTTGATGGACGAATGATTTTTCAGATGGTCTATGATCTTTGCCGCATTGGAGCCTGCGCCGGAGGCGAAAATGGCTATCCTGGTCTGTGGTCTGTAGTCTGTAGTCTGTGGTTGTTTGGAGTTTGGGGTTTGGGGTTTGGGGTCAAAATCGTTGTGGATGAATAAGCGGCTTTGGGCGCCAACCTGCTCTTTATTCTTCTGTTCCTTATTCCTTGTTCCTTGTTCTTCTGTTCCCTTCCTCCTGTTCCCTGTTCCTTGTTCATCTGTTCCTTGTTCCTTGTTCTTCTGTTCCTTGTTCCTTGTTCCTTGTTCTTCTGTTCCCTTCTTCTTCAAAATCCCCAGCTTCTCCAGCAGCTTCCTTTCATATTTCCAGAAAAATGCCCATTGTCCCAGCAAAGCGCCGTATGCCAATAGCAATATCTGGTAACCGAACAAAAGCATACCCACACGCAGCAATGCCTTCCATCCCCAATGGGTAAACTCATCAAACCCAAGCCAGCCGGTGATATAACGGGTAATAATGGCCGTAGTGGTACCTGTAAGACCAAAAGCGATAAAAATGATCCAGAACTGGCGCGTACTCACACCCCATTTCTCCTGCATTCGTTTAAACATGCGCCAAAAATAACGACTCTGCGTAAACTCGCCGTCCTCCTGTTCTCTGCGGTGAAAAAATCGCTTCGTAATGGAGGATACCTGTATGCGGAAGACATTTTACCGCAGAGAACAGGAGGGTGGGGAGTTTGCGCGGAGAAAGAATCAAAATAATTGCAAACCTTTATAGAAAAAATGACAATATGTAAATTAATCGTCGTATAATCCGCTGAAATGCAAGCCTGTCAAGGCTAAAAAAATTTTTAACAGGTTTAGTTTTTGTCAGCTTTGAGTCATATTTTTGCAGCCGTTCACGGATATTTTTCCACACCAAGAACCACCCGTTTGTGAATATGATATCTTTTAGACGTTTAGCCAGAACCATTGTAACCGGAACAATTCTTTTCCTGAGTTTTTCATCAGTTAATGCACAAGACGGAAAGACTTTATTTACCACCAATTGTGGTACCTGTCACAAGGTTCACGCAAAAGGGACCGGTCCTGCATTGACCGGTGTGGAAGATCGCTGGAGCGGCGACAGGGCCAAAATACACGCCTGGGTACATAACCCGGCCGGGTTTGCCAAAACGGACCCGTATACCACCAATCTGATCAAGGAATACGGTTCGTTGATGACACCTTTTCCTGGATTGTCAGACAAAGAAATCGATGCCATCCTGGATTATATCAAATCGGTCCCGGATCCCAAACTGGCTCCAAAAGAAACAGGAGATGCGAATGCCAAAGGGGAAGAAAGCGACAATACCCTGCTTTTCGGTATCCTTACCCTGATCCTGGCGGTTGTTGCTCTTACTTTGTTACAGGTGAACTCCAACCTGAAAAAACTGGCTGATGACAAAGAAGGTCATTATGCAGAAGAACCGGTTCCTTTCTGGAGAAACAAAACTTATATCGCGGTTATTACGGTTATGTTATTTGTTGTTGGCGGTTATCTTACTTCCCAAGGCGCTATGGCGCTGGGCCGCAGTAAAGATTACCAGCCCGATCAACCTATATTCTACTCTCATAAAATACACGCAGGTGTTAACCAGATCAGCTGCCAATATTGCCATATTGGTGTGTACCAGGGCAAACAGGCCACCATTCCTTCGGTTAATATCTGTATGAACTGCCACATGGAGATAGTTGAATATAACGGATCCCAGTTGTACAATGAAGAAGGCGAAAAAGTGGATGGTACCGCCGAGATACAGAAATTACACAAATATGCCAGTTTTACACCTGGTAAACCATGGGATGCTACCAAAGCAAAACCAATAGAATGGACACGCATACACAACCTGCCTGATCACGTCTACTTCAATCACTCTCAACACGTAAAAGCCGGCCAGGTGGCCTGCCAGACCTGTCACGGTGAGATCCAGAAAATGGACGAGGTAAAACAATTCACCGACCTGAGCATGGGCTGGTGTATCAACTGTCACCGCGAAACCAAGGTGCAGTTCAAAGACAATGGTTTTTACAGCATTTACGAGAAATTCCACGAAGACCTGAAAAGCGGTAAAATAGACAGCGCCAAAGGAATCACTGTTGAAAAAATCGGTGGTACGGAATGTCAGAAATGTCACTACTAGCAGTAATGATGTGATAATTATTGGATGATGTGATCATGCGTTGAGCAGGTCATTAATCAGGTCAAAATATTATCACATTATCGGATTATCACATTGAATTGATCTTAATTACAAAATAGAACATGGAGCAAAAAAAGCACTGGCAAAGTTTTGGAGAGCTGAATCAGTCTGAGGCCTACCAGAAAGATGTAAAAGACGAGTTCAACAGCGAACTTCCTTTTGTTGCCGATGAGAGCAAGAGCTTTCTGGATGCCAAAGCGCCACGCAGGGACTTTTTGAAGTACCTCGGTTTCAGCACTGCTGCCGCCGCTGCCGCCGCAAGCTGCGAAATGCCGGTAAAAAAAGCGATCCCTTTTGCCAATAAACCAGAAGATGTAGTGCCGGGTATTGCCAAATTCTATGCAACTACTTATGTGCAGGATGGTGATGTGGTGAGCGTTTTAGCAAAAGTTCGTGATGGCCGCCCGATCAAAATAGAAGGTAATGAACTGGATCCTTTCAACGGTGGCGGTACCTCCGCCCGTGTACAGGCATCTGTTCTTGACCTGTATGATACTGCCCGTCTCCGTTTCCCTACCATCGACGGAAAAGAAGTGACTTTTGAAGCGATCGATAAATCTGTGGCTGGCGCTTTAGCGGGTCCGGTTGTTGTTCTGACCAGCTCGATCACTTCTCCTACTACCAAAGAGATCATCAACGCATTTATAGCCAAATATCCTGGCAGCCGCCACGTAACCTACGATGCGGTTTCTTACAGCGGTCTGTTATTGGCCAACGAAGCTTCTTATGGCAAAAAGGCAATTCCTTCTTACCATTTTGAAAACGCAAAAGCGATTGTAAGCATCGGCGCCGATTTCCTTGGTACCTGGCTCAGTCCGGTTGAATTCGGCAAGCAGTACGCTACCGGGAAAAGACTGAATGAGAAGAGTCCTGAAATGAGTAAGCATATCCACTTCGAAACTGTGGCCAGCCTTACAGGTTCGAATGCGGATGAAAAATATTTACACCGTCCGTCTGAAACCGGCGCTATCGTTGCTGCTTTATTAAGTGCAGTGAACGGACAGGGCGTGTCAGGTATCAGCGATGCCAGACTCAAAGCCGGTATCGAAAAAGCGGCCAAAACCCTTACTGCACACAGCGGTGCGGGACTGGTTGTTTGCGGAAGCAATGATGTGAACGTACAGATCGTGGTAAACGCGATCAATGCGGCCATCGGTGCAAACGGATCTACTATCGACTGGACAACCACTGTTAACTACCGCCAGGGTATCGATGCGGATTTTGTACAGCTGGTGAATGATATGAACGCGGGCGCGGTAGGAACATTATTGATTCATGGCGCAAACCCTGCCTATACCTGGTTTGAAGCAGACAAGTTCAAAACCGGTTTGACCAAAGTAAAAACTTCCATCTCTTTCAACAGTAAAGTGGATGAAACCACTGAGCTGTGTAAATACGCAATTCCTGACAGTCATTTCCTCGAAAGCTGGGGCGATGCCGAGCCAAAAGCCGGTTATTTCTCCTTTATGCAGCCGACGATATTCCCGCTGTTCAAAACCCGCCAGTGGCAGGACAGCCTCCTGAAATGGAGCGGTAATTCGTCTGATTACCTGGCTTACCTGCAAACTTACTGGGGTGCCAAAACAGGCGGTCAGGCCGGTTGGGACAAAGCATTACAGGAAGGAGTGATCAATCCTGCCGCGGCACCTGCATTGGGTGGCGCATCTTTTAACGGAGCAGGTGTTGGCACCGCTGTATCAGCATTGAACAGCGCGAAAAAAGGCGGTAAAATAGAACTGGTACTGTATGAAAAAACAGCGATCGGCGCCACCGGAGCTGCCAACCCATGGTTGCAGGAAATGCCTGATCCGGTTACCCGTGCCACATGGGATAACTATGTGATCATTTCCCCTGCACTGGCGCGTACATTGCTGGATATCGATCTCAACAGTAATGGACAGGCGGATGATTACGAGGTACATCCTCCTAAAAAAGTAGTAAAAGTTACCGTAGGTAATAAGAGCATCGAACTGCCTGCGTTGATCATACCCGGCACACACCCTGATACCATCGGTATCGCGGTAGGTTATGGCCGTAGTAGCAAAGTGGGTAAAGCCGCTGAGGGATCAGGCAAAAACGCCTTCCCGCTGCTGAGCCTGAATGGAGCAACGGTTAGCTCAATGGCTACCGATGTTACCATCACAACTACCGGCGAAAAATATCCTGTTGCCTTAACACAAACGCATAACCGTTACGATACCACCCAGGGCGTTCGTACCGAAGTAGTAAAAGAACTCACCCTCGCCGAATACATAGCGCACCCGACAGAAGTACTGGACGAGCGTAAAAAAGAATTCGCACCATGGGGTGGTCTTGACAAATTTGAAGGAAAAGGAACTTTATATCCTGTTTACGACAGACCCGGTATCAAATGGGGCATGAGCATTGACCTCAACAGCTGTAGCGGTTGCGGCGCCTGCGTGGTGGCCTGTACAGCAGAGAACAATGTACCCGTTGTAGGTAAACCGGAAGTACTGCGTGGACATGAAATGCACTGGCTGCGTATCGACCGTTATTTCAGCGGTGATATGGACAACCCGAACGTGGTGTTCCAGCCGATGCTTTGCCAGCATTGCGATAATGCACCTTGTGAGAACGTTTGCCCGGTAGCCGCTACCAACCACAGCAGCGAAGGATTGAACCAGATGGCCTATAACCGTTGTATCGGTACCAGGTATTGTGCGAATAACTGTCCTTTCAAAGTACGTCGTTTCAACTGGGCCGATTATATGGGCGCTGACAGCTTCGGTGATAACCAGGGTCATTTAAGTGAAGTGGTGCATACCATGAACGATGACCTTACCCGTATGGTGCTGAACCCGGATGTAACCGTGCGTTCACGTGGTGTGATCGAAAAATGTTCTTTCTGCGTACAGCGTTTACAGGAAGGCAAACTGCAGGCGAAAAGAGATAGCCGTCCATTAAAAGACAGTGATGTGAAAGTGGCCTGCCAGCAGGCATGTGCGGGCGGATGTATCACATTCGGTAATGTGAACGATCCAAACAGCGAAGTAGCCAGGATGAGAGCAGATAACCCGAACCGTACTTTCCATGTGCTGGAACAGCTGCACGTGCTTCCAGGTATTTCTTACCTGGCGAAAGTGAGGAACTCGGATGAGGAACATGCGGCGGGCGGACA
The DNA here is from genome assembly GCA_965279635.1 of Sediminibacterium sp. Classification (GTDB taxonomy): domain Bacteria; phylum Bacteroidota; class Bacteroidia; order Chitinophagales; family Chitinophagaceae; genus Sediminibacterium. The sequence continues at coordinate 3,540,854 of OZ257253.1, read as the reverse complement.
TAAAGCGGAAGAGAAAAAAGCAGCGGCGCCGGCGCATCACTAACGCCATTGTTGGTCGCCGACCAACAATCGGAAGTGCAGGAATCGTGCATGTTGTTGGTCGGGCGACCAACAACGGCGGACAACGGCGCATAAAGAACAGAAGTTGATTCAATAAAAAATTCTATAGACCATTGACCATGGTCCATGGACCAATAAACAAGACCAGATGCATTTAAAGTACGAATCACAGCTCAGGGAACCCTTGGTGTATGGGGAGAAGACTTACCACCAGGTTACGGAAGATATCGTTCGCCCTATTGAAGCGAAGCCATCAAGGCTTTGGTATATCGGTTTTTATATTGCCGTGGCCCTGCTGTTGTTTGGTGTGTATAGCGTGTACAGGGAGGTTACCTACGGTATCGGCCAGTGGAACCTGAACAAAACGATAGGATGGGGTTGGGATATCACCAACTTCGTATGGTGGGTAGGTATTGGTCACGCGGGTACTTTGATCTCTGCGATCCTTTTGCTGTTCCGCCAGGGCTGGAGAACAGGTGTGAACCGTGCGGCGGAAGCGATGACCATCTTTGCGGTAATGTGCGCCGGCCAGTTCCCGATCTGGCACATGGGTCGTGTGTGGATGGCTTTCTTTGTATTACCTTATCCAAATACACGTGGTCCGCTGTGGGTGAACTTTAACTCACCACTGTTATGGGATGTATTTGCGATCTCTACTTATTTCACCGTTTCATTGCTGTTCTGGTATTCAGGTCTGATCCCTGACTTTGCTACGGTTCGTGACCGTGCATTTACCAAACTGCGCAAACGTTTATACGGTATCGCATCATTCGGATGGTCGGGTTCTACCAAGCACTGGCAGCGTCATGAGAGTTTGTCTCTGGTACTGGCGGGTTTGAGTACACCACTCGTATTATCCGTACACACCATCGTATCCTTTGACTTCGCCACCTCGGTAATCCCCGGCTGGCATACCACCATCTTCCCCCCTTACTTCGTTGCCGGTGCGATTTTCTCCGGTTTTGCGATGGTACAGACGCTGATGGTGATCATCCGCAAAGTGTTCGGCATGGAAGATTATATCACCATGGGGCATATTGAAGCGATGAACAAAGTAATAGTACTTACGGGTTCAATAGTAGGTGTTGCCTATTTAACAGAGCTGTTCATGGGCTGGTACAGCCAGAACAAGTATGAAGGTTATACCTTCTGGGAGAGCCGTGCCAACCTGCTCACGCCTTATGGCTGGAGCTACTGGGGTATGATGGCCTGTAACGTACTGAGCCCGCAGATCTTCTGGTTCCGCAAAATGAGGAGGAACCTGTTTGTTACCTTCTTCATGAGTATTATCGTGAACATCGGTATGTGGTTCGAACGTTTTGTGATCATTGTTACTTCCCTGTACCGCGATTATCTTCCATCAAGCTGGTCTGTTTACTACAGTCCCTCTATCTGGGAGATCGGTTTTTACGCCGGTACATTCGGCTTGTTCTTTACCTGCTTCTTCCTTTTCGCGAAATACATGCCTGTAATTGCGATAGCGGAGATCAAGTATGTACTGAAAACAACCGGTGAGGCACAGAAAGATAAGATGGGACATATTGAAGAGCAGAGCCTGGATGAGTTTGTGCATAAGAACGCGCACCATTAGTCGATAGTCCATGGTCAAATAGTTCATGGATAAGAACACAAAAAAGAATTGCTATGGACCATTAACCATGGACCATGGACAGAATAAAAAAGCTAACAGCTCAGAGCTAATAGCTAAAAGCTAAAAAATATGGCTAAAAAGAAATTTGTAACAGCGTGTTTTGATGATGAGGCTGTCCTGTTTCCGGCAGTGAAGAAAGTACGCACGGCGGGATACAAGATCCACGATGTGTACACACCATTTGCGGTGCATGGACTGGATCATGCGCTGGGTGAAAGAGAAACCAGCCTGCATACCGCCGGGTTTATCTACGGTATTACAGGAACCACTACAGCCTTGAGCTGTATCAGCTGGATCTTTACCCGCGACTGGCCGCTGAACATTGGTGGTAAACCACATTTCGCATTACCGGCATGGATCCCGATCATATTCGAGTTGACGGTATTGTTTGCTGCGGTGGGTATGGTACTGACTTTCTGTTATCTCTGCCAGATAGCGCCGTTTGTGAAAAAACATGTTTTCCACCCACGCGCCACAGATGATCTTTTTGTGATGGTGATAGAATGTACAGACAAGACCAATACCGATGACTTACAGGGATTTTTATCCGGCAGTGGTGCACTGGAAACAGATGTGCAGGTAGCTGAAGACGGATGGTGGCTGGGTCGCTATGACAAAGACGAAAAATTATTTGAGAACAGAACTGTTGCCGCTTAATTATAGAATAGAAAGCAAATGAAAAAAACATCGATCATAACCGTTTTATCTTTATCTGCTGCAGCATTCATTATGAGTTGCGGGGGTAAAAATAGTCCGGGAAAAGTGTATATGCCGGATATGTCAACCAGCCGCGCTTACGAAACTTACGCGGACCACAGTAACCTGGCGGAGAAAGGTATCAACTATACCGGCGCACCTGTACCGGGTACTATTTCACGTGAAGAGGAAATGCCGTTTCACCTGAAAAAAGACGTTGGTCTCGACAGCACCAGTTATGTTGCTTCTAAACAGGTGGTTAATCCTATCGCCGCTTTATCGGATGTTGATGCAAAAGAAGCAGAGCGTTTATACCTGATCAACTGCGGTATCTGTCATGGGGTGAAACTGGATGGCAACGGCCCTTTGTTTAAAGATGGGGCTGGTCCTTACAAGACCGCACCCAAAAACCTGATGACAATACTGACCATGCCGGAAGGGCAGATGTTCTATTCCGTTACTTACGGAAAAGGGATGATGGGTTCTTATGCCGCACAACTGAGCCGCAAGCAACGTTGGATGGTAATCAAATATATCAAGAACAAACAGACAGGAACCGCCGCACCGGCAGCTTCTGCAAAAGACACCACAGCAACTGCTGCGGTTAAATAGAACGAAACGAATTATCGCTATAGGCTGATGGCTCAAGGCTGAAAGCTGATGGCAACACAAACTGATACTAAAAGAATAACGATGGCATCTATCAGAGAGAAATTTGAGATCCCCGGGAAGATGAAAACCTGGTCACTGGCTTTGATCGGCATTGGTTTGCTGGCTTTGATCATTGGTCTTGTGACAAAAGGTTTTAGCGCGGATGAACATGAACGCACCCATTTCATCGGCACGCTCATGTACAATACCATCTTCTGGACACTGGTATGTAATGCCGCTATGTTCCTGATCTGCGCGCTTACACTGGCTATGGGTGGATGGGAAATATCTATCCGTCGTGTATCTGAAGCGATCTCTACCATGGTACCCATCTTTGGAGGTATTACCCTGGTGGTCCTTTTGTATGTAATTTTCTCTCACAATCACCGTATTTACCATTGGCTCGACACAGAAGCTGTGGCGAATGATCCGATTCTCAAAGGGAAATCGGGATTCCTGAATCCTACCTTTTTTGTAATCTGGTCAGTATTGATCATTGGTTTGTGGAGCCTGCTTGGCTGGAGAATGCGCCAGCTCAGCCGCGAAACAGACGAAGCGCCCATGAGCCATGAAGCCGGAAAAAGCTTTATCTGGAGAGGTACTATCCGCGCCGCGATGTTCATCGTATGGTTTGCACTGACAGTTGCTTCTACCGCACCATGGTTATGGCTGATGAGCCTTGATCCACACTGGTACTCTACCATGTATAGCTGGTATAACTTTGCCAGTACGTTTGTATCAGGCGTATCATTGATCGTACTTTGGGTGATCTACCTGAAAAACAAAGGCTACCTCGAACTGACCACGCAGGAACACCTGCACGATCTTGGAAAATTCATGTTTGCGTTTTCTATCTTCTGGACATACCTGTGGTTCTCACAGTTCATGCTCATCTGGTATGCGAACATTCCTGAAGAGACCGTTTACTTTAAACATAGACTGCAGGGACCGTATAAAGGAATTTTCTTCCTTAACCTGATCATCAATTTCGTTTGCCCGATACTGATACTGATGAAGCGTGCGGTAAAACGTAATTATACATTGATGACATTCATGGCCGTGCTGATCATCTTTGGTCACTGGATAGATTTTTACCAGCAGGTAATGGGCAGCCTGTCACCTGATCATGTAACACTGGGTTGGCTTGATTTCGGTATCCTGAGTTTATTTGTTGGATTGATGATATGGGGTGTGAGCAGGTCACTGGCCAGCAAACCACTGATCGCTAAATACCATCCGTTCCTGAAAGAAAGTGTGATACACCAGGTATAATTGAGAATTAGAATAATTGTTGACAAGATAATATTGATAGTAATATGACAGTGTTTTTAACCACAGCGGTGATTGTCCTGATCTTTGTTGTGATCTTCCAGATCGCAAAGGCCAGTGAGTATGTATCGATCCTGAAGGGAGAGGATGTTGCCCGCAAGCAGAACAACAAGATCAATGCCTTCCTGATGTTTGCCTTCCTTGTATTGGGACTGATCGGTGTATGGTACTGCAATGAACTGTATTACAAAAAAACACTGCTGCCACAGGGCTCTGCCAGCGTGGAAGGTGAGCGCGTTGATTCCATGTTGTGGATGACGTTGATCGTAACAGGTGTGGTGTTTGTGCTGACACAAATCGTTCTGTTCTGGTTTGCCTACAAATACCAGGAGAATGATAAACGCAAAGTTTACTTTTTCCCGCATAGTACGAAACTGGAAGTTATCTGGACAGTCATTCCTGCCATTGTACTGACAGTGCTGGTTGTGATCGGTCTGCGTAACTGGTACCTGTTTACCGGTGATGCACCTCAAAATGCACAGGTAGTGGAAGTAACGGGTAAACAGTTTGGCTGGATATTCCGCTATGCCGGTAAAGACAAAACCTTTGGTAAAAAATATTATAAGAACATCAACGACGAGAACAATTTCCTCGGCCTGGTTTGGGACGATCCTATGGGGCATGATGATGTGGTGCTTACGCAAACCATGTATGTCGTAAAAGGCAAACCGGTAAAACTGATCATCGGTTCCCGTGATGTGATCCATGACGTGGGCCTGTCACATTTCCGTATGAAAATGGATGCGGTTCCCGGTATTCCCACCACTTTATGGTTTACGCCTAAGTACACCACTAAAGAAATGAAAGAAAGGACCGGCAATCCAAACTTTGTCTACGAGATCAGTTGCGACCAGATGTGTGGTAACAGCCACTATTCAATGAGAGGGAATATAGAAGTAGTGGATCAGGAAGAATACGATGTATGGATGGCGAAACAGAAAGCGCAATACCTGGTGGCTTTCCCTGAAAAAGATCCGGCTGCCAAAATAGACACTGTTGCTGCACAAGCCGCAAAAGCGCCTTTGACCACCAAGACAGAAGCTAAATTGTAAAAAACATTTTCCCGTACGAACGGGAGAAAAGAACATATAATTATAAGGAGACCAGAGTATGAATCACGATGTTGCTTTAGATACCCACCACGATACAGCGCATGGACATGACGCGCATGGTGATCATCATGAACATCATCATCATGAAACGTTCATCACGAAATACGTTTTCAGCCAGGATCATAAAATGATCGCAAAACAGTTCCTGATCACAGGAATGGTTTGGGCCGTGTTGGGTGGTTTAATGAGTGTATTGTTCCGTTTGCAGTTGGGTTATCCTGATACCAGTTTCCCCTGGCTCAACAGCCTGTTGGGTAAATGGGCAGAGGACGGGCATATTACGCCTGCTGCTTATTATGCATTGGTAACAACACATGGTACGGTACTCGTATTCTTTGTATTGACAGCCGGATTGAGCGGAACCTTTGCCAACTTCCTGATTCCACTGCAGGTGGGTGCAAGGGATATGGCTTCCCCGTTCCTGAACATGCTCAGTTACTGGTTCTTCTTCAGCGCAAGTATTGTTATGCTTTCATCCATGTTCGTGGAAACAGGACCTTTCAGCGGTGGCTGGACGGCCTATCCTCCATTGAGCGCTTTGGGTGACGCATCACCGGGTTCAAAAACCGGTATGGATCTCTGGCTGGTATCGATGGCACTTTTCGTGGTATCCTCTTTATTAGGTGGTCTTAACTATATCGCCACCATCCTGAACATGCGTACAAAAGGCATGAGCATGACACGTCTGCCATTGACCATCTGGGCGCTGTTCTTTACTGCGGTGTTAGGTGTATTGTCATTCCCTGTATTGTTCTCAGGCTTTATCTTATTGATATTCGACAGGAACTTCGGAACAAGTTTCTACCTGTCAGACATATTTATCAGCGGTGTCGGGGCCCTGCCCAATGAAGGTGGCAGCGCGATATTGTACCAGCATTTGTTCTGGTTCCTTGGTCACCCCGAAGTATATATCATCCTGTTGCCGGCAATGGGTATGGTGTCGGAGATATTATCCGTTCATTCGCGCAAACCCATCTTTGGTTATATGGCGATGGTGGGTTCCCTGTTCGCGATCTCTATCCTCGCATTCCTGGTATGGGCGCACCACATGTTTGTAACCGGATTGAATCCTTTCCTTGGATCGATATTCGTATTGTTGACATTATTGATAGCGGTACCATCTGCCATCAAAGTGTTTAACTGGCTCACCACCTTATGGAGAGGCAATATCCGCTTTACACCGGGTATGATGTTCGCCATCGGATTTGTAAGTTTATTTATTTCCGGTGGTCTGACAGGTATCTGGTTAGGAAACTCAGCATTGGATATTCACCTGCATGATACCTATTTCGTGGTGGCTCACTTCCATATTGTAATGGGTGTGGCATCTATGTTCGGTATGTTTGCGGGTATCTATCACTGGTTCCCTAAAATGTATGGCAAGTACCTGAACAATACCCTTGGTTATATCCATTTCTGGGTAACCATGGCAGGCGCTTACCTGATCTTCTGGCCAATGCACTACGAAGGTCTGGCGGGTATGCCGCGTCGTTACTACGATTACAGCACCTGGGAAAGCTTTAAAATGTTTATTGAACTGAACCGTTTCATCAGCACCGTTGCGATGATCGTGTTCGCGATACAGATATTGTTCCTGTTCAACTTCTTCTATTCTATTTTCAAAGGAAGAAAAGTGACAACACTGAACCCTTATGGCGCCAATACACTGGAATGGACCACACCGATCCGTCCGGGTCATGGCAACTGGGTAGGTGAGATACCGGAAGTACACCGTTGGGCGTATGATTATGGTAAGGATGGAAAAGAGTTTATTCCACAGGATGTACCGGTGGGCGGAGATGAAAGTAATCATTAATTGATCTGCCCGCTTCGGGTGGGTTAACAATAGATTTCAATGCTCCCGCAACAGGGAGCATTGTTTTTAATCGCAGATTGAGAAGATTTTTGATATGATTAGTATGATTTTTCTTTTGCGGCTTTAGCGTGAAAAAAAATCATATTGCCCCGCTCTTTAGAGCGGGGATGGCGAAATAATATTGGATTACCGGCGGGACTTTAGTCCCGATGTGCGTGAATGATTTAGAATTATTGACATGACAGGAAACATAGAAACATCCGCTTCGTTTTCCCTGGCGGCCAAGGTGAAAGATTACTTTCAACTGATCAAATTCACGTTGAGTTTTACCGTGGTGTTTTCCTGTGTGGTGTGTTACCTGCTCGCCCCGAATGTAACCGGGTTCGACTGGTGGATGATCTTTGTTTTATTTGTAGCAGGCATGTTTGTTACAGGCAGCGCCAATGCCATTAACCAGGCAGTGGAAAAAGATACGGATGCGATGATGAAACGCACCGCCAAACGCCCGGTGGCCAGCGGCAGGATGAGCCAGGCAGAAGCCTATACATTCGCAGCCATCACAGGTATTGCGGGTGTATGGATGATGGGCTGGTTTTTTCGTCCCGCAGAAGATGGGTTTAACTGGAACGCGGCATTGTTATCGGCGGGCAGTTTGTTCCTGTATGCGTTTATCTATACACCGTTAAAGAAAGTTAACTCGATAGCGGTACTGGTGGGTGCATTTCCGGGAGCATTGCCTTGTTTGATAGGATGGGTGGCCGCAACGAACATGATCGATCCGTTTGGAAATATCATGGTTGGCGGTAAAGAATATTCGAATGCAGGTGGATGGATCCTGTTTTTAATACAGTTTCTTTGGCAGTTCCCTCATTTCTGGGCAATTGCCTGGGTAGCGCACAGCGATTACAGTAAGGCAGGGTTTAAGTTGTTGCCCGCAGATAAAGGGCCAACAAAATTCACCGCCATGCAGGCTGTGATGTATTCGGTGCTGATGATACCGGTGGGTATGTTACCGTATTATGCAGGCATGAGTGGTAAGATGAGTTTGTGGATCGTACTGGTATGTAACCTGTTTATGGTAGTACAGAGTATGCGTTTGTATAAAGAGATGGATGTGAAAGCGGCGAGGAGGGTGATGTTCAGCAGTTATATTTATTTACCGATCGTGTTATTGGCATTATTGGCAGACAAGGGTTAATTACTAATTATCAATTATTAATTTAAATGGTAGCCTTAGAAATGGAGCAGAGTAAAAGAATACATCCTCACAAGTTCACGCTATGGGTAGCGATGGGCAGTATTGTGATGATGTTTGCGGGACTGACAAGCGCCTACCTGGTAAAACAAAACCAGGCCAGCTGGCTGGAATTTGACCTGCCGAAAGTTTTCTGGTACTCTACAGCGGTGATATTGCTGAGCAGTGTAACGATACATCTTTCCATGAAAGCGTTTAAGGCGCGTGAGATGAGCCGTTACAAAACACTGATCACGGTAACCGCGATACTGGGTGTGGCATTTATCCTGCTGCAGTATGTAGGGTTCCGTGACCTGGAAGCGCGCAATATTGCATTGGTGGGACCGAAAAGCAATTCAGCGGCATCGTTCCTGCTGGTCATCACCGGTCTGCACATGTTGCACGTACTCGGTGGTGTGGTGGCGCTGCTGGTGATCTTTGTGAGGGCGTATTCGGTAAAACAGAAGCATTACAACGTATTACCCATAGAGTTAGCAGCTACTTACTGGCACTTTGTAGACATATTATGGATATACCTGTTTGTGTTTTATAACTGGATAGGTTAACAGAAGAAAAAGTTGCTGTTTATGCGCCTTTTTTGCCTGATAGCCAATATTTTTGTAACGAAATTTTAGAACTGAAACATGTCAACTACAACAGTTACACCTACCAAGTTGTGGAGCGGCGGAAAAAGCCCGTTCAACGTAGAATACGGCAAATTGATGATGTGGTATTTTTTGATGAGTGATGCTTTTACATTTGGCGCATTCCTGATCTCTTATGGCACCATCCGTTTTTCAACCAATGGATGGCCCGACCCGAATGAGGTGTTCAAAAGTTTCCCGTTTGCACCCGAAGGTGTACATGCGCCGCTGGTGTTTGTGAGTATCATGACCTTTATCCTGATCATCAGTTCTGTTACCATGGTACTGGCGGTACGTGCCGGGCATAACATGGATAAGAAGGGGGTGGTAAAAAACCTGATCTGGACCATCATTGGTGGTCTGGCGTTCCTGGGTTGCCAGGCATGGGAATGGACACACCTGTTTCATGAAGGTGCCTGGTGGGGCAGCAATCCTTTCCCCAATGCGGATGGAACGGCTTCGTCTACCAATTTTACCAATTACTTTTTCACCATTACCGGTTTCCATGGGTTTCACGTATTCTCCGGTGTGATCATCAATATCATTATGCTGATCATGACACTGATGAACAAGTTTGAACAGCGGGGACATTACCTGATGATTGAAAAAGCAGGTTTATACTGGCACTTTGTGGACCTGGTTTGGGTATTTGTATTCACCTGTTTTTACCTGATCTAAATTCATTCAACGCATTACAATAAGCAAGTTATTATGGAACATACAACACACGAAGAGCATAGCGGTGGCGGAGTAAAGGAGATCATCAAAGTAACCATTATCCTGTCTGTACTCACGATCGTAGAACTGATACTGGGTTTCTGGATGATGGGAATAGAAAGCAGCGGCATGCGTCTGGCTATCAAAGGCGCTATCATCATATTGATGCTGGCGAAAGCATTTTATATTGTAGGCTATTTTATGCACCTGAAGCATGAGATCAAGAACCTGATCATGACCATCGTGGTTCCATTGTCTCTGTTTGTATGGTTTATTATTGCCTTCCTGTATGATGGTAATTCTTTCCGCAACCTGAGAAATACGTATGATCCACATTTTAAAGAACAGAGCACGATTAAAGTAGAAAAGAAAGAACATGGTGGTGGTCACGGCGGTGCTGCCAAACATGAGGAAGGCAAGAAAGCTGACAGTAAACATGAGGAAGCCAAACCGGCAGAAAAACCGGCGCATTAGTACAGGCATTCACTTATTTGATCATATCCTGAAAACCATCGCCTGTACTGACGATGGTTTTTTTATATTCTCTATATATGAATAAGAAAGCGTTGTTGGGGTTATCGGTGGCACTGTTGATACCTATTGCCTGTTACCTGATGTTGAAATACTATAGTGAGCGTGCGGTAGATATACCCCGCCATTATTTTATGGACTCGGTGATCACGAAAACCGTTAACGGTATAGAAACCACCGATACGGTATGGCATACCACCAGCAATATCCGTTTGCTTAACCAGTTGGGTGATACCGTAAACCTGTATGACAAACCGGGTAAAGTGATCGTAGCTGATTTTTTCTTTACGAGTTGTGCCAGTATCTGTCCCGCGCTTACGCGCAACATGTCGCGGCTGCAGCAATCTTTTATCAAGGGTGGTAACAGCCGGAAAAAAATAGATACATCTATTGTACAGTTCATGTCGTTCTCCATCGACCCTGAGCGCGACAGTGCATCCAAACTGAAAGAGTATGCTGACAGGTTTGGTGTGAACCATGATAACTGGTGGATGCTTACCGGCAACAGGGATTCCATCTACCGTTTTGTGTTCGAGGAAATGCAGGTGGATAAATACAGCGAGGAACCGATCAGTCCTGATTTTGTACATACCAGCAGGTTTGTGTTGATCGATAAAGAATACAAAATAAGAGGTTACTATAATGGTCTTGACACTACTTCGATATCCAAACTGGCCCGGGATATTGGTTTGCTGATGCTGGAGAAAGACAAAAAACAGAAAAGTACGGTTTTCAGACAGATCATCGATTTGAGCTGGCTCTGGCTGGTGATCGTGTGTCTGATCGTATTTTTTATGCTCTACTTGCGCAATAGAAGAAAAGTTAATGGATAAAAATCGCAGTGTACCGTCCTTGCGGGCGTAGCGAAGCAACCTGTGTCTACGAATGGAAGTGGCAATACGCTGGTAAGATGTTCGAGTTATTTTCTTCGCAACACAGGTTGCTTCGCTACGCTCGCAAAGACGACACATAAGCACATCAGTAAACTAATAAATCAAAAACAATGCTCCCCGCTGCTATTTCAAAGAATGACAAAAAAGCCTACTGGCTCATCGGTATATTTTCTCTTGTGGTATTTACCGTGGTATTGCTGCTAGGACGGTATAAACTGGAAGTGGAAGTTGGTTTTGATATCCACATCTTTGCTATGATCAATGCGGTATTGAATGCGGTAACGGCTGTATTGCTTGTTGCCGCTTTATGGGCCGTAAAATCGGGTAAATACCTGTTGCATAAAAAGATCATGATGACGGCGCTGGTATTGTCGGTGCTGTTCCTGGTTTCTTATATCGCTCACCACCTGCTGGCAGGCGAAGCAAAATTTGGCGATGCCGATCATAACGGGATCGTATCGCCGGAAGAATTGTTACTGGTAGGTAAAACCAGAACGGTTTACTTTTTTATTCTGGGTACACATATTGTATTGGCCGCAATCATTCTTCCATTTATTTTATTTACGGCTTACCGTGCATTAACGGCCGAATTTGACAGGCACAAAAAGTTATCGCGTATTACCTGGCCGCTTTGGTTTTATGTAGCGGTTACCGGGCCTGTGGTGTATTGGATGATCAGCCCTTATTATACGTGAACGTAAGATACAAGTTACAAACTGCAAGGTACAAGGGCAGACGATCTATAACTGCGCTTGTATCTTGTGCCTTGAGCCTTGAATCTTTCTACAACATCCCCTTCTCATACGCCAACCTCAAAGCCTGCGCCCTGCTGTTTACATGTAGTTTCTGGTACACATTGATCACGTGTTTTTTGGCGGTATTGACACTGATATGCAGTTGCTCACCGATCTCTTTGTATTCAAGTCCTTTGGCGAGGAACTGGAGGATCTCTTTTTCACGCGGACTCAGTTGAAAAAAATCAGGAGAGGAAAGTGTATTCGTATTTCCTGCCAACGCTATGGATGGTGTTTTCTGTACGAGTTGTAATATTTTGAAAGCGATACCGGGAGAAACCGGTCCTGCGCCGCTTTCATACATCTGCCATAATACCTCGCCTATATTAGCGGCGCTTTCGTCTTTTAACAGGTAGCCACTGGCACCTGCTTTGATGGCTTTGAATATTTTGTCCTCATCATCAAAAATGGTGAGTACCACAAATTTGCAGGAAGGGTATAAGGAAGAGCCTGATGCGATCGCCGCTACACCATCCATATTCGGCATTTCAAGATCCATTAAAACAACATCGGGTAAAGCTGTTTCTGCCAGTTGCTGCATCTGCAGGAGAAAATCTTTGCCATCTTTCGCGGATAAGCTAATGGTAAAATGGCCATGTCTCAGCAGTTTATCTTTTAATACCTGTCGGTTGGATGGTTTGTCATCTACTATGGCAACGGATATCGGCATCTGGAATTTTTAGGTTGGATAAAAACGCTCAGCTATTAAAGGTACTCATTCCCGCAAACAATAAAATACTCCAAACGGATAAGTCATACACATACTGTTATCATGGTTCCTTGCTGCGGTACAGACTGTATTGTAAGCACGAAGCCGGACTGTTTGGCGCGATAGCGCATATTTGAAAGACCATCACCAGGTTCTATGGTCGGTTCGTCAAAACTTTTCCCCTCATCCCTGATGGTAAAGACGGTAACACTGCCTTTGATCTCTGCTGAACAGTACACCACAATGCTTTCACTGTGACGGATGGCATTGTTTACGGCTTCCTGCATGATACGTACGAGGTTAAGTGCGTCATTGTACGGAAGTGTTTTTTCTGCAAAGATGTCCTGCTCTATCACAAAACTGATACGGTGATACGTGCGTTGCATTTTTGATATAAAATTTTTAAAACGCACCCATACTTCACCAACCGGTATGTGTTCCTGTTTCAGGGTCCACATGGTTTCGCGGAGCGCCAGCAGCATATCATCGGCAGCATCTTTGATGCGGCTGCCTATTACTGCTTTATCATCAGTCACGCTTTCGTCTATCAGCAGGGAGGCATTGTAGGAAAGCAGGTTGGCCTTTACACCGAGATCATCATGCAGTTCACGGGATATGCGTTCTTTTTCCTGTTGTACTTTTTCGCGCAGGGCCAGAGCGGCTATCTGTTTCTGGTATTTTTCACGTGTAGACAAATAGATCATCGACCCTGCGATCAGTAAAACCAGTATCGCGCATAAGGCAATAAACCATAGGGATCCGTAAAAAGGAGGTTCAATAGTCAATTGTATGGCAGCAACAGAATCGGGTTTATCTTTCAAACGTACCTGTAATGCATATTTCCCGGGGGTAAGAAAAAATTGCAATGTATTCTGTCCGGCGGTGGATACCCAGTCTTTATTATCGTTCAGCCTGTATTCATATTCGTTACCTCCCGGGATCATAAAGTTGAAGGCAGAAAATGCTACTGACAGGTTCCCGGAAGAGGCGGGCAGTGATACCTCTGGCGGCAAAGGATTAAGCGGATCCAGGATGCTGTTATTGTTGGCCACCATATCGGTAAAACGCACAAGTAATTGTTGACTATGTGTATTAATCGCAGCAGGGTCAATCGCATTAAACCCGGATATCCCACCAAAAAAAATCTTTCCGTCAGCGCCCTGGTACACGGCGCCAGTATTGAATTCATTTCCCTGTAAGCCGTCTTTTTCTGTAAAGCTGCGGAACCGGAATGTCCGGATATCTACCTGTACAAGTCCCTTATTGGTACTGCCCCATATATAGCCTGCTGTATCGGCGGCGAGCGCATAAAAATAATCATCGGGCAACCCGTCTTTACGCGACAGGGTACGAACCAGTTTTTTATCCCGGAACAGGCATAGGCCATTATCAGTGGCCACCCAGTATTCATGGTTGATGTCCTGTATAACCGCATTGGCTTTTTTGTCGGGCGGTAACAGGATGCTGTCAAGAATGGCGCCGGTACTATCTATGTTCAGTATTTTTTCTTTGGTGCCGATCCACATATTGTTATCGCTGATTTTGTAGATACTGCCACAACCATCAGGAACATCAACGATGCGGTTTATATAGAGATGATTGTTTTGGTAGGAAATGCAGAGTAATAATTTGTCGGATAATTGCAGGTACCGTCCTTTGCCAACCGGCATCACAAAAGCAACGCTGCCGATGTTTAGCTGGCTTAATTTATACTGCATGGGATCGCGGGCGGTTACTTCACAGAGTGTTACCGTATTGGTCAACAGGTTAATATGGTATGCTCTTTGAAACGCGGCAAATGCCAGTATCTCATTCCTGTTCAGCCAGTGTATATAATTAATAACGCTTTGCTTGCCGAGCAGTTTTTCTATACGGGTGGTAAGGGATTTTTTTTCCAGCCCGTATTTATCAAAAACGACCATATTATCAAAATACAGACCTGCCCAGATATTATTTGTGAACGTATCTATATGAATGGAACGGATAAAATTTTTCTCCGGTGTTGATGAACGGTATAGTGTAAATGTATTTCCAGATAAAGGAACTTGTATCAATCCTTCAGCATTGGTGCCCATCCAGATATTACCAGCCCGGTCTTTAAAAAAGCAAAGCAGTTTCCCTTTACGGATCAAGGGCGAACCATCTGTTTGCGTAACGGGTTTGATACTGAATGAGGGGTATAGTGTAACATGGTATATATCGTTATCCGTACCCACCAGGTATTCATGCTCGTTCAGTTTTAACTGGATAAGCTGATCATATTTATTTTTGATCAATGACGGCTCTGCAACAGGGGTAAGTTTATCGTTGACCCGTCTTGAATAGTATAGTTTATTGTCGATGCCGAGATACAGGAAAGAACTATCCAGTCTGCACACGCTGTGGACAGCTACCGGCAATGGCCTGGTTTGTGAAAGGGTGAGCGTTACCGGGTCGATCAGTGTAAGAAAACTTTTCTTCACAGACATATCGGTGTACACAAGGTATTGATCATTGTCCCTGAGAATCGAATGATCTATATCGCTGGTCCTGATTTTCCTGAAAAGTTTATCGGGTCTTACCGGAGTAACCTTGTGTGTTTTCGTATCAAATGAGTAACTACTATAGTAAGAAGTATAGATAATGCGTGTACTATCAATATGTACCGGTGTAATACCTGCCAGGTTGTTAGAGGGAACTGTATAGACTTCAATTTTTTTCTGCCGACCATCATACCTTGCAATAATTTTTTTCTGGAACACCCATATCGTTGACCCGTCTTTCATAAAACGGGCGGGTCCACGTTCCAGTTTCTCACCGCCTTTCAGCTGATCAAGCAACTGGAAAGAATAGCCATCAAACAGGCATAAACCGGTATTGGTGCTGATCCATAACCAGCCCTCATCATCCTGTATGATATCACGGACGGTATTTTGTGGAAGTCCATTGCCGGTGTGAAAATAACGGGCGGGCCAGCGTACTATCTGTGCCGGTGGCCGGGTACATGTTAACAGGGCCGAAAGAAGGAGTAACAGCGGTAAGGCTCTTCTCATAAGCCCTATTAAATTACAGAATATTCAGCAGCCGGTGCTATAGTTAATTTTGGAATGTTGGATTGGGAAATTTTGGAATTGAATTTTGATTGTCCAATTTCAAAATTTCCTAATCCCCAATTCCAAAATACTTACAGCCCCAGCTCAATGGCCGGATCCCAGAATTTTTTCTCAAAATCAACGATGATATCATCCTTGACTTTGATCTTTTCTTTGGTCAGCAATTCTTCCATTTGTGTGGAGGTGGCAAAATGGGCCTTACCGCTAAGCATACCATTGCGGTTCACCACCCTGTGGGCAGGCACTTTGGGTTTTGCATGAAAAGAAGCGTTCATGGCCCAGCCAACCATGCGTGCGCTGAGTTTGGTGCCAAGATAGGCGGCGATGGCGCCATAAGAAGTTACACGTCCGCGCGGGATCAGTCGCGCCACATCGTGGACCTGTTCAAAAAAAGAACTGTCTTTGCTGCCGCTGGGGAGAATGGTTCGGGGCTTTTCTTTTTTGATGGGTTTACTGACCGGTTTTTTCTTTGGTGCCAAGGTGGGATGTGTTTGTTATGCCAATTTACGGATAAGTATGTTTGGAAGATCAGTAGAAAGCAATCTTGCTTTATGGCTAATTTTTTTAACACAGAGAGCACGGAGCATAACAGAGGGCCCTCTGGTAGTTCTCTGTGCACTCTGTGTTAAAAAAAATCACACAATTTTCGGGTTGGAATGACTAGTGACTTGCACCCTCGATTGCCTGAACCTGTCAATAGGCCTCACTACAAACCGGTTGATCAAAATTGAAAAGATCATCGTCAATACAAGCGTAGAAACAGCGATTGGTACCGATCGCAAATAACCCGTTTCACTTTGAATGGTACTGATGATCTGCAATGCCAGCATGTGCGTTAAATAAACCGGGTAGGATAATTCCCCTAACAAACTATCGTACCGGAATACTTTGTTTGTGTACATCAGTACCGGTAAAGAAAAAAAGATAATGGCCAGGTAAATGGTTTTCCTGCCGTAATGTGCGGGGAAATGATAGAAATAAAAACTGGCAAATATCACCACAGTGAGCGCTATGCAGACGGACAGTGTTGATACCTCTTTTCTTTTTTTGATAAACACATATAACCGGTAGGCAATATTTCCCGCCAGGAAAAGCAATAACTGCGAGGGAAAGAACCGGAATATCCATGGGTCGTAGTGCAGTTGTAAGCCGTGTACAAGATATAACCGTAAGCACAGAACCAGTAACATGATCACTAGTATCACATACCATTTTCTTCTCAGAAGGAAAGGAGCCAGTATATAAAAGGTGAGTTCAATACCCAGCGACCATGCTTGTGGTATCACGAGGAAACTGAATACAAAAGGGTAAGTCTTTAAAAAATCGGCAGTGAAAAATAATTCACCTGTCATTTTATTCAACCCAAGAAAAGATATAAGGTCCAGTCCCAGTATGGCGATATTGGTAAAACCGACAAACACGATCCCCGGGATACCCATTTTAAAATGGGTCATCTGGTGCATGAGCAGGATAGGATGACCGGCGAAGAGCCATACACATAGCTGCATGAGGATGGCGAGTAACAATACGGTCCAGTAAGCAGGATACAGTTTCAACAAGCGGTTACCAAGAAATAAAAAATACCGGTTATTGGCACCAACATATTTTGTGTCCAGCACCAGCGACATATAAAAACCGGAGATAATAAAAAAAGCTTCTACAGCCGCCGCGCCGCTGACCAATAAAAAACCGGATGCATTTGCGTGAAACAATACTACTGCGACCGCTAATAAAAATCGTAATGATCCCATGGCAAAGTATCAGGGCTGAAAAACAGGTTAGGATAAATGTTTACTGTTATGTTTTCTTGATTCCAATAACTCGCTGCGGCGAGGTTCCGGAACGGATTCGTATTCATAAGGACAGTGCCTGCAGCCACATCCGCAACAATGGCCCTTTTCAAGATGGTATTTTTCTGTCAATACCATATAGCCATATTCGTCATAATAAAAATCGGTTCCCTCAATCAATACCTGGTTCACTGTATAATTGTTTTAGCATCTCGTCTTTCTCTACCGGCAAATCTTTGTCTATCCTGAAATGAAGATAATGTATGCGGTTGCTCTGTGCAATATCCAGGCTCTCATAATGTGTTTTGATCAGCAGTTCCGGTTTTATTTCCGCTTGCGCATAAGCTTGATCGGTTTGTTCCAGTATGGTCAAACCGAAAATATCGATCACTGATAAGGTAAACCGGTAGAGGTCGGGACTATCGGTTTTCAGGTGAATGCTTCCGCCGGGTTGTAACAATTGCTGGTACAACCGCAGGAAACGCGGATGTGTCAGTCTTTTTTTGGCGCGTGAGCCACGGAGTTGCGGATCAGGAAAAGTGATCCATATTTCGGCGATTTCACTGGCGGCAAAATAGTCAGTGAGTTTATCAATATGCGATCGGATAAATGCCACATTGCTCAACCCATCATCCAATGCAGTTTTAGCGCCGCGCCAGATGCGGTTGCCTTTGATATCAATCCCGATAAAATTCCTGTTGGGATATAAACGCCCCAGGCCCACCGCATATTCGCCTTTGCCACAGGCCAGTTCAAGGGTTACGGGTGATCCATTATGAAAAAAATCCTTCCACTTCCCCTTCATACCCTGCGGGTATTCCAGCACATTGGAAAAATGTTTGATGGCCTCGAAACGGATCAGTTTTTTTTGTCCCATGGGCTGCAAAAATACCAAATCGGGAGGAATGAATACCAGTTTAGCCGATCAACTTATTCATCAACCCCTTTTCCCGTAATTGCTTTTAAAACAATCTGTTTCGGCGGACCCATCAATACCAGTGAAGCTTCTGTGATCAGTTCCTTACAGCCATCCAATGTCAATGAAATGGCATGATGCTCTTCTTTCTCCCATAATTCTGTTACCCATATCGTATCCTCATGGTCACGGTCCTGGTTGATGATGTATAATTTACACCCATCAGCTTTTGATACGATATCATTTGCTCTTGCCAGGATCTCTACCAGTGATCTTCCCTGGCCGGGTTTTGCGGTAAATTGTGTGTACAATGCGTGCTGTGCCATCTGTGTGTTATTTACATTCAATAATCAGCAATACTAATAGCGTATGCAAATTATATGCCGTCGCGTAAATGGTTGTTACCTGGCAAACACTACATATACAGTAGTGCCTGCACCTATTTTACTTTTAATTCGCATGGTGGCCCCAACTATCAGCAACAGATCCCTCACAATCAGGTAACCAAGACCGTTTCCCTTTCCTCCCGAAGAGGATCTTGTTGTGTGTATATAGGGTTGATGGCCGGTTATGCCCTGGATCTGCGCCTCGGTCATGCCTACCCCGTTATCGGTTACAGAAACAATGATTTCTTTTTCAGTCAGCGCTGATCTGATCGTAACGGATCCTTTGTCTGAAAAATTGATCGCATTTGATATGATATTGTATAAAAGTATTTTCAGCGGTTCAAAATACTGGTTCATTTCCAGTGTTTCGTCTACCTGGTTGATGACCTGAATATCCTTTTGATGAGCCACCGGTCTTAATACAATCAGGGAGCGATCAATCGATTCTTTCAGGTTAAATTTCTCCATCAGCAATCCCCTGCCTTCATTCTGAAATTTGATCCAGTTAAGGATATTGGTAGCCAGTGATTGCAGTTCTTTGGATGTCTGCGTCATTTCATAGATGGTTTCATCCAGCATCTGGTCCTCCATTTGTTTTCTTCTCTCAAACAGGTTTTTTCCGGTAGCAGCAAGAAATTTTAAGGGAGTGATGATATCATGGTTAATGATGGAGATCAGTCTTGATTTTATCGTATCGCTTTTTTCAAGTTTGGTATTTTTCTCTTTTAGTTCTTTTGTTTTTTCGCTGATCAGCGCTTCCAGTTTTTGTTGGCGCAGCAGGTACTGTTTTGTTCGTATCCGTAAAAAGAGGAAAAACAAGCCCACCAGGGATAGTAATACCAATGCAATGAACCACCATGTTGCATAAAAAGGAGATTTGATAAAGAAGGGGAACTCAATGACCGAAAAATTATCTTTTCCAAACCCATTGATCTTCCTGACCCGCAGAATATGATGTCCCCAGGATAGATTTACAAGCCTTACCAGACTTTCATCGGATGGGTCCACTTGTTTCCAGGCTGAATCGTCATCTAACTGGTACCTGATATACACATTCTCATGGTTTTCCCAAACAGGATAAGCCAGTTTTACCTGTATCTCACCTGTTTTGTGGGATAACTGAACATTGGCAAAGGAATCGGGATTCAATCGTTTGCCATCCACACGTATCTCATCAATAAAAACCGATTTCCAGTCAAGAAACGGTTTTGAAAGGGCTGGGTTCACCCATACCAGGCCTTCCATCGAAGGAAAGGATAGTGTTTTATCGGCCAGTTCAACTGCGCAAGGCTGGCAGCCGCCATTTAATTCAGTCATTGTCATGCCATCCTTTTTCCCGAAATAGTTCCAGTAGATCTCCGGCAGGTTGTTTTCATAGGCATTGATCATGTCTTCGAGGGCTACCTTAAAAATCCCCCTGTTGGTACTGATCCAGCAATAGCCATCAGCATCATTCATAAAACAGTGGGCAAAAAGCAGGTATTTGTTTTTGTCAAGCGGCAGTGGTTTTGTGATACCATTTCTCGATACGTATATCCCCTCGCCATAAGTGCCGATAAATAAATAGTTTTTATACTTGCCCAGCGAGCGGATACAAGCATTCGTTGTCCGAAACAAAGTATCGATCCTGCGGGTAATTGTATGGTATAGTACGACATAATGACACGAGGAGCTGGCAAGGACCCCGGGTTGTATTTCTTCAATGGCATAGACGCCTGTGCCGGTATCGGGTGGGAAAAGCCTCTCATAAAGTGCAAGTGTATCGCCATTTAATCTATAAATCTTAGCATTGTTGATGATAAATAATTCTCCGCCCACCATTTTCATCAGCAGGTGATTGTTGACAACTACTTTTGGAAAAACAGTCGTTGCGCCGGTTGTGAACGAATATTTGTGCAGTACTGTTTGGTTCTGCCCTTTACCAGTAGCAATCGCTTTAACATACCAGAAAGCAGAATCGTAGCGGTATATAAAATCATTAAAACCACCGGTAACAGGTAGCCGTGTTTCTGTTTTATAAGGACCAATCTCATGACCATTGCTGGTAAACACATTCCCTCCCGGTAACGCTACCTGCGCGTAATAAGATTCTTTTGTGTTAATGGCGCGGGGTTGTTTTCGAAGGTTCTCCATTTTATTCTTCCTGATCAGGAAAACGCCACTTCCTTCTGAACCGATAACCAGTGTCTTGTTTTTTTCAATATATTTTATATGCCTGATAAGGAGATTATCCGGAAGGGTATCGCAAATCAAAGTTTCTTTCAACCGGCCATCTGTCAATTTCAGTGTCCACGCTTTTTTCTTATTGATAAGGATGGGGTTTTCCATTCCCGGGTCCCAAAAAAATATACTTGTTTTACTGTCGGGCAATCCATCGGCCGGTATCGCTATGCAGCGGCGCGTAACCGGGTCAAAAGAAAAGAAACGGCCCAGGTTATCTCTTAAAAAATAGCTCCCTTCCGTAACCCAGCCCTGTGTAGTGGTGATACCCGGCAATGGGATCAGTTCAGGAATTTTGAGTCCGGTGGAAAAAAAATACAATTGGTTTGCCCGGATGATCAGGCAGGAAGTATCATTTATGGGCAGGATCCTTTCATATCCGGTAATAACCATGAAGCCTTTTACAGGCGTTACTTTTTGGCGGTAAAGATGTTCAGATACATTTAAGGTGAACAGGTTATTAAATACCTGGAAAACTGTGCCGACACTATCATAAGGGATAGGTCGGTTTCCCTGTACCTTGTTTATCCATCTATAATCGTCGTAAGAAAAAATATCCCCTTTAAGGTTCTTGACAAGGAAGAGCAGTCGCCTGTTAAAAAAACGGTTCGAGTCAACAGATTCAAAGGTCCTGATATTCGTACCGTTGAATCTTACCAGCCCACCTTCCGTAGCGATCCATAAGAACCCGGTTCTGTCATCTACCTGTATTCCCTTGATCCCATTGGAAGGCATGCCGTTTTCGGTCGTCAGATGTTCTATGGTAAAACCCTCCTGGGCAGAAAGCGATGTCAGGATCAGGGATGTCAAGAAGAAGCCTACTATTTTCCCCATCATTCCTTACTGTTAGTTGTAACAATTTACTGATTAATATTAGTATTTTATAGTATAAAAGATCTGGCAGGACTGTCGATCTATTATATGTATAATGTTACAACAGCAAACCTGTATGCCTGTAGAGCTAAGTCGATGGATAAATGGCTTAATTGTTTTTTAAGCAGGGGCCTATTCGCGGAGGTAAAGGAAGAAATAAAAAAAGCCTTAGCATTTTCGAAGAAAATGCTAAGGCTTTAAGCTGTAGGGGGAGGGATCGAACCTCCACGAGGCAGTTAGCTACAGTACAAAGTTCGGTGGTCGACCCCGGTCACTTAAATATTGCTACCCAAGTGGCTCTATGCTGCGTTTATCCTGTTATCCTCACCCCCGAGACAAGAGGGCATGTCTGCCAAAAATTTCATCACCCCACAGTATTGATAAGAACTAGTTGTCGTGATTGACAGTACAATATTAGAGCATATCCTCCATTCATTGCAAATAATTCAACAATTATTTTGATAATATAGATAAATATCAATAAATTTGATATTATATTGAATAATATTCAAAAACAGAATAATAAATGTCCAGTAAATTAAATCTTGACAAATTGGATTTCCAGATCATCCAGGAAATGATGGAAGATGCGGAGATATCTTATGCCGACCTGGGTAAGAAACTGTTTGTTTCGGGCGGTACCATTCATGTGCGCATCAAAAAACTCGAAGAGCTGCGGATCGTTAAAGGTAAGCGTTTATCGGTTGATCTCAAATCTTTGGGGTATGATGTGATCGCTTTTATCGGTGTTTACCTCGAGAAAAGCTCACTGTATGATACGGTAGCCAAAGAACTGCATAAAATACCACAAATCGTGCGGCTCAACTATACCACCGGTAATTACAGCATGTTTGCAGAGATCGTTTGTAAAGACATACAGGAACTCCGTTTTGTATTGCACGATGAACTGCAAAAGATCAAAGGCATCGAACGCACAGAAACCTTTATTTCCCTCGAAGAAAGTTTTGACAGGAACGTAGTGGTGGCGCCCCAGGGCTGATAAAAACATCTCTGCTAAATAGGCCTTACAAAACCGCGCCTTTGCGCCTTTGCGTGCAAATTTTCTCGCAAAGGCGCAAAGGCGCGGTTAGAGCAGGGCAAATCTAAAAATTGTATTTTCACTGTCTATGCAAGATTCATTCAACCTGGTCAATACAGGCAGGCTGCTACAGCAACGATGGAAAAGTATATTGCTCTTTACGTTGGTATGCGGTATAGCGGCCACCATCACGGTATATCTTGTTCCGCAATATTTTCGCAGTTCTTCCACCATTGTTTCTGCCAACCCGGTACTGGCCGATAAGGCAAGATTGTTCAATAACAATATACAGGGACTCTATTCTTATTTCGGTACCGGTGATGATCTTGACAGGATACAGGGTATCGCTGATATGGACACTACCTATAAAATACTGGTGGATGAATTTTCTCTCATTCAATATTATCAACTAAAAAATGACAGCCTCGCGTTGCTGAGAAGAAATGCGGTGTTGAAACTTCGCAAGGATATCAATTTTCAACGCACAGAACAGGGACAATTAAAGATCCTCGCCTGGACAAAACAAAAACAATTGTCCGCCGACCTGGTAAACCGTATGGTGACCATCGTTACCGAAATGGAAGCGGCTATCTGGCAAAAAAATTATGCAAAGGCATTGCAGAACCTTAACAAGACCGTTACGGATATGGAGCAGCAGTACCGGTTGTTGAGCGACAGTCTTGCCAAAGGCTTGAATATGGGCCAACATGAACTGACCGCAGCGAGAATGCAATCGTTGCTGGAACAGATCAAACAATACCGCAGATCGGCTGATGAATTCAAACTGGCTGCAGAAACCCATCCTGCCGTATTGTACACGCTTGAAACTGCGGTACCTGCCGCCAAGGCAGAAAGACCAGCTAAACTCAATATCATTCTCGCAGCCTGTGCACTGGGTTTTGTTTTCAGCTGCCTGTTACTGCTGATCAGCGACCGAAAAAAAACCGCCTGATGCAAACAGCTATCAGGCGATATGATTGGCAGCAATTATTCTCTTTGTTTCTATTTCTGATTATTGGTATCTCAGCTATTATTCTGCGCCAGCCATGGCTGATAGCGATACCATTTGCATGGGTATTATTCCTGCCGGTTGTTCAGTTTCTTTTTGCCAATGCAGCAAATTTTTTCTGGCTGCTTTTTATACTGCTGCCTTTATCTACAGAAATCAGTTTCACACCGCAATTGGGCATGGATATTCCGGATGAACCGGTATTGATGCTGCTCACCGGTTTTGCGTTGCTTAAACTCATACATGAGCCTGGTTGGTTCCCACGTGCCTTATCACTGCATCCATTGTTTATGCTGCTGGTTGTGTATATGGGATGGGTATGCATCACCTGTATCTATGCAACAGAACCTTTGCCGGCATGGAAATACCTGCTTGCCAAAACATGGTATATCGTTCCATTTGTGCTGTTACCGCAAAAAATGATCACCGGGAAAGAACAGGTATGCAAAATGGCAATATGGATGTTGGGTTCCATGTTTCTGGTAATGATACAGGCATTGATCAGGCATAGTTTTTATGGATTTTCCTTCGATAGTGTCAAACATATTTTTGATCCTTTCTTCCGAAACCATGTTTCGTATTCTTCCATGCTGGTTTGTTTATTGGCGGTTGCCTGGTGTGTATGGAAACTGACACCGGCGGATAATCCTAAACGAAAATGGATCATGTATGGCATGGTCATCGGACTCGCCGGTTTGTTTTTTGCCTATTCAAGAGGTGCCTGGGCCGCATTGCTGATAGGCGTTATCGGCGCATGGGCCCTTCGTAAAAAGATAATCGAATGGATGATCTGTATCGCAGTATTGGGTGTGATCATTTCCACTGCCTGGCTGGTGACTGATAAAAATTTCATGCGTTTTACACCCGAACACGACCAAACTATTTTTCATTCGAATTTCAGTGACCACATGACAGCCACTGTACATATGAAAGATGTTTCCACTGCCGAACGTTTTTACCGATGGGTAGCGGGTGCCAATATGCTGGCTGAAAAACCGGTCACCGGTTTTGGTCCCAACTCATTTTACCCGAATTATTTCAAATACACCGTACGCGGTTTCAAAACCTGGGTAAGCGCCAACCCTGAACATTCAACCGTACACAATTATTTTTTACTGGTAGCATTGGAGCAAGGCATCACCGGCCTCGTATTATTCTGTGCCTTATTTTTTGGGATGATATGGTATGCACAAAAATTATATCATCAATTGCACGACAGGTTTTATAAAATGACGGCACTAACCACCGGTGTTGTATTGATCATGATCGGCGTGATCAATTTTATGAGCGATATGATCGAGACGGATAAGATCGGGGGGATATTTTGGTTGTGTTTGGGAATGATAGTGGTGCTTGAACAGAAGAACAAGGAACAGAGGAGCAAGGAACAGATGAACAAGGAATGTTGAAGTATTACAGCCAACGCCCGCAAATGTGTCCTCACATTTGCCGCATTTCAATATTCAGCAAATGTGAGGACACATTTGCCTGCCTCAACTTCATCATTCAACATTCATCAGTTCGATATTCGTCTGTTCTACAGCTTTCCTCTCACATTCAACGCATCCCTCAATCCGTTCCCCAATAAATTAAACGCGAGTACCAGCAGCATGATGGCAATACCGGGCGCGAGTGCGAGCATGGGATTGTGTGTGATGATGAAATTATAATTCTCTTTGATCATCAGTCCCCAGCTGGGCTGTGGTGGCTGTACACCTACACCCAGGAAACTTAACCCGGCTTCTATTACAATGGCAGAGGCAAAATTACTGGCAGCGATCACCATAACAGGGCCAAGGATATTGGGAAGGATATGACGGAATATGATACGTGTATGTGAATAGCCCAGGGCCCGTGTGGCTTCAATATATTCCAGCTCCCTTACGGCGAGTACCTGGCCGCGTACAAGACGGGCCACATTCACCCACATCGTTAATCCTACCGCGATAAACACCTGCCAGAAACCTTTACCCAATGCCAGTGTGATGGCAAATACCAGCAGCAGTGTAGGAATACTCCATATTACGTTGATGAACCACATGATCAGTTCATCCACCCATCCCCTGAAATACCCCGCCAGGGCACCCAGCAGGATACCAATGGTCAAAGAGATGATCACAGCGATCAGTCCCACACTCAAACTTACCCGTACACCAATGATCAGCCTGCTTAAAATATCCCTGCCGAATTTATCGGTGCCCAGATGATAGGTAGTAAGTACCACCGGCTGATCTGCTGCCAATACGCGCGCTACCGATCTTTTCTCCGTAATACCATCATCTACAAATTTCTGGTACAGGATGCTGTCGTTTTTCAGCTCAAACGATGTAACAGGAACATACTGGTACATTTCTTCGCGGCCGTTCAGCATTGTTTTTACAAATCCTGTTTCTGTCAACTGCCGGTCTCTTTTGAGACGCAAAAGGCTGATCTTGAACCCCGGGCGCTTACTGCCTATCTCGGGTATCATACGGTTGGCATTGGGAGAACTATCAGGGGAGATAAAATATCCTGTAATGGCAAGCAGCAGACTGAGTATGATCAGTATCAATCCAAAAAAAGCGCCACGGTTGCGGAACAGTTTTGTAAGGAATGATGGCTTGTAGTTTTTCTGTGACACAGTTGTAAATATTCATTAATGTGTTTACCGAAAAGAATGGTCCCTTTACCGAAATCACCCTTTCAAAACTAAACTCTGGCAAAGTATTGGTGTCATTTGTGTACGGCTAGCACCCCCAATATCCATGTTTTCATTAAAAACAATCTTTTATGAAACGTATCATCCGTTTTTTCGTCTCGATCTTTGCACTGGTGCCCGTTATTATTTATGCCTGGTGGCCCGATGAGGACCTGCCTTAAAATAAACTTACTGCACTTTTCTTCCCTTCCACTGATAGGTCCCAAACTTTCCCAGCCAGCCGGCTATTACGGTGTACACGATATGAAATGGCTGCATAAACGGAAACCATCCCAATAGCTGCTCCTGTTGAAAGAAACGCGCAACAGGCACCATAAAACTTAATTCGGCCAATGTTTTGGCAATGATAAGTATCAGCCAGTAATAAATACCATTTTCTGCAAAAGGACTTACCAGCAATAATGCAAGCAATGCAAAATTGACCGAATACACAAGTAACAAAACCCAGAAAATAGTCCGGTCATTGTATTTGTCGGCCTTACTCGCCCAACGGATGCGCTGGTTCAGAAAATCGTTCCAGTTCTGCATCGGCGGCGTGGTAACAATGGCGTCAGGATGAAACAGGTAACCAAGTTTGCCTGGATAAGATTGTTTGATCTTCTGCATCAGCAACATATCATCACCACTCGCCAACTGGTCGATACCACTGAAACCATTGACCGAGTAAAATGCCTTTTTTTCATAAGCCAGGTTGGCGCCATTACACATGGCATGGTAACCTGCTGATACGGATGCTGCGGTAATACCCTGCAGGCTGATAAAATCCAGTAACTGGAACAGGGAAAGAAAACTGCTATTGCTGGTAAACATCACCGGTGCAGCAATAAACACGGGTTGTTTTTCGCGGATAAAAGCATCTATTAGTAACAGCCAGTTTTTGTTGACAGTACAATCGGCATCGGTTGTTACGATCCATGTTCCCCTGCTTTGACCGATCGCCAGTTCAATGGCTTTTTTCTTGTAGGAATTCAGCGCTTTCTGTTCCAGGTGATCCGCGAGGTTTAACAGAACAAGATTGGGATGAGATAGCTGCATTTCTCTGATGAGCGCTTCGGTTTGATCGGTCGAATGATCATTGATCACGATCACTTCAAATAGTCCGGCCGGGTAATCCTGTAACAGCACAGACTCCAAACACGCCTGTATCTGCGTTTCCTCATTTCTTGCGGGGATGATAACGGAAAAGAAAGTAAGCGGTGGAGCTTTGGTGTCCGGGTTAAAAACCGGCAATTGCAGGTACCATTTCCTGTAAACCAGTATCAGCAGACAATAGCCTGTGAGTAATACAGCGGTAATGATCAGGGCTGCCCAGTACATGCCGGCAAAGAAAGTTCATAAAAAGGAAATACAAACAGCGCTGCAACTATTCCGTTCGGGAATTAAGCACAGACTTGATTTATGCGTATTTCTTTACCAGTCTTACAATGACGTAAATAATACAGGCCAGAATGGCAAACGAAAAAATTGTCCAAAGTACAAGGCCAGGATCGGGAGTCTTCAGTTCCATGAGATGTATTTTTTAATGCGCGGGGTAAATATCTCATTTTTCTTGGTAATATATCAGAAACTTAGCTAAATTTGAATTAGTTGCATAGCTAACTATATGTCAAACAACCAATTTAAAAGAGGCGAATTATACAGTGTGATCAATGGCATGGCATCTACTGCCGTTGCCCGAAGGTTACAGAAAAATTTCCGCCAGGCGGGTCTTGAGATCACCATTGAACAATGGAGCATACTCTATCATTTATGGAAAGAGGACGGTCTCAGCCAGCAGGAGCTCTGTAACCGTACGTTCCGCGACAAACCCAGTATCACACGTTTGATCGATAACCTCGAAAAACAGAAACTGGTAAAACGCATGCCCTCTAAATCTGACAGGCGCATCAACTTGGTATGCTTAAGTGATTCGGCAAGAGAACTGCAGGACAAAACCATCGACCTGGCCAACCTCACCATGAACGAGGCACTACAGGGGATCAATAAAGAGGAGATAGATGTTGTGAAGCAGGTATTGCAGCGGGTGTATGATAACCTCATCTAAATAGATGAGCATTGAGAGTTGAGAATTGAGAATTGAATATTCAATTCTCAATTCTCAACTCTCAATATTCAAGTGTATTGGACCAATAAACTAATAAACCAATAAAACTTCTCACCATGGAAGCGACAACACAAAATACGGCCCTGAAAGGGGGAGAATGGCTGATCCGGGAAAGCGATGCTGCGGATATTTTTATACCCGAGGATTTTAACGAGGAACAGACGATGGTAATGGATATGTGCGCGCAGTTCCTCGATTCGGAAGTGCTGCCTGTTATAGACAGGATCGATAAAATGGAACCGGGCCTGATGCCGTCCCTTGTTGAAAAAGCAGGTGAGCAGGGATTGCTTTCCACTTCTTTTCCCGAAGAATATGGCGGGCTTGGTAAAGATTTTATTACGTCTACCATCGTTAATGAAGGACTGGGTGGCGGATATTCTTTTTCCGTTGCTGTTGCCGCGCATACGGGTATCGGTTCATTGCCTATCCTGTATTTTGGTTCGGATGCATTGAAACAGACATACATTCCCAAACTGGCAAGCGGCGAATGGAAAGGCGCTTATGGTTTGACAGAACCCAATAGTGGCAGTGATGCGTTGGGCGCCAAAACAACGGCAACGCTGAGTGCTGATGGCAAACATTACCTGCTCAATGGACAGAAATGCTGGATCACCAATGGCGGGTTTGCTGATGTGTACACCGTATTCGCAAAGATTGATGGAGATAAGTTTACAGGTTTCGTGGTAGAGAGAGGGTATGAAGGATTTACACAAGGTCCCGAGGAACATAAAATGGGCATCAAAGGATCTTCTACCGTACAGTTATATTTCCAGGATTGTAAAGTGCC
The DNA here is from genome assembly GCA_965279635.1 of Sediminibacterium sp. Classification (GTDB taxonomy): domain Bacteria; phylum Bacteroidota; class Bacteroidia; order Chitinophagales; family Chitinophagaceae; genus Sediminibacterium. The sequence continues at coordinate 3,511,103 of OZ257253.1, read as the reverse complement.
TGTTGAGAATGTACTGGGTGAAATAGGCAAGGGCCATATCATCGCTTTCAATATCCTCAATATCGGCCGTCTGAAATTATGTGCAGCGGCATTGGGAGGCGCCAAGCGCGCCACTACTGCCACCATCCAGTATGCAAAAACAAGGGAACAGTTCAAATTACCCATAGCGAAATTCGGCGCCATCAGGCATAAACTGGCCGAGATGGCCATCCGTATGTGGGTTTGTGAAAGCGCGTTGTACCGTACTGCTAAATATGTTGATCAGAAAGAAGGAGAATTGCTCGGAAACGGTAAATCTTTCGCCGAATCATTACTGGGCGGTGCCGAAGAATATGCCATCGAATGTGCCATGCTGAAAGTATTCGGCAGTGAAGTGCTGGACTTTGTGGTGGATGAAGGTGTTCAGGTGCATGGTGGTAATGGGTTCAGTGATGAGTACACCATATCAAGGGCTTACCGCGACAGCCGCATCAACCGCATATACGAAGGAACCAATGAGATCAACCGCCTGCTTACGGTGGATATGATGCTCAAAAGGGCGATGAAAGGCAAGCTGGACCTGATGGGTCCTGCCATGGCGGTACAAAAAGAACTGATGAGTATCCCTGATTTTGGTGCTGAAGACGAAGGCGCTTTTGCCAAAGAGCGTAAATACATCGCCAATTTCAAAAAAGCGATCTTGATGGTGGCAGGCGCTGCGGTACAGAAACTGATGATGCAACTCGACAAAGAACAGGAAGTACTGATGAATATCGCCGATATGGCCATGGATGCCTTTCATGCCGAAAGCGCCCTGTTACGGGTAATGAAACTAACCGCTGCAAAAGGGGAGCAGGCTACAGGTTTACAGGCCGATATCATGCGTACGTATCTCTATGATGCGGCCGACCGTATCAATAAAGCAGGTAAAGACGCCCTTAACAGCTTTGCGGAAGGCGATGAGCTCCGTATGATGCATATCGGCCTAAAACGCTTTACCAAAGTTGAACCATTCAATACAAAAGACGCCCGCAGACGTATTTCCGACAGGCTGGTGGCTGAAAATGGGTACCATTTCTAAGAAATATCCCGAAAAAAATTATTAACTTTCAGGAAGATTTTTAATATTTGGTTTTTGTTTTACGGTTGCTTGCTAAACAAAGCCTCATTGCCTACAAAGCAATGAGGTTTTTTTTGTACATGAGATCCTTTTTATTTCCCTTTTTTTTTCTCTTTTTCTCCTATCCTCTTATTGAAACAAACATCCTGTACACCAGGAATGTTTCAATAAGAGGATAGGAGAAAAAGAGAAAAAAAAAGGGAGGGTAGTTGGGTGACAGGTGTATACTTTTCAATCAGCGACTATTTGCGGGTTGATTTTTTGAGGTGATTTTTATTTTGGATTAACTTCATCTTATGAAACGCTTATTTATCCCGCTTATATTATTGCTTTCATTACAATCGGTCGCACAAACAGTAGCCGGAACGTATAAGCCCGCAAGATCGGTTGGTAAACTGCCCGCTGTATTATATGGATTGGGTGAGGACCGGTTGGGTGGTGCAAAAATGGGATATATCGATACCAATATCCTGTTCAAGGTCATCGATTCTGCCGATAATAAATACAAAGTACAGCTATCAAAATACCATACGGCTTATCTTGAAAAACAATACCTGCGTTTTGACAGCCTGCCGCAGGAACTGCCCTTTTACCTCACAGGTTCTATACGGGCCAAAGGGGATAAGGATGCCGACAGTATCCTGGTTGCGATGGATGCCAAACTTCCCTACAGGAGTTTTATGGAGATCAATCCATCCCGGATCATGGTGGACATTTATGGCGTGCAGAGCAATACGAACTGGATCACGCAATTGCAATCACTCAAAGAAGTAAAGAACATTTACTATAACCAGGTAGAGGACGATGTGTTGCGATTGATCATCGAACTAAAACATACACAGCATTGGGGCTATACGATCTCCTACCTGGAGAAAAAACTGGTGATACGCATAAAGCACCAGCCATTAAAAACATCCATCAATAACCTGAAAATAGCCATCGACCCGGGTCATGGCGGAACGAATACAGGTGCAGGCGGCAGACGCACCAATGCCTCGGAAAAAGCGCTTACACTGAAATTTTCCAAAGCGCTGGAAAAATACCTGAAACAGAAAGGGGTGAAAAATGTTATCCTGACAAGACGTGACGATACCAGTTTTGAGAATAAAGACAGGATTGTTTTTTTGAAAGAGGAAGACCCCGACCTGGTGATCAGTTTCCATCTAAACTCGGGGAGTAACCCTGCCACCAAAGGCACCAGCACGTATTACAAACACATTGGGTTTCGCCCCGTATCACAAACCATCCTCAGGCGCATGCTGCAATTGAAGCTGGATGATTATGGAAACGTGGGCAGTTTCAATTTTTTTTTGAACCAGCCAACCGATTTTGTCAACTGCCTGCTGGAAGTAGCTTTTCTCAGCAATGTATCTGATGAAAGAAAAATTGTTAAACCCGCATTTCATGCAGCGGTTGCACAGAAAGTGTATTTGGGGATCGTGGATTGGTTGAAAGGGATTAAGTGATCCCACGCCGGATTTGTGTCCTCACAAATCCTTCTTAATATTTTGGAATTTTGGATTTGGAAATTTTGGAATTGAATTTTAATCTGCGAATCTGCGGCGAAATTTTTGCCGCAGATTCGCAGATTTTTTGAGAACCAATTTCAAAATTTCCCAATCCAGAATTACAAAATACGTACTTCAGCAAATGTGCGGACACATTTGCGGCCTAGTGTTTAATAAACCGCCCAAAAAACTCTATCGTCCGTAACATCTGGTCTATCCGCTGGCGGTTGTTGCCGCTGCGGCTCAGTTCATGTGTACCGCCGGGATGTCGTACATATTCAACCTTTCTTCCCAGCACTTTTAAACTGCGGTATAACATTTCACCTTGTATCACACCTGTACGCAAATCATTTTCTCCGTGGAAAATGATATAGGGCGTGTAAATATTTTGTACATAATTGATGGGTGATTCTCTTTGGATTATGGCTTTGGTACTGGCTTCCCAGGGATAACCACCAAAATAATTCGGCACCAGTCTCCATGCATTGCCCTCCCCGAAAAAGGTTCCCAGGTCATATACACCGCGTTGTGAACTGGCGGCTTTAAAACGCTGGTCATGACTGATGATCCATGCCACAAGATAACCCGCATAAGAACCGCCTGTAACAGCGAGACGGGATGTATCAATAAAACCATCTGCACTGGCTTTGTCCAGGTAGGTTAATACATCAGAGCTTGGTCCAGTGCCCCAGTCGTTCACATTGGCGCGTAAAAATTCAGCGCCATAACCGCCTGAGCCACGCGGGTTGCCATATACCACCACATATCCTTTGGCGCAATAGTACTGGAACTCGTGCCACATGGAACTTTCGCCGGGTCCCCACATAGCGCTGGGGCCACCGTGTATATTGAGTATGGCGGGATATTTTTTACCGGCTTCAAAATTGGCGGGTTTCATCACCCAGTATTCAATGGTCAGGCCTTTTTCGTTCACAAAACTTTTCTTTTCAGGGATGCTGAGTGTTTTGTTTTTTACCCAGTCGTAATTGAAACTACTGATGCGGGTTACATTCTTTCCCGCGGCATCCGATGTATAGAGATCAAATGGATCGGCTACTTCTGTTTTTACAAACACGATCTTATTGCCGCTGATATCGAAACTGCTGATACCGGCATTGGTATCGGATAATGATGTAACCTGTTTGCTGGCTATATCCACACGATACAAAGGCACACCGCCGTTGCTTTGTGCTGTGAAATAAATATATTTTTCATCGGCGCTCCAGGTAATACTTCCTTTGTTCCGGTCGAATGGAATGGTAATGATGTCTTTTTCTGTTCCGTTCACCGGCATTATCGCCAGTGCGGCGACATCAACAAATGAAGTATTGCCATGCTGAAAAGCGATCCATTTACCCGAAGGGGATATTTTTGCGTTGCTATAGGTTTTACCTTCTTTACCCAACAGCATTTTCAGGTTGTTGCCGTTTACATCTGCCATAAATATTTCTGATTCGAGAGAACGGTCAGGGTGTTGCGTAGAATCCCTGTCGCCGGTAATCAGTAATTGTTTGCCATCCGGTGTAAATTCTGCGGAAGTATAACGGTAAAAGCCATGGGTTAGTTCCACGGGTACCGATCCCGGTTCGGCATTCACAATAAAAAAATGGTTGAAAGATATTTCCGATGAAGTGGTAGCCTCTTCCTGAAAATTCAGTTTGGTGATGACCTTGGCTTTACGGTCATTGGCATTGCCCTCCAGGTAGGCCCTGATCTCTTCTGTGTTTCCGTCGGGATCGGGTTTGGCATTGCCGGTAATGAATTGTGTATTCTTTTCAAACCCCGGTTTTTCGTAGGGCCATTTGGGTATTTCTTTTCCTGGGTTCAGATCAGCATCTTTTAGAAGGTCCTTTAGCGGAATGCTGGCAGAAAAAAGCAGTTGCCTGCCATCAGGGCTCCATTTTGGGTTGGATGCGCCATACTTGTATTTGGTTAGCTGGATGGCTTCGCCGCCATCCAAGGATAATGCGAACAATTGTGTTTTTCCATCTATCACCCGGACAAATGCGAGGCGCTTGCCATCGGGGCTCCAGGCGGGTTGTGAGGCTGGTTCTCGCGTAAGTTGTTTGGGGGCAGAGGAGCCATCTGTTGGAACGATGTACACCTGGTTCACAAATTTGTATTCCCATTTCAGATCGCCATCGGGCTCTATACTGTTTACCACGAATGCGGCTTTTGATCCGTCAGGACTGATGGTAACACCATTCAGTTGTTTGATCTTCAGCATATCGGTTACTTTCACCAGGCGGTCGGTGTTCTGGGCGGATAGGGTGCAAGCGATCAATAACAGGAAGGAAACAGGAATGATTCTCATGGTAATTATTTGGACAGGTAAAATACAAATAAAACCAAGTAATGTCTCAGTTTGAAAATCCGTGTGAGGGCTAAAGCCCAGCACCTCTTCCTGGCCTAACCCCAGCCTTAAGGCTGGGGTTATTGAAAACAAAAAGATATGGGCTTTAGCCCTCACACGGATTTTCAAACTGAGACATTCCTGAAAACCATAGCTTTTGGAAAGTAGTCAACTTTCCAAAAGCTGTTGAACCAACCCCTACTTTTACAATTCAAAAACCGAAAATATGAGCCAGTTAGTGCAGGAATTCAATGATTACCGCGAAAAAATGAACAAAGTCATCCTAAGTAAGGAAAACCTGGTAATGAAACGTCTATGGAACCTGGATACGAATACATACGAAGATGGCGCCCTGGACAAAAAAACCAAGGAAATGCTGGGGCTGGTGGCCAGTATGGTACTCCGCTGTGATGACTGTATCAAATACCATCTGGGCAAGAGCCATGAACTGGGCATCAGTACAGAGCAGATGTATGAAATTTTTGCCGTGGCCAATATTGTTGGCGGCACTATTGTAATACCGCATACGCGCCGTGCAGCGGAGTATTGGGAAGAATTGATGGGTAATCCTGCATAAATTGGGATTTATTTCACCTGATATACCGTATTTTAGTAGATAGATAATAACCCATTACTTATAATCAAGAGAGATGTCAGAAACAGCAACAGTTACACCCACCCTCACCGCCAAAGATTTTGCTACCGATCAGGAAGTGCGCTGGTGCCCGGGTTGCGGCGATTATTCGATACTTGCCCAGGTACAGAAAGTAATGCCATCTATCGGCATACCGAAAGAAAATATCGTGATCATCAGCGGTATCGGCTGTAGCAGCCGTTTTCCGTATTATATGAATACCTATGGTATGCACAGCATCCATGGGAGGGCGACGGCAGTGGCCAGTGGACTTAAAGCGGCACGTCCGGAACTGAGTGTGTGGATCGTAACGGGTGACGGGGATGGTCTCAGTATCGGTGGTAACCATACCATGCATCTTTTGAGAAGAAATTTTGATGTGAACCTGCTGTTGTTCAATAACCAGATTTATGGTTTGACAAAAGGGCAATATTCACCTACATCCGAACCGAATAAAGTAACCAAGAGTACACCTTTCGGAAGTATCGACCATCCGTTCAATCCGCTGGCATTGGCGATGGGTGCAGATGCTACTTTTATCGCACGGAGTATGGACCGCGATCCCAAACACCTGCAGGCCATGCTTACGCGTTCATACCAGCACAAAGGCGCTTCTTTCCTCGAGATATACCAGAATTGCAACATCTTTAATGATGGTGCTTTTGAAGTATTTACCGAGAAAGGGACCAAGGCCGAAGAAACCCTGATGCTCGAGCAAGGCAAGCCACTCATTTTTGGCGCCACGCAAAACAAAGGCATCAAACTCGACGGCTTTAAACCGGTAGTGGTAGAACTGGGCGATGGTGTGAGCGCAGACGATCTGTGGGTGCATGATGACCATGATTATTACAAGGCACAGATACTGGTGCGTATGTTTGATAATCCCAATAAACAGGGGGGACATTTTCCCCGTCCGTTCGGTGTATTTTATGAAACAGACCGCCCCTGCTATGAAGATATCATGGCCATGCAGATACAGGAAACCATTGCCACGAAAGGAAAGGGCGACCTGGATAAATTATTGAGGGGGCGTGAAGTTTGGGAGATTGTTGGATAGTAGTATTGAAATAATAATTTAAACCCTTGCCCTTCCGGTAAGGGTTTTTTCGTTACGGTAAACTTTATCTGTTACGTGACTTTTTCAACACAGAGGCCACAGAGTTAACAGAGGGCCCTCTGTTTAACTCTGTGGCCTCTGTGTTGAAATCTTCGCTTAGATAGCAACCACATTGTTCCTGATAGCAAATATGACAAGACCAACACGCGAAGCCACCTGGAGTTTATCAAACAGAATATCACGGTAACCGTCGATGGTACGCGGGCTAAGGCTCATAACATTGGCTATTTCTTTATAGGACTTATCGGTACAAAGCAGTCGCAGGAACTCTCTTTCGCGTTCTGTAAGGTTAAAAGCTTTCTGCCGTTCTGTATCTTCATCCATGTACTGACCGTTCATCGAGTGCACGATGTTGTTGTACATCAGTTCATTGATAAAAATGCCTTTTTTAACGATCGCATCCAGCGCGGCTTTCAATTCAGTAAGGTCTGCATCTTTGAGTAAATACCCTTTGGCCCCGTTGCGCAGCATTTTAATGATGGAACGTTCGTCGTTGATCATGGTAAGCGCGAGTACTTTTATCTGGGGGTAATGCGTTTTTATCCAGGCAGCTGTTTCATAACCGTTCATTTCGGGCATAGTCACATCCAGCAGTACCACCTGGGGAATATCCCCGGGATCGAGCAGTTCAGTGAACTTTTTTCCGTTATCGGCTTCAAACAATACTTTATACCCATTAAATGAATTAACAATAGAAGCCAATCCATTACGTAGTAAAATATGGTCATCTACCAGGGCTACGCTTACCATATACAGCAAGATTTATGAATACCTCCAAAATTGCTGCTTTATACGCAACAGAAATAGCGTGTTTTTAACCGTAAAAAATACCGTGTAAAAACCCTGTAAATAGCGTACTTACCGCAAAGCCTCCTATTGGATTAGGTACTAATTTTAGTTGTGGGTAAGAGGTTCGGGAAAACCTTTTGCCTATTCAGTTTTAATTGGGGGTTACAACAAAGAAAAGGCGGCCTTTTTAGGTCGCCTTTGATGTTTATAGGGCATGGTTATTTAGGATATCTCTGCGGAACCTCTGCTTCTCATGTTCTCTGCGGTGAAAAACGTCTCGATATTCGGAGTTGTTGAATGTGCTGAAGTTCTTTCACCGCAGAGAACATGAGAAGCAGAGATTGGGCAGAGGGGATAATAGCACCGTTTCAGTCAAAAAACCAAAAAGTAAGCTACAAGAGCTTATTTTCATACCATGTTACTGCAGATACATCCCGATAACCCCAACCCCCGTCATATCAAAACGGTGGTGGAATGTTTGTCTGATGGGGGTGTTATCATCTATCCAACAGATACCATATATGGTTTGGGCTGTGATATTTTCCAGCATAAGGCCATTGAGCGGATCGCGCGTATCAAAAACATAGACCCGGCTAAAGCACAGCTGAGTTTTGTATGTTATGACCTTAGTGACCTAAGCAAATACACCAAAAGTATTTCAACACCGCTGTATCGGTTATTGAAAAATTACCTGCCCGGTCCTTATACATTTATTCTCCCGGCCAGTAAAGAAGTGCCTAAAATATTGCACAGTAAAAAAAGCACGATCGGTCTTCGTGTTCCCGATAACAATATTGCACGTACGATTGTGCAGGAACTGGGGCATCCTTTGCTATCCGCTTCTCTCCCCGGCGAAATGGTGGAAGAGTACACGGACCCTGATCTGATGTATGATAATTTCCACAAGTTGGTAGACATTGTGATCGACGGGGGTATTGGCGGAATGACCCCATCCACCATTATCGATTGCACCAAAGAAGACGGGTACGAAGTAATACGTGAAGGTGCGGGCGTTTGGGAGGAATAACCCAATCTGAGTATTGAAAAACGTGTTGTACTATTAACTGTCTCTGTGAACCTCTGTGTTCTTCGTGCCTCTGTGGTAAAGAACATCCTCCATCGATCAAAGCGAAGGCTTTACCACAGAGGCACGGAGGACACAGAGTTTCACAGAGAATTGCCTTGCCTCAACTGTGAGTACTAGCACAACAGGTTATTGAATATTATTGGAGTTTAATGTACAATGCTCAGTTTAACGACTTTTTTAGCCAACAGCTAATGGCCATCCTCAAATAGTTTCACGGTTTTCGGTTCTATCTTATAACTTTTCCGGTGGTACCTGCATAAACCGTGTTGGTCAATTGCTTTCCGGTGTTCGGCTGTACCGTAGCCTTTGTTCCTGTCCCAGCCATACTGCGGAAATTCCTTGTGCAACTGCCGCATACAGGCATCGCGATAGGTTTTGGCCAGGATACTGGCGGCGGCGATAGAAGTGTAAATTCCATCACCCTTTATAATACAATGATGCCGGATACCCGGGTAAGGGGTAAACCTGTTTCCATCGATCAGTAACAAACCCGGTTTGGGATTGAGTTGTGTAATGGCCAGGTGCATGGCTTTGAAAGAGGCTTTCAGGATATTGATATGATCGATCTCGTCATTGTCAACGCTGGCAACGGCCCAGGCAACAGCGGATTCCTCGATGATCTCACGAAGCATTTCGCGGTCGTTTTCGCGTACCTGTTTGCTGTCGTTTAAAAGCGGGTGATAAAAATCAACAGGCAATATAACCGCTGCGGCGAATACCGGTCCGGCATAACAACCACGGCCCGCTTCATCGGAGCCCGCTTCCATCAGTTCCAGCTGGTGATAGGATTGTAACACGAAGCAAAATTCTGTTTTCCTGTATAGTTTCCAAATATCCTTATCAACATCGTGCGTACCTTTGTGGCAGACCTCTAAAATGAGCATTGAAAATTGCGTATCGAACATTGAAAATTTCTTTTTGTGCTTAAATGTTCAATACTCAATTTTCAATATTCAATGCTCAGGTGGATGCATTAACCAGACAAACCGTATGAATACAACAGATCGTTCCGCTAAACTTGTTGCTACCTGGTTATTATTAGGCGTGGGAATGACGGTGATACAGATAGCGCTCGGCGGTATCACCAGGCTCACCGGGAGCGGTTTATCCATTACACAATGGGATGTGATCACCGGCACCCTTCCGCCAATGAATGACAGTGCGTGGGCGGCTGAGTTTGCCAAATACCAGCAGACACCACAATACCAACTGCTCAATTTCGAATTCACTGTATCCGATTTCAAACTCATTTTTTTCTGGGAATGGTTCCATCGGTTATGGGCGCGGTTGCTCGGTGTGGTATTCGCAGTGGGTTTTATCTGGTTCATTGTGAAAAAACATTTCCGCAGGGAAATGATCAATCCTTTACTGATCCTTTTCCTGTTAGGCGCTTTACAGGGAGCGGTAGGCTGGATCATGGTGGCCAGCGGTTTAACCGGTGATGCCATTTATGTAAAACCTACGCGTCTCGCGCTGCATTTTATTTTCGCACTGGGATTGTTGTGCTATACTTTCTGGTTTGCACTGCAGTTACTGGTGAAAAAAGAACAACTTGTTGCAAACACATCACTGCGAAAATGGAATGTATGGATACTGGTGGTGCTGATCCTGCAATTGTTATACGGCGCATTAATGGCGGGACACAAAGCCGCCACATCCGCACCTACCTGGCCAACTATTAACGGCCGGTGGATACCGGATAATTTATTTGCGGATGCTAACTGGCTCCTGAATTTCATCGATAACAAAATACTGATCCATTTTATACATCGCGGACTTGCGTATTTATTATTGGTGCTGATCGTTATCTGGTCGTATAAGTTGTTTAAGGTAAACGGAAGCGAATTGTTCAGAAAAACAAGATGGCAGCCTTTGTCGATCATTCTGCTACAGGCAATATTGGGGATCACTACGGTGCTTACGAGTACAGGCATCATACCCGGTAAATGGGGAAACTTTGAATGGATGGCGCAACTCCATCAACTGGTGGGCATGTTGTTGTTATTGTCTTTGGTATGGATGCTGTACCTCGTTCGAAAAACCATTAAGTAATCCGTAACTTTACATAAGTATAGTGTTCAGGTTTAGATTGCGCCCTTGGGATAAATTTTTCACGCAAAGGCGCAAAGGCGCAGAAAAAAATGCTCCGGAACTGAACCTGCACGTATTGGTTTGACACTTCTTTGCCATAAAACTGTGATCATAGATAAATCCGTGTAATCCGCGATGAAAAAATACCTGGTCGGTTTCTGGCGGTCACTTCCTATGCAGTTGTTTCTGCTGCATTTCCGCAGGTACCAGGTACTGCTGGTTTTCTGGTACATATTGTTCGCAACCATCGGTGGTGGATTCATGCACACGTTTGGCGCCGATTCCTTATTTCTTGCACCGGAATATTTTGGAGAAGTAACCCCGATCAGTACGGCCATTGTTGGATTTACCATAGGGATCTTTATCGTGAGCTGGAACATTACCACTTTTATCCTGCATGGAAGAAGTGTATTGTTCCTGGCCACTACTGCACAGCCTTTTCTGAAATATTGTATCAACAATGCGGTATTACCGCTGTTGTTCCTGTTGTATTACCTGTTCAGGGCCATCTATTATTCCCGTTACCAGGAACTGTTTCATGGCTGGGAAATTATATGGCTGATAGCAGGGTTTACAGGCGGACTGGTCATATCGTTACTGATCGCATTCATGTATTCTTTTGGTGCGGATAAAACGATTTACCGGAGTGTAGGCGAAGTGATCAAATCGGAGAACACGCGTTATAATGAAATGATCCTGAAATCAACACTGCCAAAAGAAAGAGCGGAGCTGGATGTAGACTGGTTCTTCAGTGCAAGGCTCAGTTTGCGCAAACCGCGCGATGTACGTCATTACACACAGGGATTTCTCGACTCTGTTTTCAAACGTCACCATGTAGCCGCAGTGATAGCGATCGTGATCGCATTTATTTTCCTGGTATTGATAGGATATATTTCAGACGCGCGATTGTTCCAGATACCTGCTGCGGCCAGTATTACTATTTTCTTTGCGATACTGATCGCGCTCTCGGGAGCGATTGTGATGTTCCTCGGAAGCTGGAGCCTGCCCGCGTTGGTGCTTATCTATTTTCTCATCAACTTTTTTTACCAGCAGGAATGGATAGATCCACGAAACAAAGCGTATGGATTGAATTACCTCAATGTAAACGAACGACCTGTTTACAACCGTGAAACTATCTGGCAACTGGCCAATGATTCAGCGATGGAAGTGGATAAGCAGCATTATATTCATGTGCTTGAAAGATGGAAGGCCAGGCAGGGCACAGATAAACCGGTACTGTATATTATCAATACCAGCGGCGGCGGCACACGCAGCGCCACCTTTACGATGAACGCATTGCAGCGGCTGGATAGTTTGTTCCAGGGGAAACTTATGCAGCAAACTGTGATGATCAATGGCGCATCGGGCGGTATGCTGGGCGCGGCGTATTTCAGGGAACTGTATTACCAGAAAATATTGGGGAAAAATATCAACCTGCAGGATAAAACCTATGCAGAAGATATTTCAAAAGATCTCCTGAGCCCTTTATTCTCGTCTTTTGTTACCAGGGATATCATTGGTCCTGTTCAGAAGTTTGAAGTGAATGGCTACAAGTATGTAAAGGACCGCGGTTATGCTTTTGAGCAAAAACTGAATGATAATACTCACGGACTTTTAGGAAGAACCCTGCGTTATTATGTGCAACCTGAAGAACAGGCATTACTTCCAGCCATGATATTTAATTCAGTGATCAATCACGATGGAAGAAAAATGATGATCGCCACGCATCCTGTCCGTTTCCTGATGCGGGCGACTTCTGATAGCGGCACCATCACACCTTTTGATCCCGATGCGGTGGATTTTAATTCTTTCTTTAAAAAACAGGATGGCATGAGCATCAATATACTTTCTGCTTTGCGGATGAATGCATCGTTCCCCTATGTGCTTCCCAATGTATGGCTGCCTAGCAACCCGGTGATTGATGTAATGGATGCGGGTCTGCGTGATAATTTCGGGCAGGAATCTTCGCTGCGGTTTATCACCGTATTCAAAGACTGGCTGCAAAAAAATACCAGCAAAGTAGTATTGCTCCAGATACGTGACCGGAGTTTGGGTTTATGGGATGATCCGTCTGAAAAAAATGATTTCCTCAGCATTCTTACCAAACCCTTTATCAGCCTGAAAAATAACCTGTTCAAACTACAGGATTATTACCAGCATGATGCACTGGAGTATATGTCAGAAGCGTATGGTCCAACCCTTTACCGAATCAGTCTCCAGTATGCACCCACCAAAAAAGAGGCGCCAGCCAGTTTAAGTTTTCACCTGACTGCTGCGGAAAAAAGGGATATTGCTTTGGCGCTGGATAATGCGACCAACCGGGAAGAGTTTGAGAAACTGAAACGGATCATGGAATAACCAGATAAAGCCTTATTTTTGTACTTAAATAAGTACGTATGAAAGTTGTTAACTATAGCGAGTTCCGTAACAACCTGGCAGAAAACCTCAACATTGTGAACGATGATGGGGACATCGTGGTTGTATCAAGAAGTAAGGGAAAAAATGTTGTTGTGATGAGCCTGGAAGAATATAACAGCATACAGGAAACCCTGCACCTGAATAGCAGCAAGGCCAACCGTCAACGATTGGAAAAAGCGATCAGTAACATGAATGCAGGCAAATACATCAAAAAAGGATTAATAGAAGATTAATGGAACTTGTTTGGGACAGCATGGCCTGGAATGATTACCTGTACTGGCAACGAACAGATAAAAAGGTATTGCAACGTGTAAATGACTTAATTAAAGACACTTTACGATCTCCGTTCCAGGGTATCGGTAAACCTGAACCGTTAAAAGGGAATTTTAGCGGATGCTGGAGCCGGAGGATCAGTGATGAGCACCGTTTAGTGTATGCTGTAAGGGATAAGCGGCTGCATATTCTTCAGTGCCGGTTTCATTATGATAAATAGTATTGATTGAACTGATTGATCAAGAGGTCAATAAAAAACACAAACAAAATTATAAAAGGGTTTCGCTAAGAGTGGATAAGAGAAAAAGAGCTAAAAAAGGTTTCTCTTATCTACTCTTAGCGAAATTTCCTGGATGTCATCAAGACGGCAATCGTGCAGGTCTGCCAATAAAGAATAACACTTAATTTAGTCATATCCGCTACATTACCCGGACTACTGTTATGCGAATAAAAAAATCACCAATCAGTATTTGCTTTTTTCTTATAGCCATCACCGGCATACTCCGTGCAGAAGCACAGGGCTTTCTAAAAACCAAAGGAAAAATTATCGTCAACGGTAAAGGCGAGAAAATAATTCTCCGGGGTATGGGCCTCGGTGGGTGGATGTTGCAGGAAGGATATATGTTCCGATTGGGTGCTCTTGGCCGGCAGTACGTGATCAGGGAGAAGATACAGGAACTGGTCGGCCCCGAAAAAACAAAACAGTTTTATGAGGAATGGCTGTTGCATCATACCACAAAGACCGATATTGATTCAATGGCCCGCTGGGGATTTAATTCCATCCGGCTGCCGATGCATTATAACCTGTACACGCTTCCTGTGGAACAGGAACCTGTAGCCGGTATGCATACATGGCTGGAGAAAGGGTTTGCCATGACGGACAGTTTGCTGAAATGGTGCAAACAAAACAAAGTTTACCTCATCCTCGATCTTCATGCGGCACCCGGCGGACAGGGCAATGATCTTCCGATATCGGACCGCGATCCCGCCAAACCTTCTTTATGGCAGAGTGAAGCGAATAAAGCAAAAACGATCGCTTTATGGAAAAAGCTGGCAGAGCGTTATTCCAAAGAAGAATGGATCGGCGGTTATGATATCATCAATGAACCCAACTGGGGGTTTGATGATCCGAAAGATTTCCGTGGTACAGAAGAAAAAAACAATGTTCCGCTCCAGCAGTTGCTGATCGATATGACCAAAGCCATCAGGGAAGTGGATAAGAACCATATTGTGATCATTGAAGGCAATGGTTTTGGAAATAACTATAATGGCATCACACCTACCTGGGATGATAATATGGTGATCAGTTTTCACAAATATGGAAACTTCAATAACACAGGCTCCATTAAGCGGTTCCTTGATTTGCAGGATAAATTCAATATCCCGTTATGGCTGGGCGAATCGGGTGAAAACTCCAATACCTGGTTCACTGAAGCGATTGGTCTGGTGGAAAAAAATGATATCGGCTGGGCATGGTGGCAGGAAAAGAAAATGGGCATCAACAACCCGCTCGAGATCAGGCAGCCGGATGGTTACCAGAAACTGGTAGATTTTATGACGGCAAAATCAAGCGAAAAACCCTCTGAAGCCGAAGCCTGGCGGATATTACAGGACCTGCTGCAGAATACCAGGATCAAGAACAATATTTATCACAAGGATGTAGTAGATGCCATGTTCAGACAGGTGCAGGACACCGGTACTGCGCCATTCAAAAAGCTGGTGATAGATAAGAACAATACCACCATTCATGCGGTGGATTTTGATATGGGCAGCCAGCGCATTGCCTATTATGATAAGGATACAGCGCGATACCAATACACACCTGGCGTAAACACAGTAGGCAACCGCGGCGGTGCCTACCGTAACGATGGTGTTGATATTGGAAGGGATGCAGATGGCTATCATGTTTTCAATACGGAAGATGGGGAATGGTTGAAGTACACCATTCATGTAAATGAAGCCGGCAAATACAAAATATCATTTACGGTGACTTCGGATAAGGAAGGGGGAGAACTGTCTTTATTGATTAACGAAAAGAGTATCATCAACGCTCGCGACATACCTAGTACAGGCGGTCTGCAGAACTGGAAAGAAGTGGGGGTTGAAAATGTTGTCCTTTCTAAAGGTGTACACACATTCCGGGTACTTTTTGAAAAGGGCGGATTTAATTTTAAAAGTATGTTGTTTGAAAAAACTGCTGACAGATAGCTTTTGGAAAGTTGTAAACTTTCCAAAAGCTATATTAAGACTGTATCAGATCAAAGCAATCTTTCAATATCTCAATTCTGAACTCATCTTCTGTTTCTTTCGGTTCACCATCAATATGTAATGGTGCATGTTTCAGGTTGCGGATCGTTAAGGAAGGTGTCTGGAAGTAGAGGATGTTTTTCTTGCTCATATCTTCTACCAGTTGCTGTAGTTTGTTATTACCCCGCATCTGCTGGAGGATGGCGAATGGAAGTTTCGCCTTGTTCATTTTCTGTACCACTACAATGTCCAGTAAGCCATCCTGCAAACTTGCTTCCGGTGCGATGGTAAAATTGTTGCCGAACTGGTTGCTGTTGGCGATGCTGATAAAAAAAGCATCGGTAAAAAAAGAAAAATTATCCAGCACTATTTCAAACTGGTATGGGTGTGCCTTAAAGAAATTAATAATACTTTGTTGGGTGTAGGTGATCAGCCCTCTGGTAGATTTGCTGGCAAAATCATGCGCCACCTGTGCATCAAAACCGATACCGCTTAGCATACAGGCATACTGGTCATTTACCTTGAAGGCATCGATCTTCTGCGATTTGCCGGCGAAGATAAGCGCCAATGCCTGCTGTGGTTTGGTGGGAATGCCGGCAGCAAGCGCCAATCCGTTGCCTGAACCAACGGGAATGATACCAAATCGTACAGGTAGCTGACATAAAGCACCACTTACCTGGTTCACCGTTCCATCACCGCCGATCACAACGATATCCGTAACATTTTCATGCAATACTTTATCGCGGATCAGGTCATAATCGCCATCGGTATTGGTGGTGTGAAATTCGAATGGGATATTCTGCGCCGCCGTTTCTCTCTCGATCAGTTTCCGCAACCCATCTTTTTTGGATGTTCCGGATATAGGGTTCAGTAAGTAAATAATTTTTCTATCGGTCATTTCCGTTTTTCGATGTGAGGTTAATTAGCTATCAGCTATTTGCTATTATAATGATAGGTGTTCCATAATAAATTTGTGCCAGGCTGAAAGCTGATAGCTGAAGGCTCATGGCTCATAGTTACCATCTCAGCAACGCACTCGCCCAGGTAAATCCACTGCCAAAAGCTGCCAGGCAAACGAGATCGCCTTCTTTGATCTTCCCGCTTTCCCAGGCTTCGCACAAAGCTATGGGAACGGAGGCAGCCGTAGTGTTACCGTAATGTTGAATATTGTTAAATACCTGGTCGTCGCGGAGCTGTAGTTTCTGCTGAACAAACTGGCTGATGCGCAGGTTGGCCTGGTGCGGTATCAGCATATTGATATCAGACGGTTGTAAACCATTTGTTTGTAAGGCTTCCATGATCACTTCGGGAAATTTTACCACGGCTTTTTTAAAAACCGATTGCCCGTCCATATAAGGAAAATTTTGTGCCTTATCTATCATATCGTGACTCATAAACATCTCACCAATTTCGGCGGTATCGAAATCCGCGTAATTTTTATCCGCCCAGTGGTTGGCATGGGTGCCGGGGTTATACATGGCGAGTATCTCTGCTGATGCACCATCGCTGTGAAGATGTGTACTCAGTATGCCGCGGTTATCGTCTTCTGTTGCCTGTAGTATAACCGCCCCGGCGCCATCACCAAAGATCACCGAGATATTTCTTCCGCGTGTTGAGAAATCAAGTCCAAAAGAATGTTTTTCACTGCCAACTACCAGTATGTTTTTATACATACCTGTTTTGATGAACTGGTCAGCAACACTTAGTGCATAAACAAACCCGCTGCACTGGTTGCGTATATCCAGTGCGCCGATCTCTTTCATCTGCATGGCTCGCTGTAACAACACGCCGCAGCCCGGAAAGTAATAATCTGGTGAGAGTGTGGCAAAAACAATAAAATCAATATCCTGCGCCGTAATACCCGCTCTTTCTATCGCAACTTTTGCCGCTTCCACCGCCATGGTGGTGGTGGTTTCTTCTGTACGGTGCGCATAATGTCTTTCTTTGATACCTGTTCTTTCCTGTATCCATTCATCGGTCGTATCCATGTATTGCATCAGGTCCTTATTCGTAACAGTATGGGGCGGAATATATTTACCGATACCGGCGATTTTACTTCGTGGCATAGCGATCGTTTTATAGGCGAAAGATAGGAAGTTCAGTTTGGAGTTTGGAGTTTGAAGTTGTGAGTTGTTATTTGTTCAAAGTTGCTGGTTTGAGGCAACCTGGTCACGCATAACTCCAAACTTCAGACCCCAAACTCCAAACTGGAACTACAGACTCTTCAAAAGAAGTATTTCCTTCATAAACGCCACCGTCTCCCTTTCCACTCCCGCTACATCCTTAGACTGTATCGGCGATGCCATTACATGGTTAGCGACATTGGGCATAGCAATGATCCTTTGGTTGGTACCGGGTGTTGCGAGTTTAGGCATCATTTGTTGCATGGCAGAAACTTTTACCACACCGTCCTGGTTTTGTTCGTCCTTATAATAATATAAAGTGAGTACGGGTTGTTTGATACGAGCGAATGTTTCGGGTGTCATCGTGGTTTCTAGCAGTTCCTGTAGTTGCGAAACCGCTTCCAGCCGGTATTGACGGTTCCAGTACTGGTTATATTCAGGTGTATTTGTTTTGGCAGTGTTGAATTTTGATCCTTTAACAAGCCTTGCCAATTGTAGCCCCCAGTGATTATTGGCGATCCACGCATTGGGATCGTTGATGGCGATATTGGGAGAATAGAGTACCAGTCCGGCAATCTCAGGATACGCCGCTGCCAGTTGCAATGCAAGCGTACCCCCGGTAGAAGTACCCATAATGATCACTTTATTACCCAGCTGCTTGCCTATAGCATAGGCCTGTTTGGCGGATTCCCATAGATTATCAGCGGTCATATTGATCAGTGCATCCGTAGTATCAATGCCATGTTGTGACAATCTTGCCAGGTAAAGATTGCAGCCAAACTGTTTGGCCATATTCCTGTGAACAGGATTGCCTTCTTCCTGGCTCGCGCTGAAACCATGCAGGTAAATGATCGCATATTCCGTTTTCTGTTTCAGCGAATCGGCCCAAACGATCCTTGCCTCGTTATCGGGCTTGACTTTGTGTTGTGATTCCTGCTGACTGATATAGGCTTCCAGCGCAACAGGCATCGCAGGCACAGCGGGGAGGTCGTGGGTATATACGGGTTTGGCGGGTGATGGTCCCAACACATATATAATCATCAGTACCAGCAGTACAACAAATAATCTTTTGAGGAAACGCATAGGAAGCAGCTTTGTTTAAAAGTACAGAAAGTCTTTGTACCGGGCTTTGAGCCTTCAATTTTGAGCTTTCAGAGGTATCGGGCATTAAAACCGGGCCTGGAAGCTGTTCCCACGGCCATAACCTCATCCCAATGCTGCTTTTTCGTTAAGTTTTCTTTGGCTTTGCCCTCCCGTTGTAATCCCGTACCTTTGCCGCTCAATTTTTTTCATGGAAATAAGAAATATTGCCATCATAGCACACGTTGACCATGGCAAAACTACATTGGTAGACAGGATCTTACAAACAACTAAGGTCTTCCGCGACAACCAGGAAACCGGTGATCTGATCATGGATAGCAACGACCTGGAAAGGGAGAGGGGCATCACCATTTTCAGTAAAAATGCCGCGGTAACCTATAATGGCGTTAAAATAAATGTGATCGATACCCCGGGCCACAGTGATTTTGGGGGTGAAGTGGAACGCGTACTCAAAATGGCCGATGGCGTTATTTTGCTCGTCGATGCCTTTGAAGGACCGATGCCGCAGACCCGTTTTGTACTCCAGAAAGCCCTGCACCTGAACCTTCGCCCGATAGTGGTGATCAATAAAGTAGATAAACCAAACTGCCGTCCTGACGAAGTGCATGACGCGGTTTTTGAATTATTCTTCAACCTCGATGCTACAGAAGAGCAACTGGATTTCCCTACTTTCTATGGTAGCGGAAAAAATGGCTGGTTCAACGACAGCCTGGAACCCAAAGAAGATATCCTGACACTGATGGATGGTATCATTAAATATGTACCTGCTCCTAAAGTAAACGAAGGACCGCTGCAGATGCAGATCACTTCACTGGATTACTCTTCTTTCCTGGGTCGTATCGCCATCGGTAAAGTAACACGTGGTTCGATTAAAGAAAGCCAGCAGATTGCATTGGTACAGACTGATGGTAACATCAAAAAAATACGTGTAAAAGAGTTGTATGTGTTCGAAGGAATGGGCAAACGCAAAGTAACAGAAGTAATTGCTGGTGATCTTTGCGCTGTAGTAGGGCTGGAAGATTTCAATATCGGTGATACCATTGCTGATGTTGACACGCCGGAAGCATTACCGGTGATCAGTGTGGATGAGCCAACGATGAGTATGACCTTCAGCATCAACAACTCACCCTTCTTTGGTAAAGACGGAAAGTTTGTGACCTCACGTCACCTGCGTGACCGTTTGATGAAAGAAACAGAAAAGAACCTTGCCTTACGGGTAGAAGATACAGACAGCGCTGATAGCTTTAATGTATTCGGCCGTGGTATCCTGCACCTGGGTGTACTGGTAGAAACCATGCGCCGCGAGGGATACGAACTGACCGTTGGTAACCCACAGGTACTGGTAAAAATCATAGACGGAAAGAAACATGAACCATACGAGAACCTGGTAGTGGATGTACCTGCTGAATTCAGCGGTAAAGTGATCGACCTGGTTACACAACGCAAAGGCGAGATGCAGGTGATGGAAAGCAAGGGAGAAATGCAGCACCTTGAATTTGAGATCCCGTCAAGGGGACTGATCGGTTTGCGTTCACAAATGCTTACCGGAACTGCCGGTGAAGCAGTAATGGCGCACCGTTTTATCGACTACAAACCATGGAAAGGCCCTATTCCGGGAAGAAACAATGGTGTACTGATCTCCAAGTTCCAGGGAACTACCACAGCTTATTCCATTGATAAATTACAGGACAGGGGCGCATTCTTTATTGAACCCGGTGACGAAGTGTATGTAGGACAGGTGATCGCCGAACACATCAAACCAGGCGATCTGAACGTAAATGCGGTGGAAATGAAAAAACTCACCAACCACCGTGCAAGCGGTAGTGATGATAGTGTTCGTATCACACCCAAATTACAGTTCACACTGGAAGAATGTATGGAATACATACAGCAGGATGAATGTATCGAGGTAACCCCTAAAAACATCCGTATGCGTAAAGTGTTCCTGAATGAAGAAGACAGGAAGAAAAATTCACGTAGCATGCAGAGTGAAGCGGTCGGATAATCAATTATACCTTATCAATACAAAGAGCCTTTCATTAAAAATGAAAGGCTCTTATATTTTGTACCGGTTGAAAATTATCTCTGTGTACCTCTGTGCCCTCCGTGCCTCTGTGGTAAAGCCTTCGCTCAGATCGATAGAGGATGTTCTTTACCACAGAGGCACGGAGGGCACAGAGGTACACAGAGAATTTGTATGAATGCGTGATGGATATATCAGGAAAGAACAGCCAACGGTAATTCGAAGTCCAGCGGATCTTTTTCTTGCTGTTGGCCGGGAGCTGAAGAAACAAGTAAATAATTGGTATTGCAATTATCCCCATCACAACAGGGCAATGCATTGGTATTGCAAACCGGGCACTGGTAATGGCCATGCACATGAACCAGTTGCACTGTCTGCCCGCAGAATAAACATGATTGTGGCTGCATAGGTTGAAATTATCTTTTCTGCATCGGAATGCAGAAAAAATTTTTCAACAGCCTGTGGGTATAACCATAAAAAACCACCGCTGCTGATGGCTCAACAGCGATGGCTTTACAAATTCACACTTAGTTTTTGCTTACGGTAACTTCTTCCTGTACAGTGGTTTTAACATTCACTGTGTATTTTTCCTTTACGGCGCTTTTCACGTCTTCCAGGATGAAAGTAAGTTTGCTTACACCTGATTTGGGTAATTTGAAGGTTTTGTCAAAATTGGCCTCATCATAAAAACCTTTGAAGAGTGATTCACCCATCTCATCCAGTACAGAAAGGCTGAATGTGTTGCCAGAAGGGTTGTTGTACTTTACTTTAAATGCCAGCTGGTCGTATTTATCAAGACCAGTGTATTTAACTTCTGCTTTGGCAGCGTCCAGTGCTTTGTTTGTATTGCCGGAAACAGTATTTGCATTGGCGGATAAAAACAGGGTTGCTGCTAACAGGTTACCAAAGAAAAATCTTTTGGCGATGGTTGCGATTGATTGCGTTTTCATAATCTTCGTTTTAATTTTTTAATGAACAATAAAATACCAGTCGGGCCTTAGCGGCCACGTTGGCAAACAAGCTTCAACTTAGATGGGAACAATCAGAAGATGTACGATATACCGTAACGGTAGTAAATGGGTTAATAGATGTACATCAAACCTCTAAACGTTACAGTTAATACGCTGAAGTGAAAAAGGTAACCCGGGGATTTTTAAATTGCTATGTTAAGCAAATATTAAGTACGATTTACGATGTACGAACGTTTGTTAGGACAACTCGTACTTCGTATCTCGTAATTCGTACTTGTTTTATTCTTATTCTTGATTCAACGCCTTCCAGAGCATATCCTTTAATTCGGTAAGCCCCTTGTTGGTAACTGAGGAGATAAAAATATGCGGAACATTTTGGGGAAGTTCTTTTGTGATGGCCTCTTTCAGTTCATCATCCAGCATATCAGATTTACTCACAGCGATGATAAAATCTTTCTGCAGCATTTCAGGATTGTATTCTTCCAGTTCTTTGCGCAGTATGTCAAATTCCTTTTTGTGATCTGCGCTGTCTGCAGGTATGAGGAACAGCAAAACAGAGTTGCGTTCAATATGACGGAGAAAGCGGTGTCCCAATCCCTTGCCTTCTGCTGCGCCTTCAATGATACCGGGAAGATCCGCGATACAGAATGAACGTTGGTCGCGGTACTCCACCATACCCAGTTGCGGTACCAATGTCGTAAATGCATAGTTCGCGATCTTGGGTTTGGCCGCTGTGATCACGGATAATAAAGTGGATTTGCCGGCATTGGGGAAACCCACCAGTCCTACATCAGCCAGCACTTTCAGTTCCAGGTTTTTCCATCCCTCCACACCGGCTTCACCGGGTTGTGCGTGATCGGGTACCTGGTTGGTAGGTGTGGCAAAATGATTGTTACCCAAACCACCGCGTCCGCCTTTGAGCCAGACGATCTGCTGGCCATCTTCGAGTATCTCTGCTTCCTTAGCGCCAGTTTCTTCATCCAGTGCAATCGTTCCCAGCGGCACATCAATAATGATATCTTTTCCGTCACGGCCTGTGCAATTATCTTTACTTCCATTCTCGCCATGTTCCGCCAGCACGTTTTTGAAATAGCGTAAGTGAAGCAATGTCCAGAGATTACTGTTGCCGCGAAGGATGATATGTCCGCCACGACCACCATCACCGCCATCGGGACCACCCATGGCAGTAAGTTTGTTGCGCATAAAATGGCGGATGCCCGCGCCGCCATGACCACTGCGAGCGAAAATGCGGATATAATCTATAAAGTTCTTTTCTGACACGAATGACACGAATTAGGTGCGAAGATAGAAATATATCAGGGAAAGACGGTTTGCATAAGATTTATCAGCCGGATCGCTGTTTGCCGCCCTTTACTGCCGGGGCAACAATTTTCGAAAAATACCGGGGCGTAGAAATACAGCTTCGTTATTTCTTTTTTAGTAATGAACCAGATCGTGTACTCATCTGAGTCAAAAATGGCACACATGTTTGTGCCGCAGCCAGGAGTATTGTCCTTGCTATCATCTTGTATTGCCCCAAGCTGGATACTATCAAGCGTATTCCTGATACCTTGTTTATTTGTATATGCTATCAAACGGGGTAGAAAATATTCGTTTGTATCCGGAAGAGTACGTCGAAAAGAAGAAAAACGGGTTGCCCATTTATCTATGAGATCTTTGGGTAGAATTCCACTTCCAAGTCCCCGATAGAACGGGAAAGGAAAAGTATAAGTAAATGCAGAAATTTTTTGGTCTTTCATACTAAGAATCCGGTAATTGGGGGAATTATCCCAGGCAGACCCTTTATGTAGTACAAAGGTTGTATCAAAATTATTTTGCAGGTAATAGTGTAAGGGAATGCTATCTTTTCGTTGCTGTGCATCAACAACGCTATAAAAGCAAAAACTCAGTAATAATGCATAATATTTATGTAGATTCTTCATGTATCTATTCATCAATTCATATCGATTCTTTCCATGTTTTGTAGTTGCTGTTTTGGGAAACCTTGTTTTCGGGTATCTCTCGCAAAGGTTCAACAGGGTGCCAGTGACGAGTCATTTCTTCAGGCAGCTCCTGGTATAATTGTGTGCCCGCTGTTTTCCATTGGATCATCTCATCAGATACCTCTTTGATCTTTTTTGCAGGATTGCCAACGATCAGGCTGCGGTTCTCAAAAACCTCATCTGCTTTGATAAAACTGAGTGCGCCAACAATACATTCATCGCCCAATACCACATTATCCATGATCACGCTGTTCATACCCACCAGACAGTTTTTGCCGATGGTGGCCCCATGTATTACCGCGCCATGACCAATATGTGCGCCCTCTTTCAATACAACAGTAACACCGGGAAACATGTGAATGGTGCAATTCTCCTGCACATTGCATCCGTCTTCGATAATGATACCACCCCAATCACCACGAATAGCGGCACCGGGACCGACATATACATTTTTGCCAATGATCACATTACCCGTAACAGCCGCTTGTGGGTGGACAAAAGAGGATGGATGAACAACCGGTATAAAATCTTTGAATGAATAGATCATAATGCTGGTATGAATTACAAAAGATCTTTTTCTGTTTTGTAACAGGTGCCTTTGAATAAGGCAAGCACTTCATTGTGCTGGTTGGTAACTTCAATGAGATATAAGCCGGTACGTCTTGTTGCATTAATACGTTTGGCTTCTGCAGTAAGCAGATCGCCTTCTTTGGCAGCTTTGGGAAAGGATATGGAAACATCCAGTGCAACGGTGATCTTTCCATCGCTGTTACAGGCGAAAGCAAAAGCGCTGTCGGCAAAAGCAAAACTGATACCGCCGTGTGCAATGCCAAAACCATTCAGCATTTCTTTGCGGAGCATCATTTGTATTTTACTGTAACCATCTTTCACCTCCAATACTTTTACGCCCATCCATTGACTGAAATAGTCGGTTTCCATCATCCTGGTTACTACTTTTTTTGCGAGGATATCTTTCTCTTCCATATTATTCGCCTTTAAAGTTGGGTGATCTTTTTTCGAGAAAAGCCTGTACACCTTCTTTGAAATCATGGGTGGCAGCGGCTTTCTGCTGGTATTCATCCTCCAGTTGCAATTGCTCAGACAGTGAATTGGTGGCAGACTGGTTCAGCAGGTGTTTGATATAAGCCAAAGCTTTGGTAGGCATGGCTGACACTGTTGCGGCTATTTTTTTACTTTCTTCTGTAAAAGCATCATCTGTAAAAACTTTATAGAGCATACCTGCTTGTAATGCTTCTGCTGAAGAAATTTTATCTCCCAGCATCATCCATGCGCCTGCTCTCTGAAAGCCGACTAGCCTGGGCAGGTGATAAGTACCGCCACTATCAGGGACCAACCCGATCTTTGAAAAAGCCTGTAAAAAAGAGGCGGATTCCGTGGCCACTACAATATCACATGCCAAAGCAATGTTCGCGCCTGCACCAGCGGCTACACCATTTACAGCAGCGATCACAGGTTTTGGAATATTGCGTAAACCCTGGATGATCGGGTTATAATGTTCACTAAGAATTTTTTGCATACCGGGACCCTTCGGATCAACCACTTCTGCAAGATCCTGGCCTGCGCAGAATCCTTTACCTGCTCCAGTAATGTATATGCATCTGATTTCTTTAGATGCGGCACATTCATCCAGTTTATCCTGCAGCAATAAAGCCATTTCCCGATTGAAGGAGTTGAGTTTGTCGGGCCTGTTAAGCGTTATGAATGCGGTGTTGCTTTCTACCTGAAACAAAATTGATGACATGTGGTCCTGTTTATATAAAATTACTACTTATCTATCTGTGAAACTCCGTGTCTTTGTGCCTCTGTGTTGAAAAAATCCCGAATAATAGCAGGCAGAACAAACAGAGACAAAGTTTTCAACACAGAGGCACAAAGACACGGAGTTTCACAGAGTTAATGGCACTTAAAATAATCAAAAGGCTCTTTGCAATCATTACATTGATACAGTGCTTTGCATGCAGTACTTCCAAATTGTGAAACCAGTCTTGTATGGTATGAATTGCACAAAGGACACTGGATAGCTTCTTCTTCCTGGAACGAATCTATCGTACAAACCGATTGCGTATAATATGGTGGTGCAATGCCATACGCTTTTAGTTTTTCCCTTCCTTTCTCACTGATCCAGTCGGTGGTCCAGGCTGGTGAGAGCACCTGGGTAATCTTACTATCTGTAAAGCCATGTTGTAACAGCGCCATGCGGATGCCCATCTTCATCATATCAATAGCGGGGCAGCCGCTGTAAGTTGGCGTGACAAGAATTTCAACCCCGTGGCCTCCTGAAGGGGGTGTTGGTATAATGATTTCTCTAACAATGCCAAGATCGATCACGGACAGAACAGGTACTTCGGGATCAGGTACTTCTTCCAGTATTTGAATGATATAGGACCTGATCTCTTCAGGTGTAGTCAATGAATTAATATGGTTGTCTGACACTATCATAATGCTACCACTCCGCTCCGGGATGGGCTCTTTGCAGGAATTGCATTTCTGTTAAGATCTGTTCGAGATGTTCAGTGTGTTTTCCTTCTTTGCCGCCGGATAACATTTGTTCATCACCAGGAATATTGAGGGTTCCTTCTTCGAATACAGATCTTAGCTTCTCATTCCATTGTGATTTGATGGATGAAGGATCAACAACGTATGCAGCTGTTTCATACGATGCAGTTAAGAATAGTTCACCGGTGTACTTCCATAGAGCCTCTATCGCTTTTTCCATTCTTCTGTTACTCTCTTCCGTGCCATCACCCAAACGAATCACCCACTCGCTGCTCCAGCGTACATGGTAGGTGACTTCCTTTAATGCTTTGGTGGATATGGCTGCCAGTTGTTCATCGCTGCTGTTCTGTAGTTGCTGGTACAAATAATATTGATAGGTGCTAAAGAAAAACTGACGAAGGATTGTTTGCGCCCAATCACCGTTGGGTAATTCAACCAGTAAACAGTTTTTGAAATCGTTCGCATCACGCAGGTAGGCCAGTGTGTCTTCTGTAGCTTCATTGCCGGTTAATTGTGCGGCGTATTGATAAAAGTTGCGTGCCTGGCCGAGACAATCCAACGCAATATTCGAGATCGCAATATCCTGTTCCAGTATAGGGCCATGACCACACCATTCGCTGTTTCGGTGGCCGAGTATTAAAGCGTTATCGGCGAGATGGAGGGTATAATTGATCAATGAATTCATTAATGGCGGGAATATTTTCTGCCGCAGATTCGCAGATTTGTACAAATTAAATCTGCGAATCTGCGGCTATCATTACATGTGCTTTAGTTCATCAGGTAAATCATAAAATGTCGGGTGCCGATAGGCTTTATCATTCGCAGGATCGTATAAAGCACCTGCATCTGCAGGATTACTCGCATGGATATGTTTGCTTTCTACCACCCATATACTTACACCTTCCATCCTTCGTGTATACACATCCCTTGCATTCTCAATTGCCATCTGTGCATCCACTGCATGTAGACTGCCCACATGTTTATGATCCAGTCCCTGACGGCTGCGGATGAATATTTCCCAAAGTGGCCATTCGGTATTTGTACTCATGCTGCTGATCTTTTTTGTTTTCTTTTCTCCGCATGAGCCGCCGCGGCTTCTCTTACCCATGCACCGTCTTCCCATGCTTTTTTCCTGGCATCCAGTCTTTCTTTGTTGCAGGGGCCATTGCCTTTGACAACTTCCCAGAATTCATCCCAGTTGATCGCGCCGAAATCATAATGACCGCGTGTTTCGTTCCATACAAGGTCCTTATCAGGAATGGTGAGTCCTAATATTTTTACCTGTTCCGCACAGATATCAACAAATTTCTGGCGAAGTTCATCATTAGTGAAACGTTTGATCTTCCATTGCATACTCATCACTGTGTTCGGGCTCTCATCGTCTTTCGGGCCGAACATCATCACACTCGGCCACCACCAGCGGTCGAGCGCATTTTGTGCCATTTGTTTTTGTGCTTCGGTGCCCCTGCTTAATGTGAGCAGTATTTCAAACCCCTGGCGCTGGTGAAAACTTTCTTCTTTGCATACGCGTACCATGGCTCTTGCATAAGGTCCAAAACTGGTGCGGCACAATGGTACCTGGTTCATGATGGCGGCACCATCTACCAACCAGCCTATCGCGCCCATATCGGCCCAGCTAAGTGTGGGATAATTAAAGATGGAAGAATATTTTGCTTTACCGGTATGCAGTTGGTCATACATTTCATCACGGGTGATACCGAGTGTTTCTGCTGCGGAATAGAGATATAATCCATGTCCCGCTTCATCCTGCACTTTGGCCAGCAGGATAGATTTTCGGCGGAGATTTGGTGCACGCGTGATCCAGTTACCTTCCGGTAACATACCCACAATTTCGCTGTGTGCATGCTGGCTGATCTGGCGGATCAATGTCTGCCGGTATTTTTCCGGCATCCAGTCTTTCGGCTCGATCTTGATCTCGCGGTCTATCTTATCCTGAAATATGTCTTCCAGGTTCTTTTCCATTTGGTGTAGTTTGAAACGTAAAAATAAGAAAAGAAACGCATGGCTAACGAATGTTAGCATACTAATCTGTGTTAATCTGTGCCTTCTGTGGCAATAATTTTCGCCACAGAAGGCACAGATTTTACCTCCGGGCGCCACAAAGCTGTTAGTTTTAGCGAACTTCTTTATGGATTCATTTTATCTTCCGCCTATGAAAAAAGCATTGTTTGGGTTCATGATTAGCATGGTTTCGCTGGTTTCGGTAGCACAGCCTTTCCGTAAAGAGATCGATGCATTTAAGAAGAAAGATAGTGTGCAGATGCCTGCCAAAAACATGATCCTCTTTGTAGGCAGTTCTTCTTTTACCAAATGGACGGATGTACAGGATTATTTTCCAGGCTATCCCATCCTTAACCGTGGCTTTGGCGGATCATCTTTGCCGGACCTGATCAGGTATGCAGATGAAGTGATCATTCCTTACAAACCCAAACAGATCGTGATCTATTGCGGGGAGAATGATATTGCTGCATCAGATACTGTTACCGCACAACTGGTATTAAGCAGGTTTACCATTTTGTTTAACAGGATACGTGCGCATCTTCCCAAAGTGCCAGTTGCTTTTGTTTCGATCAAACCCAGTCCCAGCCGGAGAAAGTTCAGGGCGGTGGTTATTGAATCAAATAAACTGATAAAGAATTTCCTGGATAAACAAAGACGAGCCACTTATATCAATGTTTATAATGCCATGCTTAATAGCGATGCTACTGAAAAAGCAGAAATATTTACACAGGACAGCCTGCACATGAATGCCAAAGGATATGAAATCTGGCAGCCTATCATCTTACAAAAGCTAAAAAAATAAGTATGGTCTCAGGCCCTTCTTTGCAAGAAATTAAAAGAATGATTTATTATGACCGCAACAATACAATTGGCGGACACTTACAAACAATTTTCAACGTAGATTATACAAAATACAGCGGAAATATAAAGGCTGATACGTTTACCATTTGGAAACAGGACAAATTTGTTGGTATATTTTATGGAGTGATTTATGGAAAATTAATACAAGAATGTGACCAAACGGTGGTCCATTATACAGTGAAGCAGAACATTATTGGAGGTATTGCAAGCCTTATAGTTATCAATAGTTTTTTTTGGAGCTTTCTTTTGAGAGATATAGAAAATGGTATTTCTATTGGGAAAATCATAGTCGCGCTGATTTTTGCATCATTACCATCTATGGCTATACTCTTAGCATACAGGTTTCATAAGAAAAAAATAGTCAAAGATTTTGCACCTATTGCAAAACGCCAGTTTGCGTCATAGATTATTTCATATCAAAATCCACCACCACTTTTTCCGTCCGTGGATGTGATTGACAGGTAAGGATAAACCCCTGTTCTATTTCTTCCTGTTCCAATCCATAATTCACATCCATATCCACTTCTCCTTCGATGAGCTTTGCCCGGCAGGTGCAGCATACGCCGCCTTTGCAGGCATAGGGGAGATCGGCGCCGTGCTTGAGGGCGGCATCCAATATGGCATCACCTTCAAAACCCAGGTCAAAATCAAAACTGATGCCATCCAGTTTTACGGTGATCCTGCTTTTTACTTCGCTGTTTTCTGTCATCTCCGGTCTGTCATCCGCCATCTTTTTACCCCCGGGAGAAGTGAACAGTTCAAAATGTATTTTCTTTTTGTCAACGCCCACCTTCTCCAATTGTTCCTTAACGGAAAAGATCATATTCTCAGGGCCGCACAGAAAAAAAGCATCTGTGTTATGCATATCAAGTGTTTTCTCACAAAGCGCACAACATTTATCTGCATCGATACGGCCAAAATTGATCGCAGCATCTGTTTTTTCTCTCGATAAAATATAGATGATACGGAAGCGATCCATATACAGGTTCTTTAATGCCTCCAACTCTTCTTTGAAAATGATAGAATGGCGATTACGGTTGCCATATACCAGTGTGAAGGAACTTAGGGGTTCTGTAAGTAAAGTTGTTTTGATGATCGATAGCAAAGGCGTGATACCACTTCCCGCCGCGAAACCGATGTATTGCCTGCGTTGTGACGGATCCAGTTCAACATAAAATTTCCCGATGGGTTGCATGACATCCAGTACATCACCTTTTTTCAATTGCTCATTCGCATACGTAGAAAAAAGACCCTGTTCTGTTTTTTTAATGGCCACACGCAATTCATTATCCAGCGGACTGCTGCAGATAGAATAGGAGCGGCGCACTTCTTCTCCATTGATCTGTGTACGGAGTGTGAGATACTGCCCCTGTTTGAATTGAAAGGTTTCTTTGAGTTCCGCAGGAACGGCAAAGGCGATCGAAACACAATCACTGGTTTCTCTTCTCACTTCTTTAACTGCCAGTGTATGAAAATGGATGGACATAGCAATAACGCTTCCGCAGAAGACAGGTTTTATTTACTCACGAGACCACCCACAAGGATAGTGATCATATTTTCTTCTAAAGCCTCAGCGCTGATTTTTTGCGTAGAGCGGTGCCAGCTTTCAATACCGCTGATGGCATGCAGCATAATGAGTACGGCAGTAGGCGCATCAATTTTTTTGATCTCCTTATTACGGATACCATTTTCAATAATGGCGGCGAAACGTTTACGGTAAATACGACGCTGGTTTTGAAAATTGGACAGGTAGGGATCGGCCAGGTGTTTCCATTCGCGGTCGCTTACATATACTTCTTCGTAGTGGTTGATCATTTCGTTGATATGAAAACGCAATAATCTTTCTACTTTTTCTATCGAGTTACCCTGTTCCGCCTCGATCTCGTCTATTTTATGCATAAAACGGTTAGCCACACCAAAACACAATTCATGTAACAGCTCCGTTTTAGATTTGATATGGTTATACAGGCTTGCTGCTTCTACCCCTACGGCCTCAGCGAGGTCGCGCATACTGGCCGCTTTGAACCCTTTTTCACGAAACAGGGCAGCCGCTTTGGTTACGATCACATCTTTGCGGGAGATGTTCTTATCTGTTTTGATTCTTGCCATAGCACGAAGATAACAATTGTTAGTAAGAAAAAGCAAGAATAAGTTAATTTCCGTTAGTTTAAATTACCAATTCCCTGTTGTCCGTAACCGGTTACCGGCAACAGGGAACTGGCAATTGTATCCATTATTCCACTAATTTCGCCCCCCGATACCAAAAACCATTTTTATGTCTTTAGTTGTTGTCGGTTCCATGGCTTTTGATGCCATTGAAACTCCGTTTGGAAAAAGCGATAAGATCATCGGCGGCGCCGGTACCTATATCGCCTGGTGTGCCACCAATTTTACCCCCGTTAAACAGATCTCTGTTGTAGGCGGTGATTTTCCCCAGTCAGAACTGGATGCACTTACCAATAGGGGCGTATCACTCGAGGGCGTACAGATCAAAAAAGATGAAAAAACCTTTTTCTGGAGCGGCCGCTACCACATGGATATGAATAGCCGTGATACCCTTGACACGCAACTGAACGTTCTCGAAAATTTTCAACCCGTAGTACCCGACAGCTACCAGGATTGCGAGTTCCTGATGCTGGGCAACCTGCTGCCTTCTGTACAGAGCAGTGTGATTGAACAACTCAAAACACGCCCACGCCTGATCATCATGGATACCATGAACTTTTGGATGGAAGTGGCGATGGATGACCTGAAGAAGACCATCTCTATGGTGGATGTACTGATGGTGAACGACAGTGAAGCAAGACAACTGAGCGGTGAATATTCACTCGTAAAAGCGGCTGCCACCATTATGAAGATGGGTCCTAAATACCTGATCATCAAGAAAGGGGAACATGGCGCCCTGCTGTTCCATGATAAACAGGTGTTCTTTGCACCGGCGCTTCCGCTGGAAGAAGTATTCGATCCAACCGGGGCAGGCGATACGTTTGCAGGTGGCTTTATCGGTCATATTGCACGTACAAAAGATATTTCTTTCGAGAACATGAAGACCGCTATCATCGTAGGAAGTGCGATGGCTTCTTTCTGCGTGGAAAAATTTGGCACAGAGCGTTTACGTACGATCACCAGGGCGGATATCGATGCGAGGATGGGAGAGTTTGTGCAGTTGGTGAATTTTGATATCAGTTTGGTATAAGTAGTGTTAAATTTTAAGAATAACTACGTATAAACACCGGTTCTGCCGGTGTTTTTTTTGTTGCATTTTACTCTGCGTAAGCTCCTGTAACTCATGTTCTCTGCGGTGAAAGAACATTTCGGCATTCGTTCATCCTGGATTTATGAAACGATTTTCACCGCAGAGAACATGAGTTACAGGAGTTTGCGCAGAGATCATGTTATGATAATCTATCTAAACAGTCATTTGCTTTACAGACGATTTTGAAAAATAGTTTTGGTTAAAATACACAGCACGCTTATTTTCGCCCCGCAATGATAACAATGAAACATACAAAACGCATTAAGAAACCTCTCTGACGGGAAGTGCTTTACGTTTGTGTATGATTAAAAATATACTGAGAGCCTTCCCTGAAACGGAGGGCTTTTTTTATACCTATTACCAAATTAACCAAAAACAAAACCCAAATGAAAGTAGCTGTCGTAGGCGCCACAGGACTGGTTGGCACCAAAATGTTGCAGGTATTGGCCGAACGTAATTTTCCCGTAACGGAACTGGTTCCGGTTGCCTCAGAAAGATCTGTAGGTAAGGAAGTGGAATTCAAGGGAAATAAATACAAGGTAGTAAGCATGCAGGATGGTATCGATGCCAAACCCGCCGTAGCTATTTTCTCTGCCGGTGGCAGCACTTCACTGGAATGGGCGCCAAAATATGCCGAAGCAGGTATTACTGTGATCGATAATTCTTCCGCATGGAGAATGGACCCTACCAAGAAACTGGTGGTGCCGGAAGTAAATGCGGATGTACTCACCAAAGACGACCGGATCATTGCCAACCCTAACTGTTCTACTATACAGATGGTGGTGGCCCTGCAGCCGCTGCATAAAAAATACCAAATCAAACGTGTGGTAGTAAGCACTTACCAGAGCGTAACCGGTACCGGTAAAAAAGCGGTTGACCAGTTATACAATGAAAGAAATAACCAGGAAGGTGAAATGGCCTACAAATACCAGATCGACCTGAACGTGATACCGCAGATAGATGTGTTCCTGGATAATGGCTACACCAAGGAAGAAATGAAAATGGTAAAAGAAACCAACAAGATCATGGGTGATGACTCGATCCGTGTAACAGCAACCACGGTGCGTATTCCGGTGGTAGGCGGTCATAGCGAAAGCGTAAACGTTGAGTTTGCCAATGATTTTGATCTGGAAGAACTAAAAAGCATTTTAAGCGCAGCGCCTGGTGTGATCGTGCAGGATGATCCTGCCGCGCAATTATACCCGATGCCTTTATGGGCGCATGAAAAAGACGAAGTGTTTGTAGGCAGGCTCCGCCGCGACGAAACACAACCCAATACATTAAACATGTGGATAGTAAGCGATAACCTTCGCAAAGGTGCGGCCACCAATGCCGTTCAAATCGCTGAATACCTGATGGGGAAGAACTTATTGTGAGTGAATATGGATGGTAAATGCCTCGCTTGATGCGGGGCATTTTTTTTGCCACAGATTACACAGATTAACACAGAAAAAAAATCTGTGTAATCTGTGGCAAAACTAACCTGCAATCGCGCGGTTTAAGAACATAAGCAGCGGGTGCAAAGCCTCCAAAGCGGAACTTATTTTTTTGACAGCATCTTTACCGGTCAGGTCTTCATCAGTCAACTCGATCATTGCGATCCAGCTTTTAAGTTTGATATACTCAATAGCGGGATTGTCTTTTTCGTATCCTTTTGGCTCACGGCTTAAGGATAATTCTTTGCTTTTATCCAGGTTGCCATACACAGCAACGAATTTTTTACTGCGGATGATCGACTTAAACTCATCCCATGAATAATCTATCTCCTGCCTGATTCTTTTCAGCATATCCGGGTCGGTCATATACTTTCCACCACCGATAAAAGATTTTCCACCCGGCTCGATATGAATATAGTATCCTGCAAAATCAGCTTTCTTTCCACCCATGATCAGGCTGGCGGCAATATTCTTTTTGTACGGCGATTTGTCCTTGCTGAAACGTACATCACGGTTAATGCGGTAGAGGCAATCTTTTCCATTTAAAGAAGCTATGGTTGGGTCTTTTTTACCAAGACTCTTTATCACATGGTTGACCAGTTGGATCATATCTTCTTTGGTAGCTTCATAATCTTTGCGGTTTTTTTCAAACCATTCACGGTTGTTATTTTTAGCAAGTGCTTTTAGAAATTTCAGTGAGGCTGTTTGTAACATACAAAAGTTATAACTTGGTTCAAAGAATTAATTGTAAAAACTCATCTTCCGATATAATCTTGATCGTGTTAATCTTTTTTGCTTTTTCCAGTTTACTCCCAGCATCTTCGCCCACAACAAGGTAATTGAGCTTTGCACTTACACCACTTACTATCACACCGCCCTGTCCCTCTGCCATCGCTTCCGCTTCGCTGCGTTTCAGTTTGGCAAGGGTGCCGGTGAACAGGAAAGTTTTTCCTGTCAATGCCCCGGCGGCTACCGCTTCTTTTTTCTGGTTCTTTAACTGCAGTCCCAAAGTTTCCAGTTCTTCCAGCATGTGAATATTCTGTTCGTTCTGGAAAAACTGGTGAATGCTTTTCGCCACTTTCACACCTACGTCTTCCATCTGTGTCAGTTCCTCTTCTGATTTTGTTTTGAAGTCAAACACATGCTGTACGGTATTGGCCAGTGTTTTGGCAGTTGTTTCACCTACAAAACGGATGCCCAATCCATAGACCAACCGGTGTAATGGCTGTTGTTTGGATGCTTCGATGGCAGACATGAGATTATCAATACTCTTTTTCCCAAACCCTTCCATCTTCCCTATCTCTTCATAGGGTAACCGGTAAATACCAGGTATATCTTTCAAAAATCCCAGTTCATAAAATTTCCGCACATTGGCGTCGCCAAAACTTTTGATATCCATTGCATCCTTGCTCACAAAATGGATCATCTTCTCCACCACCTGTGCCTCACATTCAATATTGATGCATCGCCATACGGCTTCTGTTTCTTCTTTGGCCAATTCGCTTTTGCAAACGGGGCATGTTTTGGGAAACAGGATCGGCTGTTCCGTTCCGTCGCGCAGTTCGGGCTGGGATTTTACAATCTGCGGTATTACATCACCGGCACGTTCTATCAAAACAGTATCGCCTATCTGCAGGTCCTTTTCTTTGATGTATTCTTCATTGTGTATGGAAATACTGGATACGGTTACACCTCCCAAATACACAGGATCGAGTTTGGCAACCGGTGTCACCGCCCCCGTTCTTCCTACCTGGAACTCCACGCCACGCAGTTTGGTGGTTGCCTGTCTTGCCTTGAATTTAAAAGCGATCGCCCAGCGTGGGTGATGGGAGGTCATGCCCAGTTTTTCCTGTAATACAAGATCGTTCACTTTTACCACCATGCCATCTATCTCGTAAGGAAGATCATCCCGTTGTGCCTCAAACTCAAGACAGTAATCTATTACGGGCTGGATACCTTTCACCACGCGTTTTTCTTTTTCAGGGGAACGGAAACCTAGGTTCCACAAAAGTTCCAGTGAACCGGAATGTGTGCGTAATACGTTGTCTTTTGAAATATGTTCGGCAATATCTTTTTCTTCTGTTTCATCCGACATTTTCCATCCATCATCGGTGATAAAGAAACTGACATGGTAGAGAAATGCATCGAGACCTCTTCTGCCCACTTCTTTTGGGTCCTTCATCCGTAAACTGCCGGCTGCGGCATTCCGTGGGTTGGCCAGTGGCGCGAGGTTTTGTGCGGCCAGCATGGTATTGTATTTGGTGAAGGATTGTTTGCTCATGATGACTTCACCTCTTACTTCTATTTGTTTGATGCCATGTTTTGAAAAAGCCGCGGTCAAAGGAATGGAACGTACCTGTTTCAGGTTAGTGGTGATCTCTTCTCCCTCCACACCATCACCTCTTGTGGCGGCCCGCACCAATTTATCATCTTCATAGATCAATGAGATACTCGCCCCGTCAAATTTGGGTTCGATACAGTATTCGATGGTGTCAAGACCACTCAGTTCACGGGCCTTTCTGTCAAAATCGAGCAGGTCCTCGGCATTATAACTGTTGTCAAGACTCAACATCGGCACGAGGTGCTGTACCGTGGTAAATCCCTGGTTAAGGCTGCTGCCAACCCGCTGGGTAGGTGAATCGGAGGTTACCAACTGGGGATTGGCTTCTTCTGTTCTTTGTAATAATTTGTACAGTTGATCATATTCCGCATCAGGAAGCAAAGGATCGCTTACTACATAATAACGGTATTCATGAAAACGGAGAATACTCCTGAGTGTTTCAATGTCTGCATCGTTAATGGTGGAATCCTTATCACCCGCCAGTGATAAAAACGCGGCGGATTGTTTTTGTAACTGCTGTATCTGCGAAATACCGTACATAAATCGAAATTGGAGGTTAAAGGTAAGCGCTTGCTGCCTCACAGAGAAACCACCCTGAAAATTAGGACGCTAATACCGAAACTTTGTATCTTGTTAGGCCGGTTGTAACCATACCGGCACACCTTGTGCTAACTGAAGTTTTACGATGAAAAATAATATTACGGAACCTGTGGAGGAATCACATCTTATCAAGGACGCGGTCAAGCTGGTGGGGTCTTACCCCCGGGTGCCGCTTACAGTAGATTGCGTGATCTTTGGTTTTGAAGAAAACAAACTGAAAGTATTATTGATCAAAAGTGATCTTGAGATCTTCGAGGACCGTTTGTCATTGCTGGGCGATATGGTAAAAGATGATGAAGAGCTCGATGATGCCGCTTACCGTATTCTCAGGGAAAGGACGGGCATGAACGATGTTTTCCTCGACCAGGTACGTGCTTTCAGCCATCCCAACCGCCACCCGGGTGGGCGGGTTATTACGATCGCTTACTGTTCTTTACTCAATATCAATCACCATGAACTGAAGATACACGATAACGACCTGCACTGGCACGGCGTGTCATCCCTGGCAGAGATGGCGTTTGATCATAAGGAAATTGTAGATGTCTGTTACCAATGGCTTCAGAA
The DNA here is from genome assembly GCA_965279635.1 of Sediminibacterium sp. Classification (GTDB taxonomy): domain Bacteria; phylum Bacteroidota; class Bacteroidia; order Chitinophagales; family Chitinophagaceae; genus Sediminibacterium. Next base: position 3,473,669 of record OZ257253.1, on the reverse strand, counting down.
AAGAATACAGGAGCACCCGCTTGGGTTTAACCTGCTCCCTGAAAAATTCTCACTGCGCGAACTGCAAAACCTGTATGAGGCTATACTGGGTGTTTCGCTTGACAGGAGGAATTTCCGCAAAAAATTTGCTTCTATGGACCTCCTGATAGACATTGATGAAATGGAGCAGGATGTACCGCATCGGCCCGGCAAGCTGTATAAATTCAATTTCGAAAAATACGAACGGAGTAAGAAGAAATGGGTGGGGATTGATTTTTGATGCAATCATCTGTGCATCTGTGGCGGAAAAATTTCGCCACAGATGCACAGATGATCACATTCCATTAATTCCACTACATTTACAAACACGCAACACATACCTATGCTACATTCAATGACAGGTTACGGACGGGCAGAACAGACATTGGCCGACAAAACTTATCTCGTAGAAGTACGTTCGCTCAATGGAAAACAGTTTGATCTTCGCCTGGGTATCCCTGCTTTATTGAAACCTTTTGAGTTCGATATACGCAATATGCTGAACGAAGGTCTGCAGCGAGGCAGCGTGGAATGTACCATCACCATTAAACAGAACGGCGCCAACAAACCCGTTACCATCAATACCGACCTGGCCAAAGCCTATTTTGAACCTGTGGCGCAACTGGCCGCTGAACTTAATTTACAGACAGGGGATATACTCAGTACCATCCTGAAGCTTCCGGATGTGATCACCCCGTCAACAGAAATATTGAATGATGAGGACTGGGCCTGTTTTCAAAAAGTATTGAAAGATGCCATCGCTGAATTGAACCGTCACCGGCTTGATGAGGGTAAATCTATTGAAGCCGACCTGTTATTACGGGTGGATAATATTGAGGCGCACCAGGTAACCATCAGCGGGCTGGAATCTTTGCGCAGAACCAAGATCAAGGAAGGACTCGTGAAACTTCTCGAAGAAAATGTAAGCAGCGATGGTTACGATGCCAACCGCCTTGAACAGGAGCTGATCTATTATATTGAAAAAATGGATATCAGCGAAGAACAGGTGCGCCTGAAAAATCACTGCGACTATTTCCGTTCCATACTGGCCGATCCCGAATTAGGCAAAGGCAAAAAACTGTCGTTTATACTACAGGAATTTGGCCGCGAGATTAATACTACAGGCTCCAAAGCCTATGACTCCACCATCCAGAAATGTGTGATCCTGATGAAGGATGAACTGGAGAAGGCGAAGGAACAGATATTGAATGTGCTTTAGCTGTCAGTTATCAGCTTTTAGCCGTCAGCTATACCCCATTTTTGTTTACTCTAACTTACATTTCCAAAAAATTTGCTGAAAGCTGAAAGCTGAAGGCTGACAGCTCTTAGCTCTCAGCTTTCCCTATCTTTGCTCAAATTCCTTACGTGAAAAAATGGTTTCTTTTTATAGGTATTGTATCATTCGCGGCAGCGTGCAGTACGCTGGATGTGTACGAGAAAACAGTATTCTTCCCCAAACACGAATGGAGCAGTACAGAGAACCCCTCTTTTATATTCACAATAGAGGACACAACTGTGGAGTATAACCTGTTTGTGATCTTCCGTCATACAGACGCCTATCATTTCAATAATCTCTGGTTGAATGTTACCACGCAGGCGCCACAGGACACGGCGATGACGCAGCAGGTAAACCTGATCCTGGCAGATAATAAAAAAGGCTGGCTTGGTACAGGCATGGATGATATTTATGATCACCGTGTACGCATCACCCGCGCACCTGTTAAACTGAGAAAAGGCAACTATACATTTATTCTTCAGCAGCATATGCGTGAGGACCCGCTCCGTTTTGCCATGAATGCAGGCATACGGGTGGAAAAAGTAGTGCCATGAGTTTTTTCCAGAAACATAAACTGGCCGTGGTAACGGTTGTGTACTGGCTGTTGCTGGTGTATATGATCGCTGCTTTGTTCTGGTGGTTTATTGCTTTGGAAAAACAGAACCAGAATATCACCACCATACGGCTGAATGAACTGGTGAAAAAAGATGAACCTTCTTATTATTCCCGCGCAGCAGAGATCGAGGACAACCGGAAAAGAAAAACGGCACAGTATATCGGGGAAGGGTTGACTTTCCTGGCGGTGATTGTGATAGGTGCGGTATATGTTTTCCGCGCTACAAGGCGACAGTTTAAAGTGTCGCAGCAGCAGCAGAATTTTATGATGGCCATCACGCATGAATTAAAAACGCCGATCGCCGTTACACAGCTAAATCTCGAAACCTTGCTGAAACGGAAACTGGATGAAGAAAAGCAACAGAAACTGATCACGAACACATTACAGGAAGCGGACCGGTTGAATGCGCTCTGCAATAATATCCTGCTGGCAGCGCAACTGGATGTGGGCTATGTATCCAACAAACAGGAACTCAACTTTACTGACCTGGCAGAAGGTTGCGTGGATGATTTTAAGAGCCGTTTTCCGCAACGCGTATTGCAGGAAAAAATACAGGAAGGTATTTATGTGAACGGCGAAGCGCTGTTGCTGCAGATGCTGGTGAACAACCTGGTTGAAAATGCGTTAAAGTATTCTCCCAAAGAAGCGCCTGTGACCATCAGCCTGAAAGAAGAAAACAATAAGATCGTATTACAGGTAAGCGATGAGGGACAGGCCATACCTGCGGATGAAAAGAAAAAAGTATTTGAGAAATTTTACCGCATCGGCAACGAAAATACCCGTAAAACAAAGGGTACGGGGCTGGGACTCTACCTTTGCCGTAAAATAGCCGAAAGTCACAATGGCTACATTTCTGTGACAGATAATCATCCCACCGGTAGTAATTTCGCCGTATTTCTGAAACCATGAAAGACAACAAGGCCAGCATATTACTAGTAGAGGATGAAGAAAACCTTCATGAAACCCTGAAACTAAACCTCGAGATGGAAGGGTATGAGGTGACTTCCGCTTTTGACGGCGCCGAGGCGCTTCGTAAAGTGACCAATGAATATTTCGACCTTATCATCATGGATATCATGCTCCCGGAACTGGATGGGATCAGTGTAACCGAAAGTATCCGTGTTAACCACAATGAAGTTCCCATACTCATGCTCAGCGCACGCAACAGCAGCGCCGATAAAGTACTCGGATTAAAAAAAGGGGCCGACGATTACCTGACCAAACCCTTTAACCTGGAAGAATTGTTACTCCGTGTGGGCAAGATGATCGATAAGAACAAAAAAATGACCATCAAAGAAAGCATCGGCGATGAGTACGATTTTGGCGATAACAAAGTTGATTTCAAGGCACAGGATGCGATCACCTGGAATGGGCAGCATATAGAACTCAGTAAGAAAGAAACCATGCTGCTCAAACTGCTGATCGAAAACAAAGGCGATGTGGTGACACGTGAAAAAATACTACAGGTGGTTTGGGGCTACAATGTGTACCCGACCACACGAACCATAGACAATTTCATACTGAACTTCCGCAAATACTTCGAGGAAGATAGCCGTAATCCCAAATATTTTCATTCGGTACGTGGGGTGGGGTATAAGTACACTGATTAAGTGATAAGTAAATTTCACGCAAAGGCGCAAAGGCGCGGTTTGAACCCCAAAAGTAAGCCTGATAAACATTTTCAAACAATACTTAATTGCGCCTTTGCCCCTTGGCGTGAATATTTCCCTTGCATCTGGAGTTAATAATGCCTGCAGACAATAAAAACCCTGCTACCGCGTTAAAGAAACTGCAAATAGAAAGCAACATGTCGCTGCAAACAATCATAGATTTTCTCGAGCCGGTCAATATCGCACAGATCTCCAACGATGAAGGATTTAAAGAGATACAATTGGGCAAACATATAGCTGTTTACGATGAATCATTTCCCGATATAGCCGATGCCGATATGGTACTGGTAGGATGTGGTGAAATGCGCGGGGCAGGACTACAGTTCAACCAAACCAATTCCCCGGATGCCATCCGTGCAGAATATTATAAATTATACCACTGGCACACCAACGTGAAAGTGGCCGATATCGGCAATGTAAAAACAGGGGCCAGTCTGCAGGACAGTTATGCGGCTTTGCGTACCGTAGTGAGTGAACTGATAGAGCAGGGCAAAAGGGTTGTCATTATAGGCGGCTCGCATGATAATACAACTGCACAGTATGGAGCCTATGGCTCCATGGATCGTATCATTGATGCCGTAGGGGTCGATTCGAGAATAGACCTTGATATGGAAAGCGTATTGCCCGCCGACCAGTTCCTCGTAGACATGTTCACCGGAATGCCCAACCACCTCAAACATTACACACATATCGGTTTCCAGAGCTATTTTATGCACCCGCACATGCTGGAAACGATCGACAAACTGGGCTTTGACTGTTACCGCGTAGGCAAGGTAAAAGAAGCCATCGACGAAATGGAGCCGCCGCTGCGCAACAGCGATATGCTGAGCTTTGATATTGCCGCCATACAACATGCACACGCTCCCGCCAACCATGTTACACCCAATGGATTGACCGGTGAAGAGGCCTGTACGCTGATGCAGTATGCCGGCATGAGCAAACAGTGCAGCAGCATTGGAATTTACGGGTACATTCCCGAACAGGATAGCCATAACCTTACTGCCAAACAGATCTCCCACATGCTCTGGTATGTAATGGATGGCATCCACAAAGGCAAACAGGAAGCGGATATCGAGAACCGCAACGATTTTGATGAGTTCACTATCGCATTCGGCGAAGTCGAAACCGCTTTTCTCCGCAGCAAACGCACCGGCAGGTGGTGGATGCAGTTACACAACGGCAAATACGCAGCCTGCAGTTATAACGACTATCTCACTGCCAGCAGGAATGATATTCCGGAGAGATGGATGCGGGCGGTGGAGAGGAGCTAAAAAGTCTGTGGTCTGGAGTCTGTAGTTAGGGTTTGTTATATTCGCTACTTTAGCCAGCACAAACTTTAGTCTCGCATGAGAAAACTACCTTGTTCCCTGTTACTTCTTTCTTGTATCTTTTTCACTGTTTCCTGCAGTATGCAGAAACAGATCGCCAAAAAAGCAGGGGAAGACATTCTTAACCATCCTGATTTTGCTTCGGCCCATATTGGTATTACGCTGTATGATCCTTCTACACAGAAATATTTGTATGATCACCAGGGCGATAAATTTTTTGTGCCTGCCAGCAATACCAAGATCCTTACCTGTTATGCAGCGATGAAAAATCTGGGTGATAGCTTGGTTGGATTGCGTTATATCGATAAAGGAAACGGAACAGTTGAGGTTGAAGCCAATGCAGATGCCAGTATCCTGCATCCCGATTTTAAAAACCAACCTGTCTATACTTTTCTCAAGAACAAAAACAAAATACTGCTGACTGATAACAACTGGAGGGATAATGCACTGGGTTTTGGCTGGGCATGGGATGATTACAACAGTGATTATATGGCGGAAAGAAGCGTGATGCCGGTATATGGCAATGTGGTTAAGTTCACACAATCGACTTCGGTAACAGCTATGCCTTCTTATTTTCAAAAACCGCTGGATGCTGCTGTGGCAAATGTAAAAGGCAATTTCAGTATCCGCAGAGATATGTCAGGCAATACATTCTCAACCCGCACTGCAGGCAGTAAATTTACCAGCGTCGATATTCCTATGTTCACACGTGACGCTCAATTATTGACAAAATTGCTCACGGATACACTAAAAACAACGGTAGAACAAACACATGCTTCATTTGACAGAGCTGTCGCTTCCAGCGTATATTCTCAGCCGACAGATTCGCTATTAATGATCATGATGCACCGCAGTGATAACTTCTTTGCGGAGCAAACCTTATTGATGGTGAGCAATGAGAAATTGGGATTCATGAACAGCGGAAGAGTCATTGATACCTTGCTGAAAACAGATTTCAGCGGATTCCCCCAAAAACCAAGATGGGTAGACGGCAGCGGTCTCAGCCGCTACAACCTTGTGTCGCCACAGGATTTTGTATGGGTGCTTACCCAGATGAAAAACGAATTTAAATGGGAACGTATCCAGGCTATTTTCCCGACTGGTGGTGAAGGAACATTGAGCAGTTACTATAAAAATTACGCAGGTCGCATCTATGCCAAAACAGGCAGCCTCAGCAATCACCTCGCGTTAAGCGGTTATATCACTACCAAAAAAGGGAAACAACTGATCTTCTCTGTCCTTGTAAATGCAGAAATGGCGCCTGCTGCTAGTATCCGAAAAGGCGTTGAAAAATTTCTTACAGGAATTATGGATAAATATTAGAATATCTCTGTGTACCTCTGTGAACTTTGTGCCTCTGTGGTAAAGTGATTGCAGCGGAGGCTTTACCACAGAGGCACAAAGTTCACAGAGGTACACAGAGATTAACGACCAAACATTCTGTCAATATGATCTTCTTTGAACTCAACATAAGTTGGATTACCGGTAGGTGTAATATTGGGCGTGTTACAGCCAAACAACTCTTCAATTAACGTCAGCATTTCTTTCTGCCCCAATGACTGACCCGCTTTGATCGCCTGCTGACGCGCCATGCACCGCACCAGTTTTTCCCGTTTGCTGAATTTTATATCGCTGCTGAAATGTTTGAACTGCTCGATCAGCAATTCGATAGAATGTTTTTCATTACCCGCTAATACATCGGCCGGAATTCCCTGTATCACAAAACTGTTATTGCCAAATGGCTCTACCTGGTAACCGATTGTTTGAAGGTCGGGTAAAAGATCATGTAATAAAACCGCATCAGCATGTGGCAGCTCCAGTGTTACCGGGAACATACTTTTTTGTGTGACCATCTGCTGGCCATGTGCCGCCACACCATATTTTTCATACAGGATCCTTTCATGCGCAAACTGCTGATGCACGAGTATAAATCCATTGTTGGTAGAAGCGATGATATAAGTATTGTGTAGCTGCAATAGTGGTGTTCCCGGAAGAACATGCAAAGCCTGCATTTTTGGAGAGGCGAGCCAGTTACCGGTTTCTCCATCTGCCTTTCCCGTTCCTTGCTCCTTGCTCCTTGTTCCTTGTTCCTCTGTTCCCACTCCGCTTGTATAAAAATCTTTCCAATGTCTCAACTCACTTCTTTTTTCTCCCTCAATAAAATGCGCCTGGTTTTTTTGTGTAAAGGTCTTAAACAGGTCCGATGAAACCGCGGCTTCTTTTTTATCTGTGGTGAAAGGTTTGTTGACTGCATCAAGATTCTGTATCTCGGGGTTGAGTGTAAAGTCGAGGGAAGGAGAGATGCTGAATTGCGCTAGTGCATGCTTCACTGCGGCCTGTACAAATGCATAGGTGATCTTTTCATCTTCAAACTTGATCTCCTGTTTGGTAGGATGCACATTGATATCGATTTGTGACGGATCAAGATCGATATATAGTACATAGCTTGGAAAACTATCTTTCGCGATCATCTCGTCAAACGCACTGTTCACCGCATGGTTGAGGTAGGCGCTCCTGATAAAACGGTTGTTCACAAAAAAATACTGGTCGCCTCTTGTCTTACGCGCGGTTTCGGGTTTGCCCACAAAACCATAGATATTCATGTAATCCGTTTCCTCGTTCACATTCACCAACCTGGCATTATACGGTGTGCCGAGCACCTGTATGATCCGTTGCTTTAGTGTACCTGCTTCGAGATGAAACATTTCCTGGCCATTTGCGGTCAGTGAAAAAAAGATACCGGGGAAAGCCATCGCTACCCGGATGAATTCATCCACGATATGCCGTGTTTCCGCCGCATTGCTTTTTAAAAAATTCCTCCTCGCAGGTACACTGAAAAAAAGATTTTTCATGCTGATGCTGGTACCCACCGGGCAGGCACAGGCTTCCTGCTTCAGCACCTGACTGTTCTCAATTTCTATATAAGTGCCGAGTTCATCTTCTGGTTTGCGTGTTTTTAATTCCACCTGCGCAACAGCTGCAATAGAAGCCAGCGCTTCCCCACGAAAGCCCATGGTTTTAATGCGGAACAGGTCCTCTATGTTCCTGATCTTACTGGTGGCATGCCGTTCAAAAGCCATTCTGGCATCTGTTTCGCTCATCCCTTTGCCATTGTCGATAACCTGTATCAATGCTTTGCCGGCATCGGCAATGATCAACCTTATTTCGGTGGCACCCGCATCGGCTGCGTTTTCTAATAGTTCTTTGACGGCGCTGGCCGGACGTTGGATCACTTCACCCGCCGCTATCTGGTTCGCTATATTGTCCGGTAATAATTGTATGATATCCGCCAATTCCATTCTGTTTAAAGTCTGTAAAAATAGACCAGCTTTTGGAAACTACCCCAACTTTCCGGCCGCTCTCCTCCTTTGCTCTTTTTCTCCTGTCCTTCTCTTATTGAAACTTTTCGCTGGGCAGGGTGCTTTTGTTTCAATAAGAGAAGGACAGGAGAAAAAGAGAGGTAAGAGAAAACGGTTCCAATGCAAGGCTGTTTTGAGCAAACCTTTAGAAAGTTTTACATCTTTTCAAAGGCTGTAAACAGTAAATTTGCCCACTAAACACATCAGAATGACAATTAGTGCGGATATCCGGAAATTAGAAAGACATTTTGTACCCCAGGATTTCAAAATAACCGATTGGGAAAGCCTCGAACCATATTTCAAAAACCTGGCAGAAAGATCATTGGATACAGGCGTTGACCTGGAACAATGGCTCAAAGACATGAGCGAAATGGAAGCCGTAGTAAGCGAAGATGCCTGCTGGCGCCAGATAAAAATGACCTGTGATACCACCGATAAATCACTGGAAGAGGCGTTCACTTATTTCTGCATGGAAATACAACCCAAACTCCAGCCGTATGCAGATCTGCTCAACAGGAAACTGATCGATAATCCATTGACGAAGGACCTGGACGAAGAAAAATATTTCACCTATCTCCGCAGCGTTCGCAAAAGCATCGACCTGTTCCGTGAAGAAAATATCCCCTTACAGGCAGAGCTGAACGTAATGCAGCAGCAATACGGTGCCATCGCCGGTAAAATGACAGTAGAGGTGAATGGGCAGGAATACACTTTGCAACAGGCCGGAAAATTTCTCGAGAGCCATGACCGCAAACTGCGCGAAGAAGTCTACCGTAAAATACAGGAAAGAAGGTTGCAGGATCAGCAACCCATGCACGATCTCTACACGCAACTGGTGCAGAAACGCGACCAGGTAGCAAAGAATGCGGGCTTTTCTAATTACCGCGATTACAAATTTGTAGAACTGGGCCGTTTCGATTATACCAAAGAAGACTGCTTCCAGTTTCACGAAGCGGTAAAACTGCATGTGCTTCCCCTGATCGAAAAGATCTATGCGAAGAAAAAACAAAAACTGGGACTGGATACATTGCGCCCATGGGATACAGAAGCAGAACCGGAAGGCATTGAACCACTCAAACCTTTCACAACTGGAAACGATCTTTATGAAAAGTCGGTTCAATGTTTTGAACAGCTCAATCCTTTCTTCGCCAACTGTCTCCGCAAAATGAACGACCTGAATCATTTTGATCTCGAGAGCCGCAAAGGAAAAGCGCCCGGTGGTTATAACTGCCCGCTTACCGAAAGTGGTGCGCCATTCATCTTTATGAATGCAGCCGGACAGATGAGTGATGTTACCACGATGGTACACGAAGGCGGTCATGCCGTACATTCTTTCCTCGCGCACCAGCTTGAGTTAAGCGCATTCAAAGAATACCCGATGGAAATAGCCGAAGTGGCCAGCATGGCCATGGAACTCTTCAGCATGAACCACTGGGAAGCATTTTTTGACAATGAAGAGGACCTCACACGCGCCAAAGAACACCAGCTCGAAAGAACCATCACCATCTTCCCCTGGATAGCGATCATAGACAAGTTCCAGCACTGGGTATATGAGAACCCGCAACATACCATTGAAGAAAGAACGGAGAAATGGATGGCGATACTCGGCGAGTTCTCAACCAACAGTATCGACTATACTGGTCTTGACGAATACAGGAAGATCGGCTGGCAGCGCCAGTTACATTTGTTTGAAGTGCCATTCTATTATATCGAATACGGCATCGCGCAATTAGGCGCTATAGGTTTATGGATGCAGTACCGTCAAAATCCCAAACAGGCATTGGACAATTATATGAAAGCACTAAGCCTCGGCGGAACAAAAACTTTACCTGAACTCTATTCAGCTGCAGGTCTGAAATTCGATCTTTCTCCCGGACACATCAAAACGCTTATGGAGTTTACTGCGAAGGAAATGGATGCGCTCAATTAGGTTTCAATAAGAGGATAGGAGAGAAAGAGTTTAGGAGTAACCCCTCTTATTCTCTTTTTCTCCTATCCTCTTATTGAAACCCTCCCTAAACATTTACCATATCACCAACGGCCAATGATCCATCCCAAAATGCAGCGCCATCCCCACATACACCAGGTACATACAAAGAAGTGACACCACCATTTTACGAATGGGAAGTTTTTTTGATACCCAGCAGGTGATCAAAAAAAGAATAATGCATACTATGCCAAGAAATGGTGGCCAGATAAGGTTGATCGATGCGGCTGCCCCAACCTTGCCTGTATTCACGCTCACAGAGAGCAGTAAGGAAAGTATGGCCGCACAAATAATGTAAACGACTCCTTTTAAGATCGTCATGTTGCTGCTATTTAAAAAACGCTACCGGTCAGGGTAGCGTCTATATTAATTTTCTTTCGGCGGGTCCTGTGGTGGTCTGGGCCCTTGTGGCCTATCGCCTTGTGGTCTTGGACCTTGTTGCCTTGGCCCCTGCGGCGGTCTGTTACCCTGGGGTCTTCCACCTTGTGGTCTATCGCCTTGTGGTCTTGGACCTTGTTGCCTTGGTCCCTGCGGCGGCCTGCCTTGTTGTCCACCACCTTGTTGCTGTGGTCTATCGCCCTGTTGCGGTCCTTGCTGTCTTGGCCCTTGTGGTCTTGGACCCTGTCCCTGTGGTCTGTTTCCCTGTCCTCCTCCCTGTCTTGTATCCTGTTGCCTTGGACCTTGCCCTTGTGGCCCGGGTCCGCGTCTTTCGTTGCGTTGCTGATCACGTTTTTTCCTGTCATTTTTCTCCAGGGTACGTAAACTGATCTGTCCAACAAGATCCACAAACCCTGTTCCTTCATCCTTGGGTTTACCGCTGGTAATTTCTACCGGCTGCAGTTCATCGGCTTTCTGTCCCTGCTGGTTCATGCGTTTGATCTCTTTCACGCGCTGTATGGACAAAGGGAAATGTTTACTGTTGTTAGGCAGTATGTACCACATCAGGTTCTTGAAAATATCTTTCTTGATCAGTTGCGCCGGTCCCATCATGGTATCCAGTGTTTCTGCATAATCAGGAAACTGCTGCAAAGCATCGAGGTAGGTATCCAGCTCATAATTCAAACAGCATTTCAAACGGCCGCACTGGCCGCTGAGTTTTGTTTGATTGATGGAAAGGTTCTGGTAACGTGCAGCCGTAGTGTTAACGCTTTTAAAATCGTTCAGCCAGGTGCTACAGCAAAGTTCGCGGCCACAACTGCCGATACCACCTACTTTGGCGGCTTCCTGGCGGATGCCTATCTGGCGCATTTCCACTTTCACTTTAAAATCACCGGCGTATATTTTGATCAGTTCACGAAAATCCACGCGGTCATCGGCGGTATAAAAGAAAGTGCCTTTTTTACCATCGGCCTGTATCTCCACTTCACTCAGCTTCATCTGCACGTTCAGGGTGCGGGCAATGGCGCGGCTGCGTGCCAGTATTTCTTTTTCACGGCTCTTGCTGATCTTAAATGTTTCAATATCCCTGTCAGAACTGCGGCGCAGTATCTTTTTCATTTCGGAACTGAACTCGTCAACGCCTTTTTTCTTCAGCTGCAAACGCACCAGTTCGCCGGTAAGGCTCACTTCGCCCACATCAAAACCGCTCACGCCTTCCACGGTGATGTATTCGCCTTTTTCAAAATATTGTAAGGTTGTATTGCGGAAAAACTCTTTGCGGCTGCCTTGTTTAAAACTTACTTCCACCACTTTGCAATTGCTCTCGGGATCGCTGAACGGGAGGTTCAGCAGCCAGTCGTGAACATTCAGCCGGTTACAACTACCCGTACTGCAGCCGCCGTTGCTTTTGCAACCGCCCGGTTTACCGCTTGATGTACCACATGATCCACAGCCCATATCTTACCAAATAAGTTAATGAATTGAATGTACCGGGCAGGAGAGAAATGATTGGGCGGGCTATAGTACTGCTATGATGCTTTCCACCTTAGGCGGATGCTTTTTGAGATATGTCGTTCAGCATCAGTGCCTTCAAAATATATTGATAAGCATGTATCAGTCCTGGTGCATGGCCCCGGCTACCGGTAACGATGCAATAACCCTCAACCTCTTTCTCACCAGCTCTCACGCCATGGCGTGAAAAACCTCAGTTCATCAAAATTAAGGTTTTGTTCTGAATGATATGATACAGTTTAATGGTAAGCGCCTGGAACAGCATTTTGGCGTTGGCATTGCGTTCCACGTAATAAGCGGCCCTGTCCAGCTCCTCGATAATGGCCTGTTGCTGGCTCACGGAGGCTATTTTGTTCAGTCTTTGGGCAAAATCCTTCTCATTATCCCCCAAAACGATGTTATCTACCCCCAATACCTTGATGCGGATGCTTTGTTCCAGCAGGTGGTTAAAGTACCGGAGAAACTGTTTTTGCTTCTCCCTGCCCAGTTTGCTCACCTCTTCGGTAAACTTTACCTGGGCCATCGGACCACCTTTCAGGGTGGCGTTCAGCCATTCGCGCAACAGGCTCTGCCAGTCCTCATCGGCATGTTGCAGCAATTGCAGCGCCTCCCGGTAATTACCCTCACTGATGGCGGCTATCTGGCGGGCGGTGGCCGGTGCCGCATTGGCGCGGTCGATCAGTGCCTGTTCCACTTCGCTGTTTTCCGGCATGGGGATCCTAACCAGCTGGCAACGGCTCAGGATGGTGGGTAATATCTGTTCCTCACTTTCCGCAACCAGAATAAACAATGTATTTGGCGGCGGCTCTTCTATCAGTTTTAATAACTTATTGCCTTCCTTGCCTAAATATTCCGGCATCCATAACAGCAATACTTTGTAATCGCTCTCAAAACTTTTCAGGTTCAGTTTACGGATGATATCGTTGCATTCATCCGAAGTGATATTACCCTGTTTGTTCTCTGCCCCGATAAACTGCAGCCAGTCGTACACATTGCCATAAGGGTAAAGTTTTACAAATTCCCGCCATTCACTGATATAATCGGCGCTCACCGGTTTGTCACCGCTTTTTTTCGGGATCACCGGGTAAGAAAAATGGAGATCGGGGTGAATGAGTTGTTTGGCCCTTTCAAAAGCAGGTTGCGTGGCAATATCATCAGGATGTATAAAAGCAGGGGCGGGTGCCAGCGCGGTCATACCGCCAAACAGGTCCTCAACCACCGGAGCGGGTTGGGGCAGGCTCACCACATACTCCGCAAAAGCCAATGCGAGCGGCAATCCGCCACTCCCTTCTTTTCCTAAAAAAAGCAAGGCATGGCTCAAACGGTTTTGTTCCACCATTTCTGCCAGGTGTTGTTTGGTGGCAGCTTGTCCTATTACATCTTTAAATAGCATGATTGTAAAAACTGCAAAGTAAATGATATATACATGCAGCGGGCAGAAAGAATTTCACAGGCAGGGTTTCGTGTTATGTTTCTCTTATCACCCCTGATTTACCAGGATTGGTACCCTCAAAAAAAACATCGAATGTAAAAGTCACTCATACTTCTACATTCGATATTCTTCAGCTGCTTACTTCAGATATTTCAGTATCTCTTCACTGTCCGGGGTAATCTTGCTGGGGAAATAGGCGATCATCTTCCCATTCTCATCCAGTAAAAATTTATTGAAGTTCCAGGCGATAGTGGCATCCAGCACACCGTTTTCAGATTTGTGTGTGAGCCATTTGTAAATAGGGGCCATATCGTCACCTACCACACTTACTTTACTGGCGAGTGGAAACTTCACACCATAAGTGGCCTTGCAGAATTCCTGGATATCGGCATCTGATCCGGGTTCCTGTTCTTTAAAGTTGTTGGCCGGGAAACCCACTATAACCAGTTTGTCTTTATACTCTTCAGAGATTTTTTGCAATGCTTCGTACTGTTTGGTATAGCCACATTTGGAAGCCGTGTTCACCACCAATATTTTTTTGCCTTTGAATTTGGAAAATTTGATGGTTCCACCGTTAATGGATTTCACTTTAAAACTGTGGATACTGGGATCACCTTTGAAAGTAAAGGCGCAGAGTATGGCAACTGCCAGTAAGGATAACAGGTATTTCATGTTTGAATTTTTAGGAAGTATAAAGTTAAGGGATTGGGTTTTGGGTTTGGTATTATTGTTATGGCTGGCTGAATGCCGTTTTTTAGACCCTGCAATGGCTTTGCCACAGATTTACACAGAACAAATCTGTGCCAATCTGTGATCTGTGGCAAAATCATACCGTATAGGCGGCAGAAGCAATACTTAGGGTTGCCCCGGCGGTTTCCAGAATGACTGCTGCGCAGGCTTCGAGTGTGGCCCCGGTGGTGATGACATCGTCCACCAGCAGTATATGACGGTTTTGCAATGCGATCGCATCTGTCACCTCAAACACCCCTTCCATATTCTGCCAGCGGCTGACCCGGTTCTGTTTGGTCTGTGTTTCTGTATAACGCACCCGGGTTATGGCATCCGTTACCACAGGTCGTTTCCATACCTCACTAATGCCTTCACACAGCAGTGTTGCCTGGTTATAGCCCCGGGTAAATTCTTTTTTGGGGTTCAGCGGAAGTGGTACCACCAGGCTCACCTCATCAAACCTACCCGACATGCGTAATCGCTCACCCATCAATCTTCCCAAAAAATAACCCGCATCCCGGTTGCTTTTGTATTTTAGCTGCATGAGGATATGCTGTAACAAAGCATGCTTGGTAAAATAGAAAGCGGCACCGGCATGGGTTACCGCGGCCCGTCCGTAAAACATTTTTTCGATAGGATTACCCGGCTTTGAAAAGAACCCTGTTTCCGGTAACCGGTGGATACATCGCGAACAGAGAAAATGATTGTCATTGATGATATCAGATCCACAACCTTCACAATTATGCGGGAAGAAAAGATGCGCGAAGGTGTTGAGGTGGTTGGTGAAAAGCATGTTGCAAGTTGACAAATGCTGCGTACTTGCGATTAGGTGTTTATTCGGGGGTGATAATAAGTACGAAATACGAGGTACGAAGTACGAAATGAAAAAATCGTACTTCGTACCTCGTATTTCGTACTTCTCCCGTTTTTTTCACTAAAACAATTGCTTATACACTTCATCCACCCTGCTCAATGCCATCACATTGATCTTATACGCCTTGGGGTCAAAACTTTTTTTATTGTAACGGGATACAATGATCTTTTCAAAACCCAGTTTTTCCGCTTCGGCGATCCTTTGTTCTATCCGGTTCACGGCGCGGATCTCGCCGTTCAGTCCTACTTCGCCGGCAAAACAGGTATGTGCGGGTAATGGCACATCTTCATAAGAAGAAAGTAATGCGCAGATCACGGCGAGGTCTATGGATGGGTCCTCTACTTTTATACCACCGGCGATATTGACAAACACATCTTTCATTCCAAACTGGAAACCGCCTCTTTTTTCAAGAACGGCGAGTAATAACTGTAGTCTTCTCAGGTCAAAACCGGTAACGGTTCTCTGGGGCGTGCCGTACACGCTTTGTGTTACCAGCGCCTGTACTTCTATCAGCAATGGCCGCATTCCTTCGAGTGTAGCCGCAATGGCGCTGCCGCTGAGCTGGTCCTCGCGTTGTGCGATCAGTATTTCTGATGGGTTGGAAACGATACGCATCCCTTCCCCCGTCATTTCATAAATACCTAATTCTGATGTGCTGCCAAAACGGTTCTTTAGTGTGCGGAGGATGCGGTAGGCATAATGACGGTCGCCCTCAAACTGCAGCACCGTATCTACCATGTGTTCTAAAATTTTTGGTCCTGCGATAGCGCCGTCTTTGGTGATATGGCCGATCAGGAAAACAGGTGTATCCGTTTCTTTCGCAAACCGCTGGAACTCCGCGGCACATTCACGTATCTGCGATACGCTGCCGGCAGAAGAATCGATCAGGTTCGATTGCAGTGTCTGTATCGAATCCACGATCACCAGTTGCGGTTTCAGTTTTTTGATCTCGCGGAAAATGGTTTGTGTAGCGGTTTCTGTGAGCAGGTAAAAATTATCATTGCTGATCTGTAACCTGTCTGCACGCATCTTGATCTGCTGTTCACTTTCTTCCCCACTGATGTACAGCACACGAAGATTATTCATCCATAAACCATTCTGCAAAAACAAAGTGCTTTTACCGATACCGGGTTCACCTGCCACCAATACAATACTTCCCGGAACAATACCGCCACCCAATACCCTGTTGAGTTCTGTATCTTTTGTGGCGATCCTTTTTTCGGGGCCACCGGTTACATCGCTTAGCGCAACTGTTTTCGTCGTTCTTTTTTCGGCAGTATAATCGCTCCAGCTTTCTTCTTTGTCGGCGCCTTTGTCTAAAACCTCTTCTGTAAATGTGTTCCACTCATTACATGCCGGGCACTTACCCAGCCACTTGGCGCTTTCATAACCACAGTTGCTGCAAAAAAATGCAGTCTTTACTTTGCTCATGCGCTAAAGATAAATGGAGAAAATGAACTGGCTATAGGTAATTGCCGCAGAAAAAATAGCGGTACTAACCGCATAATAAAATAGAAAGCGAATCGTTACGGCTGCTTTTGCTTTGTATAAACCGCCCGGTTCAGGGCACGTAAAAGGGCCAACATTGCTGCTGACCCTGTTTACTTACTAACCCATTAAATTCTACCACTAAGTTACTAAAATGGGTCAGATGCCCAAATTATTTTTGATGCTGTGAATAAATTGACGCCTCTGTAGAATAACAGTTGTAGCGTAGGAGTAGTCTAAATATTATGAAAATATCGCAAGTGTATTTTCGTATTTATATGTTTATTAGTTAGTTAAAGAGTAACTATTTATTTATTGTATTTAGTTGCTGAAATTTACCCCATTGAGTAAATTTTCTTAAAACACCATTGTGTAGTATTAAATCGTCTTGAGAGCGACTATTTTAACAATATGCTAATATTATTTATTTTAATAATATTAGTACCAAATTTTTGTCTCCAGAACTAATAAACCGTTTGACTGGCGGATTATCTAATTTTAAGGACAAGCATTTCCATGTCACAGTTCCTGTTTTTATTGGTCACCGGTCTTTTTACGACAATTGCCCAGCCTGCTGGTGATTTGATGAACCGAATCGAACGCAGCTTATTTATCCAGGGGCCTGTTGGATTAACCAATTCTCCGTTCTACAATGAAAGCTATAAGTATGGCGAGATCCTCTTTAACCGGGGACGGAAAATTTCCAATGTAAAATTGCGGATAGACCTGTTTACCAAGACTGCCCAGTTCATTTCATTTAATGAGATAGAAGCGATACTGGATCCCGGTACGGTAAAGCAGGTGTCTTATTCCGACACGACCACCGATGGTATTATCTTCTACAAATTCAAAACCGGTTTTCCCGCCATCGATGGCAAGACCGCTGATAATTTTTACATCGTACTGGCCGAAGGAAACTGCAACCTGTTACGATCGGTTGAAAAAAAAGTGCATGAACGCAGGAATGATATGCGTGGCAATTTTATCAGGGACTATGAAACCTTTGATTTTTTTTATTTACAGGTGAAGGGGGAGATGAAGAAATTGAAAAAGGATAAAGAATTTTTATTGGCAGAACTATCAGACAAAAAAGCACAGCTTGAACTGTTTATTGAGCAGCATAAACTTAACCTCCGGAATATTGAATCAATCACCAAATTGATCAATCATTATAATACGCTGTAATACTAGCCAGTCATTACAATATTCAAGAACATTTTCTCTGTGTACCTCTGTGTGCTTTGTGCCTCTGTGGTAAAGCCTTCGCTGCGATCAATGGAGGATGTTCTTTACCACAGGAGGCACAAAGCACACAGAGGGACACAGAGAAGAGCTATTTGATCAAACTGGAAGAAACGTAAAAAGAAAGCCGGCAAATCAGCCGGCTTTCTTTTTAAAATTTTATCTCTTCCTCATGTTCATTAAAGAACCTGAACTCGATCAACTGGTAATTTGTATTGGCCTGCGCCTTGATACTGATCTTGTATTTACGTTTCCATTTTTTAATGATGGAGCGGAAGATACCTTTGGTGAGGTAGGAATATAAAATAGGGTGTACGGTAAGTGTAAGATTTTTATGCCCGTGTGTCGCCAGGTAGTACAGGCGTTTCTCCATTTCATCCTCCAGCAATAAAGTAGAAGTGATCTTGCCGGTTCCATTACAAACAGGGCAGGTTTCAGCCGTAATAATATTCACTTCCGGCCGCATACGCTGACGCGTTACCTGCGAGAGACCGAATTTGGAAATGGGCAGAACAGAATGTTTGGCACGATCGGTTTTCATAAACGCTTCGAGTGCATCATGCACTTTTCGTTTGTTATCGGGCAGCTTCATATCGATGAAGTCGATCACGATAATACCGCCGATATCGCGCAGCCTTAATTGACGCGCAATTTCTTCGGCCGCTTCCATATTTGTTTCCAGGGCATTGTCTTCCTGGTTATTGCTGGCGCTTTTGTAACCGCTGTTCACATCTATCACATGCATCGCTTCGGTATGCTCGATGATGAGATAAGCGCCGCTGGGCAGGTTAACGGTTTTGCCAAAAGATGATTTTACCTGCTTGGTCACGCCAAACTGATCAAACACGGGCAAACCACCATTCTGGTAAAAGGTTACGATGTCTTTTTTATCCGGCGCAATACGCTCGATATAACTCTGTGTAACCGTGAACAGGTTTTTATCGTTCACGATCACTTTGTTGAAATCGGCATTGAGCAGGTCGCGGAGTATACTGGTGGTCTTGTTCTCCTCGCTCATGATGCGAACGGGGGCAACGGCTCCTTTGAGATTGGTCTTGATACTTTTCCAGGTATCGATCAGCGCCAGCAGATCCTGGTGCAGTTCCGCGGTGCTTTTTCCTTCTGCAGCCGTACGAACGATCACACCGAAATTTTTCGGGCGTATCGCTTCCACGATCTTGTGCAGTCTTTTTCTTTCTTCGGAGGAATGTATCTTTTTGGAAACTGCCACGATCTCGTTGAAAGGGGTCAGTACCACGAACCTTCCCGGCAGGGATAATTCGCAACTGAGTCTTGGTCCTTTTGCGGCGATCGGTTCTTTTAAGATCTGCACCAGTACATGTGGTTTCCCATTGAGTACCTCGGTGATCTTACCGGTTTTAACGATCTCGGCTTCCGACTGGAACTTGCCAAAATCAAAACCGCCCGGATCCTTGTCATTCATCGCGAGTTGCGTGAATTTGAGGATGGACCGTACATAGGGACTGAGATCGGTATAGTGCAGGAAGGCATCTTTCTCAAAACCCACATCCACAAATGCGGCATTGAGACCGGGAATCAGTTTTTTAACTTTACCCAGGTACAGGTCACCAACGGCAAAGATGGCGTCTGTTTTTTCGCTATGCAGTTCCACCAGTTTTTTATCCTCCAGAAAAGCGATCTCTACGCCTGAAGGGCCGGCATTAATAATTAGTTCTTTGTTCACAAAATGGCAACTTTTTTACATACAAAATCACGGCCGGTATGCGGCAGTCAACAACACACTTCCTTCTGTAACGCTCGCCATCAAGATAAGGGAAGGATAAGGTAAAAGTTGCAGCGGGAGAGATAATGGCGGAATCCAGTAAAGTGTTATAAGCCGTCTAGGCCGACATTGCCGGCCTAGACGGGGTCCAAGAATTATTTCTTCTTCTTATGACGGTTCTTTCTCAAGCGTTTCTTGCGCTTATGTGTCGCAATTTTATGACGCTTTCTCTTCTTACCACAAGGCATACACGGAGTAATTTTAAGTGAGTTAAATAATTTATTTTCTTAATTCAGTAATCCTTTTGTCAATTGCCTGCTGTGCTTCCGGCAGCTTTACCAGCTCTTTGGTCCGCTGGTACCATTTCACTGCATTTGCCTTATCCCCCGTCAGCTCATAACATTCAGCCAGGTTCAGCGCCGCACTGACATTGTCAGGCTCTTTCTTCACTACGATGAGGAACCTTTCGATTGCCTTATCATACTGACCGCTTTTTTTACCACCCAATGCCAGGATGATCTGTGCATATACATTACCGGGATTTTTCTGAGCGACCTCTCTTACAGGCAAAATGCCTTCCATGGGGTTCTCAGATAAATGACCGAAAATATAACAGGCACCCAAACCGATTTTACTAGAATCATTGTTGGGATTGATCACCAGCGCTTTTTCAAAAAGAACTTTTGCGTTTCCCGCCAGCCAGTTTTGAATGGCCGGTTGGTCCTCGCTCATCAGTCCTTCTAAAAACTGATGGGCGGCAAAGGTGAGGCTTTTTTCAGAATTTTCCAACTTCGCGGCCTCGGCTGTATAATAGATATAGGGTTCGAAAATACGGGCCGAATCGCCCCAGAAGCGGGCAAGTTGGTGATATACATGTAGTTGCTGCTCTTTTACATCGCCGCGGGTAACAGAATTTTCCAGTTTGAGAAGACGCATGGACTGCTCGGGAGTAATCTTGGATTTGGCCTGGGATAATAAAGTTTCGAAGCTAACAGACTGATGTTCATGCTGTTCAGCAGAAACTGCCGCGGATGCCGGTTGTTTAGGGGGGATGGTATTACCGAAAAAAAATAAGATAAAACACAACGCAAGGGCGCTGCCCACAAAGATCCATTGCTGCTTTTTCATCCGGCAAAGTTACTCCGGCTTAAGCTTGCTTTTTACTTCACTCACAAATTCTTTTGCGGGTTTGAAGGCAGGGATAAAGTGTTCAGGTATCTCAACGGCAATATTCTTTTTGATGTTGCGGCCGATCTTGGCTGCCCTTTTCTTGGTAATGAAGCTGCCGAAGCCCCTGATATAAATGTTCTGCCCATTGGACAGGCTTTCTTTCACCTCTTTGAACATGGTTTCAAGAGTCACCAGCACATCCACTTTGGGTATGCCGGTTTTGTCTGAAATCTGGGTGATGAGATCTGATTTTCTCATTATATGGTAGTTTATGTAAGTAACTGTACTTAAAATAAAATAAAAAGATTGAATAAAGCAAGAAAGATGGAACAAATATTATAGGCGTTACTGATTGATAGATAAATGGTTTCAATACCTAAAGGTTTAGGTGTAGTTTCAGAATACTCTTCAAAAACAGCATTCTTCATTTGGTATCGGACAGGAATCTTCCATTTTAGTAACATTTCTTAGGTTAGGTACCCGTTCGCTCCTGGGCCGCGGGCCCCGTCCTTGCTCCGCGGCTGCTTTCTCTGTTATCGAAACCTGCTTCGCATGGTTTCGATTGGCGTCGCTACGCTTGCCACCACAGACAAAGAGGCCGCTCTACAAGGACTGTATAGTTGAGCGTAGGATATTCTAAACTTAGGGTACGGCTATATACAGATAGATGTGTAATAAAAGATACATGAATAGAAAATCTAGTCAGTCCTTGAGGAGCGGCCTCTTTAGGTTCGGTGCCAAGCGTAGCGATGGCAGACGGGATAATGCGAAGCATATCCCGGCAGAAGCTAAAGCAGCCGCGGAGCAAGGACGGGGCCCGCGGCCCAGGAGCGACAGAATTTTGCAAAGCAACGTATTAGTAATTCAAAGGCGTGTACCGGTAAATTAGGCAAGTTCAGTTCTATTGGACTCCAATATTTTTTAGGGCTTATCATGGTATAATCCTCTTTTTCTTATGGTAACGCGCTTGTTTTATTGAATATTTGTCCTGATGGAAAACCGGTTCACCCGCATACTGATGAAATGGCACACCGGCCAAAATACCCGTGAAATGCCCTGGAAAGGTGAAAAGGACCCGTATAAGATCTGGCTCAGCGAGGTGATATTACAGCAAACACGGGTGGCACAGGGCTGGCAGTACTACAACAATTTTATCAGCAAATACCCCAATATCCAAAAGCTGGCCAAAGCACCCGATCAGGAGGTGTTTAAATTATGGGAGGGACTGGGTTACTATAACCGCTGCCGCAACCTGTTGTTTACCGCCCGGCAGATCGTTGCTGAACAAAAAGGGATCTTTCCCAATCAATACGAAGCATTACTGGCGCTAAAAGGAGTGGGACCATACACCGCAGCCGCTATTGCTTCTTTCGCGTATGATCTTCCTTATGCGGTAGTCGACGGCAATGTATTCAGGGTGCTGTCCCGTTTCTTTGGTATAGAAGAGCCGATCGATTCAACAAAAGGCAAACAATTGTTTACCGCGCTGGCTGGAGAAATGCTTGATAAAAAGCAGCCCGGCCAATTTAACCAGGCCATCATGGATTTTGGCGCTGTGGTTTGTAAACCCTTTTCTCCTTCCTGCAGTTCATGCCCGCTGCAGCCCTATTGTGTGGCTTTTTCAGAGGGGAAAGTGAATCATTTACCGGTAAAAGAAAAAACATTGCATCGTAAACATCGCTGGTTCTATTATTTCCTGTTTGAGCATAACGGAAAGATCCTGGTGAGCCAGCGAACGGCAAAAGATATCTGGCAGAACCTCTATGAATTCTACCTGCTGGAAAGCGATGAATCAGTAAAATGGAATGAAGCGGAAGTAATACACTGGTTACAGGAACAGCTGGGTATTGATAAGGCTGTTGTAACAGGCATATCACCGGTAAGTGTTCAGCAGCTTACCCACCAGCAGATAAAAGGACAGTTTATCAGGGTGCAATTGAAAACAATACCCTCTTTTCTAAAGAAATACCAATGGCAGCCAGTAACTGGTTTACGCAAACTGCCTTTCCCGAGGTTTATTACCCAGTATTTAGAGATCTGAAAGGAACAAGGTACAAGGCACAAGGAACAAGACACAAACAGTTTCCCTTGTCACTTGCTTCTTGTTCCTTGTACCTTTTACCCCGACTTGGCCGCTAATTTCCTCTCCCTATTCTTTTCTTGCTTAAAAAAAAGTATTTTTAAGAGAGTTTATATCCGAAGAACGTAAAACCTATCGTATGAGAGGAGTTAATCGTGTAATGCTGATCGGCAACCTGGGTAAGGACCCGGATGTACAGCACCTGGAAGGAAACATTGCAGTAGCGAAATTTCCCCTGGCCACTACGGAAACTTACAAGGACAGATCGGGGAAACTGATCTCGCAAACAGAATGGCATACCGTGGTTCTGTGGAGAGGGCTGGCCGAGCTGGCACAGAAATACCTGCACAAAGGGAGTCTTATTTACGTGGAGGGACGACTGCGTACCCGTAGTTGGGAGGATAAAGAAGGCAATAAAAAATTCGCCACCGAAGTAGTAGGTGATAACCTGATCATGCTCGACAAACGCGGGGATGGGCATGGCGGGCAGACCGGTGATTCACTGGAAGGATATGGAGGAGATGATATTCCGCCACCTACCGATCACGGCGAGACGCTGCCTTTCTGATAACTGAAATCAGGTAAATTTGCATAAACAGGATACTATCCTGATTGTTCATTAAAAACATCCACTTTGGATTATCACACGGTTTGGCATTTGTTTCCGGGATTTACGATCTTATCTGCCATACAGGCCCAGGGTACCACCGTATTGGTAATGGTGCTGCTTTTGCTGCTGTTTATTTCCTTTGTTTTATCGGGATCTGAAGTTGCGTTTTTTTCCTTGTCGCACAAGGATATTAACCTGCTGAAATCAAAACAGCAACCTGCCTATAAACGTATTGTCGACTTGCTCGAAGAGCCCAAGGTATTACTCGCATCCCTGCTCATTGCCAACAGTTTTATCAATATCTCTATTATCATCATCTCGAACCTGCTCATAGATGATATGTTCAATTTTGAAAGGTTCAATGCTGCGTGGGTTGAGTTTGTGATTAAAGTAGTGGCGGTTTCTTCACTGCTGGTTTTGTTTGGTGAAGTGATGCCGAAAGTACTGGCCACGCAGAACAATATACGGTTTGCCAAAGATTTTGGCGGGCTTGTGCAGGGTGTATCTTACCTGGTGAAAGGGTTAAGCAAGGGGCTGGTGAAATATTCAGACATCATCGAAAGAAAACTGGCCAACAAATCCAATGGCGCGTACAGCCTGGAAGAACTGGATCATGCCATTGATCTTACCACGCAGAATACTGCATCTGAAAATGAAAAAAATATCCTGAAAGGTATTGTGAAGTTTGGGAACATCACCGTGAAGCAGATCATGAAAACAAGGGTGGATGTGCATGGAATAGAACAGGATACTCCTTTTGGTGAACTGATAGCTACTGCGAGCGACCTGCATTACAGCCGGTTGCCTGTATATAAAGAAGATCTTGACAGCATAGTTGGCATGATACATACCAAGGACCTGCTTCCATTTATCAACGAACCGGATGATTATGAGTGGAAAGGATTGATGCGCCAACCCTATTTTGTGCATGAACAGAAATTTATTGAGGACCTGTTGCAGGAGTTCCAGTCGAAACGCATCCATTTTGCGATAGTGGTGGATGAATTTGGCGGTACCAGCGGTATTGTAACATTGGAAGATATACTGGAAGAAGTGATAGGAGAGATCAAGGATGAATTTGACGATGAGGAATCTGATTACCGGAAACTGGATGACAACAATTACATTTTCGAGGGACGTACCATGATCAATGATGTGTGCAAGATCATGGGCCTGCCGGCAGAAACTTTTGACGTGATCAAGGGCGAAAGCGATTCACTGGCAGGTTTGGTGCTCGAGCTGGCAGGAGAAATACCGCTGGCAGGCAAAGTGGTCAGCTCCGGCGATTTTGAATTTGCCGTACTTGAAGTGGAGAAGAACAGGATATTAAAAGTAAAAGTGACTATCAAACCGCAAAATGCGGAGTAATGCAGATTTGTTATGAAGGGAGTAAAAAATTTGTTTGGGTCCATAGTCCATGGTCCATGGACGATAGTAAGAAAACAGGGAATGATGGCAATGGTCTATGGACTATCGACTATCATACTCATATCCTGTAACAGCGAATACACCCCCAAACCGCAGGGTTATTTCAAAATTGATTTCCCCGAAAAAAAATACCAGCTGTTTGACCAGCCCGGTTACCCGTATTCGTTCGAATATCCTGTGTATGCCAACGTGGTAAAAGACAGTACTTTTTTTGGGGATGCTGCCGAAAACCCGTGGTGGATCAATGTTGATTTTCCGCAGTTTGCGGGAAAGATCCATGTAAGCTACAAGGAGATCGGCGTGAATAAATTTGATACACTGATCAAACATGCTTTTTTGCTTACGGGTAAACATACATCGAGGGCTTATTCGATCGATGATTCGGTTGTGGCCACGCCCAATGGCGTGCATGGCATGTTTTTCACGGTAGGTGGAAATGTGGCCACCGCCAACCAGTTCTTTCTTACGGATTCCACCAAACATTTCCTTCGTGGTGCGCTGTATTTTGATGCTACGCCCAATGCGGATTCGCTGGGGATCGTGAACCGTTTTTTAGTGGAGGATATGCGGCACCTGATCAACAGCTTCAGGTGGAAACACTGATAAAACAAGCCGCCCCAAAAAGGGCGGCTTTCAGGCAAACACTGGGTCATCACCTTCTGATACAGTGTATATGTAATACGTGCTTACGGATATTTTGTTACGACCCGAATTGTTAATGTTATATGTTAGTCTGTGCCTTCTGTAGCAATAGCTTTCGCCACAGAAGGCACAGATTAACATAGATTTTTTTAGTGTATTAGGCTACCTTTGAACATCAAACAAACGCAGATGATAGCTATTGATAATGTATTGATCAGTGATGAAGTGATAGACGAACAGTTTGTCTGTGATCTCAGCAAATGCAAAGGCGGTTGCTGCGAGGATGGTGATGCCGGTGCCCCCATGGAAAAATGGGAACTGGAAAAGCTAAAGGAAAATTATGCGGTGATTACGCCTTACATGACGCCGGAAGGCATACAGGAAGTGAAGCGCCAGGGTAAATACATTTATGATAAAGAGTTTGGCTGGGTGACACCCACTATCAATGGTGCAATATGTGTCTATGGTTACCGTGATGAAAAGGGTATTATCAAATGTGCCATAGAACAGGCATATAACGATGGCAAACTGGATTGGAAAAAACCATTGAGCTGTCACCTGTTTCCTATCAAGATCCAGAAAAGCAAACGTGACCCGGATGTGGAGTATGTGAACTATGAACCCAGGGAGGATCTTTGCAAAGCCGCCTGTAGTTTTGGAAAAAAACTGAAAGTGCCCGTATATGTTTTCCTGAAAGATTCATTGATCAGGAAATATGGGGAGGAGTTTTATCAGACGCTGGAAGCAACAGCGGAACATATGAAGACACTTAAGTAGCAAGAAACAAGGCACAAGAAACAAGTATGTTTTGCTCCTTGTGCCTTGAGTCTTGAACCTTGAATCTTGACCTTTGAGCCTTTTTAAAAAGCAACCATGAAAGACACCGCTGCCTCCTTCATCGCCAAAAGCACCATTAAAGCTGCTGATCTCGAACACAGGCGTAAGATCAATTTTAATATCAGTAAGTATAATGCGGTAGTGCCGATTGGTAAACAGCAGTTTGCTGATGTGAACCTTGTTCGCGAAAAAGCCAAGAACCGCAAATGGGAAGCGATAGAGCACCTGGACAGGTATCTTGAAGAATTTGAAAGAAAGATAACAGCACGTGGCGCCAAAGTGATCTGGGCCGAAAATGCAGAACAGGCGCTGGAAGCAGTTGGCAAAATATGCCGTGAGAAAAATTGTAAGACACTGGTGAAGAGTAAGAGTATGGTTACGGAAGAAATTCATCTTAACCATTATCTCGAGTCGATGGGTATTGAAAGCGTGGAAACGGATTTGGGTGAATATATACAGCAACTGGATGGCGAACCCCCTTATCATATCGTAACACCCGCCATGCATAAAAGCAAGGAAGATGTGGCCCGTTTGTTTGCCGATAAGCTCGGAACGCCTGCTTCATTGAGTCCCGAAGAATTAACATTGGTTGCGAGGAAACTGCTTCGTGAAAAATATGTACAGGCAGAAGTGGGTGTTACAGGAGCCAATTTTATCGTGGCAGATGTGGGTGGTATTGCCGTTACAGAGAACGAAGGTAATGCGAGACTAAGTTGCGCATGGCCCAAAACACATATTGCGATTGTTGGGATAGAAAAAATGATCCCTTCTATTCATGATCTCCCATTGTTCTGGCCGCTGCTGGCTACTTATGGAACAGGCCAGCAGATCACTGTGTACAACACGATCGTTTCCGGTCCGAAACAACCGGATGAAATTGATGGGCCGGAAGAGATGTATGTGATATTGCTTGATAATGGTCGTACAAATCTTCTTGCCAATCCTACTGCGAGAGAAGCTTTGTATTGTATACGTTGCGGCGCCTGTTTGAATGCCTGCCCAGTGTATAAAAATATCGGCGGACATTCTTATGAAACCACTTACAGCGGTCCCATAGGAAAAGTGATCACTCCTTACCTGAGCGGGATGGATGAGTATAAACACTTGAGTTATTCCTCTTCTTTGTGTGGTAACTGTACGGAGGTTTGCCCGGTACGCATCAACCTGCATGAACTGTTGCTGGATAACAGGCATGAAGCAGTGATACAGGGTTCCAGTTCAATGGCCGAACGCATTGCCTGGAAAGCCTGGAAAACAGCCAGTCTCAACCGTATGATGATGAATATGGGGAATGGCAAAATGAAGAACTGGGTAGTGAATAAAGTATTCAAAGGATGGACAACGCACAGGGCGGACTTAGATTTCAGCCAGAAGACGTTCAATGAACTTTGGAAAGAAAAGCAACAGAACTAGTGGTGCTATTGACAAGCTCTGTGAACCTCTGTGTACTTTGTGCCTCTGTGGTAAAGAACACCCTCCATCGACCCGAGCGAAGGCTTTACCACAGAGGCACAAAGGACACAGAGGTTCACAGAGAATTTCCTTGGCTCAACAGTGTTAATAGTACAACAGGATAATTGATCATTAGTAATTAATCATTAATAATTGGATACGGCGAATAACCGGGTATGCATTTATACACCTGAGATCACCGCGAGGATATCTTATACCTGTGCTGTTTTTTTTGATGGTAAGGCGAAGCTGGTTTCTTCCACTGATGAGTTTCTTATTTATAGCGGCATCCGCATCAATTATTCTCTCGATAAAATTCCCGGTTCCTTTCAAATCATCCCACATGGGTTATTGACAGAAAAAAATATTTTTCAGCAGGATACCCATTGTTTTGAATGGAACGATAACAAGGCTTTTTTCAAAACGGATGGTGATATTGCGTTTGATATTTTTGCAGCATCGTTTTACCTGCTATCCCGTTACGAAGAATATCTCCCGCATGAAAAAGACATCTATGGAAGATACGCGCATACCAACAGCCTTGCCTATAAAGAAGGTTTCCTGGATATACCTTTGGTCAATCTCTGGATGCAGTCGCTAAAAAAATTGCTGGAAGATTTTTATCCCAGTCACCAGTTCCCAATTCCCAATCCCAAATTCCGCTTTCTTCCCACTTATGATATAGATATCGCCTACGCCTACCGTTACCAGCCGCTCTGGAAAAATGTGCTTGCCTTCTTCCGTGATCTCGTACAGGGTAAGATCGATAAGGTAATAGAAAGAGGCAATGTTTATGCCGGTCAAAAGCAGGACCCTTTTGATACTTTCTCCTGGCTGGATGAGTTACATGCGCGGTATAAACTACAGCCGGCTTATTTTTTTCTGACCATCATCAAACGCGGTAAGTATGATAAAAACCTGTCGGCAGATTCAAAAGGATTGCAACGGTTGTATAATAAACTGGCCAGTGTATATGTAACGGGCCTGCACCCATCCTGGCAGAGTGGAACGGAGGAAGACTTATTGCTAAAGGAGAAAGACCGACTGGAAAAAATAGTGCAGCATAAAATATTTATCTCGCGCAATCATTACCTGCGGTTTACGGTTCCACATACCTACAGGCGGTTAGTCGCGGTTGATATTACAGATGATCATTCTATGGCTTATGGCACCATCAATGGGTTCAGGGCATCATATGCCATGCCGTATCGATGGTATGATCTTGAAAAAGAAGAAATCACACACCTGGTCATTCATCCTTTCTGTTTTATGGAGGCCAATTCATTTTTTGAGCAGGGGTTTACAGCGGAAGAAGCGGGAAAAGAAATGCAATACTATCATGATATCGTAAAAAAAGTGAACGGGCAGTTCATCACTTTATTTCACAACCATTTTCTTACTGAGCAGCCGGAATGGGTGGAGTGGAGGAAGATGTATGAAGATTTCCTGGGAAGAAATTTCGGCTAGTTCCCTGAGTAATAAATCTGTGCCTTCTGTGGCAATAATTTTAGCCACAGGAGGCACAGATAAATGTTTAATGTTTAAAATGACGCATACCAGTCATCACCATTGCGAGATTATTTGATACGCAGTATTCAACACTGTCCTTATCACGCACAGAACCTCCGGGCTGAATAAACGCTTCGATACCCGCAGTATGCGCTATCTGAACACAATCGTTGAAGGGGAAAAACGCATCAGAAGCCAGTACAGCTCCTTTCAGATCAAAATTGAATTGTCTGGCTTTTTCAATCGCCTGGCGCAAAGAGTCGATACGGCTTGTTTGACCGCAACCCTTACCTACCAATTGCCTGTTTTTTACCAGTGCAATGGCATTGCTTTTTAAGTGCTTACAGATCAGATTGGCGAAAACCAGTTCTTCTTTTTCAAGAGCAGATGTTTCACGGCCACCCACTTCTTCCCATTTGCTGTAATTGCCGATGTCTGAATCCTGTTCGAGTGTACCGTTGAGAATGGAACGTGATGGCGCTTTCAGGTCGCCGCTATGATCATGTAATTGTAAGAGAATCCGGTTCTTTTTACTTTTCAGTACTTCCAGTGCATCTGCATCAAAAGAAGGTGCGATCAATACTTCAAAGAATATTTCATTGATAGCGTCTGCTGTTGCTTTGTCGATAGATTGGTTGCAAACCAGTACACCGCCAAAAGCGCTTTCAGGATCGCCGGCGAGCGCGGCATCCCATGCATCTTTGGTGGTGAGTCTTGCGGCAATACCGCAAACATTGGTGTGTTTGATAATCGCAAAAACTACATCCTGTTCATCACGTGCCGAGCGGAACTCGTTGATGAGTTGTACTGCTGCATCTACATCCACCAGGTTATTATAAGAAAGTTCTTTGCCATTCAGTTGTGCAAACAACTGCGTAAGATCGCCTTTGAAAGTAGCCTGCTGGTGCGGGTTTTCTCCGTAACGTAATGATTGCTGTATGCCGGGATTAAAATAATTACTGATAGCGATATCATAGTTCATCACGACTTCAAAAGCTTTTGCCGCAAATGCTTTCCGCTGTTCAATAGAAGTTTCACCTTTTTGATCGTTGAGCAGTTTTTCCAGTCCGGCATAATCATCTTTCGCAGCGATCACCACGATATCGCGAAAGTTCTTAGCGGCGGCGCGTATCATGGACGGTCCTCCGATATCTATTTTTTCGATGATGGCTTTTTCTTCCGTTGTATTGCGTAAGGTTTCTTCAAAAGGGTACAGGTCAACGATCACAAGGTCAATCTCGGGAATACTGTATTGTTTCATTTCCGCGAGATCCTGTTCTTCATATCTCCTGCCAAGAATACCGCCAAAAACAGCGGGGTGCAGGGTTTTTACACGACCACCTAAAATGGAAGGGTAGGTGGTCAAACTTTCTACCGGAACACAGCCAACGCCCAGATCCTCCAGGAATTTCTGTGTACCACCGGTGGAATAGATGGTGATACCCAGCTCTTTTAGTTTTTTAGCGATAGGTTCGAGCCCGTCTTTGTAAAAAACGGAAATAAGTGCAGATTGAATTTTCTTTTGCATGATGGTTGTTTGGGGCAGCTATTGTCAGAGTGCCATTACAAATGCTCCCTGCTCAGGAACGGAATGGTGGCGCAAATGTAGGCTGTCGGCATCTTTTTTCCAGTACCTGATTTTCCACAAGGGGTTGCTGGCATCAAATACATATTGCGGGCAGTCAAAAGCTGCCGCCAGCCTGGAAAGATATAATCTCGGATTGCCACTGATTACTATAAGATCAACCCGTATTTTCTGCTTTCCGGAAGGGATTGACAATGAGCTGTCAGCAAACAATACAAGGTGTTTACCGGTAAACATAAAATGACCGGAAAACCCTGTTTTTCGCAGAGGGCCATTCGTTACACCATAGAGGATACGGGACGGACGCAGATGAAAATTTTTCATAGAATGATCTGTTTCCACTACCCGGTCGCCGATATATTGTAATCTTTCCCCTTCCATGATGTCTATGGCCTTGTGTTTGGGAATATTATATACAACCAGTTGGTGCTTCTTTTGACGTGAGATCGTATCAATACTGTTCAGTAAACAGCATACAGTCATGACCAATATACTTATCATCGCATACCGTGGTTTCTTCTGTAAGAGCCAATATGCGATACATGCAATGGAGCAATACAGTAACCATACCTGTATCAACCCCACCTGTATATTATCCGTGACCGAAAAAGGCAACCAGTCGGTCCGTTCTATAACGCCGTTCATCTGCGTAATGAGAAAGGAACAGGTTTTTCCAATCAACAGATTTAATCCCGGAACAATACTGCATACGAGCAGCAATAATTCCCCGTATAATATAAAACCCGAAAGCGGCACCGCTATAAAATTGGTGAACAGGAACAGGTTGGGAAACTGGTGAAAATAGAGCAGTATGATTGGCAGCGTTAATACCTGTGCCGATAAAGTAATGGCATTCAGTTGCCATACAGCCTTCAATAATTTGTTGCTGCAATATACCTGCCGGTAAACGGGCTGCATAAATAACATGATGCTTAACACGGCAGCGTATGATAACTGGAACCCTACATCCCACAAAAAATATGGGTCATATACCAGCATACAAAAAGCCGAAGCTGCGAGTGTATTGTACACCTGTGTTTTTCTTCCCAGGCTTTCACCGATGACAATAAAAGTGAACATGACAGCAGAACGTAGTATGGAAGCCGCCGCACCGGCCAGCAGACTGAAACCCCATAGTACCGCTAAAATAATCACAGGTCTCGCCCACCTGATCCATTTTTTTCGACGGAAGGGTTTGAGGATCCATAACAGCAATCCATAGATCATTCCGAGATGCAGACCGCTGATCGCAATAATATGTACTACGCCTGTGTTGCTGTATGATCGCACCAGTTCTTTATCAAGATCATTGCGGTAACCGATCAATAATGCTTCGGCAACACCCAGTTCTTTTTCGCCCGGAATGTATTTTCTTAACACAGACAGAACATGGTCACGCATAGCATACAACCATTTGGTGAACGTGTTTACCTGTTGTTCTGGTGTGATCTGGTAATCTTTTGGTTGAAGGAATGCCTGGTAATAAATACCCTGTGAGGCACAGTATTGTATATAATCAAACCCGCCCGGGTTACCGGAATTGGTAATGGGTTGTAATGATTTACGGATCACCAGTTGCGAGCCATATTGCAGGGAGGGCAGACTATCTTTTTTAAAATACAATAGCAGGTTGCCTTTTACAGTCACCCATTGATTGTTTTGCCAAACTGCTTTTACTTGAGCCAGCGCTTTATAGGAATTGGTTTTTTTAGTGAGTGGTTCCTGGAGAACAACCAGTACCGGTGTGTTTGGCTTGTAGTCATTACCGATCCATTTTGCATCATGCACATAATCCTTGCAATACATCAGTGTAATGCCGAAGCATATCAACAGCAGGTTGAAGGAGATGCCATTCAGCCACCTTAACGGGTATTTTTTTTGTGATGAAAGAAAATAGACAATCAGCAGGAAAAGCATACTTATTGCTGAAACAATCATCATTAGATGAATAGCAACAGGAATATATCTTTCCAATAAAATGCCTGCTACAAACGGAATCAGCAGCCGGATAAAGGGAACCTGTCGCCAGAAATTTTGTCCATACTTCCTCATGGTATAAACCTAAGGAAGTATCCAGTGCAGAGAAAGCGTATTAATACCCGGGTGTTCCTCTGTGTACCTCTGTGAACTTTGTGCCTCTGTGGTAAAGCCTTCGCTCCGATCGATGGAGGATGTTCTTTACCACAGAGGCACAAAGTTCACAGAGGTACACAGAGTTTTACCTGCTGAGGTTCATACTTCTTTCCTTATACAAGGTGCGGAAGTAAGGATCACGGAGGTCTTTGATAAAACGGATAGCTTCACCCGTACTTTTCATCTCAGGTCCGAGTTCTTTGTTTACGCCGGGAAATTTATCAAAACTGAAAACCGGTTCTTTGATGGCATAACCTTCCAGTTTTTTCTCCATGGTAAAATCGGTCAGCTTGGCGGCGCCGAGCATTACCTTAGTGGCGATATTGAGATAAGGGATCTGGTAAGCTTTGGCAATAAATGGTGTGGTGCGCGATGCACGCGGGTTGGCCTCGATCACATATACCTTACCATCTTTAATGGCAAATTGTATGTTGATCAATCCTTTTATATCCAGCGCTCTTGCGATCTTTTCAGAATAATATTCCATCGTCTCAACGATCAATGGCGTAAGGTTGAATGCCGGTAATACCGCATTACTGTCGCCACTATGGATACCCGCCGGTTCAATATGTTCCATCACACCCATGATATGGAAATTCTCCCCGTCAAAAATGGCATCCACTTCGGCTTCCTGGCAACGGTCGAGGAAATGGTCGATCAGTATTTTATTATCCGGCAGGTGTTTCAGCAGGCTGATCACCGCTGTTTCCACTTCCGCATCATTGATCACGATACGCATACGCTGACCCCCCAGTACATAACTGGGTCGTACCAGTACCGGGTAACCAACGCTGTTGGCCACTTCTATCGCTTCATCAGCGGTAAAGGCAGTGCCATATTCGGGGTAAGGAATATTAAGCTCCTTCAGCAGGTCGCTGAAACGGCCGCGGTCTTCGGCAATATCCATGCTGTCGAATGAAGTGCCGATGATCCTGATGCCTTTTGCCTGCAGGCGTTTGGCCAGTTTGAGGGCCGTTTGTCCGCCCAACTGCACGATCACGCCTTCTGGTTTCTCCAGTTCGATGATCTCCCATAAATGTTCCCAGTAAACCGGCTCGAAATACAGCTTATCGGCCATATCGAAGTCGGTAGACACGGTTTCGGGGTTACAATTGACCATAATGGCCTCATAACCAGCCTCTTTGATGGCGAGCAGGCCGTGTACACAGCAGTAATCAAATTCAATTCCCTGACCTATACGGTTGGGGCCACTGCCTAAAACTATGATCTTTTTCTTCTGTGAGGGGATCGACTCGTTGGAACTAAGTGTAGGATTCATTTTCTGCGAAAGATTGCGCAAAATTAGGGGTATGAAAGGAATTTTTGGACACTAATTTCACGAATTGGTACGAATGGCTGGGCACAAATTTGCGAATGGACACGAATGACACGAAATGGACAGTGTTAATCGGGGAGTTCCTGGCAGTAGTAGCCCGCCTCCTGTAAAATGATTTCGACGGACCTGGGAGAAAGTCCGGCGGTTTCGATGCGTAATACATTATCGCAATCCTGCATATCTACGTTCCAGCGCCTGATCCCGCTGATATTTTCCAGGATCGGTTTTGCATCATTTACCCGGTCGGGGTTGTGCAGGTCGGTTTTGAATACGAGAACGTTCATGCGTATTGGTTGATGAGAATCAAAAAAATAAAAAATAAACTGTGCCTTAGTGCCTTTGTGAGAGAATAAATGCACACAAAGGCACTAAGGCACGGTTCTTTTTGAATAAGGCCAGCCTGCTATTCGCGATTCAGGTCTGAGGAAACATTTTCCTTTTTACCCCAAACGCTGCACCTGTTCCGCCATTCCTGTTTTAGTTTTTCACGCTCCTCGGGGTTCATGTGCTGCCATTTTTCCTGCATCTCTTTTTTCCAGTGATGATTGCCACCGCGCCAGCCAAAACCACGGATACCACCGAATAGTATTTTACAGAGTACCAGCAACCCAAATGCCTGCCAGAAACTGATGGGATGTACGTTTACTATGTCGATCAGCACATTGTTCCAGAGGCTCATCACCACGTATCCCAGGATGGCCGCCACCGCAAATGCGCAGATGATAAAGCCGATGATCTTTGATAACCAGAATTTCTTATTGTTCATAATAACCTATTTATCTGTTAGTAATAACTCATCACGCAAAACCGCTAACCGTTCTCTCAGGTGCAGCACGGCATATCGTTTACGGCTGAGTAATGTATTGATGGTTTCGCCGGTTTGTTCGGCAATGGTTTTAAAAGGAACGCCTTCAATTTCATTCAGGATAAATACCTGTCTTTGTGCCTCCGGTAGTTCATTGAGGGCATTGTGCAGCGATTCCCAAAACAGGTTTCGCAGGTATTGTGTTTCCGGGTTCTGCGATTCATCAAAAAATATATCCGACCATTCAAAACCACCTTCGCCGTCTGCATCAATAAAAATATCCTCCAGCAGCTCGGGTTTCTGTTTGCGTTGCCTGTCGATGATCTTGTTGCGGGTTACGGTAAACAACCAGGCGGTGAGCTGTTCAATGGGTTTGGTATTACCGATGAACTGGTAAAATACATCCTGCAGGATATCCTCCGCATCCGCCTCATTGTTCACGCGTTTGCGTATAAAGCCCATGAGGCGTTTACTATACGCATTAATCGTATCTGTGATGCTGCTTTTACGCTCGTCAGTCATTTCAGTTGGTAT
Organism: Sediminibacterium sp.; assembly: GCA_965279635.1. Taxonomy (GTDB): domain Bacteria; phylum Bacteroidota; class Bacteroidia; order Chitinophagales; family Chitinophagaceae; genus Sediminibacterium. Next base: position 3,437,895 of record OZ257253.1, on the reverse strand, counting down.
CGCCAGCGCTTTCGTCATTCATAGAGATAGACGGGGGGCGCGGGGGAATATTGTAGCGAATTGAGAAATTTTTAGCCGCAGATTCGCAGATTGGTCGTTAATCTGCGAATCTGCGGCTAAATTTATTTCAGTTCTCCGGCGGGTTCATGATCATCATATACATCCCGCAACCGCAACAGTTCTTTTTTCATATCTGTCAGTATTGACAGGTAATTTTTATCCGCGATGAGGTTTTTCAGTTCTGCCGGATCCTTTTGCAGGTCAAAAAGCTGCCATTCACTAACAGTATAAAAATAGATGAGTTTATAGCGTTCGTTCCGTACACCCAAATGCGGCAACACGGTATGATCGGCCTTGTATTCATAAAAATGGTAGTACAAACTGTTTCGGGGGAGTTTGGTTTTTGCTGAATGAAAAACAGGTTTCAGGCTCAGTCCCTGCATCCATGATGGAACGGGTAGGCCTGCCACATCCAGGAAAGTGGAGGCATGATCAATATTCTGCACCATGGCATCGGTCTTTGTTCCGGGTTTGATATGACCGGGCCATCTGGCCATCAGCGGGGTTCTCATCGATACATCATACATAAATCTTTTATCGAACCAGCCGTTCTGACCCATGTAAAAACCCTGGTCGGATGTGTAAATAACCAAAGTACTGGCTGCCAAACCAGACTGGTCAAGATAGTCCAGTACCCTGCCTACATTGTCATCCACCGATGCAATACAGGCCAGGTAATCCTGCATATACCATTGGTACTTGTATTTGAGCAGTTCTTTGCCCTGTGGACGGAGTTTTTGTATCAGCTCGCCACGTTCCCTGTATATTTCTTTGATGCGCTCCCTGTCTTTGGCAGGAATACGGTTCATGATGGCGTTGTAATAAGCGATCTCTGAAGAATCCGGTTTCAGCCAGGGGATATCCATCAAATATTTCGGGTCCACTTTCAGGTCGCTGGACAATTTCATATCATCCTTGATGCTCATGGTCTGCAATGCCCAGGCGCTGCCATGACCGGTGGTATCTTCATACAGGCTGGCCGGTTCCGGGAAAGTTTTGGTATGCCATTGTTCTATGTATCGCAGTGGCGGAAAAAAATAACGGTGTGGCGCTTTGTGGTGCAGCAGCAGGGTAAACGGTTTTGCGGTATCACGTTTTTCTTTCAGCCATTGTAATGCCTCATCGGTGATCACTTCGGTGCCGTAACCGCGATACCTGGTGGTATCGCCCTTCATGGAAATCAGTGTGGGCTCAAAATACTGGCCCTGCCCGGGTACAATTTTCCAGTAATCAAAACCTTTGGGATAAGAATGCAGGTGCCATTTGCCTATTACCGCAGTTTGATAGCCCGCCTGCTGTAATAATTTGAGCATGGTCATTTTGGAAGAATCAAAACGCGTGCGGTTATCCCTCATGCCATTCTTATGCGAATGCTGGCCGGTGAGCAGCGTGGCGCGGGAAGGACCGCAGATCGAATTGCCTACAAAAGCGTTGTTGAACAGCATACCTTCTTTGGCAATGCGGTCGATATTGGGTGTGTTGATGAAGGCTTTATTATAAGCGCTGATGGCCCGTGCATCATGGTCGTCGCTCATGATGTAAATGATGTTGGGGCGTTGCTGGGCGAAAGTGAAAACAGGTAAAATCAGTAGTAAGGAGATCAGTCGTTTCATGAGGGGAGAATAATAATATCCGAAGATATATTATTGCCACAGATTGCACAGATTTACACTGATTAAGTACCTCAACAGAATTAAATTAGACCAATTGCTAAGGTGTTGTGACATTAATATCTCTGCGTAAACTCTGCATCTCATGTTCTCTGCGGTGAAAAACAATCTATACAGTCGGACATCCTGAATTTTGAGGCTTTTTTCACCGCAGAGAACATGAGAGCAGGGAGTTTCGCAGAGAACTCATTAGCCTAATATAAATATGCACAGGCACTTATCTGTGTAAATCTGTGGCAATAGATTGTTCTAACTTAGCAGCACAACTTTTCATCATGGAATTTGGCCGTGTCCCCGAATCAGAACTGAACAGTATTGATTTTTCCTTACCGAAAGATCCTGCTTTCAACAAAGAAATATTACCCGGTAAAAAAGTCAAACATCCCAAAGTATATTTCGGTTGTGCCAAATGGGGCAGAACAGAATGGGTGGGAAAAATCTATCCTCCCAAAACAAAAGAAAAAGATTTTCTTGAACATTATGTGAAGCATTACAATTGTATCGAACTGAATGCCACGCATTATAAATTGTATGGAGAAACCGGTATCGCCAAATGGGCGGCCAAAGCCGCAGGAAAGGATTTTAAGTTCTGCCCGAAAATGTACCAGGGCGTAACTCACCGCGGTAGTTTATCCGGCAAACAATTTCAGACCAATGAATTTTTCCGGGGCATCATGGCTTTCCAGGAACACCTGGGGCCGGTGTTTGTACAATTGAGTGATAGCTTTTCTCCCAAGCGAAAGGAGGAAGTGTACACTTTCCTACGGTCACTCCCAACAGATGTGCAGTTTTTCCTGGAAGTACGGCATCCTGATTGGTTTGGTCAAAAAGAAATAAGGGATGAATTGATGGAGACACTCCGTTCCATCAATATGGGTATTGTGATCACAGATACTGCCGGCAGACGTGATTGCGCCCACATGTACCTCACTGTTCCCAAAACGTTTATCCGTTATGTAGGCAACAGCCTGCATGCAACAGATTATACACGCATTGATGAATGGATCGCGAGAATGAAAAAATGGCTGGACAAAGGAATGGAAGAATTGTATTTTTTCATGCACATGCATGATGAAGCCACATCTCCGGAACTGACTGTTTATTTAGTAGATAAAATGAATAAAGCATACGATCTCGATCTCATTAAACCTCAGTTCATTACACCTCCCCAAGGCCTGCTTTTTGATTAAAGAAGATGTAAAGCCCCCGTTAATGTGTCCCCTATTTGGCCTAGGGTTTTTGACAAATCCGCGAATATTTGGCAAATTGATGGCCGTTATATCCGACACCGTATCCCGGTTTTTGTAAATTTCCCATAATTAAAACCGATAAAACCGACTCTATGAAAAGGTATTTTTTCTTTCTGCTCGCGGTAACCTTGTTTGCCTGTTCTGGTGTTAAAGTAGCCAATGTATCTGCAGAGCCTGGTGTGGATCTCTCTAAGTACAAAACGTTTGGATTTTATAAAGTGAAGGCTTCCGGCGATACAATCAGCGCCAGTTTTGACAGGCGTGCCGGCTATCTGAAAGATGCCATTACTACGGAAATGACCAGCAGGGGCTATACCCTCGCCGAGAACAACCCCGATCTGTATGTGAATATTGGTATCCTTGTCAGCAATGAGATACAGACCCGCGAAACCGACTGGAGAACAGATGGCCGGTATACCTATATGGGGCAACGCAACTATTCCTGGCACTCACAGGAAATTGAAGTGGGCCGTTACCGCGAGGGAACGGTTACCTTGCACTTTGTAGAGGCGGCCAATAACAAAATGCTCTGGAAAGGTTCGGCAGAAGGCGTGATTCCTGAAAAAGAAAAGAACATGCCCAAAGCTGCGCAGACCGGTATGAGTGAATTGTTCAAGAAATTTCCGGTAGCGGTGAAATAGTGGCAACCTGTTTAAAAATGCAATTGTTAGATTTTTACAGATTTTTTTAACACAGAGACCACAGAGTAAACAGAGGACCCTCTGTTTACTCTGTGGTCTCTGTGTTAAAAACTACTACGTCGTTTTATTGTACCATACATAATTCTTCCCAACGGGTGGTATAACGTGGGCTCCGCAGTTCCTGCCGCATTTTCCAGTCGCGCGAGGTGCCGGATGCGGCAAATTTGAGTACATCATTGCGCATGGCAAAGTTTACGTTGTCCATCATACTCATCAGCAGGCGGTTTTTGTTTTGTGATGGTGGTGCAAAAAGATTGCCCTGTATGGATGCATCGGGAACTATGCCACTCAGCATCACACCTGCTTTTTTATAGAAGCGGCCCTCTTCATACAATCTGTCCACCAATGCCACGGCGGGTTTGATCAGTTCCTGCGTAATAGACGTGGCGTTGGGTAAAGTGGTATAACTGCTTATCGTGGGTCCATGCCTGAAATAGGTGCCGTGTGATTCTTCTTTTGGTACCACAAATACACTGATGATATTGGCCGCACCCTGCTGCCGCCTGAGTTTTTCCGCTGCGCGGGAAGTATAGGTGGCGATGGCCTCTTTGATATCGGTCAGTTCTTTTACCGGTGTGCCGAACATCCGCGTGGTGGCGATCATTTTTTTGGTCGTAAGTTCATCCAGCATTTTCATGCTTTCGATGCCCTTGAGTTCGCGAACCAGTCTGGCACCCGTTACACCGCCGAGGTATTTATTGGCCCATACCACATCTTTTTGGCTTAGATCATAAGCGCTGTTGATATTGAACCGCCTGAGTTTATCCGCATAGCGGAACCCTACGCCCCAGATATCTTCTACGGGTGTTTGCTTCAAAGCAGTTTCCTGTTTTTGCGGGGTATCCAGTACCATCACACAGTCGGTAGCTGTTTTATTTTTTTTCGCAAGACGGTTGGCTACTTTGCTTAGCACTTTTGTTGGTGCCGTACCTATAGATACTTTGATGCCGGTCCACTGCTCAACGGTTTCTTTGATGTAGATCGAAAATTCGGCCAGGTCCTTTGCAGCTATATGGGAGAGGTCGAGAAAGGCTTCATCTACGGAATACACTTCTACGCGTTCTGCGGAAAGTATCATGCGTAATGTTTCCATAACGCGCCAACTGAGATCGCCGTATAAATTGTAGTTGGAAGAAAAAGTGGCCACACCATGTTTTTCGATCAGCGGTCTGGCTTTGAAGTACGGGCCGGCCATTTCAACGCCGATGCGTTTGGCCTCATCGCTGCGTGATACGATACAGCCGTCGTTGTTGCTGAGTACCACGACGGGTTTGTTCTGCAAGGATGGTCTAAACAAACGCTCGCAGGAACAATAAAAGCTGTTACAGTCGACGATGGCGTGCATGGAACCTTTTATGAATGTTGAAAAATCCTCCATGAGAAGCCGATCAGAGAATCTAATGTACAAGTGTGCGACGCAACAAAGCCGAACAGGGGTACTACAGCCGGGTAAATGATCAGACCGGATGAATAACATAAACGACCGTTCCCCATGATGCGTAGCTGCTGAACTCATCGATGTTGATATTACCGTACCGCTTATTTTCCGAAACAAGTGTGATACCTTTTATATGTGTCTGTAACCTGCGCACCACGAGGTCGCCATTCAATATAGCCACCACAATTTTTCCGTTAACGGCTTTCACGCTCCTGTCAACGATGAGTACATCCCCGCTATGAATACCGGCATCGATCATGGCATCGCTGTTCATGCGGAAGAAAAAAGTGGCGGGTTTGTTGCGGATCAGCTGTTCGTTCAGGTCTATACCACGCTCCATATAATCATCCGCGGCGGCGCCAAAACCGGTGGCATTGGCGTTGGGTACATCCCACTGGTTAAACTGTTTGGAACCTTTGTAGGCGGCCCCATACCACTGCTCCCCATCCATATAAATAAAATTTTGACTTACTAAATATTTTAGTAAATTTATGCTAAAATAGTTGACGTCAAAATTTATTTTATGGGAATGGGGTTAGTAAATCACAACACAATGGCCGCGCCGCCGCTCAATGGCCAGTACGAATACCTGCTGGTGGCGCATCCCGATGCGGAGGTATATGCGCAGGTGATGGCGGAGAAGCAGTTTTTTTCTGCACAGTTCAATGCGCCGGTGGCGCTCAAAACAAAACCGCATATCACGGTGGCCGATTTCAGGGCCACGGAAGCGATGGAAGAAACGATCATCCGGTGGATGCACCGCGTGATCAGCGTGAAGCAAAGTTTTAGTGTTACCCTCGACAGGTACAAGGCATTCAGGCCACATACGATCTGCCTGAATGTACAATCACAGGAACCCTTTCTGCAGCTGGCGCGTGAACTGAAAGTGGTGGACCAGTACATACAGGGCTACGGCTGCCCGCAAATGCACCTGGTGAACAACGCACACCTGACTATTGCCCGGCAGCTGGATATAAACACTTACCATGAAGCGGTAAAAGTATATGCAGCAAAAACTTTCCACGCCTCATTCGATGTAAAGCAATTGACCCTTCTGCGTAGAAAGGACCAGTTTGATAGTTGCCGGCAGGTAAGTGTATTCGGTCTGCGCACCTGAACAGCTTTATCCCGTTTATCACAGTACATCACAATATCCCAGAAATCCTAGTTATGTTTTTATCCGCCCAATACCTGTTGATCGTGCAGCCACATGAGGCCCTGTGTTCGGACATACAAAAAATAAAAAAACAGTTTGCGGAAACCTATGATTGTCCGGCTGCGGCTACCGGTAAGCCCAATATCACGCTGGCAAGGTTTGAGCAGTATGAAATGCTGGAGCGGCGGATCGTACACCGGCTGGGGCTGATAGCGGCAACAAGAGAACCGTTTGTGGTGGAGCTGCATGATTTTGGCAGTTTTCCTACGCACAGCATTATTCTCAACGTAACCACCAAAACGCAGTTTGTGGAACTCGTAAAATCATTACGGCCCATACAGCACCTGATGAAAATGGATAAGGACCACAAGCCGCATTTCATCACCGAACCCCATATCACCATTGCGCGGAAATTATTGCCCTGGCAATATGAGAAGGGTTGGCTGGAATTCAGCAATACGCATTTCAGCGGGCGTTTTGTAGTGGATACTATGATCCTGCTGCGAAAGCGGGAAGGAGATACGCGTTATGAAATGATCCGCAAATTCAACATGCTGAATGTGAAGGAGGAAGTAGTGCAGGGGAGTTTATTTATGTAGCTCGTCCTTGCGAGCGTAGCGAAGCAACCTGTGTTTATGCAAATCGGTTGCTATGCAAGACACAGGTTGCTTCGCTACGCTCGCAAGGACGATAAAATATTTTTATGAACGAAGAATTCAATGATGAAGAACAGATAAACAGTTATTTAAAAGGCCGTGGCGCCCAGTTTAATCCCAAGAACCGTTTCCTGAAAAACCAGCAGATCCGTGATCAGATAGAAAGTATTGATGACTGGACCGAACCAAATTCTGCCACTGTTTACCTGGAAGACAATGCGAAGAGCATTGTCAACAAAGTGGACAGTCCCGATGTAGGCATGTGGTACAGTATGAACCCCTACCAGGGCTGTGAGCATGGCTGTATCTATTGTTATGCCCGTAATGCGCATGAATACTGGGGTTATAGTGCGGGACTGGATTTCGAGCGAAAGATCATCGTTAAAAAAAACGCACCGGAACTGCTGCGTAAATTTTTAATGAATAAGAATTGGGAATGTGTACCGATTAGTTTAAGCGGGAACACGGATTGTTACCAGCCCGCAGAAAAGAAATTCAGGTTAACACGGGGACTGCTTGAAGTATGTAACGAGTTCAACCAGCCTGTTGCCATGATCACCAAAAACGCCGGTATCCTGCGTGATACAGAACTGCTGCAGACCATGGCTAAGAAAAACCTGGTGAGTGTACTGGTTAGTATCACTTCTTTTGACGAGGACCTGCGCCGTGCGATGGAACCACGCACTACTACCGCCAAACAACGGTTGCGTGTGATCAATGAACTGAGCAATGCAGGCGTACGCATGGGTGTAATGCTCGGCCCGATGATACCGGGGTTGAATGAACACGAGATGCAGCGTATCATGGAAGCGGCGAGTAAAAACGGCGCGGTATTTTCAGCCTATACATTTATCCGTTTGAACGGCGCGATCAAACTCATCTTTCACGACTGGCTCTATAAAAATTTCCCCGACAGGGCCGATAAAGTATGGCACCTGATAGAGAATGGTCATGGCGGAAAAGTGAATGATAGCCGCTGGGGTGTGCGTATGCGTGGGGAAGGGCCGATATCTGAACTGGTGAAACAGCAGTATAAGAAGTACAATAAGATTTATAAACTGGATGCGGAGAGATTGGGGTTGGATTGTACGCAGTTCAGGAGGCCGGGGGAGCAGGGGAGGTTGTTTTGAATTTTTTAGCCGCAGATTCGCAGATCACTGTTGTCCGGGAAAAGAATAGGTTTATCTATCCATTCTGATTGGCATTGAGTTTTAAGGGATTTATTGAGTTTTTTTTAATAGCATGCCCCCTTAAGTTGGGAACAGGCTCCTTTGAAAGGAGGCGTTGTTAGGCATAGATTGTAAGATTTTATCAGGATTACATAAAAAGCCGGTAAGATTCAGATAGTTCATCAGGTGGTGATGAATCATAGCTGTGAGGTTTGCAAAAGACCATTTTCTTTTATGTTCAACACGGTCCTTTATGATCTTAATGAGCAAATCTTTGATCAGGCAACACCATAACTGTATTTTTATAGCGTTTTCGTTGTCTCCCAAAAAGTATCTGATGGCATTATTTTGCTTTAAGCGTTTAAAGAATACCTCAACGCTCCATCGGCATCTGTACAGATAAGCTACCGTAGAGGCTTTGAACCTAAAATTATTGGTAACAAATACAAAAGTTTTACCGCTAAGCCTATCCACATATTTTATTTGCCTTGCGATAATCGGTCTTGTTTTTTTGGTTGTAATGCCGCCTAGTATTATTTTTTGATCGCAAAGCACACCCTGTTGACCATCCTCTTTACTTATCTTACGATCCTCCAGAAGACTAACCGTTTCATTGCCAATCTGCCGGGTTACCCAACTGATGCCTTCTTTGCCCCATTGCTCCCATTGAGAAAACTTACGATAACCCCGGTCGAAGACTAAAACAGAGCCTCGCGGAAGCGTTACTTTATCCATAAAAACCCGGTCATTGTCTGCACCCGGTGACAGATAAACGACCCGGGCAACTCCCTGTTCATTATCAAATAGTACGTGTGCTTTTACACCTCCTTTCTTGCGGCCATTTACTTTTGGCATTCCTGCTCCCTTCATGATATCGCAGAACAGGGTAACAGTACTGGAGTCCATAGAAAACAATCTGGATTCCAGGCCGCGGCGCCTGCGGCTGTCCGGGGAAAACCCATAAAACGTATCAAAAATCCCATGATAGATATCCTCAAAAAACAAAGCATCACGTTTGCTATTGGCTTCCGCAAGCGTACTCCTGCGTGGAATAGTGGTCAGATTGAGATGGCAGAACTTATTATAACTCGCCTGAAGACCGGTAACTACTTCCCGAAGTGAGGTACACTCATGAAAGCAACTGTAAAGCATAGTAATAAGATGATCATGCGCCCGGAATTTCTTATAATACCGGTCTGACCGATGATTATGCGCTGATTTAGCAATTAATGAACGGGGTATCAGATTTACCAGTTGTGCAAACACCGGCTGTCCGGAGAAAAAACTACTTTTGTTCATTGTCTGTTTTTTGTGTGGTAACTTAAAACTACGACAATGTAGGAGGCTAAATGCCTCCTTTTTTATCACTTAAATCTATTTTCCCCGGACAACAGTGATTCGCAGATTGGTTTTTAATCTGCGAATCTGCGGCTGATTTTGCGCTTACCTGATCCCTGTTATTATTTTTCTGTTGCTGAGGTTACAGAGACTGTTCCATGGATCGTTACGGGAATTGCTGCTGTAACCAGATCAGGTACAGCCCTGTTAATAGTAAGCCGGTCCTTCTCCAGTGATCTGCCTAATAATACAGCTACTCTTCCTGCTATCTGTTTCTGATAAACCTGTTGATCCTCTTTCATCTCACCCAAAGCAGGTATACCAGGCCCCAGCATAGCCTGCCATGTTTCACCAGAACCTTTTACAAAAAGATTATGCGCATACCATGCGCTGCGCTTACTTCCCCTGCCATGATCGGAAGTAATGATAAAGGTGGTTTGGTTCCTGTAAAAATCGTCGGTCTGTACATAATACCAGAGATCACTGATCATTTTATCAATGGCATTGGCCTGTTGCAGGTAGTTGTCGTATTTTTTCTGGTGAGCAAATTCATCTGTTTCACCCAGCCCGATCAAAACCACGCGTGGATGATTCGTTTGTATGTAATTCCTGGCAGCGAGATAGGTAAGCTGGTCGTACCGGCAATGTGATTTTTCAGAGACATTCTCCTGTACCTGGTTAATGAACCTGTCAGTACTGTCATTTTCCGCTACAGACTCATAGCCACTGTTTACAACGATCCCGCTTCGTGCTGTATTTAGTATGTAAGGAAAAATATTCCATGAGCTGAACGCGGCTATTTTGCCGGTATATTCTTTATCGTTGTTGAGGTGTTCGAGTATGGTAATATTCCTGTTGGGAGTAGGGGTATTGAATACGGGTCTTGGATCAGCATAACCGGTTAGTATTTCATTATAACCTGGGTAAGAGATCTTATAAATATTACTAACATCTACTTTATTGCCAAACGAACGATTGCCGGAGAGTTGCCCTTTTTTCGCGATCACGTTCCAGAAAAAAGGCATCAGTTTTTGTCTTCTCAGATCAGCGGTCCTGTCATTGTATAATTCTGATAACAGGGTGGTATCGGTTACAAACCTGCTGTCCTGTAAAAGAACGGTATCTGCGCCTTTAAAAACCTCCTGCCAGCGCAACCCGTCAATCGTAATGATGAAGATGTTTTTTGCAGGTTGTGCCCCTAAACAAACCGTGGCCAGTAAGGCGGCCATCAACAAAACATGCTTCATATAAATGGTTTAACAAATAAACGCCGGTAATGCAATCTTTGTATGGTAACCACATTAACTTACCGTTATGTGATTCGGGCCGATCCATTATCTTAGGGACGTAATGTTACCATAACGTTATCCTGCTTATGTCTTCTTTTAAACGTGTGCTTTCCCTTAATACGACCATTGCGATCGTTATCGGCGGTGTGATTGGGTCGGGGATCTTTATGAAACCTGCGTTGATGGCCTCGCAACTGGGTTCGCCTTTGCTGCTGCTGAGTGTATGGGTAGTAGCGGGTATCATCACTCTATTCGGCGCCTTATCCAATGCAGAGCTGGCAACCATGTTTCCCGAAACCGGTGGGCAGTATGTTTTCTTCCGTAAGATATATGGGGATGGTTTTGCCTTTGTATATGGATGGGCCGCTTTTGCCGTGTTTAATACGGGCGGGAACGCGTCCATCGCTTATATCTGTTCCCAATACACCAATTATTTTATCGAACTGCCGCGGTTCAGTTCCGGTATTGAACAATCTATACGCGTGCATATTCCGTTTATCGGCAATATTTTTCCGCTGGATAATATCGGGGTAAAAACACTTACGATCGGCATCATCTGTGCGCTTACATGGATCAGTTACCGAAGCGTATATTATGGCAGCACCGTGCAGCGTATCTGTACTGCTTTAAAAGTACTGGCTATCCTGCTGGTCATTGGCGGCGTACTGGGTTCCGGTAAGGGGAGCCTGCAAAATATCATTACCCCTTTGGCAAGTTCGCCCGATGGATGGAAACTGGTAGGCGCCTATGTGGCGGCCATCGCCGGTGCTTTCTGGGCGTATGATGGCTGGAACAATATTACGTTTGTGGCAGGGGAGATCAAAGAGCCGCAAAAAAATATCCCGCGTAGTTTATTTTATGGACTTTCCTTCTGCATACTGGTATATGCATTGATCAATCTCGCGTATGTATATATTTTGCCAATCGATAAACTTGCGGGTTCTGCTTTTGTGGCTTCTGATGCGGCTACGGTTGCCTGGGGCGCTATCGGGGGCAGTATTATTGCCTTAACAGTTATTATTTCCACCTTCGGAACCACCAATTCCAATGTACTGGCCACGGCACGTGTTACGTTTGCTATGGGCGAACAGAACAAATGGTTCAGATGGGCGGGTAAAGTACAACCCAGGTACCAAACACCCGGTAACGCTTTATGGTTAAATGCTGGCTGGTCTGTATTGCTGATATTCAGCGGGTCGTTTGATATGCTTACAGATATGCTCATCTTTGTAAGCTGGTTTTTTTATGGAATGAGCGCTTTGGGTGTACTGATCCTCCGGAAAAAAATGAAGGATACGCCAAGGCCCTATAAAGTATGGGGCTATCCCCTGGTGCCGTTGGTGTTTGTAAGCTTTACCGTATTTTTCCTCTGTTCCACTATGTATAACGATATCTATAATTATTATAACGGAACAGCGCCGGTGGTCAATGCCTTGCTGGGCACTGTTATTACCTGTATAGGCATACCGCTCTATTTGTTTTCACGAAAAATAAAATGAGTTTTTATTATCGGAAGGCGGTACAAAATTTCATATTTCGGGTGTTGCGGGGGTTTCACTAAGAGCAAAACCAGAGAAAAAGAGTGAAAAGAGATGCTTTTATAAACTCTTTATCTCTTTCTCTCTTGTACTCCTCTTAGTGAAACTTTCAGAATATCAACAAAAATGCGTTTTAAACAGTCTCTTAGCTTTATTTTCGTTGTAAACACGATTATCAAATGGAGGCAGTGACAGAAGCGATTGCAGCGTTGTTCAGGTCAGTTAACAGTAGTAATCCTGACCGTATTGAGAAACTGCCGCAGAGTGGTAGTGACCGGACCTATTTCCGGATATACACCGGGGAGCAGACTTTTATCGCTACCTATAATCTCAATAAAAAGGAAACACAAACCTTTGTGTATTTCAGCCGTCATTTTAGTAAAGCAGGCTTGCCTGTTCCCGAAATATTGGCGGTAAATGAAGATGACACTTTGTATATCCAGCAGGATCTTGGTACGGAATCATTACTGGATAACCTGGAGCAGCATGGACATGGCGACCATGCTTACAGTCTTTTCCAGAAGAGCCTGACAGAACTGGCACGTGTGCAGGTATTGGGGGATCAGGGACTGGATTACAACTGGTGCCTCACTGCCAAAGAGTTCGGCAAACAGGCCATCATGAGCGATCTCTTGTATTTCAAGTATTATTTTCTGGACACATTACAACTGCCGTATGATAAACAGGCGATGCTGGATGATTTTGATGCATTGAGCTCCTATCTCACCCGCACGGAAAACAAGTATTTTATGTTCCGCGATTTCCAGAGCCGGAATATTATCGTGAATAATAATGAAGTAAGTTTTATCGATTATCAGGGTGGTATGAAAGGTGCGTTGCAGTATGATGTGGCTTCTCTATTATGGCAGGCCAAGGCCGACCTGAGTGAAGAGTGGAAAGACTCGTTGCTGAATTATTATATGGGCGAGGTGGAAAAACTGCTCAGCCGTTCTATCGACCGTATCACATTTGTAAGTCAATACAATGGCTATGTATTGATCCGCCTGATGCAGGTAATGGGCGCTTATGGTTTCAGAGGATTTTTTCAACGGAAAGCGCATTTTCTCGCAAGCATTCCGCTGGCATTGCAGAACCTTAAATTTTTCCTCGATAATAAACGGGTAGGTATTGTAACACCTGAATTTGAGCGCGTCTTAAAACTGGTGGTATCAGATGAAATGATCCAGCGTTTTGAACCACCGAAGGCAAATGAACAGACGCCACTTGTTGTACAGATCAATAGCTTCAGCTATAAAAAAGGGATACCGGTTGATAACAGCGATAACGGCGGTGGTTTTGTATTTGATATGCGCGGCATTCTCAATCCCGGCCGTTTTGATGAATACAAAACCCTTAGCGGGAAAGATAAATCGGTACAGGATTTCCTCGAGCAGCGTACAAAAATGAACGAGTTCCTGAACAGTGTATGGGACCTGGTGGATATTACAGTAGAAGAATACCTGAGACGGGGATTCAGCAACCTGGTGATCAATTTTGGCTGTACAGGCGGGCAGCATCGGAGTGTGTATGCTGCAGAACAAACAGCAAGACATCTTCGTAACAAGTACAAATTAAAAGTGGAACCCTGCCATACCAATTGCGATAACTGGGTAAAAACACTGCCGGATACCAAAAATCAAGACAGAACATGAAAGGAATGATATTGGCGGCCGGCTTAGGCTCACGTTTAAAACCCTGGACAGATCATCATCCAAAGGCCCTGGCAGTGGTCAATGGCAAAAGCTTGTTGCAAAGAAATGTGGAATACCTACAGCGTTACGGGATCAATGAACTGATCGTAAACGTGCATCATTTTGCCGATCAGATCATTGAAACAATTGAAAAGAATAATGGATGGGGCAGCGATATTACCATTTCGGATGAAACTGATGCGGTATTGGAAACCGGTGGCGGTTTACAAAAAGCGGGTTGGTATTTTGGGGATGCAAAAGGATTTGTATTGATGAATGTGGATATTCTGACAGATATGGACTTGTCGTTGTTGATTGGTCAGCATACACAATCAAATGCTTTGGCTACGCTGGCAGTAACTGACCGTGACACTTCGCGTTATTTTTTGTTTGATAAAGAGGGAACCTTATCAGGCTGGCGAAATGTGAAGACTGGCGAAGAGAAAATATCCCGGAACACACAACCTCTTTTTCAGAAAGCTTTCAGTGGGATACACCTGATCAATTCGAAAATATTTTCCCTGATCAAACAACAGGGCAAATTCTCTATGGTAGATGTGTACCTGGATCTTGCCAAAGATCATATCATTACCTCTTACGACCATACCGGCACTACATTGATCGATGTAGGCAAGCCAGAAAGTATAGCCAAAGCTGAGGCATATTTTATGTAAGGGTTTCTTTGTGCCTTTGTGACTTGGTGGTTCAAAAAAGAACCACCAAGTCACAAAGGCACAAAGAAATCACGAAGGGTTACCGTAACTTTATGGCATGCCGAAAGAAGTAGAATCAGGTATCAGGGATGTAGTATTTGGAGAGAACGTCACGATCGTTCATCCATGTAACCTGTATGAATGTAGGATCGGTAATAACTGTTTTATAGGGCCGTTTGTGGAGATACAGAAAGGTGTGGTGATTGGCCATCATTGCAAAATACAATCACACAGTTTTATCTGCGAACTGGTTACTGTTGGCAGTCATTGTTTTATCGGACATGGAGTAATGTTCATCAACGATACATTTCCCAATGGCAAACCTTCCGGAAATCCTGCATTGTGGAAACCAACTGTAATAGGGGACCATGTTTCTATCGGAAGTAACGCTACCATCCTCCCGGTAAATATCTGTGATAATGTAGTGATCGGTGCCGGCGCTGTTGTTACAAAAGATATCACAGAACCCGGCACCTATGCCGGTAACCCCGCAATAAAAATCAGTATCTCTTAGAGCCTATTTAAAATTCATTTTTGTTGTTATTCTGAAAGTTTCACTAAGGGCAAAACCAGAGAAAAAGAGTGTAAAAGAGATACATATCTACACTCTTTAGCTCTTTTTCTCTTGACTTTCTCTTAGCGAAACTTTTCAGAACGCTATCAAGATCGCGTTTTGAAACAGGCTCTTAGTGAACCTTTTTGTTCTCGTGCCTTAGTGGTTCAAAAAAAATATGAGTCACTCAGATTATACGCGGATATAAATCTTCTTCTTATCCAGCACATACACGATCAGCCAATACATAGCGATCATACAAAGCGCATACAATAAGGAACCAACCCTAAGATCGCTGGAGATATTTTTCAGTACATGGTCATAAAACCATGAAAACGCAGATGTATATACTTTCTTCCCCTCTGGCGTTACATGATCCACCCAACGGAACATTGACAATACACGGGGAAGGAAACCACTCAGTACAAAAATGAACAAAGGGTTTTTACCAAACACATCAAAGAACCGGCTCCATGCGCCTTTGGCCGCTTTGAATTCGAGCAGGTAAATAAATATGCCCAGCGTAAGAATGGCCAGTCCGCTGGTGTACAATACATAACTGCTGGTCCATATTTTCTTATTGACCGGGAATACCATATCCCAGCAATAACCTGTTACCACCAGTACGATACCGGCCACAAGCAGATGGGCCAGCATATCGTAGGTTTTTCCTTTCTGCTGGATGTATTGACCCACAAAAAAGCCAAAGATCACCTGCACAATAGCGGGCAAAGTACTGGGTATCCCTTCAGGGTCAAAAGCCACGCCTTCGCCTTTATACATGTGAGTAACGCCGAGAATGCTTTTATCTATATCGGTACCAAACCATCCTTCCAGACTGAATGGATCTCCTATAGCGCCAAACATTAAACAAAGAACCCAGTACACCAACAGGAAAATCGTGCTGATCACAAAAGCGCCTTTCGCTTTTGCATAGTAAACGATAATGGATGCAAAGAAATAACAAAGTGCTATGCGTTGTAAAACACCCAGGATACGCACATTCTCCCAGCTTTTACCAACGATGTTTTCACCATCCCAGCGGATAAACGGGCTCCAGTTAAGAAATATACCTATGGCAAAAATGAGCAGGGTTCTTTTGATAACTTTTTTCCAGAATAAGCCATCTCCAGCCTGTTCAAACCTGGGCATTACAAAAGCCATCGCATTACCTACTGCAAACAGGAAAAAAGGAAATACCAGGTCAGTGGGGGTACATCCATGCCAGGGGGCATGTTTCAGAGGGTCAAAAATATGTGACCAGCTACCGGGGTTATTGACCAATATCATCAGGGCCACCGTGGCGCCCCTGAAAACATCGAGGGAATGGTATCGTTGGTTCATGGCAATCAGTTTGGGTGATGAAGATAACAAAGATGTTACGAACTGCCCTTTCTTCTGACCGGCAATTAATATTCTTAATATTTCGCCAAACACCAGCTATTTTATGGATAATATTGCCTGCCGCGGTTCTATTAGCTATTTTTGCGCGTATTTAATTTTTACCGGCTTATGAGTAAGCATATACTGATTACAGGTGGTGCAGGTTTTATCGGGTCGCATGTGGTGCGTTTGTTTGTCAATAAATATCCCGGGTACACAATCATCAACCTGGATGCATTGACTTATGCGGGCAACCTGGAAAACCTGACGGATCTTGAAGGGAAGGAAAATTACCGTTTTGTAAAAGCGGATATTCTGGATACAGCATCACTTCAAAAAATATTTGAGGAACAGGAAGTGACAGATGTGATCCATCTTGCGGCTGAATCGCATGTGGACAGATCCATAGTGTCTCCCTTGGATTTTGTGTACACCAATATCATTGGTACGGTCAATCTCCTGAATACAGCCCGCAATTACTGGAAAGACGATCCTTCCAAACATCTTTTCTATCATATTTCTACGGATGAAGTATATGGCAGCCTTGGAGAGTCTGGCTATTTTACAGAGCGTACAGCTTACGATCCCAATTCACCCTATTCGGCCAGTAAAGCGTCTTCGGATCATTTTGTACGGGCGTATCATGAGACGTATCATATTGGTACGATCGTTTCGAACTGTTCCAACAATTATGGTCCTAATCATTTTCCTGAAAAACTGATCCCGCTGTTTATACACAATATCATCAATAATAAACCACTGCCGGTTTATGGGGATGGCTTGTTTACAAGGGATTGGTTGTATGTAAAAGACCATGCGCTGGCGATCGATCTGGTCTTTCATGAAGGTGTAACCGGCGAAACCTATAATATTGGCGGTTTTAATGAATGGAAAAATATTGATCTCGTAAAATTGTTGTGCAAACTGATGGATGAAAAGCTTGGTCGCGATGCAGGTAACAGCGAAAAACTGATCACGTATGTAAAAGACAGACCGGGTCATGACAGGCGTTATGCCATTGATGCAAGCAAGATCAACAAAGAACTTGGCTGGAAACCAACAGTTAGTTTTGAGCAGGGCTTAAGCGAAACCATTGATTGGTACCTTGCCAATACCGAATGGCTGGAACATGTTACCAGCGGGAGTTACCAGGCATATTACGAATCGATGTACAGTAACAGGTAATTATGAGAATAGAACAGACAGATATTAAGGATTGTTTTATTGTTCACGATAACGTGATCGGTGATGAAAGGGGTTATTTCATGGAAAGTTTTAACCGCAGAACTTTCCTGGATAGTACCGGGATCGATATAAATTTTGTACAGGATAACCAGTCAAAATCCCAGAAAGGCGTACTTCGTGGATTGCATTTTCAGCATGGGGAATACGCACAGGCGAAACTGGTGCGTGTATTAAAAGGACGGGTGCTGGATATTGCTGTTGACCTGCGCAGGTCATCAGATAGTTTTGGTCAGCATGTGGCGGTTGAATTATCCGGTGATTCGGGAACCCAGTTATTTGTTCCCAAAGGTTTTGCGCATGGATTTGTGGTATTGAGTGAGAGCGCAGTATTCTTTTATAAATGTGATAATTATTATAATAAGGCGATGGAAGGTGGTATCATCTATAATGATCCTGATCTGGGTATCGACTGGAAACTGAAGGATGATGAATTGGTATTGTCGGAAAAAGATACCGTACTCCCTCGCTTAAAAGACATTGCAGACATGTTAAATTTCTGATCATGAAAGGTATTATCCTCGCAGGCGGTTCGGGCACAAGACTGTATCCCATCACAAAAGGGATCAGCAAACAACTCATGCCTGTATATGATAAACCCATGATCTATTACCCGCTTTCGGTATTAATGCTGGCGGGTATTCATGAAATATTGATCATTACTACACCGGAAGACAGTTCGCAATTTCAACGGTTGCTGGGTGATGGTAAGGACATTGGCTGTTCTTTTACCTATGCTGTACAGGCGGTACCCAATGGGTTGGCCCAGGCATTTGTAATTGGGAAAGAGTTTATCGGAAAAGATAAAGTCGCACTGATATTGGGAGACAATATTTTTTATGGATCAGGATTCAGCAAACTGGTTCAATCATTTAATGATGTGAACGGCGCAGCTGTTTTCGCGTATGAAGTAAATGATCCCGAAAGATATGGTGTGGTTGAATTTGATGCATCCGGCAAAGCCATCTCTATCGAGGAAAAACCTGCCCAGCCCAAATCTGATTACGCAGTACCTGGTTTGTACTTTTATGACAACGAAGTGGTGGAGATAGCGGCCAGTATGCAGCCGTCTGCAAGAGGGGAGTATGAGATCACCGATGTAAACAGGATCTATCTCGAAAAAAACAAATTACAGGTGGGCATCATGAACCGCGGTACCGCCTGGCTCGATACCGGCACATTTGATTCACTGGCGGATGCTTCTGAATTTGTTCGTGTGATAGAAAAAAGACAGAGCCAGAAGATCGGTTGTATTGAAGAAGTGGCCTATCGCATGGGTTATATCAACCAGGAACAGTTAATCGCTCTGGCGGATAAGTATTCCAAAAGTGGTTATGGAGAATACCTGCGTCGCATAAAACTATAGCTGGCCCCGAACAAATCATCATTATCCTGTTATGTAAATTATGAACGCCTTTACCATTAAAGATCTGGAAAACCTCTCAGGTATCAAGGCCCATACTATCCGCATTTGGGAACAGCGCTATTCGTTTCTTAACCCGCAACGTACACAAACCAATATCCGTTATTATTCCAATACTGAATTGCAAACCATTCTGAATATTGCCCTGCTGAATAAATATGGGTATAAGATCTCGCATATCAACAGGATGACGTTTGCAGAGATGAACGACACGATCCTTTCCCTGCCCGAATCAGGTGCCAGACAGGAGCGAACAGTCAATCAATTGCTGCAAGCCATGATGGAACTGCAGATGGAAAATTTTGAGTCGATCCTCGATGATCATATTGATGAAAAAGGAATCGAACATACCATCACCCAAACGATCTTGCCTTTTCTCGACCGTATCGGTATCCTTTGGCTCACAAAACACATGCAACCGGCTCAGGAACACCTGGTGAGTAATATTATCCGGCAGAAACTGATCCTGGGTATTGAAAACATCCATGTAAAGGACCGCTCCGGAAAGAAGGCGCTTCTTTTTCTTCCTGAAGGCGAGCATCATGAGCTGGCGCTTTTATTTGTACAGTACCTGCTTAAAAAAAAGGGGATACAGGTATGGTACATGGGTACTGATACTCCCCTGGAAGATGCTGTGTATATCGCTAATGTAAAAAAGCCCTCGTTCCTCTATACACATCTTACCGCGCCTGCCAACAATTTCAATCTTGAAAAATACCTGAATCGCTTACACAAGCAAATACCAGGCAGAAAACTCATTGTTTCAGGAATGTTTATAGAAGGGTATAAAAGAAAAATTCCTGCCAACACCATTTTCATAAAATCGCTTGCGGAAGTAAGAGCGTTTATCGACTCGCTGTAATTACTGTTTAATCTTTTTTCTTTTTTTATTGTATCCGTTAAACACAAATTGGATACGCGTGTTTTTTTTCTAAAACAGATCAGGTATTACAGGTACTGGCTTATTTTTTTTGTTTAATTTTATTTAATAAATGTCAAACAAAATAAAGTATCCCTGAATTAGCCATATCCTGGGGGCGAGTCAATCCTTGTTAAACATCCATATCATCTCGGTATTGAATAAAAAAGTTATTGTTATCGGAAGTGGGTTCGCTGGTTTATCGGCGGCATCATTTATGGCCAGGGCAGGATGGGAGGTAACCGTTCTGGAAAAACATGATGCGCCCGGAGGCAGGGCACGACAGTTAAAAGCTGACGGGTTTACATTCGATATGGGTCCAAGCTGGTACTGGATGCCGGATGTGTTTGAACGCTATTTCAACAGCTTTGGGAAAACGGTTGCTGATTATTATGGTTTGAAGAGACTGGACCCATCCTATCGGATATATGGGAAAAATGAACCGCTGGATATTCCTGCTGATCTGGAGGAACTCAAAAAATTATTTGAATCCATAGAAACAGGAAGTGGTGTACGCCTGGAGAAATACCTGAACGAAGCTGCCCGTAAATACCGGATCGGTATTGAAAAACTGGTATTCAAACCCGGTCGCTCTTTGACGGAGTTTCTTGAACCGGAAATAGCCAAAGGCATCTTTGCACTGGATATTGTACGATCGATGCGCTCACATGTGGCACAATATTTTACCGATCCGCGGCTGAAGGAGATCATGGAATTTCCGGTTCTGTTCCTCGGTGCAATGCCTGATAAAATACCTGCATTATACAGCCTCATGAATTATGCAGATATCAAAGGCGGTACCTGGTATCCCGAAGGCGGAATGTATGCTATCGTTAAAGCGATGTATCAACTGGCCATCGAACTTGGTGTTGTATTCCGGTTTGGCGAAACGGTAACAGCTATCGACGTGGATAACAGCCTGGCACATGCAGTGCATACTACTTCTGCAAACAAGAAAAAACATGCTTACAGCGCAGATGTAGTGATTGGCGGTGCGGACTATCATCATATTGAAAAAGACCTGCTGGCTAAACAATACAGATCGTATTCAGATGAATACTGGGACACAAGGGTAATGGCGCCTGGTTGTTTGTTGTATTTTATTGGGTTAAATACACGCCTCGCGAACATCCGTCACCATTCTTTGTTTTTCGATACTTCTTTTGAAACACATGGACAGGAGATATATACCACCAAAGCATGGCCATCGGATCCTTTGTTTTATGTATGTGCTTCGTCCGTTACCGATCCTTCAACGGCACCCGATGGATATGAGAACCTGTTTTTGCTGATACCCGTGGCAGCCGGTCTCGAAAACGACGATGAAGCATTGCGCGAAAACTATTTACAAAAGATCATCGCCCGTATGGAAAAACAAACGGGACAGAAGATTGCAGAACATATTGTGTACAAACAATCTTTTGCCAACAGTGATTTTGTAGCGCAATACAATTCCTACAAAGGCAATGCTTATGGACTGGCAAATACGTTACGACAGACCGCTTTTCTCAAACCACGCTGCAGGAGCAAAAAGGTCAGGAATCTTTTTTTTACGGGCCAGTTAACAGTTCCCGGTCCGGGAGTTCCACCCAGTTTGATCAGTGGGGAAGTAGTGGCAGGTGAAGTAATCAAAACATATAAAACAACAGCATACTTGTAACATCCTCATTGTAAAAAAATGCGCATACACAGCTTCACGAAAAAAATATGCTATGATACACCTGTTTCATAAAGTCAGCCAGGAGTGCAGCAGGATCACTACCACTACCTACAGTACCAGCTTCTCCATGGCTATCCGCCTGCTGCACAAAGATCTGCGTGCGCCGATCTATAATATTTATGGATTTGTACGTTTTGCAGACGAGATTGTTGACACTATGCATCAGTATAACCGCACTGAACTCCTGGAAGAATTCAGTAAACTGAGTTTTGATGCACTTGAGCGGGGTATCAGCCTTAACCCGATACTGCACAGTTTCCAGATCACAGCGAATGAATACAATATAGACAGGCAGTTGATCAGTGATTTCCTGCGCAGCATGCAACTGGATCTCGATAAACAGCGGTATGATAAAACGGGTTATGCGGAGTATATCTATGGAAGTGCAGAAGTGGTAGGATTAATGTGCCTCTGCGTATTTTGTGATGGCAACAAATCGCTGTACGAAACCCTCAAACCCTATGCGCGGAGTTTGGGTGCGGCTTTTCAGAAAGTCAATTTCCTGCGTGACCTGAAAGCCGACAATGAACAACTGGAAAGAATGTATTTCCCCGGCTGTGATTTTAAAAATTTTACCGAGGCTGATAAAACCGGTATCGAACGCGATATACAACAGGATTTTGCGGATGCGTACAATGGTATTGTGAAGTTACCGGTTAAAGCAAGGTTTGGCGTGTATGTAGCGTACAGGTATTACTTATCGCTGTTTAATAAGATCAGGAAGCTACAGCCAAAACATATCCTTGAGGACAGGGTACGCATACCCGGTTACCGTAAAATGGTGATACTGGCACAGGCAGGCATCAGGAGCCAGCTAAATTTACTCTGAGTATTTACTTATAGCTATTTTTAAAGTATGGAACAGGTAATACTGGTAGACGAACAGGATAGGGTAACAGGCTTCATGGAAAAAATGGAAGCACACCAAAGAGCGGTCCTGCACCGTGCATTTAGTGTATTCATTTTTAATGATCGCCATGAAATGCTCTTGCAGCAACGCGCATCCGGAAAATACCATAGTGGCGGGTTATGGACAAACAGTTGCTGCAGCCATCCCCGCCCGGGAGAAGACACGGCAGAAGCGGCGCGCAGACGCTTGCAGGAAGAAATGGGTTTTGATACACCGCTCAGTAAGGTGTTTGATTTTACCTACCAGGCCGGTTTTGTCAACG
Organism: Sediminibacterium sp.; assembly: GCA_965279635.1. Taxonomy (GTDB): domain Bacteria; phylum Bacteroidota; class Bacteroidia; order Chitinophagales; family Chitinophagaceae; genus Sediminibacterium. The sequence goes on along the minus strand of OZ257253.1, from coordinate 3,414,814 downwards.
GACTCACAGAGTACGAATTCGATCATGTGTTTGTGGGATATTATAATGGTGGTGTTGTACCCGATGCAAAGGAGGTGAAAAACCATTCCTGGCAATCTATGCAACAGATAGAACAAGAATTGAAAGAAGATTCCCGCGAGTACACAGAGTGGTTTAAGATCGCATTTCCTAAGATCAGCCATTGGTTTCAGCATGAAAAAATGGCGCAATAAGGCCAGTGTCTCAATTTGAAAATCCATACGGGATAAAGCCTGCAAAAAACATAGTAAGATGCTTTTATACATGTTCATAGTATTGGTCACTTTTTGTCTGATGGAAGGCGTAACCTGGCTCACGCACCGTTTTGTGATGCATGGATTTTTGTGGTACCTGCATGAGGATCACCATAAGAAAGGCCCCGGTTTTTTTGAAAAGAATGATGCCTTTTTTATCATCTTCGCCATACCAAGCTTTTGTTGCATTTTGCTGGGTAAAATTTATGAAGTGTACTGGGTAGTAAGTATTGGTGCCGGTGTGGCCCTGTATGGATTTGCCTATTTTCTGGTACATGAAGTGATCATTCACCAGCGGTTTAAATGGTTTACCAGAAGCAATAACCGCTATATCAAAGCCATTCGATGGGCCCATAAAATGCATCACAAACACCTCGATAAACACGAAGGCGAAAGTTTTGGGATGTTACTCGTAGCCAGAAAATATTGGAAAAAAATACGAGAGGATGAAAAACGACAGATGACAGATGTAAAATAATAAATACGCTAATGACTGGTTAGCCAGCTTCTCTATAAGTATCAATTGATAAACCATTATCACTATATCATTACAGGCGCAGGCTGCGCAGGCTCCAGCCTGCTGATGCGGATGATGCGTGAACCCTTTTTCAGCGATAAGAAAATACTGGTAATAGACAACTCGCTCAAAACTGAGAACGACCGCACCTGGTGTTTCTGGGAAAAAGACAACGATATATTTGAACCCGTTGTACATCATTCATGGAACCAACTCCGTGTTTTTTCAAATGATGCGCTTTCTCACCTTACTATTTCGCCGTACGCCTATAAAATGATCCGTGGGATTGAGTTGTACAAACTGGTAAGAAAAACGGCCATGGATCATCCGAATATTGAATGGAAACAGGAAACCGTACTGTCTTTGCGGAGCGATAAGGGTAAAGCGTTTGTAGAACTGGCCTCAGGTGTTTTTTCTGCGGACTATGTGTTCAACAGCATACTCTTTGAAATGCCGGCAATACCTGCCGGCAAACATTTTTTATGGCAGCATTTTATGGGCTGGATGATCAAAACAAAAGAAAATGCTTTCGATAACCAGGTGGCCACACTAATGGATTTCAGGATACCGCAGGATAATGGAACAGCGTTCATGTATGTGCTACCCACTTCTTCAAATACAGCGTTGGTAGAATACACACTATTCAGCAAAACACTGCTTCCTGCCAATGAATATGAAAAACACCTGAAGGAGTATTGCTGTTCAGTGTTGCAGATTGCTGCGTATGAGATCCTGCATACAGAATATGGCAAGATACCGATGACCAATATTGTGTTTCCTGCGCAAAAAGGCAGGATCATTTATATGGGTACTGCAGGCGGCCAGATAAAACCAAGTAGCGGGTATGCTTTCCAATTTATACAAAAACACACCAAACAACTCGTTGCCTCAATAGTAACCAAAGGATACCCTGCCGTAAACATACCCGGTAAGAAATTCAGGTTTTATGACAACGTATTATTGAATGTACTGGCAAATGAACGAATACCGGGTAGCGAAATATTCACCCGGCTATTCAAACGCAACAAGCCTGAAAAACTGCTGCGTTTCCTGGATAATGAGACCTCTATCCTGGAAGATCTGTCTATCATAGGCAGTTTGCCTACCGCGCCTTTTCTAGCTGCGGCCCTGCAGGAATTAAAAGGAAACTAATGCGGCAACAATAACTTTCTTCTATTATTTTTGCACCCCCGGTCCCGTAGTACAATGGATAGTATATGAGTTTCCGAAGCTCCGGATCCAGGTTCGATTCCTGGCGGGACCACTTTCAATAAACAGGTTGATCGGTTAAGAGGTTATGCAACCCATATTATCGGTCAACCTGTTTACTTTTCAATCTGTTAGTTATATGCATGCGCCATCGCAATACTCTCTATCGCCATTTTCTGGTTGTATTCAAAAGCCATCCGTTTGTGGTTAACGGTATCTACAATGGTTCCGACAAGGCATAAACCACCTGTGAAAAGATATAAAAGACCCATTCCTATCTGCCCTACCATAAAACGCTGCACACCGGCCACCAGTATAAAGCCAAGTACACAACCCAGCAATATCTGGTCAGTCTTTCTTCTTTTGCCGTTATAGATAGCGATAAAACTATGTAATTGCTCCGGGCTGAGTTCTTTGGTCAGCGCCTGCAGGTAAACAAGTTCTTCCCCGTCAATGGAGGGGATGAGGTTAACAAGATTTGGTTTCATAAGCGTTTTTTGGCTTGTATAACAATTGTTTGATGCGTATAAATATAATGATTACGCCGGGGATTCCCATAACATGATGATGAAAGGATGCCTCGAAATCAAACCGCAATGCATAATGAATGGCATGACCGATCCCGCATCCCGGGCACTCTTGTAACCCGATCAAACTAAAAAAGCACAAGCTGGTTTGTGGTATATCCACCCTCAGGAAAAACAATGCAGTAAGCGCTGCTATCCAAAACAGCAACTCAATATTTTTTAGTATCCATTTCTTCGCTTGCTTCATCTCTGTGCAACTTTGTGTCTCTGTGACTCTGTGTTGAAAAAAATACTCTATCCGGCTATTTTCCAAAAGACCCGATATTGCTACTGAATATCTTCACCGCGATCGCCAATAATATCACCCCAAAAAACTTCCGCACAGCCAGCAACCCGCCCGGTCCTAATATGCGTTCAATCAGTTTTAATGATTTCAGAACAAGGTACACCACCACCAGGTTGATGACGATACCGGATAATATATACACTTCTTCAAAGTTGGCTTTTAATGACATGATGGTTGTCAACGTACCGCTCCCCGCAATAATAGGAAAGGCAATAGGCACTACCGATCCGGATTTGGCATTGGCATCACCTTTGAAGATCTCATGCCCGAGTACCATTTCCAGTCCCAGTAAAAAAATAACGATGGAACCCCCAACTGCAAAGGAGCGTATATCCACGCCCAGCATACTCAGGAAAGGCTTGCCTGCAAAAAGGAACAGTATCATCAAACCTCCCGAAACCAATGTGGTCTGTAAAGAGCGGATGCCCCCTATTTTTTCTTTGAGGGAAATCAGCAAAGGAACGGATCCCACAATATCGATCACCGCAAAAAGGGTAAAGGTTACCGTCAGTAATTGATCGAGGTTGAATTGCATGACAATGCTTTGCCTAAAGATAATTTAAAAAAATGCCACAGAAGGCACAGATTTTTCTGTGGAAATCTGTGCCTTCTGTGGCAAGAAAATCAAAACTTAAATATATGGTTCCTATGCAGCCTGTATTGAAACTGCAGGGTCTGCAAACACTGCCCGCACAAACAATCCACGTATTTCTCCTCGATAAATACACGCTCCTCGTATGTCAGCTGTACCTGCGTACACTGGCACTCGGCAATATTGCCGACTTTACATTCAAAAGGACGGGCACAGCGTGCACATTTTTTGGTTTCGTGGGTGGGCATAGTGCTACCAATTAAAAGTTACGCCTGCATTGAATATGGTGGGGATACCATTATACCCCCTTATCTCGTAAAATTTACGGTTGGCAAGATTTTGTATATCAGTAAACAGTTTCCATTGTTCGCCGAATGTATATTCTGCATAAGCATTCAGGATAAAATAATCGTTCAGGATCACATCTGGTTTTTTGTAGGCACCCACATCATAACGCTCGCTTACATATTTGCCGCCGATACTGGCATAGAAGCCTTTGCTGAAACGGTAGCCTGCTGTCAGGTTAAGTATATGCGCCGGGCGGCGAAGTGAGTAATTATATACTGTATCCTTAAAGTTTACACGGCTTTGCGTAGTTTCCTGTGCAGTGATGAAAGTGTAATTGGCTGTTAGTGTCATGTTTTTTACCGGCTGAAAATTCAGCTCATACTCAATACCACGTGTCATCTGTTTTACATAGTTGAAGTATTTGAATGTAACGGAATTGTAGTCGATACCGTTATCGGTCTTCCTGTAAAAGAACACAATCCTGTCGCTGAATTTTCCATAGCTATGTTGTAAGCCGATTTCATAATTGGTAGCTACTTCCGCTTTCAGATCAGGATTACCGCTGCCGGAATACAACTGGTATAAAGAAGGCGCTTTAAAACTGCTGGCAATACTGGCAAATACCCTGAAATGTTCATCAATCGTATAGGATGGGTTGATAGTATAGGTATAATGCGTGCCATATTTTGAATGATCCGTCAGTCTTCCGCCCAGCTCTGCTGAAAATCGTTGGTTATTGAAATGTAATGACAGGTAAGCGGAGGTCTGACTCATCGATGTATCGTTAAATTTACTGTTATACGGACCGAATGAACTTACCGACTTGTATTCATTGTTCATCAATCCATACCGATAATCAGCGCCGCCTAAAAGCGTAAACCCGCCACCCAGTTTTACAGAACTGTACAATTCGCCAAACTGTGTTTTTGCGTCGTAATCATTCAGAGCAAATATGGGTGCGCCTGTGGATGCGTTATCGTCATAATTACGATGCTGCTTGCTGAACTGGTAATTACCGGTAACAGACATACCTGTATGCTTAAAAACAAACCCTGCACCACTGGTATGGTTCTTATTATGAATATCATAGAAGGTCTTGTCTGTAAAAGCGCTGGCATCGATACCTGCATTGTAGGCGCTGTATTGTGTAAAGGCTTTCAGCATAAACTGTTTGGTGGCCTGGTACTGTACTGCTGCATTAACAGTATTGCCGATATAGCTATCCCTGTCGAAATTTTTGGTACTGGTACTGTCGTACGCTGCAGAAAAACCATTGGTTTGCAAATGTGCGTAACGCGTGGTATAGGTAAATTTTCCTTCCTTACCATAGAACTGGAGGTTCAGTTTCTGCGTACCAAAACTTCCCCCGGCAACAGTGGCTTTTACATTGGCGGGACGGGTAATATTGGCTTTGGTGGTAATGATATTGATCACACCAGCGATCGCATCACTTCCATATAAAGTGGATTGCGCGCCCTTGCAGATCTCAATACGTTCCACATCATTGATGGAAAAAAAGTTCAGGTCAAAATCATTGCTGATCTGTGAAGGATCATTTACCGGGATACCATCCATCAGTATCAAAGTACGGCCTGCACCCGCGCCGCGCATGAATACGGTTTGTACCGCACCAGCATTACTCAGCGCGCCATTAATGGTAATACCTGCCTGCTCGTTTAATAATTGCGCAATGGTTTTACCGGTACTTTTTTCGATCTGCGCTTTGGAGATCACCGTAACTACTTTACCGGTGGTGCTTTGTTTCTGTTCTGTTTTGTTGGCGGTTACGATTACTTCATCCAGCAGTTTTGTCTGGATGGTGTCTTGTGCGTAAAGGGTACTGCCTGTCAGCAGTGTTGCGAGGAGCGTTAATGTTTTGCTCATTGTTTTGGGTTTAAAAATGTAACAATGAGCTTCCAGGAAAATAAAAACGGAGAAAGATAAATAGCCGCTGCAGCAGCTGTTTACATTCCATGCTTTTCACCCGAAAGCCGTGAATCATCGATTTGCACCTGGCAGGTCTTCTGGCTCGCTCCGTGTTGAACACCTTCCCATCCCGCCTTGCGGAACAGTGGTATGAAGATTCAACAGACATGATTCGTGAAGCGTGAATCGTGAGAAAAACTCACGACTAACGGTTGACGATTCACGTAAAGAGCTTACAGCTACGGGGATAGCGCCGGAATCACACCGGACTTCCCTTTTAATCCCGCAACGCGGGAACCAAATACGCTGCAAATGTATGCGCGGGAGCCAGAGCGCAAAATTTTATCTGTATTAAGTTTTACACGGAGGGTTGAAAACTAACCGGGGGCAAAGTGAATCGTCAGTCGTGGGTTTTTCTCACGCAAAGGCGCAAAGGCGCAGTTTTAGTTTAAGGATAATATCTCTTCAGTCATCAATCAACCGCGCCTTTGCGTGCACCTTTATACTTCACAACTGAGGTCTCACAATCCCCAAAGTTTCCTACATTTAAAGCCTATGCACGGAAAACAAAAATTGAACCTGTTCAGCTTTACGATGATCGTTGTAGGACTGGTGATCGGTATGGGTATCTTCCGCACCGCGGCCACCAGCGCAAAAGACGCGATCGATCCCTCGGTTTATTTTACGGCCTGGTTAGTAGGCGGGTTCGTTGCCCTTTGTGGTGCGCTTACCTACGCAGAGATCGGCAGCCGCTATCCCGTAACAGGCGGTTATTACAAAGTGTTTTCTTATGCGTACCATCCCAGTATCGCTTTTGCGATAAACTGTATCATACTGATCAGCAATGCAGCTAGTTTAAGTGGTGTGGCGCTGATCGGCAGCGGGTATATCACCAAACTGTTCCCGCATATTGCATGGACCGATATTGATAAGGCCCTGATCAGTTGCGGAGCGATCATAATTTTTTACGGGATCAACCTGATGGGTTTGCGGATGAGTTCCAAAGCACAGAATATTTTAATGGTGATCAAAATCACGATGATCGCTGTGTTGATAGCTGCCTTATTCTTCCCGCATGAGGAAGCCGTGGCAACCGCCACAACAGCGGTTACGGCAACACCTTCTATCAGCTGGATACAGAGCCTGGGCATCAGCCTTATCGCTGTGTCATTTACCTATGGCGGCTACCAGCAAACGATCAATTTCGGAAATGAAGTGGATAGACCGGCTAAAAATATCCCGAAAGGCATTTTTATCGGGATTGCCATCATCATTGTATTATACCTGCTCGTTAACCTGAGTTACTACACGATCGTAGGATTTGAGAATATGAAAGGTGAACGCGAGATCGCTTATGTATTGATGGATAAAACCTTTGGTAAAACAGGAGCAGATATTTTTTCTTTTTTCCTGTTCTTTGGTGTACTGGCTTATGTAAATGCCTTGCTGATGAGCAACCCGCGTGTAATGTATGCGATGAGTGGGGAAGGAGCATTACCCAAAATGTTCTCCAAACAAAATCCTAAGAACGAAGTACTGACGGTATCACTTACCGTCTTTGCCGCTATGTGTATTGTTATCTTATTCTTTGCACAAACTTTTGAAAAGATACTCAACTTCACCATTTTTCTGGATTGTTTTGGAATGGTAGCTTCCAGCGCCACGGTATTTGTATTGCGTAAACGTACCAAACACCTCGATGGTACCGGTATCTTTAAAATGAAACTATACCCGATCATGCCATTGATCTTTATGGCAGCCTATTGTTTTGTGGGTGTGAGTATTGCCATACAGACACCGGATACCGCGTTGACAGGTGTTGCAGTGCTGGCAGCCTTTGTCATTATTTATTTTGTTGCCAAAAAATTCAGTAAACAACCTGTACAGGAAGCATAAGATGGATATTTCTTATATTATAAATGAACTGGGCGAGGACCGCGATAACTACTTCAGGGCGGTATCACCGCCGATCATGCAGACGAGTAATTTTGCGTTTTCAAAAGTGGATGATCTGCGCAAATCTTTTGAAGAGGAATATTCCACCTGGTTGTACAGTCGCGGTTTAAATCCTACGGTAGAGATCCTCCGAAAAAAACTGGCTGCACTGGATGGTGCAGAAGACTGTTTGGTATTCAACAGCGGAGCAGCAGCCATTTTTGTAGCGGTATTGGCCAATGTAAAAAGCGGCGATCATATAGTAAGCGTAAAAGGTGTTTATACCTGGGCGCAACGCCTGTTTGATGTGATACTTCCAAAATTCGGGGTCACAGTTACCTATGTAGATGGCACGGATACCAATAATTTCAAAAACGCCATCCTTCCCAATACAAGCATCATTTACCTGGAATCACCCAACAGTTGGTTCCTCGACCTGCAGGATCTGCCGGCGGTAGCGGCATTGGCCAAAGAACATAACATCATCACGATTTGTGATAACAGTTACTGCACACCTTTATACCAGCAACCGATAACAATGGGTATCGACCTGGTACTGCAATCTGCTACCAAATATATCGGTGGTCATAGCGATGTGGTGGCGGGCGTACTCAGCGGCAGCAGGGCCATGATGGAAAAAATATTCAACAGCGAATACCTGACCGTAGGTTCAGGCATCCAGCCTTTCAATGCATGGTTGCTGATACGCGGGTTGCGTACTTTACCGGCGAGGCTGGATCGTATCAACAGAACCACACAGGAACTGGTACAGTTTCTCAAAAACCATCGCAGGATCGAAAAAGTGATTTTCCCATTCGATCCCTCATTCCCGCAATATGAGCTGGCCCGTAAACAGATGAGCGGCGCCTGCGGATTGGTCACCTTTATCCTCAAAGCAGAAAAATCATCCACGATTGAAAGATTCTGCGAATCCCTACGACATATACTGATGGCGGTCAGCTGGGGTGGACATGAATCCCTGATCCTTCCCAAATGCGCCGGAATGAAACCCGATGCATTTGATCCGGCCGATCCCGCACACAGGTCTTTGCGCTTATATGTGGGATTGGAAGAAAGCAGTTACCTGGTCGCCGATATTTCTGCGGCTTTGGATGCGATAAACGACCTTTCATAACAGAATTTTAACGGTTGGGGGCTACAGCTTTCCACCTGTCTAAAAATTCGGCAAGTGGCTGGGAAACCTTTATTTTTGTTATATATGAAGAAGTTACTGACCCTTATAGGGTGTACCATATTACTGCAATCGTTTGGTCAGCGGCCATCGGATAACTGGGATCTTCGTCATTGCATAGAACATGCGATCCAGTTTAATATTTCTATTCAGCAGGCCGATATACAGGCACGTATTGCCGCATTGCAGGCAAAGCAGGCTAAATACAATGTGTATCCGAGCATAAACGGCAACTCATCAACCGGTGTACGTTTTGGCCGATCCATTGATCCATCTACCAACAATTTTGCCAACACCCAGTTCCTGTACCAGAGTTTTGGTATTAATGCGGGGATGCAGGTCTACAACCAGGGTAGCATCAGACACAATAAAGAAGTTACCCAGTTCAATGCGCAGGCCGCACTGGCGGATGTAGAAAGGGCCAAGAATGATATCGCCTTTAATGTGGCCACTTTTTACCTACAGGTATTATCCGCAAAGGAACAGATCAAAATTGCCGAGGTACAGATAGCGCAAACACAAAATCAGACCGATATCACCCGCAAACGGGTTGATGCAGGCGCTTTACCGGAATTGAGTATTGCAGAGATCGAATCACAACTGGCACTGGACAGCAGTAACTACTACACTGCCAGAGGAAATTATGAACAGAGCCTGCTGTCACTCCGTGCATTGCTTAACCTGGATACAGATGTGCTCTTCGGTATAGAAACACCACCGGTTGACCAGATACCGCTGGAACCTATTTCCGAACTTCAACCGGAAATGGTGTACCAGTCAGCGATCATGTTGCTGCCACAGCAAAAAGCCAATGATTTCAGGGTAAAATCGGCGCAGAAAAATGTATTGTTCAACAAGGCACAGATGTATCCCACGCTTTCATTGGGTGTCAATCTGTCCACTAATTTTTCCAATTCCTTTAAAAAAGTGAGTGGCGCTACTTTCCTGGGATATACCCCGGTAACAGGTGCGGAACAGATCGTGAACATCAGCAATGTGAACTATTATGTACAGACACCTGTTTACAAGATCAACCAGGAATCACGTGGTTTTGGTGATATATGGGAAGGATGGTCCGACCAACTGGACAGGAACTTTGGTCAGAACGTTGGTTTTAACCTGAGCGTACCCATCTTCAACGCTTTGCAGGCAAAGACGGCTTACCGCCGTTCGCAACTCGATCTGAAATTTGCCGAGCTAACCAAGCAGCAGGGCGACCAGACATTGCGCCAGAATATTTTCACCGCCTACTCTAATGCGGTTACTTCGCTGCAGAAATTCAATGCGGGAAAGAAAACAGTGGAAGCTGCGCAAAAAGCGTATGATTTTGCCACAAAAAGATTTGAAGTGGGGCTGTTAAGTTCTCTTGACCTGATCACCAACCAGAACAGGTTATTGAGCGCCAAACTGCAGCAGTTGAACAACCAGTATGATTATGTGTTCAAAATGAAATTGCTGGAATTCTATAAAGGAAAAGGACTGAAATTATAAATCACACAAAACTTAACCTGCCCCGGCAGAAAACCCGTTGTTATGAATAAGAAACTGATCTGGATAATTATTGCACTGGTGGTAGTGGTCGTGGTATTTGTGATGCTCAAGAAAGGAGGGGTTATCGGGAAGGAAGAAGGGATCAAAGTGTCTTCTGAAAAAGTAGTGGAGCGTACCATCATTGAAACCGTTAATGCCAGTGGTAAAGTATATCCTGAGATAGAAGTAAAAGTTAGTCCTGATATCAGCGGAGAGATAGTGGACCTGAATATCAATGAAGGCGACAGTGTAAGAAAAGGACAGGTGCTGGCAAGGATATATGCGGATATCTATCAAACGCAACGCGATCAGTCTGCCGCCGGTGTGGCGCAGAGCCAGGCCATGTTATCCAATTCATCAGCCAGCCTGATCGGTCTGAAAGCTACAGTGGACAACCTGAAACTGAGTTATGACCGCCAGAAAAAACTCCTCGATAGCAAAGTGATCTCACGCTCCGAATTTGAACAGGCCGAACAGGCTTATCGTACTGCCGAAGCAAACTACAATGCCGCAAGAGAGGGACTTAAAAGTGGGGAAGCGTCTGTAAAAAGTGCACAGGCACAGTTGCAGCGTGCGGATAAGGATATTTCACGTACCGTGATCGTTTCACCCATGGATGGTGTAATCAGCCTGATGAATGTAAAGAAAGGCGAACGAGTAGCCGGTAACAGTTTCAACGTAGGTACCGAAATGATGCGTGTAGCCGATATGCGCAGTATTGAAGTAAGGGTAGATGTGGGAGAGAACGATATCCCCAAAGTAAAACTCGGCGATACCGCCATTGTGGAAGTGGATGCGTACACCAACAGAAAATTCAAAGGGCTGGTATATAAAATAGCCAACCCAAATACCTTGTCATCAGCAACAGGTGTCAGCTCCAGTGCGGAAGTGACCAATTATAAAGTGCATATCCGTTTGTTGCCATCCAGTTATGCAGACCTGGTATCACGTGGTATCAAATATCCATTCCGCCCGGGCATGAGCGCCAGTGCGGATATACAGACACAGACCAAAACGAATGTGATATCGGTAGCACTGAATGCAGTAACCACACGTGATGCAAAAGGAGATAAATCATCCGCCGAGAAAAAAGATGAAAAACCGGCAGATGCCAATGCCGCCAAATCAACTTCTGCGGATGATGGTATTGAAGAAGTGGTTTTTATACTCGGCAAAGACAACAAAGTAAAAAAAGTGAAAGTGAAAACCGGTATACAGGACCTCAACAATATCGAAGTACTCGAGGGCCTGAAAGTGGGTGATGAAGTGATCACCGGGCCTTATGCGCTCGTGAGCAAAACATTGCAGGACGGTACGCTGGTACAGGTAGTGTCAAAAGATAAATTATTCGAAGAGAAGAAACCCTAACCGGTCAGGCCGCTGAAAGCGGCCCGACCGGTTCCACGCATAAAGATGCTGGATATCGCTCAAATACAAGTTACTCAGGAGAGAAAAATCAATCGGTCAGGCCGCTTTCAGCGGCACGACCGAAAAAGCACTCGCACATGCAATTCGGCATCATAGGCAGCGGCAGTTGGGCCACAGCACTGGCAAAGATCCTCACAGATAATGGCAACACCATTCACTGGTGGGTACGCAATACTGATACGATCAGTTATATGCAGAAGCGCAGGCACAACCCGCATTACCTTCACTCCGTGTACTTTGACCAGCAGCAACTGGTATTGAATGATGATATCCGTGTAGTAGTGGAAAAATCCGATGCTTTGGTAATAGGGGTACCTTCTGCCTACATAGAAGATGCTTTGCAGCAATTACCTGCTGATGCATTCAAAGGGAAGAAAATAATATCTGCCATTAAAGGAATATTGCCATCCGGCAACCAGTTGCTGAATGATCACCTGGCGGCACATTTCCAGGTTGCGCTGGAAGATTATTTTGCGGTTCTCGGCCCCTGTCACGCAGAAGAAGTGGCCGCAGAAAAACTATCCTATCTTACTTTTTCAGGGAAAGACGAAATTGTTGCCGCACAGATCGCTTCTTTTTTCAAAACCGAATACCTGACACCACTGGTCAATAATGATGTGTGGGGCGTACAGTACGCAGCCGTGCTGAAAAATATTTATGCATTGGGCGCAGGGATAGCACATGGTCTTGAATACGGCGATAATTTCCTGAGTGTATATATCGCCAACAGCGCCAACGAAATGGTTTCTTTCCTGAAACAGGCCAACACACATCCGCCGGCCGACCCGCCTAATTATGCTGCTTCGGTTTACCTGGGCGACCTGCTTGTGACCTGTTACTCATTGTACAGCCGTAACCGGACATTCGGCAACATGATCGGTAAAGGCTATTCCGTAAGAGCGGCCCAGCTGGAACTGAATATGGTGGCCGAAGGATACAATGCAGCAAGAAGTATTTACCGTACAAACCAGTCGGTACAGGCTGCCATACCCATTGCCCATACCATTTATCAAATACTATGGGAAAACCTGCCTGCCAGAGAGGGTTTTAAGAAAATTGAAACATTCCTGGTATAGATATATTGTACCTTTAGGTATGCCTTTCTCATTCACATTATTAAGCCCTGCGGTACTGCTGATACTTATCGGTTGTATCGTTGTGGTGAACCTCCTCAAAAAAGTAATAGGCAATCATAAATAGCATTACCCCTTGGTAAGGCCGTGTTATAACAAAATAGCCTAAAGGATAAATTCATTTTTAACACAGAGACCACAGAGTTTAACAGAGGGCCCTCTGTTAAACTCTGTGGTCTCTGTGTTAAAAAAACAGCTATTATTTTGAGCGTGTCACCAGTATTATACTTCAAACAGATCTGATGCAATCCCATCGGCGAGAAATTTTCCTTTCTCAGTGAGTTTGAGTACTGTATCATTGACAACCAGGTGATCTGCCGCTATATGTTTTTGTGCAGAAGCAAGTAGTTTGTCTAGTCTGTCATCTCCCCAATCACCGGAAATTTTTTGCAACGAAATACCGTCTATCATACGCAGGGCCGTCATAATATATTCATTCAGTTGTTGCGTTGCTGTCAATTCTTCTATCTCAAAGGGCAATTGGTCAGCTTCGATACTTTTTATATACAGTGCATTGTTTGCAACGTTCCATTGCCGGCTTTTGCCATTGAAAGAGTGGGCGGATGGACCTAATCCGAGATAATTTTTACCCTGCCAGTAACTGCTGTTATGCCTGCTGCGGAAACCGGGTTTTGCAAAATTGGAGATCTCGTAATGTTCAAAACCCGCATCGGCCAGCCATTGGGTGAGCAATGCAAACTGGGTTGCCTGTATATCGGCATTTACATTGGCAGTCTTTTGTTTTTGGATCATATCTGCCAATGCTGTTTTGGGTTCAACTGTTAAAGCATAGCAGGAAAGATGGGGGATGTTAAGTGATAAAGCTGTATCTACATTCTGTTTCCATTTTTCATCTGTCAATCCGGGTGTGCCATAGATCAGGTCGATGGTGATATTGGAAAAACCATACTGCTGCGCCAGTGCAATACAATGTTTGGCCTGTTCCGCATTGTGGGCGCGGTTCATCCATTGCAGGTCCTCTTCAAAAAAAGACTGGATGCCGATGCTGAGCCGGTTGATGCCAGCCCGTTTCCAGCACTGTAAAGTTTCATCGGAAATATCATCCGGGTTTGCTTCCAGTGTAATTTCTGCCCCTGGTGCAACAGGAAAACCGGCGTGTATCGTTTCAAGTAGGCCGGTAATATATTGTTCCGCCAGCAGGGAAGGAGTGCCGCCTCCGAAATAGAGCGTTTCCACTTTATCTGAAAGATAGTCTCTTCGTAATACTGCTTCTTTCCTGATTGCATCCACCATAGCAGGAACCTGCTGTGCCGAAGTAGAGAAATGAAAATTACAGTAATGACAGGCTTTTTTACAGAAAGGGATATGCAGGTAAATGCCGGACATTTTGCAAAAATAGCTATTAGCTGTTGGCTATTGGTCATCCCTGCTAAAATGAAACTGGGTAAAAGCCAACGACGAACAGTTGAAAGCTTCTCTCAACTGCTTATTTTTGCAATATGCGTGGCTTGAAGATCTCCCTACTTGTTTTTTTTACCGGTATCCTTGGCCATTCTGCCTTTTCGCAGCTGGATTCCATCTCACAGCCGGAAACCACCCGCACCGCACCACCACAGGTACAAACGGTTGTACCTGCACCCGCCCCACGTGTGGATAGTTCCCGGCGGCCCATTACTTCATTTGTTCCCGACTCCGCTGCCATTGCCGCTGCCACACATTTGCGCGATAGCCTGCTGGCCGATTCATTACAAAAACTATCGCCGCCGGTATCCGTAGGGCATATAGATACTTCTACCTATAAAAAATATGATACCCATCCCTGGCTGCCATCTCACCAGCCGGCGATATACATGCTGATAGATTATCATAACGCATCTTCAAAGGATGAATTGTTTTATGTAATGGTGGGGGTTGTTTTTTGCCTGGCATTTATCAGGGCCGGTTTTCCCAAATATTTCAGGAACCTGTTCGTGGTGTTTTTCCAGACCAATATCCGCCAGAAGCAGACCCGTGACCAGTTATTGCAGGATAATTTCGCCTCGCTCCTGATCAACCTCCTGTTCTTTATCAGCGCCGGTCTGTACATTACCCTGCTGATCCGGTACCATCACTGGACAACCATTTCCTTCTGGATACTGGCGCTGGCATCGGTTATTGCGCTGGTGCTGATCTATTTTGGAAAATACCTTTTCCTGCTTTTCTCGGGTTGGGTATTCAATGCCAAAGAGGCGGCGGGCTCGTATATTTTCATGGTATTTATGGTTAACAAGATCATGGGAATTTTGCTGGTTCCCTTCCTGCTGCTGTTCTCTTTTTCGGCAGCGCCGGTTGTGAATGTAGCGTTAACTGCCTCCCTTGGAATGGTGGTATTATTGTTTGCTTACCGCTATTTTGTTTCTTTTAACGCCATCCGGAGCCGTTTAAAGGTGAAGGTCTTTCATTTTTTCCTGTACCTTTGCGCCGTTGAAGTGCTTCCGCTCTTATTGATCTACAAGTTGTTGATCAATTATTTTGAAGGAAGTTTTTAATTGTTGTACAACCCCAGTAATCCAAGTATGGTAAAGAACGGTTCTAAACATGCAGCAAGTATCCATACGGCTAAACGGATCCTGATCTCCCAGCCCCGCCCAGAAAGCGACAAGTCTCCTTATTTTGATCTGGAACGCAAGTACAACGTCGAGTTGGTATTTCATCCATTCATCAAACTGGACGGTATCGCGGCAAGGGATTTCCGCAAACAGAAGATCGATATCATGTATTACTCGGCGGTGATGTTTACCAGCCGTAATGCCATCGATCATTTTTTCAGGATGTGCGAGGAGATGAAGATCACCATCAGCCAGGATACCAAGTATTTCTGTATCACCGAAGCGGTGGCGCTTTACCTACAGAAATTTATCCTCTACCGCAAACGCAAAGTTTTTTATGGCGCAGATGGCACCAATAAAAGCATGTTTGATGTGATCAACAAACACAAGGAGAATGAAAAGTTCCTCTACGTGTGCAGCGAGAACCAGCAGGATAATGAGATCGTGAACTGGCTCAAAACCAATAAATGCGAGCACCAGCTCGGGTTTATGTATCGCACCATCAGCAACGATATCAAGGAAAAGATGAACGTAAAGGACTTTGACGTGATCTGTTTCTTTACCCCCAGCGGCGTAAAAAGTCTCTACGATAATTTCCCTGAATACAAACAGAACGGTACGGTTATCGGGGCCTTCGGCAACAATACCTCCAAAGCCGTGGAAGAAGCGGGCATGAAACTGGAGATAAAAGTGCCATCTCCGAAACAGCCCAGTATGGTATCGGCGCTCGACCAGTTTTTGCTGGCCAGCAAGACCACAGCAAAAAAATAAATCAATAGTTTGAGATATTGAGGCCATCCGGTAGGGTGGCCTTTTTTATATACCTGAAAATTGGATATTGAACATTTTATTGTGCCGAATTGTGCTATTAACAAGCTCTGTGAGCCTCTGTGTACTCCGTGCCTCTGTGGTAAAGCCTTCGCTTCGATCGATGGAGAGTGTTCTTTACCACAGAGGCACGGAGTACACAGAGGCTCACAGAGAATTGCCTCAACAGTGCAATAGCCAACACATTAATTTTAATGCTCAATTCTCAAGTAACTTTGGTTATGCCCAATCAGCTTATCAACGAAACCAGCCCCTATCTCCTGCAACACGCCCATAACCCCGTAAACTGGTATCCCTGGAACGAAGAAGCTTTGCAGAAAGCAAAAACGGAAGACAAGCCCATACTCGTCAGTATCGGCTATTCAGCCTGCCACTGGTGCCATGTAATGGAGCGCGAGAGCTTTGAAGATGAAAGCACCGCCGCCATCATGAATGAGCATTTTATCAATATTAAAATTGACAGGGAGGAACGACCCGATCTGGATCATATCTATATGGATGCCGTACAGGCCATGACCGGCAGCGGCGGCTGGCCCCTGAATGTATTCCTCACACCCGATGCGAAACCTTTTTTTGGCGGCACCTATTTTCCACCACAACGCGCCTTTAACCGGTCTAGCTGGAAAGAGGTATTGTCGGGGGTACATACTGCGTACACGGAGAAAAAACATGAGATCGAATCACAGGCTGAAAACCTGACGGCGCATCTCCTGTCGGCCAATTCATTCGGTATGCAGCAACCGGGGCAGGAGGATCTGTTTACAAACGATCAGTTACAGACCATCGCGAACAATATATTGGCCCAGGCGGATACCGTATGGGGCGGGTTTGGCAATGCCCCCAAGTTTCCACAGACTTTCTCTATCCAGTACCTGCTGCGTCATTATCATTTTACCAAACAGGATACCGCCCTGCAACAGGCCCTGTTAAGTCTTGATAAAATGATCGATGGCGGTATCTACGACCAGCTGGGTGGCGGTTTTGCCCGCTATAGCACCGATGCCGAATGGCTGGCCCCGCATTTTGAAAAAATGCTGTATGATAACGCCTTGCTGGTGGGAGCGATGTCGGAAGCTTACCAGTTGACTAAAAACGAAAAATATGCCCTCGCTATTCGCGAAACGATCGGTTTTATTGAAAGGGAAATGACCAGCGAAGAAAATGGTTTCTATAGCGCGCTGGATGCAGACAGCGAAGGTGTGGAAGGAAAATTTTATACCTGGAGCAGGGAGGAAATAGATCAGTTGTTAGGAAAGGATGCCGCTGTATTCTCAGCATTTTATGATATCAGTGAAAGGGGCAACTGGGAATACACCAATATTCTCCGCATCACCGAACCAATTGGTGTTTTTGCTGCCCGGATGCATATCGATGAAATGGAACTGGTTAGTATCCTGTCGGCCGCGCGTCAAAAATTATTGGAATACCGCTCTCAAAGGATCCGTCCCCAACTGGATGATAAAATATTACTCGGCTGGAACGCCCTGATGAATACCGCTTATGCAAAAGCATACGCCGCACTGGGCGAAAATGCGTACCGGGAAAAGGCCATTTCCAATATGGCATTTCTTGAGGAAAAAATGTCGGGGGATCATGGACACTGGTGTCACACATACAAGAATGGCCAGGCAAAACTACCGGCTTTCCTGGATGATTATGCGTATTTGATACAGGCATATATCCATTTACAGGAAATTACCGGCATTGGCGAATACCTGCATACTGCGCGCCGGTTAACGGAGTTCGTGCTGACACATTTCCGCGAAGAAGAAAGCGCTTTTTTCTTTTATACGAATAAGGACCAATCCGACGTGATCATCCGCAAAAAAGAAGTGTACGACGGGGCCATACCCAGTGGCAATGCGGTAATGGCAGGAAACCTGTTGTATCTCTCCATCGTATATGACCTGAAGGGATGGCGCACACTCTCTGAGGACATGGTTAGTTCACTGGGTAAAGCCATTGTCAGGCACCCGACTTCCTTTGGAGTTTGGGCACAGAACCTGCAGCTGATCAGTCAGGGGATGCTGGAAATTGCGATTACGGGGCAGCGTGCTGCAACATTTCTGCGTCCTGTACTGGACAGGTTTATTCCCAACAGGGTACTCCAGGCAGCAGAAACCGGGAGTGAAGTGTTCCCGTTATTTACGGGAAAAATACGGGGGGAAAACGGGCCGGAAGCCTTCTATCTTTGCAGGGATTATACCTGTAAAGCGCCTTTTTTAACAATAGATGGGCTTTTAGCAAATGTGTAACAAAGATTCCCGTAATTTGGACTTTACAACAGTGGCAACCAGCCTCATATAGTCAACCCAATTGTAGTAACCTGACATTAATTTTGTAGCATCTGATTTTAATTCTACCTGCGTTGTAAATTTATTCGTAACAAATTCCCAAAACCGGCGAAACTGCCGGTGGAAAACCTATATTTGTCACTGTCTTAAACCGATTTAGTAACATGAAAGGCTACTTGAGTACCATTGCTTTAGCTGCTTCTGCATCCCTGTGCCTGACTGCCTGTTCCCTGATTAAAGGAAAGAAAGGCGGCAAAGGATTACCTGACGATGGTCAACTTCATGGCGTAGCACCTACTGCACGTCCCAGTATGACCCCTCCCCGCAATATGGTATACGTACCGCCAGGAACCTTTCACATGGGTCCCAGCGATGAGGATATCAGTTATAACTATACTTCCCGTAACCGACAGGTTTCCATGCCGGGCTTCTGGATGGATGCAACAGAGATCACCAATGACCAATACCGTCAATTCGTGACCTGGACACGTGATTCACTGGCCTTCAAGATCCTGTTTGGACAGGGGATCAATAAGCCTGATGATACAACCGCTGTTGACTGGGCAAAAGTGAAAACCATCCAATGGAACAGGACCACCATCGAGAAATTGAATGAGTTGATACTGGCACCTGACAACAGGCTCTATGGCAAACCGGATATCGATCCCGACAAACTGAAATACCGTGTTCAGTACTATGACCTTACTGCGGCTGCCAAACGTGAGAACGCCGGTCTTCCCAGGAATAATTTTATCAGAACAGGTGAATATAAAGTGTATCCCGATACACTGGTATGGATAAGGGATTTCTCTTATTCCTATAATGAACCGATGACCAAACGTTATTACTCACATCCTTCATTCGGCAACTACCCTGTGGTGGGTGTAACCTGGAAACAGGCTTTTGCCTTCTGCCAGTGGAGAACACATATCCAGAATTCATTCCTTGAAAAGAAAAGATTTGCTATTGACGGCGATTACCGTTTGCCCAGCGAGGCCGAATGGGAGTATGCCGCACGTGGTGGTTTGACCAACTCTATGTTCCCATGGGGTAACCCTTACCTGAGGAACAAGAAAGGATGTTTACTGGCCAATTTCAAACCCGGTCGTGGTAACTATGCAGAGGATGGTGGTTTTTATACCGTGCCTGCCAATGCTTACTGGCCTAACCAGTACGGCCTGTTTAATATGTCAGGAAACGTAGCTGAGTGGACCGGTTCCTATTTCTACGAAGGCGCCTACAATTTTATGGCGGACATGAGTCCGGATATACGATACGAAGCAAAAGATTCTGACCGTCCGAGAGAAAAACGTAAAGTGGTACGTGGCGGAAGCTGGAAAGATGTATCTTATTTCCTGCAGGTAAGCACCCGTAATTATGAGTACCAGGATACGGCGAAATCCTATATCGGCTTCCGTTGTGTGATAGACCTTGCACCTAAGGCAAAAAAATAATCCAGTCACAATTTGATCAGATTGTAATTACATTTTATTTACCACCATGGCCTGCTCTTATACAGGTTCAGGGTGTATAGATAGTCAACAAACAAAAAACAAACAGACAATGGCAGCCGCAATTCCTCCAAAAATTACCAAATGGTTTGACGTATTCGTATCTATTGCCGCCGCAGTGGTTATCTATGGTGCCCTGCAGAAATTATTGCATACAGCGATCGCTGATATGATGTTGAAGATCGGTTTGACAGTAGAAGCGATCATCTTCCTCGGTTACGGTATCTTATACCTTATTTATCCGGCGATAGATGATCATGAAGTACATCTCCCAGGTGGGGCAAAAGCGGCCGATAAAGGCAATACGGCTTTATCAAGCCTGAATGATATGTTCGAGAATTCAGGGGTAACACCTGAGGCGCTCGCCAAACTGAGCGCCGGTTTTGAGAAACTGAACACAACAGTGGGTCAGCTTTCGGAAGTAGGCGATACGATAAAAAGCACCAACGATTTTTCTGTAAAAGCCAAAGAAGCGTCTGCTGCCCTGGAGGGTATCAGGGGTGCGGCGGCTACTGCCACACAATCGCTGGCCGGTTTCAACAGCGCAGGCGATAGCGCCAAACTGTTCCACGAACAGATGCAGAGCCTGAATAAAAACCTGTCATCCTTAAATACTATTTACGAACTGGAACTACAGGAAGGTAATAACCAACTGAAAGCCATGAACCAGTTCTATGGTAAACTGACAGCCGCCGGTAATGCCATGGCGGGAAGTGCAGATGATGCGATGAAGGCAAAAGAACAGATAGCGGCGCTGGCCAATAACCTGGGTAAACTGAACCAGTTATATGGCAATATGCTTACGGCTATGCAGGGAAGATAGTGTGAAGAAACAAGCGACAAGCAACAAGAAACAAGAATCCCCAGTAAAACACTTATAAAGAAATGGCATTACCCAAAGAACCGCGGCAGAAGATGATCAACATCATGTACCTGGTGCTTACGGCACTGCTGGCACTGAATGTATCAAACGAAATTCTGAACGCGTTCAAGACTGTTGACCGGAGCTTAATGTCGGCCAGCGGGATCATAGAAAACAAGAACGTTGATATCTTCAAATCATTCCAGAGAAAGATAGAGGACCCCAAAACAAAGGAAAAAGCGGAAATGTGGTTTCCCAAGGCTCAGCAGGCAAAGAAAGTAGCCGATGATACCTATGCTTACCTGGATGCATTAAAAGCAGAACTGCGCAAAGAAGCCGGTGAGCATGATGTAGAAGGTAAACTGGAATACAAAGAAGATGATCTCGAAGCGGCTACGCGTTTGTTTATTGCCCACGCACCCGAAGGAAAAGGGAAGAGCAAAGAATTCTTTGACAGGCTGAAAACTTTCAAGGACCGGTTATTGGCTGATCCTGAACTGGCAAAAGAGATCGGCGCCAACCTGCCCCTCGACCTTGTTGATCCGAAAACAGGCAAAGTACCTGCGACCGATAAAGAAAAAGAAGACTGGGCATACAGCTATTTTCACATGACACCGGCTGTTGCCAGCATTACCATGCTGAGCAAGTTCCAGAACGATATCAAGAACAGTGAGGCACAGGCAGTAGAATATTATCACAGGAAAATAGGTGAAGTAGAGATTGTGTACGACGAGTTCCAGGCATTTGCAGGAACCAACTCGCAGTACCTGATGCCGGGAGAGCAACTCATCATCACTGCCGGTGTGGGCGCTTTCAGTAAAGCGGCCAAACCCAGTATTACTATCGATGGTTCGGGCGTACCATTGAAAGCTGATGGCGCTGCTGAGTATACCACCACAGTAGGTAATTCGGGTGCGTTTACCAAAAAAGTTCGTATCACATTTATTAAGCCGGACGGTACTCCCTCAACGGTTGAGAAAGAAGTGAAGTACACAGTGGGTGTTCCTTCAGGTCTCGTTGTATCTACCGATAAAACAAGGGTATTTTATGCGAGTCTTGATAATCCACTGAATGTAACCGGTGGGGGTGGTGATGAAAAAGTAAATGTGTCCATCGAAGGCCCTGCAGGTTCAAACACCGCCATTAAAAAGGTTGGCCCCGGCCAGTACATAGTAACTGTTGACAAACCAGGTGGGTCAGCAACTGTAACCGCAAATGATGGGAAAACGACCCAGAAAATAACCATACCTATCAAACGCGTACCTGATCCGATTGCTACTGTTGGAGGTAAGGGAGGAGGTCCGATAGCTGCTAATATTTTCCGTGTACAGAAAGGTGTTGCGGCAGAATTGAGAGATTTTATTTTCGAAGGGATTAAATACGAAGTGGTATCATTTACCCTTGTTTGTACCGGTAAGGGTTTCGAAGAAAGCGGGCTGGGGATTGCAGAAGTATCGGGTGCTTATTTCATTGGAGAAGCACAGGCTTTAATCAGAAGGTTACAACCCGGTTCTACCGTAGTGATCGATGAGATCAAGGTAAGCGGACCCGGCGGTGTCAGGAAACTGGATCAGAATATTTCATTTACTCTTCAATAATTGTGTGATATGAAAAAGTATTTATCGGTTGGATTAGTGATCATGATGCTGGGCGCTGCTACGCAGGGTACAGCACAGAGCGGTTACCGGACCCCTGCAAAAGATACGGGCAGGGTTAAGACCACGGCTGCAGATTCTAATAAAACCAAGGGAATCGTAAATACACCGGCAACAACCCCTGTTACCACCGCCAATCCTGCGGCGGGTAATGTAACCTTGCGTTATGACACCGCTGTCGGTGGCTTTGATGCCAAACCGGAAATATCACTGCGTAACAATTATGCAGTTGACAGAACACAGGTAAAAGACAGGAAACCCCTCGAGTATGAACATCTCCGTGATGATGATAACCTCTGGAGCGAGTTTCTCTGGAGAGAGATCGATGCAAGGGAAAAGATCAACCAGTCGTTTATGTACCCCGGCAAGGACCAGAACGGTGAGGACCAGCGGTTCTTCTCTATCCTGTTATCGGCCATTAAAAATGACAGTGTAACTGCGTTTTCTCCGGTGAATGACCGATTTACCACTCCTCTCACACTGGACCAGATCATGGATATGAGCGCTGGTGTCAACGATACGGTAGAGGTAGCGGACCCGGTAACCGGAGCCGTTGAAAAAGTGATCTCTAAGCAAGCCAGGTTCAGACCAGATTCTGTATATACGTTCCGTATTAAAGAACAGGTGATCTTCGATAAAGAAGCAAGTCGTTTATTTACCAGGATCATTGGTATTGCACCGATAGCCAAACAAATTTCAGGTGGGAAATCCGTGCCGAGGGTGCTGTTCTGGGTGTACTACCCCGACCTGCGAAAAACACTCGCCAAAGCGGATGTTTACAACCCAAAAAACTTTTCCAGCCGTATGACATGGGAAGAACTGTTCGAGAGTCGTTTCTTCAGCAGTTACCTGATCAAATCAACCGCCAATAACCCCGGCGACAGGTACCTGAATGCGATGATCAAGGACCCATTGTTCCGTTTACTGGAAGGAGAGAATATCAAAACCAGGATATTTAACTGGGAACAGGATCTCTGGCAGTATTAAGCGATAATATTAACTATGAATTAAAAAGGGCTTTAAAAGCCCTTTTTTCGTGTAAATAACTACAAAAATTTAATATTTATTTGGTCTCAGAATTGGTTAATTCATTACAATTCATACCTTCGTTACGGTTTTTCATAGGATATTGGATTTTAAAACGGGGCTGGATTTTTATCCTGGCCCCTTTTTTATTTGTGGGATTAGCAGGGAATAATCGCCTAAAAGATAATCAGGATTTAATCTGTGAATCTGTGGCGGAAATCATAGCCACAGATTCACAGATTAAATCCTGATTATTTCAGGTCGTCGTTGAAATAGTTGCGCAATAGCTTTGCCTTTGCTTTTCCTACTACTGCTGCCAGTTCTTCTTCCGTTTTCTCCTTGATATTTTTTACCGATCGGTATTGTTTCAATAACAGCTGGGCGGTCTGTTCACCGATGCCTGCAATGGTTTCCAGCTCATTTTTGAAAGTGCCTTTTGAACGTTGGTTGCGGTGGAAGGTGATGCCAAAGCGGTGTACCTCATCGCGTACCCTGCGTACCAGTTTCAGGCTGTCGCTATCCCAGGGAAGTTTGATCGATTCGGTATCACCCGGGAAGAACAGTTCCTCTTCATTTTTTGCCAGCCCGACAACGGTCATCTCATTTGTCACCCCGAGTTCCCTGATACTTTCCATGGCCGCGCCTAATTGTCCTTTACCGCCATCAATGATCACCAGTTTGGGTAAGGGCTGTTCTTCTGCCAGCAGGCGCTTGTAGCGGCGGTGCACCACTTCTTTCATGGTCGCAAAATCATTGATACCCTCCACCGTTTTTACATTAAAACGACGGTAATCATCTTTATAAGGAATACCGTCCCTAAAACAAACCATCGCGGATACCGGGAAGCTTCCCTGGAAATTGGAGTTATCAAAGCACTCGATATGATCGGGTACCTCCGGTAAGCGAAGAAAATCCTGTAACTCGTACAATACTTTCTTTTTCTCCCGGTCGGTCTTTCCTTCTAAATGGAGTGTTTTTTTCTTTTTGATCTCTTCTTTAAAATATTCAACGTTCCGTGTCGACAGGTCCAGCAGTTTCTTTTTATCGCCGCCTTTAGGTACCGTAACCGTTATTTGCTTTTCCGGGTAATCTATTGCGAAGGGAACGATGATCTCGTTGGCAAGGCTATTAAAAGAACTGCGGAGATTACCGATGGCAAAACTCAATACCTCTTCTTCTGTTTCCTCCAGTTTGGTCTCGAGCGGAACAGTATGTGTCTGTACAATGGTGCCGTTCTGCACCATCAGGTAGTTTACATAGGCCCATTTGTCTTCTTTCAGGATGGAGAATACATCAATATTGGTCAGGTGGCTGCTCACGATCACTGATTTCGCCTGGTAATTTTCCAGGTGTTCAATTTTCTTCCTGGTCAGTTCCGCTTTTTCAAAATGCATCTCTATGGCATGTTGCTGCATCTCTTTTTTAAAATGATTGATCACAGAACCAAGATTGCCTTTCAGTATATTCCTTACCTGCTGTAGTGCATCTGCATATTCTTCTGCGCTTTGCAATGCTTCGCAGGGGCCTTTGCAATTACCTAGATGATACTCAAGACAAACTTTGAATTTCTCCTTCTGTATATTCTGGGGGGTAAGGTTGAGTTTGCAGGTGCGTAAGGGTACATACTGCCGTATAAAACTGATCAATTCACGCACCTTGCCCGCCGATGTAAAGGGACCGAGGTATTCAGAACCATCATTGATCTTTTTGCGGGTGAGAAAGATCCGGGGAAAAGGTTCTTTCTTGATAACGATATAGGGATAACTTTTATCATCCTTTAAATTGATATTATACCGCGGCTGGTATTCTTTGATCAGTGAATTCTCCAGCAAAAAAGCATCCTGCTCCGAACCCACGATGGTGAATTCAATATGATGGATACGCTGAACAAGTTCATGCGTTTTATAGGTAGTAAACGTTTTTGAAAAATAAGAACTTACCCGTTTGCGCAGTTCTTTCGCCTTGCCTACATATAGCAGCGTGTTCTGCCCGTCGTAATATTTGTAAATACCGGGCTCACGGGGTATGGTATGGGCTATCTGCTGAAATTGCTGCGCTGTCATCTGCTATAGCGGCTTATCGTTCCAGTTAATAAAATGCAGCTCTGTAGACCGTTTGCCTTTGCCATCCTGTTTAACACGTGTAACCTGCAGGCTTTTATCGGCTTTCCAGCTGCACTGTTCTTCGATAGTGGTATCCGCTTTTTTGTACAGGCTTTTGATGAATACCCGTTTTATATTACTGGTTTGCTGGTTGATCAGTATATCAATATTCTGTACGGCCACACTGGTGGCATCATGCGGGGTATAATTGATCGTATAGCTATCGGTACTGAGGTCCTCGAAAACGGTTTCTTTATACGCAGCTTTCAATTTAGGATCTGCAAAGGAATGCCGGATAAAAACATCTGCCCATTGAATGAATTCATCCTTGCTGATGCCAGCGGAATCTTTTTTGCCATCGATAATACTTATCCTGTATAAAGGGAAACTACGGAGATCGACATATTCCACCTGCTTTTGAAAGAAGACAGCCAGCGGATAAAATTTGGCCGTATCTGCCAGTTGCGGGCTCTTCTTTAATTGGCTGCTATCAGACTGGCATGCACACAACGACAGGCAACAGCCAATAAAAACAGCGATGAGTAACTTCATCTGTCAAAATTATTCAATCACAGTCAATTAACAGCTATAGTAGGGTTAATTCGTATCACCTCGGAACTAAAGTTCCGAAGGTGATTATCGAAATCCTTTGATCCCCGTTCTGAAGAACGGGGCAAAATGGTACAAACTTTCCAAAAGTTATTTAAGTTGTTTGGTAAATCCAATACGTACCCCGTAATCGAGCAGGTGTTCTGTAATAGGATAGGCGTTGGAATAAGTGGGCAGGTGCTGGTACCGGATCTGAGGACCAATCTGCCAGGAAGTGGAACCTGCTTTATAAGAAAGATTAAGACCTACGCTGGTATTGATGTTCCATTTGCGCATGAACTGGTTGCCATCTGCATAATGTTTGTAATCTGTAGAGAGCAGGTACGTATTATTGTTCAGCATCATGGTTGGTTGTACAGAAGCTTCTGCGCTAAAGCCCAGGCTTTTGCCTTTTATTACGTCCCATTGCAGACCCATTGGCACTGATATCTGGTACACTTTGTTATCCAGTTCTGTTTCTTTATAACCAGTATTGTTATTATAAGGGGAATACAGACTGATCGTTTCCACACCACGGAAATTGATCAGAGAAACAGAAGCCTGTTCATTGGTAAGACTCTGGAATGTTTCAATATGGTACTGACGAACATTCAACTGTAAGCCTGTTTTGAATGTGATCCTTGGGCCAAGACTGTATGTGATGCCCATACCCACTTCAAAACCTATGGCAGGTCTGTGTCGTACTACGTTGTTTACATCCCCATTGCTGCCAGTAAGCGGTACATTGGGCTGTTGTGAGGCGGCTGCAACAGCGGGTTGTATCACTTCCCTCACTTTCTCATCAGATAATTTGCGGTAACTGGTGGAAGGGGTTATATAAAATTGAAAACCCAGGCGCGATTTATTACGCGGTTTCACAAAAGCCGTAGCAACAGTTTTGGCAGATTCATCTGTTGCAGGAAATATTTCTTTTGCTACCGGTTCTTCATTTTGCTTTTCTTCTGTAACACTATTGTCTGTCACAGTCGTCGCCTGTTGTTTGGTATCAACCGTTACTGTTGGAGTCTCTTCTTTAGTAAATACCGCAGCGGAAGGTATCATTGATTGACTGATCGCCTGCTCGTTGGTATGAAGTATCGTTGGCGTTACCGGTATCTTGCCATCTGCCAACCTGTTGTTGGGCAATGGTTGTAATACTATATCAAGCATCAGATCCGTATTTTGGGAACGGTTGGTTGCCAAAACGCTGTTTAACTCAGCAAATGCCTGTTCGGTAACCTGTACATCGGTGATCTTTTCAAAATAATTGCGGTTCTGTGTGCGGCTCACTGCGGCTATCGGAGAAACAGGTTGAACGGCTTCTTCTGTGATCGAGTATGGAACAACGGTTCTCAAAACCGGTTGCTCATGCGGATGATTGCTGAGCAGCGTAGAAACGGTTAATGCGGTAATGATAAAAAGGGAAATAAAAGTAAGTGCGGGCCAGGCTTTATATCCATGCAACTCCGTGCGTATATTCCTCCAGATATGGTCAGAAGGATACATCCGGTGCTGTTTTACCTCATCCTGTAAAAACTGCTCAAGTTCGTCCTGGTTCATCTTGTTTTCCATATAGCAATCGACAATCGCACTACTTGTTTTTAATGGCTGCCAGCCAGTTGAATTCCTCTTTCGGTTTCTCGATGATCTTTTTCCTGATCAGGATCACTTCCAGCATGGCTTTTGATCTTGTGTATTGGCTACGGCTCGTACTTTCTTCAATATCCAGCATTTCGCCGATCTCTTTGTGACTGTATCCTTCCAATGCATACAGGTTGAGAACGGTGCGGTAACCTACCGGTAATAACCTGATACATTCAATGATCTGCCGCGCCTGCATGATGGATGGAACGGTCTCTTCTTTTACATGCAGCGTGTTTGCATAAGCCAGGTCAACATTCTCACTGAATTTTTTATACTTCTTCAGGAAGTTGATACAGGTATGCACCACGATCCTTCTTATCCAACCCTCAAAGGCGCCTTTGTTCTGAAACGTATGTATCTGGGTAAACACTTTTATGAAACCTTCCTGCAGCATATCTTCAGCATCCTCACGGCTCTGTGCGAACCGGTAGCAAACGCTCAGCATTTTAGGGCTGTAACGGTTGTACAATTCTCGCTGTGCTGCCGCCTCGTTGTGTAAGCAGCCCGCGATAATGGCTTGTTCTGTCATGAAGGGGAAATGAATTACCCTAAATATAGGACATAATTCCCTTTTGTTTGCTGCTTTTCGCGTGGTAAAACTGTCTGAAAACGGTAAAAAAACGGTATAAAGCCGTTTTTTCCGTGAAAAACACCTGCGGGGCAGCAGCGCCAATTGTTAATGTATCTACAAAACAACCAGCCGATACTATGGACAGAAGAGCTTTTTTATCCAATATCAGAACAACTGTTGAGAAACAGACACCGGTCATGGATGTGCCGCCCCCTAACGGCGGTCTTGGCGCTTATGCAGGCGCCTGGACAGAAAACGAAGTGATCCATCTTTTAAAAAGAACCCTCTTCGGGGCCACACGTACTGATATCGATTATTTCAAAACACGGTCATTCCAGCAATCGCTGGATGAGATACTGAACCCTGTTGCGCCATTGCCCGATCCTCCCCTGAAAGAATATGTTTCAACAACAGATGTAGCGGTACTTGCGGGTACTACCTGGGTCAATGATCCCAGTACCGACGGAACAGTGAACAGCCAGCGCAGGGCATCTTTCAAAAAATGGTGGATGGGCGTGATGATCAACCAGGACAGGAGTATCCGTGAGAAGATGACGCTGTTCTGGCATAACCACTGGGCAACGGAAGCATCTATTATTGATAACGCGCAGTATCTCTATAAGCATCACGCATTGTTACGTAGCAGTGCGCTGGGTAATTTCAGAACGATGGCCAAAGCGATCACCATCGATCCCGCCATGTTGGTTTACCAGAACGGGCAACTGAATACAAAGAATGCACCCGATGAAAATTATGGACGCGAGTTGCAGGAACTGTTCTGTTGCGGTAAAGGCCCAGGTTCATTGTACACGGAAGATGATGTAAAAGCGGCCGCACGTGTGTTAACAGGATGGAGAAATGATGCCACAACACTCAGTTCGTATTTTGTTCCCAACAGGCATGATACCGGGAGTAAACAGTTTTCTTCGTTCTATAACAATACCGTGATCACCGGTAAGGCAGGGCCAACAGGTGGTGAAGAGGAAATCGATGAATTACTCGATATGATCTTTGCCACACAGGAAGTGGCGAAATATATCTGCCGCCGCATCTACCGCTGGTTTGTGTACTATGATATTGATGCTACGGTGGAAGCGGATATTATTACACCATTGGCAGATATTTTCCGTACAAATAATTATGAGATCAAACCGGTGCTTGATAAATTGTTGCGCAGTGAACATTTTTTTGATGTACTCGCCAAAGGCTGCCAGATCAAAAGCCCGGTGGACCTGGTGGTGAATATGTGCCGTGAATTTAATGTACAGTTTCAGCCGGCTACGGATTATTTTACCAATTATGGTTTTTACAATTACCTAGTAAACTGGGCCGGCAATATGCAACAGAGTATTGCCGATCCGCCTGATGTGAGTGGCTGGAAAGCGTATTACCAGGAACCACAGTTTTATGAGATATGGATCAACAGTGATACGCTTCCTAAACGCAACCAGTTTACCGATACCATGGTCACGAATGGATATACTTTCAATGGAAAAAAAATACTGGTGGATGGAGTGGAGTTCGCTAAAACATTACCCGATCCGGGAAATCCCAATAAACTGATCGATGACCTGTTGACAATTATGTACCGGATGGATATTTCGGCAGCATCCAAAACACAATTAAAGGTGGATATTTTATTGGGTGGACAAACCAGTGATTATTACTGGACAGATGCATGGGACCTGTACATATCCAACCCGGGGAACATGTCGAATACAACAACCGTCAAGAACCGTTTGCGTGACCTCTTGAAATATTTTATGGACCTGTCAGAGTACCAGCTTGCATAAATCTCTGTGAACCTCTGTGTACTCTGTGCCTCTGTGGTAAAGAATATCCTCCGTCGATCTGAGAGAAGGCTTTACCACAGAGGCACGGAGGACACAGAGATACACAGAGGGAAGTGGTAGAAAATAAATAATATGAAAAGAAGACATTTTTTACGGAATACCGGAGTGCTGCTGCCTTCACTGGTAGGCGGCTTCTCATTCAGGGCGCTGGGTGCGGATTCGTCTATTATGCGTTCGTTGCTCCAGCCTGTTACGGAAACCGATCATGTATTCGTGATCATACAGCTCAATGGTGGTAATGATGGATTGAATATGGTGATACCATTGGATAACTTCAGCAATTATGTAAGTGCAAGACAGAATATCCATATACCCGAAGACAAAGTATTAAAGCTGACGGATAAAACAGGATTGCATCCTGCCATGACTGGGCTTAGTTCTTTATATAAACAGGGATACCTGAAAGTGGTACAGTCTGTGGGCTACCCGCAACCCAGTTTCTCGCATTTCAGGGCAACTGATATCTGGATGAGTGCCAGTGATAGTAAAGAGGTGATCAATTCGGGATGGGCGGGGCGGTACCTGAATTATGAGTATCCCAATTTCCCCAATGGTTATCCCAATGCATCCATGAGTGATCCGCTGGCGATACAGATTGGTTCTGCCACATCATTGACCTTACAGGGACCGGCAGTGAATATGGGGATGAGCATCAGCAATACCAGTAATTTTTATAACCTGATCGATGGTATCGAGGACCCGGCACCGGATACACCGGCGGGAAAAGAATTAAAATACATCCGGCAGATCGCCCAGCAAACGCAGCAGTATGCCACCGTGATCAAAGAAGCGGCAACAAAAACGGTACAGCAGATCAGTTATCCCGCCAATAATTCATTGGGTGACCAGTTAAAGATCGTGGCGAGACTGATCAAGGGCGGATTGAAGACAAGGATCTACATGGTAAGCTATGGTGGATTTGATACACATTCCGAACAGGTAGATGCAACAGATACCACCATCGGTAACCATGCACGGTTGCTGAAAAATGTGAGTGATGCGATACGTTCTTTCCAGGATGACCTGAAATTTTTAGGGGTGGATGACAGGGTAGTGGGCATGACTTTCTCAGAGTTTGGCCGACGTATCAAAAGCAACGGCAGCCTGGGTACCGATCATGGCGCAGCGGCACCATTATTTATGTTTGGTAAAAATGTATTAGGGGGTGTATTGGGTGATAGCCCGGCCATTTCTTCCAGCGCCACTTTTAATGATAATATTCCTTTTCAGTATGATTTCCGAAGTATCTATTCAACCGTATTGGCCAACTGGTTATGTGTGAATGATCTTGACCTGCAGCAGATCATGCTGAAGAATTACCAGGTGTTGCCATTGGTGAATGCAGGTACCTGTAAAAAAGCAGTGAATTTATCGGGTGAGATGCTGATCAGTAATTATCCCAATCCATTTAATACCTCAACCATCATTACCTATACCACAGCCGGCGGACATACATTGATCCAGATCATCGATACTACCGGCCGCGTGGTAACCAACCTGATTGATAAAGATCATACGGCAGGTACTTATACCGTAGTGTTTGATGGCAGTTTCTTACCTACCGGTATTTATTATGCGCGTTTGCAGAACCTTGCTACACAGCAGGTAAGGCCGATGATCAAAGCGAGGTGATACGCGCGCGTCTTTGAGGGTGAAGCAACCTGTATTTCGATGGATCATACTAATTTTTTTTAGACAGCTTCTTAGAGGGGTTTTAAAAACGCGATCTTGATGGCATTCTGAAAAGTTTCGCTAAGAGAAAGTCAAGAGAAAAAGAGCTAAAGAGTGTAGGTATGTATCTCTTTTACACTCTTTTTCTCTGGTTTTGCTCTTAGTGAAACTTTAAGAATAGCAACAAGAATGAATTTTAAGCAGGCTCTTAATTACCTTATCAACATGAGTTTTAAGCCACCGGTTGCTTCGCTCCGCTCGCAAGGACGTTTGGTTGCGTCACAATAACCCCTATATTTGCAACAACGTAACAAAAATTACTTGTCGGCACCCGCGCTCATACGGAAACTTCTTGCCGGTTTTTTATTACTGGTATTTGCGTTTGGCATTACACCCAAACGTACGCTGCATAATATTATCGCCACCCACAAAGATGGAAAAGCCAATGGAAAGCACGACCATCCAGGCACCTGTGTAAGCAAGGCAGTATTTAACTGTCAATGCGATAATCTGGTAAGCGAATCGCCTTTTGTTGCTGCAACATTTTCTTCCGACGCAACTGGAACCTTCTATTTTTCTGCTTTTACAGATCGTACCGTAGAATGTTTTTTAGTCGCGGATCTCTGTGGTCATAACCTGCGTGGCCCGCCTGCCTGCTGATCATTACTCTTTTCCGGCGCAGTCTTTGCGCGGCTTATTACATTATTAACCGATATCATGGATGCACCCTGCATCAATGATCTGAACCTATAGTTATGAAATTGTTGATCCCCTCATTGCGGGCATGGCTGGTAGCCCTGC
Source organism: Sediminibacterium sp. (assembly GCA_965279635.1). GTDB lineage: Bacteria > Bacteroidota > Bacteroidia > Chitinophagales > Chitinophagaceae > Sediminibacterium. The sequence continues at coordinate 3,381,964 of OZ257253.1, read as the reverse complement.
TTGGCCTGCTTTCTGTCAATACCTATGCATTGAACTCACCGGCAGCGGATAATGCCAATACAACACTCAGCGGAAAAATTATTGATGACAAAACCGGTAAACCTTTAGGCGGTGCCGTTATTTACCTGCACGAAGCAAAAACAGGCGCAGTGGCGGATTCACTTGGTAATTATAAAACACCTGCTGTACCATCGGGTAAATACCTGGTAGAAATATCTTTTGAAGGATTTACTTCTATCCTCGAAACTATCGAGATCACCAACAACCCGGTAAAGAATTTCAGGCTGAAAGAAACTTTTGTAGAGAACGATGCGGTTACGGTAACCGGTGTGGCTTCTGCTTCCAAAGCAAAACAATCTGCGCAGCCGGTGTCGATTATTAAACGCAGCGATCTGTTACATGCCTCCTCCAACAATATTATAAATGCAGTGGCGAAGATTGTTCCCGGTGTATCCAATCTCTCCAGCGGGCCGGCCATTTCCAAACCGGTTATCCGCGGGTTGGGTTATAACAGGGTGGTGACGGTGCACGATGGTGTGCGGCAGGAAGGACAGCAATGGGGTGATGAGCATGGTATTGAGGTGGATGAATACAGTGTCCAGAAAGTAGAGATTTTAAAGGGACCTGCTTCTTTGTTGTATGGAAGTGATGCCATGGCCGGGGTTGTTCACCTGATCACCAATGTACCGGTGGAGCAGGGTACCATTAAGGGTAATGTACTTGGATCATTCAACAGCAACAATGGTTTGTATGGCGGTAGCGCCAATGTAGCGGGACATCTGAAGAACGGGTTTAACTGGAATGTCTATGGCACTTCCAAAGCAGCGGGTGATTATCAAAACAAATACGATGGCAATGTATTCAACAGCCGTTTTTATGAAAAGAACTTTGGCGGGTATGTGGGATTAAATAAAGCATGGGGGTATAGTCATTTACTGGTGAGCAATTTTAACCAGACACTGGGTATTATAGAAGGTGTACGCGACCCGGTTACAGGAAAGTTTCTGGCTTATGCAGAAACACCGGCTGAACATATTGCTACGCAGGATGAATTAAACAGCCGGAGTCCTTTTCATCCCAAACAGCATATCACACATTTTAAAATAGCATTGGATAATAATTTTTCATTGGGTAGGGACAGGTTGGCCGTGAACATAGGTTACCAGCGAAACCAGCGAAGGGAACTGGGTGATCCCGATCAGCCCAATACACCGGTTCTTCATTTTGATCTGAAGACTGTTACCTATAGTGTACAATACAATCTTTCGGATAAGAACGGCTGGAAAACATCTATGGGTGTGACCGGTATGTACCAGCAGAACCGCAACCTGGCAGAGGAAGTATTGATACCGGAGTATAACCAGTTTGATATCGGTGCATTTGTGTATACGAAAAAAACATTCCATGATGTGCTTACCCTTAGCGGAGGTTTGCGGATAGATAACCGTACACTCAATGGCAAACCATTTGCAGAAGCAGGGGTGGTAAAATTTGCAGGTTTTGATAAATCGTTCGCTAATATCAGTGGCAGTGCCGGGCTTAGTTATACGGTGAGTGATGCGGTAACATTCAAATTCAATCTTGCCAGGGGTTACCGTGCCCCCTCAGTAAGTGAACTGGCCAGTAATGGTGCGCATGAAGGCACCGATCGTTATGAGTATGGCGACAGGAACCTGCAAAGTGAAACATCATTACAGGTAGATGGGGGGCTGGAAATAAATACACCGCATATCAGTTTACAGTTAAATGGTTTTTATAACCATATCAATAATTATATTTTCTACAGTAAACTGGCATCCGTAAATGGTGGTGATTCGATCGTGGATGTTAATGGGGAACAATTTACCGGGTTCAAGTTCCGGCAGGCAACCGCTTCGCTGGCAGGTTTTGAGATCAAATTTGACCTGCATCCACACCCGCTCGACTGGCTGCATTTTGAAAACAGTTTTGCATTGGTAGCGGGACAGTTTGGGCAAACCATAGATGGCAGTAATAAACTTCCTTTCATCCCGGCGCCAAGACTACAGAGTGAACTTCGCGGCGATTTTAATAAAGCAGGGCAGGGCTTTAAGAACCTGTATGTAAAGATCGAAATGGATCATGTAAGTACGCAGAACCGAATATTTACGGCCTATAATACAGAAACGCCTACCAATGGCTATACAGTATTTAATATCGGTGGAGGAACGGATGTGACGAACAGGAAAGGAAAAACATTGTTCGGCATCCATCTTTCACTGAATAATATCAGTGATGTGGCTTACCAGGATCACCTGAGCAGGCTGAAATATACCGATGTGAATTCGGCTACGGGAAGAATGGGCGTGTTTAATATGGGAAGGAATTTTAACCTGAAACTGAATGTGCCTTTTGATTGGAGACTGAATTAGCAACAGTCAGTATGGTGATTTTTTTGTCATAGTTATCACGGGTAAACAGCATTTCACAGAGAGATGTGTATCTTGGGGTATGGATATTTCGATCAATACACCGGCTTTGTTATTTCCCGCGATCAGCCTGATCATGCTGGCGTACACCAACCGTTTCCTGGCATTGTCTAACCGCGTTAGGAGCCTGCATGATAAATACCAGAACCATGAGCAGAAACTCATTATTCATGGACAGATCAAGAACCTGCGTTACCGTTTAAAACTGATCAAGAACATGCAGGCGCTGGGTGTGATCGCTTTTCTGGGATGCATACTCTGTATGTTCCTGATCTATACAGAATATAACAGCGCTGCATCTGTCATATTCGCTTTCAGTCTGCTCAGTTTTGCTGCTTCACTGGCGCTGTCTTTTCTCGAAATAAGTCTCAGCACAAAGGCACTGGAGCTTGAGTTGAGTGATATGGAAGGATTGGAGGATCCTTCGGTGCTGGATTACTTTAAGAAAAAGTTCGAACGGGATTAACCTGAGCATTGAAAATTGAGTATTGAACATTGAAAATTTTCAATGCTCAATACTCAATTTTCAAGTTATAGTACTATATCACTGCCATCATCTTCCTTTCCCCAATCTGCTGTCTCCACATGGCATAATACAATCCTTTTTCGGTAAGCAACTCATGGTGCGTACCGGTTTCTACCACCTGGCCCTTTTCAAGTACATAGATTTTATGGGCGTGCATGATGGTGCTTAAACGGTGGGCGATCATGACAGTGATCTGTTCTTTTTCTTCGGATATGTTGCGGATGGTATTGGTGATCTCTTCTTCGGTTATGCTGTCGAGTGAAGAAGTGGCTTCATCAAATATCAGCAGGTGCGGATGACGCAGCAGCGAGCGTGCGATGGACAATCTTTGTTTTTCGCCACCGCTGAGTTTTAAGCCGCCTTCGCCTATCATGGTATCAAGACCCTTTTCTGCTCTTGATAAGAGATTGGTACAACTGGCTTTTCGCAGCGATTCTGTCAGCTCTTCATCTGTTGCACCTGGATAAACAAAACTCAGGTTTTCGCGAATGGTGCCGGCAAAAAGCTGTGTATCCTGTGTAACAAATCCTATTTGGTTGCGGAGCTCCTCGAAATTAATATGATTGCCGTCTATTCCATTGTAACGGATAATACCCTGCTGCGGCCGGTACAGGCCTACCAGTAGTTTTACCAGGGTACTTTTGCCTGATCCGCTGGGACCTACAAAAGCAATGGTTTCTCCTTTCTTTACATCAAAACTGATCCCATCCAATGCCTTAAACTGCGCAGTATTATGTTTGAAGGCAACATTTTCAAATTCAAGTTCTGCAATAATGCCCACCGATTCCGGATGTTGCGGCACTGCTTCTGTTTTTTTCTGCATCAAGGTGTGGAAATTGGTAATGGAAGCTTCTGCTTCGCGATAACTGAGTATGATGCTGCCTATTTCCTGCAGTGGTCCGAATACAAAAAAGCTGTAAAACTGGAGTGTGATCAGTTCACCCACGGTGAGTTTGTCGCGGAAGATTAACCACAATAATATAAATGAAATAACCTGGCGCAGAAAGTTGACCATCGTGCCCTGTATAAAACTCAGCGCCCGGATGCTCTTTACCTTGCGAAGTTCCAGTCCAAGTATTTTATAGGTGTTTGTATTAAGGCGCTTCACTTCCTGGTCAGTAAGTCCGAGGCTTTTTACCAATTCAATATTGCGAAGGCTTTCAGTGGTAGATCCTGCGAGCGCTGTGGTTTCTTTTACAATGTTTTTCTGGATCCCTTTTATTTTTTTGCTTAGCAGGTTGGTAACTACGGCAATTACCAGTGCCCCACCGAGGTAGCTGGGAACAATGCTCCAGTGTTTTTGCGTAGCATAAATACAAACGAATACGATGCCTACCAAGATCATGAAAAGCACATTTATCAGGTAGCCGATAAATTTTTCCGTGTCGGAGCGTACTTTGGTAAGAATGGATAATGTTTCACCACTACGTTGGTCCTCAAACTCCTGGTAGGGCAGGCTCATAGAGTGTTTGAGTCCATCTGTAAATATTTTCGCGCCAAATTTCTGTACGATCACATTCACTGTATAGTCCTGGAATGCCTTGGCGATACGGCTTACCATAGCCGTGCCTACCAACAGGAGCAATAATTTTACCACACCTTTAATAAATGCATCGTTGGAACGTGGGATAGTGCCTGCGGCATCCTCATAGTAAGGGTGGGTGGCATAGTTATCCAGTATCTTACCAAAGATCAATGGGTCGAACAGGGAAAAAGTCTGGTTAATGGCTGCGAGCAGTAAAGCCAGGGCGATAAGACCGCGGTATGGTTTGAGGTATTGTATAAGCAGTTTCATGTACGATGGAGTTGAAAAAGGAAATACCTGTCAATTTCCGTACAATTTTTCAAAAAATGACAAAGTTTCCGCTGCGAGGCACAATTATATAGCCACATCCTTATTTTTACCGCCATAAGCGTATGAAAAAAGTACTGGTTGATATGCACCGGCTGAAATACAATCCTTTTAACGGGCTGTATAGCGTATGCATCAACTTGGGTAAGGCATTGACGCAGGTGCCACACCATGACATGGAACTGCACTACTACCTGCCCGAAAAGAATTTTGGGATATTCGGACCGGATGAAAAGTACACCCGGCATAGATCTATTGACAAATTTTATAAACCCGGAACGGGTAAGTATGATCTCTGGCATGTTACCACACAGCTTTCCTGGTACCGCCCGTTCAACCGGCGCACCAAAGTGGTGTACACTTTGTATGATTTCAGTTACCTCATAGAAGATGCGGCCAACGTAAAACGCAATCAACGTTTGCTGAAAGAAACACAGCAACGGATTGACCGTGCTGATTATATCACCGGTATTTCACAATTTGCGATAGATGAAGCAAGAAAACACCTTGATTTGGGAAATAAACCCACGCAGGCTATCCAGCTGGGTTGTACAGTTTCCACTTTTCCAGGTTTCGATTCTCCAAAGTATCGTCCCGCTAAACCGTTTTTGTTTACGATAGGACTGGTGCAGCCAAGAAAGAATTTTCATGTACTGCCGCCGTTGTTACTGGATAATGATTACGAACTGGTGATTGCAGGATTGAATGAGTTTGACTATGGGAAACAGGTAGAAGAAGAAGCCAAACGTTTCGGCGTGTCAGACAGGGTTAAACTCATAGGACCGGCAACAGAGGAAGAAAAATACTGGTACTACAAAAACTGCGAAGCATTTTTATTTCCTTCTTATGCAGAAGGGTTTGGATTGCCCGTGATAGAAGCGATGTACCATGGAAAACCCGTATTCAGTTCCGACAGGACGAGTTTGCCGGAGGTAGGAGGCGATGCTGCCTATTATTTCAGGAGTTTTGATCCTGATGCCATGCGTAAAACATTTCAAGAAGGAATGCGTGATTATGCATTGAATGATCCTTCTGACAAAATAAAACAACAGGCCGCAAAATTCAGTTGGCAGAATACCGCTGCTGAATATATCGACGTTTATAAAAAGTTATTATAGAACCGCTGATCTCCATCGTACTCTGCACATATAATGGTGAACGCTTTTTACAGGCGCAGATAGATTCATTGCTGCAACAGACCTGGCCCAATATAGAGATCATTGTTTCAGATGATTATTCTTCTGATGATACAAGAGAAATTTTGCAACAGTATGAATCTGATCCGCGTTTCAAAATCACTTACCAGGCCGGTAACCTTGGTGCCATTGCCAATTTTGAATTTGCCACCCGGCAGGCAAATGGCGATTATATTGCTTTTTGCGACCAGGATGATATCTGGCTGCCTGAGAAACTGGAAAAATTATATAACGCTATCGGCGATCACTGGCTGGTGTATAGTGATAGTATATTGGTAGATGAGAACGGGAACAGTCTGCAAAAAAAACTATCTGATCTGCGCAGAATGTACGGCGGGAAAGATACACGGGGATTTGTTTTCAGTAATGTTGTATGGGGGCATGCCATGCTGGCGAAAAAAGAACTGATCACTCATGTATTGCCGATCCCCGCAACTATTCCGCATGATATCTGGTTTGCGGTGAAAGCCGCATCGCTTACGGGTATCCAATATCTGGATATCCCTCTGACATTGTACCGGCAACATACGCAAACGGTTACGACAACAATTGCCCAAAAAGCGGTTACCCGTCCCCGGGAAAAACGGTACCATGATTTTGAAGAGAAGCTGAACTGGATAGGGGTGCTGCGTGATATCTCCAGTGCTGAAAGCATTTTTTTTGAAAAGCTATTTCGTTTGTATACCATGAAATCAACGGGAGGATTTGTGTGGCCGCTTTTCTTTTTTATGCTGAGACACCAGGCGGTGCTTTTCCAGTTTACCTATAAAAGCTATTTCAGCCGGATCATCGAAATACGCAAACAATCCCGTAGTGAATCTCTGTGAAACGCTGTGTCCTTTGTGCCTCTGTGGTAAAGCCTCCGCTTAAATCACATTACCAAAGAGGCACAAAGGACACAGCGTTTCACAGAGGTTTATGGAGACAGACTACTGCGGTATCCCCGTTGCCGCGTTCATTCTCTGCTTTCATAATGGCGCGGAAGCGTTTGATGTCTTCTTTTGAGAACATACTGTCTTTGCCATTGAACATATGGCTTTTGGGATCATGTAGTGCCATGCCTTTTTTGTATTGTTCACTGCTCCATATCAGGTAATCACTGCTGTCGTAATAAAATTTTTCGATCACAAAGCCTGCATTTTCAGCCAATGCCCGCATTTGTTTTTCAGAAGGGATAAAAATATGTCTCGGTGCATCTATCCCACACCAGAAAGTACCATAGGTCTGCCAACCATAATTACCCATAATAGGAATGCGAACCATTACACTGCCCCCGGGTTTAGTGATCTTGATTGCCTGTTCCATCACTTTCTGCGGCTCGAACATGTGTTCGAGTGAATGGTGCATCATCACCACATCATACTGTTCCGTTACCTGGTAAATATCCTTTTTCAGTATTTTGATCGAACCATGATCATGGCTCTCATTGATAAAAGGATCAATCCCTGTCAGGTTAGTAAAACCTACCTGGAATAACCTTGCGAGTAAATAGCCATTACCCGTACCGATATCAAGTATAGCGCTGTCATACCTGGCGTGGGTATCTTTCATCCACTGTAATTGCTCGGGTATTTTATAACCGATAGACAGGAGTCCGCCGAGGGCCTTGTTTTTTCCAAATAACAGGTATTCTGTTTTTATCTTCCGCAGGGTATCGGCTTTGCTGCGTACCTGCATATCCAGTTTAAACGAATAATAATCTTCGTTTGGATAGTATTTACCAAGATTATCCGGCACATCCTGTAATTGCATACTGCCACAGGCGCCGCAAAGCTGGTAGTTGAAGTATTCATCCAGTCCCAATTGTAATTCCTTTACATTATACAATTGGTTATTGTCGGTATTGCCACAAAGAATGCAGGCTGTTGTCATGCAGTAATATTAAGGGAGAACAATATAATTTTTATAATCAAATGGACGGATGCCGGTCCATTTTTCCATCACATTTTTAAAATGATCCTTTAAACTAAGATTATTGTACGACAGGTCATAATCAAACTGCCAGTTCATGCGTTTAATACGATCCTGCATGACAGCGGGATGTGTGCCGGTAAATTTTTCAAGCGCATCAACCTGCGAATAATCAAAATCGCCGGAATGTAATTGGAGAAAAGTTTCATTCACGCGATCCCCTCCCCAATAATTGCCAAAATTTCTTTTTTTGTCCATCATGATCTTTGGTGGGCGTACCCATCCGTAATGATACATGTAAGCATCCATTGCTTTTACACGCAATTTTTCATCGTTGTTTTTACGGAAACCCTGGGCATCCCGGTAGGAATAAATATGCGGGTTGGCACGAATGATCCTGACTTCGTTGCGATACCAGTTTGAGGAACTTGCTACATAATCAAATGATCCATAAAAATGTTTGTATTTGAAAAGCAGGCCATCTACTTCGGGGTTGTCTTTCCATTGTAACATACTTTTCCTGACAATGTCGAGGTATTGTTCATGCATCACCTCATCCCCCTGTATATAAAAACACCAGTCGGGATTGCTGTTGATGGCACGGAAAGCTTTGTTGGTCTCATCTGCCAGTACAGCGCCGTCTTCGCGCAGGTTGGGGTTCCATATAGTATCGATGATCCTGATCTTTTGCGGATCAATGGTACTGATCAAAGCGCGTGTATCATCTGATGAATCGCCTACGGCCACCACCATTTCATCACACAAAGGAAGGATGGAACGGATGGATTCCACAACCGGGTAATCGAACTGTATGGCGTTTTTGATGAAGGTAAAACCGCTCACTTTCATAGGGTAAAGATAGCTTTTAGCTGTTGGCTTTTAGCCATTTGCCCTTTAAAATACATGCTTGTGATAACTGGAAAATTTCAATAAGAGGATAGGAGAAAAAGAGCAAAGGAGTAGTTCTCTTTTCACTCTTTTTCTCCTATTCTCTTATTGAAAAAATCTCACAGCTAAAAGCCATTATCCACTTCTGTTAATAATATTTTCATTTTAGCCTGATCCAACTCCGGTAATTCCTAAGTAAATTACAGAAACCTAATAATCTATGCGCTGGAGAAAATTCAATGGCGAAACCATTCATCTGCCTATTAAAGATGCAGTGGAAGAAGCCATCAAAAGAGAAATAGCCAATGGCACCCGGCTGAAAGTTTGTATCGGAACCGATAGCCAAGTAAAAGGCGAGGACACTGAATTTGCTACTGTGATCGTGTTCCTCCGTGAACACAACGGAGGGTTCATGTACATCCACAATGAAAAGACAAAAACAAAGTACCACATCAAAGAAAGGATGCTGGTAGAAGTGGCCAAAAGCATTGAAATCGCTTACGAGTTATGCGACCTGTTTATTGCTTACCATGTGGATATGGAAGTGCATGCGGATATCAACACCAACCCGCAATTCAAAAGCAATGATGCTTTGCGCGAAGCCATGGGTTATATACTCGGAATGGGCTTTGCCTTTAAAGCAAAACCAGAAGCGTTTGCTAGTAGTTGCTGCGCGGATAAGGTTGTGAATTAGTAAGTCTGGAATTTGGAGTCTGGAATCTGCAGTCTGTAGACTCCTGACTGAAGACTAAAACCTGGGTTGCTTATCAAGAGTGACCGGATAAAATACCCCCTTTACTTGGCTTCTTTTGCCAGTTTGTTTTGTTCCCTGATAAATTCGAGCAGTTCCTCTCTTCCCAGGTTTTTCTCAGCACTGGTCAGGAAAAAACGGGGTAAGAATTGCCAGGTTTCACTGAGTTTGGCTGCAAAGGCTTTTACGTTACGATCTACTACAGCAGGTTTTTCTTTGTCTGATTTGGTGAAGACAAGTGAAAATGGCACGCCCCATTTGTCCAGTTGACTGAGAAACTCCAGGTCGTTATTCTGCGGCATGTGGCGGCTGTCGATCAGTACAAATACCTGTACCAGGTTCTCTCTTTTACGCAGGTAGCCGTCGATCATCTGCTCCCATCTTCTCCTGTCACTCTGCGAACGTTTGGCGTAACCATACCCGGGCAGATCGACGATGAACCATTTTTCTTTTGGTGATCTTGTTTCTGCGGTGCTTTCCACTTCAAAATGGTTGATGAGCTGTGTTTTGCCGGGAGTGGCCGAGGTTTTAGCGAGGCCCCTCTGTTTGGTAATCATATTGATCAGGGAGGATTTACCTACGTTGCTTCTGCCTATAAAAGCATATTCTGGCTTGTCGGGTTTGGGGCATTGTGTGACGAGTGCGGAAGAAATAACGTATTTCGCTGACTTGATCTCCATGGTGCAAAGTAAACGAAAAGAAAATTGCCACAGATTACACAGATTAACACAGAAAAAATCTGCGGACATCTGTGTAATCTGTGGCAATAGATAGTGTACGGCGATTACTCCCTAAATCAATACATTTCCCGTCATTTCAACAGGAATAGGCAATCCCATCACGGTCAGAATGGTAGGCGCCAGGTCACCCAGTTTACCGCTTTTGATCGTTCCCTTCCATTCCTTATCTATGATAAAGAACGGTACCGGGTTCAGGGTGTGCGCAGTATTGGGCGATCCATCTTCATTGATCATATAATCAGCATTACCATGATCGGCTGTAAGAAAAACAGTATAGCCATGATCCAATGCAGCGGTCACCACTCTCTGTACACAGGCGTCCACTGTTTCAGCGGCTTTAATAGCTGCGCTGAATACACCGGTATGACCCACCATATCTGTATTGGCATAATTGAGACAGATAAAATCTGCGGTCTCATTTTCTATTTCCGGAACGAGTTTGTCAGTGAGTTCAAAAGCACTCATCTCAGGCTGCAGATCATACGTGGCCACTTTAGGTGAAGCCGTCATGATACGGGTTTCACCAGGAAATGGTTCTTCACGTCCACCATTGAAAAAGAAAGTAACATGCGGATACTTTTCTGTTTCTGCAATACGGATCTGTTTCTTGCCATTCGCGGCCAGTACTTCGCCCAATGTATTGCTCAGGTTATCGTTTTGAAACACTACACGAACTTTTTGAAATTTGTGATCATACAAAGTCATGGTCGTATAATCGATATCCAGTTTGTGCATACCAAACTCATGGTGATCAACCTGTGTAAGGACCTCTGTTATTTCGCGGCAACGGTCCGTACGGAAATTAAAACAGATGGCATAATCGCCTTCTTTGATCACTGCAACGGGTTGGTTTGCTTCATCTACAATAACAGTGGGTTTGATGAATTCATCCGTGATATCCAATGTATAGGATTGCTGGATGGCGGTGATGGCATCAGGTGCAGTGGGGCCCTCGCCTTTTACCAGGCAGTCATATGCCAGTTTCACCCTTTCCCATCTTTTATCCCTGTCCATCGCATAATACCTCCCGCTTACAGAAGCGATCTTTCCTGCCGAAGAATTCAGGTGGTTCTGCAGGTCCGTTAAAAATGTTAAACCGCTTTTTGGATCGGTATCCCTGCCATCGGTAAAGGCATGGATATATACTTCTGTTAAACCTTCGTGCTGGCAGATATCGCAGATCGCTTTTAAATGATTGATATGCGAGTGAACACCGCCATCGCTCACCAGTCCCAATAAATGCAAAGGTTTATTATTGGCCTTCGCGGCCTGGATGGATGCTAACAGATGTTCACTTTTTGCCAGTTCGCCCGTGCGAACGGCTACATTGATGCGTTCCAGCTCCTGGTACACGATCCGGCCCGCACCCAGGTTAAGGTGCCCTACTTCACTATTACCCATCTGGCCATCAGGCAGTCCCACAACCTCGCCACAGGTCATCAGGGTGGTATTAGGGTAATTTTTATATAAAGAACTTACAAACGGAACATGGGCATTCTGGATAGCGTCGGCGGATTTTACCTTCCCCAATCCCCATCCATCCATGATTACAAGAATTACTTTTTTACTCATAGGGCAAAATTACTGTATTTTCATAGCAGTTAACTTTAACAATACCTTTCTGCTGCAGGGGAATCTGGCATGTTTTTGGCAAAAGAGGGATCAAATGTGCATCATGAAAAAATTATTTCTTTTAGTAAGTGTGGCTCTTGGCCTGATGTCGTTCAGTCCGCAGGGTGGTGTTGATGCCATTGTCAATGCCTTCAAATCTGCCGATGCCGCACAAGTGGGCGGTTATTTTGATGATTATGTAGATATCAAGTTGCTGGATAAAGACGAGGTTAAAAACATAGGCCGTAACCAGGCCACCATTACCCTGAAAGCTTTTATGAGCGAGAACCAGATCAAAGGGTTTGAAAAAGTATCTGAAAGGGCCATCGGTAATACCATGTACCTGGCAGGTAAAATGCTGAATGCGGGTAAGGGGTTGAATGCCACGGTGATGCTGAAGATGAAGGATGGCAAATGGCAGATCATTACTTTGCGGATCAGTTAACAGGAACTTCTTTATTTATTAGATCCCGCTTTGTGCGGGATTTTTTTTAACCGCTAAGGCGCGAGGGCGCAAAGGAACGCGAAGAATACTTAGCGAAACTTTGCGCCCTTGCGTCTTAGCGGTTAAGCTGATACTCTATCAACCTTTTCCTACTTTTGCCCTATGTTATCATTCCAACAGCAACTGGACCACCTGATTGATGAAGCATTAAGAGAAGATATAGGCGATGGTGATCATTCCACCCTCAGTTCCATCCCGGCCGGTAAACAAGGCAAAGCTGTTTTAAAAATAAAACAGGATGGTGTATTGGCAGGAATGGCTGTTGCAGAAAAGATCTTTCAAAAAACAGAAGCTGCATCTGTTTTTATCCCTTTTAAAAAAGATGGGGATCAAATGCTGGCAGGAGAAAAAGCATTTGAAGTAACGGCATCAGTACATACCATCTTAACCTGCGAGCGTTTGGTGCTGAATTGTATGCAGCGTATGAGCGGTATCGCCACACTTACACACAGGTATGCAGAAAAACTAAAAGGCTATCATACACAATTGCTCGATACCCGTAAAACCACACCCAATTTCCGCCTGCTCGAAAAAGAAGCGGTGCGTATCGGCGGCGGTGTGAACCATCGTTTCGGTTTGTATGATATGATCATGCTCAAGGATAACCATATCGATTACTGTGGGGGACTGGAACCTGCGATCAATGCCGCATTCCGTTATGCACAAAACCAGCAGCATCCTTTAAAAATAGAAGTAGAAACAAGAACGCTGGAGGATGTTAAAAAAGTTTGTGCCATCGGGAAAGGAAAAGTATTCCGTATCATGCTGGATAATTTTACGCCTGCATTGATCAGTGAAGCGTTGACGATCATCAATAAAACATTTGAAACAGAAGCCAGCGGCGGTATCAACCTGGAGACCATTGAATCGTATGCGGCTACAGGGGTGGATTATGTAAGTGTAGGCGGCCTGATACACCAGGCGCAAAGTCTTGACCTTAGTTTAAAAGCAGTATTGTTATAAAACTTTGTGTCCCCTTAGTGCCTTCGTGTCTTAGTGGTTCAAAAAAGAGGAACCACTAAAACACGAAGGCACAAAGGAGGAACGAAGGGAAAGCATATTTGTATGAGTAAAAAAAATAAACCCGATACACGGGGTTTTGTATTCAGTACGGACCCCAACTTTCAGTTTGAGCCGGAGGATCTATCCGATGTGGCAACATTACCGGCAGTAAAACAGATCCTGCGAGTAAGACTTGATACCAAACAAAGAGCGGGTAAAGCTGTAACCCTGGTCACCGGTTTTGTGGGTAAAGCCGATGATCTTGATGAACTCGGTAAAAAACTAAAAAATTTCTGCGGTACGGGTGGCAGTGTAAAAGACGGTGAAGCTATTGTCCAGGGCGATCAGCGTGATAAGGTATTGCAATGGCTATTGAAGAACGGTTATACTGCTTCGAAAAAGGTATGATCTTTTCTCAGCCTGTAAAGTTGGTGGTCCTGTGACTGCCATCGCAATAAGGTTTATTGGATGATGAGCCGCAGCGGCACAAGGCTACTTTTCCTTTTTTTATTTCTTCACGCCCATCGCTGTGTGTGATATGGCAATCTGATACAATGATGATCGGTCCATTGGGTTGTATCTCTATTTTTCCCTGTACTGTTTGATCACTATCGGCCGACTTCTCTTTTTCTACATTCATAAAATGACTCAGGGCGCCGCTGGGACATTTTTGTACCTGTTCGATGATCCGCTGTGTATCTGCCCCACTCATATTTACCCAGGGTCTTTTGGCAGGATTAAATACTTCCAGCAAACCTGTCCAGCAGATACGGCTGTGGATACAGGTATCCGGTTTCCAGACAATGGTTACTTCATGATTGGTGTACGTATGCGTGGTTTTCGGCATAACGGTGGATTAATTTTCGCCGCAGATTCGCAGATCACTGTTGTCCGGGGAAAATAGATTTAAGTGATAAAAAAGGAGGCATTTAGCCTCCTACATTGTCGTAGTTTTAAGTTACCACACAAAAAACAGACAATGAACAAAAGTAGTTTTTTCTCCGGACAGCCGGTGTTTGCACAACTGGTAAATCTGATACCCCGTTCATTAATTGCTAAATCAGCGCATAATCATCGGTCAGACCGGTATTATAAGAAATTCCGGGCGCATGATCATCTTATTACTATGCTTTACAGTTGCTTTCATGAGTGTACCTCACTTCGGGAAGTAGTTACCGGTCTTCAGGCGAGTTATAATAAGTTCTGCCATCTCAATCTGACCACTATTCCACGCAGGAGTACGCTTGCGGAAGCCAATAGCAAACGTGATGCTTTGTTTTTTGAGGATATCTATCATGGGATTTTTGATACGTTTTATGGGTTTTCCCCGGACAGCCGCAGGCGCCGCGGCCTGGAATCCAGATTGTTTTCTATGGACTCCAGTACTGTTACCCTGTTCTGCGATATCATGAAGGGAGCAGGAATGCCAAAAGTAAATGGCCGCAAGAAAGGAGGTGTAAAAGCACACGTACTATTTGATAATGAACAGGGAGTTGCCCGGGTCGTTTATCTGTCACCGGGTGCAGACAATGACCGGGTTTTTATGGATAAAGTAACGCTTCCGCGAGGCTCTGTTTTAGTCTTCGACCGGGGTTATCGTAAGTTTTCTCAATGGGAGCAATGGGGCAAAGAAGGCATCAGTTGGGTAACCCGGCAGATTGGCAATGAAACGGTTAGTCTTCTGGAGGATCGTAAGATAAGTAAAGAGGATGGTCAACAGGGTGTGCTTTGCGATCAAAAAATAATACTAGGCGGCATTACAACCAAAAAAACAAGACCGATTATCGCAAGGCAAATAAAATATGTGGATAGGCTTAGCGGTAAAACTTTTGTATTTGTTACCAATAATTTTAGGTTCAAAGCCTCTACGGTAGCTTATCTGTACAGATGCCGATGGAGCGTTGAGGTATTCTTTAAACGCTTAAAGCAAAATAATGCCATCAGATACTTTTTGGGAGACAACGAAAACGCTATAAAAATACAGTTATGGTGTTGCCTGATCAAAGATTTGCTCATTAAGATCATAAAGGACCGTGTTGAACATAAAAGAAAATGGTCTTTTGCAAACCTCACAGCTATGATTCATCACCACCTGATGAACTATCTGAATCTTACCGGCTTTTTATGTAATCCTGATAAAATCTTACAATCTATGCCTAACAACGCCTCCTTTCAAAGGAGCCTGTTCCCAACTTAAGGGGGCATGCTATTAAAAAAAACTCAATAAATCCCTTAAAACTCAATGCCAATCAGAATGGATAGATAAACCTATTCTTTTCCCGGACAACAGTGATTCGCAGATTAGTGTACCATCTGCGAATCTTCGGCGAAAAATCATGATCAATAATCTATCTCCAGTTTTAATCGCTCCTTCAATTCGCGTACCAGTGGATATTGTTCCGCTATATGCTCGAATTTCTGTTTACTGTTCAGCCGCATGTGCACGGGTATATCTTCTTTTTCGCCTGCTTCCACCAGTACATCAAATACGATAGCGCGGTTATTGAATTCTTTGTGCAGGTGATCAATCAGCATCATCCGTTCCTGCTCTACAAATTTCTGGGAAGTGATGGCCGATACGGTCACGGTAAAACGGATATCGTTTTCAATGGCCAGTCTTGCGGCACGGAAAGTACCTACCGAAGAATGTTTCAACTGTTTTTCAAGAGATACGGTATAAGTTTCCCAGCATGCCTTTAATCTTTCCAGGCTTAATGTTTCGGCTTCTTTTACTTCTTCAATGGCATATTCATCCCCGTATTTGGACCGTAAGGTATCCAGCAGGCTTTTTTTAGTGCCGTTTCCATTGGCAGGTAATGTTCTTACCGGGGTTTTTACAGTGGCTGCGGGAGCCGGCGTAGCAGATGGCGCTACCCTTGGTGACGGTGCGGCAGTTGGTTGCGGTTGGTCTATATATAATTTTGCCCCGGTAGTGGCGGCTGCAACCGTTTTGAATTGTAAGGGTTGTACTTCTTTGGTGCGGAAACCTATCGGTCCGTCAAGCCGTTTTTTTTTAACCAAACCACCATTGCCGGAAGAAAGATCGATGGCCTGTTGCAGGAAATTGAGCTTGATCAGCGTTAATTCAACATGCAGTCTTTTGTTGCGGGCCATCTTGTAATTGATCTCCGATTCATTCAGGATATTCAGCGCGCTTAATAAATACGACATGCCGGTTTTATTCGCGGTCTCGGTGTATTTTCCCTGCATGCCTTCCACTGCTTCGAGTAATGCGGCTGATTTGGGGTCCTTGCAAACAAGTAAGTTGCGGATGAATTCAGCAAAGCCATTCAGCACCAGGTCACCTTCAAAACCTTTGCGGTTGATCTCATCATACAATAACATAGCCACTGCCATATCCTGCTGCTGCATGGCATCCAGCATTTTGAAATAATAATCTTCGTCGAGTATGTTGAGATGTTCCAGTGTATTCTGGTACGTGACTGTTCCATTGGTAAAACTCACGATCTTATCCAGTATGCTCAAAGAATCACGCATACAGCCTTCGCTTTTCTGCGCGATCACCTGTAGCGCGGCTTTTTCTGCGTTCAATCCTTCTTTGCCAACGATCTCCTGCAAATGAACCACCGTATCATTATTGGTGATCCGTTTGAAATCGAAGATCTGGCAACGGCTCAGGATCGTAGGTAATATTTTATGTTTCTCTGTAGTGGCTAAAATAAAAATGGCATAGGATGGCGGTTCTTCCAATGTTTTCAGGAATGCATTAAAGGCACTGGTACTGAGCATGTGTACCTCATCCACGATATATACTTTGTATTTACCGGCCTGTGGTGCAAAACGTACCTGTTCTACCAGTGAGCGGATATCATCGACAGAATTATTGCTCGCAGCATCCAGTTCGTGTATGTTTAAGGAAGTACCCGCATCAAACGACACACAACTGTTACAGGTATTACAGGCTTCACCCTCTGCTGTCTGGTTGGTACAGTTGATGGTTTTGGCAAGGATCCGTGCGCAGGTGGTTTTACCAACGCCCCTCGGACCGCAAAACAAAAATGCATGTGCGAGCTGGTTATTTTTTATCGCATTTTTGAGTGTAGTGGTAATATGCGACTGCCCCACCACAGTATTAAAATTCTGCGGCCTGTACTTACGTGCTGAAACAATGAACTTATCCATAGCAGGGTTGCAATATAGGGAGAAGGAGCAAGCTACAGGACACAAGGCACAAGGGATTTTTGCACAATTTGATTTTTATGAAAATATCTCTTGTGTGTTGTGCCTTGTACCTTGAAACTTTACTTGTATTCCATCATCGGGTGCCGCTCAAAAGGCTGGTTCCTGTCGAATAAATAGCGGAAGGTGACCATGCGGCGGCTTTGTTCGGCATTTAGGCTTTTGTAGATGTTCACCATTTTCGGGTTCCAGTCGCCGGCCCAGCCCATTTCGTACTGATCGTACCAGCCCTTGCCCTGAACCAGCAATCCGCATTCGTAGATCATAAAGCTGTCGATACCCAGCGCCTGATATTTGGGAACTACACCGAATACCAAACCGGTAAGCCGCTTGTTGTATCCGGTTTTTTTCATCCACAGCAAACGAAGTTTTTGCAACAGACCGAATTTGCCGTGAAAATGTTTGAAATACTGGTTTACATCAGGGATATTGATGAACATGGCGATAGGCTCTTCTTTGTAATAAGCAAACCATACCAATCTTTCATCCATGATGGGTTTCATCGTTTTGAATAGTTTGATCACCTGCTCCTGTGTGATCTCTTTGCCTTCTCCATGCTGTGCCCAGGCTGCGTTGTACACTGTCGCAAAATCCAAAGCATATTTTTCGAGGTCCTTTATTTTAATGTGTTTGGCCAGATAGCCTGGTTTGCTTTTAAACTTGGCATGTCTTTCAGGATAACGGGCGGGCAGCGGTGCATCCACTTTCATGGAATAGTAATACTGGTTGTAGAAATTTTCAAAACCATAATTCGTGAACAACGCTTCATAATACTCCGGGTTGAATGACATGCCATACATGGGCTCGTCATCAAAACCTTCTACCATCAGTCCCCACCATTTATCACGGTCGCCGAAATTGATGGGGCCATCCATGGCTTGCATGCCTTTGCTTTGCAGCCAGGTTTTGGCGGTATCGAATAAGGCATTGGCAACGGACTGGTCGTTGATGCTGTCAAAAAAACCAATACCGCCGGTAGGAAATGCAGTGCCTTTGTTGATGTATTTTGAATTGGTAAAAGCGGCAATACGGCCTATCAAAGCGCCATTATCATCTTTCGCGATCCATCGCGTCACTTCACCGTATTTGAACAGTTTGTTTTTGGAAGGATCGAATACCGCGTTTACTTCATTGTCGAGCGATTGTATATAATTGGGGTTGTCCTGGTTCATCAGGACATTCACTTGTAAAAAATCCCTCGCGTCGGCAGCGGTCGTTACTTCAATCAGTTTCATAACAACGAATGTAAGGAATATGGGTTTTCACGCAAAGGCGCAAAGGCGCGGTTTTTTCTTACAGTAACCACCTGCATAGTAATGTCCCGTAGGGACAACCGCTTAATAGAGCAAATGACAGGATATAGGATACTGCTGCCCCGTAGGGGCTACCCTGAGCGATCGTGCATTTTCGAAAACACGGGATGTTATGGTATGTCCCCTGCGGGGCCATTTGGAATCTGGGGGATCTTGGTGGCTATTAAGCGGTTGTCCCTCCGGGACATGGTTTAGCGGTTGGCCAATAGCGTAGCTGCAACCATGCCGGCAGTTTCTGTTCTCAACCGGGTTTCACCGAGACTTACCGGGATATAATTGTGTTGAATGGCCAGTTCAATTTCTGCTGCTGTAAAATCGCCTTCAGGACCGATCAGTATTTCAGTTTGATCTGATAAGGGAAGCTCCCTGATCAACAGTTTTTTATCCTCCTCACAATGCGCCACCAGTTTTTGCTGCCAGTTGCTTTGTGAAACATATTGATCAAAATCTACAGGCTTATTTAAAACCGGAAGCCATACCTGCTGGCTCTGTAACATGGCCGACACAACTATACCCTGCATTCTTTCTGTTTTAAAACGGGTATGTTCTGTGCGTGAGCAGATCAAAGGTTGAATATGTGTTACACCGATCTCTGTTGCTTTTTCGAGGAACCATTCAAGACGGGTGATATTTTTTAATAGGGAGATGGCAATGCTGATCTGTTTTGTTGGCTGGGGTATATGTTCCGTCTTGTCAATGATGACAACGGATTTTCTTTTGTCTTCGCTGGCGATGGAGGCGGTGCAAAGTAAACCTTTGCCATTGGTCAATTGTAATTGTTCCCCCGTTTTCATGCGGAGTACCTGGATGCAATGTTTGCTGGTTTCTTCGCTCAGGGTGAAATGAGAAGAAGTTGTGATGATCGCAGGTTCATAAAAAAAAGGAAGCATAATAAGTACGAATTACGAGGTACGAAGTACGAATATTTTTTTTGGAATGATATGATTCAAATAAAAAGCAGGAATCATTTTCATATTCCTGCTTCGTACTTCTAACTTCGTATCTCGTACTTAAAACGGTGCATCATTCTCAAACCCCTCATCAAAATCCCCTCCATTCATCTTACTTCCTTTCTGTATAAACAAACGGCTGGTATCACCGCCCGCTGCTGATGGTGCAGAGGATGGGCCTACTGGTTTCCAGTTACTGGGCAGACCGGGAGAACCGCCATCGCCATCCCATTCTTCAAATTTCTGGATATCGAGTTTGGCCCTGAGCTTGATGGTTTCGAGTGAACCGTTACGGTGCTTTGCGATACGTACATGCGTTTCACCATGGGTGCTTTCGCCGTGCTCGTTGTTCATCACTTCGTAATATTCGGGACGGTAAATGAACATGACCATATCCGCATCCTGCTCGATGGCGCCTGATTCACGGAGGTCACTCAGTTGCGGCATCTTGCTTTCTTTGCGGGTCTCTACGGCACGGCTCAACTGGCTCAGCGCGATGATGGGTACGTTCAGTTCTTTTGCCAGCGCTTTCAGGTTACGGGAGATATTGCTGATCTCCTGCTCACGGTTGCTGCCTTTATCATTGGTGCCGCTCATTAGCTGCAGGTAGTCGATGATGATGATGCCTACATTGTGTTTGTTCACCAGTCTCCTCGCTTTGGCGCGGAACTCGAAAATGTTCAGGGCTGCCGTGTCATCAATAAAAATAGGTGCGACCTCTAATTTTTTAATGCCTTTACTCAGCAGTTGTTCATACTCGTAGTTCTCGAGTTTACCACGGCTGATCTTTTCCATTTTGATCTCGCTCTCGGCGCTGAGGATACGTTGCACCAGCTGTGAGGCGCTCATCTCCAATGAAAAGAAACCGACTGGGATGGGTTTGGTAGGATGCAATGCCGCATTTCTTGCAAGGTTCAGCGCAAACGCGGTTTTACCTACCGAGGGACGTGCGGCCAGGATGATCAGATCCGTTGGCTGCCAGCCGTAGGTGACACGGTCCATGGTCGGGAACCCACTCGGCACACCGGAAATATCTTCTGTTTTCGTTCTTAACTCATCAATCCGGTTGATCGTTTTGGCGAGTACATTGCCGATATCTTCGAAATTCTTTTTAAGGTAGTTGTTGGTGATGTTGAACATCTTTGTCTCACTCTCATCCAGCAGGTCGAATACATCGGTGCTGTCCTCGTAAGCATCACCGATAATTTCCCCGCTGATACGGATCAGTTCACGCTGGATGAATTTCTGCAGCACGATCCTCCCATGCGCCTCAATATTGGCAGTGGATACAACCGAGTTAGTGAGTTTCGTTACATAGTAAGGGCCGCCAACCAGGTCCAGCTGTTCGCGGAACTTCAGTTCTTCCACAACGGTCAGGATATCGATCGGCATACTTTTCTGCTGCAGCCCCTGCATGGCACGAAAAATATACTGGTGCGCCTCTACATAAAAACACTCGGGTTTAATGATCTCTGTGATGGTATCAAAAGCGCTTTTCTCGAGCATAATGGCACCCAGCACCGCTTCTTCCAGTTCCTTGGCCTGTGGCGGTACTTTGCCATACACCATCGTGCTCATATCTATTGAAGGCTTTCTTCTTTTCCGGTCTTTGTTCAGGCTGGTCAGGTCCATGGGTCAGTGTTCAGTTTGGTCGTGGGTTCGTTAAAAAAATGCTTTGTTCTTTCTTGCCGATATTGATCCCGTGTTACGAAATTGTTACCAGCCAGGTAAGGGGGAGCGAATATAATGGTTCGGAAATTGCATCAGAGAGTTTTTTCTATCAAAATTTCATCCACAGCCTATTCAACGATTATTAACAGCAATTACTATGCTATTCACACAATTTACTATGCTTATCCCCCAAAATCAAAAGTTTTCAGACAAGTTGTGATACAAATTAACAAGCTGTGTGCAGAAAGATTTATTGCAGAAATCAGGGGAATGCGCGGGGGAATTTGTAACTGAGGGAAAAGCTTTTCGTGACGCGTGAATCGTGAAAAGATGACAGAACTACTCAAGATTCACGGGTCACGTCTCCATAGTGGGCCATTTTGAAGTATATGGGAAAGCAAGCCACAGAAGGCACAGATTAATACAGACAATCAGTATTAATCTGTGCCTTCTGTGGCTACTATCTTCTTATAAATTGAAACTGACCCACTACCCATGTCTAACGATAACCCCCTACATCCCTACAATACCCTATTTTTGATGCCCGAAAAGAGCAAGCAATCATGACCATCAGTTACAACTGGCTACACGACTATTTACCCGATACCATAGAACCGGAAAAACTTTCACGGATACTGACCTCCATTGGACTGGAAGTAGAGAGCCTGGAAAAATATGAAAGCGTAAAAGGCGGCCTCGAGGGCCTGGTAGTAGGAGAAGTGCTGGAATGCGCCCCTCACCCCAATGCCGATAAATTAAAGCTGACCAAAGTAAATGTGGGCGGTGAACAGCCCTTGCAGATCGTATGCGGGGCCAATAATGTGGCGGCCGGGCAAAAAGTAGTGGTGGCCCAGGCGGGTACGACCATTTACCCGGTAACAGGTGATCCCATTACCATGAAACTGGCAAAGATCCGCGGCGAAGAGAGCCAGGGAATGATCTGCGCAGAAGATGAAATAGGGTTGGGAACTGACCATGCAGGTATTATTGTGCTGCCTGCCGGAACACAGGTGGGTTCAAAAGCGTCTGATTATTTCAAAGCCTATACTGACTGGATCTATGAAATAGGACTCACCCCCAACCGCATGGATGCCATGAGTCATTTTGGCGTGGCAAGGGATGTATGCGCCTGGCTCACCCATCACCAGAAAGAGACAAGACCCAAAATGCCTTCAGCCAATGCGTTTAAAACAGAGAATACAGATCTTACGCTGAAAGTTTCTGTTGAAAATGAAGAAGCCTGTCCGCGGTACACCGGTGTAACCCTTTCAGGATTGACCGTACAGGAATCGCCCAAATGGTTAAAAGACAGGTTGCAGGCCATCGGCCAGCGCCCGATCAATAATATTGTAGACATCACCAATTATATATTACACGAAACCGGCCAGCCATTGCATGCATTTGATGCTGATGAAATAACCGGCGGTGAGATCATCGTAAAAAATCTCCCGGAAGGAACCAAGTTCACTACGCTGGATGAGAAAGAAAGAAACCTGGGCGCTGAGGACCTGATGATCTGTAATGCCAAAGACGGTATGTGTATCGGTGGTGTATTTGGCGGAACAAAAAGCGGGGTGAAATCCACTACCACTAAAATTTTCCTGGAAAGCGCCTGTTTTAACCCGGTAAGTATCCGTAAAACATCTGTGCGCCACGACCTGCGTACCGATGCGGCTACCCGTTTTGAAAAAGGGGTGGATATTTCTAATTCAGTCAATGTACTGAAACGTGCGGCCTTATTGATCAAAGAAGTGGCGGGTGGTACCATTTCCAGCGAGATCGTGGATCTCTATCCTGATCCCAAACCCAAAAGGGAAGTGATCCTGAAAAATCATTACCTGAAAAAACTCAGCGGTAAAAACTATCATCCCGATAAAGTAAAAAACATACTCACTGCACTGGGTTTTGAGATCATCAAAGAAGGACAGGATGAATTACATATAGCCGTTCCATACAGTAAACCGGATATTTCCATTCCTGCGGATATCGTGGAAGAAGTATTGCGGATAGATGGGCTGGATAGTATTGAGATACCATCCACTATTTCCATCAGTCCGGCCATTGAAGCATTTGGTTTTAAAGAGTCACTGAAAGATAAAATAGCGGGATACCTTGTTGGACAGGGTTTTGTGGAAATACTCACCAACTCTATCACCAACAGCAAATATTTTAGTGAAGAAGTGTTGTCGCGCACGGTAAAAATGATCAATAACCTGAGCGCGGAACTGGATGTGCTGCGCCCCTCAATGATAGAAACCGGTCTCGAAGCGATCTCCTACAATATCAACCGCCGTAACCAGAACCTGCAGTTCTTCGAGTTTGGTAAAACTTACCTGAGTAAAGAGGTGGGAAAATATATAGAAGAAGAAAGACTTTGTTTATACATCACCGGTGTTGACCATGAAGATAACTGGCAGGAAAAATCCAAGCCACAGGATTTTTACCGGCTGAAAGGTTTGGCCGAAGCGATCTTTACTTTGTGCGGATTGAATACGGCTGCATTTTCCAAAACAGAAGAAGCAGGCTTGCAACTGGCTATTCAATACAACAAAAAACAACTGGGATACTTAACAGAAATCAGCAGAAAACAGTTACAGGATTTTGACATCAAACAACCGGTATTTGTGCTGGATCTTGATTTTAATGCGCTGTTATCAATCGTTCAGAAAAACAGGATCAGTTACCGTGAGGTGAACAAGTTCCCGGTAATGCAACGTGATCTTGCCATGGTAGTGAGCCGGGCAACTACCTACGATGCGATTGAAAGTACTGTTAAGAAAATAAAACTGAACAAACTCACCGGTATGCGCCTGTTTGATGTATTCGAAAGCGATAAGCTGGGTGCCGATAAAAAATCCATGGCGATCAGTTTTACCTTTTCCGACGAGGAAAAAACGCTTACTGATAAAGAAGTGGACAGCATGGTCGCTAAACTGGTGCAGGGTTTTGAAAAGGACCTGGCTGCGGAGATCAGGAAGTGATCGCGGTTAAACAAATTACAAACAGCAACCGGCCACTATCAGGAAGTATCCGTGCATAAGAAGTGAAGTAAAACTGCGCGATTCTTCCTGTTTGCCGTTATCTTTAGACAGATGGTTGACCTAGAATTACAGATCAGGAACATACAGGACAAGCTTCAGCAATTGCTGAAGCAGCAGTCGTTGCTGCAAAAGGAAAACCAGCGCCTCAAAAAAGAACTTGACAAAGCCAACCACCTGACCACCGAAAAAGACCTGGCGCTTCAGCAGGTACAGCAACAGGTGGATGTGCTGAAGATGGGTTCAGGCAACCTTTCCGAAACCGAAAAGAACGCATTGGGCAAACGCATAGATGTGTACCTGAAAGAGATCGATAAATGCCTGGCACTGCTAAATACCTGATACCATGAGTGAACTCATACCCGTAAATATCATCATTGCCGACCGTAGCTACCGCCTGAAAATAGAAACGGCAGATGAGGAAATGGTGCGCAAAACAGCCAACCTCATCAACGACAAGATCACCGAGTTCCGTGGCCAGTTTGCCGGCAAGGACATGCAGGATTATGTGTCGATGGTATTGTTATGGTTCGCCACAGAACAGAAACACAATGGCATGGATCAGGTAAAATGGGAGGAAACCGCGGCCAAACTCGAATCTTTGGAGAAATTGCTGGATAAGGCGCTGGTTGAAGGCGAAGGGTAATTTCTTTTAGTCTGGTCTCCAAATCTATGCTCATAACACATTTTTTGCTTTGCATTACTGAGCGACTTATGCAACACCTGCAGAGGCGTAGCCTCGGTAAATATTGTAACGACGGATTTTAATCCGTTGTTACAAAGCCTTTAAGGCAATCAAAGTGCCGTAGGCACGACCCATTATACAAGCCGTGCCTACGGCACTTTATTATCTACTCTCTATCGTTTTCGACGGATTAAAATCCGTCGTTACAATATTTACCGAGGCTACGCCTCTGCAAGGGGGGCTAGCATATTCCTTGTTTCTTGTTCCTCGTCACTTGTTCCTTGTTTCTTGCCTTACTTCTTAGCGCATACTTCGCACTTATTAATTATCTTCGCTGACTATCGTTTACTCATTACAGTAAAATGATATGTGACCAGGAGATATTATGATTCAGAACTATTTTAAAACAAGCCAAAACCATGGACCAAAACGTCTTATTAATAATTATAGGCGCTGCAGCACTCATTGTGGGACTTATAGCGGGTAAGATCTTATTCGCAAAAAACACAAAAAAACAGGTAGAAGACGCCGAATCACAGGCCCAGAGTATCCTCAAAGAAGCTGAAATGAGGGCCGAAACCATAAAAAAAGAAAAACAGCTCGAGGCAAAAGAGCGGTTTGTCCAGTTGAAATCGGAGCACGACAGGGAAGTACTGGATCGTAACCGTAAAATTGGTGAGTCAGAAAACAGGGCCAAGCAGAAAGAAATTACCATCAACCAGAAGGAAGCCGGTCTTGATAAGCAGATCAAGGAGAATGATGTTATCAAAGAAAACCTGAACCGCCAGATAGAGGTGGTTAACCAGAAGCGTACCGAACTGGAAAAACACCAGGAGGAACATATCCGCCGTTTGGAAAAAATTGCCGGTCTCAGTGCAGAAGAAGCCAGGTCACAACTGGTGGAGAGCCTGAAACAGGAGGCCCATAGCCAGGCGCTTACCCTTCAGCAGGAAATTATTGAAGATGCCAAACTGAAGGCAAACAAAGAGGCCCGTAAGATCGTTATCCAGTCCATCCAGCGTACCGCTGCAGAGGTAACGATTGAAAATACAGTAACCGTTTTCAACCTTGAAACAGATGAGATCAAGGGTCAGATCATCGGTCGCGAGGGACGTAATATACGTGCCATAGAAGCCGCCACAGGTGTTGACCTGATCGTGGATGATACCCCCGAAGCCATTGTACTTTCTTCGTTCGACCCGCTTCGTCGCGAGATCGCGCGTTTGAGTTTGCAGCGACTGGTATCGGATGGCCGTATCCACCCTGCCCGTATTGAAGAAGTGGTAGAAAAAACACGCCGCCAGCTGGAAGAACAGGTAATGGAGATAGGAGAGAGAACCGTAATAGAAATGGGTATCCATGGTCTGCACAAAGAACTGGTACGTATCGTAGGTAAAATGCGTTTCCGTTCTTCTTATGGACAGAACCTGCTGATGCACAGCCGTGAAACTGCCAATCTTTGTGGCGTAATGGCCGCAGAACTGGGCATGAACCCCAAACTGGCCAAACGCGCCGGTTTATTGCACGATATTGGTAAAGTTCCTGATGAGGAAACCGAACTGACCCACGCATTATTAGGTGCCAAACTCGCTGAAAAATATGGTGAGAACCCGGCCGTGGTAAACGCCATCGGTGCCCACCACGATGAGATGGAGATGCAATACGTGATATCACCCATCGTACAGGCCTGTGATGCCATCAGCGGCGCTCGTCCCGGTGCGAGAAGGGAGATCATGCAGCAGTACCTCCAGCGTATCAAGGACCTGGAAAACCTGGCCATGGCCTATCCCGGCGTAGAAAAAGCTTATGCCATCCAGGCCGGCCGCGAACTGCGCGTAATCGTTGAGGCTGATAAAGTTACGGATGTGGATAGTGATAAGCTTAGCTTTGAGATCGCCCAGAAGATACAGACAGAAATGACCTATCCCGGGCAGATAAAAGTGACCGTGATACGGGAAAAACGTGCCATAAACGTAGCCCGATAAGCGGTTAGTCTTAGTGTCCTTCTTTGTGTCTTAGTGACTTAGTGGTTCAAAACGTTTTGAACCACTAAGTCACTAAGACACAAAGGGTCACAAAGAAACCCTGAAATATTTGGTTTTTCTCCCGTCCACCCTTACCTTTGCCGTCCGCAAAAATTAAAGTTATGAACGCAGCAGTTCAATTTGTACACGACCAGTTGACCACCCAAAAGAGCCATCCTTCTTTTAAAGCAGGTGATAATATAACTGTTAACTATAAGATCGTTGAGGGTGGTAAAGAGCGTATCCAGGGTTTCCGTGGAGATGTGATCAAACGCCAGGGAAATGGAGCAACCGCTTCTTTTACCGTACGTAAGATCTCTGACGGAGTAGGTGTTGAACGTCTGTTCCCTATCCTTTCCCCAAATATCGACTCTATCATTCTGCATAAGTCTGGTAAAGTACGTCGTGCCAAACTGTTTTACCTGCGTGAGCGCAGCGGTAAAAGTGCCCGTATCAAAGAAAAACGTTTCTAAGATCATTTTTCGAACCTATACAAAGCGGAAGCAGTCAAAAACTGCTTCCGCTTTTTTGTGGATACCTGTCGGCAGAGATTAACATTATTTAGTTGGTTGACAATGGTTTTACCTTAACTTTGACTTCCTTAAAACATTATTTATGGGCAACTTAGGATTCCAAGAGATATTGCTGATTGCAGTAGTCGTGTTAGTATTGTTTGGTGGCAGAAAAATTCCAGAATTCATGCGCGGGCTTGGTAAAGGTATCCGTGAGTTCAACGATGCTAAAAGCAACGTGAAAAGGGAACTGGAAGAAGGTATCAAAGAAAAAGACCAGACTCAGACACCTACTACTTAATCGTAATCATCCTCTCAAAAGCAGTCTAGCCTTTGTTTCGCTTCAGCACAATCAAAGACTATCATAACGCATTACAGAACGGCCAAACCACCTGTGTGGAGGCCGTTCGTTTTTATATAGATGCTATTGAAAAAAACCAGCGGCTCAATGCTTTTCTCGAAGTATACGCTGATGAAGCGCTGAAACGCGCTGCTGCCCTGGATCTCAGCCGCTCAGTCGGCGAACCGCTTTCTAAAATGCACGGTGTGATCGTTGGGTTGAAAGATGTACTTTCTCATAAAGATCATGCGCTGTTTGCGGGCTCCCGCATCCTCGAAAATTTTACCGCTATCTATGATGCTACCGCAGTAAGCAAATTATTGGCAGAAGGCGCCATCATTATCGGCAGGCAAAACTGCGATGAGTTTGCGATGGGCAGCAGTAACGAAAACTCAGCTTTTGGTCCTGTAAAAAATGCGCTGGATGAAACACGTGTACCCGGCGGTTCATCCGGTGGGTCCGCAGTGGGTGTACAGGCCGGTTTGTGTATGGTAAGTCTGGGAAGTGATACCGGCGGCTCTGTTCGCCAACCCGCAGATTTTTGCGGGATAGTAGGACTGAAACCAACGTATGGACGTGTATCGAGATACGGACTGATCGCTTATGCATCCTCTTTTGACCAGGTGGGCGTATTTGCAAAATCGGTAGAAGACGCGGCCCTGGTGCTGGAAGTGATCTCAGGCGCAGACGCATTCGACAGCACGGTTTCCCAAACACCTGTTCCGGTTTTTTCTAAAGAGATCATTTCAGAAAAGAAACCTTGCCGTATTGCTTATTTCAAAGAAGCCCTCGAGCATCCCGGTCTTGACCCCGAAATAAAGGAACGGACCGAGTCGTTTATCAAAAAATTAACAGAGCAGGGATATTCTGTAGAAGCCATTGATTTTGAACTACTTGAATACGTGGTTCCCACCTACTATATTTTAACCACAGCCGAAGCTTCCAGCAATCTTTCGCGGTTTGATGGGGTTAAATACGGTTATCGCGCCAGCGATGAAAACATGGACCTGACCGAACTGTATAAAGCCACCCGCAGCCAGGGATTTGGCAAAGAGGTACAGCGCAGGATCATGCTGGGAACATTTGTATTAAGCACCGGGTATTTCGACGCTTATTTTACTAAGGCTCAACAGGTTAGGAAAATTTTAAGTGATAAAACCCAGGCTATTTTCGCTCAATATGATGCCATCATTTCACCCACTGTGCCTTCCACCGCCTTTAAGATCGGGGAGAAAAGCAATGACCCGGTAGCCATGTTCCTGGCCGATATCTATACCGTATTCGCCAACCTGGTGGGAATACCCGGTATTTCACTCCCCCTGTTCAAACATTCCAACGGAATGCCCTTTGGCTTGCAGGTTATGACCTCCCATTTTAATGAAGTATCTTTGCTGCGCCTTTCAAAGCAGCTTACGGAAGTGGCTGTAAAAATTGAAAATTGAACATTGAGAGTTGAATATTGAAAATTAAATGCTCAATATTCAATGTTCAATACTCAATTTTCAATTAAACCCCGGAAGCCAAAAAGTACACATGAAGTGGTTCGGCCTTAATATCAATAACCCCATATCGATCGCCAAGATTACCCTGGTTGGTTTTGCTTTTGCGATTGGAAGCATGGCCGCAATGTCGTTCACACCTGCGTTAGCCGACAATACGGGCGATACCACTTTCATAGATCATAAGGCCGGTTTCAAGAGCCTGTTCACCAATAACCGTTTTGATGCTTCCAAACCTTATGAAACCCAGTTGAACCCAAGAGCGGTTTCTTTTGTACAGGAATACATCCGTAAACAAGGGAAAGAACTGGAGAAAATGCAAACCTGGGGTAAACCCTATTTCGACCTATACGATAATGTACTGGCGATTTACAGTATCCCCAAGGAAATGAAATACCTGAGTGTGATCGAGAGCCATCTGCGGTCAGGGCTGGTTTCCTGGGCGGGTGCTGTGGGTCCCTGGCAGATCATGCCGTATGAGGCCAAAAGATTTGGATTACGTGTTGGCGGTGCTGTTGATGACCGCACCGATTTTTATAAAAGCACCCATGTTGCCGCGCGTTTGATGAAAGAATTGTATGCCGAATTTGGCGACTGGCTGCTGGTTGTTGCGGCCTATAACGGCGGTCCCGGCCGCGTAAGACAGGCCATCCGAAAATCGGGCAGCAAAGAATTCTGGGACCTGCAGTATTTTCTTCCTGAAGAAACGCGTAACCATGTAAAAAAATTCATTGGTACACATTATATCATGGAAGGGGCAGGTGGATGGACTACGTTAACAGCCAGTGAAACTGAAAAACAGAAAATAGCTATTGCAACAGATCTGAAGCAGGTACAGCTGAACGAGCAGGAAATCGAGAATACAATGGTTATAGAAGTAAGCGGCCGTTACAATTCAGTGATCATTGCCAATGGACTGTTTATCGATATTGCCCAGTTCAACAAATGGAACCCGGG
Organism: Sediminibacterium sp.; assembly: GCA_965279635.1. GTDB lineage: Bacteria > Bacteroidota > Bacteroidia > Chitinophagales > Chitinophagaceae > Sediminibacterium. The sequence continues at coordinate 3,351,346 of OZ257253.1, read as the reverse complement.
GTTTGATAAGGCATTGGCCGAAGGAAAAAAATACTCCATGCGTCTTCAAAAAGACAAGGCCGCCATTTTTGAAGCAAGGAAAGGAAACCTGTTGATGGAATCGGTAAGGGCTTTGCTGGAAGGAAGTAATGCTTCGCGGTAGTTATCCCTTGAGTTTGGCGCGATCTCCAAAATTTATGGTGGGGTTTCAATAAGAGGATAGGAGAAAAAGAGTTTGAAGAGAATCTCTCCTTTACTCTTTTTCTCCTATCCTCTTATTGAAACCATAGAAATTTCACCGCCCGGGTGCCAGCACCTGCTGTATCGCCTCAGCCTTCAGCAAACATTCCTCATATTCTTTTTCAGGATCACTGTAAGCAGTAATACCACCGCCCACGAGATAGGATAGGTATTTTGTATCAGCATTGTAGAGAATACTCCTGATCACCACATTAAAATCAAAATCTTTTTCCGGACTGATATAACCTACTGCGCCTGAGTAAATACCTCTTTGCGTGGTTTCGTATTGTTCGATCAATTGCATCACCCTTTTTTTGGGTGCGCCCGTCATGCTGCCCATTGGAAAACTAGCTTTGATGATTTTTGCGAAGTCTGTATCATCTGCCAGTTCACCGGTAATGGTTGAGATCATCTGGTGTACCTGCGGAAAGCTGTAGATGCCAAACAGTTCATCAACTTTTACAGAACCTTCTTTGCAAACACGGCTGAGGTCGTTGCGTACGATATCTACCACCATTACATTTTCGCTACGGTCCTTTTCGCTGTGCTGCAACTGCTGTTTTAATTTCTCATCAGCGGCTTTATCGGTAGTATCCCTTTTAAAAGTGCCCTTGATGGGTTGTGATAAAATCCGGTTGCCTTTTTTCTGGAGGTATCTTTCGGGACTGGCACATAACAAAAATCTGTCATCCAGTTTATAAAAGCAGGAAAAAGGGTTTGGTGAGATGCCGGTTAATTGGGTATAGGTATGTACAGGATCGATCCATGTATTTTCTGAATAGAATTCCTGGCAGAAATTGATCTCGTAGCAATCACCGCGGGCTATGTGGCGGAGTAGTTGCTGTATGGTTGAGGTGTATGCTTGTTTTGAAAACCTTGCTTGTATGTTGGTCTGTAGTCTGTGGTCTGTAGTCTGTGGTTGTTGAGTGGCTTTTGGTTCGTTCGTTATTTGCGTGTAAACGGCATCCGGTTTTTCGGTCAGGCTGGAAATGATCAGTTCATCATTTTTTAGTTGGAGAACGGTTTCTGGCTGGAAGAAATAAATGACGGGAAAACCTATTTGGTCGGGATGGGTGGATGTGAGCGCATTCGTCTCATTTTTCAGATCGTAGTTGATATGACCGAAAAGCCAATCATCTTGTTCGCGGCAGAAATCACTTAATTGGGGGAGAATGTTTGTATCTGTGGTAAAAATAGTAACGGCTCCTGCTGCTGCCAGACATTCGATGGATGGATAGCCGGAATGGTATTGGTGGTTATCCAGAAAAGAACAGATGTTGAACCGGTTTACCCAGCGCAACATCTGCTGTTTGATAATAGCAATATTTTGTACGGGAAAGGATGCGGTTGTTCTTTTCACCTTGCAAAGGGGTGATGATCAAAAATCATCCTCTTCATCATCATCAAATCCGCTGTTTTTATCATTGAACATATCGAACTCTTTAAAGTCGTCGTCCAATTTAAAATCATCGTCCTCCTCTTTTTTCTTTCCACCGCCACCAACAGCTTTTTTACCCTTGCTTTTAGGAATGTCAAATTCGTCGAAGTCCGGATCCCAGTCATCGTCTTCCTCAGGTTTTTCCCAATCGTCATCTACCTCTTCTGTTTCAGCATCATCTTCATCGTCGTCATCTTTCGATTTCTTCGTGGATGATTTTGCAGACGGTTTTTTTGATGGCGTTTCATCCATCTCATCATCGTCGTCAATATCGTCATCATCTTCCAATTGTTTCTTGCTTTTGGACGACGGTTTTGCCTCGGCATTCTTAGCCGCTGAACTTTTCGGTACTGTGGATTTGGGATCCTTATCAGATTTCGCTGCCATAGTTCTAATAAGATTGATTAGCGTAAAATTTCAACGCAAATAATTATTAACCAAAAAAATTTTTACATCACAAATGAAGTGCCAATTCCTGCAATTTCCCGCAATGGCATTTCTCCGTTAAATATGCACGATCTGGTCCCTGCCGGGGCCATTGGATACATATTTTACCGGGGCACCTATCTGGCCGTTGATAAAGTCAATATAACTGTTCATCGTAGCCGGTAATGCGCTTGCTTCCTTAATAGCGGTTGTATCTGTGTTCCAGCCCGCGAAACTTTGCAGAACCGGATCAATTTTCACCTTTGATATCTGGAAAGGAACTTCTTTGGTCTCTTTTCCATTGATGTTATAAGCCGTACAAACCTGCAATTCTTTGAAAGCATCCAGCACATCGGCCTTGGTCATGATCACCTGTGTAACGCCATTGATCATACAGGCATATTTGAGGGCCACCAGGTCAATCCAGCCGCAACGGCGTGGTCTGCCGGTAGTGGCACCAAATTCATTGCCTATTTTCCTGAGTTCTTCACCTGTAGCATCTTCCAGTTCGGTGGGGAACGGTCCGCCGCCTACCCTGGTGCAATAAGCTTTGGTAACACCCATCACTTCATTGATCAGTTTGGGTGATACGCCCAAGCCGGTACATACACCCGCAGAAATGGTATTGGATGAGGTGACAAACGGGAACGTACCGAAGTCGATATCCAGCATACTTCCCTGCGCACCTTCTGCCAATACTTTTTTACCTGCGGTGATGGAATTGTTGATATAATACTCACAATTGATCACGTTGAGCGTTTTCAAAAACTCAAGCGCCTCAAAGAACTCTTCTTCCCATGCTGAAATATCTTCTATAAAATGGAAACCATCGAGCAGTTTCTGGTGTTTTAACCGGAGTTTAATATACTGGGTGGTAAAGCTTTTATCGAGTAGGTCGCCCACACGCAGTGCATTGCGACCGGTTTTATCCATATAGGCGGGTCCGATCCCTTTCAAGGTAGAACCAATCTTGCTGTCACCTTTCGACAGTTCCGAAGCTTTATCAAGCGCACGGTGGGTGGGAACGATGATATTGGTCCTTTCGGAAATGAACAGGTTTTTCCTGACATCGATACCATAGGCCGCAACCGCATCACATTCGCGTTTCAGGGTAACGGGGTCGAGTACTACGCCATTGCCGATAATATTTACGGCGTTCTGGTGGAATATGCCGGACGGTATCTGGTGAAGCACCATTTTCTTACCATCCACATATAAAGTGTGACCCGCATTGGGTCCGCCCTGGAAACGGGCAATGATATCATAATTGGGAGCGAAATAATCTACGATCTTTCCCTTTCCTTCATCACCCCATTGTAAGCCAAGAATTACGTCAACCATGTCTGTGTTTTGTAGGCGGCAAAAATAGGGGATTCGGAGTGTAGTCTGTGGTCTGTGGTCTGTAGTCTGTGGTGAATGTTGAAAAATAAACTACAGACCATAGACAATGGACCATAGACGGGTCTTAACTTTCTGTATCAAAACGATCAACCGTTTGTATCCCGTTGAGTGATTTCAGGCGGATCACGAGTTCTTCCAGTTCTTCTTTATCGTGAACAAATACCTTGATAGTGCCTTCAAACAGGCCTTCTCTCGATTCGATGGTGAGACCGGCAATATTGATGCGCATATCACCGCTGATGATATTGGTGATCTTGTTGATAACACCCACATCATCCAGCCCCACGATCTTGAGACCGGTGAGGAAGGAGATTTCTTTATTCTTGGCCCATTTGGTTTTTACCACTCGGTGGCCGTAATTGGATAGTAACTGCGCCGCATTGGGACAACTTGTACGGTGAATGATCAAACCTTTGCCCGTGCTGACAAATCCAAACACATCATCACCCGGGATGGGATTACAGCATTTGGCCAGGTTATACATGATCTTATCACTGCTTTCACCAAAAATGATCAGTTCCGAATCCTTGCGGTTGGCTTTTGACTGTGGCTGGTCAACATTTATTTCCTGGATAACAGGCTTGGGTTTGGGAATCTCTATCTTATCGCCCAGCACATTGAAATCTTTCAGTTCCCTGAGATCAATGTTTTTGGTAGCTATCTTATAATGCAGGTCGAGCGGAGATGGAACTTTGTAAAACTGTACCAGTTCTTCAATATTGTGCTGGCTATAGGCGGCACCAATGCTTTCGAGTTTGCGCTGTAGTGTGTATTTGCCGTCCTCAGCAATTTTTCTTTTCTCTTCGCGCAGTGCATCCTTGATCTTGCTTTTGGCCTTGGCGGTTACAACAATATTTAACCAGTCCTCGGATGGTTTCTGTTTGTTACTGGTGATGATCTCCACCTGGTCACCGCTGCGGAGTTTATGGCTGATGGGCACCAGTTTGTGGTGCACTTTGGCACCGATACATTTGGTACCGATGGCCGAGTGGATGGCAAATGCAAAATCGAGCGCCGAACTGCCGGTCGGCAGCATTTTTACTTCACCCTTGGGCGTGTACACGTAAATTTCTTCGGCTAGGAACGATGTTTTGAAATCCTGCAGAAAATCCACACCGTCTGTATCCTGGGTACTCAATACTTCCCGTATCTGCCCGAACCATTTGTCGAAACGGTCCTCGTCATTACTTCCTTCCTTGTATTTGAAATGTGCGGCCAGGCCTTTTTCGGCGATCTCGTTCATCCGTTTGGTCCGTATCTGTACTTCCACCCATTTGCCCTGCGGGCCCATCACCGTGGTGTGCAGCGCTTCATAACCGTTATTTTTGGGATTGCTCAGCCAGTCGCGCAGTCGTTCAGGCGAAGGTGTGTACTCATCAGTGATCATGGAATATACTTTCCAGCAATCTTCTTTTTCTCTTTCAGTGGGTGAGTCAAGTATCACACGAATCGCGAATAGATCGTACACTTCTTCAAATGCCACACCCTTTTTCTTGATCTTGTTCCAGATGGAGTGGATGCTTTTCGGGCGGCCATAGATCTCGGAATGCAAATCGGCATTTACGAGTTTTTCTTTGATGGGACGTATGAACTCGTTGATATAACGCGTGCGTTCACGTTTTGTCTCCGCTAGTTTTCGTGCAATATCCTTATAGGCTTCCGGCTCCATGTATTTCATGGAGAGGTCCTCAAGTTCTGTTTTAATATTATACAATCCCATCCTGTGCGCCAATGGTGCATATACCCAAACTGTTTCTGAGGCGATCTTCAGTTGTTTCTCACGCTTCATGTGGTCGAGCGTACGCATATTGTGCAGGCGGTCGGCCAGTTTGATGAGAATAACGCGCGGGTCATCGGTCAGTGTCAGCAGGATCTTTTTAAAATTTTCCGCCTGCTGGCTGGTATTGGTATCCATTACACTGGAGATCTTGGTAAGACCGTCAACAATCTTCGATATTTCAGTGCCGAATTCGCGTTCCACATCCTCCAATGAGATATCGGTATCTTCCACCGTATCGTGCAACAGGGCGCAGATGGTACTGCGTACACCGAGGCCGATCTCTTCCACGCAGATCATGGCAACGGCAATGGGATGAAGTATATAAGGTTCGCCACTTTTGCGGCGCATGGTTTTGTGTGCCTCGGCGGCCATTTGAAAAGCCTGGCGCACGAGTTCTTTATCCCCTTTTTTCAGCTTGGGGCGCAGGCTGCGCAAAAGGGCACGGTAATGCCTGATGATCTCATTTTTTTCCTGTTCCGCATTCAGGTTATACTTGGGTAAAACAGGCTCTGTTATTATTTCCGTCACTGGATCCATAGCTTTTCGAAGATACGAAAATGTGGGGGAGGGAATTTGGAATTTGGGATTGGGAAACTGGGAAATTTTGAAATTGATCAGTTCCCATAAAAAGAGGTCAATTGTAAATGGATGGGGTCATACAAAATAAAAATTTCCCAATTTCCCAATCCAAAATTCCAAAATGCATTCGCTCCATTTAAAATTCCCTTAAACCATTCACCAATCATTCCTCACAACTTGCCCATACTTCTTACCTTTGGCAACTTACCATGAGCGAAGCGCCAAAAAAGAAAAAGATATTCGATTTTTCATTGCTGGGAAGGGTTTTCCTGTTTGTGAAACCTTACCGTTCTTTCTTTTATATCAGTCTTGTGCTGGCTATAGTGATGGCCGTGTTTGCACCTATCCGTCCCTACCTGATACAGTTAACACTTGACACGGCCACCGGCAAACCTATCCATGTGCCGCAATGGCTCGACTGGATGATCAGCACCGATCTGTCGGACGCGACGAAATTTATTATTGCCGTTACTATTTTTCAGGTGTTCTTTCTCTTGGTAGAAACTGCGGTACGGTTCCTGTTCACATTTATTACTGCGCTTACCGGGCAGAGTGTAGTGCGTGATATGCGGGTAGCGGTGTATAAGAAAATAGTGGGGTTGAACCTGCGGCAATTTGACAGAACGCCGATCGGCACCTTAACCACCAGGACCATCAACGATATTGAGAATATCAACGATATTTTTTCGGAAGGATTGATACCGATCATAGCGGATCTACTTACGATATTGGTGACACTGGGTACGATGTTCTGGATTGACTGGCGCCTGACACTGATCAGCCTGATACCATTTCCGCTGATGATCATTGCTACGTATTATTTCAAAGAGAGTGTGAACAAGAGCTTTATTCGTGTGCGGAATGCGGTTACGGCCCTGAATGCGTTTGTACAGGAACATGTAACGGGTATGCAGGTGGTACAGGCTTTTGCGGCGGAAGAAAGAGAGTTCAGTAAATTCAAAAAAATCAATTCCGAACACCGCAATGCGAACATCAAGGCCATTTTTGCGTATTCTGTTTTCTTTCCGGTGGTGGAAGTGGTGCTGGCACTAAGTACCGGTCTGCTGGTTTGGTGGATAGCGGGTCGCTCGCTGGATGCGGGACTGCTGGTGGCATTCATTCTTTTCCTGAACCAGATATTCCGACCCCTGCGTGTGATCGCGGATAAATTCAATGTCTTGCAGATGGGTATGATCGCTGCCGAACGTGTTTTTAAAGTATTGGATAACGAAGATTTTGTAAAACCCTCTTCAAAGGATGCCTATCAACCATCGGTTGTTGAAGGACGTATCGATTTCAACCATGTATCTTTTGCATATACTGGTGAGAACTATGTATTAAAAGATATCAGCTTTCATGTAGAAGCTGGCGAAACGGTGGCGCTGGTAGGACATACAGGCAGCGGCAAAACATCCATCATCAGTTTATTGAACAGGTTATACCATATACAACAAGGTGAGATACAGATCGATGGCAGGAATATAGAAGAATTCGACCTTGATACTTTACGGAAAAATATCGGTGTTGTTCTGCAGGATGTGTTCCTGTTCTCCGGGTCAGTAATGGATAATATTACGCTCCGTAACCCGGCCATCAGCCGTGAGCAGGTAATAGAAGCGGCAAAAATGATCGGGGTGCATGATTTTATCATGCAGTTGCCGGGCGGGTATGATTATGATGTGATGGAAAGGGGCAGTACCCTTAGCCTGGGGCAGCGGCAATTGCTTTCTTTTATCCGCGCCCTGTTATACAATCCATCTATCCTGATACTGGATGAAGCTACCTCCTCCATAGATACCGAAAGCGAAATGCTGATCGAAAAAGCTACGGAGGCAATGATCTCGGGCAGGACCTCTATCGTGATCGCGCACCGGTTGTCAACCATACGCAAAGCCACCAAAATTATTGTACTCGACAAGGGGGAGATCAAGGAAATGGGTACCCACCAGGAGCTCTTGGAATTAGGCGGATTTTATAGTAAATTGCATGAGATGCAGTTTGAGAAAAAGAAGACTGCGCTAGTGTAAAGTGTCAGATACAAAGAACATACTAAATGAGCCGCAGGCAGATTACGAAAAAGCGGAAATTGACCTGTTACGTGCGGCGTTGAAACGTAGTCATTTTGAACGGTTTCAAATGATGACCACTTTAATGAAAAGGGGTTATATGCTAAAGCATGCAAAAATTACAAGAAAACCGCTTGTTTCTTCTAAATAAGTTTCAAATAAATGGACATTTTTGACGAGGAACTTGTGAGTTTCTGGACCATGCTTAACAAGCATGAAGTCAGGTATATTATGATTGGAGGTGTTGCTACCAATTTTAACGGATACCAGCGGGCTACAGAAGACATTGACGTATGGATAGAAGATTCTGTTGAAAACAGACGACGACTTAGGGTTGCCTTAAAAGAGTATAGCAGGGTTGACTATTTTATGCTTGAAACGCTTCAGATAGTTCCCGGCTGGACCCATTTTAACCTGAACAATGGCATCCGGCTCGACTTGATGACGGATGTAAAAGGGCTGGAAAATAATAGTTTTGAAGATTGCCTCCGGTCGGCCGCAATCGCTGAATTAGGGGATGTAAAAGTACCCTTTCTGCATATAAACCACCTGATAGACTCAAAAAAAGCGGCTAATCGGCCTAAGGATCAGATAGATGTGATCTACCTGGAAAAGATCAGGAAACTGATGGAGGAAGAGGGAGAGAAGTGACCTAATTTTTTCTCCATTTTCTCGGTTTCCATGTAGGCTATTCACCCCCATACCCCTATCTTTGCCGCAAATTTAGAAACAGGTATGGCTCTCAGACGCGTGAAATTATTACTGGTAGCGGTTTTCAGCCTTTTTTCCACCATTTTTTCGGGTTCCCTGGTTGCACAGGAAAATGCTCATACGGAGCATGCTGCGGCCGATTCTTCACATAAAAAGAAGGAAGGGTTTAACGCGGCGGAAGTGATTTTTGGCCACATTCTCGATAACCACGAGTACCATTTTACCGAATACCATGATGCGGAAGGCAAAGTGCACCATGTTTCTATCCCATTGCCTATTATTTTGTATTCCAAAGAGCGTGGTTTTACGGCATTTATGTCGTCTAAATTCGAGCATGGCCATACAGATTATAAAGGATATCGCATCGGGGAAGAAAAGATCGTGGCTGTAAAAGACGATGGTACCGTAGATGAGCAGGTAAAAGTGTACGATCTCTCCATGACCCGTAACGTGGTTCAGATGATCTTCGCGCTTAGCATACTGGTATGGCTGATGACTTCAGTGGCAAAATCCTATAAAAAGGGTCTGGGCGTAAAAACGGCGCCCAAAGGCAAACAGAACCTGATCGAACCCGTTATCACTTTTGTACGTGATGAAGTGGCCAAACCCAATCTTGGTCATAAATACGAGAAATACCTGCCTTACCTGCTGACCACTTTCTTCTTTATCCTTATTAATAACATATTTGGATTGATACCAGGTACCGCCAACGTAACGGGTAATATCGCCTTTACTGTTGTATTGGGTGTGATTTCCTTTGTTGTCATATTGTTTAGTACAACCAAACATTTCTGGGGTCATATTTTCAATCCCCCGGGCGTGCCGGGTTTTGTAAAACCTATCTTGATCCTTGTTGAGTTCCTGGGTGTATTTATCAAGCCTTTTGCTTTGATCATCCGTCTTTTTGCCAACATGGTGGCGGGACACATCATCATTATCTGTCTGGTTTCGTTGATATTTATTTTCGGACAGTTAAGTTCTGTTGCCGGATGGGCCACATCACCTGTTGCTATTGCGTTTACCATATTCATCTATTTTATAGAGGTATTGGTAGCGTTTCTGCAAGCATTCATTTTTACGAACCTGACAGCGGTATTTATCGGTGCGGCATTTGAAGGTGAACATCACGAAGAGACAGCGCATCATTAATTAGTTTTTTTTAACTGTAAATAGAACGATCATGAGTTTAAGTACAATTTTACTGGAAGGCGTTGCTAACGCGGGTGGTGCCGTAGGTGCAGGTTTGGCTGCAATCGGTGCAGGACTCGGTATCGGTCAGATTGGTAAAGGTGCCGTAGAAAGCATCGCGCGCCAGCCTGAAGCGATGAACGATATCCGCGCTAACATGATCCTGGCTGCAGCCCTTGTAGAAGGTGCCGCATTGTTCGGAATCATCGTAGGCTTCCTGGCAATGGTGTTATAATCACCATTTCCCAACTTAATAACTGCACCCGCGCAAAGGGCAAGGGTGCAGTTACTTTATCTCGTTAAAAAAGGTTCCTGTTAAAAGGGTTAAAAGAATAAGATTATGAAACTTCTTACACCAGATCCGGGGTTATTATTATGGACGCTGATTGCGTTCCTCGTTGTGTTCTATATCCTGAAAAAGTTTGCATGGCCGGCGATCATCAAAGGTCTGAAGGAAAGGGAACAGGGTATTGCAGATGCTATCGCTACTGCTGAGAAGGTGAAAGCTGAAATGGCTACCCTCAAAAATGAGAACGAAGCATTGATGGCGCAGGCACGTGAAGAACGCGCAGTGATGATCAAAGAAGCAAAAGAACAGACTGTTAAGATGATCGGTGACGCGAAAGACAAAGCCAAAGCTGAATACGACCGTATCGTTGCTGAGGCACAGGTAGCCATCACACAACAAAAAAATGCAGCGCTTACCGATGTAAAGAACCAGGTAGGTTCTTTGGTGATAGAAGTAAGCGAAAAAATATTACGTCGCGAACTGAGCAATAAATCCGAGCAGGAGAAATTTATCAATGACCTTGCTGCGGGAGTGAAGTTGAATTAATAATTAGTAATTAATAATTAATAATTGGAGATGCTACGTCTCCCGTTATCAATTGAAATCACTTAATTATTAATTGTTAATTATCAATTACTAATTAATAATAATGCCTAATCCACGTTTAGCCGGCAGGTACGCAAAAAGTCTGATTGATCTTTCCATCGAGAAAAATCAATTGGAAGCTGTGTATGCCGACATGAAATATTTACAGGCTTTATCAAAAGCAAGCAGGGAGTTTACCAACCTGCTGAGCAGCCCGATCATTAAAGCTGACCAGAAAAGCAGTGTGATTGATGCGTTGACCAAAGGAAAAGTAGGAGAACTGACCGCTGCATTTACTTCTTTACTGGTTAAAAAAGGAAGGGAAGGCGAACTTCCTGAGATCGCTTCTGCTTTTGTTGAACAGTACAATGCCATGAAAGGCATTCACAAAGTAAAACTGACAACAGCGGTACCGGTAAGTGATGAACTGAAACAATCCATCGAAACCAAAGTAAGAACAGAACGCGGTTTGGGTAGTGTGGAACTGGAAACAGCGGTAGATGAAAAACTGATCGGCGGGTTTGTACTGGACTTCAATAATAACCTGGTTGATGCAAGCATCCTGCGCGACCTGAAAGATATCAAAAAACAATTCTCACAGAACCTGTTCATACACGGTCTGCGTTAATATTCTATAACAATAACTTTAAAAGCATATAGATCATGGTAAGTATTAAACCCGATGAAATATCCGCGATACTGAGGCAGCAGCTCAGCAATTTCAATGCCTCGGCTGACCTGGAAGAAGTGGGTACCGTATTACAGGTGGGTGATGGTATCGCCCGTGTGTACGGTCTGAATGGCGTAAAGAGCGGTGAGCTGGTAGAATTTGACAATGGCGTAAAAGCGATTGCCCTTAACCTGGAAGAAGACAATGTGGGTGTGGTATTGATGGGTGAAAGCGGTGGCATTAAAGAAGGCGCGAAAGTAAAAAGGACCGGTGAGATCGCTTCTATCAAAGTAGGTGAAGGTGTGGTTGGCCGTGTGATCAATACATTGGGTGCGCCGATAGATGGTAAGGGCCCATTGACTGGTGAACTGTATGAAATGCCATTGGAGCGTAAAGCGCCGGGTGTTATCTACCGTGAGCCGGTAAAAGAACCATTACAGACTGGTATCAAAGCGATCGATGCGATGATCCCTATCGGTCGCGGACAGCGTGAGCTGGTGATCGGTGACCGCCAGACCGGTAAAACGGCTATCTGCGTGGATACCATCATCAACCAGAAAGAATTTTACGATGCAGGCAAGCCTGTATATTGTATATATGTAGCAGTTGGGCAAAAAGCATCAACAGTTGCCGGCGTAATGAAAACCCTTGCCGATAACGGCGCGATGGCATACACAACCATTGTAAGCGCATCCGCTTCTGATCCTGCCCCGTTACAGTTCTATGCACCATTTGCCGGAGCGGCGATAGGTGAGTTCTTCCGTGATACCGGACGTCCTGCGCTGATCATTTATGATGATTTGTCAAAACAGGCGGTGGCTTACCGTGAAGTTTCCCTGCTGCTGAGGAGGCCTCCGGGACGTGAAGCATACCCTGGTGACGTATTCTATCTCCACAGCCGTCTGCTCGAAAGAGCCGCGAAAGTCATCGCGAATGATGATGTGGCCAAGAACATGAATGACCTCCCTGCTTCTATCAAACACCTGGTAAAAGGTGGTGGTTCACTGACGGCGCTGCCGATCATTGAAACACAGGCGGGTGACGTATCTGCTTATATCCCAACGAACGTGATCTCTATCACCGACGGACAGATCTTCCTGGAAGGTAACCTGTTCAACGCCGGTATCCGTCCTGCGATCAACGTAGGTATCTCCGTGAGTCGTGTGGGTGGTAACGCGCAGATCAAATCAATGAAGAAAGTAGCTGGTACCCTGAAACTTGACCAGGCCCTGTACCGTGAGCTGGAAGCGTTCTCAAAATTCGGTGGTGACCTCGATGCTGCTACCAAGAACGTAATCGACAAAGGTGCACGTAACGTAGAAATATTGAAACAGCTGCAGTATTCACCTATGTCAGTTGAAAAACAGGTAGCGATCATTTACCTGGGTACACAGGGTTTATTGAAAGAAGTATCCGTTAAGAAAGTGAAAGAATTCGAATCACACTTCCTGACTGATATGGAAAACAAACTGCCTGATGTACTGGCCGAGTTCAAGAAAGGACAGTTGAATGATGAGAGTATCAAGAAAATGGTGGATCTGGCGAAAGGGTTGATACCATCGTATAAATAAATTGACCGCAACCATTGATAGAGCCCCGGATTTTCCGGGGCTTTTTTTAAAGTGTCCCGTCCTAAAACGAGTTAACTGCCTGGACAACTACAAAATGTTATGTTCCTCCTCCTCCGACATAAGCAAGTTTCGTCCATTTGCTTTTTTCTTTATAAAGCAGGATACCTAGTTGCCAGTCAGGCCCCTTGATGCTAATGATGCAGGTTTCAGGAGTAAGAAATAATGGTGTTGTAAATGATACCCAGGCAAACATCGTGAGCTGGCGGGTAAAGGCAGGATCATCAGGAAAAAGACTGCTGAGAATAAGCTTATACCGGCTTGTTATGATTGAATCTATGTAAATTGACGGGAGCGACATCAACCGCGCATACAAATCCGTGGTGTCAATAGTTGTATTGTCAGGCCTTTTTACATGAATGAGATAGCGATCAATACCTCCGATATTCCAGGCTATGGTTCTGTTAAGTAGTATACAGGTGGGTCCAGTATCGTTTCTTTCCATCTTGCCATTGTATAATTCTGTATTTACTACATAATTGATTACCTGAAAGGTATCCTCTGCTGATTGACTCTTTGCAGTCTGGACCAGTAATACCAGTATAGCAAAGCATGTGAATTTCATACTATAATTTTTTAGTTGCATTGTATTTCTCTGTTATTGTTAACCTTCTACCGTGGAAGATCACAAGTTGGCAATGTAGCATATATCGATCCTGGTTGCTAAAGTATTGGTCAACCGATGAACTGTAAAGCGTGGAAACACCCAATTGTGTGCGTATAACTACTTAAGTATGTTGGTTTTTTCTGCAGGAAATGGATATGGTTGAGTTGATAATTTTTATTTTATTGATAATCAATGTATTATAAGTAAAATGATAGTTAACAGAAAATTTAAAATTTATTTAGTAAATAATTTGGTTTATAAAATAAACTATTCTATGTTTGTCCTGTCAAAGCAAAACAACCATGAAACAACTAACAATCCTGCTCATATTCTTCGCAACAGCAGGCTGGGTAAATGCCCAATCCAAAATCACGGGTATCGTAAAAGATCACAAAGGACATATCATTATAGGCGCCAGCATCGCCGTTAAAGGATCTTATGATGGCAGTGTATCGGATTCTTCCGGACGTTTTTCTTTTAAAACAACCGAAAAAGGGCAGCAGGTGGTTATTGCCACGAATGTTGGATACAAAACAGTAGAACAGGAAGTAACCATCGGTACAGAAACAATAGATCTTGCTTTTGCTTTGAAAGAAGAGATCAGCGAACTCAAAGCCGTAGTAGTAACCGCGGGCAGTTTTGAAGCGGGTGACAAGAAAAAAGCCGCTACGGTTTTATCATCCCTCGATGTATATACAACAGGTGGCGCTAACGCGGATATCACAGCCGTGGTAAAAACATTACCCGGTGCACAACAGATCGGCGAACAGGAAGGATTGTTTGTACGAGGTGGTGCCGGATATGAGGCCAAACAATTTATTGATGGAACACTGGTGAACAATCCTTTTACAGCAAGTGTTCCGGATATCGCATCACGCGGAAGATTTTCCCCGGCTATTTTTAAAGGCACCGTATTCAGTACCGGTGGATATTCAGCATTATATGGACAGGCGCTTTCTTCAGCATTGATCATGGAAAGCATTGATATGCCGGAAAGATCAGAAGCCAACCTGGGTATATCTCCCATCTTCATCGGGGGTGGATTACAGAAACTGGCCAAAGACAAGAATTCATCCTGGGGATTTAATTATAACTATACCAACCTCGCCGCATATTTCTCCATCGTACAACAAACACCTGATTATTTTGCCATGCCGGTGTTCCATGGTGGCGATGCCAATTTCCGCATCAAAACCAAAACTGGTGGTATGATCAAATACTATACAACATTCGGCGCTTCTGATTTGGGTTTGCGCAGGGCCAATATTGAGGATCCTATGCTGAAAACCGCTTTTGGTTTGGAGAATATCAACTGGTACAATAACCTGAGCTGGAGAGAAAGTTTAGGCAAAGGATGGAAAATGAACCTGGGTATCGGTTACAGTACCGATCACAATAACATTGATCAGCAGATACAGGATCAATCGAACAACCAGGTTATCACCGGTATGCCATGGATCACTTCCAGCAATTTTGCACTGACCACCAAAACCGATCTTACACAGGCCAAACTGGTATTGGACAAACGCATCAGCGGTATCAGCGTGATCAGGATGGGTGGTGAGTATATGTATTTTTACAACCGCAGCAAGTACAATAGTTTCCCCGCGCTGCTTACCGATCATTTCAAAGCATTATTCAGCGAAGCTGATCTGTATATCACCAACGATCTTGCCGCAAAAGCAGGTGTACGTTTTGAACATTCATCGCTGATCAGCAAAGCCAATATCGCTCCGCGTATATCATTGGCCTATAAAACAGGAAAAGGCGCGCAGATGAGTCTTGCTTACGGTGAATTTTACCAGAAACCGGAGAACACTTATATGTATGCCACCACCAATTTTGGCTATACAAAAGCCACACATTATATCGCCAACTATATCAAGAACACCACACTCCAGACATTCAGGGCCGAAATATTTTACAAGAAATACAGTAACCTGATCAAAACCGCTCCTTCACTTGATAACAGTGGATATGGAGATGCAAAGGGCATTGAATTTTTCTGGAGAGATAAGAAAACGGTTAAAGGATTGGATTACTGGGTCAGCTATTCGTATCTCGATACCAAACGTGATTTCCTGAATTATCCTAAAGAACTGCAACCTACTTTCGCGGCAAATCATACAGCTTCGTTAGTCGTGAAAAAATTCTTTACAGGAATTAACACCGGATTCAATTTCACCTACTCGTATGCCACCGGCCGTCCTTATTATGATATCAGGCTGAACAGTGGTAAATACGAAGTAGCCGACCAGGGTAAAACCATCGACTATCATAACCTCGGTTTCAGTTTCAATTACCTCACTTCCCTGGGCAAAGCGTATGCAGTGTTTGTAGGATCGGTGACCAATGTGATGAACAGCAAACAGGTGTTTGGATACAACTATTCACATGACGGCTCGAGAAAAGAAGCGATCACGCCACCGGCGCCGCAGTTCTTTTTTCTGGGAGTGTTTTTAAGCTGGGGTGTGGATAGGAGACAGGATGCGATTAATAATAATTTGTAGGACAAGGAACAAGGAACAAGGAACAAGGAACAAGGAACAAGGAACAAGGAACAAGGAACAAGGAACAAGGAACAAGGAACAAGGAACAAGGAACAAGGAACAAGGAACAAGGAACAAGGAACAAGGAACAAGGAACAAGGAATTTTTAGTGGATAAAGTTACCATTAATAAAACAACCAATAAACCCACCAACATGAACACACAACACCACAGAGACGAAGAATTATGGCAGGTGGCAAAGGCACGCGTTAATTTTCGCTGGAGCCTTGCCTGTTATTTTATCATCAATGCCATGCTGGTGGCCATCTGGTTTTTCAGCAAAGAAGGAATTAAGCATCATTTCTGGCCCATCTGGTCGATCATGGGTTGGGGCGTGGGTATCGCTTTTCAATATTTCCATGCCTATCATGGAAACAAATTTATCAGCGCTACAGAAGAATATGAGAAACTGAAAAAACAAGAGGATAGTAATTATTAAAATCTACACCATGGAATCAAAAGATCAAAAATTATGGCAACTGGCCAAAAGAAGGGCGCGGTTCAGACAGCACCTCGCGGCTTATATGATCGTGTGTGCTTTTCTCTGGGGTGTATGGTTTGTATCGGGCCTAAAAAACGGCCATAGGTATGAAGACATGCCCTGGCCCGCCTGGGTAATGCTTGGATGGGGCGTAGGACTTTCTTTCAGTTATACAAAAGCCTATGTGGCAGATACGCCGGGTGCCGTTGAAAAAGAATATGACAAATTAAAAAACAACAACAAACAATAAACTACAAATCAAATAAACCAACTTGTATGAAACAGTTATTAGTCGTGATCAGCATGCTCTTCGCCGGTATGGTGGCTGCTCAATCAAAATACGAAGGCGGCATGACGAAAGGATTCGAACAGTTAAAAGCTGTAAAAACCGCAGAAGATATGGGCTCAGCTTCTGCTTTTTTTGAAAGGGTAGCGGATGCGGAAAAAGACAAATGGCTCCCGTATTATTATGCAGCGTATGCCAACCATCTTACCGGCTGGATGAACCCCAAACTCGATAAAGACAAAGTGGCCGAGAAAAGCAAGGACCTTATTGCCAAAGCAGAAGCGCTGGAACCCAACAATTCTGAATTGTTTTGTCTGCGCCAGATGGTAGCGATACAACAGATGACCGTTGACCCAATGACACGCTGGCAAACCTATGGCACCGAAGCTGGCGCTGCATTGGAAAAAGCAACCAAGGCTGATCCCAACAACCCAAGGGTCTATTTCCTGAATGGACAAACATTGATGAATACTCCGGAAGCGTACGGTGGAGGTAAAGCAGTTGCTAAAAAATTATTTGAAAAATCACTCGAATTATACAAAACATTCAAACCGGTATCTCCTATGCATCCTACCTGGGGCAAGGAAGAAGCGGAGAAATCATTGGCAGCTTGTCAGTAATATGTGCATCCAATACAGCAGCGGTTACACAACCGCTGCTATTTTTGTTGATACTTAACTTCAGCCATCATGGAAACAAACGAAAAAGAGTTGTCGCCGGAAGAAAGCCTTAGCCTGATCAGTACAATGATCAACAAGACCAAGGATGTTGTGGCAGATAATAGTTTTTACTTTTTATTCTGGGGCTGGCTGGTTTTTTTCTGTTGTATCAGTTCTTTTGTTTTGAAGATATATGTTCATTATCCCGGTCACGCTATGGTGTGGTTGCTGATGCCGGTTGGCGGCGTGCTGTCGGGTATATACAGCGCAAGACAGGCGAAGACAAAAAGAGCTAAATCATTCGTGGATGAGGCCCTGGAATATTTGTGGATCGCATTGGCCATCGCATTCCTGTTAATGATACTGATCAATATCCTCAGCAGGACCGGTTGGGAAACAGCGTTTACCTATTATATCCTGCTGTATGCCATTGGTACGTTTGTAACGGGAAGGTTGTTAAAATTCAAACCGTTGGTAATCGGTGGTCTGATCAATTTTGTATTGGCGGTTATTTCTGTCAGGTTCGATGCTGATTATAAATTATTGATCGGCGCACTGGCCATACTGACCAGTTATATCATTCCGGGTCATTTACTGCGTACGCGGTATAAAAAACAAAACCGATAGATCATGCCTGAAGAAAAACAACTTACTGAACAGGAGAGCCTGCGGTTGATCACTGATATGATCAATAAGGCCAAAAACAGCTACCACGAAAGGGGTACTTCTTCTATTTTATGGGGTATTGCAGTGGCCGTAGCCGGGTTGCTCAATTTTGCAGAACGGTATTGGGATTTCAGTATCGGTTTTGATATCTGGCTGATCGTACTGGCGGCATTCATACCCCAGATATTTATTTCCATCCGTGAAGGCAAAAAAAGGAAAGCAGTTTCTTACCAGGAACAATACCTCGATGCGATCTGGCTTGTTTTTGGCGTCAGTATCTTTATGCTCACATTCTACCTTAACGTAGTACCTGGTGTATCCGATCGGTTTTATGCTGCTGAGGGTACCGAACTTCTGTCGAAAAACCTGTCAACCACTGAAACAAAACACTTCACCCCGTTTATTATGAGCAGCACCTCTTTGCTGCTGTTGTTGTATGCTATGCCTACACTGGCAACCGGTATTGCACAGAAATTCAAGCCGATGATCATCGGGGGTATTTTGTGCTACTGCTTTTTTATCACATCATGTTTTACCACCACTACCTATGATCTGTTGCTGAATGGTCTGGCTGGTATTGTTAACTGGCTGATCCCAGGGCTTATTTTGAGAAACAGGTATTTAAAAGGAAAGAGCTGTTAATGTTTACAGAACTGGACCCCATATTACATTCCCAACTTCGCCTTGCGGTGATGAGCCTGCTTATTTCAGTGAAGGAAGCGGAGTTCACATTTATCAGGGAAAAGACCAATGCCACTGCCGGTAACCTCAGTGTGCAGGTACAGAAACTGAAAGAAGCCGGGTACATAGAAGTCGCCAAACAATTTAAAGACAATTATCCCCAAACTACCTGTAAGGTCACACCCCAGGGTATTGCCGCATTCGAGGCGTACGTAAAGGCGCTGCAGCAGTATTTGCAGGTAGGAAAATAATGGTAAGTACGAAATACGAGGTACGAAGTACGAATTCAAAGCAAAGAATCGTACATCGTACCTCGTATTTCGTACTTACCTTTGCCTCGTGATAGTCAAAGTAACCGGTCTTACCAAACAATTCAAAAACCTTACCGCGGTACAAGGTCTTTCTTTTTCCGTTAACGAAGGGGATGTGTATGGTTTTCTCGGGCAGAATGGTGCGGGGAAAAGTACCACTATCCGTATGCTGCTTACCCTCATCAAACCAACAGAAGGTGAGATAGAGATTTTTGGTAAAAACATTTCTACGCACCGCAACGAGATACTCAGCCAGGTAGGCGGGGTGATCGAAAAGCCTGATGTCTATAAATATTTATCCGCTTACGAAAACCTGAAAGTATTTGCCCGTTTAAGTGGTGTAAAAGTGGCGGAAGCTAAACTGATGGCTCAACTCGAAATGGTGGGTCTCGCACAAAGGGCCAAAGACAAAGTGAAAACTTTTTCGCAGGGAATGAAACAGCGTCTGGGTATCGCCATCGCACTCGTGCATGATCCGCAACTGATCGTACTGGATGAACCTACGAATGGGCTGGATCCTCAGGGAATTGCAGATATCCGTAACCTGATAATGCATCTCAGCCGTGACCTTAAAAAAACAGTCATTGTTTCTTCGCATTTATTAAGTGAGATAGAACAGGTGGCCACACGGGTGCTGATCATAGACAAAGGCAAGAAAATTGTGGAAGGGAATGCACTCGAATTGTTTGATCCTTCTCAAACCATTATAGAACTACAGACATTTGATGATGTATATGCTTTGCAGCAATTGCAATTGAGCCGCTGGTCAACCCATCTACAGCCACAACGTGACAATGTGATACTGATAAGGCTCAACAAAACACAGATAGCGCAGTTTCATCGCGACCTGGTGGAAATGGATATACAACTGCTTTCATTGCAGCCGCGTCATTCACTGGAAGATTATTTTTTACAGGTAACCTCAGGCAAACAACATGTGGACACTTATACAAATTGAACTGTTTAAAATATTCCGTCGCCCACGTACCTATATCGCTTTTGCTGCGATCACTGGATTGATCGGTGTGATACAGTTTGGTCTGAAACTGGATGGCGAAGCCTATGTGAATTTTATGATGCGCGATATCAATTCTTCCCTTGCTGTGGAGGGAAAGATATTGAATGGATACCAGGTTTGTTATGTGGTACTGCAGATATTACTGGTGCATGTGCCATTACTTATTTCATTGGTGGCCGCAGATATGATATCGGGTGAAGCCAATATGGGAACGCTCCGGATTATGCTGACCAAACCCATCAGCCGTACCAAATTCTTACTGGCAAAATTCATGGCAACCATGGTGTACACTTTGTTGTTATTGGTATGGCTGGCGGTAATGGCGCTGTTTGTGAACATGCTGATATTCGGAACCGATGATCTCTTCCTGATGAAATCGCAGTATATCGTGCTGTTGAAAGAGAATGATGTGTTCTGGCGTTATGTGTGTGCGTTTGGATTTGCGGCGTTGGCTATGACAACCGTTGCAGCACTGGGTTTCCTGTTTTCGCTGTTTGCAGAAAATTCGATCGGCCCGATTGTTGCTACTATGAGTGTGATCATTTTCTTTACCATACTGAGTACATTAAGCAGTATTCCCATTTTCAATGTGATCAAACCCTACCTGTTCACCACGCACATGATTGGATGGAAGGAGTTTTTTGATATCAAAGTAAATGATGCGAATGAAGCGATCATCGGCAGTATTCAAAATCCCCAGCGGATCATTAATTCTTCTTTGGTGTTATTGGCGCATATTGTAGGGTTTGTAGGGATCAGTGTGTGGGTGTTTAAGAAGAAAGATGTGTTGAGTTAGATTTTTGCTGTTGTGTATCAGTAATAATTTAGCCGCAGATTCGCAGATTATCGTTTCAATCTGCGAATCTGCGGCTAACAAATATCATAATTGAAATCAAAATAATCGGTGATGAGGATATTGTTTCTTTTTGTGGGATTGAGTATTGCGTCTGTTTCCTTTGGTCAGGATATGACGGCTTTGATCACGAAGGTAAAAGCCAAACTTGACCAGGTTAATGATTATGAAGCGGATGGGAAAATGAAAACCGATGTGGCTTTTATCAAGGCCCCATTGGGGAAAGTGAAAGTGTATTATAAGAAACCGAATAAATTCCGGCTAAAAAAGGATGGCGGTATTTCTTTACTGCCAAAGGGTGGCGTTTCGGTGAATATGAATTCTATTTTTACTTCGGCTGATTTTGTTGCGCTGGCTGCCGGGGAAGCTGTGATAGATGGAACGAATACAAAAGTGGTAAAAATATTGCCAACCAACGAAAACAGCGATATTGTTCTCACCACTATGTATATTGATGAACCCAACCTGCTTGTTCGTAAATCCACCATTACTACCAAAGAGAATGGCACTTACACCATTGAAATGAATTATGGAAAATTTGCGCAGTATGGGTTGCCTGATAAAGTGATCTTCAGTTTCAATACCAAAGACTATTACCTGCCCAAAGGGATCACACTTGAATTTGATGATGAAAAGCCGACCGAGGCTTCGAAAATGAAAAATAAAAAAGGGCGGGTAGAGATCACTTATTCCAATTATACGATCAATAAAGGGATCGCAGACGCTGTCTTCAAATAACTCTGTGTACCTCTGTGTCCTTTTCCTCTGTGGTAAAGTGATTGAAGCGGAGGCTTTACCACAGAGGTACACAGAGATTTATCCTTCTGCTTCTTCAATCCGCTCATCCACTGCATTGGCAATCATGCGGGCGCTCATTTTTCGTAACGGGTTCAGGCGCATCTCGGCATAACCGAGGCGCTTGCGGATTATCTCGATACATTCAAACGTAGCAGACAGGAAAGAAGCATGATCTGCTTTTCCTTTCCCCGCAATATCAAAAGCAGTTCCATGATCAGGAGATGTACGGATCACTGGTAAACCGGCAGTATAATTAATACCCTCGCCGATCGCAAGCGATTTGAAAGGGATCAATCCCTGGTCGTGGTACATAGCAAGCACGGCATCAAATCTTTCAAACTGCCCACGCGCAAAAAATGCATCGGCGCTGTAAGGGCCGAATACCATCATGTTATGTTTTGCTTCTTTGATAGCGGGTTTGATGATGGTTTCTTCTTCATTGCCGATCAATCCTTCATCACCGGCATGTGGATTCAATCCTAAAACAGCTATTTTGGGTTTATCGATACCAAAATCTTTCTGGAGTGAGCTATTGATGATCTTTAATTTACCCAGTATGTTTTCTTTAGTGATATACTTTCCGACTTCTGTTACAGGTACATGTTCCGTAACCACACCCACTCGCATATTTTCCGCTACCATCAGCATCACCACATCGGGTACATTGAAATAGGCTTTGAAGTAAGGAGTATGCCCGCTGTAATTAAAATCGGCGGACTGTATATTTTTTTTGTGGATGGGCGCTGTTACCAAACCCTGTATATGACCTTCTTTCAAAGCCTGTGTGGCGTGCTGCAGGGAGATCAAGGCGTATTTACCGCCTATATCAGTCAATTGCCCGGGCGTAATGGCCACTTCTTCCTCCCAGCAATTGAACACATTTACCTGTTTGGGGTTGAGGCGATTGATTTCTTTGGTATTGCTATAGTTGAAATTTGCGTCAGGCAGACCTTTACGGTAAAAGTTGAGGCTTTTATTACTGGCAAATATCACCGGTGTGCAAACATCCAGCAAACGGTGATCGGTCAGTGTTTTCAGTATCAGTTCAATTCCTATTCCATTCAGGTCGCCACAGGTAAAGCCGATCACAGGTTTTGGTAACTCATTGCTCATGGGAGAGGTTTAGAGGGTAAAAATACGGAAAGAAGCCGAGTTGTGAGTTGGCAGGAGGAGATATAGCTATATGACCGGCATTACCTCTGCATAAATAATAACTAATGCCAGACTCTGTGTATCTCTGTGTCCTCCGTGCCTCTGTGGTAAAGCCTTCGCTCCGATCTGACGGAGGATTTTCTTTACCACAGAGGCACAAAGAACACAGAGGTACACAGAGAATTGCCTTGTCTCAAAAGAGTTAATAACACAACACGTTAATAATTACCTTCACCGCGAAAAACAACCACGTGGAATCACCATTGGATAACCCTGTATGGAACGCACTGCTCTCCGGTAATAATCACCTGGCCATGGGTTCTGATAAGGTCAAATTTTTTGAGGACCAGGTATCTCCATTCGCAGGATTAGCGGATCATTCGAAAGAAAATCTTTTGGAACTATATGATATACGCAGCTCCACCCGCCCCACATTGTTATGGGCCGGCGAAAAATTAGAGATACCAGAATGCTGGAGTGTGGTGGATTGTATTCCCGGTTACCAGATGGTGTATGAGGCATCCGAGCCGCCGGGGCATCAGCCTGACAATATCAGTAAACTGACCAAAGAAAATGTGTCCGAAATGCTGGATCTGACTAAGCTTACACAACCGGGTCCATTCGGTACGCGTACAATAGAGTTTGGTAATTATGAAGGCATCTTTGCGGATGGCCGGTTGGCAGCCATGACAGGGCAGCGTTTTCATCCTTTTGATCATATTGAGATCAGTGCAGTATGTACCCATCCGGATTTTTTGGGCCGGGGCTATGCGAAACAGTTACTGGTTTCACAATTGGTGCAAATACTAGAGGCTTCGTGCCATCCTCACCTGCATGTGCGGCAGGATAATGAGCGGGCCATTCATGTGTACAAGGCATTGGGTTTTTCTGTAAGGATGCCTGTGTATTTTTATGTGATCAGGAAGGCTGTATAATCGCACCCGCTCGCCTAAGCTTAGCGGGCGAGAAGGCGCTAAGCCGCAAGGTCACGCAAAGATATCTTGCCTATTCTTCGCGATCCTTTGTGTCCTTGCGTCTTGGCGGTTCATTTTGCCGGTTTTAACGATTTGGCATTCATACTGAGACACAACCCACCTTTCCGTACTTTTGCCTTCCATGCAATACACGCTAAAAAAATCCCTTGGCCAGCATTTCCTGAAAGATGAGAACATCTGCCGCCAGATAGTTGATGCCCTGCAACAGGACAACTTTGAGCGTTTGCTGGAAGTAGGTCCCGGTGGCGGTGCACTTACAAAGTACTTATTGAAGTTACCCGCTATCGATTTCAAAGCCGTGGAACTGGATGATGAAAAAGTGGCGTACCTCGAACATACCTATCCCTCTATCAAAGGAAAGATCATTCACAAAAGCATACTGGAGATTGATGCACCTTTTACGGATCAGTTTACCGTGGTCGGTAATTTCCCATACAATATTTCTTCACAGATATTATTTAAGGTACTCGACTGGAAAACACAGGTGCCGGTAATGATCGGTATGTTCCAGAAAGAAGTGGCGGAGCGGGTGGTATCAAAATCCGGTAATAAAGTGTACGGCATACTGAGTGTATTGATACAGGCATTTTATGAAGTGGAATACCTGTTTGATGTACCACCCGCAAGTTTTGATCCGCCACCCAAAGTCATGAGCGGGGTGATCAGGCTGAAAAGAAAGGAACAACCGGTTACGGTAAAAAGCGAACGCAGTTTTTTTATACTGGTAAAAGCGGCATTTAACCAGCGAAGAAAAATGCTCCGCAATCCCCTGAAAGGATTTTTCAGCAGCGAGGACCTGCAGGATGAAATATTCACCAAACGCGCAGAACAACTGACGATAGAACAATTTGCCGCGCTTACGTTTAAAATGAAATAGGAAGTGAAGCCCAAGGTTATTATAACATCGAAAGCGCATAGCCATCTTTTACAGACGCTGGAAGAGAAAGGATATGAGGTGCTGCATGACCCCTCTATCACGTATGAACAGTTATCAGAATTGATAGCTGGTATCACTGGTTTGTTTGTTACCACACGGATCACCATCGACAAAGCCATTCTTGACCGTGCCACAAAACTGAAATGGATCGGCAGGCTTGGCAGCGGCATGGAACTGATCGATGTGGCTTATGCGGAATCAAAAGGCATACAATGTGTGAGCAGTCCTGAAGGAAACCGTAATGCTGTGGCCGAACATGCATTGGGTTTGTTGCTCAACCTGATGAATAAGATCAGCAGCAGCAGCCAGCAACTCAAAGAAGGAAAATGGTTCCGTGATGCCAACCGTGGTATTGAACTGACAGGTAAAACGGTAGGGATTATCGGTTATGGTAATACCGGTAGCTCATTCGCCAAACTACTTGCTTCATTTAATGTGACTGTGCTTGCCAATGATATAGAGAAATCGGGATTTGCCCAATCCTATATCCGTGAATCGGGTATTGAGCAGATATACCGTTATGCTGATGTAGTGAGTCTACATTTGCCACTAACTGGTATAACCCGTCACCTGGCCAATGATGATTTTTTTAATTCGCTGGAACGGCTGCCGTTCTTCATCAATACCTCTCGCGGAAAAGTTACCGATACCAGGGCTTTGATACGTGCATTGCAAAACGGGAAAATCAGGGCGGCCGCATTGGATGTACTGGAGAACGAAAAACTACCCAGCTATACGCCTGATGAACAAGCTGATCTTGACTGGCTGCTTGCCCAGCCCAATGTGATCATCACCCCACATATCGCAGGCTATAGTGAAGAAGCTTTTTACAGCATGTCAAATGTTCTGCTGGAAAAACTGAAACTTTGATAACTCTATTGTTTCCTGAAATCAGCGATTGACTTTTTCTGTAGTGTAAGGGTTGCCGATGAATCCAGCTGCATACTTTTCTTCCTGAACTCAACATTGCTGAGTGTAAGAGAACCTTGATCGGCAATATGTATTACCGCTTCATCTACAGGATTTTTGGATGAGATGATAAAGCCCGCCTTCTCTGATGCAAAAAGTGAAAGAAGGGTTATCTGTTTGGCTGTTAGATTTACCTGTGATGTTTTATGTGCGGTGAGCGACAAAGAACCTGCATCCTCCTGTTTTATTTTATAGGAACCCCTTGTGCTTTCAAGGCCTTCGAGTATAGGTGTGGTTATGATAAAGGGTTCATGCGTATAGTTGCCGTTTTTTTCAACAAGCTCACTGGTTATATAAAGGGTGTCATTGGTCACTTTATACGAAAGCGGGGCGGACCTTACAAAATAAGCGCTGACCGATGATTCCTGGCCTTTTCCTGCAACCACTTCAAACCTTGTATAAGGCATGGCGATGGATGAATCGACATTTTCCTTGATGAACCTGAAAGGTTGCAATGGAGTTTTATTGTAGGCGCTCTGGATATTTCCTTTTGTGTATTCGCTTTTTATCTTAAAGTCAGCCGCTGTAATGATGGCTACGCCGCCGATAAGCGCCAATCCTGCGATAATACTGCTTGTTTTCATTGTTTCAGTTTTGTGTGTCCGGTAAACGGTTCGTAAATGCTATATATTGGTTCTGTAGTTCTTCGAATGATATGTTGAGCAGTTGTGCTGTTTTCAAAAGCTTGGGAAGTTCATCCTCCAGGAATTTCTTTTTCCTGAAATCAGTAGCCCTGGCGATGCCGTCTGGCGCAACAAAATAGCCCACGCCCCTTTTATTGGTAATGATCTCTTTCCCCTGTAGAAACTCGTAGGTGCGCATAACGGTATTAGGGTTTACTTCCAGTTGAATGGCCATTTCCCGCACGGAAGGGATGCGTTCATCCTCCCTGAATTTTTTGATCAGTACCAGTTCGCAGATCAGCTCGGCTATCTGCAGGTATATGGGTTGTTCGTGGTTAAACTCCATTAATTACACCTGTTTTTCTTTCAGTTTAAAAAAACTTGCTGTCCAGAATGATACATATACAAACCCAGGCAGGAACCAGTATATGAACCTGTCCCAGTTCTCCGGTAGTTTCACAATGCGCATCGATGTTGAAATATCGCCCTGTATCCTTATCATGGTCATGTAAAACATACCATAAGGATTGGATTCTTCCGGAATGAGGGCTGACATTAAAGCATTGTTCAGGTATAGTATGACGGTAGTCACTGCGATAACTATCATGGCCGTTTTGATAAACGCATTTTTCTCAAAGCAAAGCGAACCAAAATGGGCAACGGATGACACGGTTATCGCCAGTATCAAGCTTGCTTTTGAAAGAGCGTTCGTAAAATCCATCGGAACAGCCGTGTACCTTGCCATGTGTTCGGGGCGCGCATCCGGCGGCAATGTATGGAAAGCAGTATAAAAAGAACACATGATCCTGTCCACGAGGAAGAACACAAATACAAATGTGACAAAGAAAATGAGCTGGGTATAAAAAAAGCTTATCGACAGTTTTTCACCATTAGAAGATGGCAGGTTCAGAAACTGGATTCCTTTGGCCTTATTATTGAAAAAACTGTAAAATGAACCTGCAAAAATACTGCCGCCGAACAGCAGACCGCCTGCATAAAAGACAGGACCGGGTTCATCAGGATAAGGGCCTTCCAGGCTGACGAGTACTACAAAACCATATACCACCAGCAGAATGCCAAACATGCCGGCTGTGTATAGAAGGTAGGTGAGTATATGCTCCCGTGTAAATTTCTTAAGAAGGAGACCAAGTCGCTGTAAACTGAAAATATCATTCATGGGTAAACATTAGTAGGTAAACAAAGATTTCATAGTGTTTTTATCGGCTACAGACGCATTGAAGAAAAGTTCCGTATCCATGCGGCTGTAATGATCAGGATCCGAATTGCGGATTATGGCAGAAAAGCCAAGGAGGTTGCTTTCGGCATAAATACAGCCGATTGTGTCCTGCTCGTTTGCAAACTGCTCAAAGCTTAGCGTATTGGTAATGGTATTGATGGATGCGTTCACGATGAGTTCGCCTTCATCCACGATGATGATATTGTCGATCAGGCTGTCAAGATCACGCACCTGGTGCGTACTGATGATCACACAACGGTCATCGGTTAAAGACGCCGCCATCATTTTACGGAACTGTCTTTTTGAAGGGATATCGAGACCATTGGTAGGTTCATCCAGAATCAGGAGTTGCGTATTCGCGGCAATGCCCAGGGCGATCCATGTTTTCTTTTTCTGCCCATAACTCATTTGTTTCAGGCTCCTGAGCGGCACATCAAAATCAGTCAGCAGTTGTAAAAACTGTTGTTTACTGAAGTTGGGATAAAATGGCGCATACGAATCAGCAAAAGCCTCCACCTCAATATCAGGCGTTTCAATCTCTTCGGGTATCAGGAATACCTTTTCCAGGAAGCTGGGCTGCCGTTTGGAAGGTTCATGATTCAATACGGTTACTTTTCCGCTTACCGGGAACACCAGCCCTGATATTAGTTTCAGCAGCGTGGATTTGCCGGCGCCGTTTTTCCCCAATAACCCATAAATATGCCCGGCCTGTACTTCCAGTTTGAGATTTCTGTATAAAGGCCGCTTCTTTTTGTAACCAAAATGCACTTCCTGGAACTGTATCATATAAGTGTATTAGTGTGATAGTACACTACAAATGTATAAATCATTTTGATATTACCAATTAATCAGGAAGATTTTTTATTTTTGGTGAATGCAACGCTGCACTCACCTGCGGCGTTGTATTTTTTTTGACTCTTGTAAACAAGAACGACTATGAGTGATGCAAATATGTATGTGACAAAAGAGACATTTGACAGGCTGCGCGAAGAACTTCAGCGTATGAAGGGAGTGGACCGCCCGGCGGCTTCCAAAGCCATTGCGGAAGCGCGTGAAAAAGGCGACCTCAAAGAGAATGCAGAATACGATGCGGCCAAAGAGGCGCAGGGGATGCTCGAGGCCAAGATCAAACAACTCGAAGGCGCGATCGCCAACGCCAAGATCGTTGATACTAATTCTATTGATACCAGCAAAGTAACCATCCTCACCAAAGTGACCATCACCAATATGGCGACCAAAAAAACGGTTACTTACCAGATCGTAGGAGAAAAAGAAGCCGACCTGAAGCTGAACAAAATTTCTGCGGGTTCACCTATCGGCAAGGGCCTGATGGGTAAAGCCAAAGGCGAGGTTGCGGAAATTCAGGCGCCTAATGGGATGATGAAGTTTAAGATAGAGGACATTACTGTTTAGGCCGCAAATGTGTCCTCACATTTGCCCGTTCAGGGATTTGTGAGGACACAAATCCGGCGCCAATTTCAAAATCCCACCATGACCATCTTTTCAAAAATAATCGCCGGAGATATCCCTTCTTATAAGATCGCCGAGAACGAAAAGTTCTACGCCTTCCTGGATATTTTTCCATTGGTAAAAGGTCATGTACTGGTGGTTCCTAAAATAGAAGTCGATAAACTATTTGATGTGCCGGATGATTACCTCGCAGAAATACTGGTATTCTCCAAACCCATCGCCAGAGCCATCGAAAAAAGTTTTCCCTGTAACCGCTGCGGTATCACCGTGGTTGGCCTGGAAGTACCCCACGCACACGTACACCTCATCCCCATCAACAGCGCTGATGACCTCAACTTCAACCGGCCAAAATTAAAATTGTCTGCAGAGGAGTTGACGAAGGTGCAGGAAACGATTGTAAAAGCATTGTAAGTACGATTGTAAGTACGAATTACGAGGTACGAAGTACGATAATCTGATGTTCGTACCTCGTAATTCGTACTTACAATCGTACTTATTTCCTGATTCTACCCGGATTCTTCTCCATAAACTCCTCCCATCCTTTCAACCCCTTACCAATTTTTGCAAGCGGAGAGGAAGACTGGTAATGATGACAAAGCGCTACGGCCAATGCATCAGTAGCATCAAAGTATTGGGGTTTTTCTTCAATGGATAAAACGCGTTGGAGCATTTTCCATACCTGTTCCTTATCGGCATTACCGTTGCCGGTGATGGATTGTTTTACTTTTTTGGGTGAATATTCTGTTACCACCATGTTCGCCTGCATGGCTGCGGCGATCGCTACACCCTGTGCGCGGCCGAGTTTGAGCATGCTCTGCACATTCTTTCCAAAAAAAGGCGCTTCAATGGCAAAAGTGGAGGGTTTGTATAGTTTGATGAGTTCGCACACTTTTTCGTGGATCATTCCGAGGCGGGCGTAGATATCTTTTTCTTTGGTCAGTTTCAGTACATCCATCAACAATACCTGGGGTTGGTTGTTCTGAACGCGTAGTATCGCAAACCCCATCAGCTGTGTACCCGGGTCAATGCCTAGTATGATCTCTGCTTTCATTGCACAGTGAAAATACATTGTCTGGGCGGTTAAATGACAAACTGGTAAAAGAGAATTTTGGTATCTTGGCCGCATCTATGATCGGAAAAAATTGGTGGGAAATCATTGGCGGCAAAACACAACTTTTTTTGAAAGATGTGGTTACCAGGTGCAGGGGGATAATATACCTGTTAACTTCCCCCGGGTCGACATTTACCTGTCCTTTCTGCCATCATTCCTTCGCTAAATTTTTATCGGTAGGATATGGTCATGCTATATTGAAAGAGAAAAAGATTGTGGGAGGCGGCCATAGAAAGAATGCAGAATGTCCATACTGTGCATCCATTGATAGGGAAAGACTTGTGTATCTCTTTATGAAGTCACGTGACCTCTTGCAACCAAAGATGCGGATACTTCATATCGCGCCGGAAAGGAGTATCCAAAAAATTATAGAGCAACAAGACGTTGAGTATTTTTCTGCAGATTTAAATAGTCCGCTGGCAAAAATCAAAATGGATATTCAGCATATACCATTTCCGGAAAATTACTTTGATGCCATCATCTGTAACCATGTTTTAGAACATATTATTGATGATGTAAAAGCGATGAAAGAAATGCATCGTGTATTAAAGGAGAATGGCTGGGCAATATTGCAGGTTCCTTATTCACCCATTATGGAACAATCATTTGAAGATTCTTCCGTTACCGGGAAAAAGGAGCGGGAAAAAATATTCGGCCAGGATAATCATGTCAGGATCTATGGGCTTGATTACCCGGCCCGGCTCGAATCGGCAGGGTTTTCTGTTTCCAAAGAAAAAATGGATACCCATATAACCGATAAGTTTGCTTTGAATCCTGATGAGGTAATTTTCTTCTGTAAGAAGCGGTCTAAAAATGATTGATTCGCCTTTGCATATGATCGCTGATCTTTCAATAAGAGGGTAGAAGAAAAAGAGGTTAAAGAGAATCCCTCCTCTGCTCTTTTTCTCCTATCCTCTTATTGAAACTGCCCCACTATTAAGAAGATTGTATTTTTTTGGATAGACCTTGGTTCATTTCAGGAACTTTCGCTGTATGGAACGATTTTTTTGTCTGTACACGTTCACCTGCCCTCTATATGTCCAACTTTTCTATCTCAGTACGAACACCGTTCTTTGTACCGGCTAAAAAACTGCTTCTGAGCAAAAAATTTAAGATATTCCTCAACTATTTTGTCGGCCCTGTCATTTTTATATGGCTGTCGTTTTCCATCTATAGCCAGGTACAGCAACATTCCGACGTACACCAGTCATGGACATTCATCAAAGCCTCTTTTACCGGCCCCCAATCATGGAAACTGGTACTGGCGGTCTTATTAATGGCGCTTAACTGGAGCATGGAGGCGCGTAAATGGCAGTTGCTGGTAGGGCATATCCAGCAGGTATCTTTTAAACGGGCATGCAGTGCGGTTTTGTCGGGACAGGCCCTTGCCTTTAATACCCCTAACAGGGTAGGCGAATCGGTTGGCCGCGCAGTGTATCTTGCCGAAGGCAAACGCCTGAAGGGGATCACATTGTCTGTTGTTGGTAGTATGAGCCAGCTTCTCGTCACATTTGTCATGGGACTGTTGGCTTTATTGTTTCTCCATATAAATGTATTTACTGTAACGGACTATCCCGCAGGCGTGTCATTATTCTGGTACAATGGTTTTATATTGATCATAACTATTGGTACAGGCTTGTTTGTATTGTTATATTACCGGTTATCATGGGTCATTAAACGACTGGAGAGAATACCCGTCATAGCTAAATACAGGTTCCTGGTAGAAGAGCTGGAGAATTTCGGCTGGAAAGAATTAACAGGAATTTTACTCTTATCCACCGGCCGGTACGTTGTATGTATGGTACAGTATGTGTTACTATTGCAGGTGTTTGGCGTGGAGGTATCGGTGATCAATGCTGTGAGTATGATAGGGGTGATGTTTCTGGTAATGGCGGTGGTACCCACCATTGCCTTGGCAGAACTGGGGTTCAGGGGTAAGATCAGCCTGCAGTTATTTGGGTTGCTGAGCAGCAATACGGTTGGTATCATTGCCACTATTGCGGGTATCTGGATCATCAACCTGATCGTTCCGGCGATCATCGGTAGTTTGTTATTATTGCGGGTCAGGTTATTCAGGAATAAAAAGGAGTAAACGAAGTGAAAAAAACGGTAGTTGTATTTTTGATCGTGTTGGGATTAAGCTGGCGGCCCATAGCAGTCGGAGATGAATTCTGTGGTATACGTAACCTCGCGTTCGAGAATGGCGAGAATATCACCTACAATATCTTCTATTCCGTGATCGGGATGTATGTAAATGCCGGTACGGCCAACTTTACGGTTACACTCGATCATGTTGGAAACCGTCCCGCTTACCATGTGGTGGGTACAGGTAGTTCCAATCCCAGCTACGACTGGATTTTCAAAGTACGCGACAGATATGAGACCTATATTGATACCGCCAGTTTGCAACCCTTAAAATTCATTCGCGATATCAATGAAGGTGGTTTTAAAAAGTATGAGAACATAACTTTCAACCACCAAACCAATACAGCGATAACCACCAATGGCGTATTCAAAGTACCCAATTGTGTGCAGGATGTGATGAGTTCTATTTATTATGCAAGGAACATCGATTTTAATAAATATGTTCCTGGTGATAAGATACCTTTTACCATGTTCCTGGATAATGAAGTGTATAACCTGTATATCAAATACATGGGTAAAGAGACCGTAAAAACCAAATACGGTAAATTCAAAACGATCAAGTTCAAACCCTTACTTGTAAAAGGAACCATGTTTGAAGGCGGGGAAAAAATGACGGTATGGGTGAGTGATGATATGAATCATATACCGCTCCGTATCGAGAGTCCTATTGTGGTGGGTACCATTAAAGTGGATATGATGCAGTATCGTAACCTGCGGTATCCTTTGAGTTCCCTGATTAGTTTTAATTAAATCTTTTCCTTTGATCTCAGCGAAGATTTTAACACAGAGACCACAGAGTTAACGGAGGGCCCTCTGTTAACTCTGTGGTCTCTGTGTTAAAAAAAAGTCGCGGAAAACAACCTGTACCTAAGTAGCAGACATACTTTCCGTACCCATAATACGATACCCCGTATTCATCTTGTTTAATTTGGAATGGGTATAGGCGTACCAGCAGATAAATACAATAAGGACAGTGGCAACGCCAAGCCCCGTAAGTAGCCCCCCGAAGAAGGACTCATAAAATTTCTGGCCGTACCAGGTACATAACACGATACAGGCCGCAGATATACACCCGGAAATACCGGCAATAATGGCGTTGGCATTCCGGTTGGATATTTCCATCCGTGTATTACAACCATCGCAATTGGTGGCGGAAAAATTGTTCAGCAGGACGAATTTCTTGAAGGAAATTGGTTCCCCGCATCCCGGGCAGCAGGCGTTTTGGTTCTTGGACATAGGATAATGGAATGTTGCTGCAACTAAAGTAGACAGGCTATTTTATAACACCTATTGCTGAAAATGTGAGTTTTTTGTAGTGATTTTACGAAAAGAGAGTGAATATCGAACAGATGAATGTTGAATGATGAAGGAATTTTGATCGGATTTTCTTATTCCTTCATCATTCAACATTCATCTGTTCAATATTCTACAGCTCATCGAGCCTGAAACATTCTTTTGCCCTTATCCCTTTCTCCGTCATCTGAAGGGTGCAGCATTCATGGTCCTTATCGTGTTCAAAATAGAGGATATAATCGTTTTCGACCGCTTCCTGCAGGAACGATATTTTTTCGTTTAATGTGGTCAGTGGAAACATATCATACGCCATGATATAAGGGATGGGCAGGTGTGCCACAGACGGCAGCAGATCAGCCATGTAAACGATGGTACGGCCCTTGTATTGTATTTGGGGCAACATCATCTTATCCGTATGCCCACTGGCAAACCGAACGGAGATATTGTTTGTGAAGACACTGCTGCCTAATATCCCGGAGTTATTTACTGCGGGGGTATCTATCATTTGTAACTGCCCGCTTTCCTGCATCGGCAATATATTTTCTTTCAGGAAAGATGCTTTTTCCCTTGCATTAGGCTGTGTGGCCCATTGCCAGTGGTCCTTATTGCTCCAGAAACGGGCTTTCGGAAAAGCAGGGATCAGTTTGCCCCCTTCTCTTACAATACTTCCACCGCAATGATCAAAATGCAAATGTGTGAGGAATACATCGGTGATATCTGTTTTGCCAAAACCATGTTTGGCAAGGGATCTTTCCAGTGAATCATCGCCATGTAAAAAATAATGACCAAAGAATTTTGCATCCTGTTTATCACCCATGCCCGTATCGATCAATATCAGCCGGTCACCATCTTCTACCAGCAAACAACGCAATGCCCATGAACACATATTGTTGTCATCAGCGGGGTTGAGTTTGTGCCACATACTCTTTGGCACCACGCCAAACATAGCTCCGCCGTCGAGTTTGAAATAGCCGGTGTTGATGGTATATAATTTCATAAGGGTAATTCGAAAATCAAAAATCAAAGGCAAAATCGTTTTTGAATTTTGACTTTTTACTTTTGAATTTTTTGTTCTCGTGAAGCAAGTGCAAGTAGTACCAATCCAATCACAAAGAAAACCACCAGCGCCAGCACTGAGTTTCTTTGTGAGCCGGTCAGTTCGGTGATATATCCAAAACTCAGCATACCGATCACGATAGCGATCTTTTCTGTTACATCGTAAAAACTGAAAAAGGAAGTGGTATCAGGTGTTTCAGGCATCAGTTTAGCATAAGTACTGCGGCTGAGTGATTGTATCCCACCCATCACGAACCCTACCAGTGTGGCCAGTCCATAAAACTCATAGATGCCGTCCCTTGGCAATAAATAACCGATCACGCACAATACGATCCATAAAGCAATGGTGATCATCAACGCTTTGAAATTACCCACCCTGCCAGATAATTTTGCGATCAGGTAAGCACCCGGCACGGCTACCAGTTGAATGATCAGAATGGAAATGATCAGGTTCGGAGTGGGAATGTTTAGCTCACTCTTACCATATAACGCTGCAGCCAGCATGACTGTCTGTACGCCCATATTAAAAAAGAAAAAAGCGCCTAAATATTTTTTCAGGATGGGCAATTGATTCAACTGCTTCCACACTTTGTTCAGTTCTTTATAACCATACGTGAAAACACTACCCCTGTCGGTGCTTTTTGCAAGAGGCGTACTTTTAGGTAATCGTCTTAAAGAGAATTGTCCAAAACCCCACCACCATAGTCCGGTCAGGAAAAACGAAAATTTATATTGAATGGTACTGTTTTCATCACCGCCAAGAATTCCGGGATTAAAAACAAAAACAAAACAAATCACCTGTAATATCACACTACCGATATAACCCATGGAAAAACCTTTGGCGCTAACCCTGTCCTGGTCCTCGGGCGCGGCAATTTCAGGTAGAAAAGAATTGTAAAACACCAGACTACTCCAGTATCCTACACAAGCAATAATCAGGCAGATCAGGCCATACCCAAGATTACTGCTGTCATAGAAGAACAAAGCACTGCACGCAATACTGCCCATCGTACAGAAGAAGAACAAAAAGCTTTTCTTATTACCCTTATAATCCGCTATCGAAGAAAGCAGGGGGGATACCAGCGCCACGATCATAAAAGCAATCGCGAGTGCATAATTGTATAAAGAGGTATTGACAAATTCCCTTCCAAAAATACGGACAGTGTCGTTTTGCGTTGCGTTATTACCATCGCCGGTAACGGCTTCAAAATACGCGGGAAAAATGGTGGAAGTGATCACCAGGTTATATACACTGTTGGCCCAGTCGTACATGGCCCAGCCGTTAATGACTTTTTTGGAGGCAGTTTGCATGCGGTTGAGTTTGGTGTTTTAAAGATAGCGCAATTCTTTTTTGCCACAGAAGGCACAGAAAAGAACAATTCTGTGCCTTCTGTGGCAAAGCTTATTGCAGATATCCGGTCAGTACCAGCACAAGTAAGATGGTTCCCGCAATCACCCGGTACCATCCAAACAACTTAAACCCATATTTCTGCAGGTAGGAAATAAAGAATTTGATCGCCAGCATCGCCACCACAAAAGCTACCAGGTTACCAACGGCCAATGCAACCAGGTTGTCCGTATTCTTCAGCATTTCAGGGTTCTCCTTAAAAGCTTTCAACAATTTATATCCCGTAGCCGCCGCCATGGTAGGCACAGCCAGGAAGAAAGAAAATTCGGCGGCCAGTCCCCTGGTCAGTTTTTGCTGCATACCGCCAATGATACTTACTGCGCTGCGGCTCATACCCGGTATCATAGCCAGACATTGCCAGACACCAATGATAAATGCTTTACCATAACCGATCTCATCATCTTTGGTAACGGTGGGTTGTTTGAATAAACCATCAATAAACAACAAAACAACGCCACCCACCAGCATCGTGATCGCAACGGTCATCGGGCTCTCCAGTAATTCATCGATCTTATCCGAAAACAGAGCCCCCAGTGCCAGCGCCGGGATGACTGCTACGAGCAGTTTTGTATAAAATCCAACAGGATTTTTCCGGAAGAATTTTTTCCAGTACAGTACTACCACAGATAAAATCGCCCCCAACTGTATCGCTATCTCGAAAAGCTTGGTGAACTCATCTTTCCCAATACCCAATGCAGAACTCGCAATGATCATGTGACCTGTTGATGATATGGGCAGAAACTCGGTTACGCCTTCCACTATGGCGATGATGATGGCTTCGAAGAGGGACATGGGGTAGGGAATTAATAATTAGTAATTGATAATTGGAACGATGTAAATGTAGGGATTGTACAAAACAACTGCGCCTTTGCGCCTTTGCGTGAAAAATTCTCTCGCAAAGGCGCAAAGGCGCAAGGTATTGGTAAGAAGGTGGATTAGCTCGCTTTTGGTTTCTTGAAGATCGCATAGATCTCCACACCCAGTCCCAGCAGGATAATGATCGGTGCAACCGTTACCCGGATGGTACCATACACATCCTTTGTTTCAAACACATTCGGGTTATCACTTTTTCCGCCACTCATCAGGAACATGCCCAGGGCCACCACTACGGCGCCGATCAGCATCCAGGTATAATTGTCTTTGGTAAACAGTGGGGCGTTGGTGGTTTGTTTTTGTTCAGCCATAATTAGGGTTTGTGGTCTGTTGTCTTTGGTCTGTGGTTGTTGTTGGTTTCTGGTTGCAAGGTTAACAAAAAAACTGCCAACTACAAACAACTAAAGACCACAGACCACAAACTACAGACTAGTACAAGTCATCAAGTTTCATTTTCAAATATTTCAATACACTCCTGTGCGTACTGAAAACGGATATGCCTACACCGAGAATGATCAGCCCTGAGAAAAGGATCATGGTGAGTTTAAAATCACGGATCGCTTTTAACTGCGGAAACTGGCTCTCGGCCCAGCCGATCAGCATAAATAATAAAAACATCGCAATGGCCGAACTGATCAGCCCGTTGATCACCGCCCTAATATTCAGCGGTTTGGCGATAAAGCCACGGGTGGCGCCCACCATCTGCATGGTCTTTATCAGGAACCGGTTGCTGAACATGGCCAGCCGTATCGTATTATCAATACTGAAGATCACAATTACACAAAGCACGATCGCGATCACCAGGAAGATCAGGCCTATTTTCGAGGCCCTTTCATTCAGGTTTGTCACCAGGCTCTGCGGGTATTGCAGGTCGGTTACCTGGTCGCCATAAGCGGCCATCAGGTCGGATGATATTTTTTTCAGGCTGTCAGCGTTCACATACTCGGCCTTTGCGTAGAAATCAATGCTTTCGGGTAGCGGGTTCACATCCAGGATCTTGGCCCAGTCCTCGTTGTTCTCACGGTTCCAGATTTGCTGGGCGGTTTTTTTGTCAACATACACCACGTTCTTGGCATACGGTTTCGAAGCAATAAACTGCTGTATCTGCCCGATGGTATCCTTGTTCAGCGTACGCAGGTAGGCGCTCATCCGGATATCTTCCTTAAAAGCATTACCCACCGAACTGATGTTCAGGAAAAACCAACCCATGATACCCAGTATCAACAAAACCAGCGCAACACCCACTACACTGTACACGTAATTGGGTTTGCTGCGTTTGAGAGAACCTTTTGCGCTGTTAGCCATGCGTTTTTTCGTTTATCCTTTGTAAAGGTTGTTTCAGGTTTGGTGTTTGGTGTTTCTTTTTACTCCTAACCCCAAACACCAAACTCCAAACCCGAGCCTCGCAAATGTACGGTTTTGAACCCTAAACCCTACATTTGCAGCACTCTGACGATGAATTATTTGCTGTTGAAAAATAGGGCATTCCGGGCCAGTATGGGGTTAAAGAACTGTTAGATTCTTTTTGTCCCGGCTTTGGGAATGCTATCGGCTTCGTTGCGCTTGCCGTCGCGTAGCTTTGGCGAAGCGTGGTCGCACACTTTTACTGTAGAATAGATGGCATCAGTTGTTCACGCAAAGGCGCAGGAAAAACAGTAAACAAATAAACCAATCAACAAACCAGCGATACAGGGATATGGAATACGATTTCAGAAAAATTGAAAAGCATTGGCAAGATCAGTGGAAAGAAAAAAAGGCCTACCAGGTAAGTAATGACAGCCCGAAACCCAAATACTATGTGCTGGACATGTTCCCTTACCCCAGTGGTGCGGGACTGCATGTGGGCCATCCCCTCGGTTATATCGCTTCTGATATTTACAGCCGTTTTAAAAGACTGAAAGGGTTCAACGTACTGCACCCGATGGGCTATGATGCATTTGGTTTACCGGCTGAACAGTATGCTATCGAACATGGTATCCATCCCGCAGTAAGTACGGAGCAGAATATCAATAATTTTCGTAAACAACTAGACAATATTGGTTTCAGTTACGACTGGAGCCGCGAACTCCGCACTTCCGACCCGAAATATTATAAATGGACACAGTGGATCTTCCTGCAGTTATTCGATAGTTTTTTTAATCGCGCAACGCATAAGGCGGAACGCATAACTGTTTTGATAGAAGCATTTGAGAAGAATGGTAACGCGGATCATGAATGTCCGGGCGATAGCTCACTGCATTTTACGGCTGCTGAATGGAAAGCGTTTGCTGACAAACAAAAGCAGGATATTTTAATGAATTACCGCCTTGCCTATTGCGGTTTTGGAGAAGTGAACTGGTGCGAAGCATTGGGAACCGTACTGGCCAACGATGAAGTGGTAAATGGCGTAAGCGAACGCGGCGGCCACCCCGTTGTAAAAAAGAAACTCCGCCAATGGTATCTCCGGATCACTGAATATGCAGACAGGTTACTCGACGGCCTGCAAACCATCGAATTCAGCGAAGCCATGACAGAGATGCAGACCAACTGGATAGGCAAGAGTTACGGCGCCGAGATCGAATTCAAAATTCAAAATTCAACATCCAAAATAACCGTCTACACCACCCGCCCCGATACCATTTTCGGAGTAGATTTTATGGTGGTGGCGCCAGAGCATGAACTGATACAGGATATCACAACAGCAGAACAAAAACAGGCTGTTGAAGAATACATTGCTTACGTAAAAAGCCGCAGTGACCGTGAGCGCCAGGCGGAAAAAAAGATCAGCGGTTGTTTTACCGGGGCTTATGCAGTGAACCCGTTTGATGGTAAACAGATCCCTATCTGGATCTCAGAATATGTACTCGCTGGTTACGGCACCGGCGCTATTATGGCCGTGCCATGTGGTGATGAACGCGATTTCAAATTTGCCAAACATTTCAATATCCCTATCACCAATATTATAGGTGAACATTTTAATGGCGAAGATGCCAATGCCACCAAAGATGCGGTTCTCAGCAACAGCGATTTTTTGAATGGTGTTATCATGCGAGATGCGATTGATATCGTATTGAACAAACTCGAAGAAAAAGGCATCGGCAAACGCAAAGTGAATTACAAAATGCGCGATGCCGCTTTCAGCCGCCAGCGTTACTGGGGCGAGCCGTTCCCGGTACAATGGAAGAATGGGGTAGCGATCACGTTACCTGAATCGGAACTGCCGTTGGTATTACCTGAAGTGGAAAGTTATAGTCCCGGCCCTGAAGGTGAGGGTCCGCTGGCCAATATTCCTGAGTGGGTGGCCAAAGAACTCGAAACCAATACCATGCCCGGTTATGCCGGCAGCAGTTGGTATTTCTTGCGTTACATGGACCCGCAAAACGACCAGGCTTTTTGTGACCGTAAAGTAAGTGATTACTGGAACCAGGTGGACCTCTATATCGGCGGAACGGAACATGCAGTTGGGCATTTATTGTACAGCAGGATGTGGACGAAGGCTTTGTATGATTTAGGATATATCGGGTTTGATGAGCCGTTCAGGAAATTGTTGAACCAGGGGATGATACAGGGGAGTTCGAGATTTGTGTATAGGGTTACCACATTTGATAAAAGCGAAAAACCTAGTCATTATTTTTTATCTAAAAGTCAGTGGGATAGATATAATGACCCTATAGAGAATGTAGGTATGCTATTCGAAGAATGGGGCTATCCCATTAAAAGCAATTTTGCTACTTTACATGCCGCCATACACGTTGATGTAAATATTGTAGACGGAGTAGAACTAGATATTGAAGGATTTAAAAAATGGCGCAACGGTGAATACGCAGCAGCTGAATTTATTTTAGAAGACGGTAAATACATCTGCGGCGTTGAAGTTGAAAAAATGTCCAAATCAAAATTCAACACAGTCGACCCTACAGAGCTGGTTGAAAAATTCGGCGCCGACACCTTCCGCATGTACGAAATGTTCCTCGGCCCGGTAGAACAAAGCAAACCATGGGATACCAAAGGCATTGAAGGCGTTCACCGTTTCCTCAAAAAATTATGGCGGTTATTCTTTGATGATGTGAAAGGAAAAGTATGGAAAGAAGAAACCGCTACTGCAGATGAATTAAAAGTACTCCACCGCACCATCAAGAAAATTGAAGACGATACAGAACGGTATAGTTTCAACACGGCTGTAAGCGCTTTCATGATCTGTGTAAACGAACTGAGCGATCTGAAATGCCATAAAAAAGAAGTACTCGAACAGTTACTCATCATGCTCACACCTTATGCGCCGCATATCAGCGAAGAATTATGGCAGGCATTGGGCAACAGCGGTTCGGTGCTGGATGCATCATACCCTGTTTTTGAGGCAAAACATGTTACAGAATCTTCCAAAGAGTATCCTGTCAGCATCAACGGCAAGGTGCGTACGAACCTAAATATTTCACTCACCGCTGCCCAGGAAGAAGTTGAAATTTTGGTGCTTGCCAACGAAATCGTACAAAAATGGCTGGAAGGGAAGGCTCCGAAGAAGATTATCTTTGTAAAAGGCAAAATGATCAACGTTGTGATATAGTTTTTGCCACAGAAGGCACAGATTTACACAGATTATAATCTGTATTAATCTGTGCCTTCTGTGGCCATAGAAATAATTCGTTTCTAATCTCTCTTAACAGAATTTTTAGGATTGACATAATAATTTTGAAGCATACAAAAATGCTCAAGACATGAAGAAAATTGTACTCACAGTTGCTATCCTTTTCGGCGGATATTTTGCCGCTGATGTAAAGGCCAATCACAACGACACCGTTCTGTTGTTGAAAGAAAAGATCGAGAAAATGGAAAAACAGGTGACCCAGTTGCAGGCTGAACTGAAAACCATGCGTTCCACCGACAGCGTGTTATCTGCTGACCTGAAAGCCATTCAAAAAACAACCCCCGCCACCGCTCCCAGGAAACTGGTGATCGACAGGCGCGGTAGCAAACAGGCTTATTTGCAATAACCTGTATCATTTTTTTCAACACAGAGATCACGGAGAAAAAACAGAGGTCCCTCTGTTATGCTCTGTGGTCTCTGTGTTAAAACCTTCGCTCCATTCCTCCAACCGCCCATACATTTTTACCACGCTGATTTCTCAAAATCTTATCTTACAGGTCCAAACAAACTATCCTGTAAAATGAGAAAGCTGCTTTGCATCTTAGCCGTAGGTATGGCATCTGTTGCCGCTTATGCCCAGCCATCACAAGCCTATTTTTTATCGCATCCTACTTTAACCCCCGACGGCCAAACCGTTGTCTTCAGTTTTGAAGGCGATCTCTGGAAAGCCAATACAAAAGACGGCCAGGCCACACGTCTTACCGCCATGCAGGGTTATGAAACCAATGCGAAGATCTCTCCCGATGGGAAATGGGTGGCATTTACCGGCAGACAGTATGGTAATGCTGATATCTACCTGATGCCTTTATCGGGCGGCGATATCAAACAACTGACTTACCATAGTGCAGGCGATGAAGTGAACAGCTGGAGCTGGGATAGCCAGAAAATTTATTTTGTATCGGGCCGCAACGGCCAGCAATCCGGTTTTACCGTTGGCATCAATGGGGGTACGCCACAACGTTTATTCGGCGACCATTTTTTCCTGCTGGATCATGGGTTATTTGAACACCCCTCTACCGGTGACATATTTTTCAATGATACATGGGAAAGCAGCAACCAGGTAACACGCAAACGTTACAAGGGACCATTCAACCCGGATATTCAATCCTATAATACCAAAACCAAACAGTATAAAAAACACACTGATTGGGAAGGAAAGGATTTTGCCACTACCATTGATAAAAATGGCAACACGTATTTTATTTCGGATGAGGCTAATGGCGAATACAATCTCTACACGTTTGATAAATCCGGTAAAAAAACAGCGCTCACAAAATTCCCAACCTCTATCAAAACACCAGGTGTAAATGCCAATGGCGGCAAGATCGTTTTTGAAAAGGACTATCAGTTGTGGTTATATGATGTGGCATCTGGCAGATCTGATAAACTGGCATTGAACCTTCTTCGTAACAATGTATTGCCGGCGGAAAAAGATTTCGACGTGCGTGGCAATATCACCAATTTCGATATGTCACCCGATGGCAAAAAAATCGCATTTACTTCGCGCGGTGAATTGTTTGTGAGCGATCCCGAGGGCAAATTCATACAGCGTATCAATAAAGGAAATACAGAAAGAGCGAGGGAAGTAAAGTGGATGAGCGATAACAGGACACTATTGTTCAACCAGACTAAAGGCGGTTACCTCAACCTGTACACAGTTTCGGCAGACGGTACCGGCACGGTAAAACAAGTCACCAGCGATCTGAAAGACAACCGCTCCATTGCCGTGAACAAGGCCCGTACAAAAGCGGTGTATCTCAGCGGTCGTGATGAAGTAAAACTGGTTGATTTAAAAACGCTAGAGAGCAAAACACTGGCAAAACAGGAGATATGGGCCTTCCAGAACTCTGATCCCGGCTTCTCTCCAAATGATGAGTATGTACTGTTTACCGGTATCAATAATTTTGAACAGGATATCTTTATTCACCATATCAAAGACAATAAGACAACCAATATCACCAATACCGGTATCACCGAATCGTCTCCTGTATGGGGGCCTGATGGGAAACATATTTATTTTATCTCAAGCCGTACAAAACCATCTTATCCTTTTGGTATGCAAAATCCAAGGGTGTACCGTTTGTCGCTGGATAAAATTGATGAACCTTACCGCAGCGATAAATACAACGATCTTTTCAAAACGGATAAAAAAGACGAGCCTAAAAAGGATACTACGATAAAAAAAGACAGCCTGGCTGTCAAAAAAGATACGCTTAAAAAAGAACCGGTTATTACACCTATCTCTATCAACCTCGCCAATATCATGGATCGTCTGGAACAGGTAGGTCCTTCATTCGGCTCACAGTTTCTGTTGAATGTGGTGCAGAAAGGAGATAAGACAATGGTACTGTATGTAAGCGATCATGCAGAGGGAAGACCGGCTCTTTGGAAAACGACAATAGAACCATTTGAAAACAACAAAACAGACAGAATAGTAGGAGCAGATGGGTTTGGTTTTGATTATGCCGATGCTTCGGATAAGGCCATGCTGCTTTTCAATGGCAATCTTTTCAAATTCAATATGGATGCGAATAGAGTGGATCCCATTGTCATTAGCCAGACCTTCCGCCGTAAATTATCTGCTGAATTTGCGCAGATCTTCGAAGAAACCTGGGCACAGGTAGAAGAGAATTATTATGATGAAAAATTCCACGGACTAGATTGGCAGGCAACAAAGAAAAAATACGAAGCATATATCCCTTATATCAACAACCGTGGCGACCTGCGCATCATGCTCGCAGATATGCTGGGCGAACTAAATTCTTCGCACCAGGGATTCAATACCGGCGGGGATGATGAAAACATTGCCTTGGTAAACCGTACCATGGAAACTGGAATTGTTTTTGAGAACAATGATCCCTATAAAGTAAAATATGTGATCAAAAACAGTAACGCGGATAAGAAATCCATTGATGTGCGTCCAGGTGATGTTTTGACAAAAGTGAATGATGAAGCTGTTGATAACAGTATGGACCGCAACTATTATTTCAGCAAGCCTTCTATTGACAGGGAGATCAAGCTGGGCTTTACACGCAATGGTCAGGATATACAGGTAAAAGTACACCCGCAAACCACGCTGTTCAATAACCTGTATGACGAATGGATAGAGGATAACCAGAAACGCGTTGACCAGAAAAGCAATAAC
This sequence comes from Sediminibacterium sp., assembly GCA_965279635.1. Taxonomy (GTDB): domain Bacteria; phylum Bacteroidota; class Bacteroidia; order Chitinophagales; family Chitinophagaceae; genus Sediminibacterium. The sequence continues at coordinate 3,306,419 of OZ257253.1, read as the reverse complement.
CGTATCGCCTACCATAACATGAAAAACATGGGTGGTGGGGAACTGGATAAATTCCTGGTTGATATGACGCAGGATTTTTACAAAAAAGATGCGATGATACTCGACCTGCGCTACAACACGGGTGGCAATGTGCATGACGAAGTATTGAAGTTCCTGAGCCAGCGCGCCTACCTGCAATGGAAATACCGCGAAGGAAAACTGACACCACAATCTAATTTTGCACCATCCGATAAACCGTTGATCCTTCTTACAAATGAACAATCATTAAGTGATGCTGAAATGACCGCGCAAGGGTTTAAAGCGTTGAAACTGGGTAAGATCGTCGGCACAGGCACATATCGCTGGATCATCTTTACCAGTGGCGCCGGCCTGGTGGATGGATCATTTGTACGTTTACCAAGCTGGGGTTGTTATACACTGGATGGAAAGGATCTTGAGATGACCGGTGTACAACCCGATATACTGGTACCAATGGGTTTCGAAGACCGCATCAACAAACGCGACCCGCAATTGGACAGGGCCATTGAAGAGATACTCAAACAATTAAAATAATCGGGTTACTTATAACTTTATTTTAGCCGCAGATTCGCAGATTGATTTTTAATCTGCGAATCTGCGGCTTATTTTCTCTGTGTGCCTCTGTGGTAAAGCCTCCGCTAAAATCACTTTACCACAGAGGCACGGAGGTCACAGAGTTGCACAGAGATTTACTAACTGGTATTATTGTATGATGAATAGCGCTCAATTCAAAAAAATATTACCATTGATGTTTCCTGTCGTGTTATTTGATAACACACAGGATAGTTTGTTGTTACTCGATTTTACAGAAAGCAATACTGATCTTACCGCTGACATCATCAACGATACAGCAGTTTTTTCAAAGTATATCTCCCAAAAATTAGTAGCTGCCGGTGCGCGGTATGGCATAGGCGGTTATGCGGAACACAGAACGGTGTACAGCCGAAGTAAGGTCTTCGATGCAGCCAATGAAGGAGAGGAACCACGCCGCCTGCATTTGGGAACGGACATCTGGGGTGAAGCCGGTACTCCGGTATTTGCACCATTGGCGGGTAAGGTGCATAGTTTCGCTTTCAATGATCATTTCGGGGATTATGGAGCGACAATCATCTTAGAACACGAATTACACGACTTGGAACACGAATTACAGAAATTTAGTTTTTATAGTTTGTATGGTCATTTATCCCAGCGTGATCTGGATGGGTTGTATGAAGGTAAACCGGTTGCCGCCGGTGAATTGCTCGCTCATTTTGGGGAACCGCATGAGAACGGTCACTGGCCGCCGCATCTGCATTTTCAATTGATGTTTGATATGGAAGGAATGAGGGGCGATTATCCCGGGGTTTGTAAGTTTAGTGAGCGGGAAAAGTATTTGAGTAACTGCCCTGATCCGGATGTCGTGCTTCGAATGATGCTTTTTTCAACACAGAGATCACAGAGTTAACAGAGGACCCTCTGTGTTTTCTCTGTGGCCTCTGTGTTGAAAAAACGCTCACATAAGCGCAGTCACAATTTCGTTCCACTCATCCGCAAGAGAAAGCATACAAACCGATTTCCCCGCCCGCCTATACCAATATCCCGCATTACCCGCATCACCTTCTTTACGGTGGAGATAAGCATGTACCCACGCAGCTTTCTCACCCGGCATATCATCAATGATATCATGCGCCGCTCCCCAATCGCCTTTGGCATCGTACCACAAAGCAGTGAGAAAAGGCGACAAACCCTCTGGTGGCTCAACCCCCGAAAGACTCTGCATAAATGCTTCCATTTTCATGCGGACAAATTACAAACTTCCGCGCTGAATAGTTTTGTAGTTTTGACGATATGCCGAATGACAACCTGAACAGTGAAGCTTCCAGCCTCAATCCCGCCGATAAGGAATTTGAGAACAAGATCCGTCCCGGTGAGATCAGTGATTTTTCTGGCCAGCCACAACTGATCGAGAACCTCAGCATTTTTATCAAAGCCGCCAAGATCAGGGGAGAGGCATTGGATCATGTATTGTTTCATGGCCCGCCCGGACTGGGTAAAACCACCCTCAGCCGTATCGTTGCCAATGAACTTGGTGTCAGTATCAAGGAAACTTCTGGTCCTGTAATTGAGAAACCGGGTGATCTCGCGGGATTGCTTACCAGTCTCCAGCCGAATGATGTATTGTTCATTGATGAGATACACCGCCTGAGTACGGTAGTTGAAGAATACCTGTATGCAGCGATGGAAGATTTTCGTATCGATATTATGATCGACACCGGGCCGAATGCAAGAAGTATACAGATCAACCTGAATCCTTTTACATTGGTAGGCGCAACCACAAGAAGCGGGTTATTGACAGCGCCTTTGCTGTCACGTTTTGGGATCAAATCAAGACTGGAATATTATTCTGCGGAAGTATTAAAAAAGATCATCCATCGCAGCGCCGCTATCCTGCAAACTTCCATTACCTCAGATGCGGCACAGGAAATTGCAGGAAGAAGCCGCGGAACGCCGCGTATTGCAAATGGGTTATTAAGAAGAGTGCGTGATTTTGCTCAGGTACTCAATGATGGCAGTATCGATATTGGCATTACGCAACACGCATTAAAAGCGTTAAATGTAGATACACATGGCCTGGATGAAATGGATAACCGGATCCTGCTTACCATCATCAATAAATTCAAAGGTGGACCAGTTGGGTTGACAACCATTGCCACTGCAGTAGGTGAAGAAGCGGGAACGATTGAAGAAGTGTATGAACCTTTTTTGATACAGGAAGGTTTCCTGCAAAGAACCCCGCGGGGGAGAGAAGTTACAGCCAAGGCTTATAACCATGTTGGAGTGAGCAAGCCGTTCTCAGGGGACCAAAGCGATCTTTTTAGGTAAGATAATTTAGCCACAGAAGGCACAGACATACATCTGTGCCTTCTGTGGCTAAAAAAGCCCCGCATTAGCGAGGCTTTTAAAAAGATATTTTCTGTAACAATTATGGCGCTACTAATCTGAACCCATTCCCATGAATATTCACGATCTCAATGGTCGTATCGTCTTTCAGGTATTTGCGCAGTTTGGCAATATAGACATCCATACTACGTCCATTAAAATAGGTATCACTTCCCCAGATCTTTTTCAGGGCGCGTTCGCGGGGTAGCAGGTCGTTTTTATGTTCGGCCAGCATTTTCAGCAGTTCGTTCTCTTTGGGAGATAAGGTCTGCGTCATATCATCATGCTTCAGCTCACGCAGTTTGGGATTGAAATGGTACCTGCCAAGGTCGAACTCAATATTATCATTTACACGGTTCTCTTCTTCATTGCGTTTGAGGATGGCCCTGATCTTGAGCAGCAATACTTCGCTGTCGAATGGTTTGGTGATATAATCATCAGCGCCCAGTTTGTAACCCTGTATGATATCATCCTTCATCGTTTTGGCACTGAGGAAAAACAGGGGTATATCGGGGTCCACATCGCGGATCTCTTCCGCGAGGGTAAAACCATCCATATTGGGCATCATTACATCGAGAAGACAGATATCAAATTTCTCGCGCTGGAAAGCGGCAAGACCGAGGCGGCCATCTCTTTCGAGGGTGACATCAAAATCGTTCAGCTCCAGGTAGTTTTTCAATACCATGCCGAGATTGGTATCGTCTTCACATAAAAGGATCTTACTTTTTTTGTCTTCCATTGTGTTTAATATTTAACGTGAAATAAAGGTAAAACGAAGCTAATTGACACATCGTTACAGCAATCTTTTGTTAAAAACAAATGCCGGAAGCCTGTTTAGCTGAAAGTTAATCATTTCTTACGGGTGCATGAATAGAATAATGAAAATTTTCCCTAGGCGGGGTAATGTTACAATAGGTAAATAATTATGCCAGCTATTTGTTGAACAGTTTATTATAATCTTCCTCCTTCATATATTCAAGTAAATCACCGGGTTGACAATCGAGTATGATGCATATTTCTTCCAGTGTTGAAAAACGGATGGCCCTTGCCTTGCCGCTTTTGAGTATGCTCATGTTGGCGATGGTAATGCCTATACGCTCACTAAGCTCGGTAAGGCTCATTTTACGACGCGCAAGCATAATATCCAGGTTGACAACTATGGGCATATCGGGGGGTATTTCCCAGTGCCTTTTGCACCGGAATGATTAATGCATCTTATACTGTCAATTCCTGCTCTTTCTGCAACAGGAAGCCTTTTTTGAAAGCGATACGGATAATAAACACAGCCACCGCACCCAACAGGTAATACATATTGCCTGCAATATAATCCGTCAGTGGCTTAGGTGCCAACTCTGGCGGTATATTACTTCGTAACGCAAGATGTAATAAATAGGGAGTAAAAGCCGCTACTACGAAACAAATACCCAGTAAAGAAGCGATCCATGTAAATGCCTGGATGTTTTTTTGTGTAAAGGCCCTTCCTCTTGAAATATTAAGCAGCACCTGCACAGGAAGGCCGATGAAAACATATACAGATACAAACAGCAACAGAAAAGGAAACACTATCAATGTTGTATTCAATACCTGGTAAGTTGTTTTGCCGATGGGTATCATGATTTTTTTTAATTCGGCAGCATACCGGATAGGGATCTGCTTTCGTTCATAATGCCCGCTTATATAGGTTTTACCATTTCGAATAACCGTATCATACACCACATAGGCCAGGTTTGCGCCTTTTTTATCTATGAAAAACTTATTGTGATAACCAGTTGTATATGATTCCAGCGTAAAGAAATACAACGCATCTTTTTCTCCCTCACTGCGCAAAGAATCATTTATGGTTTGGATCTTGACCTGGAGGGCTTTCTGTACCTGGTCAGATTGTTTGTTTAATACGGTTGCTGAGTCCGGGTCTTTTGATCGTGATACCCTGTCCAGGATTTTAGTAAGAGAATCCTGCAATTGAAGGACTGAGGGGTGTTTCCATATAGATGCTGATGCGGCAAAAAAGTTGTCGTTTTTGGGAACCTTCGAGAGACCTATTACACCCCATCCACGACCCGATCCGTTATTCTGGTTATTATAATCCCGCTGGTTCTTGATCGCATTGAAGCTGTCAGATATTCTTTGGTACTCTTTCTGAGGTAATGATGGGTCAACATCCGGCATGTCAAATATCCCACCAAAAGCTGTATCACTGATCGTACTTTCCGGTCCCGAAACACTCACAACCTCATCGGAAAGGGTAGTCGCTTCGGAAAAGGATATTGTGAGGAAGGCGAGCGCAAAATACCCGGTGATCAGTACCGCGATAATGATAGCAACGATGCTGATGTTTTTTTTGACATTCGTTCTCATAGCAATGTTTTAATAGTTTAGATGGTCAGATCCTGATCTTTTTTCATGTAGTAGCCATTCTGGAAAACGGTGGAAATGTTATAAATAATAATGGCTGCAACAACATATATCCACTGAATATGATAATCTGGCTTTGCGGTAAGCAGGATAGCTTGATTGGTACCGGGTTTCTGCTGAACTATATCAAACACATAAGAACCTGTTACAAATGAAGCAATAAAAAGAATCAGTTGGTATATCAGAATACAGGCGCTGACTCTCTTTAGCCTTGTATAATTTTCATACAGGAAGATCTTTTGCAACAAAAAATTATCAAGCAGTAAGGCAAGCTGCCAGGTGCCGATCATAAGAAGTATCATAGCGGCAAGTTCCGGAAACAGGAGTAACGCTTTATCGGCAAACCGGTCTGTTTTTACTTCTATCACACCTGTTTCAAAAACTGTTTCTTTTATTGTTATTTGTTCATGTCCTGGTATAACTGCTGTAAGTATGCCGACAGTATCTGCATTTGTGGAAACGCTGAACTTTACCGGGACGGAAAATCCTGCTTCTTCAAAGCCCCTGATGGCCGGACTAAACATGGCGGGTACGCTGACATTGAAAAAAATAAAACTGAGCATACTTAAACAAAGTACAGCGGAAAAGATGCACAAGATGAACATACTGGTAACAATACCACTGCTTTTTACCCGTTGCCGCAAACTTCGTTTTTCGCTTTTTACTTTCATGGTAATTTTCTTTAAATGTTAAATGGTCAGATCCTGTTCTTTTTGTAATTGCACACCACGTTTATACCAGGTGCCAAGAGCGATGATCACCAAAGCTGCATAGAACTGCGCGTAAAGTAGAATCTGAAAATGTTTGCCTGCAGTGGTGAACTGGTGATTGGTGAGCGCTTCTATCTGTTCGCCCATATTTTTCCAGAAAAACTTCCAGAATAAAGGATCGAATAGATTTTTCATTTTATCCTATTGTCATTGCAATAGTATAAAAAATTATTGTAAAACAATAAATAATAGCTGATAAATGATTATTTACTACCGGCAATTCAAGCGGTTTTATGCATAACTCCCTGTTCATCAATGTGCAGCAATTGCTCCTCCTGCATATAATTGATTACCGTCCATATTTTTTCCTGGCTGTATTTTTTGAAATGCTGCAGCGCGGTAGTTACCGTTGTATTTTTTGAAAGAAGTTGTATCAATTGTTCCTGTATGAATGCAAATTCTTCAGTAGAAACAGCTTTTCTTTTTTTGGATAGACAGTTATCACAAACACCACATTCTTTAATAGCGGGATCTCCAAAATAGGTTGCTATGTAACGGCTTCGGCAGTCATCGGTCTGCAGGTAATGCAACATTTTTTCGATACGCGCTGTATAATGTTTTTTCCGCTCGAGGTATTTATCCTGGTCAATATGCAGGTATTGGGCAGGGGCGCGGTTTAAGAGGTAATGCACCTGCGGCGTGTTTTTTTGCGGCAGGTATTCGATGATGTTGTAAGACTGTAACTGTTGTAATTGTTGCTTGATCTCTTCCACCTGTACCCGGCATAACCTGGCCAGTTGGGTTTCATGTATGGATACACGGTTATCGATGATGCCCTCATAGGTTCGCAACAGGCATTTGATCAGTGCTTCTGTATCGGGGTGATTGTTTTCAAAATCACGCAATGCTTCATGTGAGGTTGTAAATCCTACCTGTGCGGGCAGAAAAATATTTTCAGAAAAACTGATATGCCCTTCCTGCTCCAGTACTTTTAAGGTATTGATCACCTGCAACATATCCAGGTTGAAATTTTTGACGAAGCCCGACAGGTCGAAATCAAAATACTGCCCTTCACCGTTGCCAACCGGTACCTGCAGGTAATCGGCAAGCGCCTGGTAAATACTTTTGATGATGGTGATAGAAGGGAAACGTTTATCGGGAAGCGATTTCAGCGTTTGTATATCCTCCTGCTGAGAGAGTAAAACGGCAAATGATTTTTTTCCGTCGCGACCGGCCCTGCCTGCTTCCTGGTAATAGTTTTCGAGTGAATCGGGTATATCAAAATGGATCACTGATCGTACATCGGGTTTGTCGATACCCATCCCAAATGCATTGGTGCAAACGATCACCCTTGTTTCATTATTGATCCATGCCTGTTGCTTCGCGGTTCTTTGTTCCTGTGTCAATCCTGCATGGTAATGATCGGCGGAAATATGCTGTAAGCCTAACAGATAGGCAATTTCTTTTGTCTGTTTCCTGCTACCACAATACACGATGGCGCTGCCGGGTACATTGGTCAGTATATCGATCATCTTATTGATCTTACTGTCAACCTGGAAACTGCTGTAGGAAATATTGGGTCTTTCAAAAGACTGTCTGAAAATTTTCGGATGGGTAAACAGGAGTTTTTTTGTGATGTCTTCCTGTACAATAGGCGTAGCAGATGCAGTAAGTGCAATAACAGGGACACCAGGTAACTCTTCGCGCAAAGCAGCAATGCGCAGGTAAGGCGGACGGAAATCATATCCCCATTGAGAGATACAATGTGCCTCATCAACTACGATCAAAGAAATATTCAGTGCAGGCAGGTATTCTTTAAAAAGACGGGTCTCTAAACGTTCTGGGGAGAGATACAAAAACTTTGTATCGCCATAAGTCGTTTCCTGTAATATTTTTTTTACTTCCAGAAAACTGAGGCCGCTATGCAATACCGCTGCGGGAATATTCTTGTTTAATAGATTGTCAACCTGGTCCTGCATCAATGCGATGAGTGGACTAATGACCAGGCACAATCCTTCTTTTACTAATGCCGGTACCTGGAAACAGACGGATTTGCCACCACCGGTTGGCAGTAATGCCAGTGTATCATTACCATCCAATACTGACTGGATGATGTCTTCCTGCAATGGCCGGAAAGCATCGTAACCCCAGTATTGTTTTAGTATGGCTAATGGTGATGACATATAAATTCACGCAAAGGCGCAAAGGCGCGGTTTTTTCTTGCGCCTTTGCGCCTTTGCGTGCAAATTAAAGGGTATTGAGCATTCAGTGTACCAGTAAAAACACCTGATAGCAATTACGCTACTTTCTTAAAGTTCAATCTGATGGAGTTTACAGCCAGCACCACATCACTCAATCCCATCACCAGCGCCCCGAATGTAGGGTTAAGATAACCCATGGCAGCAACCGGTATCGCGACTATATTATAGGCAAATGCCCAGAAAAGGTTTTGTTTGATGGTGATATAAGTATGTTTTCCCAACCCCAATGACAAAGGCAGGTTTTTCAACCCATGATTCATCAAAACCACCTGTGCACTTTGCATGGCGATATGCGAGGCATCGCTGAGTGAAATACCTACGGTTGCTTTTGCGAGTGCGGGGGCATCATTGATGCCATCGCCAACCATAGCAACAGGCGCTTCTTTGTCAAGGGCGGCTATCTTCTCCAGTTTTTGTTGTGGGGTTTGTTCGGCGATCACTTCATCAATACCTAATACCTGTGCCACCTGTTCGCATTTTTCGCGCCTGTCGCCGCTGAGCAGGATGGTTTTGATGTTCCTGTTTTTGAGAAAACTGATCACCTGTTTGGCTTCGGGACGGATCTCATCAGCCATATCTATCCAGCCGATCCATTCGCTTTTGCGTGTTAGATAGATATTATGCGTGGTATCTTTTGTCAGACCGGCTACTGTTTCATAAGAACCTGCGGTATATTCATTGCCCTCCTTATCCGTAGCTTTCATACCCTGGCCTTTTACTTCTTCTATCTTTGCCCAGCGGATCTCATTTTTAGTCTTCCATTCTTTTACAATGGCTTTGGCAATAGGATGGTTCGAGTATTTTTCGAGGGAGAAGGCGATGCGCTGAAAAGCTTCAGTTGTGAGTGGTGAGTGGTCAGTTGTGAGTGAATTTTCTTTTCCGGTATTACTCACGATGCGAAAATCCGCGACTGTAAACAATCCGGTAGTCAGCGTCCCCGTTTTATCAAACACCACCTGCCTGATATCTTTGAATACTTCCAGGCTTTTTGCATTTTTAAACAGTACGCCATTGCGGGCCGCGCGGCCAAGCCCTACGGCGATGGCTGCGGGTGTGGCGAGTCCCATGGCGCAGGGACAGGCGATCACCAGCACGGCAATACTTCTTAAAAGACTATTGGTGAATGATTGATCGGCTGCAAAATAATTGATGAGTAAGGTAAGCAGGGCGATACTGATCACCACCGGTACAAAAATGGCGCTGATCCTGTCTGCGAGTTGTTGAACAGGTGGTTTTTCTGTCTGTGCATCTTTTACCAGTTGTAAAATATTTGCCAGCACTGTGTCTTTACCCACTGCGGTCACATACGCTTTCACAGTACCGCTCTCCAGTGTACTTCCCCCGATCAGGATATCGTTCATCGTTTTGTCAACGGGTACACTTTCGCCGCTGATGATGGCTTCACTTACGCTGGCTTCTCCCCATAAAATTTTACAATCCATTGGTACCGCTTCACCGGTTTTGATCAGCAGGATATCGCCTACTTTCAGGCTGGTACTTACTACCGGGAAAATATGTTCCTGGTGCTGGTCATCATAAGCGATCATATTCGCCATTACTTTCTGGTTGACCACAAGTTTGCGTAAGGCAGATTGCGTGGTTTCAACGGATTTATCTTCCAGCCAGTTCCCGAGAAATACAAGGGTAAGAATGGTTGCGGTTGTTTCATAAAACAGGTAGTTTTCTGCCTGCCCGGTAAGCGTACCATACAGGCTGTACCCAAACGCGGCAACAGCGCCCAGCGCCACCAGTACATTCATGTTGGGAATACCTTTCAGCAGACTTTTCACAGCGCTGCGGCCAAAGAAATCCATTCCCACAATAAATACCGGTATGGTCAGCGCCAACTGCACATACGGGTTCATCAGGAAATGAATATGCACACCCGGTATCATGTGCAGCATCAAGGGTACGGTAAAGATGGCGCAGAAAATAAACCGCTGGAGATGGGTTTTGAAGACGCGTTTATCGGTTGTATGCTCCTCATCGCCGGTATGTACATGATACCCGAGACCCGAGATGCCTTTTGCCAGGTCCTGTTTGGAAGCCTCTAGCGGCATATCAAAACTCACATCCCCTCCCATAAAATTCACTTTTACCTCCTGCATACCCTTACCCTGCAGAAATTTATTGATGGTGAGTGCACAATTGGTGCAGCTCATGCCTTCTACTTTCCAGTTCACTTTTTCCATTAAAAATCATATTTAAATGACACGTTTATTCTCCGCGTAAACTCATGTAACTCCTGTTCTCTGCGGTGAAAAAAGCCTCGGTAAACAGGATGTCTGTATGTGCGGCAGTTTTTTCACCGCAGAGAACAAGAGAGCGGGGAGTTTTCGCAGAGTTTTATAATCACCCAGCAAATTTACCCTAATACCCGCAGTCCGCTCTTTCGATTTGCGATCAATAAATACAGCATTGTTTCAAAACAGTTGTTTTTAGCGGGTTATCTTTGCTACATGGATGCAATCTTTAGGCTCGAACAGATTAAACAGGTGGCCAGGGGACTATGGAAGGAGGGGAAGGGTCATAAGGTTTGGGCCTTTCATGCGCAGATGGGAGCGGGCAAAACCACTTTTATTCATGCATTATGCGAAGAACTGGGAGTGAGCGTAGCCATCAGTAGTCCCACATTTGCCATCATCAATGAATATACAGGAACTGTGGCAGGGACCATTTACCACATGGACTGGTACCGCCTGAAGGACGAAGAAGAAGCCATCAATGCCGGTGTAGAAGACTGCCTGCTCAGTGGTCAGCTATGCCTGGTAGAATGGCCCGATAAAGCGCCCGGACTTTTACCCGATAATACATTTCATATAAACATTGAAGCATTGGATGAACATACAAGGAGGATATTTACAGGGACGGGGGAGTAAGTCTGGAATTTGGAGTTTGAAGTCTGGAATAAAGTCTATTTCAAACTTCTGACTCCAGACTCCACACTCCAGACTACACCCTGTCCTCTTATCCCTTAAATAAACTAATTTTATACTTCGCATATCATAAATACTCAACCACTCATGGCCACTAAACCCTCTATCAGCCCATCTTTCAGTTATGAAACATTAGAAGAAGTGCTGGATGTAAAACCACAGGGGGCCAAGCTGCATATAGGTATTCCCAAAGAGATCGCTTTCCAGGAAAACAGGATCGCTTTAACGCCGGATGCGGTTGGGGTGCTGGTTGCCAATGGTAACCAGGTTACGGTGGAACATGATGCAGGAGACGGCAGTCATTTTTCCGATAAGGATTATGCAGAAGCCGGCGCCAGGATCGTTTACGACAGGAGCGAAATATTCAAATGTCCCATACTGGTAAAAAGCGCCCCGCCTGTGGAAGAGGATATGCCGCAGTTACAGCAAAACCAAACCATTATTTCCCCCATACATCTTTCTGCATTAAAGAAAGAGTATATAGAAAAGATGATGGAAAAAAGGATCACGGCGCTGAGTTTTGAGAATTTTAAAGACGACAGCGGTACCTATCCCATAGTACGCAGCATGAGTGAAATTGCAGGTAGTGCGGTGATGCTGATCGCGGGGCAGTACCTGAGTAGTTTTAATAAAGGAAAAGGTGTGCTGCTTGGTGGTATCAGCGGTATTCCGCCAACAAAAGTGGTCATTATCGGTGCGGGTATCGTGGGTGAATTTGCGACACGTAACGCACTGGCACTGGGCGCTTCGGTAAAAGTGTTTGACAATAACGTGTACCGGTTAAAACAATTACAGAATAATCTTGGTCAACGCATCTGGACCAGTGTGCTGGAGCCGCGTATCCTATCCAAACAATTAAAAACCTGCGAAGTGGCCGTTGGCGCTTTAAGCAATGAATCCGGGAGAGCACCGGTAGTGGTTACTGAAGAAATGGTGGCCGCTATGCGCCCCGGCAGTATCATTATTGATGTAGCGATCGACAGGGGAGGATGTTTTGAAACCAGTGAACTGACCAGTTATGAGAACCCTACTTTCCTGAAGCATGATGTGATACACTATTGTGTTCCCAATATACCAAGTGGTTTTGCGAGAACGGCGAGTCAATCTATCAGCAATGTACTGATGCCGTTAATTCTTGAGATCAGTGATGAAGGCGGACTGGAGGAAATGGTATGGCACAAATTCAATTTACGCGAGGGGGTGTATATGTTCAGGGGGGCTTTGACTGATTTTTATATCAGCCAGCGGTTTGATCTGAAGTACACGGATTTGAACCTGTTGATAGCGAGCAGGAGATAAAATACGTCCTTGCGAGCGTAGCGAAGCAACCTGTGTTTTGCGGCGAAGTAAATTTCCCAAAAGGATTTTTTTGCAGACCCTGTTTAAAGATGAGCTATTTCGCTAAGAGTGGATAAGAGAAAAAGAGTGTAAAAGAGATTCTCTTATCCACTCTTAGCGAAACTTTCTGAGGATTATCAAGGCTGCATTTTTAAACACACTCTTAAGGTGGCACACGGGTTGCTTCGCTACGCTCGCAAGGACGGAGAAGTTATTTCACCGGTGCCAAAACGCCGTCCCCATTTTCTACATGTAAAAATTCAGTATCTAATCCATCCAGCACGATCACTGCATGTAAAGAAGAAAATTTCCTCGCATCCTGTTTCCACGACCATACCAGTTTTCCTTCGGGGTTGTATTCCAGCAGTTGTGTTCCTTTCTCACCCATATTGGCGCCATGGCCCTGCCAGTTGATGGCTACAAAATTTCCATTGGGTAAGATCTGGTAACCGGCATAGAAATTCGGTTTTACTTCATCCGGCCCGGTGATCGTTTTTACCAACACACCTTCAGGTGAAAAGAACTGGAAATTGCCTGCGTAACCACCACTTACCACCGTTTGTCCATTCGCCAGCCGCAAAGCCTGCCAGGCATGGGGTGGTTTCTGGCTGCTGATCTTTGCTGTCCAGAAGACCTCGCCCCGGATACTGCCTTCAAATACCGTATCATTGGCTGTGATCAGGAAACTTCCTTTGGGTGTTTCACGTATCAGCCGCACATAGCTAAAGCCTGGGTACACGATCTGTCCCTGCTCTTCACCTTTATCATTCACTTCTACGAGTACGATCCCTTTTTTATCCTGCCAGTTGATACCCACCAGCATGGTATTACCGTTTTTCAGCCTGCGGGCAGAAATGGTTCCGGGAAATTTGGTCAGTTCATACAATTTATTCCCGTTGCGGATATCACGTTCTTCATAGCCATTTCCAGTACCAATGAGTACGCGTCCTTTTCCTGTCAGTTGCATATCGCGACCGGTGGGAATGGATACATGCCAGTTGGCGGAAGAATCTTCGAGGTTGATATAGCTCAGTTGCGAAAGACCCTCATCACGGAGTAATAACTTTTTCGGATGGGTAGATTGGGCAGCTATTGTTTGCGCTGCGAGGAGGAGCAGGAGAAAGGACAGTCGTTTCATATGCACAAATTACAACAAGCTGTGCAAAAATGTTTTGGAGAGCGTTTACGAATGCCGGATCGCTTTTGTTCGGATAGTTTCACTAAGAGAAGGACAGGAGAAAAAGAGATTAAAAGAGGGCACTCTGTAATAACTCTTTCTCTCTTTTTCTCCTGTCCTTCTCTTAGTGAAACCCAGGTTCAGCAAAAAAACATGTCGGCTATTTCTAAGCTACTTAAAAACTCATATCATCCGCACTCGGCCCATAACTGCCTGGGATCGGTATATCCAGCAGCCTCAGAAAAACACCGAGTTGCGCACGATGGTGCGTGACCTGGTTAAGACTCATCCTGATCACATCGGCTTTGGGTTCTTTGCTGTATATCTCTTCCCCGTTGCGGAGGGTCCACAATTCATCCAGTGATGCTTCGTTGCCTTTTGCGAGAGCCTCCCTACCAATGACAAGGTTCTTTTCAAAAAGTTCCACCAGCGCCTTGGTGTCTTTGATGTCGATGGGTGTATAGGGGTTGGCGGCGAAATCCAGTTCTGTAGTGTTCAACACCATATCTATCCATGATGGCAGTTCGGCAATATGCGATGATAACTGCCTGATGGTCATACTTTTTGGATGCGGCTGCCAGTCGTATTTATCGTTGGGAACGATGGACAGCATTTTGCGGGTAATAATGGATTCCCTTTCTAATTCTTTCTGAAACTGGTTGATCTGTGACATAAAGGTATTTTTTTGGTTTATTCCTCAAAGGAACTACCGGGTAGTGACAGCCCTATGTCAACAGGATTCTGGAATTTTTAAAAAACTTGGTGTCCTCCTTTGTGTCTTCGGGCCTTCGTGGTTCAAAAAACTGGAACCACGAAGGCACTAAGACACAAAAGCGGCACGAAGGATTATAGTTTGCGTGAGAGGGCCTCGAGGTTTTTGCGGACCAGGTTGGTGAGTTCGGTTGGCGTAATGATTTCCGCCTGTTCACCAAACAGCATATACCAGCGCGCAAAACCGCTGAGAGAGCCGGAAAGAAAACTGAGTTCTATTTTGCCGGCAACTTCTTTCTGTGAAACAAATCCCATATAGAATTTCTGTTCACCAAGGTATTTCATCACTTCCTTTTCAACACGGATGACGATGGTTTGCATTTCCTGTTCTTTGCAGATCTTTTTCAGGAAAGATTGTAGCGTAGGGTGTTCTTTGTCGTAACGGATGGCCGTGATGGATAAATATTTGATATTATCCACTTTGAAAGTGCGGTAATCCTTCCGGAGATGACAATACGCAATAAGGTACCAGTAGCGCCCCATATAATAAATACCCACAGGTTCTGCATTGCGGTTACTGTTTTCCTGGTTATGCTCGGCGAAATAGTCAATGTTCAGTACCGATTTATCAGCGATCGCTTTAAGGATATTCTGCAGGTAGGCATTCTCTGTTTTGGTTTTTGAGAAGGAAGGACTGTCGATCACTTCAATATGCTGTCCCATATTTTCTATATGATCCTTTTCAGTCAGCCGCAATACCGCTTTGATCTTGAACATGGCTGCCTGGTAAGTTTCCTGCGTGGAGATATCGGTTAGTTTCTCCACTAGTTTTTCTGCGGTGAGCAATGCGGTGGCCTCTTCGCGGGTGAACATAACAGGTGGTAAACGGTATCCTTCCATGATAGAATAACCGATGCCAGCTTCGCCGATGATGGGAATGCCCGATTCATCCAGTGTTTTAATATCACGGTACACGGTGCGCAGACTGATCGAGAACCTGTCTGCGATCTCCTGTGCTTTTACCACGCGCTTGGATTGCAGTTGTATCAGGATAGCGGTAACGCGGTCAATGCGGTTCATGATTTTTTATTGGATGCGGGGGTAGTTTTCTTTTTCTTAACAGGATATTTTGCTGCGATGCCATTGTACGCAGTTGTCAATGCTTCTTTGAATACGGTTATTTTTACTTTTTTCAGGTCCACAAAAGTGCATCCTTTTTTACCCCAGCCACCCGGGACGGGGAAAAATACACTGCTGTCATAATCGCAGTAGATGGATTGCTCTACAGGTGTCAATATCAGCATACCCCTGTGATCGTTTGTATGCAGCGTGGTGAATATCCTTTTCCTGACACGGAATGCCTTGGTATGAAAATGCGGATGTTCATCCGTATCCTCAAATGAAAGCGCCATTTTTCGGTATACATCAAGTGAAACCATAGTATTTTTTTTGAATGAACAATGCTACCGAAAGTTACATAAAAAGGAGAGGACAGAGACCAGGACTATCTTTTTGGAGTAACTGCGCTCTTTGTTCTGTATTCGAACAATAATACAATACCAATACCTATTGTGTAAGCTACTATATCCCACCAGGCAAAAGAGGTACCTATCATAGTACTGGCAAAACGGGAGTTGGAAAGTCCCAGGAGTTCTACAATCCTTACATATTGAAGCGTTTCAATAATATAAGAAAACACCAATACACCCAACGCTAATTTCCATACAACTATTTCGAAGAAACTGCGTATGAAACAATAGATCAGTATAACCACGAGCAGGTCACCGATATACGGCCGTACAAAATTGTCATGCACAAAAAAGCCGATATATATTTCGATCAGCAATAATAGCAGACTGAAGAAAAAATATTTTTTGTTGAAGCGGATCATAGCAGTTGCCATAATAATAGAAAGACTAGGCGTTTAGCACTAGAAAAATAAAACCGATAACCGCAGGTAATTTAACGATGCCCAGCATGATCATAAAATCTGTTTTTCCCGGCTCAGGTGTTTTAATGATCTGGATGATCATAGTAGCCGAATACAACAGTACCAGGAAAATAGAAGCGATGATCAAAGGAGATCCTAACAGGTTTGCAGGCGGGGTTGTACTGAAAAGAAAATAGGAGGCGACAAATAACCACCATGCATAATACAGGCTTAACCAGAGGGTAACAGATCTGTTTTTTGTAAAAATGTTCACAGGGTATTTTTGTTCAATATACTAAACTATTGGCCTCAGGTTGCACCGTTGTGGCTTTGTGTAAAATTTAGCACGCAAAGGCGCAAGGACGCAGTTATGAACACTGCTGTTCGGAAACCGTATATTTATCAGATGTATTTCATTTTCCTCTATAGTATGGCTGTATTGTATTTTCTTGCGGGGATCAATCATTTCTGGCACCCGCGTTTTTACCATAAGATCATGCCGTCATGGCTTCCCTGGCATAAGGAACTGGTTGTTATCAGTGGGATAGGAGAAATGGTACTGGCTGTATTGCTATTGTTTGCAGCAACAAGACAGGCGGCCGCATGGGGTATCATTGTTTTACTGATCGCGGTTTTTCCGGCCAATATACAGATGATGATCAATTACCAGAAAAAAAAGCATCCATTAACATGGGTCACTGTTGTGCGGTTACCTCTACAGGTAGTTTTGCTCTGGTGGGCATATAGCTTTACATAATCCATAACCGCGCCTTTGCGCCTTTGCGAGAAAATTTGCACGCAAAGGCGCAAAGGCGCGGTTTGATCGTAGAAAGATTATGGGATCTTACGCCATACGAAAATGGCATTCTCAGGAGAGTAGATCTTTAATGCGTTACCGCTGAGTTCCACTTTCACTGTTTCGTCTTCGCTGATCTTTAAGGATGTTCCTGCTGTGTTAATGAAATACTTGCCTTGCCGTATCGTCATTTCTTCATTGCCGATGCGGGTAAAGTTTCTCCAGGTGCTGTCTTTGGTAAACGTTAGTTTCTGGCCCGCCTGTGATTTGTCAAAATCGGCCCTGGCCTGTTCATCGTTCTTAACATCATCCCCAAGTTTTTCTGCATGGCTGTAATACCAGGTTCCAATGATCTGGTCACTGGGTTTTTTTGTGGAACAGGACACTATAAAAATGATAACTAATAAAAATAACCGCATATCTGATCTTTATTTTTTTATCCGTATGTATTTTTCAATATTCAGCCTGTTGATACTGGTTCCTTCTATTTTTTCGATACCACGCTGAACAAGCGTATCACCAGTTATGGTAACGGTAAATGTAAAGCTATGCCCTTCCCATTCACGGGCATTACAGTATTCGAGATTTTCTGTATAGGTGCTATCCGTAAGCTGGTAACTGCCGGCACCGGCGCCAAAAACAGCAGCGGAGGAATCTTTCCCTTTGTTCAGGTCGTGCTGGATAAAAGAAAAATGAGAATCATTGATGATCTTGATGAAAGAAATGTTTTTGGTATAATCGGTTACAACGGTATCTCCCTTTTCGATCAGGGTTCCGGTAAGCAGTTTCCATGTACCGGTGATGACTGGTTTTGAAGAAGTATCACTTACCTGCATACGACAGGAAACGATGGCTGTGCTTATCAGCAATAATAATAAACAGGTTCTGGTTTGCATGAAACGGTTGTTTTAAGTGGTTATGTTAATGTAAACTGATCACTCTTGATAATTTCCATTGCCCGTTTTCCCTATGCCAGATATGTACAAATCTAGAGAAACGGGTAGGCGCATTTGTTTTTTCCTGGTTATTATGAAACCCATGTAATCCCATTTCCACCGCACCGTAATTGCCGATCGGGTACACTTCAATACTGCCTTTCTTTAGTTCCCTGGTTACTTTTCCGCAGATATTATTCTTCAGTGCATTTAGTAAGTCCTGCTTAACAGTGGTCAACCCACCCTGGTCGTGGTAAAATTCGATATCATTTGAAAAGAGCGCTTTCATTACATCCTCTTTGCAGGTATTATACGCGTCAAAAAAAAGACTATCCATAGATACGATTGTGTCGTATAATTCTTTAGATGGAACAATGTAACGGTATTCTGAGTAACCGCTTGTTTTTTTGGAATGAGAACAGGCAAGTATCACCAAGGATATTACCAGCGCAAGGCATAAGAGGCAGCGTGTTCTCATTTTTAAATGTACAAAAGTTGTGTTAAGCAGCGTGTAAAAATCGAAGGTTGCTTATCTTTCGCGTATGAACAAACCGGCCAAAAGAAATATTGTAGAGGGGCTGAATGATATCGGCTCAGTGATCAGGTCCATACCGCGGGTAGCTGAGTATATCCATGCAGTATATGTGCCCGGTACATTTGAAGAGGCTTACCATGTATTCACCAATACACCCGAGCCGGAAGACCTGCCGGAAGATCACGACGGTTATGGTGTCAGCTGGACCAACTGGGTATTGCGAGGTCCGTTCTTGTCCTTTGTGATCTGTATTGAATCAGGTGAAAGGTCGTGGGGCTGGCAGATCCGCTGCCCGGATGAAGAAACCTACCTGGCTGTAAAAAAAGTCATGCAGGAAATATTGCCCTAATAAAGGACTCTGCGCAAGAGAACAATTATTTATAATCGAGGATAGAGATTTTCTCACCACAAAAATTCATTTCATTGGCATCATTGCTGCTTACAATGATCAGTTTGTGCAGGCAGTAATCGTTGATCAGTGTATGATACAATGCATAACCTGCTGCATCCAGGTTGGTACAGGGTTCATCGAGTAATAAAACAGAAACATCTGAAAAAACAGCCTGCGCCAGTTTCAGTCTTTGTTTCATACCGCTGCTGAAATAACGGATCTGTTTGTCTGCCGCTTTTTCAAGACCGATCATCAGTAATATATCCTCAATCGTCACAGAACCCATCAAAGGTTTGAACTGCCCGTGAAACCGCAGAAATTCTTTCGCCGTCATTTCTTCTATCAGTTCAAGGTATGGCGCAACGATAGAAAGGTGCCGGTAAAAAAAATCGTTCATCTGTTCCCTGTTCCCTGTTCCTTGCTCCTCTGTTCCATATTCCCCCATTCGATATTCTACTTCTCCTTCATTCAACAGCAAACTCCCCGCTATCGCTTGCAGCAAAGTACTCTTACCACTTCCATTCGGACCGGTAATCGCGTAAGATTTTCCCAATTCAAAATGATACGTAAAACGGCGGAAGATCCAGTCGCGGTTAAACCGTTTGCCGGCGTTGGTAACCACCACCCCCCCGCCCCCTGAAGGGGGAGTTAAGTAAGTAACAGTTGTATGATTGCTGACAAAATTCATGATTGATAACAAGTATAATTCCCCCTTTAGGGGGTTAGGGGGTGGTGGTTCAATCCTCATCCGTCGCACCCTTCACATACCGTTTGATGATCCCTCTTCCGCTCTCACGGATAAAGGTTACGATCTCATCTCTTTCATCGGTGGCGGGCAATTCTTCTTCAATAAATTCAAGCGCTTGTGAGGTATTCAGACCTTTGTTGTAAATGGTGCGGTAAACATCGAGTATGCCATTGATTTGCTGAACAGGAAAGCCCCTGCGTTTCAATCCTACACTGTTTACACCACCATAGCTGAGTGGGTTGCGTACGGCCTTGATATAAGGGGGTACATCTTTGCTCACAAGACTACCTCCCGCCACAAATGTATGCTGGCCAATATTCACAAACTGGTGCACAGCGCTTACACCACCCACCACGGCCCAGTCGCCAATGGTTACATGCCCTGCCAGTTGCACGCTATTGCTCATGATGCAATGATTGCCGATGATACAGTCATGTGCCACATGGCTATACGCCATGATCAGGCAGTTGTTGCCGATCTTGGTTTTGCCGCGGTGTTCCGTTCCACGGTTGATGGTAACGAACTCGCGTATGGTTGTGTTGTCACCTATCTGTACGATCGTTTTCTCACCGCTGAATTTCAGGTCCTGCGGAATGGCGCCCAGTACAGCGCCGGGAAATACGCGGCAGTTTTTGCCGATGCGTGTTCCTTCCATAATGGTCACATTACTGCCTATCCAGGTGCCTTCGCCAATCTGTACATCACCGTGTATCACAGTGAAAGGATCGATCTTCACATTGGGGGCAACGCGGGCATTGGGGTCGATGTATGTGTAGGGATGCGTCATCGCGGATTTATATGATTGAGAATATGATTGATCTCGGATTATGGGATTTATTGTATGATTAGTATGATTTTGTCGCTATTGTTTAAGGGCCATTCATAGTTGATCAAAAAATGGATTAGATTTTATCTGTCATTTCCTTACTCAGCGACCATATTCGTGTAATCATATTTTAAAATCAGTGTAATCAGTGATTTCGTTTGACCACCTGCGCTACCAGGTCCGCTTCTGTAGCCACTTTACCGCCAACATATACGGTGCCCCTCATTTCGCAGATACCGCGGCGGATAGGGCCGGTGAATTCCATCTTCAGTACCATCGTATCACCCGGTCGTACCATCTGTTTGAACTTGCAGTTATCGATCTTTAAAAAGTACGTATCGTATTGTCCTTCCGGCATAGAATTGATACACAAAATACCGCCGGTCTGTGCCAAAGCTTCTATCTGCAATACACCGGGCATAATGGGATTGCCGGGGAAATGACCCGGGAAGAACCATTCGTTAAAAGTGACGTTCTTGATACCCACGATATATGTATCCGTCAGTTCAATGATCTTATCAACCAGTAAAAACGGATGACGGTGCGGTAATGTTTTTTCGATCTTTTCCAGTGAATACACGGGTGGCATGGAAGGATCATAGACAGGTACATCCTTTACATGCCGGTTCTTCTTGATATACTGTTTGATCTTTTTGGCAAACTCCACATTGGTACTGTGCCCCGGTCTGTTGGCGATGATGCGTGCCTTGATGGGATAGCCGATCAGCGCCAAATCACCCACTACATCCAGCAGTTTGTGACGCGCCGGCTCATTGGGGAAACGCAGTTCCAGGTTATTGAGATACCCCTCGCTTTTTACTTCGATCTTATCACGCTTGAACACTTTGGCGAGACGGGTCATTTCTGTATCGGTAACGGCTTTGTCAACAACAACTATCGCATTATTGATATCACCGCCCTTGATCAGGTCGTTATCGAGCAGGGCCTCCAGTTCATGTAAAAAACAAAATGTGCGGCAGGGGGCGATCTCCGATTTAAAATCCTTGATGGTTTTTAAACCGGCATGTTGGGTACCTAGTACCGGGCTGTTGAAATCGATCAGGGTGGTGATCTGGTAATCCATGGCGGGTATCGCTACCATTTCCACGCGTTTTACCTCATCGTAATGATAAATATTTTCATCGATGCTGTACCAGGCTTTGGCGGCATCCTGTTCCACCACGCCGGCTTCTTCTATCAGGCTGATAAAAGGAGCGGAGCTGCCATCCATGATAGGTATTTCGGGGCCGTTGAGTTCGATCAGCACATTGTCTACACCCATGCCTACCATGGCCGCCAGTACATGTTCCACCGTACTTACCTTGGCTTCACCCACCTGTAAAGTGGTACCGCGGCTGGTATCGGTCACCAGGTCGCAATCGGCTTTGATGATGGGTTGCTGGGGCAGGTCCACCCGCTGGAACTGGATACCGAAACCGGCATTGGCGGGTCGCAGGGTCATATCAACCAGTACACCGGTATGTAAACCGGTGCCGCTGATGCTGACTGAATTATGTAGGGTATGCTGTTTGTCGGGATTGAACTGTGAATTCATTCTGTCGGTTTAAGACAGGAAATGCCTGCCGGTTGTCTGAATATATCCCACAAAAATAAGATTTCAAGCGTTTTATATCGCTTTTTCAGGGATTTAACGACCCGAAAGCAGTTGTTGCACCTGTTTTTCCAGGTCCTGTATCCTTTTTTCCAGTTCGGGAAGGTTACGGGCCACCACCTGGCTGCGGAGCGCCAGGGCCACTTCCATAGCCGGTGAGCCGATAAAGGATTTATTGGGTTCTTTTACACTTTTCATCAGCCCGCTCTGTCCGGCGATCTTGGTTCCATCGGCGATGGAGATATGTCCTACCAGGCCTACCTGTCCACCCATCATCACATTTTTACCCACTTTGGTGCTGCCGCTGATACCGGTCAGCGCCGCGATCACCGTATCGGACCCGATATCGACATTATGTCCTATTTGTATCAGGTTGTCCAGTTTGGCGCCTTTATGGATAATGGTGGAGCCGATAGTGGCCCTGTCGATGGTGGTGTTGGCGCCTATTTCTACAAAATCTTCGATGACCACATTGCCTATCTGGGGTACTTTCTGGTAGCTGCCATCGGCCTGTGGGGCAAAACCAAAACCATCCCCGCCGATTACCACACCAGCATGCATGGTTACGTTATTGCCCACTATACAATCGTGGTATATTTTAACTCCTGCGTGTAATACGGTATGATCGCCTACCTGTACATTATCACCGATCACCACACCCTGGAATATTTTTACGTGGTTGCCTATGGTTACATTTTCACCTATATAGGAGAATGCGCCCACAAAAACCTGTTCACCCAGTTTGGCGCTTTTCGCTATATAACTCGGTTCCTGTACACCAGTGAGTTGCTGGGTCATCAGCTCCTGGTATTTGGTGAGCAGGATCGCAAATGCTGAGTAGGCATCCGGTACGCGGATCAGGGTAGCGGTCAGTGGTTGTTTTATCTCCAGCCCTTCATTGATGATGATAACAGACGCCCCTGTTGTAGATAAATATTCTTCGTATTTGGGATTGGACAGGAAAGAGATCTGTCCTTTTTTGGCCTCTTCGATCTTGCCAAAATTCGTAACCACAACAGAAGGGTCGCCTTCTATTGTACCATTGATGAGAAGTGCTATTTGTGCCGCGGTGAATTGCATTTTTTGTCGATGGTTTGTTGGTCCATTGTCCATAGCAGTTGTTCCTGTTTATTGGGGCTGCTATGGCCCATGGACCATTAACTATGGTCTAAGTAAGCAAACAAATGTAGAATTTTTTAACCTGTGCGGTAAGGTTTTGATCGATCAATGCATTTTCAATGCTGGAAATATCCTGTACGCTGCCATCCCTGAAAAGTATATTGATGCGTTCATCTTTTGTCTGGTACATGGTATTGGTGGCCTCGCCGGTAAAGCAGAGATAGGAAATATCTGCCGCATCAATACCAAAGCGTTCAATCACCATTTTTTCTTTTTCATGAACATATTCCGGCGAAAAAGGTTCGGCCTGTAACCTTGCCTTGAATAAGCGCCGGTCGAGGAACCGGCTGCACAAAAGGGATAATATTTTATCGGGATGATGGCTCCATCTTTTCACCGCATGCATTACATCATGGTCATCTGTGCGGCAGAATTTCTCAAGCACCACCGGGTCCATTTCTCCGGTAAATTCTCCGAGAAAAAAATCCAGTTCTGTTTGTGTACAAAGTGCTGTATCATGCTTATCATAAATGCTGCGTACGCGTTCGAGGATCTTTACCAGCATCCTTTCGGCAGCCAATACTGTTTTGTGCAGGTACACCTGCCAGTACATCTGTCTTCTTGCCACTAAAAATTTTTCAACACTGTAAATGCCTTTCTCTTCTACCATCAGTTGTCCTTCATGCACTACCAGCATTTTCAGGATGCGGTCGTAACCGATCACCCCTTCGCTTACACCTGAGAAAAAACTGTCGCGGCTGAGGTAATCCATCCTGTCCACATCCAGCTGACCGCTGATGAGCTGGTGGAGAAAAGGTTTGTGGTACTGGTCAGTGAATATCTCTATCGCCAATGATAATTGTCCGCCCAGGTCCTCATTCAGTCTCTGCATGATCTGTAGGGAAAGATGTTCGTGGTGAACACCTTCTACCAATACTTCTTCGAGGGCATGGGAATAGGGGCCATGACCGATATCATGCAACAGGATGCCAGCTTTCACGGCGATCTCTTCTTCGGGTGTGATCTCAACAGCCTTGCTTCTCAGTTCGGTGATCGCGCATCCCATCAAATGATAGGCCCCCAGCGAATGGTGCAATCTTGTATGCACGGCTCCCGGGTACACCAGTTGCGCCATGGCCATCTGCTGTATACGGCGAAGACGCTGGTAATACGGATGCTCAATAATGGCAAAGATCAATGGGTGATTGATGGTAATAAAACCATGTACCGGGTCGTTGATGATCTTTCTTTTGATAACCGTCATGCCTGTTGTTGAATTGTTAAACCAGAAACAAAAGTAACTACGATTAACGGGATTAAATAGATTTACAGGAATTAACCGGCATCGTTTAAATTTGTCCTATCGCGCCAACTCTACCCACTGATCAGGCATTTTTACTAATTTAATTCTTTTGTGATTGGGTCATAACCCCCAACCATAAACACCAAACCCCAAACCAGAACATGGCTGTAGCAAAAATTTTATGGGTAGACGATGAGATCGAGAGCCTGCAATCGCAGAAACTTTTTCTCGAACACAAAGGATATGAAGTGCATACACTGACCAATGGTTTTGATGCCATTGAATATGTAAAGGACCATGTAGTGGATGTGGTGCTGATTGATGAAACCATGCCCGGTATTACCGGGCTGGAAACGCTGGCGCGTATCAAGGAACAGAACAGCCAGATACCTGTGATACTGATCACCAAGAATGAAACGGAGAACCTGATGGATGATGCCATCGGCAGCCAGATCACCGATTACCTGATCAAACCGGTCAATCCCAACCAGGTATTATTGAGTTTGAAAAAAGTGATCGAT
Source organism: Sediminibacterium sp. (assembly GCA_965279635.1). Classification (GTDB taxonomy): domain Bacteria; phylum Bacteroidota; class Bacteroidia; order Chitinophagales; family Chitinophagaceae; genus Sediminibacterium. The sequence goes on along the minus strand of OZ257253.1, from coordinate 3,281,218 downwards.
AATAAAAGACTGGTGGCCGAAAAAACCACCACCGCTTACCAGCAGCAGTTCCGTGAACTGTTTATGGCGCTCAACAACAATCCGGATTATAACGAGTGGATGGAGCTCTATAAAAAATTGGTGTACTGGGAACTGGAGATGGAAAAAAGTGACAGCCCCGAAATGCGCGAGGTATTTCAGACACAGAAGCAGGAAGCAAACACGGAGTTCTGTAAGTTCATCACCAAAAATTATGCTTCCTGGATCAATCCAAAAAGTGCTTCGGCACCTATCATGAGTCACCAGTTATTCCAGTTCAAGGTGATGCCGCATGTGGAGAAAGGGATCCCTACTTTTTTTATACTGATCGATAACCTGCGTTACGACCAGTGGAAAGCCATTCAACCCATATTTGCCGAGAGTTTCCGCATACTGGAAGAAGAAACTTTTTATTCCATTCTTCCCACCGCAACACAGTATTGCCGCAATGCGATCTTTGCGGGATTGCTTCCGATGGATATTGAAAAACAGTTTCCGCAACAATGGAAAAATGATGAAGAAGAAGGAGGCAAGAATTTATTTGAAGAAGATTTTTTCCGCGCACAGTTAAAACGGCTGCGTAAAGAAGATACCCGTTTCAGCTATCACAAAATCGTTAACCACCACGATGGGCAGCAACTGGTGAGCAATATCCATAACCTGCTGGAGAACGATCTCAATATCATCGTGTACAATTTTGTGGATATGCTGAGTCATGCACGTACAGAGATGGAAGTGCTCAAAGAACTGGCGAGTGATGAAACCAGTTACCGCAGTTTAACACGCAGTTGGTTTGAGCATAGTCCCCTGCACCAGGCGCTGAAAAAGATCGCTGAGAAAAAAGTAAAGATCGTACTGGCAACCGATCATGGCAGTGTGCGGGTGAACACGCCGCATAAAGTGATCGGCGACAAACAAACCACCGCCAATCTCCGCTACAAACATGGCCGTAACCTCAATTTTGAACCGAAAGATGTATTGTCTTTCCGCGACCCCAAAGAAGCGGGGCTGCCGGTTCCGAATGTGAATTCCTCGTTTATTTTTGCGAAGGAAGATGGGTTCTTATGCTATCCGAATAATTACAATCATTATGTGAACTATTACCGTAACACCTTCCAGCATGGGGGCATCAGTCTGGAGGAGATGATTATTCCGATTATAAAGATGGTCAGTAAAGGATAGGGAACAGATGAACAAGGAACTGAGGAAGTTGCTATTTGCGTCTCAATGTATCCCAGCTTTTGGGATGGCTACCAAATTCCGATCCTCTGTTCCTTGCTACTCTGTTCCCTGTTCATCTGTTCAATAGTGTGGATAACTGTACCCCGCTATCTGTACCCGTACCTCTATTTTTGTAGCTATTAAATGACCCCGACGGGAGTGCGTATGAAATATACACAGACAACATTAGATAAGCTGGCCAGTATCCTGGGTGAATCTGAATATGTGGTACGTTATGAACGTGGCACTTTCCAGAGCGGCTGGTGTTTACTCGAGGCCAGAAGGGTGGTGGTGCTGAATAAATTCCTGAGTGTAGAGGGGCGTATCAATACGCTGATGGAGATCATTCCCCAGCTCAATATCGAATTCGATAAACTGACCCTGGAATCACAGAAACTGTACGAAGAAGTCGTAAAAAAATCCGCTACGGAGGTATAATCACCCTGCGGTAAATACGTATAGCAGCTTACCCGAATTGCCTTAGTTTTGAGTTGTGAGCTGTCCTTCCCTTATCATAACTTTTTTAGGAACCGGAACAAGTACCGGCGTACCGATGATTGCGTGTCAGTGTGCTGTATGTACTTCCGGTGACCCACTCGATAAACGTTTGCGTAGCAGTATACTGGTACGTTCAGCTAACACCGTTATGGTGGTAGACACTACACCGGATTTCCGTTACCAGATGTTGCGTACGGATACCCGTCACCTCGATGCAGTGTTGTACACCCATCATCACAAAGATCATATCGCAGGACTGGACGATATACGTGCATTTAATTTTACGAGTAAACAGGCCATGAGTATCTATGCCGGAGCGGTAACAGAAGAGGCGTTGCGCCGCGAATTCTATTATGCATTCATGGAAAATAAATATCCCGGTGTTCCCGAATTGAATATGGTAATGATAGATGGATCGCCATTTACGGTAGGCGATATACCTGTGCAGCCGATAGAGGTGTTGCATCACAAACTACCGGTACTGGGTTTTAGATTTGGTGATTTTACCTATATCACCGATGCGAATAAAATCGAAGAAGCGGAAAAAGAAAAAATAAAAGGATCAAAAATACTTGTGCTGAATGCATTGCGGAGAGAATCGCATGTTTCTCATTTTACGCTCGCAGAAGCGGTTGCGCTGGCGGATGAACTGGCTGTACCGGAAGTATATTTTACGCATATCAGTCACCAGTTAGGTAAACACGTTGATGTAAATAAAGAACTCCCCCCCCATATACAGCTCGCGTACGACGGGCTGACTCTTAGTTTGTAACCCTATTATTGGTAAACAAAACATTTGTATCTGTTCGATGCAATGCGTTTGTCACTGTGGCTTCGTGCCTTTGTGTGCAATTAATTTTCACACAAAGGCACGGCAAAGGAAACTGAGTAGTGTCTCAGTTTAAAATCAGTTTGGGGGCTAAAGCCCAAATCGATAACCAGCCTAACCCCAGCCTTAAGGCTGGGGTTAATGACTAAGAACAAAATAAGGGCTTTAGCCCGCAAGGGTTTTCAAACTGATACATTTCTTAATCAGTCAATATTATCCCATGAAAAGGATCATCAAAGAGTATTTCACCTTCAGTAAAAAAGAACGCATCGCAGTATGCATATTATTGGTGCTAATGTCAGGATTTATAGCAGCGCCTTACCTGTATCAACCCAAAACCGAAATGCCGGTAATGAAAAAAGAACTGGTAGAATTCCTGGCAGGTGGTAGTATGGCAGCGGGCGACAGTATTACAGATCGTACTGTTTTCCCTCCGGTAAATACAGTAAAGCGCGGTATCGTAATGTTTTCATTCGATCCCAATACGGTTGGTGAAGATGACTGGCTGAGATTGGGAATATCGGCGAAGACGATCCGTACCATCCTAAACTATCGCAGCAAAGGCGGAAAATTCAGATCGCCGGAAGATATCCGTAAGATCTGGGGTATGAAGAAAGAAGATGCAGACAGGCTTATCCCTTATATTTCTATCCAGGGAAACAGGGTGCAAGGAACAGGAGACAAGTTTTTGGCAGAAAAAAATACAGTTACTCAGCAATCGACGTATAAGCAGACGGCTGGTCCCATTGATATCAATATTGCAGATGTTGAACAGTGGAAATCCTTACCCGGTATCGGCGATGTACTTGCCAACCGTATCGTAAAATTCCGGGATAAGATCGGTGGCTTTGTATCTCTTGAACAGGTCAGAAAAACCTACGGAATCAGTGATTCGTTGTTCCCGGTAATACTTCCCTATCTCCGTTTTGAACCTGCTAACCTGCCCAAACTCAACCTGAATACAGCTTCCCTCTATGATCTCAGGTCAAGAACGGGGATGCCTTATTCCATGGCAAAATCGATTATCAGTTTCAGGGAACAAAATGGGCCTTACCAGTCATTAGAAGATATCAAAAAAGCCTTCCCCATCCCAGATACGCTGTGGCAAAAACTGGTATTGTTAATTAAAAATGAATAAGTTACATCAGGATAAAGAATGATTTGGCTGTAAGGAAATATAGCCTATTTTTGCCTCCAACACTAACAAACGGTTGTTTGTTTTATAAGGAGGTTGCTTTACAATGAGAATCTTGTTGTATGGCAGCCTCCGTCTATTTAAATTGTAAGGAAATGGATTTTCGTCCCGATGAAATAACACAACAGGTGGCAGCAACGGCCCGTGATTTTGCCCGCCAATACATACTTCCGCATGTAATGGAATGGGATGAAAGCCAGGAATTTCCTGTACAGGTTTTTAAAGAACTGGGTAAACTCGGAATGATGGGCGTACTTGTTCCGGAAAAATATGGCGGTGCAGGACTAGGGTATTATGAATACAATGTGGTGATACAGGAAATATCGAAAGTTTGCGGATCAATAGGTCTTAGTGTAGCGGCGCACAATTCACTTTGCACCAACCATATCCTTACGTTTGGCACCGAAGAACAGAAACAGCAGTGGCTCCCTAAACTGGCCACCGCAGAATGGATCGGTGCCTGGGGATTGACAGAACCCGGTACCGGTAGCGATGCGGGCAATATGAAAACTACAGCAGTAAAAGACGGTAATGACTGGATCCTGAACGGTACCAAAAACTGGATCACGCATGGTAAAACAGGAGATATTGCCGTGGTGATCTGCCGCACCGGCGAACCACGTACTAGCGGTAATTCCACCGCTTTTGTGGTGGAAAGGGGAACAGCTGGTTTTGCTGGTGGAAAGAAAGAAAACAAACTGGGTATGCGCGCGAGCGAAACCGCAGAAATGATATTTGATCAATGCCGCATATCCGATGCAAACCGTTTGGGAGAAGTGGGCGATGGTTTCAGACAGGCATTGAAAATACTGGATGGCGGACGGATATCCATTGCCGCATTGGCGATAGGTATAGCCAAAGGCGCTTATGAAGCCGCATTACAATATGCACAGGAAAGACACCAGTTTGACCAGCCGATCGCCAGTTTCCAGGGCATCAGTTTTAAGCTGGCCGATATGGCCACCGAGATCATGGCTTCCGACCTGCTGGTATGGCAATGCTGCGACCGCAAACAGCGCGGCGAAAAAGTAACCAAACAGGGAGCAATGGCGAAATATTACGCCAGTGAAACAGCCGTGAAAACCGCCAATGATGCCGTACAGATCTTTGGAGGCTATGGCTATACAAAAGATTTTCCGGTAGAGAAGTATTACCGTGACGCAAAATTGTGTACTATTGGTGAAGGAACTTCAGAGATACAGAAAATAGTGATTGCCAGGGAGGTTCTACAGGATTAGTTTTTTCGATTGCTTGTTATACAAAGGCCCTCTTATTGAGGGCTTTTTAATGCGCCGGTATAATATATTATTTCTATCTTTCTCTATCATTCGACGAATATTGTGACCAGAAACCCCTGCTTTTTCTCAGCCCTTGTGCTGTTCCTATGCTCAAACCTGCTGCTTTCACCTGTGCATGGGGCAGATGATGTATTGGCGAACAATATAAAAACAGTGGATTCGCTCAATACACAGGCTTTTCGTCAGAAACGGTTTGATGTTCCCAATGCGTTGAACAGTCTGGCCGTTGCGCAGAACATCGCTACCTCCATTAATTACCAGAAAGGACTTGCTATCAGCTACCAGTATGAAGCGGGTATTTATTACCAGAGCGGGTATGACAAAAGGGCATTGTCAACCTACTATAAATCACTCCAGCTATTTAAGGTACTCAACGATACTTTCAATATTGCATTTACCAACCAGCAGATAGGCCTGTCGCTCCAGGCAGACAGTAAATGGCAGGAAGCATTGGATGTGTATGATGAATCGTTGCGGGTATATATGCTGTTGAATAAAGCAGAATATATCGTCAATGTAAAAAACGCGATCGGGTTTGTCAATCTCTCTATGAATAATCTTTCCCTTGCGGAACAGCAGTTTACCGAAGCGCTTGTACTTGCCAGGAAAAACGGGTACGCCTATGGAGAGAAGAAAGTGTATTACCACTTTGGTTTACTCGAAGAGAAAAAAGGCAATCTCAGGGAAGCTGAAATGAATTTCAGGATATCACTCGCGAAGGACCTGGCCAATAATGACAGGTACGGTGCGGCATTGAACCAGTTACAACTGGCCACCATTCTCAGGAAGCAGGGACAACTGGATTCATTTATCAGTATGGCGATGAGTGCTTACCAGAGTGCTTCTGCTGTTGCTGCCTATAATCTTTTGAAAGAAGCGGCTACCCAAACCGTAGAAGCTTACCGCCAGAAAGGCGATTCCCGGCTGGCTGGCCAGTGGCAGGATTCGGTGATAAAAATATTACAGACCCAGATTGAGAATGAAAAAGTATATGCCCTGAATTTTATTGAAGTGATCAAGAGCCAGGACCAGCAGAAAGCCAATGCCGAGCGCGAAGCTACTGGCGCCCGTCGTGTGCAGCAGGAGCAGTTACTGGTAATCACCGTGGGTACGTTTATCCTGATCATTGTGGCGGTACTGGCGGTGCTGGCGCTCGTCAATTACCAGCGTCAGCGTTTTTTTGGTAAAGAGCTGAAACAGAAAAATGAGATCATTGAAAAAAATGCCGGGTCACTGGATCAGTTAAACAAGGAGATCTCCAACCAGAATATCCTGCTGGAAGAAGATAATAAAACAAAGAACAAACTCCTGTCCATCATTTCACATGACCTGCGTACACCATTGGTCAATACAAAGGGAATACTCAATCTTGTGAATCAGGGCATGGTGCCCAAGGAAGAAGCCGACATATTATTGCAACAGCTCGAAACACAATACATCGGCACAACATCACTGCTCGATAACCTGCTGTTCTGGATAAAAGGACAGATGAACGGCCAGGAAAATGATAAAGTAAAACTGAATCTTTTCCTGCTCGTAAAAGCGCTGGAGGATGAACAGCGTCTTCCATTGATCAATAAAAAAATACGGCTGATCAATAATGTGAGCAAGGATATCAACATCATGGCTGAAAAAGAAATGATCAGGATCGTTTGCCGTAACCTGATCAGCAACGCGATCAAGTTCACCAATGAACATGGATACATCGAACTCAACTCCAGGGTGCAGGGCGATACATTGTACCTGACCGTAAAGGATTCAGGTATTGGCATGACAAAGGAAACGATCGAAAAAGTAAATGCTAAAATGTATTACAACACCACAGGCACCTCTTATGAAAAAGGAAGCGGTTTCGGCCTGATGTTATGCCGCGACCTCATCACCAAACACGGCGGCGAACTGCTCGTAGAAAGCGAACCGGGGAAGGGAACGGAGTTTACGGTGATTATTCCGGAAAGCATCAGATAGGGAATAGATGAACAAGGAACAGATGAGCAAGGAATGTTGAAGTATTTTTTCCGATCCTTGTTCATCTGTTCCTTGCTCTTCTGTTCTCTATTCTTCTGGGCTTCCTGTCGCAAACACCTGGTCCACCGCTCCACCGAGCATGGGGAATTTTTCTTTTACAAAACCGGCAATGGTTTCAATGGCTTTCTGTGCCTGTTGCGGGGTAAGTCCTGCATCGTTTACAAGACGGGTTACTAATTCGTTCATATTAATAAGGTTGAGTGGTACAGAAATAATGGCATTTAAACATGTAAAAAATCTGAGCAAAGCTCTCCTTAGCTCTTTTTCTCTTGTTCTTCTCTTAGTGAAACAAAAACCCGCATACCGGACAGTTTCGCTAAGAGAAGAACAAGAGAAAAAGAGCTAAAGAGAGTTTGATTGCCTGGCACAATATTACTTGCAGAAAACAAAAAAGCGATAAGAAGTTATTCCCATCGCTGATTGCACGGATTTTGATCGCGGATTACACGGGTTTTCGATCACGGATTACACGGATTTTTGTTATGATTTGTATGATAGGCTTGCTGTTGTATTTGACTAAATAAAAAAAGCGACGGGAAACCCCGTCGCCATATCATAAAAATCATATCAAAATCCGTGTAATCCGCGATTAAGCTACCTTCAACGCACTCAGCTTGCTCTTATTAAACATCCGTTCTGCATAATCAAGCGAGATATGCAGTTTCAGCGTATTGGTTCCGGGCAGTTCAAACATGGCATCAGTTAAGATACTTTCGCAGATACTGCGCAGGCCCCTGGCACCGAGCTTGTATTCAAGCGCTTTCTTCACCATAAAATCCAGTACCTCGTTATCGATCGTCAGTTCAATTCCTTCCAGTTCAAATAAACGGGTGAACTGTTTGATCAGTGAGTTTTTAGGTTCTGTCAGGATGCTTTTTAATGTTTCTGTATCCAGCGGGTTCAGGTGTGTGATCACCGGTAAACGGCCCAGCAGTTCAGGTATCAACCCGAAGGATTTCAGATCCTGTGCATTGATAAACTCCAGCAGGTTTTTACGCTGGTGCTCCTGTTCTTCTTTATTCACACTGAAACCGATCGCATTGGTATTTACCCTGCGGGCGATCACTTTGTCAATTCCGTCAAAAGCGCCACCACATATAAAAAGGATATTACGCGTATCCACTTTGATCATTTTCTGCTCAGGGTGTTTGCGTCCGCCCTGTGGGGGAACCAATACTTCTGTTCCTTCCAGCATTTTCAACAATCCCTGCTGTACACCCTCACCGCTTACATCGCGTGTAATGGAAGGGTTATCGCCTTTGCGTGCGATCTTATCCAGTTCATCCACATATACAATACCACGTTCTGCCGCGGTCACATCATAGTTACAGTTCTGCAGCAGGCGGGTAAGCATGCTTTCTACATCTTCGCCTACATAGCCTGCCTCTGTAAATACGGTGGCATCCACAATGGCAAACGGTACGTTCAGCAAACGGGCGATGGTTTTGGCCAGCAGGGTTTTTCCCGTACCGGTTTCACCCACCATGATGATATTACTTTTCTCGATCTCCACTTCATCAGCCTGCTGCTTCAGGTTTACTCTTTTGTAGTGGTTGTAAACGGCAACGGACAATACTTTCTTCGCATCATCCTGGCCAATCACATATTCATCAAGGAATTTTTTGATCTCGGCAGGGCGGCGCACATTGAGTTTAAAATTGGCAGAACTACCCGATCCTTCCTGCTTGGAAGTAAGCTCCTGGGCTATGATCTCCTGTGCATGCTCCACGCAGTTCTCACAGATATGACCATCCTGGCCGGCAATAAGGATCTTTACCTCATCGCGGTTGCGGCCACAGAAGGAACAATGTAATTGTGATGTTTTTGCCATGGGTATGCTTTATTAAGGAATAGCGCTGCCAAACAGACAAGCATTTGCTGAAAACCGTTGCAAAGCTATCACAGTTGAGCGGTTTGTTGCGGTTTTGTTAGCCAAAAGATGCCAAAAAAGCTGTGCCAGCCTTAAATTTTGTCAAGAACAGCATCCACTATCCCATATTTTACGGCTTCCTGGGCATCCATCCAGTAGTCCCTGTCGAAGTCTTTCAGGATCTGCTCGGGTGTTTTTCCGCAGTTGGCAGCCAGTATCTTAGCACCCAATTCCTTGGTTTTGCGGATCTGGATGGCCTGAATTTCTATATCGGCACTGTTGGCCTGGAAGTATCCGCCAAGACTGGGCTGGTGTATCATTACTTCCCCATGTGGGAAAATAAAGCGTTTTCCTTTATCACCGGCGCTCAGGAGGATAGAACCCATGCTGGCTGCAAGCCCCATACAAATAGTACTTACCGGGCTTTTGATCAGTTTCATCGTATCATGTATCACCATACCGCTGGTTACCACACCACCTGGGCTATTGATATAGAATTTGATCTCTTCACCAGTATTATCGGCATCAAGCAATAATAATTTGGTCACCACTTCCCTTGCAGATTTATCATCTACCACACCCCATAGATATACGGCCCTTCTGTCGAAGAACATCTTCTCCAGTTTCTTGGTCATAAAATCATTGACAGGTTGTTCCTGTGCCGGTTCATTCTTTGGTTCGTTCTCTTCGTCGTCGTTGAGATAGGGGGCCATGTATTTTGACTGGATCATAATTTCTTTTTTAGCTATCAGCTGTCAGCTATCAGCCTTCAGCCATTCTTATGATTAATGAATTTGATTTGTTTTATTCAAAACTCAAAGCTGACAGCTGATGGCTGACAGCTGAAAGCTTACTTCTTTTCTTTCCTCGGATTGGTCATCAGCACTTCATCTATCAACCCATACTCCTTCGCTTCCTGCGCGGTCATCCAGAAATCGCGGTCGCTGTCGGTGGCGATGATTGCCGGTTCCTTGCCGGTATGGTGCGCAGTAATATTGTATAGTTCCTGTTTCAGTTTTTTGATCTCGCGCGCGGTGATCTCGATATCGCTGGCCTGCCCGCCGATAGCGCCGCTTGGCTGGTGAATCATTACGCGGCTATGACGCAGCGCCGTTCTTTTCCCCGGTACCCCGGCACACAATAAGATCTGCGCCATGCTGGCTGCCATACCTGTGCAGATAGTGGCTATATCAGGACTGATGAACTGCATAGTATCATAAATACCCAAACCGGCATATACACCACCGCCCGGGCTGTTGATATACATCTGTATATCACGTCCGCGATCGGTACTTTCGAGGAAGAGCAGCTGTGCGGTAACGATATTGGCCACATAATCATTGATCCCCTCACCGAGAAAGATGATACGGTCCATCATCAAACGGCTGAATACATCCATACTGGCCACATTCATGGGGCGCTCTTCAATAATATAAGGCGTGAGGTTAGTAAAACCATTCGTCTGGTAACTATGTAAACTGGCGCTGCTGATGCCACGGTGCTTGACTGCGTACTGTTCAAATTCTTTTCCTAAGTTCATATATGGTCGATTTTTCGCTTTGAAGATAAGTGATTTGGTATTTCAGGACTGATATTAGGGCAAATACTGTGCAAAGATGATTTTGCGACAAAACGTCGGTCGGTCTGTACCAGGTGCAGTGCCGAATCGTATAAAAATCAATGCCTCATTCGGTGAGCTCAAACCACATTCACGACTGCTAACTGCCCCATCGGGGCAACCGCTTAATAGAAAACAGTTGTGTTTTGTATGGACTATGCCCCGTAGGGGCTACCCACGACCCGCAGAGGGTAGCCCCTACGGGGCATAGTGCTGGTATGTAACGTGATGTTCTATTAAGCTGTTATCCCTACGGGATATTTTTCCGGCGTGACTTGCATTTCGAGACACATTTTTTGTTTGTATGCTTAATAAAAAAGCCGGACCCAAGGTCCGGCAGTTATTTATAACCCGCCTTTTCATCGATGGAATTAATGATGATGGTGGTGCAGCTTCTCCGCAAATTTCTCTGCGCTGATGCCTTCTTCTTTGGCGCTTACTTCCTGCTCCAGCGTGCTGAAAAGCTTGTCGGTGCTGATGCGGTGGTAGCTATCCTCTACAAATTTCCTGTCTTTCATCATACGGTCGGCGTAGTCATCCACCCATTGCTGGTTATCGCCCAGGGTGCCTAACTGGCCACCCATGTACTGGAACAATTGCAGTTTGGCAAAATTGCGGATATCCTCCGGCAGTACTTCTATTTTATTGTCCTCGATCAGTTTGCTGCTTACGAGGGTCCATTTCAGTTGGTTGACAAAAGTGGGGTAGTCCTTGTCTGCCTCTTCGGCAGTTTTGGGTTGTTCGCCACCGGTCTGGAGCCAGCGTTTCAGGAAGCTTTCGGGGAAATCCATGGTGGTATGGTCCACCAGGTGGTGGTAGATCTGGTCGTGGATCTGGTTGCGTGCCTGCTGATCAAAATGCCCTTCAATATCTGCTTTTACTGCGTTGCGGAGATCAGCTTCCGTTTTGATCTCCTCATTACCCGGGTAAACTGCTTTGAAGAAATCTTCATTCAGTTCCGCTTTTTCGATCAGGCCCACTTTGGTGATCTTCAGTTTGAAGGTTTTGCCGGCGTCTTCTTTGGTTAAACCAAGGTCCTGCAGGATGGCATCGAGTTCTTTTTCGCCAAAAGCTTTGTCGAGTTGCAATACAACTTCGTCATCGTTTTTCTTACCGGTGAAATTCTTGCGGAATGACTCAGAGAAATATTTTACCAGTAATGAATTGTCTTTGCTGATACCGCCTTCTACTTCATTACCTTCTGCGTCTGTTTCAATGAATTTTACATTGAGTACATTTTCGTCGCTGGTTACAGCTTCCGGCTCGGTCATTTTGCCGTTGCGCACCTGCAGGCGGTCAACTTCTTCCTGTATCATGGAATCCGTAACGTCTACTTTGTAACGGGTAACATTTATTTTTTTAGCATCGATCTCAAAAGCCGGTTTCAGGCCGATCTCGAAGGCAAACTGGTAGTCTGCGGGATTGTTCATATCGAGCGAACGGGCATCATTATCAAGCGGTAGTGGCTGGGCGAAAATTTCCAGTTGTTCTTTATTCATGTAAGCATTCAGCTCAGCTTCCACTTTACGCAGTACCTCATCACTAAAAACACCCTGACCGTACATTTTTTTCACCAGTCCGGCAGGAACCATTCCTTTACGAAAGCCCGGGATATTGGCGGTTTTCGCATATTTTTTCAGGCTCTGTTCAAAGCCCTGGTAATAATCATCTTTGTTTACTATAACGGTCAGTTTATCATTCAACAGACCGATGTTCTCTCTGGTAATTGTAGCCATATAAGGGTATTTAAAATTCGGGCTGCAAAGGTAAGGGATTTGGGGTTTTGGAGGAAAGCTTTTGGCCTTTAGCTATCAGCTATCAGCCATCAGCTTTCAGCCATCAGCCTTCAGGCAGGAGCCATTTTTTTACTCAATAGCTACCACTTTACCCTCTAAATAGTTGAAAATCAAATCATAATAATAAAAGGCTGATAGCTGAAAGCTGATGGCTGAGAGCTGAAAGCTCAAGACACCGGGAAATAGCAATGAAAACTGGCCCCTTTATCCGGCCCGCTTTCCGTTACAATAAAGCCCCCGTGGATATCCATGATTTTCCGGCAGATGGCCAGGCCGATACCGGAACCTTTGTAAGCGCCTTTTGGGTGAAGACGGTAAAAAATGGAAAAAATGCTGTCCGAGTGCTGCATATCAAAGCCGATGCCCTCATCCGAAATGGTGTATTGGTTATACCTGATCCCGGGAATGGCAGCAGGGTGTTTGGATTCCTGCACCTGGCCACAGCTTACCCTGATAACGGGTGTGGTATTTTCTTTGCGGAACTTTATTGCGTTATCAATAATGTGATGGAACAGCAGGCTTAGCAGGAACGGATAGCCCTGTATCTCGGGCATATCATCCTGGCAATCTATTTTGATCGCTATACCGGGCCATATCCTTTGCATATCATCCTGGATATTCAGCAACATAACCACCAGGTCGATCGGCTGCAGATCGGTATCATGTGTCTGGATGCTCGAATAGGAAACGATATCATCGGTCAGCAGTTTCATTCGCTGTATGGCCGACTGTGCCCTTCTTACATTGGCTTTTCCTTCATCTGTCAGGTTACGGGCATCATTGGAGATGATGAATTCAAGATTGGTGTACAGCTTCCGTAAAGTATCGGTATAATCGGTGGCGGCAATAGAGTTAAAGGTTTTCAGCTCAGAGTTGAGGGATGCCAGCTCGCGGTTATTGATCTGTAATGTCCTGTTCAGATCCCTGATCTTTTCTTCCGCCTGTTTGTGTTCGGTAATATCTTCCCAAACGTTTACAAACCCGTCGCCGAATTTTGAATCAGATACCAGGTACCAGGTATCTTTTCCACCAGCACTGATATGTACCTCATGTGTTTTGGGAACACCTGTTTCCACTACCTGTTTAAGACTTTCCAGCTGCGTTTGATAAGACGGGTATTCTGTGAACAGTTTTTTCCCGCCAAGATCGCTGCGGTCGTTAAAGGCCACGCTTTTTTTACCGAGTAATACAAACTGGAAATCGTGGATATCGCCATAGGTATCACGGATAGCATGAAACACATGGATACCGCTATGGAACGTATCAAGTATGGCCTGTAGCAGCACAGGGTGGTTGGCATGCGGGTTAGCAGTAGTTTCGCTCATATACATCACTCCGTTTTCTAAAACCCTGGCGTATCACATACAAACTGCATGCACATTGGTAGTAAAAACGATAAAGTATATAAAATGAAATTGCCGGAAAAAAGGGGCAAGGGCCAATTGACGCAGAGAGTATGTATCGTTCCGGCTGAAAAGCGGTAGGCAACAAAGATAATGAACCGGATGAATTATAAAAATTCATGTTACTGGAAAAACGGTTGTAGTAAAACAGGCAGTTCCTGCATATTATAGGGTTTGCGTACGCATTTGGTGGCGCCTGCGTGTATGGCTTTTGCAATAAGACCCGCATCCATTGTTGCGGAATACATGATCACGGGTATGTGTTTCAGGGTACTGTTGTTTTTCAGCATAAACAATAATTCAAGACCATTTGTTTTGGGCATATTAAAATCCAGCACGATAAGATCGGGAATGATGTTTTCCAGGTACACCAATGCCTGGTCGGCCCCATTTGCCCAGGTGCATTTGAAGCGAACGCCGGCTTCTGTGAGGGCGTTGATAAAAATATCAGGTTCATCCATATCATCATCGATCAGCAGTATGTGTTTTTCCATAGAGCAGTTATTTTTTACAGGTAGATAAATACATTCAGTACACCACCACGGTTGGGGTACACATGTAAAGCCATTAAAAAGATTGAAAATTGTAACGGGGGTTACGGTGGAATGTAGTGTCTCGACAAGAACCTGTCGGTAATTCAAATCTAAGTGATAAGTTTTTTCTCCGCAAACTTATTTTGTCTTGTGTGTATGAATCTGTGCCTTCTGTGGCGATATTTTTTTGCCACAGAAGGCACAGACTACCCCCTGATTTTTATGTGCAGGCGAACCTGGTGGCATGAATTTGGAACGGGTATATAAAAAGGAAGTTATGATACAGAATAGCAATACCCCGGGCCCAAAAACAAAGGGCCCCAATCACAAACAAAGGAGCCCGGAAAACAAAGACGATCTCGACAGCCGCAAAAACGAAGAATGGGATACCAAAGGCGATGATATCACACTTAATAAAAAGGAACTAAAATCAGCAAGAAAGAAAAAGCAGGGGTAGCTGTCCAATAGTTTCTACATGCAGGAGGTGTTGTTCACTACCCACAACAGGGGTAGGGGGTAACTATGTATTGTATTGGTTATTGCGACATGCTAAACACATGGATATGGACTTAACATGCAAGGAAGACCTCATTATAATATATTAAACAAAATGACATATTGATCTGCCTATCCCAAATACCATCCAGGTAGCCCTTTACAAAGGCGATTTCGGTCATATAGCCATCGGTTGACTTACCGGTATGCTGAATCAAAGCATTTTAGCCATGGTTACGGCTATTTACTTCGATAGAAAAGATGTAATGGAAAACCGCCTGCCACTCTCTATAAGTTTTGGCAGTTTCTGTTTTTTGGCAAACCAAATTCTGTTTTTTGGCAAAGAACTGAGCCAATATGAAAGCGCCCTCTGTAATACCAGCGTAAATTCATTGAATTATCGGAATATCCCATGATTCGTTAAGAGCAACTAAAAACCTGCTGAATGAATTTTAAGAAAAAAACTACTGCCCTGTTGGCGGCAATGCTGTTACTAAGCATTGCCAGTCTATATGCCCAGAAAGACGAAGCAGCAGAACTGGCCAAAAAACTGGCCAACCCGATCGCCAGCCTGATCAGCATCCCTTTTCAAAATAACACAGATTACGGGATCGGCAGCATGGGCGGTACCCGTAATACCATGAATTTTCAACCGGTGGTTCCTATCGGGCTCAGTAAAAACCTGAACCTGATCACCCGGGTGGTTCTTCCGATTGTAACGCAGTACAATATCACCGGACCCGGACAAAAACAAAATGGGCTGGGAGATGCGGTTTTGAGCGGCTTTTTCAGTCCCACCAATACCAAAAACGGGTTTACCTGGGGCGTTGGCCCCGTTTTGCTGATACCTACCGGTACCAATGATTTCCTTACAGCAAAAAAGTTTGGCCTGGGCCCTACCGCTATTGCCTTGCACCAGCACAATGGCCTGACGATTGGTGCGCTGGTTAACCAGATCTGGAGCGTTGCAGGCAGTTCAAGCAGGGCAGATCTGAGCCAGTTTTTTGCGCAGCCATTTTTAACCTATAACTGGAAAAGCGGCGCGGGTCTCGGCGGAATGTTTGAATGGACACAGAACTGGAAAGCCAATAGTTCCACATTATGGTTCGTGCCATCCATCAGCGGATTGACCAGCCTTGGTAAACAAAAAGTATCACTGGCCATAGGACCAAGGTTTAACCTCGCTTCACCCAGTGGCAGTAGTAAGGCAGACTGGGGCTGGAGAGCCGCAGCCATATTCCTGTTCCCCAAATAGACAACAGTAAAACCATTTAAATAAAAGACAGGTCATCAACCCATACTTAAAAGCCGAAAGCAACAACCAAAGAAGCTATGACGAAGATCCCGAACCAAAACAACACAAAGAATCCTGGAAAGAAAACAGTTACCCCGATTTTTTTGGCGGTCAGCTTACTGCTGTCAGCCTGCTCAGGAACACAAACTGATGAAAAAGCAATTGCGGACAGTACACGCAAGGCTGATAGTATGCAGCATGTAGTGAGTTGCGCAAGTAATGTACCCTCCCGTTTTGGCGTAACAGCCGATTCAGTATCATCATCCGGCAAACCGGCCTCACATGAGGGGATGGTATGGGTGGAAGGCGGTGAGTTTTCCATGGGCGCCTCAGATAAAATAGGCCGTGCCGATGAGTATCCCAAACACAAAGTAAAAGTAAAAGGCTTCTGGATGGATGTAACCGAAGTAACCAATGCACAATTTGCGGCATTTGTAAAAGCAACAGGTTATGTAACCACTGCAGAAAAAAAACCAGACTGGGAAGAACTGAAATCACAGGTTCCGCCGGGTACACCCAAGCCTGCGGATAGTTTGCTGGTAGCGGCATCATTGGTGTTTACCCCACCCGCCAATGCGGTTCCGTTAAACGACCTGCGCAGTTGGTGGAGCTGGAAGAAAAATGCCAGCTGGCGGCAGCCCCAGGGAGAAGGAAGCAATATCAAAGGAAAAGAAGATTACCCGGTGGTACATATATCCTGGTATGATGCAGTGGCCTATGCCAAATGGGCTGGTAAACGTTTACCAACCGAAGCTGAATGGGAATATGCAGGTCGTGGCGGATTAAACGAGAACACCTATAGCTGGGGAAATGAAGATGTAGAAAAAGGCAAAGCCAAAGCCAATACCTGGCAGGGACATTTTCCTGATAAGAATACAACATGGGATAAATTCAGCCGTGCAGCGCCAGTAAAAAGTTTCCAGCCCAATGGTTACGGCTTATATGATATGGCCGGTAATGTTTGGGAATGGTGCTCCGACTGGTATCGCTCCGATTATTACAAGCAGTTTGACGGCAAAGTTGCCGACAATCCCCAAGGACCTAATGATAGTTATGACCCCGACGAACCCAATGCGCCCAAACGTGTAACAAGGGGTGGTTCTTTTCTCTGTCATGTTTCTTATTGTGCCAGTTACCGGGCTTCGGCAAGAATGAAAACAACATCTGATACCGGGCTTGAACACACGGGTTTCCGTTGTGTGGCCGATTGATAAAACCTGAACTCTTTTAAATACCATTCTAAATGCTTCAAAAACCAACTTGTATGAAAATGAAAAAAATGCTGTTTCGGACAATACTCCTGGGAGGTGGGTTATGTATTGTCAGCTCGTTGACATTATTTGCCCAGAGCAAATCCCGCGCTAAACCCAATATAGTTGTCATCTTTGGTGACGATATCGGCACCTGGAACGTAGGTGCATACACCCATGGAATGATGGGCCGTACACCCAATATCGACCGCATTGCAAAAGAAGGCGGTCTTTTCACTGACCACTATGCACAACCCAGTTGTACCGCTGGCCGGGTGGCATTTATTACCGGGCAGTTGCCGATCAGGTCAGGTATGACCACCATCGGTATCCCGGGATCGGCACTCGGTATTCAAAAAGAAGATCCAACCCTGGCGGAAGTATTGAAATCACAAGGGTATGCAACCGGCCAGTTTGGTAAAAACCATCTCGGCGACCGTAACGATTTTCTTCCCACCAATCACGGGTTTGATGAGTGGTTTGGTAACCTCTACCATTTGAATGCAGAAGAAGAGCCGGAAGAACTGGATTACCCTGGTCAGAAAAATCCGGAGTATTCCAAAAAAGTAGGCCCGCGCGGCGTACTGCATGCATGGGCCACCAATACAGATGATGCCACGGTAGAAGACCGTTGGGGAAAAGTGGGCAAACAAAAAATTGAGAACACCGGTTTTTTAACCCGTAAAAGAATGGAAACATTCGATGGGGAAGTTCTGGGCCACACGTTAGCATTTATGGACAAGCAAAAAGGAAGTGATAAACCGATGTTCCTCTGGTTTAATACAACCGCTATCCATATCTGGAGCCATCCTCCTAAAAAATATACTCAGATGGCTGTAGACGAAGGTCGTGCGGAAGAAGATGTGGTTCGTGCAAAAATGCTGGAACATGATGAACAGGTTGGACAAATCCTGGCCAAAATAAAAGAAATGGGTATCGAAGACAATACCATTGTTGTTTATACAACGGATAATGGTAATGAACTGATGATGTGGCCCGACGGTGGTTATGCGCCGTTCCGTGGTGAAAAAGGTACTACCTGGGAAGGTGGTCTGCGTGTTCCCTGTCTCGTTAAATATCCCGGCGTGATTGCTCCCGGCACTGATTTCAATGGTATCCAGAGTCATGAAGATCTGTTTGTAACACTGGCTGCCGCAGCCGGTTTGCCAAATCTTAAAAAAGACCTGCTTACCGGTTACAAAATGGGTAATAGTACCTACAAAGTACACCTTGACGGCTACAACCAATTGGATTACTGGGCCGGAAAATCTAAAACGGCACGCAGGGAATTTTTCTTCTATGACGAAACTGACCTGATGGCTATCCGTGTGGATGCCTGGAAAATGCATATCGGTGTTAAGTATGAGGGTATTTGGTGGAATGAAAAGAAATATCCCAATGTTCCTTATGTGTTCAACCTCTTAATGGATCCGTTGGAAAAAATGGATCCTGAAAGTCACGAATGGGGATATGTGGGTCGTAAATTCTTTGCTGCCAAAATGTGGGCGCCTGCCGCTGCACAGCCATTCCTCGCTGCGCATTTAAAGAGCCTGGGTGATTATCCTCCCAGACAAAAAGCTGAATCACTTAGCCTGAAAAAAGCGATAGAGGGTACCATGGAAAAACTAAGCAGGGGCTACCAGCAGTAAAAGAAGTAGCTAAGTTGAATAATGACAATAAAACGGATAAGACTTTCGCCATATACCGGCGAAAGTCTTATCCCTGTTTTATCAACAGGGAGCCAATCCTGAAAACATTGCGCCCATCTCAATGGCTTACATGAATCAACCATTCGCTCAGGCATTAATCGGGGTAAAATGTAATTCTATGTTACACAATACAGGCATAAGAAAGTGCATCATATTGATCGTCTCTGTTTTTGTTACAACAGCATTCCTGTGCAGCAGTAGTGTAGGACAGGAGCGCGCAGAAAAAGAAAAGAAAGAAGAAAAAGAAGAAGCGTTTAAACCTCATTCACAGTTGGGTCTGGTTATAGGCCATGCCCATATATTTGAAGGGAGGGATGAATCCGGCAAAAAGAAAACACTCGATGTGCCATCCTGGGGTATTGACTATACGTATGTATTTCATCCCAAATGGTCGATCGGGTTACACACCGATATTGTTATTGAAAAATTTAAAGTGGAAGGAGAAGGCGGCAGTGTGATCGAAAGAAGCTACCCGATAGCCCCGGCCCTGATGGCCATTTATAAACCCGGAAAACGATGGAGTTTTTTATTTGGACTGGGTGAAGAGTTTGCCAAAGAAGAAAATCTGTTCCTGAACCGTGCGGGGATAGAATATGGGGTAGAACTGCCCAAAGGCTGGGAGGTAATGGGTACACTTGCTTATGACGTTCGCTGGAAAGCTTACGATACATGGAGCATCGGAATGGGTATTTCAAAACGGCTTGGTAAATAAACCTTCGTGCCTTCTTTGTGCCTTAGTGTCTTAGTGGTTCAGTTGCATTTGAACCACTAAGACACTAAGGCACAAAGTAAACACGAAGAAAATTTTTTTAAAAATAGTATGATGAAAAAAATCTTATTGATTTGTTCGGTAACCGTTTTGCTTGCCGCATGTGGCAACAGCGAAACGGATAGTCATAAAGAAGCGGCAAAAACAGGTACTGATCATCCTTCACTATCCTCATGGTCAGATAGTACACGTATGCGCATACACGACTGGGTAAAAAATGCAACGGACAAAGATTCGCCTGATTTTATCCCGGTAGCAGACCGTATTGCCGTATTCGATAATGATGGAACATTATGGACGGAGCAACCCGCGCCTTTCCAACTCCTGTTTGCTATAGCCAATCTCAAGGCTTTGGCGCCATCCCATCCTGAGTTTCAAAAGGACCCCGTTTTAAAAGGCGTGATCGAAGGTGATTTGGCGCCCTTGCAAAAAGCAGGCGTTCCCGGTGTATTCAAACTGGTCAATGCCAGTCACAATGCACAATCAGAAACTGCATTTAACCAGGCAGTGCGTAACTGGATCGATACGGCAAAAGATAAAAAATTCGGAAAACTATATAAAGAGAATGTGTATCTGCCCATGGTAGAACTGCTGGGTTATTTGCGTGCACATGATTTTAAAACATTTATCGTCAGCGGCGGCGGCGCTGATTTTATGCGGGTATGGAGTGAAGAAGTGTACGGTATCCCTCCGTACCAGGTGATCGGCAGCTATGGCGACGCAAAGTATGCAGTAGTTGATGGCAAACCTGTGATCACCAAAACAACCGGCGCTGTTTTCTTTGATGATAAGACAGAGAAACCGGTTGCCATTCATCGCTTCATAGGTAAAGTGCCTGTTTTCTGCGCAGGCAACAGTGATGGCGACCAGGCCATGCTGCAATACACCAGCGGTAGCAAATACAAAAGTTTTTGTTTGATCGTGCATCATACAGATGCTGCACGTGAATATGAATATGCTTTGAAAACACTGTCGGGCCACCTCGAGACTGCTTTGGTAGAAGCGAAAGAAAAAAACTGGCTGGTGGTAGATATGAAAAAGGACTTCAAGAAAGTATTTGCTTTTGAATAGGAACGCCAGGTGATGCGATTCTGGTCGTATCAATTTAGTGTCTGGGTTTACAGATCCTGTTAGGGGCTAAAGCCCTTATCTATTTGTTTTCAATAACCCCAGCCTTAAGGCTGGGGTTAGAATAGTAGCGGGGTTAGGGCTTTAGCCCCTAACCGGATCTTCAAACTCAGACATTACGTATTAATTAAGTAATTGTAAATATTGTTCAACAGATACATTGCTAAAACAGATCCGTTATGGGCTATTCTAAAAACCTGCTGTCACTGTTTTTTTTCTTTGCAAGCGTTAATGCCGGTCTCGGTCAATACACGATCAAAGAAATTAATCCATTTCACAAAGCCTATTATGACAGCCTGAAGAAAATGGACTATGGGTACACTTTCCCGATACTCGGAAAACAGGCGTATAAGAAAGGGTTCGATATCCCGTATGCCATGGGTATCAGTGCGATTTATTTTACCCAGCGGCAGGAAATCACCATCAGTAGTACCAATATCGGTTTTAATGGGGGACCCATGGTGGATATGAGTAAGTTCCTGCAGTTTGGCCCCACCATCGCCACCAGTAATGTATATTCTGTTCGTCCGGATATCTGGCTGTTTCCTTTTTTGAACCTGTATGGCATTTTCGGTGTGGGTACCACTAACACAGATGTCAACATTGCACAACCCGCAGCGTTCAGTACTTCACAGCATTTTTCTGTCAGCTCGGTAGGTATAGGCGCTACAGTTGCGGGGGGAATCGGTCCTGTATGGCTCGCCTGGGATAACAATAAGAACTGGGCAAATGTAGATGCAGTTGCCGAACCTGTTCCCGCATTTAACAGCAGCTTTCGGGTCGGGCATACCTTGATCAGTCCGCAGAAAGTAGACAGGAGTCTTGCTATCTGGGGAGGCGTATTTTACCAGAGTTTGCAGAATGATACACGCGGAAGTCTTAAACTCACAGATATATTTCCAAAGTTTGGAACCAATCAAGGCAATCTTATTCTGCGGCTGCGCGAATGGGAGGCTACGCTGCCACCGGCACAACGAGTCGTTGCTGACCAGATCATAGATAAACTCGAAGATATCTCGCAGGGGCGCGATCCAGGCAATGCTACTGTTCAGTATCTGCTCGATAAAAAAGTAACTGCGCCTTTCAACCTGATTTTTGGTGCGCAATACCAGTTCAACAAAAAATGGATATTACGTACCGAACTGGGTGTATTTGGCAAACGCAGCCAGTTCCTGCTCAACCTGAATTACCGTTTCCAGGGATTTAAAAACAGGAGCAAATGAAAAAGTTAAAGCAGTTCACTTTATTTTTTTTATTATTTGCGCCTTTTACACAAACAAAAGGACAGGTAGTACTCAGCCTGATATTCGGCGATAAGCTGAACACCGATGAACTTTCTTTTGGTTTGCACTTTGATTATAGCTGGAACACTTTATCAGGTATCCATCCATCTTCGTCTCTTGCAAAATTCGACCTCGGCACTTTTCTTACCTATAAACTGAATGAAAAGTGGCGCGCAAATGTTGAGATGATGGCAAAATACAGTCGTGGTGCGGCGGGTATGAAACCTTACTCTGTCGGTAATGCAACAATCGATGCCGCTTATGCCAGCGGCGAATTCACCAGGAATATCGGTTATCTGGCTCTGCCTGTAACCATACAGTACCTCTTGTCAAAAGAATTTTATTTCGAAGCCGGCCCTTCCATGGCTATCAGGTTAAATGCAAAAGACAAATTTGCCGTTAGCCTGCCACAGGGAGAATCTGCACTGGAGCGGGACAGCAAAGCGAATATCAGCACATTTGATGTTGGTATGCTGGGTGGGATGGGTCTACTGATCGGTAAAGCAAAAGTGATGTCAGTGGGTGTACGGTATGGATGGGGTTTCAGTGATGTGGTAAAAGATATGGCCGGCCAGCAATCCAATAATAGTTTTTATATCTATACCCACATGCCTATCGGCCGGGCAAAAGCGGCAAGAAAAAGAGCGGAAGCTGCCGCCGCCAAACAGTAAAATTCAGTTGAATGAAATAGTAATGTATGAATGGGCAACGGTCATCCAGACAAATACAGGCGAATAACAAACGGGTATATATACAGTATGCAATAATATTTTGTTGCTGTATGCTGCTGGCAACTATTTTACCGGCACAGGAAAAACAAACAGTTGATACAAATAAGAAAAAACCGGTACTGTACGATACACTGGATGGCAAACTTGATTTCAGTAGTTTTTTACTCGACCCCAAAGGGTTTATTCCTGTACCGATGATTGTTACCGAACCAGCTTTGGGAGGTTTTGGCGGGTTGTTGATACCGATGTTTATCAAACCGGCAAAAACGCCGCCCGGTAGTGGGTATATGCCACCTACGATTACTGCCGGTGCGGCCATGTACACCCTTAACGGCAGTTGGGCGCTGGCTGCTTTTCGTTCAGGCAGTATACCTAAACTGTCTATGAAATATAAAGTAGGGATTGGGTATGCCAGTCTGAATCTTTCTTATTACCGTACACTGCCATTGGTGGGTGAAAAAGAGTTCTCTTTTAATATCGCTACAACACCTGTATTACTTTCCCTCTCCAAAAAAATAAGTAAGCAGGATGTGTATCTCGGTCTTCAGTATGTGTATATGCGAAGCAAAGCAAAACCGAGATTCACTGGGCAGGTACCGGATATAATCAGGCAGAAAGAATTAGATAACCAGACAGGTGCGTTGGGTGTTTTCCTCGACTGGGATAAACGCAACAGCGTTTTCACTGCAGACAAAGGCGCAAGGATACATGTATTGTACAGTACAAACGCATCCTGGACAGCCAGCGATTTTAATTACCAACGTGCCGATGCATCACTCAATTGGTTTTTACCGGTTAAAAAAATATGGGTAAGCGGTTTACGTGTCGAAATACAACATGTATTTGATGATCCCCCATTTTATTTATTACCCGGTATCTCATTGCGTGGTGTGCCGGCAGCAAGGTACCAGGGTGCAACAACCATGCTGTTGGAAACCGAGCAGCGTTTTGATGTAACTCCGCGATGGAGCGTTGTAGGTTTTGGCGGATTGGCAAAAGCCATCGGTAGAGACCAGAGTGTGGGAGAAGCCAAAACGGTGTATAGTATGGGCACAGGTTTCCGATACCTGATTGCACGGCTGTTTAAAATACGGGCAGGTGTCGATATTGCCTATAGCCCGGGTAGCTTCGGTTATTATATTGTATTTGGTCATAACTGGAACAGGTAAAGCGGTTAGTACCTCAATTTGTGAAAACGAATGATTGGCAAAAACAAACAATATGCGGTACCTATTTTTTTTACTGACAACGGGTTTTGCGGCTGCTTCTTTCACGGCATCCGCACAGGAGCAACAGGACAGTTCAAAACTCATGGATGTTAAATATGGCAGCAAGGGTATCGAACTACAGACAAAGAATAAGAAATTTTTGTTCCAGTTACAGAGCCGGTTGCAGTTTCGTTTTGCCACACCGGGAGATATTGATCCTGTTACCTATAATGATTACAATCTTGGTAACCACACCACTTTCAAAATCAACAGGGCCAGGCTGAAAGTCGGCGGTCATGCTTTTGAACCCTGGTTAAAGTATTATTGGGAGTATGAGTTGAGCCAGAGCAACCTGCTTGATTTCCGTATCATGGTTGAAAAATGGGATTGGCTGAACCTGAAAATAGGACAATGGAAAGTAGAATTTACCCGTGAACGTTTTACCAGCAGCGGTGAGCAGCAGATGATGGAACGCTCTTTCATCAATCGCCCGTTTACAGCCGACAGGCAGCAGGGTGTTGAGTTGTACGGACATCTCGGAAAAGGGGTTGCCGATTTTAATTACTGGGCCGCAGTATTAACAGGCACCGGCAGGGGTAATACAAAAAATGATGACAGCAAGCTGATGTATTTCGGCAGACTGCAATGGAATTTTCTCGGCCGTCCCGTAGATTTTGAAGGCGGCGATCTGGAGTACCATGAAAAACCTGCCGCTATCATTGCACTGGCAACATTGACCAACCAGAGTCCGTACACACGGTTCTCACAATCCGGTGGTGGGTCACTCGATGGTTTTCCTGTAGATTCAGCTGGCCGTTACCGGGTGAACCAGTGGAACCTGGAATCGGCATTGATGTACCGTGGTTTTTCCTGGCAGAGTGAATGGCACCATAAGTATATTACCGATCACCGTAATAACGGAAAGAAAACAACACTGAGCGGGTATTACCTACAGGCCGGTTATTTTTTCCATTACCTGTTCCCTTCTTTTCCCAAACAATTGGAGATAGCTGCGCGACATGCCACTTACAGACCCGATGGTGCCATCAAAGAAAACAAACAGAATGAAAATTCACTCGCATTCAACTGGTTTTTCAGTGAGCATAAGAATAAATTGACCGGAGAGTTCAGTCATTTCGGATATGAAGATAAAAGCCTGCCACTGCAAGGCGGATGGCGGTTCAGGTTGCAGTGGGATATTTCGTTATAGTGAGTAATGTATTGTTGCATTTAACCGCAAAGGCGCGAAGGCGCAAGGTAACGCAAGGCATGTCGGGATTACTTCGCGTAACCTTGCGCCTTCGCGCCTTTGCGGTTAAATGCATACGGAGACGTTATTGATTTTTTATACTTAAAAACAATCCTTATGAAAAAGTTAGCAGGAATCATTTGCGTGTTGATGGTAACTTATTTCAGTGTACATGCACAAAAAATAGTGAGTCCCCGCACGGGCCCTCCCGGAAGCTGGCGCATGGTTGGTACGGTGGTGGCGAATTTTACCGCTGACCGTGATGTGATCGTTGTAACAGGACCAGGGGATAATTTCCGAAAACTAAAATTCAAAGTGTTTGATGCGGCTCTTAACCTGTTACGCATGAGCGTGGTATATGACAATGGAGCCCCCGAGTTGATAGAGGTTCGCCAGAATATTCCCCAAGGTGGTGAGAGCCGTGTAATAGACCTCCGTGGCGGTAAACGCAGCATCCGAAAAGTAGAATTCTGGTATGATACAAAAGGCATACTGAGAGGGAAAGCCAAACTGCAGTTATGGGGAAGGAAATAGTAATCGTCCTTGCGAGCGTAGCGAAGCAACCTGTGGCTAGAAATTAATATGCTTGCAATCTTTCAGGTTGCAAGCATATTGCAGTTTATCAGCACAGATTGCTTCGCTCCGCTCGCAAGGACGGCTCATTAAAAAACTTCAGAAGCCCCAAAATACACCCCATGCGAATCTCTGCCCCTTGCATAATCGGCCTGTACATTCATTCTTGATTTCTTATCAAACAAGATTCGGATGCCTGCACCATAACCAATTCTTACATATTCCAGGAGTTTAATGTTCAGATCCGAATTGGTGGTGGAAATAGCATTCAGGAACACAACACCGCCAATGGTGCGCTTACATTTTGAAATCGGGAAACGGTATTCGGTTTCTGCATACACCATCTGTTGTCCTTTAAACCGCCCGATGGTATATCCCCTGCCTGTTTTGCTCCGCTGGTCATAGCCAAGCCCCGGAAGATTTAAGTAGGGCAGTTTACCGCTAACGGTAAAATTGCCCACAAACCAGAACGCCAACACCTTTTGCGGTACCCTTTTCGAAACCCCCTGGAAGCCGCGAAACTCGGTCCATAAAACAGAACTGTTTTCATCACTTCCCAGGAAGGTGGGGTTTACGCGGTAATTGATATTGGCATAAATACCTTTATAGGCATTCAGCATATTATCGCGTGTGTCATACACTATATTAAGGCTTGTGCCGATTACTGAATAACCATCGCGGTTAAACTGATGAAATGTGCTGTATGCATAATGACTGGTAAGATTAACACTGCCGAGGGAAGTGCTCAGCTTTTTGTCAAAAATATTCCGGTACAGGTCTATATGTATGCCCGGGCCTATGTATAAATGATTTTTTATTTTAAAGGAAATGGTCTGGTGGATCTTGAAGTAATCATAAAACATGGGCTGTACAAGTGAATCGGGTTCACCGGCACCTTCTGACACAAAGAACCTGGGTAGTTTTTTGCCGGGTGCGTTGGTGCCAAGTCCATACGTCGATTCCATATAATCAAAATAGCGCCAGTCACCAGCCAGCAGTACTTTATTGTTTTCCAGGAAAACAGTGTTCTTAAAAGAGAGCATCAATTGTTTCTTGGCCGTGTACTGGATACCTGCCTGGAACGCCGACATATTGGATCCGGGAAACTGCGCCGCGCCCTGCAGGGCCAGCCCCACGAGGAAACCCGTGCTGGGCGTAGAACCAATCACGGGCGTGATCAGGAAAGAGGAACCCGAGGGTTTGGACTTGGGTGGCCGGTGAAACCATTTCTGTATAAAATCTTTGGCATCCATAACCCGGCAGGAACTGTCTATAGCATCCTGGGCCAGAAGATTTGCTGAAAAAAACAGCATACAGGAAAGCATGATTTTTTTCAACCTGTAATAGGTCTTGGGTGCAGATAATTTTGGCATAGCATCATTAATTAGTGGTTCATTCTGATTATCAGGTATATAGCAATAAAGAATGGTTCAATACCTATTCTTAGCCGGTTGTGTATGTAGAATAGTAAGCAGTAAATACCAGGTCCGGGCTATTATCCTGAAGTTACCTAAAGATGGTTTTATTACCACCGGCAGCTTGCCTCTCTATATAAGTTTTGGCAGTTTCTATTTTTTGGCAAACCCGGCTCTGTTTTTTGGCAAAGAAGTGAGGGGATATGAAAGTACTCTCTGGGATACCAGTGTAAATTCATAGACTTATCGCTTCAGATCCATTTGACAGTTTGATAATCACCTGTAAAGACAAGCTTATGAAATATGCAAAACTAATTACCCTGTTACTGCTACTTGGTTCGTTTTCAATGGC
The DNA here is from genome assembly GCA_965279635.1 of Sediminibacterium sp. Classification (GTDB taxonomy): domain Bacteria; phylum Bacteroidota; class Bacteroidia; order Chitinophagales; family Chitinophagaceae; genus Sediminibacterium. The sequence continues at coordinate 3,253,455 of OZ257253.1, read as the reverse complement.
ATATACGCAAAACGATACGGTAGTAAAAGCACAGCGTGTAGCACCGTGGTTTGTAGAACGGTTTAAATTATCCGCGGGGTTCATGGCTTCGGTTAACAATACCGCACTGAAACTGGGTAATAACAGCGGAAATATAGGTTCAGATGTGGATTTTGAATCTGACCTGGGTTTCGTAGAGAATAAAGGCGCTTTTATTACCGATTTTCAGTGGCGCTCATCAAGAAGGTCGCGATTCGATTTCAGTTTTGTCAGCCTGCATCGTGATGCCATTCATACCATCAACAAGAATATAACCTTTGGCGATCATACCTATAACGCCAGTGCTGTTATCAACAGCTTTTTTAATACGGAGATTTACCGGTTTTCTTATGGATATGCCCTGGTGTCCAAACCAAAAGGAGAACTGGGTTTTTCCGTCGGCGCACATACTTTACATGCCAGTGTAGGAATAGGCATACACAATACGGGCGGCGCCGGCGGTACAATCAGGGATGATCTTGGTTTTACGGCCCCGCTTCCCAACCTGGGTATATGGGGAGGTTATGCACTCAGCAACCGTCTTGCCATAAATGGTGAGTTTGATTACCTGGCTTTTAAAGTAGGGGATGTGGGGGGAGAGATACTTGGATACAATCTCGGGCTCACCTATCGTGTAGCTGATAATTTTGATCTCTCATTTGGATATACCGGGTTCAGGTTTGATATAGATGTAACCACCAAAAAATTCAACGGGTTTATTGACTGGGGTTACAGGGGCTTCGCCATTACAACCGCTTACTCGTTTGGTAAAAAGAGCTGGCGGCATTAACCATCCATTCATCATAGATACACTGTCCTTGAAAGGACGCATGTTTTGAATTAAATGTTTTGCATGAAAACCAGGTTTGCCATCGGCAGCAGGATTAAACTGACAGGCTTTATAGTACTAATGACTTTTTTAACAGGCATCAGGTCCATCCATGCCCAGACAAAAACCGTTGGATTCATACCGGCTTCCATTGAGGAAGTGGATGTAGCGTTTCCACTGTATAAAAAATGGAACCTGTCAGGACAGGCCGATATACAACTGGTTACACAGGGTGCTTATACCAACAAAAATTATTTTGCGTATGCACAGCGTTTTGTGGTAAGACCCTGGATCGTGTATTCAGGATTCAAGAACATGAAATTATGGCTGGGTTATTCGCGCAACCAGAAATACGCCATCGCAGAAGCGGGTAATCCTGAAATACTGGAACGGCGCCTCATTGTGATGGGAACATTTGCACAGGCCCTACCCAAAGGAAGCATGTACCAGCAGGTACGTTTCGAAACCAAATTTTTTGACGACCAGAACGGCATCCACAGAACCATACCCAGGATCAGGGCAAGGTTCGGGGTCAATCATTTTCTTAACCAGCGTAAGGCGAAACCACTGTTCAAGTCACCCAATATTTCTTACTATACCGAGCTGATGCTAAAGTTCGCGCCAAGCGATTATGCGCCGAATAATTTTGACATCTTCCGCGAATCCATTTTTTACAGCGCCGGTATTACCAATCAAATGCATTTCCTGGCGGGATTTATCGCACAGTTGCAGCAGCGCTCCAGCGGTAAACAATTTGATATTTATTATGGACCGGTTTTATCATTCAAATTCAATATAACACCCAAACAGCGCGAAACGTTTGATGATGTTGATGGGGGCGCTGATTGATCATAGAAGTAAAGATCGCAGGCATATAACATGTTCCTGCTGATAGAGGTAAGAAGTCATTTTGTAGTAAAACATACATATCACTTGTAAACAATCAAAAATCACAATCATGAAAGTGCCAACATTAACAAGGCTTGCAAAAACTGTCTCTGGTATCGGGTGGCTGTTTGTCGTCATCATACTGGTAATGGTCTCCTGCAAATCATCCACAACAGAGGATGGCTGGGCGGACCCACGCGAGGTGCGAAAAGCAAATTTTAAAGGCGACATCAAATTAGATGTCCGCGATTCCAAAGCCGATTGGGGTGCCTACACTCCCAAGAGGGCACCAGAAGGGGCGCCAAACGTTTTGTTTGTTTTGTATGATGATACCGGGCTTGCGGCCTGGTCGCCATTTGGCGGCGGTATCAATATGCCCACCCTGCAAAGACTGGCCGACAATGGGCTGATCTATTCGCAGTGGCATACAACAGCGCTTTGTTCACCCACCCGTTCTACTTTGTTGACAGGACGCAACCACCACCTTACCGGTAATGCGGCGATCACAGAAACCGCGAATGGTTTCCCCGGTGCACACGGACGCATACCCGAACAGTGCGCAACCATCGGCCAGGTATTACAGGAAAATGGCTGGAGCACTTTCTGGATCGGGAAGAACCACAATGTTCCTGAACAGGACGTTGCATCCGGCGCGAGCCGCAAACAGTGGCCAACACAACTGGGCTTTGACCGTTACTATGGTTTCCTCGGTGGAGAAACCAACCAATGGTATCCTGATCTCGTAGAAGACAACCATTTTACAGAAGCGCCTTATGGCCCTGACAAAGGTTACCATCTTTCCAAGGGTTTAACCGATAAAGCGCTGGAATATATCCGCGACCAGAAAGCCACCAATCCATCCAAACCATGGTTCATGTGGTTTTGCCCCGGCGCCAACCATGCACCGCACCACGCACCTGCCGAATACATCGCCAAATACAAAGGCAAATTCGATGAGGGATACGATGCGTACCGCAAATGGGTACTGCCACGGATGATCGCCAAAGGCGTTATACCCAAAGGCACAGATCTTACCAAATTCAATCCATTGCCACCAAATATCTCGGCCCCTGCCGATTATGTTCGTCCATGGAATGAACTGAAACCTGAAGAGAAAAAACTATTCTCCCGTCTTGCAGAAGTATATGCAGGCTTTTCAGAATATACCGATGCACAGGTGGGACGTATCGTTGACTACCTCGAGCAAACAGGTCAACTGGAAAACACAGTGATCATTTATGCAGCAGATAACGGCGCTTCCGGCGAAGGTTCACCCAATGGTTCTGTGAACGAAAATAAATTCTTCAATGGTTATCCTGATGAACTGGCAGAGAATTTAAAATACCTCGATAAAATGGGAGGGCCTGATACCTACGAACATTATCCAACAGGATGGGCCGCTGCATTTTCAACGCCTTTCAAAATGTTCAAAAGATACAGTGAGTATGCCGGTGGCACATCCGATCCTTTGGTGATCTCATGGCCCAAAGGCATCAAAGCAAGGGGAGAAGTGCGGAACCAGTACCATCACTCAACAGATATTGTTCCAACGATACTGGATATCTGCGGACTCCAGATGCCAAAAGTGCATAACGGCGTGGCGCAGTACCCGCTTTCGGGCGTATCCATGAAGTACACCTTCGATGCCACACCGGATGCCGCCACACAAAAACACGTACAGTATTACGCTATGCTCGGTACCCGCGCTATCTGGAAAGATGGATGGAAAGCGGTAACACTTCATGCACCACTGGTAGGTAAAGGAAAATTTGACCAGGATGAATGGGAACTCTACCATGTAGATGTTGATCGTTCAGAATCCAAAAACCTGGCGAAAGAAAATCCGGGTAAATTGAAAGAACTGATCGATGCATGGAACGATGAAGCAGATAAAAATCTCGTATTGCCGATCGATGACCGCACGGCGCTGGAAATATTGGGTCTTGAAAGACCTTCTGAAGAAAAGGCACGTGAAAGGTATCTATACTATCCGGGTACAGCTCCTGTGCCTGAAGGTGTGGCAGCCAATGTACGGGGCCGTTCCTTCAAAATTATCTCTGATGTTGAGATAACCGATGCAGGTGCTTCGGGTGTGATCTTTGCACATGGGTCACGTTTTGGTGGTCATTCGCTTTTTATCAAGGACAGGAAACTACAGTACGTGTACAATTTCCTTGGTATCAGGCCTGAGCAGAAAATGGTATCCAATATTTCGCTGAGTCCGGGTAAGTACACGCTGGGTATGGAATTCGTACGCGAATCAACCGGAAAAAATGGAGAACAAATTGGTAAAGGAAAATTGTACATCAATGATAAACTCGTGGCCGAAATGCCGATGCGGACACAGGCCGGTAAGTTTACACTGTCGGGTGATGGTCTTTGTATCGGGTTTGATAGCGGCGATGCCGTTAGCAGCGAGTACACAACACCGGGCACATTCAAAGGAGGTAATATACAAGTAGTAGGTATTACGGTAGAAAAAGCACAGTATATCGACCTGCAGAAAGAAGCAGCCCGAGCGATGAAACGTGATTGATTTTGAAAAAGCAGTATGCATCAAATGCATACTGCTTTTTTTTATAAAGAACACTTTAAATCTAAATAGTATGAAAACGAAAAGGATCCTGCCAGGAATACTGGTATTGCTTTCGGCTTGTCTGTTTAGTTGCCAGCAAAAGCCATCGTCGTCACAGGCAGGTTCGGATTGGCCCGACAGAACTGTCTTACCGATCGAACCCTACCAGAAAACAGGTAAAATAGCGCCTGCTATAAAAGATTCTGACCCAATCGACTGGCCAAAAGAAATCGGAGCGCCCGAAGGGGCACCCAATGTACTGTTGGTGATGATCGATGATGTAGGTTTCGGTGCCAGCTCTGCTTTTGGAGGGCCTATTCCTACCCCTACTTTTGACGAACTTGCAAAAAACGGATTAAAGTATAACCGTTTTCATACCACGGCAGTTTGTTCGCCTTCAAGAGCTGCGTTGATCACCGGTAGAAACCACCATACTGCCGCTACAGGTATTATCATGGAATTCTCTACTCCCTTTCCGGGTTATAACAGCTTAGTGCCACGCAGTGTGGCCACGATTGGTAAAATATTAACTGCCAATGGATATGGTACATCATGGTTTGGTAAAAACCACAATGTGCCTGACTGGCAATCTACTCCCGCAGGGCCTTTTAATTTATGGCCCACCGGTTTAGGGTTCGAATATTTTTACGGGTTCTTAGGTGCTGATGCCCACCAGTTCAGACCGGCCCTCATGGAGAATACAAAACCGGTAGATCCATATTTAAAAGATGACAAAGTAGATGAAGATTATATATTAGATAAAGACTTAGCCAACCACGCTATTAAATGGATCCAGACACAAAAAGCGGTATCTCCCAAAAAACCATTCTTTGCTTATTACACACCCGGAACAGCACATGCGCCGCACCAGGCACCCAAAGAGTGGATCGCAAAATTCAAAGGCAAGTTTGATTACGGGTTTGATAAGCAACGCTTAATGACCTTTGAAAAACAAAAAGCAATGGGCGTTATTCCCAAAGATGCAAAACTGGCCCCTACACCCGCAGAGTACCAGAAATGGGAAGCGCTTAGCCCGGGTATGAAAAAAGTGGTAGCCAGGGAGATGGAAGTGTACGCAGCTATGCTGGCTTATTGTGATTACGAGATCGGCAGAATTGTTCAGTCGATCAAAGACCTGGGAGAGTTAGACAATACCATGGTCATCTTTATCATGGGCGATAACGGCGCCAGTGCAGAAGATCCTACCGGTAACGGGTTAACAAGTGAAGTGGGTGTACTGGTAAATGGAGTGGTGGACACAGAAGAATACATGTTGAAACACCTGGATGATTTTGGAGGTCCATGGATGGCTGAACACTATTCGCAAAGCTGGGCGCATGCGATGAACACACCATACCAGTGGGATAAAAAAATTGCTTCCCATTTAGGTGGCAGCCGTACCGGTATGGTTATCTCATGGCCCAAGCGGATCAAACAAACGGGCCAGGTACGTAGCCAGTTTGCGCATATCACAGATATCGTTCCTACCATTTTAGAAGCTGCAAATATTCCACAACCTAAAATGGTGGATGGATTTGCACAGGAACCCATCGCGGGAAAAAGCCTGGTCTATAGTTTCGATAATGCAACAGCTCCTGAAACACATACCACACAATATTTTGAAGTAATTGCCAACAGGGCCATTTATAAAGATGGCTGGATGGCCAGTACCACACCTAAAAATTTACCTTGGCAGGGCCACCCGGTACCATCAGAAGATCCAATCAAAGACTATAAATGGGAACTGTATGATCTTACCAAAGACTTTAGCCAGACAGACAATCTTGCTGAAAAAAATCCTGACAAGCTAAAAGAAATGCAGAAAGCATTTATGGAAGAAGGTGAGAAATACAAAGTCTTCCCGCTTGATGACCGTTATATCGACAGGGTGAACCCGGCAAACCGTCCGAACCTGAATAAGGGAAGAAATGAGTTTGTGTACCATGAAGGCAATTCCCGTATCACAGAAGGTATGGCGCCTAACATGAAAAATACTTCCTTCAGCATCACTGCCGAAGTAGAAGTGAAAGGCGGCGAGGACGGAATGATCCTTACACAAGGTGGTTATTTTGGAGGGCTGGCCTTTATGCTACAGAAAGGCAAACCAACTTTTGCGTATGCCTTCTCACATTTTCCGGAACATAAATGGACCATACAATCGCCAGCTGGTTTATCCGCAGGCAAACATACCCTTGTTATGGAGTTTGTGTATGCTGGTGGCGGAGTTGGTAAAGCTGCAACGGTTACCTTATTGGTAGATGGCAAGCAGGTGGCTACCGGCAATATTGCGAGAACCATTCCAAGCAGGTTCTCAGCAGATGAAACCTTAGATGTGGGAGAAGACTTTGGTACACCTGTAACCAGGACCTATGATGTGCCTTATACCTTTAAAGGAAAACTGGAAAAGGTTACAGTGCTTCTGAAGCCATAAAACGTGATTGATTTTTGAGAATAAGTTGCAAGGTTTAAGTAAGGGTTGCCAGCTGTAAAAGGCTGGCAATCTTTTTTAATGGTATCGCCACAGATTCACAGATTAGTAGAACAGTTCTACCAAAATCTGTGAATCTGTGGCGAAAATACAAATGCAGCGTATTGTAACCCATGAAGATTTTGATTGGATGATACAAACCTGTTTTATAACCGCTACTGTATAATCAGCTTGCCGGTTACTGAATTACGTGTTTCCATATTCATCAACCTGATATAATGTATGCCTGCGGCAATAGTTGACGGCAACTGAAACGATATGATTCCTGCCTGTTTTGCATCGCGCAATACGGTTTGTGATTTCAGGATAATACCATTGTTTGCAAATAATTGAACCAGGTAACTACCGGGGTCTTTAGCAACGATGTTCACTACTGAACTCCTGGGTGCAGGATTTGGAAAAACGACAAGGGCCACAGGCTGCGATGCATGGGATGGAATAAACTTATTTTCAAAGTAGGAGACTGTTGTAGTTGTATCAGCCCGGTTCTGTTTATTTTTAACTGGCACGGCAGTCACATCTCCCATCATAGCAATACACCTTATGGTTTGATAGCCGGTTACAACTACTTCAGGCAGGACAACTGTTTTTGTTTTCATGGTTACCTGTAGTTCTACTTCGTCTTCTTTCGCAGGGATATCAATAGTGGCATATTCATTTTCAAAACCAGGTGATTCGATAAGCAGGTTTAGTTTGCCGGTAGTGGCTTTCGTATTAATATTAAATTTGCCCGCATAGTCTGACCATGCAGCCATTTTTTGAACCCCAACAGAGATTGTTGCGGCAGGGATGGGGTTGTTTTTTTCATCTGTGACAATTCCGCGTATGCTTACTTTTTTGGGACGCACTATCACAATCTCACCCAACATTTCTGTGTTTCCATTTAACTGAACGGTAATATTGCTTTTCTGCTGTGGTGTTACCAGCATTCTTTTTGTAGTGTAGCCAACAGAAGAAATAACCAGTATATAAGCTTTTTGCGGATCATCCAATGGTAAAGAGAACTCCCCTTTGGTATTTGATAAAACACCCTGTTTTGAGTTATCTATCATGATGGAAGCATGTGGTATCGGATGGCCTGTTTCATCCAATACTTTTCCTGTAATAACTTTGTCTTCGATAAAGGTGGATAAGACAATTCCTACAGATATAGTTTCTATGGTTTCTATGGTGGTAGTACCTCGTGTTTTTGGTGTGGCCCCCATGTTTGAATCCGACTTATTATTTCCATTTTTTTGGGCATCCCCTTTGTGCATCATCATCAGGGCTGCTAAACCTGCCATCAGCCATTTCCATCCTTTTTTCTTTTCCTGCACCGGTGGTTGCAGGGCGCGGTTTAACTGGTCATTACTGAACCTGCCACAGGTATTACCGGCTGGTTTTTTAAAAAAATTCAGCAGTTCCGTATCAGTCATCGGGGTAAAATCAACCACTTCTTTGCTGCAGCTTTTACAGAACCTGCCTTTTTCTGTATCTGTCATCTGCTGCCAGTTTTCGTGGCAGGGCTCGGCTATTTGCAGGGCGATTTCGTTTTTCATAACAGTCGTTTTAAAATAGATGCAACAACTTCCGGGATTACATAATCCCACATACAAAATGTTTTGGTGTGTATGCTTGCCCGGTATTTTTTATGCTAGTAACAAACTGGATGTTTTCTCCGCGTAAACTCCTGTAACTCATGTTCTCTGCGGTGAAAAACGTCTCGATATCCGGAGTGTCCGAACTGCCAAGCATTTTTTTACCGCAAAGAACATGAGTTACAGGAGTTTGCGAGAGATTTTTGGTGATTTTTTTGAAAAAGAGACGTGAGGATATTGAATGTAGGCTTATTTAGTTATAGACTCTCAAAGAGGATAACAAATTTCCAAATTCAGATTTAAATAGAACGGTATCTGAGATTACTTGGATATTATAAAATTCCTTGACTACTTTATTGTTGCTGTCTAATAAAACCTTTCCAATATAATAGTTCTCAATTTTCTTACTGCCAACTCGGTATGCGTTTTTTACTACATGATCACCAGAGGAGTCGTGGACTTTATTTTGAACAAGGAAACATGCCGCTGAAGAATAATTGGCAAGTAGGCCTGATTTATTTCTAAAATGTTTCATCGTAGATAGAAAATATTCTGGTTCTAAGCTACCTCTATTAGAATTTGATGTTATACGCGTGTAGGTAAGAAATCCTATAAATAAGAATGTAATCATCCAAATGCTAAAGTGAAAAAATGATTTTTTAATCAGCCGAGGAACCAAGCTTAGTATTACAGGAACGAAGATGAATAATAGACCAACAGTTATGTAAGCTTCCCCTAAGTTCGGCCAGTAAGATTAGAGTTAACGACAAAAGTGTTTGTTAACTTTAAATTTTAATAGTCATGAAAAAAGGAAGATTTACCGAACAGCAGATAGTATCTGCATTGAAGAAACAGGAAGCGGGGATAGCCGTTAAAGAGATTAGCCGGGAACTGGGTATTAGTGAAGCAACCTTCTACAACTGGAAGGCAAAGTATGGGGGAATGGAAGTAAATGATGTCGCAAAAATGAAGATGATGGAATCTGAGTTAAGCGAGTACAAGAAGATGGTTGCGGAATTAAGTCTTGAGAACCGGGCGATGAAGAACCTGATTGAAAAAAAGTTGTAGCGCCTGAGTTGAAACGGGAAGCTGTTGATTTTCTGGTAGAAAAGGAACAGCTAAGTAACCGCAAGGCGTGTAAACTGATAGGAATATCCCGAACCACCTGTCAGTACCAAGCAAAACCTAAAGATGATACGGAAGTTCAGGATGCGCTAACAGCCCTGACTACCAAACATGCCGCTATTGGTTATTGGCAGTGTTGTTATCGCCTTTGGAATAAGGGGTATGGCTGGAATCATAAAAGGATCTACAGGGTTTATACAGAGATGAAACTGAATATCCGTCGCAGAGCTAAGAAACGGTTACCGGATAGGGTTAAACAGCCACTAACCATACCGGAAGCACCGAATCAGGTTTGGAGCATTGATTTCATGAGCGATACGCTGGTTGATGGTAGAAGGTTCCGGTTGTTCAATGTACTGGACGATTTTAACCGCGAATCGTTGGCAATAGAGATAGACACTTCGATGCCATCCTTGCGGGTAATACGGGTCTTAAATCGTGTCATAGCGCAACGGGGAAAGCCAGCTAACCTTCGTTCTGACAATGGCCCTGAATTTATCAGTCACATTTTACAACAATGGTGTCAGGACAATGAAATCACACTGCAATACATACAACCAGGTAAACCAACACAAAACGCATACATCGAAAGAAAAAATGGAAGTATCAGAAGGGAATTATTAAACGCATACCTGTTTAACAGTCTGGCAGAAGTAAGGTGCCTTAGCGAAGAATGGAGGATAGATTACAATACCGAACGGCCACACAAATCACTCGGTTATCTGTCGCCTTTAAACTATGCACAGCAGTATTATCGAAAAATTAATAACTTAGAAAACTCTAATTAACCCTGGCACTAAAATAAGGGGAGCCTACAGTTATACTATAGACAAATGAATTAGCTGCACTATATAATGTATAAAATGAAATAATTCCATTAATTGCCAGCGCTAATTTTGTTATAAGTGATTTAGTGACCTGCATGTATCAAAGTTATTGGGAAGTATATAATAGTTCAAATCTCAATGCAATTCATTTTCTTACCCAATAAAAAAGAGTCACACGTTTTGTGTAACTCTTTCATTTAAAACCAAGTGCGGATGACAGGGGTCGAACCTGCATGCCTTACGGCGCCAGATCCTAAGTCTGGTACGTCTGCCAATTTCGCCACATCCGCATCGGGGCGCAAAAATAGGGGGAAAAGGGACAAGAAACAAGATACAAGGAACAAGATTACAGGTCAGGTACATTTAAACGGGCTCTTGTACCTTGTTACTTGTTTACTGTAGCTTCAATGATCTTTTTCACAACCGCGTCCATCGACCGCATCGTATCTATCCATCTTACCACCACAACCAACTCATGTTCAGGATCTACATACACGATATTGTTCCCGTTTCCTACATGCATAAAAGCAGTTAAGGGGGCAGAGGGTAATTGTTTTTTGTCAGTATTAAGGAACCAGTTCATGTATCCATAATCCGTTTTGGCGGGAGTGGGTGTCAATGATTGCTGTATCCATTGCTCGCTCAATAGTTGTTTACCGTTCCATTTTCCGCGATGTAAACTGAGCAGACCATAACGGGCCATATCATACGCATTGATAAACATACCGCCACCCCAATGTCCGCCGCCACTAACGGATTGTACGGGTTGCCCATCGAGTACGATCCATGCATTACGATAACCTGTCCAGCGCCAGGTATTGGAGGCGCCGATCGGGTCCATGATGTATTGTTTCAATACCTGCGGTAATGGTTTGCGCCACACACTTGTGGCTGCGAGCGCGAGTGCATTTACACGCACATCATTGTATTCATACACAGTACCCGGCGCGTTTCTTTCGCGGTTCAGCCATTTTTTGGGATCGGCATCGGGTCTGTCGGCCCAGTCGGGTTTGCCCCATAAGGTTCCTTCCCAATCACTAACCTGTCGAAGCAGATGATCCCATGTGAGGTTTTTATTATGCGCTGTGGCAAATGGCTGCAGTAATTGTGGCTGGCCAAACTGGTCGGCAGAACGGTTGACAATGCCCGGTGTAAATAATTCTATCGGTGGTATATATTTCGCAACGGTATCGTTAACATTTGTGATCAGTCCTTGGTCAACAGCTACGCCAACAGTGGCTGATAAAAAACTTTTGGTAACACTATGCGTCATATCACAACGCGATGGCTCACCCCAGCTGGCGATGATGTATCCTTTATAAACAATGATACCGGTAGGATCGCCGCGATCGGCAAACGGGCCGATTCCTTCACCAAAAGGTTCCTTGCCGAATGACTGGTAATGACTGATCTCCATGCTGCGCGGATTTTTTGATTCCGCGGCTTTGGCTATCGTGATGGCCTCATTTATTTTATCAGTGTTCAGTCCTGATTCGGCGGGTGTTTTTTGTTCCCATGATTGTGCGGTTGGGAAATAATTTTTTGTGATTTCTTTTTTCTGACTGAATGATGAAAAGCTGGTTATCATCAATAGAAAAAGAAAGCTGTAGCGGATGGATCTGACTGATCTAAGATGTATCATATACCTACTAAATTAAACAAATATTTCCCGCAAAGACTAAAGGGCAATGTCCGGTAGTGTCTTCGTTTGAAAATCCGGGTGAGGGCTAAAGCCTTTAATCTATTTGTTTTCAATAACCCCAGCCTTAAGGCTGGGGTTAGGCCAGGAACAGGTTCCGGGCTTTAGCCCTCACCCGGATTTTCAAACGAAGACACTCGCAAACACACGAAGCCACACAAAAAAAGAGCAGGAATCATTCCCTGCTCTTTTCTATTGTATTCTCTTCTGGAAATAAATTAATAATTCCTTGCTGATGAACTGTTGCCGGAATACCTCCTGCTGTCACCACCCCTGAAGGACCTTCTTTGGTTATACTGTCCCTGTTTTTGGGCAGGTTTCTGCAAAGGTTTTACAGAGGTTAAGGATGTATTACTCATCGCATACGGATGATCTGCTACCACAGGTACGCTAGTACTGATCAGTTTCTGAATATCACGCAGGAACTCTTTTTCCTCCGCATCGCAGAATGAAAATGCGATACCGCTGGCGCCTGCACGACCGGTACGGCCGATACGGTGTACATAGGTTTCAGGTACATTCGGCAATTCAAAATTGATCACGTGTGAAAGATTGTCGACATCGATACCCCTTGCGGCGATATCGGTTGCGATCAATACACGGGTTTCGCCGGATTTGAAATTGCTCAATGCACGCTGACGGGCATTCTGCGATTTGTTTCCGTGAATAGCTTCTGCACCTATACCAACACGGTTCAGTTCTTTTACCACTTTATCTGCACCATGTTTGGTACGTGTAAAGACCAGTGCACTTTGAATGGCCTTGTCTTTCAACAAATGGATCAGCAGATGTTTTTTATTTTCTTTCTCCACAAAGAACATGGATTGCTGAATGGTTTCCGCTGTAGAAGAAACAGGTGTCACTTCCACTTTTGCGGGATTGTTCAGAATGGTATTCGACAGTTTGGCTATCTCTGTAGGCATGGTTGCCGAGAAGAACAGCGTTTGTCTTTTTGCGGGGATGATGGTAACGATCTTTTTCACATCGTGTATGAAACCCATATCCAGCATACGGTCGGCCTCATCCAGTACAAACAATTCGATCTGTGAAAGATTGATATAGCGTTGCTGAACCAGGTCGAGCAAACGGCCCGGTGTTGCGATCAGGATGTCTACGCCGTTGCGCAATGCATTGGTTTGTGGTTGTTGTGATACACCACCGAAAATAACGAGTTGTTTCAGGTTAAGGTGTTTGCCATAAGCCGCAAAACTTTCATCGATCTGTATCGCCAGTTCCCTGGTAGGAGTTAAGATCAGCGCTTTGATGCCTTTGGCTGATGGGTTTGCTTTTTTGGATGCATCCAGCAACTGGAGCATAGGTATCGCGAACGCGGCGGTTTTGCCGGTTCCGGTTTGTGCACAGCCTAAAAGATCACGTCCCTGTAAAACGATAGGGATAGATTGTTCCTGGATAGGTGTGGGTGTTGTGTAACCTTCAGTCTCGAGCGCCTTTAATATGGGCTCAATGAGGTTTAATTCCTTGAATAACAAAGTGTTGTATTTAATAATGAACACCTGGAATAATACTCAGGTGGTATATAGCCTGCCCGTAATTGACTTGATGAAACTTTGTCACGGAAGAGTGATCAGTCTGTAGAGAGAGTATATGAATGGTGCAAAGATAGGAAAAATATTGAATATCGAATGGTGAATGTCAAATGATGAACTGAGAAGATGGTCGTGATGATTTGATTATCAGGGGATAATGGCAACGATTGTTTCTAAAAACGCTCTGTCTGTTTCATCGAATTGATCGAGGTGTTCGCTGTCGACATCCAGTACGCCCCAAACATTTCCATCTTTTATTAAAGGGACGACGATCTCTGATCTGGATAAACTGCTACAGGCGATATGCCCCGGGAACTTTTCTACATCGGGAACGATCAGTGTTTCCGCTTTTGCCCAGCTGGTTCCGCATACGCCGCGGCCTTTGCGTATACGGGTACAGGCAACCGGTCCCTGGAACGGGCCCAATACCAATTCATCTTCTTTCACGAGATAAAATCCTACCCAGAACCAGCCAAACTGTTCTTTTAATGCCGCGGTGATATTCGCGAGATTGGCAACCAGGTCAGTTTCCCCTTCCATCAAACCTTTGATCTGTGGAATCAGCGATTGGTATTGTTCTTCTTTGGTGCCTTTTGTTATGGATAGATCTTCTGCCATTGTTTGCATGTTATATGTGAAGAAATGTTTCACTAAGAGAAGGACAAGAGAAAAAGAGTATAAAAGAGAAAACTCTTTGTCTCTTTTTCTCTTGTCCTTCTCTTAGCGAAACTTTCCGAACAGTATCAATACTGCCTCTTTACAAAGTTTTTTGGTTAAACGTATCACACATATTTACCAACTACCGGTAATTTCTGCAACTCCTTTCTTTCCACCTGCAAAATAAACCAGCCGAAAATGCCTAACAGCAAAGTGGCCAGGGTTAATTTGAACCAGGTTGGATGATAAAAATAAATCGCTCCTGTATGGATAAAATATAAGATCAGTACGATCACCATATACGCCACCAGTTTTTTGGTAGCGTAAGGTATGCGGTAATGTTTCTGACCCCATACATAGCTCACCACCATCATACTTCCGTAACACGCAAAAGTTGCCCAGGCACAGGCCATATAACTGAAATAGGGAATAAAAATCCAGTTGATGACCACTGTAATTACTGCACCGATCAACGTAATGTAAGCGCCGGCCATGGTTTTATTACCCAGTTTATACCAGATACTTAGATTGTAGTAGATGCCCAGAAATATATTGGCCCAGAGAAGTATCGGCACCACTTTCAGCCCTTCCCACATTTTTGGATTGCGGATAAAATATTTCCATACATCTAAGTACAATGCCACCAGCAGGAACATTCCGCAGAGAGTGATCACAAAAAATTTCATCACACGCGCATACGTGCGTGGTGCATTTTCTTCCTGTGCCTGTTTGAAGAAAAAGGGTTCGGCACCCATGCGGAAAGCCTGAACAGAAAGTGATAAAAGCATGGATAGTTTATAACATGCCGCATATACACCTACTTCTGCTTTTGCCGCTTCTACGGTTGTAACCGGTGCCCACCATCCGAGCATAATACGGTCAAATACTTCATTGATCATACCTGCAAACCCCACAATGATCAGGGGTAATGAATAAGCTAGCATTCTTTTCCATAAGGCAGGATCTATCCTCCACCGGAACCCAAAAAACTCTTTCGACAGTAATAATAAAGTAATGCCGTTCTGTACCAGGTTCGCCACCAGTACATACCCTACGACCCAGTCGGCACGGAAATAATCTGTCATCCAATGCCCCGGATTCAATGCGGCAAATTTTGGGCAGACACTTACAAAAAAATAGATACTGATGATATTCATCAATATACCCCCTACTTTGATGATGGCAAATTTCTTCGGTCGACCGTCTTGCCGGAGTTTCGCAAAAGGAATGGCTGATAATGCGTCAAGAGCAATAACGGCAGCAGCTAATACAAGGTATTCCGGGTGTGCCGTTACTTGTAGTAACACGCTCAATGGGCCACGAAACACAATCAGCAGCAGCGTAAGAAATAAAGTAGAAATAATTAATGAAAGGCTTGCCGTGCTATTCACTTTTTCCCTGTCTTCACTATTAGCAAACCTGAAAAAAGCGGTTTCCATTCCATAGGTAAAGATGACATTCATGAACGGGATAAAGGAATACACAATCGACATCTCCCCATACTCCGCTTGCGTAAGTTTGAACGTGAGATAAGGAGTCAACAAATAATTGATAAACCGCGCCGCAATAGAACTTACGCCGTACCAGATGGTTTGCCCTGCTAATTTTTTAATTCCGCTCAAGTTGGTTTGTGATTTGTGGTCTGTAGTCCATGGTCTATTGACCATGGACCATGGTCGTTTCTTGTTCCTCTCAATTAACTGCAAAGTAACAAAACTCTTATGGATGAATATCAACGGGTGGTTTGGCAATATAGCCGGGTGCGGCAAAACGGGGGTCCTTCAGGAAGCTGGAATCGGTAAGGGTAAACAGAAAAGCGGTGATCTGTCCGATTTCAAAATTGGATAAGGGTAATTTCTGTTTTAGCAGTGGATCGGTGTTTTCATCGGTTACCATATTCTTGCGGTAATGTTCAAATACATTCAAGAGGCTGAAAAATCTTCCGTCATGGCCATATGGGAAAGTCATGGCCACATTGCGCAGGCTGGGGACCTTGAATTTTAAGGAATCAGTTTTATCACCGGTTATTTTCATCCTTCCCCAATCAATATTATACCGGTCCGGTGCAATGCCGGTATTGCGGTAAGTATAATCAGTAAACATAGGTTCTGTATGACAACTGACGCATTTCTTTTGAAAGATCTCATACCCCAGTTTTTCAGGAAGAATAAAACTGTCCTCACCCCGCATCACCTTATCATATTTGCTGTTACTGCTTACCAGTTGCAGCATAAACTGGCTGAGCGCTTTGCCGATACGCAGGTAATTGATCGTTTCATCGCCAAATGCCGCTTTGAACATTTTAGGATATTTTTTATCCGCCCTCAGCTTGCTGATCACAGCTTCAATACTTTCTCCCATTTCATTTTCAGCGGTGATAGGGGCGAGCGGTTGGAGATCGAGGTGATTGATGCCCCCGTCCCACATAAATTCTTTCTGCCAGGCAAGGTTAAAAAGACCGGGGGCATTGCGGGTAGTAAATCCATTGTCTACACCATGACTCAAATTGTGATCGTATGTATTAAAAGCCCCGAACTGCTGGTGGCAGCTTCCGCAGGAAAAAGTGTTGTCTTTGCTGAATTTCCCTTCATAAAACAATTCTTTGCCAAGTGCAATGCCTTCTTCCGTAAGTGGGTTTTTCGAAAAATCATAGACGGGTTTGGGCCATCCTTTGGGAACAATGAATTTGACGGGTTTGGGTTTAAAATACCGGTTGTCCGCGGTTATCCAGCCGATACCTGTGATCACAATGGCCAACAAGATCCATATCGTTTTCCGTATCCTCATTACTGTATGTTGTTAATGGAAAACATGGCGCTGTAATTATCAGCAATTCGAACGGCCAACGGACCCGGGCTATGACAAACCGGTGTTTCACCAATGCGCAGTTCTGAACGGTTCTTAAACCAGTGATTGATATCAGCTTTGACCCTGATCTCTTTTGACTGTGGATTTTCTATCGCTAAATCAACTGTACGCATCGTATGCATCGGTGTTCTGAAACCACCAATATGGTAGGCGAAAGATTGCCCTGCAATCCTGGAAGAAGCCGAGGTTCCCTCTAGTTTGGCCATGATATAGCCGCTGTTCCATGTCCAGAACATCCCTTTCAAGGGATCAAGCGCACCGGTCTGTATGCCGGAAACATTTTTGATACTGTCAACACCCAGCATAAAGCGGATGCTTTTGATGTTTATATCGGGGATTGTTAATGTAATGGTTTTGGAAGAAGGATCCGTTTCATCTACTAAGAAATAGGCAGCAGGGAGGCGTATTTCTTTTCCTTTCTCGTCTGTTACACTAAAATTAGACAGGTAATATTTGAATTTCTGTACACTGATCGTATCACCCACACTATTGATAAATGTATTGCCAAGCACGAGTTCCTCTTTCCCTATGGTATGTTGAAAATTCAATACGAGTGTACGCTGGGGCAGGGTTCTGTCATTGGCAAACACAGCAATGCCGGTGAACAGTAATAGACAAATGAACAAGTAGCTGCGCCTCATAAATAATCGTTGCGGTTTATTTTTTGCCGGTTCTTTTTGGTGACGGTATTCTTCTTCTTGGATTCTATTCTTTTTTCTTTGGATGCCGCGGTAGGTTTTGTAGCGCGGCGTTTTTTCTGTTTTGTCAGTGCAACGGAAACCAGCTGGTTAATTTTTTTGATGACCAGTGCCTTGTTCCCCAGCTGCGATCTTTCCGATTGCGATTTGACCAGCAGGTAACCCTCATCGGTGATCTTATTGGGCAGTTTCTCCAAAACCAGCGCTTTCTGTTCATCTGACAAACGACCAGACGATGCTACATGCCAGCGGCCCTCTACCATGGTTTCCACCTTGTTCACGTTTTGTCCGCCTTTGCCGCCACTGCGGGCGGTCTGGAACAGTATCTCCGGTGTAATGTCTATCTTCATTCCGGTAAAATTCGTCAAAAAACTGTTAAGAGATTATGAGAATTGTGATACAGCGTGTAACTGAAGCGTCTGTAATGGTGGATGGAAGCATTACCGGGGCCATCGGTACCGGCTTATTGGTGCTGATGGGTATTGAAGATGCGGATACGGATGAAGACATAGACTGGCTCAGTAATAAGGTCGTGAACCTGCGGATATTTAATGATGCGGATGGTGTCATGAACCTGGGTGTGAAGGATGTGGCCGGTGATATCCTGCTGGTTAGCCAGTTCACTTTGCATGCCAGTACCAAAAAAGGGAACCGGCCCTCTTATATCAAAGCGTCCAAACCGGACTTTGCGGTACCCATCTATGAGAAGATGATCCGAAAATTGGAACAGGACCTCGGTAAAAAAATTATGACAGGTATTTTTGGTGCTGATATGAAAGTGCGTTTGGTGAATGACGGTCCTGTGACTATTGTAATCGATTCAAAGAACAGGGAATAACGCAGTACACGAATTATGGGCGAATTACACGAATTCAGGGATGGGACTGACTTTTCGTCAATAGGGTTGAAATAGTTTCATGTTTATTTAAGACTTTAGGGATTTAAAATTTTTAATTAGCCCTAAATTTCTTTTATGGCTGATATTCTTCTCAAAGATGAGTCGTACAAAATAGTAGGCATTTGCATGTTGGTTCACAGGCAATTGGGAATTGGGTTCAAAGAGATAGTGTATAAAGATGCGTTGGAGATAGAATTTTTAGAAGCAGGTATCAGGTTCCAGCGCGAAAAATTGTTTGCAATAGAATACAAAGGAAAAATCCTACGTCACAGATATTGCGCAGATTTTGTTGTGTATGATTCAATAATTCTTGAAATAAAGGCGACCCCATTTATAATAGACAGATTTGTAGCGCAAACGATCAATTACCTGAAAGCATCAGGGCTAAAACTTGGTATAGTTGCTAATTTTGGCGAAAGATCATTTTGCTCTAAACGCGTAGTATTTTAGAACCCAATTCGTGTAATTCGTAAAAATTCGTGTTAACAAAATTCGTGTTATGACTATAGAACAGGCCCAGGAACAGGTGGACACCTGGATTAAGACAGTAGGGGTACGATATTTTAATGAATTAACCAACCTGGGCATCCTTATGGAGGAAGTTGGGGAACTGAGCCGGCTGATGGTGCGGAAATATGGTGAACAATCATGTAAGGAATCCGACAAAGGAAAAGAACTGTCGGATGAAATGGCAGATGTTTTATGGGTGCTGATCTGCCTGGCCAACCAAACAGGTGTGAACCTAACGGAAGCATTGGAAAAGAATTTTGAGAAGAAGCATATCCGTGATGCAGACAGGCATAAGCAAAATCCGAAACTGGATCGCTGATTACACGGATTTTTTGTATGATTAGTAGGATGTACACTCAAACAAGTATTATAATCATATCAATCATAAAAAAATCCGTGAAACCTGCGATCGAAATCATACATAAATCTGCGAAATCCGTGATCAAACAAGTAGTAAGCACCTGGACCATCATTAAAAAGTCCTACAACGATTTCGACAATAACAAATCGCTGCGCATGAGTGCGGCGCTGGCTTTCTATACCATTTTTTCTCTGGCACCTATGTTGATCGTGGTGATCAGTTTGCTGGATATCTTTTTTGGACGTGAAGCGATACAAGGTGAGATATTTCAATATATCCAGGGGTTTATCGGAGCAGATGCGGCCCTGCAGATAGAGCAGATCATCCGTAGCGCAACTATTTCAAGGGATATTACCTGGGCCTCTGTGGTAGGTATTGTAGCGCTGATATTTGCAGCAACAGGTGTATTTGTAGAGATACAGGATTCCATCAATTATATCTGGAAGCTAAAGGCCAAACCCAAAAAAGGCTGGCTGAAAATGATCACTAACCGATTGCTTAGTTTTTCCATGGTGGTGAGTCTTGGGTTTATCCTGCTGGTTTCACTTATTGTCAATTCCGTGCTGGATATAGTAGGACAGCAGTTGCTACGGTTGTTCCCGGGATCGGCCAGCTATGTGGCTTATGGCATTAATTTCCTGATCACATTTATTACCATATCCAGTTTATTTGCGATCATTTTTAAAGTGTTGCCCGATGCACGTATCGAGTGGCGGGATGTAGTAACAGGTTCCATCACTACCGCACTTTTATTTATGCTGGGAAAGTTTGCTATCAGTTATTATCTGGGTAAAACAAATATCAGTTCTACATACGGCGCAGCGGGTTCAGTGGTAATTATATTATTATGGGTGTATTACTCCGCTGCCATTCTTTATTTTGGAGCATCTTATACACGACAGAATGCGTGTTGCAAGGGCAGGAATATTTTCCCCAATGATTATGCAGTATGGTTCCAGGAAATAGAATTGGAGAACAAAGCATCCCTGCAGGTACAGGATAAACCAGTGCTGACCAATGTATCTGTAAGTCCCGAAGAACCCAGGAAGCCAGCATAAAAAAACTGCGCCTTTGCGCCTTTGCGTGATATTTTCTCGCAAAGGCGCAAAGGCGCAGTTAAAGCAGATTCCTATTTAAAGAAACTTTTCTGTTTCATCATCTTCTCAACTTCCGCCACTGTTCTTGGTGAACCCGCGGATAAATTGCGGTAACCATCTTTGGTGATCAGGATATCGTCCTCAATACGTACACCTATGTTCCACCACTTAGGATCACATTTGCTGTTTGGTGGAATATAAATGCCTGGTTCAACAGTAAAAGAAGCGCCTTCTTCCAAAGGACCCCTTCCACCCATATCATGTACATCCAGACCGAGATGGTGCGATGTGCCATGCGGGAAATACACCCTGGCTTCTGTTGCATTGGTGATAATGCCCAGTTTCTGCAGGCCTCGTGTGATTACACGTCTAGCAGCCGCATCTACTTCTGTAAAAGGAATACCCGGTTTGCATTTTTCAAAAGAAGAATCCTGCGCTTCCAGTACCAGTTCATAGATCATCTTTTGTTCGGGAGAGAATTTTCCATTGACAGGAATGGTACGTGTTACATCGGCGCTGTAGCCATGGTACTCGGCGGCGCAGTCGCTTAACAATAAGTCGCCATCCTTCATCAAACGCTGGTTGGTCTCGTAGTGCAGGATACAACTGTTGGCGCCCGATCCGTTAATACTTGGATAGCCCACATATTCAGAACCATTGGCTTTGAACATATATTCCATCACCGCCTGGGCCTGGTATTCGGTCATGCCGGGTTTTAATGCCTTCATTACCTCGTTGTGACCGGCCACACTCATGTTCACCACTTTTTCCATCAAAGCAATTTCTTCGGGTTGTTTAATGCCGCGGAGTTTTGCGATGAATGCACGGGTATTATTCGATATCGGTTTCTTATGCAGCGCAATCAGGCTGTCGGTGATCAGGGCCATTTTGCTCAAGGGGTCCTGTACACGTTTGAATTTGGAAATGATATCTTCTCCACGGTATAGGCTGAATACAGAATCATATTTACTGATATCAACTGTAACCGCAGTGAATTTATCATTAGTGAATACATTCTCGAACTTAAAACGTTCTTTCACACCTTCTACACCGAAGATCTTGCCCGTCCACATTTCCTGCTGCGCATTGCGTGGCTGTACAAATAAAAATTCGGTGCCGGTTTTATCATTGATCGTCACCGGTTCTTTGAACATGACCAGCAAAGAATTGGGTTCTTCCAGTCCTGTCAGGTAATAAAAATTCTTGCTCTGTGCATATATATAGTCAACATCATTGTTGCGCACCCGTACCTGGGAGGCAAAAAAGAGGGCCACCGAATTTTTGGGCATCAATTCCTTGAAAGCGGCCCTTCTGCCGGCATGAAACTCCGGGGACAAATAATCATTGGGATATTCCGTGGTCTGTTGCGCCTGCACCAGTAAAGGCAGGGTCAGCGCCAGGAACATAAATTTTCTTAGCATGTTATCAGTTGTTTAAGTGCGCTAAAACTAATTTTTTTATCTGTATCGCACCAAATTATTGGATGAATGAAAAAAAAATGACCGTTATAGCGCGTCTTCATTTCCAGAGCGGGCCTAAAAAGCATATTTTTGCCGCCTTATGAGTACACAGCAGGACAACCGTTTCCAGGCCATTATATCACATGCCAAAGAGTATGGATTTGTATTTCCCAGCAGCGAGATCTATGATGGATTGAGCGCCGTTTATGATTATGGCCCTTATGGAAGCGAACTCAAAAAGAATATCCGCGACTACTGGTGGAAAAGCATGACGCAGATGCACGAGAACATCGTGGGTATTGATGCTGCTATTTTTATGCACCCCACCACCTGGAAAGCCAGCGGTCACGTGGATAATTTCAGCGACCCGATGATCGATAATAAGGATAGCCAGAAAAGATACCGTGTTGACCACCTGATCGAAGCCAAAGCCGAGGCACTAAAGGAAAAAGGACAGGAAAAAGAATCCGAAGAACTATTGCTGGCAATGGATACCTTATTGGCCGCAGAAGATTTTGCAGGACTGAAGCAACTGATCGCCGACCAGAAGATCGTGTGTAGTGTAAGCGGCACCGGCAACTGGACGGAGATCCGCCAGTTCAATCTTATGTTCTCTACACAACTCGGTTCTGTGGCTGAAGATGCGGATACCATTTACCTGCGTCCGGAAACTGCCCAGGGTATTTTTGTGAACTTCCTGAATGTGCAGAAGACGGCGCGTATGAAAATACCATTTGGTATTGCGCAAACAGGTAAAGCTTTCCGTAACGAGATCGTGGCGCGCCAGTTCATTTTCCGTATGCGTGAGTTTGAACAGATGGAGATGCAGTTCTTCGTTCGCCCCGGTACAGAAGGCGAGTGGTACCAATACTGGAAAGAAGCGAGATTGAAATGGCACCTTAGTTTAGGTATCGATGCCAGTAAATACCGTTACCACGATCACGTAAAGCTCGCACACTATGCAAAAGAAGCTTGTGATATTGAATACGAATTTCCGTTTGGTTTTAAAGAAGTGGAAGGCATACACTCCAGGAGTGATTTTGACCTGAGCCAGCACCAGCTGTTCAGTAAAAAGAAACAGCAGTATTTTGATACAGAGATCAACCAGAATTATATTCCTTATGTAGTAGAAACCTCCATTGGTCTCGACAGGATGTTCCTGCTGATTATGTCCCATGCGTATGCAGAGGAAACGATCAATAAAGAAGACGGTAGCACCGACAGCCGCGTAGTGATGCGTATCCCCGCAAAGCTCGCGCCGGTGAAACTGGCGGTTCTTCCATTGACAAAAAAAGACGGGTTGCCGGATATTGCACGCGAACTGATCGACAGCTGTAAGCCGTATTTCCATTGTTTTTACGAGGAAAAAGATACCATTGGTAAACGTTACCGCAGGCAGGATGCGATCGGTACACCATTTTGCATTACGGTTGATCACCAGACCAAGGAAGACAGAACCGTTACCATCCGTTACAGGGACACAATGGTGCAGGAGAGGATTGCGATGGATAAGGTGAGAGAGTTGGTGTTAGCGCAGGTGTTTTAAGATTTTGGAATTTTGGATTGGAAATTTTGAAATTGATCATTTAAAAAATTCAATTTCAAAATTTCCAAATCCCAAATTCCAAAATACTTCTATCCATACAATTCCAGGTGAATCGCCTTCTTATCATACCCCATCGCCAATATTCTTTGCTTGGCTTCATCGATCATTACTTTCCATCCGCATAGATAGAATTTCGCTGGCTTTTTGCCGTTGTCTGTGAGTTGTTCGTACACAGGATGCACATATCCTTTCTGTGCACCGCCAGGTACTTCTGCTTCCCTTGAATAACAGGGGTGAAAAAAGAAACCCGGCTCGTCTTTTTCCAATTGTTTTAATTCATCCAGGTATAAACTATCACCGAATGTGCGGCAGCCGAAAATGAGGTGTATCTGCTGGTGTGGTAATTTGTGTTTATGTAAAAAACCAGCCATTGAACGGAATGGCGCGATGCCGGTGCCGGTGCAGATCAGGTAAAGATCTTCTTCGATCTGTTCAGGTAATACGAATTTACCTTGTGGGCCGCGTAATGTTAACTCACTGCCTATGGTTACTTCATTGAAAAGATACTGCGTACCTAAGCCTCCTTCGAGCAATACGATCACCAGTTCAAATACATTCGTTCCGTCTGGTGCGGAGGCAATGGAATAACTCCTCCATCTTTTATTCTTCTGTTCATGAATGGGAAGATCGAGTGTTACAAACTGTCCGGGTTTGAAATCAAAACTGGGTACTTCCGGAATTTCTATCCAGAAACGACGGGTTTGCGCGGTGGCATCTTCTATACGGATAACTTTTCCTATGCGCCATGGTTCAAGCATCGGGGTAAAATTTTTTAAATGTAAGGAATTCTGGCTGATAGTCCATAGTCGATAGTCGATTGTCCATAGCAGTTGGTGTTAGCTATTAACTGTTAGCTTTTTTACAAGCGATTGCCATGGACTATGGACTATCGACTATGGTCAAAAGAGAAAGGCTATCCACAATGAATAGCCTTTCTCTTTTATCCGGTCAACTCATCACTTTCGATGGATGATGATCTTCTGTACATAATTTTTCTTGTTGTGGTTGATCTTAAGCATATATACTTCAGAACTTAATGATTCCACTTTGATCTGTTTGGAGAATTTACCGACAAAGCCAGTCTGGAAGTTGGTGTACATCCTTTGCCCCGAAGCATTCAGTATTTCGATGGACAGGTCCGCTTTGCTGGTCACTTCAAACGACAGGTTGAAGATGCCATTGTTAGGATTGGGTGATACTTTTAAGTTGATCTCCCTTGCAGCGGCAACCGGATCGATAGCAGTCAAAACATAATTGATGGTATTGGAAGTTTTGATACAATTAAATGCATCAACGATCACTACTTTATATACGCCGTTTCGGGTAGGCTTGTATTTGTTGCCGTTGGCGCCACTGATGGCGGTATCATTTATATACCACTGGTTTCCTGAGGCAATACTGCTGAAAAGAGAATCTCCAACCTGCGTGATCACTGGTGTAGGAATAGTGGTTGCAACTACCGCTACACGATCGCTGACACACTCACCGGTATTCACTTTCATGTCATAGAAGAAATAATAGAATTGGGACGGTTGCTGTGGAGGATTTGTACTAGGTGCAACACTGTTACCCGTGAACGATGCGAGTAGGGGTACACCAATCGGGTAGGTGTTTGCGCCTGCAATGTTACTGTTCCTGAATAGGGTAGCACCCTCGGTGGTATTGGCTACGGGTATTGGAGTTCCATCCGGGTAAAGAAGCGTTACGTTGATAATATGATCTCCTGTTGGAATCACAGGAAGATCGAGATGAAATATAGCACCATTATCCGATGGGTTATTATCATCAACAGTAGTTCCGCTACCAATTGTAGGTGGATTTGTTTTCGTCATATACGCATCTACTATCGTTGATGACAGGATGTTATAGCTGTAACCAGTTGCGGTTTCTTCTGTGAGGGTGCCAACGGTAAACTTTATTTTCCCTGCATTACCTATATACAACCTGGCAGATTCTATCAGGAGCGGAACACTGTTGTTGAACCGCATAAAATTGCCTTTGTAGGCATTATAGCCGCCATTGGTATATACGGTTTTATTGGGCAGGCCAATACGTGCACGGGCTTCCCTGGTTACATAAAAGGTATTATTGCCCGGGATGTTGCTGGTGCTTGCCGTAGATCCGGTAGCAAAGGGCTGCGTACTGGTAGCCGATGTGTACCAGTAATAATTGGATGTACCGGGGTTGATGACCCGCAACGAAGCGGTAGTGCCGCAAATAGCAGCTTCTGCTGAAATGGTTGGTTTGGCTGCGGTGGCTATCACACTAACCAGTGTATTATTGAGGGCAAACTGATCGGCAGCAGCAGCAACGGTAGTAGTGAGGGTGTACGTGGTGGCTGCGGCTAAGGTTACCGGTATCTGGAAAGTGTACTTGACAGTGGTGAATGCAGGAATGATTCCGGGGTAATTGGCCGTTACATTGGCCACCTGTGTACCGGATGAAGAAGCCGCTGTAAGGGAAACAGGGATATTACTCTGCTCAACAGTACCGCTGTTGCGGAGTCCAATGGTAACATATAACGAATCGCTTCCGCAGATAAGGCCTTGAGGTGATATCAGTTCCGTAATGGTCATATCATTTGCCGGACTTACTACACGAACCCTGTAATCCTGGGTTTCACCTTTGGTATAGGTGCCGCAACCCGTAATATTCGCAGCAGCACCGGTTTCCTGCAGTACAATACGCATCAAGTAAATATTGCCTACCGTAAGTGTTGAAGGCAGGCTGATATTGGCTGAAAACGTAGCATTGTTGAGAATCGTTGCTGCAGAAGCCGCAACCTGTTCACCTGCTTCAAAATTCCCATTGTTATTATAATCGATGAATACCTTGAGCATTTTAGGTTGATCGGTACCATCCGAACTACCCACTTTGATAGCAATAGGCGCTACCTGTGAAGGTTCTACATCTGCAATAAACCTTGTGTTGTCTGTGTAGGTGGTATTACCGGCCGGGTTGGTAAAATTGATGGTTTTGAATGATACGGTTTCAATACGCGCACCGGTATTGCTGGTAGGGTTTGAGGCACAAACAGCCGTTCCTCCTGCACCGCTAACCAGCAGTGAATATGCCTGTGAGCCACGGGCAAGGGTTCCTTTATGTGTTACAGTGATCGTATAAGTTACGCCGGGTATGGTAGCGGTATCCACATCTACACGTTCTACATTGTCCAGTACATTATCACCCCGTACAGCATCTGCAGTAGGATTGGTTACTTCCAATGTCCAAGGCATATAGGTACGCAGGCTGGCACCGCTTCCACGGGTAATGCGGATATCAAGATCATTCACCAGCATTTTGGTGCGGTTATTCAGTTTACTGGTACTGGATACTACTTCGCCTTTTACATCGGTCCAGCAAATGGTGGCTGTTAAAGGCACTTTACCGGATGCCACTACATTAATCGTAAACGTTTGTCCCTGTGTAAGTGTATTCTCATGTAACTGGTGCTGGCTGGTGCTGGCGTTATTAGATGAAACGGCTGCGGACATTACATCGGCAGCTCTTTCTGTATTCAGCAATCCCCATCCAAACCGGTAATCTGGGCCGATGGCATTCCCGGCTTCATCAGCGGTATGAATGGCCAGGCCTTTCAGTGTAGCAGAACGGAGAAAAGCAGTAGCGCTGTTCTTCAGTTTTGAATAATGCTCCTGTAACAGGAACAATGATCCGGCGGCACTGGGTGCGGCCATAGATGTTCCGCTGAAACTGGCATAACTGGTATTGCTGGTAGCTACAGAAGACAGCAGGTTTACACCATCCGCTACGATATCCGGTTTGATACGGCCATCATCGGTGGGTCCCCAGCTGCTGAAATCGCTCATGATCACATCTTCCTTACGGGTGTAACCGGTACTGAGTCCGTTAACGGCACCCACGGTGAGGATGTTTTTGGCGCCGCAATCCCAACTGATGATATCATAACCATCATTGCTGCTGATACTCGAAGGCCTGGTGCCGGCTGATATCATTTGTCCCTGAGCATTTCTGCGATAGTATGCAGCTCCTACGGCCGGACCATTTTCATCACGGCTGTTACCTGCCGCTTTAACGATAAGGTAATTTGGAGCATTATACGCAATACTGTCAAGGGTGCGCGCATCATCACTATAATAACCGAATTTATAATCTTCGTCTTCCCCCGGGTCGCCATAAAATTCCCAGCGGCTCTGTGTGCCGTTGTATTGCCATCCCGCCAGGATGGAATAGGAATGGTTTGATATCAAGAGGTTAGGCGCTTCTACGAACATTTCTGCATAATCAGCCGTAAAATCATAAGACAGTATGCCCAGCGCGCCATAGGCCATACCCTTTGCACTTGGATTCACGCCATTCGCAACCATGGTTCCAGCCACGTGTGTACTATGGTCATTGGTTGAGGCATTGTCTTTTACGGTTACTTTACCTGAAAGTTCCACGTGTGTACCCAATACGGCACCACCATCCCAAACAGCTATCCTGTTTTTCAAATTGGCAGAACTGCCATATAAGTTCAATCCTGTTCTTCCACCTGGCCACAACTGGTTTGCCCGGCTGGTAGCTGCGGCAATCGCGTTATTATTGGTAATATAATATTTGGGCTTGTCAAATTCATCCACGCCTACCAATACCGCCAGGGAGCCTTTTTTACTGGTAAAACTCAATGGCCAGTTCTTTTCTTTGGCCAGTATCATGGCCCTGGTATAATTGGCATTGGACCTCAGCTTGAAGGTTACCGCGGCCTCTTTTAAGATGGTGGTATTGGTCACTGTCTGGGCCTGGATCGCGGTTCCGGTAAAACAACAAATACAGAAAAGCAGCAGGGCATTTTTTTTCATCATAGTTCTTGAGTTTACCTTCCAACCTGCGTTCCGTATTAATACAGGCGAAATATTCACTAAATTAGATACTTTCAGCGTTCAAAATGAGGTATGAAATATATTCTTTTTTTACTTGTAGCCTTTGCCAGCACCGGTTTTGCCTGTTCACCGGCAAAAAACACCCAAACAGCAATGGTTAAACAGGGCATCACGGGCCGCATAACCGAGGCTACCGGTAACCAGATGCCTATGAAAGATGCCGCTCCGCAGGTTCCCAAAGGTGTTTTAACAAATGTTTTGATATACGAGCCCACAAATCTTTCCCAGGTTGCACGTACCGGCACTTCCCCGGTATATACGGCTATTCTGACAAAACAGGTTGCTTCTGTAATGACAGACAGTACCGGTCAGTTTACCGTTGCGTTGCCGGCAGGATCTTATTCGGTTTTTATACAACGGGGTAAGCAGTTTTATGCCAACCTGTTTGATGTGAACAACAATATTGCGCTTTTTACAGTGGAAGAGAATAAGCTGACCACGGCGAATCTTACGATTAGTTCTTCTGCGAGCTATTAGACAAACTCCAGACTAACCGCTATCTTTGCCACCGTTTGAAGAATCAGGCAGATAGGTTGATATGAATCTGAAAGTGTTGCTGGAAAAGTATCTTGATTCCCCCCATGTTTTGCAACTGGCGGACAGGCTCTCTTTTGCCCAAACCCAACGCATCTTTCTCAAAAATTTACAAGGCAGCAGTTCCGAGTTCCTGGTCAGTTCCATTTTCATGCATCCCAATTGCCAGCAGCTGAACCACCTGGTAGTGCTGAATGATGCAGAGGAAGCGGCTTATTTTCACAACACACTCGAAAATCTTACCCAGGCGCTGGACCTTTTTTATTTTCCTTCTTCGTTTAAGAACAGGAAGAATTTCCGGATGCTCAACAGTTCGCATGTGATGCTGCGCACAGAAGCGTTGACCAAATTGTCGGCAGGCGGCAACCGGAAAATCATAGTTACCTATCCTGAAGCCTTGTTTGAAAAAGTAGTTCTCCCTTCTACACTCAGCAACAATATCATACAGGTAAAAACCAATGATACCATCAATATGGAAAGCCTGATGGAATTGTTTGTGATGTATGGATTTGAACGAACGGATTTTGTGTATGAGCCGGGACAGTTTGCATTGCGTGGCGGGATCCTCGACATTTATTCATTCGGTAATGAAAAACCGTACCGGGTAGAATTGTTTGGAAACGAAGTGGACAGTATCCGCATCTTCGATCCTGAAACACAGTTGAGTGAACGGAAACTTTTACAGGTCACCATCATTCCCAATGTATCCACACAATTTGAAAGCGGGGAGAAAGTATCGCTGCTGGAATTCCTTCCTGCCAATACGATCGCCTGGCTGAAAGACTGGGATGTGATCAAAGAAAAAATACTGACCCAGGAAGAAGACATGGAAGGCTTTTTGGCATTGATGGGCAAAGGCTTTGGTATGCAGGGTAATGAGGAAGACGATGATAGTAAAGTATTAAAAGAAATCAGCTGGAATGATTTTGTAAAAACGGATGTGCTGGAACAGCAGCTCCAGTTGCGGCACCTGGTAGAGTTTGGATACAAACCCCAATTCGCCAATACCGAAATTGAATTCAAAACCCGCCCGCAACCTTCTTTTAACCGCCAGTTCGACCTGCTGATCAGGGACCTGAAAGCGCATGAAGCGGCAGGTGATACCATTTATATTTTCGCCGAGCAGGCAAAACAGCTCGAGAGGCTCAGCAGTATTTTTGCTGATCTGCAAACAGAGATACAATTGGTACCCATCGCTACCGGTATTCATGAAGGATTTATAGATGAAGAATTGAAACTGGTCTGCTATACGGATCATGAAATATTTCAACGGTACCATAAGTACAAAGTCAAGCAGGCATATAACAAAAACAAGGCGCTGACCTTAAAAACACTTCGCGATCTGCAACCTGGTGATTATGTCACGCATATCGATCATGGTGTGGGAACCTATAGCGGGTTACAGAAAATTGAAGCGAACGGCAGGGTACAGGAAGCTGTCCGTATCATTTATAAAGACAGTGATATATTGTATGTGAATATCAATTCACTGCATAAAATATCCAAGTACACAGGTAAAGAAGGAACGGTTCCCAAGATCAACAAACTCGGTTCTGATGTATGGAACCGTCTGAAAGAAAAAACAAAAACACGTGTAAAGGAAATTGCTTTTGACCTGATCAAGTTATACGCCCAGCGAAAAGCACAACACGGATTTGCCCATACACCAGATACGTACATGCAAACGGAACTGGAAGCGTCTTTTATTTATGAAGACACTCCCGACCAGAGCAAAGCCACCGCTGATGTAAAAAAGGATATGGAAACCGAATCACCGATGGACAGGCTGATTTGCGGTGATGTGGGCTTTGGTAAAACGGAGATTGCCGTAAGGGCAGCATTCAAATCTGTAACGGATGGCAAACAGGCCGCGGTACTGGTGCCCACTACCATTCTTGCTTTCCAGCATTACAAAACATTCAGTGAGCGGTTAAAGGATTTTCCGGTAACGGTGGATTATATAAACCGCTTCCGTTCATCCAAAGAGAAGAAAGAAGTATTACAACGCTTGCAGGAGGGTAAAGTAGACATCATCATCGGTACCCATGGTTTGCTGGGGAAAGAAGTAAAGTTCAAGGACCTTGGTATCATGATCATTGATGAGGAGCAGAAATTTGGTGTAGGGCATAAAGAGAAATTGAAAACATTAAAGACGAATGTTGACTGTCTTACTTTAACAGCAACGCCTATACCAAGAACACTACAGTTCAGCCTGATGGGAGCACGCGATCTGAGTATCATCAACACCCCGCCACCCAACCGCCAGCCTATACAGACGGAAGTGCGGGTATTTAATGATGATTTTATCCGTGATGCCATCTATTATGAAACAGAGAGGGGAGGACAGGTATTTTTCATCCATAACCGTGTACAGGGACTGGCGGAGATGAGTGCGATGATACAGGGTATGTGTCCCGACCTTTCGGTAGGTTTTGCGCATGGACAGATGGAAGGGCATGAACTGGAAGAAAGGATACTCGATTTTATCGACAGGAAATATGATGTGCTGGTTTGCACCAATATCGTAGAAAGCGGTGTGGATATCGCGAATGTGAATACGATCATTGTCAATAATGCGCATCATTTTGGATTGAGTGACTTGCACCAGTTACGCGGAAGGGTAGGGCGCAGCAACAAAAAAGCATTCTGTTACCTGCTCGGTCCGCCGATGAGTACCATGCCCACCGATTCACGCAAACGTTTACAAACGCTTGAACAGTTCAGCGACCTGGGCAGCGGTTTCCAGATAGCCATGCGCGACCTTGATATCCGTGGCGCCGGTAACCTGCTGGGAGGCGAACAGACAGGATTTATGGCCGAGATAGGATTCGAGATGTACCAGAAAATACTAGAAGAAGCCATACGTGAACTGAAACGCACTTCCTTCAAGGACCTGTTCAAAGAAGAGATCAGCAAACAGGATGATTTTGTCAGTGACTGTACGATCGACTCCGACCTGGAAATACTGATCCCCGATGATTATGTAGAAAGTATTGCAGAAAGGTTATCACTGTACACACGACTTGATAATTGTGAAAAGGAAGAGGAACTGCAGGAGTTCCACAAAGAAATGCTTGACAGGTTTGGTCCTGTTCCTTCGACGGTCGAAGATCTTTTCACCACGGTTCGTTGCCGCTGGCTCGCGGTTGATCTTGGGTTTGAAAAAATGACATTGAAAGACGATACACTGCGCTGTTATTTCATCAATCGCCCCGACTCTCCCTATTTTGAATCCAACCTGTTCAAAAATGTACTGGCTTTCCTCCAAACCGGCACCAACAAGGCCCGTCTCAAACAAACCGGCCGTATGTTCCTGCTGGTGGTGGATGATGTTAAAAGTATGGAAGCCATGCAGCGGTTTTTACAGCAGATGCATGCGCAGGTTGTTGCCAAATGAATATCGAATCATTGAATGATGAATATCGAATGAGGGTTATCATCCCGGGCCCGCAAATGTGTCCCCACATTTGCCACATCCCGATTTTCAGCAAATGTGGGGACACATTTGCGGGCCTCTATTTCAACATTCCTTGTTCCTTGTTCATCTGTTCCTCTGTTCCCTTCCCCTTCAACATTCATCATTCAACATTCGATATTCAAACCCCTTTCTTCCCTATTTCCCGCCTTTCATCCCAACTACATCTTTATGTGATTGTTATGGCATGGTGCTTGTTTTAGCATTGCACAAATATTAAAACGGATATAAACAAAGGACCATGAAAAGAAACATGTACATCAGTTGTGTGATCGCACTTATTGTAACAGCGTGCAGTTCAGGGAAACAATTCACCACGAGGGACGTGGAGACCAGCAAAGTAAAAACCATTGCCATACTTCCGGTGCATGTGCATTTTACAGGTAATCTTCCAGCAAAGATCAGTACAGCGATGCTGGACAGTATGAAAATACAACAGGGATACACTTTCCAGAATGCACTGCAGGCAAACCTGCTCAGGTATAACGGAACTAAAAAGAAAATACAAGGTGTGAGCTTCCAGAGTGTTGATAAAACCAATGGGTTGCTGGCGAAAAATCGTTTGACACCTCAGGATATCAAAACAATGGACCCAGATGAACTGGCCAAATTATTGCAGGTGGATGCGGTGGTAAAAATGAATGTGACCAGTAACCGTATGATGAGTGACCTGGCTTCGCTGGGCCTGGGTACTTTGCGTAATGTGTTGTTCTGGGGTACCAGTACCTCACCGGCTATTACCGGTTCGATAGAAAATAAAACGGCGGATGTATATGCAGACTGTTCGCTGCTGAAAGACGGTAAAACATTATGGACCGCACAGTATGAAAGACCGACAGACTGGAACACTTCTGTACATGATGTGATCGAGACGATCACGAAAAAAATGGGGAAAGGATTTCCGTATTAAAATATTTTCGGCAAGCAACCGCGATCCGGTTCCTGCTTGGGGACCGGATTTTTTATCTGTGTTAATCTGTGCCATCTGTGGCAAAAATTATCGCCACAGATGGCACAGATTAGCACAGATTTTTTTAATCTTTTTTGATCAGGTTGATGAGAATGAGTTTGGCAACATTCGGGTCAACGATCACTGAATCATGTTCGAAATCCATTTTCAGCCGCCATTTCTGCATGGTAGCGGCACCGATGATCGCTTCTTCACTTAAACCGGGCACAACAAGAAATTCATCACTGAGCCTGATATCTTCATGATAAAAATCCAGTCTGGCAGTATCGGTAATTTCCATGTAGGTAGTATCGCTTGCAGTAGCCAGGCGCATGGGTTTGTGCAGGTGTTCCAGGTTTGCGAGTTCTGTCGCCATTTTTTCAGAGATGCAGGAATAGGTAGCACCGCTGTCAAACAATGCGTAGAGATTCTTCTCGCCTTTGCTTCCTTCAAACCGTAACGGG
Source organism: Sediminibacterium sp. (assembly GCA_965279635.1). Lineage (GTDB taxonomy): Bacteria > Bacteroidota > Bacteroidia > Chitinophagales > Chitinophagaceae > Sediminibacterium. Next base: position 3,219,404 of record OZ257253.1, on the reverse strand, counting down.
ATCCTGATGACCATGACTGCTGATTTGTACAAAAATAAGCAAATAGTAAAACGGTGATAAGGTATTACTAACAGGTATAAACCGCAGGTGATTGCATAAAAAATCCGGTCCAAACGAACCGGATCTAATTTCTTTTCCTGGCAATCCTAGAAATTCTTGGTAGCAACGCCGTCGGCAATGGCTTGTAAAGCTTTGGCTTCGCTGAGTATCGCAGCCATTTTGTTTCCTTTGCCGTCATGACCGCCAGCCATATATCCGCCTTTGGCAGTTTTGCTGATTACGGCATCCTGCATAGGAACATTTTTTTCCTTTGTCTTCAGGCAGTATGCTTTGATCATTTTTGAAGTGTCCATGTTTGAGAATTTAAAGTGTTAGTAAATAAACAATGGGTTATTGGGCACAAGGTACCCTTTTTTTGGGAAAAGTTGTATAGACCATGGTCCATAGTCCATGGACCATGGTCTATGGACAGTTATGCATCGATCTTCGCATACTTTGCATGACTCTCAATGAATTCGCGGCGCGGTGCCACATCATCACCCATGAGCATACTGAATATACGATCGGCTTCCGCAGCGCTTTCTATGGTTACCTGTTTCAATGTTCTGCGGGCAGGGTCCATCGTGGTTTCCCATAATTGTTCCGCATTCATCTCACCCAAACCTTTGTATCGCTGGATAGTTACGCTGTCTTCTTTCCCACCACCCAATCTTTCTATCCAGTGTTTGCGCTGTTCTTCGTTGTAAGCGTATTCCTGTTCTTTTCCTTTTTTCACCAAGTACAACGGCGGCTGGGCGATATAGATATATCCCTGCTCCACCAGTTCTTTCATGTAACGGAAAATAAATGTGAGGATCAATGTTGCGATATGCGAACCATCCACATCGGCATCGGTCATGATGATGAGCTTGTGGTAACGCAGTTTTACGGTGTTCAGTGCTTTGGGATCCTCGGGGGTACCTACTGTTACGCCAAGGGCGGTGTACATGTTCCTGATCTCTTCATTCTCGTAGATCTTATGTTCCATGGCTTTCTCTACGTTCAATATCTTACCACGCAAAGGAAGTATGGCCTGGAAACTTCTGTCGCGACCCTGTTTGGCAGTACCACCTGCCGAATCTCCTTCGACAAGGTATAACTCACATTTTTCAGGATCCCTTTCGCTGCAATCTGATAATTTACCTGGCAAACCACCACCGCTCAGCACCGTTTTACGCTGTACCATATCGCGTGCTTTCTTGGCAGCTACCCTTGCCTGTGCCGCGAGGATGATCTTGGATATTACATTCTTGGCTTCTTTCGGATTTTCTTCCAGGTAGGCTTCCAGTGCACGGGCAACCGTTGTCTGAACGATACCGCTTACCTCGCTGTTACCGAGTTTGGTTTTTGTCTGGCCCTCGAACTGTGGTTCCGGTACTTTTACCGAAATAATGGCGCTCAATCCTTCACGGAAATCATCGCCTTCCACCGTTACTTTGGCCCTTTCAAAAAGATTTTCTTTATCACCATAGGTTTTGAATACCCTTGTGAGCGCGGTACGGAAACCTGTTACGTGTGTACCACCTTCAATGGTATTGATGTTGTTGACGTACGAAAAAATATGTTCCTTAAAATCATCGTTATAGGTAAGCGCTACTTCAACAGCAACATTTGAAGCCGCATCATGTCCTTCTACATACAGAGGAGAACTGATGAGTGGTGTACGGTTACCGTTCTTATCAAGCATTTCTACAAACTCCACGATACCACCTTCGCTGTAAAATTCTTTTGTATATGCATTGCCCGCTTCATCCAGCTCCCGCAAATCGGTGATGGTGATGCGGATACGCCTGTTGAGGTAGGACAGCTCGCGTAAACGCCCTTCCAGTATCTCTCTTTTATAAACCGTTTCCTGGAAGATGGTTGCATCGGGCCAGAAATGTACACGTGTGCCGGTGCGGTCGCTGACACCTATCTCACGAACCTGGTATTGCGGGATCCCGATCTTGTATTCCTGCTCAAATATTTTTCCTTCGCGGTTAACGGTAACATGCAGGTCGCGGCTCAATGCGTTCACACAACTCACACCCACACCATGCAGACCACCCGAAACCTTGTAAGTGTCTTTATCGAATTTACCACCGGCATGCAGCACGGTCATCACAATTTCCAGTGCACTCTTTTTTTCCTTGGTATTGATACCGGTAGGGATACCACGGCCATCATCTTCCACACTGATGGAATTGTCTTCATGAATAGCCACCGAGATATTCTTACAATAGCCGGCCAGCGCTTCATCGATAGAGTTATCAACGACTTCATATACAAGGTGATGCAGACCTTTTACCCCAATATCGCCGATATACATGGCGGGTCTTTTTCTTACCGCTTCCAAACCTTCCAGTACCTGTATGCTGTCGGCCCCGTAATTCCTGTTCTGGGCGTCGTTATTGTTCTGTTGTTCCTGGGTCATAAATGCTTGTAAATCCTTTGTTTTAGGTGATTTTTGGGAAGTGGGCGAAGATACCGAAAATACAAGGGTTCCGGGCATAAAAACAAGCCTATTTTTCCCCATTTTGAGCGCTGGAATTTACCCTGATTTTACCCCTTCAGGGAACCTTGGGAAAATCATAACTTGTAAAATAGATGTTTATACATTAAATTTGCGGTTCGATGGTACAGGTAATGGACATATTAAAACTGGCGCAACGTTCGGGCATAGAGCCTACCATGGACCTGCTGTACGAGAAAGAACAGCATATCCCGGGTTCTATCCAGTACACGATACGCCGTTATTATGCACAGCATCCCTGGGTGGCTGAGGATACCGGTATGCTGGTGTACCATTATGACACCAAAAAACCTGCCGATAACTACCTTGAACTCCGTTATTGCATTACCGGCAACCGTTATTGTGCCGAAAAGAGTTGTGCCAATTGTACAGAACTGCCCACCAATAACTGCAGCGGTAAGCACCAGACAGTGGATGTGTTCACCTTCCATTTTACCTCTACTTTCCTGAACCAGTTTGTACACAATGTAAAACTGAGCAACCGGAAAGATGAAGTGCTGGCATTCAAACATCCCCATGCATTTACCAAGATGTTCCCTTTGTGCAACCGCAAAAGGAACGCGTTGGATTCGATGCTGAACCATAGCTATTCAGGTGCGTTGGAAAACATTTTTGTGAATGCAAAAATGCACGAGATCCTGCTGTATAGTCTTGAATGCCTGGTTGATGAAAAAGAAGAAGGTTTCAGCTGTAAATTCCTCGCCGATGAAAGCGGTCGTGACAGGATTTACCAGGCAAGGGATATCCTGTTGCAGCATATCGGTGACCCCATTACCATCAAAGAACTTAGCCGTAAAGTGGCCATGAACGAGTGCTACCTCAAGAAAGGATTTAAAGAAGTATTCGGCACCACCATATTTGATTTCTACCAGCAACAGAGAATGGAACACGCAAAATATCTCTTGTATGAAAAGAGTTTGAGTGTAACAGATGTGTCTGCATTGCTCGGCTATTCTTCCATCTCGCATTTTTCTGCGGCGTTTAAAAAGCATACGGGGTTGAAACCTTGTGAGTTGCTGAATTGATAGTATTTCCCCAGCGATCCAGTTCAATCACTTCCAGTCAGCGAAGCATAAAATGTCCCGTAGGGACACCAGCTTAATAGGAAAATCATGTATAACGTGTGGTGTTGCCCCGTAGGGGCTACCCCCAGAATGCTCTCATATTTCCGAACGCGTAATGGCAACGGTATGTCCCCTACGGGGCCATTGTACACATCTATTGACCTGGTGCTATTAAGCGGTTGTCCCTACGGGACATGGGCATTACGGATTAATTTGCTGATACTAAGGCATGGGTTAAATTCTTTGTATGCTATCCTCTCTTAACTTTAGCATCTAAACCATTGCCATGCGAAAACTATTCCCCTTTATTTTCCTGCTTGCCCTTGTTTCCTGTTCTTCTGATAAAGCGGACCAGATCATACACCATGCTGTTATCTACACGGTCGATTCCAGTTTCAGTACCGCAGAAGCCATGGTTGTAAAAGACGGAATAATAGTAGCAACCGGCACCAATGATGAGATCCTCAAAAAATATACAGCCACAGAAAGCATTGATGCAAAAGGCGCAGCAGTTTATCCCGGCTTTATTGATGCACACGCACATTTTGTCGGGTATGGCCGTTCCCTTTTCCAGGTAGATCTTTTTGGTACAACCACTTGGGAAGAAACAGTGGCAAGGATCAAAGATTTTGTAGACAAACACCCTGATCTTGCCTGGATACAGGGACGGGGCTGGGACCAGAACGACTGGCCCGGTAAATCATACCCTACCAATGAGGCACTGAACAAATTGTTTCCCGATAAACCCGTTGTAATCACAAGGATCGATGGCCATGCATCCATCGCCAACCAGAAAGCGCTTGATATGGCGGGTATCAAAGCCGGGCAAACCATTGTGGGTGGATCCATCGAAACAAAGAACGGGCAGTTGACGGGCGTACTGATCGATAATGCGGATAACAAAGTACATGCACAGATACCCGATCCAACCCCGGAAACCTACCTGCAATGGTTAGAGGCTGCGCAGAAAAATTGTTTTGAACAGGGGCTTACGACTATCACGGATTGTGGTATCAGTGCTGAAGATGTGGAACTGATCGACATGCTGCAGCAAAACGGGAAGCTTGATATGCGTTTGTATGTTATGCTGAGCGATAATGATCAAAACCTGAAAAGATATCTCCGCAGGGGGCCTTATAAAACCGATAAACTTTTTGTCAAAGGATTTAAGGTTTATGCCGATGGTGCGTTGGGAAGCCGTGGCGCCTGCCTGCTGGAACCCTATAGCGATAAAGCCGGCTGGCAGGGATTTTTGTTGCGTAATAAGTCTCATTATGATTCATTGGCGAAAGTATTATCGACTACCGGTTTCCAGATGTGTACTCATGCCATCGGCGACAGCGCCAACCGCGAGGTACTCAATATTTATAACAAATACCTCGGCGGTAAAAACGATAAACGCTGGCGGATAGAACATGCACAGATCATTAATAAGAATGATTTTAATTTATTCGGATCCGCCAGTGTCATTCCGTCTGTGCAACCCACACATGCTACCAGCGATATGTATTGGGCAGAAGAAAGACTGGGTAAGGAAAGACTGAAAGGGGGCTATGCATTCAAGCAGTTGTTACAACAGAATGGATGGATGCCATTGGGTACTGATTTTCCGGTAGAAGATATTTCTCCATTCAAAACATTTCTTGCTGCCGTGGCACGTAAAGATGCCAAAGGATTTCCTGCGGAAGGTTTCCAGATGGAAAATGCGTTGACACGCGAAGAAACCATCCGCGGTATGACCATCTGGGCGGCCAAGGCAGGTTTTCTTGAAACAGAAGTGGGTAGTCTTGAACGGGGCAAAAAAGCTGATTTTATCATCCTCGATAAGGACCTGATGAAAGTTCCCGAAACAGAGATCCTGCAGGTGAAAGTGACGGCTACTTATGTCGGCGGTAAAAAAGTGAAATAGAAGTATTAGCTTATATAAATAATCAAACCGTGCCTTTGTGTCTTTGTGCGAATATATTTTTCGCACAAAGACACAAAGGCACGGTTTGTTTTGTACTTTTAAGAGTATCGTTTGCGCCTTATGAGATCGTTGCTAAACAGAAGAAAACCCCTCATCATTCTTTTGCTGGTTGCAGGAGCGGTTGTTTCCATGTACTTTACCGGAAGGTCCGAAATTGATTTCAATACAGAGGTTAAACCCATCTTTAATAAAAAATGTATCACTTGTCATGGCGGTGTCAAGCGCCAGGGCGGATTCAGTCTTTTGTTTCGCAGCGATGCATTGGAAGTAAATAAATCAGGCAAAGCCGCCATCATCCCCGGTGATCCATCGAGCAGTGAAATGATACGCCGGTTGAAATTGGATGATGCCGAGGACCGCATGCCCTATCATAGCGAACCCCTCAGCACAGATGAGATCAATACGCTTACCCAATGGATCAAGCAGGGAGCCAAATGGGGTGATCACTGGGCATACATACCCGTAGAAAAAACATCCGTTCCCAAAGTTGATAACTGGTTGTTTGGTGTAAGCAGCGGAAAGAAATGGGTGAAGAACGAAGTAGATGCATTTACGTATACACGGATGAAAGAGCAGGGATTGTCCCCGTCGGAAGAAGCAGATAAAGCCACTTTGTTGCGCAGGCTTAGCCTGGATATTACAGGGCTGCCGGCATCTCCTTCATTGGCAAATCATTTTTTACAGGATAAAAGAAATAATGCGTACGAAAAACTGGTAGATACTTTATTGACTTCCCCTCATTACGGCGAACGCTGGGCCGCTACCTGGATGGATCTGGCGCGGTATGCGGATACAAAAGGATACGAGCGTGATGACTGGCGCTCTATCTGGCGCTACCGCGACTGGCTGATCAAAGCTTTCAATGATAACAAACCCTACAATGAATTTTTAGTGGAACAATTGGCGGGTGATCTTTTGCCTGATCCGAGCGACCAACAATTTTTAGCTACTGCTTTTCACCGCAACACGATGACGAATGATGAAGGCGGTACAGATAACGAAGAATTCAGAACAGCGGCCATCATCGACCGTGTCAATACTACCTGGGAAACATTGATGGGTACCACATTTGGTTGTGTACAGTGTCATAGCCATCCCTATGACCCGTTCAGGCATGATGAGTATTACAAGTTCATGGCTTTCTTTAACAATACGCGTGATGAGGATACGTATAACGATTATCCATTATTGCGTGAGTATCATAAAGAGGACAGTGTAAAATATACTAAACTGAAAAACTGGCTGCAGGAAAATGGGAAAGACAGGGAAAAAGAACTGATAAAATTTGTGAAGACACAGGAGCCCGCCATCAATTCACTGGTGGCAGATAAGCTTACCAATGGGGCCATTACAGATACCAAGTGGCTGGTGTTAAGAAACAATGGCATTGCACGTTTGCCCAATGTGGGTTTATCCAACCGCTCGCAAATGATCTTCCGGTATGTCAGTTGGAAACCTGGTGGAAAATGTGTGATACATCTTGATACGCCCGATGGTCCCGTTTTGCAAACAGTCAACATCGGTGAATCAAAAGGCTGGAAGATCATTACGGTGGATATCCCGCCAACGAATGGAACGCATCACCTGTATTTTACATATACCAATCCCAACCTCAAAAAAGCGGAAGAAAGCGGTATGCAGTTTGACTGGTTCTTTTTAACCGATCCATTTCCCGGAAAAGGAAAAGCGGGTTACGACAGCGCAAAAAAATATTTCTATGACCTGCTCTATTCAAGCAATGTAACCATCACGCCGATCATGATGGATAATCCCAAAGAAATGTTTCGCGCGACAAATGTTTTTGAAAGAGGGAACTGGCTGGTAAAAGGAAAAGAAGTACAGGCAGATGTGCCGAGATCACTTGGTGCGTTACCAGCCAATGCACCAAGAAACCGGTTGGGTTTGGCACTATGGGTAACAGACAAAAAAAATCCGCTTACGGCAAGAACCATCGTGAACAGGATATGGGAGCAGTTCTTTGGACAGGGCCTGGCAGAAACACTGGAAGACATGGGTACACAAGGTATCCCGCCCACACACAAAGAGTTACTTGATCACCTGTCGTGGAAACTGATGAATGAATACAACTGGAACCTGAAAACATTGATGAAAGAGATCGTAATGTCGGCAACCTATCGGCAGGATGCCAGTCTGAATAAAACATCACCGGAAAAAGATCAGTTCAACAAATATTATGCAAGAGGCGCGCGGGTAAGGTTATCAGCCGAACAGGTGCGCGACCAGGCATTGATGGTAAGCGGTTTGCTGTGTGAAAAAATGTACGGTCCCGGTGTGTTCCCTTACCAGCCCGATGGAATATGGATGTCGCCATGGAACGGCGCTTCCTGGAAAAAAAGCGATAGCTGCGACCAGTATCGCCGTGCATTGTACACTTATTGGAAACGTTCCTCACCTTATCCATCCATGATCAGTTTTGATGGCACCGCGAGGGAAGTTTGTTCATCAAGAAGGATACGTACCAATACGCCTTTGCAATCGCTTACTACTTTAAATGATTCAGTCTATACAGAAGCTGCGCAGCATTTTGCTTACCGTATGCAATCCCTGGCAGGTGCTGATATCAAGAAACAAATCAGTAAGGGATATGAGCTGGCGATGTACAAAAAAATCAGTGCGGATAAATTACAGTTGTATGAAAGACTGTACAACCATGCATTGAAAAAATTTGTTGGCTCCAAAGAAAATACAAAACTGATGTCGGGCAATACGCAGGCAAAACAGAATGCACAAACCGCAGCCTTGGCAGTGGTAGCGGGAGCGATGATGAACACCGATGAATTCATTACCAAAAACTAGCGCATGAGCCGTAAGAAACATGATCTGTTTAATGAGGCGCAGCAGGCGAAACTGGGTTTTGAAACCCGCAGGCTTTTCCTGAAAGATTGTTTTTTGGGAATGGGTGGTATGGCCATGGGTTCATTACTGGGTGGATGTAACTGGCTGGGTGCGAAAGACAATGCGGCTGATCTTTTTAACAGCGCCAATCCATTGTTACCTCATGCACCGCATTTTCCGGGTAAAGCCAAATCGGTTATTTACCTGCACATGGCAGGCGCGCCTTCGCAACTGGAGTTGTTTGATTTCAAACCCGATCTTGCCAAACTTGATGGACAGGATTGCCCCCAATCATTACTCGAAGGAAAAAAATTTGCATTCATACGCGGTGTTCCCAAGATGATGGGGCCGCAGGCTAATTTTAAACAACGCGGGCAAAGCGGTGCGTGGATATCGGATCATTTACCACATCTCGCAACGGTTGCGGATGAGATCAGTTTTCTGAAAGCAGTACAAACGGACCAGTTCAATCACGGCCCCGCACAATTATTGATGCATACCGGTACCCCGCGTTTGGGCAGACCCAGTATGGGATCATGGGCAACGTATGGGTTGGGAACAGAGAATAATAACCTGCCGGGATTTGTGGTACTCACATCCGGCGGAAAATTTCCCGATGCAGGTAAAAGTGTTTGGGGAAGCGGTTTTCTTCCATCCGTTTACCAGGGTGTACAATGCAGAAGTGAGGGTGATCCCGTTTTATTCATCAAAGATCCTGCGGGCATGGACCGCGATCTGCGCAAAGCGTCTATCGATGCGATCAATGAAGCGAACAAATTAAGCTATGATGAATTTAAGGACCCGGAAATATTATCACGCATCTCTCAATACGAAATGGCGTATCGTATGCAGATCTCTGTTCCGGAAGTGATGAACATACATGACGAGCCTGATTATATACATGAAATGTATGGAACACAACCGGGCAAATCCTGTCTCGCCAATAATATTTTATTGGCACGGAAACTCGTAGAGAAAGGCGTTCGTTTTGTACAGATATTTGACTGGGGATGGGATAGTCATGGTACCGATGAAAACCTCGCTATTGATTATGGTTTTGTCAATAAATGCCGGTCAATGGATAAGCCCGTTACTGCTTTATTACTCGATCTGAAACAAAGAGGGTTGCTGGATGAAACCCTGGTGGTTTGGGGTGGGGAATTCGGCAGAACCCCCATGGCGGAAAACCGTGATGGCAAACAAAATCCATGGAAGGGCCGCGACCATCATACCGAAGCATTTACGATATGGATGGCAGGGGGCGGTATCAAAAAAGGGGTAAGCTATGGCGAAACCGATGAGATAGGGTATGCTGCTATCAGTGGTAAAACAACTGCCTTTGATATACAGGCGACGATCTTGAACCAGTTGGGATTTGATCACGAGAAGCTGACATACGATTTCCAGGGAAGACCGTTCAGGTTGACGGACGTACATGGAAAAGTTATCAACGAGATCATAGCGTAGGTTTTAACACAGAGGGCACAGAGAAAACACAGAGGGCCCTCTGTTAACTCTGTGCCCTCTGTGTTAAAAAAAATCACGCAGAAAGCACAACTAAAATTAATCAGCATGCCTGTAGACAGAAGAAAATTTCTATCACTTTCCGCCGGCATCGGCGGGCTTGCATTAACGCCTATGGAAGAATTATTCGCAGCACACCCACAGTTTCGTATTCCTGAAAATTTTTCCGTACAGGTCATGGGTACCAACTGGGGTTTTGCAGGAAGCACGGATGCATTTTGCGCCAAAGCCAAAAAAGCAGGTTACGACGGCGTTGAACTCTGGTGGCCAGGAACAGCGGCCGCGCAGAAAGAAATGTTTGATGCATTACAGAAACACCAGTTACAGATAGGCTTTCTCGCAGGTGGTTCTGATAAGGATCCGGTTAAACATTTGGATCAGTTCAAACAAATGCTCGATGGCGGCGCTTACCAGCAGATACAAAAACCTTTGTACATCAACTGTCATTCAGGTCGGGACTATTTTTCAATGGAAGAGAACGGAAAATTCATTGACCATACTACAAAGGTTGCCAAAGAAACGGGTATCACAATCTGTCACGAAACACACCGCAGCCGTATTTTGTTTGCGGCACATGTGACCAGGCAATATATTCAGCGATATCCTGATCTGCGTATCACGTTAGATATTTCTCACTGGTGCAATGTGCATGAATCTTTGTTACACGACCAGGAAGAAACCGTACAACTGGCATTAACAAGAACCGATCATGTGCATGCAAGGGTGGGCCACCAGGAGGGACCGCAGGTAAATGATCCGCGTGCGCCTGAATGGGCGGATACGGTAAAACGTCATCTTGAATGGTGGGATGCGATCGTTCAGATGAAAATAAAAAATGGCGCCAATAAATTGACCATACTTACCGAGTTTGGGCCACCACATTATTTGCCTGCATTGCCCTATACGCTGCAACCCGTTGCCGACCAGTGGGGCATTAATGAATACATGATGCAATTACTCCGTAAACGTTATTCCCGCGCATGAATCGTTTTATAGATTTTACGGGGCATTTTCACCCGGTATTGGTACACCTGCCCATTGGTTTTTTGTTACTGGCCATCGTGTTCCAGTGGATGTCAGCAAAGGACCAGTATGCGCCGTTGAAGCAGGCGGTGCGTATTTCTTTTTTACTCGGTGCGTTGAGCGCTGTATTATCCTGTCTAACTGGATTGTCATTATCGTCAAGCGGAGAATATGATGCATCCACACTCGGATTTCATAAATGGTTTGGTATCGCTGTAGCGGTGATGTCATTTGTGGGATATAAACTCTCGTTTAAACCGGTAGATACTTTTCGTAAAGTTGTTTCTGCGGGCATCTTTGTATTGATACTGATTACTGGCCATCTTGGTGGAACATTGACACATGGAGAAGGATTTCTTACCAAAGGAATAAGCGATGATGCTGCAAAAGGGCCAATTGCCAAACCGATCGAAGATGTAGAAGAAGCCATTGTGTTCAATGAGGTTATTCAACCCATATTAATTAATAAATGTGGTAACTGTCATGGTTCCACCAAGCAAAAAGGCGGATTGCGTCTTGATGGTAAAGACTGGATATTGAAAGGCGGGAAAGAAGGTCTGGTATATACACAGGGTAATGCCGCGAATAGCGAATTGTATAAAAGAGTGATACTTGATCCGCTGGAAGAAAAACACATGCCGCCCAAAGGCAAACCGCAACTGACAGGAACGGAGATGGACCTCCTTCACTGGTGGATCAATAGTGGTGCAGGGTTTGATAAAAAAGTGAAAGAAACGGAACAGCCTGACAATATTAAAACCGCGTTACTGGCTTTGGAATCCGGTAATGTATCCAGGGCATCCATTATTCCGGCAACGCCTGTTGACAAGGCCCCGCAAACAGTGATCGATGCACTCAAAAAAGAAGGCATTGCTGTTTCACCGGTTGCGATGAACAGTAATTACCTACAGGTAAGTTTTGTTATTTTACCCAAACCGGGGGATACGCTGATCAATTTGCTGGAAAAAATAAGTAAACAGTTGATCTGGTTAAAATTGCCTGGGGCACAATTATCTGATAATGCGTGGAAAACCATAGCTGAATGTAAGGCGCTTACACGGTTGAGTATTGAGCGATCAAATATCAATGATACAACTGTTGCCTTATTGAGTGCTTTGCAGCAATTGCAATACCTGAATGTTGTGGGAACTAAGTTGACAATAGCTGGGGTGCAACAATTAAAAACACTGCCGGTTCTTACCGATCTATACCTCGGGCAAACTGCAATAAACAGGTCAGATTTTGCAGCGCTTCAAAAACTGTTTCCTAAAACAGTCATCGATTCGGGTAATTATACCGTATCAACGCTGGCTACAGATACCCAGTTGCTAAAACCGCCACCGGTCAAGAAATAAAAATCTGTATTAATCTGTGCCTTCTGTGGCGAAAAATATTGCCACAGAAGGCACAGATTAAGTCGCCTTATTTATAGAACCTCCAGGAGGATTCGAAATTCTTAGGCAGGTTCTGGTTGGTTAAGATCGCGCGGAGCATTTCAACGGGCATCGCATTTTCATGGAGGATGGCATCGTGGTATTGTTTGTAACTCATCTTACCCCCATCCACCAACTCTTTTTTCAATGCATAGAACTGAAAGGCACCGATCATATAAGCAATTTGATACAAAGGTCCATATCCGCCGGTGAAAGAACGGCGCACCTCACTGGCAGCAGTAAATTTTTCATGACCCACACGGTCCACCACGAAATCAATACATTGCTGCGGTGTCCATTCTCCCAAATGGTATTTCAGGGAGAAAATAATGCGCGCACAGCGATGCATCCTCCAGAATAACATGCCGATTTTATCTTCAGGACTTTTCGGAAAACCTTCATCCCACAAAACAAATTCCCAGTAACAGGCGTTTCCTTCGTTCCAGAATGGGGTAGAAAAATTCCGGTAAGCTTTATTCCGCAGGTTGCTGAAAAATTGCAGGTGGTGCCCGGCATTAAGCTCATGATGTACCACTGCTTTGGAGAAATGCGGGTTATTGCCACGCAGCACCATCATTTTATCTTCTTCGCTCATGGTGTTGGTAGGATAGGCGATCAGCAGCCCCGCCCCACCCAGGAAGAAAGGGGCAAAACGCTGGCGCTCGGGGGTAAGCATATTCATGGTCCAGGCTTCATCGGCCATATCAGGTATGGTTACCAGGTTTTTTTTCTTGAGAAAGTCTACCGATTCACGATAGATACGCATGATATCCTGTGGTTGCTGACCCTCGGGTACATAAGTGGTTTTCACTTTTTCCTGTGCGGCTCTCCAGTTATCGCCAAAACCCATTTCACGGCTGGCTTTCAGTAATTCGGTTTCACACCAGGCAAATTCTTTATTGGCGATATCGATCAGTTCTTCGGGTGTGTAAGGGATCATTTCGTTCTTTAACTGTTCTATCAGTTCTGCTCTTCCGATAGGATTGCCAACGATACCGCTGCCATCCTGTTTCTGTGTGCTTGGCTGCACTTTTGCAGTTAAGGCTTTGGCATATTCGGTCAGTGCCTCATCTGCATCTTTCAATGGCGCGGGTATTCTCCAGGTAAAACCAGGATCGTAACCATTGTAAAAATCGTTGATACTTTTGAGTGCAGCCTGCAGGCCTTTTACAGAATTGGAAGCGCGCTCACTCAACTCTTTTGGCATGGAAGGCTCCCCGGATAATTTTTTAGAGAGTACTGAGCTTTGGGCCTTAACAGAACTGAGCAGTTGTGCAAATTGCACCATATTCAAAGCTTCGCCACGACGGCGTTGTTTCTCAAAAGCATAAATGCTATCGGCAAACGGTATCCATTTGCTGATCTGGTTATACTCTTTTTCTTCCATGTCCAATAAACGGAGTTCATTGGTAAGGTTGCGTTTAAATAGTTGATAATCCACCCGGCTGCCTACCGGCAGCTTATCGTAGTTGAGCTGCTCTAATTTTGCGAGGTATTCTTTATTCAGTTTCTTCAATCTTTCTCTCCGCTCTGGTGAGTTCGTTACAGTATAGAAACGGCTAAGCCCAAGGTTATCGGCCCTGTAAGGAACCATCAGGTTATTCACCTCGCTGGTTTGTTCGTAAAGGGATGACTCGGCTTTCTGTGCAAATAATTGTGTGGCTGTAAACAGCAGTATTACGAAAAAATATTTTTTCATCTTTAACAGTTATGCATTGAAGATAGGAAGCTCTTTGGAAATAACCGGAGCGGAGGGGTAAACACATAGGTACATAGTTAGTACAAAGGGCACATAGTATTCCCTATGTGCCCTTTGTACTAACTATGTACCTATGTGTTTAAGAAAATATTTTATTTGATCTCTCCCACCATATTGCCCGGTATCACCCACTGGTCAAATTCTTCGGGTGTCAGGTAACCGAGTTTTACGGCCATTTCCTTTAAAGTAGTTCCCTCTTTATGGGCTGTCTGTGCGATCTCTGCGGCTTTGTAGTAGCCGATTTTAGTATTCAAAGCCGTTACCAGCATCAGGCTGTTATCAACGTGTTTTTTGATATTTGCTTCGATGGGCGCCAGTCCGGTGGCACATTTATCATTGAAACTTACACAACCATCACCGATCAGCCGTGCGCTGTGCAGGAAATTATAGATCATCACGGGTTTGAAAACATTCAGTTCAAAATGTCCGGTTGCACCGCCGATATTGATGGCCACATCATTGCCCATTACCTGTGCGGCAATCATGGTCAGCGCTTCACACTGGGTAGGGTTTACTTTACCGGGCATGATAGATGATCCTGGTTCGTTATCGGGAATGAATAATTCTCCGATACCGCTTCTTGGACCTGATGATAACATGCGGATATCATTCGCGATTTTCATCAGGCTCACTGCTACGGTTTTCAATGCACCATGGGCCTCTACGATCGCATCGTGTGCGGCGAGTGCCTCAAATTTATTCTCAGCAGTGATAAAAGGCAAACCTGTGAGATTGGCAATATGTTTCGCCACATTCACATCATATCCCTGTGGGGTATTGATACCGGTACCAACAGCGGTGCCGCCAAGCGCCAGTTCGCTGAGATGTGCCAATGTGTTGTTGATGGTCCTTAAACCATGATCCAGCTGCGATACATAACCGCTGATCTCCTGCCCCAGTGTAAGCGGTGTGGCATCCATAAAATGCGTACGGCCGATTTTTACCACGTGCATGAATTCCTTACTTTTCTGCGCCAGTGTATCCCTGAGTTTTTTGATACCGGGAACGGTTATTTCCACCAGTGTTTTATAGGCCGCGATATGCATGGCGGTAGGGAAAGTATCATTGGATGATTGTGATTTGTTCACATCGTCATTGGGGTGCAGGAATTTATCTTTATCGGTAAGGGTGCCACCTTTGATCACATGACCGCGGTAAGCGATCACTTCATTTATATTCATATTGCTCTGGGTACCACTGCCCGTTTGCCAAACAACGAGTGGAAATTGCCCCTCGAGTTTGCCAGCCAAAACTTCATCGCATACTTCACCAATCAGGTCCGCTTTTTCTTTCGGGAGAACTCCTGCATCAGCATTGGTAAGCGCCGCCGCTTTTTTCAGGTAAGCAAATGCCTGGATGATCTCTTTCGGCATTTTATTGATGTCCTGTGCAATTTTAAAGTTCTCGATGCTGCGTTGTGTCTGAGCACCCCAGTAAACATCGGCCGGTACCTGTACTTCGCCCATAGTGTCTTTTTCGATACGGTAACTGATCGCAGATTCAGGTGATTTCATCGCGGATAAATAGGGTTATGATTAGGAATGATTTTCGCCCGCAAAGGTACGGCGAAACGGGTCTGTAAGTATCGGTAACGCAATTATCTGTGCCTTCTGTGGCAAAAAATAAAGCCACAGAAGGCACAGAATGAACACCTTACTGCCGTTTATCCCTTATTTCGTCATGATATCGTTAAAAAACGGTCGGTTTAACAAACTCTACCATATTCATATAAGATTTTTTTTACCTTACCCGTCCTAAAACACGTTTATGAAACTGATGAGAATTTTGCTGGTTGTCTTACTGACCGTAAGCCTCCAATCTGCTGAAGCCCAGAAAAAATATGAGTGGAAGCAGGCCACCGCGGCAGGGTACACGTATAAGTATGTAACCAACGACCCGATGGGCGCCCGTTTCTATACCCTGAAAAACGGACTTACCGTTGTTCTGTCACAGAACAAAAAAGAGCCCCGTATTTCAGTGGCCATTCCCGTACGAGCAGGTAGTAATACCGATCCTGCCGACCATACCGGTTTGGCGCATTATCTCGAACACCTGTTGTTCAAGGGTACTGACAAATTTGGCACACTGGATTGGGCCAAAGAAAAACCATTGCTCGATAAGATCGATGCTTTGTATGAACAGTACAATTCAACAACTGATGCTGCCAAAAGGAAAGAGATCTATAAAGAGATCGACAAAGTATCCGGCGAAGCCTCTAAATTTTCCATCGCCAACGAGTATGATAAACTGATGGCGGGTATGGGTTCGCAGGGAACGAATGCGCACACCTGGGTAGAAGAAACAGTGTATGATGAAGACATCCCTTCCAATGCCGTTGATAAGTTCCTGACGGTACAGGCAGAACGTTTCCGCAATCCTATCCTCCGTATTTTTCATACAGAACTGGAAGCGGTATATGAAGAAAAAAACCGTTCATTGGATGAAGATGCCTGGAAACTACAGGATGCTTCTCATTTATACCTGTTCCCTACCCATAATTACGGGCAGCAATCCACGATCGGTACCATAGAGCACCTGAAGAACCCGTCATTGAAAGCGATCCGTGATTACTACAACAAATATTATGTACCCAATAATATGGCCATCGTAATGGCAGGTGATTTTGATCCTGACCAGTTGATCAAAAAGATCGATGTGGCATTTGCTTATATGAAAGCCAAGCCGGTTGTTGAATACAACCCGGCGGCGGAAAAACCCATCACTTCACCTGTGGTAAAAGATATTTTTGGACCAAGCGCCGAGAGACTGGGCCTGTATTACCGTATCGGCGCTGCTGATTCAAGGGAAGCGCTGGTGGCATCATTAGTGTCTTCTATCCTGTCTAATGGCAAAGCCGGTTTATTCGATCTTAACCTGAACAAACAACAGAAAGTATTGAGTTCAGGCGCTGGAACACGGCAGTATAAAGATTATGGCGTGTTTTCCATTTCATCATCACCCAAACAGGGTCAGTCGCTTGAGCAGGTAAAGGACCTGTTGATGGAACAGATAGAGATCCTGAAAAAAGGAACATTTGATGAAACACTGATCAAAGCCATTGTTGCCAACTATAAACTGGGAGAACTGCAGGGACTGGAAAGCAGCGGCAACCGTACAGGCGCTCTCACCGATTCCTATATCAAGAACAAAGGAACGAAATGGAACGAAGATGTATCACAACTGGATGATATGGCTAAGATCACCAAAAAAGAAGTGGTTGATTTTGCCAACAAATTCTTTGGCAACAACTATGTGTTGTTATACAAAAGAAAAGGAGAAGATAAAAGCATCGTAAAAGTAGACAAGCCTGCTATCACGCCTGTTGAAACCAATGCCGACAAACAATCACCTTTCCTGAAAGCGATCAATGAAAAACCATTGGCACCGCTGAAACCGGTTTGGCTGGATTATACCAAAGATTTCCAGAGAAGCAAAGTGGGTAATGCTGATGTGATGTATGTACAGAACAAAGACAACAGCCTGTTCCGCCTGTATTACAATTATGATATGGGTACCTGGAACAACAAATACCTGGGTCTTGCATTGCAATACCTGTCTTTTATCGGAACAGATAAGTATACTGCAGAAGATATCAGCAAACAATTTTACAACCTCGCCTGCAGCTTCAGCGCCAATGCAGGAACGGAGACCATGAATGTTACCCTGAGTGGCCTGCAGGAAAATTTTGATAAAGCAGTAACACTGTTTGAAGACGTACTGCGTAATTGTAAAGCTGATCCCGAAGCACTCGAAGGCATGAAGAACCGCTTGGCACGTGCCAGATCGAATGCCAAGCTGAACAAAAATGGTATCATGGCCGCGTTGAGAAATTATGGTACGTATGGTGCATTGAACCCTACGAACTATACGCTCACTAATGACGAGATCAAGAACCTGAAAGCGGATGACCTGGTGGCTATCCTGCATTCATTACCCAATTACCAGCACAGGATCATTTACTACGGCCCGAAACCATTGGCTGAGTTGACCGCTGATGTAAAAAAACTACATGCGCAACCCGCTGCATGGACGGCCACACCTGCTGCTGTGAAATTCGGTCGTACCGTACAGAGCGGCAACCAGGTACTGTTTGCTGATTATGATATGGTACAGGCAGAAATTTATTGGGTAAGAAACCTCGATGCATACGATCCGCAGAAAGAAGCGGTGACCACTCTGTTCAACAATTATTTTGGTGGTGGTGGAATGGGCGCTATCGTGTTCCAGACCATCCGTGAATCAAAAGCATTGGCGTATTCGACATTTGCGGTATTACAGACGCCGGGTAAAAAAACGGATCCTTACGGCTTTATGGCTTATGTAGGCAGCCAGGCTGATAAATTTCACCAGGCCATTGGCGGTATGAATGAACTGTTGAATGACCTGCCACAGGCGGAACAGACATTTGAGAATGCGAAAAAGAGCCTTGTGAAAGACTATGAAACAGAAAGGATCACCAAAGATGCGATCGTATTCAGTTACCTGGCCAGCCAGCGTAAAGGGCTTAACTACGATTTGCGCAAAGACATCTATGAGCAAGCCAGTAAGCTCAGCTTTACGGATCTTAAGAACCTACATAGTGCACAATTGGCGCATAAGAACTACACATATTGCGTAGTGGCTTCTGAGAAAAAACTGACCATGGATGATCTTGGGAAGTATGGGGCCGTGAAGAAATTGTCGCTCGAAGAATTGTTCGGGTACTAAGCGGAAGGCTTTTATATTTTCAGGCTGCCTCAATTTTGAGGCAGCCTTTTTTTGTGCTTACTATATTACTTTTTTAAAATCTCTGTGTAACTCTGTGCTCTTTGTGCCTCTGTGGTAAAGCCTTCGCTTAGATCAACGCACAATGTTCTTTACCACAGAGGCACAAAGAGCACAGAGGTTCACAGAGTTATTTGCCAGAAAAAACGGCTTTACGTTTTTCAAGAAAGGCAGAAGTTCCTTCAAGCATATCCTGCGTATCAAAGCAATACCCGAACCCATTAACCTCAACCTCATATCCATTCTTCGTCTCATCAAATACCGCATTCGCGGCTTCAATACATTTTCCAACTGCCAGCGGCGCTTTGGTATTGATGATATCGAGGATGCTTTTGGCTTTGTCCAGTAATGCTTCCTGTGGCACCACATAATTAACGAGTCCGTATTGTAAAGCCGTATTCGCGTCGATCATTACGCCACTCATCAGCAGTTCCATGGCCCTGCCTTTGCCGATCAGTTGCACAAGTCTTTGCGTGCCTCCATAACCGGGTATCAATCCCAGGTTTACTTCCGGCTGCCCGAATTTTGCATTGTCTGAAGCAATGCGGAAATGGCAACTCATGGCCAGTTCGCAACCACCGCCTAATGCAAAACCATTTACACAGGCAATAATGGGTTTGGGAGAGTTTTCGATGCGAAAAAAAACATCCTGCCCGGCTTTGGCGAGCGCTGTGCTTTGATCGTTGGATAAACCACTGAATTCACTGATATCGGCCCCGGCCACAAAGGCTTTGGCTCCTGAGCCGGTGATGATCACGGACCTGATAGCAGGATTTGCATAGATATCATCGAGCGCCGTATCCAGGTCGGTAAAAACCTGTTGGTTGAGTGCGTTCAGTTTATCAGGGCGGTTAATGGTAAGGGTCAATATGCCATTGTCAAGTGAACTCAGGAGTGTTTGATACATACACAGATTTTTTTCAAAGGTAAGCGACAATCCGCTGCGTAACCTCATGTAACTCATGTTCTCTGCGGTGAAAAACTCCTCCCCATTCGGCCACTCCGAATACCGGTGCTTTTTTCACCGCAGAGAACATGAGTTACATGAGGTTACGCAGAGATAGGCCCTGGTTGCTTTATTGGTGTTTTCATACGCTTCATCTCAGATTAGACATGACTGGTTCATATATGTTTTTACCTCCGTCAGTTCTGACGGATATTTGCATTCTAATAAAAACAAGTATATGACACACAGGATCTATTTATCGACGACGCTATTAATGGCAGTGAGAGGCAGGAAAAAGAAAACAATCGCTTATGTACCCCATGTTACGGGTACTCGTATTGACAAGGCCCCGTTGAGTAACCACCGTGTTACAGCAACAGGTAGTATTATCAATATGCATACAGAACAAGCAACCCTCAGCCTTCGATAGTTCATTATAAACGTTGATTTTTGGTGTGGCCCGTTTGATAAGCGGGCCTTTTTTAGTCGTCTTTGCGAGCGAAGCGAAGCAACCTGTGATTTGAGTAATCAAGCTGACTGCGTGCATAAGCGAACCGTAAAGCAAAAACCAGATCAGGTATGCATACACAGGTTGCTTCGCTTCGCTCGCAAGGACGGGGATAATTTTTTACTTATAAAATCTTCCATTTAACCTGTAAATTCATAGATGAATTTTGTTCAAATCATCATGTACACGGGTATATTCGTGTTCGCCGCCACAGGCGCACTGAAGGCCCGCACGCATCACATGGATATATTCGGAGGTACGGTGATCGCGTTTGCCACCGCCTATGGCGGGGGTACCATCCGCGACCTGCTGATAGGTGCCAAACCGGTAAACTGGATCAATGATTATATAGCCCTTGTACTCGTGATCAGCGGCGTGATCATAGTTTCCTTTCTCAAAAGCAATAAAGTACGGTTCAGGAAAACCATTTTCTTTACCGATGCCATTGGGCTGGGAATGTTTACGGCATTTGGTATTGAAAGAAGTTTATTGTATGGGGTCAACAATGTATATGCGGTTATTATGGGCGTGATCACCGCTACATTCGGTGGCCTGGTAGCGGATATCCTGTGTGGGGAAGTACCCGATCTTTTAAAACGAAGCGAACTGTATGCAACTGCGAGTGCCATCGGCGGGATAATCTATATAGCGATGAGAGAAGCAGGTATGAATAATAATATCAGCTTGTTTATCTGTGTCTGTATCGTAGTAGGTATCAGGATATTCTCCAAAAGAAAAAGATTGCGCTTGCCAGAAATGTAGATAATACCCTGAAGAAAGTAACTGCGCCTTTGCGCCTTCGCGTGAAAATTTCTCGCACCCGCTCGCCAAAGCTTAGCGGGCGAGAAGACGCAAAGGCGCAGTTTGAGTAGCCGAGGGGTGTTAATCGATCAAAATAAATATTGTTTAAGGAAAGCAATACTCCTGCTTCGGGAGAGTTTGGATGCATCTGCATCGGATCCGGCTACAGTTACTCCATCAAAGCTATGCGCAGCGCCTTCATACACGAACTTGGTCATGGAAGCTGATAAAGTATTCAATTGCGATTTGTGTATCAACCCGTCATACGAATTGAGTTGTGTGTTGTTATCGCTGTTTGTATAAGTAGTGGTGTACAACGGGTCCGTTGCTGCGGCATGTATCATCACCGGTGCGTAGGGTACGTATTTTCCATTGCTGGGTGTGCCGGGTTTGCCATAATAACTGAACATGGCTGCGCCGGGATAAAAAGAAACCGCGGCAACAAATCCACCGGCAGCCGGACGGTCTGCAGGTGCCAGTACACTGTCGGTATATTCTGTACCGCTGTTGGTCAGCGACCAGGCAGTTGTTTTGGTAACGGCTTGTGCATTGACCATCGTACTTAATACAGTGGTACCTCCGTGCGAAAAACCCATCAAGGCTATTTTATTGGCGATGATACGGTTCTGTGTACGGAGAAAAGCCAATCCGGCGTATGCATCTCTCGGACGTACAAATTCTGCTGCGAGAAAAATATTGGCTGGCGGCGCCACATTATGGAATGTTTTTACACCCCTTGCCGAATAGCTGTCTACAAAAAGCGCAGCAATTTTATGGATCCTAAAAGAATCTATCCAGCTTTTGAACTGGTTGGCCATCCTGGTATAATTGGTGTCACTTGTACTCCATAATCCACCGCTTCCATGCGCCACTACCACTGCCGGCACGGCATTCGCAGAAGCCGGGATGAATAATACGGCCCTGAGATTGCCGGTACCAGTCGGGTTGGGGATAGATACAACCTGGTTGATCTCGGGCTGTATGGTTTCAACAGCAACTGTATCATTAACGATTGTTTCAGCTGGTGCGATCTCTGTTTTGGCACAGGCGAACAGCACAGCGTACACAGTAAGCTTGGCCGCACCTGCGAGGATAAATTTCCGGATACCGATCCTTTGTATGGTACGGATGATCATTGTTTTCATTTGAATGGTTTTGTCATTGAGGGTGCAAAATTTAGTTTCTGCAGATCTTTTTCAAAACCTATTGTTCCCAACGGTAGCAATTATCGAATGAAGTGGAGTAGAAATGAAATGAAACCTCTGCGTTAACTCCCCGCCCTCATGTTCTCTGCGGTGAAAAAAGTTTCAATATGCGGGATGTTTGAATCCCCAAACGTCTTTCACCGCAGAGAACATGAGAACACAGAGTTGCCGCAGAGTAGGGCCGGGAACGTTTCGTTATTAAAAAACAACACCTCAGGAGATTTTGCCTACGGGTGAGATAGTTAAGTTTCCAGATAAAGCCGACAAGAAACAATTTTGTGTCAGCAAAGCAATCAACAATGAACACAAATCATTTCAGCAGGTCCACCCGGTTTATGATACTCGGCTATTTCTCAATATCCGTGGCCGTATGCAAGCTGTATGCCGGCTATACGGTTATCCCAGACAAGGGGGTCACCACCGAAACAACCATTGATCCCGGAAAGGAAAACACCAATGCGCAAACCTGCGTGTACACGCATTTCATTCAATAATATCAATCATTCAACAAATACAAAACAATGACAACACAACAGGTTGACCATGTAAAAAGAACCTGGGCAATGGTAGCTTCCCTTGACCCTGAAACAGTAGGCGGGTTATTTTATAACCGCCTGTTCGAGATCGCCCCGCAGATCAGACCTATGTTCCGTGCTCCCATACCGGAACAATCGAAAAAACTGCTGACCATGATCGGCTATGTGATCAATAAGCTGGATAAACTGGGAGATATTATCGACGAAGTAAAAAAACTGGCCCAACGCCATGTACAGTATGGCGTAAAAGCGGAGCACTATAATATTGTAGCAGAAGCCCTGTTGTGGACGCTGGAAAAAGGATTGGGTGAGCACTGGACGGAGGAGGTAAAAGAATCCTGGGTTCTTTGCTACACCACACTGGCAGGGGCGATGATCGCTGCGGCTGATGAACAAATCGCTGCGTAAGAAATTAGTTGAAAAACCATCACGGTCCCGGCTTTATGTAGCGGGACTTTTTCTTGTCATCTCTTGCTATGCTCTTTTTCTCTTGTCTTCCTCTTAGTGAAACTTACCGTTTATGCAGACTGTTTGTTTCGCTAAGAGGAAGACAAGAGAAAAAGAGCAAAGGAGATAGTGAGAAATGCCCTGGTCTGAGTAATCATATTTTAAAATCCGCGTAATCCGTGATCATTTAGTTTATTTGCAGATATATATGACAGACCGCGAGATATCAGTAGTTAAAAAAAGCTGGCAGTTGTTCCGCAGGATTGATGCCAACCTGATCGGGGAGGTATTCTATGGCCGCCTGTTCCTGCAGATGCCGGCACTGAAACCCATGTTCAAAATTACGATGACGGAACAATACCTGAAGATCGTGGATATGCTAAGCCTGATCATATCTCGTCTCGACAGAATCGAAGAACTGGAAGAAGATATCCGCCAGCTGGCGCTGCGGCATGTGCAATATGGCGTGAGACCCGCACATTACAAGATCGTAGGCGATGCTTTGTTGTGGACATTGCAGCAGGGGCTCGGCAAAGACTGGACAGATGAAATGGCGGATGCCTGGACAAAATGCTATACGCTTCTTTCTGAGAGAATGATCAGCGCTTCAAAATTCTCGTAATAACTATTACATGATTTTCACGCAAAGGCGCAAAGTGTAAGAATAAGACGCCAAGGATAACTTTGCGGCTTATTCTTACACTTTGCGCCTTTACGTGAAAAATTATACAGCAATCAGTTCCCGGACAGTTATGGTGAGATAAGCGAAAACGGCATAACGCTTCGATCGCATTTTCCTACTCTTTATTTTGAATGCACCACGTCTCGTGAATGCTTTTTCGGGAAACCTGCAGGATTGCGTATTTTGTTACCTGATCAGCCATCAAACCAAAACTACTTCATGCAGGGTAACCGTTGTGTACATAAAATAGTTGTATGCCTGTTGTGCTGGCTTGTCAGTGTATCCCTTGAGGCGCAGTTACCGCAGGCGCTTAAGATCACCAATTTTGATGGCTCAACCGGTTTTTACAGCCGGGTAGTAACATCGGTACTGAAAGACGCGAATGGTTTTTTATGGATCGGCAGTTCTGATGGATTGTATCGTTACGATGGATACAGCTTTCGTAATTACCGGAAACAGCCTGCTGACACCAACAGTCTTTCTGATAATTCTATCACGCAGCTGGCACTGGGCAAAGACAATACCATCTGGATGGGACTGCAGAAAGGAGGCGTAAGTAAATACGATCCCGCTACCGGAAAATTCACCAATTACCCTTTACAGCATAATGGCAAACAGATAACAGGCGCTGTAACCATGTTACTGGTTGATCATGCCGGTCAGGTATGGCTCGGTATCAGGCAGAAAGGTTTCTGGCAGCTGGATACCCAAACAGGCTCTTATACAAACTACGATGTGGTAAATGATAAGGATGCTTTTGTTCCCAAGGATCTGAGCCAGTCATTCAATACCGTAAGTACAGGTATCGAGGGCCAGCCCGGCATTCTCTGGCTAGGCACGTTTAATGGATTATACCGATTCAATACCGCCACCAAAACATTACAGGCGATCAGGAATAAACCCCTTGAGCAGAACGTTTTCCGTGATGATGATTTTATTACGATCTGTCTTGACGGAGAAACACTCTGGCTGGGTTCCTGGGCGGGCGGAATGACCAGTTACCATATCCGCACACAACAATGGAAAAACTATAAGATCAACTTGCAGGAAACACAAAAATACACTACTAATATCATTTCCGGTATCCGTATAAAATCTGCGAATGAACTCTGGATCACCAGTAATGATAAGGGATTGGGTGTTTTTGATAAACAGAAAGAACAGTTCAGTTTCTATTCATCTGACCCCGTTTATAAAACCGAGATACCCACGTATTTATGTTATGAAGTAGAAACAGATAAAAACAATGATCTCTGGCTGATACATGAATGGGGGCTTACACGTATACAATCGCAGCAGCAGCAATTCATATTTACCAATGTGCCGGTTACCAAAACAGACAACAAAGATTTTTATTATGTGCGCGACAGGGTGGAAGATGATGAACGGATCTATATAGGAACTACATTGGCAGATGGATTACAGGTGATCGACAAACGTACGGGGCAGAAGAAACAATTCCCTGTGCAGGTAATGAAAGGGGAAGAACCTTTTCTTGCGGTGTACAGGTTGTTTAAGGATAGTAAAGGAACGATCTGGATCGTATCACGTGATTATATATATTGGTACGATACAAAACTGGAAAAGCCGGTATTGGCAGATCAGCCGCCTGTTTATCCATTGCAGAATGGATCTAACCAATATGCCAATATCACAGAAGATAAAGCCGGTAATATCTGGATCAGCTCTGCCAGGAACGGTGTATTCAGGTATGATGATGTGCGGCACAACTATACACATTTTTATAAAGGGGCTGATCGTGCAAACAGCATCAGTTCCAATGCGATCCCCGCCATTACCACTGATAAAGAAGGCAGGGTATGGATAGGCGGCCCTGAAGGTTGCTTTGCTTATTTTGATCCTGCTCAGCAAAAATTCATTGGCCTTTCTGCGACTGCTGCCAGGAATATTCCGGTTGATCATCATATCGTATCCCTGCTTTGTGATAAGAACGATCATATCTGGGCCGGTACGGATGAAGGTTTGCTGGATATGCAGCTTGTAAAGAACAAGCCGGTTGTTCATAAAATCTACACCACGCAGGATGGACTTCGCGGAGATCTTGCCTATGCAACCATCGAAGACGCAGATGGAAAAATATGGTGCATGACCCCTTCAGCACTTTGTATGATCGACCCGGCCACACAAAGGGTAAGCAGTGTGGCTTTGCAGAACAATATGATCCGCGGAATAACCGGTCGCGTTTACCTGGCAACTTCAAGTGATAAAGTACATGTGCTTACCTATGGCGGGTATTATTCTTTTGACCCGGGACAGTTCCAGGACAAGCAACGTGATTCCACCATTACCATCACTTCTTTCCGTGTAAAGGACAAGGAATATTATTACGGTGAAGAATTAAAAAAAGAAGGCAGGATTGAACTCGGGCCTTACGAGAACCTGTTCACTTTTGAATTTGCGGTACTTGATTTCAAGCAATCGGATGACCAGCAGTACGCCTATATGCTGGAAGGGTTTGATAAAGAATGGGTCATTGCCGGCAACCGGCGTTATGCGAGCTATACCAATATCCCGGGAGGCAATTATGTGTTTAAAGTAAAAACCCTGAATGTATATGGGGGAAGTAATACAGCAGTGCTCAGTATTCCCCTTTATGTAGCAACTCCTTTTTATAATACCTGGTGGTTCTTATCATTGCTGGCTGTTGTTGTTGCGACAGGCTTGTACCTGTTCTACCGGTTCCGTCTTGCCAAGCAGAGCCAGATATTAATACTGCAGACCAAGGCGCAGGCGCTGGAAAAAGAAAAAACACAGGTGCAGTACGAAAACCTGAAACAGCATCTCAACCCGCATTTCCTGTTCAACTCACTTACGTCGCTGGGCAGCCTGATACGTGCCGATCAGAAACTGGCCGGCAATTTTCTTGATGGCATGAGCAGGATATACCGTTATATACTCCAGAGCAAGGATAATGAAATGGTTCCTTTGAAAGAAGAGATAAAGTTTATCCAGTCATTCATACAACTACAGAAAACACGTTTTGAAGAAGGGTTAGAAGTGATCATTAATGTAGCCGAAGAACACCAGTACAGCAAAATCGTACCGGTCACTTTACAAAACCTGTTGGAGAATGCGATCAAGCATAACATCATCGACAGCGAATCGCCTTTGGTGATAGACATATTTGTAGAGGATGAGTACCTGCTGGTTCGTAACAACCTGCAAAAAAAGAAATTTGTGGAGACCAGCAATAAACAGGGATTGGATAACCTGTTTTCCCTCTATAAATACCTTTCGGGGAAACCGATGCTGGTAGAAGAAACCGATCAAACCTTCACCGTAAAAATACCCTTGCTATGATTAAGGCAGTCATTATTGAAGACGAACAGTTGATTGCACGCGAACTGACCAGTAAGATCTCTGCTGTGGCGGATGATATATCCGTTATAGAAGTGTTGCCCAGCCTGAAAACAGCGCGTAAATGGTTTATGCAAAACGCAGAACCTGACCTGTTGTTTATGGATATACAGTTAAGCGATGGGGTGAGTTTTGAATTGTTCGATCATTTTAACCTTAGCTGCCCGGTTATTTTTACAACAGCTTATGATGAATATGCCGTTCGTGCATTTAAAGTAAACGGGATCGATTACCTGCTGAAACCGGTTGATGAAGCGGAACTGCTGAAAGCGATTGATAAATGCAGGATGATGATCAATGGAAAATCCAGTCAGCCCGTTGACCTGCAGCAACTGGCGGCTACCTTATCGATGCCCCTGCCTGCTTTATTCAAAGAAAAATTTATCGTGAATGTCCGCAATACATGGATACCGGTAGATACCAAAGACATCGCCTGTTTTATCCGTGATAACCTGAACTATCTCTACACATTCAATGGAGATAAGTACATACTTGATTTCACCACGCTGGAAGACATTGAAGAGTTACTCGACCCCAGGATGTTTTACCGTTCAAACAGGCAGAGCATTATTCATATAAATGCAATACAGGGTGTGAAGCCGCATGAGAACCAGAAACTATCCGTTTTCTTAAAAGCACCCTTGAAGATGGAACTGGATATCAGCAGGGAGAAGGCACCGGCGTTTAAGAAATGGTTTGACAGGTAACACGAATTACACTAATTAATACGAATTAGCCTAATTCGTATTAATTAGTGTAATTCGTGTTATTAAAAAGTTCGGTTTACAGCAACCCAATCTTTTATATAAGATGCAATATCTGAAGTAGGTGTACCCGGTGCAAAAAGTTTCCCAACCCCGATTTCATGCAGGGAACTCATGTCTTCTTCCGGTATGATACCGCCACCGGTGAGCAGTACATCATTCATTCCTTTTTCTTTCAGCAACGCCATTACTTTGGGAAACACGGTCATGTGTGCGCCGCTGAGAATGCTGATGCCAATAGCGTCTACATCTTCCTGTAGGGCAGCATTAACCACCATTTCGGCGGTTTGGCGCAGACCGGTATAGATCACTTCCATACCAGCATCACGCAAAGCGGTAGCGATCACTTTCGCACCGCGGTCGTGGCCATCAAGGCCCACTTTGGCAACCAATACCCTGACAGGTCTTTTCATGTGGCTGTAAAAATAACGTCTTTCAGACAAACTGGATCTTTCTCTTTTATCCTCTTTTTCTCTTGTCCTCCTCTTAGTGAAACAAAGAGTCTTAATCTTTAAGAAGTTTCGCTAAGAGGAGGACAAGAGAAAAAGAGAACAAAAGAGTTATTTAATACCGAATTGTTTTTTCCCCTCGGCAATATGTTGTTCGGCAATAATCCGTACGGAATCATCAGGCTGGCTGTAGAGGATAATCTTTGTCCGGTATTCCCTTGCATATTTCTGGGTTACAGAATCCAGTATCTCGCGTTTGCCCCAGTGGTTGAAGAAACTGTCATCTGCATCAGGCAGGTCATCACACACGAATAAAAAGTATTTTGAGGTGAATTGATCAGGCAACCAGAATACATAACTGGCGTTGTCACTATATATTTCGGGCAGGCCCAGTTTTTTTCGATAAAAACTCAAGGCCCCTGCTTCTCCATAATTATCTCCGTACACCATGGTCTGTTGTTTTACCGAATCTGGTAAGGCATGGTAGATCCTGGCCGTTTTTTCCGCCATTTCCTTCCAGCCCAGCATGTCTGCAAAATCCTGTGGCAGTGGGTGCGATTTGCCGTCTTCCCATTTCAGCGCGCCGCTTTTCTGGATGAATGAGGAAGATTGATAAAAAGCATCCAATGCTTCCGGTGATTTGTAAGGAACGAGTACCGCCCAGATCCGTATCGTAACTGCCAGCATAAACAATGGTGCAACCCAGCGCAGCAACCTAAATCTTTTTTGTGCAACTACCTTCGAAAACCATACACCACCTGCAGCCATGAGCGTAGGATAAATGGCCGCAGCATAATATCCTTTGCCATTGAAATATAGTAAGAGACCTATGATACCAAAATAAATGACTGCTATGATGATGTATTGTCTTGCTGCTTTATTCAGCAACAGGTAAAACAATCCCCCGATCCAGATAAAAAACGAAGGGAGTGAAAATAATAACTGTGTTACCAGGAATTCCACGCGGTTGTTATACCGGAGCTGGTACCTGGTGAGCAAATCCATGTGGTGCATCAACGGGAAATGATGATTGTATTGCCAGAGAAGATTGGGCAGACAGATCAATACACCTGTAAGCATCGCAAAATACAAATGCGGGTTCAGCAGCCATTTGCGTCTGTTCGTAAGCAGTACACCCAGCAGGAAAGCAATGATGTAAAAAGCCATGGAATATTTGCCCAGTATCCCTAACCCAAAACATACGCCCAGCCAGTACAGGTATTTTTTCTGATCGGTATTGATCCAGCAAACGATGAGGTAACTGCTCCATGTCCAGAAAAATACATCCAGGAAATTAGGCTGGAAAAGAATATGCATCCGAAGAAAACCTGCACAGAGAAATGCGAGACAGGAAAAAAATACAGCAGTTGCGTTGCCTTTTAATTTGAGTACAGTTAGCCCGACAAGTATAACAGTTACTGCACCCGACAATCCGCTCCAGAAATATACGGTGTAAATGCTGCCCCCGACCAGTTTGCTGATATAACCAAGAAAGGCCAGTAAAGGGGGCATTTCAATATATCCCCATGCAAGATGATCCGCATCGGCAAGATAGAGGTACTCATCGCGGTGCAGTTCAAAACGGGAATGAATAAAAATAAATGGGATCAGGAATTTGATCAGTGCAAATACAGCAATGGTATGCCTGGGCTTCATCAGCAGGTATTTGTAACAATATAGTAAAACTTCGTGTCCCCTTTGTGTCTTCGTGTCTTAGTGGTTCAGATTTTTTTGAACCACTAAGACACGAAGACACAAAGGGGGCACGAAGGACTTATAATTGTTTAAGGGCGTTTTGTATCCGGTAAACCGTTTCTTCACGGCCTATGAAGGAGGCAATATCAAATACGCCCGGCCCGAATTTACCGCCTACCAGCATTACACGGAAAGGCAGCATCAGTTCACCAGGTTTGAGCTGGTTGGCAGCGGCGAGTTCTTTGAATTCTTTTTCAAGATCGGATGTTTCCCAAACGGTGCTTAACTGGTAAGCGCGTATCAGTTCAGTAAAGAATAAATTTTTGGCATCATCCCATTTGGGTTTGATGGCGGCAGTGTCAATGGTAACAGGTGATTTGAAAAAGAATCCTGCCTGCTGTGCAAAATCTGCCAGGAAAGTACAACGGTCCTTTACCATTTCCAACACGGTATCAAGCCTGTGATCATCTTCGATAGTAATGCCTTCATCAGCCAGAATATTTTTTACCTGCAAGCGGAAAGCGCTAACAGGCAACCGTTTGATCCATTCATGGTTAAACCATTTTGCTTTTTCATAATCGAACTTGGCGCCGCTTTTGTGTACACGGTCCATCGAAAATTTCTGTACCAGTTCATCCAGCGTAAAGATCTCCGCATCGGTGCCATCGTTCCAGCCCAGCAGGGCCAGCAGGTTTACAAATGCTTCCGGTAAGAAACCTCTTTCTTTAAAACCGGTGGTAGTTTCATTGGTTTTGGGATCAGTCCAGTCCATCGCAAACACGGGAAAACCTAATCGATCACCATCACGTTTGCTGAGTTTGCCATTGCCATCGGGTTTTAAGATCAAAGGCAGGTGTGCCCATTGCGGCATATCGGCTTCCCATCCGAGGTATTTCCATAATAAAATATGAACCGGCGCAGAAGGCAACCATTCTTCGCCCCGGAAAGCATGACTGATCTTCATCAGGTAATCATCCACTACTACCGCTAAATGATACGTGGGCATGCCATCCGCTTTCAACAATACTTTATCATCTACCTGTGAAGTATTAAACGAAACCTCACCACGGATCATATCTGTAAACACCACGGTTTCATTTACCGGCACTTTGATACGGATCACATGCGGGGCAGATAAACGTACCTGTGTTTCCTCCTCACTTAACGTGATCGAATTAAGCATCTGCATACGCGATGCCTGGTTGTATTGAAAATTGGGAACCTCTTTTCTTTTCTGTTCCAGTTCTTCGGAGGTATCAAAAGCATAATATGCGTAACCATCCCTTACCAGTTGTTCCGCATATTCGCGGTAATTCTCTTTCCGCTCGCTCTGCCGGTAAGGCGCATAAGGGCCGCCATGCAACGGACTCTCATCCGGTACGAGTCCGCACCAGGCCAGTGTATTGAAAATATAATCTTCGGCACCGGGTACAAACCTTGTCTGGTCGGTATCCTCAATCCGCACAATAAAATCACCACCCGCCTGTTTGGCAAACAGGTAATTGTATAACACAGTTCTTACACCACCCAGGTGCAGCCCCCCGGTAGGGGAAGGAGCAAAACGTACACGCACTTTCTTATCCATACGGCAAAAGTAAGTACGAAATACGAGGTACGAAGTACGAATTTGTATGGCTGATCCCGGGTTGGAATCCTTTTTTCGTACTTCGTACTTCGTACCTCGTACTTTTGCCCCATGTACCTCATCAAACCTCCTTTCTGGCTCCGAGCATTGTACCCGCAACTGGTATGGCGGTTTCCGGGAAAGGAGAAAGTGATCTATTTAACGTTTGATGATGGACCACACCCTGTAGCCACGGATTTTGCATTGGAGCAGTTGAAAAAATTTGACGCCAAAGCCACTTTCTTTTGCATCGGCAAAAATGTACAGGATAACGGGGAATTGTATAACCGGATATTGCAGGAAGGACATGCAACCGGTAACCATACTTATAGTCATGTGAATGGATGGAAAGTAAATGATGAACTATATAAAACCGAAATAGAACAAACCGCAAAGCTCGTCAACTCCAACTTATTCCGGCCACCTTACGGCCGCATCAAACGCTCCCAAATCAAACAACTCCAAACCCCAAACCCCAAACTCCAAACCATCATGTGGGATGTTCTCAGCGCCGATTTCGACACCCGTCTTACCGGTGATGCCTGTTTACGTTATGTGCTGTATCATACCAAACCCGGTTCCATCGTATTGTTTCACGACAGCGAAAAAGCCTGGCCGCGTATGCAGTATGCGTTGCCGAAAATGCTGGAGCATTTTACAAGACAGGGGTATCGATTTGAAGCGATAGTACAGGATGAGTATCTGCATTAAGACAATACTGTCTTTGCATTATGTAATTTTTTTTAACACAGAGATCACAGAGCAAAAGAGAGGGCCCTCTGTACACTCTGTGATCTCTGTGTTAAAAAAAAGATTCATGAGAATTCGGGTAAATCATTTTAATCGGGTTTCAAGACAAGTAAATGTCAACTTACTAATCGCCTACTTCCTACCGCTATCATCAACCCGGAAAAAATCAACATCAACATACCCGCCCGCTTCCTTCGTCGCATAATTAAACAACCCAAACCGGTACCCCATAAAATGCGGCAGGGTATAAGACATCTTTAGTGATGAGCCGATCGCTTTCCAATCCTTCCCATCAAGGCTATAAAAGAAATGCGCTGTGTCTTTCAGATTGGTAAAATCACAATATGCTTTAAAGTAAACAGTAGATTGGTTTAGTGGTATGCGCTGCGCTTCAACAGGTTTGCCTGAGCCGGCGTTGATCATGATAATTGATTTCCTGCCGTTGTTCATGCTAACACCTACCAGTCCGTAATTTTTTTGAAGCAAACATAACCCTGCAAAATCTCCATCTTTCATACGCGATACATCCAGCGAAGTGGATGCAGCACTCACCGGCCCAATGGTCCGTTGTGTCAATGTATTTCGCGCCAGCAAAAAACTGGTATCGATACGCCCGGTAGTAAGACGTAAAAAACCTTTCCGCTCCGAAACCGACCAGAACCTGTTATCGGGGTTATGGTTCCATTGCCAGGCCAATGGTAAAAACCGCTCCCCTTTTTTACGGGTGAATTCGTCTGACGTAACAATACCGGGTAGTAAAGATCTGTTTGCCGGCAGGTTGAGCATTTGTGGCACTTTACCGTCGATGCCCAATACGGGCCAGCCATCTTTCCAATGTATAGGCACGAGGTATGGGATACGGCCAACAGCGCCATAATCGCGGAACAGATAGGCATACATTTTTCCGTCGGGCATATCGATCAATCCGCCTTGTGCAACACCAGAATCCTGCAGCGCTATCCTGCCTTCATACGGGCCGGTTATTTTATCGGCCCTGTGAATCACTACCGTTCGCATACCACCCCGGGGCCAGCTGATATTGAAGAGGTAATACTTTCCCTTGTATTTGAATAATTGCGAGCCTTCTGCTGCAAGACCAATATTTGTTCCTGATGGGGTACTGGCATTTTCAATAATTACCTGTTCTGTTGTGCCGGGTTTAATGCCGCTAACCCCGGCATCGAGTTCAATCATTTTGATCCTGCCTGCGCCATAGAGCATATAAACGCGGCCGTCGTCATCAAAGAACAGGGAATGATCATGATAGGATGGTTTGAACGATACTGATTGCCAGGGACCCTTTTCAATATCCTTGGTGGTATAGATATGTGTTTTACCAGTGGTTTGTGCAAACGTACTTACATAATAAGTGCCGTTGTGATAACGCATGCTGCTTGCCCAGGATCCCTTACCGTAAGTGCTTTTGCCATTGACAAGATTCAACTCATCTGTGTTGGCCAAAGTATCATACGCATAGTTGATAAGTGTCCAGTTAACAAGATCCTTTGATCGCATGATAGGTACACCCGGGCTCATGTGCATGGTGGTGCTGCTCATGTAATAAGTGCTGCCCACACGGATCATCACCATATCGGGCACATCAGCAAACAGGATAGGATTATGCGACTGGGCCGTTAGTGCAAAAAAAATAAAGTTGGCAAGAAGAGAACATAAGAACTGTTTCGTTGTCATGTTTTGAACTGATTTTAATATGCCTGCATGTTGCAGGTATCTCCTCCTGCAATCAATTTACAGGTGGCAGGGTACAGGTAGTTCGGGCAACTACCGGGGGCTATTGAACCTTCACGAACTTTTTCAGATAAGCTTTGAAGCCAACGGCCATTTCTGCGTTACAAGGCTCTGTTATGGCTAAGTTGGTTTTGTACTTTCTCCAAAGCTCATGCTGGTCCTCATTAACCACCCATTCCATTACTTTACCTGATGTTGTTTTGTACTGAATGATCGGCATGGGTGTAATATACTCATTAAAACATGATTTGGCGGGTATGGGTAGAGTCAGTGGAGAAAGAAACCTTTTAAGGCGCCGCCGGCGTCCTTGTGAGCGTAGCGAAGCAATCTGTGTTTTGGAAAAAGGGCACTTCGGATGATGGAATATTATCGATCTGCAAGGATAGTGATCGGAAGCAATCAGTGGCGGCGGCACAAACCACAGGTTGCTTCGCTACGCTCGCAAGGACGCGTTATGTTACACATTAACACTTCAACCACCCCGTAATACTCATCCTCGGTTTATGGGTAACCAGCACTTCATGTTCCAGTTCATTACTCTTAAAGAAAACAGTTTTGCCGGCCATGGGAGAGATATGCTGTATCCTGTTTGCGAAATGGATACACAATTCACCACCATCCATCTCTTTCCAGTCTGTATTTAAATACATGACCATGGAGTATTTCCTGCTATCATTGTCGCGGAACTGGTCGAGGTGTTTTTTATAAGAACTTCCTTCTCCGTATAGCGTATAATGAAACTCGTAACTGGTGATCCCGGTATAACAGGTATCGTTTAAATATTGTACAAAAGCATCCATCAGATCGAGGAAACTATTTTCATGAACATTTTGATTTTTACGATCCAGCCAGTAAATGCTATCACCCCTGAAGAGGTTGGTATGGTCAACATTCGCGCTATCACCTGTACCTGCAGGCCTAAGCTGCTTATCCAAGTTAAGCGTTGCCAGGTTTTGTTTCAAATGAAAAGAAAGTGATTCACTCAAAAAATCATCTGCTATGCCGATCCGGTTATCTATAAAACTGTTGATGAGTGTATGAAAGGTGTTTTGCAATAGCGGGGTGATGTGGGGGTGACGGTGAATGTATCATTTAAAAAGGAGGGGAGGGAAATAACTTTGGATCTAACGAAGAATTAGTAATAATTTTCATTCTCCTCAGAGTTTACTTCCACCGATCCAAAAAGAAGTGTTCCCCGCAGATGTCTCCGCGCAGCGGGACTCTGTGGTTCCCGCATAATGCGGTTAGGATGATTTACTGACTTAATTTACGTTAATTGGGATGTTTTAGTGGCTTAATTTGCATAAAATAGGACTCAAGGAGGGAAAAATTCGGTAGTAGAGTAGGGCAGTCAACGTAAATAGGCAATGATAACAGCAAAATCCGGTTCCCGAGATCAGTGGATACCGGAATACATCACACGAGGTTTTGCGATTTAAGTTCTGTGGGAGCAGCATGTACTAGTCAGTATTGTTTAAATATATTTCTTATATTTGTTATTATTAACAATAATAAGAAACAAAATGACATTTTTTGAGTTTCGGAAGGAACTGAAAGAATTCGGAGTTTTTTCGGTGAGAGATATTACCAAGCAGTTCTCCGGCTTTGATACCAGGCGGCTGGTGGAGTGGCAGCAAAAGGGATACATTGCAAAACTCATTAACAAATGGTATCTCTTTACGGATAACAAGATTGATGAATTCCTGATGACACGCATCAGCAATTGCCTTGTCCGGCCTTCCTATATTTCCCTGCAAACGGCCCTTTCTTTTCATGGACTAATACCGGAAGGCGTCTACACCTTCATAGCTGTGACCCCCCGTAAAACGATCCGCTATGAAACGGCTTACGGAAACTTTGTCTATCGTACCATCAAACCGCCACTGTATTTTGGCTACCATGTTAATCATGCACAGGGTGTTCCCGTATTGATAGCAGAACCGGAAAAAGCCATTCTTGATTTTCTTTACCTTGGGTCAACGCTCAATACTATTGCTGATATGGATGCATTGCGCATTAATCGGGAAACGTTTGACAATTTGATCGATCCCCACAAACTGCAATCCTACGCCGCCTGTTTTGAAAGCGCTACCCTGGAGCGCCGCTTAAAATTATTGCAAAAATCCTTTCACAATGCTGACGCTATCTGAAATCGAAAAACACTATCCTGAAAATCTGAGAAGCTTTAAAAGGTTTATCCTGCGCGAGTATCTGCAGCATAAATTATTGCAGTTGCTATTCGACAGCCAGTATGCACAGGAGCTTTGCTTTTTAGGTGGAACCTGTTTACGGATAGCGCACGGCAATACAAGGTTCTCCGAGGATCTGGACTTTGATAATTTTGCGATAGCTGAAGACACTTTTGAAAAGGTCTCGGGTGAATTGCGCAAACAGTTGGAAGTAGAAGGTTACGAAGTAGAAATGAAAACCGTTTACAAGGGTGCTTACCATTGTTACATCCGTTTTCCTGAAATATTGTTTACAGAAGGGTTATCTGCGCACCGGGAAGAAAAGATTCTCATACAACTCGATACAGAACCACAACATTATGATTTTAAGCCTGAGAAATATATCCTTAACCGCTTTGATATATTCACGCAGATCAACATAACACCTTTACCGTTGTTGCTGTCACAAAAATTTTACGCGATCTGTAATCGCGAACGCAACAAGGGTCGTGATTTTTTTGATGTGGCTTTCCTTTTAAGTAAGGTAAATAAACCCGACTACAGCTACCTTGAACTAAAACTTGGTGTATCTGATGCTGCATCGTTAAAGGAACTCCTGCTCGCAAGATGCGCAAAAATCAGTATGGAGGAAATGGCAAAGGATGTAGAACCTTTCCTTTTTTATCCCGGTGATGTAAAAAAGGTTTTACTCTTCCCCGAAATGATTCGTCAGGCGAAACTATAAAGGAATTCGTGAGTCATATTTTTGACAGAACCGAACTCATGAATTACTCAAAAACGGATATGTGATTTTGTTGCAAAAATGTAGACTTTTTGCACTAAAAAGCCCGAAAACAACTCGTTTTCGGGCTAAATCTGTCAATTGTTGACGGGTTTGCAGAGAGGAAGGGATTCGAACCCTCGATACGTTGCCGTATACACACTTTCCAGGCGTGCTCCTTCAACCACTCGGACACCTCTCTGTTTATTTTTAAAGGACTGCAAAAATAGCTTTTCAGCCCTTACCACCGAATATTTTTTGGGCGTTGGCGGTGGTGATGGCTGCGACCTCGTCTGGCGTGGTGTTTTTTATCGCTGCCAGCCTGCCGGCAATATGCTGGAGATAGCTGCTCTCATTGCGTTTGCCGCGGTTGGGAACCGGTGTGAGATAAGGGGCATCGGTTTCAAGTACCATGTTTTCTAGGGGGATATTGGCCAATGCTTCCGCCAGTCCCGCATTTTTATAGGTAACCACCCCGCCTATTCCAAGGTAAAATCCCATCTGGATGATCTGCTGCGCATCCTGTTCATTACCGCTGAAACAATGGAAAATCCCCCGGAGACCCTTTTCTGCATAGGGTTTTACGGTGTCGATGGTTTCCTGCATGGCGTTGCGGGTATGGATGGAGATGGGCAGGTTCCTGTCCAGCGCCCATTGCATCTGGATGCGGAACGCTTCGTATTGTTCGGTGGTGTGGGTCTTGTCCCAGTAAAAATCCAGTCCTATTTCGCCGATGGCTACAAAGGGCCGTTTGTTCAGCCATTCTTCCACGATGGCGAGTTCTGCTTCCCAGTTTTCTTTTACGGAGCAGGGGTGCAGGCCCATCATGGGTATGCATACACCGGGATACTGTTTTTCCAGGCTAAGCATATTGTCTATCTCCGAACTGTCAATGCCGGGTAAATAAAAACGCTGCACGCCAATGGTTTGGGCACGGTCGATTACGGCGGTGATATCGTTTTTGAAATTGTCGAGGTATAGATGGGTGTGGGTGTCTACAAAATTCATGGTGCAAATTTGCCTCTTTAATCTGAACGTAGTGGGTGTTTTGAAAAAAAGCAATAAAACCGTCATCGGAAAATAAAACGACAGCATAGTACGTTAGATAAATGGTTTGGAGCTATTATGTTGGTTTTAAAAGTTTGGAAAAGCCGGGGTGGTCCCCCGGCTTTTTGCGTCCTTGCGAGCGTAGCGAAGCAACCTGTGGCTGGCATAGAATCGTTTACGCAAGACACAGGTTGCTTCGCTACGCTCGCAAAGACGGAGGAGTTGTATCAAAAACAACCTCTTCACTGTATCGAAAACGTACACCGTGATTTATCCTCCATTCATAAATCATTGAATGTCATTTAATAATATACTGGCATAGTTTTCCTTGTAACAAGAACAGTTATAACACGTTATCCTGTTTCCAAAACTACCCGCTATGTTCAAGAATTACCTGGTCACCACCCTGCGCACGCTGCTTCACAACAAACTGTACACCATTTTGAATGTGGCCGGACTCACATTTGGCATCAGTTGTTTTTTACTGCTTGGCCTGTACCTGTTTGATGAACTGAGTTTTGACAGCCAGCATACCAAAGCCAACCGTATTTACCGCATAGTGGAACACCGAAACACCGACGGCGATGTGGTGAACATTGCGAGTGTGAGTTATAAACTGGCGGAAGAATCCAGGAGAACGATCAATGGTGTTGAATCAACCACCAAACTGACCAGGCTGGGTCGTGACAATATCCGCAACCCACAAAACAGGCAGAACATGCTGCAGGAAACGATCACCTACAGTGATGAGAACCTGCTGACCATATTTGATTTTGAATTTATCGGCGGCGACAGAAAAACCGCACTCAAAGAGCCGAATACGATCGTATTAACGGAAACCATGGCGCGTAATCTTTTTGGTAACGCGGATGTGGTGGGTAAACCGGTTACAATAGATTTCCTCGAAACACCCTTAACGGTTACTGCGGTGATAAAGGATCACCCGGGCAATTCGAGTTTTGATTTCCAGTATGTGCTGAGTGAGGCGACGTTTAAAAACGCTGACTATTTCAAACGGCAGGCAGCTTCTGACTGGTCGTCGAATAATTTTATGGTATTTGCCCTGTTGAAAGAAAAGGTGGCCCCTGTAGGTATTGCTTCCAAAATGAGCGCTTTGGTAAAAGCCAATTTCAAACCGGAGCGTGCTATCAAAATGGATTATACGCTGCAGCCACTGGCAGATATGCACCTGTATTCTGAAGACATCGTGGACCGTGCGAGGAACTCGAATGTGGCAGCGCTTAGCCAGGGAAAACTGTTGTATGTAAAAATATTTGCGATAGTAGCATTATTCGTATTACTGATCGCCAGTATCAATTATATGAACCTGACCACTGCACGTTTCTCGAGTCGGTCAAAAGAGATCGGCATCCGCAAATCCATCGGTGCACAGAAATCGCACCTGGTGGTGCAGTTCCTGCTGGAGTCTTTGTTTGTGACCATGGTTTCTTTCTTATTATCGATACTGGTGGTGAACCTTGTATTGCCCGCGTTCAACCAGTTTACAGGTAAACAATTATCACTGGGATTTTTTACGGATCCGAGGATATGGATCTATTCAATAGTGGCAACTATATTGGTAGGACTGTTGTCAGGGATCTATCCATCTTTACTGCTTTCAGGATTTAATCCTGTATTGCTGTTAAAGGGTAACAAGCTCAGTGAGAAGAATGGCCTTAGCCTTCGAAAAGCACTGGTGGTTTTCCAGTTTACCATTTCGGTAGTGATGATCGTTGCCACCATTGTACTGGTGATGCAGGTGCGTTATGTAAACAGCAAGGACCTTGGATTTAACCGCGACCAGTTGGCAGTAGTAGATATCAATTCAGGAACGGTGCGCAGGGAATCACAAACCATCAAAACAGAATTTGCCAAAATAGCGGGTGTTAAAAATGTATCCATCACATCACGTGTACCGGGGGAATGGAAAGAGATCCCTACCGTTAAACTTACCAGTGAACAGAACACGGGCTTGCCCCTGATCGCATACCTGATCGGCGCCGATGAAAGTTTTGAGAAAACATTTGAAGTGCAGTTCCTGAAAGGAAGAAATTTTATCAATAACAATGATTCTGCTTCTGTCATTCTCAATGAAACAGCCGCGAAAGAACTGAAAATAACAGAAGCCGCCGGCCAGGTCATCAATATCCCCGAAAGGGCTTTTGGCGGGGTATATTCTGCCTTGAACAGCAATACGGCTTTTACAGCAAAACTGATCGGCATTGTTAAAGATTTCCATTTCCAGTCGCTGCGCGATAAGATAGCGCCGATGGTATTGGCTTATCGCAACAACCCCGTACATAGCATTGATTATTTCACTGCAAAGATCGATGGCAGCCAGGCATCATCCATACTCAAACAGATGGAAGGGGTACTTGCTAAAATAGACAAGGACCATTTCTTTGAATACCATTTTCTCGATGAACAACTATCGCGTTTTTATGCGGAAGACAGAAAAAGACAAACCCTGCTGATCGGTATAGCGCTGGCCACAATCTTTATCGCCTGTCTCGGATTATTTGGTCTCGCTACCTATGCTGCCGCACAAAGGATCAAAGAGATCGGTGTAAGAAAAGTGCTGGGTGCGAGTATGACACAATTAACTTCTTTACTCGCCAAAGATTTTTTAAAACTGGTACTGATCGCCAATGGCATCGCTTTCCCGCTGGCCTGGTGGGCCACCTATCAATGGCTGCAGGAATTTGCTTACCATATTGAACTGCAGTGGTGGGTATTTGCGGTGGCAGGCATTGCCGCCCTTCTGATCGCGCTCATCACCGTCAGCTTCCAGGCCATCAAAGCAGCAGCGGCTAATCCGGTGAAGAGTTTGAGAACAGAGTAGTGTTTAGTTTGGGGTTTGGAGTTTGGGGTTTGGGGTTTGGGGTTCGTCAATTTGTGTAGGTTGAATAACTACGAACAACACCAAACACCAAACCTCAAACCCCAAACACCCACCCCCGGACTTTTAATTATTTAAGTCTTTTTGCCGTGGCGGTATGCATTTTCTGGCCGCATGGTATATATTGCGCGCAAATTCCTGTTTGAAACTGTTTTTTTCCATATCCATTTTTATCCTGCTGTGTATCCCGGCATTATCCCAGAACCCTTATCAGTCACTGGTATCCAGCACACATGCAAAACGACTGGAAAAGCTGCTTGTTCATTATGATTATTACCTGATAATTAAAGATTCTGTATCCATTTTTAATACGATCGACAGTATCCGCCAGGTCGCCGTCATTAATAATGACAATGACCTGCTGATGGAAACGGCACTGCTGCGTGCCCACTATTTTTATTACCGCGCAGAATTTCCTGCGGACATGGTACTTCCCATGATCGACAGCATCAAAACAGCAGCGGCAAAACAAAAAAAGGTATGGGCCGAAGCGCTGGCCGAGAACATGATGGCGCTGTACAATTTTGATCACCTGAAACATTATCAGCAGGGATTCGAACACCATGAACGGGTATATGAACTGATCAAAAACCTGCCGGCTTCAGCGTTTCCGCATAAACAGAACTGCCTGTACCAGATGGCGAGGAACTATTATTACTTCAGTGATTTCAGGGAGTCGATCATCTATAATAAACTGGCGCTGGAAGAAGAGCCTTCGTTTAAAATGCATGTGATAAGCATGCGGGTGAATATACTCAACACGATTGGACTCGCTTACCAGAACCTGGGTATGCTGGATTCATCCGATTATTACCTGCGCGGGGCCTATGATCTGGCGGTAAAAGAAAACAGCCGGGTATGGCAGGGTATCAGCAGTGGTAATCTTGGCTATAACCTTTTCCTGGGCAAACAGTTTAGCCAGGCAGTGCCGCTGCTGGAAAAAGATGTGACGATAGCGATTGAAAATGCTGATTGGGGTCTTGCCTCGGGTTCATTGATGGTACTGGCCAATATCAGTCTGCAGCAGCATGATATGGCAAAAGCCGGTAAACAGGTGATGGATGCAAGGGAGTATGTGTATCGTTCAAAACAATACAAACGCCTGCAACAGTTATACCCGCTG
Organism: Sediminibacterium sp.; assembly: GCA_965279635.1. Taxonomy (GTDB): domain Bacteria; phylum Bacteroidota; class Bacteroidia; order Chitinophagales; family Chitinophagaceae; genus Sediminibacterium. The sequence goes on along the minus strand of OZ257253.1, from coordinate 3,176,909 downwards.
CTTTCGAGACTGTATGCTGCACAGGGTAAAACCGCATTGGCAACGGTATATATGGATTCTGCGCTGTTTGTAAAAGACAGTGTTGCACGCGAGTTCAATGCATTGCTGATGATGCGTGCCAAACAGAAAGTGGAACTTGAAAAATACCGTTCGGAAGTAGACAGTATTGAGAGCCGCAGAAAGCTAAACATAGTTGAACGGAACATACTCATAGCCGCGATATTGCTATTAATGGCGGGCGCCATATTTGTATATAAACAGCAACGGAAGAAATACAGACTGAAACAACAGGAACTGGAAACAGCCACCCGCCAGTTGACTGATTTTGCACGGAACATATCCGAAAAGAATACCCTGATTGAAATGCTGGAACAACAGCATGGAGATGAAACCAGTGATGCCCTGGAACAACTGCGCCAAAGCACCATACTCACCGATGATGACTGGGAATATTTCCGCAACCTGTTTGAAAAAGTGCATCATGGGTTCCTGCATCGCCTAAAAGAAAAGATCCCTGGCCTGACACCTGCCGAAACCAGGTTTATTGTATTGAGCAAACTGAGTTTGTCCGGCAAAGAAATGGCGGCCATGCTGGGTATCGGCGCCGATGCCATCCGCCAGTTGCGCAGCAGAGTGAAGAAGAAACTGGACCTGGGCGAAGAAAGCAGTATTGAAAGCCTGATCAGTCAGATCTGATTTCCCCTGTTCTTTAACCGTCCCCTTATTAAGCCGTGAAATTTTACCGCCAAGTCGCTATGGCGCAAAGGAACGCAAGGCCAAGTCCGCAGGATATCCTTGCGTATCCTTGCGTATCCTCGCGTCATCGCGACTTTGCGGTGAAAACTACCCGACAGATTTTTTAAGCCACAGATTACACAGATTAATAAATAAGTGATAACCTCTTGCCGATATTGGTCGCCCGACCAACATTTTTCGAATAGCTGGAAATAGGGATGTTGGTCAGGCGACCAACAACGGCAATGGGAGTATTGAACATTCAAGACCGCTGAATAATTTTCAATATTCAACGCTCAATTTTCAATTCTCAACTATTGATTATCAATGTTCTTGATCCTTATCACGCTTTTGTCACGCCCCCTGTCACGCCATTCTCACGCCGGAAACTTGCAAACCGCTACCTGTTATCGCAAACTTTAGGATATGATGGAAAAACAAGAAAACTCATTACCCAAACTGAATGCGGCCACACTTACCCTGATCGCAATTGTGCTGGCATTTGTACTGGCGCTGGTATTTATCTGGCTATGGTATGATCTGAAAAACAGTTCACTGGAAAAACAGAAACCGACCACGCTGGTGCAATCAACCCGCTAGCCAAATCAACCAAAACCAACTTATGACCCGCTTAACTCCTATATCCCCGATCATTGCCAGGCAACGGCTTATTGTTTTCCTTTCTGTATGTATGCTTTTATTTTCAGGGAAATTGCTGGCACAGCCTTCCATTACTACTATTTCACCTATCAGCGCTGCGGTTGGCGCAACGATCACCATAACGGGTACCAACTTTAATACTACTGCTGCCAGTAACCTGGTGTTCTTCGGGCCGGTTAAAACGACGGCTGCCACTGCAGATGGAACGGGTACCATTCTTACGGTTACGGTGCCTTCGGGCGCAGGATATGGCCCCTTGAATGTTCTGAATACCGGTACCGGGCTCTCGGCTTACAGCCGGCAACTTTTTATGCCTGTTTTCTCTCCCAATAAACCTAGCCTTATCAATGCGGATATAACACGGGAGTCAATAATCGCGTCCGGTACGGGCTCAACTGTGTACAGCCTTGCAACCAGTGACCTTAACGAGGACGGGAAAGCTGATCTTATCATGACAACCGGCAATATTGACGACAGGGTATATTTCCGGACCAATACAAGCACGGGCAGTACGGTTTCATTCGGATCCACTACCAATATCGCGGTGCCAGGTGGTTTGTCGAGAACGGATGTACAGCTATCTGTCGGCGACCTCGATGGCGATACACGTCAGGACCTGGTAGTGCCTGGTAAAAATGCAAGTGCCTTTACTATCCTGAAGAATAATGGCTCCATGAGTTTTAGCAGCTCGATAGTCAGCGGCGCGTTTAGTCCTACCGGTTCGGCCATTAAAGATTTTGATAATGATGGTAAACCCGATATAGCCATAGCCGCCAACACCGGGTTGAGAGCATTTGTCTATCCTAATACAACGATTGCACCGGGTGCCATCGCTGTGGGTTCGGCCATAACGCTGACGGCTAGTGCGAATGTCCAGAATGTTTTTACGGCCGATCTCGATGGCGACGGCAGGCAGGATCTTATTGCACCTTACGGCACATGGACCGATATAGGCTTCTTCAGGAACACCAGTTCAGTGGGCACTATCAGTTTTGCAGGTGTACAGGATGTTACCGTATTTTCTTCGGGGCATGCTCCGGATAATGTACTGATCAATGACCTGGACGGGGACAATAAACCGGACCTCGTTATTACCGACGGTGATCTTTCCACACCCTTGCTTACCGTGCTGCGCAATACCAGTACCATTGGCAGTATCAGTTTCAGTGTTACTACTGTTTCTGTTCCTTATATACAATCCTATGCATCCCTTGGTGATGTAAATGGAGATGGCCGGGCCGATCTTTTGTTCAACCTGATGACCGATTTCGACCCATCCGCTGGAACAGACTATCGCCTCGGAGTAATGAATAATACCAGTTCGGGAGGCAGTATCAGTTTCGCGGATATAATCACAATAGGGTCCAATTCAACACACCCTCTGGTTGGCACCAATGTGGTGAACGATTTTAACGGGGATGGCAGGCCGGATATTATTGCCACTCACCTGAATGCGGGACAGATCAGTATTTACACCAGTACGCCACAGTTTGCACCCACTATCACCTCTTTTTCACCTACCGTAAGCGCGATCGGTGCTACTATGAGCATTACGGGTACGGGTTTTCATACCACGCCTTCACAGAATACCGTTTTTATGGGCGCAGCAAGAGCCACTGTAACGGGTGGAACAGCTACCACACTTACCGCTACGATACCAACTGGTTCCAGTCATGCACCTATTACTGTAACGAATAGAACAGCTACCTTAACAGGCCAGAGTGTACAGTCTTTTATACCTGCATTTCTTCCAAATAAACCAACCATTGCGCTGACAGATTTTACACTGCAGGGCACGATTACGCCATCAGGAGGTTCGATGTATGGTATGGTTGCCGGGGATCTTAACGCAGATGGCAGGCCCGATATAGTAGAAACCAGCAACAACCGGCTGAATTTACTCCGCAATACAAGTACCACGGGCACACTCAGTTTTACCGAGGATCTTTCTATTAACCTGACTGCTTTATCAGTATCAAGTCCCCGTTATCCTGCACTTGGTGATCTAACCGGCGATGGCACACTTGATATAGCGGTACCTGTGTATGGTTCGGACCGTGTATTGGTATTTGCGAATACAGGTACGATCACAGGATTTACATTGTCGGGTAGTTTTGTAACAGATGCCAGGCCCAATGCGGCAGCCATAGGAGATATTGATGGCGATGGTAAACCGGATATCGTTACTTCCAATGAATCGGCTACTTCCGGCAGTATTTCTGTATTGCGTAATACCGGAACGGATATCAATACCATCAGTTTTGCGACCAAAGTAGATGCAGCTGTATTTTCCAATACAGCCGCTTATACCGTTACGCTTGCCGATATGGATAGTGATGGCAAACTGGATGTGATCACTGGTGATTATACCTCCTCATCCGGCAACAGCAGGATATCGGTATTTCGAAATAACAGTACCCCGGGTACGATCAGCTTTGCTGCACGCCAGGATTTTTCGGCGTTGAATGGTGTATGGGCAGCCACAGCAGGTGACCTGAATGGAGATGGCAAACCTGACCTGGTAGTATCGCATGCAACAAGTAGTGCTAATTCAATTACCGTTTTCAGGAATACCAGTACCACGGGTACGATAAGCCTTGATAATACGGGACTGAACTTTACTATCGGGCGCGGTCAGAAAATCATTTCCCTCGCAGATATGAATGGCGACAGCAGGCTGGATGTGGTAGCTTCTGTACAGGACCCGATAACAAGTACCATTGTTGGCGACTATAAAATTGCTGTATTTCCCAACACCAGCAGTGGCGGTACCCTCAGTCTCGGGACCATGATACTGCTGCCGATGACAACGGTGTCCCACTCCATCATCGCCACTGACTTTAATACCGATGGTAAACCTGATATCATCAGCGGTAATGATTTATCAGTGCCACTCACCCTGTACCGGAACACACTGGTAGCAGCACCGCTGGTACAGGCATCTAATCTTACCGCTACCACACTTGCCACCAGCGCCACCATCTCATGGACCAATGGCGGGGGCGCAAGACACGCGGTATTTGTAAAAGTGGATAATGCCGGTACGGCTGCCCCTGTTAATCTTACAGATTATACGGCCGATAATACATTCGGTGCCGGCTCACAGATCGGCATCACAGGATGGTACTGTGTGTATGACGGAACAGGTACTTCGGTAGCTATAACAGGTCTTACCCCTTCCACTACTTACCGTGCCATGGTAACAGATTATAACAATGGTGGTTTTGCGAACAATGCATATTACCAGACAGCTGCCGCCACCAGTAACCCGCTCAACTTTACGGCGCGTGCTACATTGACATCCATATCACGAACTGTAGTTAACCCTGTTAATACAGGAACCGTTACTTATACCGTCACATTCGGTTCTGCTGTTAGTGGACTGGCAACAACAAATTTCACACTTACCACCAGCGGTATCACCGGTGCATCTGTGGCAAGTGTAAGCGGCAGCGGAACCAGTTACACAGTGACCGTCAATACCGGAACCGGTAACGGCACTATTGTACTCAACCTTGCCAATACTACAGGTCTAACCCCTAATCTTACCAATACATTGCCGTTTGCAGGAGAGAGTTATACAATCGATAAAACAGCGCCTGCTGTCAATACTGCCACTGTTCCGTCCAATGGCAGCTATATACCCACACAGAACCTTGATTTTACCGTAACATTTAATGAGGTGGTAACTGTCAATACATCCGGAGGAACACCTTCGGTTAATCTTACCCTGAATACAGGTGGTACGGTAGCGGCGGGTTATGTATCAGGCACAGGTACCAATACAATTTTATTCCGCTACACGGTTGTAGCAACCAATAGCGACAATAATGGCATCACCGTAAATCCGGCGATTACACTAAATGGCGGTACCATTAAAGATGCTGCAGGTAATGATGCCGCATCTGTACTGAGTCTGGCAACGACTACAGGTGTTTTGGTAGATGGCGTTTTACCGGTGGCAACAGGTCTTGCAAAACTTACACCATCCACTGCAAATACAAATGCCACTACACTGGTTTACCGTATCAGTTTTGCTGAGCCGGTAAACGGTGTTGATGTGAGCGATTTCAGCCTCGCGTTAACAGGCAGTGCAACAGGAAATATCGCTTCTGTATCGGCTTCTTCGGGAAGTACAATAGATGTAACCGTAAACAGTGTGGCGGGAGATGGAACGATAGGATTGAACCTGAACACATCCGGAACAGCCATTACAGATAATGCAGGCAATGCGATCAGTGGGGGACAAACAGGTGAACTGTACACGCTGGATCATACAGTACCTGTTTTGAATACTGTAACCATTGTATCCAGCAATGCAAATACTGCGAAAGCAAAAACCGGGGACCTCATTACGGTAAGCTTTACGGCAACCGAAACAATAACAACACCCACTGTACTGATCGCTACACATACGGTAACTCCTATCAATGTGTCAGCCAATATATGGTCGGCATCTTATACAATGACAGGTAGTGATGCAGCGGGTACAGTGCCGTTCAGTATTGCATTTGCCGATCTGGTGGGTAATGCAGGAACGAATGTATCCGGCACAACCAATAGCAGTGCTGTATTGTTTGACAGAACAGTTCCTTCGCTTTCAACGGTAACGGTTGTATCCAATCATACAGATGCGGGCAAAGCCAAAACAGGCAACATGGTCACGTTGAACTTTACGGCTAATGAATCAATCACCACGCCAACGGTAACTATCGCTACACATGCTGTGACTGTTACGAATGTGTCTACAAACACATGGACAGCTTCTTATACCATGACCGGCAGCGATGCAGAAGGAACAGTGCCATTCACTATTGCATTTACGGATGTAACGGGTAATGCAGGAACGAATGTGTCTGCCGCGACCAATAACAGTGCTGTATTGTTTGATAGAACAGTTCCTTTACTTTCAACTGTAACGATTGTCTCCAATCATACAGATGCGGGCAAAGCCAAAACAGGCAACCTGGTCACGTTGAATTTTACGGCTAATGAATCAATCACCACGCCAACAGTAACCATCGCTACACATGCAGTGACTGTTACGAATGTTTCTGCAAATACATGGACAGCTTCTTATACTATGACAGGCAGTGATGCAGAGGGAACGGTGCCGTTCAGTATTGCATTTACGGATGTAACGGGTAATGCAGGAACGACTGTGTCTGCCACGACCAATAGCAGTGCTGTATTGTTTGACAGAACAGCTCCTTCACTTACAACAGTAACCATTGTTTCCAATCATACAGATGCGGGCAAAGCCAAAACAGGTAGCCTGGTCACATTGAACTTTACTGCCAGCGAAACTATCATCACACCGGTAGTAACCATAGCTACCCATGCTGTAACTGTTACGAATGTTTCTGCAAATGCATGGACCGCTTCTTATACCATGACTGGCAGCGATGCAGAAGGCACAGTGCCGTTCAGTATTGCATTTACGGATCTAACGGGTAATGCAGGAACGAATGTGTCTGCCACTACGAATAGCAGTACGGTATTGTTTGACAGAACAGCTCCTTCGCTTACAACAGTAACCATCGGATCAAATAATACAGATGCGGGCAAAGCCAAAAATGGCAACCTGGTTACATTGAACTTTACGGCTAATGAATCGATCACCACGCCGACAGTAACCATCGCTACACATGCTGTGACTGTTACGAATGTTTCTGCAAATGCATGGACTGCTTCTTATACCATGACTGGCAGCGATGCAGAAGGAACAGTACCATTCAGTATTGCATTTGCAGATGTAATGGGTAATGCAGGTGCGACGATTACGGCTGCCACCAACAGCAGCAGCGTTGTGTTTGATAAAACTTTGCCGGTATTGACTAACGTAAGCATAACATCCGGTAACCTACATCCGGCATGGGCAAAGAAAGCAGATGTTGTTACACTTGCCTTCACGTCATCAGAAACCATTGGTACCCCTGTTGTAACACTGGCAACGCATGCTGTTGCTGTTTCCAATACAGGAAGTAATAATTGGGTTGCATCTTATACTATGGCAAGTGGAGATACAGAAGGGGCAGTTCCTTTCAGTATTGCTTTTGCCGACCTGGCTTCGAATACAGGTATCGCTGTAACAGGCACAACCGATAATAGTAAAGTAGTGTACGATATTACCGCGCCGGTACTACAGCCCGTTACCATTAGTTCTAACAATGCGATCGCCGGTATTGCTTTGCCAGGTAACAGCGTTACACTTACTATGACAGCTAATGAGACAATTCTTTCGCCAACAGTAACCATAGCGTCACACGGTGTGAGTGCTACCGGAAACACCGGTAATGCATGGAGCGCTGCCTACACAATGATCGCTTCTGATACCGAGGGGCAGGTTTCTTTCAGCATCACTGCTGTTGACATGGCTGGTAATGCAACTGCTGTAAATGCAACTACCGATAACAGTAAAGTGAATTTCAGGTTATCACAAGGTCCTTTCTTCACGAATGGAAATAGCCAGACCCTTTCTATCTGCCAGGATATCCATACTGCTATCAATAACCTGCTCAGGGTCACTTACCTGCAAACAGGTAAGCCACTTACGATTACGGTTACTGGTATGCCATCTCATGGAACGCTTTCAGGATTTGATGCTGCAATCGTTTCCAATGGGTCGACAGTATTGCCATCAGGTCTCGGTTATAAACCGGCGGCAGGATATTCAGGTGCAGATGTATTTACCACCGCAATGGTGACTGACGGTGTCTTTACCTCAACCACTACTGTAAATGTCACCGTCGGGGCCACACCATCAGGAAGTATTACTGCCACAGGAGGTACGGCTTTATGTGAAGGTGCAACACTTGTGCTTACAGGTAATGGCGGCAACAGTTACAAATGGTATAAAGATGGGGTGCTGATTAATAACAATAGCACATCGCAACTGACCGTTACCGAAACAGGTACCTACACGGCCATATTGGTAAGCGCGGCAGGTTGCGAAGCCGCTGCTACAGGAACGATCACTGTTACACTGATCCGCAAACCACAGGTTGATTTTACGATTGGCAGTAATTCATGTATCAATATCCCGGTTCTGTTTACAAACGCATCTGTCTGGACCAGCAGCGGCACTGTAAACCATTTGTGGAATGATGGGAAAGGCGGAACAAGTACAGCAATATCTCCCTCCTTTACCTATACACAAACCGGCAGTTACAGTGTGAAACTGAAAGTAACACCACAGTTATGCCCTGCCCTTGCAGACAGCATCACGAAAACAGTGACCATCACACAGGCGCTGTCAGGCATACGCAACCCAACGATGGATATTGCAAAAAATGAACCCACGAAACTGGTCATAAGAACCATACCCAATGCAAGCTATCAATGGTCGCCATCGAGGTTTTTGTTAACGACGAATGTGTCTGATCCCGTTACCATCGCATCAGCCGAACAGGAATACCAGATCGCATTGAAATTGCCCAGCGGTTGTACAACAGTAGATACTTTGTTGGTAAGACTGCATGAAAACATTACAGCCTATGTACCCAATGTATTTACTCCCAATGGAGACGGGCAGAATGATAGACTGATGCCAAACCTGGTGGGTCTTAAAAAACTCAATTTCTTCCGGGTATTCAACAAGTGGGGCAGGATGCTGTTTGAAACAACCAATATGGGACAGGGATGGGATGGTAAATACAACGGCGAATTACAACCACTCGAAACCTATACCTGGTCGATACAGGGATATGATGCCAATGGAAACATGATCAAACGGCAGGGATCCGTAACACTGCTTAAATAAAATCTAAGATGACAACCACTCATAAAAAACACATAACCATGCCACACAAAATAGTATCATGCCTGGCCATACTACTGTTTGCAACAGGAATATTGTCTGCGCAGGATTCGCGGTTATCACAATATTTTGTTTCGCCCATGAACCTCAATCCTGCCCTGATCGGAAAAAGCGTTGGCGACTGGCGCTTGCTCGGCGCTCACCGTTCGCAATGGCAGGGGTCAGGCGCGGAGCCATACACCACCACAACAGTATCTATCGAGAAAAACCTGTTTGCGGGTAGCACCGGTAACAATGTATTAGGTGCAGGACTGATGTTGCAAAGCGACGAATCCAATGCCGGTTTGTTAAAACGGCAACATGTAACTGCGGGCATCGCTTACAACAATGCGATAGATGCAGAGGGAAAACAGTTTTTTGGCGGTGGTATCAGCGTCAATTATGCACGACGTATGCTTGACCGATCCAAGATGCTGTTCCAGTCGCAGTATGGCAGTGGCGGCTACCAGCCTGATATACCGGCCAATGATAATATTGCCTTGCCCAGTAACAGTTATATAGATATTAATGCGGGTGTCCACTACAGCATACGTACTGATAAATATGGTTTTTATATCGGCGCCGGTTATTTTCACGCGAACAAACCCAAAGAAAGTATTTATGAGAATACAGAATATGTAATCGATCCCCGGATCAGTCTGCAGGCAGGATACCAGTTGCTGTTTGCCAATAACAGCGAGTTGCATATCAGTAGTATCTACGAAAAGCAGGGAAATCTCAGCCGGTTTACCGGCGGGTTATTGTATAAGCTCGCGGTATCAGGAAGCGGCCTGTCCATCAAAACGATCAACCTGGGTATATGGGATAGAGTAGGAGATGCCGTGTATCCATATATAGGTATAGAAGCCGGCAGTTGGGTGCTGGGTATGTCGTATGATGTACCGGTTTCAACCGTAGCCAATTCATTGCAGAACCTCCAGAGTTTCGAGATCAGTTTTGGACTGCAGTTTGGAAAAAGAAAAATGGCTAACGTGTTTGCTTATTAACAAAGCACAATCTCTGTGATACTCTGTGTCCTCCGTGTCTTTGTGCCAAATTCCGCTCACCCCCAATTGTCCCATAAAACAAGGAATCCCGCCGAAAGGCGGGATCCTTAGTTCCTTCATTTACTACTCTCTTCGCCGGCATTACCCGGATCAGATAATTAAGGGTATCTATCTCAGGGAGTACCACCCCTGTCGTAAATGAAAAAACATTGTTACATAGTATAGTTCTAAAACCATGCCGGTTCTTTCTTCATTGAAGTTCGTTCACCTGGGTAAGTTTCTATGTGCAGAAAATTCTACAATATGCTGTGGAATTCCGCCTGATTGAGCCTACGGCTCTGCTATCCCGGCTTTCACCCGAAAGCAACCATTATTCACCGGCTGGCCAAAAAAACAAACTGTTTTTATCCTATATTTCTTGCCGGATTAACCCTCCACCCCAAACACATGAGAAAATTTTTGCTTTCAGCGGCAACGATTGCTTTTGCATTTGCCGCCCACGCCCAGCAGGTACTCACTGCCAAAGATTATGAACGTGCTGAAAAGTTTATGAGTTACAACACCGAACCATTTATTGACGGCGGTACCGTTCGCCCCAACTGGTTTGGCGCTGAAAAGTTCTGGTACCTCTCTTCGACCTCAAAGAAAAACGAGTTTATACTTGTTGACGCGGCGAAGAAAACAAAAGCGGTAGCTTTTGATCACCAGAAATTGACAGATGCATTGTCAACCGCCACCGGCAAAAAATACGAGGCATCCAAACTGCCCTTTCAAACGATTGGTTTTTCAGCGGATGAAAAATATGTTTTATTCACTGTTGACAGTAAAAAAATGAAGTTTGACCTGCAGGGCGGACAGCTTTCAGCAGATGAAGGTGTTGCCGCAGTCACAACAACTGCTGCTGCTACTCCAGGCGGAAGATTTGGCGGTGGTGGTGGCGGCCGTGGCCGCGCTGCGCTGGAAGCATTGTCGCCCGATGGAAAAAAAGCCGCATTTATCAAAGACTGGAATTTATGGGTACGTGATGTGGCAACAGATAAACAAACACAGCTCTCCACAGATGGTAGTAAGGATTTTGGATACGCTACAGATAATGCAGGATGGAAATCAAGCGAACGACCCGTGCTGAAATGGTCGCCCGATTCAAAAAAAATTGCCACGTTCAAACAGGACCAGCGCAAGCTGACCGATATGTACCTGGTTTCCACCAACGTAGGCAACCCCACTTTACGTGCCTGGAAATATCCTTTGCCGGGTGATAAAGAAGTGGCCATGATCCATCGCGTGGTGATTGATGTGGATGCGGTTAAAGTGATCAATATTCAGGTGCCCGCGGATCCACACAGGTCCACACTGGGTGATGATATCAGTAGCAATGGCACATTGAACGATATCGACTGGAAAGAAGACGGTTCGCAACTTGCATTTGTATCTACTTCCCGCGATCACAAACAGGCCAAGTTCCGTATCGCAGATGCTGCTACCGGTGCTGTGCGCGAAGTATTTGAAGAGGTAGTGAACACACAGTTTGAATCAGGAAGGGGAAACATCAACTGGAAATACCTGCCTGCTACCAATGAGATCCTGTGGTATTCTGAACGTGATAACTGGGGCCATCTCTATTTATACGATGCCGCTACCGGTAAAGTAAAGAACCAGGTCACCAAAGGAGATTGGGTACTTAGCAGGATCGTTAAGATAGACGAGAAAGAACGCCTGATTTATTTTACCGCTTCCGGTCGTGATGCGTCGAACCCTTATTTCTCGCGTTTATGCAGGATCGGGTTTGATGGTAAAGGATTGATGGAACTGACACCGGGGGAGGGAACGCACCAGGCCACTTTCTCACCATCCGGTAATTATATCATCGATACGTATTCAAAACCCGATGTTCCACCCGTTACCGTTTTACGTGATATGAATGGAAAACTGGTGGCCGAACTGGACAGGATGGATGTATCAAGATTGTCCGCCACCGGCTGGAAAGCGCCCACCCCTGTTGCTGTAAAAGCAGGTGATGGCAAAACAGATGTATATGGCCTGGTATTCACACCAACCAACATGGACCGCGCAAAAAAATACCCCGTCATCGATTATATCTACCCCGGTCCACAAGGTGGAAGTGTAGGCAACTGGGCATTCTCCGCTTCACGCGGTGATCACCAGTCGCTGGCCGAATTAGGTTTTATTGTTGTACTGATCGAGGGCACCAGTAATCCCAACCGTTCCAAAAGTTACCATGATATGAATTACGGTAATATGGCCGAAAATACTTTGCCCGACCAGATCTCAGCCATACGCCAGCTGGCGCAGCGTTACCCGATAGATACCAATCGTGTCGGTATCTGGGGACATTCGGGTGGCGGGTTTGCAACCGCCGCCGCTATGTTCCGCTATCCTGATTTTTTCAAAGTAGGTATTTCCGAATCGGGTAACCACGACAACCGTAACTACGAAGATGATTGGGGCGAACGTTACAACGGTCTCGCAGAAAATGTAAATTATGAGGCACAGGCCAACCAGACCTATGCCAAAAACCTGAAAGGCAAACTGATGCTTGCACATGGTATGATGGATAACAATGTGCCACCATCCAATACCATGCTGGTAGTAGAAGCCTTACAGAAAGCGAACAAAACTTTCGATCTTGTTCTGTTCCCGAACAGCGCGCATGGATATGGCCAGTATGGACCTTACATGATGCGTCGCCGCTGGGATTATTTTGTCAAAAACCTGTTAGGCGCCGAGCCTCCGGAAAATTACCTATTGCGGGCCGCGGCGACCGGACCTGTTCCTGGACAATAATCAAAGTATAACTGATAAATCCTTTTTTAACACAGAGGCCACAGAGTTAACAGAGATCCCTCCGTTAACTCTGTGGCCTCTGTGTTAAGAAAACACCTGGAAACTACCTGTCAGGATGCAGATTCTTAATCTGCGCGTAACATTCCCGTAACAATTCCGTAACATACCCCGGATACCTTCGCAGCTATAAATAACACAACCTGTGAAGAAAATAGCCGTATTGTTTGTTCTTTTTATTTCTCTCTCTATTTCAGTATTTGCACAAAAAACAAGGATCACCGGTAAAGTGACCAATAATCGCAATGAAGCCCTGGCTGGTGTTACCATTCGAATTGGTGGTGCAGCTGTTACCAGAACAGATATTGAGGGGCGTTACACAGTGTCTGCGGAATTTGGTAAAAAATATACGATCAGTTTTTCTTATGTGGGTTATGCTGAAAAAAACATCAATGATGTTACACTCAGCCGGGCAACGGAAGATGAAGTGCTGGATGTAATGCTTGAAGAGGCCGGTAAAGCGCTTGAAACAGTTACTGTTAGAAGTAACGCAAGAGCTGGTGCACGTGGCGAAACAGTGAATGCAATGATCGCTTTTCAGAAAAACACAAATACGGTTGCGTCTGTTGTATCGGCAGAAGCCATCCGCCGTTCCCCGGATAGGAATACCGGTGAGGTGATAAAACGTACACCCGGGGCCAGCCTGCAGGAAGGTAAATTTCTTATCATCAGGGGATTGGCCGACCGCTACAACCAGGCCATGCTGAATGGTATTCTATTAACCAGTACTGAGCCTGACAGAAAAACGTTTTCTTTTGACCTGATTCCTGCAGCCATGATTGATAACGTGGTTATCAACAAAGCTTTTGTACCAGAGCTACCCGGTGAGTGGGCAGGTGGTCTGATCCAGGTGAATACAAAAGATATTCCTACAAAAAGTTTTTTCAATATACAGTTGGGTGTAGGATATAATACCGCTACTACGGGTAAAGATTTTTATACAGAAAAAAGAGGAAAATTAGACTGGCTTGGTATTGATGATGGTGCAAGGAACATACCGGCTTCGTTCCCCACCAAATACAATTTTGATATCCTTAATGCGGCCCAGAAAACAGCTTTGGGCAAAACGATGGATAACCGTTGGGTTGCCGAAAAGATAAATGCCGGCCCCAATTTGAATTTTCAAACCAATGGTGGTTTTGTATCTACCCTGTTTGGAAAAAAACTGGGAGGCAGTTTGAGCATCAACTATTTAAGGACCAGTAATTTCTATGATAACCCCAACAGGTTAGCGATACCCAACAGCGCCGGTGGCACAGATGATGAGTACAATTATAATGATAAAATTTACGACCAGAATACGGCTGTCGGCGCTCTGGCCAGCCTGAGTTTACAAATAAATAATCTCAATAAAATATCCCTGAAATCCATAGCAAACGTAAACACGATGAACAGGGTCCTGGAAAGAGAAGGAATCAATATAACAAGTGTAAATCCTTATATATCGGGAACTGAGTTTACGTACAGGCAAAATACCTTCTTTACCAACCAGATCAGCGGTGAACACGGTTTAATGGCATCACTGAAATTAAAATGGTATGGATCCTTTACTATATTAGACGGTTATGTGCCCGATCAGAGAAGGATATTATTTGCCAAAACAAATTCTGCCGATCCATACAGGCTTATCATCAGCAATACACTGTCGCAGTCAACAGGCAGTAGGGTGTACCAGTCATTGAGCGATTATGTATATACAGGTGGTGGTGACCTGACCTACACCATGGCCAAAGGCCATACCATCAAAGCCGGTTATATGATCCAGGTAAAAGATCGTTTTTTTGATGCCAGGCTCTTCTCTATCTATCTTCCACGCGATAATGATGCTTTGCGTCTTCAGCCAGCCGGCCAGGTTTTTGCAGCGTCAAATTTTGGTGACGGAGCGGCCAATAGTACCTTATTTGCTTTTGATGCTTTGAAAGGAAGCACTTTCCGCTACATGGCTAATACCATACTGAATGCGGGTTACCTGCAATTTGATAATGAGCTGGCAGATAAATTAAGGCTTGTTTGGGGATTAAGGGTTGAAAATTATGACCAGTTAATAGGAAGCGTAAAGAAATGGGATCCTCGCCATACCTATAGCAAAGTGACCGATTTCTTACCGGGCATCAATGCAACCTATAAAGTAAATCCCAAAACCAATATCCGTTTATCAGGTTCTCAAACTGTGATACGTCCTGAACTTCGGGAACTGGCATCCCTGAATATTTATGATTTTGAATTAAATGCTTCTGTTCAGGGTAATCCGGCTTTGAAAAGAACCAAAGTAACTAACCTGGATCTGCGTTATGAACTATATCCTTCTTCTGGCGAAACTTTTTCTATAGGCGTTTTTTACAAACATTTTAAAGACCCAATCGAAGCTGTCTTTGAACCAGGCATCGGCGGATCCAGTACGTTCAATTATCAGAATGCGGAGAAAGCCACCGTGTATGGCGTCGAACTGGAAATCAGGAAAAGACTGGCTTCGACAGGGGCGCTAAAAAACTTTACGATACAGGGAAACTTCTCTTATATCAAAAGCGCCGTAGCAGATACAGCACTTAAAATTGACCGTGCGCTCCAGGGCCAGTCAGGATTTCTTGCCAACGCCGGTTTGATGTATGATAGTGAAGAAAAAGGGTTTAATGCTACCCTGCTTTTTAACCAGATCGGCAACCGTATCGCTACTATCGGAAAACGTGAGGACGGTTTCTGGGATACATGGGAAAGGGGCAGAGCGGTGTTTGACCTGCAAATGGGTCAGAAAGTGTTTAATAAAAGAGGGGAGTTCAGGCTTAATATTTCTGACATACTTAACCAGACCAGGGTATTTTACCTGAATCCCGGTGTTAAAAGTACATATAGCGCAGCAAGCAACCCTTACCGTTTCCAGAGAACATTCGGTACTACATTCAGCCTGTTATTCAATTATTCAATCTTATAATAACTTAAAAAGCGTCACGCAAACAATAAAAAACAACCAATGAAAAAGTATCTTTTAGCCATTTCTGCCTTTACTGCCCTGTTGGCTATCGGCTGTAGAAAAATTGAAGTAGACGGAGAAAAAGAGATCGTGATCATTACACAGCCTGGTACAGGTGGTAATACCGGACAAACCATCACATTGCAGGGCCGTATCAGTGCAGATACTACGCTTAAAAAAGGTAATACATATATCCTTAAAGGATTGGTGTATGTGGTAGGCAATAAAACTATGACGATAGAGGCTGGCAGTGTTATAAAAGGTTCATTCAGCGGCAGTGATGTTGCTGCCCTTATTATTACCAGGGGTTCAAAAATAATTGCAAACGGTACCGCTACCGATCCTATCATATTTACATCTGCATCACCAAACCCACAATCGGGCGACTGGGGCGGTATTGTCATTTGTGGTAAAGCCAGCATAAATGCAACCTTTAACGGTACAGCCAATACCTACCAGGTAGAAGGTGGCGTTGACAACGCAAACGGAGATGGTATTGCAGGCGGCGGCACTACACCCGATGACAATGATAACTCAGGCTCATTGAAGTATGTGCGTATTGAGTATGCAGGATATGCCTTCCAGCCGGACAAAGAGATCAACAGTCTTACAATGGCAGCAGTAGGTCGTGGAACTGTTATCGAAAATATCCAGGTGTCTCTTGCAAAGGATGATGCGTATGAGTGGTTTGGAGGCACAGTGAACTGTAAATACCTGATAGCTTTAAAAACACAGGACGATGATTTTGATACTGATTATGGCTATAATGGAAAAGTACAGTTTGGTATCATCATCCGTGATTCACTGATTGCTGATATATCAAACTCCGAAGCTTTTGAAAGCGATAATAACCCCGGCGGTACGGCTGTTACACCAAAAACAGCTCCTATCTTCAGCAATATTACCGCCATTGGCCCCAGAGCTACCACAAGTAATATCGGAAACTCTTTGTTTCGTGGTGCCACACATATCAGGAGAAATACAGCCCTCTCAATATTCAATTCAATATTTCTCGGATGGCCCAGGGGCCTGGAAGTAGATGCTACTACCGGTACGTCTACCGCTTTAAATATTGAAGACAGCAGTCTACGCCTGAGAAATATTACAGTCGCAGGTACGGCTACTTACACCAGATTCAGCGGTACAGCAGGTGCCACTATTACCAATGATGCTACTTTCCTCAACTGGGTTTCAAATGCGTTTTATAAAAACGAAAATTTACCCAATGCAGCAGATGCCAAACTGATACAACCGTTTAACTACGCGGCACCAGATCCTACTCCTTTTGCCGGCTCAAGCGGTAACCAGAATGTATTGACAGGCGGTGGATTTACCGATACTAAATTTACCGGTGACACTTTCTTTGACAAAACCGTTACTTTCCGTGGAGGTGTTGCTCCTGCCGGTGAACTGGCAAGCTGGTGGAAAGGATGGACCAAATGGAACTATTAACAACAGATACGATTTTAGCATGCAACAAAAAGAGGCTGTCTCAACTGAGACAGCCTCTTTTTATAGGTAGTCGTTTTTCGTATCGCTATTTACCAGGGATATACACATACCCGATCTCATAAGGTGAATCTTTTAGCGATGGAAGTGTCCGTCCGATCTTGAAATCTTTTTTCTGTGGTGTAGGTTCACAGATCGTATACCTGGTCCCGTTAAACAGGATAGGGTTGCCCACTGGTTTGGCCAGCGCTACTGCCAGGGTCACATGTTCCGGGAAAACCAATACGATCATAGGCAGGTTGTAAAATTCTTTTACCAGGTAAAAGAACAAAGCGGCTCTGTCTTCGCAATCGCTTTGCTCGTATAAAAGCGTTTGTTCCGGCGATAATCTTTTTTCTGCGCCATAAATTTTTGAATCTGTTTCAAATAAAAAAGCATCCCTGGTAAACCGCATTAAAAAATCGACACCCTGTCGTTCATTTTTCTTTTCCAGTATTTTTTTTAAAACCGGAATTAACGAAGAATAGGTCTGGCTGCTGAGCGGGATATTGAAATACGATTCATAATCTACCGTAGGATAGTTATTGAACAGGGATTTTATTTCAGGGTTTAACTTTACTTTGAAATAGTATTTGTGTTCCTTGAAACTGAAACGGATATCCCGCTCCAGATAGTTGTCCGGTCGAAATGAGGGGAGATGTGTTACCTTATAAGAAAAAGCTTTTTCTTTTTTTGGCAGCGTAATGGTTATTTCTTCAAACCTGCTTTTTGTAAAGTCGATATTGTTCCCGTAATCGTGATAATTAAGACATACATATTGTACACCGTTCTGCGTCCTGGTAGGGATATTATAAATATTCTCATAACTCTTTACATAGAACATAAGGGTGTCTTTGTACAATGTCAGCATGCAATCGTACCCTGATGTATATAGCAGATACCATTTGTATAAAGTATATCCGTAGTAGTTATCCTGTTTAGGGCTTAATTGCTGGGCAGTTTTTCGTATAAGTTGGTAATAGACCCAGTCGTCAAGCTTCTGTCTTTGCTTAATTGTAAGCAAAAATCTGGTGAGCAACTGGAGGGATGATCGGTTATTGACCCGATCGTAAAAAGCTGCAATACTGGCAGCATTGATCCTGCCTGGGATTTCTACAGATTCTGAAAAAGGGTTATCTATAACGATCGTGTCCCCGTAAAAATCAAACGATATGGTATTATTACCCTGTGCAAATAATTCTGTGGGGTTGTTTTTAATAAGCAACAAAAACAGAAGTACAATATGGAGTTTTATAACTGGCAACTATCTAAAGCTACAAACTTTACTTATTTCTTCAATATGGGTATTGCCTGAATTAAAGGGCCAAATCAAAATTAACGTTTGACTTTATCATGTTGTCACCAGTTATTCCCTTGTTCCTATTAACTCTTTCAGATTCCCCCTACCGGGTTTTCTTTCCAATCCGGGTCATATTTTACAAACCAGCTTAGCCATATACTACGGGATAAACGCATGAGTACGGGTTGCAGCCCGAGTAACAGGACAAAGGCAAATCCCATCCAGTAAAAAATGCGGTTATCATCAATCGAAAAGGTAACGCCGATCAACACTTTCCAGGCCACAAAACTCGATACCAGCAAAACAATACTCAAGGCATAACTCACATAACCTGTGCCATAATAAAATCCAACTTCAATTTCTGTAGGCTGTCCGCAAACCGGGCAATGCTCATGCATTTTTATGCTATTCTTTTTATAGGCACTGTCTGAAACAAACAGTTTTCCCTCACGGCAACGGGGACAATGGTTGGTAAGAGCGCTGGTTAAATATGATCTGTGAGAAGACATCCGGCGGAAGTTGGTAGACAGCAAAGGTACTCTATATTTCCTCTCTGTGAACCTCTGTGTTCTTTGTGCCTCTGTGGTAAAGCCTCCGCTTCAATCACTTTACCACAGAGGCACAAAGGACACAGAGGTTCACAGAGAAATCATCCAAGTATTTTCTCCATCTGCATACTACGCGAGCCTTTTATGAGAAAATGTGTGTTCGCAAATTGCTGTTCATCAAACCAGTTTTTTGCATCAGCAGAAGAAGGAAAAAAACGAAACCCATGATCGATCCTGCCAAAATCCCCACCAACAAGCACCACCTCTTTCCATGGATATTTGCGGATCAGGTCAACAACAGCTTTGTGTTCTTCGAGACTTTCTTTTCCCAGTTCCATCATCCCGCCCAGCATCAACACTTTATGATCGGCCTGTAGGCGTGCAAAGTTTTCAATCGCCACTTTCATGCTCGAAGGGTTGGCATTATAGGCATCAAGAATAATGCTGTTGCTGTCTTTCTGCACCAGTTGTGAACGGCTGTTGGAAGGTGTATAATTTTCTATCGCCGATTGTATTTTCTCCGCCGGTACACCAAAATATTTTCCAACCGCTGCCGCGCAGAGAATATTGGGAAGATTGTAATCGCCTACCAGTTGTGACTGGATAACGGGTATATTTTCTAATCCAGCAGTGATGGACACCTGCAGGAAAGGCTCGCTCGATAAAATGTTGCCCTGTACCAATCCGGTATGGGTTCCATATTGTACAATATGTGTGATGCCTTTACTCATATCCGCCAGGTAATCATAATCAGCATACACGAATGCGGTTCCATCATGCGCCCGTAAAAAATCATACAGCTCACCCTTACCTTTTTTTACGCCTTCCACACCGCCAAATCCTTCGAGATGCGCTTTGCCTGCATTGGTAATGATACCATGCGTGGGTTGTGTATAGCGACAATAACCTTCAATTTCTTTCTGGTGGTTCGCCCCCATTTCTATCACGGCCATCTCTGCATCTTTTTTAACGCTGAGCAGGGTTAACGGCACACCAATATGGTTATTAAGGTTTCCCTGGGTAGTATAGGTGGTAAAATGTGCGGAAAGCACTGCGTACACCAGTTCCTTACTGGTTGTTTTTCCATTACTGCCGGTGATGGCGATGAATGGAATAGTCAATTGTTCACGGTGGTGTCTGGCAAGTTCCTGCAATGCCTGTAAACCATCTGCTACCTCTATGATACGATCATCGGAACCTTCGATCTTTTCATCCACTATTGCATACGCCGCACCGGATGCCAAGGCCTGCAAGGCGAATTCATTACCATTAAAGTTGGGGCCTTTCAATGCAAAAAAAAGATCACCCTTTTTTAATTTCCGGGTATCTGTCTGAATGGAGGGATGCTTTTCGAATATCTTATATATTTCTTCCGTAGTCAATGCTGTTTATTTTTTCAATATTACGAAAGGGATGTAATACTTACCCTGCACAAATATCAATACTCTGCGCAAACTCTCCGTCCTCATGTTCTCTGCGGTGAAAATCTTCCCGATATTCGGAGTTGTTGAAGAGGCAGCAGTTTTTTCACCGCAGAGAACATGAGGACGGAGAGTTCGCGCAGAGAAAGTCCTATAAAATAAAAAACCACCCTCAAACCTGAGGATGGTTCTTTGCTGTATTTACCTTTCCTTATCTTATCGCTGGTTACACGGATTTTGGTATGATTTACACTGATAGCCTACTCTCGGTCCCAATCATACAAATCATACCCAAAATCATCCCAATCCGTGATCTATCGTTTGTTCCTACGCGTCGGCATGAAAATACCTGTTTTGCCTTTGCGTGAGAGAGTTTCAGGCGCCCCGAAATGCGTCATCGCACAACGGAAACCCAATGTATTGGTGCTGAGGTCCTCTTCGAGAAAACGGCGGGAGCCAGGAGTTAACCAATAGGCCCTGTCGTTCCAGCTACCACCTTTGTACACCCTTGATTTATCAGAGATCAATGAAGTAACACCATAATTGTACACCACATTACTGGAAGAATCCGCATCCAGGTAGTTGGTGGCATAGGATTTCTGGTAGTTTCTCCTGTTACGTAACACAGAATCATCTTCCGCTACCATTTTGATACGGCCCTTGTCATCACGCAGGTTACCCTGTCCGCCACTCATATCCACTTTCTTGAATTCATTACCACGGTACGGGTTGAAATCATCTTCACCGGCATTGGTAATGGGCCTGTACACATCACTTACCCATTCGTTTACGTTACCACTCATATTATAGATGCCAAAACCATTGGGCATGAATGAGTTTACTTCTGCAGGGATGGCCGCATTATCATTCAGGCCACCGGCAACACCCATGTTATCACCCGCGCCACGTTTGAAGTTGGCGAGCATAGCACCCTGTAAAGTGCTTTTCTTGGTATAACGGATATTGTCAAAACCATCATTTTTCCAGGAGTAGATCTGTTTGTTGGAGAGTACTTCTTCGCCACGGCCCTTGCCTTTGCTGGATTTACGCTGTGGGTTCTGTACAATATATCCGTAAGCGGCATATTCCCATTCTGCTTCTGTTGGCAGGCGGTAGTCACCATATACGATACCATCTTCAAATTTTACCTGTGTACGTGGCCTGCCTTGGGCATCTTTCAGCGGGTTGCTTCTTGATGTGGCGGTTCTGCCAGGTGTTGCCTGGTATTCGCCCATCAGGTAGGCTTTTGTATTAAAGTTATCCTGCCCGGCGCCATTCAGTTCTTTCTGGATCTGGGTCCTTTTGTCAAGATAACCTTTGTCCATCAGCGCCAGTTCGTTTACACGGTCGGTGCGCCATTTACAGAATTCATCGGCCTGTTTCCAGCTGATACCTACTACAGGATAATAATTGTAAGAAGGGTGACGGAAATAATATTCTACATAAGGCTCATTAAAAGCCAGCTCGCTTCTCCATACCAGTGTATCCGGTTTGGCCTGCTCTACCACAGAATCCATACCTGCCTGTCCGAACACGTTCTCAAGCCAGTAAAGGTATTCGCGGTAATGTACGTTGGCTACCTCGGTCTTGTCAATAAAAAATGAGTTAACAGTTACCCGGCGGGGTATATTGTTCCAGTCGCCCATCACGTCTTCCTGAGCTGCGCCCATGGTAAAGGTACCACCCTGAACAAATACCAGTCCGGGAGCGGCTTTTACATCTTTGGGTTTGGCAACGGTAAAGTTCCCCTGGGCCTTATCGTTATAGTTCCATCCTGTAACGTCGGATTTCTCCTTTTTCTTCTTGAATAAACTACAGGATGCCACAGAGCCAGCCACGGCCATCAGCAAAATAACATTTCTGCCTGTTTTCAATAACTGCATGTCAATGGATTGAATTTGGAATTAGGTTTCTCAAAAAAGGGTAAAAATGTCTCCGATACGAATATAGGGTTTAATAGAGGTTTCGTCTGTGCGAATATATAGGTTTTCCCGTTATGAATTTAAGCCGTTCTCTGTTAGCAAAAGCCTAATTTTAAACAGGATTCTCAACCCGGGGCATACGCTGCCTCTATTTTTCTGATCTTGAAATTATATGAAGCTGCGGGGACCCATTGTCACAGTTTTACTGTTTTTTTTGTCAACCGGACAGGTATTTTCCCAACGGAATTATGCTACACATTCGGTATTGGCTACCGGTAACTGGTATAAAATAGGTATTCGCCAGGAAGGGGTGTACAAAATTGACCTGGCTTTTTTGTCTTCTTTGGGCATCGTTACCACCAATCTTTCCTCAGCTTCCATCCGCCTATATGGCAATGGGGGTGCCATGGTGGACGAGAATAACACCACGGTCAGGGCAGATGATCTCATCGAAAATGCCATACAGGTAACAGATGGGGGCGATGGTATATTGAACGGGCAGGATTATGTTACTTTTTATGCCCCCGGCCCGCACCGCTGGGAGAAAGACAGCGCCAGCCAGCTTTTCCACCATCGTAAAAACCTGTACACAGATACCGCCTGGTATTATATAACGGTGGTAGGAACCGGTAAACGCATACCGCTTCAGCAGCCGGTTGCCGGTCCAACGGTTACCGTAAACAGCTATAACGAACGCTATTTTTATGAAAATGACCTTGTCAATTTCCTCAACAGCGGCAAAGAATGGTATGGAGAGGTGTTCAGCAATGATCCAGGCGGCACCAGCACCCGATCCTTTGCAGTGGACTGGGCAGGTTTGCAGACAGGCCACCCAGTAACACTGGTTACCGACCTGGCGGCAAGAAGTGTAGCCACCGCTGGCAGTTTTTCCGTAAGCCTTAATAATCAAGGCGTTCAATCGGTAACACTCCCGGCTGTAACAGGTCAGTTCCTTGATATATATGCCAGTTCTTCAACCCGTAAAACAGCGGTGAATGTAACGCAGGCAAACCTGTCGCTGGCTTTTGCATGGTCATCCCCGGTTGCGGGTGCATCAGGATGGCTAAACTGGTTTGAACTGTTTGGAAGAAGGTCATTGTCCGTCACCGGTAACAGCCAGTTATTGTTCCGCGACTGGTCATCCATACAGGCCGGTGCAGTTGCCCGGTACACGGTTTCCAATACAAATGCAGGTACCGAAATATGGGATATCACCCATATCTCAAACCCCGTAAAAATGACGGTGAGCCTTACCGGTTCGCAGTCGGTTTTTGATAATGATGTATCACGTTTGAGGGAGTATGTGGCTTTTTCTGCCAATAACCTGCTGGTACCCGTTGCCGCAGGTAAGGTGACGAACCAGGACCTTCATAATTCCTCTGTCGCCGATTTCCTCGTCATAACCCATAGCTCTCTTTTACAGGAGGCACAACGACTGGCGCAGTTTCACCAGCAGAGAGACGGGTATAAAACAGTGGTCGTTACTACAGAACAGGTGTACCATGAATTTTCAGGTGGTGCACAGGACCCTGCCGCTATCCGTGATTTTGTAAAGATGTACTACGATAAGGCAGGTACCGTTATTTCCAATCGCCCGAAATACCTGTTGCTGTTTGGTACGGCTTCGTATGATTACCGCTCACGTACCAACGGCAATGTGAATTATGTGCCCGGATATGAAAGCATTAATTCGCTAGACCCCCTGAATACCTATACCTCAGACGATTTTTTTGGGTTGTTGAATGATACCGATGATATTAACCAGAACGATCCCGATATGCGGCTGGATATCGGAATAGGTCGTATTCCCGCACGTAATACAGCAGAAGCAAAAACAATGGTCGATAAGATCATCCGTTACCACACCAAAGAAAGTCTCGGTGCATGGCGCAACCAGGCAGTGCTGGTAGCCGATGACCGCGATCATAACCTGCATCTCGATGATGCGGAGATCATGGCCGATGCCATTGCCACCAACCCGGTATTCAATCAAAACAAAATATACCTGGATGCCTATCCGCTGGTAAGTGGCAGCGGGGGCGCACGTTATCCTGCGGTGAATGATGCTATCGTTAACCGGGTATTTGACGGAACACTGATCTTTAATTATACCGGTCATGGCAGTTACCAGCGCCTGGCAGAAGAAGCCATATTGACACAGGAAGAACTGAACCGGTTTAATAACCCCGATAAACTGCCCTTGTTTATCACCGCCACCTGCGATTTTTCGCCACATGATGATCCTGCAAAAAACTCGTTGGGCGCGGGCATCCTTACAGGTAATGCGAATGGGGCGATTGCCCTGCTCACCACCACCCGGGTAGTATTTGCTTTCAGTAACCGCCAGATCAATGATACTTACCTGCGTGTGGCCCTGCAGCAGGCAACGGATGGTACCTACCTGGCTTTGGGTGCATCGATACAACAGGCAAAGAACCTGACCATGCAGAACACCCGTGATGTGATCAACAACCGGAAGTTCACCCTGCTGGGCGACCCGGCCATGCGCCTGGGTTTTCCTGAACTGAAACTACAGTTAACTTCTCTCAATAACCAGCCGGTGACAGGTGCAGATACCCTGCGCGCTTTGGGAAAATATACTTTCCGGGGAATGGTTACCGATGCCTCAGGTAACCCGGTACCCGGTTTTAACGGCAAAGTCAGTCCGGTTGTATATGATAAAGCGCAACAGGTAAAAACAAGGGGTAATGATGCTGCAAGCCCTGTGACCACTTTTTTACAACAGACCAGTGTTTTATACAAAGGGGATGTAAGCGTAAAAAATGGGCAGTTCGCTTTTACATTCATTGTTCCAAAGGATATCAACTTTCAACCCGGTAAGGCCCGGATCAGCCTGTATGGCGATGATGGGAACCGTTCGGCCAATGGCGTGAATACTTCTTTTTATATAGGAGGAACCGGCAGCAACAGCCTTGCCGATAATACCGGACCCGATATCAAACCCTATATCAACGATGATAAATTCCTCGATGGTGGTTTATCACACGAAAACCCTTTACTGCTGGTGAAACTGGCTGATTCATCCGGTATCAGTACATCGGGTAATGGCATCGGTCATGATATTACAGCGGTGATAGATGGGAATGAAAGGGATGTTTTGGTATTGAATTCATTTTATACGGCCGAGCAGGATAGTTACCAGCGTGGCCAGGTGGTTTTCCAGTTGCCGGCTTTACCGGAAGGGCCGCATACCATCCGCATCAAAGCCTGGGATGTAGCCAATAATTCCAGCGAAGCCACTATTCGTTTTGTAGTGGCCAAACAAACAAAACTGCAGGTGACCAATGTGCGGAATTTCCCCAATCCATTCACCACATCCACCATTTTCGGGTTTGAACACAACCGGCCCAATACCGATCTTATGGTCAATATTGCCATCTATAGAAGTTCGGGGGAACAGGTAAAACAGATCAGGCAGGTAGTTAATACAGGTGGAAGCCGCAATTGCGAGGTAAAATGGGCGGGCGATAACCAGGCTGGTGCAAAACTGGCAAAAGGTATCTATATTTACCGCGTAATCGTTGTTTCCGGTGACCAGCAAACAGAAAACACCGGGCAACTGATCGTCCTCTAAATGTTCCGAATGGCTTGATTTCTACACGTTTTTTTAAGGTTCCCGATTAAGTTTATTTAATATCATTGTATTAGCGGCGTGGGTAATGTATATTGAAAGCTGATATAATCTTTTAGGTCCGGCAAGCGGATGCAGTGATTTAATGCTCTTAATAAACAAATTGTAAAATCAAATCATTGTTGATGAGTTCTATTGTGAAAAAAATCGGCATAACGCTAATGACTGTGGTACTGGCAACCGGTATGGTACAGGCACAGGCTGATTCTATAAATATTGTATCTACAGCCGTTCCATTCTTGCGTATATCGCCCGAGGCGCGCGCAGGTGGTATGGGTGACCTGGCCATTGCCACTTCACCGGACGCCAATTCTCCATTCTGGAACCTGGCCAAAGTGCCATTTGCCAAAAAAAGAACGGCCATTGCGCTTAACTATACACCCTGGTTAAAGGATCTGGGATTGAATGATGTGTACCTCGCCAGTCTGGCCGGTTATCATAAACTGGATGAACAAAGCGCCATATCCAGCTCACTACGTTATTTCAGCCTGGGAAATATCCAGTTGACAGATTACTCAGGTAACATACTCAATACGGTAAAACCCAGCGAATTCTGTATCGATGCGGGTTATTCAAGGATACTCAGTGAGAAAATGAGTATTGGCGTGGCCCTGCGGTACATCAATTCAAGATTGGTGGTGGGCGATGTAGGTACCGGTGTGGTGTACAAAGCCGGTAATGCAGTATCAGGTGATGTATCGTTATTCTATAATGGAACCGATGAAGCAGGACAAGGTCTGAACTGGGGTTTTTCCATCAGTAACCTTGGCAGTAAGATCGGTTATACCAACGACCCGAGAAACAAAGATTTCATCCCTGCCAACCTTGGCGTGGGGCTCTCCTATACAAGGGTGATCAATGAAAATAATAAGATCATGTTTGGTCTGGATATCAATAAACTGCTGGTTCCGGCAGCGCCCGTGGCCACCGGCAACTATTCGGTGGATTCGGCAGCGTTGTCTGAATACCGCAGTATGGGTGTGATCTCCAGTTATTTCAAATCTTTCAGTGATGGTACCGGTTTGCTGAAATCATTACAGGCATCATTGGGCGCAGAATACAATTACAATGACCAGTTCTTTGTACGTGCCGGCTATTTTTATGAAAACAAGAACCGCGGCAACCGCAAATTTTTCTCCGTAGGTGCCGGCTTTACCATGGAAACACTCAGTCTCAATTTTTCTTATCTCGTACCCTCAGGTAGTGGTGTAACACGCAACCCGTTGTCAAATACCCTTCGTTTTGGTATTATTTTTAACCTGAACCAGGGAGAGTAGGGTGTGGAGGTCTATAGTCTTTGGTCTGTAGTTAGTAATGGCAACCCTCAATTCCCGACTACAGACCAAAGACCACAGACAACAAACTATTCCCAAAACTATTCCCATCGTATCTTTACCGTCACAATACTAAATAGATGGGTTTACGAATTGGGTATGGAATAGATTTTCACCAACTGGTCACCGGCCGCGATTTGTTTATCGGCGGTGTAAAAATACCTTCAGAAAAAGGTGCACTTGGGCATAGTGATGCAGATGTGTTGTTACATGCCATCTGTGATGCCTTGCTGGGAGCTGCCTGCCTGGGTGATATAGGTGTTCATTTTCCCGATACTTCCCGTGAGTTTAAAGATATCGACAGTAAAATATTGCTGGCAAGGACGGCTGAACTGATTAAACAGGAAGGTTATACGGTGGTTAATATCGACTCAACACTTTGTCTCGAGGCGCCAAAGATCAAGCCTTATGTTCCGCAGATGCAGGAAGTGATCGCATCTATCCTGGGTATCACAGTAAAAGATATTTCTATTAAGGCCACTACTACTGAAATGATGGGGTTTGTGGGGAGAAAGGAGGGGTTGGTGGCGCATGCGAGCTGCCTGTTACAGTCAGTATAGGGTAGTTCTCCAAAAGTTATTGATTGCGAAATGAAATCTATCGCAGATTCTCTCACCGGGTTCTAAAATAGTGGTTAATTTGACAATGAATCAGGTTTCGCCGGTTCCGGCATATAAGATAGCAGTGATCGGTTTGGGGTATGTTGGCCTTCCATTGGCGATGGCATTTAGCCGGCAGTTTACGGTAGTTGGGTTTGATGTGGACAAGACACGGATCGGTGAATTGCTGGATGGTTTTGACCGGACCAAGGAAACCAGTGCAGCAACCCTCGCTTCAGTAAGTACCCTCACATTTACAGATAAACGGGAGGATTTGGTATCCTGTAATGTATTTATTGTTACAGTTCCTACCCCGCTGGATGCAAATAAAGAACCCGATCTCAGTTTCCTGATCAGTGCTTCCGAAACAATTGGCAGGTACCTGAAAAAAGGGGATATCGTTATATATGAATCCACGGTATATCCGGGCTGTACAGAGGAGGATTGCGTGCCTGTGCTGGAGCGTACCAGCGGGCTTGTTTACAACCAGGATTTTTATTGTGGGTATTCACCTGAGCGTATCAATCCGGGTGATAAAATTCACACGCTGGAAACCATTAAAAAAATCACTTCAGGATCTACACCCGAAATTGCTGATATCATAGATGAATTGTATGCAGCCATCATAACAGCCGGTACTTACAAGGCTCCCTCTATCAAAGTGGCAGAAGCCGCCAAAGCCATTGAGAATGCGCAGCGGGATGTCAATATCTCATTTATGAATGAGCTGGCGCTGATCTTTGACCGGATGGGGATAGATACCGGTGAAGTACTGGAGGCAGCAGCTACAAAATGGAATTTCCTGCCATTCAAACCGGGCCTGGTAGGTGGGCATTGTATTGGGGTTGATCCACATTACCTGGCATACAAAGCCACTAAACTTGGGTATGAACCACAGGTAATTCTGTCGGGTCGGAAAGTGAATGAGCAGATGGGGGTGTTTGTGGCAGAGAAAGTGATAGCGCTGCTGGCGGCAGCCTATCAGGGGGATATACGGAACAGGCGGGTACTGATATTAGGATTTGCTTTTAAGGAAAACTGTGGGGATACAAGGAATACAAAAGTGATTGATATCGTACGCACACTGGAAAAAGCGGAGCTGACTGTTTTTGTATATGATCCTGTGGTTGATACTTCCGCTATAGCAGGTGAATACCCGGTAACCTTTACCAATACTGCCGGCATAGATGCAGAAGCACTAGTATTGGCAGTAGCACATGATGTATTCAGAAGTATTGATTTTGTTGCGATGAAGGAAAAACGAATGGTTATTTTTGACGCAAAGAATTTTCTTAAAAAAGGACTTGCTGACGGCAGGTTGTAAGTGGTTGCTTAATATCATTTACTTTGCACAGCTTATCTGATAAAGCCTGTTCATGAAAAAAGCATTAGTTACAGGGATCACTGGCCAGGATGGAGCCTATCTTGCTGAGTTCCTTTTGAAAAAAGGATACGAGGTGCATGGTATAAAAAGAAGAAGTTCCTTATTCAATACCGGCAGGATCGATCATCTATACGAGGATCCACATGTGCCACACAGGCACCTGGTATTACATTATGGCGATCTTACCGATGCCACTAACCTCATCCGTATTATACAGGAAGTGCAACCTGATGAAATATACAACCTCGGCGCAATGAGCCATGTACAGGTAAGTTTTGAAACACCTGAGTATACAGCCAATGTAGACGGGATGGGAACACTTCGCATACTGGAAGCGGTACGGATACTTGGTCTTACTAAAAAAACAAAGATTTACCAGGCATCTACTTCAGAACTATATGGATTGGTACAGGAAGTGCCTCAGAATGAAAAGACGCCTTTTTATCCCCGTTCGCCCTATGGTGTAGCAAAACTTTACGGTTACTGGATAACAGTCAATTACAGGGAAGCTTATGGTATGTATGCCTGTAATGGTATCCTGTTTAACCATGAATCGCCATTGCGTGGTGAAACTTTTGTAACCAGAAAGATCACACGTGGTGTAGCCAAAATAGCTTTGGGTATGCAGGATACCTTATACCTCGGCAACCTGGATGCACAGCGGGATTGGGGGCATGCAAAAGACTATGTGGAGGCCATGTGGCTGATGTTGCAGCAGGATGAACCCCAGGATTTTGTAATTGCAACAGGTATCACTACCTGTATCAGGGATTTTGTAACGATGGCTTTTGCAGAAGCGGGGATCCAGATAAAGTTTGAGGGAAAAGGCGCTGAAGAATATGGCGTTGTTGTATCATCACCAGAAAAGTACCCGGTTCCGGCAGGAAAGATAGTTGTCAAAGTTGATACCAGATACCACAGGCCCACGGAGGTGGACCTGCTAATCGGTGATGCGTCAAAAGCGAATAAGGTTTTGGGATGGAAACCTAAATATACCCTTGCCGGTATGATCAATGAGATGGTGAAAGCCGATATCCATCTCTTCAAAAAAGAACAACTGCTGAAACAAAGTGGGTTTGATATCCAGAATGAATTCGAATAAACCTCATCAACGATACAATGGAGAAAGACGCGTTAATATATGTGGCGGGGCATAACGGGATGGTGGGGAGTGCAATTGTACGTCGACTTCAAAAAGAAGGGTATTCCAATCTGTTGCTCAGAAGTTCCGCAGAAATAGATCTTCGGGACCAACGTGTTGTAAATGAATTTTTTGCTGCCGAAAAACCGAAGTATGTTTTTCTTGCCGCGGCCAAAGTTGGTGGAATCGCTGCGAATGATAAATACAGGGCCGAGTTTATTTATGATAACCTGATGATCGAGGCGAATGTGATCCATGCTTCCTATCTTAATAATGTTACAAAACTACTTTTCCTGGGTTCATCGTGTATCTATCCAAAAATGGCTCTTCAGCCATTGAAAGAGGAGTATATTTTATCAGGATATCTTGAACATACCAATCAGCCTTATGCAATAGCAAAGATTGCCGGTATTGAAATGTGCAATGCTTATAGGGAACAGTATGGGTGCAATTTTATTTCGGCAATGCCCACAAACCTCTATGGGTCCAATGACAACTACGATCCTGAAAAATCACATGTATTGCCGGCACTGCTGCGGAAGTTTATCGTAGCTCAAAGAAACAGCGATCCCTTGATGACCGTCTGGGGTTCAGGTGAGCCCAGGAGGGAATTCCTGTACGTGGATGACCTTGCTGACGCCTGCCTGTTCTTAATGAAAAGCTATAACGAAAAGGGACTTGTCAATATCGGGACAGGAAAAGATGTGACCATCCTCGAACTCGCACAACTGATCAAGGAGATAGTAGGATATAAAGGCAGTATCAGTTTTGATTCCACCAGGCCCGACGGGACACCCCAAAAACTACTGGATAGTTCAAAGCTGGAAGCGCTTGGCTGGAAACCTATCACAGGACTGCGTGAAGGGATCGAACAAGTGTTTGAAGAAGTAAAGGAACGTTCGTGGTAAAAGGGTCAATGAATGATGGAAAAACTGCTGATTTTAATCGGGTTTATTTATTATTATAATTGACTTTATACAGTGACTACCCTATATTTGCACACGGTAAAAAAAATGTCGAATTTTTCGATTTTAGATTTTTAAAAGGTTGAAACTGAAGCTGTAATAAATTGAATTGGATTCGATTTATGGCGATGAGTTGAATGTTTTTATTGAAATTCATCTGAAATACAGCAGACTGTTTGCAACAAATCTGCCAGATCTAGTGCCTGACATGTGACTGAGATAGGCGGAGCCATATTCTTTACATAACAAAAAATCCATATGTGGTTTAAACGCTGCTGCAAGTTCATACTGGTCTTAATGGCAGTATGTGTGTTCAATAACACGATCAATGCACAGGACTTGCTGAAAGGTAAGAACCTGAGCCAGATCAAGGTAGAGCAGCTTAGTGATGTAGATATCAGCAAACTGAAATCGCAGTTGATCAGTTCGGGTATGACGATTGAACAGGCCGAACAGATGGCAATTGCGAAAGGAATGAGCGCAACCGAATTTGACAAACTGAAACAGCGTTTAGCTTTGTCGACCAGTGATAACCAGGCAAGTGGTAAGCTACGGTCGCCTGGTACAACACAAGTCACAGAAAGCAGATCGAATAACAGCCCCGATTCATTGGACAGAGCTATCTATCTCGAGCAGGCCAAACGGCGGCCCCTTATCGATTCAATGATCTTTGGTTCCGAACTATATACTTCCGTTGCCCCTAGTTTTGAGCCCAATATGAACCTCGCTACCCCTGTGAATTATACATTAGGGCCGACCGATGAGATCAATATATCAGTTTATGGCGTACAGCAGTATGATGGCAATCATACTGTTTCGCCGGAAGGGTTTGTGTCTATTCCCAATGTTGGGCAAGTAAAAGTAGCGGGACTCACCATTGAAGACGCTACCCTCAGGCTGAAAACAGCTATGGGGACAAGTGTATATCCGTACCTCAGGTCTGGAGGGTCACGGCTCTCTGTGACATTGGCCAAGATTCGTACCATTCGTGTGAACGTGATCGGTAGTAATTTCCCAGGAAACTTTAATGTATCTTCTTTATCCACTGTATTCAATGCGCTATATCTGGCAGGTGGCCCGAATGCTTTTGGTAGTTTTAGGGAGATAGAACTGTTGAGAAATGGCAAACTGGAACGGAAAATAGACCTGTACCGCTTTCTCCTCAATGGTGACCAGTCTGATAATATCGGCCTTAAGGACAACGATGTGATCCGTATTCCTACGTATAAAAAAAGAGTAGAGGTACAGGGACAGGTAAAGCGTCCTGGCATTTTTGAAGTGGTGCCGGGAGAAACGTTTGCCGATGTGCTTGCATTTGCTTCAGGTTTTACAGATACTGCATACCGCGCTGACATAAGGGTATTCCAGCGTAGCGACCGTGAAAGAAGGGTTGCCGATCTGGTGGCCGACCAGTATGGAGTATATGTTCCCCAGTCGGGAGACGTGTTTGTGGTATCCAAACTCCTGAACCGTTTTGTGAACCGCGTAACGATCACCGGGGCTGTTTTCCGTCCGGACGTATATGCATTGACACCCGGGTTAAAAGTATCTGACTTGATCAGGAAAGCGGATGGCCTCAGGGAGGATGCCTATACCGGAAGGGCACATGTACTGCGTCTGGAAGAAGATCTAAACCGGTCAATTGTACCGTTTGATATACAGAAGGCCCTTGCGAATGACCCGTTGCACAACATCGTTCTAAAGCGTGAAGATGAAGTACTCATCACTTCTGTCCAGGAACTCCGTGGCACTTTTAAAGTAACGATTCAGGGAGAGGTTCGGTTACCGGGACAGTATGATTATGTAACAAATCTGACTATAAAAGACCTGATCCTTCAGGCGGGTGGTTTTACAGATGCAGCCTATAAAAATATTGAGATCTCGCGTTTGCTGAAACGCGACAGTATTGCTATTACAGATAATCGTTCTGCCGATCTAATTTCTGTGCAGATAGATGGGGACCTGCAATCAACTACAGGCAATATCCCTTTGCAACCATACGATGTAATTACTGTAAGAAGGAAAGCCGGTTACCAGGTGCCTGAATCTATTGTCGTAATTGGCCAGGTGCAATTTCCGGGCCCTTATACTCTTAATAGTATTAATGAACGGGTGAGCGATATTTACAAACGTGTTGGCGGGGCGCGTCCGGATGCCGATCTGGCCGGTGCTTATATCAAAAGATACAGATCTGAAGCGGAACAGGAGATTACGGACAATACCACTAAACAGATTCAGAAAACAGTAAAAGATACTACTGTCCTGTTTGAAGAAACAACCGAGCCCGCCAAGACTTTTGGCCGAATACCGCTCAACCTGCCGTATATACTGGCCAACCCTGCTTCTACAGAAGATATTTATTTGAAGGCCAACGACGAACTGGTGATACCCAAGTATGATGCGCAGGTAAGGATAAGCCGTGGAGTATTATTGCCCACACTGATACCTTACCAGGCAAACACGTCCATAATGGACTATATCAGTGCCGCAGGCGGCTTCGCCGAAGAGGCTAGAAAAGATAAAATATTTGTGGTATACCCCAATGGCAAAGCTGCTATGACAAGGCGGTTCCTTTTCTTTAAATCCTATCCAAAAGTGTTACCCGGGTCCGAGATCATTGTTCCTCTGAAAACTGAAAAGAAACCGATGAGTACAGGTGAGGTCATCGGGATAGCCAGTGCTTTGGCGAGCCTGGCAGGGGTGGTAATCGCCCTTCTTCGTCTGTAAATGGTATGATACAGACTAATACATTTCACCCAATGGTGCTACTATGAAACAAGATGATGAAATAAGTATTAAAGAGTTATTCTTTAAAGCCAGGGCAGAGTTCAGGTACCTTGTCTCCAAATGGATCATCATAATAGCCGTTGGGTTATTAGGTGGTGTACTGGGGTATTTTTATGCATCATCTCATGTAAAATTATATACGGCTACATTCAGCTTTGCTATGGAAGATGATAAGGCTGGTGGCGGTGGTGGCATAAGCAGTTTGGCAAGCCAGTTTGGATTTGACATGGGGGCGAGCGCAGGCGGGGCATTTGCCACGGCCAACCTGACCGAACTGATGAAATCAAGGAGCCTCGTGGAAAAAGCGCTTCTGAGTTCTGTAAACAGGAATGGAAAAGCAATAACACTTGCTGAGTATTATATCGAGTTCAATGAATTACGCAAGGGATGGGAAAAAGATCCGGAACTAAAAAGCGTAGAGTTCCCTCCCAATGCAGATAAGAGCAGGTTTACATTAACGCAGAACAAAATTTTAGGGTCGATTTACGCGCAGATAGTCAATAAAATGCTGTCTGTAGGGCCGAAAGATAAAAAAGTATCCATATTGTATATCGAAGTGACGGCAAAGGATGAGCTGTTTGCCAAATATTTTGCCGAGTCGCTTGCAAAGGTCGTTTCAGAGTTTTATATAGATACCAAGTCCCAGAAATCAAAAATAAATGTTGCGATCCTCCAGGGCCAGGCCGATTCTCTGAGAGCCGAGCTGAATTCATCTATATACGGGGCGGCTTCTGCAACGGATAACACGTTTAACCTGAATCCGGCGCTGAATGTAAAACGGGTGGCTTCTTCCAGGAAACAATTTGATGTGCAGGCAAACACTGCTATGCTGGTTCAGATCGTACAGAACCTGGAGTTGGCAAAAGTGTCGTTAAGAAAAGAAACGCCACTGATACAACCTATTGACATGCCCATTCTGCCGTTGTCGTTTTCACAAGTCAATAAACTAAAACTGATCATCCAGGGCGGGATATTGGCATCTGTATTTATTATAGGGGTATTACTTGTGCGGAGATGGTGGCGTAATCTGATGAAATGATTCTGGCCCTCGTAAACATTTTATCAGACAGTTGAATTCTTAATCTATGTCTTTCTTTAATAAGCTTACTTATTTACTTACGCCATCACAAAAAAAGAACCTTGTTTTTTTAGGGATATTGCTTTTGATTGGGATGTTGTTTGAGATGGCCGGTCTGGGTATCCTTATCCCGGCACTTGGTCTGATGTTCACTCCGGATATAGGTAAAAGCTATCCTGCGTTAAAACCATACCTCGAAGCTTTGGGCAATCCGAGCCAGCTGCAACTGGTTATAGGAGGAATGCTTTTTCTTGTATTTGTATACCTTGCTAAAGCGGCATATCTGGCGTTTTTAAGCTGGCGCCAAAATCGTTTCTCCGCTGAGTTCTCTGCAGAACTTGCCCGCAATTTATTTAACGGCTATCTCAGGCAGCCCTATGCATTCCACCTCGAAAGAAATTCGGCACAACTGTTACGCAATATTCAGACAGAAGTAAATCTGTTCAACACCGTCACACAGGCGGCAATTGCGCTTACTACAGAAGCATCCCTGATTACAGCCGTTGCCTTCATGCTTATTTTTGTTGAACCGGTAGGCGCTAGTGTGGTTATTGCCTTCCTGGTCATATCAGCGCTGATTTTTCACAGGATCACAAGAAAATACTTACTTAACTGGGGTAAAAGGAGGCAGGTTACTGATGGCTTGATGAACCAGCATTTATTGCAGGGACTTAATGGTGTAAAAGATGTAAAACTGTTTGGGCGTGAAGAAAATTTTGTTTCAGAATATAATTCGCACAATGTTTCGAGAACCCGGATTCTGGCAAAACAAAACACGTTGCAACAACTACCCCGCCTGTATTTGGAACTGCTGGCAGTAATAGGATTGGCTGCATTGGTCAGCATCATGATCATCCAGAAAAAACCGCTTGATTCGCTGCTTCCTACCCTCGGTATATTCATCGCTTCTGCATTCCGTATGATCCCGTCTTTTAACCGTATCATGGGATCCATACAGCAAATACGTTATGCGCAGCCGGTGGTAGACCTTCTTTATATTGAATTCAGTCTTATTCGGAAAACAGTTCCTGCTGTACCAAAGGCAGCAGAGAAAGTAGAGGTGAAGCAAAATATTCTGATAAAGGATATTAGTTTCAGGTATAAAAGCGCTTCATCCAATGCATTAAGCGGTGTTACCATATCCATTGCCAAAGGAGAATCCATCGGTTTTATAGGTCCCAGTGGTTCTGGGAAAAGCAGTCTCGTGGATGTGATTCTCGGATTGCTTACCCCGGATAGCGGTCAAATACTGGTTGACGGAAAAAACATAGATGACAATATGCGTGGATGGCAGAATGAGATCGGTTACGTTCCCCAATCCATCTATCTTACCGATGATACATTGAGACATAATATCGCCCTTGGCATATCGGACCCAGATATCAACGAAGAAGCTGTGACGAGGGCTATTGAGGCGGCACAACTGGAAGCATTTGTAGCAACGTTACCTGAAGGCCTCAATACTTTTGTGGGAGAACGTGGCGTTAGACTTTCGGGCGGACAGCGCCAGCGGATCGGTATAGCAAGGGCATTGTATCATGATCCGTCAGTACTGGTACTGGATGAGGCCACCAGCGCACTGGATAATGAAACCGAAAACGGTGTGATGGATGCAGTCAATGCATTGCACGGAGATAAAACCCTTATTATCGTGGCTCACAGATTGTCAACGGTAGAAACCTGCGACCGCCTGTACAGGCTCGATAAAGGCGTAATAGTTGATGAGGGAACTCCTTCTGACATATTAAAAACAGCCGAACCGTATAAAAAAACAGAAAAAGACAGTTTGCTGAATACAGATTGATCTAACGACAACCATTAATAAATAACATACATCTTACCAGGGCAACTACCAACATGAAAATCGATTTATTTGTTATTCCCGGAACAGCTACCATTAAAGAGGCGCTGGAGAAAATTTCTGAAAATCGTGGCGGATTCATTCTTTCACAAACCGACGATGGGAAAATATACGGCCTCGCTACCGATGGCGATATCAGGTCAGGCCTGTTGAAAGGAGCGACTCTTGAATCTCCCATAGACACACTTGTAAACAGGAACTTTTTTTATGGGAATATCGATACACCTAATGAGCTCCTTTTAAAGCGCCTCGACAGTAAGATCAAGGTTATCCCGATACTCGACGCAAATAGTAAACTGATGTCGATCCTTACCCGTGATCATCTCCCCGAAAAAGCGGAGGTCCGCACTTTCTACAGGGCCAAATCACCGGTTCGTGTAAGTTTTGGCGGAGGCGGTTCAGACGTATCTGCCTATTTCAGTGACTATGGTGGCGCTGTAATCAATGCCACCATTTCTATTTATACACACGCAACGCTTCGCATACGTGACGATAAAAAAATCACCATCAACTCACTTGACCTGAAGGAGTCGGCGGAGTTTGCAGATATGGACCGACTGATGGACCACAAGGGAAAATTCAGCCTGATACAGTCTGTTATCAAAGCTATCAAGCCTTCTTTCGGGTTTGAATTGTTTCTTCATTCCGATTTTCCCATGAATTCGGGCCTGGGTGGATCTGCCGCCGTCTCTGCTGCCATACTTGGCTGTTTTAACCAGCTGCGTAACGATAAATGGGACAAACACGAACTGTCAGAGATCGCTTTCCAAGCAGAAAGACTGCACCTGGGTGTGGCCGGTGGCTGGCAGGACCAGTACGCTACCGTGTTTGGTGGACTTAATTTTATGGAGTTCAAAAAAGACCAGAACATCATCAATCCTATCAGGGTGCCGAAAGATGTACTGTTAGAAATGGAAGAGAGCCTGATCCTATGTTATACCAACACCACGCATGATTCAGGTAACATTCACAACGACCAGGCCGAGCAGACAAAAGCATCCAGTGTAAAAGAACGCATTCAGTCCAATGTGGACCTTACCTACGAAATGAGAAATTACCTGCTTAGGGGACACCTGCCTGAATTCGGCCGTTGCCTGCATAAGGCATGGGAGATAAAACGGGGGTTAAGCAGTAAGATCAGCAATGCATGGCTTGATGAGATTTATGCAAAAGCCATTCAGAATGGTGCTATTGGCGGCAAATTGCTTGGTGCAGGTGGAGGCGGATATTTCCTTTTTTATGTACCGCCTTTTTCACGACACCAGGTAATGGAATGGATCAAGGAAGAAAAACTGGTGTATACGCCATTCATATTCGAGGAATGTGGTCTTCAATCGTGGACGGTAAGAGAAAAAATTTAATGTTGTTAACTATATAACTGTGGAAATTCAAATAGGAAAATATTCAGTAGGGACCGGGCGTACATTCATCATTGCAGAGATCGGCAATAACCATAACGGTGATGTTGATCGTGCCAGGAAAATGATCGACCTGGCAGTGGAGATGGGCGCAGACTGTGCCAAGTTCCAGATGCGCCATCTTGATAAGGTGTACCGCAAGAAAAGCCTTGCCAAAACAGGAGAAGACCTGGGAACGGAATATGTGATCGATCTGCTTAATAGGTTTGAGCTGTCGATAGATGAACATCGTTCACTTTCAGAATATTGCGCATCGAAAGGAATCCTTTATATGTGTACCCCATGGGACACCAAAAGCATCGAAGTGCTGGAATCATTTGGCGTCAAAGCGTATAAAGTGGCTTCCGCCGATCTTACTAACCTGCCATTGCTGGATGCATTGGCAAACACCGGAAAACCGCTAATACTCTCAACGGGTATGAGTACCAATATAGAAATTCAGTATACAGTAGATTTTCTGAACCGCAGAAATGTTCCATTCGTGATGCTGCATTGTAACAGCACTTACCCGGCACCGTTCCACGATATCAATCTCAAATGGATGGAACAGCTGCGAACCTTTCATCCGCTTGTAGGGTATTCAGGTCACGAAAGGGGGACCGCTGTTTCGATTTCTGCAGTTGCCCTTGGCGCCTGTGTCATTGAGAGACATTTTACACTCGACCGGCAAATGGAAGGACCTGATCATGCCGCCAGTCTTGAAATAGCTGAGTTCACAAAATTGATTGAAGGAATACGTGAAGTAGAAGAATCACTGGGTAAAAATAACATAGAACGTTTTTTCAGCCAGGGTGAACTGATCAATAGGGAAAACCTGGGGAAAAGCCTTGTGGCGGCCTCCGATCTGAAAACAGGAACCATACTTGCCCCTGCAGATATCAAAGTACTGAGTCCGGGACAGGGACTTTCAGCACAGAAGTATGAGGAACTCCTGGGAAAGAAACTTGGTCGCGACATGAAGGACGAAGATTATTTTTTTGCTTCTGATCTTAGCGATAAAAAAGTAGAACCGCGTAATTATAAGTTTAACCACCCCTGGGGAGTGCCTGTACGGTACCATGACTTCAAAGAATATTCGGCCAGGGTAACCCCGGATCTTTTTGAATTCCATTTATCATATTCGGATATGGAACTGGATCCTGCGGTTTTTTTACAAGGTCCCTATGACTTCGATTTCGTGGTACATGCGCCTGAACTTTTTGCCGGTAGCCACCTGATGGACCTGGCATCAAAAGATGAAGCGTACCGCCGCCAGTCACTGATGGAAACGCAGCGGGTGATCGATATCACCAATTCATTAAAACGGTTCTTTCCCAGGACCACTAAGCCGCTTATTGTTGCCAACGTGGGTGGGTTTACAATGGATGCCCCTCTTGATAAAAGCGAGATACAGGGATACTATGAACGTTTTGCAAAAAGTTTGCGTGAGTTGAATATGGATGGCGTTGAACTTATTCCGCAAACCATGGCCCCGTTTCCCTGGCATTTTGGCGGGCAGCGCTACCAGAATATATTTGTACAGGTTGACGAGATCGTTAAATGGTGCGCTGAACTGAACCTGAGAATGTGTTTTGATGTGTCCCATTCTCATCTTACCTGTAAACATTTCGGACTTGAATATTATGAGTTTGTAAAAAAGATTGCACCATATACGGCGCATATTCACTACGGTGACGCGAAAGGCGTGAACGGTGAAGGACTTCAGATAGGAGAAGGAGAGATCGATTTCCCACGCCTGGGAAAGATACTGAATGAAGGATGTCCCGATGCCTCTTTTATTCCCGAAATATGGCAGGGGCATAAGAACGGTGGAGAGGGTTTTTGGATCGCCTTGGAAAAATTGGAAGGTACTTTGTAAAAACATCGCTGAAAGCAGTCAGCAATAAATCACACACATAAAGATTGCAATACGGTAGGAGAATTAAATCGTAATACATAGTTGTGACAGAAAACAATAAAAAAATTGTTCTGATAGGTTATTCCGGGCATGGATATGTAGTAGCGGAAGCCGCAAAAATTGCCGGACTGGAAATTAGGTATTATATCGACCTGGTACAAAATACTGTAAACCCTTTCAACCTCGAATACCTTGCATCTGATGTTGACCAGGCGTTTTCGGATTGGAACAAGGGATATGCATTTATTATTGGGATAGGTGACAATAGGATACGTGAGAACATCAGTAAAAAGATCCTGGCAAAGAACGAACGGATGCCAGCAGTCATTCATCCCTCCGCTTCTGTATCTGACAAAGTACAAATAGGGTTCGCTGTTTTTATTGCCCGCAATGCTTCCATCAATCCACTGGCCGTTATCGGCGATTGTGCAATTATTAATACGGCGGCAGTTATTGAGCACGAATGTGTGATCGGCTCAGCGGCGCATATTGCTCCCGGAACGGTGCTGGCCGGCAACGTTAAAGTAGGCGACCGTTCTTTTATCGGAGCAAATTCGGTCGT
This sequence comes from Sediminibacterium sp., assembly GCA_965279635.1. Classification (GTDB taxonomy): domain Bacteria; phylum Bacteroidota; class Bacteroidia; order Chitinophagales; family Chitinophagaceae; genus Sediminibacterium. The sequence goes on along the minus strand of OZ257253.1, from coordinate 3,135,522 downwards.
AAAACAAGGAGTTACCATTGGCAAGGATGTTATCATCGGTGCGGGATCTGTTATTATAAGAGATGTGCCTGATGGTATTACAGTGGCCGGCAACCCCGGAAAAAAAATAAGATGAGACTCCATTGACTGGCAACAATATATATTTAAACTGATTCCAATGTCAATACCCGGCTTTATAACTGTACGTTCAGGTTCATCAAGGTTGCCTGGAAAATGTTTTTTACCCTTTGGTGAGAATTGTAATGTATTGGAACATATTGTACGCAGGGCCAAACACTATGATATCGATCCTATCGTCTGCACGAGTACTGATCCCGAAGACGATGAGATTGAAGCACTTGCCCTGAGGGAAGATGTACCTGTCTTCAGAGGATCCCTCATAAATAAATTACAGCGCTGGGCAGATTGTGCCGTGCATTTTGGATTAGACGCTTTTCACACGGTGGATGCCGATGATCCGTTTTTTGACGGTAAAGAAATGAAAAGGTCATTTGAGTTCCTGCGATCGGGTAATTATGATGTGGTTTCGCCCACAGAAAATTCTTCTGCCGGTGCTGCCACTGTCGGGTATACACTTACTACTGATATCGTGGTGAAAGCCTGTATAGGTATTTCCGCCGCCACCGATACGGAAATGATGTGGTACTATCTTGATAAGGTGCAGGGCATCCGTAAAGTCGTTCTCCCTCCCGGCAATGAAACAGAACTACAGGTAAGACTTACACTCGACTACCAGGAAGACTACTGGCTGATGGAAACGGTACGACGGATCACTGGCAACCTCGCATCACGTGAAGAAATTGACCAGCTATTTATCAGGAATCCCGATTTGTACCTGGTAAACTGGTTCCGCAATCAGCAATGGAAATCCGCACAAGAAGCAAAAAAAATCTAACATTAAACCAACGCACTATGGACATTTCAAAATTGGTTGAGAATATTAAAAGACAGGATGCCAAATTTAATGGTAATGAAATTGAGTACGTACTAAGGGTACTCGATACAGAAAACCCGGAACATAAAGCGTTTCCCTGGGTGCAGCGTTTTGAGGAAGCGTTTGCAGCGAAATTCAACACCAAATATGCCATCGCCGTAAACTCAGGAACATCGGGCTTGCATGCTGCGTTATACGCTGCAGGTATAGGACCTGGCGATGAGGTTATCCAGCCGGCATTGACAGTGGTAATGGACGCGTACGCCACGATACACCTGGGCGGCGTACCTGTATTTGTAGACATCAATGAAGAGAACTACAATATGGAGCCTGCATTGATCGAAGACAAGATAACAGACAAAACAAAAGCGATCATTACTGTATCATGGTTTGGCCTGCCGGTAGATATGGACCCGATCATGGAAATTGCTAAAAAACATAACCTAATCGTTATCGACGATTCAGCCGAGACACTATTGGCTAAATACAAGGGGGTTATTTCGGGCACGAATGCACATATAGGCGTATTCAGCTTTGAACATAAAAAACACCTCACTTCCGGATCTGAAGGTGGGATGATCATCACCAATGACGAACACCTAGCTACACAGGCGCGTAAATTTGCAGGTATCGGGTATAAACATATGACTCCAACCGCAGGAAGGACGCACCTGGCCAAATCAACATTCCAGGACCCGGATTACCTGAGGTTCGATACAATCGGTCTTAACTACAGGATGAATGCAATTTCTGCTGCGGTAGGGATGGCCCAACTGGAAAGAGCAGATTTCATCGTGGAAAGAAGAAAACAAAGTGCAAGATTCTTCCTCGATGCTGTTGCAGGATGTGGCTGGATGATACCACAGAAAGTGGTGGGAGGCTTTGATCATTCTTACTACACTTTTGCAGTGGATTACAGGGGCAAAGAAGAACGCAATGTTGCCTGGAAGGAATTCTATAACCGCTATACAGCGCTGGGCGGCGATGGGTTTTATGGCAATGTGGCCGTTCCGTATCTTGAACCTGCATTGTTGAACAAGCAGTTCGGTCGTATAACCCTGCACCAGGGTCTGTGTCCCATAGCTGAAAGACTACAAAAACGTATCATGGCATTTAAATCCAATTACAGGGATCTGGAAGTAGCAAAACAGAAAGCAGAGATACTGTCTAAACTGATCGATGAGATCGGCAGATAGGTCGTAATAACAAAAACGTTCATTTATGAAGTTAGGAATGGTTCAGGGGAGGTTGATACAGTCGCCGCCCGGTCATTTACAATGGTTTCCGCAAGAAGAGTGGGAGTCTGAATTTTATATCGCTTCTTCTATCGGCATTGAAAATATTGAATTGATCGCTGAAAGATCGCATAATGATAAGAACCCTATCTGGAGCGATGAAGGAGTGAAGAAATTGCTGCACCTGTCGCAACGAACTGGTGTACAGACACATACACTTTGCAACGATCATATTGTTGACTACAGTTTAATCGACAACCCGGCGGTGCTGGAGCAGAACATCAAACTGATCGAACGCGGCAAAGCCCTTGGGTGCAACAAATACCTGCTTCCTTTTTTTGAGCATTCAGAGCTGAACATGGAGAACTATGAAAGCTATATCAAACCGCTCAGTATCATAGCAGATAAGTGCCGTGAAGCAGGTATGAGCGTATGTATTGAAACAGTATTAAACGGCCAGGAACTGATTTTTGTAATGGATAAGATCAATAACAGTAATATAAAAGCTGTTTTTGATACTGGTAACCGTGTGGCGTTCGGGCATAACCTGCACGATGATATACTGCTACTTGGCGACAGGATAGAGCATGTACATATTAAAGACAAAAACAAAGACAATGAGAATGTTGTACTAGGTACCGGACTGGTAAATTTTACAAGTGTGTTTACGGCATTAAAAAAAATAGGGTTTAATAAGTCGTACACATTTGAAACCAATCGTGGTAACAACGCTATCAGGACAGCAAAATATAATATTGTTGTTGCCAATTATTTTCATGCAGAAAGTTTTTTGGTAAGTTGAACATAGACAAAGTATTATTTATAGGCCTTGGCGGGGCAGGACAAAGACATCTACGCATACTTCATTCGCTTCTGCCGGAGCAAACAAAGTTTACCTGCTACCGCAGAACCGGCAGTACACCGCTGCTGAGACCGGATTTTACAGTGGATGAAAACAGATCGCTCGAAGAGAAATTCCAGCTGACCGTTTTTGACAGTATTGAATCTGCATTTGAGGATGCTCCTGATCTTACGGTTATTTCCACACCTACCGCATGTCACCGCGAACCGCTGTTACTTGCATTGAAAGCAGGGAGTTCGGTGATCGTTGAAAAACCATGGGCGGAAAACCTGGATGATTTTACCTTGTTCAGCAAAGGTGTACAGCAGAAAAAACTCTCTTTCCTGATCTCGTTTCAACGGCGCTATCATCCATTGATGCTTCAGGCAAAGCAAATGTTGCAGTTGGGTACTTTCGGACAACCTATCTCCGCCATCTTTACTGTTTTTTCTGATGTACGGACATGGCACGGTTATGAAGACTGGCGAAGTCTCTATGCTGTAAGACCGGACCTGGGTGGTGGGGTTCTGCTGACCGAGATCCATGAAACAGATTTATGTTACTGGTTTTTTGGACTACCCAAAGCCGTTTTTTGCTCAGGAGGAAACCGGGGCGTCGAAGTACTCGAGGTGGAAGATACCGTACAGATGATATTGTTATACGAACGGTTTTCCGTTCAGTTGAACCTGTGTTTCATGCATATTACTAAAACACGGTCCTTTCATATTGCCGCGGCCAGGGGCGATATAAAATGGCAGGAAGAGTCCAACCGGTTGACAGTGATGTCCGCTGATGGTAGTAAAGAAGAATTTTCCGCTCCCGAATTTACCAATGATACCATGTTCACGAACCAGGCAAAAGAGTTTATTTCATCCTGGTCTTCCGAGAAGACGAATCAATCCATCGATTCGGCATATGCCTCATTGGCGATTGTATTGGCTGCCAAAAGATCTATGCTGAGCGGCCAGGCGGAACCAATCGATCATAGCTTGTTGACAAAATAATATTGTAAAATGAATGATCTTTTTTCGCTGCAGAATAAAGTGGTAATCATCACCGGAGCGGCGGGTCTTTTAGGTCGGCAGCATGCAGATATCGTGGCTCGTGCGGGAGGAATTCCTGTTTTGCTGGACATACATAAAGCGGCTGTCGAGCAACTGGCAGATGAACTTCAGCACCAGTACAATGTACAGGCAAGTGGCTACGAAGTAAATATTACAAATGAGGCAGCTATTGAAAACAACTGCAAAGAAGTACTTGAAAAATATGGGCATATTGATGCGCTGGTAAATAATGCAGCCAATAATCCCAAGATCGAAGACAATAGCGAAAAGAATTTTTCACGGCTGGAAAACTTCCCGGTAGCGGCGTGGGAGGGAGATATCGCCGTAGGACTTACCGGGGCGTTCCTTTGCGCCAAGTATTATGGGTACGTTATCGCGAGGCAGGGCGGAAGCATCGTCAATATCTCGTCAGACCTGGGACTGATATCACCGGATCAACGTTTATATAGGAAACCCGGGCTCCCGGACGAAAAACAACCTGTAAAACCAGTTACGTACTCCGTTGTAAAAAGTGGATTGATCGGGCTTACCAAATACCTATCCACGTATTGGGCCAGGGAAAATGTACGGTGTAATGCCATATGCCCCGGCGGCGTGGAAACACAGCAAGACCCGATGTTTATCAAAGACCTTTGTGAAAGGATACCGATGGGTAGGATGGCACGCAGGGACGAATACCAGGGAACCCTTCTTTTCTTACTAAGCGATGCATCAAGTTATATGACGGGTGCGGTGATCAGTGTAGATGGTGGCAGGACCGCCTGGTAGCAATTACCCAATTCTTTTAATGTAGGCTAACTATCATAATATGGAAAGTTCAGAAATGAAAATTATTTTGTTTGGTGGAAATAGAAAAGATGAGGATGGCCCGATGATGCATTTTATTAAACTGTTAAAACAGTCAGGGGTTGGAATAACAGTGATTTCTGATCCTATTCATCTGGGTATGAAGTTAAGAAAAGGTACAACTCTGAAAGAGGCACTTGAAGAAGAAAGTATCGAATATTTGGTGTGTAATAAGTTGGATAAAGAACTTTTGTCGCAATTCGTCGATTCTAATACTGTGGGTGTCTCCTTCAACTCATCCTGGATTTTCAAGAAAGACATCATAGACCTGTTTAATGGCAATTTATTTAATTATCATAATGCCAGATTACCGGAAGAACAAGGTGCTGCGGCATATAGTTGGAAAATTCTGCTGGCGAACTCCTCAGGTGAGTTAAATTTTCATAAAGTTGAAGTAGGCATTGATGAAGGCGAAACTGTTTGGTCAATTCAATTTGATTTTCCTGATTCCTGCAATACCTGTGCTGATTTTTTAAGGTTTATGGAGGAAAAGGAACAAGTAGTTTTTAGCGATTTTTTAAACTTATACTTATTAGACAATTCAAGAGGGGGTCATTTTAAACAGGAAAAAAAAGATGCATCTCGGTTAGCTTATTACTGGCCAAGGCTTGATACTAATATCCATGGGTTTATCAATTGGGATTGGTCTCACAAGGAAATACAACTTTTCATGAACGCATTCAGCAAACCACACGCAGGTGCATCTTCGTTTTATGGAGGAAAGCGGGTTCATTTTCATGATGTTGAAATTTTAGACAACAATCATTTTCACCCATTCCAGGCGGGCCTGGTTTTCCGGAAAAGCGACAGTGAAATTTTTATAGCCGCTAAAGGAGGTGCTGTCATAGTAAAAACTGTCTTGAATGAGGATGGGCAAAATATAACTGTAGGAATAAAACTTGGCAGAAGATTTTATACACCTGTGGAATATTTGGAAAGAGCTAAAAGGGTAAGAATGATTTTTAAAGGTGATACAATGGAGGTAAAAGAATTCTAAGCGTTTGGTTAGCAGGTACCTGTACTTATAGAACAATGCAAAACAAGAGTAATAAAAGCATGTATCAATCCGAATCAAAAATGTATGAAAATCTTGTTAGCAAGATGGGAAATGATGCATTTGTTATTCAGGAAACAGAACATAATAATGTTTTGATAAATGCAGTGCATCGTGCGGTTATGACCAATAAGTATATTTTTAAAAACTTCAATAGGAGTAGTACTATAGTAGATATAGCGTGTGGAGATGGCTATAATGCCTGCTATCTGGCAAACGCAGGTTTTCGGGTTACAGGGTTTGATATTTCGGAGTCGTTCATCTCAGAAGCTAAAAATCTTGCAGAAGAGTTGAATCTCTCTAAAGAAGATGTGGTTTTTGAGGTAAACGATCATCACTATTTACTAGAAATTGAGACCGGTAGCGTGGATATTGTATCTGCATTGGGTCTTATGAGATTTTTGGAAAAGGATGTAATAGATTTTATTTATAGAGAGGTATATAGAATATTAAAACCTGGCGGTAGTTTTATCGTTTCTAATGAAAATATTCTTTTCGATATTTTTGCTCTTAATAACACCACGCTGGTGTTTTGGAGTAAATTAATGGAAGAGTTTTCCGATGTCCACAAACTTTTTCCAGAGGGAGGTGTATTGCATGCAATTAAGAAAAAAGTCAACCTCCCCGAAAGAAAATTTCATCCAAAAAGTATAAGTAGTCATGTTCAGCGAAGTGTTGAAAACCCTTTGACTTATGGCGATTCAATGAAAGCAAACGGTTTTAAACTTGATTGCATTTTTTACCCGGATTGCCATATCATTCCCCCTTTTCTCCTCCCTGAAGTCGATTCCAACCTGGTGGGAAAAATCAGAGGTGAAATCTGTTTAAAAAGAGCAGAAGGAGATTGGCGTTCAATGTTTCTTGCGTTCGAATTTCTTTCGTGTTTCAAAAAAACATGAATTCAGCAACCCGATTTCTTTGTATTGTAGTTTAGCAAAACGAATATTTACATGACTAATAAGGCAGTTTACGGTATTTTTTTGACGGAGCGTTCGCTGCTAAGGTTACTGATCTTTTTATTGCTAAAACGTCGCGTATTTATATTAGGCGCCTATTCCTACCTACAGAATCATGGGGGACTAATGCAGCAATTGGTTAACCGGCTGTATGCTAAACATCTGGTAGAGAAGATCGACTATGAAGATGACATTTTTCCATACAAAGACAGTGGGGATTTTCAGCGGTTGACAAATGTTTTTGGTGAGTGCGAAGAATGGATGGAGAAAGAATTTACGATGCATGCTTTTTCCGGGGAATATGCGCTTGCCTGTAAACATATCATCAGTAACCGGACCTATGCATTATATCAAAAGGCATATGACATACACTATTTATCTTCAATCTTGACACTCCCCCCCCAGGATAAGGCGGATCGTTCTTTCCTCGAATATCGTTTTGGTATAACCATGAGGGTGAACTGGTTGGAGAATATATTCAAGTATATTTTCAATTTTTGCCTACTCATGGGCTCATTGATTCAGTGCTTATTATGGGTGTTTATGCATATCCGGTTATCGCCAAAGCAGCAAATGTTTCTTGGGGTAGATTATAACGGAGGCTCACGTGATATGAAGTTCTGGGAGCATTTGAATGCGGATAAAACAAAAACGTTAGTAGTAGTACGTGATAAGCATACATTGAAGGAGTTTCGGCATTTACTGGGTGAACACCACACAATTTTAGACACTGAAGGAGCTTTTGACATCGGTACTGCCATAAAATACTGGGTGAGATCGGTATTGGACTCGTTTTATCTTTTTATCAAGTATGCCTATCTACCGCCTGATTATTACAGGCAGATATGTTTTCTTCCATCTAAGAGGATCAAATACAAAGCCTTATTTAATAAGTATCCCTGTAAATTTTTCTGGGGCAGGGATGACTATAATTACCAGCATATTTTACGCAGCCAGGAAATCAGGAAAATAGGCGGTCTTTCGATAGGGTGTAATCATGGTATTCAGTCGATCATATCGGTTGCTTTTCAGCTTCGTTACCTTGATTTCGACTATTATTATATGCATGGGCTGGGCCAATACCGGACAGTTTATCACAAGTATTGGCCATCATGGATGAAAGCACGTGGAGTGGGTTCAATGTTTTCAAACCCGGAACAACATACGGTGATCAGAAATACAGCAGGTACAGATATAGCCATCATTATTGCCCCCAGTTTCCATCAAGATACGATTTTTGAAACCGTTATTTCTCTGGCCCAGGCATTTCCTGATCTTGTTTTCTGGATATCTACTAAATGGAAACACCGAACCGGAGGAACTTTTGGTGGAAAATACCAGGCCCTTATACAAATGGGTCTTGCAAATGTGAAAGAGAGCAAAGAAGATGTCTATGATCTTTTACCGAGGTGTAAATATCTGTTTAGTGAAAGTTCAACTTTACTGGCTGAATCTGTTTACTTCGATCGTATCACATTGTGCTATGATCCATATCCAAATGTATTCAGGTTTCTGTACTATCGAAGGTTCCCCGAAGTGATTTTTAATGATGTTCAATTATTGGCGGGCAGGATTAAAGATACTATTGATAAGCCGGTATATTATTCCGATCCCAGCCTTGATGAATTGATTCACAAAGATTCGATGCATCCTTGGGATATCATTAAAAATGATATGCAGCAGGAATTCAGTAGTATGAAGTAATTCAAAACAATAAAGTATTTTATAACAACATAAATTTATAAATGAGCAATATAATACCGTATGGAAGGCACCATATAACACAAGATGATATTGATGCAGTTGTAGCTACTCTGCAATCGGACTTCCTCACGCAAGGTCCCAGTATTAAAAAGTTTGAAATTGCATTTGCTGAGTATGTAGGAAGCAAATATGCGGTTGCGGTTGCCAATGGAACAGCTGCTTTGCATTTGTGTACAATGGTATTGAATGTTTCTCCGGGAGATAAGGTAATCACTACCCCGATCACATTTTCTGCTTCAGCAAACTGTGTAAGGTATTGTGGTGGTGAGGTGGTTTTTTCCGACATTAATCCGGATACATACCTGATTGACATCGATAAATTAAAAAAACTTTTAGAAGCCTCTCCACGGGGTACTTATAAAGGGATCATTCCGGTCGACTTTGCCGGCAGGGCCAATGATCTGGAAGCGATACGGAAGCTCGCTGATGAATATGGATTGTGGATAATAGAAGATGCATGTCATGCTCCGGGCGGCTATTTTACAGATAGTAAAGGGAGGGAACAAAAATGTGGCAACTCTGTATTTGCCGAACTGGCTATCTTCTCGTTTCATCCGGTAAAGCACATTGCTGCAGGAGAAGGCGGGATGATCACGACAAATGATGAAGCACTATATAAACATATCCTGAACCTCAGAACACATGGAATTCAACAGGACCCCTCTTTAAAAATATATGACCATGGTGTATGGTACTATGAAATGCAGGAGTTGGGATACAATTACAGGTTAAATGACATACAGGCAACATTAGGTTTTAGTCAATTACAGAGAGCTGATGAAGGACTGGAAAGGAGAAAGGAAATAGTACGGCTGTATGAAGGGTTTTTAAAGAATAAGCCTTATATAATACGCCAGCCCGGATTTGTAACCGGCCATGCCTATCATTTATATGTTGTAGAAGTCGAGAACAGGGATGGGTTGATCATGCATTTGAGGAAGAATAATATTTATTGCCAGATACATTACATTCCTGTTCATATCATGCCTTATTATCGCCAATACGGATGGAAAGAAGGGGATTTCCCTTACGCCGAAAACTATTATAGCCAATGCATCTCTTTACCGATGTATCCAACCCTCACCGACGGGCAGCTGGAAATGATATTTGAAAAGATCGATTCGTTTTACAGATGACAGCCCCGGTATTATATACAGACAGGCTCATTCTTAAACGGCTATCACAGGCGCATTTATCACAGGCGTATGTTGACTGGCTAAATGATAAAAATGTCTATAAATATCTTGAAACAGGCGGTGACTATACCCTTGAAATGCTGGAAAACTACCTTAAAGATACAGAGGCGAAGGATATTTTATTTTGGGCTATACATCTTAAAGATACCGGCGCACATATCGGTAATATTAAGATTGATCCAGTGAATCAAAGACATGGCCTGGGCGAATATGGAATACTGATGGGCGACAAAAATGAATGGGGAAAAGGATATGCAAAAGAAGCTTCCAGGAAAGTGATTGACTTCTGTTTTCAGCAGCTTGATATCAGAAAAATTGTACTGGGCGTTGTGGCAGATAATATGGCTGCTGTTCTTCTTTACAAACAACTTGGATTCAACGAAGAGGGAGTTTATAAGAGACATGGCCTGTATGAAGGAAAATATTGCGACATGATCAGGATGGCCTGTTTTAACCCTGAGTTCAAGTATACTGGTGAGGGGTACATTGTCAGACAATAATCATACAGTATACTGTTTCTAAATCAGGGACCCGGTTTAAATAATTTTCGAGTACTATGCAAGGCATTGTTTTCTTACTTCATTCACCACTGGTAAAAAGAGATTTTGAAAGATTTGGGATCGAACTACTGCAAAATTCTTTTAAAGTATATGTGTTCGATATGACCTGTATGTACAGGCCGGAATTTTTTCATGCAAAAACATTTGAAGTACATAGTTTCGATGGTTACCGGTCAATATGTACTATGCAAGAGTTTCTTTCCACATTCGCTAGCCTGGATATTCACTATGCAGTTGATTTTCTTAATATAAGCCCGGATTCTTTTTTCATTCGAAAAAAATTAAAAAAAGCAGGAGTGCATATTACCAAGCTGCAAAGTGGTCTCCTGTTGAAGATAGCCGCACCGGAACGGGCCACATCAAAGATCAAGCAGCATTTATTTGGACGATCGAACTGGAGGAAGTTCTTTTTTACCGTGCATAAACTACTGTTTCCAAAGACGTTTTTTGCTTCCGATAGTATCCTGTTGGGAGGTCTTGCAGGCCAAAACCTGACCGCGGCAGTATATTCAGACCAACTCATCCCGGCCCACTCTTTTGATTACGATATCTTCTTGCGACTCAAAGATCAGCCGGTAAAAGAAAAAGGGTCTTTTGCAGTATTTATTGATCAGGCCATGATTAACCATCCAAATTATAAATGGCTTGGTATAAAACCTTTTGTGACCCAATCTGCTTACTATGGTGCCCTCGAATCTTTTTTTGCGGATTTTGAGTCAAAAACAGGTATGCAGGTACTCGTGGCGGCACATCCAAGGGCAAAATATGATCAGTATCCTACTATTTTTAAAAGACGTAAGCTTTACTACGGGATAACGGCAGAACTAATCCGGGATTCGCAGGTAGTATTGCAGCATGTAAGTACATCCATATCGTATGCCATTTTATGGAAAAAGCCCATGATATTCCTTACAACTGATGAAATAAATGGATCATTGATGGGAGACGGCATCCATGAGTACTGTAAATTTTTTTCATTGCCTGCTTTGAATATGAATCGGTATACTGATCAGGAACTAACCAGCCATATCAAGGAACCCGTGAACGAAAAAATTTATCAAAACTATATCGACCAGTTTCTTTGTTATCCAGGGTCACCTGAAAAATACCTTTGGGAGATTTATTCTGATTATTTACAAAAAAAAATTGTCTAGTACATGGATCAAACTTACCCGGATTTTTTTGACATACTTGAAGAACGTATTCAGAGCGAGTTGCAGTGTCCTGGTTGTCATCGTGGCCATTTGAAGATGTCAAATACTGATCTCACGTGCAGCAATTGCAACACTCAATACAGCATCGATGCCAAATCGCGGGTGTGCACTTTTTCACCGGCATTTACCATGAACAAAACGAAGAACGAGATCATTAGTTGGTGGGGGGATCTATACGAACAGTGCTATGCTGCTTCGGATGCAGTGATGAACGAAGCGTCATTGGAAAAAGACCTGATAGATCTTGAAGATATGTTCAAAAAACGGGAGCATATGGCCTACGTGGAAATGTTGCCGGAACTTACCGTAAAAGGACTGAAAGTACTTGAGATAGGCCCAGGTGCCGGTGGACATGCGGCTTTATTTGCACGTCATGGCGCCCGTTTAACCACGCTTGATATTACGCCATCTCGGGCAGTATCAACAGCTTTGAAACTGGCTCTTGTTGGTGATAAGAAAGGATTCTCATGCCAGGGAGATTCGGAGAACCTCCCGTTTGCAGATAACAGTTTTGATATCGTGTATTCGAATGGCGTCCTTCATCATACGGTGAGTACGGTTAAAGCTGTGGAAGAAGTGTTCCGGGTACTAAAACCTAGTGGAAGGGCAGTGATCATGCTGTACAGCCGTCATTCTTCCGAATACTGGCTCGATATAGTGCCCAGAGCAATTGTAACGGGTGGTATTTTTCATCTTCCGGAAGCAAACTGGATAGGGAGGGTAACGGAAGGAACACCAAAATTCGGCAGCGTAAAGAATCCTATCAGCAGGGTATATTCGGCTTCGCAGATCAGGAAACTTTTCTCTGCATTTGACATGATCTCACTCCGGAAAAGCAGTTTCCAGTTCAACAATTTTATGATACCAGGGATGACCAAGGTACGCAACTGGGTGTTGACAAAAATGGGTATGACACCCCACCCTGGCTGTACCATCGTTTATGGTGAACCCAGGTTTATAGATACAAAGACCGAATTGAAACTGGGTAAGTATTTGGGCTGGGGCTGGAATATAGTAGCCCAAAAACCCCTGGAAAAAAAGCAATAACATTTCAACAATCAAATGAGTAATAACAACAGATCTATCGGTTCCTGGATAACACTTGGCAACGTGGGCATTGTTGAGATCATGGCTGATGCCGGTTTCGACTGGCTATGCATCGACATGGAACATTCCGTGATCGATTATACTACAGCGCAACAACTCATCATCGCCATACAAAGCAAAGGCGTAAAGGCTTTTGTACGGGTAGGTGCAAATGACCCGCTTATCATTAAAAGGGTGTTGGATGCAGGCGCAGACGGCATTATTGTTCCTTCAGTAAATACAGAATCCGAGGCAGAAAAAGCAGTGGCTGCCGTCAACTACCCCCCCAAAGGTACCAGGGGTGTTGGATTGGCTCGCGCCCAGAAATACGGTGCCGGGTTTGAAGAATACCGGGATGGAAAGGCGAAATCTATCACGCTGATCGTTCAGATCGAACACGCCAGCGCGATCAAGGAACTGGATAGGATCCTGCAGGTAGATGGTGTTGACGGAACTTTTATCGGACCTTATGATCTGTCGGGATCCGTTGGCAAACCAGGACAATGGGATGACCCTGAAGTAGAGGAACTTTTAAAAACCTACGAGGAAACGGTAAAAAAATATGATAAGCTGGTAGGCTTTCATGTAGTGCCGCTGGATGTGCAACTGGTACACGACAAATATAATAAGGGGTATAATTTTATCGCATATAGTTTTGATGCTTTTTTCCTTGGTGAAATGGTCAGAGGGAAAATGCAGCAATTGAAAGATAACATCTAAGGTTTATGAAAATCATAGGTATCATACCGGCCCGGATGGCCGCAACAAGATTTCCCAATAAACCAATGGCTGATATTCTCGGCATCCCGATGATAGGGCATTGCTATATCCGTAGTAAAATTTGCCCGTTGATGGATGAAGTATATGTGGCCACCTGCGACCGCGAGATCTATGATTATATTGAAAGTATCGGGGGTAAGGCCATTATGACGGCAGATGTGCACGAGCGCGCCACTGAAAGAACAGCCGAAGCGTTGCTGAATATTGAGGCCCTAGGCGGGAGCGTTCACTATGATGCGGTTGTGATGATACAGGGAGATGAACCTTTGGTTGATCCCGATATGTTACGTGAAGCAGCAACCCCTTTACTGGATGGAAAAACAAGGGTATCCAACCTGATCGCAGCATTGCCTACACAAGAGGAAAGGGATAGCCCCAACAATGTAAAAGTTGTCAGGGCGCTCAATGGAAATGTACTTTATATGTCAAGGGAAGCAATCCCTTCAAAACATAAATATTCGGGACAGATAGCTGCGTACAGGCAGCTTGGCCTGATCGCTTTTTCACGCGAGGCACTGCTTACATTCGTTTCTTTGGAGATGACGCCACTGGAGATCATCGAATCGGTGGATATGAACCGTTTCCTTGAAAACGGCATACCGATCCATACTGAAATAACCACATATGCAGCCGATTCGGTTGATACACCATCCGACCTTGTGAGGGTAAATGAGAAAATGAAGAATGATAAGTTGTTCCAGACGTATAAAAATGCAGTAAGGAATGAAAGTTAAGGTTTCGAATATTTCATTCTCGCTGAACGATTATCTGGTCAACCGCCTTAAGCAGGATTTCCCGGATGCAGAGGTCAACGCAGCGGGTAAGCGGTTGAAGGGTGATGAACTTGTGCAATACCTGTCAGGCGCAGATGCGGTTATTGTTGGTCTCGAACAGATCGATGCCGGTGTTCTCGACAGGTTACCTGGTATTAAAATGATCTCCAAGTATGGTGTGGGGCTGGACAATATCGATCTGGATGCATGTAAGCAAAGATCGGTGGAAGTAGGATGGACCGGTGGAGTGAATAAAAGATCGGTAGCCGAAATGACATTGGGTTTTATGCTGGCTCTCAGCAGGAACCTCTACACCACATCCAATGACCTGAAACAGGGAACATGGACCAAATCCGGCGGAACGCAGCTCACCGGTAAAACGGTGGGTATTATCGGGTTGGGAAATATCGGCAAGGAACTCGTAGAGCTGTTGCAGCCATTTCGTTGTAAAATACTTGTGAATGATATTGCAGATGTATCGGATTTTTTGTTGCAGCATGCGATAACTGCTGTATCCAAAGAAGAATTGTATGCGGAAGCGGATATCATTACGATACATACGCCATTTACAAGTGAAACCGCTAACCTGTTCAACAGAGAGGCGTTTGAGAAAATGAAGCGTACTGCTATTTTGATCAATACCGCACGCGGTGGTATCGTAAATGAAACGGACCTGAAACAGGCGCTTACCGACAAACTGATCGCCGGGGCAGCGCTGGATGTATATGAAGTGGAACCTCCTGCTGACATGTCATTATTGTCGTTACCAAACCTGATCTGCACGCCGCATACCGGCGGCAATTCATATGAAGCTGTGATAGCGATGGGCGTATCGGCTATTTCGCACCTGATAAATTACAGGGACAGAAAAATAAATTAAAAAGCATGGCTATTTTAAAGGTCGGCATCGCCGGCTATGGTATCGTGGGGAAAAGGCGTCATCAGTACATTGATGCGCATCCCGGTTTAAAAGTGACTGCGGTCTGTGACCAGTTCCTGACTCCTGGACAGGAAATTCCCGGCATAAAAACTTTTGCCAGCTACCAGGATCTGTTACAAACAGAACTGGATATCTTATTCGTGTGCCTTCCGAATAATGTGGCCGCTGAAGTTACGATAGTCGGCCTCGAGAAGGGCCTGCATGTATTCTGTGAAAAACCACCCGGAAAAGATGTGGAAGATATCCGCAAAGTTGTAGCGACAGAAAAAAAATACCCGGCGCTCAAACTGAAATATGGTTTCAATCACCGGTACCATGATTCAGTCCGGGAAGCGCTTAGGGTAATACAGTCGGGCGAACTGGGGGAAGTAATTAACCTGCGTGGGGTATATGGTAAAAGCCGTATCATCCCGTTTTCAGGAGGCTGGCGCTCACAACGTGACCTTGCGGGTGGCGGTATCCTGCTTGACCAGGGCATCCATATGGTAGACCTGATGCGGTTATTCTGTTCAGAGTTCGATGAAGTAAAATCATTTATTTCCAATGATTTCTGGAAGCATGACGTGGAAGACAATGCCTATGCCATTCTGAAAGATAAAAAAGGGCGTATTGCCATGCTGAATTCTTCGGCAACCCAATGGCAGCATAAATTCAACCTTGAGATATCTTTATCACAAGGATATATAGAACTGCACGGTATATTATCAGGCTCTAAAAGTTATGGCGAAGAAAAAATTGTGATTGGCAGAAGAGATGAAGAATCAGATAACGGGCAAATGGAATCCAGGACTATCAAATTCCTCCAGGATAATTCCTGGCGGGATGAAATATTTGAATTTGCCGATGCAATACTGGAAGATAAGCCCATCACATCCGGGTCAAGTAACGATGCACTTGAAACCATGAAATTGGTCTTTAAGATCTATTATAACGACGAAAACTGGAGAAATACTTTTAATATAAACAACCCCGAAAACTAACTATGAACAATCTTGATAAAATATATCAGGCCAAAGGACTGGACGCAGCAGCTTTCAGCAAAGGATATGCAGACTACCTGGTTACACTGATCCAGCAAATCGATCATGAGAAAGTCGGCGAATGTATCCGTCACCTCGAAGAGGCCAGACAGAACGATAATACGATCTTTGTGATTGGTAATGGAGGCTCCGCTTCTACAGCTTCTCATATCGGAAATGATTTCGGACTCGCGGTACTGAAGAAAACGAATAAAGCGGTAAACAAATCTTACCGGGCGCTGGCGCTTACGGATAATATCTCCGTGATCTCAGCTATCGGTAACGATTCCACATTTAATAATATTTTTCTTGACCAGTTGAAGGTTCATTTCAGGAAAGGTGATAAACTGATCGCTATTTCAGCCAGTGGCAATTCGCCTAACCTGGTGGCCGCTGCGGAATGGTACAAAGAGCAGGGCGGCACCACCATCGGGTGGCTGGGATTCGATGGCGGCAAACTGAAAGACATTGTTGACCTGCCCATTGTGGTTTCTTCACCCAAAGGAGAATATGCACCCGTTGAAGACGTGCATCTGATCCTTAACCATATAATCGTTACCTGGATGCAGTACCATATTATGCACGAAGACGGGATAGTATAACCATGACAATTAATTTTGAACATAGAACGATCCTGGTTACCGGCGCAACAAGGGGTATCGGTATGAAGATAGCCGATGACCTTGCATCGCTGGGAGCCAGTTTATTATTGACTGGTACGCATCCTGAACAGGTGCAGGAACTGAACCGTTCTGCCGAAAGAGAAGGTAAACGCTGCAAGTATTTTTGTGTTGACCTGCTTGACCAGGCGAGTCTGGAGTCTTTTATCGCCGACCTTGAACAGTATCCTGTAATAGATGGTCTTGTGAACAATGCCGGTATTAACAGACTGAATGCAGTGAACGATGTGGTTGTATCGGACTGGGACCAGATGCTGCAGGTGAACCTCACGGCGCCGTTCCGGTTAACAAAGGCCATTTCCGCAAAAATGATCACCAACAGGTATGGACGGATCGTTAATGTAGCCTCAATTTTCAGTACCATCAGCAAAGAAAGGCGGTCTGTATACTCTGCAACCAAATTCGGTTTGCATGGACTTACCGTAGGCGTTTCCAATGACCTTGCCAGGTATGATATATTGGTAAATACACTTTCACCGGGTTTTGTTATGACCGACCTGACAAGAAAAAATCTATCAGAGGATGAAATGCGTCAACTGGCAGAACAGGTGCCTGCAAAAAGACTGGCAGAAGTAAACGATATTTCCAATGTGGCGATTTTTTTGCTAAGTGATCTAAACCGTTATATGACCGGACAGAATATAATAGTGGATGGAGGATTTACCAATGTCTGATTCTTTTTTAGTGAAATCTTCGATCAGGGAAGAATACAAGGTTCATTTTGTTAAAAACTTAATGAACCCTTTATCACTGGTGGCATCGAAGTCTAATGTTGTTTTTATCGTTGACAGGAAAATTTCTGAGTTATTTTCAAACGAACTCAACCAGGCTGGTGCCGGTGAGCGATGCATATTGCTGGATGCTAAGGAGGAAAATAAGACGATTGATTATGCCCAGGAGATCATTCGGGAATTAATAAATAAGAATGTTAGAAAAAACGATGTTTTAGTTGCGATAGGTGGAGGTATTA
This sequence comes from Sediminibacterium sp., assembly GCA_965279635.1. Classification (GTDB taxonomy): domain Bacteria; phylum Bacteroidota; class Bacteroidia; order Chitinophagales; family Chitinophagaceae; genus Sediminibacterium. Next base: position 3,117,610 of record OZ257253.1, on the reverse strand, counting down.
CCCAGGATATAGTGGCATTTATATCGTCTATACTTTTTCGGGGCGTGGAATGGATATTTTTCCCCACAACACTTCTGGCTCAATGCGATAGTTGTATTGGCAGCAAAAGCTCTATAAACTTTGACCAGTTTAAGAATCTGTTAGGCACATTTAACCCTCCCTCAGAAATTTATATTTATCCAGGGTTCCTCGATTCCCTGTCTGAAAGTGAGATCAGATCGGGTATTGGGGAAATGCTCCATTATTTCTTGACAGAAGGAATAGATTTAGCCCAACAGGTTTCCGACAGGTTTGATATCCTTCTAAAGGATCGGTTAGAGCTGACTTATTTTATTGCTAACAGCCTGCGGATAAAAAAGGCAATCATCGAGATTGATGAATTTGACAGATCTATACGACATATTTTTAATTACGGGCATACATTCGGACATGCGATAGAAGTAATAACTCACTATGCGATACCTCATGGACAGGCAGTTTCTTTAGGGATGGATATTGCCAATTATATTTCCTTTTCCAGGAAAATGATCAATAAACAACAGTTTGATGGGATGCATGAGATTCTCAAAAAAAACATGCCGTCATTTGCATTTTCTGAAGAAAATATAGACCAATATTTCATTGCATTATCACGGGATAAAAAGAATAAAGGGAATGAATTGGGCTGTATTTTGACTCATGGAGCGGGGAAAGTGGAAAAGGTTTTCCTGGCTATGGATGATGCCTTACGTTCAGAAATCCTCGCGTATTCATCGATTTTTAAAAACTAATGGAAGCCATCTATTTATCACATTTTATCGATGAATCTACCCCTGTGTATGGTGGTGCCGAGAACACGATACAACTAAAACAAACCAGATCAATAGACAGGGGTGATACATCCAACAATCTTGAATTTTCTTTCCCCGCGCATTGCTGTACGCATATAGATTTTCCACTCCATTTCAGCAGCAATGGGAAAAGTTGCAGCGACTATCCCGCCGGTTTCTGGTTGTTTAATCGCGTCGGGTTCCTAGAATGCCCGGTTAGTGAAATCGACAACAGGTTAGATACGTTGGCGGGCGATATCGAGTTACTGATCGTTAAAACTGGTTTTGGATCAAATCGCGATGAAAGAATCTACTGGGAACAACAGCCGGTAATACCTGCGGCACTGGCAGGTACGCTACGCTTAAAGTTTCCTGCGTTACGGGTTTTCGGATTTGACCTGATTTCCCTGACAAGTAAGTTGGATCGTGAAGAGGGAAAAAAGGCACACCAACTTTTTTTGCTCGAAAACAATATTCTGGTCCTTGAAGATATGGATTTATCAAAACTGATGCACACTCCTGTAAAGGCAATTGTCGCACCATTGCTTGTCAAAAAGGCAGATGGGGTTCCTTGCAACGTGATAGCTTATTTTTAAATATAGTATGCTGCAAACGAATAATAAAGTATGGACATTAAGTAAGTCTTTTTTAATGCTTGCCTATGGTTCATTTGTAGTAGCGGCTTTCCTGATACTGGTTACTCATATTACAGGACTGACCACTAATCCTTATTATTCAACAGCTTCTGTTTTTTCTTTTTTTCTGTCTGTAATTTTTGTTTATTTTATTGCATTACAAAATTCTCCAGCGTCTTTTCTTCTCAGTTTTACACTAACAACCGCGTTCTCCCAGAGATTTATCGTTACTTATTTTTATCCTGAAAATATTGACTTCATTAATCATGTTCAGTTTACAAATGCGGAGATTGAGTATTCGATATTTTTTTATACAGCATGCGTCGGTGGTGGGTTGCTGGGGCTTGTTATAGGTAACTTCCTGCCCAAAGTAAAAACAGGAAAGAATGAACATAGTCAGTTTGCAGGGTATGCTGAATACATACAGTTTTTTGTTTTCAAACTCAAATCGGTTAGGTTTTTAAAAATTGTTGTAATTTTTTATTTACTTCTTGTGTTAGTGAAAGTGCTTGTGATTTCAATTACAGGTATTGGATTAACCGGTGCGATGCATGAGGCGGATCAAAGCTTATTCCATTGGTTGTCTTCACGGTCAGGAATCGTAAGCGGGTATGCATTTTTCTCTGTTTTGTTGCTCAAACAGTATGACAATAAGACCCGGTTTACCAAGTTTTTCTTTTTCTTCTATGCGGCAGAAAACATCTTGATGGCCTCAAGATCCTTTGCTTTATCAATTATTCAAGGTCTTACTGTATCTTTTTACCTGCTAAAAAAGAGGATCAAAAAGAAGTACATAATTATTGCAGGCGTGGCGGTTCTTTTTTCGGTGACGGTTTACTATACTGCTTTGACTGTGCTGCGGGGTTATCTATTAACGGGGGAGATATATTTTAGCAATGAGTCTACTTTTCTAACTGTTTCACGAGGATTTTCGCAATTGGACCCTTTGTTGCTCTGGGTAGATATGCCTAGTAAATTATATGAAGGAAGTGTTGGTCTCTGGGCTGATCTTAAATTATTTATCAATTCCTTTGCTATCGGTGATATTATCCCCGATCCGAACAGGATTAACCTGGGTAAGCTGATGGTGCAATACGGACGCCAGGATGACTTCGATATTTTTGCCTTGGCGGGTCATGCTGAAAACCCCGGTGCTTTTGCTACAACTTACATGTACCTAGGTTTTTTTGGCGGTACTATTTACTGGATCTTTCTTGGGTTGTTTCTTAAAATATTGGAAAGATCCGATATTCATTTGTTCTGGCAGTATGCGTTTGTAAACAGTTTTGCTACCGGTCCTGCATATACATTATATACCACAGGGTCAGCATTGATCGCACCAATGGTACTGATCGGTTTTGCTGTCGTTGTATATGAGGGATACCGGTTTGTAAAACTCCTTGCTTTCGGGAAAGGGAAGGTCGTATGGCGAAGAAAGAATTTGACGGTTGCAGCAGACAGCAATATATAACCTCTTGACTTTATTATGGGACCTGACAGTAATGATAAAAACGTTTCGAGGCTGGCGCTTGGTACTGTACAGCTGGGAGTACCCTATGGAATTAATAATCTATCAGGAGTGCCGCTGGACAATGAGATCGAAAAGATATTTTCCATAGCTAAACAAGGGGGAATTCAGGTAATTGACACTGCTATTGCTTATGGTGAAGCAGAAACGAAAATAGGCCACTATGCAGGAAATGGGTATAAGGTTATTACCAAACTTCCAACATTTCCTGATAAAAGCAGCTACTCATACAACTGGTTGTCGGATACGATCAATGGGTCATTAAAACGGCTGCAAACAGATAAATTGTACGGCCTTTTACTGCATAAACCATTACAGCTTCTGGAAGAAAGGGGGGAAGATTTTTTCGAAGGATTACAACTTCTAAAAAAAGAAGGAAAAGTAGATAAGATCGGTATTTCCGTCTATGAAACATCTGAGCTGGATATTATTATCGATAAATATGATTTTGATATTGTCCAGGCCCCATTGAATATTTTTGACAGAAGATTGATAGAAACGGGCTGGCTGTCGCGTCTTGCCGCAAAAGGGATAGAGGTACATGCGCGTTCCGTTTTTTTACAGGGGCTTTTGCTTGTGTCGCCTGAAAAAAGGCTTCCTAGGTTTCATCTCTGGAATACTTTGTGGGAAAAATTTGATGACTGGCTGAATGATAAAGGGCTTACGCCATTACAGGCCTGCTTAGGGTTTGCATTATCGTTTCCGGAAATAAATAACATACTTACCGGTGTCGATAATTCAAATCACCTAAAAGAAATTATTAAAGCAGCAGAAACCGGACCTGTAGTAGTGCCATCAGACATCGCCAGCAACGATATTAAATTGATTAACCCTCTTTCATGGCTTGAACAATGGTAAACGATAGACCTTCTTATTTACAGGATATTTCTGAAGAGCGCAGGTTACGGGTCGAAGGTCGCAAACACCCGGATCCTAATGCGGGTATGCTATGGTCACAGGCAGTTGCTTCGGTTTCGGACCCTGCCGATCAAAGCAGGTTAATAGACGCTTTCGTATTTGCAAGGCAGATACCGTATCGCCATGATGGGCTATCAGCGGATATTTATTTTGCTCACCCGGTACGCACAGCAGCTATGGCACTTCTTTGTGAAGAACGGAATACCCTCGATTTTGGTATTGTTGGTCTATTGCATAATGTACTGGAAGTTTCCGATATGTTGCCGGAAGTACTTACAGATAATTTCGGTGAGAACGTGACCAGACAGATAGCAGCCCTTACAGTAAACCGGGATCTTCAATGGGATAAACGATACAAGCAATCTTATTATGATAAGATCAATTTCCAACCTTTATCGTGCAGGGTGGTTAAGGTGTTTGATAAATTGGATAACCTCTTTGTCCTGGGACTTAATCCCGATGAGGTCACGAGAGAAAAATATCTTACAGAAATAAAACAATACGTATTACCGATAGCAGAGAGAGACATGCCGGCTGTATTTACTTATATGGGTGTGTTGGTGGAGGATTGTGAAAGAACCGGTTTTTTCGGATAAAAATTATAAATCAATATTATGGATTTAGGAATAAAGAATAAAGTAGCTATTGTTACAGGTTCAAGCAAAGGGATGGGTCTTGCCATCACGAAAGCATACTTGGCCGAAGGCGTTAAAGTAATGATGGTAGCAAGGGATGGATCGGCACTTAAAGCCCATGTTGAATCTTTCCGAAAAGAAAATAGAGTCGTGGATTATGTAGCTGGTGATGTTGCAGATCCGGCATTGGCTAAACAGATTGTTGATAAGACCATAGAACTTTGGGGAGAGGTACACATATTGATCAATAATGCCGGGGGGCCACCTATGGGAGGTTTTTTGGAACATTCGGTATCAATTTGGGAATCTTCCGTACAAACCAATCTCATGAGTGTTATCAGGTTTTGCCAGGCAGTGACGCCGTTTATGAAAAAAAATAAATGGGGGCGCATTATTTCTATCACTTCAACTACTGCGAAGGAGCCGAGCCCGGTAATGGTATTGTCATCAACTGTAAGAGCAGGAGTGGGTGCATTTACCAAAGCGATCTCTACGGAACTAGCCCCGTTCAATATATCGGCCAATGTAATTTGCCCGGGAGGTGTTTTAACGGAAAGACTGGAAAGCTTGATTCATGCACGTTCTGAACGCGAAAGCCGCAATTACCAGGAATTATTACAGGAGAGCCAGTTGACTATCCCGGCCAGGAGGTTTGCAGATCCTTCAGAAATTGCAGATGCAATATTATTCTTAACGTCTGAAAAAGGAGGCTATATTAATGGAGTGAGCCTTGCCGTCGATGGAGGGTTATTAAAATCCTATTAATGACAGCAACTTTCAAACCTGATATTTTTTCGGTTTCAAAGCCTAAATGGACAAAAGGGTCTTTCAGATCTGCGGGTGCAGTAGAGAACCTATTGCCATATTTGCCTGGCGATTTCTCGCCGCAAACTACTTTATTGGAATATGCAGGAGGTTTTGAGCTCAATTCAAATAATTTCAAACTCACTTCCGGTAGTAAAAGAATCATAGTAAAACGTTGGTCAAAAGCTGCAAAAAAAGATCAATTGAATACTGTGCTTGGTACAATGGAGTGGCTCTCAGATACAGGCATGCCGGTACCAAAACCCGCCCGGTTTTCCAGCCAGGGAACATTGCAGGAACTCAATGGATATTATTGGAGCTATTATCCATTTGTAGAAGGCGATTACTTTAGTGGTAAAGGCACTGAACTTGAAAATGCTGCCTGTATTACTGCAAAACTCACGGCATTACTTTCTGAAATGCCGAAAGAGTTTCAACCCGGCAATGGCCCGGAGCATTTAACAGCCGATGATAATGCAATACTCGAGGAGGCAAACCGAGTACGTAAAGATTGGCCGGTGCTGTTCGGTTTGGAATACGCGGTTCTGTTGAATGATTGCTGGCAGGCTTTAGTGGAAACATGGGAGCGGCTTTATGTAGAAAAATCAGATGCGGGCCCTGTAATCGCTGTTCATTTTGACCTGCATCCCCATAATCTTATTTTCAATAACTTTGAGGCATCTGCTATCCTTGACTTCGAAGCTTGTAAATTGATGCCTGTCGGGTACGCGCTTTCTTTTGCCGCACTTAAGCAATGCCGTCAAACCATGGCTTGCGAAGAGACTATATCATCTGCATCAGTAATAGGAAAAAAATATACAGACATACTTGGTGCTAATTTCAAAACAATTGTTCCATTCGTGCAACAATTTTCTGACTTGGCTTCGGCCGAGGCCATCCGTCGTATCTGTATTATTTTACGATTGAACATTAGAGATAGCAATAAAGATTGGAACAGCGTTCTGCCTATACAACTGGGTCATTTAGCCGAGGCAAAAGCGCTGTTCTCAAAATAAACCGATTAATACCTAACAGGATAATTCTATGCGGATTGTAGCTTTGGTTCAGGCCCGGATGGGGTCCTCTAGACTTCCTCATAAGGTGATGAAGCCTATTCAGGGAATCCCTATGATCGAACTGCTTCTACGTAGATTGTCAGAAGCAAGAGAATTGAATGATATAGTGGTTGCTACTTCTGTCGAGCCTGCAAATAAAGCACTCGTTGAACATGTAACAGGTAAAGGCTACAAAGTGTTTGAAGGGAGTGAGCATGATGTGCTGGATCGGTTTTACAAAGCGGCCATTCGAGCTAAAGCGGATATCATCGTGCGGATTACTGCGGATTGCCCATTAATAGATCCGGTATTAGTAGACCAGCAGGTAAGGGAGTTTTTGAAAAGAGGTGACCTCGACTATATGGCAAACGCACTGCCACCCAGTTATCCCGATGGATTGGATACAGAAGTGTTTACATTCAAAGCTTTGGAAAATGCCGCATTAAATGCTACAAAGCCATTGGATAGGGAACATGTAACGCCCTATATTTATCGATCTGGCAATTTTCGTATCGCTAACCTGCCTTATCATGAAGATCATTCGCATGAAAGATGGACAGTGGATCAGCAGGAAGACTTTGAAGTGATTGACAATATATATGGACATTTTCTTCCCGTTACCAGTACCGGGTTTAGCTGGCTGGATGTATTAAAACTTAAGAAAGAACAACCTCATTTATTTTACCCTAATAAAAAGATTATGCGTAATGAAGGTTTTATGATAGGCAAATTCAAAGAAATCGTACTCAGGAATGTTGTCAATTTCAAGGCTTCCGATGAGTACAGGAATGCTATTCATTCATTGATACCTGGCGGCGCCCATACTTATTCAAAGGGAGATGACCAGTTCCCGGCTTTATCTCCCGGGGCTATTTCTCACGGTAAAGGTGCCCATGTGTGGGATATAGATGGCAATGAGTTCCTTGATTGTTCAATGGGATTATCGAGCGTAAGCCTTGGCCATGCTTACGAACCTGTATTGGATGCTGTGAAAACAGAACTTGAAAAAGGAGCGAATTTTCAACGTGCTTCTGTTTTGGAAAAGGAAATGGCAGAAACTTTTCTTGAGCTGGTTCCAAACCATGATATGGTGAAATTTGCAAAGAATGGATCTGCTGTTACTACCGCTGCGGTTAAACTGGCAAGGGCTAAAACAGGTCGCAAGCTTGTGGCATTTCCAGGTGATCACCCTTTTTATAGTTTCGACGATTGGTTTATAGGCACAACGCCATGCAATAAAGGCGTGCCACAGGAATTTGCAGATCTATCGGTGACTTTCAAGTCTTGTGATATCAATTCACTCAGGGTACTGTTTGAAAAATATCCTGGTCAGATAGCCTGCGTGATAACAGAACCTGAAAAAAACATGTGTAGCGGTGATTGTACTTGCGGTCCGGACGGACTGTTTATGAAACAGGCCATTGAACTGGCACATGCCAATGGTGCTTTGTTTATCGTAGACGAAATGGTAACCGGCTTCAAAACAGGATTTCCAGGTACGATTTCAAAATATTCCCTTGATCCGGATATGGCAACCTGGGGCAAAGGAATAGCAAATGGTTTTTCATTCTGTGCGCTTACAGGTAAAAGAGATGTGATGGAGCTTGGCGGGATCACAAAAAAAGGGGAGGAAAAAGTATTTCTGATATCTACAACCCATGGAGGTGAAACACATGCAATGGCGGCATCAATAGCAACGATCAGAGAATTCAGGAAGCATGATGTTGTTGGGCATATCAATAATTTTGGAGCCAGGGTGATAGAAATTTCACAACACCTGGTAAATAAGCATAGCCTGGGCGACTATATACAGGTAATACCATCTACATGGATGCCGGCATTTGTATTCAAAAATGCAAAAAAGGAAATCTGCTCCGGTCACAGAACACTTGTAATGCAGGAAATGATCCGGCGTGGAGTTCTTTTTCAGGGGATATTTATTGTCAGCCTTTCTCATACTGATGACGACCTGTTTTATTTCTGTAAAGCTTTTGAAGAAACGCTCGAAACATATAAACAGGCATTGACAGACGGGTATGAAAAATACCTGACCGGCGAGCCGGCAAAAGCCGTATTTAGGAAACAATTATAGTATAGCCTTATATGCCAGGTATCTATATTCTTACAGAAGGAGGTGATGGGATTGGCATGGGCCATATTTCAAGATGCCTGTCTCTTTGCCAGGCTTTTGATGAGTTTGGTTACGCAGCTACATTGATTATTAATAATAAGGGCAAGACGCTTACCGGTATTCAGGACATCAGAGTTGTGCAGCTTGACTGGCTCAATCATGAACAAGAGATATTATCCATGGTAAATGATGCTGATATCCTGTTGATTGATTCGTACATGTGTACTGAGAGCCTGTATCAAAAACTGGCACATACAACTTTACTGGCTGCTTATATAGATGACAGCATCAGGATAAACTATCCCCCCGGTATAGTTATTAACGGTGTAATGTGTGCAGAAGAAATGCGTTATCCCAAGCAAAACGATGTGCAGTATTTACTCGGCCAGGAGTATGCTTTTTTAAGAAAAGAGTTCTGGAAGGTACCTGATAAGAAGATAAATAAAACGATCAAGTCGGTACTGATTACCTGTGGGGGTAACGATGATGGTAGTTTGTCTTACAGCATACTACGGTGCCTGGTAGAAAAATATCCTGGTATTGAAAAAAAACTGGTTCTGAAAAACCGGGAAACAGTATACAAGAATTATTTCAATATGCACGCAACGGTACTCACCGATCTTAATGCATCAGACATGCGTGTTGTTATGACGGAATCGGATATCGCAATTACTGCTTCGGGCCAGACTACCTATGAATTATCTAAAACCGGCACGCCTTTTATCGCTATTACAACTGCTGAGAACCAATTGTTCAGCATAGGTTGTTTTTATCGAAAAGGCCTTGTGGGAACACCCATAGATGCTGGTGATACCGCAATGTGTGTAAAGATATTGGAACAGATGGCCCACCTTGCAGACCAGGATGAAAGACGGGCAGTCTCTAATAAAATGAAAGAAAATATCAATGGGCAGGGTTCACTAAAAATTGTTCAATATTTAATCCAAACACTTCAAAATAAATCATTTACTAATGACACAAGAAGAAATTAAGCAAGTCGTTTTAAGCACTTTTAAACAGGTTATTCAGGATACCGAAAAAACGTATGAAGGTACCATAGATGAAAATACACCGATAATGGGCCCAGATAGCCCCTTTGATTCAGTTGATCTTGTTACGTTTATTGTAGCCATTGAGCAAGTGCTGGAAGATGATTGGAATATTTCTGTTACACTTGCAGATGATAGAGCCATGAGCCAGGAAGCAAGCCCTTTTAAGAACATTGGATCTATCAGTAGCTATATTGGCATATTAGTTAATGAACAATAAATGGATCAGAAGAAGATCATTTTAATTACAGGCACGCGTAAAGGGATCGGTAAAGAACTGGCCGAATACTATGCGTCATCAGGTTGTACTGTAATTGGCTGTAGCCGTGGTGAAAGCAGCATTAATATGGAGAATTATGTTCATTACCAGGCAGATATCAGCGATGAGAATGCTGTAAAAAATATATTCAAGTATATACGGAAAGAATATGGGAGGCTAACCGCCCTGATGAACAATGCAGCAGTTGACCTGGCTCATTCACCGGTAGTGCTGGTGCCTTTTCATGCAGCGGAGGCCACAATAAAGGTTAATTTTTTAGGCTCTTTTCTCATGAGCCGTGAAGCTGTTAAGATAATGATGAAACACTCATTCGGCCGCATTATCAATTTTGGGAGCATGACGGTTAAACTCGAGGAGAAAGGCGGGGCCATCTATACTGCATCTAAAGCGGCTATAAGTGCTTACACAAAAATACTCGCAAAGGAAGTTTATCAATACGGAATCACCTGCAATGTTGTTTCGCCATCAGCCATTAAATCAGACCTGATGGATACGCTTGATCCGGAGTTGTTGCAGTCGCTATTGAAACGAAATGCAATTCCATATCCAGGTACGACAGAAGAGTTGATCCACACTTTAAATTGGCTTATGGATCCGAAAAGTAATGCGATAACAGGCCAGAATATTTATATGGGAGGGGCATGATGTGAAAACAGTAATTAAACGCATCATCAACGGTCCGTGGTTTGAAAATTGTTATGTTGTTTCCAATAATCAGAGTTCGGTCATTATAGATCCAGGTGGCAATGTGAATGAAATCATTCAGTATATCAAAGATTGTCAGTACAAGGTGATGGCCATCCTTAACACACATGCCCATTTTGATCATATTGGTGGTGTCGCTGACCTGATTGACGAATACCGCTGTTCGTTTTACCTGCACTCGAAAGACAGTAAGCTTTTGCGTTCTGCAAATTTATATCAGAAAATTTTCGGAGCAGAACAAGCGATACGAATTCCGGAAGTCAATATTTTTCTGGATAAGATACCCCAGGTGATTGAACTGGGTGATTTATCAGTGGAAGTTTTGCATACCCCCGGTCATACAGAAGGCAGCGTGTGCTTTTGTATCGAGGATAATTTATTTACAGGCGATACCTTGTTAAAAGGAACAATTGGCCGCACAGATCTACCGGGTGGAAGCAAACCAAAAATCAAAGAATCCCTGCGGGTCATTTCAAAATTACCTGACGAAAAAATTATTTTTCCAGGTCATGGGGAAGCCAGTACAATAGCGGATGAGTTAAAGTTTAATGACCTATTAATCAACGTAGTTAATGAATGCTAAGATAAAAGCGATCGAGTATTATCTGCCTGATAATGTCGAAACGAATGCATACCTACAGGATGCATTCCCGCATTGGGATGTAGAAAAAGTTGAAAAGAAAACCGGTGTTCAAAGCCGCCACATAGCTACGGTATCCGAAACGGCATTGGATCTTTCCATTAAGGCCTGTGAAAAATTGTTTCTTGGATTTGATATGGATAAAATAGATGGAATCATTTATTGCACCCAAAGCCCTGACTATATAATGCCATCCAATGCCTTTCTTCTGCAACGACATTTCAAGATGAGCGAAAGGATATTCGCATATGATTTCAATCATGCATGTACGGGATATATATATGGACTTATGATGGCAAACTCATTTATCAAATCCGGTGTTGCAAAACATCTTCTGTTGATCAATGCAGATACATATTCCCGGTACATAAACCCCAAAGATCGTTCAACACGTGTTTTATTTGGAGATGCAGGGGCGGCATCGATTGTTGAAATTACAGAAGAAGATGAAGGGGTGATGGATATGGAGATCGCTTCTTTTGGAGACGGGTATGATAAATTTATGATACCGGCAGGTGGTGCGCGGATACCAAGATCGGACGAAACACTGGTGGAAGTAATGGATCAGGGTGGAAATGTACGCAGCCAGAACGATATTAAAATGGATGGATTTGCCGTTTGGTCTTTTATTAATTCTAAAGTACCCGGGCAGCTTAAGACTTTGGTGAAAAGAAACAATCTTTCACTTGATGATATTGATTTATTTATTTTTCATCAGGCCAGTCGCATGACATTGGATTCATTGGTGAAAGTACTGAATCTCGACAAGGGAAAAGTATATATCAATATCAAGGGACTGGGGAATACCGTTTCAGCATCAATACCAATCGCCCTTAAAGATGCTATGAATGATGGACGCGTGAAAAAAGGACAGACCATCATTTTGTCAGGATTCGGTGTCGGACTTTCTTATGGTGCCACTTTAATAAAAACATAATAATGGAAAATATAAATTGTATTTCATTTTTGCATGAACGATTTGCTGAGAACAAGGAAGCTGAGGCGATTATTTGGAATGAAACGGTTTATTCGTACAACTGGCTGGAAGATCGGATCAATTACTATCTCGGTTACCTGGGGCAGCATAACGTACAACCAGGTTCTGTTGTGTCATTGAAAGGCGATTTTACCCCAAACTCTATAGCTCTTTTCCTGGCTCTTACAGAGAAGAACTGCATTTTGATACCGCTTACTTCCTCTGTAAAGAACGAGGATAAATTGTTGCAGATATCAGGCACAGAGGTTCAATTCTTAATTGACGAAAATGACGAACCTGCCTTCAAGGAGTTTCCAAAGGTCCCCAAAAACGATTTTTACCTGACAATCGAGAAAAATGCACACCCCGGATTGGTATTATTTTCATCGGGCACATCAGGTGAGCCCAAATGTGCCGTTCATGATTTCTACAAATTACTTGATAAATTTCATGAAAAGAAAACCGCACTTCGTACGCTTAACTTCCTGTTGTTCGATCATTGGGGCGGGTTAAACACAATGCTCCATATCTTATCTAATAACGGGGTGGTAATCTCTACAAAAGACAGGTCGCCCGCAAATGTGTGCAGGTTGGTGGAAAAATACGGGATAGAGCTCCTCCCTGCTTCTCCCACGTTTTTGAACCTGCTTCTTTTGAGCGAAGCGTATACTGCTTATAACATGAGCAGTCTGCGTATCATTTCTTATGGAACGGAACCGATGTTGCCAACAACGCTCCAGCGTTTAAAAGTGGTATTTCCCGGAGTAAAACTTCTGCAAACATATGGCTTGATTGAGCTGGGTGTATTAAACTCCAAATCTCAGAGTAATGATTCGTTATGGGTAAAGCTGGGAGGCAACGGGTACCAGTTACGGATAGTTAACGGATTACTTGAAATTAAGGCTGCATCTGCTATGTTGGGTTATTTAAATGCAGAGAGCCCGTTTACAGAAGATGGCTGGTTTAAGACAGGAGATGCTGTTGAGGTGGACGGGGAATATTTCAAGATTCTAGGCCGCAAGTCAGAACTGATTAATGTTGGCGGTGAAAAAGTGTATCCTACCGAAATTGAAAGTGTGATACAGGAAATGACCAATGTGGCCGAAGTGATGGTATACGGTGAAAAAAGCCCTATTATGGGAATGATCGTTGCGGCAAAGATCAGGTTATTTGAAGAGGAAGACAAGAAGGAGTTTATTACAAAACTTAAAAGTCATTGCCGAAAACAATTAGCCAGTTATAAGATCCCTGTTAAGATAATAATCGATAAGAACATCCAATATGGTGACCGATTGAAAAAAACACGTGTGTGAACCAGATAATAAAAGGAAAGACAATAGACCTGAAGCCTTTGCATGAAGAAGATATAGAGCAATTGAGAACCTGGCGTAACTCTAAGGAGGTTTCTGACTTTATGCTTTCGCGTTCGCTAATCTCTAAAGAACATCAAGAGGCATGGTATCAAAAGATCAAAAATGATCCATACTGCGTTTATTGGATCATCCTGTCAAAAGATGGCGTTAAATTAGGAATGGGTTCACTGACGAAAATCAATCACAACGATAAAAGCGCTGAACCTGGTTTGTATATTGGTGTCAAAGAACATCGCAATTCTTTTTTTGGTATGGAAGCCAACTACCTGGTATTAAAGTATGCCTTTGAGGTACTTGAACTAAAAAAAATATACGGTAGTGTGCTCGCTTCCAATACAGTGGCGTTGAAAATGAATTTGTCTTTCGGTTATACAATAGATAACTTGGAGAAAGACAGTATTATGGTGGATGGGGTAGGACAGGATGTTTATAAGATCAGTGCGGACAAAGAAGGATTTTGTAAAAGCAGGATGGCTTTGTTTTTCAAAAAAAATAAACCGGTGCGATTAACGCGTACTATAACGGCCTGAAATATTTATTATGAGTGTAAAAATCGGGAATATCACTGTTGGGTTAGCTGAACGACCGCTTATTATTGCTGAAATGTCTGGCAATCATAATCAGTCATTGGATAGAGCATTGGAAATAGTTGAGGCTACAGCAAGAACAGGCGCGCAATGTTTAAAGATACAAACGTATACGCCTGATACGATGACATTGGATATAAACGAAAGAGAATTCCATATCAGTGGCGATAGTCTATGGAAAGGAAGATCACTATATGATCTTTATAAGGAGGCCTATACGCCCTGGGAATGGCACGAGGCAATCTTTCAGAGGGCAAAATCCCTGGGAATGGAACCTTTTAGCAGTCCCTTTGATGATACGGCTGTTGATTTTCTGGAATCGCTGGATGTAGCGTGTTACAAAATTGCCTCTCCGGAAATCATTGATCTACCGCTGATAAAAAAAGCCGCTTCTACAGGTAAGCCGTTGATCATCTCAACAGGAATGGCATCATTGGAAGAAATTTCAGAAGCTGTTGAAGCGGCCCGTGCATCAGGATGTACACAGTTGATCTTGCTGAAATGCACCACCAGCTATCCATCTGTTCCAACTGATAGCAATATCCTTACCATACCCAGTATGAGGGAAATATTTAATTGCGAAGTGGGCCTGTCAGATCATACAATGGGTGTTGGCGTATGTGTTGCCAGTGTTGCTTTAGGTTGTACGGTCATTGAAAAACATTTTACACTGGATCGCTCCGAAGGAGGTGTTGATAGTGCATTTTCTCTTGAACCAGAGGAAATGAAACAGCTTGTTATAGAATCTGAGCGTGCCTGGCAGGGGTTGGGCCATGTCAGTTACGGCCCTATACCTGCCGAAATTAAGTCACTCCGTTTCCGAAGGTCTTTATATATCGTAAAAGACATAAAAGCGGGTGATATATTGACGAAAGAAAATCTTCGGGCCATCCGGCCAGGGTTGGGGCTAAAACCAAAATACTTTGATCTGGTGTTAGGGAAAAAGATAAAACACGATATAAACACCGGCACTCCACTGCAATGGGAGCATATCTTGTAGCTCCCGTTTTTAGTTTCCTGTGTTGATCAATGTTTATTCCATAGTATGGGTTCACCTGAAATGGGATAAAATCTGTCATTGAACCGCTGCTGTTGGAAAACAGTGATTGATTATCTTGTACCACATTCGCTATAAACTGTCCTATGAAAATCACCGAAGAAGAAATCAGGCCTGAAAGAATTTTTGATGAATACCTGGCATTGACAGCCAGAGATGTAGTAACGTATTTTGCTGATGTACAAAGAACAGAGATCGATTGTCCGGTTTGCAATATACCAGGAGAGCTATGGGCAGAAAAAGACGGTTTTACTTATAAAGAATGTGGGAGGTGTTTCTCCATTTTTGTAAGCCCGCGTCCTGATAAAACGGCTTTTGTTGATTATTATACCGATTCGCCCTCCACCAAATTCTGGGCAACTACTTTTTATAAGGTAACGGAACAGGCACGCAGGGAGAAGTTATGGAAACCAAAGGCTGAACAGATCAAAAGGAAGATTGAGAAGTTCCAGGGCCATGATCCCATAAATTGTATCGTTGATATAGGTGGTGGTTATGGCGTGTTTGACGAAGAAATAAATAAAATAATGGACGTACAACTGGTGGTTATTGAACCTTCAGTTCATCTTGCCCAGATCTGCCGCGACAAGGGCCTGGCGGTTGTAGAAAAGTTTGTGGAAGACATAACTCCGGATGATCTGCCCGCAGTGAGTACCTGCTTTGTCAGTTTCGAATTGTTTGAACACCTGCACGATCCGGCTATTTTTCTTGATACCGTTTATGCAAGAATGCGCAAAGGGGATCTGTTCATATTTACAACGTTGAGCGGCATGGGGGTTGACATACAGGTACTGGGCAAACATGCAAGAGCTTTATCCCCTCCTCATCACCTGAATTTCTTGAACCCAAAATCGGTTACACAATTGCTGCAGAATATAGGGTTTGAAGTACTGGAAGCCGCCACACCAGGTAAGCTTGACATAGACATTTTACAAAATAATAAACATTTTATTAAAGAGCCGTTCTGGAAAAACGTACTTGGCTATTGTTCAGAGGATGAGCTTGCCAATATCCAGCAACTGATAGCCGAAAACGGGCTGAGTTCGCATATGATGATTACTTGTAAAAAGTGAGTGAAAATATAATATTCTATAAACATCATGCGGATAATTGCAACATGGGAAGAAATTGACATAGATTTAAAAGAAGAAGATGATATCATCCTTTCATTTTGTGATCCTGAGCGCGAAGCGGCCCTGGTTTTAAAATATAATAAAAATCAAATCGTTTTTGCAAGGAAGGTAAGCCAGGATGTAACGGATAATGCACTTAAGGATTATCAAAGTGCTATCAATGATCTTGGCTTATTTCCTTTAAGAGGAAATAAAACCGTTCGTTCATTATTTTCCAGTAAAAGCAAAGGGTATACAACCTGGTGGTTCAATCCTCTTAATTTTCGCGATTGCGAAGTTTCGGACATATACAAACACTTCCTTACTGTTAATATCATACTATCTGTAGCAGTAGAATACCGCGCCTCCTCATTTGTACTCCTGAAAGAAGACCCCGCTCTGCATGCGGTACTCTCAGCTCATCCATTGTACGGGAAAGAAAGGGAAACCATTGCACAAGAAAAAAAATTTCTTATTATCCGTTCATTGTGTAGGCAGTTCCTGATCCGAACCTTTGTTTGTCTTAATGCTTTGGTAAATTATTTCCTGCTTCGGAATACTGGAAGAAAGAAAGTTATTTCCGGCAAGGTCGGCCTCATTAGTTTTATAGATTGGGGATTTGTTTTGTCAGACAAACTTGAAATTGTAAAGGATAAATATTTTGGCAAACTCAAAGAGCGTCTTATAAAAGACGGTGTGTCTGAGCAATACCTGTTATGGTTTCAACCCAATACGGTACCAGGGAAAAAATATAGCAGAAAAGCATTGTTAAAAGCCATTGCTACCCGGCAGGATGCTGCTGTACTGAACAGATATATTTCCTTAAGGGATATTTTTTTAGAATATTTCTATGTTTTTACGGATTTTTTCAGAACGATTTCTGCAGTGCGGCAGATCAATAAGACAAACGGTATAGTATCGGGTGGACTGAACGTGTGGCCCTTATTGAAGCAGGAATTCATTTCAGGCGCTGTTTCCTATTCCACGATGGAGAATGGTCTTGTTTTCAGGGCATTTAGAAAGGCGTTGCTGGGTGCGGATCCGGATATGATCTTATTCTTGTTTCTCGAGCATTTTCCGTTTGCACGCGCGGTTAGCCTGGCGGCACATACCGGTGACAACCATCATGACGTGATATCAATGCAGCATGCTACGAATTCAAAGGGAAAAACATTTGCTTACATAGATCCCGTGAACGAATTCGATGTATCTGTTGTTGATTCGTTGCAGTTACCGCATCCCGACCGCTTGATCGTAATGGGTGAGAAAAATAAGCCTCTCTATGAATCTTTTGGTTATAACGGTAACGACGTTATACTGATAGGGTCCTGCCGATATGAAGAGCTGCGCGTCACTCAACCAGATAAAAAAAATCAGACAATAGACGAGTTTGTAATTTTATTACCGCTGGCTATAAAACAATCTGTACATGAGGATCTTATCCAGGCAGTGTACCAGGCGGTGCAGGATGTTCCGAAGGTCAGGATCATTATCCGGAACCATCCATATTGGCAGATCGAAAAATCAAGCCCATGGGTCGCTGCAAGAACGCACACTTTCACAATTTCCGATCAGTCACTCGCAGACGACTTAGCATCAGCGCATGTTGTTATCTCTGCCTATTCAACGGTTGCTGAAGAAGCTTTGTTGCAAGGGCTGCCTGTTATACAATGGCGTGGGCTGGATTTTGAAGGTAGCCCACTTGCTTATGAAGACAGTATCCATACAGCAACTACCGTAGGGAGTTTACGAGAATTGATACTGGATCATATTGCTAATTACGATAAGTATTTGCCCGACATAGACCTGCAGGAAAAAATATATTCCAATTATTTTGCACCCAGCGCTGCAGCATCAGATAATATTTCCAGATACCTGGTTGAGATAACCGGTAAAACGCCAATGCAATAGCCTGTATGATGAAAGAACGGACGATTTTTTTTCGTTATACGTTAGGCAGTCCCTTGAGAATCTTTGCTGCTTTTATATTTTATATAAAGCTATTTTTTTTTGCGCTTCGGCGCCGGTTCGGGGTTAGTCAACTAGCCAACTATCCCAACCGGGCAAAGAAACTGGCCGGCATTGTTATTGCACCTGCTGAATCCCGGAAACAGAATCTTTTACCGTTTGACCGGAAATTTACGGTGCAAACCTCTCTTTTTAATAAACAGTTCGGTCCCGGCGCTTCATGGCATGATATCAAGCTTTGGAACGACATTGAGGTCGGCAGCTCTGTTCAAAGATGGTATTGGCTGATTTACAACAAACAGTTACTCGATGGTTATGACAAAGACCATGTGATCGACCATATAAAACAATGGATCAACGCATTTCCATGTATCGCCGGTGATCTGACCTGGCATCCTTATACAGTCAGTGAAAGACTATCCAGTTTTTGTACCTTTTATATGTACAAAGCTTCTTATAAAGAACTAATCGACAGGATACACTCCGATCCTCAACTGTATGATTTTTTCAGCCGGTCTGCATATCACTTGTCACAAAACCTGGAATACTACCCGGGCGGTGTTACCTATAATCATGTGGTTAACGACCTAAAAGGAATTATAACGGCTGCTGTTGTTCTGGGCAATGAGCCAGTAATTGCAGAATCGGGTTCTTTACTCCTTACTGAATTGGATCAAATTATCGACAGCGATGGTGTTTTGCGCGAAGGTTCCAGCCACTACCAGTTTATTGTTACCAGGTGGTTATGTGAACTGGAATTCCTTCTGATGGAATCCGGAAGGCTTGATTTGCGCGGAAAACTGGCTAACTATAATAAGCGTATGCTGGAAGCCTGTGCTTTTTTTGTTGTATATGATAAGGATGACCAGAAGCTAAAGATTCCTCTGATTGGCGATATTTCTCCAGACTTTGACCCTGAATGGGTACTCAGATATTTTTCAAGCTGTTTTCAGGGCCCGCAAACGGATAACTCGTATGGCAATTTTATCCTCGATGGGCTGGGGTATGCCGGGTTATTTGCCAATGGTATGGATCAACACGGGGCTGTGGTAAAAACTACTGTTGATCTAACACGGGTCATGTACAACGACCTGGATGTCTTTATTTGTCATTCCAGGAAAACAGGTGTTTTTTTTCCAGGCCACGCACACGATGATTTCGGGAGCATGGTCGTATTTTCTAAAGGAAAACAAATGCTTGGCGACCCCGGGCGGAGGGACTACGAGCCTGTTGATAGTTCCCTTGCATATGTATTGTCAGATCAGCATAGCGTACTGAATGTAAATGATACAGCTGTGATGGTAAGCGAACTGTCAAGATATTATTTCCCTTTTTATTACCTGAAGCGCAATACCACTATTTCAGTATCTGAAGAAATTACGGGAGTAACTATCAGGATCGCGACTGATGCATTGAAAAGACTTTCCTCTGCCAGGATCGGCCGGTACGAACGTGTTTATTCTATTGTTGAAAATCTTATCAGTGTTGAAGACAGTATATCGGGACGGGGTGTGGTGACTGTTGCTAATAATATTATCTTACACCCGGAATGTCGGCTTCGTCAGGCAGGAAAGAACTGTTTCGAGTTGTTTCAGGCCACCGACAACAGGGAAACGGCATGGAATATCGAGGAACCCTACCAAATAGAGAAGATATTCTACGCAACAGCGTATGGAAAAATACACGAATCAATCAAGGTCGTTGAAGTGCATTCCGGAGCAGTGCTTCCTTTTTATCAGAAAAAAGAATATAAAATAGTATAACAACATAAGGCTATGTGCGGAATAGCGGGAATAATTTCTTTAAGCGGAAAGCCATTATCATCAGAAGCAACGGACAGCCTGGGAGAAATGCTGTCTTGTATGTTTCACCGGGGTCCTGACGGAACGGGTCATAAGCAGTTCAATGATTTGTTATTTGGTATGCAACGTCTCTCTATCATTGATATCGGTGGCGGCCAGCAACCCATTTCCAATGATGGGGATTCTATATGGATCATAATGAACGGGGAAATATACAACTATGTGGAGTTGCGTGAAATACTGGTGAAAAAAGGGCACCGGTTTAAAACGCATTCGGATACAGAAGTGGCACTCCGGTTGTACGAGGAGTACGGAGAAGAGTTCATCCAGCAACTAAATGGCATGTTTGCCATCTGTATCTATGATATAAGAAAGGACCAGGTATTGATTTTCAGGGACCGTATGGGTATCAAACCACTTTTTTATGCAGAACATAACGGCCACCTTTACTTTTCTTCCGAAATGAACGGGTTGTCGAGGGTGATTAATGCAGGTTATTCCACGCAAAGTATCGCTTCATACCTGTATCTTTCTTATATACCCAAGCCTGTTACAGCTTACGACAGAATTTTAAAACTGCTGCCGGGCCAGGCCATTAAAATAGACAGGAAAAGGAATCTTAAATTTTATTTTTACTGGACCCTGCATCGCCCCATCAACGATGGCATGACGGCTCCAGAAGCTATGTCGCAGTTGGAAAAATTATTGCTGGAGGCGAATGAAATACAACTGCGCACCGACACTGATTTTGCCATTTCCCTAAGCGGTGGGATAGACAGTACAACAGTACTCGCGTTTGCCTCGGAATCTTATAAAAAACAACTTAATACCATTTCAATCGGGTATGAAGGAAAGGATGATTCACAGGACAACATTTTTTCCCGTCAGATGGCTGCACAGTTTAATACCAATCATACGGAAGTTACCGTGCAGCGTGAACGATTCATG
This sequence comes from Sediminibacterium sp., assembly GCA_965279635.1. Taxonomy (GTDB): domain Bacteria; phylum Bacteroidota; class Bacteroidia; order Chitinophagales; family Chitinophagaceae; genus Sediminibacterium. The sequence continues at coordinate 3,096,598 of OZ257253.1, read as the reverse complement.
GATTACCTCCATGAGCTGATGCCATTTATGGATGAGCCTATTTCAGACTCCGCCTGTATTCCAACATATATTGTTGCAAAGGAAGCCCGTGCTCGGGGAATTAAAGTGTTGTTGAGTGGTGCCGGCGGTGATGAGTTATTTGGTGGTTATCACAGGCATTGGCGTTCATCATACCTCTCTGCAAGAGGACTTGTGTTATATCCTGCGTTGTTCCGGAAACTGGGTTTTCTCGCACTTGCAGCAGTAAGCATCGATAACAACAATCAACGTCTTCTCAATCCAAAACTGGCGTTTGCAAGCGATATCAATGGTTTAAACTATTCTTTTCTGAAGCAGGTAAGCAAACCGGAAGTATATGAGCTTCAAATGCAGGTAGTGAACGCACACTATTCATCGGTCAATTTCGAAAAGGATGGGTATGAATACAATAAGATGTATCATGACGCGGGCAATTACCTCGTAGACAATATACTAAGCCTGAACGATAAAGCTTCAATGGCCGCTTCAGTGGAAGGCAGGTTCCCCCTGATTGATCATAGAATTGTTGAACTGGCATTTTCGATGCCCGAAGAGATCAACCTGTATGAAGGGAGGCCCAAGGGCCTGTTGAAAAAAGTGATAGCACCTTATGTTCCTGCTTCGGTTATTAACCGGAAGAAAGAAGGCTTCAACGCGCCGATAGATTCCTGGTTTTCCAGGTTAGACAATAAAAAAGTCACGACAGATATTCTTAATGGCGTAGAAGAATACCTGTCAGGTTTTCTCGACCTTGACAAACTGCACCGGGCAATGAGCGTGAAGAACAAAGACAGTAAATATTTTGAAAACCTGTACAACCTGTTTCTGTTGGTAGAATGGTTTAAATCAAGAAATAGCAATGGTTAAATTCAGTGTCGTTTGCCCGGTTTATAATTCCGCCTCATTTATACTGGATACACTTACAAATATCGTGGAACAATCGTATCCCCCGGATGAATTGATCCTGGTGGACGATGGTTCATCCGATAACACATGTGATATCATAAATCAGTTTGTATCATCTTATACCGGGCCAGTTAAGATGAAAATAATAGAATCCCAGCACGCCGGTCCGGGGGCGGCGAGAAATACGGGTATCCTGGCCTGTAGAAATCCATGGATCGCGTTTATGGATTCCGACGATTGCTGGGAAAATGAAAAATTGAAAACCGTTGCTGCTTACATTGACAACAACCCAGATAAGAATATATTCTGCCATAACGAAATGTTTATCAGGATCGGTAGTACCCCGCTTGAATTGAACTATGCCGGAAATTATAAACATGACAGGCCATTGACTACACAACTTTATATTCGAAACCTGTTCTCTCCGTCTGCAACGGTTTGTCATATCGATCTTTTCAGGCAAAAAGGTTATTTCAATGAGCAATTGAGTTCCAGCCAGGATTATGAATTGTGGTTGAGGCTGGCTCCCATGGCACGGCCCTGTTTTATTCCCGAGCCATTGGGATATTATCATGAAAGAAGCGGGAGCATATCTTCCAAAAAGGCAGTGAAAAGACTAAAGAACCAGGTCTCGATAGAGTACAGGTATCGCAATTATGTATCACTGCCCGTTTATTTTATCCGGCTATTGAAAACAGTGGCACGGTTCGGAATCAGATTGTTCAAGTAACGTTATTATTTATGGACAGGCACAAGGCATTGTCAGACATTTTAAGCGCAAATAAATTCTTTCCGGATACTGATGGTATTTATGTGTCACAGATGCCTGTCCTGTCGTCGGGGCAGGAAAAGGAAAAAGAGTTGCGAAAAGAGGTGGCCATGAAACAGTATGACAATTACCTGGCTGCGATATCACAGAGTCATTCCATTCCTGTAATGGATCATGAAGTGGACCGTTTCCTAGCTAAAATGCCGGAAGGAGCATTAATACTGGACATTGGCGGATGTTGGGGCTGGCATTGGAGACGGCTTGCTTCAACCCGAAAGGATATTGGCGTTCTGATTATAGATTTTGAACACGCAAATCTCAAACATGCTTCAAAAGTCCTGGCTCCATTGCTCGGTACTCGGGTGGCCTTATTGCATGCTGATGCCACACAACTGCCATTTGCCACAGCTACGCAAGCCAGCGGGTTTCATGGCGTGTGGACTGTACAGGTATTTCAGCATATACCCGATTTCGGACTTGCATGCAAGGAGGCATGCCGCGTGCTCATGCCAGGGGGGTATTTTATGAACTACTCTTTGCATATCACTCCTTTTAACAGGTTTGTGTATCGGCTTTTTAAAAAGCGGTTTCATGTGGAAGGAATGTTCAATAATGCGTTCTACCTTGCCCGCGCAAGCGATCAGCAAAAAGAAATTGTAAAGAACATTTTCGGAAATGTTACTGACAGGTACACCGAACTGTTCTTCCATCCCGATCTGCGGCTTTCATTTACCGGAAGAATAAATAACCTGCTAGGTAAGCTGGATTCCTTATTGGGAGGTGGTGCTTTGGGTAAATTATTCGCACGACAAAGAAGTTTTGAATCAATAAAAAAATAATGGGTATCATTCACCGCGCGATTACGATAGGTTATCCCATACTCCGTACCGCGAGATATATAGCCTCATCTATCGGATGGTTACCTCGTGATGTAGTGAGGGTTTTAATTGTCCATGATGTCGCTCCCGATCAACAAGCCCATTTCCGAAGGCAGTTAACATGGCTTTCAAAGTCCTGGAACTTTATATCACCTACTTTTTTTCAAAGGGTTCTTTCCGGCGAAGAAAAACCGACCGGCAGGAATCTACTGCTAACATTTGATGATGGATTTATATCCAATAGAATAGTAGCTGAAGAGATACTGCGTCCATTGGGTATCAGCGCTATTTTTTTTGCAATATCAAATTTTACAGATTTAGTAGATACAAACGATGCACACTCTTTTATCAGCACGAATATACAACCTGGTACCGCTGTAGAAGACGTTCCGCCGCATTTACGAAACATGCAATGGGACGACCTGGAAGCTTTGCTTAAACAGGGTCATACCATCGGCGCACATACGGCAACCCATGCCCGGCTTTCACAGGTACATGATGAAGCACTTGCAGAGGAAATCATTACCAGCGCCGACAAAATAGAGACACGGCTCGGGGTAGCGATTCAGCATTTTGCCTATACGTTTGGAAACTTAGCCAGCTTCAGCCAGGAGGCGCTGGCCGTAGCATCCCGAAGATTCCCGTACATCTATTCAGGCCTGAGGGGTGATAATACCCCGGATACCTCTCCGTTATGTATCAGACGTGATGCGATCAGTCCCGGTGACTCTCTTTACCATATCGGGTCTTTACTTGCCGGAGCCACCGATGTATATTATCAAAACGGAAGAAAACAACTTGATCACTGGGCAGATGAAATAACTGTAGCAAATTAATGCAGCTATTGTATGCATTTCATAATAGGAGGATCACTCTATGTTAACCCATGCGCCTTTACCAGAGTGGAAAACGCTTCTGCGTGCTGTGATAAAGAAAGCCGCAAAGCCGGAAGAACTGGCTGCATTCTGGCATCGTGAAGGTGAACGTGCAGGCTGGTTATCCCGATCTGCATGGTCGATTGCATTGATCGCTCAATGGAGGATGCAATCCAGTAAAAAAGAAAACATCATCATCTGGCTACCCGACTTTTTCTGTAACAGTTCGCTTGTGGCAGTACGGAACACGGGGGCGAAGATTGCTTTTTACAACGTAGATAAGAACCTTTTCCCGGTACAGTCATCACTTCTGGCACTTCTCGAAAACGGAATTCCTGATATCATAATAGTCGTTCATTATTTCGGGAAGCCGACTCCGGCAACATCAATCCGAGAATTCTGTAAAAAACATAACGCATGGCTGGTAGAAGATGCAGCACATGTTTTTTACCCTGTTACCGGCATAGGCAGTTCTGGCGACTTTGTGTTGTATAGCCCGCACAAACACCTGGCCATTTCTGATGGTGCCGTGCTTGTTGCACGTTCCAATGGTCCATCCCAGCTAAACGTAGCTATCGACACGTTTGGTAATCTTGGTGCATGGGACAAACAATTGAAGGGAATACAGGCACGCATGAATATCGGGGATTCGCAAGTTGCGAAAAACGCCTGGGTATGGTTACTGAAAAGATTGTTGCAGAAACTGGGCATGCATAAAATTACCCTAGCATCTTACCTGCCGTTTAAAGAATCACAGGAAACGGATTCATCAGATGAAGCACCCGGAAAGTTTCCCGGTCCGGGCATGGGACACATGGCCAGAAAAATATTGACCCAAACAATACCGGGTATTCCTGCGATGGCTCGAAAGAAACAGCGCAATCAATTGTTATGGGATGAACTTGTTGCCGCTACCAGCCTGGCCGACCAGATGTTGTCGGTAACTGACCGGCCGTTGTTGCGTCAGTGGATACCCTATCTGGCATCCTATACAGCTACCCCGGAAAATGCAGAAACTATCTATAACAAACTGGCAAATCTTCAATTGCCTGTCACTACCTGGCCTGATATGCCCCCTGAATTGATCGCAGAGAAAACCGGGTTTGAAACTGCCTGGCAATTGCGGCATAGCAGGGTTTACCTGCCTGTTCACCCAACCATATCCTTAAAAAAGCTTACTGCTGCCTATTGGAACATTTTAAGCGAAGGGGGAAATGTATCTATACGCTGGATAGACAGCAGGGAAGAATGGCAGGCACTATTTTCACAGGTCGGCCGCTCCAATTTTCTGCACAGTTGGGCATATGGCGAAGCAAAGACCAGCGGCAGGAAGTGGGCAGTAAAAAGAGCTGTTTTTCTGCAAAACGATGAACCCATTGCTATCGTACAATTACTGACAAGAAAGATCGGGTGGATAACGATCACCCGTATTAACCGTGGTCCGCTTTTGATGCGGAAACTATCACCGGGTGAATTAACCGGCATCTACAAGTTCTTAGGGAACTATGGTAACCTGGGTAAGACCAGGATCCTTTTTATTGCGCCAGAATTAGACCTTTCCGGTAGTTCACTTGCCATTTTGCACAAATCGCATTTTCACCGGTTTCGCAACAATAGTTGGGAGTCCATATGGATCGATCTAACAAAGGATATTGATGGGCTGCGGAAACAACTTGATGGCAAATGGCGCAATATGCTGTCTTTTGCCGAAAAGTCGAACCTGGCGCTCGAAATGGGGAACGACGATACGCTATTCAACTGGATGATTGACAGATATCGGGAGTTGACCGACAGTAAACAATTTCAGGGACCCGCTGTTGAATTGCTTTATGATGTACGAAAGGCACAATCCGGCAATGAGTCATTTCTGGTATTGAAAGGATCTTTCGAAAATCGCGCAATTGCCGGGATATGTATCGCTATACATGGTAATGCGGCTACTTATCTTATCGGATGGAACGGTGCGGAAGGCCGTACGCTGAAAGCCAACCAGTTTTTATTGTGGAGTGCTGTAAAATACCTCAAAGACCGTAATATCAGTTGGTTCGACCTAGGTGGCATCAGCGAGGAGAAAACGCCAGGGATCAGCGCATTTAAGAAAGGACTTAATGGCGAGATATATGAGCTGGCGGGAGAATTTATTAAATGACAAAATGGGTTTACATAAACCCAGGTCTTTTATCCGCAAAGTGATTGGGTAAAGGTGTTACGACTGCAAACCCGGTACGGGTTCCTGTTTTTATTTTTGTATTGGTACTAATTACTGACCTTCATTATTCTGGTATGGCAATACAGGGTTTTCCGGCATGAATTCAATAGTAAAAGAGATTAATCAGAAGCTAGTAATGCATAATATATACGTAAACGCGGTGAATTGTCATACAGGTGGTGGTAAAACATTATTAAATGGCTTCCTGAAAGGGTTGGCTGTAAAAGGGCAGTCTGCTACTGTTTTTATAGACGGCAGGTACAAACCATCGTTTGTACTGCCACCCCAGATCGTTTTGATACCAATCACCCTGTCCGGTCGCCTGTCTGTTAGCAGTAAGATCAGGAAAATGGCGGGTATTGAAGACACTGTACTTTATTTTGGAAATCTGCCACCATTGCTGAAACTCCGTGCAAAAAATGTGCTGCTGCTTCTGTCGAGCAGGTTCTATGTAGATGGTAGCAGTTTTAGCGGATTTTCATGGAAAGACAGGCTGAAAATATTCCTGGAAAAACAATATTTTAATCTCTTTCTCCGCAACGTAACGGGTATCCTCGTGCAAACATCTACCATGCGGAAACTGGTGCAAAAAGCCGGTATCCGTAAAAAAATACTCGTTTGTGCATTTGACGATATTGGAAGTGCCCCCGATCTGGTGACCGAATCCTACAATAAAGAGGCCGGTTCTTTTATTTATGTGGCATCTCTCATGCCGTATAAAAATCATAAGCTATTATTGCAAGCCTGGAAATTGCTGAAGGATGAGGGAATCAGCCCGAAATTATGCCTTACACTGGACCAGGATAATCAATTGCGGAGATGGATTGAAGTATTTGTAGCGGAAAATGATTTAAACGTTGAGTTTCTCAAGAACCTGCCAAGGAATGAATTGATCGAATACTATAAAAAAACCGAGACGCTTATTTACCCATCTTCTTTTGAAGCGTATGGTTTGCCGCTGATCGAAGCCCGTAAATTCCAGTTGAAAATACTGAGCGCAGATGTTGATTATAGTTGGGATTTTATTACCCCGGACGATTATTTTAACCCTTTTGATGCAGAATCAATAACCAGGGCCGTTAAAAGAAGCCTGGGCATTAAATATACCCTGGACCGAATATATTCGCCGGAGGCTTTCATTGATAAACTATTAGATGCATGAATACTGTTATTTTATGTGGGGGCAAAGGTGAAAGATTAAAGCCACTCACGCTCGAAATACCCAAACCCATGGTTCCTGTTAAAGGCAAACCGATACTTTGGTATATACTGAAGCAGCTGGAACAGCATCCAATGCAGAAAATATATATAACAGTAGGGTATAAGGCAGAAGTCATCAAGGAATATTTTTCACATAATTTCCGTCACCTCGATATCAGTATTGTTGACGATGGAGATGTGGATATAATTGCAAGGATAAGATCGGTTGTAAAACAGACCCCCACTGAAGACCTGCTGGTTTTATATGGAGATACCATTTCCGATGTGGATCTTGAAAAACTTTTTGCGTTCGGGAAAGCGAATACGAAGCCGGGTATACTCACTGTCTGGCCGTTGTCGACGAATTTCGGGGTAGTGGAAATCAATGAGAAAATGGAGGTGGTTGAATTCAGGGAAAAGCCAAGGCTCGACAAGTGGATCAATATCGGTTATTTCATTATGCGAAAGGAATTATTTCAGCACCTCGACAAATTTGATAAATTTGAAAACTTTTTGAAATACCTCGGCGAACAATCTTTGCTGAGTGCCTATAAACACGAAGGAGAACATTTTACTGTGAATACCCTTGTAGAACTGGAACTTGTTGAACAAAACATCGATAAAATATTTAGATTTTAATATGAAGAATGCCTGGATCAATAAAAAGATATTAGTAACCGGTGTTACCGGATTTATAGGTGGGAACCTGGTCGCCAAACTTCATAACGCGGGTGCATCCGTATTCGGTATTGTCCGAAATGATAATCCCAGCTGTTATTTATACCTGGAAGGGTACCATGAGAAGATACGGTTGATCAAAGGCGATATCATCGACCATGAGTTGCTCTATAATGTCATCACCGAGCAGCAGATTGACATCGTTTATCACCTTGCTGCACAGGTGGAGGTAGGCGTAGGATTAACCAATCCCTTCCTGACCTTCGAAACCAATGTTCGCGGTACCTATAACCTTATGGAAGCATGCCGTATGGCTAAAAACAGCGGTCATCATATAGAAGCAATAGTGGTGGCTTCCAGCGACAAGGCGTATGGTGAATACCCGGTAGAAAAAATGCCTTATCGCGAAGACTACCCACTGTTACCCAAATATCCCTATGATACCTCAAAAGCATGCGCAGACATGATCTGCCAGGCTTATGCCATTGATCAATACAAACTGCCGGTAGTGATTACGAGGTTCTCGAATATTTACGGGCCCGGGCAGATGAACTTTTCTGCTATTGTTCCTGACGGCATCAGGAGCGCATTAGGGTATTCTGTATTTATTCCACGTAGCGATGGGAGCATGGTGAGGGATTTTATTTTTTCGGAAGATGTGGCGGATCTTTATATGCGTATTGCAACGGCTTTGGCGGCGGATCCCGATAAACTCAGGGGGCAGGTATTCAATGCCGGCAACAACGACCCCATCAATATGCGCTCGCTGCTTATTAAAATATATGAGCAGTTGGGTAACAAGAAAGAACTGGCCCGTATTATCGATGATATGAATGGCAAAAAAACGGTTGGCGAGATCCAATACCAGCATATGTCATTTGACAAGGTTTTCGACCATTTTAACTGGAAGCCCGTTCATGATATAGACCAGGGTCTTCAGAAATCGATCGCATGGTATTCCGATTTTTTCAAAAAACAATACAGTTAATATATCCAGATTATGTTTGAAGATAAAATTTTGCTGATCACGGGAGGAACAGGGTCTTTTGGTAACGCTGTATTGAACCGCTACCTGAATACCGATATTAAAGAGATACGCATTTTCAGCCGTGATGAGAAGAAACAGGATGACATGCGTCATGATATAAAATCTGACAAGGTCAAATTTTATATCGGTGATGTACGCGATAAGCAAAGCCTGGAATTTGCTATGGAAGGCGTTGATTACCTCTTTCATGCAGCTGCACTGAAACAGGTACCTTCTTGCGAGTTTTATCCGATGGAAGCGGTGAAAACCAATGTTATCGGAACCGAAAATGTGATCACCAGTGCTATTCAGAATAATGTAAAAAAAGTGATCTGTTTAAGTACCGATAAAGCCGTATATCCTATTAATGCAATGGGTATTTCAAAGGCAATGATGGAAAAGATTGCGGTTGCGAAAGCACGAGTGTCAAAAAATACTACTATTATATCCACCAGGTATGGCAATGTAATGGCAAGCCGTGGATCTGTGATACCCTTATTCATGTCGCAGTTGAAACAGGGCTTACCGGTTACTGTTACTGATCCTGACATGACACGCTTTATGATGTCACTCGAGCAGGCAGTGGAACTGGTATTGTTTGCCTTCAGTAATGGCAATTCGGGCGACACGTTTGTTCAAAAAGCACCTGCGGCAACGATCGGTCAGCTGGCCGAAATATTAAGCGAAATAGCCGGGAGCAACAGGCAGGTTAAAATAATAGGTACCAGGCATGGCGAAAAACTGTATGAAACCCTCTTGACACGTGAAGAGAAGATCCGTGCAGAAGATATGGGAGAATACTACAGGATCCCATCCGACAACAGGGAATTGAACTATGATAAATATTTCTCTGAAGGAGAAGAAAATATCTCTGCAGTAGAGGATTATCATTCACACAATACGTACAGGCTTTCCAATAAAGAACTCAAAGAATTGTTACTGAACCTGCCATATATTCAAAACGAATTGAATACATGGAAAAAATAAATGTCTGTGTAACAGGTGCAAATGGTTTTATAGGCAGGAACCTGCTGACTCATTTACGGCAGATCGATGACCTGGATATCCGTACCATAACCCGGGAAACACAGGTTTCGGAGTACAGAAAGATTCTCAGCGGTATCGATATCGTTTATCATCTTGCCGGCGTTAACAGGACACTCAACCAAAACGAATTCCGGGATGGGAATGAGGAACTTACAAAAACACTTTTGTCCGGGATCAAACCGGGAAACAAACCTGTAAAATTTGTATTAGCTTCTTCCACCCAGGCTACGCTTCAAAATGCCTACGGAATGAGTAAGAAAGCAGCTGAAGAGGCCGTTGAAACCGTGACGTCAAAAAACATACATGGGATAATATACCGGCTGCCCGGAGTGTTTGGGAAATGGTGTAAACCTGGTTATAATTCTGTTGTGGCCACTTTCTGTCATAATACGGCACACAATCTTCCGCTAACCATCAATAACCCCGATCACCCGTTGACGCTTGTATACATTGATGATGTTGTCCGCGAATTTGTCGGGTTGCTTTACGAAGAGGTCGCCGGAAAACGTATTATAAACGGAAGTATACCAGTTGAATTTAATATTAATGTAGGAAGGCTTGCTGATATCATTAGCGGATTTCCCGGATCCCGTAAAACATTGAAAATTCCCGGGCTGGATGATAAATTGGTAAAATACCTATATTCAACCTATCTTTCTTACCTACCCCATGATGCATTCAGCTATCCGCTTGAGGTACGTACAGATGACCGTGGGTTCTTATTTGAATGGATGAAGCATGAATCATTCGGGCAGATATTTATCTCTGTTACCAAACCGGGGATCGTGCGTGGCAATCACTTTCATCACACAAAGACTGAAAAATTCCTGGTGATACAGGGGTCGGCAGAAATTTGTTTCCGGAATATCAATGATGATAACGTAATCAGGTACTTCGTTAACGGAGCGGCTCCCCAGGTATTGGATATACCACCTGGGTACACACATAATATTACCAATACCGGAGACAACGAACTGGTAACGTTATTTTGGGCAAATGAGATTTTTGATCAAACTAAACCAGACACCACCTCTTTAAAAGTTGTATGAAAAAACTCAAGGTAATGACAGTAGTGGGTACAAGACCGGAGATCATAAGGTTATCCCGTGTAATGGCAAAGCTGGATGAATCAGCAGCGATTGAACATATTGTGGTTCATACCGGTCAGAACTACGATTATGAGCTGAACCAGATATTTTTCGATGATCTCGGCATCCGCAAACCGAATCATTTCTTAAATGCCTCAGGTATTAATGCTACAGAAACCATTGGTCAGATACTGATAAAAATTGATGCTTTGCTGGAAACGGAAAAACCAGATGCTTTTCTTGTGCTGGGAGACACCAATAGTTGTTTATGTACGATACCCGCCAAAAAAAGGCACATCCCTATTTTTCACATGGAAGCAGGCAACCGCTGTTTTGATCAGCGGGTACCGGAAGAAACCAACAGGAAGATAGTTGACCATATTGCAGACATCAATCTTACCTATAGTGATATCGCACGCGAGTATCTTTTGAGGGAGGGGCTGCCAGCCGACAGGATCGTCAAAACAGGATCCCCGATGTACGAGGTTATCCATTATTATCTCCCGCAGATCAAAGCATCCGGTATCCTTACACAGCTTGAACTCGAGGCAGGGAAATATTTTGTAGTGTCGGCGCACCGGGAAGAGAATATCAACAACGAAAAACAATTTTCCCTGCTGGTTGCCACTCTTAACCTGATCGCAGAAACATACGGGTTGCCCATTATATTCAGCACGCATCCACGTACGCGCAAAATGATCGAACAGCGACAAACGCAACTTCATACTGGTATCCGGTTGCTGAAACCTTTGGGTTTTAATGACTATAACGCGCTGCAGATGCATTCGTTTGCGGTACTTTCCGATAGCGGCACAATTTCAGAAGAGTCTTCTATACTCCGGTTTCCGGCCCTCAATATCCGCGAAGCGCATGAAAGACCCGAAGCAATGGAAGAAGCGGTTGTTATGATGACGGGATTACGGCCTGAGCGCATACTCCAGGCTTTGGCGCAGCTTGAACAGGAAAAGAAATCAGGTAACAGTTTCCGACCCGTTTCGGACTACTCGATGCCTAATGTTTCAGATAAAATGGTACGAATCATCATAAGTTATACAGATTATATTAAACGCGTTGTCTGGAGCGAAAATGAGAACTGATGCGTATCCTCTTCCTTACTGTCTTCAGGATAACTGACATTTCCGAGAAAGGTATTTATACTGACCTTATCAGGAAATTTTCCGGCGAGGGGCATGATGTTTTTGTGGTATCGCCATCGGAACGGAGGTACGGAAAAAAAACAGGATTTCATACGCAGGATGGCGTTAAGTTGCTTTCCGTACGAACTCCCAACTTTCAGAAAACCAATCTCGTTGAGAAAGGGATCAGTACAATTCTGTTTGAAAGACTTTTTTCTGCGGCAATAAACAAGTATATACCCGATGAGAAAATAGACCTCGTATTATATTCCACCCCTCCTATCACCTTCACAAAGCTGATAGCGTACTGTAAAAACAAGTACGCTGCCGGTTCTTACCTGCTCCTAAAAGATATTTTCCCCCAGAATGCTGTTGATCTTGGCATGATCAGGAAAAACGGCCTGTTATATAACTTCTTCAGGCGTAAAGAGAGGAAACTGTATGCCATATCCGACCATATCGGATGTATGTCTCCAGCCAATGTTAATTACCTGCTTTCCCACAACAAAACGGTCAGCCCGCAAAAGGTCGAAATCTGCCCCAATACCGTTACACCGTCTGTAGTTACACTAACTAATACAGCCCGGGAAGCGATACGGAACAGGTACAATATATCTGCCGGTGCAACCGTTTGTATTTACGGGGGAAATCTGGGTAAGCCACAAGGGATAGAATTCCTGTTGCAGGTGCTTCAATCCAACCTGAACGACCCTGCAGTTTTTTTTATCATTGCAGGAAACGGTACAGCGTACGCCAAAACGGAGAAATGGTTCTTACAGCATACTCCTGACAATGCATTGCTCAAGAAAACGATCCCCGTACGGGAGTACAATGAGCTTGTACTGTCATGTGATATTGGGTTGATCTTCCTTGACCGGCGTTTTACCATCCCGAACTTCCCCTCGAGATTGCTTTCTTATATGGAGTGCGGGCTCCCGGTATTGACGGCTACCGATCCGAACACCGATATCGGAAAGATCGTAGAAGACAATGGTTTCGGGTTTGGATGTATTTCGGGAAATATTGATGAGTTTAACAGCAAGCTTGCATTACTTGTACAGAACAGGTCCCTTAGGTCAGAAATGGGCTCGCGGTCCAGGAAGTTCCTGGAACAGGCATATACAAGTGACCACGCGTATCAAATAATAATGGATCATTTTCAATGAAAGCATATAGGTATTTTTTCAAGCGCATGTTGGATTTTGTTTTTTCACTAATGTTGATCCTTTTATTTTCTCCTGTTTTTATACTTACCGCATTTTTATTAATGATCGTAAATAAAGGCACGCCTTTTTTTGTACAGGTACGGCCCGGAAAAAATGAAAGACTTTTCCGCATCCTTAAATTCAAAACAATGAATGATAAAAAGGATACGGAGGGGACCCCTCTGCCCGACAGCGAAAGGTTGACAGCAGTTGGTAAACTTGTCAGGTCTTTATCCCTTGATGAGTTGCCGCAATTGTTCAATGTACTGCTAGGTGATATGAGCCTGGTCGGGCCACGGCCGTTACTTGTAGTATATCTATCCAAGTATAACAGTGAACAAAAAAGAAGGCATCAAGTCCGACCAGGTATCACAGGATGGGCACAGATAAACGGAAGGAATGCCATTACCTGGGAAGAGAAATTTAAACTTGACGTATGGTATGTGGACCATATAAGTTTTCAACTGGATTGCAGAATCTTCTGGAAGACTTTTTTGAAAGTGTGTAAAAAGGAAGGCATCAACCAGGCTGGCAGTGCCACCATGGAGATGTTCCGGGGAACAGAAAATTCCCGATAAGACGGGTCTCTTGTAATAATTATTAAAATAGTATATTTTACGATGATGCAGAACAACAAAGAGAGGATATGGCTTTCTTCACCGCATATGGGCGGGTCAGAAAGAAAATTTGTAGAACAGGCCTTTGACGAGAACTGGGTGGCTCCTTTGGGCCCTAATGTGAATGGTTTTGAAAAGGATCTGCAGAACTACGTTGGTGTAAGCCATGCAGCAGCTTTAAGTTCTGGAACAGCTGCACTTCATCTCGCGCTGATATTGCTGGACGTTAAAGCCGGTGATGAGGTTATCTGTCAGTCATTTACTTTTTCAGCTACGGCCAATCCTATTGTTTACCAGGGAGCGATACCGGTGTTTGTGGATAGCGAACCGGGAACCTGGAATATGTCACCAACGCATCTTGAAGAAGCGATACAAGACAGGCTTGCCAAGGGCAAAAAGCCCAAGGCGATCATACCGGTTCATTTATATGGTATGCCTGCTTTGATGCAGGAGATCAAAGCCATTGGTGACAAATATGGTATCCCGATCCTGGAAGATGCCGCCGAGGCCCTTGGATCGTCTATTAACGGTGTGAAGGCAGGAAGTTTTGGACTCATGTCTGTTTTATCATTCAACGGGAATAAGATCATCACGACCTCGGGTGGGGGGGCATTGGTTTCCAACGATCCGGTCCTGGTTGAAAAATCCAGGTTCCTGGCGACACAGGCACGCGACCCGGCCCCGCATTACCAGCATTCCCATATCGGGTATAATTACCGGATGAGTAATATCTGTGCCGGTATCGGCCGCGGGCAGATGGAGGTACTGGACGAATGGATATCCAGGCGCCAGAACAACCACTTATATTACAAGCAACAGTTTGAGGGCTTGGAAGCAATTGATTTTCAACAAATTTCTGATGGTTTTGTAAGCAACCGGTGGCTAACTACCGTTATTGTCGATCCTGCCAAATCAGGAGGAATCACACGGGAATACATAAGGCTTGCGCTGGAAAAAGAAAACATCGAATCACGGCCGTTATGGAAACCACTGCATCTGCAGCCGATTTTTGCAGCTTATCCCTATTATGGCAATGGAACTGCTGAAAAACTGTTTGAAAATGGCCTATGCCTGCCTTCAGGATCTAATCTTACTATAAGCCAACTTGAGAGGATATGCTCGATTATTAAAGACCTATTAAAAGCTGAAAATCATTAACTTTGCCGTCCATTTCGCCATTCATGTTTAAAAAGATAAATATTGTTCCACGGTGGATCATATTCCTGATTGACATAGTAATATGTTCATTCTCGCTTGTATTCGCTTATTTGATCAGGTATAACTTATCTGTCGAGTCGATCAATGTGCGCGATCTGAGTGGTAACATCCTCATACTGGCCCTTATCAACTCAATCGTATTTATCAACGTACGCACATACGCAGGGATCATCCGCTATACAGGTTTGCAGGATGCATTACGTATCTGTTATGCCATCCTGATGACAACTTTTGTAATATTCATTATTACACTTGTATCTTCTAATACCGGCGGGGTATTGTCGTTTTCTCCCGCCACACTGATCATCAATGCATTGTTCAGCTTTCTTTTTCTAATCTCTTACCGGGTACTTGTAAAATATGTGTTCAGTTATTTGCGTAGCTATAAGATGGACCGGAAGAATGTTATTATCTATGGCGCAGGGGAGGCAGGCTTTGCAACCAAACGTGTACTGGAACATGACTCAACATCCAATATAACCATTGTTGCTTTTGTAGATGATGATCTGCGCAAAGTAGGTAAAGTGGTTGATGGTGTCAAAATCTATCATACACTGGAATTACAAAATATCTCATTGACACAGAAGATAGATGAGATCATTATTGCCGCATTCAATCTTGCACCGAGAAAGAAAAATGAACTTGTTGATTTTTGTCTCGACCATAATATTAAGGTATTGAATGTACCTCCCATAGAAAGCTGGATAAATGGCCAGTTTTCTGCCCGTCAATTACAGACCATCAAGATCGAGAACCTCCTGGAGCGTGAACCCATCAGGATCAATAACGAGGAAATAGGCCACCAGATCAGAAATAAAAGGATATTGGTTACAGGCGCTGCGGGTTCTATCGGAAGTGAAATAGTACGGCAGTTGCTTAAGTACCACCCACAAACGATCATTCTTTGTGATCAGGCTGAAACACCGCTTCACCAGTTAGAACTTGAGTTGACCGACATCAAAAAAGATGTAACCTGTATCTCTTTTCTGGCAGACATAAGGAATGAACATCGCATGAATGAACTTTTTGAGATATTTGAACCTCAATATGTTTACCATGCAGCGGCGTATAAGCATGTTCCTATGATGGAACTATGCCCTACGGAAGCCATTCTTACCAATGTGATGGGAACAAAGATTATAGCTGACCTTGCCGTAAAATATCACGCACAGCGTTTTGTGATGGTATCTACAGATAAAGCGGTTAATCCTACCAATGTGATGGGCGCGTCTAAACGACTTGCCGAGGCCTATGTACAATTTTTACATCAGCAGTACATAAATAGTATCGCAACCCATGAAAATGATGGCCAGCAAAAAACTATAAAATTCATTACAACCCGATTTGGCAATGTTTTGGGATCAAATGGTTCTGTGATTAATCGGTTTAAGGAACAAATTGAGAAAGGTGGACCCGTTACCGTTACCCATCCCAATATCACCAGGTTTTTTATGACCATCCCCGAAGCCTGTCAACTGGTACTTGAAGCGGGATCTATGGGTAAAGGCGGTGAGATATTTGTTTTTGATATGGGCAAGCCTATACCGATTGTTGATCTTGCCAAAAAAATGATCCGTTTGTATGGCCTTATACCCGGAATTGATATCGAGATCAAATATTCCGGATTGCGACCTGGCGAAAAATTATATGAAGAACTGCTTACCGACTCCGAAAATACATTGCCTACTTATCATGAAAAGATCATGATCGCAAAGGTTAGGCATGCGGGTACAGATTCGATACAACAAGAATTTGAGGTACTTGCTAAACTGGCCAAACAAAAACAGGGTTCAATGGAACTGGTAGCCAAAATGAAAGAACTCGTACCAGAATTTGTAAGCAATAATTCTGTTTTTGAAAGTCTCGACAAAGAAGCCAATAATGTAGTTTCTATTACTCGGGCAATCTAATCCCTTTCGGCGGTACGTTTTTTAGCGTGCTGATCACCACCATACAGAATACCCACCTTTGATGACCCGTCTTATCTTTGTTTCTTTTATGTGTTTGCTGTGTAAGACAGCGTTATATGCGCAAACCATAACAGTCGGATCACAATCCGATAATGAACTCCGGTCGCTTCAGCTTATGGGAGAAGTTGATTCGACTTTTTCTTTTACGGTAAGGCCACTCAGCAGGAACAAATTTCTCACAAATCACTATTTACCGTTCTCGCAAAGTAAAGACACGATATCTTATGGGAAAGATATTCCCCTATCGAAAAAATATGCACACTTAAGCATATTAAACATCAATGTTAACCAACAATATAACAGTCACCATCCTTACGGATGGAATGATGGCTCAATGATATCTGCTAAAGGATACCAGGTTCAGGTAAGCGCCGGTGTATATGCTTCTGTAGGTCCTCTTGAATTGCAATTACAACCTGAATGGGTATATGCTGCCAATACGCCTTACTCCGTAAATGCAGAGTATGGGAGTAATAATGGCAAAGCGTATCAAAAGTTTTTTCCAGGGCAATCGTCAATAAAATTATCCGCCTTTTCATTGTCAGCCGGGGTTTCTACGGAAAACCTCTGGTGGGGACCGGGTATGAGGAGTTCTTTATTAATGAGCAATAATGCACCGGGTTTCCTGCATGGATTTATCAGGACAACCAAACCTCTCAAATCATTTATCGGTAATTTTGAGTGGCAGCTTATTGGGGCAAAATTAATGGCAGACGCTGACAGACCTTTTGAAAACAATCATCTGAAATCTGGTAGTATCAGTGGAAAATCCCGCTATCTCAATGCGTTTGTATTCAGCTACAATCCTAAATGGACCCCCGGAATTTTTCTGGGTGTTGCGCGTGCATTGCAAACATCAGTTAGTGATGCAGGACTTAAGGGTTCATCTTTTTTTGATAAATACCTGCCTATTCTGTTTAAGCCTGTACAGAAGATAAATATTATGGGTGACGATACTTTGGGTACAGACCAATTGGCTTCTTTTTTTCTGCGTTGGGTTTTCTTTAAAGCGAAAGCTGAATTTTATGTCGAGTATGGATTTAATGACTATGGTATCAACACGCGTGATTACCTGTTGGGGCCAAGTCACTCTGCTGCCTATCTGGTGGGTATCCGGAAAGTAATAAGCTGCCCTCAGAATAAAAGGATCGAATTAGGAGCAGAGCTCACACAAATGAGTCAATCGCCAGATTGGATAGTGCGAAATTCAGGTAACTGGTATGTGCATAGTCAGGTATTGGAAGGATATACCCACCAAAATCAAATACTTGGGGCAGGGGCAGGTTTTGGTGCCAATGTTTTTTCCATGGATGCAACCTGGGTAAATGGCTGGAAACGGCTGGGTTTTTTATTCGAGAGAGTAGACAGGGATCCTCAAGAGAGGACAAATAAGTGGATCGATCTCGGTATAGGTGTATTACCGCAATGGAAGTACAAACAATTTATTATCTCTGGATTATTTGAGATAGTACATACTAATAATTATCTATGGGAGGCCGGAAATACAGCGTTTAACCTGCATACCCGTCTTTCTGTAAACTACCATTTTTAATTAGCCGAAGAATGTATTCTATTCGCCGATACACTTATAAAAGCATCTTCAGGACATCTATAATAGGTTGCTTGTTGGTTTGTTTTTGCAGTCTTTCTATCGGCCAGGAACAAACATTTTCAAATGATATTCTTAGGAATAATCTTCGTAATCATCAACTAACAGGTACTTACAAAAAAGGCTTTTCATATGCAGTGAATATGAACCAGGTATCACTTCATGATCTTGATTCTTTGCTAGGCGATAGCAGTAAACGACTTTCATTTGGTTTACAAAAAAAAGGGATTTCTGTAGGGTTCATGCCTGTAAGTTTTATTCAACAGGTTAACTCCCAACTTCCCTATGGCTGGAACGACGGAGCGATGATCCCGGCAAAAGGTTACCAGGCTGTATTGTCTGTAGGCATTTATGCACGTATAGGGAAACATGTTTCTATAAAATTTGCTCCTGAAATGGTTTATGCAGCCAATAAACCTTTTGAACAATTCCCGCAACAACTCAGCGAGAGGGCATGGGCCTCTTATTACCGTTTCCTGAATACGGCTGATATACCCGAACAAATGGGGGAAGGGTCGTATCAAAAATTTTTTCCAGGTCAGTCAAGTATCCGATACAACTTTAAAGCATTTTCAGTAGGGATATCCACGGAGAGTATGTGGTGGGGGCCAGGTTGGAAAAATTCGTTAGTAATGAGCACTAATGCGCCTGGCTTTCTGCACTTCACATTTAATACAACAAGACCTGTTGTTACAGGCATAGGGTCGTTTGAGGGCCAGGTAATTGGTGGTAAACTGGAAGAAAGCGGGATATTACCCCCGCGTATATACAGTAACTACAATGGTTCATTTGTATACCAACCTAAGAAGCGAGATTGGCGTTACATGACAGGAATGGTACTTACCTGGCAACCTAAATGGGTTCGTAATCTCTATCTTGGTATTGCCAAGGCATCATATTTGTATCACTCCGATCTTTCTAATCCAATTGATGTATTACCGTTGCAAGGTTTTTTTGGCAACGCCATAACAGCGTCTGAAGGCAACGGCAAGAAATCTTCCCTTGGTTCTTTATTCGCACGTTATGTGATGCCTGGTGAAAAAGCAGAGATCTATATGGAATTTGGCAGAAAGGATATTTCCCTGATGCCATGGAACATCATTCAGCATGAAGACTACCGTAGGGCTTATGTTGCTGGTATACGTAAGCTATTTTCCGCTAGAAACGGAGCACATATACAAATGGCAGCCGAATTTACACAGATGCAGGCACCAACGGCTGAATTGATTAATAACCCTGATAGTTGGTATACCGATCCAACGGTTCGCCATGGTTATACCAATATGGGACAGGTAATCGGTGCAGGTATCGGGCCTGGCAGTAATAGCCAGACAATTGATATTAGCTGGGTAAAAGGATTAAAAAATATAGGGATTCAATTTGAACGTGTTCGCTATAACAGCGATTTCTATTATTATGCTTTTGAATATGTTAGGGATTTTAGAAGACATTGGATAGATATATCAACCAACATTCATGCAGACTGGAATTTCAAAAATATTTTTGCATCGGCACAATTAGGTGTTATCCGATCTTATAATTACAAATGGCTGATCATAGAGGCTAATCCTGCTAACAACTATTTTGTACCCGGCAATGAATACCTGAACTTCTCGGGAAAATTAAGTGTGAGTTATCGTTTTTAGAATTAGAACCTTTAAAAGAATACTATACCCATCCGCATCAATTTTGTTGCGGATTTTTTTTGTCCATTCGAAAATGGAAAGCAAGTTTGTCGTGTGATACTATTTCCGGGGTGACGGCCTCTTTGTAGCAATGATTATGATGGCAGTGAGTAAAATAAGCAGTGAAGCACCAATAAAAACCGCCATCCACCAACGTATTTTATTATCCTGTAGTGGCGTCTCGGGATCATCTACGATCTGGATAGTAGGGGTTTCCTGAATAAGTGCCGTTTTACTGATCTCCAGGTTTTTTACGATCTCTGCATAAATAGTTGCCTGTGTGAGTTTGTCCCTGAAAGATATTTCTGCGGATACTTCCGGCTCTGCATATATAGGGTTGGCATCGAGCAATTTTCGACTGGCATCAGCGGAAGAATAGGTTTTCCGGTTTAATGAGATCGCAAGGCTATCGGCTTTGTTCTGTAACCGTTTTACATTGTTGGAAAGTCTTTTTGTTTTGGTATCAATGTAAAAATCAGTAGCCGCTTTTAACAAACGTTGCGAGAATAGAAGACTTAGCTTTTCATCACGCATGGTTATGGATAGTTCAAAGAAAGTTAGTTTCTTATCCGTTTTACCTATACTCAAATCTGATTTTATGATCCTTGCAATCATTTTTTGTAACAGACTGTCTTCTGTTCTGCCCAGTTTGACCGAACCGGCCGGAAAACTAATCTGTCTGCCCACCCGGCCACTATTTGCCCATTTCTTTTTCCAGCCAATGCTCTCCGCATATACATCGGCAAGCGATATTTGTGGTGAAGAACTATCGTAAGCAGTCAGTAATGTTTTTCGCATGAGTTTATGACTCTTTACCAGTTCCTGCACATTGTCACCCGAAAGAATACCGCTTGAACCGCCACCGGTAAGCCCCCCTATATCAATGCCTATCTGACCAGCCAAAGCAGAGGCAATTGATCCCCCACCCATTTTTGATTCTTCTACCACAAAAGTGGTGCGTGCCGTATACGTTAACGGCCTTAACCAGCTATTATAAGCTAATCCAAGTAATGCGCCTACAATGGCGGCAATAGCCAGCAGTCGCCATTGCTTTAATGCGTATACGATGAGGTTACCGAGTTTCTTTAATTCATTCTGCAAAGAAAATGGTTCATCCTCCTGAAAGGAAGTATTTGTATGGTGTGATTGTTCCATAAAGCTGTTATTGCGGGTATTCTCAAAGTAAATCAGTAATTATACGCCTGATTTCTTTTATTTCAAAAGACTGACTATACTTGCTACTGCGGCAAGAACACCTGCCAATGCAGATATTTCCAATACACTTATGGTTCTTTTATCGGCATCTGATTTTTCAGGAACGATGATCTTACTACCGGGTAATACCTTTGGATAGCTTCTGAAAAAAAGAAAGCGCTCTATTTTTTTATTCACCCCATTACTGTACTGGATATATGCTTTTTTCAGGTTGCCTTTATCAGTTGTGCCGCCTGCATTTGAAATATAGGAAGTAAAACTGGTTGATTCATACCGTAGTATCTGTGGGTTAAACACAGCGCCTTTTACTTCCACAAATGTTTCATGCCGCGGGATAAAAATACTGTCGCCGGGAAGCAACAGGAATTTTGAAGAACCATTGGTATCATCAGCAAAAATAGTGGTAGCTACCCGTATCCCATTGCGGTACACATGCGTATTCTCTATGGATGCATAGGGTGTGGTGCCACCAGAGCGTTCTATCAACTCCTGTATTGTTTCGTCTCTTCTTTCAAGCGGATAATCGCCCGCATACAGTACTTCTCCTCCTATACGTACATTACCAAGACTTCTATAGTTAAGTAACTGCGGAACAAAAATATTATCCAGTGGTTGAAGTAATGTTTTACTGCCTGACCTGGTTAGGCTGGAATCAATATCCACCTTCGATACTGTGATGAGTTTGTTGGCAAGCGTATCGGCCTTGTTCTTTTCCAGTCTTGACAGCTCTACTTTATGATTTGCAGCATCATTGGTAAAACCACCAGCCATCAGGATCAGATCCTCCAATGACATTCCTTTCCTGAACTCGAATACACCAGGTAGCCGTACACTCCCGCTCACTGTAACATAAGGTATGTCACGAAGGCTGTCGCGGGAAGAAATAAATACGGAGTCATCCTTAACAAGTTTGATATCGGAAGTATTTCCAGCCTGTATTGTTTTTAGATCAAAGGATAATAGCTCCCTGTCTGCATTATCGTTCTTTCTTCTTTTGATATAGCCAAGGTTGAACGCATCTTCACGTGTGCCGTTGGCATTTTTTATCAGGGCAGAAACGGTCAGGTCGGTTGTCAGTTCGTAGGAACCTGGTCTGTAAACGGCACCGTTGATAGTAACCCGGTTGGTATAAGTGGCCAGTACCTGGTCAATATGTACCGAGTCGGCGTTTTGCGGGATAAAATTTGGAAAGTCCATGCTATTAATATCCCTTATCCTACGCTCCCTGCTGCCTACCTGTACAATTTTTGCCGATTCTTTATAGGCATTTCCTTCGAATCCGCCAGCATAAGCAAGAAGATCCGCCAGGGTTTCCCTCTCCAGTAATTCATAGATAGATGGTCTTTTTACTTCGCCCTCCAAAATAACGCGTTTGGCATAAACAGGGATGCGGATGATATCCTGGTCCTCCAGTCTGAGGTCTTTATTAAATAGACCCTTTTGCAGGAAATTGTAAAAGTCGATGGTTTCGAGAACCTTATTATTCCGGATCAGTTCCAGTTTTCGTAAGGATCCTTGTTCTGATGGTCCTCCTGAGAGATATAAAACATTAAAAAAACCAGCGAGGGCAGAAACAGTGTACTTGCCAGGTCTTTCTGCTTCACCAATGATATGTACATTAATGTTCCTGGCGTTATCAAGGGTAATGAATAGTTGTGTTTTACCAGAAGATAATGCGGGGTATGCCATTTTCATCCGGGCCTTTATTTTTTGCTCTGCCTGGTCAAGTGTCAGACCGCTGAGGGTGATCAGGTCTCCGTGGGGCACCTGGAACCTGCCGTCGCGCATGATCTTGTCGGTAAGTGTGGTTTCATTCATCCCTGTAAGGGTGAGTGTTAAAACATCACCGGCTCCGAGAATATAGGTTCTTGGGGGATTGATATTCAGGTTGGTTTCAAAAGTGATATCCGGGTTACTGAAAAAGTCAAATCCATAGTAGGGAGATTTCTTTCTTAGTTGGGGTACGCTTTGTACCCAGCTGCTGTCATTCAAAAAAGCGGTTGTGTCGCTTATCGGGTTACCAACTTTTGTTTTAGAGGAGGACTGGGCCTGCAATAATTTTCGTTTAAAACCATTGACATCCGTGGGACTCATCCCATTACGTATCAGTTGTTTGACGGCATCATTTTCCGTTCCCCCATTTTTCTGCGCCTGCTGCCACATTTGTAAAATCTGCTGATTGGATAACTGGGATGGGTTGGCCGACCCGGAATTAAGCGGTTTCTGTGCTATAACGGTAAATGCGAACATGCACAACACTATCACTGACAAACACTTCTTTGTCCGCAAAAAAGGTACTCTTTTGATCATAGTAAGAAATTAACCAAATATAAGAACTTAATCTTCAGTTCAGGTGCCGGTACAGGGTATGACCGTTCAAAACCCATGTTAAAGACCATAACGCACCCCCAGTGTAACCTGTTTGTTGGAAGCGGATGTATTGGAAACATAGTTTTTGACCTGCTGCGCATTGAATTGCCCATACAGGTTCAGCCTGTTCAGCCATTCATAGGATACATTAAACTGTAGATCTGTCTGTTTGGCCTGCAGGTCGAATAAAAACGGGGGTTGGGGTTGCTGGAAATATTGCTGGTTCAATGTGCCGGGGCCGCCTTTGCGGATATGCTGGTACCGGAAAAGGCATTTGAGTTTGGCCACTGGCGTATATCGCAGTGTGTAGATAAACCTGTCGGCATTATTACCCATCCAATCGCCGAGCAGGTAATGACTGCTGTTGTAATCCTGTGCAGGTATCAGGTTGCGGTACACAAAAGGATTGATGTGGGTATATTCTACTCCCATGGTAAGATAAGGAATGACAACATCGGTGGTAGACGCGCCAAGTGTATATCCTAACTGGTTTCGGCTTTTGTTTTTATCGAGTATGGCAGACATACTTATTTCATCAATAAATAAGCTTCCATAAAGATGTGTTTTAGGGATATGATTACGTGAACTTACCTGCATGAATAACTGTCCGTTTGCGCCTGCGTTAATATTGTTATTGGTTGTAAGGTTGTCATAAGCTTTGAAAAAAAGTACCGGGATGAAATAACCAACATCAAGCCTATCGCTATACACGATGGATTCACCAAACGAAATATCCAATCCTTTAACCGGTGTAAACTGGATGCTGTGCATGGCCATGTATTTCCGGATATAGAACTCTCTCTGACCTCCGAAAGTGGGATTTGGGGGAGGTAGCGTTGTATAGGTCCTGGATGAGTCAATGATACCTGAATTGAGCCAGGCATGCGTATAATGAAAACTTATCCAGCTAAGCGGTTTAAAGTCGAGCCTGATAAAGGGATAGACTGGCGGTTTGTCTGATAGAATCAAACGACCATTATCACCATATCCCCATAGTATATGATCCTGCGCAAAACTGATAGAACCATTTTTAAAACTATAGGAGATACCGCCTCTTAATTCGGCGTAGTTATGACTTTTTTTGGACGAAGAGATACGGGTAACTATGCCTGTTTCGGGTGTAAACTCGCGCAAGGTATCAATGCCTGTTCCACTTTCATTTACATCATTAAATGAAAAATAGTAGCCCCAGTGTTTACCGGCATACCCATACAATGCGAAACGGGCGCTGTTGCTTTTTACATGTCGTCCGTTTCCTTCGATCATGGCTGCTGTAATAACCGGATCCATGCGCATCATGAAATTATTGGTATTGATATCCAGGAGGCGCCATCTTCCGGCGCTGTCGGTTTTGAAAAAACGTGCGGGTGCACTTTGGGGATTGAGGTGTCTGTCGGTATACTCCTGTTTATAAAAAGAAAGTTCTTTCAATTCGATTTTTGTCAGCTGGGATGCTTTAGCTGAAAGTGAATCCAGGCAGTCAGCAATATATACCCTGCTCACCGGTCGTACATTGTCATCAAAATCAATGATACCCTTTTGCGCCATGCGGTATAAGAAATTGTATACTTCCGTATTATGGTTTTCCCATACTACCTGCCCATAGGTGCTGTTTTGCCATAACAGGCCTGTACATATTACCCAGAAAAAAAAGACTCGTTTTATTCTTATTTGCATCATTCTATCCTGTTTGTGATCGGTTTACATCAAGGTTCCAAATCTTAGACCCATCATTATGCATATATCATGCCGATCATGGTTTAATAAGCATTCTGATCGCCGCGGGCCATATTGATCACAGTTTGTAATATGATCTGGGAGTCCATCCAAAAGGTCCAGCGATGTATGTAATAGAGATCTAGATTCACTCTTTTCTGCATAGCGCCCAGTGCCTTTGTTTCTCCCCTGCAGCCATTTACCTGTGCCCAACCTGTGATACCCGGTTTTACGAGGTGTCGCAACATGTAATTCTCAACTGTGTGCAGCGATTCAAGATTTAAGGGAGTAGGGTGCGGTCTTGGGCCTACCACAGACATATTGCCCAATAATACATTCCAGAATTGGGGAAGCTCATCAAGATTTGACCGCCTCAAAAAAGCGCCAAATTGAGTAATGCGCGGATCATTTTTGGTGGCCTGCCAGTAAAGTCCATTGTCGTCTATATCATGCTTAGACGCGACCATGGTTCTGAATTTATAGCAGGTTATTTTCTCGTTATTCAATCCCCATCTTTCCTGTTTAAAGTAAATAGGTCCACGGGAAGTAAGTTTTACCAGCAAGGCGATCAATGGAAGAAGCCAGATACCTATCAGTATGAAAAAAAAGAAAGAAAAAACAATATCAAAAACACGTTTCAGTACCCTGTTTGACAATGTATCCAGCGGGAGGGACCTGACATTGATAACTGGTAATAATCCGATATTATTTACCTGTATACTGGATGAAGTATATTGCTGAAGGTCCGGGATGATACGTGCTTTGGTAGTGTAATAGTCACAAACCTCAATACATTCCTGTATGCGGTCATTTTCCGTATTGGGTAATGCGATCACGACTTCATCTACATGCTGTTCTTTTAATATGGATGATAAATTTTCTATCCTGCCACGATATGGGCAACCATTCATCTTGCTTATATCATTGTCAAGAAAACCAATGCATTTGTAACCATAATAATAATATTTATTGATGGTTTCATAAAAATCGAATGCCGAGGTGGAGGCCCCTATAATCAGCAGATTGTCAAATAGTTTGCCCTGAAAAATAGCAGAATGCAGGTATTTCCGGATAATATATTTAGTAAGGGTAAGAAAGAAAAACAATAAACTGATCAGCAATACGAAGAAAGTAAAATTGTGTTCAAGCGGGATAAAGTTTTTCAGGAAAAAAAGACTGGAACTCAGGGTAACGATATATATGATCAGCGTATAAATAATGAAAATGATTTCTTCAGAGAACTTGTTGGACCGTCGGTCTGCATACAGGTGCGAAAATGAAGCTGCTACGTACCATACAGCCAGAGAAACAAATGCGAGGATTAAAATATTACCGAAATTACCGGGCAGGCTCCGTCCATGAGAAAAAAAAGTAGCCAAAAGATAAGAAGCACAGATAACCGGGGCATCAATGATATATCTTATAGCTGTGTACTTATTATAGGTTTTTGGCATAGATTTCTGGATGTATCTCAAGATCCGGCGCCAGTGAACCTTATACCAGGTCCTTTAGCAGTACAATTTTGTGCTAAATTAAGGATTAATAATTTTTGTAAGACGTTTCATATAAACTTTGCTCTTTACTTGCTTATGTGGTACTTATATGAAAATCAATTCATTAAGCCGATTTAACCGTGCTTTTTAGAAGAATTGACGCCTATTTTCTGTCGCAATAATAGGGGGATTATACGGGGAGCCTCTATAAAATATCGCCGAAACAACCGTTTTGGCTCTTTACTGAACCTGAAAAACCATTCCAGCCCGCTTTTTTGCATCCATCGGGGGGCCCTTTGAATATTTCCGGCCATTACATCCAATGCACCGCCGATACCAACGGCGATTTTTGTATCCAGTCTGTCGAAAAATTCATATATCCAGTAATCCTGCTTGGGTGCCGTAAGGCTTACCCATAAAATATCAGGTTTGGCGGAATTGATCAGTGATACTATTTTTTGGTTCTCTGTATCATCAAATTTTGCCACATAAGGGGGGCTATACGTGCCAGCGATGCGTATGCCGGGATATAGCGTTTCCAGTTTTTCTTTTAATACTTCTAATGTTTTTTCCGCCGCACCCAGGAAAAACATCGAGTATCCTTTTTGATAGCAATGCGCTGTGAACACCGGTAAAAGATCGAGACCGGTAACACGCCCGCTAAGGCTGTCTTTTGATAAAAATCGCGAGGCCCAGATCAATGGCACGCCATCGCAGAGGGTAAGATCGGCACTGTTGTATATATTTCTCAGGGGTTCATTATGGCTGGCCCATACTACACAATTAACCGGGGTTACACAAACCCGCTTTTTTTCGTGGTTAGTTATCCATTGGTCAAAAAGCAGTATGGTTTCTTCGAGTGTAACATTACTGATACCTGTACCGGCGATATCAATTTTCGGGGCAATGGTTTCGTTCATTTTATCCCCTGGTTTTCACGTTGCCAAAAAGTTCGCAGCCAATCGGTGGTTTGCTTTACACCTTCCTGCTGTGTATATGGTGGAGAGCCGAGTAAGGTAAAGGTCTTTTCCATGGGTGCAGGATTATCGGTGGTCATGCTCTTGTACCGCGATAGGGTGATGGGGAATTTGATGCGTACCTTTCTCAAGGCAGATCCTGCGAGTGCCAGTGAATACACGATAAAACCAGGAACGATACGTACCGGTTTTTGTTTGATCTCCAGCGAAAACGCATTTGTCCATTCAAGCAGGTTTACAGGATGGTCACCTACATAAAACACATTTCTCGAAACAGCGGGTTCATTTCTGCGCCTGACAAGTTCAATGATCTGCCAGCAAACATTGCCCGCATAACCGTAGGAGCGAAGGACCTGTTTCTTACCCGGATGAAAATATTTCCCTTCCCGTACTATTTTCCAGAATTCATAAGGATACCGCAAATGCCAACGTCCCCAGATATTGGTAGGTCTTACGATGCACCAGTTGAAATGAAACCGTTGCTCACGTAATAATTGTTCCGAAAGTATTTTGGATTCTCCATATACGGTATGCGGGGCATAATCTGTATCTGAAACGGGTAAATCGGCAGCCTGGTTCACAAATTGTGTGGAGGTATGCACCAGAAACTGTATACCATATTTTTCAGATGCCTCGAAAATGTTTTCAGATCCTTTGGTATTTACCGCGTAATCTGCCAGTGTTAATTCAGGTTCGCAGCTTGTTTCGGCAGCGAGATGAATCACGATAGCCGGTTTTGCAAGTTCAAAGATCAGGTCAATGACTTGTTTATCAAGAATATCTGCACTGGTCCAGTTTTCATTTGCCCTGAGTTCGATTTTTGGAGCAGAAATATCCAGGATCGTGACCGTATAAGGCTCTTGCATGCCTGAACGCAGTTCTTCTATAAGATTTGTTCCGATAAAGCCATTACCCCCTGTTATTAAGAAATGCATCATTTGAATGATTTAAAAACTGTCACAATGGATGCCTCAAAAGTACCCATCGTATAGTTAGTTTCAAAATCGTGCCGGGCATTGGCACTGATCCGGTTATATAGGGGTGTATCGGTTGACAATTCCAGGATAGAATGGGCCATACCCTGTATATCATGTACCTGATGTAGAAAACCATTATAACCCGGAACAACCTGGTCGGCAATACCTCTCCAGTTGGACGCCACAACGGGCAATCCGGCTGCAAAAGCCTCGATGATCACTGTGGGGAAATTTTCTGATTCAAAAAAACTGGGAAACAGGAAGGCATCTGCTGTTCTGAAATGCCGGTTTTTTATTTCCCCTGTCTGAACGCCCTCATATAGTATGTATCCTTCTTCCACAGCTTTGTTCAGCACCGTTTCTTCTGTGGAAGAATATATTTTACCCAGTATTTTTCCCTGTATGCGGGGATTGATGTTTTTGCAGTAGCGTATTACTTCTATAAAATCGAGTATGCCTTTGCTTTTGGAACAGAGACCAGCAAAGAGTACAATAAAACCGTCACCATTTTCTTTGGGAAGATGACTCCCCGCATCTTCTACACCGGATGGTATCACCAGTATCTCCTTTGATCTGAGATACATGGGATCCTTTTTGCCATATTCACTTAAACAGATGGAATAATCTGCATTAAAATAAGCAAAACGATAAATGGAACGAAATATCCGGTTGAAACCATGGTGTGCTTCTGATACGCCCCCCGCGTGAAAATGAAAAAGGGTTTTAAAACTAAATAATCTTATCGGAAAAAGAAGCACCATATCACGGAAGATGGGTGTGCGGGCAGGACCCGCAGGCGGATAATAAACGATATCGGGCCGGTAGACGGTCAATTGCCAGATAAGCCGAAAAAAAATATTACACAGCAGAATTAATTTTTTCAGGCTGAGGCGTCCCATGTCATTGATCTCATCACTAAAGTTCAAACGTATTACCCTGTGATCAAAATTATTGCGATCCAATACCTGTATCAGCTTTTCAATATTAATTGCTTGTCCGCCAAAAGGAGGTGGGGTTTGACCAAGTATCAGGATCTTCATAAGGTAAACTGTCTGTTTGGTCTTGTATTGTCACCCAGTATGGATTGCCTATTCATAGATTCGCTTTTGAAGGCAAAAGCTGCCTCGTGATTAATGTGTATTTGCAGATTCTTCTTCGATCAGCAGATCCAATACCTGCGTAAAATTTTTATCATAATTCCAGCCAAGTATATTTTTGGTGTCAGAATTGTCACCATAAAGATCATCAATTTCCGATGGGCGATAAAGCGCCGGATCTATCAGTATCCTATCTGTACCGATCCCTAGTGTATTGAAAATATGCATTATGATCTCTCTCAGGGAAATGGATCTGCCTGAACAAACCAGGTAATTGCGTGGCTCATCCTGTTGCATAGACAGGAACATGGCATTTACATAATCCGGGGCATAACCAAAATCGCGTTTGAGATCAATATTTCCAACACGTAATACATCCAGTTTTTTTTGTTTGATCAGAAAAGACTGAGTGATTACTTTCTTCACAAAAAAATTATCTGTGCGTAAATAAGACTCGTGGTTGAACAATATACCGTTCACTGCAAAAATCCGGTAGGCATTCTTGTAATTATTGGTAAGCATAAAAGCCGATGCTTTTGAAACAGCATAAGGGCTTACCGGATTTAAATGTGTAGAAAGCGAAACAGGAAGTTCTTGTACCGATCCATACATTTCACTGCTGGATGCCTGGTAAAAACGGATGGATGGATCTGTAAGACGGATCGCTTCCAGCATATTTAATACGCTTTCAATATTGTATTTGATGGTACTGATCGGCTGATCGAAAGAAAGGCTGACAGAGCTTTGTGCTGCCAGGTTATAGATATGTACCGGTTTGTATTTCCTGATAAGATGTATGATGCCAACGATATCATACATATCACATTCCGCAATCTCAACTTCTTTGTCGATGCCCAGATAAGCAAGATTTTTAATGTTGATGCCTGCATAACTTCTCGTGACCCCGACAACACGAAACCCTTTCTGCAATAAAAGCCTGCTCAGGTAGGAGCCGTCCTGGCCCGTTATCCCTGTTATCAGCGCTGTTTGTTGCATCAATGATGTTTTTCGGTGATAGATTATCTGTCGGTGCTAAAAACGAATTACCACAAATTGTGCTAATGAAACCATGCGAAGATACTATAAGGAGTGATGCAATTGAACAAAACCAGCGGAGCTGAAATTTGTATCGTGGATTTAATTCTTTGATTTGCCGACAGCTTTTTCAAATACACTTAATAATTCTGCTGCGTTTTTCCCCCAAGAGAACATCTGTAGTCTTTGTCTGCCTTTGTTGATCAGGTCTTCCCGCAAATGGTCATTGTCAATTACACTGCGTATTTTTTCGAAAATATCCGATGTGTTATAAGGGTGAAATGTCAATACAGCATCGCCACCAACTTCGGGAAGACAACTATTGTCGGCAACGAGTACCGGCAGGTCAAACTTAAAGGCCTCGAGTATGGGGATGCCAAAACCCTCATTGATGGATGGAAAAACATACAGAAAAGCGTGTCTGTACACAATACCCAATAATTCATCAGGCAGGTAACCGGGCAGTATTACATCATCATCAAGACCGTTGTCTCGTATGATGGTCATGATCTGCTCTGTATCGTCAGAATGGATCTTGCCATTTCCTTTTCCGGTAAGTACGAGTTTGAAATCTGTATATCCGGCATCTTTTAATTGCTTGTAGGCAAGTACGAGGTTAGGTAGATTTTTTCTTTTTTCCATTACCCCTACATGTAATATATACCTGAATCCTTTTTGAGTAGGCAACCAATCGGGTATGGATGCTGTGTCAGATATCTCTGTGATCGTTTTCGGCCCATGATAAATGGGAATGATCTTGTCCGGTGCAATTCCTGTAAAATGCTGCACCCTTTGTTTAGCGTAATGAGTAGGTGTTATTATAAAAGCCGATCTTTTTGCAGCGGGCAGTGCGATGTTTTTAAACAATAAGAGCCATATCTTATTATAATACTGTGGGTATTCAAAAAAAAGTGCATCATGAAATACTTGTACTGTTGTATAGTTGAGGTGTATTAACGGGGCAAAATAATCATTACAATAAACTACATCGCATTTTTTGCGCCATGCTTTGTAGGGAAGTATCACCTGTTTCCATAACTGCTGTCTTACATGCTCTGCCATCAGCATGAATTTATTCCTGCCGGTATACACTGGAAAACTTGCATCAAAAAAATAAAACCGGTACCTATTATCCTCCAGTAACCTGAATTGTCTGCAGATCTCCTCCAGGGTTGTTTTCTGTCCTGTTTTCGCCAACCTCAGGTCCCGTATATCTACGCCTATAATCATCCGCTTGGTATTTTATATTGATCATATACCCTGAAAAAAACCAGGTAAGATAACTTATATATAGATATGTTTCTGCTTCGGCGGTAAGAAAAGGGATGATCATCCCCGTTTTTACCAGCAGAACAAAGAGTGCCACTTTACGCGTTTTGCCTTTGTATTGTTTAATCATGACAATAGCTGTACGCATCAGGTACACGTAAATAAAAATAAATAGGGATAATGCAACCAGCCCTGCCTGAACTGCGATAATGATCAACTGGTTCTCGCCTCCGATATTGGTGCCCAGCATAGCAGAAATCCGTCCTGAAGTGCCTAGCCCCAGGCCAAGCGGGTTGGTGGCAATGGCCTGAATTCCTTCCAACCAGGCCAGAACGTGGTAGGCGCTCGATGAATTACTGAAATTGATGGTGTTGATGATGAACTGGTAGATATCGCCATTCATGAATGAAAACACTATGATTATACAAACCGCTGCACCGTAATGAAAATAACGTAACCATAGTGTTTTCCTGGTAACGATGCTGTATATATACAGAATGATAAAATAACTGACGAAAGATGCCCTTGACAGTGCAAGAATAATGCAGGTCAATGTGCAAAGGAATGCTATCAGCAGAAAACGATTCAGTTTGACCTTATTTGTATCGGTTGTAGCGAGAGCAAGAATGGCACTCACCGCAGCCAGCGTACCGGACGCATGGTCAAGTGGATTGGCAAAAAAACTGGCAAAACGCTTCAGCCCATCATTCTCTGCTTCGAAAGTCCAGGATAGTCCGTAATGGCCAGAAGGTTCCTGGCCAAAAAAATAAAACATGTAGTCTGCATAACCAGTAAAAGTTTGGAAATGGGTATAGGTAATGCCTTCCCAGATAACAATGATAGCAGCGGGTAAGGCTACAACGCAGATATATTGAAAGATCCGGTTGAGATTTATTTGTTGCGGGTCTATAAACCTGCCGGTGAAATAGATCAGTGGGAAAAAAGCAATATTCTTTAAAGCGATCAGTTTCTCTGTCAGGCTATACCCGCCGAAAGGTAACATTGCATACAGGAAAATATATCCGAAGTAGGCGATGATCATTTTATCCAATAAATGAAAGACAGGTTTCTTTTTGATGGACAGAACCACTGTTAGAAAGGCGAGCAATACCACAATTTCTTTGAATGACTGTAATATTGGCACCATATTGCCGAAACCATACAGGAATGTAACTGAAAGAGAAGTAATATAAATGGGGAGGCCGAAAATTACGAACAGCAATGCGGCACCTGTGTTAGACCTGGCTATATGATATACGGCTATCCCGAAAAAAAAGACATATATGATAGGGAATAGGAACATTTTTTTTCGGAAACCACCATCTGGTCGGGATTAATTTTTAATAGAACCGGTTAACCCGTCCCTAACGGCGCTGCCAACGGCTTTTAGTTTACTAAACCTTCCACGGGCTGTAAAATACCCCATAACCATGGTAATGTAAAAAAAATTGAACAATACAGTTGTTGGGATGCAATACCAGGGGGTGTATTTTTTTAAGAGCCATATCCGGTTTCTCTGGTTAAGATAATGAACAATCGGCTTGA
Organism: Sediminibacterium sp.; assembly: GCA_965279635.1. Lineage (GTDB taxonomy): Bacteria > Bacteroidota > Bacteroidia > Chitinophagales > Chitinophagaceae > Sediminibacterium. The sequence goes on along the minus strand of OZ257253.1, from coordinate 3,062,769 downwards.
CAAAACCTTCTTTCCCTTTTGTTTTGCTTTTATTGGCCATACCTGCAATATGGTAAATGACCGAATCCGGGTAGTACACCAGTTGGTAACCGAGCGCATGTATACGCAAGGACAGATCGACATCTTCACTATATATAAACATGTTTTCTGCAAGCAGCCCTGTTTGCTGTAAAATGCTGTTCCGGGTCAGGAAAGCGCAGCCGGTGACCCAGTCTACCTGCCGGATCTTTAAATAAGCGGGTGCCGGTGGGCGGTTAAACCCGCGTGTGTACAAACGACCGAGCCATTTATTATAGTAAGACCCCGCGTCCCAAAGCAGATTCCTATCATGGTTGAAATGGATTCTTGGCTGTATAATGCCTGTTTCAGGATGTTCGTCCATAAACTGTACAAGACGTGTAAGGAAATCAGGTTCAACAAATGTATCGTTATTCAGCATCAGCGAATACTCAAAACCCTGTTGTAATGAATAGCATAAACCAAGATTATTGCCTCCCGTAAAGCCACTGTTAATGAGCGATCGTATGAGTAAGACTTCAGGATGCAGCGCGTGCAGGCGGTCCGCAGAATCATCGGTAGAACCATTGTCAACCAGTACGATTGTGTAAAGCCCGTCGTCAGATTCTTTGAGAGAGTTGATGCAGTCATTGGTAACGTCAAAACTGTTCCAGTTTACAAGTATGATGGCTACACGGGACTTCATTTTACTATACGGATGATTTTTGCATCAAATAATGTGTCAATACCTGAAACCTTTGTACAACTGCAGCAATTCGTGATCAGGCAAGATATATCCCGGTTCTTTTGTTCCCAGAAAGAAATAACCACAGGCCGCATCCAGCGAGCCTTTGTTTCTGTTGATCAGGTAATCAAAATACTTTACCCAAAACACAAGGAAATTAGCTCCATAGCTGAGTATTTTGTCTATTTTTTTGTTTGGAGCAAAGCTGGTAATAAAATAGCGCATAGACCAGGCCAGCGAAGATCCGGCGCCGGCTACGATCCCGCTGTTTACTTCTGAAAAATGCCTAAACAGCCTCCTGTGCCCCAGGTAAGTAAAGCGGTGAAAATCGTATTGCCCCCCATGTACCTGTTGCATAAAAGGGGTTTCTGCATATACTTTCCCGCCATCCTTCAATACCCTATGTATCTCTGCTACGCATTTGAAAGGGTCAAGCACATGTTCCAGTACAGCCTGTATAATGACAAGATCAAAACTTCCATCTGAAAATGGCAGATCATGTGAATCACAGATAATATCTGTATTGGGGCCATGCGCCACATCCGTTTCAACAAGTAAAGTATCTGGTGTAAGTTTTTCTTTAAGTGCATGGATACCACTTCCATCGATGCTTCCGCCTACTACCAGTATCCGTACACTTTTCTGCTGTAAAAGTTCATTCGCGAGTGCCGAATAATTTCTTTTACTGGTATAATTAAGCGTAACATCAGGCCTGATCTTCTGTAAGAACCTGGTGATCGGGTGCTTATACTTCTTGAAAAAAATATCCTGAGGTTGCTGCAAAAAAAAATCCGATTGTTGAAAAACAGAATTGTTGCAACTGATCATGATAGGTACATCAAACCTTATAGGGTATTGACATTGACATTTGGTATTTTTACAAATATATGTTTCGGGTTGCCTGGTAAGTTCGCTCTTACATTGCGGACATATCAACAGGTCTTCATATTCAAAATGATTCATTCAGGCGTACTGGCTGTTAAAACAAAATAATAAGGTGTAAAAATAGGTTATTCCTGCTAGCAATTAAAATGAGAGCCGGTGCCACTATAGAATCCTTTATGCGGCAGGCAATTGCGGGTTTTGATCGGATTTTCGGAGAAAATAAAGAAATGTCAGCATACAGCATGTTTCTGCCAGCAATGGGTAGAACCCGAATGCCGAAATGGTGGCATACGTATTTAAAAGAAAAGAAATGATTACAGAAATGCACATAAAAGTCAGGCCGCAATAGAACAGATAGCGATATTGGTTCCTGATCAAAAGCTCTATCACATTCAATGAATTCACAGCCGCAACGAGCGGTACAAGGCATATTGATCTGATATAGATGGAGGCAAGCTCGTCGCTTTTGCCGGTAAATATCTCTACGATCAATGAAGCATAGAAAAACAACACGATACCTGCTACGAGAAAAATGATTGCCAGTAAACCATTGATGTTTTTCTTGTAACGGCCCCATTTTTCTTTGTTCTCCTGGTAAGCTATGGAAGCCTTTGGATAAATGGCGCTTGAGAAAGCTATCAGTACCAGGCGGAATGAAAAGAAGATCTTATCGCATAATGAATAGGCGCCCAGTGTTAAAGGACTGCTTGTAAAAGAGATGAGGAACAGGAAAAAGGATTGGTGTATTTGTGTTGCGAGACTGTTGCATACCAGGTAAAAATTGTCCTTTATCAGTCCTGCTATCGCCACTGCAGAAAAAGGTTTCCATGTTAGCCGGTATTTGCGTTTGGCATATATCGCCAGTATCCCGTAAGCTATAATATTGCCCAGGCCGAGAAAGAAATTGACCCAGCATGCATTGTCCGGTGTTTTCACAAAAAGAATGATCAGCGCTGCCGACAGCAGCTTCGCGGCCAGATTGACGCAATTGTACACAAACAATTTTTCTATACCGTTAAAAAAGAACAGTGGGTTTAGCACTTCGGCAAGCACGATGGTGGTGGCAAGAACAAAGTATTGTGTATGGTTGTAAGAAAGACCATACAGGATCAATGGAACGGCCAGTGAGCAGGCAAAAAGTACAGCCTTTGTCTGGTAAATAGTAGAAAACAGTTGCGATAGCGTATCGAGGTTGTTTTTGCCAATGGCTATGTCCTTGATACCTGATAAGTTGGTGCCATAGTTGATCAGTAAGGCTAATAAACCTGCATAGGTACCGGCCACTGCCACGTAGCCGAAGGTTTCCAGTCCGACAATATGTATGATAAGTGGAAATAAAAGTATCTGAACAACAACATTGGATAACTGTATAAAACCAAGATTGAAAAAGTTCTGAAACAAAACAGTATTCTTCCTGGCAAAACCGATATATCGTTGCGGGTTTATCATGGTATCGGAAGAGTGGGTACGATTACCTGTCCCAGGAAATGTCCTGTTTCAGTATGTTTAACGGGTTTCCGCCAAATAGTTGGTTTTCTCCTGATAGTTGTTTATTGACAAAACTGTTGGCCGCCACAACGGATCCGGATGGGATACGCGTATTTTTCAATATCAGGCAACGGCAACCTATCCATACGGAATCACCGATTATAATCGGGGCAGGTTCATTTAAAATATGTGACTGTGCATCACGTATCGTATGAAAATCCGAATCCATCACCAGTATGTCCCATGACAACAGGCAGTTGTTGCCGAAACGGATCTCTTTATATGCAATGATGGTGCTTTCGGCGGTAATGGTAAATTGTTTTCCCAACGTGAGTTCACCCTGCCCGCCTACCGATATTTTTGAACCGTGCCCGATCTCTGCCGGCCCTTTAAAAATAACAGATCCCATGCATTCCCATATGGAACGGGATCTCTTTTTATCGAAAATACCGATCTTGCCATAACCGATCCTGATCATACCGGAATGGATATCTCCTTCGATCCTGATATTGCCTTTTGTACACAATAGGTATGTTTTCGATGAGACCCATACAGGCAGCCTGATGGCTTGTTGCCAGGGCAGATAGGTGAAATTGAAATAAAGGGTCTTTGGATTGGCCCTCCATACCAGTTTTAAAAATTGAATGATCTTTGATAACATACCTGTAAATACAAAGGCCTTTCGGGCATTTTCCGGTTAATTATATTGAATGGCAGTGATCTTGATATTGTCTAACGACCAGCTCTTTAAACACAGGCTGTTAAATGGTTGCAGCGCATCGTTCATGTCTATCGTGATCTTACTGGCAGTGTGAGAAGTAATGTAATCAAACTTATAATAACTGGTTCCATCATTCTGCGCAGCAGAGGCACATACCCCAGGAAACAGCGCCCATGCATTGCTGTGTGCTGGATTCAATGTAACGCCAGGGTTGTAATAATCAGGAAAGGCTTGTGTTTTGGTACCATTTGAAAATGTAGTCACCAGTATCAGGTTGTTATCGAGTCGTATGTTCCATACGTCGGGGATGCCCGATATGGGGTCAAGATAGTTGCCATCCCATTTATCATGAATGAAGAGATCAAATTGTATATGTACCGCATTATGGGTAGGCAAGGTATCCATGGTAAATGTAACCAGGTTATTGTTGAACCTGCCTAATACAGGGGAGCCATTATATAAAAACACCATAGCCGAGTCGATCTTGCCGGCATGATTGTACAGCTCTATTCCTTTTCGGTTATAATCGTTGAAGTCACAGTCAAATACGATGTGTTTGTCGGGCAATTGTTTGAAACAGGAAGACAGGATCATACCAGTGATCAGCATGAATGCTAGTGAAAAAAATAAACGTTGCTTCATCTATTAAAAAATCCCGGCTTTATTTCATATTTACCCCGGAACCCTCAAAAATAGCAAATCTTACACGGGAACGTTTATTTTTGCCGGATGCAAACCGGAATACCGCAAATCCCCATCATTAACCGGTCAGGCAATCCGCTGCCACAGTATGCAACGCCTGGTTCTTCAGGAATGGATATACGGGCTTTCCTGGAAACGCCTGTTCAGATCGCACCAATGGAAAGAGTGTTGATACCTACAGGTATCAGTATTGAATTGTCCGTAGGCTTCGAGGCACAGATACGGCCCCGCAGCGGATTGGCTATCAAACAAGGTATCACCTGCCTCAATACCCCTGGCACGATTGATGCAGATTACCGTGGAGAAATAAAAGTAATTTTGATCAACCTGTCCACGGAAATGCAAACCATTGAAAACGGGGACCGTATTGCGCAGATGGTTTTTCAGAAAATAGAAACCATAAGCTGGCTGCCTGCAGATATCATTAATGAAACCGAAAGAGGTGCCGGGGGATTCGGACACACGGGTAAACAATAACAGCTATGAAACACAGTTATCTTTTTATCATATTCACCCTATTGCTGGCTGTTTCCTGCAAAACGGTAAAGAAAACACAAACGATACAGGAAGCCATCACCAAAAAAGATACCGCTCAGACCATCGTTATCAAAGAAACACCCAAAATTGATTCAGCTGCTATTGTAAAAGGCATCCTGGAAAAAGTAGTGCGCAGTAAGATCGACTTCAACACGTTCAATGCCAAGATCAAAGTAGATTATGAGGGACCGGAACAAAGCGATAATTATACCGCTTATGTGAGTATGAAAAAGGACAGTATCATCCTTATTAAAATAAAAGGAAGTTTTCTTGGGATATCAGCGGTAGGCCTGGAAGCAAAAATTAAAAAAGACAGTGTGATTGTTGTGCAACTGGTAGGAGCCGATAAAGGGGTAACTTACCGGTCCATCAGTTATCTTCAGGAAATGACACAGATACCTTTTGATTTTGCCACACTGCAGGACCTGATCATTGGCAACCCGGTATTTGTGAGCAATAATGTGGTCTCCTATAAATCGGGGGCCTCACAATTACTGGTTTTGACGATCGGCAGTCTTTTCAAACACCTGATCACACTCGATAATGATGCGGATCATAAAGTACAGCACAGCAAGCTGGATGATGTGGATATACAACGGAACCGCACGGGTGATATTACTTTCAGTGAATACAAACCGATGGGTCAATACCAGTTTGCTACCTTCCGCAGGATAACAATAGCTGAAAAATCAAAACTGGATATTACCCTTGATTTCAAGGAGTATACCCTAAATGAAGCGTTAAAATACAACTTCGACATACCTAAAAATTTAAAGCGTAAGTAACTTACCGGCAACTTAGCAGTTCAAATCGAATGAAATCATTAACCTTATATAAATACCATAGCATGCTGATACGGGTTTTTTCTGCCATCTTTCTTGTTGCGGGATTATCTTTTGGCGCTTTTGCCCAGACAAGGGAAGAACTCCAGAAAAAAGAACAGGATCTCCAGAAAGAACTGGCAGAACTCAACCGCCAGTACACCGAAACACAGAAAAATAAAAAAGTATCCCTCAAACAGCTGGCGATCATCAAAAGCAAGATCAATAAACGACAGGAGCTGATCAATGGTATCAACCGGCAGGTGAGGCAACTGGATGAGACCATTTTTCTGAATGAACGTGATATTTACCGGTTAAGAAGAGAACTGGATACCTTGAAAGTGAAGTATGCGAAAAGCATTGTATTTGCTTATAAAAACCGCAGCAGTTATGAATACCTCAACTTCCTGTTTTCTGCAGGCAGTTTTAATGATGCTGTTAAACGTGTTACCTATCTGAAAAGCTATCGCCAGAACAGGGAAACACAGGCCAATACCATTGTCAAATCCGATCTGTTACTACAGGAAAAGATCGGGGTACTCAGTTTGAACAAAAAAGACCGCCTGGCAACACTACAGACACAAAGCGACCAGTTGAAAGTATTACAGGTTGACAGGAATGAACAGGATCAGGTGGTGAAACAATTGCAGGGAAAAGAAAAAGAAATCAACACCCAGATCCGTGATCGTGAAAAAGAACGTCAGAAAGTACGGCAGGCTTATAATGCTGTTATACGCAGGGAGATTGAAGAGGAGAAAAAAAGAGAGGCGGCAAGACTAAAAGCACTGGAGGATCAGAAGAAAAAACCCCAGGCTGATATAGTCGCAAAAAATGCCCCGGCAACAGCAAGTCCAACAAAACCAAACAGCAATGAACCCGTTACCGGGGTAGTGGCGATAGGAAGGGATAGAGGGTATTCCCCGCTGGAATCAACACCGGAAGGACGGGAGTTGTCCATCAATTTCGAAAATAACAAAGGGAGATTGCCCTGGCCCGTATCTACCGGGGTTGTAACCGGGCATCTGGGGACTGAAAAAATACAGGGAACCCAGCTAAAGCGGACACTTGACGGGATAGAAATTTCACTCCCGATCGGTTCAACCGTAAAATCAGTGGCAGATGGTGTAGTGGTAAGCGTAAGCGCCGACGATAACGAGTTTGTAGTGATCCGGCATGGTAAATATTTTTGCGGCTACAGCAACCTGTCTTCTGTGAATGTTTCCCGCGGCCAGGAAGTAAAGGCCGGAACCATTATTGGCAAATCAGGTACATCCATAGACGGGGAAGGAATACTGATGTTTTCAATCATGAACGAGAAAGCTGTGCAGCTGAATCCTGAAAGCTGGTTAAAGCCGCAGCGGTAGTCGATCTGATTCAGTTAAAAAAGTTAAATGGGTTAAAGGGGTAAAAATGATATACCGCTTTAACCCATTTAACTTTTTTACCTACTTTAACGAACTAAACACTTGCCATGAGCCAATACATTCTCTCATTCGACCAGGGAACCACCAGCAGCCGTGCTATAGTATTTGATAAAAAAGGTGCGATCATTTCTGTTGCACAAAAAGAGTTTGAACAGATCTTTCCGCAGCCGGGCTGGGTAGAGCATGATGCCAACGAAATATGGAGCTCGCAGTTGGGTGTGGCGGCAGAAGCCATTACCAAAGCGGGATTAACTGTAAAAGACATAGCCGCTATCGGCATCACCAACCAGCGCGAAACAACGGTTGTATGGGATAAGCAAACAGGTCAGCCGATACATCATGCGATTGTTTGGCAGGACAGGCGCACCGCCGCATTTTGTGATGAACTGAAAAAACAGGGACTCGATAAAACGATCCAGCAAAAAACAGGATTGGTGGTAGATGCATATTTCTCCGCCACCAAGATCAGGTGGATACTGGATAATGTGCAGGGTGCAAGGGCCAGGGCCGAAAAAGGAGAACTCTGTTTTGGTACGATCGATAGCTGGCTGTTGTGGAAACTCACCAATGGACTGGTGCACGCCACCGATGTATCCAACGCTTCGCGCACCATGTTGTTCAATATACATACACTGCAATGGGATGAGGAGTTACTGAAGATAATGGATGTGCCTGCCAACATGTTGCCGGAAGTAAAAAGCAGCAGCGAAGTATATGGTCATACACAGAATATCCTGAGTGCGCACAACATACCCATAGCAGGTATAGCCGGTGACCAGCAGGCAGCATTGTTCGGGCAGATGTGTACACAACCGGGAATGGTCAAGAATACGTACGGAACCGGTTGTTTTATGCTGATGAATACCGGTGAGAAAGCCATCACTTCATCCAATAACCTGCTGACCACTGTTGCCTGGAAAGTAAACGGGATAACGCAATACGCACTGGAAGGAAGCGTCTTTATTGCAGGCGCAGTAGTTCAATGGCTGCGTGATGGCTTACAGATCATCCGCAGCTCTGCAGAAATCGAATCACTGGCAGCCAAAGTGGAAACAAGTGATGGCGTTTACGTGGTACCCGCTTTCGCGGGATTGGGTGCGCCTTACTGGAACCAGTATGCACGTGGTACGATAGTAGGGATCACGCGCGGCACCTCACGCGCACATATTGCCCGGGCCGCACTCGACAGTATCGCGTACCAAACCATGGATGTACTCAAAGCCATGGAAGCCGATTCCGGTATCGCGATCAAAGAATTGCGTGTGGATGGGGGCGCTACGGCCAATAACCTGCTGATGCAGTTCCAGAGCGACCTGCTACAAACAAAAGTTATCCGCCCCACGATCATAGAAACAACGGCATTAGGTGCCGCTTATCTCGCCGGTCTCGCAGTAGGTTACTGGAGCAGTCTGGATGATATCAGCCGTCAGTGGCAGATGGAAAGAACATTTACACCCGCTATGAATGACGACAAAAGAAATGAATTAGCAAAAGGATGGGAGCGGGCGATTGGGGCGGCGGTTAGTTGGAGCAACTTATAAATTTTGGAATTGGGAATTGGGAAATTGGGAAATTGCAATTTCAGAATTTCCCAATTCCCCAATTTCAAAATACAGCCCATGAACAGGCAGGAAATGTTAGAACGGTTATCACCAGGATCTCAATGGGATATCATTATCATAGGTGGTGGTGCAACGGGGTTGGGCGCAGCGGTAGATGCGGCCACGCGCGGTTACAAAACATTACTGCTTGAACAATACGATTTTTCCAAAGGCACGTCCAGCCGTGCCACCAAACTGGTGCATGGCGGTGTACGTTACCTCGCGCAGGGCAATATCAAACTGGTAAAAGAAGCGCTTCGCGAAAGAGGATACCTGTTACATAACGCACCACATCTCACCTCTGTTCAGCCATTTGTATTACCGGTGTATAGTTGGTGGCAGAAATGGTATTATGCTATCGGCCTAAGGTTGTATGACCTTCTCTCAGGAAAATTATCACTAGGTAAAACACAGGTACTCTCCAAAAAACAAACCATTGAACGCCTTCCTTCTATCAATCATACAAAACTATCAGGAGGCATATTGTATTTTGATGGGCAGTTCAATGACAGCCGGCTTTGTATCGATCTCGCAGCAACAGCAGCCAGTCACGGTGCCGTATTGATTAATTATTGCAAGGTCGAAGGATTTCAAAAAAATACAAAAGGAAAGATCACCGGCATACAATGTATGGATACGTTAAACGGTCAATCCTACATCCAATCCGCGAAATCCGTGATCAATGCAACCGGAGTTTTCACAGATGCCGTGCTCCAAATGGATGACCATGCAAAACATGATATCGTATCGCCATCTCAGGGGATACACCTTGTGGTAGATCGTTCATTCTTCCCCGGAACTGATGCCATGATGATACCCAAAACCGATGATGGCCGTGTATTGTTTGCCGTACCCTGGCAGGATAAAGTCATTTTAGGCACAACCGATACACCGGTTGACGATGTGGAACCAGAGCCTAAACCACTGGAAGAGGAAATTGAATTTATACTAAGTCATATCAACCGCTATGGAAATATCCCTGTTACACGAAAAGATGTAAAAAGTGTATTTGCAGGGTTGCGTCCGCTGGTAAATGCGGGCGGTCCCAAGCGTACAGCACTGCTCGCAAGGGATCACACATTGATCGTATCACCCAGTGGCCTCGTCACCATAACAGGCGGCAAATGGACCACCTACCGCAAAATGGCCGAAGATGCGATCGATAACGCGGTTTTCATCAGTAAACAGGACAAAAGCGATTGTATCACAAGGGATCTTACCATTGGGGATCCTGCTCAAAGAGCACAGGCCATCCGATCCATCATTTCAGAAAATGAACAATGGCAATATCCCATCCATCCTGGTTTCCCATACAGTTTTGCTGATATCATCTACGCGATCCGTCACGAAATGGCGCAAACAGTGGAAGATATCCTTGCCCGCAGAACGCGTATCTTATTCCTTGATGCACGGGTTGCCATAGAACTGGCGCCATTGGTCGCGGACCTTTTTATAGAAGTACTGTCCAAAGATGCCTTATGGAAAGAAGAACAGGTACTTTCTTTTAAAACACTTGCAGGTCAGTATATACTTTCCTAATTTCAGGGTTCTTCAAACAAACGATTGCCTATGTCTCCATTTGTAGCCGAACTTACCGGCACCGCTTTGCTGCTTGTATTGGGTGATGGCGTTGTTGCCAATGTGATTCTTCATAAAACAAAAGGTAATAATGGCGGATTGATCGCCATCACATTTGGCTGGGCCATTGCTGTTTTTGTAGCGGTATATGCCGTTGGATCACCGGAACATGGTGCCAACCTGAATCCTGCAGTCACCTTTGCACTGGCGGCTATCGGAAAACTGGAATGGGCCGTCGTTCCCACCTATCTCGCTGCACAGATGCTCGGCGCTATGCTCGGGGCATTGATTGTATGGATCACTTACCGGCAGCATTTTAACGCTACAGAAGATGCGGCCACCAAACTCGGTGTATTCTGTACCTCACCATCGATCCGTAAACCGGTAGACAATTTCATGTCAGAACTGGTGGGAACATTCATATTTATTCTCGGCGTTCTTTTTATTACACGTGCAGATAGTTCACTGGGCTCCTTAAATGCCCTTCCGGTTGCGTTACTGGTATTGGGTATTGGATTAAGTCTTGGCGGACCAACAGGCTATGCCATCAATCCCGCCCGGGATCTTGGCCCGCGCATCATGCATGCCATTCTGCCCATGAAAAACAAAGGCGGCAGTGACTGGGGTTATAGTTGGATACCGGTACTTGCACCCATCGTAGGGGCGGTACTCGCGGCGCTTCTATGGCAGCAGCTTTAATCAGCAACTGATTTATTGAACTTGAAGTCGCATTTTGCGACTTCAAGTTTGAAGATGAAAAGAAGCTATAAAAGATATGTTATCAATCAGAATATGCACTCTTTTATGGCTTCTTTTCTCTTGTCCTTCTCTTATTGAAATTTCCCAAACATCGGTAAGACTGCGTTTTTAAATCAGACGCTTTGAAAATCGGATCGCTGGACAAGGAAGTCTATTTTACTCCCGATTTCCCCACAATTTTCTAATTTTCACCCTGTTTTTTCTCAATTTCCCCTCCATCCCCTTACCTTTGCCGCCAAGTTGGAAAACCGGTTCCCGGTGACCCCTAAAACTGCATTTTTTTAAACTCAATATATCTCCTGATATGGCTACAAAAGGTAAGATCAAACAGATTATCGGAGCGGTGGTCGATGTACATTTCCCCGACGATAATACTTTGCCGGAAATTTATAACGCACTGGAAATCACCAGAGAAAATGGTGACAAACTGGTTCTGGAAGTTCAGCAGCACCTGGGTGAGGATAGTGTTCGTACCATCGCAATGGACGGTACCGAGGGCCTGGTGCGCGGTATGACAGTAATAGATACCGGTAAAGCGATCACCATGCCTGTCGGCGAGTTGATCAATGGCCGACTGTTCAATGTAACGGGTGACGCGATCGATGGTCTGCCACAGGTAAGCAAAGAAGGCGGTCGTGCCATTCACAATAAACCCCCATTGTTTGAGGACCTGAGTACAGCTTCTGAGATACTGTTTACCGGTATCAAGGTAATTGACCTGATCGAGCCTTATGCAAAAGGTGGTAAGATCGGTCTGTTTGGTGGTGCGGGTGTAGGTAAAACCGTATTGATCCAGGAATTGATCAACAATATCGCCAAGGGCCACGGTGGTCTGTCGGTATTCGCCGGTGTGGGTGAGCGTACCCGTGAGGGAAATGACCTGCTGCGTGAAATGATCGAAGCCGGTATCATGAAATATGGTGACGCATTCAAACACAGCATGGAAGAAGGCGGATGGGACCTGAGCAAAGTGGATATGGAAGGATTGAAAGATTCCAAAGCGACTTTTGTATTCGGACAGATGAACGAACCCCCGGGTGCTCGTGCACGTGTGGCTTTGAGCGGTCTTTCTATCGCTGAGTATTTCCGTGATGGAGATGGCACCGGTAAAGGAAAGGACATCTTGTTCTTCGTAGATAATATCTTCCGTTTCACACAGGCTGGTTCAGAAGTATCGGCCCTGTTGGGACGTATGCCGTCAGCGGTAGGTTACCAGCCAACACTAGCTACCGAGATGGGATTGATGCAGGAACGTATCACATCCACCAAAAACGGTTCGATCACTTCCGTACAGGCGGTTTACGTACCTGCGGATGACTTGACCGATCCGGCCCCGGCAACCACTTTCGCCCACCTGGATGCGACTACGGTACTGAGCCGTAAAATCGCTGACTTAGGTATCTATCCTGCGGTGGACCCATTGGATTCTACTTCAAGGATCCTTACCCCTGCTATTGTGGGTGAAGCGCATTATGATTGTGCGAACCGTGTAAAACTGATCTTACAGCGGTATAAAGAATTACAGGATATCATCGCCATCCTCGGTATGGACGAGTTGAGCGAAGAAGATAAAATGACCGTACAGCGTGCACGTAAAGTACAACGTTTCCTGTCACAGCCTTTCCACGTGGCCGAACAGTTTACAGGTCTGAAAGGTGTATTCGTAGACATCAACGACACTATCCGCGCCTTCAACGCGATCATGGATGGAGAAGTGGACGAATATCCTGAAGCAGCATTCAACCTGGTAGGTACCCTGGAAGAAGCGGTGGAGAAGGGTAAGAAAATGATGGACGCGGCGAAAGCATAAAAAACAGTCTGTAGTCTTTAGTCTGTGGTCTTTAGTTTGTTATTTGCAATCTATAACCACAGACAACAGACTACAAACTACAAACTGATAAGCATGACCTTAGAAATATTAACCCCCGAAAAAAAACTCTACAGCGGCGAAGTGTACGGTGTGATGCTGCCGGGTATTACGGGTTTGTTTGAGATACTGGATAAGCACGCACCACTGGTAAGTGCCCTGGGAAAAGGAAACCTGAAGATCTTAAAAGACAGTAAGAAAAACAGCGAAAGCTATTCTATCCAGAGTGGGTTTGTGGAAGTACTGAACAACAAAGTAACGGTACTGGTGGAAGGTGCGCAATCCCTGTGATCGCGGATTACACGGATTTTAATCACGGATTACACGGATTTTAGATATGATTGGTATGATATTGAAATGGCTCCCACTGGAGCCATTTTCGTTATAATATAATAGAGTGTAACAGAGGTGGATTACAAAATCTCTTTTACACTCTTTTTCTCTTATCCACTCTTAGTGAAACTTTTTCAGCATCATCAAAACTGCTATTTTAAACTGTCTCTAATTTCAGCGCAAATCATAAAAAAATCCGTGTAATCCGCGATCAAAATCCGCGATCAGTTCAGTTGCGGATCTATCGGGTAATTCGTCATCTGCTTATATTCACCCCCCAGTTCCCCCAGGGCTTTTTTCCAGGTTTCTTTGGTATCCATATTAAATACCAGGGGTCTTGTAGCTTCCCGGGTGATCCAGCTTTTTTCTTTCATTTCTTCATCCAGTTGTCCTTCCGACCATCCGCTATAACCGAGAAAAAAACGGATATCTTTTTTACTCAGTTTATTTTCTTTCAGCAGTGATAAAACGATTTCAAAATCACCGCCCCAATAAATGCCATCCACCACTTCCACACCCCCGATTAAACCGGGACATTGGTGAAGAAAATGCAGGGTATCTTTTTGAACCGGGCCGCCTTCGTACACCGGGAAACGGATCCCATCGGCGCCCTGGATCAGGTCGCCGATTTCATGGTCGTGCGATTTATTAAGGACGAAACCAAAGCTACCCTCTTCCCTGTGCTCGCATAGAAACACTACTGAACGGACAAAATTCGGGTCCTTCAGGAAAGGATCGGATATCAGTAATATGCCGGGAGCCGGGGCTGTCATATTGAAAAGATAAGATAAACTGGTTATTTCAAAAAAAAAGAGGGTTGAAAGAGGCGCGTTAAAATCCTGATAAAGCTAATGGCCCCTATAGTGTGTTAGTAGGTTACGATTATATTTGTAAGACGATGAAGAGAACTTTCCCTGCCATCACCATACTGATTTCACTGTCGCTTCTGGGATTGATTTTTTTACAAAAATCCTGGTTAGACAATATATTGGCATTAACTGAATCCCAGTTAAAGGAAAAACAGATCGAGGTATTAAAGAGTGTTGCAGATGAACTTTCGAATAATACCTATAACCAGCAACTACGCCTGCCCCGCAGAGGAGGGCTTTCTTTTAATTCAGACTTTCATCTTCATTTACTGAAACCGCCTACCCTTGCGGAAAAATTCACTTTACAGCAGATCCGTGCAAGACTCAAATCTGCTTTTGAAAGCAGGGGATTAAAAAAACTGGAATTTGAATTAGCGGTCATTGATGCCAATGACGAATTGGAAATGTATTCAAAGGATTTTCACAAGCAGTTTAATGATAAGGATAATTATTACATGATATCCAGCGCTGTTTTTCCGGAAAGTGGTTCAGATATAGAGGGTATGGCGCGTACCGAAACACTAGCGGTAATGGTACCAGCCTATAAGCAACAGGCGCTTTCCTCATTGAAATGGGTGTTTATAGGAGCTGCGGTGTTTATGCTGATCATCATCGCAGCTTTTTTTGTCACGGTAAGAACGCTTTTACGGCAACGTAAACTGAGTGAGATCAAAAGCGATTTTATCAATAACATGACGCATGAGTTTAAAACACCGCTGGCCACCATTTCACTGGCGGTGGATGCTTTGCGTAATGAAAAAGTGCAGGCGGATAAAGAAAAATCCAAATACTTCAGCAGTATTATCAAGGAAGAAAATGTGCGGATGAATAAACATGTGGAAACCATACTCCAGGCAGCATTGATGGAAAGACAGGAACTGCAGTTGAATCTTCAGCCATTGCATGTGCATGAAATTATTACTGATGTACAGGAAAATTACCAGCTACAGTTAAAAGACAAACAAGGCGAGATACGGGTGAACCTGAATGCAAAAACTGACCTGATCAATGCAGATGAGGTACATTTTACCAACCTGCTTTCTAACTTGATCGATAACGCCATTAAGTATTCAAAAGAGAACCCCAGGATCATCATCACGACACACTGCACAAAAAAATTCCTCGCGATACGTGTTGAAGATAATGGTATCGGTATGAATAAAGAATCCGTAAAACGTATTTTCGAAAAATTCTATCGGGCACATACGGGTAATCTCCATAATGTAAAAGGGTTTGGTTTGGGTATGAGCTATGTAAAAACCGTTATCGATGCCCACAAGGGCAGGATCAAGGTAGAAAGCACACCGGGGAAAGGAAGCATATTCACAGTAGAGATGCCATTAGCCCAACAGGTATAAATTAACTCTGCGTAACCTCATGTAACTCTTGTTCTCTGCGGTGAAAAACTTCTCCATCTACGGAGTGCGCGCATTTCAAAATTTTTCTTCACCGCAGAGAACAAGAGTTACATGAGGTTACGCAGAGTTATTCGGGAAGCCAAAGAAGTGACCCATCACCATAACTGAGAAAACGGAAATCATGCTGCAGTGCATGTTCATATATTTTTCTCCAGTCATTTCCTGTAATAGCTGATACCAATAGCAATAAAGTAGACTGCGGCTGGTGAAAATTCGTGATGAGTCCGTGAATGATCCTGAAAGAATATCCAGGTGCAATAATGATCTGTGTTTTGCTGAGTAGCCTGTTTAGTTGATGTGTATCCATCCAGTCAAGAAGCGCCTGTAATGAACTAACTGCGGTAATAGTAGTTTCTGCGACCTCATATACTTCCCATTGTGTTACATGTAACTCTTCCGGCGTAATGGCAGGATTGTGTATGATCTTTCTCCCCAGCCAATACAGGCTTTCCAGGGTTCTGAGGGAAGTGGTGCCAACAGCAATGATCTTTTTTGACAGGTGTTTTTCCAGGTTCGATATAAGACTCCTGTTTACATCAATGAATTCAGCATGCATATCGTGCTCCTGCATGGTGGCTGCTTTAACCGGTTTGAAGGTACCCGCGCCAACATGCAGCGTCACAAAATCATGCACAATATGTTTACTATGCAAAGCGGTGAAAATCGACTCTGTAAAATGTAATCCTGCCGTAGGTGCCGCTACAGAGCCATCGTGTTTTGCATAAATGGTCTGGTATCGTTCTTTATCCGATTCTTCTACGGCCCTGTAGAGGTAAGGTGGCAAGGGAACAGCTCCTGCCAGGTGCAGTAGTTCTGCAAAACTTACAGAAGGATCATCCCAGCTTAACTCAATAATATAATAGTCAAGTACCTGCTCCATTTTTTTCGCAGCAAGAACAATCTGAGAAAATCCTTTATCAATCTTATGAATCAGCGATGGTTTTTTCCATTTCTTCGCGCCTCCCACCAAACATTTCCACAACACTTTTCCCCTCTGCATCATGGCCGTTGTAATATCTCCATATTGCTCATGTGGTTCCAGGCAAAATATCTCGATCAATCCGCCGCTGGGCTTCTGGAAAATAAGACGGGCCTCTACTACTTTGGTATTATTAAAAACGAGCAGACTTTCATGGGGGATATGGTCAGCAATATGCGTATAAGTAGCTTCTTTGATCTCACCATTCTGCCAGATCAGCAGCTTGCTTTGGTCTCTTTGCGGTACAGGATATTTTGCAATGCGGTCAGCAGGTAATTCGTAAGTATAGTCTTTTATTGAAAGCTCTTTTGGATGCATAGTTGTCCTTTGTTTTCGTCTGTATAAATCTGTGCCTTTTGTGGCGAAAAATTGTTGCCACAGAAGGCACAGATTTACACAGCTTATCTTTCTGAAATTCGTTTAACGATTTTTAGGCCGCTCCATTGATCGCTTACGGCGCAAACTTTTATATCCACCCAACCGGTTGGCAAAACAATTTCCCTGATAATATCTTCTGTAATGTCGGTAGGCATCTTGGCTGATTTTTTATACCATGAGATCCATATAATGGTTTTGGGATGGGATTTTTTGATCAGCACAGTAAACGATTTCTCCAGTTCCTTTCGGGATACAGCGAATAAATGCACGAGGTCGGCAGGAGCGGAGGAAACGGTTTGCGCACTGAGGTCACTTCCCAGCCATGACCAGTATGCTGTGGGCTGGTTGAGGATCAGCAACTTCATTTCAGGCTTGATACCCAGTTTTTTGATCAACGGGCTGCCTGAGTAACCAACAATGGCCATTTTGTAGGGTATTGAAAATCAACTAATTCACAATTGGTTATCGGTTTCGCACCTGTTATCCACATCAATTCACAACAAATTCAGCTTTTTAGGGGCAAAAATCACTTCAAAGCCTTTACTGCATTGCATTACAGGTCAATTAATTATGGTGGATAAATACAAATAGCCCATTTTGAAAATAAAAGTGGGAAAAAGTGTTATTTTGTGTCAACAAGTGGTAATCTTGGTAATTCTCACCCATTTATGAACGGTTTTCACGGCGAATATGAGGCTACGGTTGATGCGAAAGGTCGCTTCCTGCTTCCCGGCGGACTGAAAAAACAGTTGCCGGAAGGGGAGACGCGCTTTATCCTCAGCCGTGGGTTTGAAAAATGCCTCACGCTATACCCGCTCAAAAGTTGGGAATTGATTATTGCCAAGATCAGCCAGTTGAATGATTTCGACCCAAAAGTACGTCAATTTCGCCGCCAGTTTTTAGGTGGGGCCACCGAAGTGGAACTCGATTCCGCCAACCGTATGCTCCTTCCGCCAACACTGCGTGAATTTGCCGGGCTGGCCAAAGACATTGTTGTGGCCGCCGCACTTGACCGTTTCGAGATCTGGGATGCCAGTAAGTACAAACAGCTCTTTGAGGATTTCTCACCCGAGGCCTTTAGCAGCCTGGCGCAGGAAGTGATGACGGAAAAAGAAAAAGAATGAAGAAAAAAGGAACAAGGAACAAGGAACAAGGATCAGGAAATAATGCTGAATCCAAATTCCCAATCCCCGGTTCCGATTATCACGTTCCCGTCCTCTTCCAGGAAACGCTAGACGGCTTGTCCATTAAACCTGATGGCGTGTATGTGGATTGCACGTTTGGAGGAGGTGGTCATAGCAAAGGCATTTTGGCACAGTTGGATGCAAACGGAAAACTGTTTGCGTTCGACCAGGATGCTGATGCGCAGAACAACCTGCCCGGTGATGACCGTGTGATTTTTGTTGCACAGAATTTCCGTCACCTGCAACGTATGCTGCGTTTGCATAAAGTGACGGAAGTAGATGGCATCTTAGCCGACCTGGGCGTAAGCAGTCACCAGTTTGACGAAGGCGATCGTGGTTTTTCTACACGTTTCGCTGGTCCGCTGGACATGCGTATGGACAGGCGACAGGCTAATTCAGCCGCTGACATCATCCGTGATTACAGCGAGGCGCAACTGCACAAACTGTTTGAACAGTATGGAGAAGTAACCAACTCCAAAACACTGGCCAGGCATATTGTGCAGGAAAGAAAACACCTGCAGTCGTCAACCATCGAACAGTTCAAGACGCTCATCGGTCCCGTGGTGAAAGGAAATCCCCATAAGTATTTGGCTCAGGTGTTCCAGGCTTTGCGAATCGGGGTGAATGATGAACTGGGTGCGTTGAAAGACATGCTGCAGCAGGTTCCTGCTGTGCTGAAAAAAGGTGGCCGTGTTGCCATCATCACCTTCCATTCCATAGAAGACAGGGTAGTGAAGAATTTCTTCCGCCAGGGCAGTTTTGACGAAACAGTCGATAACCCCTTCATGTCTGTAACGAAAGAAGAGGTGTTTACAATAGTAACAAAGAAACCTGTAACGGCTTCTGACGAAGAACTGAAGAGGAATGCAAGAAGCAGGAGCGCGAAGTTGCGTGTGGCGGAAAAGATATAGAGGGTATTGACAGTATACTAATCACAAATGGCAGAAGAAACAAAAAATACAACACCCTGGAACCCACTGAAAGGATTGTTCAACTACCAGTGGATCGTAAAGAACATACCGTTCTTTCTGTTCCTGTCTGTATTGGCTGTGCTGTATATCGCAAATGGACATAGATCGGATAAAACGATTCGGAGGATCAATAGTACCACCGGGGAACTGAAAGAACTGCAATACGAATACAAAACGCTGAAAAGTGAAGTGATGTTCAGGAGCCAGGAAGCGCAGATCGTAAAAGCAGCGGAGCCATTGGGGTTGAAAGTGAGTAAGGATATGCCGGAGCGGTTGCAGCGAATTAATAATTAGTAATTAACAATTAACCCTTGGATGTAAAACGCGACATACTATGGAGAGTTTACCTCAGTTACATACTGGTGGTGATCGCCTGTGTGGCCATTTTTGGTAAGGCGATCTATATCCAGCAGGTACAGGGCAAACATTGGCGCAGTATGAGCGACAGCCTGCATGTGAAACTGGATGAGATAGAAGCCGAGCGCGGAACCATTTATAGTGAAGATGGACAAATGCTGAGTACAAGTATCCCGCAGTTTGATATCTATATGGATTTTCGTGTTGATGCATTGCGTGAAAAGAACGGACAGCTTTTCCGTACACATCTTGACTCTCTTAGTCTTGCATGGGCCGGCCTTTTTAAAGATCAGAATGCTGGTGAGATTAAAACTTTATTACTGCAGGGTTATAAAAATGAAGATGGCTATTTCCTGCTTCGGAAAAAAATATCCTTCCGCGAGTATGAGCAGTTGCGGAAGTTCCCGCTTTTCAGGTTGGGAAGGTATAAGAGCGGGATGATCGCGAATGAAAAAACAATCAGGCTGAATCCATACCAGATGCTGGCGTTCCGTACGATAGGTCTTGCACGCGATTCCAATAAAGTGGGACTGGAGATGACCTATGATAGCTTATTAAAAGGAAGAAACGGTAAGCGTACGGTACGAACCATTGCCGGTGGTGTGAGCGTTCCGATAGATGATACTTACGAGATAGAGCCGGAAACAGGAAAGGATATCGTCAGCACTATCGATGTGTTTATCCAGGACATCACGGAGACCGCATTAATGAAAATGCTGATCAAAAATGAAGCGGAACATGGCTGCGCCATTGTGATGGAAGTGAAAACGGGAAAGATCAAAGCGATCGCTAATCTAGGTAAAAGAAGCGATGGCAGTTACTGGGAAGATTTCAATTATGCCATCACACCCACAGAGCCAGGCTCCACTTTTAAGCTGGCAACTATGTTGGCATTGCTGGAAGATAAAAAAGTGTCTTTGAACCAGGGTATTAACCTGGAACATGGTGCATGGAAAATAGCCGGTCAGACGGTGTATGATTCAGAAGTGCACAAGGAGAATGAAACTACGGTACAACATTCATTTGAACTTAGTTCCAATGTGGCCATGGCCAAACTGGCCTCTGTGTATTATGCGGCTGCGCCTAACCAGTTCCTTCGGCACCTGAAAAAAATGCGGATGGATACGGTGACAGGTATTGACCTGAGAGGTGAAAGAAGCCCGGTTATCTATAAACCCGGCGGAAAATTCTGGGGGCCAACCACATTGCCATGGATGGCATTCGGCTACAATTTATCAGTAAGCCCTTTGCAGACAACCATGCTATACAACGCAGTTGCCAATAAAGGAAGAATGATGCGTCCTTACCTGGTGAGCGCGGTAAAAGAAGAGGGTGTATTGATCCGTGAATTCGATCCGAAAGTACTTGATGAAAAAATATGCAGTGACCTTACGCTGCAACAATTGCAGGTATGCCTGGAAGGTGTTTGTACTGCCGGGACCGCAAAAGAACTGTTTAAGAATACATCGTATAAAGTAGCGGGCAAAACAGGTACTGCGCTGGTGGCAAATGGTAACCGTGGGTATGCGGATAAAATTTACCAGTCCTCTTTCGCCGGCTATTTCCCTGCTGACAATCCACAGTACACCTGTGTGGTGATCATAAAAAATAAAGCTCATGCCGCAGTGTATTATGGAGGTGCGATCGCAGGGCCGGTATTTAAAGAGATCTCTGACAGGTTATACAGTACTTATATCATTCAAAGCAATACCGCAGGAACCAGTAAAAGAAAAACTGACAGCAGCGCATTCAGTTATGCAGGTAACAAACAGGATATGAAACTGGTTGCTGCAAGACTGTCGATGCCTTATAGCGATTCTACTTACCTGACGGATGAATGGATAGATATGAATGCAAAGAATGCCTCATTGGTATTGAATAAAAAAACAGTACCGGTTAATAATACTATGCCGCAATTGAAAGGGATGGGTTTGAAAGATGCATTATACCTGTGCGAGAATATGGGATTGAAGATGCAGGTGAGAGGTAAAGGGAAAGTGATTGCGCAATCGGTATTGGCGGGGCAGGCGATTGTGAAGGGACAGTTGGTGAATGTTGAATTGAATTAATTAAAATAAAAGAATGTCAGGCCGCTTTGAGCGGCCCGACACGGGGATGAAAACATTACAGGACATATTATACAAAGTGCACCTGCAGCAGGTGAATGGCAGTACTGGTATTGCTGTTAGTTCTATCGCAATTGATTCCCGCAGGGTGGAGGATGGTTCTGTGTTTGTTGCCATCAAAGGAGTACAGTCAGACGGACATGCATTTATTGATAAGGCGATCGCTTCGGGGGCAGTTGCGGTCGTTTGCGAAGAGATGCCGAAAACATTAACAGAAGGTATTACTTACCTGCAGGTAAACAATACACATGAGGCGGTTGCCTACATGGCGCATAATTTTTATGATGAGCCATCATTGAAAGTGAAACTGGTAGGTGTTACCGGTACGAATGGAAAAACAACGATCGCTACTGTATTGTTCAAATTGTTTACACAGTTGGGTTATAAATGCGGATTGGTAAGTACGGTGCAGAACCAGATAGCGGATACTGTTATACCCGCAACGCATACTACGCCTGATGCGGTAAGCCTGAATGCGTTGTTGAAACAAATGCTGGACGAAGGTTGCACCCATGTATTCATGGAAAGCAGCAGTCATGCCATACACCAACATCGTATAACGGGATTGCAGTTTACAGGTGGCATCTTCAGCAATATCACGCATGATCATCTTGATTACCATAAAACTTTCGAAGAATACATCCGTGTGAAGAAAGCATTCTTCGATCACTTGCCCTCAACTGCATTTGCTGTTTCGAATGCGGATGATAAGCGTGGCGAAGTGATGTTGCAGAACACGCACGCAAAAAAATATATGTACAGCCTGAAATCTCCGGCAGCTTTCAAAGGAAAGATACTGGAGAATGCATTGACAGGACTGGTAATGACAGTTAACGATAAAGAAGTGCATTTCCGGTTGATAGGAGAATTTAACGCATACAATTTACTGGCAGTTTACGGAGCGGCTGTTTGCCTGGGGGAAGAAAGCGAAACGGTATTGACTGCCTTAAGTCTTTTGAGCGGCGCAGAAGGAAGATTTGATTATATCATCAGCGCAGGCATGATCATCGGTATTGTTGATTATGCACATACACCCGATGCATTGGAGAATGTACTGATGACCATCAAAAAATTACGAAAAGGTCATGAGCAGGTGATCACGGTAGTGGGTTGTGGCGGCGACAGGGATACCACCAAACGCCCCATCATGGCACAAACCGCCTGCGACCTGAGCGACCGTGTGATCCTTACCAGCGATAACCCAAGATCGGAAGATCCGGAAGCGATACTGGCTGATATGGAAAAAGGACTCAGTAGTTCCGCAAGAAGAAAATACATATCGATAACCGACAGAAAGGAAGCGATTAAAACGGCAGTGGGTATGGCGGGCAAAGAGGATATCATACTGGTAGCAGGAAAAGGACATGAGAAATACCAGGATATCAAAGGCGTGAAGAGTCATTTTGATGATAAAGAAGTACTGCAGGAAATGTTTGACCTGCTGGGGAAATAGATGAGAGATGACCGTTGGAAGATGTAAGACAAAAAGTCTGTCATCTCCCATCTTACAACTAACAACTTATTAATATGCTATACTACCTGTTTAACTGGCTAAACAAAGAGTTCCACGTTCCTGGTGCGGGTCTTTTCCAGTTCCTGACATTCCGTATTGCGATGGCGGTGATACTGTCACTGGTAATTGCTACGGTGTATGGTAAGCGTATCATTTTATTCCTGAAGAAAAAACAGATCGGTGAGAGTGTTCGTGAATTGGGTTTGCAGGGCGAGGCGCAGAAGAAAGGAACACCCACTATGGGCGGTATCATTATCCTGCTAAGCATATTGATCCCCACATTACTGTTTGCGAATCTCGACAAAGTATATATACGCCTGATGGTATTGTGTACGGTATGGCTGGGATTGATCGGTTTTTTTGATGACCTCTTTAAGATCAGGGCAAGAAAAGCGGCATTGGAAAAAGGAGAGACCTATAAAAAGAAGGACAGTGATGGACTGGCGGGAGTTTCAAAGATCATCGGGCAGATAGGCTTGAGTATCATCATTGGTTTTACACTCTATTTCAGCAATGCAGTAACGGTGGAAAGAGAAGTGGTCACCAGTCCGCAGGCACAGTTGCAGAAAGGGGAGCGGCTGGCAAAAGATTCCAACATCGTGATCAGGAAACTGAATGGCGTGGAGAAAAAATTTGTGAAAGTAAAAACACCGATCACCACCATTCCTTTTGTAAAGAACCATGAGTTCAATTACAGCAAACTGGTGAGCTGGATAGGACCGGGTGCGGAAAAATATACCTGGATCGTGTATATACTGATCGTGATGTTCATCGTCACCGCAGTATCGAACGGCGCCAATCTTACGGATGGGCTCGATGGATTGGCAGCAGGTGTGAGTGCGGTGATAGGGATGGGGATTGGTGTATTCGTATATGTAAGTGGTAACTATATACTCGCCGATTATTTTAATGTGATGTATATACCTAACCTGGGTGAGCTGTCCATTTTTGTCGGTGCGTTTGTGGGCGCGTGTATCGGGTTCCTGTGGTACAACGCTTATCCCGCGCAGGTGTTTATGGGTGATACAGGTAGTTTGGCGCTGGGTGGTATCATCGCTTCACTCGCGTTTATCGTTCGTAAAGAATTACTGATACCGATCTTCTGTGCAGTGTTCCTGGTAGAGAACCTGAGCGTGATACTGCAGGTGAGTTATTTCAAGTATACCAAGAAAAAATACGGAGAAGGCAGAAGGATATTCCTGATGAGTCCGTTGCACCATCATTACCAGAAAAAAGGTTTTCATGAGAGTAAGATCGCGGTGAGGTTCTGGATCGTGACGATCATCTGCCTGGTATTGTCGATTGTGACGTTGAAAATAAGATAGCGTTGTGAAGTTGAATTGCTGAGTAGAATTACATAAGTACAAGGGTGCGACGCAAGGGACGGTGAAGAAAGTAATAAAGCTGATAACAAAAATGAAACACAGGTTAGTCATACTGGGATCGGGGGAAAGCGGCGTTGGCGCGGCCATACTGGGAAAGAAAGAAGGCTATGAAGTGTTTGTCAGCGATGGCGGACAACTCAAAGAGAAATACAGGCAGGAACTGGTGGAGCATGGGATCGATTTTGAAGAAGAAGGGCATACAGAAGAAAAAATTCTGAACGCAGATGAGGTGATGAAGAGCCCGGGTATACCCGAGAAGAATGAGATGGTGAAAAAGATCCGGGCGAAAAAAATACCTGTGATCAGCGAGATAGAATTGGCTTACCGGTTTAAAGGTGACAGCAAAATAGTTGCGATCACCGGCAGCAATGGAAAGAGTACGACCACTGCATTGATCCATCATATCTGCCAGACAGCAGAACTGGATTGTGCGATGGTAGGCAATATCGGGATCTCGTTTGCCAAACAGGTGGCACTGGATCCGAAGAAAATATATGTGGCAGAGATCAGTTCTTTTCAGTTGGATGATATCAAAGAGTTCCGCGCGGACATAGCGGTGCTGCTGAACATTACAGAAGATCATCTCGACAGGTACGATTACCGGTTTGAGAACTATATCGACAGTAAGTTCAGGGTGATAGAGAACCAGACTGAGAAAGATTTTTTTATTTATTGTGAAGATGACCCGGTGATCATGCAAAAACTGGCTTTACTAACCATCCATACTAACCCATTACCATTCTCTATGAAACACGAAGTTAAAAAAGGCGGCTACATCAAGGGCGACCAGATGATGCTAAGAATCCAGGAAGAAAGAGTCAGCATGAGTATTTATGACTTTGCCCTGAAAGGTAAACACAACAACTACAACACTATGGCAGCAGGCATTGCAACCTCTACGCTCGGTATCCGGAAAGAAAAGATACGCGAAGCCGTCAAGAATTTCCATAGCCTGGAACACAGGATGGAATTCATAGCCATGGTACGCGGTGTTGAGTTTATCAACGACAGTAAGGCCACCAACGTGAACAGTACCTGGTTTGCATTGGAGAGTATGACCAAGCCCACTGTACTTGTATTGGGTGGTACAGACAAAGGGAACGATTATACGCTGATCGCCGACCTGGTAAAGGAAAAGGTGAAAGCCATTGTATGTATGGGTGTTGACAATAAAAAGATCATAGAGGCATTTAAGGATGTGGTACCGGTAATTGTAGAAACGGATTCGGCCAAAAAAGCGGTGAACGCATCATTCAAACTGGCCGCCAAAGGTGATGCGGTACTATTAAGCCCCGCCTGCGCCAGTTTCGACCTGTTTAAAAATTATGAGGATAGAGGAACGCAGTTTAAGAATGCAGTAAAAGAACTGTGATAAGTAAGTACGAGTTACGAGGTACGAAGTACGATTGTTTTGTACTTCGTACCTCGTATCTCGTACTTCGTAATTCGTACCTGATATGAGTGAAAGCAAGGACACATTATTTTCCCAGTTCGCGCAGATGCCGAGTATGACCGGCATGCGCGGACAGATCGTGAACCGTACCCGGGGTGATAAATACATCTGGGGTATCGTGGTATTGCTGTCATTGATCTCGATATTGGTGGTGTATAGTGCAACAGGCTCTCTCGCATACAAGATGTATAAAGGGAACACGAATGTGTACCTGTTCAAACAGCTTTCTTTTTCGATCATTGGGTTGGTGATGATCTATTTTCTGCACCGGATCAATTATACGTTGTTCTCGAAAGTGGCAACGATATTGTTCCTGCTGTCTATTCCTTTGTTGCTGTACACCTTATTTTTTGGCGCCAGGATCAATGATGGCAGCCGCTGGATCAAACTGCCTATCATCAATATGACCATACAGAGCAGTGACCTGGCGAAGCTGGCATTGTTCATGTATATCTCACGGTTGCTGAGTAAGAAACAGGAAACGATCAAAGATTTTAAGAAAGGTTTTTTGCCGGTAGTAACACCGGTACTCATCATCTGTGCATTGATCATGCCGGCCAATCTTTCTAATGCATTGTTAACCGGGGCGACTTCTTTGTTACTGATGTTTATCGGTCGTGTAAGCCTGAAACATATTTTTCTTACGATTGGTATCGCATTGATACCCGTAATTATTATTGTATCCGTTGCGACGCTCACGTATGATGGTAAGCAGAAAACAGAAACCAACCAGAATAGCGTTTCTACGAAATTAAAATCCTTTGGCCGCTTTGGTACCTGGGTAAAAAGGGTGCAGGATTTCATCTATGCGAAAGATGCCGAAACACCTTACCAGGTACAACAGGCAAAAATTGCGATCGCTAATGGAGATATATTGGTGGGATTGGGTCCGGGCAACAGCCGCCAGCGGAATTTTCTGCCACAGGCATACAATGATTTTATTTATTCGATCATCATAGAAGAATACGGGTTGCTGGGTGGTGCGTTCATGATCTTTATCTACCTCGTATTTCTTTTTCGCTGTATCCGGATATTCCGGCGATGTCCCTATGCATTCGGGGCCTTTCTTGCGTTAGGGTTGAGTTTTACGCTGGTGATTCAGGCAGTAGCGAATATGGCCGTGAATGTTAACCTCGTTCCCGTAACAGGCGTAACGCTTCCGCTGGTAAGTATGGGCGGAAGTTCCTTCCTGTTTACCTGCGGAGCGATCGGTATCATATTAAGTGTGGCAAGGAACGTGGAACAACTGGAGGGTAAAGAACCCCCGGCTTTGGTGCCTGCAACGGTACCTGCAGATCAAATAAAACCTGTTGAACAGAAAGCATAGTGAGTAATAGTCATCAGATACGGATCATCATAGCAGGCGGTGGCACAGGCGGTCATATATTTCCCGCTATTGCCATTGCCAATGCATTGAAGCAATTGCAACCGGGAATAGAGATACTGTTTGTAGGCGCAAAAGGAAAAATGGAAATGGAAAAAGTTCCACAGGCAGGATACGAGATCAGGGGATTGGATATTGCGGGATTTAACAGGCGCTCTTTATGGAAAAATATCGGGCTGCCTTTTAAACTACTCACCAGTTTTATACAGGTAAGGAACATATTCAGCAAGTTCAAACCATCAGCAGTGATCGGTGTTGGCGGGTATTCTACGTTTCCTGTTTTAAAACTGGCACAGGCCAAGGGTATTCCCAGTTTTATTCATGAAAGCAATTCGTTTGCCGGTAAGGCAAATATTATGCTGGGGAAAAATGCCATTAAAATATTTGTGGCAACGGATGGTATGGAGAAATTTTTTCCACGTGATAAACTGGTGATCACCGGGAACCCTGTCAGGAAATCGATCGTGTCATCAACTGTCAGCCGCACGGAGGCGCTGGCGTTTTTTGGATTACAGAACGATAAGAAAACAGTATTGGTAGTGGGCGGAAGTCTCGGCGCGCAAAGTATTAACGAGGCCATCGCTGCACATATTGATGAATTTGAAAAAAATAACCTGCAGCTGATCTGGCAAACAGGTAAAACAACGGCCGAACAATACATCAGTAAAGGATTTGGAAAGGAACATATATGGGTAGATGCATTTATCACCCAAATGGAAATGGCGTATACCGCGGCGGATATTGTGATCAGCCGCGCAGGTGCCATGGCTGTAACAGAATTATGTGTGACGGGTAAACCTTCCATTTTTGTGCCTTATCCATTGGCGGCGGAGGACCACCAGACCGCCAATGCCATGAACCTGGTAAATAAGGGAGCGGCTATACTGGTAAAAGACAATGAAGCAAAAGAAAAACTGGTGAGTACGGTTGTGGGCCTGGCCCAAAATGAGCACCTGCAAACAACCTTGCACGAAAAAATAAGAGAGATCGCGATCAAAAATGCGGATGAGCTGATCGCGAAAGAAGTATTGAAAGCAATTGATGTATGAGCAAGCTGAACGAAATCAGGAAGATCTATTTTATTGGCATAGGCGGCATTGGTATGAGCGCACTGGCCAGGTATTTTTTAGCAAGAGGTACTGAAGTGAGCGGTTATGACAAGACGGCTACGCCTTTGACAAAAGAACTCGAGGCATCCGGTATCAGCATTCACTATGAAGAAAGGGTAGATCTTGTTCCGAAAGATACAGATGCGGTGGTATACACACCCGCCATACCGGCGCAACATGCCGAACTGGTTTTTTACCGTGAGAACAATTATACGGTAGTCAAACGAAGCGATGTGCTGCAATGGATCACTGAAGGTTCATTCAATATTTGTGTGGGAGGAACGCATGGCAAAACAACGGTTACTTCCATGACGGCGCATTTGCTTCGTCATTCGGGATATGGTTGTAATGCTTTTCTTGGGGGAATAGCCGCCAACTATGGTACCAATTTCTGGAGCAGTGAACGGAACGTGGTGGTGGTGGAAGCAGATGAGTATGACAGGAGTTTTTTAAAACTGGTTCCTGATGTGGCGATCATCACATCTATGGACCCGGACCATCTCGATATTTATGGAACACCGGAAGAAGTGGAAAATGCTTTTGTCCAGTTTTCCCAAAAAGTAAAACCGGGAGGTTGCCTGATCACCAAAAAAGGATTGAGCAGGGAGTCTGCGTTAACAGCGGCGCATCATTATACATATAGTTTTGAAAATACTGATTCGGATGTGTATGCATCGGATATAGAGGTAAAAAACGGCAGTTATCATTTTGATGTGATCTGTAAGGACTGGACCATCAAAGATGTGGTGCTCCACATGGGTGGACTGCATAATATTGAAAACGCCATCGCGGCGATCACGGTGGCCAGATACCTGTCTATCGATGATGATAAGATCAAAGCAGCAGTAGCAGATTTTAAAGGCGTTCGCAGACGGTTTGAGTATGCACTGAAGAATGAACAGCATGTATTGATAGACGATTACGCACATCACCCGGAAGAACTACGCGCCTTGCTGAGTGGTGTGAAAAGTATTTTCCCCGGCGAAAAAATCGTGCTGGTGTTTCAGCCACATCTCTTCAGCCGTACAAAGGACCTGGCGGATGAATTTGCCACCAGTCTTGATATGGCCGATGAAGTAATACTGCTGCCCATTTACCCGGCAAGGGAACTGCCGATGGAAGGTGTGACCAGTGAACTGTTATTGCATAAAATGTCAGTACCACAAAAGCAGGTATTACAGAAAGAGGAAATGAAACAATGGATCAGCAAGCATCAACCCAAACTGGTTGTAATGGCCGGCGCAGGCGATATTGATGCATTGGTAAACCCTGTAAAAGAGTTGTTAGAGAAAGGATAACATGCGCAAATACAACTGGAAAAAAATATTGACCAGGACCCTGTGGGGTATCACAGGCGCAGGCGCCATCGTGCTGCTGGGCGCAGCTATGCAGAGAAAGAACCAGAAGAAATGTGCAGATATCAACATAGAAATTACCGGTGCGGAGCAACACATGTTCATCGATGAACAGGATGTACTGGACATGCTGAACATAGCGGGAAGGGTAGAGGGGAGCCGTTCATCCGCCCTTAATCTCCGTTCCATGGAAACGATGGTGGAGAAAAATCCCTGGGTAAAGAACGCAGAAATGTTTCTTGATAATAAACAGGTATTGCAGGTAAGGATAGAAGAACGTCAACCGGTGGCCCGTGTATTTACTATGGAAGGCAGTTCTTTTTACCTCGACAGTAATGCCATGCGTTTGCCGTTGAGTGACAAAATATCTGCACGTGTACCTGTGTTTACTGGTTTTCCTTCTGATCAACCTGTTTTATCCAAACCGGACAGCGCTCTATTATTCAGTGTGGCCCAGGTTGGCAGGTATATACTGGCAGATTCATTCTGGATGGCACAGGTGGCGCAGGTGGATATCACATCACAGGCGGGGTTTGAACTGGTGCCGGTTATCGGCGATCATATCGTGGTGCTGGGCGCTGCGGAAGATCTGGACAATAAATTCAAACGTCTCTATACTTTTTACAAAAAAGCCTGGCTACAGAATGGCATCAACAGGTACGAAAAGCTGGATGTACAATATAATAACCAGGTCGTAGCCATACAAAGAGGCATTGCCAAAGCATTGAGCGATTCCATCCGGGCAAAAGAGATCATGGATGGGATGCTATCGACCCAGCCTGGTATCAATGATATGAGTACCCCGGTGATGCCTGCACCAGAGGCACCTGCCAAAACAGTAAAGGATTCTGCGACGGTTCCCAAAAAATCAACTACAGTTCCCGCGGTAAAGCCCGCGACAACAAATAATAGAAAAACTGTTACCGTAACAAACAATAAAACAACTGATAAACCGTTATCGAAGGAGAAAAAAACAGCGACACCCGTGAAGAAGGATATACCAAAAGGAAAGAGCGACCCGAAAGCTGTGATGAAGAAACCGTGAAACTGAATGGCATTAGTAACTATAGACCATGGACCATAGACCATGGACCATGGTCAAACACACACACAACTAAAACACATATATTATGAATCACAATGAAGCACCGATCATTGTTGGTCTAGACATCGGAACTACCAAAATAGCGGCTATTGCGGGAAGGAAGAATGAATACGGCAAACTCGAGATCCTCGGTTTTGGCCGTGCCAACAGCAACGGGGTACAGCATGGACAGGTCCTGAACATCGACCAGACCATCAAAGCCATCCAGCAGGCATTGGAAAATTGCTATGAAAGCAATCCTGACCTGGAGATCAGCGAGGTGTACGTGGGTATTGCGGGACATCATATCAAAAGTTTACAGACCCGTGGGGATATTGTAAGACATGACCCGGATACCGAGATCAAACGTCCCGAGATCGATCAACTGGTGAATAACCAGCGCAAGACATTTATTCCTGCCGGCGACCAGATCATTGATGTGATACCGCAGGATTTTCATGTAGATAATATACAGAACATCAAGGACCCGGTTGGTTATAACGGGGTGAAAGTAGGCGCCAATTTCCATATCATCACCGGCGACAGGAACGCGATCCGTAATATTAACCGTTCTGTAGAAAGAAGCGGGCTGACTACAAAAGACCTTGTTCTGCAACCCCTTGCTTCGGCCAGCGCGGTAATGAGCGAGATAGATATGGAAGCAGGTGTGGCCATCCTCGATATCGGTGGCGGTACCAGTGACCTGGCCGTTTTCTATGAAGGTATCCTGAAACATACTGCAGTGATTCCTTTCGGTGGAGAGAACATCACCAATGATATCCGTATGGGATTGGGTGTATTGAAGAGCCAGGCGGAAGCGATGAAAGTACAGTTTGGCAGCGCTTTATCTGATGAGGCCAAAAGCAATGCTTTTATTACCATACCCGGTTTGAAAGGAATGCCTGCCAAAGAGATCAGCGTAAAAAATCTCGCGGCCATCATACAGGCAAGGATGAGTGAGATACTGGATTTTGTGACCTATCACCTGAAACAGGTGGGACTGGACAGCCGTGCTTTGAATGGCGGTATCATCCTTACAGGCGGTGGCTCACAACTGAAACACCTGATCCAGCTTACAGAATATACCACTGGTCTGAATGCGCGTATCGGTTTGCCGAATGAGCATCTCGCGCCGAACCATATCGATGAACTGAAGAAACCGATGTACTCAACCTGTATCGGTCTTATCCTGAAAGGCTATAGTGATTACGATCATAAATACAAGGAGTTCACAGAAAAATTCAGGAAGGTAGAAGTACCCAAAAAACTGACTGTAGACAATGTGGACGCAGTTCAGGAAACGATGCCGGCAGCCGTTTCTGTAGACGTAACTGTACGCAAACAGAAGTTCTGGGATAAGTTCAAAAACAACCTGATCGATCTGTTTAAAGAAGAAGAGGACCAGGTGATAAAATAAATGGGCAACTGTTGTCGTTGTATTACTACTGCTAACTGCGAGAGAGTGCCGGAAACCCGTTAATTCATTAAAAACACACGTTATGATTCATTTCGATCTTCCCAAACAAAAATCTTCCATCATCAAAGTATTGGGTGTGGGAGGCGGCGGAAGCAATGCGGTTAATTTTATGTTTGAGCAGAATATCGAAGGTGTTGATTTCATTATCTGCAATACAGACGCAAAAGCTATTGAACAAAGCCATATCCCCAATAAGATTCAGCTCGGGCCACACCTTACACAAGGTCTTGGTGCCGGCGCTAATCCGGAAGTGGGCAAAAAAGCAACAGAAGAATCGCTCGACGAGATCAGGCGGATACTGGAAGTAAATACCAAGATGGCTTTCATCACCGTAGGAATGGGTGGTGGAACCGGGACAGGTGGCGCTCCCATCATCGCGCAGATATGTAAGGAACTCGGCATCCTTACAGTCGGCATTGTTACTACGCCGTTTGGTTTTGAAGGACCGCGCCGTCACCAGCAGGCAGAACAGGGTATTGCGCAACTGAAACCCTATGTAGATACTTTACTCGTGATCAGCAATGACAAACTGCGCATGCAGTACGGTAACCTGAAAATGAAAGAAGCATTTTCCAAAGCAGATAATGTATTGGCAACCGCGGCAAAATGCATCACCGATATCATCAACAGCCGTGGACATATCATCGTGGATTTCGCCGATGTATGTACCGTAATGAAGAATGGTGGTGTAGCTATATTGGGTAAAGCAGAAGTGGAAGGAGAAGACAGGGCACAACGCGCCATCGAAGAAGCATTGGCTTCACCATTGCTGAACGACAATGATATCAAAGGCGCCAAATGGATCCTTATCAATATCAACAGTGCGGAAGGAGAAGATGAGTGTACGATGGACGAACTCGAGACCATTAATAACTACCTGCGCATGCAGGCAGGAGAAGATACGGATGTGATCGTGGGTATGGGTTATGATCCTGCGCTGGATAAAAAGATCGGCATCACACTGATCGCAACAGGATTTGAACACAAAGATCCGTTTGCCAAACCCGTATCCATCAGGAAACCGGAACCACAGCCTGAGAAAATCGTGATGACACTGGGTATGGAAACAGAACAGCCCAAAGCAATAACACCTGTTGTACCAGCGGCCCCGGTTGTAGCAGAGGAGCCGGTAATGACATTAGCTACCGTACAGGAAGATGTTCTTGCTCCTACCATGTATGAGCCACCGATGCCACTGGAATCCATGCTGAGCATCATGGGACATACAGAAACAGATGACAGCTACCCGGCACAACCGATGCAGCTCGAAAAAGAACTCAGTGTATTGAAATTCGAACTCAGTACCGATATAACAGAAGAAGTAAAAATAGAGACGCCGGTAGTAGAGGTACATGTACCAAAAACGATTGCCGAGGAAATGGTGGATTTTCAGTTGAATGAAAAACCACAGCAACCTTCTGTCTCTATACCTGGTTTAATGAGCAAACCGGCGAATATTTATGCAGAGGTTACAGTACAGTCAGCGCCTGTTGTGGCTG
Source organism: Sediminibacterium sp. (assembly GCA_965279635.1). Lineage (GTDB taxonomy): Bacteria > Bacteroidota > Bacteroidia > Chitinophagales > Chitinophagaceae > Sediminibacterium. The sequence continues at coordinate 3,028,770 of OZ257253.1, read as the reverse complement.
AGATCACGAAACCTGAACCGGTAGCTCCTAAAAAGGCAATAGAACCTGTCGAAGAATCGACTGGTATGGAACTCGTGATGAAAGAAATTGTAGAGCCACGCCCGGCATACCAGCCAGCACCGGTAGCTTCATTTGAAGACGACCTGGAACTGGATGAAGTAGAGGAACAAAAGAAAAGGGCCGCGGAAAGGATCCAGAAACTGCGCAACCTTTCTTACAATATGAATTCTGCGGATACCAACAGTGAGTTCGATGCGGTTCCTGCTTATGTGCGCAGGAATATGGAACTGTTTGGCAACACACTCACATCCGTAGAGAATTTTTACAGCAAATACACAGTAGGTAAAGACGAGAACGACCAGACACAGATCTCAACCATCAACACATTCCTTGATGGCAAGAAACCTGACTAACCCTTGCTTGCTATAATTCGTGTGTTTTAAACTCGGTGATTTTAGTTGTGGCCCCCGGTGAAGATCGGGGGTTTTTTATGCGGCACCATGTACGTCCTTGCGAGCGTAGCGAAGCAAACTGTGGGTATGATGTGTCGGGTACCTTGTGGCGAAAATTTCAACACAGAGATACAAAGCGTACAAAGTAGCACAGATTGTTACTGAAAGTAAAAATTGGCACACAATTTTTTTATTGTTTTGAAATAATCACAGGCCCTTTTTGAAGAGGAGGATTGTTTAAATACGCATAAATATGCGGAGATAGTTTGGTAAGTTCTGCGTAAGAATTGATAGGGCGTTTAAAACAAAAACAGTAATTGTGTACTTTGAAAAATTCTGTTGGTAACTGAGATTTTTGTCAAACGTAAACAGTGCATCAAAATTGTTTTCTAACAGGAGATCTAACAATTGTCCGTTTTTGATTCCGTTCCATCCTTTATCACGAACTGTAAAGATTTTATGTTCAGGGAAATCCAGTTTTAAACGCTTGGGAAGATTTTCGTCAAGTAAGAGCCTCATACAATTGGTCAACTTTCCTGGAAGTAAGTAATTTATTGGCTATTTCGAGTAAAGCAACAGCTTGTTCACGTGTTACTGATGGGAAATCGTCTAAATATTCATCCAGTGAAATACCGGCTTCCAAGTGGTCAAAAAGCGAATCAACCGGCACACGGGTGCCTACAAAGACAGGCTGGCCGCTTTGTATTTCATTGTCGATATGGATGATATCCTGGATTCGCATAGATTAAAATTAGTGATTTTTCCGGAACCGACTGCGATGGGCAAATCTTTGTGATTGGTTGAAGCAGCCAGAATTATTGGATGATAGACTTATAAATAGTGGCTCCAGTTCATTCTTTTTCATCGGACTGTTATTTTAGTTGTTGCCAGACTTATCAGAAGAATTTGTTTCATGTTGTTTTTTGTAGCCTGGCTATTTGTGCAAAGACTATGTTAACCACTGACGGTTAATTATCCGATACTTCAATAACATTTTGAAGATCCCCCTCTTGGATTCTGATAAAGAGTAATGGTATTATTTTTTGCAGAGTGGGTCTCCGGTTGTCTTTTGCTATTAACACAAAAATTGTTATCGGAAGTCTTTCCAGGTTTTGTTGATAAGGGAGATTTCTATCAACCGTAACAAAAAAATCAAAGCCTGCTGAAATCATGAGTTTCAGCAATTCCCCATTTTTCTTACCTAGCCAACCCTTATCTCGAACCGTCCACACCTCGTGTTCCGATCCAAAGTCGTTACGCAGTTTTCTGGGCAAACTTTCGTCAAGCAAAATTTTCATGAAGTAATTTCTCGGAAGTCAATGATTTTTTAGCCATTTCCAAAACAGCTACTGCTGCCTCTTTCGTAACAGAAGGGAAATCATCCAGAAATTCTGACAAGTCTTCGCCTCCTTCTATATAATCAAAGAGGTTTTGAATAGGAACCCTTGTTCCTACGAATACCGGAGCGCCGCTCATGACTTCGGGATCTATGCTAACTTGTCCGTATTCCATTTTTTAATGTTATGAATCTAAAGTTACTAAATATTTTAAACTCAACTAAAAAAATGAGAGTGTTGCAGTTTGCTGCTAACGGCCAATGCTTTGTGTATGTTGGAGATAATTCTGTCGCTCGCTTGGTATTATAGACCTGGTTAGCTAAGGTCAAATTACTGAAGTCGAATAGAAGTATCAAAGTTGATGGGCCAGATTCTCCCCCGAACTTTTAAAAACCTTATGTTAGCTACAGATTATTGGGAATTGTATTCACTAGAGGGAACGAGGATTTGGCATACATAATTGCCATTTTTGTCCGTAAACCGGTAAATCATATCAATTTTGTTAGTACGAAAATATTCACCTCTGGGATCAGTTTTTACAGTGTTTATAATTCGTTGTCTGGACGAATTTAGCAAAACTGCTGTATCGATATTCTCTTTGTGTATGTTTATTGTAATGTTGTACTGCAATTTATTTCCAACTATTGCTTGAGTGTTAATTAGTTTAGTCAAGCTGTCAATTTGGATCGGGGCTCGCTTATTAATGTTGTTCGATATTTCCTGCAGTTCTTGGTCGAGCGTTAACTCAGGCTCCTTAAATATAATTTTCAAAAGTGCTGTTAATAAAAGCAAACCGATTATACCGTAACCGATTCTTACAACAAGGCTTTTTTTCTTACTGAGTTCATACATTTTTTCTCAATTGTTTTGTAATTAGATAGTTTCGGGCAAACTAAAATATATGTAATTCCATTCCCATAAGCCAATGACCCATAAAAAAATGTTTTTGATAGGATGTAAATAAGAAATACCCGCAAAAACGAATTCTTTAAAAGAACTAGTCGATGATACGAAACTAATTACAAATCCCTCTTCTTATGCACCCGATAACACAACAACCATACCACTGTTGTTAATACAACTGTAAGCGCTACATGAGTGGGTATGATACTTATGGCACGATCATAGCCTGTTTTATCGATTCCCCTGAAGAAAGCAGGAACGGGTAGCAGTCTGTCTGATATTTCAAAAGGAAGGTACCTGCCGATATCGTCCAGCTTGAAGCGTGCATAGTTCACTGCAATATTTTCTATGATCAGGTAATAGAAAAGAAAAATACCCAAAGCGATAAACGCTTTTTTCAACAAATAGGCAAGCAGAAAAGCGATACTCAACTGCGCAAACGTCTGCAGGAAAAACAACAGGATATACTGTAACTGGCTGTTCCACCTGTACAACATGGTATCATCGGCGTAGATACCGAATAACCCTGCAACGATCGTGTACACCAATGTGATCATCGCCGCTACAATAGCCACATCACAAAGTTTGCTGGTAATAAATTGTTTACGGCTCCACCCATCAATGATGTTCTGTCGGTGTGTGCGGAACGTATATTCATTCGTTACCATCATGATCACGAGAATAGACGGCAGCAATATAAAAAATGAAGACAGGTAGGCTATCGTGTGCCATGTTTCAGGAAAAGCGAATGGGTTGCCCAGCAGCATTTTTGCCATGGCACTGGCGGCCATATTTTCTTTGCTGCTGGTGGATTCGATGTAACCATAATAGGCGATCATGGAAACACCCGGGTAGGTAAGTGTTACAATACCCAGCATCCACCAGAAAGCAGGGTACTTTTTTATTTTCAGCCATTCGATCTTTATCAGGGAAAGCATATAGGAATGATTTAAAGTTAGTCGTTGGTTAATTCAAAGAATTTGGATTCAAGGCTTTTCTTCTTCACATTGAGCAGGCTTAGCGTGATACCTTTTTCAAAACAGAAACGGTTCACGTCTTCCAGACGCGCAGTACCAATGGGGAAGAATAACTGTATCTTGTTTTCATCCTGTTTGATATGGGTGGACCCTTCAAAACCCGAGAGCAAAGAATACAATTGTGCCGTATCGGAAGAGGATACTTCCACGATATCTTCATTGGCCAATACCTCATCAACCGGTCCTGCGGTTAACAGGGTACCTCTTTTCAGTATCGCCACATGCGTACAAACTTTTTCCACTTCGTCCAGCAGGTGACTGGCCATGATGATGGTTTTTCCACGCTTGGCCAGTTCTTTGATCAGTTCCCTGATCTCCGCAATGCCTACGGGATCGAGACCATTGGTTGGTTCATCAAATACCAATACCTGCGGATCGCCCAGTAATGCTGCGGCGATGGCAAGTCTCTGTTTCATACCAAGGCTATAAGTACTGAAACGACTTTTTTTACGTTCGCTCAGTTTTACGATTTTTAATACCCGCTCAATATCTTCTGCCGAGCCACGGCCACTGATGGCATGGGTGATGTTGAGGTTATCAACGGCTGATAAGTAATGGTAAAGATTGGGTGTTTCCAGCAGCGACCCGATCTTTTTGCGGGTTTCAGGAGAACCGGGTTGTCCAAACCAGGCAAAACTACCGCTGTCGGATTGCAGAACGTCCAGTACAATACTCAACATGGTTGTTTTACCACTGCCATTGGGTCCAAGTATTCCGAACACGCATCCGGCGGGTACATCAAAAGAAACATTGGTGAGCGCTTTGATATTGCCGTAGGCTTTGGAAATACCGTTCAGGGAAAGAACAGGTTGCATATAGCTCAGTTTAGGATTGTCTTCCGAAGATAATCAGTTCTTCAGGAATTCTGCGCATATATGACGAAACGGGGGATTGCCGATACGAACGGTACAGTATGAGCCGGAAATCAACAATTAAAAAGGTGTGGATGATCTTGCCAGTGTCTGTTAATCCGGTAAAAAAGAATTGCGGAAAGCGCGCATGATTTTGGGTCCCAATGAACCTTCACCTGAGTTGGTGAATGCAATAACATGTACATCGCCAGGGAAACAGATAAAATATGTGTGAATACCTGCCCAGCCTGTTGGTTTCAGGGGCGCTCCCCAGTCTCCGCCGGTGCCAAAATAATTTCCATAAGTGAATTGCCGTATCCTGAATGGAAATTCCATATCCACCAGTTCGTGTAGTATAGATGGACTGATGATTTTTTTTGTGTAAAAAACAGCGTTTAACAGTTTCCCGATATCCGTTACGGAGAGGTACCAGCCAAAACCGCCGGCAGTCAGGGCAAGACTACCGTCATCGCTACCTGTCAGCACACCCGGCAAGCTATCGGGTGGGAATGAATAGCGCAGAACGGGTTCTGTTTCAGTTTCGGCACATGCGGCATGAGTAATGCCCGCAGGCTGGAGAAGATATTCATTGACGAATTTTTCATACAACCGGCTGATCGCTACAGCTGACACATGATGCGGTACAGCAGGAGAAAGTTCCCTGAATCCGCTCAGATAAGCTATCACTATTCTCAATACGCCATATCCGGTATTCTGGTAATTGAATTTGCCGGTTTTATCCGGATTGGGCCCGCGTTCCAATATCTTTTGCAGTGAATCGTAGCCGGAAGTAACCGCATCGAGCGGGCGGTCGAGACCAGTAGTCATCATGACAATCTCCCGGATGGTCATTTTTGCAAAGGAAGGATGCAGGTTCCAGTAAGATGGCAGGAATGGTTTTACAGGACTGTTCCAGCCGATCTTTTTCATATCTACCAGTTTGGCGATGGCCAGTGCAGTAATGGATTTGCTTAGGGACGCAATATGCATTCTTGAATCGGTAGAAAAAACAGCGCCTTCGCCGTTCCTGGTATCGGAAGGACGTATTTTATAGCCACCGGATTTCTCTGCGACCGGTTTGCCCGCTTTCCATACGGAGAACGCCCATCCTGCAGCACTGTCGGTAAAGGATCGTGTAAGATTTTTTTCCAGCTGGCTTATTGAAAAATGAAAGCCCCGTGTACTGTCCGTATTCAGCTGTAATCGTTGCGCGGTTGCGAGTTGCGAAAAAAGAAAAAATAAGGTGCAGCATTGCAGAGGCTTCATGCAGACTAAATTAATTGTCTTTTGCAGAAACCAACCTGTCTGCTACAGACAACTTATACCATTGTACGAAGACGGTATAACTACGGACGGATCACAGAAAACGGTAAAGCGCATTATCAGTTTCTTACCGGTTTTCCGCTTTTCAGGACACTCTGTATTCTTTCCAGTGTTTTCTTCTCACCACAAAGACTGAGGAAAGCTTCTCTTTCAAGATCGAGTAAATATTGTTCGCTAACGAGTGCCTGTTCACTAAGATCGCCGCCGCACATTACGTATGCAAGTTTTTTGGCCACAAATGCATCATGGTCGGTAGCATAACCACCGCGCCACATGCCATTGATACCGGCATACATGGCCCCAAGACCCATACGGCCCACCACTTTTACGTCCTTGCGTTGTATGGGTGTCGTATATCCTTCATCATACATCGAGATCACGCTTTGTTTTGCTTCGGCGATACGGCGGTTGATATTCATCACCACTTCGTCATGTCCTTTACGGAGAATGCCGATATCAAATGCTTCCTGAGCGGACGTGGCCACTTTTGCGGTAGCTATCGCGAAGAAGCGGTTCTTTAGCGGAATGGTTTCAGGTTCGTCTTCGTGCAGTTCATCACCGGCACGCAAAGCAAATTCTTTGGTGCCGCCGCCCCCGGGGATCAGTCCTACACCTAATTCAACCAAACCGATATAGGTTTCAGCGGCAGCATATACTTTATCAGCATGCAAACTCATTTCACAGGCACCGCCTAATGTCAGGCCATGTGGTGCCACTACAACAGGAACGGAAGAATACCGTACACGCATCATACTGTTCTGGAACATACGGATGGCCATATCCAGTTCATCGTATTCCTGTTCAATGGCGAGCATGAATATCATGCCTACATTCGCGCCCGCGCTGAAGTTGCCGCCTTCGTTGGCAATCACCAGGCCCTTGAATTTTTCTTCGGCGGTGCTGATGGCTTTGTTCAGTCCTTCCAGTACTTCACCACCGATGCTGTTCATTTTGGTGCTCCATTCAAAACCGGCTACGCCATCACCGATATCATATAAACGGCAGGCGCTATTCTTCCAGATAGTCTTATCTGCATGATGATTCAGCACAAGGAACGATTCAGCACCGGGAACAGACTTATATGCTTTGGACGCAGGATCATAGTAAAAACGTTTACCAGATTCCACTTTATAAAAACTACTGATACCAGCTGCTAACATTTCTTCCACCCATGCCGCCACTTTGTAACCTGCGGCCTTCATAGCTTCTGTTGTTTTGGCAACACCCAGTACATCCCATGATTCAAACGCCCCGATCTCCCAACCAAAACCGGCCATCATGGCATCATCAAGACGATAGATTTCATCACTGATTTCAGGAATACGATGTGATATGTATGAAAAAAGTGAGAAATGAAACTGCCTGTAAAATTCACCTGCTTTATCCGGTGCTGCTTGCAGCATTTTGATGCGCTGCTTCAGGTCCTCAACCGGTTTGGCCGCATCGATGCTGGCAAATTTGGGTTTGCTGCGCGGTCCATATTCCAATGTCTGCAGGTTCAGTGTCTGTATCTCTTTGCTGTCAGCGGATTTTATTTTTTTGAAGAAACCCTGTCCTGTTTTATCACCGAGCCAGTTATTGGCCAAGATTTTCTCAAGCCAGGAAGGAATGGTGAAAATTTCTTTGGCCTCATCGTTCGGACAATTATCCGCAACCCCTTTCGCTACTTTCACCAGGGTATCGATACCCACTACATCTGCGGTACGGAAAGTGGCAGATTTTGGCCGGCCGATGATCGGCCCGGTCAATGCCTCTACTTCATCAATCGTTAAACCGATCTTATCCATGATATGAAAAATGCTCATGATGCTGAACACGCCGATACGATTGGCAATAAATGCCGGTGTATCCTTACACAATACGGTTGTCTTACCCAGGTAAACATCGCCATAATGCAACAGGAAATCAACGATGGCAGGATCTGTATAAGGCGTAGGAATGATCTCCAGCAAACGCAGGTACCGCGGCGGGTTGAAAAAATGTGACCCGCAGAAATGTTTTTTAAAATCTTCACTCCTGCCTTCTGCCATTAAATGAATGGGAATACCGGATGTATTGGAGGTAACCAGTGTACCCGGCTTGCGGAACTTTTCTACTTTTTCATAGATCAGTTGTTTGATATCCAGCCGCTCTACCACCACTTCAATGATCCAGTCGCAGGCGGCGATATCTTTTATATTATCATCAAAATTGCCGGTGCTGATGCGTTTCACCACATCTTTGGTAAACACGGGAGAGGGGTTGCTTTTGATGGCGGCCTGTAAAGCATCATTCACGAGTTTGTTACGCTCGGCGGATTTGGTGCTTTCTTCCGCGCCTTTGGGAACCATATCCAGCAACAATACCTGCACACCGATACCTGCAAAATGACAGGCAATACGCGACCCCATTACTCCGCTTCCCAACACAGCTATTTTTTTGATAGAACGAGCCATAGAAATTGCTTTTGGTAAAAATAGTTAGTTATGCAACTATTTGTATCCGAAGGTAGAGAAAAAGTACGAAGTATGAAATACGAAGTACGAATCGTAGGTGCTGCCATACCGTACATCGTATTTCGTACTTCGTACTTGTTTTTTCAGCTATTTTTGTCAGGTATGGAAATAGACGGAAAAATGGTTGACCAGCTGGCGCACCTGGCAAGGCTGCGGTTTGATGATGCTGAGAAAGAAGCCATCCGCGCCGACCTGGAGAAGATGGTGGCTTTTGTAGAAAAACTGAAGGAAGTGGATACCACCGGCGTAGAACCCTTGCTCCATATAAGTGATGCCGCGAATGTTTTGCGTGAAGACAGGGTACAAGGTTCTGTTTCGCGTGAGGAAGCCTTGCGTAACTCGCCGGTTAATGATGCCAGCTTTTTCAAAGTTCCCAAAGTAATAAAGAAGTAAATTACAGCGCCCTAAACGAAACCTTATATTATGAGTGATGCGATCATCAAACTGGAAGATATACGTAAGAGTTATTTTATGGGTACCCAGGCCATTCCCGTATTGAAAGGGATAACGATGGATATATTCCGGAACGAATATGTAGCGCTGATGGGTCCTTCGGGTAGTGGCAAGAGCACCCTGATGAATATACTGGGCTGCCTGGATTCGCCTACCGGCGGAAAATACATCCTGAACGACAAGGATGTAAGTAAAATGCCCGATGATGACCTGGCGGAAGTAAGAAATACCGAAATAGGTTTCGTGTTCCAACAATTTAACCTGTTGCCGCGGTTGAGCGCAGCAGAGAATGTGGCGCTGCCATTGATCTATGCCGGTATAGGCAAAAAAGAAAGAATGGAAAGGGCACTCGAAGCATTGGCTAAAGTGGATCTCGCGGACCGCAGTCACCATAAATCCAATGAGTTGAGTGGCGGCCAGATACAAAGGGTGGCCATTGCGCGCGCGCTTGTCAACAACCCTTCCATATTATTAGCAGATGAACCGACAGGTAACCTCGATTCCAAAACATCTGTGGAAGTGATGAAAATATTCGGCAAAATACAGGATGCCGGTAACACGGTCATACTCGTTACCCACGAAGAAGATATCGCCGCCTATGCACACCGCGTGGTAAGACTGCGCGATGGTTTGGTAGAGAGCGATAAGACAAAGGAATTGGCATCTGTGACCCATCATTAGCAGTTAATTGTCCATGGTCCATAGTCCATGGCAGCAATGCTGATAGCTGATAATCTATGATCCGCATAATCTGCCATGGACTATGGACCATGGACAATTAACCCCACCATGGCAATCAAAATCTACACAAAAACCGGCGACCAGGGAAAAACCTCACTCATCGGTGGCACCAAAGTTCCCAAGAGCCATATACGTATTGAAGCGTATGGTACGGTTGATGAATTGAATTCTTATATCGGCCTGGTAAGTGATCATCTTACTGATCCGCCTACAAAAATCATTCTAAAAGAAATACAGGACCGACTCTTTACCATTGGTTCTTCGCTGGCATGTGATCCTGATAAGGAACCCAAAATGAAGATCCCTGATCTGAAAGAAACAGATATCAGCTTACTGGAAAAAGAGATCGATGCGATGAATGAGGTGTTACCACAAATGAGATCTTTTATTCTGCCCGGCGGACATGTCGCGGTTTCTACTACACATATCGCCCGTTGTGTGTGCAGGAGAGCGGAACGTTGCTGCGTGCTTATGCAGGAGCAGGAAATTTTTGTCGATCCATTGGTGATCAAATACCTCAACCGCCTGAGCGATTATTTATTTGTGCTGGCACGTTATGCCGGTCATCTTTTACAGGTAGCTGAAATTCCCTGGCAACCCCGCATCAGTTAAATACATTTCTCTTTTCTACTCTTTTTCTCCTTTATCCTCTTATTGAAACTTTCCGCATTGCGGGATGTTTGTTTCAATAAGAGGATAAAGGAGAAAAAGAGTTTAGGCAGAAATGATCCTGCCGTCTTTCATGTGCAGTGTCCTGTCACTCATCCCCGCCAGTTCTTCGTTATGGGTAACGATGAGAAAGGTTTGCTGAAATTCATTCCGCAGGCGTACAAAAAGATCGTGCAGTTCGCGGGCATTGGTGCTGTCGAGGTTGCCGGTGGGCTCGTCGGCAAAAACGATATCGGGGTTATTGATCAGCGCCCTGGCCACGGCCACGCGCTGCTGTTCGCCGCCGGATAATTGTTGCGGTTTATTATCGATCCTGCTGGCCAGTCCTAATATTTCCAGAAGTTCTATTGCCCTCGCGGTTACTTCTTTTTTCTTCCTGCCGGCTATCCAGCCGGGGATACAAACATTTTCCAGTGCCGAAAACTCGGGTAATAAATGGTGGAACTGGAACACAAAACCGATATGGCTGTTCCGGAAAGCGGCCAGTTTTTTGCCGGAAAGCTGGTCAACCCGCTGTTCATTTAGCCATATCGACCCCGAATCGGCGGTATCCAGGGTTCCCAAAATGTGTAAAAGCGTGCTTTTGCCGGCCCCGGACGAACCGATGATGCTGACTATCTCGCCTTTCTGGATGGTAATATCCACCCCTTTAAGGACCTGTAAATCACCGTATTTGCGCGTTATCTGTTCGGCTTTGAGCATCTGGAGGGTCAAAATAAGGCTACAAACGTACGACCGGGGAGGCTTCTGGCATCAAATTTTGAATATTTGTTTACATTATGGTACAACTCCCTTTTGGTGATGTCGTTTATACGGCTACATTTGCAAAAAATTAAAAGGCTAACCTATGTTCTGGACTTTAGAATTAGCAAGCTACCTCGAAGAAGCCCCCTGGCCCGCAACCAAGGATGAATTGATCGATTATTCTATCCGTAGCGGTGCCCCGTTGGAAGTAGTGGAAAATCTCCAGGAACTGGAAGACGAGGGAGAAGTTTACGAGAGTATCGAAGACATCTGGCCCGATTATCCGAGCCAGGAAGACTTTATGTTTAATGAAGATGAGTATTAAAATACTGCGATAATATCTTTATGAGAAAAGCCATTCGATATGAATGGCTTTTCTATTTTTTTGAACAGATGAACAAGGAGCAAGGAACAGATGAATGATGAATGGCCGTGCCGGTTTTGTGCCCTTACAAAACCTCAGTTATTTTTCAGATGCTGCAAGAAAATGTGAGGACACATTTGCGGCCACAGTATCCGATCCCTGTTCATCTGTTCCTTGCTCATCTGTTCATTTGTTCTTCCGGAAGCTGATCTTAAAATACAATAGTACCAGTGTCAGGGTCAGTACAACAGTATTCGCCACAATCACCGGGCCGCTGTTGATGGCGAATGCGTACACCAGCCATACAATGGCGCTGGTGATCACGATGGCTACCATCCAGCTGCTCAGGTCGCCCACACTTTTTGACTGCCAGGATTTATACACCTGCGGCACAAAAGTAATAGCGGTCAGGAATGATCCGAAATAGCCTATGTATTCAACCATTTCTGCGGGTATGGACAATAGTGGTGTTGTCATAACAATTAATGAGATTTTTATTCAGCGCTGGCAATTCCCAATTTCTGCATTACGTCGTTGCTTACGCCTGTCATGGAATAGCCGCCATCATGAAACAGGTTCTGCATAGTGACCATTTTAGTCAGGTCGGAGAAAAGTGTGATACAGTAATTCGCGCAGTCTTCCGCTGTTGCATTGCCTAACGGTGCGATAGCCTCGGCATAATCAAAGAAATCCCCAAAACCTTTGATACCGGTACCGGCAGTTGTTTTGGTAGGGGATTGTGATACGGTATTGATCCGCACCTTTTTCTCCAGTCCGTAATGATAGCCAAAGCTGCGCGCAATAGATTCCAGCATCGCTTTGATATCGGCCATATCAGTATAGAAAGGAAATGTTCTTTGTGCGGCCATATACGTTAATGCCACCACGCTTCCCCATTCGCTGATCGCATCCAGTTTGCGGGCAACAGACAGCATTTTATGGAACGACATGGCAGACACATCAATGCCTTTCATAAAGTAGTCGTAATTCGATTCTGTATAAGGAATGTTCTTACGGATATTCACGCTCATACCGATAGAGTGCAGTACAAAATCGATCTTACCACCCAGTATTTCCTGTGATTTTGTAAAGAGTGTGGTCAGTTCCTCCACACTGGTAGCATCGGCAGGTACGATCTCGGAACCGGTTTTTTCCGCAAGTTTCTTGATCTCTCCCATACGCATGGCGATAGGGGCGTTTGTAAGTACAAATGTTGCGCCTTCTTCGTGTGCTTTTTCCGCTACTTTCCAGGCGATAGAATTTTCGTCGAGTGCACCGGTAATGATACCGCGTTTTCCTTTGAGTAAGTTGTATGGCATAGCCTCGTGGTTTGTGATTGATTGAGGGCGTAAAAGTAGGGAATTTTAGTTTGGGGTTTGAGGTTTGGCGTTTGGAGTTATTTCATTCGTTTACTCCAAACTCCAAACTCCAAACCTCAAACTAATTCATCATTTCCTTTGCATTTTCCAGCGCCGCAGTAGTAGGCTTCTCGCCGCTTAACATACGGGCGATAGCGGTGATGCGTTCGTCCTGGTTGAGGAGACGGATATTGGTTTTTACCGCATTGTTTACAATATCCTTATACACAAAGAAATGGGCATTGGCCTTTCCGGCTATCTGTGGCTGGTGCGTGATGCAGATGATCTGGCGGCTGGATGCCAGTCCCTGCATGATAAGGCCCACCTGTTTGGCGGCTTCTCCCGAAATGCCGGTATCAATTTCATCAAAGATCATGGTTGGCAGGTCAATGGATTGCGCCACCAATGATTTGATGCACAGCATCAGCCTGCTCAGTTCACCACCGCTGGCCACTTTGCGAATGGGTTCAAAGCGGTTGCTTTTGTTGGCGTCAAAAAGAAAATCGATAGCATCTTTACCTGAATCGCCAAGTGGCGCATCCTCCAGTTTTACCTTGATGGCAGCATTGGGCATACCTACCTGTGCCAGCAGGGTATTTACTTTTGCTTCGAGCGGTTTTACCACTTTGGTTCTTGCTTTGGATATTTTTTCTGCGAGTTGGGTTGCTTCTGCAAACAATACCGCTACTTCTTTTTCACCTGTAGTTATGGCATCATCCATATCCACTACGGCGCGCAATTTCTTTTCAAGTCCTGCTTTGATTGTGAGCAGTTCCTGCGTGGTTTTTGCGCCATGTTTTTTTAAGAGTTTGTAGCCATCCATCAAACGCGTATTGATCCATTCGATCCTTTTCTCGTCATAATTCACCGAGTTATTAACGCGGTCTATCTCTTCCGAAATATCCTGTAACTCTATCTGTGTACTTTGTAATCGCTGTATGATACCGGCCAGATCAGCATGGTAAGATGCATACGCCTGTAGCTGGCCTATCAATAGTTTCAATGATTGCACAGCCGGTTGTTCACTTTCCCGCAGGTCAAAATATACTTTGGTTAAAGTGGATTTGATGCCTTCTGCATTGCTCAGCAGTTTCAGTTCATTGTCGATATCTTCCAGTTCATTTTCTTTCAATCCCAGTTCTTCCAGTTCATCAAACAGGAACTGGTTATAATCGAGTTCTTTGGTGAAAGCGGTTTTTTGCTGCTGCAGTTCCTGCAAACGTTTTGTGGCCTGTTGCCATTGATGGTATTTGGTGCGGTAGGTGGCCAGTGTGGTTTCATTGCCCGCCAATGCATCCAGTACTGCGCGCTGGAAATCACTGTCGCCCAGTTCCAGCGTATCAAATTGTTGGTGCAGGTCCACAAGCAATGAAGCCAACGCTTTCAATTGCTGTAAAGTGGCCGGTGTATCATTGATAAAGGCCCTTGACTTTCCGTTGGAACCGATCTCTCTTCTTAATACGAGTTCTTCATCAATATCCAGCTCGTTCTGTTCAAGAAACTCAAGTACCGCTTTCTTTCCTTCTGTGGTAAATACGCCTTCAATAAAACATTTTTTCTGCGTGTTCACCAATACCGAACTGTCTGCCCTTTCTCCCAGTATCAGGCTCAAGGCACCCATCAGGATACTTTTACCTGCACCGGTTTCACCGGTGATGATATTGAGTTGGGATGAGAAATCAATGGTGATCTCATCAATGATGGCATAATTCTGTATGGACAACTTTTGTAACATGTCGAACTGAAATGAAGTGTAATATATAGCAGTGCGCCATGTTGAGCAAACACTTGCGGTAAATACATGAAAGATGTGAAAAAGTATGCGTTATTCAGCCGGAGGCTGATGGATAGTCGTCACCCGCCTGGAGGCGGGCGACTGTAGGGAAGTTGTTTTCTTGTACCAACTAATATTTGATCTAATCATAGAGATAATAGTTATTTCAATTTAAATTGGTATAAAGAAGTTTCCCTTTTTTCTTCGCTTCATACGGAAAATTATAATTGCCATCTACCGTTCCGGGATAAATTTTTGTACCTGAGCAGTTAAATGTATGACCCAAGGCCAAACCATCTCCCATCGACATAAAACAATAAAAAACAGGTTCATTCTGGTAGGTGGTTACATAGATGGAACCTATGTAATGTGTTTTATATTTGCCGGTAGCTTTGTCCTCATCCGCCATTTTAATAATTGCTTTTAGCCAGACAAGATCTGAATTGCACAATATTTGTGCATTCTCTATGGTTTCTGTTTTTTGTGTTTCCGGAGCAGAAATATCATCATCCTTTTTTTCACAGGCAACAAAAAGCAACATGCCAAACAGTAAAGGTGTTATCTTTTTTCTCATATTGTTTTTCTACGACGAGAGGGAAGGGATGCTATGCCAAATTACTTATAATTCAGGAAAATGCAATGGAGAAAGAATCCATGGAGGGGGGCGGATATTGGGGTAATTTGTAGTGTAACAAGGCCCGCAAATGTGTCCTCACATTTGCAGCGTCCCGATTGTCAGCAAATGTGAGGACACATTTGCGGGCTTCAATTTCAACCTTCCCTGTTCATCTATTCCCTGTTCCTCTGTTCCTTGCTCCTCTGTTTTTTGCTCCTCTGTTCAATATTCATCATTCAACATTCATCATTCAACATTCATCATTCCCTACTCTCCTTTACACCTCGCAATCCCCGACTTTGCTCTCTGGTCCAGCGAATTTTTAAATTCATGGTCATCCATATCGAGACAACGCTGGAAGTATTGAATGGCCAGTGCTTTCTGTCCGCGTTTTTCATAAATATATCCTGTCTGCAAAGCGGCGCGGGCGGCAAAATATTCGGGTCGGTATTCGCCCATGCGGATGGCGGTGAGGTAATAACGGATAGCATCCTCATCTTTCCCGAGATCATCATAAATGCGGGCCATGCGGTACACAAATTCCAGTTTGTCTTCTTCTTTTGAAAAATCTTCTTCTTTTTTTGCCTGTAACAATGCCAGGGCATCATTGGCATAGCCGCCATCACTCAGCAGTCTTGCTCTTAGTAACAACAGGTGTGGCCATTTACCGGTCTTAGCTTCTTTCAGCGCCTGCTTATCCGCATCGGAGTCGGTGGAGCCTTTCTGTAAAATGCGTTTGCGTACCTCTTCCGCTTTGGCAATATTTCCCTGCAGGTAATAAGCCCAGCTTAATTTCTGCAAAGCATCTTTTACATAAAATTTGCCTTTGAAATTGGCGAGAAAAGTTTCCAGGTACTTGATCGCCTCCTGTGTTTCCAGGTGGAAGAGATGGGTAAAGCCCAGTTCAAAATCCCAGACACCTGTTTTCAAATATTCATCCGACCGGTTTCTTTTGAGGATGATATTTTCTGAAAAAGCCGATTGCTTGTTATTCAAAGCAAGATTGGCGGCCATGTATGCATGAAGATGGTTATTCACCAGGTCGAGCCTGCGCTGTTGTGTAAAAGCCAGCGCTTCTTCTTTTTTGTTTTCTATATAAAATACCAGGTAGGTATAGATAAAAGCCGATTCATTAAAAAACAGTTTGGCCCAGGGATCGTTGCTGTTGGTAAAGCCCCTTACGGTTTTCATTCCTTCTGCCAATGAACCCCGCATACCAAATAAATTCGCGATCCATTTATATCCTTTCGGTACGGTTCCGATCACTGCCTGCAGGGCGCCATACATCAGGTCGTTCGGCGAAAATGTAGGGAACGCTTTCCGGTTTTCTTTGATCAATTGATAAGCGCGGCGGAAATCCCAGCCTGCATCCCACATCTTACCAAATTTTACGGCAGAAGCAGCTTTGTGCAGGCGCACATTGCTCAGACAATAATAATAGAACGGGGAACTCTTTGGTCCCGATTGCAATGCTTCGATCCGCTGTAAAAATTTCGGGTAACGTTCCTGGAAATCTTTTGGGTCCTCGTTCAAAAAAAGCACATAAAAATCCGCATAACTTTCGAGCAGTAGCGGGATGAGGTTGTTGGGGTTCTGTTCCTTCGCTTTCTGTACCAATGCCAGGCCGCTGCTGATCCTCAGTTTCGTGATCTCCTGGTAGGCTTGCTGGCAGGTGCTGTTGAACTCGTACACCTTCTGTGCCCTGGAATAAGAGATGATTAAAGTAAGTGCTACAAATACAGCAATGCGCTTCATAATCAAAAGTAAACCACAAATCCCATTATCCGGGTGAAGGGTCGTGTGTCAGTTTGAAAACATTGAAATTCGATTTCAGCCGCAGATTCGCAGATTATCCGCCTGTAATCTGCGAATCTGCGGCTGAATAATGCACAGTGTAAAGGCCGCATTTGCAAGACACAGGTTGCTTCGCTACGCTCCCGCCTTTCGGCGGACAAGCGCAAGGACGAATAAAAAAAGGACAGCCAAGCTGTCCTTAAAAATATCATACAAAAAATCCGTGTAATCCGTGATCGTTATTTAGCTTCCACACTATCATTCAGCGTAGCATCCACCAAAATCCTTCCACAGTTCTCACACACGATGATCTTCTTGTGTAAACGGATCTCACTCTGTCTTTGCGGGGGAATAGAGTTAAAGCAACCACCACAGGCATCCCTTTCTACAGGCACCACGGCCAGGCCATTGCGGTAACTTTTGCGGATACGGTCGTAGCTGTACAGTAAACGCTCGTCGATATGACCGCGTGCGTCACTGCTTTCTTTATTGAAATGCGTTTCTTCTTTTTCAGTATCAGCAATGATCTTCTGAAGCTCACCTTTTTTGTGGTTCAGCACGCCTTCTTTTACAGCTACCTGTTTCTTGGCAACTTCCAGCGTCTTTACTTTTTCAGCCAGTTCTTCGTTGGCATCGCGGATATGTTTTTCAGACAACTTGATCTCCAGTTGCTGCATTTCCATCTCTTTGTTGATCGCTTCAAACTCACGGTTATTCTTAACGTTCTCGCTCTGTTTTTCGTATTTGGCGATCATCGCTTCACTGTCCTTGATCGCTGTTTTCTTGCTCTCCATGAACTCAGTGATACCGTTGATCTCTTCTTCCACGCGTGTCTGGCGCGCCGTCAGGCCCTGGATCTCGTCTTCAAGGTCGCTAACTTCCATCGGGAGCTCACCTTTCAGGATCTGGATCTCATCCAGTTTGCTGTCGATCTTCTGTAAACGTAACAGGGTTACCAGTTTTTCTTCAACGGAGAAATCTTTAACTGCTGCCATAGTGGTTTGTTTGTCTTTTGTTGTTTGTGGTTATTGCCAATTGTCCCGGCTCCGGTACAGGTGGCATCACCTGTTGTGTTCGCCTCGCATATCTTCAGCGGAGCGAGGTCCTCGCTTCAGGGTTCCGGGCTGTGGTCAGCCAAGGAAATAGTGGACCGGATTGGTTCTTACCCCTGATTTGAGGACGGCAAAGGTAGGGAATTTAGCCTGTAAAAGTTCCAGCAAAAGCTCAGTTGTATATTGTTCACTTTCCCAATGACCGATATCGGCGATCACCAGCCGGTTATTGGCATCAAAGAACTCATGGTACTTGATATCCGCCGAAACATAAAAATCCGCCCCTGCCGACACCGCTTTCCCTGTCAAAAAGCTCCCTGAACCACCACAGAGGGCCACTTTTTTCACTTTTTTGCCCAAAAGCGGGGTATGCCGGATCACTGAAAGGTCAAAACTGGTTTTCAGCATGTGCAGGAACCCCGTTTCATCTAGTGGTTCAGGTAATTCGCCCAGTAAACCGCTCCCAACTGATTGATTGTCATTTGCCAGGCTTACTAAATCATAAGCCACTTCTTCATAAGGATGCGCCGCAAACAGGGCCTTCAGCACCGCCGATTGGGCATATACGGGTAATATCACTTCAATTTTTACCTCTTTTTCTTCGTGCCGGCTGCCCGGTTCTCCCACAAACGGGTTCGTCTTTTCCGAACCTTTAAAACTACCGGTACCCTCCGCACTAAAACTGGCCTCGCTGTATTCCCCTATATGCCCCGCCCCGGCGGCAAAAAGCGCTGAACGGACCTTTTCAGCCTGTTCATGGGGAACAAACGTGTATAATTTCAGTAACTGCCCCGGTTTAGGTGCCAGTATCCGCCGGTTGATCAACCCCAGTTTATCAGCGATCCGGTCGTTCACCCCGTCAATAATATTGTCGAGATTGGTATGGATGGCATAAATGGCGATATCGTTTTTAATGGCGGCGATCACCGTTTTCTCCACATAACTCTTCCCGTTGATCTTCTTCAGTCCGCTGAAAATAATGGGATGGTGGGCCACTACCAGGTTGCATTTACGGGACTTTGCTTCTAGTATCACGTCCTCGGTGGCATCCAGCGAACAGAGAACACCGGAACATTCCCAGCCCGCATCGCCGGTGAGCAGTCCTGCATTATCATAAGATTCCTGTAATGACGGTGGGGCCTTTGCTTCGAGTGCCTGTATGATATCAAAAATTTTCATTTGTATGGATTTGATCGCTGTGCGCATCTAAAGTAATTAAAATCTGGCATCGGTCGGGCCGCTGGAGCGGCCTGACCGGTAACCCTTATATTTGTTATCTATGGCCGGAGGCGACTTTATCTTCTATAATGGCAGTATGACCAAAACGCCGAAACTGTATATCTCGCCGGATAACCGTTCGTTTCGTTATGGTGATGGATTTTTCGAGACCCTGAAAATGGTGAACGGAAAGATCGTGCTGGCCGACCTGCACATGGAAAGGTTATTCATTTCCCTGGAACGAATGCATTTTCAACGACCGGATTATTTTACGGTAGACTACATAAAAGAAAATGTACTGGCCGTAGCGAAGAAAAACTACCATGATAAACTGGCCCGTGTACGCATCACCATTTTTCGCGGTGAGGGTGGTTTGTATGATACCAATAACCATTTTCCGCATCATCTTATCCAAACCTGGCCGCTCGATATTGGCAACCAGCATTTCAACGAGAACGGTCTGCTGATGGATATTTTTACAGAGGCACGCAAAATATGCGACCAGTATTCTTCCATCAAAACCAACAATTACCTGTCTTCAGCCATGGGCGCATTATGGGCCAGACAGAAAAAACTGAATGATGCCTTGCTGCTGAACCCCTACGACAGAGTTGCAGACGCCACCATCGCCAATGTGTTCATCATTCAAAACGGCATTATCAAAACGCCTCCTCTTGACGAGGGGCCGATCAATGGCGTTATGCGAAGACACCTGCTGGAATGTCTCAGGACAGAAAACATGCCATTTGAAGTAAAACCCATAACACCAGAAGAAGTGCTACAGGCCTCTGAAGTATTTCTCACCAATGCCGTATTTGGCATTCGCTGGGTGAAACAAATGGGTAGCAGTGAGTATGGCAACCAGCTTTCTTCGCTGCTGTATGCAAAATTTGTCAAAAGCCTGGGTTAATAACCTGCTCTTATATGAAGATCAACATTATTTGGTTCAGAAGAGATCTTCGCCTGCATGACCATACTGCATTGTATCATGCATTGAAAAGTAAGCTCCCTGTATTACCTGTTTTTATATTCGACAAAAACATACTTGATACATTGGAGGAGAAGAGTGACACCCGTGTAACATTCATTTATAATGCGATACAAAAACTACAGCAGCAACTGATAGCCATTGGCAGTAACCTCGAAGTTTTTTATGGGTACCCCGCAGAAGTGTTAAGCCAGTTATGTGCAAAGTATGAGGTTGATACCATTTTCTTCAACCATGATTATGAACCTTATGCACGAGAACGCGATGAATTTGTTGGCAAACAACTTGCGGAGAAAGGAATAAACGTAAAAAGCTATAAGGATCATGTTGTTTTTGAGAAAGAGGAAGTAGTAAAGGATGACGGCAAACCCTATACCGTTTTCACACCTTATTCCCGTAAATGGAAGGCGAAACTTGCCGGTCTGCCTGTTACCACTTATCCCACGGAAAAATATTTTGATCAGTTGTATCGTCAACCTGCAAAGGATATTGTTTCATTACAGCAGATAGGATTTCAGGAAACCAGTATCCCGTTTCCCGCAGGCGTGATCGATGATGTGATCATTCGTCATTATTCAGAAAGCAGGGACTTTCCTTCAAAAGAAAACGGCACTTCGCACATGGGTGTGCATCTGCGGTTTGGAACTGTCAGTATAAGACAACTGGTGCAACATGCTGTACGTTTGAATGACACTTACCTGAATGAACTCATCTGGCGAGATTTTTACCAGATGATACTTTGGCATTTTCCACAGGTAGGCAAAGGGAAAAGTTTTAAACCCGAATACGATCTTATCCGGTGGCGAAATGATGAAACGGAATTTCAACGCTGGTGCGATGGTATGACGGGTTACCCGATCGTTGATGCAGGCATGCGTGAGTTGAATGCAACCGGTTATATGCACAACCGTGTTCGTATGATCACAGCTTCCTTTTTGACAAAACATCTATTGATCGACTGGCGCTGGGGCGAAGCCTATTTTGCACAGAAGCTGCTCGATTTTGATCTTGCGTCCAATAACGGCGGATGGCAATGGGCAGCAGGTAGTGGTTGTGATGCAGCGCCGTATTTCCGTGTGTTCAATCCTTATTTACAGACGCAGAAATTTGATAAGGACCTCGTATATATCCGCAAATGGGTGCCTGAGTTAGACAGTTTTACTTATCCTAAACCTATTGTTCCACATGAAATAGCGAGGGAGAGGGTGTTGCGGGTTTACAAGGAAGCTTTACAATCGAAATGATTTTTTTGCCACACTCGCCCGCTAAGCTTTGGCGAGCGGGGATTTCACAGATTAACACAGGTGGAAAAATCTGTGCTAATCTGTGGCGTTTTTTTTTAACTGATAAAGAGTTTGCTTTCATCAAAACGAACAGAAGGGTTCGCCTGTTGGTAAACCTCCAATAATTTCATCACCGCTTTTTTCCCATCTTCACCCAACCACAAAGAAAAATCATTTACATACAGATCGATATGCTGTTTCATTACCTGCATACTCATTTCCTGCGCATGTTGCTGCACATAATCTGATAAATGAGGGTACACCGAAAAAGCATATTCAACACTTTTTTTGATCAGCCTGTCTACCTGTAAAGCAATTTCAGTATCAATGCGTTTATGCGCGACGATACCGCCCAGTGGTATGGGTAGTTTGGTTTGTTCCTCCCAGTATTCACCGAGGTCCATCAATTTATGCAGTCCCTTTGCCTGGTAGGTAAAACGGTTCTCATGAATGATCACCCCGGCCTCTGCTTTTCCGCCGAGTACCGCCTGTTCGATCTGGTGAAAAACCAGGAATTCTTTATTGGTTGCGAGGGGAAAAGCCAGGGAGAAAAGCATGTGTGCCGTTGTATTCTTGCCAGGGATGGCGATCTTCATTTGTTCGATCTCTGTCTGCGAAATATGTTCCATTGCTTTTTTACTGATCAGTAATGGACCAACACCTTTACCCAAAGCGCCGCCGCTTTGCAAAACAGTGTACTGTCCGGTTAATAAAGGAAGCACCCCATAACTGATCTTAGAAAAATCGAGTTTGCCGGCAATGGCCCATTCGTTGAGTGTTTGTACATCTTCAAGATGTACATTAAATGAAAACCCTTCTGTATCAATTTTGTGATTCACCAAGGCATCAAAAATGAATGTATCATTTGGACAGGGTGAAAAGCCGAGTGTGTATTTTTTTTCCGGGTGCATGTTCCGGTATTATTGGATTTTATACAGTTTGTCGATGTATTTAATAATGGACTGGTTCAGGTTATCGATTGCTTCTTTTATTTTCCAGTTCTCCTTATTGCGTTCGCCGATATAATTCGAAATACCCCGCACCTGTAAAAAAGGGATACCTGCTTCACGGCAGATATAATGCAGGGCGGCGCCTTCCATACTTTCGGTAACCGGGTTGTATTTTTTGATGATCTGCTGAATACGTGTTTTGCTGGTGCTGATCTCATTAATGGTAACCGCACTTACTTCCGGCAGTTTCAGCAGGTTGAATTTTGCGAGCCAGGGATTAGGTAATTTTCTTCTTTCAAAAGGATGGTAACTGCTTTTTTCCAGTTTCAGGTCGAAAATATCTTTCCATTTGCCGTCTTCTTCCACACCCATATCCGCCAGTGATTCATCGCTGATCACCACTACTTTGCCAAGAGGAATGGTATTGTCAAAACAACCCGCAATGCCTGCCTGTATCACCAGGTCGGGTTTTTCTTCTGCCACGAGTTTGGTCAGGGCAACGGCTGTAGCCAGCATACCCACGCCTGCCTGGTGAAACTGCACTTTTATGCGCTGGCTCTCACTGGTGTACAGGTTGTTCATCTCCAGGAAAGAGGGCATCCATTCGGCAACAGTGGCGGCGGTGATGATGACACGCATGGGGCAAAAATAGTCTGAAAGTGGTAATGTCTCAGTTTGAAAATTCGTTTGAGGGCTAAAGCCCAAAACCTGCTCCTGGCCTAACCCCAGCCTTAAAGCTGGAGTTATTGAAAACAAATAGATAAGGGCTTTAGCCCTCAAACGGATTTTCAAACTGAGACACTGCTCACGGCCGGTTTGATGACTTTCCTGACTTTCCGGCTACTTATCCTATTTTTGCGGAAATTTTTGAGTGTAGGATGGTTTACTTAACAAGACAGGAACATTTTAACGCGGCCCATAAACTGTTCAACCCCAGCTGGAGCAGGGAACAGAATGAGGCGGTTTTTGGGGTATGTGCCAATGAGAACTGGCACGGACATAATTATGAATTATATGTGACCATCAAGGGCGACCCCAACCCTGATACGGGTTTTTTGTATGATGTGAAGAAACTGAGCATACTGATCAAACAATATGTGATCGATAAACTCGACCATAAGAACCTGAACATGGATGTGGATTTTATGAAAGACAAAATGTGTAGCACAGAGAATTTGGCCATCGCCATCTGGCAGCAACTGGCGCCGCACCTGCCTTCGGAGGTGAAACTGCATTGCATTAAGCTGTATGAAACGCAGCGGATTTATGTGGAGTATTTTGGGTGATGGACTATTGGTTAAAAGGGTTAAAGAAGTTACAAACCTGTTTACAAATGCCGATTTGTCTGACTAATTGAAAAGTAATTAATAATGCAGTGTTTTTTTCAACACAGAGATCACAGAGTAAACAGAGGGCTCTCTGTGTTTACTCTGTGATCTCTGTGTTGAAAAAAATGCACACAAGGTTTAAAAATGCCATTTTTAGACAGGCTCTGACTATTTTAACCCTTTTAACTAACTTGACCATTTAACACATGTCCCATAAAGTAGCCGTTTTCCGCAAAGAACACTTCAACGCTGCACATCGGCTGTTCAATAAAGAATGGAACGATGCGCAGAATGATGCGGTATTCGGGTTGTGTAATAACCCGAACTACCATGGGCATAATTATGAACTGATCGTAAAAGTAGTGGGCGAACCCGATCCGGCAACAGGATATGTGATCGACCTGAAAATCCTGAGCGACCTGATCAAAGAAGAAGTGATCAACCGCTTCGATCATAAAAATCTAAACCTCGATACCAAAGAATTTGCGGACCTTAACCCTACCGCTGAAAATATTGTAAAAGTGATCTACGACCTGCTGCGGCCGAAACTGGACAGCAAACTCGATATAAGTGTGCGCTTGTTTGAAACAGAAAGAAATTTTGTAGAATATCCCGCCTGAGAAGGCACTAAACCGATAGTATGGCATATTCAAAAACAGAACATTATGATGAGCAGTCAACGGCGAGTCTCATTAAAAACTATCACGAGGTATTGGCCGAATTGGGCGAAGATCCAGAGCGTGAAGGGTTGTTAAAAACGCCTGAACGGGTGGCCAAAGCCATGCAATACCTTACCCAGGGATACCAGCTTGATGCCAAAGCCATCATCAATTCTGCAAAGTTTCATGAAGATGTGAGTGAGATGATTATTGTAAAAGATATCGAGCTTTTCTCTATGTGCGAGCACCACATGTTACCCTTTTTTGGCAAAGCACATATCGCGTATATACCCAACGGCTGGATAACAGGATTGAGTAAGATAGCCAGGGTAGTAGATGTTTTCTCGCGGCGCTTACAGGTACAGGAAAGACTGACCACGCAGATTCTGGAGGCCATCAAGGAATCGCTTAATCCTGTTGGGGTGGCGGTGGTGATTGAGGCCAAACATTTGTGTATGATGATGCGTGGTGTGCAGAAACAAAATTCTGTTACCACTACTTCTGCGTTTGATGGAGAGTTTTTGAAGAATACAACAAGAAGTGAGTTTTTGAAATTGATCAGCGCGAAATTGGATTAATTTTTTTGCCACAGAAGGCACAGAGTAATAAGATATTTTCTGTGCCTTCTGTGGCTATTGTATGATAATCAACAAATAGCCTTTATGAAAAATGCCTATATCTTCCCCGGACAAGGTTCTCAATTTTCCGGAATGGGAAAGAGCCTGTACGAGTCGAACAGCAAAGCCAAAAACCTGTTTGAACAGGCCAACGATATTTTAGGTTTCCGTATCAGTGATATCATGTTCAACGGAACTGATGAAGAACTGAAACAAACCAATATTACACAACCAGCCGTATTTCTTCATTCTGTGATTGCGTTTGAAACACTGGATGGCGCTACTCCTGATATGGTGGCCGGTCATTCGCTGGGAGAGTTCTCTGCATTGGTGGCGAACAAAGTATTAAAATTTGAAGACGCATTGCAACTGGTGAGCATCCGCGCCAAAGCCATGCAGAAAGCATGTGAACTACAGCCTTCTACCATGGCAGCGGTACTTGCACTCGCTGATGAAAAAGTAGAAGAGATCTGCGCGGCTGTACAGGCAGAAACTGGAGAGATAGTAGTACCTGCCAATTATAATTGTCCCGGTCAGCTCGTGATCAGCGGTTCTGTAAAAGGAATAGAGATCGCCTGTGAAAGGATGAAAGCAGCCGGCGCCAAACGCGCATTGGTATTGCCTGTTGGCGGCGCTTTTCATTCACCTTTGATGGCCCCTGCCAAAGAAGAACTCGCGGCAGCAATAGAAGCTATTACGTTTAGTCATCCTTTTTGTCCTGTGTACCAGAATGTAGTGGCCAAAGCCGTTACAGATGCATCTTCCATCAAAACAAACCTGATCGATCAGTTGACCGGCGCTGTGCGCTGGACACAAAGCGTACAGTCAATGGTAGCAGATGGTACCACTAATTTTACAGAAGTGGGCCCGGGTAAAGTATTACAGGGACTTATACAAAAGATCCACAAAGAGGCCATTGTTGCCGGTGTGAATGGATAACAATACGTTAATGCTGGCATGATTTTTTTCTTTCTGGCAGCATGAAACAGATGGTTACTGCACTACTTTGTCTTATTCTTATTGCCGATCATAGCCTTGCACAAAAAGATTCGCTGGTACTTGATACAATTGGCCGTAACAAGAGCAAGCTCTATAACATGCATCCTAAATGGCAACTGCCGGTAGCGGGCGCAACGATCGTTTTGTCTACCATGGCTTTCAGGGCATTGGATGAAAATGCAAGATTGACACCCAGTGAAGCGATGAAACTGGATCCTTATGATATCAATGCTTTTGACAGACCAGCCGCTCTGCGTGACCCTGCTAATTTCAAACGCGATGCCACCACAGGCGATTTTTTCCTGAACTTTTCCGTGGCCAGCCCTGTGTTACTTGCGTTGGATAAACACATGCGTAAAGACTGGGTTGACCTGCTTACTTTATACCTTGCCGCACAGGCTTTTGATAACATGCTTTATTTCGGTGCCATACTCGCTGTAAGAAGACCGCGCCCCTATGCATACAATCCCGGATTGGATTCTGTAGCAAGATCAGGTGTAGGCATGACAAAATCTTTTTTCAGTGGACATGTGTCGTTCAGTGCAACCGGAACTTTCTTTGCGGTTAAAGTGTACACCGATTACCATGGAATAAAAGGGTTTAAACGTGTATTACTGTATTCATTGGCTGCAGTGCCACCGTTGGTCACCGGTTATTTCCGCATACAATCCGGCCGTCACTTTAAAACGGATGTGATTACGGGATTGATTGCTGGTGCCACTTCAGGCATATTGGTTCCGGAACTGTTTAAGCGAAAAGATAAAAACAAAACTGTTTCCTTCATGCCTTATTATGTGCCGCAAGGTGGGGGCATGTCTATGACACTTGCATTGAACAATAAAAACAAAGCGGTTAAAAATTGGGATCTCCTGTCTAAGTAGTAAGGATCAATCGCCACAGATTCACAGATTTATACGCTTAATCTGTGAATCTGTGGCGAAAACAAACGCTTATTGATTGACTAAGAGAGAACAATTCACCCACTCCGGCTCAAACACTGTATCGTATTTTTTATAGAAGTTAATAGCGGGTTCATTCCAATCAAGCACCTGCCAAACCATAGCGGAAAATTTTTTCTCTTTACATTCTTCTATCAAACGCTCAAATAATAATTTGCCGATCTTCTGCCCACGCATTTTTTCTGTTACCAGCAGGTCCTCTAAATACATCCGCTGTCCCTTCCAGGTGCTGAAGCGGATATAGTACATGGCAAATCCCTGCACTGTTCCATCCACTTCAGCCACAAATGCCCACCATACCGGTTTTTCGCCAAAACCGCTTTCTTCAAAATGTCCGGGTGTAACGGTAACAGCTTCAGGTGCCTTTTCATATTCGGCCAGTTCCTGTACCAGTTCCAGTAAACGTTTACAATCTTTTCTTTCTGCTCTCCTGATATGAATATGCATACATACATTCTTTGCGAACCCTCGCGTGCTTGCGACTTCGCGGTTAAAAATTGATTATCATGCGTTGCCTAATGCCTGTTCAAGATCATTCACAATATCAACGATATTTTCAATCCCCACACTCATCCTGATCAATCCATCGGTGATGCCGTACTTCTCACGTTCCTCACGCGATACAGACATGTGACTCATACTGGCCGGATGCGATATCAATGTATCCACTGTGCCAAGTGATACGGCGCGTACACACATCTGTAAAGCATCGGTAAAACGCTTGCCTGCTTCCAGTCCGCCCTTCAGTTCAAAACTCATCACAGCGCCCGGGTGACGCATCTGTTTCATAGCGATAGTATGATCGGGATGTGAAGGCAAACCTGTATAATTCACCTGCGCTATTTTGGGGTGTTGAGAAAGGTATTCTGCTACTTCCATTGCATTCTGACAATGACGCTGCATACGCAGTTCCAGTGTTTTTAATCCCTGCGTTAAGAGGAACGCATCAAAAGGGTTGCTGTTGCCGCCTAATAATACGTGCCATTTCCATATAGTGGTGTTCATCAGCTCAAGGTCCTTTCCTAACAGCACCCCCCCAATAGCGGTACCATGCCCATTCAGAAATTTAGTGGTGGAATGAAACACAAAATCAACCCCATATTTAAACGGTTGTTGTAAATAAGGCGTGGCAAATGTATTATCGACAGATACTGTACGATTGTATTGTTTAGAGAGTTTCGTGATGGCTTCAATATCTACACACTGGATAGTAGGATTGGCCGGCGTTTCTATATGAACCAGTTTGATGGTATCATCTTTTTTCAAAGCCTCTTCCACAAGTCCCAGGTCATGCATATCAATGATAGTAGTATGCACACCTGTTGCAGCGAGCACTTTATTCATCAGTTCATAAGTGCCGCCATATAATGAGTAATGTGTTAATACGGTATCGCCTGTTTTGAGTATTCCCAGAAAAAGTGTGGTCATGGCGGCCTGCCCGCTCGCATGTAGCAACGCTTTTACCTGCATCGGGCTCCCATCGGCATTGGTTACACCAAATGTTTCCAGTGCAGCAATGGTTTGCTCCGCCGCTGTAAAAGTGGGATTGCCCCAACGGCTGTAAATCCTTGTTTTATCTGCCCCCGCAAAACGATCCGATCCCTGTTGGGCAGAATCGAATGTAAAAGTGGATGTGGCATAGATCGGTGTAAGGTGCGAATACTCGGCATTATCGTGACCTGCCGAATGAATGGCCACGGAACTGATACCGGTAAGCGGAAATTTTTTATTCATTATTTTTGAATTGAACGCTGTTTACTTATCTCTCCAAAAGTAACATGAATCATGAAACAATTATTAACCTCTTACGCAGCCTATGAAATATGGGCCAATAAAAAACTACTCGATGTGATCCTGAATACTGGAACAGTACAGCAGGAACAGGAGATCAAAAGCAGTTTCCCTTCTATCTATAAAACCTGCCTGCATGTTTGGGACGCTTCTGCTATCTGGTGGCAGCGTTTGCAGCAAAAAGAAGAGATAGTGGTGCCAAGCCTGAGTTTTCATCCGACCATGGCCGAGATCGCGCAGGAATTGCTCGAGCAAAACCAGTTATGGCTGCAATGGGTGCAAAATGCAACTGAAGAGGACCTCGAAAAGGACCTGCATTATAAGAGTATGAAGGGGGATCCGTTTATACAGCCTGTCAAACACATCGTACTGCATATTTCCAACCACGCCACTTATCACCGCGGGCAACTGGTGACCATGTTAAGACAGGTAGGGGTAGAGAAGGTGCCGCAGACGGATTATATACTGTTCTCAAGAAGCTGAACCTTATTACTTGAACATTGAGAATTGAGCGTTGAATATTGAAAATTAATTCTCAATATTCAACGCTCAATTCTCAATGTTCAATACTAATTTTCCAGCGTTAATAGGCCCACTTGATCCAGGTCGCTCCCCAGGTAAACCCGCCACCAAAAGCAGCTAATACCAGGTTATCACCTTTTTTCAACTGGCTCTCCCAATCCCACAAACAAAGCGGGATGGTAGCGGCAGTGGTATTGCCATAGCGTTGGATATTGATCATCACTTTTTCCTTCGGCAGATCCATGCGGTTGGCAGTGGCATCTATGATGCGCAGATTGGCCTGGTGTGGTACCAGCCAGGCGATATCATCAGCCGTGAGGTTGTTACGTTCCAATAGTTCCGCGCTCACATCGGCCATGCCCTTTACGGCAAATTTGAAAACGGGTTGTCCTTCCTGGTAAGCATAGTGTTCGCGGTTCATCACCGTTTCAATACTGGCGGGTTTTACAGAGCCACCGGCTTTCATGTGCAGGTGCTTGCGACCGCTGCCATCGCTTCGCAAAATACTATCTAGCACACCGCTTCCGTCGGTAGAAGGTTCGAGTAATAAGGCACCGGCGCCGTCACCAAAAATGATACAGGTGGTGCGGTCGGTATAGTCTACGATAGAACTCATTTTATCAACGCCCACCACGATCACTTTTTTATAGCGGCCGCTCTCGATATACATGGCCCCCGTGGTAAGCGCATATAAGAACCCGCTGCAGGCGGCGCTCATATCATAGCCCCAGGCATTGGTGGCGCCGATGGTATCGCAAATGATATTGGCCGTGGCCGGAAATACCATATCAGGCGTAACCGTGGCACAGATCAGGCAGTCTATTTCTTTGGGATCGAGGTTTTTTTTGCGGAGGATCTCCTGTACCGCGGGTATGGCCATATCACTACTGCCTTTACCCGGTTCTTTCAGGATCCTTCTCTCTTCGATACCGGTTCGGGTACGGATCCATTCATCATTGGTATCCACCATTTTTTCAAGGTCGAAATTGGTAAGCTTGGTCTCAGGTACATATCCACCCACTGCTGTGATGGCTGCGGTTAGTTTGCTCATAAATCGTATAGAATCTGTCAATAATGGTGCAAATATCCAGAAAGAATTTTAAATGCATTTTTAGCAGGGTCTGGTTGGTTCATAGTCGATAGTCCATGGTCCATAGCAGACAGCTATGGACCATGGACTATCGACCAGGTTCCAGACTTAATTTTCCCTTAAAACACCTCGTTTGGCCACCGTCCCGATAAACTTGCCTTTAAACAGCCCTTTTTACCATATTTTTGGTACGGTATGATCGCTTTTGTAAGGGGACAGTTTGTGGTGAAAACACCCGCCAGAGTAGTGGTGGATGTCAATGGTGTGGGATACGACCTGCAGGTAAGCCTGCATACCTATTCGGCCATCAGTAATAAGGAAAACGGACTGTTGTTTACCTACCTTCACATTACCGAAAATGCACATACTTTATTCGGGTTTGCGGAACTGGCGGAAAAGGAGATGTTCCTGCAACTCATCAGTGTATCGGGGGTGGGTGCATCCACGGCAAGAATGATGTTATCCGGTATGAGACCGGAAGAAATCGCCAAAGCCATTGTTCAGGGCAACACCAGGCAACTGGAAAGTATCAAAGGAATCGGGAAAAAGTCGGCAGAAAGACTGATCGTTGAGTTGAGGGACAAACTGGGCAAACACCCTATCGAATCCATAACCGGCACCTCCGGCAGCATACAAACCATCGATGCAGATGCCGTACACGCATTAATAGCCCTGGGGATCGGCAGACCCATGGCGGAACAGGCGGTGAAAAAAACAATGTCGTCAGCAGACAGCAACAGTTCGCTGGAAGACATCATTAAACAAGCCTTGAAAAACCTGTAAGATGAGAACTGAGCATTGAAAATTGAACATTGAGCGTTTAACTGCAGGATTAATATTCAATTTTCAATGTTCAATTCTCAATATTCAGTTTCTTATTTGGTATCTTAACTTAATTTAAAGCGTAGACCTATAGATCCATTGCTACTTAACCAAGCTGAAGAATTGTTTGAAGCCTCTTAGCTATTTTGTAACTGCCACTATCCTGCTTTTGACGGGTCTGCAAAGTGTTGCCCAGAAAGGCGACTCTACACGTTATCCTATCAGCGACAGAAGAGGCGATCCCTTATCCAACCAGAGCCGTAATCCTTTTGACCTTCGCGATACCAGCCTGATCAAACGCGATATTGAATACGATCCTAAAACCAAACAGTATTATATCATTGAAAAAATAGGGGGCAGTTATTACCGTAAACCCACTTCCCTCAGTTTTGATGAATTCTGGAAACTCCGCGCACAGGAATCTGAAATGGATTATTTCAGAAGACGGGCCGCGATGCTTTCCACGCTTAATCTCAAACCACCCAGGCCGAGGATGCGTGTGTACGATAAATTGTTCGACCGAATTTTTGGTACCACCGGTAATGGATTGAAAGTAGATATCAAGCCATCGGGCGAAGTGAATATTATGGCAGGGTACCAGGGACAGAATATCAAGAACCCCACGCTTCCCGAACGTGCACGTAAGAATGGCGGTTTCGATTTTGATATGAACGCGAAACTGAACGTGAACGCCAATATCGGTGAAAAACTGAAGTTCCCGATCAATTACAGTACGCTCTCAAACCTGGGTTTTGATAACCAGTTGAAGCTCGATTACAAGGGCATGGATGATGAGATCATCAAAAGCCTCGAAGCGGGTAATATTTCTTTTCAATCGCGCAGCACATTGATACCAAGCGCCCAAAACCTGTTTGGTGTAAAAGCGCAATTACAGTTTGGAAAATTATTTGTGACGGCTGCATTGGCCAACCAGCGATCAACCAGACAATCTGTGGCGCTACAGGGTGGTGCAGGCGTGCAGAATTTTTCTAAAAAACTGGATGATTACGAGGAGAACCGCCACTTTTTGATGGGGCAATACTTCCGCGATAATTTTAATAAGACCATGTCCAACCTGCCCGTGGTGAACTCACAGGTACAGGTACAACGTATGGAAGTATGGGTCACCAACCGTACCGGCGCCACTACTGATGCAAGGGATATTGTGGGAATGATGGACCTCGCTGAATACAGGCCGTATAATCCCAATGTAAGATCACTAACCACCAATCCTTTACCTGCCAATGGCTCAAATGATCTGTACTCCTCACTGGTTGCCAATCCTTCTTCCCGCAACCCTGCAGTGATCAATAGCCTGTTGTTGTCAAAAGGACTTCGCCCGGTGGATGATTATGAAAAAACATTTGCGAGAAAACTCAATCCATCAGAATATTATTTCAACCCGCAGGTAGGTTTTGTATCTGTGAATGTGCAGTTACAGCCTGATGAAGTATTAGGTGTGGCTTACCAGTACACCTACAATGGCCGTGTGTACCAGGTCGGTGAATTTTCGCAGGATGTGGCGCTGGATTCTACTCAGGGTGTACAGAAAGTATTGTTCCTGAAATTATTAAAAGCCACTTCGCAAAGAGTGGAACTGCCTATCTGGGACTGGATGATGAAGAACGTGTATTCCCTCGACCTGTTTGGCGGAATACAACGGGAAGATTTTAAACTGAACGTATTATACGAAGAGCCGAGCGGTGGTTTAAAAAGATATTTACCGGAAAGTTCTCCTTCTATTGATGGTAAATCATTACTGCGGATATTAAATCTTGACCGGTTGAATAACCGTAATGATCCGCAACCCGATGGTGTGTTTGATTATATTGAAGGGTTTACGATCCTTCCGCAACTTGGGCGTGTCATCTTCCCGGTACTGGAACCGTTTGGCCGTGATCTGGATACGCTGGCATTCTCAGGTATGCCCGCGGCCACACGAAAAAAATATGTGTACTATCATCTGTATGATTCTATCAAAGCTATTGCGCAAACCTTCGCCAACCTGAACCGGTTTGTGATGCAGGGCCAGGTAAAAGGCAGTGCGGGCGGATCGGAGATTTTACTGAATACATTCAACATCCCACAGGGATCGGTGATCGTGACGGCCGGGGGACAAATGTTGAAAGAAGGCACTGATTATATCGTCGATTATAACCTGGGAAGTATCAAGATCATTAATGCGGGTATCCTAAGTTCCAATATACCGGTAAATGTATCGTTCGAAAACAATGCAGGGTTTGGTATACAGCAGAGAGGGTTTACCGGCTTGCGACTTGATTATCTCGCCAATAAAAAATTAACGCTCGGCGCTACGTATGCAAAACTGGGCGAGCGACCGTTTTTCACCAAAACGAGTTATGGCGAGGACCCGATCAGGAACTCCATGTACGGGTTTGATTTCAGCTATAATTCTGACCTGCCCGGTCTTACCAGGTTATTGGATAAACTTCCTTTTTATTCTACCAAAGCAAGATCATCCATCACGGCTTATGGCGAAGGTGCCATATTAGATCCCGGTCACCCGAAACAGATAGGCGCAGGTGCAGAGGGATTGAGTTTTATTGATGATTTTGAAGGAACACGTACCAGTATCGATCTTCGTTTTCCTTTTGTGGCCTGGGCCATGGCATCTACACCACAGGGTAATCCTAAATTTCCGGAAGCGGTTCTGACCGATTCTATCGAATACAACCGTAACCGGGCAAAACTGGCTGTTTATAATATCGAGCCTAACCTACAGGATAAGAACAGCCCCAATAATCCATTGCGCAGAAATCTCGCTGAACTCAGTGATCCACGTGTGCGCCAGGTATTTACCAATGAATTGTTTCCGCAAAGAACCACCAATATTACCGATGTGCAGGCCGCTACATTTGATCTTGCGTATTATCCAACCGAAAAAGGACCTTATAATTTTGAAAGCAGGAACACCGAACTGACTGCCAATAACAAACTGACCAGACCGGCAGACAGGTGGGGCGGTATCATGCGTGCCATCGATCAGACCGATCTTGAAACAAATAATATTGAATACATAGAGCAGTGGATACAGGATCCGTTTATTATGAATCCGTCGAGCAGGGGAGGTACCTTGAATATCAACCTGGGTAATATCAGTGAGGATATCCTCAAAGATGGCCGTCGTTTTTATGAGAATGGAATGAACACACCCAATATTCCTGCAGCGGTGGACAGCAGTAATACCTGGGGTAAAACACCGGTTAACCCGATACAGATCACCCAGGCATTCAGCAATGATCCTGCGGACAGGCCTTTCCAGGATGTGGGTTTTGACGGGCTGGAAGATGATGCCGAGCGCAGAAAAAAATCTTATGTGCTGCAAAGGCTCGCCAATAATTTTGGAACCGGTTCGCAGGCATATCAAAAAGCTTTGGCGGATCCCTCCAATGATAACTATCTCTGGTACCGCGATCCCAGTTATGATGCCGCGGGAACAGGGATACTGGGACGGTATAAAAATTTCAATAACCCACAGGGCAATTCACCACTCGCTACCAACAGCAGCCAGTTTACTTCGGCCGCCACTTTATATCCCGATAATGAGGATCTGAACCGTGATAATACACTGAATGAAACAGAAACCTATTACGAATACCAGATCCAGTTAAAACCAGGTATGGATGTAGGTATTACGCCATACATCACAGATAAAAGAACGGTAACTGTCAACTCTGCGGATGGTGTAAGACGTACGGAGAACTGGTTCCTGTTTCGTATTCCTATCAGGGGGTATTCAAAAAAAGTGGGTAGTATCCCTGATTTCAAATCCATCCGCTTCGCGCGATTATACCTGACGGATTTTGAAGATTCGGTGGTGCTTCGTCTCGCAAGGTTTGATCTTGTCAGGAACACATGGCGCCAGTTCATGTATAATATTGATACCACGGGTTCTTACACGCCGGTTAACAATGCCAGCGGTACCGTATTAAATACACTGGCTGTAAACCTGGAAGAGAATAGCAGCCGCCAACCGGTCAATTACCTGATGCCACCAAATGTAGAGCGTGTGCAATTGCTGAGTAACAACGGTGTTAATCTTCAGCAGAACGAGCAGGCCATGAGCCTTAAAGTAAGTAACCTGCCAACAGGTGAATCGCGTGGTGTGTTCAAAACCATGAACCTTGATATCAGGCAGTACGGAAAATTATCCATGTACCTGCACGTTGAATCAGTGATAGGTCAGCGACCATTAAAGGATAATGACCTGTATGCGATAGTAAGGATAGGCCAGGATTTCCTGAATAATTATTACGAGATAAAAATCCCGCTCGCTGTTACCTTACCCGGCATCTATACACGCGGACAGGAAGAAAAAATATGGCCCGAGCTGAATAACCTTGATTTTAGTCTGCGTGACCTGATTGACCTGAAGATGCGTAGAAACCAGGCAGGCACATCTATCACAAACATTTATCGTGAAACAGTTGGCAGCAAGGTATTTTCCATCATGGGTAATCCTAACCTTGGAGAGGTAAGAGGAATACTGGTAGGTGTAGAAAATCCATTAAGACCAGACGGGCCAACATTCAGCGCAGAAATGTGGGTGAATGAATTGCGTTTATCACAACTGGATGAACGTGGCGGCTGGGCCGCTTCGGGCCGCGTGGACCTTACGCTCGCCGACCTGGGTTCTATTTCTGTATCAGCCAATACCCATACACAGGGTTTTGGTACGATAGAACAACGTGTCAATGAAAGGGCCCGCGAAAACCTGGTGCAGTTTGATGCCGCAGCAACCATCGATGCCGGTAAACTGTTGCCCAAAGCAGCCAAACTTTCTGTGCCTTTGTTTGCCAGTATTAACCGTACCATACTAACACCTGAATACGATCCTTATGATAAGGATATAAAATACCAGGAAAAATTAAATGGCAGCACCAAAGACAAACGTGATTCCATACGTGATGCAGCGGTTGATCAAACAACCATCAAAACATTCAATATTACCAATGTGCGGTTTATATCAGTGGGTAAGCCGGGTATATTGAATCCGGGTAATTTCGATTTCAGTTATGCCTATTCGCAATTTGAACAGAAGAGTCCTGTGATCCTGCAGAACAAGATCACCAGGCAGCGTGGTGCGATAGGTTATACTTATACGGGTCAGAGTACTTACCTCGAGCCGTTCAAACGGTTGATTAAAAGCAATTCTCCCTGGTTCTCATTGGTAAAGGACCTGAACTTCAACTGGCGTCCATCGTTCCTGAATTTCAGGGCTGATATCAACCGGCAGTTTGGTGAATTCATACCACGTATTGTCAATACTTTCGATAGTAAAGTAGAAAGAGTAGATACTACCTATGATAAGTATTACACGTTTGACCGGTATTATGGTTTGCGTTGGGATCTCACACGTTCATTGAACCTCGATTTTACGGCAATTAACAATGCACGGATCGATGAACCCTTCGGCCGTATCGATACAAAAGCAAAAAAAGATACTGTCAGAAGGAATTTCTTTAATGGGGGAAGAAATACATTGTACCAGCAAAAAGCAACTTTGATCTATAGTATTCCGTTAAACAAATTACCATTGACGGACTGGATACAGGCGCGGTACAGCTACAGTACTTCCTATAACTGGATCGGTGCAAGCCGCGTAGCCATCAACCTGGGAAATACGATAGAGAATACACAGGAAAATCATTTTAACGCGCAATTCAATCTTACCAGTCTTTATAATAAATCCAAATGGTTGCGTGCATTGGATAATGTGCCTCCACCGAAACAACAGAACAACACGCAGGCAAATACCCCTAATCGCAATGCGAATGCGCTTGGAACGACCGTTCCAACCAAAGCAGAAGCGCTAAAAGGACTGAAAGGAAAAGCGAGAAAAGATGCTTTGAAAAAATGGCGACAGCAGAAACGTGATGAACAAACTGCACAAAAAATACAACATGCCAATGACCCTGTGGAAGTGAGTGGAGCGGTTCGTGGTATCGGTAAACTCCTTACCATGTTAAAAACGGTGAGCGTTGATTATTCACTTAACTATCGCAGCCGTGTGCCGGGGTATATGGACAGTACACGTTATATCGGGCAGAACTGGAACAGTATGGCGCCCGGACTGGATTATGTGTTTGGCAAACAACCGGATTCCAACTGGCTGAACAGGAAAGGTGCGCAGGGATTGATCACAAGAGACAGCACTTTCAATTTCCTTTTCCGCCAGAACTTTGAGCAGCGACTGAATGTTACCGCACAGCTGGAACCATTTAAGGAATTCCGTGTTGATCTGAATCTGGAGAAATCTTTCACCAAAGAATATTCAGAACTGTTTAAGGATACCACTGGTAATTCAGGGCTGCATCACCTGAATCCGTTGGCAACGGGTGGGTTCAGTGTTTCCTATATTTCATTCAATACCCTGTTTGGTAAACATGATCCAAACGAGATATCAGAAACATTCAAAACATTTGAAAGTAACCGGTTGATCATATCCAAACGTGTAGCTGAACAAAACCCGTACTGGCAGGCATTGGCCCCCGGGCAGAAATTTACGGCGGATGGGTATGCAAAAGGATATGGCAGGTATGCACAGGATGTATTGGTGCCTGCATTTATTGCTGCTTATACGGGTAAGGATCCGAATAGTGTAGGATTGATCAAACAATCGAATCCCAAGATCAGTTCCAATCCATTCGGTGGCATCATACCTAAACCGAACTGGAAACTGAATTACAGCGGGCTTACACAGATACCGGCCATAGCTGCCAAATTCACGAATATTACTTTGTCGCACGGTTACAACGGTAATCTCAGTATGAACAGTTTCAACAGCGCATTGCTTTACCAGGATCCGTTCCGCCTGGATGCACCGGGCTTTATAGATACGGTGAGTGGAAACTATATTCCTTACTTCCTGGTACCGAATATTACCATACGCGAAAGCTTTGAACCACTGATAGGTATTGATATTACTACGATCAGCCAGTTCAATTTTAAATTTGAATACCGGAAAAGCAGGTTGCTGAGTTTAAGCCTTATCGATTACCAGTTAAGTGAGAACCGCAGTACTGAGTGGACACTAGGTATCAACTGGCGTAAAAAAGGATTTACACTGCCATTCAAGTTGCCGGGGATGAAAGGAAAGAAACTGGAAAATGATATCAATTTCCGTTTTGATCTGAGTATGCGGGATGTCTCTACCAGCAACAGCAGACTCGATCAGAGCAATGCTTATGGAACCGGTGGGCAGAAAGAAATATCGATACTTCCTTCTATAGATTATGTATTGAACAACCGGATCAATATCAAACTGTTCTTCGACCAACGGAAAGTGATACCATATATTTCTACATCAGCGCCAATCACCAATACAAGAGCCGGTATAAATATCCGGATATCACTCGCGCAGTAAAAAATAAATAAGCCGCAGATTCGCAGATTAAATATTCATCTGCGAATCTGCGGCTAAAATCAATGAACCAGGGATCAATTCTTCCTAAACGCCCATTTCAACATTTCTTTCCACGATGGTTTTTTACCATACATCAAAATACCCGTACGGTAAATCTTACCCGCCATCCAGGTAGTAGCCAGGAAACCAGCTATCAATAATACCATACTCGCGATAAGTTCCACTACGCTTACTCCTTCCGGCACACCATGTGCCACACGTGCCATCATCACGATAGGAGAAGTGAGTGGGAAAATACTACCGAATACTGCAAGACCACTGTTGGGATCATTCACGGCTTTCATCATAATCACAATGGCAAAGATGATGGGCATCATAATCGGGAGGATCAGGCTCTGCGCATCCTGCGGGTCCTCGTTTACTGCACAACCCACCACTGCAAACATGGAAGAATAGAGCAGATAACCACCCAGGAAATAAAACAGGAAACAGCCGATGATCATGCTAAAGTTCACTTCACTCAATGCGCTCATCAATCCACTCATCATACCCGATTGTTTGGCGGTTTGTACAGCGCCGATAGCGCCGGGCATGGGTGTTGCCTGCGCCTGGTCAGCAAGCCCTGGGAAAATAAGTGGTAAAGCCATCTGTAACACAAATACCAAAACGATCCATATCAGGAACTGTAAAAGACCTACTGCACCGATACCCGTGATCTTGCCAAGCATGAGTTGAAAAGGCTTTACACTGCTCACGATCACTTCGGCAATACGGCTTACTTTTTCTTCCATCACGCCGCGCATCACCATGGTACCGTACACAAAAAGAATGATATAGATCAGGAAGCCCGATATCATACCCACTGCATAACTGATACCAGCCCTGCTGGTTTTCCCTTGCCGACCGGAAGTGGTTTCAAACTGGATATATTCCTTTTCGCTTTGAATACTGTCGAGCTGCGCTTTGGAGATGTTCATCGCCAGCATTCTTTTCTCTTCCAGCGCTTTGCTGATACGTCGCTGTATTTTTTCGCGCGTCATCAAACCCACTGTTTTGCCTGACATAAATTCAAGCGAATCCTGTCCTGAAATCGTAAAATTGGCAGGTATGAGGAGGTAAGC
The DNA here is from genome assembly GCA_965279635.1 of Sediminibacterium sp. Lineage (GTDB taxonomy): Bacteria > Bacteroidota > Bacteroidia > Chitinophagales > Chitinophagaceae > Sediminibacterium. The sequence continues at coordinate 2,989,073 of OZ257253.1, read as the reverse complement.
GTCGTATTCTTTTTTCAGAAGTTTCGCTTTGAGTGCGGCAGTATCTTCTTTTACAAAACGAAAGATCACTTCGGTGCTGGGATTGTCATCTATTTTGCCTTTAAAAACATCTGCATGGTCTATTACGGCCACCTGGTAATTATCGGTGGTTTTTACTGAGAAATAGATCATGCCTGCATAAAATCCAAAGATGATCAACGGGAGCAGTATGGTAGAAAGCAAAAAAGTTTTTTTCTGAACCCTTGAAAGGAATTCTCTTTTTGCTACTAATAAAGTTTTATTCATAAGTAAGTTTTGTGGTTAGGTTGGTTAACATAACTGGCATATCATGCAACAGGTTGAAAGGCCCTGGTTACAGAGCGGCTGCCTTCCACCAGGTCAATAAATATATCGTTGAGAGAAGGGAGTATTTCATTGTAAGCCTCAATACTTAATTGCTGCTGGATAAAATACTGAAGCACATCATTGCTTTTATATCCTTCTTTGATCTTTACGGTAAGTACATTGGCTTTTTGATCGACCAGCTCGAATGCAGCAGAGGATACGGTTGCCGGTACTTCCTGTAGTTTGATCCTGAATTTATTTTCCTTGAACTGTTGTTTCACGTCCTGTACGGTTCCATCCAGTATTTTCTTACCCATATTCACCAGCACAATATGATCGCAGATCTCTTCCACCTGTTCCATGCGGTGGGTACTGAAAATAACCGTGCTGCCGCGTTGGGCAAGTCCATAGATCTCGTCTTTGATCAGGTTGGCATTTACAGGGTCGAGACCGCTGAAAGGTTCATCAAGTATGATGAGTTTGGGTTCATGTAATACCGTAACCACAAATTGCAGTTTCTGGCTCATGCCTTTGCTGAGGTCCTCCACTTTTTTGTTCCACCAGGTTTCCATTTCCAGTTTTTTGAACCAGAATTTTATTTTTTCCATGGCCTCAGGCTTACTAAGACCTTTCAGTTGGGCCAGGTATAATACCTGGTCGCCGATCTTCATTTTTTTGTACAGACCCCGTTCTTCAGGCATGTAACCGATCTTGACGATATCATTCAGCGGGTCAAATTCTTTCCCGTCAAACTGGATATGACCACTGTCGGGATAAAAGATCCCGGTGATCATTCGCAACAAGGTGGTTTTACCTGCGCCATTCGGTCCGAGCAGGCCAAAAATGCTGCCTTTTTTGATGGAAAAACTGATATCATCTACCGCTTTCTGGGTAGCGTAATATTTTTTAAGATGCTCCAGTTCAAGGATATTATGCATAGGGTTGAGGTTGTGTTCACATGTAAGTTACAAAGCCGTGCCGTAAAATGATCGGGTTTGACAGGTTAGTACCATTCTTCACCTAATTATTACAGGATGATATGCCGAAACGTATAAATTTATCGCTACAACTCTGATAAAATGCGCAAACGCTTACAAATGATTACCCTGTTGGCAGGAATACTGGTTTTAACGGGAAGCTGGGGTTTCCTGGTGCATAGAACAATTCACCAGTTATCGATATACCAGTTGCCTAAAGACATGCGTTCTTTTTTCTACCAGCACATGGATTACCTGGTAAGCAATGCCCCACGTCCTGATACCCGCCGCAACCAGGACAGTACGGAAGCCACCAAACATTTTATCGATCTTGAAATGTATGGTACTGACGCCATCCATAAAATGCCTTACGATTGGAGCAAAGCCACCCAGTTATACAAAAAAGATAGCCTGCTAAAATATGGATATGTGCCTTACCATATTATATATATGAAGAACAGGTTGACCGAAGCCTTCAGGAAACGGGATAAAGACAGTATTCTTTTTTATGCGGCAGACCTGGGACACTATATCGGCGATGCCAATGTGCCGCTGCACACTACCATCAATTATGACGGCCAGTTGACCGACCAGAAAGGACTGCACAGTTTATGGGAGTCCATGATCCCGGAAATCGAAATCGGTAACTATAACCTGTATTCCACCCATAAGGCCCGTTACCTGAAAAAACCTGACCAGGCGATATGGGCAGCCGTAAGAAGAGCCGCAGCGCTGGTACCGTTACTGATTGAAAAGGAGAGGGAAGTCAGCAGGAATTTTGCCGATACACAAAAATACCGCGTACGTATGAACAGGGGCAGGGAAACGAAAACTTATACAACTGCATTTGCAAGGGCCTATTCAGCCTCACTCAACGGCACCATTAATGCGCAATTGATCCATGCGGCCAACCTGATCGCTGATTTCTGGTACACCAGTTGGGTAGATGCCGGTAAACCGGATCTGTCCAGCCTCAGCGCGCCTTTGACAAAAGAGAAAAATCTGCAGTACAGCAAAGAATACCAGTCGTATAAAGACAATACCCTTATTAAAAATAAACTTTTGTTATCTAAAAAGACAGAACCCCGGGATGCGGATTAGGTATTTGTACTTAAAAAATAGGGTGTAAACACGGTTGCGGGGGAATTAATCAGTTATTTATTTTGTTGAAAATATTCTCCGAAAATATTTTGTCAGGGATAATTCATTCCTATGGTAACCTATTTTTATTTCATAGCAGAACTACAAGCTTTTTTAGTGGCTTGTTATCATTATAAGTATTTGCGAGGGACTTATATGAAATGGTTTATTCCTTTTTTGGGTTTTATTTTTTTGGGTGATTGTCTTGCTTGGAATATCTTTTTTTATTTAAAGCTAAGTGTTCTTGGGCTTAATTATTTTCTCCATGCTTTGGGGGCAATTTTTTATTGTTTTATTTTTTATCATTTTCATCAGAGTAATAAAATTCGAAAATCAATAGTTGTTGTTTTGACTATTAGTTTGATTGGATATTTATTGTCTTATCTATTCTTAGAAAAGAACTACATAAACTTAATTTATAATAGTGTTATGATAGAAATTTTCATAATAGGACTTGCATTAAGTTTTTTGTATAAAAAAATTATTTCAGAAGATAATTTGATCTTGACATCCGACCCAGGTTTTTGGGTGTCTACAGCGGTGATTTTATTTTTTTCTACTACTATCATTTGTTTTTTAATGATAGACTTTATTAGAGAAAATGATTTAAGAGTTTTAGGATTGAGGTTGTACAATTTCGTTCCGCAGGTAATGAGTGTGGTGTTGTATTCTTTTCTTTCAACTGCAATAATACTATATAAGAAAAATGCTAAGGCTAAGTTGATAACAAAAGAGTATTCGTTATAGAATTATTGCAATCATTATTATCTAAGATTATTATGATTACCGACAAGCAAAACATAATTTTGGCTATTCTTACAGGTACAGCTTTTGTTTTACTGTTCGGTTTTTTCACATTTCTAGTAATTCTAAATTTCGTCAAACGCAAACGAAAATTTGTCATCGAAAGACAAATCCGTGAATCAGAGTTCCAACAGGAAATTCTGCAGGCCCAGTTGGAAATGCAGGAACACACTTTTAAGACCGTAAGCCAGGAAATCCATGATAATGTAGGCCAATTGCTCAGTCTTGTAAAAATCAACCTGAATATCCTTACACTGGATGAAAATGCCCCTGAGCGGTTAATTGATGTTAAGGACCAGGTGACCAATGCGATCACAGAGCTTCGTCATTTGAGTACCGGCTATTATGCGGATAAACTGGCCGACAGAGGGTTATTGGCAGGCATTGAAAATCAATTGCATCAGTTACAGAAAACAGGATTGTTCACGGTATCCTTTGAGACAACAGTCGATATGATCAGTATGGATAAAAATAAAACCATATTTTTATACAGGATGGTCCAGGAAGTGCTGAACAATGTGGTGAAACATTCAGAAGCCGATACCGTATCGGCGAATGTGTTCGAGGATGGGGATGGAATACACATTGTGATACAGGATAATGGCAAAGGATTTTCTACAGAAGAAGCCGGTTTTGAAGCCGGTATCGGTTTAACCAGTATCCGTCAACGCGCGGCCATGATCGATGCCGTAGTTGATATCAACAGCCAAAAGGACCAGGGAACTACCGTTCACCTAATCTGCAAGCCTGGTTGATATGATTAAAATTGCCCTAGTCGACGATCATGTGGTGCTGCGCAAAAGCCTGGCAGTATTGATCGAATTGTTTGGCGGGTTTACTATTACCATACAGGCCGATAATGGCCGCGATTTTATCCAGCAGCTTAAAAAAACCAAAGAACTTCCGGATATCGTTCTGATGGATATTAACATGCCTGATATGGGTGGACTGGAAACCGCTCAATGGCTAAAGATCAACCAGCCTGGTATCAAAGTGGTTATTCTGAGTATGCTGAAAAATGAACACATCATTATCCGGATGCTCAAAAACGGGATACGCGGATATATCCTGAAGGATTCAGACCCTGCCATATTACGTGATGCGCTGATGCAGGTGCATACCAATGGCTATTATTACAACGAGTTCATCACTCCTCATATTATCAACAACAAGAACAAACAGGGAATAGATGATATCCAGTTATCTGCCCAGGAACTGATCTTTATACGCCTGGTCTGTACCGAAAAAACGTACAAGCAAATAGCGGATGAGATGCATGTCAGTCACAGAACAGTTGATGGATACCGCGATATCCTGTTGCGCAAGCTGAATGTTGCTTCAAGGGTTGGGATCGTACTGTATGCGATGAAGAACCAGCTCATATAACATACATCTGCTTATTAAAAAGTCCTTAATTGACCGGTAGGGGTAAAAAAACGGGGTTTTTCCCGTATGCAGGGGATATAAGCCATATTATTTTTACAGTGTTAAAGAGAATGCGTTTCGGCGCTGGCAGGAATAGTGGTCATGACCGGGGGGAAATGCTACTGCTATTTCTGCCTCTTTACATTACATAAGGATTTTAGGAGTTTGAGTTTTCCAGTTGGATTTTTGGAAAAGGAGAGTTTAGCTCTCCTTTTGTATGATGATACCCGCCACTCTTTCTCCATCCATCGCAGCACTTACAATGCCACCCGCATAACCGGCACCTTCTCCACAGGGATATAAGTTTTGGATTTGCGGATGCACCAGCCCCATATCGGTTCTGGGTATGCGTACCGGTGAGGAGGTACGGCTTTCTGTTGCCACCACAATGGCCTCATTGGTCAGGTAGCCCTTCATTTTTTTGTCAAAAGCGGTAAATCCTTTTTGTAAACGCTGGTAAATAAAGTCCGGTAATACCGTTTCCAATCCTGTTGATACAACACCCGGCAAATAACTGCATCCCGGAAGATCAGTAGAAATCTTTCCTTTTGTAAAATCAACCATGCGTTGGGCAGGGGCCACAAAATTGCCACCACCTGCTGAAAAAACGATCTTTTCTATTGCCTGCTGAAAATACATCAGTAATAATGGATGTTGGGAAATTGCAGCATCACTATGATTTGCCAGTTCGGGGAACAGTGTTGGATTTTTCCGGTAGTATTTGACGGCATCGTTTATTTCCACCTGTACTACCATACCGCTGTTGGCATAAGGGTTATTGCGTTTACTTGGGCTCCATCCGTTTACCACCAGTTCACCCGGTGATGTGGCGGCAGGGGCAATGATGCCACCAGGACACATACAAAAACTGAATACTCCTTTTTCATTCACCTGTTCCACCAGGCTATAGGAAGCCGGCGGAAGATGCGTGTCCCGTATATAGCTGTGGTATTGAATAGCATCGATCTGTTGCTGGGGGTGTTCAATCCGTACACCCAGGGCGAAAGACTTTGCTTCTATCAGCAATTTTTTTTGGTGGAACAATTCAAATATGTCCCGGGCCGAATGACCCGTAGCCAATATGGCGGCATCGGCTGCAATCGTATCCCCATCGGCTGTCTCAATCGCTTTCAAAACCTGGTTCTCGATAATCAAACCGGTCAGCTTTTTTTCAAACAGGAATATGCCTCCCGAATCAAGGATCTGCTGTCTCATAGCAGTAATGATCACCGGGAGTTTATTGGTGCCGATATGCGGATGCGCCTCGTATAATATCCGTTCATCTGCCCCAAACTGGTAAAGAATATTCAATATGCGGTTGATATCACCACGTTTGCTGCTCCTGGTATATAGTTTTCCGTCACTATAAGTACCGGCGCCACCTTCCCCAAAGCAGTAATTACTTTCCGGGTTAACGATTCCTTCCTTGTTTAATGCGGCAAGATCTCTTCTGCGGGCTTTTACGTCTTTGCCGCGTTCAATCACAATGGGTTGTAAACCTGCTTCGATCAGTTTCAGCGCCGCAAATAATCCGGCAGGGCCGGCGCCAATGATAATGACCTTTGTTCGCGCCTGACTTGTATCACCAAAACTTACAGGTGTTATTTTCCGTTGAACAAAAGGTTCGTCAATAAATGTTTTTAGCTGCAGATTGATCCAAACCTGGCGGCCACGAGCATCGATGGATTGCTTTAACCGGTGAAACCCGGTAATATCCGATTCTTTTTTATCGGTATTGCTGGCAAGGTATTGCCTTATTATATTATCGTCAGAGGCTTCCGACGGAGTAAGCTTCAGTTGAATGGTTTGTTGCATGCGGTTAGGTGTTTATCCTAAAAATGCGGTATGATTACTTGTGTGAGCGCTTCCTTAGAAAGGAAGGTCATCTACATTATCTGCCGGTGGCGGCATATCGTTATAATTAATGCCAGCGTCTGCACCCCCTTGCGTCAGTTTCACGGTTTCCATTCTCCAGGCATCCAGGTTGGTAATATAATTCTCACGGCCATCTTTTACCCATTTAGTGCCTTTGATATTAAACTGCACTTTTACATCATCACCCATACTGAACCTGTCGGGCATAGCGGTCTTATCCTGCACACATTGAAACTTTACATAATTGGTAATTACTCTCCCGCCAATATCTTCGGATTTTTCAATAACAAATTCCCGTGTTTTAAAGGTTTCGGTGCGCTGAACAATATCAAAAACTGCTACCAGTTTGCCTGTGATTTCGTATGACATAGAATAATTTTAAAAGTGTCCAAAAGTAGTATTAAAATCGGCTGGCAGCTTAAAAAAAATCTGCCAACGGTCAATTAATGTATTATCTTTCAAGAGTACAACCAAAGTCGGCCATGACCAGTTTTCTCATCATTTTCCCTATTGTTTTTTTTGCCGCAGGTTGCTACATGATCCTGGTTAATACAATCTTTTTTTCCGATCGGCAGAATAATTTTTACACGACTGATTCCAGTTCATCCGGACCACCTGTTAATAGGGTAACCGACAATTACCTAACGGCTTTGCCGGTAATACAGTCAGCCTGTAAAAACAGGTATGGGATAACAGGATATCGTGTAATAAGCATTAGTTGGTAAACAAACAATTTTTTTTGGGTAATACGGGAAAAATCCCGCTAAATGCCATACTGTAGGTTAGGGGAAAAAAACAAGTGAAATAAAAATTTTTTTTTCAACATAAAGTCTACATATTCGCAACCCCAATTTATTTTTTTCAACATTTCCACAAATGGAGAAAATCGAATAACTTGAAGGGCAGTACGACAATACATAACTCATTATAATTTCTGTTACTTAACATGGCCAAAAACGCTGAAACTGTCTGGAGCAATTGTTTGAAGATCATCAAAGACATTGTAGAATGGCAACATTTCAAAACATGGTTTGAGCCGATCACACCGGTTGAATTAAGAACCAATGTTTTATTGATACAGGTACCCAGCCAGTTCTTTTATGAATACCTGGAAGAGCATTATGTAACCCTGCTGGCCAAAACATTAAAACGCGAATTAGGAAAGGAAGCAAGGCTTGAATACCGAATTATGGTTGACAGCGGCAACACCAATGGACGTAACGGTTCGATGGATGTTCCAGCCAGCAATATGAAAACCTATAATAACAATGAAATGAATTTTCCACTGGTGATCGATAACCCGGTGAAGAATCCATTTGTTATACCGGGCCTCAAAAAAATGCAGATCGATCCACAACTGAATCACATGTATGTGTTCGATTCGTTTATCGAAGGCGACTGCAACCGTGTGGCGCGCAGGGCGGGCAAAACTGTGGCTGAAAAACCTGGGGCCAATTCATTTAACCCACTGGTAATATATGGTGGCGTGGGGTTGGGCAAAACCCATCTGGCGCAATCCATCGGTAACGAGGTAAAAAGACTGCATCCCGGTAAAGTGGTATTGTATGTAAGCAGTGAAAAGTTCATTAACCAGTTCCAGGACCATAGCCGCAACAATGCGATCAACGATTTTATCCATTTTTACCAATTGATAGATGTGCTGATCATCGACGATGTACAGTTTTTCAGCCGTGCCGAGAAAAGCCAGGATGCTTTCTTCGCCATCTTCAACCACCTTCACCAAAGCGGTAAACAACTGGTATTGACTTCAGACAAACCGCCAAAGGACCTGGATGGTATGCAGGAAAGACTGCTGAGCCGTTTCCGCTGGGGATTGAGCGCCGACCTGCAGATACCCGATTACGAAACCCGTATCGAGATACTGGAGAAAAAGATGAAGAACGACGGCCTGGATATGCCAAAAGAAGTAGTGAAGTACGTAGCCTATAATATTAATACCAATGTGCGGGAACTGGAAGGAGCTTTGATATCGCTGCTGGCACAATCCTCGCTTAATAAAAAAGATATTGATGTAGAACTGGCCAAGAAAGTACTGCGCAATTTTGTGAAGACCAGCAGCAAAGAGATCACCATCGATGCCATCCAGAAAATGGTATGTGAATATTTTGATGTGTCTTACGATAAGTTATTACAAAAGACCCGTAAACGCGAGATCGTGCAGGCAAGACAGATAACGATGTACCTCGCTAAGGCATTTACCAAGAATTCGCTCAAAACCATTGGGGAGCATTTTGGTGGACGTGACCATACCACGGTGATCCATTCCTGCCAAACGGTGAAGGACCTGATGGATACCGATTCTATCTTCCGCGAGAATGTGATGGAACTGACGCAGAAAGTGCAGTTGGCTGCAATGTAAAAGTGATACAATACTGAAAGAAATAGAAGCCCGTTTTACGGGCTTTTTTTGTACGTTACCTGTCGGTTTTAAGCCATCTGTATCAATCAGATATTACAACTTTTCTTCTGCATCAGCAATGGTTCTCTGTGTTTCTCTGTGATCTTTGTGCCTCTGTGGTAAAGCCTTCGCTACGATCGATGGAGGGTGTTCTTTACCACAGAGGCACAAAGATCACAGAGAAACACAGAGGTTGTACATTGTCCACAAAAGCAATCTGATTATGTTGAATGTCTGCCTGGGGAAGAATCCCAACATGTTATCCTACTAAATTTGTGGACTAATAATATTTTCGCTACTTTTACCGACCTAATTATATCTGCATGTTTAAAAAATGGAAAAAGAACCTGCGTTCTATACCACTTATTCTGGTGATGTTTTTGCTATTGGCCTATTCTAGTGTAGAATTGCCAAATGACTATGTTGCTGAGGTTGACACCTGGCATAAATCACGTGTTGAAGGCCTTAAAAAAGAAAATGGCTGGCTCAACCTGGTGGGACTATATTGGCTGAAGGAAGGAAAAAACAGTTTTGGATCCGATCAGTCGAATGACCTGGTATTTCCCAATGGCTCGATACCAGCGGTGGCGGGGTATTTAGAACTGTCCGGAAATATTGTGACCCTGGTTACAGAAAAGAATGTAGCGGTTACTGTTAACAAGCAACCCGTAAGCAGTTATATCCTTTTTCACAAAGATTCTGCCCGCGCACCAGTGGCTGCATACGGCTCTCTTCGCTGGACCGTTATCAGCAGGGACGATAAAACAGGCGTTCGTTTGCGTGATTTGAACAGTGCAGCACTGGCATCGTTTAAAGGAATTGATCGTTTTCCTGTGGACCCTTCCTGGAAAGTGGAAGCCACCCTACAGTCAGTGGGGCAACCCGACAGGATATCCATCACCAATGTACTCGGGCAAACCAACCTGCAGAAATCCGCGGGTAAACTTGTCTTTACCATCAACAATAAAGTGCATAGTCTTGATGCGCTTGACGAGGGAGAGGAGCTGTTTATACTTTTTGCAGACCCAACCAATACCTCTTCTACATATCCATCCGGCAGGTTCATATATGTGAAAAAACCGGATGCTTCGGGAAGGACCATCATAGATTTCAACAAGGCCTATAATCCACCCTGTGCTTTTACAGAATATGCTACCTGCCCGTTACCGCCGAAGCAGAATGTGCTGCCGCTTGCTGTAACTGCCGGAGAAAAAAAATACGAGGGAATTCACTAATTTTTTACTGAACAGGTGCGGATAATACAAGTACCAATGAGCAAAGTCAACGAACAACTATCTCCTGTTTTTTTCAGATTGGACAAACTCGAAACCCTACTGGTTGGCGCCGGGGATCGGGCCGAGGAGAAATTGAATGCATTGCTGTCTGATTGTCCACTTGCCAGGATAGTTATTGTTGCCCCGGTTGTGAAAGAGGAAATAAGGGAATTGCTGGCATCCTATCCATCCTGTATCATATTACAGCGCCCATTTGAAGAATCAGATCTAGAGAATAAGGACCTTGTTATATTAGCAACTGATGATGAAGCATTGCATAAACGGGTTAGCGCACTTGCCGGTATAAAAGGACTCCTGGTAAATGTAAACGATACACCCGGAGTGAATGATTTTTACCTGCATGAAAGCACACATAATGGTCATTCAAAAATTACAGTATCTGGTAATGGAAAATATCCGGGTAATGCCATCGTTTTGCCGGATGAAGGGGAAATGGGTAACCGCTGGAGAAAATTAGCTGTCTATTCTTTCCTGGCTTTTGCTTTTATGCTGATAGGACATTTTATTTTTTCATACCTCCCCTTAAAGGAAATGGCGGATGGCACCTATCAATGGTATCAAACCTCGGGAAAGGAATTCTCGATTATATTGCTGGCAGGGTTTCTTGCGCAATTGGTAGATGGGGCACTTGGTATGGGGTATGGGGTAACAAGCGCTACTATTTTATTATCAGCAGGGGTAAGTCCTGCGGCCATGAGCGGAAGTATTCATACGGCAGAAATGTTTGCCAGCGGCGCTTCGGGGTATAGTCATTATAAATTCGGGAACGTTAATAAAAAACTATTCAAAGCATTGGTCATACCCGGTGTACTGGGCGCTATAGCCGGCGCCGTTTTACTGGTTTTTGCGGGGGATAAATACGGAAATTTTATAAAGCCCTGTATTGCGGCCTATACGCTTTTTTTGGGGATAAAATTTATTGTAACTGCTTTTCGCGGAGTAAAAAAACAGAAAAAATTCAAACGCTACCGCCTGCTGGCCGCACTTGGCGGTTTTTTTGATTCATTTGGTGGCGGTGGCTGGGGACCGATCGTAACAAGTACCTTGATCAATAACGGGCGCAGTCACAAATATGTAGTGGGTTCAGTGAGCTTAACGGAATTCTTTGTAACCCTCGCGAGCGCGTTTACTTTTTTCACTATGATAGGGGTGAGCCACTGGCAAACGATCCTTGCTTTGATCATTGGTGGATTTATCGCTGCCCCACTTGCTGCTAAACTAGCCGGTCGTTTGCCGCGCAAAATATCTTTTATTCTTTTGGGGGCATTGGTGATCTTCTGGAGTATCCGGATATTGATCAAATTGGTGTAGATAAATAGTATGCGGCGATCAAAATAACAAGCTTATCACAAGGCTTTTTTGTGTTGTAATTGGGTCAAAAAAGACAGTATCAGAGAAATAGAGGCCGGACAGTTGCGGAAATGCATGAGTTTTTGGGATAGAAACAGTAAAACTTTCCGGATTTACCAATACATTTTTGGCATTTAGCACTCTGCAACCTATTTTTGCAGCCCTCTCCGAAGAGAGGAACGGTGAGGTGGGTGAGTGGCTCAAACCAGTAGTTTGCTAAACTGCCGTACGGGTCAAACTGTACCGAGGGTTCGAATCCCTCCCTCACCGCTGTCATCCACCGAAGCTTCAGCGAAGGTGGAAGGCGAGTTGAGTATAAGAATCCCTCCACCTACGCTGAAGCTTCGGTGGATAAACGGGAAGTAGCGCAGGCCGGTAGCGCACCTGGTTTGGGACCAGGGGGTCGCAGGTTCGAATCCTGTCTTCCCGACAAACGCCTCTCAATTATTGAGAGGCGTTTTTATTTTTGACCCCATAAAGCAAATGAAACAGATTAAATAGTTTGTGTATATTTAAAATAAGTCAATTAATAAAAGTTTGCAGAGATTCTTATGAATAGCTTTTTGCAGCCGCTTTTTTCAACAAGTATCAAAAAATATACTTACGAGATTTCTTTCGAAAGAGTAAGGTCTGATTTGGAAGCGATCTTTCATAAATCCGGAAAATTGTTTGGCAGCATAGATATTTATGCTCGTTTTACTGGCGGAGACACTTTTGAAATAGAAACGATCTCTATGGTAATGACAAATGGAGTGAAATATGGGTCTACGCTTTATGGAACTGTGCAAAAAGAGGGAGAAAATAAAACAGTTATAGTAACTGAAACAAAGCCCGCTGTTAGTTTCAAAATTCTCTTCTGGCTTTTAATAATCGTATCACTGTTTTGCATTATTAAATCTATATTCTACCAGCAGTTGGAACTATTCTGGCTTGGAATAGTTTTCGGAACAATTGGCCCCTTCCTAACGATAAAGCTGGCATCCATTAACACCGCTGGGGTAGAAGAACGTTATCGATTATTCATTGATAAAAAACTCAAATCATTAAAGGTTGACTAAGTTTTGTTTTCCAATAGTAGAGATAATTAGCGCATCCCGACTTAGGTCGGGAGGATCGCAGGTTCGAATCCTGTCTTCCCGACTGAAAGCTCTGACAATTTTGTCAGGGCTTTTTTGTTAAATCAATCCCTGGATAGTAGTTGACCTAACAGGTTACTTTTTAAAATGTAACAGCAGCCGGAAAAGGACTGTATTGCCTGTATCATTATCCGCAACGGCCCAGATACGGTAACTGCCGTCACTATTTTTTCCAGCGACCGATACCGATTCCAGTTTATCCGGTAATGCCTGTCCCTGCGGATCCATAACAGGCGCGATAGCTGTTATTTTCATTTCGTTGAGATCGAGCAGCCCGATATAGCTGCCGTATATTTTTCCGTCGGCAACTGCATCAGGAGTATCTTCCATAGAAGCACAGAACAACATAGTACTATCATCCAGCAGGCTGGCCCCGGACAGGCGGGTGGTAAAAGCGCCCGGTATGGATAAGGAATGGGTTGTTATGCGCTTTGGTAATTGCCTGCCGTTGGTGGTAATCAATTCAACCATGGAAGCTATCGGGAACCGGTGCAGTTGGTTATGTTCCCGGTCCAGTAAATAAATATCGGTGGCACTGCAGGTGGCCCCTTCAATATTGATCACTGCATTATTTCCCCTCAGCTGCTGGTAAAGTTGGGTAAGCGGTACTTTCTGTTGCACAGTAGGGGCATCCATGCTAATCACCAGTAATGAATCGCGAAACGGCGATATACTGCCAGAACCGAAAGCCAGTAGAAAATCTTTTCCCTCTATCGTGAGCCTGCAAAGCGCTTCATAATCTGGTTTAAGCGGTTTGGGGATTCGCTGCACACCTGTATCTAAACCGGTAATAGGGGTAGTTAGCAACTCCTTGGATGACAGGTTAATGGTCAATAGGTTTGGTGCATCGTCACTAATGATATAGGCATGATCCTTATCCAATACCATACCCGAACCGGAGGGAAATGTTTCCAGCACATATCGCTCCTCCACATCAAGAGCCATTTTTCCGGCAGGTTGGTTACAGGCCATCATGATACAAGATAATAACAACAATATTTTCATGACAAATTACCAATTAATGAAAAACGGGGAGGTTCTTATTTTACAGGTGAAAAAACCAGGCCATGAATACCTGATTCGCCAGGGAAAACGAATATAATTTTGTTTGACCGCTTTAGGGTGAAACACTGGTTACTTCTGAATAATCAAAGCAGGGTGCTTACTGTGATAAACTTTCCGGCTATACGTTCAGTGATTGTAACATACTCAGATTTAATTACCGTTCGCTCCCGGGCCGCGGGCCCCGTCCTTGCTCCGCGGCTGCTTTAGCTTCTGCCGGGATATGCTTCGCATTATCCCGTCTGCCATCGCTTCGCTCGGCACCGAACCTAAAGAGGCCGCTCCACAAGGACTGACTAGTGATTGGATACAATACGCCGCATTACGTCAAGCCTTATATATACTATAGGGTTTAACTGCAACAGCATGTTACCAGTTGGCTACGCTAATCTAGACAGTCCTTGTGGAGCGGCCTCTTTGTCTGTGGTGGCGAGCGTAGCGTAGCCAATCGAAACCATGCGAAGCAGGTTTCGATAGCAGAGAAAGCAGCCGCGGAGCAAGGACGGGGCCCGCGGCCCGGGAGCGACAGACTCATTGCAAAGCGGGAAGTTATTATTGTTACAGTTAGTTTTGGTGAACACCAGATTCCGTAGTTAAAATCAGCTACTTTGCCATGCCTGATTCGCTTTTTGAAGGATACTTGCTGATGAGTATCTTTAACCATAACCCATCCCCATGCAACGATTGCAGACTGCCGATTACATCGTTTTCTTTGTCTATTTTATTTTGATATCGGCTTATGGTTATTATATCTACCGCAGGAAAAAAACGACCCAGCTCAGTTCCAAAGAATTTTTTCTGGCAGAAGGATCGCTTACCTGGTGGGCCATTGGCGCATCCCTGATCGCCTCTAATATTTCAGCGGAACATTTTATCGGGATGTCGGGTTCAGGTTTTGCGCTTGGACTGGCGATATCTACTTATGAATGGATGGCCGCAGCTACCTTGATCATCGTTGCCATATTTATCATTCCGCTTTACCTGAAGAACAGAATATATACGATGCCGCAGTTTTTAGCTGTTCGGTATAATGACAAAGTGAGCACCATCATGGCAGTGTTCTGGTTACTGGTATATGTGTTTGTGAACCTTACATCCATTATCTATCTCGGTTCATTGGCTATTTCATCCATCAGCGAGATCAGCTTTGAATGGAGTATTGTGGGGTTGACCTGTTTCTCCATTATTGTAACACTGGGTGGTATGAAAGTGATCGGTTACACGGATGTGATACAGGTACTCGTACTGATCGTTGGTGGATTGGTGACTACCTATCTCTCTATATCATTGCTGGCAGAACATTTTGGTTATGGCAATGACCTGATGAAAGGATTATCTGTGCTGCGTAAAGAAGCGCCCGAACATTTTCACATGATTTTTGATAAATCCAGTCCGCATTACAAAGAACTGCCGGGTTTATCTGTATTGATAGGAGGAATGCTGATCAATAACCTGGCTTACTGGGGATGTAACCAATACATTGTTCAGCGAACACTCGGCGCAGATCTTAAAACGGCGCGTAATGGTATTTTATTTGCCGCATTTTTAAAACTGCTGATACCGGTGATCGCTGTGTTGCCGGGTATCGTCATGTATGTACTGCATAAAAACGGCGCATTTCAACAGGAGATGACAGATACGGTAACGGGACTTGTAAAACCCGACCACGCTTATCCCACTTTAATGAACCTATTGCCTGCCGGACTGAAAGGCGTTGCCTTTGCTGCGCTTACAGCGGCTGTGGTGGCATCGCTCGCCGGTAAAGCCAATAGTATTTCCACTATTTTCTCCCTGGATATTTATAAAAAGTATGTGAACCAAAGCGCATCAGAGAAAAAACTGGTGGGTGTGGGAAGATGGGCAGTTATCGTGGCTATGTTGATCGCTGCTATGATCACACCATCGTTACGATCGCTTGACCAGGCATACCAGTTCATTCAGGAATATGTGGGTTTTCTTTCTCCCGGTGTGCTGGCGATCTTTCTGCTGGGTATGTTCTGGAAAAAAGCTACAGCCAATGCGGCGCTTACCGGTGCCATCATTACCATACCTGTATCCACCATATTAAAGTTCCTGCCCGCCTGGACAAATGGTTCCTTCCCCGACTACCCTTTTCTCGACAGGATGACGATCACATTCTTCGTAGTAGCGATAACCATGATCGTTATAAGCCTTCTGAAACCAAAAAGGATCGATGACGGACATTCCATTCAAATGGATACTGCATGGTTCAAAGTATCTACCGGCTTTATTATCCTGTCATTGATTATTTCGGGAATATTGGTGGGGTTGTATACTGCTTATTGGTAGGAGATGGGAACAGATGAGCAAGGAACAAGGAACAGACGAAGGGAACAGATGAGCAAGGAACAAGGAACAGATGAACAAGGATCGGACTGATTCTTTTAAGAAGCCAGAGACAAAAAACTTCATCTGTTCCTTGCTCCTCTGTTCCTTGTTCATCTGTTCAACGGATCTCCTCAAACACCCCTGTCTTCTTATTCTTCCGTACATTATCCCAGCTAAAACATCGGCCATTCATGGCAACATATACGCCATGGGGAAGTGTTTGTACAAAAGCGAGTGCACTGCCGAGGTTGAAGAGTCCATCTGAACTACCGAATTTGATGGGGATCATGGCGCCGGTGAGTACAATGGTTTTGCCGGTCACTTTTTCTGCAAGTAATGCGGCGGTGATGGCCATGGTATCGGTGCCGTGTGTGATGATAATTTTGTCTTCCTCGCATTGAATGCATTGGTGCGCGATCAGTTCCCTGTCTTCTGTGGTCATTTCCAGGCTGTCGATCATCATTAATGTCCTGATCTGTGTATCAAGCCGGCAGCGGCCCTTGTCAAGCAGTTCCTGCATGTGTGTATCCTTAAAATACAGTTCCCCATTGAGTTCATTGTATTCTTTGTCAAAAGTGCCGCCTGTGATAAAGATCCTGATCATACCTGCGAGGTTTACTGCAAAGTTAGCCGAAACAAAAACACCGGGTTATTTAATCTGTGGCGGGTATGCTACATTTTTGTTGTATTCTAATTGAAATCAGTGAGTAACAACAGCTTGGCATACATTTTTCTGTGAATGACCAAAACCACGCCAATGCACCCATCTTATGAAATGCCTATCCCGGAAACATCTATGGGTTTCGCGGAGCAACATACTGTTACGCCATTGTTTTCCATCAGGTTTGCTTTCCATAACACGATCTATCATGCCCAGGTTTTCAAGAAAGAAACCACGGTGATGGAATACCATGTGAGTAATGTGCAACCTCTTCTGGCATATCTGCCCGATCCTTTTATTGTGGCATCCAACCTCCGGCGTGACCTGTTTGATTTTCCGGTGAATGAGGAATATTATCCTATTGGTTTTGGGAAATCTGTTGTGGCGGCGATAGAAACAGCCTGTGAGGCAAAAGGTATACCGGTATTGGGTTCGCAGAAATAAATTCCCGTATGAATTTCATTGATATTTTATTGATCGTAGCAGTTCTGGTTTCCATCTGGCTGGCATGGGTTGATGATTTCTCAGGAATTCAGGAATTGACAGGATATTACTACATTAGTTGCTGAAGTTAGTTATATCCAAACTATGTACGATATCTGTTGCATTGGCCATATCACATCAGACAAGATCATCACCCCCCATTCAGAGGTAAATATACCGGGTGGCACCGCTTTCTATTTTTCAAGCGCCCTGCAGCAAATGCCCGTGAGGTATAAGCTGGTTACAGCAGTGGCAGAACCAGAAATACGATTTGTGACTGCATTGCGTGAGAAGAACATTGATGTCTTATCGCTGCCAAGCAGCCATACAGTATGTTTTGAAAATATTTATCCCGATAGCCATAACCAGGATCACCGCGTGCAGAGAGTAACACAGAAAGCGGATCCTTTTTCAGTGCCTCAATTGGAAGGCATAGAAGCGGCTATGTATCACCTGGGTCCGCTGCTGGCAGATGATATGCCTTTGGAACTGATCAGGTATCTATCCTCAAAAGGAAAAGTGTCGCTTGATGTACAGGGATATTTGCGTGAGGTAAAAGGATATGAAGTATTGCCGGTAGGGTGGGAACAGAAAAAAGAAGCGTTACAGTATATCCATACCATTAAAGCCAACGAATCAGAAGCCGAAGTATTGACCGGTTATAAAGATATTTACCAAAGCGCCCAGGTGCTTGCAGACTGGGGTGTGAAAGAAGTGATCATTACCCTTGGAAGCAGGGGATCCATCATTTTTTCGGATAAAACATTTTACCGGATACCTGCATTCAAACCTTCCCTTGTTGCAGATGCTACAGGTTGCGGCGATACCTATATGGCAGGGTATTTATACCAACGCTCAAAAAATAAACCGGTACAGGAATCAGGTGTGTTTGCTGCCGCCATGGCTACTATCAAAATACAGTCTTCAGGATCATTTACCGGAACGGAACAGGAAGTATTGGATATTCCATTACACCATATTGAAATCATATAATTGCATAAACCGTAGCTATACTGTGAGCCTGTTTAAGAATATGAGTATATTGGTTTTCGAAACATTATTTCAATAAAAGAAGGACAGAAGAAAAAAAGAAAACAAGATAGATGTCTCACGATACATACTTTTTGAGCTTTTTCTCTTCTGTCCTTCTTTTATTGAAATCAACTGTAGTTTGAGCAAAAACGCATTTTTAAACAGATTCTATGAAAGTATTAAAATTTTTTTTCTGCATTATTATGAGTGTTGGCTTACCCGCTTTACATGCACAGGATATAAAAACATTTACCAATCCTCTGTTACCCGCTGGGGCAGATCCCTGGTGTATTTATAAGGATGGGTATTATTATTACACGCATACTACAGGCAGAAATATAACCCTCTGGAAAACAAAATCGATCGCTGCCTTACCAGCGGCGGAAAAGAAAGTGGTGTTTACGCCACCTGCAAAAGGGCCTTACTCAAAAGAGATATGGGCACCGGAGATCCATTTTCTGAAAGACAAATGGTATATCTATTTTGCCGCCGACAGCGGTAACAATAACGATCATCGCTTATGGGTATTGGAAAATGCTTCAGCGGATCCTTTGAATGGTAAATGGGAACTGAAAGGGAAGCTTACCACGCCCGATGATAAATGGGCCATTGATGGTTCTTTGTTTGAACATAAGAACCAGTTATACCTGATCTGGTCGGGATGGGAAGGGGATAAGAACGGTCAGCAGAATATCTATATCGCTACAATGGAGAACCCATGGACCGTAAGCGGGAAACGGGTGGCTATATCCAAACCCGAATTGTCTTGGGAAATGCATGGCGACCTGCATGACGCGGTTAATCCACCGCATGTGAATGTGAACGAAGGACCGGAAGTATTGTCTCGTGGAAACAAATTATTCCTGATCTATTCCGCCAGTGGTTGCTGGACAGATTATTATGCATTGGGTATGCTCACCGCTTCAGCGGATGCTGATCTGATGGATCCTGCTTCCTGGAAAAAATCAACCGAGCCGGTATTCAAACAGTCGAAAGAAAATGGGGTATTTGCGCCGGGACATAACTCTTTCTTTACTTCACCCGATGGACAAGAAAGCTGGATACTGTATCATGCCAATGACAAACCGGGACAGGGTTGCGGCGGTTTCCGTTCACCAAGGGCGCAAAAATTTGAGTGGATAAAAGAAGGTGTTCCTTATTTTGGGACGCCAATAAAAACCGGGCAGATTTTGGCGATACCTTCGGAGAAATAAATTGGTTCAGGGGCAGGATTTTTTTCAACACAGAGATCACAGAGAATAACAGAGGGCCCTCTGTTATTCTCTGTGATCTCTGTGTTGAAAAATCTTCGACCTTTAAAGGTTCGCGATCCATTTCCTGAAATCAACCGCGCTTTCCTGGCTGACAATAATTTCTTCAGACACAGGCACCGTAAGTTCTACCTGTATCTTGATCTTGTCATACGCTTTGTAAGATTTAACGTAGTTGATATTGATGATGAATTTCCTGTTAGCCCTGTAAAACTTTTTCAGGTCGAGTTCTTCTTCCAGTTCTTTCAGGTTCTTGTCTACCAGAAATTTTTTCCCTTCCCTGGTAATGAGAAAAGAAATTTTCTGTTCTGTAAAGAAATAGGCCACATCATCCAGTTGGATACTTTGAAACTCGATCCCTTTCTTTACAACGATCCTGTTTTTTTTCGCGCCATCCCTTCCCGCAAAATATTCCCGTAAATGATCATAGCTGTTGAGAAAATGGTTCTGCAGGTTTTTGTATTTATTGATGGCCTTGGATAGTTCCTGTTCGTTAATGGGTTTCAACAGGTATTCTATACCGGTATGTTCAAAGGCCTGTACCATGTAATTGTCGAATGCTGTGATGAATATAACGGGTACGGACACTTTTACTTTTTCAAAAATGCTGAATGAGATGCCATCCTTTAGCTGTATGTCCATAAATATCAAGTCGGGTGCGGGATTACTGGATAACCATTGTACGGATTCTTCTACGGTTTCCATGGTGGCAATGATAGATACAGGCTCTTTGGTGAGCCGTATATGATGCAGCAGGTTTTCCAGTGCAATGGTTTCATCTTCAATGATAATGGCTTTGATCATAATCGGTCAGGATTTTAGGATGGGTAATAGAACAGTAAACAGATCGGGGTTCTGAATAATGGTGATACTCCTGTTCACGATCAGGCTGTATCGGTCATTCAGGTTGGATAACCCAATTTTAGAAGACTGGATATCAAATTTTTTCAGGTTCTTCCGGTTAACAACGCTGATCTCATTTTCACCGATCGTGATTTCTATGGCTAATGGTGATTTGTCTGAGAAATGGTTGTGCTTGATCGCGTTTTCGATCAAGGCCTGTAAGGAAAGTGGAGGTATCAGGTAATCTTCTGTAATGATATCATCCATTTTTATCACCATACTCAAACCTGTCTGGTAGCGTATTTTCAAGAGGTAGAAATAGTTGCTGGCAAACTCCACCTCCTCTTTTAACTGAACAACGTCTTTTTCCTTGTTCAATAATATATACCGGTACACCTTGGCCAGTGTATCATTGAACAGTTTTGCTTTTGTTTGGTCTGTGCTGATGAGGTAGGAGAGCGTGTTCAGTGAATTGAAAATAAAATGTGGATCTATCTGACTTTTTAGCGCGTCAAGTTGTGCCTGTACTTTCAGCTTTTCGCTTCTTTCCATTTTCACGATATCCGATTCACGTTCTTTGTTAAGATATACGATCTCGTAGATACTACTGATCAATACACTCACCACGATCATGACCACTTGCGAAAACAATAATTGCTGATCAGTGAAAAGATGGTTGTATGCCAAATTGTTCCAGGCTTCCAGCATAACATAAGAAAGCATCCAGCTGACGAGTATGGTCAATGCATACCTTAATGGTAAACGGTAATACAGTTTTTTTACGCGGTATAACTGTGCCCTCGCAAGAAAATGGGCGATGGCATTTCCGTTCCACAGGCAGAATGCAATGAAAATGAAAACCGCATAATTCAAGAGACGATCCTCCATCCCCGTTTGGGTATGAAAGCCGGATGCATGAAATACGGTGATCCCTGTGAGGGGGATCCCGAAGAGTTTAGATGCTCCGTCTTTTATTTTATAGGGTTTATCCCTCATTGCAAGCAGTTGGGTTAGTATAAGGAAACACGATCTGTCCGAAAGTTCGAATGCACTGGTCAATGTTTTTTACCGTTCACATAATTTCACAGATATTTCTATATCTATAACGTCCCGCATTTCATTACGTTGCTTGCTGATTTGTTAACTGATACTTAAAGAAAAAAAATACAGGTTCCGGTTTTATATCCTTAAGTGTCAAATATTCATGCTTCGGTCATTTTCTGATCAGTAATCTTCCGGTTCGTCTTTTTTTTATTGTCTTTTTCCATCTATGTGACCACACCATTTTTCATTTTCTAAAAACAAAAGACATTATGAGACGACTTTCCATGCTTGTACTGTGCACACTATTGGCGATAAGTCAATTGATGGCACAAAACCGAACCGTAACCGGTAAGGTTACTGATGAAAAAGGCGCCCCGGTGGCCAACGCATCAGTGGTGGTTAAGGGCACTTCAACGGGTACCAATACTAATAATGACGGAAATTTCTCTATTTCTGTTGCATCCAATGCAAAAACATTGGTGGTCAGCTCACTCAACTTTACACAACAGGAAATTGATATTACCAACAAAACAGCTGTTACAGCCTCACTCAGGCCCGCCACAGCCAACCTGGATGATGTGGTGGTGATTGCGTATGGCACACAGAGCAGGGTGCGCACAACCGGTGCCTCTACACGTATCAATGGTGAGCAGTTTGCCAATATGCCTATGACTTCTATTGATGCGATGTTACAGGGTAAGGCGGCCGGTCTACAGTCGGTAGCTGCATCGGGCCAGCCCGGTGCCCTGACACAGATCCGGATCCGTGGTATCGGTTCTATTTCTGCCAGTGCATCGCCTTTGTTTATCATAGATGGAATACCTGTGGTTACGGGAGATGGATCACAGATATTAAGTACCAGCAACCTGCTGGCAGGGCTTAACCCTGATGATATCGAAGACCTTACGGTGTTAAAAGATGCATCTGCCACCTCTATTTATGGATCAAGGGCCGCGAATGGTGTAGTGTTGATCACAACGAAAAGCGGTAAAGCAGGCAAAACAAAATTCAATTTTTCAACCGAGTTGGGTAGCAATGATATTGCCTACTTTCCCGGTGTTTCCACCCCGCTTAACAAAGAGCAGTTCAGGGCATTGACCGTAGAAGGATTAACCAATGCCGGGGGTACACAGGCCGATATTGATGCCACACTGGCTACTTACGGGTATAATTCCACTGCCAACTATAACTGGCTCGACCTGATCAGCCGTACAGGGGCACAGCAACAGGCAAATATTTCTGTATCAGGTGGTACAGCTGCAAGTACTTATTTTTTATCCGGTGGTTATTTCAAGCAGGAGTCTCCTGTCATCGGATCTGATTTTGAAAGGTATTCTGCTTCGATGAAAGGAACCCTGAAAGCATCGGACAAACTGAGTTTCAGCGCGGGTGCCAATATCAGCACATTCAGACAAACAGGTGAATCCGAAGGAAGTAGTTTCCGCAATCCCATCATATCCGGGCTTGCGCTTCGTCCTACACAGGAGGCCTATCGTCCGGATGGCAGTCCGGAATGGGTAAGGACCATCTATGAACAGATCTTCAACCCGCTTGCCATCAATCAATATGATTTCAAGATCAATAACACCAGCAAAGTATTGGGTAATGTGGATATGAATTATAAAATCATTCCTTCATTGACATTTAAAGCAAGGTATGGTGTTGATTATTCCAATGTGGAAGAAACACAATACCTCAACCCGTTCTTTGGAGATGCAAGACCGCCCACGAACGGACAATTCTTTGCTACTTACAGACGGATATTCAACTATGTATTCTCCACTACGATGGAATACAACAAACGTTTCCTGGATAATAAGCTGGACATGAACCTGCTGGCAGGTCATGAAAGTCAGAAAACGATCAATAGTAATATTGTTTCAGGCGGTACGGGCGTGCCATTAACAACATCCGTTACCTATCCGAATGTATCGGTTCCCACAGCCAGTACACCTATCGGGCAAACGGATAACAGTATCGAGTCTTACTTCTCACGTGCATTGTTTACCTATGATAATCGCTATAATCTGAGTCTTAGTGTACGTACCGATGGTTCTTCCCGTTTTGCGGAAGGAAGAAGATGGGGTACTTTCTGGTCAGTAGGCGGATCATGGAATATCGACCGCGAAAAATTCTTTGCGAATGTGAACATGTTCTCCTACCTGAAACTCAGGGCCTCTTATGGTACCTCAGGTAATAATACATTTGGTGATTATGCAGCAAGACCTACCTATACGTTTGGTAATACCACTGCAGCAGCAAACGGAATTGCAGCTACCGGTACCTACAATGGCCAACCGGCCAGTGCACCGGCCAATGTGGGTAATCCTACACTTACCTGGGAAAAGAACAGGTCATTTGATGTAGGTATAGAAGCAGCAGTGTACAACAGCAGGATCACCATGGATCTGGGTTATTATAACCGCAGAACCTATGACCTGTTATTGAATGATCCGCTTTCTCCTACCACCGGTTTCCAGACCTTTGGTAATAATATCGGTTCAATGGAAAATAAAGGTATTGAGCTGACCATGAATTTTGTACCGGTACAAACAAGGGATTTCAAGTGGGATATTGGTTTTAATGCAGCATGGAACCAAAACAAAGTATTGACCTTGTCTGCCAGCGGCGCTGATATTCTTGGCGCAGCCAACCAGATCAGAAGACTGGGCAAAGATTTTCAATCCTATTATGTTCGCCAGTGGGCCGGTGCCGATCCTGCCAATGGAAATCCATTATGGTATGTGGATGAGACCAAAGGATCTACCGTTTCTGATATTTCAAAAGCCAACCGTGTGATCATCGGTTCTGCTTCACCCAAAGGATTTGGCGGCGCCAATACTTCACTCAGATACAAAAATTTCTCATTGAGCGCCAACCTGTATTTCCAGTATGGCAACCTGTTGAACGACCAGTGGGGTTTTCTCTATACCAGCGATGGAGCATTGCCTAACCTGAACAAGAACCAGAAAGAGTTGAGAAGATGGCAAAAAGCGGGTGATATCACCGATATACCCAAATACATCTATGGTAATGCCAATCAATCTAATGGCGTATCTACCCGTTATTTCTACAAGGGGGATTTTATGAGACTGAGAACAGTGATGGTATCGTATGATCTGCCGGCCACACTACTTAAAAAATGGAACATGAGTTCGTTTACTTTCTACGTACGCGGAAATAATGTATGGACAAAAACCTTTGATGACCAGCTGGCCATGGATCCCGAACAGCCGATCAATGGTTTGGCCAATAACCAGTTCTTTATTCCGAAATCCTACACAGTGGGGGTAAACATTTCTTTCTAAACTAAAAAATTATCAGACGATGAAACGAATCATTCATATAGCATTCCTTGCGGTCCTTTGTTATACGATACCAGGCTGTAAGAAAAGCTTCCTTGAACTAAAACCGTATGACCAGGTAGCGTTGGATATAGCGATACTGACGGAAGGAGATATGCAGGCAGCTACCAATGGTATCTATGCTGCCATGCGCAACAGTACTTTATATGGCCGTGATATACAACTGCGTGCAGATATACTTGGCGATAATGCGTATATACACACAACGAACTCCAACCGTTTTCTGGAATATTCGGCGGTAACGTATATACCCAACTCGGCAAGTGTAGGCACCACCTGGAACGGTTCTTATTCCGCCATACTTAGGGCAAATAACGTGATCAACAGTACGCTCACGGCCAATACAAACACCAGCCAGTACCGTGGGGAAGCATTGGCACTACGTGCGCTGTTATATTTCGATCTGGTAAAAGAATTTGCCAAAACCTATACGGCCGCTACCGCTGCTACAGATCCAGGGGTGCCGTTGGTATTGACCTATGAGCCTACTTTACGACCTGCACGCAATACGGTGAAGGAAGTGTATGACCAGATGGAAAAAGATCTGCTGGCAGCTATTCCTTTACTGACCGACCGTGCGCCTTATTCAGCAGGATATATCAGTAAAAACGCAGCCAAGGCATTGTTAGCAAGGGTGTACCAGTTTAAGGGCGACTGGGCCAAGGCATTGACCAATGCCCAGGATGTGATCAGTAATGGCGGTTATACATTACTCACCCCATCCAATCATGCTGCCTATTGGGCAAATGGAAATCTTAGGGCAGACAAACAGGAAACTGTTTTTGAAATAGGATTCGATCCAACCGGTAATGCCGGACTGGAATCGTTGCCTTATTTCTTCCTGCAGGCGGGTTATGGAGATGCAATGGCTGCAGAGTCGTTTTTCAATACTTTCTCGGCAACAGATGTAAGAAGGTCATTGATGATTGATGGAACACGCTCCGGTAAAAACATCAAGATCATCAATAAATATCCCAACAACATCAACTACGCGATCAAGATGATCCGGTTGTCAGAAGTGTACCTGATCGCAGCGGAGGCGGCTTACCAAACGAATAATACGCCACAGGCCCTGACTTACCTGAATGCAGTGGCCACAAGAAGGGATCCTGCTTTTGTGGGATATGTATCTGTTGGTGCCCAGTTGCTGGAAGATATTTTAACAGAACGCAGGAAAGAACTGGCTTTTGAGGGACACCGTTACTGGGACCTGCAGCGTTATAACCGTGATGTGGTTCGCATCAACGTGAATAATAACTATGCATCCAATGTGCCGCTGATTTTTGCGAAAGACAATTTCAGAAGGATACTGCCGATACCGCAAGGTGAAACGGATGCCAATCCTACGATTAAGACACAACAGAATCCTGGTTACTAGTAATAACTACTCCCTGGTTGCAAAAAAAAGATCCGCCCATAAAGCGGATCTTTTTGTATTCCGCCGGAGGCGGATGGATAGTCGTCATCCGCCTCCGGCGGGACGACTGCTTCGCAGTCCTGAATCTTGTTTCCTTGTTTCTTGTGCCTTTAATCTTATGCACCGCATCCTCAATTCACTGCCTTGCTAAGATCTACTTCGAGCCGTATACTGAATGTATTTTCTTCAATAATGATATTCATCTTATAACTGCCGGGATAGAGCAGGTCAAGCCGCTTGCGCATCTGTTGCAGGTTCACGGTCTCGTAATTCATCAAATTGGACGTTTCAACAGGTTTGCTGTTTTTGAGTTGCATGGTAATGGTGGAACCATCGATGCGGATGGAAATATTGGCCCAGTGTTTATCAGTGATCCTGTCATTTACCTGTCTGAAATTATTTTCTACCAATGGAAATAAAAGATAAGGCACAACGCGGAGTTTAGCGGGCTCACCTGTTTGTTCATAATCAATGGTGATGCTGTCGGGTGTGGTCAGTCTTTCCAGTTGGATAAAATTCTTGATGCTTTCGATCTCATTTGATAGCAGAACCGTTGGCTGGTTACATTCATCTATCAGGTAGGTCATGATGGCCTGTAGCTTTTCGATCATCTCGGGTACACGGTTAGCAGGAGAAAAAGAAAAAGAATAGATCTTCTTCAGCATTACCGGTAAAAAGCTGGGTTGTATATAGGTATCTACAAATTTCAACTCCCGGCTCATTTTTTCAGATTTGGCCAGCAGGAGTTCTTTTTTCTTGATGCTCCACATCTTGAAAAATTTGATGGCCACGCCCAACGTTGCCATCATCAGTATGCTGTGAAGGTTTCGCAGAAAATCGGTGATCGCTATATAGGAAAGTGGCTTCAGGTGGTACAGTTCCCTGATAGGATTGATCAGCCAGGTATAGAAATAACTGGAGAGTGCGATATCGAGTAACAGGAATAAACCCAGCAGCACAAAAAAGATCGCATATTTCCCATTTAATAAAAATCTTGGGATCAGCAGGTAAAGGATGGAATAGCAGAAAAGAATATCCACCGAAGTGGCGATCAGTATCTCGATTACGGTGTACTGAAAAAAAGGCCCGGCGCCGATCAGTTTGGATCCGGCACGCTGGTTCGCAAGAAACAGGAGATAAGAGATCCAGACTAACCAGAAGATCGTGTGTCTTAACAGGCGATACCTTGGGTTGTTGGAATAAATAAATGAATGCACAGCCATAGGTTCATTTTTCTCATGTGTAGAAAACCTGACTATCAGGGAAATTAGTTATTTCGCCAGACTTTCTTTAAAAATAATTATCAATGACCGGTTACTGGTGTTGCGCAAGCACATACAGTACGGACATGGATACCAGATTCAATTAATAATGTGTTGTGCTATTGGTTACAGTTGGGTCAGGACAACTCTCTGTGAACCTCTGTGATCTTTGTGCCTCTGTGGTAAAGAACACCCTCCATCGATCGGGGCGAAGGCTTTACCACAGAGGCACAAAGATCACAGAGGTTCACAGAGAAAATAATAGCATTACACGTTCAATTTATAATAAAGGTTCTTTAGCAAGAACACGGTTATACAGAAAAAAAAGCGGGCAAGAATACCCGCTCGGTATGTTGTTGTTTCCCTAAACTAAAAACTGAATAACAACATGAGAAAATTGTACTGTAATATTCAGCTTTTGGCTGACACAAAAAAAATGAAAGACACCGAGGTGTGAAATTGCCTGACTGAACTGGGGGGATTTAGTTCTGAAGGGTTGAATCGATTTTAAATGAGTGTATTTTAGTTTTTCTTTTTAACCGATATTTTACGATCTGACATCCTAACAGAACACTGCCGGTTTTCACTCTGCAGGCAAAGCCTCCTCCTGCTCTCCAAATACATAGTGGTTAAACCATTGCCAGTTATGCCAGATGGCCGCCAGTCTTTCTTTTGGTTTTGTGATGCCATGACCGAAACCTTTGTAAACGATCATTCTCGAAGGGATGCCCCTATCTTGAAGACCCCTGTACAATTGATAGGCATTGGGTATTGGTACACGTTTATCAAATTCTCCATGCTGTATCAGGGTAGGCGTTTGGGCCTTGTTGATATTGGTCATGGGAGAGGTTTTGGTATAGATATCCATATCCTGCCATGGTGTTGCTTTCAGGTACTGTCGAGTAAAAGGTGTGATATCTGTGTTCACATAATAAGTGACCCAGTCAGATATGCCCGCACCAACTGAGATCGCTTTAAAGACGGTAGTATTGGTAGTAAGAAATGCAGAAATATACCCTCCCTGGCTCCAGCCCATGCAACCCATGCGTGAAGTATCTATCATATTTTTTTGCTTCAGGAAATCGATGCCGCTCATCACATCCCACATATCACCCACGCCAAGATTGCGCACATTCAGTGCACGGAATTTTTCACCATACCCGGCGCTGCCGCGATAATTCACCCGTAATACCAAAGCCCCTTTTTCTGTCCATTGCATGATGGGATATACAGAAGTAGGTGTAGGCTCGGGGCGGTCAATGCCGGTAGGGCCACCATGTATCACCACAAGTAGCGGGTATTTCTTTGAAGGGTCATAATTCCTGGGCTTGAGTAAAACACCTTCTATCACTGTTCCATCTTTGCTTTTCCATTCTATGATCTCGTTGAGAGGAGTATTCCAGTTGCTGATTTGTGTATTCAGCTCACTGATCTTTTTCCAGTCGCCTTCCAGTTTGCCGGTATAAATATCATTGATATCAGAAAAGTTCCTGGCATTGAGCGCTACCATATCACTGTTCTTTGCAAAGCTCACCGAGCCATAGCTGTCGAAGGGGATCGATATCTTTTTCGAAATACCTGTCTGCGGATCCATCCGGTACAACGCTGTCTTCATTTTTTGGGAAGCGGAAAAGAAGATCCCTTTATCGTTCCATTTGTAGATGCCTTTGTTCTCATCAATATCGCTGCCGATCTCTTTGCTTTTGCCATTGGTTACATCATAAATAAACAAACGTGAATTGCGGAAAAAATTAGTGACGGAATCATCTATCGAACTGCGATAGATAAAAGCTTTGCTGTCGGGTGACCATTCCACAAATGCATCGTTGCTGGGGTTGGCGATCAATACATCTGTTTTTTTTGTGGCGGTCTCAATGATTGCAATATCACTGTACAAAGAAGAATTGATAAGCGGGTTGGGTTGTCTGTTGAAGAGCACAGCTTTGCCATCCGGTCTCCAGGTAAAACCACTCACGGTAAAGTTCCCATCGGTCAATTTACTTGCGAGAGGGATTTTATAGCAATCAGGTTTTTTATAGGATGTGTCTTTTGAAGTATAACAGGGGTATTGACCGGCCAGCAGTAAAGAGTCATAATGATAGTTCAGCAACCATAAATGGCTGAGTTTATATTCCTGTCCTTCAATCGCAAAAGCGCCGTAACGGTCCTTCATCGCTTTTTCTTTTTTGCTCTCAGGTTCTGCTTTGGTGTAGGCCAGTTGTTTGCCATCCGGGCTCCATTCATAATTCGCAATACCATCCTCATCTTTGGTAACCTGTAAAGCCTCGCCGCCATTAACGGGTATGATATATATCTGTGATTTTTCTCCCCGGTCAGCAATAAAACTCACATAATTATTATCCGGTGTAAAAGATGGCGAACCGCTGCTGCCCTTTGATGTCCGGGTAAGCTGAACCGGTGGCTGTCCATCTTTCGATAACCACAATTCGGAATCATAACTATTGTTGGCCCAATCAGTGGAACTCACGGTGTACACCACGTATTTTCCATTAGGCGATATAACGGGGGATCCAGCCTGTTTAAGACTGATCCATTTTTCAAAAGAGATGGAGGCAGTTTTCTGGGCATGGGCCGAAACAAGGCAGAACAGCGTCACTACGGACAGATATATTTTCATATACAGGGATTAAGGGATTAAAATACACAATAGAAACCGTAAATCATTGTCAGATTTTTGGAATATATTGGCGGGATAAAACCATCACATGAAACAGATCTCTTTGTATGCCCTCCTGGCAGTTTTTTTTCTAACGGCCTGTTCGCGCAGGATAGCTCCTACATGGGATAATGTGTTTACCCGTATCAACCAGGAAGTACTGGACAATTCAAAAGCCTATAGTTCTTTACAACATGCCACGGAAACCATCGGCCACAGGCTTACCGGTTCTGAGAATGGCAAGAAAGCAGAAGAATACGCTTATAACCTGCTGAAATCTTATGGTTTTAAAGATGTGCGTTACCAGCCTTTTGAAGTGGAAAGCTGGAGCCGTGGAACCATCGCTGTAACCACGGGACCTGATGCAGCTAACCAGCAGCCGGTTAAAGCGGTAACACTGGCGCATTCTCCTGTAAAAGCTGATATCAACCTGGAAGTAGCGGATATAGGCAATGGTCTCGAAGAAGATTACCAGGCAAATCCTGAAAAAGTAAAAGGTAAAATAGCGCTGGTCTACCTGGGTGTATTACCCGGATCAAAACAGGGTACAAGAACTTTGCATCGTTCAGAAAAAACAGCGTTGGCAACCAAGTATGGTGCAAAGGGCATTATCATCATCAACACACCTGATGGCGGCATCCTGTTAACAGGAACAGCATCCGTAACAGGTAAATTAATTCCGATCCCCGCAGTTTGTGTGGGTAAGGAAGATGGTATGCAGTTAAAAGAAAAACTGAAGACAGGAAAATTATATAGTCATATAGCCATGACGAATTTTTCCGGCATGATCAAAGCGAGGAATGTGATCGCTACGATAAAAGGCAAAACAATACCTAAGGAAAAGATCGTTGTAGGCGGCCATCTAGATAGCTGGGATCTCGCAACAGGCGCTATTGATAACGGTATAGGTTCTTTTGCAGTGCTCGATATGGCACGCACTTTCCAGGCGCTGAAACTGCAACCGGCCCGTACGGTTGAGTTTGTGATGTTTATGGGTGAAGAAGAAGGCTTATTGGGTTCAGAAGCGTATGTGGAGAAAGCAGTACAAGACAAAAGTATCGATCAGCTCCGTTACATGCTGAATTATGATATGACCAATGATCCCAAAGGGTATTCAACTACTGCCGAAGAAAGCAAGGAACTGTTCCAGCATATCGGCAGCATTGCCCGTTCACTCGATACAAGTTTTACCAACAGCTTCCGTAGCGGCGCTGGTCTGCACAGCGATCACCAGCCGTTTATGTTGCATGGCGTACCGACAGGTGGTTCATCGGGCGGAAGATTGCCTAACAATGCCGGCCCATGTTACCATGCCGATTGTGATAATTTCAAGCTGGTGGATGAAAAAGGAATGCGCAATAATGTACGTTTCAGCAGTATGCTTGTGTATGGTATTGCCGATGCCAAAGAGATCAAGGCCAAACATTTTACTGATGAAGAAACCAAGGCCTTCCTGCTAAAGAATAATTTGAAAGAACCTTTGCAGATAGCGGGGGAATGGAGATGGAAAGACTAGGGAATATCGAATGATGAACAGAGGAATGTAGAACAAGGAACAGACGAACAAGGAACAACCACAGACTCCAAACTACAGACCAACTCTTCATACAGTCGCCCCGCTCTGCGGGGTGACTTTTATATATCAGCCTCCGGCTGAATCATAGCGGCGGTTTTTCTTTTATCCCTTTTTTGCTGGATCAATAAAGAAATCCATACACTCACCACCGCTGTCAACATACCCCCGCCAATATCCAGCGGAAAATGTTCCGCCAGGTAGATCCTTGAATATCCAACGATCAATCCATATAAAAATCCAACCGGGATGATCCATTTTTTAGGAATGAACAGACATCCCAGTAAAAAAATGCTGAATGCTGTTGTGGTATGTCCTGAAGGGAAAGTGAAATTAGTAAGAAGCGGCACCCACTCAACATGGTGAAAAGAACTGATATCGGCGATCGCTGAACCCGGTCTGAGCTGAGCGGGAATGATAAAATTCTTCAATGATTGTACGATCAGAGTTCCGATTGCCACTGTGCAGAATACAAGCAGGAATTTGTCTCTCCGGAAGAAAAATACTAGTAGCGCAACCGGTATCCATACTGTGCCATCCCCCAGGTGGGTAGCATAACTAAAGAAATGATCGGCTGCCAGTCCCAGATCGGTATTCAGGAGTAAAAAGAACTCGATTTTGGTTAAGGCAAAAGATGTGATGATCAGTATTATCCCGGAAATCAAACTGATAACAGCGCCTGTTTTAAATTGCTGGTATGCGTAACCGGGAGAATTCTTCATGTAATCAGGAAGCTTTTTACAAATTTACTGTTTGTAGTGACGTGTGTGTGCGATATTTTTTTGCCACAGAAGGCACAGATCAATACAGAAAATCTGTTCCTTCTGTGGCAAAAAAAAGTCCCGCCAAAAAGCGGGACCCTACTCACAAAACAAATACAAATAAAAAGCTTATATCACCCCAGCCAGCTCCAGACTGCGTTTTTTCAGGTGGATGATATCAATATTGTCAATGATCGGTTCAGTGGTCAATACCAGTGATACACCGTTTTCTTTCCACCAGATATTGTTGGTCAGCTGCCTCAAATGCAATACACCGATCAGGTATTTCCTGTCTGCATCCGCGTGCCATTCTTCTATCCATTCAAATTCATCACGGGGAATATATTTCCAGTCATCAAAACTCACATATACTTTCAGGTAGTAGTCGTTTGAAAGCTCATGGGGTTTGTGGTGGTATAATTTCTTGTATTCGTAGCGGTAATTGTAACGCAGAGCAGCAATATCACTCAATACAGCAGAAGCGGTAGGGAAACTTCCCGCGCCTTTTCCATAAAAGAATTGTTTATCGGCAAAACCACTTTCTATCACCACACCATTGTATTCATTCTTTACAAATGACAAAGGCTCATCCTGTTTTACAAATTGTGGAAGTACAAAAGCGGCCACCTGTCCGTTGCTCAGTTTTTTTGCCTGCGCGATCAGTTTGATGTCAAGGTGTTTTTCTTTGGCGACTACGGCATCTGTCAACTGTATATTCTGGATACCGGTGAAGAGGATATTATCAGGATGTTCCACAATACCATAGGCATGGTTCAGTAAGATGGTCCATTTGTTTAATGCATCGTATCCTTCTACATCCAGTTTGGGATTGCTCTCCGCAAAACCGAGTTGTTGCGCCAGCAGCAAAGCGGACTGGAAACTCAGTTTCTCCTCGAACATTTTGGTGAGGATAAAATTGGTAGAACCATTTACGATCGCTTTGATGGAATGGAGCAGGTCATTGTCATAATATTCTTCCAGATTACGGATAACGGGAATGGAAGCGCAGGCCGCAGCTTCGCAGAGAAAGGGTAAACCGGTTTCCTGCTGTAGTTCGAGGATCTCCGGTAAATGTTCGGCGATCATTTTTTTACTCGCGCTCACTACTGATTTGCCATTTTTTAAGGCAATCGAAACGATCTCAAAAGCCGCTTCTGAATTGTCGATCACTTCTACGATCACATTGATATCCTCATCAAATAACAATTCTTCTTTTTCTGTGGTAAACAAAGAAGCCGGTGCATTCCGGGGTTTGCCCGGATTTTTGATACATACTTTTTTGATACTTGCTTTCAAAGAAGGGGTCTGTTGCAAAACCTTGTATAAACCTTCACCTACTACGCCAAATCCAAATAAGCCGATGGTTAACTGCTTGTGTGCTTCCATTGTGTGTTGTTCCGGGTTTTTAATGAAGTGCCTTGTATTATTCTACAAAATTAATAGACTTCATTGTATATGATCAAATTTATTGTTAAACGGTTTCCTGTACAGACAGACTGGGTTTATGAGCAGCTGATTTCTGAACGGATAATGATTTGAATGCCTGGTCAAGATCATTTACGAGATCTTCAGCATCTTCCAGACCAATCGACAAGCGTACCAAGCTGTCGGCCACACCCGCGGCCCTTCTTTTGGCTGCCGGTATTGATTTATGTGTCATATTAGCCGGGTGCGATACCAGGCTTTTAATTCCGCCAAGACTTTCGGCCAGTTTAAACAGTTGTGTTTTGGTCACGAACTCAATAGCCGCTTCTTCCGTATCATTTTTCAGTGTGAACGAAACAATCCCTCCAAAACCTTTCGATTGTTTTTTTGCGATCGCATGATTGGGATGCGTTTTTAATCCCGGGTAAAAAACTTTGTTTACGGCAGGATGGTTCTCCAGGAACTCAGCAACCGTAAGCGCGCTGGCGCAATGTTGTTTTACACGGAGATGTAATGTTTCAATCCCACGTATCACCAGCCAACTATCAAAGGGCCCGAGAATGGCGCCACAGGCATTTTGAATATATTTTATTTTTTCACCAACTTCCGCATCTTTCGCAACAACAAGACCCGCTATCAGGTCGCTATGACCGCCAAGGTATTTGGTGGCGCTGTGTATCACAATATCAGCTCCCAGCGGAATAGGTTGTTGTAAGACGGGTGAAGCAAAAGTATTATCCACGCAAAGTAAACACCGGTTGGCCCTTGCGATTTTAGCGATGGCTTCTATATCGGAGATCTTGAGGGTTGGGTTGGTAGGTGTTTCGAGCCAGATCAGTTTTGTTTTGGGTGTGATGGCATGAAATACTTTTTCAGCATCAGATGTATCCACATAGTTTACCGTGATACCGAATTTTTCATACACATTGGTAAACAAACGGAAAGCGCCGCCATAGATATCATCTACCGCCAGTATCTCATCACCACTCTGCAATAATTTTACAATGGCATCAATGGCTGCGAGCCCGCTGCCGAAGGCGATACCTGTTGCGCCTTTTTCGAGTTGTGCGATCAACTGTTCAAGCGTTGCACGTGTAGGGTTGCCGGATCGTGCGTAATCATATCCCTGGTTTACGCCGGGTGCCTGCTGTACAAAAGTGGATGTCTGGTAAATAGGCACGGATATAGCGCCTGTGTGTGGATCTACCGGGATGCTGTGGATCAGTTCTGTAGCTGTGCTCATTGTTAAAAAGTTTTGCCCTTATCGCGGGGATAAGGAATTAAGAATGTTGTAAAAATTCTTCGTCAAAACTTAACAAGAGAGCAGGAGAGAGACTTACTGTGCGAGCTTTTGTTCCACCCGTTGGGTTGGATAAAAAAATAAGCTCACCCGGTAAGTCAGGTGAGCTTAATATAATGATGCGGTGTTGCCGCTATGTATCAAACTTTACTCTGACTTATCTTCTCCCGCTGTAAGCGGGATCGGAATTGGCACCTTCATACAACTGAGTGAGATGTATGGGTTGCCAAGGCTTCATCGGGCCAAATTCCCTCTGCCTTTCTTGATAAGTATGTCTAAAGAACTGGTGCAAAGATATGGGTGGTATTTCCAAACCGCCAAATATTCTCTTTGCTAATTATTGTTAGCTTACCCTGAAATCCTTTGTGGGTAAGGTTTTCAGGAAAAAATTATTTTTTGGTTCCGGTAGCGTGTGGCAGATAAAATCCTATTCTAAGACCATGTTCACTAACATTCAGGTCTATGGATATTTTTTTTCCGAAATAGGCCAAACCTAGCCCAATGGTACCGTTTAGTTGGGTATTGTTTGCATTCGATTCGATGATCGTAACATCATGGTCAGTGAATCTATACTTATGTGTATGGTTGGAAAGTTCTACCGATGCCATTCCGAATGCCTTGAATTTCCCGTTTCTGGTTATATCAAGATACAACCTGGTAAAAGGGCCGATACCGATATCGAAATTGGTATTCCTGTTCACCTGTGCGCCATACTCGGTAGTATTACGCAGATAGCCAATAGTGGCCTGTCCGCCAATTACCCAGTTACGTTCCACGGCTACGCCATAGGTTGGTATCAGGTTGAAACCATACCTGTCGTGTGTGCTTCCGAAAGACAGCGCGGGATAAGAAGCGTAGATACCGCCATCGGTGAGATTCATTTGCAGGCCAACTAATTTATTGCCTTTGTTTAGCTGTGCATTTGCTGTAATCGCCGTAAAGAATGTAAGCGAGAGTAATAGTTTCTTCATAAGTGTATTGTTTCGTGCGCTTAAATCAAATATAATGCCGTAGTGAATGCAATCACATGAATATGTGGGCAGTTTTTTCTCGTTAGACCTATTGTCCTGTTACCAGGTGGAACACGTATCACCTGAGTACTTGAACTGGCAGTATTATTTTACTGCCCCAAAAGTTCTGTAAAGTCCGATGCGGAAACCCAGGTTGCCGTACTGTGCATCCAGTGAAATCCTTTTACCGAAATAGGCCAGACCGCCACCCGCAGCGGCACCCATGAATGTATCATTGGTAGTGATGGCAAATTCTGTATTACCGGATTGAGAAGCAACTTTTCTTACCTGGTAAACAAATTCAACTGAACCCGTACCAAAGATCTTTACGCGACCGCTTTTTATCACATCAATATACACGCGTGTAAAAGGTGCCAACCCAAGGTCGTAGTATATCTGCCTTACCCATGGGGAAGTGGTTTTATCTGTTTTGACAAAGGTTCCGAATGTGGCCTGTCCGCCAATTACCCAGTTGCGTGCAATGGCCCAGCCGATCATGGGAGCCGCATCCATTCCAAACCTGGCCGCATAGGGTTTGGAACTCATGGCCAGGTAAGTGGCATACGTGTTTCCTTTGGTGAGTGTTGTCTGGATACCGACGATCTTACTGCCTTGTTCCAGTTGTGTGTGGCCCGATATAACAGTGATCAAGCCAAGAAGGAGTAATACTGTTTTCATAAGCAAGATTTTGTATGATAAATTTAGCAAATATGATGCCAGATTTTCAAATAAAACTAAATTTATTAGCATTTCATTTGTTAGTACATTTGTTATCAATCGGATAAAAGAAATGGCAAACAGGAAAGAAAAAGAAATGGTAGGGGCAGATGAGCGTATTGAGGTGTTTGGCGCCCGCGAACACAACCTGAAAAACATAGATATTTCCATTCCCAAAAACAAACTGGTGGTATTTACGGGCGTGAGCGGCAGTGGTAAATCTTCTCTTGCATTTGATACCATCTATAACGAGGGCCAGCGCCGTTACATGGAAAGTTTCAGCGCGTATGCCCGCCAGTTCATCGGCGATATGGAACGGCCGGATGTTGACAAGATCACCGGGCTCTCACCCGTTATTTCCATTGAACAGAAAACCACGAATAAAAACCCGCGCTCCACTGTGGGTACGGTAACAGAGGTGTATGATTTTCTGCGACTGTTATTTGCACGGATAGGAGAAGCCTATAGTTACAATACCGGCAAGAAAATGGTGAAGTTCAGCGAGGAAGAGATCGTTGCCAACATCTTCGCCAAATTCAAAAACAAAAAGATCACTTTACTCGCGCCATTGATCAGGGGGCGTAAGGGTCATTACCGCGAACTGTTTGAAGATGTCCGCAAAAAAGGTTTCCTGAAAGTAAGGATCGATGGGGAAGTGGTTGACCTTACACCCAAACTGCAGGTTGACCGTTATAAGATACACGATATTGAAGTGGTGATAGACAGGCTACAGGTGACGGACGATATGAAAGTACGCCTGAGCCAGAGCGTTCAGCAAACGCTGAAGATGGGTAAAGAACTCATGTTCCTGCTGGTGAACGACCTGAATAAAACGGTGCAGTATTCGCGGCAATTGATGTGTGAAGATTCGGGCATCAGTTACGAGGAGCCATCACCCAACGCTTTTTCTTTTAACTCCCCCTATGGTGCATGTCCCACCTGTAAGGGACTGGGCAATGTCTACAGCATCAGCATGGAAGCCATTCTTCCGGATAAAAGTCTTAGCATAAAAGAAGGCGGTATCGCGCCTTTGGGTGAACAGCGCGATGCGCATACTTTCAGGAGCGTTGAGTTACTCGCTAAAAAAAATAAGATCAGTCTTGATAAACCCATCAAAGATCTGCCGGCCACGGCATTGAATATTTTATTGTATGGCAGCACGGAAGCCGGTTCTCTTGAATTGAGTGAAGTAGAAGAGGATATGACCGGCCAGCCTTATGCAGGAGAATTTGAAGGTATCATACCTATGCTCAAAAGATGGTTCACCGGTAATACCAGTGAAGGCATGCGCGAATGGGTGGAACGTTTTCTCGAACTGAAGACATGTCCTTCCTGCAATGGCGCAAGGTTAAAGAAAGAAAGCCTCTGGTTCAAAGTAGATGAAAAAAATATTTCCGAACTCGGCAACCTGAACCTTGATAAACTGTATGGCTGGTTTGAACAGGTAGAAAAAAGGTTAAGCAACAAACAGAACCAGATAGCCAAAGACATACTCAAAGAAATTCGTGAACGTGTACAGTTTTTACTGGATGTGGGGTTGACCTATCTCTCGCTCAATCGTCCTTCACGAACATTAAGCGGCGGTGAGTCGCAACGCATACGCCTGGCAACACAGATCGGTTCCCAGTTGCAGGGCATCACTTATATATTGGATGAACCATCTATCGGTTTGCACCAGCGTGATAACCAGCGTTTGATCACTGCTTTGCAGAACCTGCGTGATATCGGCAACAGTGTGCTGGTGGTGGAGCATGATAAAGACATCATGATGGCCGCCGATCACCTGGTGGATATCGGTCCGAAAGCCGGGTTGTTTGGTGGACATATTGTTGCGGCCGGCACACCCAAAGAAGTGCTGCAAAGTAAATCGGAAACATCCTTATACCTCAGCGGTAAGAAAAGCATTGCCATACCCAAAGAAAGAAGACAGGGTAACGGAAAATTCCTTGAACTGAAAGGTGCTACCGGTAATAACCTGAAGAATGTAGAGACAAAGTTCCCGTTGGGAAAACTGGTACTGGTAACAGGTGTGAGCGGAAGCGGTAAATCAACACTGATCAATGAAACACTGTATCCTGTTTTATCAAAACATTGCTATGACAGCAAGGGTACACCCATGCCTTTTAAAAGCATCAAAGGGCTGGAGCATATTGATAAAGTGATCGAAATAGACCAGTCGCCGATCGGAAGAACACCAAGAAGCAATCCCGCCACTTATTGCGGATTCTTTACAGAGATACGCACACTGTTTGCCGCCATACCCGAGGCAAAGATCCGTGGATACAATGCCGGTCGTTTTTCCTTTAATGTAAAAGGTGGCCGTTGTGATGTTTGTGAAGGCGGCGGTATGCGTGTGATAGAAATGAATTTCCTGCCGGATGTATATGTTCATTGCGAAAAATGTAATGGCAAAAGATACAACCGCGAAACACTTGAGATCCGTTACAAAGGAAAATCCATCAGCGATGTACTCAATATGTCGGTGGATGAGGCCTGTGAATTCTTTCAACCCATTTCCTATCTCTACCGAAAAATAAAAGTATTGCAGGATGTAGGTCTCGGCTACATTACACTTGGCCAGTCTGCCGTAACATTGAGCGGCGGCGAGGCGCAGCGTGTAAAACTGGCAACAGAGCTGAGCAAAAAAGATACCGGCAAAACATTCTACATACTGGATGAACCTACAACCGGTTTGCATTTCCAGGATATTCAGCATTTGCTGGATGTGCTGAACAAACTGGTGGATCGTGGAAATACTATTTTGGTGATCGAACATAACCTTGATGTAATTAAGGTAGCCGATCATATTATTGATCTTGGTCCCGAAGGTGGGGATGGGGGCGGGAAAATACTCTTTGAAGGTGTTCCCGAAAAAATGATCAACGTAAAAGAGAGCCATACGGCCAGGTTCCTGAAAATAGAATTGGGGTTGTGAGGGAGTTTCAATAAGAGGATAGAAGAAAAAGAGGTTAAAAGAGTGCGACTCTTATTTCTCTTTTTCTCCTATCCTCTTATTGAAACAACTATTCTTCACAATCACAATCCAGCTATAACTCATTCTCCGTCATCCAGCTCTTATCATGCTGAATGATCCAACTGATCTGCGCGAGGTGATGGTCATCATGCTCTGCCACAAAATAAGCGAGGTCAATGATCCGCATGGGAGTTTGCAGGCGCGGATGTAATGCTGATTGCAAAAGATCAACTTGCTTCAAATCCTTTAACTTACTTACCAGCAATATCCGTATCTGGAAAAAGCGTTGTAACAGGTCTTCAATCATTTGACTGTCATGATCGGCTTCATGCGTTTTGGTATTGCTTAAATCAGCGATGCGTAGTGTTTCAACGCCTGCCATCAACTGGTCCATCCGTTCGAGCCACAATGGCTCAAGATCTATCAGGTGACCGATTTCCTTTTTAATGCTCCATTGGGTATCGGTTGTTGCAACGAGGAGTGGCTCTTGTAACTTCCCGGTTTTATAATACAATCTTGCCGGTGTGCCTTCCAGTCTCTCTATGATGCCGGGAAGCAATCCATTATCATCAATAGGATAAAATTTTCTTTCAAACCATTGTGTTCTTTGCATGATTAATAGTTTGCTGGGTATTAAAACTCTGCGTAAACTCACCGTCCTCCTGTTCTCTGCGGTGAAAAAAGCCTCAAAATTCAGCATCTCCGAACTCCAGGATTTTTTCACCGCAGAGAACAGGAGAAGCAGAGTTTACGCGGAGAAGGGTTTGGTCATCTCTATATGTTCAATGCCGTCTTCGAGATATAATCCGCTGGTTTGTTGAAACCCGAATCCTTCGTAAAATTTCTTCAGGTATAACTGGGCACCGATCCTGATGGGTTCTTTTCCAAAAAGTGCATAACACGCATCGATCGATCTTGTCATTAATTCTTTTCCTGCTCCTGTTCCCCTGTAAGCAGGTGAACTCACTACCCTGCCAATGGATGGGTGATCAAAGGCCAGTCCGGTTGGCAACAAACGGGTATAGGCTACCAGCTTATCTCCCTGCCAACCCATCAGGTGATGACAGTGGGGATCCTTGTTGTCAAGGTCCTGGTAAACGCAGTTTTGTTCAATGATAAAAACCTCGTTGCGCAGTTGCAGTATGGCATACAATTCACTGGCGGTAAGTTCAGCAAATGGCTTGATCAGCCATTGATGGGATAGTTGTCTGTTCTCTGTATTCATAACAGGTGCAAGGTACATCCTGTTTGTAATGGGAACATCCCATTTGGCCAATTTTGACCCGGGTACAGGTCAACCTATGCTTTTTCGTACTTTTGCAGCCTCTTCTATAGCTTATGCAAAAAAAGATCGCGATCATAGGTGCGGGGCCTGCGGGTTTAACCGCGGCCTACTTATTAGGTAAAGGCAAACAACAGGTGCATGTATTTGAAAAGGACCCCGTATATGTAGGTGGCATTTCACGTACCGAAACTTACAAAGGCTACCATTTTGATATTGGCGGTCACCGGTTTTTTTCCAAATCCAAAGAAGTGGAAAATTTCTGGACCGAGATACTTGGCGACCAGATGCTGGAACGTCCGCGCAGCTCACGCATCTATTATAACGGTAAATTTTTTTCGTATCCATTGGTGGCTTTTGAAGCTTTGCGTAAGCTGGGTATTATTGAAAGCGGTTTATGTGTGTTGAGTTACCTGAAAGCGAAAATGTTCCCGGTAAAAAATCCGGCAAATTTTGAAGACTGGGTAACCAACCAGTTTGGAAGAAGGTTGTTCAATATCTTTTTCAAAACCTATACGGAAAAAGTATGGGGTATCCCCTGCAAAGAGATCTCTGCAGACTGGGCCGCACAACGCATCAAGGGACTCTCACTCAGCAGCGCTATCTGGAACGCCCTGTTCAAACCAAAGCAGAGCGGTGACAAAGACAAAGTGATCAAAACACTGATCGATTCATTCCGGTATCCTAAGTATGGTCCGGGTATGATGTGGGAGGTTTGCAGGGATAAATGCCGCGAGATGGGTGTTCGTATTGATATGGCCACCGATGTGACAGGAATCAATCTCTCAGAAAATAAATGGAGTGTTCAAACAACACAAGGAAATTTTGATGATTTTGATTATGTACTTTCTTCTGCACCGATGCGTGAACTGATCGCGCATGTAACCCCGAAATTTCCGGAACCTGCATTTAACTCTTCCCAGAAACTGGGCTACCGTGATTTTCTGACCGTGGTACTGATCTGTAAAGACGAAGATGCTTTTTCTGATAACTGGATATACATACATGACCCAAGCGTGAAAGTAGGCAGGGTGCAAAACTTTAAATCATGGAGTCCTTACATGGTGCCCGATCCCAATATGGCCTGTTATGGATTGGAATATTTCTGTTTTGAAGGAGATGGATTGTGGACCAGCAGTGATGAGGATCTGATTAATCTCGGCAAGAAAGAAATTCAAAAGATCGGACTCACACAGGCAACATCGGTGGTAGATGGATATGTTGTACGTCAGCCGAAAGCATATCCTGTGTACGATCATTATTATAAAGAGAATGTTGCGGAGGTTCGTGATGTACTGAAAAACTATCCGGGATTGTATTTAGTGGGACGAAATGGTATGCACAAATACAACAACCAGGACCACAGCATGATGACCGCTATGCTTGCCGCAAAAAACATCATTGCCGGTACAGAAATATATGACCTGTGGGATGTGAACGAAGATGCAGAATACCACGAAGGTGGTGATCGTGGGGCGGAAGAAACAGAAAAGGTTTTAGGGCGAATGGTGCCACAAAAGATCCAGGAATAAGAAAATCTCTGTGTACTCCGTGCCTCTGTGGTAAAGAACACCCTCCATCAAAGCGAAGGCTTTACCACAGAGGCACGGAGTACACAGAGGCACACAGAGAGAACAGTTATCTTCCAACCCCCGGCACTACTGCCAAACCCTCATTTCCCGTTTCGCTTACTGATTGTACCGCGAAGAAATAATTATCTTTTGAGTAAGGCAGGTTGTATTCAGTGCCGGTAGTAAAGAATTTTTTCTGCCAGAAAGCGCTGGTAGTCTCGCGCATCATTACATAGTACCCTTTTACTTTCCCTGTCTTGGGTGCTTTCCAGCTGAGTGATGTATAGTTGCTCAGTCTTCGCACTTCTACTTTTACTTCCTGCGGCATGGATGGTGATTTGGCCAGGTTGGCAAGATTGGAAAGATTCATCGCAGTATTCTTGCGCAGGTATTCAAAATCCATGAATTCGGGAAGATCACCGTACTGGATGCCATTTTCCAGTCTTACGTTCTGGTGCTGGTGATAATAATTTTCATTCATCTCTGTGATACGCACTGCCGCAAAACCATTCTGTACATACGGTGAATGGTCGCCGCCTCTCAGGAAACGGTCATTGCGATATACCATCACCACTTCGAGGTTTTCAACATAGCGCTCGCCAATCTCTTTTACATAACGGGCGAGTTGTCTAGCCCTTCCATCGTTTTCTAATCCAAGGTTCCTGATATTGGTGGCTACACGGCCTGTATCCAGCACAGACAGTCCCTCACTGAATACGCGGATACGTGTATTGTCAATGATATTGGTTTCACTGCTGTTGTTGCTGCCCATGATATCGTTGTTCAATACGCCTTCTATGTTCCAGTTTTCTCTCTTTGCTTTAGCGGCCATATAATTTGCGCCCAGTAATCCCTGCTCTTCACCGCTTACTGTTACAAATATGATGGTGGCCGGAAAACCATGTTTGCTCATGATACGTGCACATTCAATCACTGCTGCACAACCACTGGCATCATCATTGGCGCCGGGCGCGTCGCCAGTACGGTCCATCACACTGGAGCGCATATTATCGAGGTGTCCGCTGATGATAAAAATGCGGGTATCATTGGGGTCGGTTCCTTTTAAGGTGGCCACTACGTTTCCAAGTAACAGCGTTGTATCAACCCTTCTTTTATCTGGCTGTAAAGTGGTGGTATCAATAAAAGCGGTGAGACGGCCATTGGATTGTTTAGCAAAAGCATTGAATTTTGACAACACCCAATCCCTTGCTGCACCAATCCCTCTTTTCGGATCGGTTTGTGTACTTAATGTATTACGCGTTCCCAGCGCCACCAGGCTGTGGATATAGGATTTCATCGAATCAGCGGAAATCTCTTTTACCATCTGCTCGATTTCAGGATCGCGGTTAATGGTTACCTGCGCGAAAGACGCATAGGATGAGAGTGTCAGTAAAAAGGCGGATAGGATGTATTTTCTCATGAGAGTTGGTTGAGGTCTAAAGATAAGGATAGCGTTAATTTATTTTTGCTTCAGCGTGTGGATAAGGGGATAAAATAGGTGAACGACTAACTTCTCAGACCCTTCAGGTAGCCCCT
Source organism: Sediminibacterium sp. (assembly GCA_965279635.1). Taxonomy (GTDB): domain Bacteria; phylum Bacteroidota; class Bacteroidia; order Chitinophagales; family Chitinophagaceae; genus Sediminibacterium. The sequence goes on along the minus strand of OZ257253.1, from coordinate 2,944,713 downwards.
ACGAGGCATGATATATTAGCTATACTTGCGGCGGCTATTAAGCTGCTGTCCCTACGGGACATCTTGCAATTTCGACTTTCATTGCTGCTACCATGTCCCGGAGGGACATCCGCTTAATAGCAAAGATTGAATGTGAGTATCATTACCCCGTAGGGGTTACCCTCTGAGCATTGCCTATTTTCGGACTCTTTGAACAGGTAACGTTCGTCATAATCAACCAAAACCATCCAGTATTTTCAATACCCATACTTTTTCTGCCAACGTTCTTTAAGGAATTTCCGCAATTCATTTTCGCGTGCATTATTCTGCGGGTCATAAAATTTGTTGCCGGCAATTTTTTCCGGCAGGTATTCCTGTTCTATAAAATTACCTTCGCCGTTGTGTGAATACTGGTAATTTTTACCATAGTTAAGATCCTTCATCAGGCGCGTGGGTGCATTGCGGATATGTAAGGGAACCGGAAGATCGCCGTGTTGCTGGACCGCATTCATGGCAGCGCCGATGGCAACAGTGGCTGCGTTGCTTTTTGCAGAGGAGGCGAGATAAGTGGCGCATTGCGAAAGTATCAGGTTGCTTTCCGGATAACCAATTTTATTCACCGCATCAAATGTGGCATTAGCGAGGAGCAGGGCATTGGGGTTGGCATTGCCGACGTCTTCACTGGCGAATATGAGCATACGTCGCGCGATGAATTTTACATCTTCTCCTCCTTCGATCATTCTTGCCAGCCAGTACACAGCGCCATTGGGATCGCTGCCACGCATGCTTTTGATGAATGCGGAGATGATATCATAATGCTGCTCACCTTTCTTGTCGTATAAGGCGATCTTTTTCTGTGCGGTCTGCATCACTATTTCATCTGTTATGACAACTGGTTCCTTCTTTTCTTTTGCAGGCGCATAAGCATCTATCACCAGTTCCAGCAGATTGAGCAATTTTCTCGCATCACCGCCGGATAACCCGAGTAAAGCATCTGTTTCTTTCAGGTCCACCTGGTATTGCTGTAGCCATTCATCTTTTTGCAGGGCCTGCTGCAGGAGTTTTACGAGGTCTTTGTTATCAAGCGCTTTCAGTACATATACCTGGCACCTGCTCAGCAAGGCACTGTTTACTTCGAATGATGGATTTTCTGTAGTGGCGCCGATCAGCCTGATGATGCCTTTTTCAACAGCACCGAGCAATGCATCCTGTTGCCCTTTGTTGAAGCGGTGGATCTCATCAATAAATAAAACAGTACCCGGTTGCTGTTTGGCTTCTTCAATCACTTCACGTACATCTTTTACGCCACTGCTGATCGCACTCAATTGGAAATACGGGGCCTGCAAATTATGTGCAATAATATTGGCAATGGTTGTTTTACCTACACCCGGAGGCCCCCATAAGATCATCGAAGGCACTTTGCCCTGTTCAATAGACGTGCGCAGGATACTTCCCTTGCCGGCAAGGTGTTCCTGTCCTACAAGATCATCAAGTGTTGCGGGCCGCATTCTCTCGGCCAATGGAATGGATGTGTTCACACCTAAAATTACGGAATAGGCGTTAAGGCGCAAGGTACAAGTCACAAGAAACAAGGTACAAGCTGCGTCCTTGCGAGCGTAGCGAAGCAAACTGTGACGGGAAATTACCGGGTGTTCAATGAAGTCATCATCTTGTTGCCTGTACCTTGACCCCTTGCCCCTTATGCCGAAGGCGCCTGGAACAAATGCCTGTGCTGTTTCATCAACCGGAAATTCATGGTAATATGTACCAGTAACAAAAGGCTTAGCGCACCCATAAACCAGGCGGCTGTTTTGATGGCTTTTACGAAAATGGCCGGATTTAATAAAGGTGGTGCATCTTTTATGGAATTTTTCATCTCAAGGGCCATTTCGTGCAGGGCCGTATCACTTAGCATAAGAATACTGCCTACACTGATCAGTGTGGTTACGCTCATGAATACGGTTACGAATGCATTTACCCTTATCCAGTCACGCAGGGATGCTTTGCATGGCCGGCCGGTATCAATACCTTTTGTCAGGAACTTTAAACTGGCGAAAACATAAATAACAAATGCCGCTATCATAAATACAGTAAACAGGAATGGGATATTGCTCAATGCTATCAGTAGCATAAAAATATCCATCAGGCCAAATACACCGGCAATGGGTAAGAGAATATAAGTAAGTACGCGGAAGATCGTTAGCTGTTTCATATCGTAACCGCAACTATTGCTGTTGCTGACCGGCAAATGTATCAATAATAAGTTCAGGAACATCAGCCCCTGCCTGCTTTTCGAGTTGTACGCTATTCAGTTCTTCAAAGGTTTCGCCATCTTCATAACCTACGGATACATATACAGATAATGCCTGTCGCGCAGGACCCTTAAATGTGCCTTTTACAGGCGAGCAATCGGAGAAATCGCGGCCAACAGCCAGTTTTACATGGTGATTGGTGACCCATACATTATTGGTAGGATCGATACCCGCCCAACCATATCCCGGGATAAAAGCTTCCACCCATGCATGGGTAGCGCCTTCGCCACGCATGCCATTTTTATTGGGGCAGATATAACCACTCACATAGCGTGAAGGTATATTCATCATACGGAGCAGCTCAAGCATCACATGTGCAAAATCCTGGCACACACCGGCTTTCTTTTCAAGGATCTCATCAACCGTGGTCTCTATATTAGTGATCCCTTTTATATATGTGAAATGACTGAAAATAAAACTACAGGTATCCTGTACGATTTGTGTAATGGTATTTTCGGCCTGGAACAATTCGGTTACATAATTCTTCATGGTATCCAGCGCTTTCATATAGGAAACGCGCGCCAGTTCAGACAACAGAAGATCCTGTATCACCAGTATCGAAAGATCTTTTACGGTACCGCCACTTGCCAGGTCGGGTTTTGCAGGGTTTAGTGTTCTGATCAGTAATTTGCTTTCTATCACCAGTTCTTTGTGTGGCGGCAGCAGGTTGAAAGTACCTGATTTGTTGCCCCAATAATCGGTATGTGTAAACACTTCCGGATCGTTGGTGATAAAGAGGTCATGCTGTAATGTTTCCTGCTCAGGCGTATGAAAAGGATAGATCATGATATTGTTCATACTTTCCTTAACCGGCCTGTCGTATTCGTATTTTGTGATGTGGTGTATCCTGAAAATCGGCATTCAAATCTGTTTATGCATAAGAAAAATATACCTGCCCGAACATGCTGCTGAACACATTCAGCTCCCTGCGTAACTGTAACAGAAATTTTTCCATTCCTGTTTGTTCTACCATCGACAGGTCAGCAAATTTTACGGAGCTGTGTAGTCTTCCAAATACCCGGTTCAATACAGCCGTTCCTTCAACGGGGTTGGAGTCGATGATATCAGATAAATATTTATGGCCCCTTTCCAGCGAATAATATACTGAACGGGGGAAATGTTTATCAAATAAAACCTGTTGCGTCACGTTATAATTATGGTTCTGGGTACTGTAATTCTTCAAATGTAGTTCATAACCAGAAAGCGCCAGTAATAAGCTTCGCCAGTAAAGGATATCCTGTTCGTTGTCGAGTGCAAAATCAATGCTTTTGAAAAAAGCGTAGGTGAACTCTATGGTCATCATACTCCGTTCCGTGAATTTCCCCATATTCATATAGTTCCAACCCTGGCCGCGTGGCATGGTGCTGTCGGTGATACCAAAAAACTGGTCGCAGTTATTGATCAATGTATCGATCATCACCAAAGCATCCGGACCTGATAATTTTTCAGCAACCGATGTGTGATTGATCAGGTGATACAAATGATTCACCTGCTCCCATACTTCTTTGGTGATCTGGTCCTGTACACCCCGCGCGTTTTCCCTGGCTTTTGTAATGATTACTTTCAATGAGTTCAGGTTACGGATATCGGTTAGCAGGTATTGTAATACAGTCGCATCATTGTTCTGTAGAGTTTTTATTTCTTCTGCCGGTAATGCCGTAAATATTTTCAGAGAAGGTTCCCAGGTAATACTGCTGGCCTGCACCTTATCAAACGACAGGATATAACTTGTCTTCAGCAGACGGAGCATACCATCGGCCCTTTCCATGTAACGGTTCAACCAGAATAAGGAATCTGCAATTCGGCTTAGCATGGGTTCTAATTGAAAAATGTAGTTGTATAAATTAGTTTTCTCATCATTCAACATTCGATATTCATCATTCTCATTCCGACAACACCCAGGTATCCTTACTCCCCCCTCCCTGCGAAGAATTTACCACGAGAGAGCCTTCACGAAGCGCTACCCTTGTTAATCCGCCGGGAACGATCTCGATACCATTGGGTCCGCATAAAGCATACGGTCTCAGATCCACATGCCGCGGTTGCAGTTTGCCATCCAGCAAACAGGGAACGGTTGATAGCTGTATGATCGGCTGCGCGATAAAGTTCCTCGGGTTATCAAGTATAGCGGCTTTGGCTTTGATGATGGCTTCTTCTGTTGCTATATTTCCCATCACCATTCCATAACCGCCGGACTGGTTGGTTTCTTTGACCACCATTGTTGAAAAATTATCAAATACATATTTGCGTTCGTCCTCATTTTTCATCTGGTAGGTAGGAATATTGGAAAGGATCGGTTCTTCATTCAGGTAATATTTGATCATGTCAGGTACATAGGCGTACACGGCTTTATCATCCGCCACACCATTCCCCAAAGCGTTTACGATGGCTACATTGCCTTTGCGGTAAGCGCTCATCAATCCCGGAACACCCAATGCACTATCTGGTCTGAACACCAGTGGATCAAGGAACTCATCATCCACCCGCCGGTAGATCACATCAACCTGTTGCAGACCGGAAGTGGTTTTCATATACACTTTCTGGTTGTCTACCACCAGGTCGCGGCCCTCTACCAGTTGTACGCCCATCTGTCGCGCTAAAAATGTATGTTCGAAATACGCAGAATTAAAAACACCCGGCGTGAGTAAAACGATGACGGGGTTTTGCGTTTGTCTTGGGGCAAGCGATACCAGGTTATCATGCAGTATCAGCGGGTAATTGGTCACCGCCTGTACTTTGCTCGTGGCCAGCAGATCGGGGAAGATGCGTTTGGTCACCTCCCGGTTCTCCAGCATATACGATACGCCGGAGGGGGTGCGGAGGTTATCTTCCAGTATATAAAAAGATCCATTGTCGCCACGTATGAGGTCGATGCCTGCAATATGCACATAAATATCATGGGGTACTTTGATACCGAATATCTCCCGTGTAAAATGCGGGCAGGTGGCGATCAGTCCTGCGGGTATGATATTGTCCTTGATGATCTGTTGGTCATTGTAAATATCTTTCAGAAAAAGATTCAGAGCTTTGAGTCTTTGCTTGATGCCCGTTTCAATAAGTTTCCATTCCGCTGCGGTAATGATACGCGGGATGATGTCAAACGGGAAGATGCGTTCAATACCCTCATTTTCGCTGTAAACAGTAAAGGTGATACCCTGGCTCATGAACAGTTCGCTGGCCAGTTTGTCCTTCTGCTGCAGATCGGTAAGGGTCAGTTTGCTGACGGCATCGTAGATAGAATGATATTGCTGCCGTATGGCCGTCGTATCTTTCATCTCATCCCATATAGTGGACGTGACGGGGTATTGCTGGAAAAGTGTAGCTCCATTCATAACAGTTAATTTTTGTAGGGTCAGGTACAAAAAAAGTTGCCCTTCCTATATGGAGTAAAGCAACTCGAAACAAGTTAGGTAAAAAGTCACAGGTAGCGTCGAAAAAATGACTCATATAATTATCTGCATTAATCTATGCCTTCTGTGGCGAAAATGAGTGCCACAGAAGGCACAGATTATTAAATAGAGTCCTGAAGAAAAAAATAATACCTAAAATGATTATGTATTGGTAACTTATGTATATTCGATCTATGAACAAATCAACCCTGTACAAAGGCTGCCTCGAACCGATCATCATGCGGCTGCTGAAAGACAACGGCAGAATGTATGGGTACCAGATCACCCAGATGGTAAAAGAGATCACCAAAGGGGAATTGTGTATTACTGAGGGGGCGCTATATCCTTTGCTGCATAAGCTGGAAGAAAAAGGTGTGGTAGAAACGGAAATGGAAAATGTAGGTAACCGCATCCGTAAATATTATATACTCACCAAGGCCGGCAAGAAACAGACCAGCGCGGCCATGGGTGAACTGGCCAGTTTTATGGAGAGCCTGAACCGTATTATCAATCCTAACACCAGTATAGCATAAGTATGTCCGCTTCAGAAAAAATCCTGACCCAGGAACAGGTGGACAGCCTGTTCGGCTTTTGTAAAAAACATTATGTACAGTATTATGATGTACAGGTAGAACTGGTGGATCATCTTGTCAATGCGGTAGAAGATGAAATGAAGAAAGATGGGCAGTTATCTTTTGAGACTGCCCTGGAAAAAGTGTATGCGGGTTTTGGTTATGCTGGTTTTGCCCATATTGTAGATGGACGGATCAAATCCATGAGTAAATCCAACGGTAAACTCAGGAAGCAGTTGTTCTATTCCTATTTTACCTGGCCAAAGGCTACCATGCTGGCTTGCGTTTTTCTCTTGATCTCGCTGTTCCAGCAATTTTTTTCCGGTGATGAGGTGTGGTATCTTTTAGCGCCTTTCATGATAGGGTTAATGATCTACGATAGTATTGTGCAACGTAAAACCCGGAAACAATTAAAAAAACAAAAACGTTCTTTACTGGTTACGGCTACCGGTATGGATACCCCGTTTTTTTCTATGTATATCATTTATCAGGCGTTTACTTATGCCGTAAGACATATAAGCGACCCGGTTTGGTATTTTGTTACCTATGAATTACTCGCTTTACTCACAGTAGTCTCACTGGCGGGATTGTTGGCATATAGGGATCATATATTTAAATTGATTGAACACGCAGAAAAAGAATACCCCGCTGCATTTGCATAAGAAATGTACTATGCTCACAAAAGAACAGATCGACACACTTTACCACTTCTGCAGAAAGCATTATGTAAACCATTATGATGTACAGGTGGAACTCGTTGACCATCTTGCCAATGCTATCGAAGCCAGAATGGCAGAGGATAAACAACTAAGTTTTGAACTCGCACTGGAGAAAGTATATACAGGATTTGGGCGAATGGGTTTCAGTCAATTGGTAAAAAGCCGTAGTGACGCTTTGTCTGCCAAATTCAGGAAGCAACGGTTCTCTTTTTTCCTCTCTTATTTCACCTGGCCAAAGATCGGGTTGACTGCCCTTGTAATCGCATTGATACTTTTAACGGGTAGGGTATTGACAGGAGAAATGCGTTTTTATGTTGTGGCGGTAATGTCGGTAATGGTATTTATCTATGACATGTATGTTGGTATAACACTGATACGCAAAGTACGTTCCCAACCAAAAGCAATGGTCATCACCAATGCGGTGATGGAAGAGCCTTTTATTGTATTCCTGTTTGTTTTTTTTATCGTCCCCGGGGTTTATTCCGATCTGCATGATACCGGGTTCTTAGAATACCTGGCGATGACAGTGTTGGCGCTGGTGGTGGTGCTATTCATCCTGGCCTATCAGGAAGTGGCCAGGAAAGTCTTTACCCTTGCCAAGAGGGATTACCCGGAAGCATTTACGATCACCCAATAAAAAAATCTGCGAATCTGCGGCTGAAATTTTAGCCGCAGATTCGCAGATTATGAACACTATCCCGATCAGTTCTTCAGATCCAGTTTTATCTGTAATTCATCAAACTGTTTATCATCTATGGTACTTGGCGCATCGAGCATCGTATCGCGGCCACTGTTGTTTTTGGGGAAGGCGATAAAGTCGCGGATACTTTCACTGCCGCCTAATATGGAACACAGGCGGTCAAATCCAAAAGCAATACCGCCGTGTGGTGGTGCGCCAAACTCAAAAGCCCCTAACAGGAAACCGAATTTGTGCAAGGCCTCTTCCTTTGTCATACCCAATGCGGCAAACATTTTTTCCTGTAGTTCGCGTTGGTAGATACGGATGGATCCACCGCCTATTTCATTCCCGTTCAATACCATATCATACGCATTGGCCTTGATGTTTGAGTAAGGATGTTCCAGGTATTTATCTGCATCGTGGATCACAGGGTCGTTGTTGATCATCACTTCAATATGCGATGGCTTGGGTGAAGTGAACGGGTGATGACGCGCTACCCAGCGGTTATCGTCTTCCGCATATTCAAACAACGGGAAATCCAGTACCCACAAGAGTTTGAACTCATCTTCTTTTCTTAATCCCAGGCGCTTGCCCATTTCCAGCCGCAGTTCGCTGGTGGCTTTGCGGGTTCTTTCTTCACGTCCCGCCAATACCAGCACCAGGTCGCCGGCTTTTGCATCTGCGAGATCGGCGATGGCTTTGAGTTTGTCTTCGGTGAAAAATTTATCTACGCTGCTTTTGTAAGTTCCGTCTGCATTGCATTTGATGTACACCATGCCCTGCATACCGATCTGCGGACGTTTTACCCATTCAGTCAGTTCATCTATCTGTTTGCGTGTGTATTCGCTGCAACCGGGTACTGCAATGGCCAGCACAGTCTCCGCATTATCAAATACACTGAAACCAGAATCACCCACACCGATCAGCGTGTTTTGCAGGTACGCGATTTTATCAGGGAAAGTATGCGCCGGAAATTTCAGGTTGGCGATCTTCATGTTGAAACGGATATCCGGTTTGTCGTTACCGTAGGTCCACATGGCCTGTTCCCATGTCATGCGCTCCACCTGTTCCGTATAGTCGATATTTTTTACGTCTTTAAAAATGCGTTTGATCAGTTCTTCAAACATCTGCAGGATATCTTCCTGTTCCACGAATGCCATCTCGCAGTCTATCTGTGTGAACTCCGGCTGCCTGTCGGCGCGCAGGTCCTCATCACGGAAACATTTTACGATCTGGTAATAACGGTCATAACCGCTGACCATCAGCAGCTGTTTAAAAGTCTGCGGCGACTGTGGCAATGCATAAAACTGTCCCGGGTTCATCCTCGAAGGCACCACAAAATCCCTCGCACCTTCGGGTGTGGATTTGATCAGGAAAGGTGTTTCAATATCCATGAACTGATTTTCATGCAAATAATTCCTTGCCGAACGGTTCACAGCATAACGCAGTTCCAGGTTTCTTTTTACCGCGTTCCTGCGCAGGTCGAGAAAACGGTATTTCATCCGCAGATCATCACCGCCATCAGTATCATCCTGGATGGTAAAAGGAGGCAGCGCAGATTTGTTCAGTATTTTAAATGACTGGACCAGGATCTCGATATCACCTGTGGCCAGGTTGGCGTTTTTGTTGGTGCGTTCCGATACTTTGCCGCTTGCCTGCAATACAAATTCCCTTCCCAAAGGTTGATCATCCAGTTGGGCGTTCAGTTCTTCACCAAATAATAACTGGGTAATGCCATAGCGATCACGAAGATCTACAAAAGTGATGGCGCCAAATTTTCTAACAGTCTGAACCCATCCCGCGAGGGTTACTTCTGTATTTGCCTGGTTGATCGTTAATTCTCCACAAGTGTGCGAACGGTACATAGTGCTGGTTTCTGGTAGTTTTACGTGAGTCTTGAATCGTGAAGGGTCCATAGTCCATTGTCAATGGTCCATGGACTATCAACCGTATCTAATTCCCAATTTCTCTGGCCGCAAATATAGCCCAAATGCCATTTAGGTGGCATCTTTGCAGTCATGACCCATTCTACCGTATCCCCCAGAGCCAACCGCATAGCAGTAGGTTGCTTCTTTTTTATTGTAGGATTGAGTTTTGCGAGCTGGGCCAGCCGTATCCCTGACCTCAAGATCAAGCTGGACATGAATGATGCGGTGCTGGGAGGGATCCTACTGGCTTTGCCGGCCGGTTCTATGGTCAGCCTGCCTTTATCGGGATGGCTGGTCACTAAGTTTGGGAGCAAACGGATCGCAACGATTGCAGCTTCTATCTACCCGTTATTACTGATACTGATCGGACTGGTGACCAATATATGGCAACTCGCTTTTGTGTTGTTTGGGTTTGGGTTGATGGGTAATATGTGCAATATCTCCATCAATACGCAGGCTGTGGGTGTGGAATCATTGTATGGTCGTTCTATCATGGCTTCCTTTCATGGTATCTGGAGCCTGGCAGGGTTTTGTGGTGCGGCTATCGGTACGCTGATGATATCATGGAACATTTCTCCTGTCTACCATTTTATACTGATCTGTATCGCGTCTGTTTTACTGTTGATCAGTATCCAGCGATATGCCTTGGAGAAAGATGCGAGTCATCCTGATCAGCCCGTATTTGTAAAACCGGATGCAGGTTTATTAAAACTCGGCCTGATCGCATTCAGTTGTATGGCGTGTGAAGGCACCATGTTCGACTGGAGCGGTGTGTATTTCCAGGATGTGGTGAAAGTACCAAAGGATATGATTGCGCTGGGATATGCCGTATTTATGGGTACGATGGCCACCGGCAGATTTGTAGGGGATAAAATTGTTACACATATCGGTCGCCAGCGGGTGCTACAGGTTAGTGGTATTATTATCACAATTGGATTATTGACTGCGGTTATCTTTCCCACCATTGTTCCTGCCACTATAGGTTTTTTTCTCGTAGGTTTTGGTGTTTCTTCTGTTATACCACTGGTGTATAGTGCAGCAGGTAAATCAAAAACAATGTCGCCCGGTGTGGCGCTGGCTGCTGTTTCGAGTATCGGGTTCCTGGGTTTCCTGCTCGGGCCGCCAGTGATCGGCTTTATCGCACATGCATCTGATCTCCGCTGGTCGTTTACATTGATCGCTGTATTGGGACTGGGAACAACGGTGCTGGCTTCGGTGATGAAATGGGAAAAGAATAGGAATTGAACAGGAATTGAACAGATGAACAAGGAACAGAAAAGCAAGGAACAGAGGAAGTAAAAAGCACGCATCACTAACTACTTCATCTGTTCCTTGTTCCTTGCTCTTCTGTTCATCTGTTCCCAACGCTTTTTCACCGATTGCACGTTAAATATTTCTAAAAACAAACCCCTCTTTTCATCAAAAATAAAATCTGGTAACAGAATTGAATAGTGAAGGTCAAACACCGTTAACTAACACTATTCTATATGAAAAGAATGTTACCCTTATTATTGATTGCTCCTGTTCTTTTTCTCGCACAAAGCTGTACCAAGGGTGTACTGTATCCCGAGAAACAATACCTAAACATTACCGGTACCTGGTACCTTTCAGAGACCATGCAAAGCAATGGTGGTGGCTGGACCTATTTTAAAACCGGTCTTGAAAAAGGTGTCTTCAAATTTTTCAACAGCGGTAATGCACGTTATGATGATGGATACAATATCATGACGGGTTACTGGAACATACTGGAACTGTCGGATGGTTATTATGACCGTCATGGTAATTATCGCCGTGAGCTGCACAACGGTTTTAAGATGCATGTATCCGATTCTTATACCAATAATTCCATCGACCTGTATTTTGATGATATCGAGGTGTACGGTGATAATATCATTGGTACGAGTTACAACGGGAATACCATATCAAGATATATTTTCAGCAGGTATTAAATGGTAGTAAGAGATCCGTCTGTGCCTTCTGTGGCAAATTTAAATTGCCACAGAAGGCACAGACTTTTTTATAAGATAAATAGTAGCAAAGCAGCGCCAAGTATGGCTAACAGGACAGGTTTCATTTGACTTGTCAATGAGTGGTTTTAGGGAAATCTGGTTAATACGGTTCCTTATCCCGCAGTATTGCGGGATGCGATTTTTGGGAAAGATGACAGGTAGGATGTTACCATACGCTATGCAATTGCATTACGCAGGGTGTACAACCAGGTCCGTGTGATCTTTTGCCGGGAAGGTGTAAGGAACTAAAGGAGTTGAATGCCCGGTGGCTTGATATGCTGGCGAAACCGGAACAGGAGGAACTCAATTAAGTGGTTCATGTTACATCGGAGCGAGGCTCCATTTACTTTGATACAGTAAAGATATAGGGAGTGCTATCATCCGCAAATGGTAACAGGGTCAGGCGGGACTTGCGTTCATACAAATGGATGCCGCATTTGATGAGCGGTAAAAAGGGTCATTTTTCCGGGTTTTTGCTACATGGTTTCAAGTTCCTGGCGTTGACGGGGTTTCCAGTATAAGTAGTAGAAAATCAATGGAATAAGTCCTAAAAGGAAAGGAATCAGCGCCAGATGCTTATAAGTGAGTTCAAGGATGAGCGGTTTTGACTCAAATTCAAAGAACTCGCTGATCATCCAGTAGGAGTTGGCGGTGATCCAAAATATAACGGCCAGGTTATGGCATAGTTCGGACATGATGGCCCGGTTTCTCCATGCCAGCACAAAAGCAACAATAACAGTCGGAATAATCATCGTAATTCCGAGTGGCCTCCATAACATACACCATGAAATATCCTTGAACAACCAGAATACGATATGTAGGTTTTCCATTTTGCGGTAGCGCAGGGGGCTGGCGTATTCTTTCGGGAGGGTTGACTGGTTCATGTTGTTTGGTTGGTGTTTAAAAATAAACATCAATAATTTATTTATTGCAAAAATCTCTGTGCAGCTCTGTGTACTCCGTGCCTCTGTGGTAAAGAACATCCTCCATCGATCTAAGCGAAGGCTTTACCACAGAGGCATGGAGTACACAGAATTGCACAGAGGAAATATTAGGTTTGCCAGATACGCTTTATCAAATCCAAGGCATTTGTTTTGTTATCGAATAAATCTTTCAGTAGCCTCTTTCTCAATCCTATCTCCTCATTCGCAAACGGCTGGTGATACAACTGCGCAATGATCTGTTGAAAAGCATCGGCTGTGGTGGCAGTATGACAGGCGGCGTCCAATCCGCTGCCATCAACAGTTGGGGGATTTACCACGCAATGTCTTCCATTAAACAATGCATTTAATAATTTGATCTTGATACCCGTTGTGGTGTACGATGGCATTACATGAATATGTGCATTGGCAATGATATCCTGCATATCGCTCTCAGCAGGGTTGGCCAATAATTTTGCTGACGGGCAAGCCTGAATCAGTTTCACCAGTTTTTCAGACGGATTTTTCCCCGCAATCACAAAAGGCACTTTTAAAGGAGGGAAAACTTTTTTTAATAACCAGGTCACCGCTTTTTCATTGGCTTCCACGCTAAGATCCCCATGGTATAAACAATAAGCGCCGATACCTTCCGGGGAACGCACCTGCCAATCGGCAATGAATAATGGGAGGTATTCAATAGATGAACAGTTCAGTTGTTCACGGTAGGTATCCCTGTCTTTTTCTGATACAGAGAAGAAAACAGCTTTGTTGCAGATCTTTTTCTCATACGATTTCAGCAACCTGCTTTCCAGCCAGTAATACAGTTTTTTAAAAGGCGAGAAACTGTTTCGGAAAAGATCGTAGTAGTATTGGTATTCTGCATTATGCAACCGCACAAAGCATTTCCTGTTGGTAAAGCGTTTATCCAGTAAAAGATACGTGCAATGGATACCTTCCATTAGTATGGGATGATCATCCTGCAGCAGCCGCTGTAATAGCTGTTCATTTTTACGGCTTGCAACAATGTAGGGCAGTGTATTGGAGATACCGGTATGCCCGGTGTTCCTTTCATAATAATCCACACTTGCGCAATATTGATCGAGTGCCGGTTGCTTTCCCCGGCCATAATCAAAGCAATGCAGGTGAATTTGGATACCCTGTGACTGTAATGCCGGCAGTTTATAGAACAGGTCCATCGCCCCGCCATAATCAACAGGGTAGGGTACGCTGAAGCAGATGATATGTAAGTGTTTTTCCAATTACAGTTGTTTGTAAAAAGCAAGCAGTTTTGCCTGCTCCTGTTTCCAGTTCAATATTTCCCTTGCCCGCAGGCAGTTTGATCGCAGACGTTGGTGCAATTGTTTATCTTCCAGTAAATGATTCAAAGCGTTTGCAATCGTATCTGGTTTTGTATCATCTATCATATAAGCTACCTCATATTCACTGTTGATAGATGCGTAAACAGGATAATTCACACAAAGTTGTGGGATACCGGCCATGATATGGTCAAAAAAACGATTTGCGAGTGAATAATACTGGTTCATACCCGTGGCTTCAAACAGCGTAAGACCGATATAGGCGCTTTGTGTGATCTTCGATAATGCTGAGGGTAACACAGGGCCATAAAATAATACCTTGCTTCCAAGACCGTGCTTTTCTGCCAGTTGTTTGGCCTGTGAGAGAAAATTACCAGTACCATAAACAGCCAACTCTGCGTTTACCTTTTGCATGGCCGGTATCAGTGTTTCAAAACACCGTCCTTCATTAACCGCACCCTGGTAAATGATTTTTTTTTCTTGTGTTGTGATGTCTTCTTCAAGCTTTGTCAATAACGGAAGATTCCTGATAATCTCATAATTTACTGCATAACGCTTGCTGAATTCTTTTGCCAATATATCATTAACGGTATAACCTTTCCTGAATTTGGGTACAGCAAATCGTTCAACCAAAAGCCAGAACCTGTGCATATTTGGCCGGCTGATCACTTCTTTCTGTTCCGTAAACAGCTCATGCGCATCGTACACCCGCTGTTGTTTTTTGATTGCGCTGGTAATATATACCGGAAGTATCGTGTCCAGGTCGATGGCACAGAGGATATCCGCTTTTGTAAAAAGCAGGTAGAAAAAAAGCCGCAGGTTATATTCCGCATAAAACAGGAAACCTTTGGAAAAAAAACACTGCAGTCTTTCCTGTTGGAAATTTTTTGGTTCCAGTCCAACCGATTTTTTCAGCTTTCTGCCAACCAGTATCACCTCATACCCGGCTTCCGCCAGCGAACCCGCTATCCGGTGCATACGCTGGTCATAATTCAGGTCATTGGTAACCGTAAAGATGATCCTTGCCAAGTTGGTAGGTTTAGCAACAAATATAACACCGTGCCTTGGTGCCTTTGTGAGAAATAAAATCCACCGGTATCAAGGTTTTAATACTGAAATCAATCTCGATTTTTAATAAATCAAATCGTTGTTAATTGATTGATTGTTAAATTGTTATGTGACAATGGAATTGCCATGGGTTTTCAGCTCCCCGAATTCTCCACTTATTATGCACAGGCTATTTTTATCTTAGTGAGTAGTCCCCCTTTTTACTGTATGTTCGCAGGTACTTAAACAGGACATTCGTGAGATTAAAGTCATTAGAAATCAAGGGATTCAAAAGTTTTGCTGATAAAACCGTGGTCAGTTTTGATGAGGGTATCACCGGTATCATCGGTCCAAATGGTTGCGGAAAAAGTAATATCATTGATAGTATACGCTGGGTAATCGGCGAACAGAAAATTTCTGCTTTACGAAGTGAGAACCTCGAAGCGTTGGTTTTTAACGGAAGCAAAACAAGGAGCCCAAGCGGTTTGGCAGAAGTAAGCCTCACTTTCGAGAACACAAAAAATTTATTACCTACCGAATTCAACACAGTAACCGTAACCCGTCGTTTTTATAAAAATGGTGAAAGCGAATACAGGCTCAACGATGTTACCTGCCGTTTAAAAGATATCCATAACCTTTTCCTGGATACGGGTGTCAGCACTGATAGCTATGCTATCATCGAGTTGGGTATGGTGGATGATATCATCAAAGACAAAGAAAACAGCCGTAGAAGAATGCTCGAGCAGGCTGCCGGTATCACTATCTATAAAACAAGAAAGAAGGAAGCTAAAAATAAACTGGATGCCACCGAGCAGGACCTGGCGCGTATCGAGGATCTGCTGTTCGAGATCAATAACCAGTTAAAGACACTCGAGAACCAGGCAAAAAAAGCGGAGAAATTCTACGAGATCCGTAAGGAATACAAGGAAGTGGCGATTGAATTAGCCAAAGCCGCACTCGAGGGATTCAATATCACGTATAAGGACCTGAACGAGCAGCAGGATAACGAGATCAATAAACGTATCCAGCTCGAAGCAGAGATCGCCACTGATGAAGCGGCAATTGAGCAGGAGAAAGTTGGTTTTATTGAAAAAGAAAGAGCGCTGCAAAGCATGCAGCATGAATTCAACGAGTTCCTGCAGCAGTTGCGGACAAGGGAAAATGAAAAGAACCTGGCTTCCCAAAAACTTCATTACCTGAAAGAAAAAGAAGTAGGGTTAAAAGAGTTTTTGGAAAAAGCAGAGGGACAGTTAAAAAATATCGGCGATTCTATCCAGTTCACCCAATTACAGGTTGGCGAAGAAGAAGCAAGATTGATAGAACTGCAGGAGAACATCGACTCTTCCAAAATGGATATGGAAGACAAGCGCCGTGTGTTTGATGAGAAGAGAAGCGGTGTGGATGCATTACGCAACCAATACCAGCAGATCCAGCGCAGCCAGTTTGATGCAGAAAAGAAAGTAGCAGTTGCCGATACTTCTATCCAGAACCTGCAAAGGGCACAGATGCAGTTGTCGGAAGAAAAACAGAACCGCGAAACACAGTTGCAGCAATTGGGTATAGAACTCGAGGAAAAAGAAGCAACACTGGACGCAAAACGCATAGATCTCCAGCAATTACAGGAGCACCAGGAAAAAACAAAAGAGCAGATATTCGAAACACAGGCACAACTGGAAGTGTTGCGTAATGAACTGAACGAGGAAAACCGTAAGCTGGATTCCAAACGCAATGAATACAACCTGCTGAAAAGCCTGATCGACTCGATGGAAGGCTATCCTGAAAGCATCAAGTTCCTCCACAAGAACCCTGAATGGAACCATACGGCACCGATCCTGTCAGATATCATTTATGTACAGGAACAATACCGCGCAGCCGTTGAAAACGTACTGGAACCTTACCTGAACTATTATGTGGTCAATAACCTCGAAGAAGGTTTACAGGCGGTACACCTGCTGGATGCCCACAAAAAAGGAAAGGCCAATTTCTTTATGCTGGAGAAATTTGCTGACATACGCCTCGAAACACACCAGCCTGCCGGTACCATCCGTGCCATGGATGTGATAGAAGTGGATGACCAGTACCGCAAACTCGCAGAATATTTATTGGGTAACGTGTACATCGCCGAAAATGATGAAGCGATAGCCAACAGCAATGGCGCTGTGGTCCTGGAAAAAACAGGTAAATACGTTAAAGGAAAATATACACTCACCGGTGGCAGCGTTGGATTATTTGAAGGAAAGAAGATCGGTCGCGCCAAGAATCTCGAAAAATTATCAGAAGAAATATCCGACCAGGAGTCTATCGTAAACCTGTTGAAATCGGATATCCAGGCCAAGCATAATGAAGTGATTGCCTTCAACGACCAGTTGAAAGAGAATGTGATCAAACAAACGGAGAACGAGATCAACCAACTAACCAACCAGGTATTTGCTGCCAAAAACAGGATCGAGAACCTACAGGCGGCACAGCAAAGCGGTTTACAACGACTGGAAGAACTGGAGCAACGTTTGCAGGCAGAGCATGAAGCCATCGCCGCTACCCGCGAATCGTTCCATGAGTTGAATGAGCAACTGGAAACGACCACCACTGAATTAAAAACAGTGGAACAGGATTACCAGACCGCTGAGTTTGAATATAACCGCGCTTCCGTTCAGTATAATGAAACCAACCTGCAGTTGACAAGACAGCAGAGCAAGATCACCACACTGAAACAGGAACTGGTATTTAAAGAAAAACAACTGGATGACCTGCATCTGCAGATCAGTAATAATACTACGCAGTTATCTGAAGCTTCTGCCAATATTGAAGAAAGTGAAAAAGCGTTGGTAGCTTCCGAAGAACTGTTGCTGGACCTGATGCGCAAGAAAGAAGACGAAGAAAAGAAACTGAACGAAACTGACCAGGCATACTACAATCTCCGCAACGCATTACAGGAAAAAGAAAGTGAGCTGCGTCATAAAGTGAAGAGCAAGGAGATGATCGATCACCTGGTAACGGAGATCAAGGATAGGCTGAATGAACTGAAACTGCAACTGGCCGGTATGAAAGAAAGGCTGAGCGTTGAGTTTAAAGTAGAACTGGATGAGATACTCGACCAGGAGAGAACCACTGATACCACGCTGGAAGAATTACAGGCAAGTTCCGACAGGATGCGTAAGCGCCTGGAGAATATGGGCGAAGTGAACCCGACAGCGATCGAGGCATATACCGAAATGAAAAAACGTTATGAGTTCATCCTTGAACAGAAGAATGACCTTGTATCGGCCAAAGAAAGCCTGCTCCAAACCATACAGGAAGTAGAAGCTACTGCCAACCAGCAGTTCCTCGACACTTTTAACCAGGTAAGGGAGAATTTCCAGAAAGTATTTAAAGCGCTGTTCACCGAAGAAGATACAGCCGATATGGTATTGGTGAATCCCGAGAACCTCGCAGAAACAGGTATCGAGATCATCGCTAAACCAAAAGGCAAACGTCCATCTTCCATCACACAGTTGAGTGGTGGTGAGAAAACGCTGACCGCAACGGCTTTGCTGTTTTCTATCTACCTGATCAAACCCGCACCTTTCTGTATCTTGGATGAGGTTGACGCGCCGCTGGATGATGCCAATGTGGGCAAGTTCACACAGATGATCAAGAAGTTCAGCGATAACTCGCAGTTCATCATCGTAACACACAACAAACAAACGATGGGAGCGGTGGATGTGATCTATGGTGTAACCATGCAGGAACCGGGTGTAAGTAAACTGGTGCCGGTGGATTTCCGGAGCTTATCTAATTAACTTAACACGAATTACACTAATTAGCGCTAATTAGTGTAATTCGTGTGCTGATATTTGTCCTCTGCGCAGCACCCTCATTATATTATACATTGTCTCTTTCAGTTGTTATGTGTTATACACCCGTAAGCCAGACTTTTTTGATGGAGAAACAGCGCCCGCTGCTATTCATTGGATGCATGACAGTACTGCTAACCGCTCTATCCCCAAAGCCAGTTTCCGTGCGGACCTGAAAAGTTACGCTGTAGATGCACGTTATGTTTTTCGCAATTGGCAAGAAGGTGAAAGGGTAGTAGTGATCTATGAAAAAGAAGATCCATCCAAAGCCGCCGTATATACCTTGTGGGGGTATTGGATAAGATGGCAGGAAATAATAGGATCAATGATTGCTTTGATTGTTCTGTTCCAGGTAGCGGTAGCCATTACTAAAAATCCCACACCCGAAGCAGTATTGGATCAGATGGAAATGAAGGAAGAAAAGAAAAGACGGTATGTGGATTAAGATACAAGACACAGGAATCAAGTAACAAGATTCCGCGTGCAGTCGCCCGCCTCCAGGCGGGTGACGACTATCACCCGGTCTCCGACCGGAAAAACAGGCACTTGTTATTTCAAATGTCGCTTGATCTCTTTTTCTACATCACGGTTTTTAATGGTTTCCCGCTTATCATGTAGTTTTTTACCCCGCCCTAAACCTATCTCAACTTTCACCAGGTTTTTTTCATTGAAAAAAACTTTCAAGGGAACAATAGTCAACCCTTTTTCTTTCAGTTTGTTCTCGAGTTTTTTCAATTCACGTTTGGTAAGCAGTAATTTCCTGTCGTGTACAGCGATATGGTTATTGGCGGTGCCATGTGAATATTCAGCAATGTATAATCCACGTACCCAGAGTTCACCCTCATCAAACAAACAGAAAGCGTCATTGAAACTCAGCTTTCCATCGCGTATGGATTTTACTTCTGTTCCCATCAAAGCGATGCCGGCTACATATTTATCATCTATGTAGTAATTGAAATAGGCCTGCCGGTTATTCATTTCATTTGCCAAAAAATCAGGATTTACTTAGTGCCATCTTTGTGTCTTGGTGACTTAGTGGTTCAAAGAAAATCTGAACCACTAAGTCACCAAGACACAAAGGTAACACGAAGGAGTGGGTATTAGCTGCGGAAGAGTAAGACTAATTGAGCGAGTTTATTCTTCAGGACTTTCCTGTCAACAATAAAATCGAGGAAGCCATGGTCCAGTAAAAATTCGCTTCGCTGGAAACCTTCAGGAAGATCTTTTTTAATGGCTTCTTTAATAACACGCGGTCCTGCAAAACCGATCAATGCACCGGGCTCTGCAATATCCAGGTCGCCCAACATACCAAAACTGGCGGAGATACCACCAAAGGTTGGGTCGGTGAGCAAAGAGATATAAGGAAGTTTTGCATCACTCAGCTCGGCCAGCTTGCCACTTGTTTTGGCCAGTTGCATCAGGCTGAATGCGCTTTCCATCATACGCGCACCACCGCTCTTGCTGATCACCAGGTAGGCGAGACGATGCTCAATACAATAATCTACTGCACGACTGAATTTTTCACCCATCACACTACCCAGAGAACCGCCGATGAATTCAAAATCCATACACGCGATCACCAGACCCTCGCCATTAACCGTACCGGTTGCCACACGCATCGAATCTTTCAAATCAGTTTTTGAATGAATATCATCCAAACGTTTCTGGTAAGATTTCAGATCGGTAAAACCGAGTGCATCCTTGCTTTGGATATTGTCGAACAGTTCCTTGTATTCTTTGTTGTCGAAAAGAATATCAAAATATTCTTCACTGCCGATACGGTGGTGATAATTACACTTGGGGCATACGAACAGGTTTTCCTTCAGTTCGGTGGTGGTGCAGATATAATTGCATTCAGGGCATTTGTTCCAGAGTCCCTCGGGGGTCTCTTTCTTGTCTGCCGTGGAGGTCAAAATGCCTTTTCTTATGCGTTTGAACCAACGGGATTTGCCCTGCTCACCAGCCTGTTCTTCATCACCCGTAAGGTTTGCTTCAAAATCTTCTTCACGTTCTTTTTTCATAAGGTTCCGTGCTATTTGGGGGCATCGAAGATAATAATAATTCTTAACCTGATCCACATTAGATGAAAGTCTAATAATCAAGCTATTACGCCTGGCGTGCCAGGTAAAAAAAAGCCACCGGGCATACCCGGTGGCACTATTGTTTTATGCGTTTCGGTTGATACAGTTCAGGTCCTCAAAAGCCACTTCAAGGCGTTTGATAAAACTTTCCTCGCCTTTGCGTAACCATACGCGTGGGTCGTAGTACTTTTTGTTGGGTTTTTCCGGTCCGTCCGGATTACCCAATTGTCCCTGCAGGAAAGCTTCATTCTTTTTATAGAATTCCAGCACACCTTCCCAATAGGCCCACTGCAGATCGGTATCGATATTCATTTTGATGGCACCATAACCAATCGCTTCCCTGATCTGGTGTTGTGGTGAACCTGATCCCCCATGGAAAACAAAGTACACAGGCTTTGGCCCGGTCTTCAGTTCTTTCTCGATATACTCCTGGCTGTTTTGTAAGATCACGGGACGCAGTTCCACATTACCGGGACTATACACGCCATGCACGTTTCCAAACGCAGCGGCCACTGTAAACAGTTTGCCTACTTTGCTGAGTTCCGTATAAGCATAGGCCACGTGTTGTGGCTGTGTATATAATTTAT
Organism: Sediminibacterium sp.; assembly: GCA_965279635.1. GTDB lineage: Bacteria > Bacteroidota > Bacteroidia > Chitinophagales > Chitinophagaceae > Sediminibacterium. The sequence goes on along the minus strand of OZ257253.1, from coordinate 2,923,342 downwards.
CATTTTCAATACCGCTGTTGTCAACACCATCTTCTTCACCACCGGTAACGCCGAGTTCGATCTCGATGCTCATACCCAGCGGCGCCATGCGTTTATAAAATTCAACAGATGTGTGAATGTTTTCTTCGATAGGCTCTTCAGAAAGATCAAGCATGTGGGAACTGAATAAAGGCTGGCCTTTTTCTTTGTAGAACTGTTCGCCTGCGTCGATAAGACCGCTTATCCATGGGAGCCATTTTTTAGCGGCATGATCGGTATGTAGCACAACAGGTACGCCATAATATTTCGCCACATTATGAATATGCAGGGCACCCGAAATACCACCGGAGATATTTGCCTGCAGGCTGTCATTGGGCATTCCTTTACCGGCAATGAATTGCGCACCGCCGTTAGAGAACTGGATGATAACAGGAGAATTTACTTTGGCTGCGGTTTCCAGTGTGGCATTGATGGTGTTGGTACCAATGGTGTTCACAGCCGGTAAGGCAAACTGGTTGTCTTTGGCATCATTGTAAAGGTCTTCCAGTTCTTTGCCGAATAAAACCCCGGCCCTGTATTTTTTCATGTGTGTTTTTTTTATTGAGAAAACATTGCAATAAGGAGCGGCAATATACTTTACTTGGGGCAAACAGCCATTAGCTTTTATCACCGGTTATCCCGGGTAAAAAACTGCGTAAATAGGGCAATAATTGCAGCATCCGGCTGCCATACCAGCTGAACATTTCGCCATCGGCCAGTGCTATGTGGATGCCCGGTAATTGACCCGATAATTCTTCTATATGTTTTTGCTGAAAGAGATAGGGTTCGGAGGAAAGCAATACCAGTTCAGTACCATTTGAACGGATCTCATCCAGGGTAATTTCCGGGTAACGGGTTCTGCCTGCAAACACATTCTCCAGACCGGCTATACTGAGTATTTCATGAATAAATGTATCACTTCCAATGGTCATATATGGATCCTTCCATATCAGGTAAGCAGTTCTTATCTTGGGAACAGAAGCAGTTAACGACTGTATTTCTGCCAGGTCATTCTTCAACTGCATAACCATCATCGCAGCTTTTTCTGATCTCCCTGTTATATCTCCTATGTTTTGAATCATCTGCAAAGCATCTTTTATATTTCCTATATCACTGATCCATACAGGGGCTATTTGTTCAAGAGCATGTACCTGTTCCGCTACATTTTCTTCTTTATTGGCGATGATCAGATCGGGTTGCAGTTCGCGTACTTTATCAATGTGTACGTTTTTAGTGCCTCCGATCCTTGTTTTGCTGCGGAACCATTGTTCGGGATGAATACAGAATTTGGTGATACCAACTACTTCTTCTTCCAGCCCCAGGTCAAACAGCAACTCTGTCAGCGAAGGGACAAGTGAAACGATCCGTGCTGGTAGGTTGGGAAGCGTGATCGTCCTTTTCAATTGATCGGTATAGGAAGGCATGGGTGTTTATCTTAGCGAAGATTTTAACACAGAGGCCACGGAGAAAACACAGAGGGTCCTCCGTTAACTTTGTGATCTCTGTGTTGAAAAAAAATCACGCAACGAACCAATTCTATTTAGCGAGGCTTTGTATCACATCATACTTCGTAACAATATGGTACTCGCCTTTTTCATCTTTGGCCAATACCGCACCGTTCTCTTTAGTGATCAGGCTGCCGATCCTTTCCACCGGCGTATCAAAATCAACAACAGGATAACCAGGCTCCAATACACTTTCTACAGTGGCGTTCTTGATCTCGTGATTACTGAATATTTTCTGGAACAAACCACTCTCACTTACCGCGCCGATCGAATTGCCTTCTCTCATAACGGGGATCTGTTCTATATCATATTTTTTCATCAGTTCCACTGCTTCCGAAACCGTGCAGGCGGGTTCGATGGTAACCAGTCTTTTGGTGCTGCGCCCACTCACAATGTCTTTGAATGTTTTTACATCGAGAAAGCCTCTCTCCATCATCCACTGGTCATTATAGATCTTACCTACATAACGGCTGCCATGGTCGTGGAAAATACAAACTACCAGGTCATCTTTGGTGAGTGTTGATTTTAACTGCATCAATCCCTGTAAGCAACTGCCGGCGCTGTAACCGCAGAAGAGTCCTTCTTCTTTTGCGATCCTCCTGGCCATAACGGCGCCATCTTTATCAGTTACCTGTTCAAATGCATCGATCACTTTCATATCATAATTCTCAGGAACAAAATCTTCCCCAAATCCTTCGGAGATATAGGGATGTACTTCGTTCATATCAATTTCACCTGTGCGGTAATACTTCGTGAGCAGTGAACCGTACACATCTATCGCCCATATTTTAATGTTGGGATTTTTTTCTTTCAGGTACATCGCAGCGCCGGTGATAGTGCCACCTGTTCCCGCTGTACAAACAAGGTGCGTGATCTTTCCCTCTGTCTGTTCCCATATTTCCGGACCCGTACTTTCATAATGCGCCTGGCGGTTGGCCAGGTTATCGTACTGGTTCATGTACATCGAGTTGGGGATCTCTTTGGAGAGACGTTTGGCTACGCTGTAATAACTTTTGGGATCGTCGGGTAAAACATTCGTAGGACAAACAATTACTTCTGCACCTACTGCTTTCAGTATATCCGCTTTTTCTTTCGACTGTTTATCGGTGGTAACAAAAATGCATTTGTATCCTTTTACACAGGCCGCGAGTGCGAGACCCATACCGGTATTGCCACTGGTACCTTCAATGATGGTACCACCGGGTTTGAGTTTGCCTTCCTGCTCGGCCACTTCCACCATCTTCAGCGCCATACGGTCCTTGATGGAATTACCGGGATTGAAATAATCAACCTTGGCAAGCACTGTTGCCGGAATGTCTTTGGTAACCTTGTTGAGTTTGATGAGCGGGGTATTGCCTATCGTTTCGAGGATATTATTGAGCCACATAGCCTGGTACTTGTTTGTACCAAAGTTAATGGTTTGCGCTGCGGCAGAGATGCCGATCTTACAATTGTCCTTTCGGAAATGGGAGAAAAGGGAGCGGTTATACGATTGGGTGCATAGCCGCTACCCTTGGTGATGTTTTGCTTTGTGCTGTAAGCACGTGGTCCGGCAACGCAAGACTAAAAGCTTTTTACTAAACGTAAAATCGAGCTGTTATCCTGGCTGTTCACCGGTTCGCTGGCAACTTCAGTGGCAGCTTTGGTTTCTTTGTTTGAACTGTTGTTTAAATAACCGAATAATACGGCGGGAACCAAGAAAAGCAGTGCGATCACATTGGCGGTAAAAATGAACTTTTTCATAACGATGGTTTTTATTGTTTTTTTACTTTGATAGAACAAAGATAAATAAAATACAAGTACTATGTAACACATAGTACCATCCTAAGGAAAGTATTTTTAATAGCCTGATAATGGGCTATGTTTTAAACAATTGATAATCAATATATTAATAGAATTTAGTCTCAAAAAAAAGTAGCAAATTAATTATCAATTTGTGATGAACGGTAAAAAAGAGCGCTGTAATAAGGCCCTTTAAGCAGTTTACCGTAGGATAGTAAGGCTCCCGGTAAGTACGGGCAGTGTATTATTCAGCCTGATAATATAGTAATAGGTTCCAACGGGCAGGGCCTTGTTATCATGCTTTCCATCCCATGGTTGGGTGTAGCCCTTCGCCGAGCGGAATAGTGAATGGCCGTACCGGTTGAAAATTTCTACAGTGGATTCGGAGTAATAGGACAATTCGGGTATCAGCCAGGTATCATGGATCTGGTCACCATTGGGTGTGATGATATTGGGTGGTACAATAAGGGGATCAAGTATCATAATTTGTACGGACTGCATCACGGTACATTCCGGTACAGTTACAGGAGCCGCCTGTATATAGTAAGTACCTGTTTTATCAACTGCCAAAGGAGTGGTAACATTTTTGGTACCGGGTGTATCGAGCCAGTAAGAAAAATGATAATTGGGGCTGTTGCCCGATGATATGGTTTTGGATAGATCCGCAAATACAGGCTTGTACACAGGTGCCGGATCGGTCACTGTAAAAACGGGAAGCGGCTCTATATGTACAAATGTTTGCTTGAGATCGGTACAACCCACTTTGTTTTCTGCAACAATATAATATTGACCGCTCGTTTGGATTGATTGTGGAAATTGAACGGGTTTGGTTTGTAATATGTCCTGGTAATAAGTAAAACTGAGATCACCGCTGCTGCCGGTTGTGATACCTGCACCAGTAAGATCCGCACCATTGCGGATACAAGCAACAACCGGATCCTTTACTTTCAGCACCATAGGTTCAGGAGAAGCAACAAGCGTGGTAAACAGCGTATCAATACAACCCTGTTCAGGGTAAGGTGTTATTTCCAGCGCATACCTTGTGCCTGCTGCGGGGATAGGTTGCAGTGCTAATTTTTTTTCAGCACTGAGCAGTGTTGCAAGATCTGCACTAAACCATCTATAAGCACTATAGCCATGCGGAGCAGTCAATGTTATTTGATCAGTGTTGCTGCAAAACACATTACCGGTTATAACGGAACTACAGTTTTGGTTGACATCAATATACACATACCCGAAATGCCCACCCGGAGCACAATCAAAAGTGGTGAATTCCAGTCGTAACTGTTTGCCTGCATACCCGGCAAGTTTGAGCGTTACCGGTGTCCATTCTTTGTAGAATACACTGTCTTTTACCTTTGACTCTTTAAAACCGGGCAGTTTGGAGTTGGCGGTAAAGGCAAAAGAACTGCAATTAAGATAATCGCCGGTTGACTCATCAAATACCCTGGCAGTGAACCTGGGTTGATTGGTCGCAACCGGGTGTGCCGGATCCTGTAAAACAACCGCATAATTATAAATGATGCTATAATCCTGCTGATCGGAGGGTACCGTAAAAGAATAACTGATCATGTCTACCTGCCCACCTGGCGACTCATTTCCCAGCCGCACAGAGAACCTGCTGCCGTTTGGGCTGGTTACAGGAAACCCACCATACTTATCCAGTTGCGGAGGAATGTTTGGGAGATTGACGTTTTGCATGATGGTATGCCGCCCGCTGATAGCTGGCCCGGATAACATGTTCAACGAACCGTCAATACGACTGATCGTTCCCGCACTGCAGGTCCATCCCTCTGATAAATTGCCGTTTTCAAAATCAATGTTGATGGGGCAGCCTTTCTGTGCCGCTACAAAATTGTACACGGCCATGATGGATATCAAAAAAACTACCCGTAACAGGCGAGGTTGCATGAATGATCTTTTCTTCTACAATGTAAAAAGAAATGAGAGGATTATGAAAGGAGATTGGTTCCATCCGAGAAGAAAACAGTAGAAAGGCAGAGCAAATGATGAAGGCGTTTAGTGGCGGTTTTTTTTCAACACGGAGATCACGGAGCAAACAGAGGGCCCTCTGTGTTATCTCCGTGATCTCCGTGTTGAAAAAAAATTTATGAGATTTTTCAGAATAGCTTTTAAACAGATATTAAAGCTAACTCGTGAATTTAGCGGCCATTTTACCACAAAGATCGCTCTGGATCATTTTTTCAGCTTCGTAGATCATGTTCATAAAAGCTTTGGCGGTACTGATGCCATGACCGATGATCACGGGTTTGGCCACACCCAGCACAGGTGTGCCGCCATAATTTTCGTAGTGGAAACGGGTAAAATAGGCGTCTTCGCCATAACCGCGTTGTTTGGTGATATCGTACACCGATTCAGCCATTTTAAGAATGATATTGCCGGTAAATCCATCGCAGACGATCACATCGGCTTTGTCATTAAAGAGATCGCGGCCTTCTATGTTACCGATAAAATTGATCTGTGTATTTTCTTTCAGGAGGGGATAAGTTGCCTGGGCCACGATATTGCCCTTGCCTTCTTCTTCGCCAACATTCATCAATCCCACTTTGGGATTGCTTATGTTGAGAATATGTTCTGCATACAAACTGCCGAGTATAGCAAACTGGTTGAGTTGCTCGGGTTTACAGTCGGCATTAAGCCCTGCGTCCAGTATCAGCCCGGTGCCGCCATTGATCTTTGGCATCACCGTAGAGATCGTGGGGCGCGAAATACCTTCGATCACTTTAATACTGAACATGGCACCCACCAGCATCGCGCCGGTATTGCCCGCACTGATAAACGCGTCGATCTTTCCCGTTGCCAATAAGTGAAAACCGATGGCAATGGAAGAACGTTGTTTTTCTTTCAGCGCCTTGGTAGGATGTTCATGGTAACCGATCACTTCGGGTGCATGAACGATCTGTATGTTGGAAGCAGTAATACCATGCTCATCAAGCAATGGTTTTACCTGCGCTTCATCACCTATACAAAATAAAGAAGCCGTATGATTATCGCCTTTCATGTATAGCTGCAGACCTTTCACCGCTTCCAGCGGTGCAAAATCTCCTCCCATCATGTCTAAGCCAATATTCATAGCGGCAAACTAAGATAAATTAGTATACTAAGGTTATGCTTTCAACGGAGCTTTTTCAGCTACCAGCTTTCCTTTGTAGTACAATTTACCTTCGCTCACGTGTGCACGGTGACGTACATGCGTTTCGCCAGTGGCGGTGTCTTTGCTCAGCGTAACCTCTTGTGCTACATAGTGCGTTCTTCTTTTCGCGCTACGTTGCTGAGAGTGTCTGCGTTTCGGATTCGGCATATCTCAAGTTTTATAGTATCAAAAAATTATTCCAGGTTCTTAAATTTATCCAGTCCCTTCCAGACTGAATGTGTTTCTTCTTTTGGGGCATCGGGTTCCATCTTCTTCAGTTTCTCCAGCACTTCTTTGTTACATCCCGGTCCCCCGATCTCTTCCGGTTTGCACATCCTTTGTAAAGGGATGCTCAGGTTGATGAATTCGTAGATCCAGTCGGCCAGGTGCAAATGACTTTCACCACGGCTGATATAATATACATCAGGATCATCTTCCTGTTCGTTCATTTCATCGGGATTGTCCACCATTTTTACAATGATGTTGAACTCATCCCACAACTGCAAAGGCAATGCGTTACCACACCTGTCGCAGTTGACATTCACGGTTCCGTCGATGTCGAATTTGAGTTGCATGAAACCGTTGTTTTTGTCAAGCGATAACTTGACTCCGGCCACACAATTCTCAAAATCCTGGTCACCATACGGTGCAAAGAACTTGTCCTCGATCCTGTACTCGTACACATGGATCCCCGGTTTCAATCCCACGAAGGCTATCTCGTATTCCCTGCGCTGATTCATAACCGTTTTTTAAGGGCTTGCAAAGGTAGCTCAAATCAACGGAAATGCCAAAGGAAATTGAGAGTTGTGAGACATCAGCTATCAGCTTTGAGCTTTCAGCTGTTAGCTATGATTTTTTTTTACCATATTATAAATCGAAAATAGGGCCGAAAGCTGATAGCTGACGGCTCAAGGCTGATAGCTAAGTGCCGCATTTATGCCATATTTGTATATATGAACCTGAAAACTACCCTGAAGGAACTAAAATGGCTCAATCTTGGGTTGTTGGCCGGGTTTGCGCTGCTGGTCTGGGCGTTTGGCCAGTTTCCGGCTGCTGTAGAAAGGTTCTATTCCAACGGAATATACCCGGGTATTTCGCTGTTTCTCAGGATCCTGACCCGTTATTTTCCTTTTAGTGTGGGGGATGTTATCTATATATGGGTTGTTATCTGGTTGATAATCAAAGTAATAAAAATCATTGTCCGGATCGTAAAAAAGCAAATCTCTAAAGAATGGCTGATTGAGGTATTATATAAAACGGTCCGTCTTTTTTTATGGATCTATATCCTTTTCAAATTATTGTGGGGATTGAATTATAGCCGTTTGGGCATTGAGCACCAGCTCGGGGTTGCGAGGAAATCCTATACAAAAGAAGAAGTGGTCAGCCTGACCAACCAATTGATTGATAAGATAAATGAGTGCCGGAGGCAGATACCGGATACGCTTTTACCGGTGCCCTCATTGGATTCTTTGTACAGGGAAGCGTATCGCTCTTACCAGTCGGTATCTTATCAGTATGATTTCCTGAATTACCGTAACCGGTCTGTAAAAGCAAGTTTGTTCAGTGAACTTGGCAGTTACCTCGGTTTTTCGGGATATTATAACCCGTTTACCGGGGAGGCGCAGTTGCGTACCGATATTCCCCGGGTGTTGATCCCTTATATCGCCTGTCATGAAATGGCGCACCAGTTAGGTTATGCGAGTGAGAGTGAGGCCAATTTTGTGGGATACCTCGCGGCATCCGCTTCAACGAATCCCTATTTCCGTTATTCTGTTTACCTGGACCTGTTCTCATACGCACAGTCGGAAGAATTATCCCTGTACATCCTTGATACCAGTTTCAAAAAATTTGATTCTGTGATGAAGTACAACCGCGATCACCTCGATACACTGGTAAAAAAAGACAGAAAGGTCATCAGGGAGTTTTTCGCGAAAAGAAAAAACAGGGTCGCACCCGCAGTTTCCGGGGTATATGACCAATATTTAAAAATGAACCGGCAATTGCAGGGTATCCGCAGTTATGATGAAGTGATCGGGTGGCTGATCGCTTATCAGAAAAAATACGGGAAACTGTAGAGGAGCAGTTTGGGGTTTGAGGTTTTGGGTTTGGAGTAGGGTTATGATTTCAAAAACTCCAAACTCCAAACCCCTAACCGAATCAAAACTTATTCTTCCACATCATACTCTCCACCGGTCTATTCGGCTGCCCGCTGTATTTGGCGTTACTTTTCTGGTTATATTTTACTTCTATTTCGCCATCTACGGGGAAATAGATGAGCTGGCCTATGGGCATTCCTTTATAAATCCGTACGGGCTGTTTACAGGAGATCTCAAGTGTCCAGTTACCACAAAAGCCAACATCCCCTTTACCGGCTGTGGCATGGATATCAATACCCAGGCGGCCCGTTGAGGATTTACCCTCGAGGAATGGTACGTGTGCATGTGTTTCGGTGTATTCTTCCGTAACACCCAGGTAAAAATGGTGTGGTTGTAATACAAAACCTTCGTCAGGGATCTCAAAATGCTGGATGGTATTGTGTTTTTTGGCGTCGAGTTCCGCATCTACATAGGTGGCCAGGAATTTGCCCAGGTGCACATCGTAGCTGTTGCTGCCGAGGTCCTCACGGTTATAAGGTTCTATCTTTATGGTGCCTTTAGCCATCTCTTCCAGTATGCGTGAATCGGTAAGGATCATGTTTTTTGTTTAGGTGGAAATGCAAATAAATGCTACATCTGCAATGTAATTTCTAAAATAAACCTGTGCCGCTGTTTTATCAACAAGATATCAACGAACATACCAGACTCGGTGTCTGGAAGATCGAAGAAACGGAAGATTTTTTTATTCCGGCGGTGTCATTGCAACGTGAAATCACTCACCCGCATAAGCGGTTACAGCACCTGGCAGGACGATACCTGTTGCCGTATCTTTTCCCTGATTTCCCTAAAGAGGAAATACTGATCGCAGATACACGAAAGCCTTACCTGAAGGATGAACGATACCATTTTTCCATATCGCATTGTGGCGGTTATGCAGCGGCTATCGTGAGTTCTGAAGAAAGGGTAGGTATTGATATTGAAATGATCACACCACGGGTTGACCGTATCAAACATAAGTTCCTGCATACGGATGAACTGGCATTTGTCAATAAGTATGCAACTGAGCACCAGGTAAAACTGCTCACCTTACTCTGGAGCGCCAAAGAAGCGATGTTCAAATGGTGGGGCAGGGGAGAAGTAGATTTCAGTGAAGCATTGCGCCTGGAACCATTTTCTTTTTCTGCGGAAGGAAAAATGCCTGCTTTTTTTTACAAGTATGCTGTAAAGGTGGAACTCGAACTGCACTATAAAATGTACGATGAACTCAGTCTTGCCTGGATGCATTCGAAAAAATCAGGCTAAAAATCTGTGCATCTGTGGCGGAACATTTTCGCCACAGATGCACAGATTTGTTTAATCAGCAAACCTGCTTTTTGTTTTAGGCACCAGCAGCAAACTCTTCCGTAACGATTGTTTCAATTGAGTTTTCACCAACTGCCCCATGGTATGTACTTTCTGAAAAGCATGGGCGCCGTCAAAGTGTAGCGACAGTTCTCGTTTGAGTTGTTCGATCTTTTCATTGATGGAGATCGTGTCTGTACTCATGATATCCAGCAATTCTTTTACACGATAGCGGGAGGATACCAGGCGGAAGGTCATCATGGTTTTTTCTTCTGTCTGGTATTGCGCAATGGATTCTTTGTCGAGGTGCTGCAGCACAATATCAACCAGTGCCTTGTTTTCTTTGAAGAATTGCGGCAGGTATAAATTCTTTCTGCCTTCATACGATTGCTGGTCAAAATCGATCGCCCGGATACGGTACTGGAAATCTTCTATATCCGGGATAATGTTCACCACAAAATTATACGAACGCATATCACCCAGCAGGTGTACAAAACAGCGTTCATTGAATTTGACAAATTCCTTGGCCAACCGTATCAAATTGATATTGGGATCAGCCAGGTAATCATTGATAAAAATATCGCCGGGTATGCCGGGAATATGTTCTTCTATCAGTGTATTCTTATTGGTAAAATACGTGATACGGTTGGGTGAGAGCAGGTGTTCGAGTTCGAGTCCGTATATCCTGTTGGCATCCGCCTGTTTGATATAATAATGATCGTAGTTGTCGTTGAATTTATTTACGATGCGTATACGGAATGGCTGGCTGTTACCGAAATAACAGAAATCGATACGGGCCACATCCAGGTGATTGATAAAACTCATATCACCTTCTGTTTTCAATATGGCATAAATGCGGACAAGGTTGGCGCGCAGCCATTCCCATTCATGCATATCATACGTAGCTTTTTCCCAGGAAGTATCTTTTCCGTGTTTATCTTTTAGGGGAACAGTATAGACATATCGCTGCAGGTCCTGGTAGCTTACGGGGAAAGTTACTTCGCGCCCATATTTTATAAGATACTGGCGAAGCTCATCGTTGACCGGAAATATAGGTTTCTTCTTAGACGGTTTGTCGGGTTGATCGGATGGGGTGATATTTTCAAATGCGTTGTTCACAGAGGAATTTACGGTTATTCAAGCAGTAACGGATCATTGTCTTCCAGCAGGTTCAGATTAACATCATTACCGGCAATCCCTTCTACAGAACCTTTGATGGCGGCGGCGTTCAGCAATACTTTTTCGAGTTGTTTCTCCCTTGCCTTCCATAGTTTTTCCATGGCATCACGCTCACGTTGTATGCTGATCTTCATGCTGAGAAACCCTTCCCGTATGGCTTTCCACTGTTCATTAAATTCGCTGCCGATCAAATAATCGTATAACATGGTCATCTTATCACCTTTATTCTCCTGTCCTTTTTTGGCATCGTACACTTTTAAAAGTGCGTTGCGTAATACCAGTACAAGACTTTTCACTTCAGCAAATGTGCAGATGTAAACGCCGTCTTTTTCACCAAACCGTTCCATGTCTTTGGGCAGTGCCTGTGTTACGATCACTGCTATTTCTGCGCCCAGTGTGCGCATATCCGATTTCAGTTTTTCTATCCATTCCTGCTGAAAATCCTTGGTACGCTTACTTTCATAAATGATCCTGCCGGCTTCATTGCCAAATTGATTACGTACGGTTTGAATGCAATCGGCGCCACGTATTCCTTTGCCTACTTCTTCCACTTTGTCGAAGGGGAATGTTGCCTGTAACAATTCTTCCAGCATCAATTCCAGGATCTCTCCCTGCATCTGTGTGCTGCCTTGTTCGGCTTTGCGGCGCATTTCTTCTACCAGTTTTTTCTGGTCCTCCAGCTGCTTTTCCTTTTCACGCATACGCAACTGAAACTCCTGTTCTTTGATACTGCCCCTTTCCGCTTCTTCTTTCTGCAACTGTTCTTTCAGCTTTTCACGTTCTTCCATTAACTGGCGTTGAAGCGTTAGCTGTAATTCTTCTTCCCTGGTATTGAGTGCCTGTTCCTTTTGAAGGAATTCGAGTTCTTTTTTGCGTGCCTCTTTTAATTTTTCATCATCATCCGCAGCTTTCTCCTGCAGTATCTTGATTTTATTTTCAAAATCCTTGCTGACAGATTCCTGGATACTTCCCCGTAGCTCTTCCTCCACTTTCTTTTTTTCAGCTTCCACCTGTTTGACCATTTCCTGGTCCTTGGCTTTTAATTGTTGCTGCAGAGATGTTTCCCTTTGTTTGTATTCCTGCTCCTTTTCGTCCTGCCATTTTTTTGCTTTGGTATTCAGTTCGCGCTGTAATTCTTCGCGAAATGCATCCGTGGCTTCAAACTGGTGACTGCAACTGGGGCATATAATAAGACTGGACATAATAGTTGGTTCTGTAGCGGCAAGATACTAAAAATATTAGTTTTACGTATGTCGGATCATTGATTCTTCACTATTCGGGTGGTTGCAAATATCAAAACAAATGAATATTTTACTTACGACTCCCCCCGTCTTTACCCATTATCCAAAACAGACTGCCGATGAATGATCTCTCCGGACATAACAGGTATGCTATTCCTGGTACGATAAACGCCTGTATCGTACTGGTTTCCTCTGTTTTGTATTTCGGATTGCTGGCCATAGCATCAAACGAGGAGCAATGGCATTGGGTGCTGGCTATTGCTGTATTGTTTGCGGTGATCATGATCCCTGTGTATACGCTGATACATGAGGCGGAGCATAATATCATTCACACAAATATTTTCATCAATAATTTTCTGGGCCGGTGGCTATGCTGTTTGTTCATTGCTCCCTATACGTTTTTTAAACACTGTCATCACCGTCATCACAAAAAGAACAGGACCGATATTGAGATATGGGAACTGTATTTTGAACACCAGGTCAAATGGAAACGATACGGTAACCTGTATGTGATGATGATAGGCATTGGTTACTGGTCCGTTGTGCTTTCCGTGTTACTTTTCGCAGTGGCTCCGAAACTGGTCTATTCGCGGTTCTTTATGCAGCATACTGAAACAGCGGGTTTTTTAGAGGGGAGCAATACAAAAGAAAAGATCAGCGCCTCACGCACGGAAAGCCTTTCTGTGTTGCTTTTTCATGTTGCCTGTTTCTTTATTTTTCAATTCAACCTGGCAGCATGGCTCTGCTGTTATGTGGTACACGGGTTTGTGTGGTCGTCTCAGAATTATGTCAACCATGCTTTCAGTCCCCGTGATGTCATCAATGGCGCGCATAACCTCAAAGTGCCCGTATGGCTAAAAGCGGTGTACCTGAATTTTAACCTGCACCTGGCGCATCACCAGCATCCTAAAATACCCTGGATCCACCTTCCACATTTTATCAAACACGGTACACATAGAACCAGTTTTTTCAGGAATTACCTGCGGCTCTGGAAAGGACCGGTATTGACACATGAACCGGACCCGGTAAAAGCAGCAGGCTATCATTTTATAGAAACAGAATAATGTTCAATATTAAAATTATGGTATGAGCATCTGCATAAGGGCAGCTACACAATCAGATAATACCGCATTGGTTACACTGGCATCCTTATCGCCGATGAAAGGAAGTATCTCTTTACGCGTTGAAAGGACACCGGATTTCTTCGCCCTGAACAGGGAGAGAGGGATCACGGAAGTTTTTGTTGCCTTTAATACGGAAGATGAATTGATCACGGGCTGTTTTTCCTGTACCAAACAGTTATGCTATTCATTAGGGGAGCCGGTTTCCGTTTATTATTTAGCGGATCTGAAAGTACATCCCGGATATGTAAAAAGCCGTGTAAGTTATTTGTTGGTAAAACACATGTATGCATACCTCCGGTCCATAGGTGCAGATATACTTTTTTGTACGGCAGTAAATGATAACCACTCTGTAATGCCTTTTTTTAATGGGAAAGCAGGCATACCGCTATTCAAACGGCTCGGAATTTTTGCCATTCACCAGTTACTGCCCCGCAAAGGGAAATTCAACCTGGCGGAAAACACAAACATCACCCTGGTAGAGGAATTTTATAAGGAATGTTTCAAAGAGTATGGATTGTACCCGGCTTTGGACAGACTCGATGCCTGTACACATTTTATTCAAAGACAGGACAACAGGATCACTTCCGTGATCAGTACATTTGATCCCTCACATCTTAAACAGAATGTAGCGGTCAGGATACCCTTAGTGCTTTCTTTTTTCCTGCGCATACTGAGAGCCGCCAAAAAAATATTACCACTGCCGGAAGTTCCCGCGTTACACCAGCCACTTAAAATATTATTTGTCAGATTTTTCGCTTATACCCATGAGCATGAAACCGATTTCAAACTTTTATTGCAAAAGGTAAGGGCGTATGCATACGACTGTCAGTATCATTTGATCAGCATAGCGGTGGATGAAAGGGATGCTGCAACAGATATACTATTGAAGCGAAAGAGCCTGGCGCGTCTTACATCGCAGTGCCTGGTTACGAGCCTGGATAATAATGAAACACTGGTAAACAATCTTTGCAAAGGATATGGGTATGAAGATTTTTCATTGTCCTGAAACCAAAACCCTCATATATGAATGCAACAACCACAGCAGAAATTACGGCATACGATGCGGTAGTCTGCGATATTTTATCACAGGCCATCACCGGCGAGCTGATAGGCATGTCTAATTTTGCTTCCCTCGCCGGTGCGATTGATGATACACATGAAAAAATGGAAGCAGTTGAACACGCCAATTGTGAACGCAACCACGCAGAAGGGTTCATGCACCTGGCAAAAAAATTCAATTACGATACTGTTATCAATATGGACGGACAGTATTGGAACAGTGTACGGGAATGTTTTCTGAAATATGCCGGTGCGAAAGATTTTATCGGGTGTATCATTATCCAGGAAGTTATGCTGGAATGTTTTGCCGTGAGCATGTACCATGATGTGGGAACCGCACTGAAAAATGAGATCGGCGATCTTTTTCTTTCGATCTCAAAAGAAGAAGAAGAACACATCGAACATTCTATAGAACTGTTGCAAAACGAACTGGAAAAAGATCCACTTGCATTTTACCTGAAAGTAGAACAGATACACAAGGATTGCATGACAATACTGGGAGAGTGGACGGCTTCCACAGATCTCCGTGGACATTGCGGTGTGTGTAAGGGCAGTTGCATGAAAGATTCACTGCATCATGCATCGCTCGACCTGAAAGTAATACGCGGCAATGCTTTGAATCTCTACATGAAAACCCTTGACAGAATAGGCTTACCCGGCAAAAAAACTTTACAATGGGTCATCAATCTGCCGGCATAGACTTTGCGCTGATCGGCCACCAGGACAGTTGGGATAAAATTATGCAGTATGTACACCGTTTGCGGGTAGTAGATACTGACAGGCCATTAACATTGGGTGAGGTAAAAGATATTTTTTCTTATATCCCCCCGCGGGTGTTATTTGATATAGCGGTATCGGCCCCGGGTGGAAAAATTGTGCATGGCGTATATATAGAAACTTTTATCTCCCCGGATGAATTAAGCGCCGCATACCTGCATAAGAACCTGCAAAAAGTGAAGGAAGCCTGCGAGGTGGCCGCTGATCTTCGTGCGGGAATCGCTGCCCTGGGCGGGTTTACATCCATTGTGCTGGAAACCGGGAACCAATCTTTTGAAAAGATTGGCGAAACCTGTTTTACTACGGGTAATACACTCACCGCCGCTTTTATACTGGCGGGCATAGAAAAAGCCTGTTATGAAAAAGGAAAACTTCTTCGCGACAGCCATGTGCTGGTCATTGGATCAACAGGGGATATCGGCAGCGCCTGTGTACAATCTTTGATCAACCGGGTAGATACGCTCAATCTTTGCGCCCGGATGACCGGGCCCCTTCGCAAACAAGCCGAATGGGTAACTGCGGCTGGTCAACGGGCAGCATTTGATACAGACGTCAACAGGTTCCTGCCAGATACCGACATTTTAATTGCAGTAGCCAGTTCGATATTGGAGAAAGCCGATATATCGCTCATACCGGCACATGCCATTATATGTGATGCTGGGTATCCAAAAAATATCAGCGCTGTAACAGATAAAAGCAGGGTGTTTTTTGGAGGAATGGGCAGGGTCACGGGAGGTTTTGATTTTATTCCTGATTATAAAGAGATCATATACGGGTTCCCTTCACCGGATATAGGACATGGCTGCCTGCTGGAAGCCATCGTACTGGCTATGGCAGGAAAACCCTCGGCATTTTCGAAAGGAAGGGGAAAGATCACACCCGAAAATATTCAGTACATCAGCAGATTGGCCGGGCAGCAGGGTATCATACTTGCACCGCTGTTCAACAGCCATCTTGTCTGGCAATAAAAAAATATGAAAACAATCAAGGACGGCCAGGTACAGTTAAGCAAACTGATCTTTACCCATAACTGGGAAGATCCCGCAGTGGATGAAGAAGCCTTACAGATCAGTGAGGGCGATACTGTATTTTCTATTACTTCGGGGGGATGTAACACACTTGGTTTTTTGCGTTTCAATCCTGCCAATATTTATTGCGTAGACATCAATCCCGCGCAAACCTACCTGATGGAACTAAAGCAGGCCATATTCAGAAGGCTTGCTCAGCCTGATACCCTGAAGATGCTCGGTTTGCATGCCTCTGGCAACCGGCAGCAATGGTATGAACAGATAGAGAAAGATTTGTCAGAAGCGGCGCAGGTTTTCTGGAGATCCCATAACAGCATTATCAAAAAGGGGATCATCATGAACGGACGCTACGAACGTTTTACCCAGATCGCAGGTCTGCTGATGCGTCTGTTGCAGGGACCAGGAAAAGTAAAGCAACTCTTTGCCTGTGATACGATCGAGGAGCAAAAAACATTTTATGAAAACCGATGGGACAATAAACGCTGGCGATGGGTATTCGATACCATGTTCAACAAAAAAAGACTGGCTAAAAAAGGGTTGAACGCCGATTATTTTCATTTTGATGACGGGGCATCATCATTCAGTGAGAGTTTTTACAGGAGGGCGGCCCATGCACTTACGGATCTTCCTGTACGCAGTAATTATTTTCTGGCCCTGTACCTGCTGGGTCATTATTTGAATGATGAAATGGTACCCGGTTATTTACAACCGGCGCATTATTCAACGATCAGGCAAAACATCGATCGTATCCATCCATTTTCGGAGGATAGTAAATACTGGCTCGAAAAGCAACCGGATAATTTTTTTGATGCCATGGCGCTGTCCAATATCTGCGAGCTGATGGATGATACGGATACACTTAAATTTTTTACGGAAGTGGCAAGAACGGCCAAACCCGGATGCCGTATTGTTTTCAGGAACCTGATGATACCCAGGGAAGTGCCGGAACCACTGCGTTCGGTGATCGTTAAAGATGAGGAAAAAAGCAGGTTGCTGCAATACAGGGACAGATCCTTTGTTTACAGCAAAGTGGCAGCGTATGTAGTCAACAAATAATGTATAGTACGCTATGAAACCAACCGGGCCATCCATCAAATTAAAAATACCTGCGGCGGAAGCCAAGCTGTCTTTCAGAAAGGTTGCAGCCATATTAAAAGATCCACTTACAACTTTGTGCAGTCTTACGCAACGGTATGGCGGAATCGTACAGTTGCGGATACTGCACAGGAAATTCATCGTAATTGAAGATCCCGTGTACTTTAAATATATTTTACAGGAGCAGTACAGGAACTTTTATAAGTATGATCTTTCGGGATTGCTTACGAGGTTTCTGGGAGAGGGCCTTGTTACCAGCAATGGCGGGTTCTGGCTCCAGCAGCGAAAGATCATTCAGCCGGCTTTTCACAGGCAACACCTTGAAAACACGCTGGCGATCATTCATAACGAACTGGATACGCTGATCGCCGCGCTGAAAAAAGAGATCCCGTATACGCACATTGATATAGGCCGGCAACTGATGGAACTTAACCTGCGGATCATGGCAGGAACCTTATTTGGTGCCACAACAGGCAAAGACATACAAATCGTTTCTGCGATCATGCATGAACTGGCGAGGGAAGCCGCCACACAGGTCACCCGATTCATAAAACTTCCTTTGGGAATACCTACCAGCTCCAACACCAGGTTTAAAAAAGCCAGGAAAAAATTTGATACATTTCTTTATACACTGATAGATGAAAGGAAAAAACAAATAGCAGAAGGCAATGCTGCACAACAGGATATCCTGCAGTTGCTTCTTATATCGCGCAGTGAAGAAACTGGGGACCGTATGCCTGATAAACAGGTGCGGGATGAATTGACAACACTGTTCATGGCAGGGTATGAAACCACTTCGCAAACCCTAAGCTGGTTGTTTTACCAGCTTGCAAGAGAGCCGGCCATCGCAGATGCTGTGCGGGCGGAAATAAATGATTGTATCACGCAACAGCGGGTAACGCTGACCGATCTCGCAAAATTAACTTATACCACCTGTGTCATCAGGGAAACGCTGCGGTTCTATCCTTCTATCTGGTTGCTCGCGAGGAAAAACCTGGCGGCCGATCTGCTTGGGCAGTATGCCCTGCCCAAAGGCTCTGTCAGTCTGCTGAATATATATGGTATGCATCATAACAAAGCATATTGGGATGAACCGGAGGAGTTCCGGCCCGCCCGGTTTACTGCTGAGCGTATGAAAGAGCAACAACCGTACACTTACCTTCCTTTTGGAAGCGGTCCCCGCTCATGTATCGGCCAGCCTTTTGCTATGATGGTTATGCAGGTGATAGTGAGCCGGCTGGTCACTGCGTTTAATTGTCAACCGGTTGATGGCCCTGAAATTAGCATCGAACCTCATATAACGTTAAGACCTAAGCCGGCAATCTATGTACGGTTTGAGGCTATCGGGAATGATTAGGTCCAGCGCCTGTTTAAAAACGTTGATTTGTTTAATGAATGGAAAGGTATTATACACTAGGTATTTTTTTCAACACAGAGATCACAGAGTAAACAGAGGGCCCTCTGTTTACTCTGTGATCTCTGTGTTGAAAAAATAATGTATAAGGAGGTTGAAATGCCATTTTTAAATAGTCTCTCAATACTTATTACTTGCTGATCAGCTAAGTCGTGGTTTCTGTTATGGGCCGGTAAACGACTTTCTGGTACATAATAAACATGACCAGGTCGGCGACGATTTTCAATGCAATAAAAACAGCAGGCGCACTGATGTGGAGGAAACCGGGAAGTAATATCAACAGGTGCATAGGCAGGATGCGGGCATACGGCATAAACATCATATAAGAGATATTGACTTTTTCTACGCGGTTGCGCCGTTTGCTGTAAATAAATTCTATGACAGAACTGGCCAGTAACAACCAGAAGGATACTTTGATAAAGCGCCAGTCAAGTTTCTGCAGGTCTATAATAGAAGGGACCAGGAAAAAGATATAGACAAAATGAAAGAAGCTATAATGAAACAGGAAGAATAGCCCGGCGCAACCCTGCCTGTTTCCCGGTTTGTCGTTGATGGTAAAACTGTTGTCTACTGTATTGGTAAGCGTAAGCATATCCAGTGCATTGAAAATGCCGATCATCACACTCTGTATCCAGAAAAGAGCGATAACGGTGTGGATGCTGTCTGGGTATTGCAGGTAATATACCAGTATGTATATATTGGCCGATAACAATATCCAGAAACCCGGTGCGAGCAGTATTTTTCTCATAAGTAGGTTTACCGGCTAAAAAATACGCAGTAATAACGGGATGGAGAAGTAGCCATTTGGATAAGCCAGCCATTAAATGGTTGAAAACAGGAGTTATGAAAGTGTGTACATAGTGAGCCAGTTAATTTACATATTTGGCTCATTTTTTTTGTATATTTGAGCCGATTATGTGAATTAATTGGCTCATGGCAAAATATAACTGGCAAAAACCTGACTGGCCCCAATTTAAATTTTCGCTTGAGATAGTCGAAAGTGAATTGCTGATTTTCTCTGAAAAGGCAGGGCGTGTATCAGGTATTCTGGAAGCTCTTCAAGAAGAAACCAAGCAGGATATAACGGTAGATATCATACTTGCGGAAGCAATCAAAACTTCAGCAATTGAAGGTGAGTTCCCCAATCGCATGGATGTACTTTCATCTATACGTAAAAATCTAGGTCTGCAGTATACACCGGCATATAGTAAAGATAAATCGACTGCGGGCTTAGCAGAACTGGTGATCGATGTACGCAAAACATTTAAAGCGCCATTAACAGAAGAAAAAATTTTTGCGTGGCACAGGATGTTACTGGGAGAAAGTAAAAAGATAGAAGCAGGCCAGTGGCGTACTCACGAAGATCCTATGCAGGTGATTTCAGGCGTAATTGGCAAGGAGAAAATTCATTATGAAGCCCCACCCTCGTCAATGGTACCTGTAGAAATGAATAATTTTATTAAATGGTTCAATGAAACAGGGCCAGGCGAAAAGGGTGCCATTAAAAACGCGCCCGTGCGCTCAGCGATTGCCCATCTCTATTTTGAATCAATTCATCCCTTTGAAGATGGGAATGGAAGAATTGGTCGTGCCATTGCTGAAAAAGCGTTGTCGCAAACAATAGGACGCCCTGTGATGCTGAGTTTATCAAAAGCGATAGAAGCAGATAAAGCGGCCTACTATAACTCGCTTGAAAAAGCACAAAAATCTAATGAGATCACCCCATGGATAGTGTATTTTATCAAAACTACTTTAGATGCTCAAACAAACGCAGAATCCCAGATTGCATTCATTCTGAAAAAAACAAAATTTTTTGACCGGTTCCGAGATCAGTTTAACGATCGTCAACATCTTATTATCAGGAGAATGCTCGAAGAAGGTCCCCAAGGTTTTGAGGGTGGTATGAATGCCAGAAAGTATATGGGCCTTACCAAGACTTCAAAAGCTACCGCAACAAGAGATATGCAGCAATTATTGGAAATAGGGGCTTTTGCTCTTGTCGGAAAAGCTGGGCGCAGTACCAGTTATCAGGTAAATCTTTGAAATAATAGTCTACGACTTAATAGCCATAGACTAAATAAAAACCGGAACAATTGAAAATCAATTGTTCCGGTCTCAAAAGTGCGGAAGAGGAGATTCGAACTCCCACGCCCGGTTAAAGGCGCTACCACCTCAAAGTAGTGCGTCTACCAATTTCGCCACCTCCGCGGGGGAATATTGAGTATCGAACAAGGAACATCTCATGTTGAAGTGTTGCCTGTTCTTATCAACGGGCAGCAAAAATAAGGAAACGGGCTTCAATCACGGCAAAAAATAGGATCGTTTTATGCTTTTTCTGTGCAGTTAACTATCCAGTGGATACCGTATTTATCAGTGCAACTGCCAAAATAGGCACCCCAGAATGTATCCTGTAGTTCCATGGTTACTTTTCCGCCTGCAGAAAGTGCGGTAAACAATTCTTCTGTCTGTTTTCTGGTATCGGGTGTCAGGCTGATATGTACGTTATTGCCGGCTGTTACTGTAAAACCCATGGATTCTGGGGCATCGGTTCCCATCAGCAGGTGACCGCCAAGTATCGGTAAAGCCACATGCATCACGAGGTTTTTATCTTCTTCGGGCATAGGTGGCATTCCTTCCATCGGTGGCATATCACCGAACCGATTAACACCGCCCTGGAACTCGCCACCAAATACGGACTTATAAAAATTAAATACTTCTTCCGTGTTACGCGGGAAGTTCAGGTAAGTTCCTACTGCTGACATATACTTGGTTTTTGGTGAACGAATTAAGCTGTTAGCCATTTGCTATTGGCCTTTAGCTAAGATAATATATAATGCTATTACCAGACTCTGTGTACCTCTGTGTTCTTTGTGCCTCTGTGGTAAAGCCTTCGCTCAGATCGATGGAGAGTGTTCTTTACCACAGAGGCACAAAGAACACGGAGGTACACAGAGAATTGCCTTGTTTCAATAGAGTTAATAGTACATCAAGTTAAGATATATTAACAGCTAAAAACGCTGTCTGCTACATTCTTTCCGGTACATCAATACCCAATACATTCATCCCGGTTTTAATTACCTGTGAAGTTAATTGGGCCAGCTGCAAACGGAGTGTTTTCTTTTCGTTATTTTCTGCATTGGCTATCGAATGTTCGGTATAAAAAGAATTGAAAACCTTTGCGAGGTTGAAAACATAGATGGCCACTTTGGATGGATCGTGATCTGCTGCCGCATCTTCCAATACCGACGGGAACATTTCAAGGTGAAGGGCCAGTTCTTTTTCGAGCGGAAGCAGGGTCTGTGGTTTGTGGTCTGTGGTCTGTGGTTCGGGGTATTCAGTTTTGCGGAGAATACTTTTGATCCTGGCATGGGTGTATTGGATAAATGGTCCCGTAAAGCCATGGAAGTCGATGCTTTCTTCAGGATTGAATACCATTCTTTTTTTCGGATCAACCCTGAGCAGGAAAAATTTCAGCGCGCCCAATCCGATCGTATCATAGAGTGCGGTCAATTCTTCCGGGGTAAAATCTTTTACCTTACCCAGGTCCTCCGTTTTCTGCCTGGCGATAGACACCATTTCTTCCACAAGATCATCTGCATCTACTACTGTTCCTTCCCGACTCTTCATTTTTCCTGTGGGTAGTTCTACCATGCCATAGCTCAAATGGTAGATGCCATCCGCTGAAGGCAATCCCAGTTTCTGGCAGATCAGTTTCAATACCTTGAAATGATAATTCTGTTCATCACCTACTACATAAATGCTTTGATTGGCATTGAACTCTTTCTGTTTCTGTTCTGCCAGGCCGATATCCTGCGTGATATATACTGAAGTGCCGTCTTTTCTTCTTACCAGTTTTTCATCTAGGCCATCGGCCGTAAGATCGATCCATACACTGCCGTCTTCCTTACTATAGAATACTCCTTTTTCGAGGCCAATATCAACCAGGTCCTTTCCCAAAAGATAGGTATCACTTTCGTAATACGTTTTGTCAAAATCACTGCCGATCCTTGTATACGTAGTATGAAATCCTTCATATAC
Source organism: Sediminibacterium sp. (assembly GCA_965279635.1). GTDB lineage: Bacteria > Bacteroidota > Bacteroidia > Chitinophagales > Chitinophagaceae > Sediminibacterium. The sequence goes on along the minus strand of OZ257253.1, from coordinate 2,900,491 downwards.
CCATTGGTTCATATTGCGCCATAACAGCAATACATCTGGTTTGCCGGCTTCCCAATCAAGCAGCATCTGTTGTGCTGCGCGCATGATGGGGGCCTCTTTTTCAGCTTCGGCTTCGGTCTTTCCCTGTGCAACCAGTTCTGCTACCTGTTTTTTGTACTCGTCGTTGAATTTCACATAATAATCACCTACAAAATGGTCGCCCTTGGTATGGGTTGTTTTGGGTGTGGCGCCATCAGCAAACAACTGCCATGCGATCATGCTCTTGCAGATATGAATACCACGGTCATTCACAATACAGGTTTTCGCCACATCATGTCCAGTTGCTTTTAAGATCTCTGCGATACTTCTCCCGAGAAAATTATTTCTTAAATGACCGAGGTGTAAAGGCTTGTTGGTATTGGGAGAGGAATATTCCACCATCACCCGCTGACCGGTTGGATCAGCCTGTCCGAATGTTGGGTTGTTATATTGCTCTTGTACAAAATTGAGCCAGTATGTTTCGCTAACGGATAAATTCAGAAATCCCTTGATCACATTAAATGCGGCAAACAGGGAAGGATTCTTTTCAACAAGCGCTGAACCCAGTTCCTGGCCAAGTGCATCAGGTGATTTTTTCAGTTGTTTTACAAAGGCGAAAAGCACTACGGTATAGTCGCCCTCAAACTCTGGTTTGGTGGCGTTTACCAATATATCAACCGGCTGTAATTCAATACCATATAGGTCTGTTATGGCCCTGGCAGTAACTTCTTTGATCTGTGCAACTATGCTCATTCTTAACAATTTCGGCACGCAAAAGTAACTATTAAAAACTACCTTTGTGCGTCGAAATGCGAATGCTTCACGAATACATACAACGCCTCGTGCTGGTGCTTATCGACAGCTTCTATCCGCTGTTCCGCAAGTTCATGCCCTTGCAAACCTTTCGTTATGCGGCCTGTGGCGGTTTTAATACCCTGCTCGATATCGGTCTTTTCTTTGTGTGCTATAATTTTATATTGGAGAAGCAACCGGTAAACCTCGGTTTTTTGACCATTGCCCCACATATTGCCGCTTTCCTGATCAGTTTCTGTATCACTTTCCCTACGGGTTTTTATTTAAGTCGTTATGTTGTGTTCCAGGAAACATCGGTTCGGAAAAGGGCGCAGTTAACTAAATATTTTACAGTAGTACTGGGATGCCTGGTATTGAATTATATTTTCCTCAAATTGTTTGTGGATATGTTTCATTGGTATCCCACACCTTCCAAATTGCTGACCACAGTTTTCGTGGTGGCGTTCAGCTATCTTTCCCAGAAGAATTATACGTTTAAGCCGGCGGTTAGCCTCGCAGAAACCAATAATAAATAACTGTTTTTTCGGTCGGAGACTGGGGATAGTCGTCACCCGTCTGGAGGCGGGCGAGTGCACGTGGTATTTTTCTTGTTACTTGACTCTTGTATCTTGTACCTTATCCGCAGGATTAATGTAAAACATCAGTGTTGCCAATCCTTTGTTTTCAGCATGTACAATCTTGAATGAATGTTCGCCGGCAGCCAGTTTAACCTGTACCCGGTGGTGTGTGTCTTCATCACGTTCTGTGTATTTGGTGTCCCATGCATCGATCACTTCTTTCCCATCGATAAAAACTTTTGCATAATCGTCGGCGGTGATGCCGATACTGTACGTTCCTTCATTGAGGTAAACGGTGGATGTGGCCACGGTTGCAAATGAATCTGCCGGTAAGTTTTTACCGATACCGCCCCACCAGGTATGATCCAGTTTTTTGGCAGTGAGGGTATGTACAGGTGATTGATCAAACAAGGATGCAAATCCTGTAAACCCTTTGGCCGGGTCATGCGCTGCATCCCATTTGTGCCAGGCAATGTTCCATTGAATATTGGGCACAAATTCACGGTAAGTAAACAGGGCGGTTGTATTGCTGTCTGGTTTTTTACCAAAAGCATCTACAAATGCGCTGCCTGTAAACCGCAGACGGATATTTCTTTCTGTTATACTGCTATCAGCTTTTGCAGTTAAAGTAGACGGGAAATGATTGTCTCCCTGGTTTTCTATGCTGAACCCTTTTGTATCTGCCAGTTGCCAATTACCTGCGGGACCAAGGATCTCAAAATGATAGTTACCGGTGCTGTCAATATTTTTCAACCAGATAAGTGGGTAACGGAAATCATAAGGTCCCCATTCGGTGATGCGCATCTGGTGTTTTCCCTGGGGAACGATGGTGGCAGGCAGTTCTGTTGCTTTGATCGTTTTTAGTCTTTCATCTTTCTGGTAATCGATATCCAGAAATTCCGCTTCGCGGGACGTATCTATATTTTCTGTTCTGTCGCCCAGTACCAGGTTCTGGTCAACCATGAGTTTGGTATTGCCTTGCAGAATCACCGTATCGGTACCCATGATGTCAAATGCGGTTGGCACTGATGTAAAACGGTTGGCGGCGATCCAGTAATTGCGGCTCTCAGTATTTCGGAGTCTGGCATAGGCCCAGTCGGCAGGTTGTGTTTCCCGAGACCATAGCTTGATACCTGTTTTGTCATGGGTAAAACCATTCAGCGCAATATTGATACCCTGTCCATGTTCGATGGCGATGCCGATGCGGTTATTTTCAAAACTATTATCGGTGATATCGGTATCAAAGCTGTATCCGCCCCAGATGCCATGATCACAATCTTTGATGATGTTTTTCATGATCAGGTTACGGCTGAAAGTAACTTCTATACCATTGGTAGGTGCATAAGAAAAATCGTTACCATAAATAAAATTATCGTTGCACCCGCCTTTGCCGGTATCCATCGTAGTTTGCCCGGCCCATAAAAAGAAGCCATCGCCGCTATGTGTGGCGGTATTGTAAGCGAAGATGTTGTCGTTGCATTGTTCAAATACCAAAATGGCAGCGCTGTCCTGTCCGCGTTTGTATTTGCCATTGCTGAATCCGCGCACATTATAATCGAGACGGTTATGGTATATCTTATTGTTACTGCTGCGGTACATGCCAATACCGATGCCCGAGTTAAAAGAGAAATTGTTATCGTACACTTCTGCATTATCGCAGCGTGTCATCAGTAACGCACATTGTCCACCGGTAACGATGTTGTTGGTGATAATCGCTTTTTTACAGTTTTTTAAATAGAGGGCCGCTCCATACCGCATCCATTCATCATTTTCATTTTTATGAAAGCTCATCCAGTCGCTGATATCTTCCCTTTCGAGATTACTTTTCAACTGCTGCCGCCAGTTATAACTGAGATCGCAATGATCGATGATAAGGTTTTCTACACTGTCGGCAAGGATGGCAATTTTATAACCCCGTACAATAGCGTTTTTGATCGTGATATTTTTGGAGCCTTTGCGTATACGGATGGCGAGGCCATAGAATTCATCGGGTCGGCTTTTGTCGTTGGAGCCTTGTAGTATTGCCTGGTTACAGTCAACCTCGATATTATTGCCTTCTATTTCGATCAATGCATCGGTGAATGATGGCTTTGCATTTAATGTATAGTGGTCGCGGGTAATGGTTACCGATTCGCGTATTACCATACCCGGTTGAAAGCGTATATCCGCAGCCGCTGAAAACTGTAGGCAGGCAAAAAAGCACAGGAAGATGAAAAAACAACGCAGGGATACTATTCGCATCTCTAAAAATACGGAAAGCCTGATAGGTAATTGTCATCAAAACTGAAACCTCACACTCCCAAACACCCCAAAATCATTCGTATTCGATTTAAATGTAGCAGGAGCCCCGGGTGGGATAGGCCGCAGCGGAGCATAGCGCCATACCATATCTATCCGCAGCAATTTGAAGATGTTTTCAAACCCCGTACCCAGTTCCGTATAAAAACCACCACGCAATGACCGCATCCGGTATTCGTAATAGTAATCGAGGATATTGAGGAAACGGTTTTTATCAGACAGGTTGCCCCATACCGATTTTACGTTCCAGAACTGGCGCATATTGCTCTTACGCATAAAGGGCAGCAGGTTCAGGAATTTCTTTTCGAGGTTATGTTCGATATTAACGCCCAGGTATTCGTCGCTGATGTATTCAAAACGGTTCATCAGGTTAAAGGATTGTTTGTTGTAATAATAGATCTCATTGCCCGGGTGTATCTCAAGCAACATAAAAGGCAATGGCTCCCTTGTAAATATTTTTCCCGCATACAGCATGTAATTGATCTTTCCCCAGCGTGGAATGCGAAGGGTTTGAGAAATATTGCTGCTGATACGCTCATACTTGTATTCAGATCCCCAAACACCTTCCATGCCCAGGGCGGCACGGAACTCGTAAACCGGATGATTGGTACGCAGTTTCCTGTCTTTGCGATGACCGGTAATCGTCTTTTCTCCCGGTGCATACCTGAACCTGAAACCCATTTCGGTACTGATCAATGATTCCTGTGAGCTATGGGTAAGCAATTGGTGACGTGGGAGCAAAGGATTGAAGGTTTCGTATTCAGTGCGCGTCATAAATGGCTGAACCGAAAGTTTGTTTTTCCATTCTTTGGTTACCATAAATTTTACTTCATCCACGCCAAGAAATTTCTGGCGGATATTCGGTCGCCTGATCAACTGGCTGAAAATATTATCGGTTGTGATATCCTCGTCATTATACCGTGTGCGGCCGTTATCAAGATCATGTGTATAGGATGCAAAAACACTCAGGCCCTTATCTCCCGGTATTTTATAGTTCAGGTCGAACCTTCCTTTCAGCGCATCATCATTAAAACCATAGGCGAGATAACCATGCAGGCGCAGTTTGGTGCTGAATTCATCTGTGGTGCCCACATCAAACCGCATGCGTAGCCTTTCCAGTTGGTTGGAGCTGATCCATTTATACCACGGACCTATTTCAATGGCGCCGAATTTTTTATGGCCATCCAGTAAAAAAGAAAGCGTATTCATGTATTGTTTGAATACCGGTAGTGTTTTCAGCGTATCCATCATCCAGTACACCCTGCTTTCGTTCTGGCTCAATGTTTCGTGGCGGCTGCCGATCCAAAACTGGTCTGGTTGCTGCCGGGCATCATCTGCCACCACCACTGTTTCTTTTTCAGGGTTCAACGCCAGTTTGGTAACCACGGCGGGGTCATTGATACGAACATCCTTATAGGTACTTGATTTGCGTGCAACAAAAGAGGTTTTCTCTTTGCCAAGCGGGGAAAAATCAACAATGAATTTGTCTTTCGAGAACATCCAGGAACTGTCTGGCTGTATAACAAACTCCTGCAAAATACTCAGCCTGTTCACATAGTTGATATTGGCAGTAGTTGAAATGTTCAGGTTGATACGGCGGATGCCCCAGTTGGTACCATGTATCCAGCAATCGCCACTGAATGAATTCTCTCCCTCGCTTTTCGGGGTAAAAAACAGGTGAAAATATTTTTCACTGCCGATGTATTGTGTGTCGGCGCCTCGGTAATTGTAAAACTTATCACCTGCTGCACTTAAGGGACTGACAAACTCTTTCCCGAAAATATTGATGTAATCCTGGTACATATTCACCCGCTGGCTCATGCCACCAATGAACTGCAGGATGCTCTCATTTTTTACCCCCCTTATTTTTACCGCTTTGATCTCTTCACGTGCGCGCGATGGGTTATTGGAATAGTAATAATCTGAAATAGATTCTGTCAGGTATACCGGGAGAAAAGGCGTTTTCTCAGAAACACTGTCTATATTATCCAGGATAAATGCAAACGGTTTGAACAATTTTTTTTGTGCGAAGTAGTCCCGTTTGATGTTATTGATATCAATCTCTATCTTATTATACAACTCATAAGCATAGCTCTCATGACGGTACGGATCGTTCCTGTATTTATGATCAACGATCGCTTTCCACCAGCGCAACCCTTTGTTAAACCTTGATTTGACCGATACCTCATTACTTTGCTTCAATGCGTCCAGCAGTAATACCAGTTCACCATTATCTTTTGTTTTGTCAACTCTGCGCATGACATCTGCAAAACCCACATAACTGACAACAAGGGTATCTATTGTGTGATGGCTGTACCGTAGCGAAAAATACCCGGTACTGTCAGTGATCCCCCCAAAACCGGCTCTTTTCCAGTAAATGCTGGCAAATGGAACCGTTTCTTTGGTGAAATGATTGATCACTTTGCCACGTACCATGGTTTGGGACCAGCCATTAACAACTGGTCCTATGCAAAACAGGAAAAGCAAATAGGGGGTTAGGGTTCTCACACAATATGTCCTTCCAGGACAGCAATTAGGTTACGGTTATCGTGAAGATAATGGATTCCTGATGGAAATTATTGCCCATTTTGGCACAAAACAGGCTGATTTTCATATATAATCTGCAATAATGTGTGTAGCTGACACAGTTAACTGACAATTTTGCATTCGGTTGTCAGGTGGCATAATGATTGACTATGTAAATCTGATCATTAATACGAAATTCAAATAGTTATGGGTAAAATCATAGGAATTGACCTTGGAACAACCAATAGTTGTGTGGCCGTTATGGAAGGTAACGAGCCAGTTGTAATCGCCAATGATGAAGGGCGCAGAACCACCCCATCGGTGGTGGCGTTTCTGAAAAACGGCGAACGTAAAGTGGGTGACCCTGCCAAAAGACAGGCTATCACCAATCCACAGCAGACCATCAGCAGTGTAAAACGCTTTATGGGCCGTCGCCACGACGAAGTGACGGAAGAGATCAGCCATTGGAGCTATAAAGTGGCCAAAGGTGATAACAATACGGTGCGTGTGGCTATTGAAGACAGGCTGTACACGCCACAGGAACTTTCTGCCATGATCCTTCAGAAAATGAAGAAAACGGCGGAAGACTACCTGGGACATGAAGTAAATGAAGCGGTGATCACCGTTCCCGCCTATTTCAATGATGCACAGCGCCAGGCAACCAAAGAAGCCGGTGAGATTGCGGGTTTGAACGTAAGACGTATCGTAAATGAGCCAACCGCTGCGGCGCTGGCTTATGGACTGGATAAAAAACATGCTGACCAGAAGATCGCGGTTTTTGATCTCGGTGGCGGTACATTCGATATCTCCATCCTCGAACTGGGTGATGGTGTATTTGAAGTAAAATCAACCAATGGTGATACGCATCTGGGTGGTGATGATTTTGACAAAGTGATCATGGACTGGCTGGCTGATGAATTCAAATCGCAGGAAGCGATCGATCTGAGAAAAGATCCGATGGCATTACAGCGTTTGAAAGAAGCTTCTGAAAAAGCAAAAGTAGAATTGAGTTCTTCTGCAGAAACAGAGATCAACCTGCCCTATATCACCGCGGTGGATGGTGTGCCCAAACACCTGGTGGTGAAACTGAGCCGCGCCAAATTTGAGCAACTGGCCGATAAATTATTCGCACGTTGCCTGAAACCATGCGAAGCTGCATTGAAAGATGCGGGTTACAACATTTCACAGATTGATGAAGTGATACTGGTGGGTGGTTCAACACGTATCCCCAAAGTACAGGAGATCGTAGAAAAGTTCTTTGGTAAAAAACCAAACAAAGGCGTTAACCCGGACGAAGTAGTGGCCATCGGCGCTGCTATCCAGGGTGCGGTATTGACAGGGGAAGTGAAAGATGTATTGCTGCTTGACGTTACCCCATTAAGCCTCGGTATCGAAACCATGGGCGGTGTAATGACAACCATGATCTCATCCAACACAACCATCCCTACCAAGAAAACAGAAGTATATTCAACTGCCAGCGATAACCAGCCGGGTGTACAGATCCATGTATTACAGGGAGAAAGACCAATGGCCAACCAGAACAAGAGTCTGGGTATGTTTAACCTGGATGGTATACCACCGGCGCCAAGAGGTGTTCCGCAAATTGAAGTAACGTTTGATATCGATGCCAATGGTATGCTGCATGTAAGCGCCAAAGACAAAGGCACCGGTAAAGAACAGAAGATCCGTATCGAAGCGGGCAGCGGCCTGAGCAAAGAAGAAGTGGAAAAAATGAAAGCCGAAGCAAAGGCCAACGAAGCATCCGATAAAGAAGCACGCGAAAGAGTAGAAAAACTCAACGCTGCCGACAGCATGATCTTCCAGACCGAAAAACAGTTCAAAGAGTTTGGTGATAAGATACCTGCCGATAAAAAAGCACCTATCGAATCAGCGCTCGAAAAACTGAAGGAAGCGCACAAGAACCAGGACATCGCCGGTATCGATGCGGCCATGGCAGAAATGAATACTGCCTGGACAGCAGCCAGCGAAGATATCTACAAGGCCCAGCAGGCAGCCGGTACACAACCGGGCGCTGATGCAGGTGCACAGGCCAATGCAGGTACGCAGCAGGGTGGTAGTGAAACGGTGACGGATGCGGAGTTTGAGGAAGTGAAATAATCGCGGATTACGCGGATTTTGGATATGATTTATAGGAAAGCCCTTGCAGATTTGTGAGGGCTTTTCTTTTAGGATTAATTGTATCCTGTTTCAATGCAATGACAAAAGATGCCTTGGGTTCATTCGGGATAGTAAAAAGAAAGAATGAGCAACCTTTTATTCAATTGATATACAGCCCTAGTATCAGAAGTAGACATGTACAATAGATGCAAAACAGTGCTCTGATAATTAACTTGTACTGCACATCGGTCATTCTCTGTCTTAATAGTAGGTTACAGGAAGGTCTGTTTTTCATCTTATAGATTATGGGATGAGAGTATAATGTAAAGTTATTGCTTGAATCCGATTCTTTGTCTCTTGCTAAAGTCTTCTTCGGCCAGTTTTTTCCCCACAAGGAAGTTTAATGCCTGGTAAATTTCTCTGAATTGTTTTTTGTTGCTGTTTTCCAGTTGTGAGAGTTTTTTTGCGAGTTCTTCATACTGACTTGATAAATACCTGAGAGAAATAAATGCCCTTACGATCAGTATGTTCATATTAACGGCTTTATCGCTGCGTAATACACTTGCCAGCATGGTAACACCGTGTTCGGTGAACGCATAGGGCAGTTTCCTGGTACCACCCCATCTTGATGTCACAAATTGTGATGTCAAGATATCGTATTCGGTTTGCGAAAGCTGGAACATAAAATCATCAGGAAACCTGTTGATATTCCGTTTTACGGCCTGGTTCAATGAACGTGTTTCTACTTCGTATAATAGGGCCAGGTCAAAGTCCAGCATTACTTTGACACCTCTGATTTCGAATATCTTCTGCTGAATGATAGCTGTATGCATGCTTGCTAAACTAAGCAAAGCAATCATTCCGGTATATGCGGTTTACCGCAAAAATTGTGTGATTTTAACGGGCGTATAAAAACAAAAACTCCCGCATAAAGCGGGAGTTTCCATCGTTCGGGCCGCTGGAATCGGCCCGAACGATTAAGCGATCTGTCTGCGAATAATATTCAAAGCGGCCCCCGCCTTAAACCACTCAATCTGCTGCTGGTTATAGGTATGGTTCACCGTAATGATATGCTGCGTCCCATCTGCATGATGGAAGATCAATGACAATGGTACACCTGGCGCAAAACTGGTCAGCCCAAGAATATCAATGGTATCATCTTCCTGTATCTTATCATAATCCGATTTGTCTGCAAAGGTCAGCGCCAGCATACCTTGTTTTTTCAGATTGGTCTCATGGATACGGGCAAATGATTTTACCAATATCGCACGCACCCCCAGAAAACGTGGTTCCATCGCCGCATGTTCGCGTGAGCTTCCCTCACCATAGTTCTCATCACCCACTACGATCGTTCCGATACCTGCGGCTTTGTAATCACGTTGTGTGGCCGGCACAGGACCGTACACATTGGTCAACTGGTTTTTTACATGGTCCGTTTTCTCGTTATAATAATTCACGGCGCCGATCAGCATATTGTTGCTGATATTATCCAGGTGTCCGCGGAACTTGAGCCATGGACCGGCCATACTGATATGGTCAGTGGTACATTTTCCTTTGGCTTTGATCAATAATTTCAATCCTTTCAGATCAGTTCCTTCCCATGGGGCAAACGGGGCAAGCAATTGTAAACGTTTGCTATCTATGGCAACGAGTACATTCACACCACTGCCATCAGCAGCAGGGGCCTGGTAACCGGCATCTTCTACCGCAAAACCACGTACAGGCAGTTCCTGTCCCTGTGGCTCATCCAGTTTTACCTGTTCGCCTTTATCATTGGTAAGAGTATCTGTCAGCGGGTTAAAGCTAAGGTCACCGGCAATGGCAAGCGCTGTTACCAGCTCAGGAGATGCCACAAACGCCATCGTGTTGGGGTTACCATCCGCACGTTTTGCAAAGTTCCTGTTGAAACTATGTACGATGGTATTCTTCTCTTTTTTCTCTGCACCTACACGGTCCCACATACCGATACAGGGTCCGCAGGCATTGGCGAATACGGTAGCGCCGATCTTATTGAACACGTCCAGGAAACCATCTCTCTCTACGGTGTACCTTACCTGCTCACTTCCGGGTGTGATCGTGAATTCGCTTTTCAGTGTTAATCCTTTCTGCTCCACCTGGCGGGCAAGACTTACCGCTCGGCTGATATCTTCATAAGAACTGTTGGTACAGCTTCCGATCAGACCCACTTCAATTTTGGTGGGCCAGCCGTTGGCAGCAGCGGCTTCTTTCATTTTAGAGATAGGGGTAGCCAGGTCGGGCGTAAATGGGCCATTCAAATGCGGCTCCAGCAAATTGAGGTTGATCTCGATCACTTCATCAAAATATTTAGAAGGCTCGGCATACACCGCAGCATCTGCATTCAGGTAGGCAGAAACTTTGTCAGCCATTGCGGCCACTTCTTCGCGACCGGTAGCTTTCAGGTAACGGCTCATGCTGTCGTCATAACCAAAGCTCGAAGTGGTAGCGCCGATCTCGGCACCCATATTACAGATGGTGCCTTTACCGGTACAACTCATGCTTTGAGCGCCTTCGCCGAAATATTCAACAATGGCACCGGTACCACCTTTTACGGTAAGGATACCGGCCACTTTTAAGATCACATCTTTAGGGGCCGTCCAGCCACTCAGCTTACCGGTCAGTTTAACACCGATCAGTTTGGGCCATTTCAGTTCCCATGGCAGACCCGCCATCACGTCGCAAGCATCAGCTCCGCCCACACCAATGGCAATCATTCCCAAACCACCCGCGTTCACGGTATGTGAATCAGTGCCTATCATCATACCACCCGGGAAAGCATAGTTTTCCAATACTACCTGGTGGATGATACCCGCACCGGGTTTCCAGAAACCGATGCCGTATTTATTAGAAACAGAAGCGAGGAAATCATATACTTCCTTACTTTCTTTATTCGCAACTTCCAGGTCCTTTTTGGCTTCCAGTTTGGCCGTGATCAGGTGATCGCAATGCACTGTAGAAGGAACCGCTACTTTTGGCCTGCCTGCCTGCATAAACTGCAACAGGGCCATTTGTGCCGTGGCATCCTGCATCGCCACGCGGTCGGGTGCAAAATCTACGTAACTCTTGCCTCTTTCAAAATTCTCAATCTTCTGGTCAGGGTGCAGGTGCGCAAACAAAATCTTCTCACTCAGTGTCAGCGGGCGTCCCAGCACTTTACGGGCCGCATCTACTTTCGCCGGCATTTCTTCGTACAATTTCTTGATCATTTCAATGTCAAAAGCCATATTCTTGATAGTTTGTTGTTTGTGGTTTGGTGTCTGTGGTTGTTATGGGTTGTTTTGTTGGTTGTTTTTGAGCCGGGGCTGTTTTTTTGCCCTGACTTTTGTCTTTCATGGCATCGACTGTTGTGTCACTCACTTCAGGGTCCCGTTCGAGTGGCGGCAGATACCTGTTTGTGGCGCGAATTTACGAAAAACAGGCGGGGTTTTATTATAAATTATTGTGCTGATTTCTCTAAATTAGCGGTGCAAAGCTCCCCGCCAACTAATCTATTATATGCAAAAGATCCGCGAGTTCCTCGAAATACGTGCATTTGGCGTATGTGCCGCCATCGGTGAAAAGTTGGGTATTGCCTCGTCGCGTATCAGGATGTGGTTTATCTATATTTCCTTTATTACCATGGGTTCCCCGCTGATACTCTACATGATCCTCGCTTTCTGGATCAATATCAAGAATTATATATTAGCGGGTAAACGTAACCCGATCAAATATTGGTAATTCTGATTATTTTGAATGTTGTATGTTGAATTTTCATGCAATCCATTTAAAATTCAACATACAACATTCAAAATAATCACAACACCGCCTTTCTCAACCTCACCAGTTTCTCCAGCAAGTCTTCCAGCAGGTCCAGTCTAAGCATATTGGCCCCATCGCTTTTGGCGACAGCGGGGTTGGGATGTGTTTCAATAAAGAGTCCATCCGCACCAGTAGCAATAGCTGCTTTGGCAATGGTGCCGATCAGTTGCGGGTTGCCGCCTGTTACGCCCGAAGTCTGGTTGGGTTGCTGCAGGGCATGGGTACAGTCCATGATCACCGGGGTTTGGTGTTCCTGCATCCAGGGGATATTGCGGTAATCAACTACCAGGTCCTGGTAACCGAATGTATTGCCGCGTTCTGTGAGCATGATGTTTTCGTTGCCGGCTTTTTTGATCTTGTCAACCGCAAATTTCATAGAAGGTCCGCTGAGGAACTGGCCTTTTTTCACATTCACAATCTTCCCGGTTTGTGCAGCGGCCACCAGCAGGTCGGTCTGGCGGCAAAGGAACGCCGGGATCTGTAAAATATCGATATAAGCTGCCGCCATCGCGGCTTCATCATGTGCATGTATATCTGAAGTAGTAGGGAGACCATAGGTTTGGCCTACTTTTTTGATCAGCGAAAGACCATTATCATCCCCAATACCCGTAAATGAACCGGCGCTGGTACGGTTGGCTTTGCGGTAACTGGCCTTAAAAACATAAGGTATTTCCAGTCGTTTACAAATAGCGGATACTTTATCAGCAATTTCCATCACCAGTTCCTCACTTTCCACCACGCAGGGCCCAGCGATCAGGAAAAAATTATCAGGATTGTAGGATTGAGACTTGAACAGTTCTTTTAAAAAATCAGGCATCATAGTTTTCCGGTTTGCGGATGATTGATTGGCGAAATTAAGGCAAATGGTCTGTAGTCTGTAGTCTGTGGTCTGTGGTCTGTGGTCTGTTGTTGTTCCCTGTTGCCTGTTCCTTGTTCCCTTTCTCTCTATATTTGCTGCACAAAAAACGATCGCTCATGTCAGTTGTAAAAGACAAGATATTGGTTATTGGCGCTTCCGGCCAGATAGGGGTGGAGCTTACACTTGCGCTTAGAAGAAAATATGGCAATAACAATGTGGTGGCTTCCGATCTGCGTGAAGAAAATCCTTTGCTGAAAGGTTCCGGTCCTTATGTAAGCCTTGATGTCATGAACAAAGAAATGCTGCATGTACAGATCATCCGTCAGAACATCACCCAGATATACCTGCTGGCTGCGATCTTATCCGCCACCGGTGAAAAGAATCCAAACTTAGCCTGGCACCTGAATATGCAAGGGTTGCTGAATGTACTGGATATTGCCAGGGAAGAAAAAATACAAAAGGTTTACTGGCCAAGTAGTATTGCGGTATTTGGTCCTACATCACCCAAACAAAACTGTCCGCAGCAAACCATTATCGAACCGTCTACTGTGTATGGTATCAGTAAATATGCGGGTGAATTCTGGTGTAACTATTATTTTAACCGGTATGGTGTGGATGTACGCAGCCTCCGTTACCCGGGTCTGATCAGTTATAAATCCGAACCCGGCGGTGGCACTACAGATTATGCCGTAGAAATTTATCACGAAGCGCTGGAAGATAATAAGTACACAAGTTTCCTTAGTGAAAATACGTACCTGCCCATGATGTATATGCCCGATGCGATACGCGCTACATTGGAACTGATGGATGCACCTGCGGAAAAAATATCCATCCGTACTTCTTATAATATTTCGGGAATGAGTTTTTCACCCAAAGAGATCGGCGCTGAAATAGCCAAACACAGACCAGGTTTTACCATGAGCTACAAGCCTGATTACAGGCAGGACATTGCCAATAGCTGGCCGGAGAGTATCGATGACAGTGTAGCGGAAAGGGATTGGGGATGGAAACCGGAATTTGATCTGTCGAAAATGACGGTGGATATGCTGGAAAATCTGAAGGGCAGTTAATAATTGATAATTAATAATTAGTAATTGTTGAGTTATTACTATAGCATGTGTCAATGCGAAATAAAAAGGGTGTTGATCAAGACGATCAACACCCTTTAAAATTATTAATTACTAATTATCAATTATTAATTAAAACCTTATCCCAATCCCAATATTCGCTCCCCTTATTCCTGCCCAGGGACCATTTGCTTTGATCTGTGCCCCATTGGCATTTACGGTGTACGTGTATTTGAATGGATCTGCTTCAATATCAGCAAGGCTTTGTCTGAGTGCATCCTGCTCCTGTGTGGTAAGTGGAGTGGCAGTTGTAAAATTCAGATCACCTTTGCAGGATCCATAGTGACCGCCGATCAATTGCAGGTCCAATACAACTTTCGTAGCGATCTGGAACTGCCAGCCAAGCATCAGGCCCGGGCTGGTTGATTTTACATTACCGATAAAATCCGCTTCCTTGGTTACACCTGAGGCGGTGTATTTAACAGGCGCTGTGAGGTCAAAATTGGCAAAACGGAGATAGGGTTCCAGGTAAAAACCTTTCATCCTGCCAAGGCCAATGTATAAACGTCCGGCAACAGTCCAGGCGGTATTGCCTATTTGAAATTTACCAAAATTGATATCATCGCTTTCTATGGCATCTTCCAACTGGGCCTGGAAAGGGACATTTCCTTTCGGCATGGTGCGATAGCTGAGGGATAAAGAAAAGTTCCTGAGGATACTTCTTTCATACGTGAAATGATAATTTCGGAGGGCCATTGAGCCAACGTTCCACCGGAGAATATTTTTACCACCGATAAGACTTTGTGCACTGGCAAACAGCGGCAGACATAATAACAGAAAGAGCAATTTTTTCATAAATGTTTGTATTTGTTTTATTCGAGGGTTATGGTTTTGTCATCAGGTCGGAAACCGTTTTGTTTTCCAGTATCAGCAAAGTATTGTCGCGTACCTGTATCATGATCCTGTTCAGCCCGCATTTCTTTTCATCACAGTCCTTGCATCTTTCATAAAAGTTCAGGCTCACACAGGGCAGGAGAGCGATGGGTCCTTCTATCAATCGCATAACCTGTGCCAGTTTGATATCTTTTGGCTCTGCTTTAAAAAAATAACCGCCGCCTTTGCCTTTTTTGCTATCCAGTAACCCGGCTTTTTTAAGTTCGAGCAGGATATTTTCCAGGAACTTGAGTGGTATCTTTTTTCTTGTAGCGATCTCTGCTATCAATACAGGCCCATCCTTTTTCCGCTCCGCCATAAAGGTGAGCGCCTTAAAAGCATATTGTGTTTTCTTGGATAACATGTGTATTGCTAGCCTCTAAAGTAGACATTATTTTTTAAGCAGAAAATACCAAAGTGGTTTAACTGCGTCTTTGCGCCTTTGCGTGAAAAATTATCTCGCAAAGGCGCAGTTGATTTGCGATGGTTATAACCCGAGTACTTCTTTCATACCGAATACACCTTTTTTGTCTGCTGCGAATTCTGCCGCGAGAACCGCGCCACCGGCAAAGCCGATACGGTTATGCGCCGTATGAATTATTTCGATATCATCGATAGGCGAGCTGTACCGGATGGTATGTGTACCGGGGGCCGGGTCTATTCTTTCAGAAATGATTGCCAGGTCAGCGGCGTTATCACTATGGTGATTCACCCATTGTTTTTTGCCGGGTATATGTGTTAATACCTGTTCTGCGAGTGTAATAGCGGTACCGCTGGGAGCATCTTTTTTTTGTGTATGATGGATCTCTTCCAGGGATACACCATAACCCGCATGTTTGCTCATCAGTTTGGCGAGATGAGTGTTCAGTTCAAAAAAAAGATTGACACCAATGCTGTAATTGCTGGCGTATATAAGTGTACCATTTTGTTTTTGACAGTAAGCGCTCACTTCCTCCCATTTTTCCAGCCAGCCGGTAGAGCCGCAAACAACGGGTATTCCAAATTCGAGGCATTTCATCACATTGTCAAAAGCGCTGTGCGGGCCGGTGAACTCAATGGCTACATCGGCTTTATCCGTGTTTTCTTTGGTAAAGTCTGCGGCATTATCGATATCTATTTTTAAAACGATGGTATGGCCCTTTTCGACAGCGATGGATTCTATAGCTTTGCCCATTTTGCCATAACCGATTAATGCAATTCTCATGATCGCAGATTTTAGGATTGAATATATGATTTATGTGATCGCTGCGAAATTAATCTGAAAACAGGTAGGGTATCATTTTGCTGGTAGATCTCTTTTTGGGGTATTTTTTTGCCACACTCGCCCGCTAAGCTTAGGCAAGCGGGGATTTCACAGATTGACACAGATATTAATTACCGGCTGATGGATTTTTGCAAGGAAGGGTTCCTGAGGTTAAGCGCAATGCTGAAGCCTGCGCCGCGTGTTTGTGGATCGAAATGTGGGGCGATCTGCATGGACAGGTCATTGCTTACATTGAACTGTTTGAGGTGGGCAAATACAGTGGCATCTGCTACCTGTACTCCCCATGCTACAATAAACCACAATATGGAATAATCTCTGTCGCGGCGGAATGAGTTCCGGTAATTCTGTAGGTCGCCGATCCCCAGTTTTGACAGTTCGGGATCTATATTCGGGACATCGGAGGGGTCGCCCTTCAGCTCTTTGTACCTTGCTTCGTAAGCGAATTTTGTTTTTTTATAATAATTGTTATTATAAAAAAACATGGTAACCGGTATGGCCAATACGCCATACACAACGGGTATCTTCCAGTATTCTTTGTTATAAGCCTGACCCCAGCCCGGCAATATCAACGAACGCCTGGTGGCAATACGTGGATCATGGAACTTAACGGAATCTTTTTTGGCAACGGGCGCAATAGAATCTGTAGAGGATTTTTTCTTAACAGTAGAATCCTTTGGTCCGGACAGCAGCGAAATATTGGACAACGCTTTTTTATCATCCTGTGCCAAAGCATTGTGTAAAAAAGCCATGCCCATGACACATAATATGAGAAGCCGGTATCTTTTCATGCAAATAGTTAGCTCACGGTTACATTCATCGCATCCAGTATCTTATTGAGTTCTTCCAGCGAATAATACTCGATGGTGATACTGCCGTAACCTTTTTTGTTATGCGCCATCTTTACTTTGGTCGCGAAATGAGAAGCTAAATTATCTTCAATTTTTTTGTAGGCAGCGGGCAGCTCCGACTTTACGGAAGATTTAACAGCATCCGCCTTGTCGTTTTTATATAGTTTACGCACCAGTTCTTCTGTCTGGCGAACACTCAGTTCATTGTCACGGATCTCCTTGTAAACAAATAACTGTTTATCTATCGTATCAATATTCACCAGTGCCCTTGCATGACCCATGCTTAGGCTGCCATTGCGTACTGCCAGTTGAATATCGGGTGGTAATTTTAATAAACGGAGATAATTGGTCACCGTGGTTCTTTCTTTGCCCATTCTTTCCGCTACCTGTTCCTGTGTGTAGCTGAGTTCTTCCATCATGCGTTTATAGCTGAGGGCGATCTCTACTGCATTAAGATCTTCACGCTGTAAGTTTTCGAGCAGGGCCAGTTCCAGTAACTGCTGGTCATTTGCCTGGCGGATATAGGCCGGCACATCTTTCAATCCCGCAATTTTCGATGCGCGGAAACGTCTTTCACCTGCTATCAACTGGTATTTACCATTGGCCAGTTTGGTAACGGTTAATGGCTGGATGATATCATGCAGTTTGATGGATGCGGCTAATTCATTCAATGCCTGCTCATCAAAATCCCTTCTCGGCTGTTTGGGGTTTACCTGTATATCTGCAAGAGGGATACGGTTGCTATGGGTTACTTTTTCGGCCACTTCTGTTTTCAAAGTACCGGCCGTGGTTTTGAGATCGGAATCTATATTCTGCAATAAAGAACGTAATCCTTTACCTATGAGGTCTTTATTTTGTTTGGGAGAGGTCATTGTAATAGTTTGGAGTTTGGAGTCTGGAGTTTGGAGTTGGATTTTTTATTCCAGGCTCCAGACTGCTGACTTATTCGATAATTCTTTCCTGGTTCGTCATCTTAGTCATGCCATTCTTTTGTAAAATTTCTTTAGCAAGATTGAGATAATTGATGGCGCCTTTGCTTTCGGCATCGTACAGTATTACCGGTTTGCCTACGCTGGGCGCTTCGCTGAGACGGGTGTTGCGGTGAACGATGGTGTCGAATACCATATCATCAAAATGTCTTCTTACCTCGCTTACCACCTGGTTGCATAAACGCAGGCGGCCATCGTACATGGTCATCAAGATGCCTTCTATCTGTAATTCAGGATTGAGACGGCTTTGTACAATTTTAATGGTGTTCAGTAATTTCCCTAATCCTTCCAATGCAAAAAATTCACACTGTACCGGTACGATCACGCTGTCTGCGGCCACCAATGAATTTACGGTGATCAGTCCCAAAGAAGGGGAACAATCGATGATCACAAAATCATACCTGTCTTTCACAGCATCAAGGATATTCTTCAACACATTTTCCCGGTTGGGATAATTGATCATTTCAATTTCGGCGCCTACCAGGTCAATATGGGAAGGAATGATATCCAGGTTGGGTACATCGCTTTTCAGGATCACGTCTGCGGCCAGCGTATTGTTTACCATACAATCGTACAGGCTGTTGGTAATATTATGCAGGTCGAAGCCAACACCGGTGGTGCTGTTGGCCTGCGGGTCGGCATCTACCAACAGGGTTCTGAATTCCAGTACCGCTAAACTGGCTGCTACGTTGATGGCAGTAGTGGTTTTTCCCACACCGCCTTTTTGATTGGCTACGCCTATGATTCTCGCCATAATATCTTTTCCTTACCGGTTTTTATGATCGGTTATAAATGGATGGTTTCGTTGATAGCGGGTAACAACAATGTCTTACCTGCTTTGGAAAAAACGGATACCGCTTCTTCCTTATCTATTTTTATAAAACCAAATGTATCGTAATGTACGCCTACGATTTTGCTGCACTGGATAAAATCTGCACAGCGGGCCGCATCTGCCGCATCCATGGTAAAATTGTCGCCGATGGGCAGCACCGCAAAATCCAGTTTGGCCCAGGTTGGCACCAGTTGCATATCCACGGTGAGGGCGGTATCACCGCTGTAATAAAAATTGCCTTCGGCGGTGGTGAAAATAAAACCCATGGGGTTTCCGCCATAACTGCCATCGGGCATGCTGCTGCTGTGATGGGCCACCACGCATTTTACCGTTCCGAAATCAAATGCCCATTTCCCGCCGGTATTCATCGGGTGGGTATTGGCGATGCCCTGTTTAGTGAGCCAGACATGGACCTCGTAGGCCGCCACCACTTTACAGCCTGTGCGGGCGGCGATGCTTACACAATCCGCAATATGGTCCTGATGGCCATGTGATAAAAAAATATAATCGGGGGAAAGGCTATCGGGTTTTACATCCTTTGCCAGTTCATTATAGCTGATAAAGGGGTCAAAAAGGATCTTTTTGCCCCCTATTTCCACCTGGAAACAGGAATGTCCGAAATAGGTCAGGTTCATGCGGCGCCTTGGTTTTTCTGAAAGCCGTCAAAAATACGGTTTAGGGCACATCTGCCGAAACAATATTATTCAAAGCCGGTTACAGGTGGAAACAGGGTTTTCAACATAGTTTTGCCCTGTACGGACCGTTTGTACAATAAACAGGCTTGCGGCGCGTCTACCTCATTACATTCATAAAAAATTTTTCATGCGAAACGCAGGTACCTGGTGGATCATCGCCGCAATCATGCTCTTACTGGATTTTTATGTTTACCAGGTGATTAAATCGGTCACTTACCAGTCATCCGAAAGAACGAAAACGATCGTTTATACCAGTTATTGGGTGATATCTATTTTGGTACTGGCGGCAGTGATGCTGTTTCCCTACCTGCCTTCTTTGCAGAGCTCGAAAGTGTTCCGGAACTATGTGTTTGCGGTGCTGGTAGGCTTGTTCCTCGCCAAACTGATCGGTTCGGCTTTTTTCCTGGTGGATGACCTGCGAAGGATAGGGGTATGGATCGTCAGTAAGTTCTCATCACGCACCGCACGTGCCGTAGCGGAAGACGGTATTTCAAGATCGGCTTTTCTCAGTTGGGCCGGACTGGGTGTGGGTTCTGCGCTGTTCGGAACACTGTTGTATGGGTTCAGTAACAAGTATAACTACCAGTTAAAAAAGATCAAACTGAATTTTGCCAACCTGCCGCAGGCATTTAAAGGAATGCGTATTGTTCATATCAGCGATATCCATAGCGGGAGTTTTCAGAACAAAACTGCTGTAAACAAAGGGGTGGACATGATACTGGCCCAGAAACCCGACCTGGTATTGTTTACCGGTGACCTGGTGAATGATCGTGCTGATGAGATGCATGAGTACATGGATGTGTTTAACCGGGTAAAAGCGCCGCTGGGTGTTTACAGTTCTCTTGGCAACCATGATTATGGTGATTATGTTTCCTGGCCCTCTGCACAGGCTAAAACCGATAACCTCGAAAGACTGAAACAGACACATGGACAGTTAGGCTGGCGCTTATTGATGAATGAACATGTTCTTCTCGAAAAAGGTGGTGAACAGATCGCAGTACTGGGTGTAGAAAACTGGAGCTCAAGACGCGCATTTCCCAAGTATGGAAAAATGAATACGGCTTACCCCGGTACTGAAAAGATCCCTTTCAAAATATTATTGAGTCATGATCCTACTCACTGGGATGCGGAGATCAAAACCCAATATCCCGATATTGACCTAACCCTTGCGGGTCATACCCACGGAATGCAGTTTGGTATCGAGAACCCTTATTTCAAATGGAGCCCGGTAAAATGGGTGTACAAACAATGGGCGGGTTTGTATGAAGATGGTGCGCAGAAATTATATATCAACAGGGGGTATGGGTTTATCGGGTACCCGGGGAGGGTGGGGATTCTGCCGGAGATCACCCTGATAGAGCTGGTGTAGTTAAGATATATTTAACAGCGTTCCATTGCATTATATATACCCATTTGTAACGTTTGGGTGTGTGATCCGTTTTTCTGGCATGAGGATTGAATACTACGTATTAAACAAAACAGAATTTATGAAACGATTAGTACTGGCATTAATGGCCGTAGTTGGCTTGGGTATGGCTTCTTACGCACAAACTGGCGGCGGTGGTGGCCTGCGCCTTGGTGTAAAACTGGGTACCAGCCTGAACAAAGTGGAAGGACAGTCATTTAATGATGGCTTTGACATGTCGTATCACCTGGGTGGTTTTGCTGAAATAGATTTCAATAAAAAATGGGGTATACAGCCGGAGGTTTTGTGGAACCAGACCTATGGCAGGCGCTCTAATTTTGATAACCTGTATCCAATGGCGGTAAACCCTAACGGTAGTGAAAAAATAAAGTTGAATTACCTGTCAATTCCTATCCTGCTCCGTTATAATATCGGCAACATTTTTACCCTCAATGCAGGTCCACAGTTTGGTATATTGCTTGATGAGGACAAAACATTGCTGAACAATGGAGAATCTGCCTTTAAAAACGGTGACTTCTCGTTAGTGTTAGGCGGTCAACTTAATTTCAATTTCCTGCGCGTGTATGGCCGTTACAATATTGGCCTGAAGAATATCAATGATATCAGCGACCAGGAAAAATGGACGAACCAGCAGATACAGTTGGGACTTGGACTTAGATTTTAAATATTGAATATCGAATGATGAATGTCGAATGATGAAATGGCCTGAAATGTACGGCTTTCGTCATTCGACATTCATCATTCGATATTCTTATCATGCTTTCAGCTTATATTTCTTTTTGATTCCAATGATTTCCTTTTTAAATGATTCCAGTTCCACACCTTGTTGTTTGATAAAACTATTGTCCCGCAGGCTGCCTATTACGGTATTCATCTCTGCAAAACTTTCGTAGACCATTTTCCGGAAAGGATTGGTATAATCTTTGGCCCTTGAATCGTAAATACATTTTGTCATCCATTCTTTGGTAGCAATGGCGGCGTTGAGCAGGTTATTGAACTGGTGAACATCCATTTTTTTGATGCGTACACCTGTAATATCCGCCAGTGACGATAATGCGTGCCTGAGTTTTTGACGGAGATATTTTTCACCCTGTGCGATATAGAAAGCATGTACGGCATCCCATGATTTGATCTTACCGGAGCGGATCTTTTCTTTCAAACTGTCAACTTCTGTGGATGGGATCAATTGCCCCCCTATATTCAGCCATTCATTACGGGCAGGGATGGAGGGCAGTGCCGCGATGATCTCACCAAAGGTTTTAAAATTGTTTTCCTTGATAAAAGCCACTAATTGCAGGATGCCATAATAGCTGATCAGTTCTGTGTACACCTGGTATGCCGGTAATACTTTCAGCAATACCACTTTTCGTTTACTGTTTTCAACAGCGTCAATGGTGATCTCGAGTTCGTTGATGATCTTGCTGGCGCTTTGCAGGAGATTTTTTCCGATTGTTGTTGCATCCTGCTGTGGTCCGGAAGTATGTTTTATATAGGCATTACCGGTAGCGGTTTCGAGTAATGCAATGGCAGTAAACATCTCATTAACCGTATCCGGTGCGAGATAATCATATTCTATATGCTGTATTTTATCAGTACGCTTATCACGGTCCACATATTTCCAGGCATTGCGTGATAAGGCATACATATTATACAGGAACCAGTACCCCGGCATGATGACCAGTTGATCACGGCTCACATCATTACTCACCAGTGCAAACGGAAAAGGAATATCCATCTCTGCCGGGTAATCGCCTTTTGTGAGGATAGTGAAGCTGGCGAACCTTGAATTGTGTTTCAGGCTCACGCAAAGTCCCGGCCAGAAACCGCGACCCATAATGATCTCGCCATCTGCACTTCGGCTGTTATGATTGGAGCCGATGGTGGCACCTGCGGCGATATTGCTTTGTCCCATTACAAGGGAGGCGCATAAGAAAGAGTTATTGTGGTGCTGCTCATGCGCGGGAAAGATCAGCGAATTCAATACTTCACAACAGGAGATGGTGGCATTGTTGCCCAGATAAGAATTAATCAGCCTGGCGCCGTATTTTAACTGGGAATGAGCGGCCATGATAAAACGTACGGCTTTCACTCCATAAAATATGCGGCAGCCATATCCTATAATGCCATTTACCATCTCGCAACCTTCACCGATCTGTGTGCGGCCCTCTTCGCCTGAATTAACGGTCAGGTTTTTGAGCTTGTTAGCGCCTTTAAAGTATGCATCGTTACCTACCCATACATCTTTGATGATCTTGCAATTTTTGATCACCGTTCTGTCGCCGATCTGACCGTAATAACCACGCCGGTTATCAAATTTTTCTTCTGTAAGCTGTTTGAATTTTTGCTGTAGCACCGAATCATTGCGGTACCGGCTCCATAAAAATGCATCACCTGCTTCCATGCCATCATAAGGAAGGATGCGGCGCCCGGTATTTTCATTGCAAAGTTCTATCCAGATCCGTACGTCTTCGGGTTCGTCCTGTTTGATAATGCCATTGCCGAATTTGGCATGGTTGGTGGTCACCAGTTCGTTCACATTGGTAATGATCACTTCGCTGCCAATGATGTAATGGGATAAATAGTTCACATTATCGATCACTACATTATCGCCAAAATCGCAACTGATGATGGTGGAATTGTACAGACCAACAGCCACTTTCAGATCGCTGAAACCAAGACAGAAGGGTTCGAGTTTGCCGATACGTACCAGCCCATAAAACTTGCAGTTCTTAACCAGCTCCGCACTGAATGCATCGGATACAAGAATATTGTTCCAGTCCTCACTGGTATTACCGTTGCGTACGAGCATTTCTATTTCATAGGCTGATAACCTGCGGTAGTGGATGCCGTTGCGTATTTGTGTATCACGCAGGTAAAATTCATTTTTACCTTTGGGTATGTGCTGGTCCTTGATAAAATTATACCCGAGTGATGCAAGCGGGGTTTTCGTAATAATATTTTTCGTCATCGGAGCGGTTGGTTGGTGGTAGAATGTGCTGTTTATTCAACCGTTACACTTTTCGCAAGATTACGCGGTTTGTCAACATCGAGGCCTTTATACAAACCTACATAGTAACTTAATAGTTGTAGTGGTATCACACTTAACAATGGCGCGATCACTTCATCTGCATCGGGAACCAGCATTACATCATCCGCCATGCCGGGGATCACTTCATCACCCATAGTGGCTACGGCTATCACTTTTCCTTTCCTGGCTTTGATCTCCTGCACATTGGATACAATCTTCTGGTAATAAGAATCTTTGGTGGCCACAAATACCACCGGAAGCTGGTCATCCACCAAAGCGATCGGTCCGTGTTTCATTTCTGCTGCGGGATAACCTTCGGCATGTATATAGGAGATCTCTTTTAGTTTTAAAGCGCCTTCCAATGCTACCGGGAAATTATATCCTCTTCCCAGGAAAAGAAAATCGCTGGCATCTTTGTATTTTTCTGCAATACGCTGGATATTGGTGGTGTCCAGTAATATCTCTCTTACTTTTTCCGGAACCGTTTCAAGTTCATGCATCAGTTGCAGGTAACGGTCCTTTGATAAGGTTCCTTTTGCATAACCCACTTTCAGCGCCATCATGGTGAGTACGGCAAGTTGACCGGTAAAAGCTTTGGTACTGGCCACACCAATCTCGGGACCGGAGTGTGTGTAGGCACCTCCATGACTGAGCCTGGCAATACTGCTGCCCACTGCATTCACCACGCCAAAAATAAAGGCACCTTTTTCTTTAGCGCTTTCCAGCGCCACCAGTGTATCGGCTGTTTCACCACTTTGTGAAATGGCAATGATCATATCGCCTTTATGGATAACAGGGTTACGGTAACGGAACTCTGATGCATATTCTACTTCAACGGGAATACGGCACAGTTCTTCGATAAGGTATTCAGCAATCAGCCCTGCGTGCCAACTGGTGCCACAGGCAACAATGATGATGCGAGGGGCATTGATAAATGCATCGAGGTTATTCTCAATACCACCCATCATGATCTGACCTGTTTGTGTAAGTAACCTTCCTCTTAAACAATCGAATATTGTTTCGGGCTGTTCGTGAATTTCTTTGAGCATGAAATGATCATAACCGCCTTTTTCAATAGCGGCCAGTTCCATATCCAGCTTGGTAATAAAGGGTGTTTGTTTTTCATTACCCAGGTTTTTCAGTATCAGTTCATCGGGACGAACGATCGCTATCTGGTAATCGTTTACATACACCACTTCTTTGGTATATTCAATAATAGGAGAAGCATCGCTTGCGAGAAAATGTTCGCCTTTGCCAATGCCGATCACCAATGGACTTCCTTTGCGGGCGGCTAAAATGGTTTCGGGATCATCATCTGATATCAAAAGAATACAGTATGCGCCAACAATTCTTTTCAACGCAATACGCAATGCTTCTTCCAGTGAGCCGTCATTGTTTTTGCGGATGTCTTCAATGAAGTTGAGCAGTACTTCTGTATCGGTATCACTTTTAAAAGTATAGCCCTTGGATAATAATTCCTGTTTGATCTGGGTATAGTTTTCGATAATGCCATTATGTATCATGGCCAGTGACCCGCTTTGTGATTGGTGCGGGTGTGCATTGCGGTCGCTGGGTTCGCCATGCGTGGCCCAACGTGTATGACCGATGCCGATATGCCCGTGGAGATTTTTACCGATGGTATGTTCTTCCAGCTCACTTACTTTTCCTTTCTTTTTGTACACATTCAGATCGCCGTTATCGAGCAGGGCCACGCCCGAACTGTCATACCCGCGGTACTCGAGTCTTTTTAAACCTTTGATAATAACTGGATAAGCTTCCCTGGGACCCGTGTAACCTACAATTCCACACATAATTGAATATCTATTTGCCGGATTAAAAAAATATTGGCAAGTTTACTTTATTTTATACAAAAGCCGCCGCTATTGAACGGCAAACTGGCGGTTATCAATTAATATTATGCAACATGGTTCCTTCATTTGATACAAAACAGGATTATACACTTGAAAGCGATTGCGTTTTATTGCGGCCTTTGCGCGAAGATGATTGCAGGAATTTGCTGACTTTCTCTCTGCAAGAGCCAGAGATATGGCAGTATTCATTGGTACAAGCTGGTGGTGAAGACAACCTGAAAAAGTATATTTCTATTGCCCTGGATGGCCGTAAGAGCGGCCGGGAGTATCCTTTTATTGTATTTGATAAAATAACGCAGGAATACGCAGGCAGCACCCGTTTCTACGATATACAACTTTCTTACCGCTCATTGCAACTGGGTTTTACCTGGTATGGAAAAAAATTCCAGGGTACCGGGCTTAATAAGCATTGCAAATTCCTGTTGTTGCAATTTGCGTTTGAACAGATGGGTATGGAACGTGTTGAGTTCAGGGCAGATAATAACAACGCGAGAAGTATTGCGGCGATGAAAAGCATCGGTTGTGTGGAAGAAGGTGTGTTGAGAAGCCACATGCCAACCTATAACAGTGATGTTCGACGGAATAGCATCGTACTGAGCATACTCAAACACGAATGGGAAAATGAAGTGAAAGAAAAATTAACTGCACAGATACAAAAAGTGCTTCTGTGAAACATGTGCTTCAGCCGCAGATTCGCAGATTATCCGCCTACAATCTGCGAATCTGCGGCTGAAATTGAATTTCAATGTTTTCAAATCGATCCACTATCTAGCCAATCCGAAAACAGTTGTCCGCTGATGAAACCCATACTGAAGTATTCCGTTTGTTGTTTCCTGGTGTTTTCTTTCATAGAAGGAATCAGCCAAAGTGTTCCGCCATATAAAAATCCGGCACTACCTGTTGCTGACAGGGTAAAGGACCTGCTGCAACGCATGACTCCCGAAGAAAAATTCTGGCAGTTATTTATGATGCCCGGTGACCTCGGTGATGATGAATCAAAATACAAGAACGGCATTTTCGGTTTCCAGGTAAGCGCCGCTTCTGCAGGTACAGAAGCCTCTGCACAAATACTGCAATACGGTACAAAAGAAGATGCTGTTTCACTGGCAAAAAAGATAAACACTATACAACGTTATTTTGTTGAACGCACAAGACTGGGTATTCCCATCATTGCATTTGATGAAGCGTTGCACGGACTGGTGCGTAGTAATGCCACTTCTTTCCCGCAGGCTATCGGGCTGGCTGCGAGTTGGGATACTGCTTTGATGAACAGGGTGGCATCGGCCATTGCCATGCAAACAAAGATCCGGGGTATACGCCAGATACTTACCCCTGTTGTAAATATTGCCAGCGATCCGCGTTGGGGCAGAACAGAAGAAACCTATGGAGAAGATCCATTTCTTTCCGCCGAGATGGCAGTGGCTTTTGTAAAGCCTTTTGAGAAAGCGGGTATCATTACCACCCCTAAACATTTTATTGCGAATGTGGGTGATGGTGGCCGCGACAGTTATCCCATTCACTACAACGAGCGTTTACTGGAAGAAATATACCTGCCCCCGTTCAAAGCAGCTATCGAAAGAGGCGGATCGCGTTCTATCATGACCGCATATAATTCACTGGATGGTAGTCCTGCTACCGCCAATGATTGGCTACTTAATAAAAAGTTGAAGAAAGACTGGGGCTTCAAAGGATTTGTGATTTCAGATGCGAGTGCCGTAGGTGGTGCCAATGTATTGCATTTTACGGCCAATGATTATCCCGAAGCCGGTAAAAAAGCGATCATCAATGGACTGGATGTGATCTTCCAGACAGAGTACAAACACCATAGCCTGTTCATAGATCCGTTCCTCAATGGTGAGATTGATCAAAACAGAATCGATGATGCAGTAGCGAGGGTACTGACCGCCAAATTTGAGTTGGGATTGTTTGAACATCCTTATGTGGAAGAAAAAATCCTTAAAGAAAATCATTATAAACAACTCGCCAGGGAAGCCGCACAGCGATCGATCGTATTGTTGAAAAATAGTAAACAGGTATTACCATTGTCAAATGCTGTAAGGTCCATTGCTGTTATCGGTACTGATGCAACAGAGGCAAGACTGGGTGGTTACAGCGGACCGGGGGATGATAAAATAAGCATACTTGATGGCATCAAAGAAAAAGCAGGCGCTTCTGTAAAAGTAGTATACGCAGAAGGTCCCGGCAGAAAAGCAAATACCGTTGCAACAGTGCCTGCAAAATATTTTGTGAACGGATTGCTTGGTGAATATTTTGACCACCCATCCGTATCAGGTTACCCTGTGTTGAAAAGAACGGATAAGCAGATCGATTTTCACTGGACCTTGTATTCACCGGATCCGTTATTAACAACAGATCACTATGCCGTTCGCTGGACAGGTAAACTGTTGGCGCCTACAACAGGTAAATACAAAATAGGACTGGAAGGCAACGATGGGTATCGTTTGTATATCAATAATGCATTGCTCATCAATAACTGGCAGAAAATAAGTCATCATACAAAGCTCACAGATTTTGTTTTTGAAAAAGGTAAAGTGTATGATGTTCGTATTGAGTTCTATGAAACATCAGGGAATGCTTCCATTAAACTGGTATGGAACATAGGTATTGCCGGTGATTGGCAGCAGAAAATTGACAAAGCGGTAATGATCGCCAAACAATCGGATGTTGCGGTGATCGTAGCAGGTATTGAAGAAGGAGAGTTCCGCGACAGGGCATCGCTCGCCTTGCCCGGTCACCAGGAGGCTTTGATACAGCAGGTGGCGGCTATAGGAAAGCCGGTTGTTGTTATCCTGGTAGGGGGCAGCGCCGTAACTATGCAATCGTGGCTCGATAAAGTAGATGGATTGATCGAAGCCTGGTATCCCGGTGAAGAAGGGGGGCGCGCTGTGGCGGATGTTGTATTTGGTGCTGTTAATCCGGCAGGTCGCCTGCCAATAACTTTTCCTATCGCAGAAGCGCAACTGCCACTGGTGTATAACCACAAACCTACCGGCAGGGGAGATGATTATCATAACCTGAGTGGTTTGCCGTTGTTTCCTTTTGGGTATGGGTTGAGTTATACCAGTTTTTCTTATAGTGATATGCAACTTGGGAAAAAACAGATAAGGTCAACTGATTCTGTGGAAGTCATTTGTTTGATAACAAATACCGGTAAGCGGGATGGAGATGAAGTGGTGCAATTATACATCCGTGATATGTTATCCTCTGTAGCCCGACCGGTACTTGAATTAAAGGGATTTCAACGGGTACATTTAAAAGTGGGAGAGAGCAAAAAGGTTTCTTTTCTCATTACACCTTCCATGCTGGAAATGCTGGATGAAAAAATGCAAACCGTTATTGAACCAGGTGATTTCAGGATCATGATCGGGTCGTCTTCGAGGGAATTGTTGTTGAAGGATGTATTACAGGTAATTAAATAGTTTCAGGTAAAATCTCTGTGTAACTCTGTGCACTCCGTGCCTCTGTGGTAAAGAACATCCTCCATCGATCGACGCGAAGGCTTTACCACAGAGGCACGGAGTGCACAGAGGTACACAGAGAAAATATGTTGTCGGTTAGAAAAAACTCTCCTCATACATGTTTTGCGGAATATAAAAATAAAGAGCGCTTTTTCTTTTCGCTGCAACTAGTTGATCTACGATTTTTTCATACTGCGCTTGCTCGGTACCGTTGGTGATGAGTTTTTTGTTATTCATGTTAAGTATTCCCCTGTCGAGATTTACCTCCGCCGTATCTGTAGGCTGGATGCCGCTTAAACCTATCAGCCAGTCTCCCTGTTTTTGTAACCTGTATTTGAAGAAATAAACATAGCCCCTGGCTTTTTTGGTCTCTACATATTTTTTGCCCATTGGCTGGATCTCTGCAGTACGGAAAAAAGAGCGGCTGTTGATCAGTAATGATTTACTGATCGCTTCCTGTGTTTTGTATTTCGCAGGATACAGCTGTGGGTTCTTTGTTTTTTCCAATTTGTCGTATAAAGTAGAACGGTGAACATCATTTGCTGCAATAAACTCCCATAAGGAATCGGGTACCGGTTTATTGTTTTTGGCAAGTAAAACTGCCGCAGTCATTTTGGCCTGCACATCTCCACTCAGTAATATTTTATCAAAGAATTTGGGCACCTGGACATGGCTGTCATAAAAAGGCATCAACAGGCTCATATAACTATTCAGGGCACTGTTGTAAAGGTTACTCTGTCCTGCATTGGTATTGTAAAAATCTGCTGCACCTCTTTCAGGCTCTGCTTGTGAACGGATCATTTCACGCTCATTTAATGTCTGGAGTTTTCTTGCCTGTATCTGCGCATCAAAAAACAATTTTGAGAATTGTGATTCATACACAGCAGGTTTGATATAGTTACTGTCGGCAAGTTTGGTAAGCAGTCCGATCACCGGTTGTTTATAGTCATCAAAAGCGATGAGCTGCAGCATATCCGGGTACAGGCCTGACGCAAGCGATAAACTGTCGCCTAACAAACGAAACAGGTTCTGGTATTCAAAATTGTTATCGAATATGGCAGGCGTTTGTACCAGGATATCTTTCAATACATCATACGAAGTTTTTGTGCGGGTATTGGCAAGGGCCTGTAACGCAGCATTCTGGTAAATACTGGTATCGGCATAATCTATATATACCTGTTTCAGCCAGTTGATCCGCTCAGAAACACCCGCCGTGTCTTTGATGGCCCCGACTGCCTGTACCAGTCTTGTTTTGGTAGATAAGTAATCCCTGCTTCCCGGTTTAACGGCGTAAAAAGCTTTTTGCAGTATCGGAAAATCCTGTGGTTCCCAGCTTAACAGTTGGATGGCGCTCCTGGCAATTTTCTGGGTACTGCTGTCTGTGCTTTGCAGGTCGGAAAAAAACTGGGTTGCTTTGCTGGCAAAAATAGTTAGTTGCTCATTCTTGTGTACAGGCTGAAAGCTGCTGAAAAAATCTTTGATAAAACTGCTTTCCTGTCCAAGATTATCAGTTATTGCCTGTAGCCTGTACAGGGTATTGCCGCTTAGTATCGCCATGTATTTGATCCTGCGGCTGGTATTGGTATCTGAGAGGTTGTATGTGAACACCAAAGAAGAATCTGGCCGCACGGTAAATGTTTTCTGTTCGATCACCATGTCTTCTTTTAACCGTACCCAGTTCAATTCGTTTTCCCAGAAGCGGGCAGAATCTTTCTGGTAATAATATTTTGGAAAAGAAAGTACGCTTACCTGCACAGCTTCACCTGTTGAATCACTTTTGAAATAAGCATTGCGTACCATGTTACGTGGCTGGTAACGGTCATTCATATACAAAGCAATACCGTTGTATTGTTGTTTGTTTAAAAACTCTTTGAGATCGGTATCAATGGCAGGCTCAACAGGTGTGTTTACGGAAAAGCCAAGTGTTTTATCTGTGTAAGATGCAGCAGGCTGGTAGCGAAAATCTGTTAACCGGAAACTGCTGAAGAACCGGTTGAAATTATTCTTGCGGTCCTTGCTTTTTGCGGTGAGCAGGTAATATTGTGATCCCCTGATAAAAGCCCGGGCTTTTAATGTACCACTGTCTTTGAGGCTGAATTGCATATCAAGACTTGTGTACGCACCCTGCTTCCCATATTTACGGCTGATCTGTTTCTCAATAAAATCGGAACTTTTCAAACTTGCTTCTATCAGTGAAATATCAAACGTATCTTCTTCGAGGAAGGCATAGTTGTTGATATTTTTTATGGATACCATGTAGGCATCTCCCGTTTCAGGATCAACAGACTCGTATTGTCTGCCATCGAGGATATCTTCGGCTCTGCCGCTGCTGATCGCGGGGAACTGTGGAAATGTAGCGGTAAATCCCTGTGAGCTAAAAGATGTCCAATTGGCAGGAAAAGTATTTTTGATCTGGATGGAACTGAAAAATTCAGTCGCTTCTTTTCCTTCCACATAATCTTCGATACCACTTATTTTGAACACCAGTACTTCACGGGGTGTATAGATGATATGGTACCGCTGGATATCGCCGCGCCGTGTTTTATTGGTAATATCCAATCCATTGTAGCCACTAACCGTAATGTTTTTTTTCTGCAGGATCTTACCGGGAATATTTTCATACAGCAGACTGTCTGTTTTCCTGGTTACAACAGCCAGTATTTCGCCTGACTGTCCCGGGTGCAGTTTGATGCGGGTAAGGGTATAGTAAGTTCCGTTTTCCATATCCGCGTATTGCCAGCTTTCATTGAATGACATTTCGTTCCTGCGGAATAATTTTCCGGGTACTTTCAGTTGCAGTACACCATCTTCAGAACTTACCTGCTGCATTTGTACAGGCACCCGTATTTTATCAATACGGTCGCGTTGTTCGGCATCGCGGTCGGTCATCATAACAGGACGGAGCGTATAGCCTTTTCTGCGAAGGATCTCGATAACACCTCTTTTACCCGGTAAATGCGCTGCGCCTACTGCTACAAATAATGATTCCCTGCGCATGATAGAGTCCATCGAATTGGCCTGTATATCATTACGGCCGTAGAGGAATTTTTCATTATATGCTTCTGAACTGCCGGATAACTCCTGTAGTGAATCAAGCATATTCAGATCGCCGCGGCGGTAGGCATCCTGTATCTTTCTCTGTAGTTCGTACGGGTTTTCATTGTTGAAGTTGATACGGCGGTTGCGGTCCTTGATCATATCCTCCTGCGCTTCCAGCTGGATCCTTTCTGATTCCATGTAATTTTCTACACCGGTTGCTTTTTTCCCGAGTTTACGGGCGGTCTGGTACACATACAGGTCTAGATAAGTGTTTTCCTGGAAATTGGATTGTCCCTCCATTGTCCGGTACAATAATCCATTGATGATATAAGGCTCTTCACTTAATGCCCGTTTGATATGGGTATCAAAATTGCTGTTCAGCCGGAAGGATCTTTCCCGTAAATATTCATTGGGAGTACGTGTGTACATACCCATGGCAAGCTGCGATTGCTGCAGGCGGAACAACTCCGACTGCCATTGTCTCGGATCGAGTTCCAGCGAAACAGTGCTGCAACTGGCTATCGCATGATAAAACGAATCGCTGAGATGGAAAGCAAGCTTATTACTCACATGCATCGTACCAAATAGGTAAGAAGGCTGTGTGAGTCCGTTACCCGTGATCTCCCATAAAAGGCTGGGATAGGTAGCATTGTTTTTCTGGGCAACACCCGTGTACAGTACAGCGGTAAACAGCAATAGTGTAAAAAATCGTTTCATTGCAGAAGCTTTTGGGAATGAGAATACCTGTATTGAAAGGTAGATGCAAAAAGGCGCATTTATTCATAAAGCAATCAAAAAATTAGTGGCTGTAATCTAAGTGATAATATCATTAAGTCTGGAGACTGGAGTCCGAAGACTGGAGTCAGATTGTTGGAAGTTGCCATTTTATTCCAGTCTTCAGACTCCAAACTTCTGACTCTTAAGAGTCTCAACTTAACGACATTCAGCTAAAGGCCCAAAGCCAACCGCTAAAGAAGAATTCCCTGCAGGAAGAAATAGGCGAAACTGAAATAAATGACCAGTCCGGTTACATCCACCAGCGTGGCAACAAAGGGGGCGGAAGAAACCGCCGGATCGGCGCCCAGTCTTTTCAGTACAATGGGCAGCATGGAGCCGGAAAGCGTACCCCATAGTACCACACCCATCAGCGAAAAACCAACTGTACAGGCGATCATCATCCAGTGCGGTCCGTATAATTGAGGTGCGAAAGAGTGCCATGCGGCCACCCTGATAAAACCAATCACACCCAATACCAATCCCAGTAACAAACCACTGCTGATCTCGCGCCGCATAACCCGCCACCAGTCTGCAATCGTGATCTCGCCAACCGCCATCGCCTGTATGATTAGGGTAGAAGCCTGCGAGCCGCTGTTACCACCGCTTGAAATAATCAGTGGAATAAACAGGGTAAGTACAATGGCTTTGGCTATCTCATCCTCAAAATAACCCATAGCGGTAGCTGTAAGCATTTCTCCTATAAACAAAACAATCAGCCAACCCACACGCTTGCGGAAAAGTTTGAGTAAGGGTATATCAAGATAAGGTTCATTCAGGGCCTCGGTACCACCCATTTTCTGCATGTCCTCGCTGAACTCTTCATTGGCCACCCACAGCATATCATCGATGGTGACGATACCCAGCAGGATATTATTTTCATCAACAACAGGCAATGCCACGCGGTTATTCATCTTAAATACCTGGCTGGCATATTCCTGGTCGTCGTTGGCATTCAATGAAACAAAACGTCCGTCGATGATCTCGTCCACCCGCTTTTCCGGCAAGGCAAGTATCACGTCCCTGATACGGATATCATCTATCAGCAAACCGCTTTTATCGATCACATAGATCACATCAATGGTTTCGCTGTTCTTGGCATGTTTGCGTATGGTATCAAAAACTTCGCTGATCGTATTGTGGAGATACACATACACATAATCCGGCGTCATCAAACGGCCCACACTGTCCTCTGGGTAACCCAACAGTGACAAGGTGATCTTTCTTTCTTCGGGATCAAGCAGTTTGATCAGATCGCGGATCACCGCTTTGGGTAGTTCCTCTAAAAAGTCGGTACGGTCATCCGCCGGAAGTTCATTCAGCAGTTCGGCTGTTTTGGAAGGAGGCAGCTCTTTTACAATGTCTTTCTGCTGCGAAATATCCAATATCTTGAACACACTCACCGCACGGTGAATGGCCATGTTCGCAATGATCTGCGACTCATATTCGGGATATTCATTGATCAGTTCGGCCACGTCGCTGATATTCTGGTCATCCAGGAATTCCCGGATCTCCAGTTTATCTTCCCGCGTGATCAGTTGCTCAAACTGCTCAGAAATACCCGGAAGTTGTTCAAGTTCTGAAGACATGGGTGCAATTTAATTAGTAATTGATAATTGATAATTAATAATTGTACGGAGATATTTGCACACAAAGGCACGAAGGCACAGTATGTACTCCTATTGTTTGGGACCATACCTTGTGTCTTCGTGTCTTTGCGTGCAAATACTTTCCGGATATTCCAGTAATTTCATCTGCATGATACTACCCATTTTAGTGATAGCGCCCTCCAAACAGCGTGGCCGTGGTGTGTTTGCGTCGGAAGCAATTCCTGCAAATACGATCATAGAAATTTCACCAGTGCTGGTATTGTCTGCCAAAGAAAGAAAGGAAGTGGAGAAAACCGTTCTCTATAACTATATTTTCGAGTGGGGCAAAAAAATGAAAAAAGCCTGTGTGGCATGGGGTTATCTTTCGGTGTACAATCATTCCTATCACGCCAACTGCGAATATGAAATGGATTTTGAGAATGAACTCATGCAGGTAAAAACGGTAAGAGATATCGTAAAAGGAGAGGAGCTGTTTGTAAACTATAATGCTACTCACAATGATGAGACACCAATCTGGTTTGATACTGTATAACACAAACGTTACAGTGTAAGCTATTAGTCTCCGATTTTTAACAACCACCTGAATTTCTTTTACTAAGTTTGGCTACCTAAACAATTGACCATGCTCCGCGTTTTCATTTTGACCCTTGTTTGTTTTTTTGCACTTGCAGCAGACGCGCAAACCATCACCATTCCCGGTTATACAGGATACGCGGTTCCTGCAGAGCAGGATGAATCAGGTATGTTCTCTGAAAAAAGTGGTCTACAGTGGACAAATGCGAAGCAACAGGTCAGTTATCATTTCTACCTGCGCAAAGCAGGGGACCTGGCTATTGCATTGACTATAAAAAATGCCAAAGCAGGTAATACACTGAAACTTACGGTTGGCGGTAAAAGTTTTATGGTAACTGTTCCTGTATCCAAAAATTTCAAAAAGGTTAAGGTTGGAAAACTCAGTATAGCGGATAGTGGATTTTATACCATTGTATTATCGGCTATAAAAAAATCCGGTAATACGGTGGCAGATATAGCATCCATCAGCTTATCAGGCAGTGCAACAGAAAACATGCATTTTAATCCCAAACCGCGACGCAATGCAGCTTCTGTTCATTTACGGTATCCATTAGCTGATAGTGTAAAAGCCGTTGCATTCTATAATGAGATAACGATACCAGAAGGCGCTGATATGGTACACAGCTATTACATGGCCTGTGGTTTTGCACGCGGTTATTTTGGTATACAGGTAAACGGCCCAACTGAGCGCCGGGTGATATTTTCTATATGGGATGCAGGAAATGAAGCTGTTGACAGGAACAAAGTGGCTGATTCCAATAAAGTACAACTGCTCGCCAAAGGTGAAGATGTATTGGCGGATGGTTTTGGCAACGAAGGCACAGGCGGACACAGCCATTGGGTATATCCATGGAAAACGGGACAGACATACAAACTGATGGTGAATGTGTTGACAGACAGCGCCACACAAACCACGATCTATACAGGATATTTCTTTATACCCGAAACCCAGAAATGGAAACTGATCGCCAGTTTTAAAGCGCCGCGTGATGGAAAAACCTTACGCAACCTCTATTCATTCAGTGAAAATTTTGTGGGATTGAATGGTCAGTTACAACGAAAAGCATCATTTGGCAACCAGTGGGTGCAAAGACAAAACGGATCATGGAAGGAACTAACACAGGCCACTTTTTCTTACGATGCCACAGGTAAAGCAGGCGACCGGATCGATTATGGCGCTGGTGTGAACGATGGAAAATTTTATTTGTGGAATGGCGGTTTTCAGCGGGCCAATGCAATATTTGGACAGGCATTTGACAGACTCGCCACTAACCAGCGCCCGGTAATTGATCTGACAAAGAATACGGACAGCGCTGTACAGGATGCAAAAGACAGGCAACAGATCTTTGCTGCCATAGCGGCAAAACAATTTGATACTACCGGCAGTAAAGAAGGTGTGTACTATCATATAATCAAAGAAGGTACTGGCGATTTTGTCAATGTCAACGACACAGTGACTGTTTTCTACAAAGGCTCACTATTAAAGGATGGAAGCATCTTTGATCAGACAAAAGACAAACCCGCCACCTTCCCGTTAAAAAGACTGATCCGTGGCTGGCAGGTGGCGGTGCCGATGTGTAAGGTGGGCGGAACTGTACGGATATTTATTCCATCCGGTCTCGCGTATGGTATACGATCAAGAAGCAAGGATATTCCACCGAACAGCGTGCTGGTGTTTGATGTGGAGGTGGTAAGTGTGAAGAAATAGATACGCCCTTATCACGGGATTTTTTTCAACACAGAGATCACAGAGCATACAGAGGACCCTCTGTCAACTCTGTGATCTCTGTGTTAAAAAAAACATTTCAAATTGAGCGTTTACCTATACCAGTAGTATCCCATAACATCACTCAATCCTCAACCAACAAGTTTTAATATCATTTTAGACCGTCTCTAACAGCTTCTTCGTAAATTGACGTTCAATTACCCCCATGAAAACCGCCAGACGGCTGTCTGTATGCATATTATTTGTCACAGGTGTTCTTGCTTTATATGGCGGGGTGCATCTTGTCAGCGATCCTACCGGCCGTTCACTTCATTTGCCTTTTTTCTTATTACGCAATACTATTTTTCCTGATTACCTGCTGGCCGGCTGGGTGCTATTGCTTACGGTAGGATTATCCAGTTTCCTCATCATCGCCTGTATACTCATAAAGACCACCTACTACTCCTTTATGATGATGGTGCAGGGAGTAATTATTAGTATCTATGTATTTATCATGATGCTTCTCCTGGGTGAAGTCTTCCTGCTCGAGTATATTTCCCTCTTGTTTGGCGCTGTTTTAATCATACTCGGTGCCTGGCAATACCAGCGAAAGATCGTTTCAGAGAACAAGCGGGAAATAAATAAAAAATAATGATACATCAAACCCAGCCCTTCTTCTGGTTTCCTGACTGGCAGCGAATAATAATCATACCAATCATATTTAAAATCCGCGAAATCCGCGATCCTATTTCGCTAACATCTTTAAACAAACCGGGTTCGGTATCTCAATCTGCTGAGGGGTAGCCTGCAACAAACCGGTCTCCATATCTCTTTTGTACACAACAATATTGTTAGTCCGCTGGTTGGCCACCAACAGGTATTTACCCGTTGGATCTATGATAAAATTACGAGGTTGGGCGCCTCTTACAGGCTGGTACCCTGCGCTGGTCAATTTACCACTGGTTGCGTCAATAGAAAAGATGGCGAGATTATTTTCATCACCGCGGTTGGAGGCGTACAGGAATTTTCCATCAGGCGATACATGTATATCCGCGCTGCCGGGCTGTCCTTTGAAATCTGCCGGGTGAGTAGCAATGGTCTGAAAAGTCTTTAAAACGCCTTTGTTGTAAGCAAAAGCAGTGACGGCGCCTGACATTTCTTCCATCAGGTAAGCGTATTTTTTATTGGGATGAAAAGCCAGGTGCCTGGGTCCGCTTCCCGGCGCAGCAGTGGTGAAAGGGATCTTTGCAGGCGTAAGCGGTTTTTTTGCCGCAGGATTGAATTGATAGATCATGATCTTATCCATACCCAGGTCGGGTGCCAGTACAAATTGCTGGTCGGGCGAAAAGAAAGTTGAATGTACATGCGCTTTTTCCTGTCGCTGTTTATTGGCGCTGCTTCCTTTGTGTTGGATCAATTGGCTATAAGGTGCTAATGAACCATCCTTGTTGACAGGAAATGCAGACAGGTTGCCACCACTGTAATTGCCAACTACTATCCATTTGCCTGACTGGTCGGTAGTGATATAACAGGGATCGTCGCCGCCACTCAACTGCTGGTTCAGCAAAGAAAGTTTACCGGAACTTTTATCAAATGAAAAAGCGCTCACACGACCGGGATTCTCGCGACCTGTTTCATTCACTGCATACAAAAAATTACCATTGGGTGATACGGCAAGATAAGATGGGTTACTGCAACTGTCTGTATTGCTCACCAGTTGAATCTCCCCGGAGTTAGTGTTGAATTTGTACACATAGATGCCCTTGCTTTTGCCGCTGGTATAAGTACCAGCAAACAAATAATATTCCTGGGCCGAAATAAATGACATAATAAAACAGGCAATGAGGGTTAGCAATGATCGCATGGCAAGTGGTTTAAATAGAAGCCTAAGATAGAGCATGGAAAGGGTTCCTGCAATTCTTTACGACTGAAATTAAAATCTCTGTGTACCTCTGTGTACTCTGTGCCTCTGTGGTAAAGTCTTCGCTTCGATCGATGGAGGGTGTTCTTTACCACAGAGGCACAGAGTTACACAGAGAAAATACCGTACAATTTTTAATCGATGTTATATTTCAGAAACCCCATCCCATGCGAAAACTAACACTGAATTATGTAATGACCAAATGATAAGTACACTGAATTACTAGACTATTCGTATTTTTGCCCAAAACGGAGATATGCGTAAAGTATGGATAGGCTTTTTTATTGGGTTAATAAGTATAGCAGCTACTGCACAAAAAAACATCCGTCAGGGTCCATGGCGCGGTCAGCTACTCAGGGAGGATGGGCAGATCATTTCTTTTCATTTTGATGTAAGACCGGAAAAGGGCAAACAGGTATTGTATATTATTAATGCCAATGAACGCCTGAAAGTAGAACGGCTCACACATAGTAAGGATTCCCTGATCATTGAAATGCCTTTTTTCGAATCCGTGTTCCGGGTAAAAAAATTATCTGACCATCAGTGGCAGGGGGTATGGATCAAGGCAGGTTCTAAGGGCCAGCAGGTCATGCCTTTTGTGGCACAGGCACAACAAACGCTTACTGCCGAAACGGTTAAAGCACCTGTTGCAGATATTACAGGAAGATGGGCTGTCGCTTTTACACAGCCTAATAAGCTTCCGGAGCCTGCCATCGGTGAATGGCAGCAGAAAGGATATACACTGCGCGGAACTTTTCTTACACCTACGGGAGATTACCGTTATTTATCCGGCGTGGTCAATGGTGATAGCCTCAGACTCGCTACATTCGATGGCTCACATGCTTTTTTGTTTACAGCAAAAGTGAATAATGACAGGCAGATCACGGGAGGAATGTTTTATTCAGGAGCCACCGGCAAACAATCCTGGGAAGCTGTAAAGAATGATACAGCCACACTGCCGGATGTGGCAACTATGTCTGTAAAAGACGGTGAAGAAAAACTGAACTTCACATTCCGAGACCTCAATAAGAAGCAAGTATCTATCAATGATCCCAAGTTCAAAAACAAAGTGGTGATTATACAGATCATGGGCTCATGGTGCCCGAACTGTATGGATGAGACCGCTTTTTTAAGTGAATACTATGATAAGAACAAACATCGCGGCGTAGAAGTGATCGGACTGGCGTATGAGTATTCCACTGATTGGGAAAGATCCAGAAAAAGCATACAGAAATTCAAAGACAGGTTCCGGGTAAAATATACGTTGCTGAACACCGGTGTAACTGTTTCAGATAGCTTACGGACAGAAAAAACATTACCGCAACTGACGCAGATCAAATCATTCCCATCCACTATTTTCCTCGATAAAAAAGGCCGTGTGGCCAAGCTCCATGCAGGTTTTGAAGGGCCGGGAACGGGGGAGCATTATGAAGCTTTGAAGAAAGAGTTTTCAGAAACTGTTGACAGACTATTGAAGCAATAAATTAGCCGCAGATTCGCAGATTATTTAATCTGCGAATCTGCGGCTAAAAGGCTACTCGATAAATTATTTGCTATTCTTTACATATTTATCCAGCCAGGTACCCTGCTCCCACAACATGTGCAGCAGGTTTTCTTTACCCCTGTAACTATGCGCCTCATAAGGCAGGTACACAAAACGTACCGTTCCGCCATGTCCTTTAATAGCAGCATATAAGCGTTCGCTGTTGATGGGATAGGTGCCGGTATTATCATCCGCTTCACCATGTATCAGCAGTATTGGCGTTTTGATCTTATCCGCGTAACTGAACGGACTCATCTCATAATACAACTGCGGGTTCTGCCAGTAGGTCCTGTCCTCATTCTGGAAACCAAAGGGAGTAAGCGTTCTGTTATACGCACCGCTTCTGGCAATACCTGCTTTGAAAAGTTTGGTATGCGCGAGTAAGTTAGCCGTCATAAATGCGCCATAACTATGCCCTCCGGCCGCTACACGGTTTCTGTCGCCTACACCCATCGAAGCGAGTTTGTCGATAGCGGCTTCCGCATTCAACTGTAACTGTTTTACAAAATCATCATTGGGTTTTTTATCAGCAGTGGTTGCCACAATGGGCATCTCGGCATTATCCAAAACCGCATAACCCTGTGTTACATAAAAAATAGGGGATGCCCAGCTGATGGTAGTAAACCGGTACTGGCTGCCACGCACCTGTGCAGCATCAGCGGCACTGGTAAATTCGCGGGGGTAGGCCCAGAGTATCATAGGCAATGGTCCGTCTTTACTCTTATCATATCCTTTTGGCAGGTAAAGATCACCGGTCAAATCAACACCATCTGCTCTTTTATATTTGATCTTTTCTTTGGTCACACCTTCCAGTTGCGGGTAAGGATTGCTGAAGCTGGTGATCGGCTGATCCACCACCTGTGAACGCAATCTTACGAGGTAATAATTGGGAACATCCTTCTGTGATTCTTTCCTGGTGATCACGATCAGGCTGTCTGCATTCACCACATCAGTTATCATTTCAAAACTGCCTTTGGGGCAGCGCCAGATAATATCATTCTTTTTGGAAGCAAGATCAAATTTGGCGAGAAAAGGCCTGTCGCCATCAGGTGAAGAACCCGTGGTATTGTTCATCAGCATTTTTGTTCCGCCATCGGTCAGCAAGAGTACATCGCGGCCATATTTATTGGTAGTGGTCACCGGAAAACCCGGGTTGCTGTATGCGTCGGTCTGACTGCGTTCAAACAATGTTTCCAGTGCGCCTGTATTGCTGTTAAAACGGCTGGTCCTTGTCATCTGTCTTGTCCTGGATATTTCCTGTACCAGCGCCATCGATGCATCACCCCAGCTTACACCTGCAAAACGCAGTTTGGTTTTGAACAGTTCTTTTTCTGTTCCGGTGAATGGTGCGCTCAGGGCATATACCGCATCATGAAATTCAACCTGTTTTTTGATCAGGCCGCTATCCAATGGCATCGCCCATACAACGGTGGCGGGCTCATCATCGCGCCAGTCGAATGAACGCGGTTTATTCTGTGTATTATCATAACCGGATGGTGTGCCCTCTGACGAAGAAAGATCGGCCAGCTGCTTGATCGTTTTGCCGGTCATATCGGTAACCGCAACTATAGACGGAAAACCTTGCGCAGTTACCAGGTAAGAAAATGGTTTATGAATGGTACGCGTAAGCATGTATTTTTTATCAGGCGATAATTGGAAAGACGTGAGCAAACCCGGTTTGCCGATATTCGTTTCCACACCGTTCTTATTTTGTACCAATTGTGAAGTGGCATAAAATTCAAACAACTGCTCATCATACGGTGATTTGATCAGGTCCTGGAAAGTAGCGCTGGGTGCGGCTTTGCCAAGATTCTGTTGTACGGTTGGGCCTTTGGGTGTAATAGGTCTTTTAGCAGCATTGGCCACGGCTTGTGTAGCTGATTTATACAGGATGGTATTATCATCCACCCATGTATATGCCTGGCCAAGCACAGTATTCAATGGTTGTTTGTTGATTTTAGTGACCTTCTGTGTGGCGATATCTATCACATAGAGGTCAACGCGGTTACCGGTAGTATTGGTGAACGCGATTTTTTTATACGAAGGACTCCAGTTGGGACCGCCGGCCAGCATACCTGCAGGCAGACCACTGATCTTATATTCCTTTCCGCTCCTGATATTTTTCAGCGTAAAATTGTTGATAAAGCTCTGGCGGCTGGGCGAATAATTATTGGGATTGATACGCATCCCGGCGATACGAAGCTCCGGTTGCCCGAGTTCTTCTACTGTTGGATAAGAATTTCTTTCGATCAGCAACATCCATTCACCCTTGTCATCGATTGAAACACCCGGCGTAGGTTTTGCCAGCAGCAGATCCGCAATTTCTTTTGGCGGAGTTTGATAACCTACGGCATCCTGTGCACGAAGCGATAGCATACCAGCGATCAGTAATCCAGTGAGTAACAGTTTTTTCATGTGTATATAGATTTGAAATTATTGATAGACCCTTACATAATCCACTTCCATTTTCTGTGGATATACAGAAGCATCCACACCTTTCTGCCCGCCCCAGTTTCCTCCCACTGCCAGGTTCAGCAATAGGTGAAATGGTTTATCAAATGGCCAGGCCGTTGCATCTGAATGTTCGTTCTTAAAAGTAAAAAAAGGTTTGTCATCGATCAGCACCGTGATTGTTTCGGCATCCCAATCGAGCGAGTAAACATGAAATGCCTCACTACAATCAGGCACAGCTGTCTTGCCTGTTTTTTGCGTGCCGATACTATGGTAGTATTTTTTACAATGAACAGAGCCATGTACTACGCCGTGATCGTATCCCACATGTTCCATAATATCTATCTCACCATCATCCGGCCATTTCAAAGGAGTGGTTGATCCCAGCATCCAGATAGCGGGCCAGGTGCCAACGCCTTTGGGGAGTTTGGCCCGTACATCAATGCGACCGTATGTCCAGTCACCCTTACCCTTGGTGGTGATACGGGCAGAAGTATATTCTTTGTTCTCAAACTTTTCTTTCCGGGCCTCGATGATAAGGTTGCCATTTTCTACCCTTGCATTCGATAATTGTTTGGAGGTATAATACTGCAATTCATTATTACCCCAGCCATGCCCGCCCACATCATATTTCCATTTGGTAGAATCAGGCAGGCCGGTGTAATTGAATTCGTCGCTCCAGATAAGTTTCTTTTTAGGTTGTTGGGCCATTACCGTAGCCGAAAGGGCAAAACAGCCCAGTAGTAACCAGCGTTGCTTTTTCATGGGTGGAGGTTAGGGGATGGGCAAGATAGTTATAAAACTGTTTTTGCGGATGCTTTTTCGGCGGATATGCGGGTAAGGAAATCCCACGCGAAGGCGCAAAGGCGCAGTTTGAATC
Source organism: Sediminibacterium sp. (assembly GCA_965279635.1). GTDB lineage: Bacteria > Bacteroidota > Bacteroidia > Chitinophagales > Chitinophagaceae > Sediminibacterium. The sequence continues at coordinate 2,856,558 of OZ257253.1, read as the reverse complement.
ATATTGAGATTGGGGGATTGATATTGTTCCGACGGTTCAACCGCGCCTTTGCGCCTTTGCGTGAGATTATGACAAATCAATCTTTCCGGTAAAAAAATTTGCCCGTAATAGCAGATGCCATTACTTTTGTACCGCAATGAAAACATTCGCACATACACACCATCATCATATCTTACCCCGCGGGTAGGCTTGGTGTTTTGTGCTTGTCACAATAAAAACATTAAAGGGCTTACCGTTTCGGTAGGCCCTTTTTTCGTGATCCGTCAGGCCGCTGAAAGCGGCCCGACGGATTTCACGCATAAATGATCTTAAAAACGACAGGAAGAACAAAAATCATGAAACAGGAATCAAACATGCCGGTAACCAAACTCAAATTAGCCATCCAGAAAAGCGGTCGTCTCCACGATGATTCGATCCGCTTATTAAAGGAATGTGGTATCGATATCAGCAATGGTGTCAACAAACTGAAGGCAGAAGCGAATAATTTCCCCTTAGAAGTATATTTCCTGCGTGATGATGATATCCCGCAATATGTGGAAGATGCCGTAGCTGATATCGGTTTCGTAGGGGAGAACGTAGTATATGAAAAGAACAAAAAAGTAGACACGGTAGAAAAACTGGGTTTTGGCAAATGCCGTTTAAGTATCGCTGTAAAAAGAAATGAAGTATACACTGATACCGGTTTTCTTTCCGGCAAACGCATCGCCACGAGCTACCCGGTGATCGTGGAAAAGTTCCTGAAAGAAAAAGGTATCGAAGCTGAGATTCACGAGATCAGCGGCAGCGTGGAGATAGCCCCCGGTATCGGTCTGGCCGAAGCTATCTGCGACCTGGTAAGCAGCGGCTCCACTTTATTTATGAACGGATTGAAAGAAGTGGAAACCATCCTTCAGTCGCAGGCGATATTGATCAAAAACAAAGAACTCGATGCTGTCAAAGAGCAATTGATAAACCGTTTGTTGTTCAGGATACAGTCTGTAAAAAAAGCAAAGAACAATAAATACATCCTGCTGAATGCACCCAATGATAAATTGAATGAGATCATCTCACTGCTGCCTGGCATGAAAAGCCCGACGGTATTACCACTGGCAGAGGAAGGCTGGAGCAGTGTACACAGTGTACTGGATGAAAATGATTTCTGGGATATCATTGAACAGTTGAAAGCTGCGGGGGCACAGGGGATCTTGGTGATACCGATTGAGAAAATGATCATCTGATCACGGATTTAGTATGATTTTGATCGCAGATTTGTATGATTTTGTTTATGATTAATATGATTTTGAGAGTATGAAAATTTATAGATATCCATCGCGTGCAGACTGGAAGGATTTGTTGGAACGTCCTTCGCTCGACAGCAGTAGCCTGCTGAAAAAAGTACGTTCTGTACTGGATGAAGTGAAACTGGATGGCGATGCAGCTATCCGTAAATTCAGTTTACAGTTTGATGGTGTTGAACTGGATGATTTTGCTGTCTCTGAACAGGAAATCTGCGAATCTGCGGCTTTAATAAATGATTCACTCAAAGCAGCTATCAAACAGGCCGCGGCCAATATCCGTTCCTTTCACGAAAAACAGGTTATAGACATTGAAGTAATTGAAACTATGCCCGGCGTACAATGCTGGCGGAAAAGTATCGGGATTGAAAAAATTGGATTATATATTCCCGGTGGTACTGCGCCATTATTTTCAACCATATTGATGCTGGGTATTCCGGCGCAGATAGCTGGTTGCAGAGAGATCATTCTTTGTTCTCCTCCCGGTAAAGATGGTACACTGAACCCCGCTATTTTGTTTGCGGCACAACTGGTAGGCATCACAAAGGTTTTCAGGATCGGTGGTGTGCAGGCGATAGGGGCCATGGCTTACGGAACAGCAACTGTTCCGCAGGTATATAAAATATTCGGTCCGGGTAACCAGTATGTTACCTGTGCCAAGCAATTGATACAACAGGATGGTATTGCCATCGATATGCCAGCCGGCCCCAGCGAGGTATGCGTATTGGCAGATGAAACTGCCATCCCCGCTTTTGTTGCAGCTGACCTGTTAAGCCAGGCAGAGCATGGAACAGATAGCCAGGTATTATTGGTTAGTACTGACGAGTCTTTAGCCGACAGGGTTGTATCCGAAATAAAAGCACAACTGAAAGCATTGCCACGACAGGATATTGCTTCCCGGGCGCTTGAAAACAGTAAGGCGATCATAGTGAAGGATATGGAGGAAGGGATCGCATTGGTGAATGAATATGCTGCGGAGCACCTGATCATTGCCTGTAAGAATGATGAAGCCATTGCCGAAAAGATCACCAATGCCGGTTCTGTTTTCCTCGGCAATTATTCACCGGAAAGTGCAGGGGATTATGCGAGTGGTACTAACCATACTTTACCGACAAACGGTTTTGCAAAAGCGTATAGTGGGGTAAGTGTGGACAGCTTTGTAAAAAAAATCACTTACCAGAAACTGTCTTCCGAAGGTTTGCGGGGTATTGGTGAAACTGTTGTTCAAATGGCAGAAGCAGAGGGCCTACAGGCCCATGCCAATGCAGTAAAAATCCGTTTAAATCCCTCTGTGTAACTCTGTGAGCTCTGTGTCTCTGTGGTAAAGCCTTCGCTACTATCTGATGGAGGATGTTCTTTACCACAGAGGCACAAAGAGCACAGAGTTACACAGAGAAATCTATAACAGTATGTTCCAGTTAGAAAAATTGATCAGACCGAATATCCAGAAACTCGTTCCCTATTCCTCCGCAAGAGATGAATTCAGCGGGGAGGCGAAAGTGTTCCTGGATGCGAATGAGAACAGCCTGGGTTCTCCGCTTACCAAATGGTATAACCGTTACCCGGATCCGCATCAAAAAGCAATCAAAGAAAAGTTATCCATAGTTAAAGGGATAGCTGTAGAACATATTTTCCTTGGCAATGGCAGCGATGAATGTATCGATCTGTTGTTCCGCAGTTTTTGTGAACCCGGAAAAGATAATGTCATCATTTGCCCGCCTACTTATGGCATGTATGAAGTAAGCGCCAATATCAATGATGTATCGATCCGTAAGGCCCCATTGCTGGAAGATTTTCAACTGGATCTTGTACATATAGAAAACCTGGTAGATGAAAATACCAAACTGATCTGGCTCTGTTCACCCAATAATCCTACCGGCAATTCATTACGGAGAGAGGATATTGAAATGGTACTGAACAACTTCAATGGCATCGTTGTTATCGATGAAGCCTATATCAATTTCGCAAAACAAAAATCCTTCATACAGGAACTGGTTGATTATCCCAATCTGGTGGTGATGCAGACATTCAGCAAGGCTTGGGGCCTCGCCGGTTTGCGTTTGGGAATGGCGTTCGCTTCGACGGCTATTATTGATATACTGGATAAAGTAAAACCACCTTATAATATTAACCAGGCAACACAGGAACTGGCATTAAAAGCATTGGACGAAGTAGGACAGGTAAATGATATGATCAAACTGCTGGTGGATATGCGTGATGCTTTAAGCGATGTTTTCCGCTCCATGCCAACGGTGGAGACCGTTTATCCATCTGATGCCAATTTTATACTGGTAAAGATCAGGGATGCAAGAAAAATATATGAATTCATGCTCACCAAAGGCATCGTGCTGCGCGACAGAAGCAATGTAAAACTCTGCGAAGACTGTCTCCGCATTACTGTAGGAACTGAAAAAGAGAATACGCTGTTGGTAGATGCTATGCAGGAATGGTTCGAAATTGATAATAAATAATTAGTAATTAAAAATTAGAAGATTCAAATTATTAATTAAAGCGGCAGGTATTTAAGTTGTAATTTCCACCAATCAACAAACAATCGTCCAATATGAAAAAGACCTTACTGTTATCGGCCATAACGATGCTGGCCATTACGGGCATTTTTGCTGCCAATGATGATCCAAAGAAAAAAACGCCCGCTAAAAAAGCAGTGGTGGCCGATGCAGACAATGCCGGTCTGAAATTACCCAATGGTTTTGGTGCATTGGTAGTGGCAGAAGGTTTGGGTAAGGCCCGTCATATTGTTGTTGGCAAAGAGGGTAATATTTATACAAAAGTAAATACACGTGCCGGTGGGAAAAGCGTGGTTAAATTACGCGATACCAATGGCGACGGAAAAGCAGACGAAGTAAACAGTTTTGGCAGTTTTAACGGCACAGGCATCACCATCAAAAATGGTTACCTGTATGTTTCTTCCGATGAGGAAGTATATCGTTACAAACTGGATGATAAGGGCAATGTGATCGATACACTTCAACGTGAAAAGATCGTCACCGGTCTGATCAACCGCCGCCAGCACGAATCAAAATCCATTGTGCTGGATGATGCAGGTAATCTCTACGTTAACATCGGCGCCTTCTCTAATTCCTGCCAGGAAAAAGACAGGCAGCCGGGGTCATTGGGTCGTATGCCTTGTCCCGTACTGGATTCCGCTGGCGGTATCTGGCAGTTCAAAGCAGATAAGCTTAACCAGACCTATGGGGATGGTGTAAAATACGCAACCGGTCTTCGTAACGTGGTAGGTCTCGACTGGAACCAGCAGGCGAACCAGTTGTTTGTGATGCAGCATGGACGTGATGACCTGCACAATATTTTTCCATCCCTATTCACAGAAAAAGATAATGCAGAACTTCCGGCGGAAGTGATGTATGCTTTGAAAAAAGGTGACAATGCGGGATGGCCCTATATTTATTATGACCCGTTCCAGAATAAAAAAATACTGGCGCCCGAATATGGGGGTGATGGAAAAAAAGAAGGCGGTAAAGATGTGATCGACCCGGTAGCAGTTTTTCCTGCGCACCTGGCACCGAATGCCTTGTTGTTTTACACGGGCAATATGTTTCCTGCAAAATATAAGAACGGTGCATTTATTGCTTTCCATGGATCATGGAACCGCGCACCATTGCCTCAGGAAGGATACAATGTTGTATTTGTTCCTTTTGAAAATGGCAAACCCAGCGGTAAATACGAAGTGTTTGCCACAGGTTTCGCAGGTGTGGAAACGATTACACCGAGAGCTGCGTTGCATCGTCCATGCGGATTGGCGCAAGGTCCTGATGGATCATTGTATGTAAGCGATGACCAGAAAGGAACGATTTACCGGATCATTTTTAACGGCAAATAAAGAAGCATCATGAAAAAAAGATGGATAATGTCGATGCTGTTATTGCTGATCGTACTGGTTAGTTTTCAAACAGCACCTAAAAAAACGGCTACGCAAAAACCTCCCATGGTGGCAGTAACCCAAGCCACACTGGATAAAGGTAAAGCCGTTTATATGACGCGCTGCCTTGTTTGCCACCAGGTTGATGGTGGTGGTGTGCCTCACCTGAATGCGCCGTTAGATGGTGCTACAGGCGTTAAATCAGATGACAAGGCAAGACTGATACGTATTGTGCTGAAAGGCATGAGTGACAGGGTAGAACTCGATGGAGAATATTACAGCAATAACATGGCGCCGCTACCAGATCTTTCTGATCAGCAGATCGCGGATGTATTAACTTATATAAGGAACAGTTGGAGCAATAAAGTTTCTGCGGTGAGTGCTGCAGAAGTAAAATCGGTTCGTGCAAAAACAAAATAAACATGAAGAGGATCTTATTTTTAGACAGGGATGGTGTTGTATTGATAGAGCCGCCCGGCGATTACCAAATCGATACACTGGATGAAGTAAAGTTTCATCCGGGTGTGATCTCTATGTTGTCTAAGATCGCGGAGGAAATGGATTTTTATAAAGTGATGATCACCAACCAGGATGGATTGGGTACGGATGTTTACCCGGAATCTGCCTTCTATCCTTACCATGATCTTATGTTACACACGTTGGAAAGTGAAGGATTTGTGTTTGATGAAATGCATATCGACAAAACCTATGCAAAAGATAACCAGGATACACGCAAACCCGGTATCGGATTATTGAAACACCTGGTCAATAACCCGGAATTTGATATGGAGAATTCCTATATGGTGGGCGACAGGTGGAGTGATATACAACTGGCCAAAAACCTCGGCTGCAAAGCCATCTACATCAAATCGCCACTGCATGAGTTAACAGAAGATGAAGAGATTTTACTTCGTCCAACGATCGCCCTCGAAACGGACAACTGGAAAGATATCTATGCTTTCCTGAAACTCGGTTCGCGCAAAGTGGTGCATGAGAGAAACACCAATGAAACACAGATCCATGTAGAACTGAACCTGGAAGGCAGCGGAAGATCCAATATTTCAACAGGATTGGGATTCTTTGATCACATGCTCGACCAGGTAGCCCGTCATGGAAAAATGGATATTACCATCACCGCCAAAGGCGATCTGCATATAGATGAACACCATACAATAGAAGATACAGGTATTGCATTGGGAGAAGCATTTGCAAAAGTACTATCCGATAAACGGGGTATGGAGCGGTATGGATTTGCCTTACCCATGGACGAAGCCGAGGCCAAAGTACTGATCGATTTCGGTGGAAGGAACTGGCTGGTATGGAATGCTGAGTTCAAAAGAGAAAAAATAGGTGAGATGCCAACTGAAATGTTTTTTCATTTCTTCAAATCCTTCAGTGATGCGGCAAAATGTAACCTGAATATTGAATGTAAAGGAGAGAATGAGCATCACAAGATAGAAGCGATCTTCAAAGCTTTCGCCAAAGCGATACGGATGGCAGTTAAAAGGGATCCATTTTCAAATTATCTCCCGTCAACGAAAGGGGTTTTGTAATGCGGGACACTTTAGTTGCGTAGGATTTTTTAACACAGAGATCACAGAGTTAAACAGAGGGCCCTCTGTCTAACTCTGTGATCTCTGTGTTAAAAAATTCGCTTAGATAATTTACTTTAATCGTGTCCAAACTTCTGTTCTTCCCAACAAAGACACTCCTACATACCCGCGTAAGCTGATCGTTTTCGGATCCTTTAGTTTTATATAGCACTTATAATCCTTTCCACTGGTGGGGTCATAAATACGACCGCCTGTCCATTCACCGTCATCATACACAAAATTGCGAAGTATTACAGATCCGAGAATGGGCTTTGACCTGAGTGCCGGATCGGGATTATGTGCATCCAGTTTGGGTGTACCCTGGGCATTATTGGGTTCTTTCATCCAGGTGATCTTTCCAAAGTACTTATTGCCTTCTTTATAGACCTGGATCTGTCCCTTACCAGTGGAGTTTATCCAGATACCGACAATATCATCCGGACCGGTAATTACCGGGGTTTTTGATAAAAACATGGCAATAAATACAAACAGCATTTTCATAGTAGGTCAATTTTCTCTGCGAAAACTCATGTAACTCATGTTCTCAGCGGTGAAGAGAGTTGAGCAATACAGGATTCACGGATGTATAAGACGTTTCTCACCGCTGAGAACAGGAGGACGGGGAGTTTTCGCAGAGTTATTTGTACATAAACTATGCCACCCTCACTGAATAGACTGACAGCCCTTAATTATCCTGAAATTAGAACAAGAAATCAGGCCACAAAAAAAATTTGTTATTACAAGGATTCTCCCCCATTTTTGTACCAGCATGAAAAAGATAACCAATCAAAGCTGGTGGTGGCATACAAACTCCGATCGGGGATTGTAGTGGCATGGCCAATACTTTGTTGAATTATATTCAAGCCCCGACATAACCCGTCGGGGCTTTTTTGTTCCGTCAGGCTAGCCCGACGGATACCACGAACCGAAGCCTTTCCGTAAAATAGCACGCAAAGGCGCAAAGGCGCAGAAAAATTATGAAGAAGATCCTCTTAGAAACGAAATCAAAAAGAATGCTTGCGGATGTGTTCACTCCCGTAGGCATCTACCTGCGTTTGCGCGACAGGTTCCGGGATACCATCCTGCTGGAAAGCACTGATCACAATGCTGCGGAGAACAGTTATTCATTTATCTGTATCAACGCGATTGGGGGTATCGAGATCAGTTCTACCAAAAGCATCGAGTTTAAACTGCCGGGGCAGAATCCTGAGAAGGTGACGATAAAAGATACAGCAGAAGTGCCGGGGCTCCTCTGGAACTTCATGAAAAATTTTGATGTAAAAACACCCGATACAAAAGAAGGAAAATTTGCCCAGGGCCTGTTCGGTTATACCTGTTTTGATGCTGTACAGTTCTTTGATACCATTACACTGCCTACTGCCAATAGTGAAACGCCCGCTATTCCATTAATGCGTTACCGGTTGTACCAGTATGTGATCGCATTTAATCATTTCAAAGACGAGTTGTTTATCTGTGAGAACAGTATAGCGGGTACGGAAAGTGAAATGGCCGTGGTGGAATCACTGATCAGGAGTAAAGATGTGCCGGTATTCCCTTTCAGATCAAAAGGCGATGAGTCGTCCAATATGACTGATGAAGAATATAGGCAGATGGTGCAGAAGGGTATCGACCGCTGTCTCCGTGGGGATGTTTTCCAGATCGTATTGAGCAGGCGTTTTCAGCAGCAATTTACCGGGGATGAGTTCAATGTTTACCGCGCATTGCGAAGCATCAATCCTTCACCTTATTTATTCTTTTTTGATTATGGCGATTATAAACTGATGGGCTCATCACCTGAGGCGCAGTTGCTGATCCAGCAGGGAAAAGCCGTGGTACACCCGATAGCCGGAACTTTCAAACGGAGCGGTGATGACGAAACCGATCAGTTGATGACAGAAAAACTGTTGAAAGATGCCAAAGAAAACGCCGAGCATGTCATGCTGGTCGATCTGGCCAGAAACGATCTCAGCCGCGCCTGCGATGAAGTAACCGTTAGCCAGTACCGCCAGGTGCAATATTACAGCCATGTGATACACCTGGTAAGCGAGGTAACAGGAAAGGTGCGGAAGGATCATAATCCGTTTGAGCTGCTGGCCAAAACATTTCCCGCAGGCACATTGAGTGGAGCGCCAAAGTTCATGGCAATGGAAATTATTGATGATTATGAACCTACACCAAGAAGCTACTACGGCGGTGCATTGGGTTTTATGGGATTTGATGGTACCTGTATCCACGCCATCATGATCCGCACATTCCTTAGTAAGAACAATACGCTTATTTACCAGGCAGGCGCCGGAGTAGTGGCCGCTAGTGTACCTGAAAACGAATTACAGGAAGTGAACAATAAATTGAATGCTTTGAAAAAGGCGATTGAAATAGCAGGGGATATTTAGTCCATAGTCCATGGACCATGGTCAATCGACTATGGACTATCGCCCAACAAACAAATGCAAAATGAAAATACTGGTTTTCGATAATTACGATTCTTTTACCTACAACCTTGTACACCTGGTTGAGAAGATCACGCATGAGAAAGTGGATGTGTTCCGCAATGATGAGATTCCTATGGAAAATGTGAAAGCGTATGACAAGATCATCCTTTCACCCGGTCCCGGTATTCCTTCGGAAGCAGGTATGTTGCAACCGCTGATCAAAGAATATGCGTCTTCCAAATCGATACTCGGTGTTTGTTTGGGTCATCAGGCCATTGGTGAGGTATTTGGCGGAACATTGGTGAACCTGTCGTCGGTGTATCATGGCGTAGCAACGCCGATACAAATCAGAAGCGAAAAATCAACCATCAAAAGCAGGTTGTTTGAGGGAATGGCCGATGAACTGGAAGTGGGAAGGTACCATAGCTGGGTAATAAGTGATAAGAACTTCCCAGATGAGCTGGAGATCACTGCACGTGACAGCAATGGTTTTGTGATGGCATTACAGCATACAAAATACGATATACAGGGTGTACAGTTTCATCCCGAAAGTGTGCTGACACCGGATGGTGAAACGATCATGCGGAACTGGCTGAAAAAATAATAGCTAACGATCCCAATTACAAACGATGAAGAAGATACTACAATACCTTTTCGAACACAAAACCTTACCGCGTGAACAGGCTAAGGAAATACTGCTGGGTATTTCACGAGGGCAATACAACGACAGCGAGATATCAGCTTTTATCACCGTGTTCCTGATGCGTAGCATAACCATTGAGGAATTACAGGGTTTTCGCGATGCATTGCTCGACCTATGTGTAAAAGTTGATCTTGGCGGACAGTCGGTAATGGATATAGTAGGAACGGGTGGCGATGGCAAGAATACGTTTAATATCTCCACGCTTTCCTGTTTTATTGTGGCCGGGGCCGGACAGAAAGTAGCCAAGCATGGCAATTATGGAGCGTCTTCCATCAGCGGTTCCTCGAATGTGATGGAACAGTTGGGATACAGTTTTAAAAGTAGCAATGATGCATTGAGAAAAGAACTCGATGCGGCCAATATCTGTTTCCTGCACGCACCTGTTTTTCACCCGGCGCTGAAAGTGGTAGGACCCATCCGCAGGAACCTGGGTGTACGTACGTTTTTCAATATGCTCGGCCCGATGGTAAATCCGGCAGCACCGGCTTTCCAGCTGGTAGGTGTGTACAATCTTGAAATGGCGCGTATCTATAATTACCTGCTGCAGCAAACCGGTAAAGCATTTACCATCATACATGGACTGGATGGGTATGACGAGATATCCCTCACCAATGACACAAAAGTGATCACCAATAAAGGTGAAAAGATCATGACACCCGAGCAGTTGGGAAAACGCATGGTAACTGCCCAGGATATTTATGGTGGTAACAGCGTGGAAGAAGCCGCGAAAATATTTACACGCATCATCAAAGGCGAAGGCAGCTGGGCGCAGAATGCGGTGGTATTTGCCAATGCGGCCATGGCATTGCATTGCACGGGTAATTATACTACCTATGAAGATGCCTATCATGCAGCGGTAGATAGTCTGGAAAGCGGGAAAGCTTATCAATCATTACAGAATTTAATCGCCATACAGTAAGATGAATATCCTGGATACGATAATCGCACAAAAGAAAACAGAAGTTGCCTTACGCAAAGAGCAGGTTTCCGTTGCAGAACTGGAAGCAGGGATGCTGTTTGAACAACCCTGTCAATCACTAAGGAAGTTTCTGATGGATACGGATAAAACAGGCATTATCGCTGAGTTTAAAAGAAAATCACCCAGCAAAGGGATCATCAATGATAAAGTAACGGTAGAAGAAGTGACCACGGCATACGCACTGCATGGTGCATCCGGTATTTCTGTTTTGACAGATACGGATTTCTTTGGTGGTTCACTGAACGACCTGGTTGCCGCCACCATCAACCAGGTACCCTTATTACGGAAAGATTTTATGATCGACGAGTACCAGTTGCTCGAGGCCAAAGCATTTGGGGCGGATGTTATTTTGCTGATTGCGGCGTGTTTGACAAAAACAGAAGTAAAAAATCTGGCTTCAGCAGCAAAAAGGCTTGGGCTGGAAGTGCTGCTTGAAATCCATAACGAAGAAGAACTGGATCATATATGTGATGAGGTGGACCTGGTAGGTGTCAACAACCGTAACCTCAAAACATTCGAGGTAAGTATCCAGCCATCACTCGATCTTATTAACAAAATACCCAAAGAAAAGCCTGCTATAGCAGAAAGTGGTATCAGTGAAGTGGATACGATCGTAACTTTACGGGAAGCCGGTTTCAGGGGCTTTCTTATTGGCGAGAACTTTATGAAACACGCCAATCCTTCGGTTGCTTTTGCTGATTTTGTCAGTCAACTTAAAGCAAAACAACATGCGTAGCAAAGTATGCGGTATGACCAGCCCCGACCAGGTAATGCAACTGGATGAAATGGGTGTGGAATTCGCCGGTTTTATTTTTTACCCCAAATCGCCCCGGTATGCCTATCGTTACATGCCCCGGCCCGAGATCAAAAAGATCAGGGGAAAGAATATTAATAAGGTGGGCGTATTTGTAAATGCAGAAGCCGACGACCTGTTGCAAACCGTGGATGATTGCGGTTTATACCTTGTGCAGTTACACGGCGATGAAACACCCAGGTACTGTGATAAAATAGCCAATTATGTATCCGTGATCAAGTCTTTCCGCTTACGTGAAGACGACAATGTGCTGTGGAAAATAAAAGACTACATGGATATCGCCGATATGTTCCTGTTTGATACCGATGGCATCGGGTTTGGTGGTACAGGAAAGAAATTCAATTGGGATATGCTGAAAGGATTGAATATCCAGAAGCCTTTCTTTTTAAGTGGCGGTATCGGGCCCGATGATATTGATGCACTGGCGGAGTTTACGCAGGATCCGGTAGCAAAGGATCTTTTTTCGATTGATGTGAACAGCCGGTTTGAAACATCACCGGGGGTAAAGGATATGGGAAAACTAAAAAATTTTATTTCCGGGATCAAAACGCTGTAGTGTATGGGCTATTGTAAAAGATATGGACTGTTCTGCCTGTTGTTTTTGTGTGCTGACATGACATGCGCACAAATGACAATTGAAAAGATCAATTCAGATAGCCTGGTAAAAGCATACATGGTACATGAGTTGAAAATGATAGATTTTGAATTTACGACAGGATATGAAATAGCCGCGGACTATCCTAGTAAAAAGTATGATACCATTTCCAGGCTGAAATGGATAAAACTGGATGTGAATAATGACGGCAGAAAGGATATTATTATCAATGGATACACGAAAGCGCAGATAGGAAAACACGCTATTAATGTATTCCACCTGTTTATTTTTTTACAAACAGATTCCGGCTATAGCAGGGTGTCACTGATTCCAATGTATGCAGAGAATACACCATATTATTTCAATATTGTGCGGGTGGGTAGAGAGAAATTAATTGAAGTGGTGAGTGCAGGAATGGACGATGGATTTTTTGACCCGGAAAACCCGATAAAGCGCGATACACTAGTTTATATGCAAGGGACGTATGTAAATTATAATCGGTATCCTTCCCAAAAGCCATTCAAAACATTTGCATGGTACTATAATTCAGCATGGAGCAATGAAGGAGTTTTTTTTCAGTTGGATGATAAAGGGAACCTGATCAAGAAAAAAGGTGCGTGGTGGAAACCTGAAACGGTGATAGAAAGATCATCTCTCAAAAAGAATGAATTGACTAAGATTATACGCCTTGTGGATTATGTACACCCATGGAAATTGGAAAAGTATTATTCAAAAGGATTAAGGGACAATGGGAAAATAAATCTGATAATAGATTATGCAGATGGGGCTCGCAAGGAGATTAAAGATGATAGCAGGAGTTATGGTACCTATGGGTTGAAAGCAATTTATGACGCATTATATGCAATCACTATGAACGCACAATGGAAATGATACACACACAAACATACCAGCAACCCGATGCCCAGGGCTATTACGGAAAATTCGGCGGCGCATATATTCCTGAAATGCTGCACAGGAATGTGGAAGAACTAAAAAACCGCTACCTGGAGATCATGCAGGAAACGGCTTTTCAAAACGAGTTCCGCCAGTTGCTGACTGATTATGTAGGAAGACCTACGCCTTTGTTCCTGGCAGAACGGTTAAGCAAAGAATTTCATGCGCCTATTTACCTGAAGCGTGAGGATCTCTGTCATACAGGCGCACATAAGATCAACAATACCATCGGCCAGATATTACTCGCACGAAAATTGGGTAAAAAAAGAATTATTGCAGAAACCGGGGCCGGTCAGCATGGAGTGGCCACCGCAACCGTGTGTGCACTGAAAGGAATGGAATGTATCGTGTACATGGGTTCAAAAGATATTGAACGGCAGGCGCCGAATGTTGCGAGAATGAAAATGTTGGGCGCCACGGTAATACCGGCCACCAGCGGCAGCCAGACACTAAAAGATGCCACCAATGAAGCGATACGCGACTGGATCAATAACCCGGTAGATACACATTATATTATTGGTAGTGTAGTAGGGCCGCATCCATATCCCGATATGGTGGCCCGTTTCCAAAGTGTGATCAGTGAAGAGATCCGCTGGCAGTTACAAGAGAAAACAGGTAATGAACTACCCACACATGTAATCGCCTGTGTAGGCGGCGGAAGCAATGCCGCGGGCGCTTTTTATCATTTTCTTGATGAACCTTCTGTACAGCTTGTGGCAGTTGAAGCGGCTGGTCATGGCGTGGATAGTGGTATGAGTGCGGCTACCACACAATTGGGAACACCCGGTGTGTTACATGGAAGCAAGAGCCTGGTGATGCAGACCGCCGACGGGCAGGTAGTGGAGCCACATAGTATTTCTGCCGGACTGGATTATCCCGGTGTTGGCCCGATGCATGCACATCTTTTCGACAGCAAACGGGGAACATTCCTGAATGCAACCGATAAGGAAGCATTGGATGCGGCGTTTCATTTGTGTCGCACAGAAGGTATTATTCCTGCGTTGGAGTCAGCACATGCCATTGCTGCTTTGAAGAAAATGGAACTCAAAGGATCTGATCGTATCGTGCTTTGCCTGAGTGGGAGAGGAGATAAAGACCTGGGAACATATATGATGGCAATGAAAGGTTAAGAATTATGTATAAATATCTTTTGAATAGCGCTAAAGCAAGGTTTGATCTTTACACTGAGGCATTTATTCTTTTTGAACAATCCCGCTCGTTTCCACAAGTGGTGAAGGCACTAGAAAGTGAGGTAGATGATCAAATGATGCTTGTGGTTATTGTAAATAAAGCCATGAAAGATGAATGGCATATTTTACATCAATATGCGGCAAAATTATTCGCAGAAGATTATTCAAGGGATCGTGTGATTGAAGCATTAGTTAGGCTTGATAATGATAAAGAAGTGATTGAATTAATAGTGGATGATTTATATACAAGGTATTTTGATCTGTCTGATGATTTGCAGGAAAGAGAGCGCCAGCGAAAAAAATGGGTAAGATTTATTCAGGTTGGAACAATCCTGATAGCATTTATTTCACTTATAACAGGATATACAGATGTCAATGACTATTCTCTGTTGATTACTCAACTTGTATTAATATTCTTGGTCCCAATCGTGTATGGTATTCTTTTTCCACTTGAAAAAAGCAACAGTTATAAGCGTCATGTTCAATTCGAAGTATTCAAAAAGACAATTTCAATGACAAGACTAAGAAAATTATTCATGGGAAAGAGGAACAATATACTAAATGTGTATTGTACCGCAGGTTATCCGCACCTGAACAGCACCCGCACTGTTATGAGTGCTTTGCAGGACAATGGAGTGGATATTATAGAACTCGGTATGCCCTACAGCGATCCGCTGGCAGATGGTCCCGTAATACAGGCCAGCGGAACAAAGGCGCTTGAAAATGGTATGACCATCAAAAAACTTTTCGAACAACTGCAAGGATTCAGGAACGAGATTCATATACCCGTAATACTGATGGGTTATATGAACCCGGTATTACAATATGGATTTGAAAAATTCTGTGCTGATGCGGCCGCCGTTGGTGTGGATGGATTGATCCTGCCAGATCTTCCTGAATTTGAATTTGAAACGGAATATGGTGCTATCATTAAAAAACATGGACTGGATTTTATTTTCCTGGTAACACCTGAAACTTCTGAAGAAAGGATCAAACGACTGGATGAACTCAGTAGCGGGTTTTTGTACGCAGTGAGTTCTTCTGCCACAACGGGTAAAGACAAGGATTTTTCTGCTGTAGAGAATTATCTGCAGAAATTGCAGCAGATGAAATTAAAGAACCCGGTTATGGTAGGTTTTGGTATCAAAGACAGGGCTACTTTCCAGTCGGCCTGTAAGTATGCCAATGGCGCCATTATTGGAACGGCATTTATCCAGGCACTGGATAATACGGATACGGACTCTATTAGTACAGATACAGCGGCATTTATCAAAACCATTCTTTAAGAAAATGAAACTCGCGATCGTTAAATACAACGCAGGTAACATTCAATCGGTATTGTATGCCCTCGAAAGAATAGGCATGAATGCATTGGTGACCGACGATCATACAAAACTCAGATCCGCCGACAAAGTGATCTTCCCCGGTGTAGGCGAAGCCAGCACCGCCATGCAATACCTGTCCGAAAGGAAACTGGACATCCTGATAAAAGAACTCAAACAACCCGTACTCGGCATTTGTCTCGGCATGCAACTCATGTGCGCCCACAGCGAAGAAAATGACACAAATTGTCTTGGCATTTTCAACGAACCCGTCAAAAAATTCAACAACCCATCCGCGCAATCATACCAAAAATCCGCGCAATCCGCGATCAAGGTACCACAAATCGGCTGGAACAATATTACAGCATTGCAATCACCGTTATTCAAGGATGTTCCCGAAAACAGCTACTGCTATTTTGTACATAGCTATTATGCATCACTCGGCGAACACACCATTGCAAGCACAGATTATATACAACCCTATAGCTCTGCATTACAAAAAGATAATTTTTACGGCGTCCAGTTCCACCCCGAAAAAAGTGCAACTGTCGGAGAACAGATACTCAAAAACTTCATCAACCTCTAACCCAATTATTAATTATCCATTACTAATTATTAATTAATCCCCATGCAGATCATCACCGCAATAGATATCATCGACGGAAAATGTGTTCGCCTTACGCAGGGGGATTATGCACAGAAAACCGTTTACAACGATAACCCGCTGGAAGTAGCAAAGCAATTTGAAGCAGCAGGACTAACACGTTTACACCTCGTTGATCTTGATGGTGCGAAAACAGGTAAAGTAACCAACTGGAAAGTGCTGGAATCTATTGCAGGCAATACATCGCTGGTGATCGATTTTGGTGGCGGTATCAAAAAAGAAGAGGACCTGCAGGTGGTATTCAGTTCAGGGGCCGCACTGGCTACGATCGGGAGCCTGGCGGTAAAAAATGAGGACCTGTTTACGCAATGGATCAATAAATATGGCGGAGAGAAATTTCTGCTGGGCGCAGATGTGAAAGAGGAGAAGATCGCAGTCGGCGGCTGGCTCGAAATGACCGATATCGATATCATTGATTTTATCAGCAACTATGTTGCCAAAGGCATCACGCAAATTTTCTGTACCGATGTAAGCAAGGATGGAAAACTGGAGGGGCCTTCGGTTGCGTTGTATCAAAAAATAATTTCGGAGTTCCCGCAACTGTTTTTTATCGCCAGCGGAGGTGTCAGCTCGATCGCGGATCTGGAGGATTTAAGCAGGATTGGATGTAAAGGCGCCATTGTAGGGAAAGCCATTTATGAAAACAGGATCAGGGTTGAAGAACTGATTAATTTATGATAATTATTAATTCAACTGAATATTGAAAATTGAGCATTGAATATTGAAAATTTTATTTTTCGGACAGTAATGTTCAATTTTCAATGCTCAATTTTCAATTCTCAATAGGTAGAATCACACACAATGCTAACCAAACGAATCATACCCTGCCTCGACATCAAAGACGGAAGAACCGTGAAAGGTGTCAATTTCGAAAACATTCGTGATGCCGGTGATCCTGTTGAACTCGGCGCTTTATACGCACAGCAGGGTGCTGATGAACTTGTATTTCTCGATATCACCGCTACCGTAGAAAAAAGAAAAACGCTCAGCGAATTGGTCAACAGGATCTCCCATCATATCAATATCCCATTTACAGTAGGTGGAGGTATCAGTAGCGTGGAAGATGTCAGTGTGCTTTTGCAGAACGGTGCCGATAAGATATCCATCAATACAGCTGCCTATAAAAACCCGCAACTGGTAGCCGACCTGGCCCGTGAATTCGGCAGCCAGTGCGTGGTACTGGCCATCGATACGCGGAAAGAGGAAGACGGTAACTGGTATGTTTACCTTAACGGGGGCCGTACAAAAACCGGCACGCTTACTACAGATTGGGCCAGGCAGGCCGTTGATGTCGGCGCCGGCGAGATATTATTAACATCCATGAACCACGACGGCACCAAACAGGGTTTTGCATTGGATATTACCGGAACTTTGGCAGATGCTTTACCGGTACCCGTCATCGCTTCCGGCGGTGGTGGAACGATGCAGCATTTTGTAGATGTATTTACGGAAGGAAAAGCTGATGCGGCGCTGGCAGCGAGTATTTTTCATTTTAAAGAAATAGCCATACCGGATTTGAAACAGTACCTCTATGAAAAGGGGATAGTTATCCGGCAATAAACTCTGTGTACCTCTGTGTCCTTTGTGTCTCTGTGGTAAAGTCTCCGCTCCGATGGAGGATGTTCTTTACCACAGAGGCACAAAGGACACAGAGGTACACAGAGATCAAACATAAATTGATAACATGCAACTAGATTTTTCAAAATATGCCGACGGTCTCATCCCTGCCATTGTGCAGGATTATGATACCCACAAAGTACTGATGCTTGGTTTTATGAACGAAGAGGCACTTCATAAAACCGAACAAACCGGTAGGGTCACTTTTTACAGCCGCAGTAAAAAAAGGCTATGGACCAAAGGAGAGGAAAGCGGACATTTTCTCGAGCTGAAAAGCATGGCGGAAGACTGTGATAAAGACACTCTGCTGATCAAGGCACATCCTTCGGGCCCGGTTTGTCATACTGGGGCCGATACCTGCTGGAGCGAACGGAACCAGAGTGATAATTTCCTGCTGTACCTTGAGGATATCATTGATCTCCGCAAACAGGCTTCACCCGAGGATTCGTATGTGGCGAAACTGTTTGGCAAAGGCATTAACAAAATAGCCCAGAAAGTAGGGGAGGAAGCCGTGGAAATGGTGATAGAGGCAAAAGACAATGATTCTGAACTGTTTCTGAACGAGGCCGCCGATCTGCTGTTCCATTATTTACTTTTGCTTAACGCCAAAGGTCATAAATTGCAGAACGTTCTTGATATTTTACAGAAACGACATTCTCACTAGTATGAAAAAATGGCTGATATTTTTACTGGTACCGTTTACCGCCCTTGCTCAATCACAGGGGTATGTGATCACCGGGAAAATTGCAGGATTGAAGGACAGTACACAGGTGACGCTTACCGAGGGTGCCTATGGCCAGCAATTGGGAAGCACCCTGGTAAAAAACGGGGTCTTCACTTTTAAAGGAAGGGTCATTGATCCATCGATCTTCCAGCTCAGTTTCCCCACGAGAGGACAGATGGTGGATCTGTTTGCCGGAAACGATGCTGTTACCATTACCGGCGATATCAATAGCCTACAGAATGTTGCGATAACGGGTTCACCATATCAGCAGGATTTTGCGGCATTTAAGGCTGAGTTCCTCCCTTATCTCAACCAGATGAGTTCCCTGGCGGGAATGATCAACCCGGAAAGAAATGCAGCAAGAAGGGATTCACTCATGAATATCTACAATAATACAAAGGCAGGCGCGACTACCGCTACTGCACAGTTTATCAAAAATCACAATGCTTCGCCGGTCAGTGCGTTTGTTTTATCAGTGATGACCCCCGTATTTAATGATCTCACCGAAGTAGAAGCTTTTTATACCACCTTGCAGCCTTCAGCACACAAAGGGGCTTTTGCGAGGGATCTGGATAAAAGAATCGCCGACTCCAAGATCGGCATGGTGGGTTCTCAGGCAGTCGAATTTGCACAGAAAGATGTGAACGGTAAACCGGTGGCGCTTTCTTCGTTTCGCGGTAAATATGTACTGGTGGATTTCTGGGCAAGCTGGTGTGGACCCTGTCGCAGGGAAAACCCGAATGTGGTAACTGCTTACAATACTTATAAGAGTAAAAATTTTACCGTTTTAGGCGTTTCACTTGATCAGTCAAAACCCAACTGGGTACAAGCCATAGCTGACGATAACCTTACCTGGACACATGTAAGCGACCTGCAATACTGGAACAACCAGGTTGCCCAGATGTACCGCATCCAAAGTATTCCCGCCAATCTGCTGGTAGATCCCAACGGGAAGATCATTGGTAAAAATCTTTATGGGAATGAATTGAACAAGGCATTGGAAAATGTGTTGAAATAATCAACTCATCAAATAAAATCTGTGAATCTGTGGCGTATTTTTTTTCGCCACAGATTCACAGATTTTATTTTGAGATAAGCTGCTCATACTTCACTGCATCAAATCCAACTACGATCACCTTTCCATCTTTCTCGATCACCGGTCGTTTAATGATACTGGTATGTTCCCTCATTACTTCAATAGCCGCTTTTTCATTGGTGATCTTTGCCTGTCTGGCCTCACCCAATTCCTTCCAGGTAGTGCTTCGTTTGTTGAAAATGGTCTCCCAGCCAACCTGGCTGCACCAGCTTTGTAGTTTTTCAGCGCTGATATTGTCCTTCTTATAATCGTGGAAATTGTAGCTGATCTTTTTGTTTTGGAGCCATTGGGTTACTTTTTTAATAATATCGCAGTTGGGTATTCCGTAGACTATGTACATGATTGACCGATTGTATCCGCAAAAATAGCCATACATGTATATTTATGGGGGTTAATTAATGGTTTGTGGTTTACTTTGCCGCAAGCAATCGTTACATGTTCAGATTTTTAACAACCCTCTTTTTACTGGGCGCTGTTGTTTGTGCGAAGGCACAGACAAATGTGCAGTATGATAAATCGCAATTCGGCATTATCATCGGTAGTGTGCTGGAAGCCAAAACGGGTAAGCCGCTGGCTTTTTCCAGTATTGGATTGATGCTGCTGGGTAACAACGGTAAATACCTTTCTACTGTTGCAGACAAGAACGGTTCTTTTGAATTTGAGAAACTGTCGTTTGGTTATTACCGTCTTACCGTAAAAGCGGTGGGTTTTGCCATGACCAATATTGATAGCATCTATCTCCGTGCTGAACGTTATGATTTTAACCTGGGTGATATCAAACTGAATGACTCGGCTTCTGCATTGGATGAGGTGATCGTATATGCAGAGAAACCATTGATCGAAAACAGGGATGATAAGATCACGTACAATGTTGGCGAAAGTGCGTTAAGCGGCGGTTCTACCACCGCAGAACTGCTGAAGAATATGCCATTGATCAATAATGATCCAACAGGTAAAATTCTCCTGAAAGGAAAGGAACCCAAGATATTGATTGATGATAAACCCACAGATCTCACCGCACAGCAGCTCCAGGATTTGCTGGAAAGTCTTCCCGGAAGCAGCATCGAAAAAATAGAAGTGATGACCAACCCGCCACCGCAGTATGCAACGGAAACAGGGGGGGTGATCAATATCGTTACCAAGAAAGGTAAAATAGGATGGGTGGGAAAAGTGACAGTCAGCGGTGGCACACGTGGAGAAGGCAATTTGGCCGCGAACCTCAGTTACCGGAATAAAAAATTATCGATCAACAGCAATGGGGGTATTGCGGGTAGTGTATTTACCGGTAATGGATATTCACACCGCGAGAATTTTTACCCGGATTCCACCAACTATTTCAATACCACCAGCGAATACAGTAATAAGAACCTGCGTCCCAATCTTCGGCTGCAGGCGGATTATGAATTTGATAAGCAGAACCTGGCCAGTATCACTTACCAGGGTAACCTTAATTTCTTTGATAATACCAGTGAGGCCACGTACACCAATATCAATCGTTTCAACCAGATTTACCGGCTCAGTACCCGTACCAACCAGAGCGAAGGAATGGGGTATGGACACGGCCTCACGCTTGCTTATACACACAAAGCCAAAAATCCATCTGAATATATCCGGTTCACCGCCATCGGCAACACTGGTAAGAACGATAATGACCGCGATTTTTACCAACAGTTCCTCGACCCCAATGCCCTGCCAACGGGATTGGATTCAACACAGTCGCAGTACTTTGATAATTATAGTAAATCGGCTTCACTAAGAGTGGATTACAACAAACCCCTGCCGGGGAAAGGAAATAATTTTTCAACCGGTGTTGTGTACAATCCATCCAGTTACCACAATACACTTAACAGCAGCTACCTGCGTAAAGTAGATGGTGTGTATGTGACGAATGACCTGTTGAGCAATGATTTCTTTTTTAACCAGCAGTTATTCACTGCGCGGGCGGGACTCAGTTTTTTACTACCAAATGCATTCAGGATCACAGGTGGTGTACAGGCTGAACATACACAGATGGGTTTCACCTTTCTCAAAGGCAATGCATCGGATGTGAAAAATAATTACTGGAGTTTCCTGCCCAATTTTACACTGCGTAAGGAGTTTGACAAAACATTAAATACATCACTTACTTACCGCGCTACTATCCGCAGACCGGGTATCGGGGAGTTGAATCCCAATATTGATTATGGGGATCCGTATAATCTGCGTTTTGGTAACCCATACCTGCTACCCGCGCTTTCGGATAATTTTGACTGGAACTTTAGCTGGATAAAAGGGAAGTATTATATCAATACATCACTGGGATATAACAAAGTACGCAATGTGATCAATTCCATCCGCACACTCATAGGAGGTGGTAAAACACAAACCACCTATAAAAATATTGCAGACAGGCAGGAATATGAGGCCAGCGCCTGGGGTGGGTTTACTTTTAGTAAACGTTTCAGGGTAAATGGCAGCATGGGTTATACCTATAACCAATACAGCGAAACGGAGAAAGCTTTATACAAATACAGGGATGGTGGTACATTCTATACCAGCTTCAATTACAATTACACGCCCAGTAATGTATTGACATTTGAAGGCAGCGCCCGTTTCAGCAGCTTTGCAGATCCTCAAGGAAGGAGCAGGAGTAACCTGAATATGAATTTTGGGGTGCTGCACCGGTTTTTTGATAGAAGGCTGATCGTTAGCCTCAACGTGATCGATCCATTTACCATACAGCAATACACTACCTATACTTACGGTTCGAATTTTAATATTGAAAGCTTCAGCTCTACCAATTCGAGGAATTTCCGTGTAACGGTGAGTTATCAGTTAAACAGGGTGGTACAGAAGAAAGTGGTGAGTGAGCAGCAGAAAAAAGCGATAGTAGATAAGCTGAAGAAAAAATAGGTGCGGGATGTTTTGTGACGGATTTTTTTTTAACACAGAGACCACAGAGTTAACAGAGGGCTCTCTGTTAACTCTGTGGTCTCTGTGTTGATCTTTTTCACTCGCATTCATCGACGGTTTCCTCTTCTTTCAACTCCCTTCCAAACTGAATGATATACCCATTGTTATCAAGAATGGTAAATTCACCCATTATGCCTGTTGCGGCAACCGCTGCATGAGCCAGCTATCTTTTACCGGTATCATCCATTGGTCAAACAGGGCTTTTTTGGTAGCCACCAGGTTGTTGAAATAAATCGTATCGCTGTTGATAAAACCGTTCTCATAGGCATACGCCAGTTGCGCAAAAGGAATGGTCTGTATTTTTTCTTTCACCAGGAACGCAAGGTTCTGCCTGTTGAACATATCCACCTTGAATGTTTCTTCTATTTGTTTGATCAGTCGCACAGAACTGTCAGTACTGCAACCGCTTACTCCAGCAGCTGTTTCATCCGCCATAAGCACAATAAACTGGCCGAACAAAAGATTGGCATATCCTTTCACCGGTGTGCCATGACTGTTCCAGCTTTCAACAAAATCATGCAGCATAGGTTCTATCTGCAGCGCTTCACCCATAAAAAAACCACGGTTACACTGGTATATCCACACACGGGAACTGTCAGCAAAATCTTCGGGGATCAGGTGTTGGTAGTCGAAATCCATGGTGCAAAGATAGGAAAACGGTCTGTAGTCTGTGGTTTGTTGTCTGTAGTTGTTATTGGTCTATAGTCTATGGTTGTTGTCAGTTAAGCATAACCATTAACAAGCAACTCAGAACAACTACAGACAACAAACCACAGACAACAGACTGTTCTATTCCATGCTGAAAGCGATCAATTCCGCCACATCCATTACAGCTACGTCTGATTCTTTTTCGCGGGTTTTAACACCGTCTGTCATCATGGTATTGCAGAATGGGCAGGCGGAAGCGATAACGGAGGCGCCGGTGGCCAGGGCCTCATCGGTACGTTCTATATTGATGCGCTTGTCGCCGGGCTCATCTTCCTTAAACATTTGTGCGCCGCCGGCACCGCAGCACAGTCCTTTGCTGCGGCAGCGTTTCATTTCCACCAGTTCGGCATCGAGGGCCTCGAGTACTTTACGCGGGGCCTCATAAATATTGTTGGCGCGGCCGAGATAGCAGCTATCATGGAAAGATATTTTACGGCCCTTGAATGTGCCGCCTTCTTTCAGTTTTATTTTTCCTTCGTCGATCAGTTGTTGTAAAAAACTGGTGTGATGTATCACTTCGTAAGTGCCGCCCAGTTCAGGATATTCATTTTTGATCGTATTGAAGCAATGCGGGCAGGCAGTGACAATTTTTTTAATGCCATAACCATTCAGCACCTGTATATTCTGGTAAGCCATCATTTGGAAAAGGAACTCATTACCGGCCCTTCGTGCGGGATCGCCGGTGCAGGCTTCTTCTTTACCAAGAATGGCATATTTCAATCCCACTTTGTCCAGTATGGTGGCAAAGGCTTTTGTGATCTTTTGCGCGCGCTGATCAAAACTGCCGGCGCAGCCCACCCAGAAAAGTATCTCAGGTGTTTCTCCATTCATCGCCATCTCGGCCATTGTGGGCACTTTCATAAGGAGGTGTGTTTGTACGAAAATAAGGAAAAGAATATCGAATGACGAATGATGAATGATGCTTCATCCTACATTCTCTTTCGTCGTTCATCATTCGTCATTCGATATTCATTATTAAAAGAGTGTATTAATCCACAATAAATAAAACACAACCTTCTTCCGTAGATGTCCGATGCGCATCGCTATTATCTCCCACAGTGTACATGCAGCCTTTGCAAAGCGTATGATTACTGCCATTCTCTAATTCAGTCACCATAGATCCTTCCACGCAAAAAATAATATGCCCCTTACTGCACCAATGATCAGCCATGTATCCGGGCGAATATCTTACCAAACGTATCCGTACATCATCCCTCTGCAAAACCCGCCATTCGGCAGAGCCTGTAACACCTTTGTGTATCTCAGGAACGATCTTATCAAAATCAGTTATTGAAAAAGGGAAGGCTGAAAATTGCATTATATGCCAGGATTATTTTATCATTCGATATTCTACATTCAACATTCATCTGTTCCTTGTTCCCTGTTCATCTGTTCCCTAACTTTCCACTGCCCATTTATCTCTCTCATCCGGTGAAAATTTCCAGGGCGCAAAATTGTTTTCTATATTACTGAAAGTGCTGTTCCATTCCTGTGGCGCATTGCTGTCTTCCATAATCAGTGAGCGGCGCAGTTCGGTGATGATCTCGAGAGGAGAGATGCTTACCGGACATTCTTCCACGCAGGCATTACAGGTGGTACATGCACGGAGTTCTTCCACTGTGATATAATCGTGGAGTAATGTTTTATTATCCGCTACAAACTGTTTGTTGGTATTGATGTTCCTGCCCACTTCTTCCATCCTGTCGCGGGTGGCCATCATGATCTTTCTTGGACTCAGTAATTTACCCGTGATGTTTGCGGGGCATGCCGCGGTACATCTTCCACATTCTGTACAACTATACGCATCGAGCAGACTTTTCCAGGTCAGCTCAAAAATATCTTTGGCGCCAAAATGTGCGGGCGGTGTTGCATCTACAGGTATGGTCTCGGGTTGCATGGCATACAGTACTTCATTCTGCACAGCCGGCATATTCTTCATCTTACCCTGCGGTTCCAGTCTTGCGAAATAGGCATTAGGGAAAGCCAGCATGATATGCAGGTGTTTGGAGTATGGCAGGTAATTCAAAAATGCATAAATGCCCGCGATATGCAACCACCAGCAGATTCTCTCAAGCGTTACCAGTGCGGCATCACTCATACCTGTAAAAAGTGGTGAGAGCCATGATGAAACAAAAAAGGAGCCTGTTGACTGGTAATGCTCATGACCACGTGATTGCAATACCTGGTCGGCAGCATTCATGGTCAGGAACAGGCTCATCAGTATGATCTCTGTGAGCAGTATATAATTTGCATCGCTGCGTGGCCAGCCTTTCAGGTCCTTGTGGATGAATCTTTTTAGTTTAATGAGGTTCCTTCTTACAAGAAATATGGCGCAGGCAATGGTTACACCGGCAGCGAGGAACTCAAAGCTATTGATCAGCCAGTTGTAAAACTGTCCCAATGGCTCCGCAAACAGGCGGTGTGTACCCAGCAGTCCATCCAGTATGATCTCCAGTACTTCTGCATTGATGATGATAAATCCCGCATACACTACAAAATGCAAAACAGCCACTAATGGGTTACGGAACATTTTTTTCTGACCGAAAGCAAGCAATAGCAGGTTTTTCCAGCGTCTGCCCGGCTGGTCAGTAAGCGATTCGTCTTTGCCCAGTAAGATATTCCGGGTGATCTCTTTCACTTTTTTCACAAATAGCCAGATGGCTATGGCGGAAAGGACCAGGAAAAGGATTTGCTGTAGGTATTGCATGGACCGCAGTTATGGTGCTAAGGTAATTGTTTTGGCTAAATGGTGCTTTTGGGTAATGATATCAAAAATAAATGCACGCAAAAGCGCAAAGGCGCGGTTTGTTGTTATTTTTGGGTACTATGGCGGAGAAAAATTATATCCTGAGCAAAGAAGCGGCGGTTCAGAAACTGAAACGGCTGGCGCTGGAACTGGCAGAACATATCAGTGGCGATGAAACGCCGATTGTGATCATTGGTATCCGAAACAGCGGTACTGTTATTGCTGAAAGGATAGGCAAACTGTTAGGGGAACATATTTCCAACAAAATAAAAGTGATCTCTGCGTTATTGGATAAAACCCATCCTGATGATGTTCAGTTAAGCGAGGATATCGACCTCAATAATGTTACGGTAGTCATAGCAGATGATGTGACCAATAGCGGTAAAACCCTCTTGTATGCTTTAAAACCCCTGCTCAATTTTCATCCCCAAAGCATCCAGATGCTGGTGCTCGTAGAACGTATGCACAAACTGTTCCCTGTAAAACCGGATTATGTAGGCCTGTCCGTAGCCACTACCTTGCAGGACCATATACATGTGGAGGTGGAGGGTGGGGAGATATTGGGAGCGTATATTGTTTAGTCTATGGTCTGTAGTCTATGGTCTGTGGTCTGAATCTTGAGACTAACTAAAGACCACAGACTATGGACCACAGACCTTAGTACGCCATCCATTTCCATTCAATCCCTTTTTTCGAAAATGCGATAGCAGGTGTTGGGAACTTGACGGAGTTGAGCAGGAAGAAAACGGTTTTCAGTAGCTTGTTTTTTGTTTTGATACGGGTAAGATCGATATCTGGCGCCAGATAGCCAATGCGGTAACGGGCTATATCATTCCGGTTGAAAACGATATTGCCGTTATAGTCTCTCTGTATATTTTCTGTTCCTCCAAACATACCGGTAGCGCCATACCCAACTGCGATATTTAACCAGCGCGGTATCCGTGAATGTTTATTGAAAGAAGACAGGTTTACACTCAGCCAGTAGGTTTGTGCGTTGTAATCCTTCAGTATTCTTTCTGTGGCAGTACTGCCAAACAAGGCATCTGAGCGATGGTTTAAGGAAGCATCATTATAATGGCTCCTGTGAAAAGAGAACTTCATGTGTATCCTTTGTTCCTTCCAGATCATTTCCTGCGAGGCAAATAACAGGCTGCCTGCGAGATTGGCTGATATATCGCCCAGGCTGAATCCCCAGTCAGCAGAAAACCCGTCAAGGGCCTCAATGGTGGTCATGTATAATGATCCGGTTAATGCGGCTGCCAGTATTCTTGTATTGTCCTCTAACCCTGCCCATCTCCATGCCTCGTTGCTGAGCCGGCTGATGGTATAACTGCTGAAAATATGACCGGCCTTGTCCATCTGCATCCATTCGTGCAGGTCATTATAAAAATGAAAAGAAGATTGCGGGTATTGCTTGTACCAGGCATTGGACAAAGCAGCCACCGTAAGACCATAACCGGCTAGTGTTCCTGCCGTGGCAATGTAAAAACGGGTATTGACAGGACGGGCCACTACAGCGGGAATACTATCCTGGCAGGGCGATACATGACTGATCAGCAGCAGTAATATGAACAACAGGGTTTTCGTATTTCAAACTTACTATTTTAACAGGGAAACCGACTTTCTGTTCTACTTATCCGATTCTTGTTCCTTATGCTTGTACATTCAATATTCTTTACTAAACTTGCTTCAAAATCAATCGTATGGATGCTGCTATACAGGAAAGAGTGAATGGATGGCTCAATGGTAATTACGACCAGCAAACAAAAGACGCCATTACGCAATTGCAGAATAACAATACAGAGGAACTGGCCGATTCTTTTTACCGGAGTCTTGAATTTGGTACCGGCGGCCTGCGTGGCATCATGGGTGTTGGTACCAACCGTATGAATAAGTACACGGTGGGTATGGCAACCCAGGGCTTTGCCAATTACCTGAAGAAAACCTATGGCCATGAAGAAATAAGAGTGGCCATTGCGCATGACAGCCGTAATAACAGCCGTTTTTTTGCAGAAACAACAGCCAATGTATTTGCTGCCAACGGCATGAAAGTATATTTATTCGATTCATTACGGCCAACTCCCGAATTGAGTTTTGCGATACGTAAACTGGGTTGTAAGGCCGGGGTGGTTTGTACTGCTTCACATAACCCCAAGGAATACAATGGCTATAAAGCTTATTGGAACGATGGTGGACAGCTTGTACCGCCGCATGACAGTAATGTGATCAAAGAAGTAGAAGCCATCACCAATGTGAATGATGTGAAATTTGAAGGGGGCGCATCCAATATCACCATCATCGGCAAGGAAATGGATGATGCGTATATGGATATGGTGCAGGGGTTAAGTGTGTATCCTGATGTCATCGCAAAACAGCACGACCTGAAGATCGTGTACACGCCTATTCATGGAAGCGGTATCACATTGGTTCCTGAAGTACTGAAACGTTTTGGATTTACCAATGTGCATATTGTAGCGGAGCAGGCCATACCGGATGGTAATTTCCCCACAGTAGGCTACCCCAACCCCGAAGAAAGCGAAACGATGCGTATCGGGATGGATAAAGCCAAAGAACTGGATGCTGATATCCTGCTGGGTACTGACCCTGATGCCGACCGTGTTGGTATTGGTGTAAAGAACCACAAAGGAGAATGGGTACTCATGAATGGCAACCAGACCGCGGTACTTGCTTTTACCTATATGATGGAAGCCCGCAAAGCAAAAGGAATTGCGCAGCCGAATGATATGGTGATCACCACCATAGTAACCACAGAAATGATTAACCGCGTAGCGGAAAAGAACCATGTGGAATGTCTCAATGTACTGACCGGTTTTAAATGGATCGCAGAAAAAATAAAAGAACTGGAAGGCAAAAAAAATTATGTAGTAGGAGGGGAAGAAAGCTTTGGATTGATGATAGGTAACCAGATACGCGATAAAGATGCCGTAAGCGCAGTAGCCTTGCTCTGTGAAATGGCCGCTTATGAAAAAGACAAGAGCCGTACACTTTTCGACAAGATGATAGAACTGTATATCGAGTATGGTTTCTATTACGAGAACCTGATCAGCATCACCAAAAAAGGCATGAACGGACAGAAAGAGATCGCTGCCATGATGGAGGGTTACCGAGAGAAACCACCAGCTACTATTGCGGGTTCCAAAGTCACAAGCCTGCTGGACTACCAGTTACAAACAGGTAAAAACCTGGCAACCGGTGAAAGCTGGCCGATAAGTTTACCCAAAAGCAATGTGTTGCAGTTTATCACGGAAGACGGCTCCAAGATATCGGCACGCCCGTCGGGTACGGAACCTAAAATCAAATTCTACTTCAGCGTACATACCCAACTTGAGCGCAAAGAAGATTTCGATACCGTGTATGCTTCGCTGGAAAAAAAGATCCAGGAAATTATCGTTGATATGAAGCTTAGATAGTTTAGCCACAGATTTCACAGATAGACACAGAAAAAATCTGTGCTAATCTGTGAAATCTGTGGCAAAAATTTCCTCCTCCCAAAGGATGTTGACAAAAACCACAATCTCTTTTTCTTTTCACACCCATCCAACCCACCCCCCAAAAGTCTATATTCGTCCTGCTATGAGAAAGTACGAGGACAGCTACCAGCACAAAGGGCTGCGAAAAAAACTAATTGACCTGTTGCGGGAAAAAGGCATCACGGATGAGAACGTGCTTACTGCCATGAACAATATTCCCCGTCACTATTTTCTCGATTCCGCTTTTGATAAGATCGCTTACGAGGACAGGGCCTTTCCCATTGCCGCTGACCAGACTATTTCTCAGCCATACACCGTGGCTTACCAGACACAACTTCTACAGGTAAAAAAATCAGATAAAATACTCGAAATTGGTACCGGTAGTATCTACCAGTCAACCGTACTGGCAGAAATGGGTGCCTGGGTATATACCATTGAAAGACAGAAAAAACTATACGACCAGCAAAAGGAGTATTATTTCAGGAGTAAGTACCCGAATATCAAATTCTTTTTCGGTGATGGATTTGAAGGACTACCTACCTATGCACCATTTGATAAGATCATCATCACTGCCGCAGCGCCTATTATCCCCCCCAAACTGGTAACACAATTGAAGACCGGTGGCTGCATGATCATCCCTTTAGATCACGGCGATGCACAAAGAATGTTGCGGCTCACCAAGCAGGAAGACGGGTCGATGCTGGAAGAAGCATTTGATATGTTTTCTTTTGTGCCGATGCTGACGGGGAAAAACAGGTAAAAACTAAGATTATATCAGCCGTGCCTACGGCACTCAGTATTTTTTGTTGTTGATCATCAACGGATTGAAATCCGTTGTTACAATATTGTATGAGCCTACGGCTCACTTTGTCAGTAAGCTGTCGCTTATTTCAGTAATGATTTATCGCAAACCAAAAATAAATTCCTGAGCCATCAAAGGCGTAGCCTTGATTAAATCCTGTAACAACGGATTTCAATCCGTTGTTGGCAAATGATAGGATTGACTCATTTTGTCAGTAAGTTGTTGTTTAGCTCAGCAATGATGTACCTGTAAGACAAAATAGAATTTTGAGCCATGAAAGGCGTAGCCTTGATTAAATCCTGTAACAACGGATTTCAATCCGTTGACTAGCCAGCCATACCCGCCAATAAGAGCCGTAGGCTCGATAGATATAAGATAGGCAATGAAAACACCGCAGTATAAATACGCAATTTTACCATTGAAAGCCTGATTATTTTGCATCCCGTAAATGTATTTGTATGGCCAATACGTATCATCAGGTGTACCTGCAAACAGTATTTGCAGTCAAGTATCGCCGTGCGGTTTTAGACAAAGCATGGCGCCATCAGGTGTTTGCAGTTATCGGTAACCTGGTCAATGAAGCCAACTGTAAAACTTTAATTGTAAATGGTGTAGAGGATCATGTCCACTGCCTCGTAGGGTTACGACCAGCCGTATCTATCTCAGAGTTGATGAAAATAATAAAGGCTAAGTCATCCAAATATATCAACGATCATTCTCTTGTAGTATCCAGGTTTGCATGGCAGGAAGGATATGGTGTTTTTTCGTATAGTCAGTCACAAGTACAAAAGGTGTACAGCTATATTCAAAATCAGGAAGCACATCATAAACAACAGAAATTCCTTGATGAATATATGGCTCTCCTGAGAGAGAACGCCGTTGAATTTGATCCCCAATATATTTTTCAGGAAATGATATAAAACCTACAATAGTAAGGTTTCGGTAAAACTGCTTTTCGCATTTCAGAGAGTTTTGATAACTTTCAGGCAAATGCCGGATATCTTTCACACATTACCCATCAACGCACCTATCGCAAAAGTATTTGAAGCAATCAGTACTCCGGCGGGGCTTAATGCGTGGTGGACCAAGACATCATCCGGCGAACCAGTAGAAGGCACTGAATATATATTGTTTTTTAGTGAAGGATACAACTGGCGCGCAGTTGTAACAAAAGTCTTAGGCAATGATTTTTTTGAACTGCAAATATTCGATGCAGATGCAGACTGGTTGAATACCATAATAAGTTTTACGCTTATAGCATTTGATAAAGGTACACAACTGGAGTTCGCCCATATCGGCTGGCCGGAAAATAATGAACATTTCCGTATCTCCTCATTCTGCTGGGCCATGTACCTACGCATACTAAAACGCTGGCTTGAGTTTGGTGAGCAAGTGGCGTATGAAGAAAGACTCAATGTTTGAGAAGTAAGATTGCCGGCAATCTTCTATAGATGTCATTTCAGGAAAAGAGTATTGCTTTTCACTCAATTTTAAAAAACGGGAAATTCCCCGTATAAGATCCCTGGTACGCTGAGTACTTTTATTCCGCCAACCCATCTTACCCATGCGGAATAATTGCAAGCTTGTATTGTTGGCGTAGTTATCACATTGATCATCCCCCGGTTTTATTGCAGACATTCTTACAGGTAGTGATTACCTGGTAATAAGTCGTGTCTGTTTGCCTGTACACCAAAACTGCTTTTATATGGCAACGCAAAAAATCACGCCCGTTAAAACCGATCTTTTCCGGTTTGTCAGTTTGAGGACGCCTCAGCTGATCAACCGAGACAGGAAAAAATACAGGTTTATCACACACCCTGATCTGTCCAAGAGTTTTTTTACATGCGAACTGGATGCTGAAAATCTCTCTGCTGCGCGGGAAGCCGTTCAATTGGCAGCGAAGTCTTTCAAACCTGTTTATCATACGCTACAGGATATAAAAGACGCATTCGGAGTTTTCTATGATCTTTCATCATGGCTCATTCATAACAGGAACACTATTACCGATGATCTGGCAAATGAACGGTTAAAAGAGGCGGAAAAACCGGGTCTTGAAAAGTTGTTGTCCTTGTGGGATCATCTTTTTTACCAGACCATTACCCGTAATAACCCAACGGTTCGCCAGGCCTGTATCCAGCTTATTATCACCAGTCATTTCGTACACCTGTATAAAGAAACTGACTATGATAAAACAGCTATCCTGCTGATCACCACTCCGCGAAAACCTGCGTCGCCACTCGACAAGGAACGGGTCGATATCTTCCTGCAAAGAATCGCGCAGGCACGGGTATTGATCCCAAAATGTTTTTCTGTGGGCCGTGAAAAAACCGATGGTAAGGATTCGGGAAAAGACAAAAAGAAGAAGAGTACCAGGGACCTGAATAAAAAACATGCGAAGTTTAAAACAGGTTACCGCGTAGAAAAATACAGTCGTATCAAAAGTGAGTTACGTTCTGCAATGACCATGGTAAAAGATGGATCAAAACTGGCACCATTACTTGAAAACAGTACAAAAGGCGCAAAAAATTTGTCCGCTGATACCAGGAGCTTTCTTGAAAAAAATGCAGAGAAAGACACAACCCTTGTAATGGCCGAACGGCTGCTCGACGCACATATCAGCGAAGAACGGCGCAGGTCATCGTTTACGGTCTCGAGCTTCCGTAAGAGTAAAAAAAAGGAAGCTATTCCACTGTACAGCTATGCATTATCCGTTGACCAGGAGGAATTATTGCTGACATTGAATACTGGGTATTCCGGCGCTTATATCACAAGCGCGAAACAGCAATTGACCTATGGTGCCAATACCATAAACAGCGATGCTGTTACAGAAATCGGGACTGATAATGATGGATTACTGATGCTCAAACTTATTGCAGATAAGGAACTGTCTGATAACAACGAAAAACAGTTTGGTTTCAGCGGGAGTTTTACGCTTAGTAATGGCCATACGATCGAAGTAGAAACAACGGGATCGCCCAATAGTCCGGTCACCAATGGCACAGGGATATTACAGGTGAGTTCTTCGTTTACCGGCCCTACACCACCTTCTATGGGCGTTTTGTATGGGGTACACAGGTTGGGTATCGGTGTGTACCGTAAGGTAGAGCAGGAAGTATGTTGTTATGTACCCGGCGAAGTGTCGCGTATTGAAAACATTATGGCAAGGGAGTATAAAGAAAGACAGACACGCAGCCTGATCAGTACAGAAACCACGGAAGAAGATACAACAGAAATAGAAGTAGAGAACCAGAGCGATACAGTATCTACGAACCGTAATGAACTGCAATCCGAGATAGCCAAACAACTGTCAAAAGATACTTCTATCAGTGCAGGGGCTTCGTTGGGTGTGTCGGGAAGTTATGCAGGGGTGACCGTATCAGCGGATGGCAGTTTTGATTTTGCTTCCTCTACTTCTTCCACCTCTTCCGACTCTGCGGCGCAAACCTATGCGCAGGAAGTAACGAATACCGCATTGGAACGCGTACTACAGAAAACTACGCAAAAAAGGACCAGTAAGATACTGGAGGAATATGAAGAGAACAACCGACACGGCTATGATAACCGCGAGGGCACACAACATGTGACCGGTGTGTACCGCTGGATAGATATCATTTATAAAAACCGGCTGATCAATTATGGCAAAAGGCTCATGATCGAGTTTCTCATACCCGAACCGGCCAAATTTTACAAGCAGGCGCTGAAAGCGCAGGCCGAAGCCGCGGCAGACACCGGTGTGGAGAGTGAACTTGAAGCGCCAACTTCCCTGTCTGACCTGGGTATTGACAGTGCATCGGATATCACGGAAGATAATTATCTGGAGCTGGGCCGCGCTTATGGTATCACACTGGATGAACCGGTTACACCATCCACTAAAACCATCACCAAATCGCTTACCCCTACTTCTGATCCGGATGCAAAGGAATCCACTTATTCGTATGCGGTAAACTTTAATGAAACAGGTGACCTTAGCATGTATTCGGCGTATGAAGCAAGTGTCAGCTTCAGTTTTGATTACCACATGAGCGATTTTTGGGAACCCAATACTTATTTCAAACTGAAAGTGTACGAGGAAACCATCAAGTATGATAAGGACAATCTTACCGAATCAGAAGGAAACAGTGAGGCGAAGAGTTCCACCAAAACAGGTTCTAAAACGTTCGATCTGCCCGATATCAAATCATCCTTATCGGCATCTGTTAACTGTAAGAATGTGTATGATTTTTCCGTAAACCTTACCGTCAAACTAAAACTTGACGATAGCGAAACTGCGGCCTGGCAAAATAGTGTGTATGATGCGCTGATGCAGGCGTATGATGACCAGCTTGCTGCGTATGAAGAAGCAGTGGAGGAAGAAGAAGCCGCTGTGGCAGCCGAAGAAGAGGACCAGGAAGACAGTAACAGCAGCGATTTCAACCGTACTGTAGAGCAGCGTGAACTGCAAAGGATAGCCATAGAAATGATGGTAAAACCTTTTAGCAGAACACAGGGAAAGGATTTTTATTATACCGGCAGTTGTGATGTTCCACAGGTAAAGCAAACACTTGCCTGGGAAGCCTATTCATCACAGGTAAAGTTTTTTGAACAGGCTTTCGACTGGAGCCTGATGGCGTATATTTTTTATCCTTACTACTGGGCCGGCAAATGCAGCTGGATAGAACTCCTGCAGACAAAAGATGCCGATGATCCCATTTTCCAGTCCTTCCTACAGAGCGGTATGGCCCGCGTGGTGATACCGGTGCGTCCCGGTTTTGAAGAGGCCATGGATTATTATATGGAAACAGGTGATATCTGGAACGGTGGCGGACTGGTCATGGATACAGATGATGACCTGTATGTATCCATCGATGAAGAGCTGATGGAAATTGAAGGTTTTGTGGACAAGGAATGGGAAACCCGTGTACCTACTACGCTTACCATTATACAGGGCAGTTCGGTTTATCTCGAGGATGAAGGACTACCATGCTGTCATGAGGTGGAAAGCGGTGAAGAAGATACCCTTCTCCGTGGATCGGATGTTATCCTGGGGGATTCGGATGATGATACCGAAACGGGTGAAACTCTTGATACGACAGATACGGAATAATATTATTCAGGATGTTAAAATATATACCTGTATATGGCTTTTAATTTTGATACTGTAGCCCCCTTTGCTTCAGAATGTGCGTTTCCTTGTGAGCCTGGATTGTACCGGACCACCAGCGGACTGGCAGATGGTCCCCTCTCGTGCGATGGCAGGGGGGCGGAGAACCTGTATTTTCCTAGTGCGGATAAGCAGGTATCAGGTTCCACAAAAGTAATATCGGAAAACAATGTATCACAGCAACTGGTCCGCGACATGATCGCATTTCTTGACGGGAATGGTAACGGCCTAAAGGAAGAAACGGAAAAGGAGTTATTTACTTACCGCGTATTGTTATTCGTATCCAAAGACGATTCATACCTGCAACAGGCTTATGCTAAGACAGAACCGGCCGCAGATGAAGTATGTATTTTTCTCGAAGACAACAGTACCGATCTTTTCAGTGGCAAAACTTCTTATATCAAAATAGGAAGTTTGTTTCGCGATAACCTGAAAAAACAAAAAGAGATCGGGTACATCGAACAGAAATTTGCCGAGAAATACCAGGTGTACAGCAATGCGGATGGCGAGGAGTTTGCGCTTGATTTTACGGGAGAAGAAATACAGGAACTGATCACTACGGGAAAGATAACCAACACATCTTCTGTTTTTTTTATCGGCCTGCTACAGTTCCTGAATATTCAATCCATGGTAATGGCGCCTTTATACGAACTGCTGGGGGACTTTATTCTTGGAGTAACTGAAAAACTGCGTTACTATTTCAAATTTTCCGAAACAAGCTGGGATCCTGATGCACCTGTTACAGATGAAGAAGGAAACCAGCAACCCAATGATTCGTTTCAACCGGCGTTGCTTCCTTTTTCCATACGCACGCTGAAAACCTGGGCCGCACAGGGGGAAGGTGCTGTTAAAAAAGTAACGGATGGTTTGAGAAAAGGGCTGGAAGAAGAAAAAGCAAGATTCGATGGCAAAATGCAACAGGTGATCGACTCGCAGCTTTCTAAGTATCCCGGCGCAGATGGGGCCATTGCTTTTGTACAGCAATGCGCTGAACTGGAACTTGCCCTGTTTGAAAAAATGATCTCGGCATGTGAGAATGCGGTTCCGTTTTTTGTGTCTTTTGGTGAGAGATATATTTATATCCTCAATGCTTATTTCTGCGGTCTCTGGAACTCATTACTCGAAGCGGTATTAGGAATTGTTGACCTGGTGGGCTATCTCTTCAAGGCCATGGGAATGATTGGTAATGCCATGAAGAATGCACAGACATTAATACCCCAGGCACTTGAGATGATCGACGAAATGATACAAACGCTTTCCACCGTAGACTTTTCTTCCATTTTTTCTGAAGCAGTGGATGAGATCATCGCACAACTCAAAAAACTGGATCTCAGTGCCTGGGCCTCTGAGATCTCATTGGAAAAAGTGGCCTACTTCCTCGGTGGACTTACAGGTTTTGTACTGCAGGTGTTGATCAGTATCTATTGGTCAGGCGGGCTTGACGGCATACGTGCAGCCGTAGAAAAAATCGGTAGTATCGGCAAAGGTGTGGTTGATTTTATCAAATCATCCGTGGAAAAACTCATCGGTATTGCCGCTGGTTTGTCTATCGAGGGACTGGTTAAAGTGGTGCAGCAGATCATCCAGGCGTTAAAGTCAGGGGCAAAAGCGGTGGTAGAATTCATACGTGCCATTTTTGAAGCGCTTAAACGAGGTTTCCGCACTTTAGAGGAACTGTTTGTCGTAATAAAAGAAATGCTCAAGTTAACCAGTGAAGATGAACAGGCCATGAAAGAACTGGGCTTACAATTTACCAGCCTGATAGGTAAAACCTGTACACTTTGTAAAATTACCAGCTGATATGTGTGTTACATTTTATCATGATATAGGTGTAGTGGTGTATAAAAGCATCCGGATCTACAAAAAAGTCGGTGAGGAGGCGTATGATGTAATGCTGGCGATCAAGAACAATGGCAACCTGCCGGCACTTGAAAAGAAGATCGCATCTTATCTCAGTACACTGGGTCCCGACCTTGAACTGTTTATGGCCGAACATGATTTTGGGTTCCGTATTTACCGGATGGTCAAAAACATTGATCTCATGGATCCGGAAGGAAACATCATTTTCCGGGGAGCGGTGGCAGACATGAAGATCATACTACAGGTAAAGAGACTTGAGTCAAGAGGGGGCAGGGCCTGGTTTGAGCTGGTTGATTATATCAAGAAAGTAATCGTGGCAACACGTGTGGGTACACCAGGTACGTGGATCAGCAGAGTAGTTAATGGAAAAACGATCAGGTTACAGTTGAGCGCCAATGGCCTGGGTCCGGATTTTTTGAAAACGCCGCAATACCTTTTCAATCATGCCAATAACAGTATTAAAATTGTACTTACCGGCAGCCGTGAAATGGATTTCCAGGTAGCTTTTAAAAAAGCCGGTATACTCGCAGAAGATGCAGCAGATTATACATGGCACCACCTGGATGATTTTGATCCCGAAACAGGTGAATGTACTATACAACTGGTGGAAACAGCGGTTCATAAACTCTTCCCTCATGAGGGTGGGGTATCCATGTGGAAATTATTTTTTGCCCCTATAGAGTATCAATAGTCATAAAAAAATCCGCCCGGTGAAACCCGGGCGGATATATTCGTAAAGAAAATTGTCGGTGTTTATTGATTACCACCCATCATATCCTGTCCGCCACTCTGGTCGGCTTTGGTATTCTTACGTTTGAACAGGGTAGCATCGAACTTACCAAAACGGTAGCTGAAGTTCAGGCGCAATACCTGCTGGTCCCTTCTTCTTTCGCTGATCTGGGTAAAGAAGCCCGGCGCTTCTGAGTAGCTCTTGAAGATCTGTGAACGGAAGATATCGTTCATGCTCAGGTTCAAAGAACCGCTTTGTCCGTTTTTCCATGTCCAGTCTTTGCGTATACCCAGGTCAACCCCGATACGTGGGAAATTGTATCCCTGTGAAGTGGATTGCGGGCCGCCGCCAAACATCATACCGCCACCACCACCGCCGGGACCACCGCGTCCACCACCACCACCGCTGTTAGGGGGCAGGATGCTTTTAGCCTGGTAATCGCCGCTGAATTGTATTGACCATCCTTTTGCTACTTTGAAAGTATTGTTCATTTTAGCGAACCAGCTTGTCAACTCATTGGTGAGCTTTTGCTCAGGAGTAGTAGCTGTTTTAGGTACGAATGCATCGATACTTGAATAGAAAATATTTACGTTCAGCATCATGTCCCACCATTTGGTAACTGGTACACGGTTGGTCAGCTCAAGACCGGTTACATAACTGCTGTTGGCATTGATGAATGTGCTGAAGTTGGCATATTCACCATTTACCGGATTAATATCCTGGTAGCTATACCTGGTGATCAGGTTGGTATTGCGTTTAAAGAACAGGCTCGCCAGGAAGTTCGCACTGCGTTTGTAGGCATTGTTATACGATACTTCAAATGAGTTGGTGAACTCAGGTTGCAGCCCTGCATTACCCACGCTGATATTCTGCGGATCAGAATAATCAGGGAATGGCATTAACTGGAAGAAGTTCGGACGGTTCACACGACGTGAGTAGTTGAACTGGAAATCCTGTTTGTCATCCACTTTATAGGTAATAAAGGTACTTGGGAAAAGACTCAACGGGTAGCTTACCTCGAATTTAGCCGAATCTACACCGGACTGTGTAAGCAGGTTACCCGTGTATTGTGAACTTTCTGCACGCAGACCTAACTGGAAGTTCCATTTTTTTACTTTAAAAGTATAGGTAGCATACGCAGCATATACCTGGTCGTTGAACTTGTATTTGTTACTGATCAATGGAACCAGCACATATTTGCTGCTTGCATGATCATAAATAAACTGGTCACTGAGGTTGGTAAAGTTCCTGATCGCGCCTCTTACACCGGCTTCAAATTTGGTATCATCTGAAATCGGGTTTTCATAATCGGCCTGTACTGTCAGGAAACTATTGGAACCATTGCCTAAAGTTCTTTGGAGCAATGATTTTCCTTTAACCGCTCCGGCAGGAGTATATGCCTGTGAACCGATATTGTTCACATTCTCATTCTTGCTGGAATTGTAGTTGATATCGGCAGAGATATCATGACCGCTCTTCGCAAAATTGTGTTTATAACTGAACTGTGAACCAAAGTTTTTAAAGTTTGCATCGCTCAGTGTATTGACATTGCTGAAAGAAGAATACACACCATTGATAGTTGAATCCACGCGTTGCGTCTGCTCATTATTGAACTTTCCTTTTACATAGTTGGCAGCGATAGAAAACGTATTACGGTTATCTACAAAATAATCCAGGCCACCACGGAAGAAAGCAAAATAGCCTGTATTGGTACCATTCAGTACATTATGTGTTACACTTGGCTGTGTAAAAGCAGTTGCGAAATTGTTCCTGTCGGTAATGCCGTTTGAAATGGATTTCCTTTCACCGTAGTTACCGTTCAGGCTGATGTTCACCTTATTCTGGCGCAGGTTAAGATCGCCACCCAGGTTTGGTTTACCACGTGAGTCGATACCTGCGCGGATACCACCGTTGTAACCGGTCTTCTTGTTTTTCTTTAATACGATATTCAGGATACCTGCATTACCACCCGATGCATCAAATTTGGCAGAAGGGTTGGTGATCAGTTCTACTTTGTCTATGATATCAGCCGGTATCTGGTCGAGTGTAAGGGTAGTGGGTCTTCCGTCAATAAAGATCTGCGGCGCTGCATTACGCATGGTCACATTTCCATCAATATCCACGTTCAGTGAAGGGATACTCTTCATGATCTCTGTAGCAGTCTGACCCGTACTCACCAGGTTCTTATCAACATTAAATGTTTTCCTGTCGATACCCATTTCAAACTGGGGTTTCGCAGTGCTGGTAACGGTTACATTACCCAGGTTGGTAGCGTCTTCTTCCATTTTAATATTGCCCAGGTCCTTATCCACCATACCAATCATACTGGTCATACCACCAGCGCCGGATGCATTGCTGCCCGGTTGTGGCATTTTGATGTCGAATTTGATGGTCTGTTCAACGTTTTTATAGCCGATAGCGCTCAAAGTCAGCTTGAAATTGCCCATAACAGGCAGGCTTTCAAAGCTGAATTCACCGTTGGCACGGGTAATGGTGGTGCCAAAAATGGCAGGAACCATTTTTTTGGTCGTTG
Source organism: Sediminibacterium sp. (assembly GCA_965279635.1). Classification (GTDB taxonomy): domain Bacteria; phylum Bacteroidota; class Bacteroidia; order Chitinophagales; family Chitinophagaceae; genus Sediminibacterium. Next base: position 2,815,742 of record OZ257253.1, on the reverse strand, counting down.
TATCAAAACGGTTGCCAGTTAACTGAACGGTAACCGCTTCAATGCCTTTTTTACTGTTATCAACGATTTTGCCATAAAAATGGCCCATATTCATATTCTGGCCACCCATGGCGCCCCCTCGCATACCCCCGCCACCCGGAAACTGGGCAGATACGGAAGTCAGTGAAAGACTAAGAACAAAAAGAATCAATAAATTTCTCATGACGATTGCTTGTATTAACTTGTATTATATGATGCAAAGTTGCTATGCCGGTTGCTGTTGCCCTACTTTTCAATACACCAACGGTAAGATGGGCGATTAAGTGGACAAAGGTGAGTCAGGACAGGCAAAATCTTCCTATTTTGTCGGTGACTATCCCTTTTTACAGGGTAATAAGATATTATTGCCAGAAAGTGAGCAGTACCTGTAACAGCCCGATCACAAATCCCAGTACCCCGCCGATGATCTCCACAAAACGGAACTCTTTCGCCATAATGGCATTTAGTATCTGCTCCAGTTTATCAGATGAAAACAGGCTTACCTTTTCAGTGATGATCTTTTCCAGGTCAAGCTGATCCTGCAGGTTATGCATATACCTGCCCATGATCTCAGGGAAAAGCGCTTCCATTTCTCCCATAAAAACGGCTTTCAGCTCGGTGATGGTCTTTTCGCCGATAAACATGCTGATCACCGGCATTTTATCCGCCAGTTTTACCCGCAAAAAATGCTCAATGTGTTGATCCACATAGGGCATCATCTTCTGCACGTTTTCCGGACTGGTGATCTTATCCTCTATATCCTTAAACGAAAGCAGTTCGGAACTGACCAGCTTACCCAGTTTTTCGGCAAACTGCCGCTGCCGTTTTGGAAAAATGCCATGCAGGGTAATACCCAGGATCTTTTTGGGCTCACGGGGGTGAAAAAGCATCTTGATCGCTATCCAGTTGGTGAACCACCCGATAAAAGCCGAAATAAGAGGGATCAGCACCCAACTATATGTCATTCATTAAAATTTAAAAACCTATCAGCCCCCGGGCGGATAGGTTTTGTTTTGTTTTTGGGGAGAACGAGGGGTCTCGAACCCCCGGCCTTCAGTGCCACAAACTGACGCTCTAACCAACTGAGCTACGCCCTCCATTTAAACGGACGGCAAAAATAGGGTAAAATGGGAATAAAACAAGTCTGTGGTCTGTAGTCTTTGGTCTATAGTTTTTAATAATAGTAACCAATAACAACTACAGACCACAGACTACAGACCACAGACTAGTTAAATTGGAACCGTTTTTGCATTAAGTTCCGTGCCGTTTATCAAAATCGGTTGTTAATTGCTGTTAATTGGACAGCAGTTATGAGGAGGAAGGATGTTTTTCAGTTATTTTTGGTAACTATCATGCAAAAAATTATACATTTTATGAAGAGCAGAAAAGGTTTGTTGCTGTTGGCCATAATTTTATTCGGTGGCTTGTTTTTCGCTTTCAGGAGTACCATTACCGGTTCGGATATTGTGCTTACACCCAGGCAGCGTTTGCTGGCGGCAGTGGGCGGCATTCTCGAGCAACATCATTATAGTCCCAAAAATATCAATGATGCTTTCTCCAAACAGGTATTTAAGAAATACCTGCAGGACCTGGATGGCGACAAAACACTGTTCCTCCAGTCTGATATCAACAGCCTGAAAAAATATGAGCTGTCGATTGATGATGAAGTGCATGGCAGTGGCCCTATTGAATTTGCACCCGCGGTGAGTGCTATTTATGATAAGCGTATCAATGAATCGATCGCTATGTATAAGGAAATTCTTTCCAAACCTTTTGAATTCACCAAAGATGAAACCGTTGAAACGGATGGTGATAAATTGCCGTATGCTTCTACGGATGCAGAGCGTAAAGACAGGTGGAGAAAAAAACTGAAACTGTACACGCTGGAAAGATTTGTGGACCTGCAGGACCAGCGCGAAAAAAATAAAGGACAGAAAGATTTTGTGGTGAAAACGGATGCCGAACTGGAAGCAGACGCAAGGGGAAGGGTATTGAAATTGATGAATGAGATCCACGACCGTATCAAAAGCACCTACAAGGAAGACGAACGGTTCAACAGTTTTATCAATGTGATCACCAACCTGATGGACCCACATTCCGATTATTTCCCGCCGGTTGAAAAAAGAGGTTTTGATGAAAGAATGAGCGGTGAATTTTATGGTATTGGCGCTGTTCTCGGGAAAGATGATTATGGCATTAAAATATCCAGCATACAACCCGGCGGCGCGGCATGGAAATCAAACGAGATCGTAGTGAATGATGTGATCACCAAAGTGGCACAGGGTAATGCAGAACCCGTTGATATTGCCGGGTATGATATTACCGATGCGGTAAAACTGATACGCGGAGAAAAAGGCACCATTGTAAAACTCACTTTAAAAAAGCAGGATGGTTCTATGAAAGTAGTATCCATCATGCGTGAAAAAGTAGTGCAGGATGAAGTGTATGCCAGGAGCGCGGTGATCAAAGACGGTAATGACAAGATTGGTTATATTTTCCTGCCTGATTTTTATGCCAATTTCGATGATGAAAAAGGTGCACGTTGTTCGGAAGATGTTGCCAAAGAAGTGGTGAAACTAAAAGCCGAAAATGTAAAAGGTATCGTGATTGATATCCGCAGCAATGGCGGCGGTTCTTTATATGAAGTGGTAAGAATGGTGGGACTGTTCATCAAAAGCGGCCCGGTAGTACAGGTAAAAGAAAGAAGCGGCAAAGTTGACCAGAGTACCTGGAGAGATAATGATGAGTCCGTTCTGTATGATGGCCCGCTCGCAGTAATGGTCAATGAATTCAGCGCTTCGGCGAGCGAGATATTTGCAGGAGCGATACAGGATTACAAACGTGGGGTGATCATAGGCAGTTCATCAACATACGGGAAAGGCACTGTGCAAAGACAGGTTCCTTTTGGCGTGCGTACCGATATCAATACGAGCAGAACGGATATGGGAGCCATGACACTTACTTTCCAGAAATTTTACCGTGTGAATGGTGGCTCTACACAATTAAAGGGCATTGTACCGGATATCATCTTACCGGATTTCTATGAATATTACAAGGGTCGTGAAAAAGATCTTCCTACGGCATTGCCATGGGATGAGATACCCAAAGTTCCTTATACAGTTCAGAGCAACCCGGCACTGGATGCGGTGATCAGGAAAGGCAATGAAAAGATCAAAACGGATTCTGCTTTTAACCAGTTAGAGAAAAACCTGCAATGGTTAGCTAAAAATGCGGAACTGCCCGCCAGCCTGAACATTCAGAAATACCGTGAGCGCCAGAAAAAAATAATGGCAACTGTTAACCAGGATAACCTGCTTGTAAAAGCAAAACAGGAAATGGACCTGGATGCGGTTACGGTTGACAGGGATAAATATTATAACAACCCGGATAAACCGAAAGGCGACCGTTACCAGGCCTGGTTAAAGAGCCTGAAAACAGACAGGTATATTGATGAAACGGTGAAGCTGGTAAGCGAACTGGCCAGGGCGCAGCACCAAACGGTTTTGAATTAACGGATACGTAATGTTATTTTTGGCGCAATTATGTCTGTAGTGCAACCTGAGAAAAAGTGGTATGCGGTGTATACCAAGCCCCGTTGGGAGAAGAAGATAGATGCTGTATTGATCCGGAAAGAAATTGAAAGCTGGTGCCCGCGCCAAAAGATAGAAAGACAGTGGAGTGACCGGAAAAAGGTGGTGGAAGAACCCTTGTTTAAATCCTATGTGTTTGTTCATATTGATAACACGGAGCGGACAAAAGTGCTGATGACAGATGGGGTATTGAATTTTGTTCACTACCTCGGTAAACCGGCAGTGATCAGGGATGAAGAAGTGAACCTGATCAAAAAATACCTCGATGAAAAAGAGGCCAGTATTTCCATCATCTCCCAGGAAGGGTTTAAAGAAGAAACCAAGATCCGCGTAAACCACGGTGTTTTTATGGGGAATGAAGGAACCGTTCTACGTAACGGCAGGAAAAAAGTATATGTGAAACTGGAAAGCCTGGGTCAGGTGATGGTAGTAGAGTTTCCGGCGGAATACCTGACTGTGGTGTAATAAGATAACTTACTATGATAAAAAAGGTCCTTTGTTGAAAGGGCCTTTCTTTTTATAGGAAATAAGGCCGCAGATTCGCAGATTATCCTCGTATAAACAATGCAATCTGCAGAACTATCCTGAGAAAATATTATACCAAATAGACATTGAAAGCAGTCTGAATGGAGCGACTCTTTTAGCTCTTTTTCTCTTGTCCTTCTCTTATTGAAACTTTCTGATTTTCAGTCTTTTTGTTTCAATAGGAGAAGGACAAGAGAAAAAGAGAGAAAGAGAAATCATTTTTGAATCATTTTCAATGTCTAATTGGTATTATCCCAGTTTCCAGTTCACAAGTTCATTGGCCCATTCTTTTCTGTGCGGGGTGCTGATCCTGATATAATTATCGGTGTAGCCTTCCATCATCCCGTTCTTCTCATACGCTTCAAACAGTACTTTCCGTTCCTGCCCGGTATGTTGCTGGGTGAAATACTGCATTTTCATGTAAGAAAGGTTGCGCAATGTTTTGTTGCGTTCGTTTCTTACCGGGATGGGGATCACTGGTTGTATTTCCAGCGCTTTGGTGTTATCTCTTTCAGAATAGGTAAATACATGCAGGTACGAAACATCCAGCGAATGCAGGAAATCAAATGTTTCTGTAAAATGCGCATCTGTTTCACCAGGGAAACCTACGATCACATCCACACCTATCGCGCAATGCGGCATTAGTGTTTTGATCAGGCTCACCCGTTCGGCATACAACTCCCTTTTATACCTGCGGCGCATCAACCGTAAAATATCATTACTGCCGCTTTGTAAGGGGATATGAAAATGAGGCATGAACTTATCGCTGTTGGCCACAAATTCAATGATCTCATTGGTCAAAAGGTTTGGCTCGATGGAGGAGATCCGGTAACGTTCGATGCCTGTTACTTTATCAAGTGCCTTAACGAGATCGAAGAAATTCTCGTCATAACGCGTATTGCCATCAGAACCTTTTCCGAAATCACCAAGGTTCACACCGGTCAATACAATTTCTTTTACACCATCCGCCGCCAGTTTCTCTGCATGGGTCACCACGTTGGCCACATTATCGCTCCTGCTTTTTCCGCGGGCCATGGGAATGGTGCAGAAAGAACAGTTGTAATCGCATCCATCCTGTACTTTAAGGAAAGTACGCGTACGGTCGTTTTGTGAAAAAGAAGCATGGAAACCACTCACTTCCTCAATATCACAACTGCAGATCCGGGTGGCGTCACCTTTCGACAGTTCGCTGATATGCTGAACGATATTGAATTTTTCGGCCGCTCCCAAAACCAGGTCAACACCCGGTATGGAGGCAATTTCTTTGGGTTTCAGCTGCGCATAGCAACCCGTGATCACCACAAAACTGCCGGGCGATCGACGCTGGATCCGCCTGACCAGTTGCCGACATTCCTTATCCGCATTATCTGTTACCGAGCAGGTATTGATCACATACACATCGGCCTGGTCATCAAACCCCTTTTTCTCAAACCCTTCATGCTCGAGCAGGCGCGAGAGGGTAGAGGTCTCCGAAAAGTTCAGCTTACAGCCCAGGGTGTGAAAGGCAACGGTGCGTTTGGTCATAAAGTTGGCAAAGATAGGCGATAGTCTGTAGTCTGGGGTCTGTAGTCTGTAGTTGTTTTTGGTTTACAGTCTCCTCCCAAACCAACTACAGACTATAGACCACAGACTACAGACCCTTTTATAACATTTCCTTAGAAAATAACCCCAACACCCACATTTTCGGTTTTACTATTAATAAGTTATGTTTGCCAGTCTTAAAAAGCCAAAACCAAATGCAGTTTAGAAAGATCAACAACGTTGCCGGTTGGGTTATATGCTTGATTGCCTGTACCGTGTATATTTTGACCTCAGAAACCCGGGGTAGTTTCTGGGATTGTGGTGAGTTTGTGAGTAGCTGTTTCAAGCTGCAGATCCCGCACCCGCCGGGCGCACCATTGTTTGTACTGATGGGGCGGTTTTTTATCATATTGTTTGGTGATAACCCCATGAGCGCTGCCAAGGCAGTGAACGTAATGAACGCTATTGCCAGCGGCTTTACCATTCTTTTCCTGTTCTGGACCATTACCCATTTTGCCCGCAGGATCATGAGTGTAAAAACAAGTGACCTGCTTACTCCGGCACAGGCCTGGTCGATCATTGGTGCAGGCGCCGTAGGTGCACTGGCCTATACTTTCAGTGATTCATTCTGGTACAGTGCTGTAGAAGGCGAGGTGTATGCCATGTCATCTTTCTTTACCGCCATAGTGTTCTGGGCCATTTTAAAATGGGAGAACCATGCCGATGAACCGGGTGCTGATAAATGGATCGTGTTTATCTTTTTCATGATGGGATTGTCTATCGGTGTTCACTTACTGAACCTCCTGACGATACCGGCCATCGTGATGGTGTATTATTTCCGTCGTAAAGACTCTTTCAATTATACAGTATTACGCAAATGGTTTTTACGGATCGTGATCGTAGGTGGCGTACTGGCATTTATCGGGGCCATGGTGATGGCATCCCGTGAAGCTACTGATAACGTACCTACAGACAGTACCATGGCCGGCCTGATGATATTGGGCACATTGGTAGGTCTTGGCCTGTTTTTCCTTGTTGAAAATTTTAACAAACAAAGGAAACCTTACTATGGCGGCATGTATATCTTTTTTGTGATCGGTTGCGCCATCACCGGTATTGTACAGGTAGGTATTATCCAGTTCACCGTAAAAATGGCAGGCAGTTTCGACCGCATATTCAATGCGATGGGCATGCCTGTATTCGGCGGGTTTGTACTGTTTTTTGTATTACTGGCATTGGTGATGTTGTTCGGACTCAGGCTGGCATCCAGGAAAGGATGGGGTTATCTCCGCCTCAGTTTGTGGTGCGTGATTTTTATGCTGATGGGCTATAGTACCTATCTCACCACGATGATCCGCAGCAGTGCCAACCCATCGATAGATATGTATAACGTTGACAACCCGATCAGCCTGGAAGGTTACCTCGGTCGTGAACAGTATGGTGATTTCCCGTTGTTGTACGGACAGAAATTCAATGCCAATCCTGCCGACGTAAAGACCGGTGGAATGCGTTACCAGAAATCGGGTGATAAATATGTTGAGATAGGTCTTGACAGAAAATATGTGTACGCTTCAGAAGATAAAATGGTGTTCCCAAGGGTATGGGATCCCAGCAATGACCAGAACCATGCTGATTATTATGCCAGCTACTTAGGTATCGGCAAAACACAACAGGGATATGACCGTTCACCTAACCAACTGGATAATATTAAATTCTTTGCGGGTTACCAGATGTACTGGATGTACATGCGTTATTTCCTCTGGAACTTTGCAGGCAAACAGAATGATAACCAGGGATTGTTTACAGGAAATGTACGCGACGGTAACTGGATAACCGGTTTGCCGGTTGATAACCTGATTTACGGCGACCAGAGCGCCATGCCCGACAGCCTGAAAAACAACAAAGCGCATAACAGGTTGTTCGCACTGCCTTTGATATTGGGATTGATCGGTATGATCTACCAGTTCAAAAGAAAAGGCAGCGATGCCGTGGTAAGCCTGCTGTTGTTTTTCTTTACCGGTATTGCGATCGTATTATACCTTAACCAGGCCGGTTTCCAGCCACGTGAGCGTGATTATGCGTATGTAGGAAGTTTTTATGCATTTGCGATATGGATAGGACTGAGCGTGATGAGCGTGGTTGACCTTGCTTCGAACTGGAACAAACAGTTTGCGAAAAGTATGCTGGTATCCGGCTGGATCGTTTCGGCACTGCTGATAGTAGGTGGTGTTGCTGCCGGTGTGGCATTGGGTGATTCCACGTTCGGATTTATCGGATTTGGTATCGCTATCGGTCTTATCTATGCTTTGATAGCCTACCTGTTGCCTATGGCATTAAAAGGCATCAACAGTCATAAAAATATAGCCATTATCGCATCCGTTATTTTACTGGCCGTGCCTGTATTGATGGCGCAGCAGGAATGGGATGACCATGACCGCAGCAATAAATTATTACCGCCTGATCTTGCCAAAGATTACCTGGAAAGCTGTGCGCCAAACGCCATCCTGTTCTCTTATGGAGATAATGATACCTACCCGCTGTGGTATGCACAGGAGGTAGAAGGTGTTCGACGTGATGTGCGTGTGATCAATGCAAGCCTTTTGGGTATCGACTGGTATATTAACCAGCTTCGTTATAAAGTGAACCAGAGTGATTCTATAGATGTGATCTGGAGTCCTAAACAGATAGAAGGCAACAACCGCGACTACGTAGTCTATCGTCCCAAAGCGGAAATACCTGAGGACCGTTATTATGACCTGTACGACATGATGAAAAATTATGTAGGCAGTGATGATCCGGCCAAAATGGAAGACAGGGGCGGCGGTGAAGGATTGAATACTTTCCCTGTGCGCAAAATGTCAGTGCCGGTAGACAAAGCCGTTGTACTGAAGAACGGAACAGTAAACGCCACAGACAGTGTAGTTGCTGAAATGCGTTTTGACATACAGAAAGGAGCATTGCTGAAAAACGACCTGGCGATACTGAATATCATCGCGGCCAATAAATGGAACAGACCCATCTATTTCACCAATTCATCAGCCGATCTTGGTTTCGACCAGTATCTCCGCAGGGATGGATTGACCTGGAGATTGGTACCGGTTGTCAGCAGCCGTGTGAATACAGACTGGATGTACGACAAAGCGATGAAAGTATTTGCGTTTGGTAATGCAGATAAGAAAGGTGTGTACTTTGATGAAGAGAACCGCCGACACCTGAACAGCATACGTTCGGCATACACCGATCTGGCTATCGACCTTTCCACCAAGAACCGTAAGGAAGATGCCAAAAAAGCATTGAACAGGGTGGATAAAATGATGGACCCTGACAATTTTGATTATGGCATGACAAGTCGTGGCAACCAGCACAACAGGTACTCGCTGATGTTCCTGGAAGCATGTTATATGTCGGGTGATGAAGCGCTGGCGAAAAAAGTAGCGGCATCTGTCAAAAAGGACCTTGACCAGCAGGTACGCTATTACAATGCCTTGACCGGTATGAAAGCAGAAATGATGGCCGATGAAAAACGTATGGCCGAAAGTTTCCTGCAAGGACTTGACCAGATGCAGAAAATGTATGCACCTGCAGCAGGATTACAAATACCGGGTAAACTCATGGCACCTGATACGGCAAAACCTGTGAATGATACTAATAAGCGGTAGGAGCTTTCAGCTGTCAGCCATCAGCTTACAGCTTGATTGATCATATTTTACAGCCGGCATTTTGCCGGCTGTTTTTTTTGTCTACAGGAAAATAACGGCGTACAGTGTAATTGTTAAGAAACTAATTGGCTGATGGCTGACAGCTGACAGCTGACAGCTGACAGCTTTTTTGTAGCTTACACCATGATCGGCCACCGCTTTGTACATTTTGATCCGGAGGAGAACGGGAAGAGCAAATTTGAACAGTTGCTCGACCTGTTTATGCAATTACTTACTTACACCAACGGCGATGCAGCAGAAGCGCTGGACTGGCTCAACCAGGTCGACAGGCAATACAGTCTTACCAATGATGAATACGGGATGGGCGATTTTATCGAGGACCTGAAAACAAATGGGTACCTGCAGGAAAATCCGCAGGATGGCAGTTTTTCGATCACCGGTAAATCAGAACAAAGCATCCGCAAAAAAAGCCTGGAGGAAATTTTCGGTAAGCTGAAAAAAACAAAACAGGGTAATCACCAGACGTTCAAACCGGGGCAGGGTGATGAGATCAATCCTGATACGCGTCCTTTTCAGTTTGGCGATATGCTGGAACAGATAGATTTTACGGAGAGTATCCGCAATGCACAGATCAATCATGGCATCGATAGCTTTACCATGCAGGAAGATGATCTGCAGATTCGTGAAAGCGATTTCAAAACACAGACCTCTACGGTGCTGATGATCGATATTTCTCACTCGATGATATTGTACGGGGAAGACAGGATCACGCCCGCTAAAAAAGTGGCGATGGCGCTGAGTGAACTGATCACCACAAAATATCCAAAGGATACACTTGATATTGTAGTATTCGGTAATGATGCATGGAGCATTGAAATAAAAGATCTGCCCTATTTGCAGGTGGGTCCCTACCATACCAATACCGTCGCAGGACTTGAACTCGCGATGGACCTGTTGCGCCGGAGAAAAAATCCCAACAAACAGATCTTTATGATCACAGATGGTAAACCAACCTGCCTGAAGATCGGGAGGAAATATTACAAGAACAGTTTTGGCCTCGACAGGAAAGTGGTGAACCGGTGTATCAACCTGGCGGCGCAGTGTAAAAAATTAAAGATACCCATCACTACTTTCATGATCGCATCCGATCCTTACCTGCAAAATTTTGTACAGGAGTTTACAGAGATGAATAATGGGAAAGCATTTTTTGCATCGCTTGATAAACTGGGGGCGTTTATATTTAAGGATTTTGAGAGTGGGAAGCGTAAAACAGTATATTAACAGAACACGAATTACACGAATGAAAACGAATTATCAGAAACGAATTGAATTCGTGTAATTCGATATAATTCGTGTTATAAAACTAACAGCAATGGACATAAAGAAGATAAAAACAGTAGGCCAGCTTAAAAAGAGTGGGTATAAAAGCAAATCTGTAAAAGAAGAAATACGCGATAACCTTATCGTCAGCATCCGTAACAAAGAAAATCCTTTTACGGGTATATTGGGATACGAGGATACGGTGATCCCCGATACAGAACGTGCCTTGTTGAGCCGTCACAATATTTTATTCCTTGGTCTTCGCGGCCAGGCCAAAACAAGAATGGCGCGGCAGATGGTGGACCTGCTGGATGAATACATACCTGTCATCGCCGGAAGTGAAGTAAATGACGATCCCTTACAACCGCTCAGCAAATTCGCTAAGGACCAGTTGGCGGAGCATGGGGATGAAACCCCTGTTCAATGGATGCACCGTTCCGAACGGTACGGCGAAAAACTGGCAACGCCCGATGTAAGTGTGGCCGACCTGATCGGTGATATCGACCCCATCAAAGCCGCCAACCTGAAACTGAGTTTTGCGGATGAAAAAGTGATCCATTATGGGATCATACCCCGCAGTAACCGTGGCATTTTTGTGATCAACGAATTACCCGATCTGCAGGCAAGGATACAGGTGGCCCTGTTTAATATACTACAGGAAGGAGATATACAGATACGTGGTTTTAAACTCAGGATGCCGCTGGATATTTTATTTGTATTCACGGCCAACCCCGAGGACTATACCAACCGCGGAAGTATTGTTACGCCGCTGAAAGACAGGATAGAGAGCCAGATCTTAACGCATTACCCGAAAGATATCAATACCTCACTGGCCATCACAGAACAGGAAGCAGAGATCCTCGATGCACAGAAAGACAAGGTATCTGTAAGCGACCTGATCAAGCGACTGATAGAACAGGTGGCATTTGAAGCAAGGAGTAGTGAATATGTCGATAAGAAAAGTGGCGTAAGTGCGCGTTTAACCATTGCCGCTTATGAGAACGCCGTAAGCAGTGCGGAGCGAAGGGCGATCATCCACGATGAAAAACATACACAGGTCTGGATCAGCGATCTGTCAGGTATCATTCCTGCGATCACCGGTAAGATTGAACTGGTGTATGAAGGCGAACAGGAGGGACCTTACCAGGTGGCGGTTAACCTTGTTGATAAAGCGATACGTTCCATCTTCGTACAATATTTTCCTAACCCCGATCAGCTGAAGAAAAAAAGAAATACCGGCAAACGTTCCGCCGATGAAGCCGAACCGGTAAACCCTTACAAAACCATCACCAAATGGTTCGACCAGGGTAACCATCTTGACCTGTTGATGGACATGAAAGACGAAGACCGAATCGCCACATTGTACAAAGTGAATGGCTTGTTTGGATTTACGAAACAGTTTTTCCCGCAGGCTAATGAAAAAGAAAATGCCTTGCTGATGGAATTTGTACTGCACGGACTCTCATCCTATTCACTCATCTCCAAAAAAATGCTCGGTGGAAAAATCGAATTCAAGGACCTCATGGGCAGCATGATGAACCTCGGCGATATTAACATTGGTGGGGAAGAGGAGGGGTTTAATGAAGATGATTACCGATAGAAGTTGAACAGAAGAAAAAGGAACAGATGAGCAAGGAATGTTGAAGTGTTGATCCCCGCAAATGTGTCCTCACATTTGCGGGGGGGTTCCTGAAGAATGCAGTCAGCAAATGTGGGGACACATTTGCGGGCAATGGTTTATTTCATCCGATTCTTGTTCTTCTGTTCCTTGTTCCTCTGTTCAAATGAGTTCTTTCAACTTCTCCACCACCAGATCCACTTCCTCTTTCGTATTGTGTTTGCTAAAGGAAAAACGTACTGTTACCTGGTTGGGGTTGTTGTTGATAGCGCGGATTACGTGCGAGCCCTGGTCGGCGCCGCTGGTACAGGCGCTGCCGCCGCTGGCGCAGATATGGTTGATATCGAGATTGAAAAGGATCATCTCGCTTTTTTCTGTTTTAGGAAAACTGGCGCTTAACACCGTATATAAACTCCTGCCCAATGGATCGCCGTTAAAAGAAACACCTTTGATATTCTTTTTCAGTTTCTCCATCATATACACTTTTAGGCTTTTGATATAACCACTATCCTGTTCGTGGTTGTCAGTGGCCATCTGCAATGCTTTGGAAAAACCTACAATACCATACAGGTTTTCTGTGCCGGCACGCATATTTCTTTCCTGGCTGCCGCCGTGTACAAAAGGTTTGATCTTTACATTTTCGTTGATGTATAACATACCCACGCCTTTAGGTCCGTGAAACTTATGTCCCGCGCCGGTGATAAAATGTACCGGTGTATTGCGCAGGTCGAAGGGGAAATGTCCAACGGTTTGTACTGTATCGCTGTGGAAGATGGCGTTGTACAGTTTACATAATTCACCCACGGCCTGTATATCAAGGATATTACCGATCTCGTTATTGGCATGCATCAAAGTGACCAGGCATTTTTCTTCGCTTTCAGACAGGATCCTTTCCAGGTCCTCGATGTCGATATGACCGTTGGGCAACAGTTTTAGATAACTCAGCGCCGCCTCCCCATTATGGTATAAGTATTCTACGGTATGTGTAGTGGCGTGATGTTCTATCACGGAACTGATGATGTGTTTACAGCCCAGGTCGCGAACGGCTGCGGTAATAGCGGTATTGCTGCTTTCGGTGCCGCCGCTGGTAAAGAAGATCTCTGCCGGGTGAGCGTTCAGTGTTTTGGCCACGCTTTTGCGGGCATTCTCGATGGCCATACGGCTCTCACGGCCATAACTGTAGATGGAAGAAGGGTTGCCAAAATTCGAGGTCAGGTAGGGCATCATAGCCTCCAGCACCTCAGGATCAAGGGCAGTGGTAGCGGCATTATCAAGATATATCCTTTGCATAGCGGGGGCAAAATTAGGAAAAGAAAGTGATTGGTTGTTGGCTTTTAGCTGGTACTGACTTTTTTCTGCAAGAGTGTTTTTAGATATGATATTACTGAAATCTTCAGTATGTTTTTTTCAACACAGAGATCACAGAGTTAACAGAGGGCCCTCCGTTAACTCTGTGATCTCTGTGTTGAAAAAAAATATCGCGCTAAGGCGTTGAAGCAAATAGTCAGTAATTAATCACTTCATTTACATCGCCTCATGAATATCCTTCATCAGTTTCTGTGCAATATTGGCCGCGGTGGTCTCGAAATTACTTTCGGCGTAAATGCGGATAATGGGTTCGGTATTGCTGGTACGCAGGTGTACCCAGTCATTTTCAAAATCGATCTTTAATCCATCCTCGGTATTGATCGGGTGTTTTTTGTATTTCTTTTTGATGCTGTCGAATATTTTTTTCAGGTCAAACCCATTGCTCAGTTCGATCTTGTTCTTACTCATAAAATAATCCGGGTAAGTGCTGCGCAACTGTTTGGCGGATTTTTTTTCTTTGGCAAGATGTGTCAGGAACAAGGCAATACCGATCAGTGCGTCCCTTCCATAATGCAGGTCAGGAACAATGATGCCGCCATTGCCTTCACCACCTATCACCGCATTTACGGCTTTCATTTTAGTTACCACGTTCACTTCACCTACGGCACTGGGTGTGTACTCGCCGCCATGTTTTACCGTTACATCTTTTAATGCTCGTGTAGACGACATATTGCTTACCGTATTGCCTTTACGATGCTGCAATACATAATCTGCCACCGCCACCAGTGTATATTCTTCACCAAACAGGCTGCCATCCTCACAAACAAAACAGAGTCTGTCAACATCCGGGTCCACGGCAATACCGAGGTCGGCTTTCTGTTTGTTTACTTCTGTAGATAACTGGAGCAGGTTTTCAGGTAATGGTTCGGGGTTGTGTGCGAATTTTCCGTTGACTTCTCCATTAAGCACGGTGATGTCTTTTACACCCAATGCCCTTAACAATTGCGGTACGGCAAAAGCGCCGGTACTGTTAATGGCATCTACAACGATGTTAAACTTCGCTTTTTTAATAGCAGCGATATCTACCAAAGGATAATTCACTACAGCATCAATATGCTGCTGCAATGCCTGGTCGTTGGTTGTATAAGAACCCAGTTGGTCAACTGGTGCAAAAACAAAATCTTCTTTGGCTGCGATATCGAGCACTTTAGCGCCCACTTCGCCACTAATAAATTCCCCTTTTTCGTTCAGGAGCTTTAAAGCGTTCCACTCTTTTGGGTTATGACTGGCCGTAAGTATGATACCACCGGCAGCGTTTTCAAATACTACGGCCATTTCTACGGTAGGGGTGGTACTTAATCCGAGGTCAACAACATCGAGTCCTAATGCATTGAGTGTGCTGATCACCAGGCGCTGTACCATTTCTCCGCTGATTCTTCCGTCACGACCGATAATCACCTTTTTGTTGGCTGACTGCCCTGCTAGCCAGGTGCCGAAAGCAGCGGTAAAACGTACTACATCCAACGGGCTCAATGTGTCGCCGGGTTTCCCGCCAATCGTTCCACGTATACCGGAAATGCTCTTGATCAATGTCATGCAAAAAGGATTTAAGGGGCACAAACATAATTGAAATTTTTTGTTTGCCCGGTGGGCGTACTTTTGCGGTATAATGCAGCGCGATGCCGGATAAATGGTACAAAGATTGGTTCAACTCTCACTATTATCACTTGTTATACCAGCACAGGGATGAGGAAGAGGCCCTGCAATTCATTGATACACTGATACATTACCTCGATCCCCCCAAAGGCAGTACGATGGTGGATGTGGCCTGCGGCAAGGGCCGTCACAGCAAGGCATTGGCTGATATGGGGTTTGATGTTACGGGTATCGACCTGTCTGCCGCCTCTATCGAAGAAGCAAAAGCCGATGAAGCGGATCATCTCCATTTTTTCGAACACGATATGCGGCTGCCTTTCTGGATTAATTATTTCAATTACGCGTTCAATTTCTTTACCAGCTTTGGTTATTTCAAAACCAGGCGCGAACATGATAACGCCATCCGTACCATTGCACAAAGTCTTGTGCATGATGGAATTTTTGTGATCGATTACCTCAATGTGCATTACGAAGAAGAGCGGGTGGAGAAATCATCCGTAAGCGTGGTGGATGATGTTAGTTTTCATATCAGTAAATGGCAGGATGAAGAACATTTCTTCAAACAGATACAGGTAACGGATACTGCCAACAAAACACCCAAACATCTCTATACAGAAAAAGTGGCCAAGTTTTCGCTCGGCGATTTTACGGATATGCTGGCTTACCAGGATATGCAGGTGCAGGAAGTATTTGGTGATTACCAGTTGGGTAGGTATGATATCAGAAGATCGCCAAGGATGATTATTGTGGCGAAGAAGAAATAGAAGCGGTGCCGTTTTTGTGTCCACACAAAAACATTTTTTTCCATTGACGCTAATTGTTTTTGTGTGGACACAAAAACGGCGGCCCATTATTTCCTTTTAGGCGGCGCGTATTTAGGCTGTTTGGGCAGTACACGGATATGCGGGACACCAGGAGTGTACGGTCCTTTATAAATACCACCCTTTTTATTTGAATATACTCTTGCCGGACGCATGCTGCTGTAAAAAGTACTATCCGGTTTCAGGATGGCCATGTTATCCAGTTGTGAGCGATAGATATCCTGTCCTTTGCCGTTATTGCCCTCATACACATCCGGGGCCGGTTTGGTGGTGAAGGCGTTAGGCATTCCATTATTGGGTACAGCCCCATCCTGCAGTTGTTCCCATAGTTTTGGGAGGATCGTATCTTTTGATGACCCGCTGGCAGAACCCTTAATCGTATAGGGCCCGCGGCGGAACACAGTGTCTTTGTTAACCAGCCCGGGCTGCTGGGAAAAAGCGGTACCGGCTATCCCTGTAAACAGGATCATGAACCATTTTTTCATACAACTGATTTCTTTTCTAAAATACGACAAAAATTGCACCTGCTTTTGCTGCATGGATGCTTTTATTTAACATAGTTTATCTTTACCGCCATGACAATACCCATATTGGCGATCTCCTTTTCCGAAAAACTCTGGTCCTGGCTCTCGCAGTGGGATACCTGGTTGTTCCTGAAGATCAATGCGGTATGGACACATTCATTATTCGATGCCATTTTTCCCTGGTGGCGGGAAGCCAATGCCTGGGTACCGTTGTATCTTTTCCTGGTCGTTTTTATCGCGCTCAATTTTGGAAAAAAATTATGGCCCTGGCTATTGTTTGCGGTGAT
Organism: Sediminibacterium sp.; assembly: GCA_965279635.1. Classification (GTDB taxonomy): domain Bacteria; phylum Bacteroidota; class Bacteroidia; order Chitinophagales; family Chitinophagaceae; genus Sediminibacterium. The sequence goes on along the minus strand of OZ257253.1, from coordinate 2,798,895 downwards.
TACGCTGACCATTACCGACCAGTTAAGCAGTAACCTTATTAAAAATCTGGTGGAAAGAACAAGACCCTGTAATGAAACATTGCTGGCAGGACAGATGCGCCTGTTGCTGAACCATTGTTCGGGTGGCTATAGTTTTACCTCCTCTCATGCTGCCAATCATTTTGGGTTTGCGGTATTTATCATGCTGTCCATGCGACAGGTGTTGGGTAAGTGGAGGAAGCTGTTCCTGCTTTGGGCAGTGACCATTGCGTATGGACAGGTATATGTAGGCGTTCATTATCCGCTGGATGTTTTGTGTGGAGCCATACTGGGCTGCGTTGTGGGATATTTTACAGGAACATTATTCTATAAAAAATTCGGATCATTTCACCCGACCCCCGTGCCAACCAGCCCATGATCAATAACCGTGTATTCATTATCGCTTTATCGTTGTGTGTGATCACCTATCTCATAGGCATGATCATGATACCATTGATGGATATTGATGCCTCACAGTATGCATCCATCAGCCGCGAAATGCTGAAGAACAACAGTTTCCTGCAGGTATTCGATCTTGGTAACGATTATCTTGATAAGCCGCCCATGCTGTTCTGGTTATCGGCCATCAGTATGAAAATATTCGGGGTACACGACTGGGCCTACCGTCTTCCTTCTTTTTTATTCGCTTTGTTAGCGGTGTATAGTACTTACCGGTTAGCTTTTTTATTTTATCGGAAAGAGATCGCGCAGTTAAGTGCGTTAGTACTGGCCGCATCACAGGCTTTATTTTTGATCACCCATGATGTTCGTACAGATACCATGCTGATGGGTTGGGTGACGCTCAGCTTATGGCAGATGGCGGCCTGGTATGCGACAGGTAAATGGAAATATTTTATCATCGCATTCATCAGTATTGCCTGCGGCATGATGACGAAAGGGCCGATTGCCCTGATGGTTCCTGCATTTGCTTTTGTACCGCATTTTATTTTACGCAGGGAATGGAAGCAATTATTTCGTTGGGAATATATCCTGGGTGTGATCATCATTGCGGTAATGCTGGTGCCGATGAGCATCGGTTTGTACCAGCAGTTTGATATGCATCCCGGTAAATTGATCAATGGGGTACCTATCGAATCAGGTCTCCGTTTTTATTACTGGACACAAAGCTTTGGACGGTACACGGGCGAGAATGTATTCAATGAAATGAATCATTTTACATTCCTGCTCGAGAATATGATCTGGAGTTTTCTGCCGTGGATATTATTTTTTCTGTTATCACTTGGTTTTGAATTCTCATCTGTCATTCGAAAAAAATTCAAATTATTACCCACAGAAGAATGGATCACCACTGGCGGTTTTGTGATCACCTATTGCATACTTGCCCGCAGCCAGGCACAGTTACCGCATTATATTTTTGTGGTGTTTCCTCTGGCCGCTATTGTGACCGGGAAATTTCTTTTCAGGTTATGGTACACGGATGAGCTGGTAAAATGGAAAAAACCATTGCTGATCATACATGCGGTCATTTTTGCTTTGTTATGGCTGGTAGTTAGTGGATTGATGATCTGGCCATTTAAATCTATCCGTGTAATGGCAACATTTGTGGGCCTTGCTGCTAGTGTTTATTTCCAGCTGCTGTTCTCAAAAAAACGTTATTTCGATACACCATTACTGATCAACATTGCTTTGTACACTGTGATAGGTGTAAACATTTTTCTGAGCCTGTTCTTTTATCCCAATGTGCTGAAATACCAGTTGGGGAATGATGCCGCCGCATTTATTGAAAAGCAGCATTTGCCCAAAGAAAAACTCGGCATATATGGAATACACGAGGGCCGTGCCCTGCACTTTTATGCAAAGCATATCTTTCCCGACAAAACCTCGGCACAGGATTTTCAGCCGGACCAACTGGTGCTGACATCTAAAGACAGTGTGGAGGTTTTTCAAAAGATCTTTCCGGCCATGAACGTGGTGCACGAAGGGCCTCATTTTGGGGTAACAGCCCTCTCATTACCGTTCCTGAACCCCGCAACCCGTGAAAAAGAAGTGCCCAGGTACGTGATCATTGACCTTGACGGGAAACCCTGAACATTTGCAACGTATTGATTAGCTTTGATATATCATGACAGAGATCATCATTATTTTAATACTGATCGTTATCAATGGTTTATTCTCCATGGCGGAGATAGCACTGGTATCGGCACGCAAGGCCCGGCTGGAAGGGCAGGCGGTTAAAGGTGACCAACAGGCGCGGCGTGCGCTTAATCTGGCCAACCATCCTGAGCGTTTTTTATCTACGGTACAGATCGGTATCACTTTGATCGGCGTACTTACCGGTATCTATTCAGGGGATACGTTCAAAGTTCCCCTGCAGTTATGGTTGGAAAAATTTGAATTCATCCGTCCTTACAGCAGTTCTGTTGCCACCACATTGATCGTGATCATACTTACTTACCTGTCGCTGGTATTGGGTGAGTTGTTACCCAAACGTATCGGATTAAGCAATCCCGAAGCGATCGCTAAATCTGCGGCGGGGCCGATGAAAATTGTTTCGTGGATCACGTTCCCTTTTATCTGGCTGCTCACGGCTACTACCAATGTACTGATCAAACTACTCAATATCCGCACCAGCGATAACCAGGTTACGGAAGAAGAGATCAAAGCCATCATCAATGAAGGAACCGAACATGGTACCATTGAAGAGGCGGAACAGGATATCATCGAACGTGTATTTCATCTCAGTGACCGTAACATCACTTCGCTGATGACGCATCGCAGTGATATTATATGGATCGAAGGTACACTGACCGTGGGGCAGGTAAAACGGAACATGAAAGATGTGGCGCATTCCGTGTATCCTGTTTGTGAACGTACCGTTGATAATATCAAAGGCGTAGTAACGATCAAGGACCTGTTTGGCGCAGAAGATGATGAAACCATCGTTGCTATCATGAAAGATGCGATGTATGTACCGGAAAACAATACAGCTTACCAGGTGCTGGAAAAATTCAAGGTCACTAAAATTCACCAGTGTTTTATTGTAGATGAATATGGGACGGTGCAGGGACTGATCACACTCAATGATATCCTCGAAGCGATCGTAGGCGGTATACCACAGGAAGAGGATGAACCGTTCGAGATCAAAGAAAGAGCGGATGGTTCTTTTCTCGTGGATGGACAGATCCCTTTCTACGATTTTTTAAGAAGATTTGAAAAAACGGAATGGATGATGGAAGGCGACCAGGACTTTGATACACTCGCCGGTTTTGCCATTCACCAATTGGAGAAAATACCTGATACGGGGGATACGTTTAAATGGAAGATATTCAACTTTGAAATCATTGATATGGATAACCATCGTATTGATAAAGTGCTGGTGTCGTTTAACAGGCAACAGCGGGAAATGGATGAATAGTTTTTAGCCACAGAGAGCAGTTTTTTCTGTGCCTTCTGTGGCTAAAAATCAAAAACTAAACACCGCAGTATTCTTCGGATAATCCAATTTATAATTTTTCCGTACCCCCTTACTCTTCACGTTCAGTAGGTTTGTCTGGCTCGTTTCAAGATCATACAGCAGTTTGCAATCCACTTCAAGGCTGGACATATCAGCTACTTTCGGTATTTCAAGATATACCCACACGCTTTCCTTCTCTATCTCATGACCGATATATTTTAGCGTCACCAACTGCCCGTTCACTTTCAGTTTGATCTTTTCCAGCAGATAACTCTGTATTTGCGAATCCAGGAAAACAGGATCGGTCGGGTTGAGGAGATCAATTTTTTTGGTGGTGTATTTCTGGATGGTCTTTTCAATGTCTTCCGCAAAGGCCCTCACGCTTATCTCCACGTTGGCTTCTTTGGGGTTGTGATTGATCTCGATCACCGATAAATAAAACGGATGCAATACGGCCAGTATTCCCGTAGTCAGCCATTGAAACAATATATTTGCCATTCAACCAGCGTTTTTTGGACAGCCCAAAGGTCCTGATTAATTTGACACCAGCACATGAATGAATTCGCCAATTTTTTTGAAGAGGGTTTTGAGCATATCGCTGACCTAAAAGCTATCGACCATATCCTGTTTGTAGCGGCGCTTTGTATCCGCTACCAGTTTGCCGACTGGCGCAAAATACTGATCCTGGTAACCGCTTTTACCATAGGGCACTCAATCACGCTTGCGCTGAGTGTATTCAACATTCTAAATTATTCCGTTGCCTGGATCGAATTCCTGATACCAGTGACCATTGTTATTACAGCTATCAGTAATGTGTTTGTGAAGAAATTCGTGTTCAAAACCCGTTTCCCGGTCATTTATTTCTTTGCCCTGTTCTTTGGGCTGGTACATGGCCTTGGGTTCAGTAACGGTTTAAAAGGGATGCTGGGGAGGGATTCAAATATCATTGTTCAACTGCTGGGCTTTAACCTGGGACTGGAAGCCGGGCAGTTATTGATCGTAACCGCTATTTTACTGATTTCGTTTATATTCGTGTCCATTCTGAAATTGAACAGGAGAGAGTACCTGCTGTATATCAGCGGTGGCATTTTTGCCCTGGCATTGCAGATGAGCATTCAACGATACTATATACTTATCAATTCCTGATTATCATGAGAAAAATTCTAGTCCTGTTAATGCTGTGCTGCGCGGTTTTCGCGAATGCACAGAACATTATGAACAACGCAGGTTCCAATCATGGGAACAAGTTTGAACAGTTGGGTACCATCCTCCCAACGCCCAATGAGTACCGTACCGCCAGTGGTGCCCCCGGTCCCAAATACTGGCAGCAGCGTGCAGATTATAACATCAAATGTGAGCTGGATGAGGCCAACTTCAAACTGAAAGGAAGTGAAACGGTAACTTATTACAACAACTCTCCCGATGTACTCACCTATATCTGGCTGCAGCTGGATGAGAATGAGCACAGCAGCATCAATAACGCCAACTACCAGGGCAGCGCCCCTATGCCACGCTCTGTGAGTACGGCACAGGTGGATGCGATGAGGACCGCCAAAGAAGACAATGGCTATGGTCATATCATCTCAAAATGTACAGATGCCACCGGTAAAGCGTTGAAATATTTCATCAACAAAACCATGATGCGTATCGACCTGCCCACGGCATTAAAACCCGGACAGCAGTTCGTATTCAATATCGACTGGAGCTATAAGATTCCCAATAAAAATCTCGGTGGCCGTGGCGGTCATGAACCGTTTCCGGAAGATGGCAATTCCATCTTTACCATGGCGCAATGGTTCCCGCGTTTGTGCGTTTACAGCGATTACCAGGGATGGCAGAACCACCAGTTCGCCGGAACAGGAGAATTTGCGCTTGCATTTGGTAACTACAGCGTACAGATCACTGCACCCGCCGACCAGGTAATTCTCGGAACAGGGGAGTGCCAGAACTATACACAGGTAATGTCGGCCGCACAAATGGCCAGGTGGAAACAGGCGCAGAATACAAAAGAACCTGTAGAGATAGTGACACTGGCAGAAGCCACCAATGCAGAAAAACAAAAAAGCGCACAGAAAAAAACCTGGATCTTCAAAGCAGAGAATGTACGTGATTTTGCCTGGGCAGCCAGCCGCAAATTTATCTGGGACGCAATGCCCGCTTATGTGGAAGGAAAGAAAGTGATGTGTATGAGCGCTTATCCAAAAGAAGCGTATGGTTTGTGGCGCAGGTATTCTACCAAAATTGTGGCGCATACCATTAAAACCTATTCTAAATTCTCTATACCGTATCCATATCCTGTAGCGCAGAGTATTGAAGCTGCGAATGGTATGGAATACCCGATGATCTGTTTCAACAACGGCCGTACCAATAAAGACGGTACTTACAGCGAATCAACCAAGAACGGGATGGTGGGTGTGATCATCCACGAAGTGGGACATAATTTCTTCCCTATGATCGTGAACAGCGATGAGCGCCAGTGGACATGGATGGATGAGGGACTGAACAGTTTTGTAGAATACCTGGCAGAAGAATTGTTTGATAACAAGTTCCCTTCGCGCCGCGGGCCGGCCTGGGGTATGATCGAGTACATGAAATCACCCAAGGACCAGCTGGAGCCCATCATGACGAATAGCGAGAATATCATCAGTCTTGGTTCCAATGCTTATGGCAAACCCGCTATTGGGCTGAATATCCTGCGTGAGACCATTATGGGACGTGAAATGTTTGATTTTGCTTTTAAAGAATATGCGAGACGCTGGGCATTTAAACATCCTACACCGGCAGATTTTTTCCGTACACTGGGTGATGCGAGCGCTGAGAACCTGGATTGGTTCTTCCGCGGATGGTTCTTTGGTATCGAGCCTTGTGATATAGCGATCGATACGATCAAGCATGCGGTATATGATCCCAATGCAACAGCGGCGGGTGGCGGCGGATTTGGTGCTTTTGGCGGACGTGGTGGCGGTGGCAATGGCGGTCGTCTCGACAAACCATTGGTACATGCATTTGAAGATATTTCCAAGATCAGGAACCGTACTGATAAAAGCATTGTGTTTTTAACAGATGCAGATACCAGCCTGCGTGATTTTTACTGGAGATATGACCGTGGCCTGGAACCTTATGATTCAGTCACCAGGCAACCTTCAGGCGGAACGCCACAGGCCCCGGATCCACTGACAGATGCAGAGAAAGCAAAATATGCGGATGTACATTTGTATGAGATTACTTTCAATAATAAAGGTGGACTGGTCATGCCCATCATTGTAGAATTTACTTTTGCAGATGGTACGAAGCAAGAAGAAAGGATCCCCGCACAGATCTGGAGAAAGAATGAGAACAGGGTAGTCAAAACCTTCCTCACCAATAAAAAAGCGGTAGGCATCAAACTCGACCCTATGAGGGAAACAGCCGATATCGACGAGAGCAACAATACCTGGCCCAAAGGTGCAGAACCCGAAGCCGGCAAGTTCTCGCTGTTCAAAGCAAGGGCAGCAGGTGCGCGCGGTGCAGGGGTGCCAAACAGCATTAATCCTATGCAGAATGCACAATCGAAAATGAAGTAAGTTGTTAATAATTTTCAGAAAGCCACCTTGGTGTAAATTAGGGTGGCTTTTTTGTGAGTAGTGAGTAGGCACATCAGCTTTCCCACGATCAAAATAAATTAAATGAAGAAGTTCCTCCTTATCACCTGCTTTACCATTACAATAGCATTTGCTAATGCATCCGTTGATACGGTTCCCATTTACAGTGCCGTTATGCATCGTAGTATTAAAACCGTTGTTGTAAAACCTGCTTCGTATGGAACGGAAAGGTTGCCGGTGGTGTACCTGTTGCATGGTGCATTCGGGAGTTATTCCAACTGGATCACCAAGGTGCCACATATACAGCAGTTGGCGGATCTGCATAAGATGATCATCGTTTGTCCTGATGGGGGATATACCAGTTGGTATTTTGATAGCCCGGTTGATACTTCGTATCAATTCGAAACATTTGTAGGTGTGGAAATACCTAAATACATCGATGCACATTACAATACCATTGCTGACCGTAAGGGCAGGGCCATTACCGGGTTGAGTATGGGTGGTCATGGCGGGATTTTCCTGGCGTTTCGTCATGCGGACCTGTATAGTGCGTGTGGCAGTACCAGCGGAGCATTGAATGTATCCGTTATCAGGAACCGGTATGATGTGGAGAAAAGACTGGGCGATACACTCATCAATAAAAAATTCTGGACCGAATGGAGCGCATTGAAAGCGGTGGAACAATATCCCAAAGATTCCTTGTCCATTATCATCGATTGCGGAACGGATGATTTTGTTTTATCCATGAACAGGGCGATGCATGCAAAACTGCTTGACTTGAAAATCCCCCACGATTATACAGAAAGACCCGGTAAACATGACTGGGCGTACTGGTCCTCTTCCATCGATTACCAGTTGCTGTTTTTCAGGAGACATTTTAATAAAATCCTACAGCAAAACATCCTATAATCATCTCTGTGCAACTCTGTGTCCTCCGTGCCTCTGTGGTAAAGAACTCCTCCATCGATCGAAGCGAAGGCTTTACCACAGAGGCACGGAGAACACAGAGGGACACAGAAAAAATTCGTACCAATTCGTGTAATTCGTGCCATAAAAAAGCAACCCGAAGGTTGCTCCCGATATTGCGATATTACACAATGAAGCCCCGTTAATAAAATCATTGCGCAGCAACCGCAAAGCTATCAGTAGAATTCCACCAGGATATTGTACAAGGATATACGCATCAATGTTTCGAAGGTTGCCTCAACTGTAATCCGAAGTTCACACCAAAGCTGCTAAGCTGGATACTTCCGAACCCAACACCTTTCAATGGCAGTTTTGCATAAGGCTCAACCTGTAATACAAGGTTTTTATTTAAGCGGCTCTCAAAACCTGCTGAGAAGTGTGCAATGGACAAAATATGCGAATCACCCGAGCCAAAAGCTGTATGACGGGTAAGCGGCCGCCCCTGCTGGTAATAAAAATAATTATAGTTTTCACTGCTCATGAAATAGGAGGACAACCCGGTGCTGATAAAATAATTGTTTTTTCCACCCTGCCCGAAACTATAACGGGCCAACAGGGGAATCTCCCACATGCGGCAGTAACCTTCTACATTCACGAGATTATAATAGCTTGCCCATGAGCCTTTCGGGGCATTAAAATCTGCGCCGGCCATTTTGTAATTCTTCTGTGTAAAAATGGCGCCTGTATGTATGGACCAGCGATTGTTGAAATGGTACCCACCCACTAAACCTATGTTAAAGCCAGGTTCATTTCCGTAATTGAATTTTACGGTGCTTATATCAAATCCTGCTATTGCGGCCATGCTCCAGCCTTTGCCAAAGGAAGGCAGACCGATTTTTTTTGTGGTGACAGCAACTGCCGGATTTTCTGATGGCTGATCAGGTGAAGGATTTTCAGGGCTGATCTGAACAGTGATAGCGGTGGTTGAAGCAGTTCTGGTATTTTCCGGTTGCGTGTTATTTTCTGTTGCTGGAGGTGTAGTTGCTTTCACAGCATCATTGTTACCGGTAACCTGTGGTTGCTGTGAGGAAGCAGTAACCACTTGCGTAGCTTTTGTTGCACCATGAGTAATCGGTTTTTCCGGCGTTATTTGAAAAGATTCCTGCCTGGGTGCCTGGTGGCTGTTATGGCTGCTTCTGCGGTTGATGGATATCGGTTGCTTTGTTGCAACCATATCGGCTTTGGAAACAGATGACACTTTATTTTCAGTAAGATCAACGCTTGTGTTTTTTGGTGACTCCACCTGTTTATTCACTGGTGGTGTAGAAACTGCTACTTTGTTTGCAGGTTTAGTTTCAGCTACCACAGCATCATTGGTTGGTACGATCAGCCAATAGCCCGCACCGCCCGCCAGCAAAACCGGCAGCAGCCAGAACAGCGGGAACCGGCGCTTTTTTTCAACCGGGATCACTTTATCCAGTTCCGCTTCCATCTTCTGCCAGTTGGCGGTACCGGGTGTAAAATACCTTCCGGCAGCTTCGCGGCTTATATGGTCAAGTTCATTATCGTCGCCGAGGTCATGCATATAATTTGTATTCCTTTTGTTGCGTAATCATTTTTCTAAGGTTATGTCTGGCTTTTGACAGGTTGGATTTGGATGCACCCACACTGATATTCAATTGCGCGGATATTTCTTCATGGCTGAACCCTTCTATCACAAACAGGTTGAAAACCGTTCTGTATACAGGTGTAAGTCTTCGTACTGCCTCCATGATTTCATTATAGCTCAGTTTGTCAATACCTGTTTCCTGTATATCCGCAAAAGTTTCATTCTCTTCGCTTATTTCATGGCTCACCAGCTTCAGGTGTGTGCGCCGCAGGTGATCGATACAGGTATTGACGACAATACGTTTGAACCAGCCTTTCAGCAAAGCTTCCGTTTCTCCACCACGATTCCCATCAAACTGGGCAATGTTTTTGAACAGTTTGACGAAAGATTCACTGGTAAGTTCTTCGGCTTCTTCCAGGCGGCTCACATAGCGGAAGCTGATCTTCATAGCATAGTCGTACAGCGCATGATACAGATCACGCTGGCTGTTCCGGTCATTTTTACAACAACCGTGTATGAGACTCAATATCTGAGGTATCTCCCGGGGCAAAATCTTAACAGGATACGTTTATAAAGCGTCCTAAAACTACTCAGAATACGGGAATTGAGGGGGGATGGTTGCCTGTTAGCGTCTGTAGTCTATGGACCATGGACCATGGTCCATAGACTATGGTTCTTTGGTATCCCTCATTCAGCTAAGTGCAATGATTTTCAATTGATTATCCACCCACTCTTCCATCCCTGACCTTGGTTTTCTTGCCGGAGTTCTTTTTTTCGTAATCGGTTACTTCTTTGGGTTTGGGTTTTTCGGGGGCTGCTGCGGTTTTTCCTTTGGCGGTGTCGCCGGCTACTTTGGTCATGCCCTTTACCACATTTTCAGCATCGGGCTCCTGTAGTTTGTCGAGTACGTATTTTTCTATCCTGATCAATGCGCCGGTATTGGGGTAATAAAATTTCCAGTTGCCATGGCGCATGGAGCGACCCTCATTTTTGATCACGACCATTTCGTAGCGATTGGGGTCGGTTGGGTCCTGGACATCTATCGTATCAAATATTTTATCGGGATTAACTGCCCGCCACACTTCTTCCCGCTCTATTCCTATGATGGTAAAATAACGGGAAACACCGTTTTTCAATCCCCATTTATAGGTCTCGGCCGCGAGTGGGTCACCCATGGTATTGTAGCGTGTCCACACCCCTTCTTTCAGGTTATTGATAAATGCACCTTCTTCCTCGTAACCCGGCTCTCCACGCAATGCTGCCACCCGAATTACCCATCGGCCCTGTTTCAATCCCTGCATGTCTACACAATCCAGCGTATCCCTTCTCTCCGTAAGCCGGTAGGTTTTGCATTGCGATGAGGCAATCAAAGAAGATGACAATACTAGTATGAGGAATAAAATGCGCATGCTGGGTTCAAAATTACAAATATCCGGCAGCCGTGTATAAATATTAACAATCTCTGGGGGAATAGAATTTCACGCGGAGGCGCAAAGGCGCAGTTTATATCAAAGGCGAAATTTTTGTTAAGCGATTTTGAGCAGCATTCAATTGCGCATTTGCGCCTTGGCGTGGAATTTTCTCTTCGATTTAAACCGAATGATATTGCCCTTGTGTGCGTTTATCGTTTTTGCAATAACCACAGATCCTGCCCGCCGATCTTATTGATGTTCCACTGGCCATCATAATATTCCAGCACGGTAAAAAACGGGGCCAGTATTTTTCTGAATTTATCGGCAGCATGGTAAGTGGCCATTGCCCGGTGTCCTTTTTTACGGTAGGAACGGGTATAGATCCCATCACGATGTAACCGTCTTTTTTCTGAACCGGTCAACTGATCGGTATAATGATCCCCATGTGTGGTGATGATAAGGATGCCTTTTTTTGCAATGATCCTGTGTAGTTCTTTTATCCATGCCAGCTGCTGGCGCGCATCAATATGTGTGAGTACGGAAAAGCCATATACCAGTTCAAATTTTGCATCGAGGTAATCCGTGGGCGGGTGATGGTCGGAAACGGTAAAATGGATGCCTGGGTAATGGGAAACATTCCACCCGACCATAGAAGTGTTGGTATCGCATCCATGTATGGTACTTTCGGGAAATATAGCGGGCATGTGCCGGATGATCCTGCCTACTCCACAGCCCCAGTCAAGCACCTGTTTTGGGGGTGATGAAAAATAAGGGCTGGTCCAATCGTGTATTTCCCCCGCGGCCAGCCGCCCGTTCTCGATGAATTTGCGTTGATCGAGACGGTATGTTTCATACAGGAAATGATCAGCGGGAACTATGACAGAAGGATTTTCAAGCTGGAATGTCTGGTTGGCTTTCCGGTTACGCATCCTGGCAAAGCGGTACAGGATGGTATCTGCCCATCCCATCAGTCCCAACCGGTAAAGTGAGTATTTTAAAATTGCTTTCAGGGTAGTAAAATACGGTTTTTTTTCAGCTGTGCGCTTTGAGCCGTCAGCTATCAGCTTTTGGAGGACATCTTGAAATGAATTGCTTAGCTGTTGGCTGAAAGCTGACAGCTGATGGCTCACAGTTACAAAAGCACGCCTATCAATACAAATAGTCTAACTGTTCAACTTTCTTCTTTTCAGCCATAAAGCAAAACCGGTAATGCTCAGTAATCCACCCGTTAGCCCGAGCAGGCTGTATAGTATTTTAACGGGCAATCCCCCATACCTGCCGTAGTGTACCTGGGCGTTGATGATATCATACCGGTCCGCTGGTTTAATACCATTCACAAAAGCTGTGCGTGCCATATTCCCCGCGCTGTCAAGAAAAAGTACATCTGCGAATTTCTTAGAATGGATAAAAGAATTGCTGCTGCGGCTGCCATATACGGCTGTATTTCCCTTTCGTGATGATGTGAAATAGATCACATACCCTGTAAAATCAGGGTGTTGTTTTTTTGCCTGCCGTAAGGCACTGTCGAGACCAAACCATAGAGGCACCGAAGACTTTACTACAGGTGTATAAGGAACCGATGCGGCGTAGAATGATTTTTTGAATACATAGCGCTGCATCCAGAAACCGGTAACAGCGATCAGCAGATTGAACAGCAGTGCATATACACCGATCAGCTGGTGAAGATTGTTTTTGCGGTAAACCGTTTTACGAAATGACAATACTGCCACGATATTTTTTCTGAATAAGATCAACCCGGTAAAAAGACTGATCACAAAAACAACTGCAAAAAATCCCAGCAGCCATTCTCCTTTTTTCTTCAGGTGAAATGAGTTGTGGAATACTGTGAGCCAGCTCATGAAATTGTTCCTGATATCCTTACTGCCACCCCTGGTATGCAGGATGCTGCCAGTCTGGGGATGTACAAATACCTGTAGGGATTTTGTTCCGTTCTGGTAAGAGGGATCGTACACAGTAAATATGAATGGGTGTTCAATGCTTTCAGCCAGGTAACAACTACTAACCTGCGCCTTCGGGTATGTTTTCCGCAGGCTGTTGTAGCAACTATCCACTGGCAGAATAGGTCTATACTTTTCTGTAATGATGGCAGGGTATTGCAGGGTATCCAGTTCTTCATGAAACACGAGTATGGCACCTGATAATGACATCAACAGGATAAATAGTCCTGATAACAACCCGGCAAAGGAATGGATATAAAAGATGGCTGATCTTTTCATAAGCGATAGGTTACGCAAAATACGCAGCAGGTGAGGAGGAATGGGATCATTTTTTACCCAAAAGATCAACAGTCTTACTGTTTTCAATATAGCCATTTGGCATTGATTTTTTTTCAACACAGAGATCACGGAGATATACAGAGGGCCCTCTGTTACCTTTGTGATCTCTGTGTTGAAAAAAATCACGCGTTCAACGGTTCCTGCAAGTATCGAACGGCTATTTTAGATTACTTACCATGTTTCCCTGAATTTATTCGGTCAGAGACAAATGATCTTAAAGCGGGAACGGTTCTTTTGATAAAAAAGATATATTTACCACGCATTTCCTAACCATTGCTGCTTATGAGAACTTCCTCCCGAAAAGACCTGTTGATCCCTTTTATACTGGTCACCAGTCTTTTCTTTTTCTGGGGTTTTGTACATAACCTTGATCCGATCCTGATACCGCATTTGCGAAGGGCATTTAGTTTAAGTGCGTTACAGGCATCCCTGGTGGATTCCTCTGTATTTATCGCCTATTTCGTAATGGCCCTCCCCGCCGGGGCCATTATGGTAAAGTATGGATACAAGACAGGTATCATACTCGGGTTGCTGTTGTTTGGCGCAGGCTGTTTTCTTTTTATCCCGGCAGCCAATACCATGCAGTACGCGTTTTTTTTAGCGGCCCTGTTTGTAGTGGCTTGCGGACTCACCATATTGGAAACCGCCGCAAATCCTTATGCCACTATTTTAGGGGCGCCTGAAACCGCCACACAGCGGCTCAATTTTGCCCAATCGTTCAACGGACTCGCTGCATTTATTGCGCCGATCATTGGTGGTGAAATGATCTTGGCAGACAAACCTTTGAGTGATGCAGAGATCAGCGCCCTGTCCGAATCGGCCAGACAGGCTTACCTATTGTCTGAAACTGCTACGGTTAAATTGCCCTATATCGTGTTAGGGTTGGTGATCATGGCGGTGGCCCTGGTCTTCTTTTTTACCAAACTGCCAGACAAAAAGGAAACCGGTGAGCAGGAAAAAAAATCTTTGTTTCATGCGTTTAAATATTCCCATCTAACCTGGGCCGTTATAGCACAGTTCTTTTATGTAGGCGCACAGGTATGTATTACCAGTTTCCTGATCCTTTTTGCAACAAAGGCTGCCGGGATAACTGAAAAAGAAGCGAGCTGGTATTCGGGAGCTGCTGGTCTTGCATTTATGGTAGGCAGGTTTTTTGGAACTTTCCTGATGCGGTTCATACAACCCAACAGACTGATGGTCATCTACTCGATACTATGCATTGTACTGAGTATCTATGCTATTGCGGGAACAGGTGTTTCAACGTTATACGCCATTATAGGGATCGCCTTTTTTATGTCGATCATGTTCCCGACTATTTTTGCATTGGGTGTAAAAGGACTGGGCAATGATACCAAGATAGGATCAAGCCTGATCATCATGTCAATTGTTGGCGGAGCTGTGTTGCCACCCGTGCTTGGTATCATCGCAGATAAAACCGGGAGTATCCAGAATGGGTATATCGTGCCGCTGTTATGTTTTATCGTGGTAGGTTATTTTGGCTGGAAAGGGCATAAGGTTACCAGCCCTGTAGCTGAATAAAAACAAGGGTCCGGCTCAATGAAAAAACCGGCCTTTTACATTGGTTTATTTGTTTTGAAATCTTTGCACATGAGACGTTATTGTTTTGCACTCGACCTGGTAAACGATGAAGCCCTGATATCCGAGTATGACAGGTACCATAAAAAGATCTGGCCGGAAATCGAATCCTCCATTACAGAAAGCGGTATCACGCGTATGGAAATTTACCGCGTAGAAAACCGTCTTTTTATGATCATGGAAGTAAACGAGGAGTTTAGCTTTGCAGCAAAATCCATTGCCGATGCACAAAACCCGAAAGTACAGGAATGGGAAGCGTTGATGTGGAAATTTCAGCAACCATTGCCGTTCGCGAAACCGGGAGAGAAATGGATACTGATGGATAAAATATTCGAATTGTAATCAGTCCTATGTGTCCTGATTCTTTCTATGTACCTATGTGTTAAAAATAATCTCAACACATAGGTACATAGCAAAGAATAGTGCGCATAGATTAAAATACAGTGTATGTTCTCATTATCAGGTAAACACGCAGTGATCACCGGTGGCGGAAGCGGTATCGGTAAAGCGATCGCGGAAACTTTTGCCAAACAGGGTGCAGTAATACACATACTGGAACTTAACGAAGAAAACGCTTTGCAGACGGTTGGTGGTATTACAGCATCCGGCGGCAGTTGTTTGGCGCATGGTTGTGATGTGAGCAACCAGCAACAGGTAAAGGAAGTATTTTCCCGAATAGGTTCTTTTGACATACTGGTAAACTGCGCAGGCATTGCCCATGTGGGCCGGGCCGATAATACGAGTGAAGAAGATTTTGAAAAAATATTTTCCGTTAACGTAAAAGGGACCTACAATACCCTGCACGAGGGGATCCCTATTCTTCGTCATCGCGGTGGTGGTGTGATATTAAACCTGGCTTCTATTGCGGCGCTGGTGGGTATTCCTGACAGGTTTGCTTACAGCATGAGCAAGGGCGCCATCATTTCCATGACACTCAGTGTGGCAAGGGATTATATGCAGGATCATATACGCTGTAATTCCATTTCTCCCGCACGTGTGCATACACCGTTTGTTGACGGTTTTCTTGCTAAGAATTATCCGGGAAGAGAAGAGGAGATGTTTGAAAAATTATCGCAATCGCAACCGATCGGCCGTATGGCATCAACAGAAGAAATAGCAGCGCTTGCTTTGTATCTGTGCAGCGAAGAATCTTCTTTTATCACCGGCAACGATTACCCGATTGATGGCGGCTTTTTAAAACTTAACAACCGATAAATATGAAACTGGTACGTTTTGGAGAACCTGGTAAAGAGAAAACAGGTATCGTGGTAAACGATAAGATCTATGATACGTCTTCGTTTGGAGAGGACTATAATGAAAACTTTTTTGCCAATGACGGGATCGCCCGCTTAACTGCTTTTGTGGCCGCCAACGGATCATTACCTGAAGTTGACGGAAGGGTACGCATGGGTTCACCGGTAGCACGTCCATCCAAAATACTGTGTATCGGTCTTAACTATGCAAAACACGCACAGGAAACCAATGCGCCGGTTCCGAAAGAGCCGATCATCTTTATGAAATCTACCACGGCATTGATCGGTCCGAATGATGATGTGATCATTCCTAAAGACTCTGTGAAAACAGACTGGGAAGTGGAGCTTTGTATCGTGATAGGAAAAAAAGCCAGCTATGTAAGTGAAGCAGATGCCATGGATCATGTGGCGGGTTATTGTTTGCATAATGATATCAGTGAACGCGAATTTCAACTGGAAAGAGGCGGTACCTGGGACAAAGGAAAAGGCTGCGACACGTTTGCCCCTTTAGGCCCCTGGCTGGTTACCAAAGACGAGATCGCGGATGTACACAAGCTCCGTCTCTGGCTCAAACTCAATGGAAAAATAATGCAGGATGGAAATACAGATGATCTTGTATTCAATGTACCGCAGATGATCAGTTATATCAGCCGGTTCATGACATTGTTACCGGGTGATGTGATTTCGACAGGTACACCAAGCGGCGTAGGGCTCGGGTTCAATCCACCCATTTACCTGAAACCCGGAGATGTGATGGAACTGGGAATAGATGGCCTGGGTGTTTCTACTCAAACAGTAAAAGCCTACCATGCGGATTGATGCCCACCAGCATTTCTGGAACTATTCGGATGACATGGTATGGATAACACCTGACATGTCCGCTATCAGGAAAAATTTTTCTCCTGCGGATCTTGCACCGCTATTGCGTGAAAACAATATTGATGGATGTGTTGCCGTGCAGGTGGACCAGTCCCCGGCAGAAACGAGTTATTTATTGGACCTTGCTGCTGAATATGATTTTATCAAAGGAGTGGTTGGCTGGGTCGATCTCTCCGCAGCGGATATCAGTGAGCAGTTGACTGCATATAAGCAGCACGAAAAACTGAAAGGCTTCCGTCACATATTGCAGGGAGAAGAACCAGGGTTCATGCTTCAGCCGGCTTTTCTGAATGGGATCAAAAAATTGGGTGAAATGGGCTTTACGTATGATATACTTGTTTTCCCCCGGCATCTAAGTGCAGTAGTTGAATTACTGGAGCAGTTTCCCGACCAGCCGTTTGTTATCGACCATTTAGCGAAACCGCATATAAAAGAGGGAAGGATGGACAACTGGGCAACCGATATGCAAACAATCGCCCGTTATCCCAATGTGTGTTGCAAGGTTTCGGGGATGGTTACCGAAGCAGACTGGCAAACATGGAATACTGCGGATCTTGTTCCTTACCTTGATGTAGTAACAGAAGCGTTTGGTACCAACAGGTTGCTATTTGGTTCAGACTGGCCGGTATGTCTCGTAGCGGCCGAATACGGTGAAGTGGTGAGTATCGTCAGCAACTATTTTTCAACAGCAGAACAGGATGCGGTTTTTGGCGAAAATGCTTCCAGGTTTTATCATCTATAAAAACAGCGTATGGACCTGCAATTAAAAGACAAAGTAATCATCGTAACAGGCGGCGCCAAAGGAATTGGCGAAGGTATTAGCCAGACACTCGCAACCGAAGGAGCCATACCGGTGATCATTGGAAGAAATGAACAGGATAACCGTAAAACGATTGATGCAATCATGGCTTCTGGTGGTAAGGCGTTCCAGGTAGTTGCAGAATTAAGTGATCCCAAAGAATGTGCATCGGCTGTTACACAAATCATTACTGAATTTGGCAGGATAGATGGCCTGGTAAACAATGCAGGCGTGAACGATGGGGTAGATCTTGAACATGGCAGTTATGAAAGATTCATGGATAGTATGCATAAGAACCTGGTACATTATTACCTGGTGGCACACCATGCATTGCCTCATCTTATTCAGTCAAAAGGAGCGATTGTCAACATCGGTTCCAAAACCGCCGAGACCGGCCAGGGGGGCACTTCTGCCTATGCTGCCGCCAATGGTGGAAGAAATGCACTGACCCGTGAATGGGCCATTGAACTGTTGAAATATGGCATCCGCGTAAACGCAGTGATCGTAGCAGAATGCTATACACCCCTCTATGAAACATGGATCAAAACTTTCGAGGACCCGGAAACAAAACTGCGTGATATCACCTCAAAAATACCGTTTGAAAATAGGTTTACCACAAAGGAAGAGATCGCCAATATGGTAGCCTTCCTCTTATCAGAAAGGTCTTCCCACACAACCGGTCAACTGATACATGTGGATGGTGGCTACGTACACCTCGACCGTGCACTATAAAATTAAAGTAGAGAAAATCTGTGTCAATCTGTGCAATCCCCGCTCGCCAAAGCGTAGCGGGCGAGTGTGGCAAAAAATACACCAGTTGTAAAGCCTGATCGCTAAAGTCTTTACTTCCGAGATTCACCCGCAACCCGTACCTTTAAGGTGATGCCACGCGCAGTTAGATATCCTCTGATCTTAGCCTGTATCTGTTTGTACGGACTTCCCTCCTGTACCTCTCATACAAAACGCTCCGATAATAACCCTAACCGGTTTCTTGACTCTTCATTTTTCGGTAAAAAATTTGCAGCAGGCGACAGTTTGTTATTCATGCATGCGGTTGACTCTGCTTTTCAGGTTGGTCCTGATCAAACCGGCCAGGGTCAAGTAGACCGTTATGAAGCATTTATGCTGTTCAGCTACCATATTTCCCGCGATTATGGGAAAGCGCTTGTTTATTCAGACAGTGTACTTGCCCTGATGGAAAAAAAAGGCACAACAGACAATAGATACCTGGATGCTGTTTTTAAAAGGGGCGATATCTATGTTGCGCTGACACGTTATGATGAAGCTTTTACCTGGTATTACAGGGCCAGGCAAATGTCATTGCAGCAGAAAGATACCTGTAAATACTCCGACTATACCAGCAGGCTTGGCATGGTCAGTTTCCGGCAAAGACGTTATAAGGAAGCGGTTGATTTTTATAAACAGTCCATTGAAGAATTAATGTCCTGTTCGGATGCGCCTTTTAAGCGGTTTTCCAGTATACAGGGCAACTATGACAATATCGGTATCATGTATAGCCGTATGGGATGGCTCGACAGCGCTGATCTGTATTATAATAAAGCGTTGAATTACATAGACAGGCATGAAAAATCGTTTCCGGACCAGCAGCATTTTATGCCGATGGCCCGGGCCGTTATTTATGGGAATCAGGCTGATGTAGCAATCCAGCGGGGGAAACAGGATGAGGCAAAAGAACTACTGCAAAAAGCCATTGCGATCAATATCGATCCTTCAAGGGCACCGGAGGATGCGGCTTACAGCATGATTAAACTGGGGGGTATATATATTAGTGATCATCAGCCCGACAGTGTAGCACCATTACTCAAAAAGATAGAGAACATACGAAACGACTTTCCCAATGCAGAATTATATAGCCGTTACCTGAGGCTTCGTGCATTGTATGAATCAACAAAAGGGAACAGCAGTGATGCGTACCGGTTTCTTGAAAAACAAATGGTACTGTATGATTCTGTCTTTCTAAAAAAAGAATCTGATCCTTCAATCAATGTAGGTAGTTCCCTGGAACAGATCGGCAGGCAGTACCAGTTGGAAAATGCCAATAAACAGAAAAGTAATTACCTGATCATTGCAGCAGTATTTATAGCGATGGTATTCGTGATCAAGATATTGTTGCTGATCAATTACCGTCGTGGCAGGAAAAGTATCAGGGAACTGAACCTGCTTAACAAAGATATTTCCGGGAAAAACACGGACCTGCTGCAAACACTGGAAAAACTCGAACTGCTGCGCCGCGATAAACGGCAATTGATGCATGTGGTGGCACATGACCTGAGAAGTCCTGTTGGATCGATCACTACACTCGCAAAAATGGTACGCAGCGACCAGGTTGAAAAAGAAGCGGTTCCAGAAGTGCTGGATATGATCATCAAGGCTGGTACAAGCGCACAGGCGCTGATCAATGAATTACTCGAAGAGCGTGCGAAAGAGAATGAAGGCAGACAGGAAATTATCGAGCTGTCTGAATTGCTTCAGTATAGTGTAAGCCTGCTTCAATACAGGGCAACGGAGAAGCAACAACTCATCAAGTTTCAGATGGCGCCTATGAGTCTGTTGGCTGATCGTGAAAAACTTCTTCGCATTTTTCACAACCTGCTCGACAATGCCATTAAATTCAGTCCGCATGGCGCCTTTATACGGGTTGAAATGGAGCGTTTCCGCGATAAGATACAGGTACGGATCATTGACCAGGGTATCGGCATTCCCGAAAACATGCGCAGCACATTATTAAATGAAGTATCCTCCTTCACACGCAAAGGAACATTAGGTGAGGTTTCTTTTGGATTGGGGCTTTCCATCGTTTCCCAATTGATGCGCGAAACCGGCGGAACCATCTGGTACACCAGCGGCGAGGGAGAGGGAACCAGTTTCTATCTTGAATTTATTGCTGTGAGTTAGCGAATTAAGTATTGTGTATTCAAAATCATCGTAAGTATATTTTTACCCGGCTTTAATTCTTTTGCAGTGGATAAATAACCGGCATTATGATATTTTTTACCTGCCAGTAATAACAGTTCAAATAATGCGGACTCATTATACTTGTCTATTTGCTGGTAAGTAAATGTTTTTTTACCGGTTGCATAAGGTATGATCCAGTCGAGTGAATGACTGATCCCTGTATTGTTTTTGTTCCGGTGGTTCCATATATCCACGCCTGCTTTATCGGCAAGTATCGCCAACCTGATCCATGCCTGCAGGTTATAGGTACTGTACCATAAAGCATTGGTTCTTTCGAGTTCCAGTGGTTGTTTGCCTGCTGAGTCTATCTGTCCATCCATTAACTGTTTGCTTTCTGTAGCCAGTTCCGCTGCTCTTTTTGTGTCCCCGGAGAACAAGGCGAAATCTACTGCCTGTGCATAATACCAGGTGCCATGGTTGTTTTTAGCGGCATGTTCTTCCCTGCCGTTTTTACTGGTGAGCAACCAGTCAAGGTATTGACGGTACCAGCTGCGTAAACCGGCCTGGTCAGTATTTATCCAGGCAGTGGAGCCTTCCAGTAAACCTGCGGCGTCAGCGATCCCCATTAAAGAAATGGTTTCAATGATCCCGATACCCCTGCCGGTATTGATACCGGGTATGCCCTGGCCATAATCAAGGTTGGGGTTCATTTTTGTATCCGCATCGAGAAACCATGTACGCAAAAGCGTAGCGGCTTTCTGTGCGTATTTTTCTTCCCCGGTAAAATACCAGGCAAGCGCCAGAAGTTGTGAGGCATTGTCAAGGGTGCCGATATTTTTCCGGTCGGTTATTTTATTGATCTCCGGGTTACGTTCGCCATCTCTGCGGAGGTAAGGGAGGCCATTGGGTTTGCTGCTGTCGTACCAGAAATAAGGCGCCTGGCTCATATAATCATGCCTGGAACCGCTGGGTGGTGTAATGGTTTTATCCATTACTGAAACGGGTACCAGTGATAGTAACTGGTCAGCTTCCCTTGTCAGGTCCGCTATTAATTTTTTTGTGCCGGTGTGACCGGCGATGTATTCTTTTTTTACACTGGCAAGACGTTCCGCATCCATTACCCATACTTTGGGAAGTTGCGCGGAGAGGGTTTGGTGTAACAATAGAAAAGAGAGAAGGAAAACTATTCGGCGGGATGGCATGCGGAGTGGTTTATCCCGCAGACACAACTCAGTAATTGTGTCTGCGGGGTATATCATTTATTTCAACTGGTAAGCCACAATCGTTTTGGCATTGAAAGTAGGTACGTAGATGATCTTTTTGGCAGGATCATAGCCGATATCAGCGGTGTTCTTTTTTTCGAGATGTGTATCCAGTAATAATTCTTTCTTTCCATCGGCATATGCATAATAAATATAACCGCCCCAGATGGTCAGGATAAAATCACCATTGCCAACCGGTTCTATACCATCGCCACCCATATCCAGTTCGGTGATAGCTGTGATCTTTTTATCTGCATCCGCTTTCTCAAAAATCTTGCTGTTAAAAATATACAGGTCGCTGCCAATGGCTTTTAATCCATTCACGCCGTTCTTGTTATCAAGGTACAGGCTGGGTACATCATTCTCAATGCGGTGGATATTGCCTTTTCTTGAATCGGATACATATACAATTCCTTTGCTGTCAACAGTGATATCATTCAGTCCTGTTGCATTGGGAATAGCGATCTTTTTCTCGATTTTTCCCTGGGCAATATCAATCACTACCACATCCGACAGATCCGCTACATATAAGCGGTTGCCAAATTTCCCAAGACCCTTGGGGGCATGCAAACCGGTGATCCATGTTCCGTTGTAAGATTTGCCATCGGAACTTAATTTTCCAACGCCACCTTTTCCATCTGCTTCCCAGGGTGCACCATCTATCAGGGAAATGTATAAGATATTGTTGTCAGGATCAGCTAATACCGATTCAGGTGTGGCGATAACAGAATCTGTCTGCCAGATTTTTTCCAGCTGGTGCTGTGCAAATAAGGAACAGGGCAGGAGAAAAAACATACAGGTGATAATACGTTTCATAATTTTATTAATGATTGTTTGATGTAATAGGGTGAGGAGCCATACAAATTGACTCATCATTTCGAAAAATACGAATAACGGCAGGTTTTATGAAATTTCTATCCAAAGAATAGCCAGATAACGTTTTCGTAGAGAAATACTGCATGAAATCTTACCATCTGTTACCCACGAATTATCTTTAGGGCGATTAAATGTTTTTTATGAGTACTGGTACTACAGGTTCTTTTTCGCTGATACAAACCATGCGTTGGTATGGTCCCAATGATCCCGTAAGCCTTGCCGATATACGGCAGGCGGGTTGTACAGGTATCGTATCCGCCCTGCACCATATTCCCAACGGTGAGGTATGGATGGTGGAAGAGATCCGCAAACGCAAAGCGATCATTGAAGCGAGTGGACTTAGTTGGGATGTAGTGGAAAGCATCCCTGTACACGAAAAGATCAAAACACAAACAGGTGAATACCTCTCCTTCATTGAAAACTACAAACAATCGATCCGTAACCTGGCGGCCTGTGGCATACATCTCATCACTTACAATTTTATGCCGGTGCTGGACTGGACCAGGACCGATCTCAGTTACACGGTAGAAGATGGATCCAAAGCGCTGCGTTTTGATAAAGCTGAGTTTATAGCTTTTGATACGCTGATGTTACAACGGAAAAACGCAGCAGTGGAATATACCGCCATAGAACTGGAAAGGGCAAAAAAGAAATTCGCCTCCATGACGGACGCAGAAAAAATACAGTTACAGCGAAACGTGATAGCCGGGTTGCCGGGTAGTGAAGAAAGTTTTACACTCGAACAGTTTGCAGCTGCATTGAGCGCTTATGATGGCATTGATGCTGCCAAACTCAGGTCTAACCTTATCTTTTTCCTACAGCAGGTAGTTCCGGTAGCGGAAGAATGTGGTTCCAAAATGGCCATTCATCCTGATGATCCTCCTTACCCGATATTGGGTCTGCCGCGTGTGGTGAGTACGGAAGCTGATGTGAATGTTTTGTTTCAGGCAGTTCCTTCTATTGCGAATGGCTTGTGTTTTTGTACAGGTTCATTTGGCGTACGTGCCGATAACGACCTGCCGGGAATGGCCAAACGTTTAAAGGACCGTATCAATTTTCTTCACCTGCGCAGTACACAAAGAGATGAAGAGGGTAATTTTTATGAGGCCAATCATCTGGAAGGCGATGTTGATATGTTCGCGGTCATGAAAGAAGTCGTGATCGCGATGCAGGAAAGAAAATTGTCTATCCCTATGCGTCCCGATCATGGCCACCAGATGCTGGATGATCTGCATAAAAAAACCAATCCCGGTTATTCGGCTATTGGACGATTACGCGGCCTGGCAGAGTTGCGGGGGCTCGAGATGGGGATTGCAAGGGGAATGGAAGAGAAGAGCTAAAGGGAAGCTTGCCTAAAGTCAAAACAAAAAGATCAACACAGAGGCTACAGAGTTAACAGAGGGCCCTCCGTTATCTCTGTGATCTCTGTGTTGAAAAAAAATCATCCGTTATTTTGAGTTTCGATTCTCAAAAAGTTTATCCGCTTCATCATAACCTGTGGGAAGTACCACGCCTTCCATAGAAGCCCCGGCATTTAATAATAATTCGATAGAGGTAGTAGTACGCCGGTATTGCCAATAAGAATTTACACAGGCGCGGATGGCGAGCATCAATGGTGTGCGCCCGTTTACATCAACAATATTTACCGGGGCATCATGCTTAATAAGACAGGCCACTGTTTTATGACATGCTTTCCATGCGGCCACATGTAAAGCTGTGCTTATGTGAGGAATTCCGAAATAAGCATCGCCACTATATAATGCGGCAACGGGAACGCCGAGTGCCAGTAAATTACGCACACCTTCCTCATTATCTGTACCCGCAAACTCAGCCAATAAACTGGTGCCTGTTTTCAGTAATGTTGTTACAAGTTCAGGTTCCTGGCGGCGGATGTCTTCTATTGTTGCTATATCATTTTTTGCGCAGGCAGCCACAAGTTTATCAACGCCATCGAGTTGAGTGGAGAAACCATATTGTTCAAACATGGCCAGCAGGTCATTACGGCCACGCCTGGCTGCGAGTATTATGGGTGATTTGCCTTTCACACTTACCGTCGGATCAGCACCGTGTTCCAATAATAATTGTATGATGGAAGCATTGTTATCACGCGCAATCCCATGCAATAAAGCAGAATGTCCGGGTTCGCGTTTTATATTCGGGTCGACACCTGTAGCAAGGATCATTTTTACACCTTCTGCATCGTGCAAATCATGTTTTCGGATCAGCATCAGTATAATGTTCTCATCAGCAAGCCTGCCGGTATCCAGTAATAGCTTCATGCAGCGGTTATCATAGGTTTCGGGTGTATGATAAACCACTTCAATATCGTTGGGGTCAGCGCCATGGTCGATCAAAAGCCGTGTCAGTTCCGGATGATGGGCAATGCCGGCAGCGCCGTATAAAACAGGTTCCCATTCCGGGTTGGGTAGATGTGCATGCTCATACCAGCCTGTATTGGCATCTGCACCGGCATCCAGTAATAATTTTGCGGCATGTACAAATCCATCGTTTTGTGCAGTACCAGACCTGAGGTATCTTGAAAAACACAGATAGGTAAGTGCATCCCAGTTATGCGGCCCGCCTTTTTGGGTAGCCAGCGATGGATCTCCTTCGAGGAATTGTTTTACGGTAATCGCATTACCTACAACTGCTGCTGTATAAATACTGGAATAGACGATAGCAGGATTGTCTGCCAGTATCTGCCGGGCCTCATCCAATGTACCTGAAACATGCGAGTCATCAAGCGGAACACAGGCGGCTTTTATGAATGTATCGGTTAACAAGATAAAAAAGATAAATGGTGATCGGGTTGTTCAAATTTACTGAATTTAGGATGGTTTAGGCAAACGGATCAATTGGGGCTAAAGCCCTGAACCAGTCACTGGCCTAACCGCAGCCATGAGCTCGTGCGGACACATCTATATCTATATTAACAATGATTTCCAACCCCTATTACAGAGGCGTAGCCTCAGTCGATATTGTAACAACGGATTTTAATCCGTTGAAAATGACACAGAACAGAAATACAGTGCCGTAGGCACGATCCATTTAATATTGGATGTACCTACGGCACTTTTATTTGGGTAAGGGCATGGTAGCAACGGATTAAAATCCGTCGCTACCATATTTTTCGAGGCTACGCCTCTACAGGCCTTGAATACATCATTCAGCATCGCAAGGCAAAAAATGTGTCCATACGATAGGTCTTAAGGCTGGGGTTAATCCAATCATTTCACATTCAGTTTTTCAGCAATTCCAGTGTCAGCTTTCTTTCTATGCTGAATGGAAATTCCCCTTTGCAATCCTGGTAAGCGCTATTGCAATTAAGTTTTAAACGTAATGCCAACGAATTGGTCATGGTTGCGTCCGCCAGTTTGCCGTCTGATCTTCTCAGCATTGACCGGATAATAAAATATTCACGGCCATATTGCACATTATACCGGTTGTTACCGACAGGAACTATCATCTGAAAATTATTAAGCGTGTCTGGTACAACAGGTGTATTCATTTCCGGCAAAATATAGGAAAGACATGGTTGAGCGGGAGGAAGAAAATAAGTGGTAACAGATACCGTTACGGGAGTGACCGCATCAACCTGCGCAGAAGTCTGCAGGCAGTCAAACCCCTGTAATATGGTTTGGCCATTGGAGAAATTGCCGGTCACCGGTTGGGAGTTGGTAAGCGTATCGCCTTCGGTTTTTAGTTTGGTGATTCCGAGTTGTGGTGAGATCGCCACAAAAAAAGTATGGAAATCGGTGATCATGCCTGTCATGGATGGAACGGTGATCTTTGGTATTTCGAGTTTTCCTTTCGGGTCCAGCGATATACGGTAGGGCATTACTTTGATCGCCTGCGCGGTTCCATCAACTGTATCTTTTGGGGAAAGGGTTTTCATAGATATCCAGCGTACAATATCATAATAAAATCCTCTCATATCTTTCATCACGGTAAGCTCACAAATGCCGATGGTAGTAGCGGACCATATACCATTATACTTTTGTTCGTTCGTAAGACGATACCGGTAGGTTTCTCCTTCGCGGTATTTCCTGCCAAAGAGGGAAGCATCGTTTTGTGGTGGCTGAGCGGCAGCAAACAGTATAGAAAAAATAAAGTATAGGCAAAGGGTCAGGTATCGTTGCATGAAGCTAAAGGTACGGGGTGTTTTTTTTAACACAGAGATCACAGAGTTAACAGAGGGCCCTCCGTTTTTCTCTGTGATCTCTGTGTTAAAAAAAAATCTGCATACTCAGCCACCACAAACAGTCGCCAGGCCCTCAAGATCATCCCATGCATACCCACCATGAAATTCATTCTTATCGCTATACAGTTTCTTCGCACCCAAGGCTTCATAAAACCAACCGGTGGGATTTGCGGCTTCTGAAAACAGGACCATGTTACGGATGTTCATACTGAGAAAGCGTCGCGCAGTATAGCATAACATTTTTGTACCGATGCCGAGGCGGTGATATTCGAACAACAGGTATATTTTATTCAGTTCGCCTGAATAATCCGGAAGGTTCTCATGGCTATATGTTTTACCCTTGGCAAAACCAATAATATTGCCCTCCTTATTTTCGGCCACATAGCAGAACCATGACCCATCCTGTTTGGCAAATGCTTCCTGCCATTGCCAGGAGCGGATCTCATAGGTAGGGGGCTTTTTGGTCGTGAAATAAGTATCTGCCCATGCTTTTACATGAACTACAGATAGTTGAGGGATATCAGCTATGGTGGCTTCCCGGATGATAAAAGAGTCAGGGGTTTCTCCTCGACGCTGCATCAGCAACAGGCTTTTTGCTTTTGAGTTCCTTCGCAGGTTGGCATAAAAACGGAGCAGCGGAAACAGTACCTTTTTCATACAGATACAAGTTATACTAAATAGCATTGAAAGCAGCCTGAACGGAAGGACTCTTTTCTCTCTTTTTCTCTTGTCCTTCTCTTAGTGAAACTTTCTTATTTTCAGTCTTTTTGTTTCACTAAGAGAAGGACAAGAGAAAAAGAGAAATCCCTTTTCAACCAGTTTCGATGTCTAACCGGTATTACAGGATATATTATGTACGCTGACCGGATTTTACCGTTTCAAGGTATTGCAAACTATTTCCTTTAGGGATGCTCAACGAGTGCCATTGCTCATTTTTTACCATCCTTCCGATATAAACGATCTGTCCCACATGATACGGATAGTGCGCCAGCTGTCTTAATATGGCATCATATACTTTCAAGGGTTCTGTACGGATAGTGACTGTTTTATTGAGGTCCGCAGGGGTAAGGCTCTGCAAGGTAGTAAGCAGGCATGACCAGCCTTCTTCCCATAAGCGGATAATATGTTCTTTGGTGGTAACGGATTCTTCAAACTCTGCATCCCGCTGCCGCCAGTCTTTTTCGCCATCTTCTGTAAGAAAATTGGTCCAGCGGCTGAGCATATTGCCGTGCAGGTGTTGTACGGTTACCGCGATACTGTTGCTTTCTGAAGTTGGCTGGAAGAAAAAGTCTTTTTCTTCGATCTGGGCAAATGTTTTGTCGCCCAGCTCTTTGTAGGATTTAAAACGTTTGATACTGTCTTTTAAAAAACCTTCTTCAAAACTCATAAATTATTTTTTAGCCGGTCGGAGACCGGTGATAATCGTCACCCGGCGGAGCCGGGCGACTGCTTCGCTGCCTTTACTGCAGCAAGGCTACGGTTATAATTTTATCAACTATTGCAATAATATCTATTTAGCGAAACATCCTAAACACCAAGCACTGATCATTCGATATCAGTATTCATAATTCCTAATTCGATATTCATCATTCATCATTCATCTGTTCCTTGTTCCTTGTTCCTTGTTCTTCTGTTCAAAACCCCGCCACCGAATCATCCCCCCGTTTATCAGCAATGGTTTCTCTTTTACCATTGCTTAAAATACGGATGGCTTCTGTTCTGCCAATGCCACCGCGCATATTTATTTTATAACCCATTGCCTGCAGTTGTTTCACCACTTCAGCATCAAAATCCCTTTCTACCGATACTTCATCAGGGAACCATTGGTGATGGAACTTGGGTTTGTTCACCGCATCATCCGCATTCATACCGAAATCAACAATATTAACAATGCCCTGGAATACAGATGTGGGAATGGTGGTACCACCCGGTGTTCCGATCACTACATAGGGTTTATTGTTTTTTAATACAAGTGTGGGTGTCATGGAGCTCAGCATCCGTTTGCCGGGAATGATGGCATTGGCCTCACCACCCAATGCACCGTACATATTGGGTACACCCGGTTTGGCACTGAAGTCATCCATTTCATTGTTCAGCAGAAAACCGGCGCCGCCTACTATTGTGCGGCTTCCATAACCACCATTCAGTGTAGTGGTAACGGCCACCATATTACCGGCGGCATCCACAACACTCAGGTGCGTGGTCTCTTCGCTTTCTTTAATGATACCTGCTTTTACATTTGTGCTTACGCCTGCTTTCTCCGGGGTGTAATCACTCATGCGCTGTGTTAAGTATGCATCACTCATCATGGTCTTAAGTGGTACTTTATAAAAATCAGGATCACCCAGGTGTTCTGCACGATCGGCATAGGCCCTTCTTTCGGCTTCTATCATCAGTTGCACACTTTTCGTGGTCTGAAAACCATATTCTTTAACAGGATATTTCTCTATGATCTTCAGCATCTGTGCAATAAGGATACCGCCGCTGCTGGGAGGTGAAAAACTGATGATGCGGTGACCGCGGTAATCAAATTCGATGGGTGTACGCAGTTTGGCTGTGTAATTTCTCAGGTCATCAAGACTGATGATACCATTGCCTCTCTGCATTTCTTCCACAATGAGTTTGGCGGTTTGTCCCCCGTAAAACCCTGAGGCGCCCTCTTTCTGCATACGTTTCAGTGTAGCGGCGAGTTCTTTTTGTACGAGTGTGTCACCTGCTTTCCATTTCACGCTTTTTACAAGAGCGCTGGGGCGGGAACTGTATTTGATAAAGGATTCTCTTGATCCATTCAGGCCATTGGCTTCGCGTTCGGTGATCACAAATCCATTTTCTGCCAGGTCGATCGCGGGTTGTACCAGTTTGCTGAAAGGAAGTTTGGCATAAGGCAGCGTAGCAAACAAACCGGCCACTGTGCCGGGGATGCCGGATGCAAGATGCCCGTTTTGCGACAGGCTCAGTTGCACATTGCCATTTTTATCGATATACATATCACGGGTGGCTTTCTCCGGGGCCGCTTCGCGGTAGTCGATACCGATGAGTTCCCCATTGGTTTTGCGGGCCAGTAAAAATCCACCGCCACCGATATTGCCTGCGCCGGGATATACAACTGCCAGTGTTAATTGTGTAGCGATGGCCGCATCAAAAGCATTGCCACCGCTTTTCATGATGGCGGCGCCCACAAGGCTGGCCAGCGGATGCGCGCTGCTGACAGAGGCTTTGCTGAAATTCGCTTTTTTTACGATCGAATATTTGTACGGGTCGATGGTTTTACCCGGACCAACCATGGATACGGTTCTTTGTGCATACAGCGTTTGCTGGAAAACCATGACCAGCAGGTATAAGCCGATTTTTCTCATGGGGGAAAGTTAGGATTTTTTGGAAAACAGAGGGAATAATGCATGTAGAATGATGCATGTAGAATGATGCATGAAATATGTCTTTTTAACAATTTCTCCCCGCAGATACATTTCGCTCCACCTTCATCATTCGACATTCATCATTCAATATTCATTCGTTTTCCATTTCTTGCTACATTCACCAATCAAATACGTATATGAAAAAACTACTGCTCGTATCAATGGGGTTATTGGCTGTGGCCGGTATTTCTGCACAGGGTTTGCAAAGCCCGGAACAATATATGGGGTACCAGATCGGAAAAAAATACACCCGGCACCATAAGATCGTGGAATATTTCAGGGCGGTTGCACAGGCAAAACCGGATATGGTGAAGATGGAAAAATATGGTGAGACCAACGAGGGCAGGGAACTGGTACTGGCATACATTTCGGCTCCTGAAAATATCGCCAACCTCGAAGCGATCCGTACGCAGAACCTGCGTTTAGCGGGAATGACAAAAGACAAAGCCGCTGTTAACGCAGCCAATGTCCCAGGTATCGTATGGCTCAGTTACAATGTACATGGTAATGAAACCTCTTCTTCTGAAGCGGCATTGCTTACTTTATATGCGTTAGTCGATCCTTCCAATACACAATCCAAAGAATGGTTGAAAAATACAGTGGTGGTAATGGACCCCTGTATCAATCCCGATGGCCGCGACCGGTATGTAAACTGGTTCAACAGTATGGTAGGTACTGCTTACAATGCGGATCCCATTGCGCGTGAACATTCGGAGCCATGGCCCGGTGGCAGAACCAACCACTATAATTTTGACCTTAACCGCGACTGGGCCTGGCAAACACAGGTAGAGAGCCGTCAACGACTAAAAAAATACAACCAGTGGATGCCACAGATACATGTGGATTTTCATGAGCAGGGGATCAATAACCCGTACTACTTTGCGCCGGCAGCAGAACCTTTGCACGAGGCGATCACATCCTGGCAGAGAGATTTCCAGGTAATGATCGGTAAGAACCATGCCAAATATTTTGACCAGAACGGATGGCTGTATTTTACCAAGGAAAGTTTTGATTTGCTGTATCCCTCTTACGGCGATACCTATCCAATTTACAATGGCGCCATCGGTATGACATTCGAACAGGGCGGTGGTGGTCGTGGTGGATTGGGTATTGTAAAAGCAGACGGCGATACGCTCACCCTGCTTGACCGTGCCACGCACCATTATACAACAGGGTTATCAACTATTGAGACCGCTTCAAAGAACCATCATAAAATGATGGAAGAGTTCCGTAAATATTTTGATGACAGCCGCAATGCAAAAGATGCGGAATACAAGACCTATGTAATGACATCAAAAGATGAAAATAAAATAAAAGCGCTGATCGGTTTACTGGAACAGAATGGGATCGAGTATGGAAATGTATCCGCTAAAAATTTCCGTGGGTTCAATTACAGCACAGGTAAAGACGATGCCTACACAGACGAAGGTTTCCATGTTGCCATCAGTGCATACCAGTCAAAATCAGTACTCGCAAGGGTTTTGATGGAGCCCAAAACAGTCGTGACCGATTCCAATACCTACGATATCACTGCATGGGCGCTGCCTTATGTGTATGGAGTAAAAGGATATGCGGTTAAGGAAAAACTGGATGTATCCCCCAACTGGCAGGGGGCCGCAGCACCAGCAGAAGGGAACTCGGCGTATGGCGTATCGGTATCCTACCAGTCATTAGTGAGTTCAACGTATGGTGTGCTGATACCCTACCAGTCATTCAGCGCTGCGAAACTGGTTGCGCATTTGTTAAAGAACAATGTAAAAGTGCGGTTTGCTGAAAAACCATTTGTCTACGACGGAAAAAATTATGAAAGAGGAACGCTGATCATTTTAAAAACCGGTAATCCCGCTAACTGGAGCCAGGTGACAAACGAAGCCGCAAAAAAATTCAACATACAGGCAGTAGCCGTACAGACCGGTTTTATGGATAAGGGAGCAGATTTTGGTTCTCCCGATGTAAAAACCATTGTGCCGCTAAAAGTGGCCATGTTAACCGGCGATCAGGTTTCTTCACTGGGCGCGGGCGAAGTATGGCATTTCTTTGAAAAACAACTGGATTATCCTATCACGCTTATCAATGCGACAGATCTTGCCAGGGCCAACCTGAAAAACTTCGATGTATTGATCATGCCCGATGGTGGTTATCGTTCCGTAAGTGATAAAGCCAGTAATGACCGGTTAAAAGATTTTGTGCGCAGCGGCGGCAAGATCATCGCGATCGATAATGCCGTGTCCGTATTGGCCGGTGGCGAATGGGGTATCAAAGCCAAAGAAGATAAAAGCGAAGACAAGAGCGAATATGCCAATGTAAAAAAATACGGCGACAGGGAATCACAATATTTAAGCAACACCATCCCCGGCGCTATCTATAAACTCGAACTGGACAATACACATCCACTGGCATTCGGTTATCCCGATCATTATTTTACCCTGAAACAGGATGGCGGTGTATTTGATTTCCTGAAAGATGGCTGGAACGTTGGTGTCATGAAAAAAGATGCGTACGTAACAGGCTTTACAGGTGTAAAAGTGAAAAGCAAACTCAAAGATGGCGTAGTATTTGGTGTACAGGATATGGGCAGCGGCAGCGTAATCTATTTTGCAGAAGATCCCTTGTTCAGGAATTTCTGGGAGAATGGAAAACTGCTGTTCTCGAATGCAGTGTTCCTTGTGGGACAGTAGTAGACAGTCTGTAGTCTCTGGTCTGTAGTCTGTAGTTGTTTGTAGTTTGTCGTTAGCCAAAACAATACATACTAACTAATAACAACCACAGACCACAAACCACAGACTACAGACCGATTTTAGCTATCTTCGGTAAGACCAATCAAGACTCAGCTATATGATTAGAAAGGCTCCCGGCTTTTTGCGTTCAGCGTTCAGCGTTCTGCTTTTAGCATCCTGTTTTTGTTTTTCAGCATCTCATGCACAAATAGCGCCGCCTTATTTTACCAGCGCGGATATTTATGCGCAGTTAAAAAAACTCAATGTTCTTGGCAGTGTGTTGTATATAGCGGCGCATCCGGATGATGAGAACAATAGTTTCCTGCCTTATCTGGCCAAAACAAAATTATACCGTACCGGTTATCTCAGTTTGACAAGAGGAGATGGCGGCCAGAACCTGATAGGTCCCGAGCAGGGCATTGAACTGGGACTGATCCGTACCCAGGAACTGCTTGCAGCAAGAAAGATTGATGGCGCTGAGCAATACTTTTCTTCCGCCTACGAATTCGGCTTCAGTAAGAATGCGGCGGAAGCATTGAGTATATGGGATAAGGAACTCGTACTAGCAGATATGGTTTGGGTGATCAGGAAATTTCAACCCGATATCATCATCACAAGATTCCCTGCCGATGCACGTGCGGGGCATGGGCATCATTGGGCATCGGCCATACTTGCCAACGAGGCGTTTACTGCTGCTGCAAACCCTGCAAGATTTCCGGAACAACTGCAAAGAGGTGTAAAGCCCTGGCAGGCTAAAAGAATACTCTGGAACGGATTCAATTTCGGTGGTGCTGCCAATACCTCGCTTCCTTTAAAGATGGATGTGGGCGGATACGATCCCCTTTTGGGAAAAAGCTCGGGCGAATTAGGCGGGGAAGCACGTTCCATGCACAAGAGCCAGGGTGAGGGAAGACCAAGAAGAAGAGGAGAGATCATCGAAAATTTTATGACAATCGGTGGCGATACGGCACGTGGCGATATCATGGAGGGGATCAATACGGCGTGGACAAGAATTGAAGGCGGAGAGGAGATACAGTCGATGATTGGTAAAATAATCAGCAATTACAGTTTTGAACATCCTGAAAACACTGTGGCAGATCTTGTTGAATTGTATAAAACCATTCAGCGTACCAGTTACCGTGGCGTATGGTGGCAGTTGAAACTGGATGAATTGAAAGACATCATCCTGAATTGCAGCGGCGTTTTTGCAGAAGCCACTACCCGTGAACAATTTGTTTTGCAGAATGATACGGCATACGTAAACCTGTTTGTAAACAAACGCAGTTCCATACCTGTAAAAATGGTTTCCGCGTCTTTAGGATTCAGGCTCGTTAGTAAAGTAAGGATTGGCAAAGATACCGTACTGATCGTCGGAACAAACGACCTGGGCCCGGGAGCTATAACAGACAAACAACTTGATCAAAACCGCAACTACAGCTTTGATGTGAAAGAAGTTGTCATGGATCCCAAAATAGGCAATGCTACACAGCCGTATTGGCTGCAGCAACCACAAACTGCCGGCAATTTTGTTATTACCGACCCGCTGCTGGTAGGGAAAGCATGGAACGATGCCCTTATGGAAGGAAAATTTGTTTTTGAAATAGGGGGTATTGAATTCAACGTGACAAAACCGGTGCAGTATAAATATGTGGATCCGGTAAAAGGGGAAGTGTACCAGCCTTTTGTAATGATCCCGCACTTATCTATCTATGTGAGTCCTCATGTGGCATTACTGAATGTGCAAACCGAAAAAGGAAAAATCAAAAATGATTCTATCAAGGTTATTTACCGTTCCAATTTTACACAGCAGCAGGTACCCACTACTTTATACATGTTACAGGATACTGTAAAAAATGCATTTACCAACGAACTGAGGGATTTTGAAAAAGGCAAAACCTATACTGTCAGTCTTCCATTGAAAAAGTTTTACAATCCCACCAAGGGCAACGATATGGAAGCGGCTATGGGAATAAAGCTAAATGATAAGAATTATGTGAATGCCCGGTATTTCAAGACAATAGAGTATGATCATATCCCTTCTATCCATTATTCATTTAAGGACCGCATACACTTCATAAATGAAGAGGTGAAAACGGTGGGTCATAAAATAGGATATATCAGTGGCGCCGGTGATAAACTTCATGAAGCATTGACCGAAATGGGATATGAAGTGAAAACGCTGGAAGAAGAAGATATTACCGTGAGCAACCTCGCCCAGTTTGACGCAATTGTCATAGGCGTAAGGGCGCATAATATTCATGAATACCTGAGTGATAAAAACGATGTGCTGAACAATTATGTAAAGAATGGCGGCAACCTGATCGCGCAATACCTGCGGAGTAATAATATCGGATCAAAACGGTTGAAACTGGGGCCATATCCTTTTTCAGTAAGTTCCGGTTCACGTGTAACAGAAGAAGATGCAAAAGTAAATTTCCTGCTGCCCGACCATCCCTTGCTGAACTATCCCAACAAGATCACCGAAAAAGATTTTGAAGGATGGGTGCAGGAACGAAGCACCTACCAGGTTCAGCCGGACCAGCGTGATGCAGCCTTTGAAGCGCCTTTAGGCATGAACGATACCAATGAAAAACAAAGCGACGGAAGTCTTGTCACCGCAAAATACGGTAAAGGAAGATTCACTTATGTGGGCCTGGTATTGTTCCGGCAGTTGCCGGCAGGTGTACCGGGCGCTTACCGTTTGCTGGCAAATATTATCGCATTATCAAAAAACAATCCATAAAATGCAGGCGAGAAGAGGGATGAGTGTGGTCACGATATTAATCATTGCTTTAGCTATAGGGTTTCTTATTAAAAATGTGCGAATAGGATTGATCATCGGTCTAACATTGGGTCTTCTGGCCGGGGGATTGATCGGTGGCCGAAGAAAGTAAAGAACAGGTATCAAGACATAAGCATCAGCAACCAATCAGTGTAAATCTGTGGCAAATAAAACACCCAACAACGAGCAGCGATACTGGAGAAACTGGTATGTATTGGTGATCGGCGTATTGCTGCTGCTGGTTATTTTCTTCACCTGGTTCACCAACTATTTCTCATGAGCCAACTCGATTGGATAGTACTTGTCATCACGCTGCTGACCATCATCATCTATGGTCTGTACAAAAGCCGTACGACAAAAAACCTGGAAGGGTATTTCCTGAATAACCGCAGTATGCCCTGGTATATTGTGTTGTTGAGTATCATGGGCACACAAGCCAGCGCCATCACTTTTTTATCCGCACCCGGACAGGCATTTACCGACGGGATGCGTTTTGTACAGTATTATTTTGGCCTGCCGATCGCGATGGTCATTATCTGTATCACTTTTGTTCCGCTGTTCCGTAAAATAAAAGCCTTCACTGCGTACGAATTTCTGGAACAAAGATTCGACCTGAAAACAAGGACCTTTACTTCTTTCCTTTTTCTTTTATCAAGAGGCCTCTCAACAGGTATCAGTATCTACGCGCCGGCCATCATACTTTCATCACTGCTCGGCTGGGATATTTTCTGGACAAATATCATCATGGGTGGGGTATTGATCATTTATACTGTGACCGGTGGCGCAAAAGCGGTGGCATATACGCAACAATTACAACTGGTGATCATTTTTGGCGGGTTGTTTGTTGCAGGATACCTGATCGTGCATTACCTGCCGGAAGGGGTAGGATTCATGGATGCATTAAAAGTGAGCGGCGCATCCGGTAAACTGAATGTGATCACCACGGGTATTTCATCCGAAGGGTTTGACTGGAAGGACAGGTACAATATTATCAGCGGCTCTATTGGTGGATTCTTTCTGCTGCTTTCCTATTTCGGTACCGACCAGTCGCAGGTAGGGCGCTACCTCACCGCAAAAGATAACAAGGAAAGTCGTATCGGGCTCCTCATGAACGGCCTGGTAAAAGTGCCTATGCAGTTCCTGATTTTATTACTTGGTGCCATGCTGTTTACTTTTTACCAGTTCAATAAAGCGCCGGTATTTTTTAACCAGTCTGTTGCAGATAAAGCAATGGCAACGCCTTACCGCGACAGTTTGCAAAGAATAGAGAAACGTTTTGATGAACAACAGGTAGTGCAACAAAAACTGAGTCATCATTTTATCATAGAAAACAAAGCAGAATACAAGGACAGTCTCCATGCCAGCTCAAAGAAAATGACTGGCATACAGAAAGAGTATAAAGATGTTTTGAAAAAAGCCGTCCCCGCATCCGATAATAATGATACTAACTATATCTTTCTCCGTTTCGTGGTGGATTTTCTACCCAAAGGTTTGGTGGGTTTACTTATAGCGATCATATTCCTTGCGGCATGGGGTTCTATTGCGGCGGCATTGAACTCACTGGCATCCTGTACCATGGTAGATTTTCATCTCCGGTTTCGCAAATCCTCACCTGGTCGTACGGAAGAGCAGAAAAATATAGAAGAGTATAAGGCATCCAAGTATTATACACTTGTGTGGGGTGTATTCTGTATCATCACCGCAGAATTTGCAACAGGTATGGGGAGCCTTATCGAGGCGGTGAATGTACTGGGCTCTTTATTTTATGGGGTGATACTGGGCATTTTCCTGGTGGCATTTTATGTGAAGCGAATAGGTGGAAATGCCGTATTCATCGCCGCCATCCTCGGTGAGTTGATCGTGATCGCGTTTTTCTTCCTCGACAAATACAACATCATCGGTCTCGGGTTTCTCTGGCTGAATGTAGTCGGCGCAGTAGCCGTAGTATTGGTCAGTGTTTTGCTGCAACCATTCTTTAAGAAAACGCAGATTCTCTCTGTGTGACTCTGTGCCCTCCGTGCCTCTGTGGTAAAGCCTCCGCTCCGATCACTTCACCACAGAGGCACGGAGGACACAGAGCTTCACAGAGTTAGTATAAAAAACCTATCTTTCTCTAACTATGGGAAGAAAGTTCGCAACAGTGGATTGGGCCAAAGGATCCAATATATACGAGGTCAATATACGACAGTACACACCGGAAGGAACCTTCGCTGCGTTCCGCAAACATTTACCGCGACTGAAGGAAATGGGTATTGATATACTCTGGCTCATGCCCATTACTCCCATCAGCATACTCGAACGGCAGGGAACACTTGGCAGTTATTATGCCTGTAGTAATTACACAACTATCAACCCTGAATTTGGTACACTCACTGATTTCAAAGAATTAATTACCCAAGCGCATACACTCGGTTTTAAGATCATCATCGACTGGGTGGCCAACCATACCGGCTGGGACCATCACTGGACAAAGGAGCATCCCGATTGGTATCTCAAAGATGAAAAGGGAAACTTTACAGAGAAGAATGGCTGGCACGATGTGATAGACCTGGACTATGCTGTATCGGATATGCGAATGGATATGATAGAGGCGATGAAGTATTGGGTAAGAGAATGCGGTATAGATGGATTCCGTTGCGATATGGCGCACCTCGTGCCGCTTGATTTCTGGAAAGAGGCACGTACGCAATGTGAAACCCTGAAACCTCTATTCTGGCTGGGTGAATGTGAGGTGGTCAGTTACCACGAAGTATTTGATGCAACCTATAGCTGGTGGTGGATGCATGTAACAGAGGATTATGCCAAAGGCAAAGAGCCATTGGAAACCATGCGTAGCGTACTACACGCGTATTCACAGTATCCCGAGGGCGCAATCAAATTATTCTTTACTTCCAACCACGACGAAAACAGCTGGAACGGTACCGAATACGAAAAATTTGGAACAGCCGCCAAAGCCTGGGCCGTATTCACACATACCTGGCAGGGGATGCCGCTGATCTATAGTGGGCAGGAGAGTCCCAATAAACGGAGGATGAAATTCTTTGACAAAGATGTGATCGACTGGCAGCATCCATTGCAACTGGAAGGGTTCTATCAAACATTATTACACCTCCGCAAAACCAATCAAGCAATCACGGTGGGTGAAACATTTGTCCTGCCAAGTGAACATGGCAACCAGCTGATCGGTTTTTTGAGAAGAAAAGACGAAGCGGTTGTGCTGGTATTGTTAAACGTTTCTGCAGACAATAAACTTCGTATCAACATTCACCATGAATGGCTGAAAGGACAGTTCAGGAACGTATTTTCCGGCTTATCCTTTGCATTTGGAGACAATGAGCTGTTTGAATTACAGGGCGGGGAATATATGGTGTATGAAAAAGTGCCAAACTAAGCCGCAGATCTCTGTGTAACTCCGTGTCTTTGTGCCTCTGTGTTGGAAAAACCATCACTCTATGTAATCATTTTTCAACACAGAGGCACAAAGACACGGAGTTACACAGAGGTTGCGCATTTGTCCAAAGAATATCTGAGCGTGATTATTTTTTAGCGGTTACTCGTATACTACTCATGAAAAAGGCGCCCCGGAGAGCGCCTTTCAATAGCATAGTCAATCATCATTAATCCACATCACTCAAATCCAAAGGATACGGATAAGTATTCTCATACCCAGGATATATCCCTTCGATCTTGATCTTCCTTCCCCTGTTCTGTGATAAGATCTTATCGAGATCAGCTACGGTTTTCACTTGTTCATTATCCACGCTCGTAATGATAAATCCTTCCTGCATACGTGTTTTTTTCAGCAAGCCATCACCGATCTTTTTTACCACCACACCGCCATTGATCTGGTTGGCGCTGGCAGTTTTGCTGTCAACATTCACCAGTTCTGCGCCTAGTTTTTCAAGGATACCCGAGTTCTTTACCACATCGGTATTACCTGCTTTGTTTTTCAGTGTCAGGTTCACCGTATTTTCCTTGCCACTGCGTATGTAGGTAAGGGTTACTTTGTCACCGGGTTTATAACGTGATACCTGCTCCTGTAATTCAGGACCGCCTGATACAGGAGTACCGTTTACTTTGGTAACAAGATCACCTTTTTTCAATCCTGCCGCAGCAGCAGCGCCGCCGGTTGTTACATCTGTAATAAATACACCTTCCCCTTCTTTATACGTGGTGCCGATCTCTGCTTCCAGTTCCTTCACTTCTTTTTCTGTCAGGTTATCTTTTGGATACAGGATACCGATATACGCTCTCTGTACCGCACCGAATTTTACGATATCAGTGATCACTTTCTTAACGATGTTCACAGGTATTGCATACGAATAACCTGCATAAGAACCCGTAGGAGAAGCAATGGCTGAGTTGATACCGATCAGTTCACCGGCTGTGTTGATAAGGGCCCCACCACTGTTACCCGGGTTCACCGCAGCATCAGTCTGGATAAACGATTCGATCGGCGAACCACTCTGCCTGCTGTTGATTCCGATGGACCTTGACTTGGCGCTGATGATACCGGCAGTAACCGTTACATCCAGGCTCAGCGGGTAACCGATCGCCAGTACCCATTGCCCCAGTTTGGTATCATCACTGTTGCCATATACCATGTAGGGCAACCCTTTACCTTCTATCTTGATAACGGCCAGATCCGTGCTGGGATCGGAACCTACTACCGTTCCTTTGTAGGTTTTTTTGTTGGCAAGGGTTACGCTCACTTCATCGGCATTGTCAACCACGTGGTTGTTCGTAACAATATAACCGTCATCGGTGATCAGTACACCACTGCCACTGGCACGTTGCTCCGGTATTACCCTCGGGCCGCCAAAGAAATCGCCAAAATCATCCCCGAAAAGATCGGAGAACGGATTGCTGCGGCGCATGCTGTTATTGCTTACCTGGCGTGCCTTGGTCTTTGTTTTGATATGCACAACTGCCGGCGTGGCAGTGGTAGCCGCCGGCGTAAAGTCTACCACATTGGCCGGCATGTTATTGTTGCCGAAAAAACCGGCATAATTCACGGGCAGTTTACTGCCATCCTGGAAACCGGCATATTGTTGCTGTTGGTATTTGCCAAAACCCCACACACTCAAAACTGCGGTGGTAGCGCTGATGGCCACAACGGCGATAATGTTCTTGAGATTCATATTTTTCCTTTGTTTTTGTTAGAGGTGATTGTTCAAATTGTATGCCTTTCTGATAACAAATAAACGAAGCTGTTTAATTGACAGTTCACCATCATTACCATTTAACAAATATTTTACGACGATTGTCGTAGTTGGCCTGTTAAAGTTACGGATAGGTAGCGAAATGAGCAGGGCGTTTATACAGGCGGTGTTAATCTGTGAATCTGTGGCGGTATTATCGCCACAGATTCACAGATTAATACCGATTAGTCAGAGTTTGGTTAAAAAAGCCATCGTATCTACTCCATCCGCATAATCGGAAAGCGATGGGTTTTGCGACTGGCCGAAGGGGATATATCCATGCCCCGCCACACACTGGATATCACTGTTGTCTTTCAGCACATCGTTTACCTGGTTGTTATCAGTATAAAATTCATAATGCACCTGACTCACCGGTGAGAAAGGAGAAGCGTTTTCTGCCAGTATCACCGCATCATTTGTCATGTAATATTTGTTGCCCATGATCAACAGGGCGAGGTGATAATCGAAATTATGTTTGTACTTGTGGTACTCCATAAAATGATCGTATTTACGAAGTGTGTTCAACAAGGGAAGAAAATCGTATTCCTTTGGTACAAAGAGTTTGGTGATGTTGCGGCAGCCTAACCCAAAATACAGCATCATGTCTTCCGCCAAAGCTTCCAGTTCTTCCGTGGTTTCTGTATTGTCCAGAACCGCAACCGAGGTCCTGTTTTTACGGATGATATGTGGGTATTTCCCGAAATAGTATTCAAAATAACGGCCGGTATTATTGCTGCCGGTGGCTATATAGGCATCACATCCCTGTAATCTTTCAGCGAAAATGATGCGTTCGCCGACAGCCGGTTCCCATTCTGACAGTTTGCTTACCAGGTGGTTTACCAGTACCTCATCTTTGGAAGAAGGTTTGATGACCGATGTATGCCCGCTGATAAACACACATAAGAGGTCGTGAAAGCCCACCAGGGGAATATTCCCCGCCATCACCAGCCCTACTTTTTTAGCATTTTGTTGGGTGACAGGAACGTTGTAACTGCCTGCCCATTCCTGCAAAAATGACGGGTTGAGGAACTGCGTGGCGATGCTTTCGGTGGCCCGGTCGATAAATTCAGGGATGAACCACTGGTTTTCGCGGTAGGCCCTGTCCTTGATCTCCTGCCAGTCAGCATTATTTCCCAGCATATATTCACCCAGTCTGGCCATCAGCATAATTCGTTCTTGTAAAATCATTTGTCAACCGTATTTTTGAATCAGCAAATGTATCACTAACCCAACAAACCTATTTTCTATGGCAATTAAAATCACGGAAGAATGTATCAACTGCGGCGCCTGCGAGCCCGAATGTCCGAATAACGCAATTTATGAAGGTGGGGTGGAATGGTCCGTTTCCGACGGCACCACAGTGAAAGGGAGTTTCACATTAATGGATGGCACACTGGTAGACGCGGATCAGCGTTTTGCACCTGTGAGTGTAGATACCTACTATATCACACCCAACAAGTGTACAGAATGTCAGGGTTTTCATGAAGAACCACAATGCGCCGCCGTTTGCCCGGTAGACTGTTGTGTACCCGATGAAATGTACCGCGAAACAGTAGATGACCTGCTGGCTAAAAAGTCCAAAATGCACATTTAATGCACAAGTGCATGTGCTAAACTTTAACAGGTTTTGCTTGCATTTTACAAGGAGATAAAATACCTTAGAGTAGTTAATAGAAGTATTAATAATTGTTGCTCGTAAAAAAGCGACAACCAGTAACGGCGGGTGATATTTCCCGTCAACGTGAGGTGAAGAAACTAAGTATTTCTTCACCTTTTTTTGTGCACGGATGACACTGATTAGAGGCGAATTTTTATAACACGAATTTTAGACGAATTACACGAATTGGGGCAGTGAAGGCTGTGGTGATAGTACTTTACGCTGTAAATGACGCATCAGCTTACCCCAACAATAATTCGTGTAATTCGTCTAAAATTCGTGTTACAAATATTTCGTATAAATTCGTGCCATGTTAAAGAAAAAAGTAGCCCTGGTAACGGGCGGTCTGAGCGGTGAGGCGCAGATCAGTTATAAAAGCGCGATAACTGTTGGAAATAATGTTGACAGGGATAAATATGATGTCTACCGCATAGATATCAACCCCGAAGGATGGTGGTATGAACCCATTTCCGGTGAAAAATCAAAAGTGAACAGGGATGATTTCTCGGTTACAGATAATGGCGCCAAAGTAAATTTTGATGTGATCCTTCTCTGTATCCACGGTACACCGGGCGAAGATGGAAAACTGCAGGGATATTTCGATATGCTGAAGATCCCTTACACCAGTTGCGATGCTGCTACTTCTGCGCTTACATTCAATAAAAGATATACGGTGGCGGTGGCTGCTTTTGGCGGGATCAATGTGGCT
Source organism: Sediminibacterium sp. (assembly GCA_965279635.1). Classification (GTDB taxonomy): domain Bacteria; phylum Bacteroidota; class Bacteroidia; order Chitinophagales; family Chitinophagaceae; genus Sediminibacterium. Next base: position 2,755,393 of record OZ257253.1, on the reverse strand, counting down.
AAATCATTGCATCTTTTCAAACATACACCGATAGGTACGGAAGCGATATTAGCGCAATTGCAGTTGCCGGTATTTGTAAAACCCAATAACGGCGGCAGCAGTATCGGTATGAGTAAAGTAAATGAGGCTGGTGCCTTAGCCGCAGCCTTAGATAAAGCATTCAAAGAAGATGACCAGGTACTCGTAGAAGAGTTCATCAGCGGCCGCGAATTTACCATCGGGGTATTCAGGGATGCCAAAGGCATCACCGTATTACCTATCACCGAGATCGTTACCAAGAACGAGTTTTTTGATTTCGAGGCCAAATACCAGGGCAAAAGCGAAGAGACGACTCCCGCACAGATCGATACCGATATGCAGGAAGAACTCGAATCTGCCGCCAAACATGTGTACGAGGTATTGAACTGCCGTGGTGTGGTGCGTATCGATTTTATCTACCATCTTGCCTCAGCAAAACCCTATATGCTGGAAGTAAACACCGTTCCCGGCCAGAGCGAAGCGAGCGTGATACCTCAGCAGGTAAGGGCAAAGGGCTGGACGCTGAAAGAGTTTTATTCTTCCGTAATTGAACAGGCTTTGCAATAATTTTGGAATTGAGAATGGGGAAATTTTGGAATTGCCTTAATTTACCCTCAAATTCGAAATTTCCCAATTTCCCAATTCCCAATTTCAAAATTGACCATGTCAGCTTTCATTCAGAAATACATCACAGGCAAACCACTCTGGGTAAACATTCTCGTAGGGATAGGGCTTGTACTTATACTGGTGTTCCTTTTCTTTGGTACACTTTCCTGGCTCACCAATTATGGCAAGTCGCAGAAAGTACCCTCTGTAATGGGACAGAATATTATAGCGGCCACCAAAATTCTTGAGGACCAGGGATTTGATGTGGAGATACAGGATTCGGTGTACATCGACAGCGTGGCCAAACAGGCCGTTGTGCGCCAGTCGCCCGAAGCGGATGCCACGGTAAAATCAGGACGTACCATCTATCTCACCATCAACCGTTCGATAGCGCCACAGGTGGAAATGCCGAACTTAGCAGGGTTTTCTATTAAGAGTGCAGAAATGTATCTGCAGAGCCTGGGTTTGAAACTGGGTTATGTGACTTTCAAACCGGATATCGCCCGCAACTCGGTGCTGGAACAGTTATACAATGATGCACCCATTCCTCCCGGCACCAAAATCCCCATCGGTTCTGTGATCAGTTTTGTATTGGGCAGCGGTGTTGGCGGAAGCGAAGTGAACGTGCCGGATATCACCGGTATGACACTGGACGAAGCGCGTACCTATCTATCGACTATGGGTATCAATATCGGTTCTATTGTAGCCATGGGGGCGATCAAAGATTCTTCCGGCGCTTTTGTCGTGAGACAGCATCCTGAACCTTTGATGGATTCATTGAATGCCGAAGGCGCCAGGGTGGCCAATAAGATCAAACCGGGACAACTGATGGATATCTATATCGGCAGCACTTCGCCGTTAAGGGATACCCTGCACTAAACCATTTATTTTTCAAACAACCTTTATATGCAAACCATTACAGTAGAAGAACTCAAATCAAAAATAGATGCCGGTGAATCCCTTCACCTTGTAGACGTACGTGAACCACATGAAAATGCTGAATTCAATATCGGTGGTTTATTGCTGCCCCTCGGCAAAGTACAAACTATGCAGGTAGACGAAATCGATGACCTGAAAGAAGACACCGTATATATCTACTGCCGCAGCGGCAACCGCAGCGGCCAGGCATGCCTGATCCTGGAAACGATGGGATATAAGAATGTGGTGAATGTAGCGGGAGGGATGTTGGCGTGGCAGGAGAAGATTGGGAAATGAATGATGAATATTGAATGATGAATGTCGAAATCTTTGCCTTTGTCATTCATCATTCGACATTCATCATTCAATATTCTCTTTAGAGTTTGATATTGACTCCTACCATAAAGTTTCTTCCCGCCATCGGATAATACCCATTATCCGTCCCTACACTTCCGCCGGAAATATAGTTGTAGGTATAGCCATTCGGCTCATACATCGTATTGAACAGGTTGTTTACCTGGCCGGTGATGCGCCATTCGGAGAACAGTAGTTTCTTGATCGTCCACCCGATGCGGAGATCTTCGGTAAAGAAGGCATCGAGTTTGCCGGTTTCATTCTGCGTATTGTCCATGTATTGTTTGCTGACGTATTTGCTGAGCAAACTGATCTCAACATTATTTACCGGCAATAAATTGATCGTAGCGCCTGCAATGACAGAAGGAGAGAAGGAAATGTTTTTATCCTTATGAACGACAGCATCCTGTCCGCCATTATCCCAGTTGTCAATATACTCAGTGAAGGATTTGATCTTATTCCTGCTGAAAGTAATGTTGCCGGCAACATTGATCCAAGAATCAACCAACGCAGATCCCTGTAGTTCCAGTCCGAGCCGGTAACTGTTGGGGATATTTGTTCTTGTATACGAACCCACATCATTGATCTGTCCGGTCAGCACCAGTTGGTTCACATAATTCATGTAATAAATGTTGGCGCCGAAAGAATAACGCGCATTCTTTTTTTCAATACCCAACTCAATATCATGCATGGTCTCATGTTTCGGTTGCGAAACGGGACTTGCCTGGAAATCATCACGGTTGGGTTCTTTATGGCCCAGTGCATAGCTCAGGTAAGCCTGTAAGCCATCTTTGTTGTAAGTGATGCCGGCTTTGGGATTGACGAAATCAAAATTCCGCACCACATTCAGTGTAGGACTTCCCTGGAAACCATTCATCGTATGATTTACATGGCGGTACTGTATATCAAGAAAAGAATACCAGTTGACCGATAACCTATGCTGCCATTTGGTGTACAGGTTCAGGTCTTTTTTTACAGCGGGATAATCATAATACCTGTAGCCGTTTGGTACAGTGCCTGTCTGTATCCAGGGGATATTGCCAAAATGTTCCCCATCATATTTTGTCCAGCCACCGCCAAATGTCAGTTCATCCGCATCCTGTTTGTATTGCAGCGATGCGACCTGTCCGTAAAAATAATTGTCGAGCCATCTTTGTCTTACAAGATCAGATTTGGTGACCACAGTTCCACCCACCGTTACATTCGGTAAACCATATTTTGAAAATGACTGATCGGCTTTGTATTCTTCGTAATAACCCTTTCCTCTTGTCAGGAAAGCTGCGGTATTAAATGACCATCGTGTATTGAACGCATGATTAAAGAATAACTGGTAATGTGTCTGTGTATAGTTATCAGTCTGGTCATCATAAGGCGTACCCGGTTTTTCTGTTCCGGCAGGATTGGTTCTGCGGTTAACAGAAAGCATGCTTTCCGGTACACCGTACCATGCCTGGTAGGTCCTTTCTTTTCCGGAGAAAACATTTAAACGCAGGGATGATTTTTGGTTGATATAAGCGGCACTGACATAATACGATTTCAGATCGCTGGTGGCGCGTTCAATAAATCCGTCGCTGCTGATACGACTCAGTCTTGCATCTACCGTAAAATGGTTACCCAGTAAACCGGTACCCAGTTTCAGTGTATTTTTCCAGGTATTGAAAGAACCGAAACTGTTGTTCAGTTCGCCATACGCTTTTTCAATGTACTCATTCGTGGCAAGGTTCAGTGTGGCGCCAAATGCACCTGCTCCATTTGAGGAAGTACCTACACCACGCTGTACCTGTATGCTGCTTACAGAGGAAGCAAAATCAGGGAGATCGACGAAGTACGTTCCGAGGCTCTCGAAATCATTGTACGGAATACCGTTCAATGTTACATTGATCCTGGTGGCATCTGATCCGCGGATACGGATACCGGTATAGCCCACGCCATTACCCGCATCAGAATTCACGATCACCGATGGCGACTGGTTCAGCAGGAAAGGAATATCCTGCCCGAAATTGGTTTTCTCGATCTCTGCTTTGGAAATGGTGTTCTTGGCAAACGGCGCTTTGTCAGAAGCACGTACCGCTCTTACTTCCAATGGCTGCAGAAAAAGGGCCGTTGTTTCCAAACGGATCGTAAGCGTGATCTCTGTACTGCCAACTTTCAGCAATTGCCGGTAGGTTTTGTGACCGAGACTGGAGACGACCAGTTCATGATCCCCTTGGCTCACCCGGCCAAGATCGAACTTCCCGCCTTCGTCGGTAAGTGTTTGTTGGTTGCCGATACTGACAACAGCGCCTGCAACCGGAACGGCGTTGTTCTCTGATACTGAGCCTTTGACCAGGCTCCTGGTTTGTGAAAAGGCAATGAGGTTGATCAATGCCAGCATGGTTGTTCCCAAAAACTTTTTCATGTTTCTGCTTTAAAAGTTTACAAATGGGAACAGGGAATAGCAAATGGAGAGGGCCAAAAAAAGGTTCACCTTCCCTTCGCAGGAATTACCCTGTTCAGGTTCTACGGGTATTATCTCAGCCGTTTCGCGTGTAGCGGACAGCACCCCGAGGAATGTTCTGCGGCAAAAATAAGGCTTTCATAAATTCGATCCACCATGTAACTTTAGGCAGTATCTTACCGTTATACCTGAAAACCACCCCATGAAGAGAATTTTTACCACTATTATACTGTCACTGAGCCTGGTCTCCACCCGGGCCCAGAACGAAAAAAGCGTAGTTGTAGATGCCAATGCAGAGGTCAGGGATGTGAAGGACTATTCCGCAATCGAGGTATCAGGCGCTATCGACCTGTTCCTGTCGCAGGGAACGGAAGAAGGTGTTGCTATCAGCGCTTCTTCTGATGAGATCAAACAAAGGATCAAGACCGTGGTAAAAAATGGTACGCTACAGATCTATTTTGACGGTAAAGGTCTGAACTGGAAAATCTGGGGTAACCATAAGATGAAAGCCTATGTAACGTTTAAAACCCTCAAACGCCTGGAAGCATCGGGCGCCTGTAATGTAAAAGCCACCTCCACCATAAAAGTGCCGGATCTGAAACTGGAATTATCCGGTGCCAGCGATTTTACCGGTGATCTATCCGTGACCAATTTATGGGTGGATGCCAGCGGCGCTTCCAATGCAAGGATCTCCGGTAATGCCGAAGAATCAAAATTTACAGCCAGTGGTGCCTGCAATGTGAAAGCCTATAATCTCAAAACAATTATGTGTAAAACGGATGCCTCCGGTGCATCCAATATCCAGATCACCGTAGAAAAAGAACTGAACGCAGAGGCCAGTGGTGGCAGCACCGTATTTTTTAAAGGCAATGGACTGATTCGTGATATCAGTACCAGTGGCGGGGCATCGGTGAAAAGGCGTTCGGATGATTGATGATCGTTGATGGAGTAAAATTTCAATAAGAGCTAAAGGAGAAAAAGAGAAAAAAGAGGAATTACTCTTATACTCTTTTTCTCCTTTAGCTCTTATTGAAACACCCACTGCCTATAAAGCTCCCCGCACATACCAGCCTGATTCTAAAAGCTTATTAACAAAATATATTTGGAACCTGCCTGCCGTACCCCTACTTTTGCACCCCATTACATCGCGAGGTAGAGCAGCGGTAGCTCGTCGGGCTCATAACCCGAAGGTCGGAGGTTCGATCCCTTCCCTCGCAACTTAGTCAACAGGGCCTCGATTGAGGCCTTTGTTTTATAAAAGATCAGAAAGGGTCTTTTTTATTCGGCTGGAGGCTACTCTGGATACTGAATGTTAGAATCGGAAATAAGCTGTTGTTTATTTTTTACCGGATGCCCGTTTTGAGGCACCTGCTTCCGTTTCCCATTAATTATCCAAAGAGAAATTTTATTACAACAAATTTCCGGTCAACCGGATCAATTATGAAGTCAGGCTTCGTCAACATATTCGGTCGCCCCAATGCGGGTAAAAGCACTTTGCTGAATGCATTGATAGGTGAAAAGATGGCGATTGTATCATCCAAGGTACAAACCACGCGTCACCGCATCAAAGCATTCCTGAATAAACCGGGCGAGTACCAGGTGATTCTTTCAGATACACCGGGTATCATCGATCCCAAATACAAGTTGCATGAAAGGATGATGGCATCGGTGAAAACTGCCTTGGAAGATGCTGATGTGGCGCTGCTGATCGTAGATGCCAATGAAATTTTTGAGGAAGTGGATGCGATCTTTCAATCATTGCGTTTGCGGGTTCCGGCCATTGTGGTGTTGAATAAGATCGACAAAGCGGCAAACGGTAAGATAGCCGAAGCGGAAGCTTTTTTTGCTACGAAACCTTATTGCAAACAACTGGTAAAAATATCAGCGTTGCAAAAAGTGCATCTGAACAAACTACTGGATGCGATCCTGGCATTATTACCCGAAGGCAATCCTTTTTACAGTGAAGACGATCTCAGTGATCTGCCCACCAAATTTTTTGTGAGTGAACTGATCAGGGAAAAGATATACGAACTCTATGGCGATGAGATACCCTATCATGCCACGGTGATGGTGAACGAATACAAAGAGAAAGGAACACTGGTAAAAATACAGGCAGATATCATCGTGAACCGCGATACCCAGAAAGCCATCATCATAGGTGATAAAGGCTCCATGATCAAACAACTGGGTATGGCCGCCAGGAAGGACATCGAAGAATTCATACAGGAGAAAGTATTCCTCGAACTCTTTGTAAAAGTGCGCCCGAAATGGAGAGACAATGAATTGCATTTGAAAGAATACGGATACAAATAGGAATTAATAATTAGTAATTAATAATTCATAATTATTGATTGCTGACTGGCGACAACGTTCGTCCTATTCAATTATTAATTACTAATTCTTAATTATTAATTACAGTCATGAGTTACACAGTAGCAATCGTAGGCCGCCCCAATGTTGGCAAGAGCACCCTCTTTAACCGCTTCCTCGAAGAGCGTAAAGCCATTGTGGATGATATCAGCGGCGTAACCCGCGACCGCCAGTATGGTGTTGCGGATTGGAACGGTAAAACATTCAACCTGATCGATACAGGTGGTTTTGTACCTGGTTCCGATGATGTATTTGAAACCGAGATCCGCAAACAGGTGCGTATAGCCATTGATGAAGCAGATGCCATCATTTTTATGGTGGATGTGGCCACAGGCATCACCGATCTTGATGAAGCCATGGCAGATCTGCTGCGCCGTGGTAAAAAGCCAGTATATGTGGTAGTGAACAAGGTAGATAACGGTACCCGCGAACTGGAAGCCACTGAGTTTTATTCACTGGGTTTTAAGGAGAACTATTTTATCAGCAGTATTTCCGGCAGTGGTACCGGCGACCTGATGGATGCCATCACCCAAGAAATACCCGCCCTTGACCCCGAAGAAACAGCAGCCGAAGATGCCTTACCCAAGATCGCGATCATCGGCCAGCCCAACGTTGGTAAATCTTCTTTGCTCAATGCATTGATCGGGCAGGACAGGACCATCGTGAGCGATGTCTCAGGTACTACCCGCGACAGTATTCATACCCATTATAAACTGTACCAGAAGGAGTTCATCCTGATAGATACCGCCGGTATCCGTAAAAAAAGCAAAGAAAAAGAGGACCTGGAGTTTTATTCCATTATCCGCGCTATCCGCGCCATTGATGAGGCAGATATTTGCCTGATCGTACTGGATGCCGATAAGGGTATCACCGCCCAGGATATCAGCATTTTCAGCCTCGCCGCCCGTAAAGGCAAGGGGGTGGTGGTACTGGTGAACAAATGGGACCTGATAGAAAAAGAGACGAATACTGCCCGCGACTACGAAAAACGCCTCAAACAGAAAATGGCCCCTTTTACCGATGTACCGGTACTGTTCATATCAGTAAAGGAAAAGACCCGTATTTTCAAAGCCATTGAACTGGCTTTAGAAGTGAATGATAACAGGCGGAGGAGAATACCTACAAGCCAGCTGAATGAGGTGATGCTCAAGGCTATCGAGTCGTACAATGCACCGGTTGTCAGGGGACATTCGATAAAAATTAAATATGTCACCCAAATCCCGACACAGGTGCCTTCTTTTGCCTTTTTTACCAATTTTCCGGACGATATTAAGATGCCATACCGGAATTACCTTGAAAATCAGCTCAGAAGCAAGTTTAAACTGACTGGGGTACCCGTAAGGATTTTCTTCCGGAAAAAATAAAAAGTTTCTGTTAAAATTTGCAAAATTGGATTTGACCTATATCTTTGCGCAACTTAAACTCAAAAAAACAAGTACAAATGAAAAAAGTATTCGCAATCTTAGCTGTAGCCGGTTTCATGGCTGCTTGTAACAATGATGCTGCTGACAAAGAAAAAGCTGCTGCTGATTCTACCAAAGCTGCTGATTCTACACACGCTGCATGGGTAGCTGACAGCACTGCAAAAGCTGCTGCTGACACAACTGCTAAAGCTGACACAACTAAGAAATAATCTAAGTACTTCGTTACTTTATATTACTTCTTGCAAGAAGGTCCTTCCGGTATCCCCGGGAGGATTTTTTTTGGTCTGTAGTCTATAGTCTGTGGTCTGTAGTTGTTTTCAGTTAACTGTCAACAACTACAGACCACAGACTATAGACCACAGACCGTTCTCTCTGTCAGTATTGCATAATTCCTTCTTCTATAGGTAATGGCATTAATATTGACTTACTTTGCCTCTCCCGTTTATCCGCCGAAGCCGTGGCGAAGGCGGGTTGAAATATATGGCTATATGCCATTTTGACCCAAGAATATGAGTATGACGAAAAATACATTGTTTTTACGTTCGGATGAGGATACTGATTTCATGCCGATCATTCCTATTAACGAGAACGAAACTGAGCAGGACAGGAACCTGGTGGTTCCTGATATTTTACCCATCCTTCCATTGCGTAATACCGTTCTTTTCCCGGGCGTGGTGCTGCCGATAACGGTTGGGCGCGATAAAAGTATCAAAGCTGTCAATGATGCCTACAAAGCCGATAAACTCATCGGCGTACTGGCGCAGAAAGATGCCAATATTGAAGAACCCGAGCCACAGGACCTGTGCAGCATTGGTACTGTTGCCAAGATCGTGAAACTGATCAAAATGCCTGATGGTGGCACTACCATTATCATACAGGGCAAAAAACGGTTTGAGTTGCTGGAACTGATCAGTGATGACCCTTATTTCAAGGCCAATATCCAGTTGTTATTGGATGATGAATTGCCTACTGACGAGGACTTTAATGCGTATATCAGTACGATCAAGGACCTTGCTTCACAGATCATACAGTTATCGCCCAACCTTCCAACAGAAGCTTCCATCATCCTGAAAAATATCGAGAACCCTTCTTTCCTCATCAACTTTGTAAGCAGTAACCTCAACAGCGACCTGGCAGAAAAACAGTCATTGCTGGAGATACATGATATACACCAGCGCGCCGAGCGGCTGATCTATATCCTGCAACGTGAATTACAATTCGCTGAGTTGAAAGACAAGGTGACCAATAAAACAAGAACGGAGATAGACAAGCAGCAACGCGATTATTTCCTGCAGCAGCAACTGAAAAGCATTAAAGATGAACTGGGCGGCGATACCAATGAGCGCGAGATAGCGGAAATGAAGAAAAAGGCCGAAACCAAAAAATGGCCCGAAGCCGCCAAAACCCTTTTTAAAAGCGGTATTGAGAAACTGGAAAGGATGCATCCTACCACACCGGATTATTCTGTTGTGTACAATCACCTTGACCTGATGCTTGATCTTCCATGGGAAGCCTATACGGCTGATAACTATGACCTGAAGAATGCCAAAAAAGTACTCGATGGTGATCATTATGGCATGGGCAAGATAAAGACACGGATCCTCGAATACCTGGCCGTGTTGAAGTTGAAGGGTGATATGAAGAGCCCGATACTTTGTTTCCTGGGCCCTCCCGGTATCGGTAAAACATCGCTTGGCCGTTCGATCGCACATGCCATCGGCAGGAAATATGTTCGATTGAGTTTGGGGGGATTGCATGATGAGAGTGAGATACGCGGTCACCGCAAAACCTATATCGGCGCCATGCCGGGTAGGGTGGTGCAGAGTATCCGCAAATGCAAATCGTCCAATCCGGTGATGATACTGGATGAGATCGATAAGATCGGCAGCGATTTCCGCGGCGATCCTTCATCAGCTTTGCTGGAAGTACTGGACCCTGAACAGAACCATACTTTCTATGATAATTACCTTGAACTGGAGTATGACCTGAGTAAAGTACTGTTCATTGCAACGGCCAATAACCTACAGAACATACAGCCTGCTTTGCGCGACCGTCTCGAGATCATTGACCTGAGTGGGTATGCGGTAGAAGAAAAAGTAGAGATCGCCAAACGTCATTTACTTCCGAAGCAGAAAGAAGCGCATGGACTGGGTAAAGTGAATTTCAAAATAGCCGATAAGGTTCTCGAAAAGATCATCGAACAATATACACGCGAAAGCGGTGTGCGTGAGTTGGACAGGCAACTGGCTTCCATCATGCGTTACCAGGCCAAAGAGCTGGCGATGAAGAACAAACTCAAACCCACGGTTACTTCTGTAGATGTAGAAAAAATATTGGGACAGAACCGTTACAGCAACGAAATATATAAGACGGCCAATATGCCCGGTGTGGCCGTAGGACTTGCCTGGACCTATGTAGGTGGCGATATATTATTTATTGAAACACTGTTGGGAGAAGGCAAGGGTGAACTGAAACTTACCGGTAACCTTGGTAACGTGATGAAAGAAAGTGCATCAACAGCATTGAGTTACCTGCAGGCCAACGCAAAAAAATTCGATGTCAACCCCGAAGATTTCGGCAGGAAATATGTACATATCCATGTACCCGAAGGCGCGGTTCCGAAAGATGGTCCGAGTGCGGGGGTTACTATGCTTACTTCACTTACATCCGCTTTTACCGGCCGGAAAGTAAAACCTTTTCTTGCCATGACGGGTGAGATCACACTGCGTGGACAGGTATTACCGGTAGGTGGTATTAAGGAAAAAATTCTCGCGGCCAAACGTGCAGGGCTGAAAGAGATTATTCTCTGCTGGCAGAATGAAAAAGATGTGAACGAGATCGATAGCAACTTTATCAAGGGACTGCAGTTTCATTATGTAAAAAATATGCAACAGGTGGTGGAACTGGCATTGGTGTAGCGTTGATTTTTCTGCGTAGTCAAAAATAATTGGTGACTTTTTTCAACACAGCGGTCACAGAGATAACACAGAGGGCCCTCTGTTATCTCTGTGACCGCTGTGTTGAAAAAACTATATCGTTCGGTCAAATTGCTATTCCTAAATGATATTTGGCTAACAGCTTTCCTTAGATTTACGTTGAAATGCGCCGTTACTTATTACTAGCAGGATTACTGTATTGTTTACAAACAAACGCCCAAACCCTCGGCGGTAATGCTGTATTCAGTTTCCTGTCCCAACCCAATACAGCGCAGTTATCGGCATTGGGTGGGATGAACATATCTTCCATAGGCAACGATGTCGGCATGTCATTTCATAACCCATCCTTACTCAGACCGGCCATGCACCGCCAGGTGAATACTTCTTTCAATGCATTTGTTGCGGGGATCAGTAGCTACAGCTTTACAGGCGCATACCATGCACCGGGTATCGCCAATTTTGCCCTGGGTGTGAATTATCTTAATTACGGAACGTTGACAGAAACGGATGCTTCAGGCAATATACTCGGTAGTTTCAGACCGGCTGATTATGTGGTGCAGTTAATGGCTTCGCGGCAATACCACGAAAGGTTCTGGTATGGGGTCACGATGAAATACATCAACTCGAGTTACGGTCAGTATCGTTCCTCGGGACTGGCATTTGATGTGGGGGTTACTTATTATGATTCATCAAACCGTTTGCAGGTGAGCCTGGTGGCGAAAAATATGGGTACGCAATTAAGAACCTATGATGGCAGTGGTAACAAAGAAGAACTTCCTTTTGATCTGCAGGCGGGTATCACCAAACGTCTGGCCGATGCCCCTTTACAGTTTTCGCTGACCGCACATCACCTGCAAAAGTTCCATATTTATTATAGCGATACCAGCTTCAATGCATCGGAGGGTGAGATAGGGTATGGCGGTAACAATACATTACAGAAAATATTCTCGCATATTGTTCTCTCCGCGCAGGTATTCCTCAATGAAAAACTGGAACTGACCACCGGTTATAATTTTCAACGTCGCCAGAACCTGAACGCTTTTAATTTTACCAGTGGGCTGAACGGCTTTACACTGGGTACCGGCATACTCCTGAACAAACTCCATATCCGCTACGCCACCGGATTTTACCAACGCAACCTATTTCACCAGTTCTCCCTGAATATGAACTGGGGCGGCAAATTGTAAAAAAAATCTGTGCAAATCTGTGTAGTCTGTGGCGAAAAAATAACATACCTCAATAAACAAATGCCGCAGTTGAAAAACTCAACTGCGGCATTTTTAATTTCCGTTGGATATTGGAAATTAAACTCCAGGTATCTATGATCAATAAAAAACGATGACGTAGTAAATAGATACAGTTATGTTACTGTCCGCAGCTTATATACGAAAGAAAACAGGAGCGGGTCTACCCGGATTGTAAATAAAAAACCTGATCAGTGTCAGCCGATCAGGTTTCCAATATGATAAGGGTTTGGGAAATTAAATTATCTGCCCCCCGGCTTTTTAGGTGGTGGCATCGTGGCTTTAGGTGGATTGGTAGCTGGTGGTACCGGTGTTTTTTGATCCGGTTTTTTGGTCTTATCCACTGGTTTAAGCGGTTGTGATTCGGCCGGTACAATATCATCAATTTTGATATCTTTTGGTACCTCATAATCACCGGAAGCGCCTGTTCCGATCTCATCGCCTTCGCCACCGAGTACAGGTATATTGCCATTGATCCAGTCGATCTCCAGGTCATTCATCATGGCATCCGGTTTCACAAACGGGAGTTTGGTATCGATACCGCAGGTAGGATCGGCGGCTGACTTGTTCATAAAATAGGCCCATATCGGCATGGCGGCACGGCCACCCTCACCATTCTTGCTTTCTGTATTGAAACGGATAAAACGGTCATCGGCGCCTACCCATCCGCCGGCGAGTAATTGGGGCGTATAACCGATGAACCAGGCATCGGCATTATCATTGGTGGTACCTGTTTTGCCGGCCATTGGCATACCCGCTGGTGGGTTGTATTGCCAGATACCGGCACCGGTTCCCTGTGTCAGTACCCCTTCCATCATTTTCACGAGTGAATAGGCCGTTACTTCGCTGATCACTTCTTTGCGGCGCGGTGTAAAAGTGGCCAGCACATTACCGTTCCTGTCTTCTACACGCGTGATGTACATCGGTTTTGCATTGAAGCCGCGACCGGGGAACATACTGTATCCCTGCATCATTTCAAACAACGAGATCTCTGTTGCGCCGATGGCGATAGAAGGATAGGCTTCCATCTTTGCCTGCAGATCGCACCTGCGTAAAAATTCAATAAAACGTCTTGCTCCTTTGCCGCCATCACTGTCCAGTTGTTTCATGATATAGGCCGTTGCACAGTTACGCGATTTGGCCAGCGCCAGCGCCATGGGCATGGAGGTACCTGTACAGGTTTTGCCGGTGGCGGGAACCATACCATACTGACCAAAACTCTGCTGTACATCCTGTACAACGGTATTGGGTGTAAAGCCCGCTTCTTCAATGGCAAGGCTGTACAGCAATGGTTTGATGGTAGAACCTACCTGCCGCTTGGTATTCGGGTTAACGTGATCGTATTTGAATGTTTTGAAATCGATTCCGCCCACCCATGCTTTGATCTGTCCATCCACCGGGTCCATAACCATAAAACCTGCCTGCAACATTTGTTTGTGGTATTTGATGGAATCATAAGGCGTCATGGTAGTATCCTTGCCACGTGTACCGTTCCAGGCAAATACACGCATGTTGGGTACTTTTTCAAAGAATGTTTTCCGGATGTCCTCGTCATCCATACCGTCTTTTTTCAGGTTGCGCCAGCGGTCGCTTTGCTTCATGGCGGCTTCGAGTACGTTTTCAAATCCTTTCCAGATCGTTCCTTTTTTGATGTTCTCCTGCCTGTCGAGCAGTTTCTGCATATAGCTCATGTGTTTGGCCAGGGATTCCTCGGCATACATCTGCATGAGCGGGTTGATGGTGGTATAGATCTTCAGGCCGTCGCGATAGAGGTTATACGCATCACCATTGTTCTTCTTATGCTCTTTGCACCATTTCTTCATTTCCTCGCCAAGTATCATCCTGAAGTATGGGCCAAGACCGGCGGTTTCATCCAGTTTTTTATAGTTGAGTTCGATGGGTTTGCGTTTCAGCTTATCCGCTTCTCCTTCTGTCAGGTAATTCTTGCTCACCATCCGGTTCAATACCAGGTTACGCCTGTCGAGCGCTCTTTTCGGATTTACCCTTGGGTTATACAGGCCGGGACCGTTTACCATACCGATCAGTACGGCAGCTTCATCAATGGTTAAACGATCGGGTTCTTTCTGGAAAAAAGTTTTGGATGCATTGCGGATCCCAAATACGTTGTCGCCAAATGCAACCGTGTTCAGGTATAGTGTCAGGATCTCTTCTTTGGTAAAATTTCTTTCCAGTTTTATAGCGATGATACCCTCTTTGAGTTTCTGGATACTCCTGAGGAAAAAATTCTTGGTACCCCAGTTTTCAGTGAACAGGTTTTTGGCTGTCTGCATGGTAATGGTACTGGCGCCGCCCTCACTTCCCAGGTACATAAATGCACGGGCGAGTGAATAACCATCAATACCGCTGTGTTCATAAAAACGCTTATCCTCTGTCGACACCAGTGCATCAATGGCATATTTACTGATATCCCTGTAGTCTACATTGATACGGTCCTCGATATAATATTTACCCATCAGTGTACCATCCTGTGCATATACCTGGCTGGCCAACATGGCAGTGGGGTTTTCAATGTCTTCCAGGTCGGGCATCGAACCCATCCATCCCCAGTTGATCGTTAACAATAACAGTACAAAAACGGCAAAACCACCAAAGAAGATGCGCCAGAATATTTTTACAGCTTTAGACATAGCAATGAAATGATTAACAGTGGTTAGGGTATATAAAACTAAACAATTCCGGTATTAAAATTTATCAGGAAAAATGCCATGTAAAAACTCACGGTAACCTGCTACATCCTGGCTGCTCACCAGCACATTCATATTGGCATCACTGATCATGGAAAAACTGTATTTGTTGGCGGTGAGCCATGGTACGATACGCGTGGCCGTCACCGGTTTTACTTTGTCAATATAACCGATCGCATCGGTGGCATTGTTGAATGGTCCGAGTAACAGGAACTGGTACTGGTCATTGATCTTGCGGTTATAAATGGCAATCGGCGCATCAGTAAATCTTTCCTGGTTGAACCTGTTGAATGCATTTCTTGCTTCCGTAATAAAGATGGGATCCACTTTATCCAGCATCACTACTACAAAAACAGTATCGCCGGTTGTAAAAGAAAAACCTTTACCCGTTATCGCTTTTGGTTTTGTATCCGCCAGGATCATTCCTTTTGTGGTGATCTCTTTTGGAACGATCACAGGCATAGAATCTTTTTTAGGGATGGCAGGTGCCGCAACCGTACTGGTATTGCCAATGTTGGACAGTTCTTTGCCGGGCGCTTTTATTTCTTTTGGCGCTGCCAGTACACTATCGGGTCTTTTGTTACTGACTGTCTGTACAGTTGCGTTGTTGAGATCTACATAACGGGTACGTGAATCTTCCGGTTTGTTTACATCAAGATTGGTGAGGTAACTTTCGATCTCTCTTCTTCTTTTCAACACATCGATCATAGTACCTGCTTTCGCGGCCAGGGGAGAACCGGCAAACAGTGAAGTGATATCCTGTAGGCGGTTGATAGCGGTGCTGTCTTCTTTCTGTTTGATATAGTAGATCGATTCGATATACAGCAACTGTGGTGTCCAGTAATTTTTTCCGAACTTTTTATCCGCCGCCTGTTTGGCTTCCTTGGCCTGGTTCCATTTTCCTTCCAGGAAAAGCTGGTACACGGATTCGTAGGTTTGTTGTGCGGGATCGTTGTTCTTCTTACCTGCTGTTACTGCATTTACCTGCGAAGCCATGGCACCTGTCGGGAAAGCTCTTTTTAATTGTGCAGCAGCCGCAGTTGCTTTTTCAGGCTGATCGGTTTTGTTATAAATAAAAGCGAGGTTGTACAAAGCGTCTTCTACTTCTGCCGCTTCCGGGTAACGGCGCAGCAGTTCTTCATACATCTCAATAGCTGATGGATAATCCTCCAGTTTATTCTGGAATGTATGCGCATTGTCCAGAAGGGCCTTGATAATAGCCTGGTTGGATTTACCTATCTGTTCTGCGGTTAATGGAACATTCTTTAACAGGCTTTCAACGGTAAGTTCCTCCGGGGGTTTGATTCCGGCTGAATTTCCATCAGGAGTTGTACTGGTGCTTACCATTGTACGGTCCACAGCATTCTGCCTGCGCCAGTTATCTACATTCGGCCGGTTGCCCCAGCGTGATTTGAATTCGCCAAGTCCCTTCGCCTTTAAAGAAGTATTCTGGAAATAAAATTCCGATGTGGGTTTGGCAAAAAGATCACCCGGCGCCCCACCTGCCGGTGATGCATCAGCAGGGATATCTTTTAACCCTTTTTCCTTGCGCAGGTCACGAAGTACCTTCTTCACAAAATCATTTCTTTCTTCCACACCCATCCCGGCAATTTTTTGCAGGCTGTCTTCTCTTACCATGCTTTCATGGTTCTGGCTGATGACCTGTAAAGCGGGTTTGCGTTCCATTACCCTTGCCTGGTCAATATCTTTCAGTTGGGCAACCTGTATGCTATCGTAATAGTGGTAGGAGGGTGAGTAAGCTTTGCGTGTATAGTTCAGGTCGCCGAGCAGTAACAGGCTGAGTTGTTTCTGCTGTGTATTATCGATATTGTATTTGATGCTGTTGAGCAGCAATGCCTGTGCCGCATCATAATTTTTTCTTTTCAGTTCCAGTTGTGCGGCGGCATAGTAAATAATGTCACGCTGGGTTTCGTATTTATCGCGCCGCGCCATTTTTAATAATTCGTCGAGGTTTTTCTGTAATGCGTTTTCCTGGGCGCTGGCGGCGAGACTTACGGTATTCAGCCTTGCATATACTTCCATTACCGGGTCGGTGGTATGCTGGATGGCTCTTTCGTATAACAAAACTGCTTTTGCATCATTGCCGGCAAGCTGGTACATCTGCGCAGCCAGGTATTCCCATCTGGCGGTCTCGTATTTGCTTTCAGCATTGTCAAGCGCTTTCAGCAGGTACTCGGCTGATGCGCCATAGTTCTGTTGTTTGTAATAAAGATAGGCGGTCAGTTCTTCCAGGTCCGTGCGCAAACGTTCCGGAAAATTCGGATCGGCACGCACGATCTCGAGCAGGCTTGATGCTTCTACGAGTGCGCCACCCTGTTCTATATAAGTTCTTGCCTGCCAGAGAAAACTTTCATTGCGGCTGGGCGGGTAGCTGGTCATTTTCTTCCACAGGTTCCTTTTTTCTCTTGTAGCTATGGTAAACACACCGTTGGTATTACTGGCATTGCTGCCAATAGGCAGATCATAATCGCCATCTTTTGGTGCAAACGCATAATTGATGTATTGAAAGACATTGGTCGCCGAATCAAAATCTTTTCTCAGTAAATAGGCCTTGCCCATCAGCAGGTATAATTTGTCTACCCAATCGCTGCGCAGGTCGTGGAGTACGATGCCTGCCGTGGTTTTGTAGATCACCGTATCCATCCGGTCCTTATAGTTCTCGCTCAACTCGTAATTATAAAATGGTAGTAACTGTGTATAATCATCTACATGCGCCTCTTTTGAGGCAGCAATCACTTCATTCAGGATATTGTTGGCATTAAAGTAATAGTTGAAACGGCTTACGGTATTGTTATATAACCGTTTGGGATACGAGAATTTGGTATAGCTGGATTTTTCAGAAGGGAACTCGCGGGTCTCATACTTCTGCGGTTTTTTGATCTCAAAAGAAAGACTTGGCTGTGCATTGGCGGAAACCGCTGTTAACACGGCCAACAAGGCAATGCAGGCGGTCCCGTATCGTCGTGATGTCATCAGGTACATAAAAAGTATTTAAAAATACAGTTATTTCTCCATTGATAAGATTGGAAAAGCAGGATTGAGTACTACCTTTAACCCGATTTAACAAAATGGCAAATCCCGAATCAAATAGTACCCTCAAAAGACTACGGAACAGTTACCGGCTGGTGGTCATGAACGATGATACTTACGAGGAAGTGGTTACTTTCCGCCTTTCGCGGCTGAGTGTGTATATCGGGATGAGTACCGTGTTTGTATTACTGGTGGGGCTGACCATTGCCCTGATCGCATTTTCCCCGCTTAAATACTATATCCCGGGTTATGGTACACGTGAGAGCCGTACGGCCCTGCAGGTATTAAAGATCCGGACCGATTCGCTGGAACAGGCGATCAAACACAAGGAGCAATACCTCGAAAGCGTTAAAAAAGTACTTACCGGCAATACGCCATCCCATCTCGATACCATTCCGGCGGTAGTGCCCCCTTCAGAAACATCGAATGACTGATCCAGCACAGAAACGCCCAGCTTCCAATAAACAATTACTCATGCAGTATGCCGGTCTTGCCGCACAGTTGGCTGCGGGACTGCTGATGATGGTTTACATGGGGAACTGGTTGGATAAATGGGTGGCGTTCAAAATACCCATATTCATTTGGTCATTACCTTTATTGCTCGTAATCGGGATGATCATCAAAGCGATCAGGGATACTTCAAAAAAATAGTATGCAAAAAAAATTTCTAAGCTTATCAAGACCTCTGTCGATACTCTTTATAGTTCTGACCATACTGTTTGTTAGTGTCGGTAAGCAGATGGCGGCAAAGAATATCAGCCTGGCTGTAGTCATCAGCGCCAACTCCTTACTATATTTTGTATCGATGATCAACCTGTATTTCCAGTTCAGGAATATCCATCATCCCAATCCCAATGCCGTTGTCCGCGGTGTGATTGCAGGAACTTTTATCAAGTTGTTCTTATTGGCAACGGCGGTGATGGTGTATTTACTCGTAGCCAAAGCGACCCGTAATGTGAATGGCGTATTTGTGGGTATGGGGTTATACATCATTTACACCTGGCTGGAGGTGCGTATTTCATTACGGTTGAATCCTAAAAAATAATGCCTGTTTCCGAACATCCCATGCAGGCGCTTGCGAAATTTTTGCCTGAAGGAAGCTTTGCGCAGGTGGTGCAATATCTTCATCATTACAAAGTGCATCTTACCGTTACCAAAGAACGGAAATCGGTGCTGGGCGATTACCGCCATGCGGGATGGGGTGGCAACCATCGCATCAGTATCAATGGCAATCTCAACAAATACGAGTTCCTGATCACCTTACTGCATGAGCTGGCGCACCTGCTCACCTTTGAACAATACCGCAATAAAGTAGACGCACATGGCAGGGAATGGAAAAGCCAGTACGGTGTATTGCTCGTGGATTTTGTGCAACAGAAATATTTTCCGGCAGATATTGAACATGCGTTGCGCAAATCCATTAATAATCCTTCGGCAACTGCTAATGGTGAAACGGATCTACTATTGGTATTGCGTAAATATGATCTTGGTAAGAAGGAAGGGTATATTCCTGTGAACGATGTTCCCGAAGGGTCTTTGTTCCAGATGGAGAATGGGAAGATTTTCCGGAAGGGTGCGAGGCGACGAAAACGTTTTGAATGTATCGAGGTGAAAACGGGATTGCATTACTCGTTTAACCCTATTACGGAAGTGAAGATCGTGAGTAGTGTTGTCTAATACAGATTAAGATCTCTGTGTTCCTCTGTGCTCTTTGTGCCTCTGTGGTAAAGAACTCCTCCATCGATCGAAGCGAAGGCTTTACCACAGAGGCACGGAGGACACGGAGTTCCACAGAGTAAAAAAAATCCCGCCATAAAGCGGGATCAATTTTTTAAAGAGATAGTGCAATTTACGCAACAGCCTTCTTCACCAGATCCGCAGCCTCACTCAACAATATCGCTGACTGCACTTTCAACCCACTTTCATCAATCAGTTTTTTTGCTTCAACAGCGTTGGTACCCTGTAAACGCACGATGATAGGGATATTGATATTACCCAGTTTATTGAAAGCTTCGATCACACCGGCCGCAACCCTGTCGCAACGAACGATACCGCCGAAGATATTGATGAGAATCGCTTTTACATTCGGATCCTTCAGGATGATACGGAAACCAGCTTCCACGGTTTGTGCATTGGCCGAACCGCCCACATCCAGGAAGTTGGCGGGCTCACCACCACTTAATTTGATCATATCCATAGTGGCCATGGCCAAACCGGCGCCATTCACCATACAACCCACGTTGCCATCCAGTTTTACAAAGTTGAGGTTGTATTGACCGGCTTCTACTTCGGTAGGATCCTCTTCTGTTACATCACGGAGAGAAGCAATATCCGGGTGACGCATCAGGGCGTTGTCGTCTATGTTCATCTTACAATCCACCGCAATGATCTTCTCATCGCTGGTTTTGAACAGCGGGTTAATTTCGAGCATACCACAGTCAAGACCTACATACGCATTGTACAGGTTGGTCACAAACTTTACGCAGTTTTTTAATGCTTCACCACTCAGACCGAGGTTAAAGGCAATTTTCCTTGCCTGGAAACCCTGCAGGCCGCCACCGGGGTGTACCCATTCTTTGAATATTTTTTCAGGAGTATTATGGGCTACTTCTTCAATGTCCATACCGCCTTCGGTACTGTACATCACTACGTTCATGCCTTTAGCACGGTCAAGAAGGATAGATAGGTAAAATTCCTTTATGGGATTAGGGCCGGAATAATACACATCTTGCGCCAGCAATATCTTGTTCACTTTTTTACCCGCGGGGCCGGTCTGGATGGTCACCAGGGTGCCGCCGAGTATGTTTTTAGCGATAGTCGTCACATCCTCAAGGCTTTTGCCCACTGCCACGCCACGCTGTTCGGTGCCATTGATCTTGCCTTTACCGCGTCCGCCGGCATGGATCTGGGCCTTGATCACGGCAAAATTGTTGCCTGTCTGGGTCTTTAACTGGCGGTAAGCCTCTTCTGCTGCCATCACCGATTCAACGGCGATGCCTTCCTGTACAGGAACATGGTATTTCTTGAGTAATTCCTTGGCTTGGTATTCGTGCAGGTTCATTTGGCGTAGAATTTGCGCGAAGATAAGAGAAACTGGAATTCGGAATTTTCGCTTTTCGATAATTATTGTTGTAACGCCAAACCGTTAGCTTTGCGGAAGCTCCGTATATTTAAACTGTAAAACAACCATCATTTATGAAAAAATTATTCTTAGCGGCTGCCATGGTCGTAGCATCAGCAGGCATCTTCTCGTTCATCCCGGCAAAATTTGCTGATACCTACACAGTCGATGTAGCGAAATCGAAAGTTGACTGGACCGGTTCTGCGGATAACCGTTACCATCCCGGTACTGTTGCATTGAAAAGCGGCGCCTTGACCATCGACAATGGTAAGATCACTGGCGGCAAGTTCACGTTTGACCTGACTACCATCACAGTAACCGATGCGGCAGGTGACAGACTGACTACCCACCTCAAATCAGCTGATTTCTTTGACGTGGCCCAGTTTGGCGAAGCGACCTATGAGATCACCAGTGTAAATTATACTTCTGAGAATGTTGCCGAGCTCAGCGGAAACCTGGGTGTAAAAGGTGTTTCTGTTCCGGTAAAATTCAACGGAAAGATCCGCGGACTGAAAGACGGTAAACTGTTTGCCGAAGCTCATTTCAGCCTTGATTCAGCGCCATTCAGCAAAAGACCGATGGGTGTTGAGATAGCAGTGCATTTGTTTGCGAATAAATAATTGATACTTACAACATGAGAAAAAAGCACCGACAATTAGTACGGTGCTTTTTTTTCTGTGTACCTCTGTGTCCTCCGTGCCTCTGTGGTAAAGAACACCCTCCATCGATTTGAGCGAAGGATTTACCACAGAGGCACGGAGGACACAGAGGTACACAGAGATATCTGTATATTGCCGGAAAACACCTGTATGCCAAGGATCGAACTTTCTTCCATCCAGCCAAAGGAGATCGTGGCCGGTTATGCCGCCCGTTTTATCCATACACCCAATATGACTTTCTCCTATCTCGATGTAAAAGCCGGAGCGGCCCTGCCCGAACATTCACACCCACACGAACAGGTGGCGCATGTGCTGGAAGGGGAGTTTGAATTAACGGTAGATGGAGAGCCCATGCGTTTTGGGCCGGGAACAGTGGTTGTGATACCCTCAAATGTGCGACACTCGGGGTTGGCTATTACGGATTGTAAGCTGCTGGATGTGTTTAACCCTGTGAGGGAGGATTACAGAGCATTGTAAGCTAAGTACGAGTTACGAGGTACGAAGTACGAATCCATTTCATTTTCGTACTTCGTACCTCGTAATTCGTACTTACTAAGATTTGTGTAGTTTTTTGATCTCTTCGATCAATTTCGGAACGACTTCAAACGCATCACCCACAATACCATAATCAGCTGCTTTAAAGAAAGGAGCTTCGGGATCTTTATTGATCACCACGATCACTTTGCTGCGGTTTACACCGGCGAGGTGCTGGATGGCACCGGAGATACCGATGGCGATGTATAAGTTAGGAGCTACCTGGATACCTGTTTGTCCCACATGCTCATGGTGCGGGCGCCAGTGTGCATCGGCTACCGGGCGGCTGCAGGCTGTTGCGGCATGGAGTTCTTTGGCCAGGTCAAGCACCAGGTTCCAGTTCTCGGGACCTTTTAACCCACGGCCACCGCTTACTACTACATCCGCTTCAGTCAAGGGCACTTCGCCGCTTACTTTGTTAACTGCGGTAATCTTTACTTTAGGTGCGTCGGGGGTGATGTTCAGCGCAATTACTTCCGCACTGCCTTCGCCTGCGGTGGTATGGTAACTGTTTGGGTTGAGAGAAATGATCTTTATCGGGCTGGTGATACCTACATTGGCAAATGCCTTACCGGAGAAAACGGTTTTGCGTACCACAAAACCATTCGATGTATCCGGCAGGGCCGAAGCGCCTGACACGATACCGGCTTTTAACCTTGCCGCCACTCTTGCAGCCACCGCTTTACCTGTCTGGTTATGTGAGAACACAACTACCTCTGCACTGGTTGCTGTAACTGCTTCGGCTATCACTTTCGCATATACCTGTGCATCCAGATGGTTCAGTGTTTCATTCGATGCCTGGTGTACTTTTTTCACGCCATATTTGCCAAGCGATGCAAGATCATCATTCACGGTGCCCAGTAACAATGCTTCGGCGGTTGTTCCCAGCTGCTCTGCCAGTGTAGCGCCATAGGTCAATACTTCAAAAGAAGATTTTTTGATATGGCCCTCGGTTTGATCAACAAATACAAGTATCATGGAATTTTGAAATTTTGGGATTGGGAATTTGTCCATGGTCCATTGTCTATGGTCCATGGACTATGGACTAAATCAGATCGCTTTTGCTTCTTCATGCAGTAACCTTACCAGCTCTGCCACATTATCCGGGCTCACGAGTTTTACACCTGCTTTGGCCGGCGGTAATTCATAGCTGACGATGCTGGTGAGTGTGTCAACGGATGCGGGTTCCACTACTTTCAAAGGTTTGGTACGCGCCGCCATGATACCGCGCATATTGGGTATGCGTTGTTCGGCTACACCTTTCTGGCAGCTTACTACTACCGGCAGTGCTACTTCCGCCACTTCTTCACCACCTTCAATTTCGCGGGTAACGGTTGCAGTGGTGCCTGCGAGTTCAAATTTGGTCGCGAGTGATATATAAGGCGCGTCAACCAGTTCCGCTACCATACCGCCAATAGAAGAACCATTGTAATCGATGGTTTCTTTACCGGTAAACACCAGGTCATAGCCACCTTGTTTGGCCACTTCGGCAATCTGTGCGGCGATATAATAATTGTCGTTGCTGTCTGCATTTACACGGATGGCCTCATCACCACCCAGCGCCAGCGCTTTGCGGATCACGGGTTCGCAATCTGCGCCACCTACCGTTATAAGGTGCAGTACAACAGCCGCATCTTTCTCTTTTAATTCAATGGCACGTACCAGTGCGTACCACTCATCATACGGGTTAATGATCCACTGTACACCGGCTTCATCAAACTTTGTATTGCCATTGGTAAAAGCGATCCTCGAAGTGGTATCAGGTGTTTTACTTACGCAGACTAATATTTTCATACAGACTTGGTTTAAAAATTGGTTGCATAAACAACCATCGCAAATATAGGAAGGTTTTGGGAGTGGCAAAGGTGGGGGAGATTTTTTTAAGGAAGAAATGTTTGTTGGGGTATAGTCCATAGTCCATGGTTGATAGTCAATGGTCGATAGTCGATAGTTGTTATGATGGAACCTGCCTGAATAATCAGGAATAGCTATGGACAATGGACCATCGACTATGGCCTATTTACCATGAATCGACTAAATACTATCTTCGGTCTATGGAAAGGATCGCCCGGATACAGGCTTTTTTAGTAAATACCCCGAAGGATAATTTTCTTCGTCATGCATTGGCGCTGGAATACATCAAGCTGGAAAAAGATACAGAAGCCAGGGAATTATTTGAAGCCGTCCTGACCGATTCGCCGGCCTATGTAGGATCGTATTATCACCTGGCCAAACTGCTCGAAAAACTGGATGAAAAAGAGCTGGCCATTGCCTGGTATGAAAAGGGAATGGCGGCAGCAAAGGCTGCTGGTGATAATCATTCTTACAGTGAGTTGCAGGCCGCTTATGAAGATCTTGTATATTAATTTATCGCCACAGATTTCACAGATTACCACTGATTTTTATCTGTGCTAATCTGTGAAATCTGTGGAAAAAAATAATCCCGGATTGTTATGCCCCTTACCTTATCTAAATACGATGCAGTAAAATACCAAACACCCACCGGTACCAAACTCAGTTGCAAAGGCTGGATACAGGAAGCCGCCCTGCGTATGCTGCTCAACAACCTCGATTCTGAAGTAGCTGAAAGACCGGAGGACCTGATCGTGTACGGCGGCCGCGGAAAAGCGGCGCGCAATTTTGAGAGTCTTGACCTGATCATTAAAGCTTTGAAAGATCTGGAAGACGACGAAACTTTATTGATCCAGAGTGGTAAACCTGTTGGTATGCTCAAAACGCATAAAGATGCGCCGCGGGTATTATTATCCAATTCACAACTGGTTCCGAAATGGGCCACCTGGGAACATTTTACCGAACTGGAGAAAAAAGGATTGATGATGTATGGACAGATGACCGCTGGAAGCTGGATCTATATCGGCTCGCAGGGCATTGTACAGGGTACTTTTGAAACATTTGCGGCAGTAGCCGATAAACATTTTAACGGCACACTGAAAGGTACGCTGAGTGTTACGGCCGGTTTAGGTGGAATGGGTGGCGCACAGCCATTGGCGGTAACGATGAACGATGGTGTTTGCCTGGTAGCCGAAGTGGAAGAATGGCGGATCGATAAGCGTCTTGAGACAAAATACCTAGATGTTAAATACACGGATATTGATGAAGCGATAGGCCGTGCAGTTGCTGCCAAAGCGAACAATGAATCTTTGAGTATAGGGGTGCTGTGTAATGCTGTTCACTTACTGCAGAAATTGATCGAAAGAGATATTTCGGTAGATGTATTAACCGACCAGACTTCTGCACACGATCCTTTGATAGGTTATATACCCCATACCCTGTCAAACGCAGAGGCCAATGTATTACGTGAACAAAACCCCGACCGCTATACAGAACTGGCTTATGACAGCATGAAGCTGCATGTGGAACTGATGCTGGCATTGCAGCAAAGAAATGCCGTCACTTTTGATTATGGCAATAATCTCCGTGCAAGGGCGCAGGAACATGGATTGGAGAATGCATTTGACTTTCCGGGATTTGTCCCTGCCTATATCCGTCCCTTATTCTGTGAAGGAAAAGGACCCTTCCGTTGGGCGGCATTAAGTGGCGATCCTGCTGATATTGCCGTAACAGATGAATTGGTCATTAACATGTTCCCCGAAAACAAAAGCATGCAGCGCTGGATGAAAATGGCCAAAGAAAGAATTGCTTTCCAGGGGTTGCCTGCACGTATCTGCTGGCTTGGCCAGGGGGAACGTGAAAAAGCCGGGCTGGCTTTTAATGAACTGGTGAAAACTGGCAAAGTAAAGGCTCCGATCGTCATTGGCCGCGACCACCTGGATACAGGTTCTGTGGCTTCCCCCAACCGCGAAACGGAAGCAATGCTCGACGGTTCAGATGCAGTGGCCGACTGGCCCGTACTGAACGCCTTGCTCAGCACCGCGGGTGGTGCCAGTTGGGTGAGCCTGCACCATGGCGGTGGGGTAGGCATGGGTTACAGTATCCATGCCGGCATGGTCATCGTTGCCGATGGAACAGATGATGCGGCCAAACGATTGAGCAGGGTACTGCGCAACGACCCGGGTATTGGCGTGATCCGCCATGCGGATGCGGGGTATGATATCGCGAAGGATACCATGCGGAAAAACGGGTTATCCATCAAAGAACGCCTGGAAGGTTAATCTTTCATGGGGGCAACGTTTTATTAATAAATTGTGTCAACAATAAAACTGTAATGGGTATGAGAAAAATAGTGATGATCAGTTGTCTTGTCGTTCTACTGGTCTCCTGTAGTAAAAAATTCCTGGAGCCCAATGATACCGATGATCTAATCCCGGCAGACCCGGTTTTGTCCAGGATACTGGTGGATAACAAACCAAGTACCGTATTCGACTACGACGCCCAAGGCAGGCTGGTAAAGACAACCATTTATTCCAGCCCTGGTTCGGGTATTATCGGATCGGAAGCGGTGCGCCGGTATAATGATGCAGGTCAGTTGATAAAAATTGAAAATGCGGTAAACATCAGTTCCTCCAGTACGGCACCGCAGTATGACCAGTCCTATTCTGAGCTTACCTATGATGCCAAAGGGTTCAAGGAAATGAAAACCTATCGCCTCGTAAGCGGCGCGGCACAATATGTCAGCCGGTCGGTGCCTGGATTTGATGGAGATGGCAAGATGATTTCCATGACGGTATATGACCCTTCCGGTGCGGCTGTCAATAAAAGCACCTATGCATACTTTCAGAACAATGTGATATTGGAAGAGTTTTACCAGTACAATTCAGGACTTACGAGTCCGACCATGCAGAAAATATACGAATATGATCAGAACAAAAATCCTTACTTCGGCCATTGGATTATGCCGTATGGCGCCAATTTTAACAATATCACGAAGGTCATTTCTACCAATAACCTGGCTGTGCCGGTAGCAACGGTTACCACCCTTACCACCTTTAAAACCTATACTAACAGCAGGTATCCTGCGCTGGTGAATGAGAATGGGGTGGATTATACGTATGAATACAAATAGAACAGACGAACAAGGAACAGATGAATAACGATCGGAAAATCGTTTAATGGTTCATCTGTTCCTTGTTCCTTGCTCATCTGTTCCTCAACTTCCTCTCGATCCCCCTGTTTTAATAGGTTTCTTAGACGGTCCCGCAGCTTTGGAGCCGGGTTTGGCGATGAATTTGGAGCCTCCTCCGCCCATCATCCCGCCTTTACTGTTTTTACCGGCCTTGCCGTTGTTCTTATTGTTTACGGGTAATGACATATCGATGTGTTTTTATAAGTGTTAAGGTAAGAAATTTTTTAATTAATCTCCCTGCACCGTCTTTGCGAGCGTAGCGAAGCAACCTGTGGTGATAAACTATAGTAGCGTGAGTCAATAAAGATCTCAATAACATTAGTTTCGGGCCACAGGTTGCTTCGCTACGCTCGCAAGGACGACGGGTGGTTACTCGATTCGTTTCATTAACTCATCATCTATTTTCCGGAACAGGTGATAGGGCTTATATACCCGCCACTCGGGCAGTTCCATCAGCTCGATGAAATAATGCAGTTTTTTCTTTTTAAAATCCTGTTGTGTGGATGGGGGCATGTTAAGCGCCACTATCCAGCCATTTTCATCACTTACTTCATCATACCATTCCTGGTAGTATTCCTTATCGCTGCTGTGAAAATTGAGTACGTTCTCGGCGATCAGTATGTATTTATAGATGCCCTGCTTGTACAGGATGTCCATCACTTCCCGTTTGAGCTCCATGATATCGTTCTCTATCGCATCGTTCCATTCGCCCAACAGTTCTATAGTGGCAAAATGCAGCTCATAATCTACATAAATGATCTTGAGGTATAAGGTACGGCTGCCAAACTCATCCCATTGCGGGTGGATATAGTAATTGTACACCGTTTGCGAGAACTCAAACTCACTGTATTTTCTCCCAAAGAAAGGAGATCTTGGGTCCTCTTCGGCAATGTAAATATGCCGCCAGTTGTAAAAGGGTTCGATATTGTGCATGGCCTTTTCAGTCTGGAGTTAGGAGTCTGGAGTTTGGAGTGGTGTTAGGACCAGATTTCTAACTCCAGATTCCAGACTGTTTTCTACGGAGCAGTAGCAGCCTGTACCGCCTTTTTCACACTGCCGTGCTTTAACAGGAGGTCCTTGGCTTTCTCATAGTCACTTAAAGAAAGTTTGTCCATCACCATTTTTACACCGCGGTCAACCAGCTTTACATTACTCAGCTGCATGTTCACCATTTTATTGTCTTCTACACGTCCCAGTTGTATCATGATGGATGTGGAGATCATATTCAGTACCAATTTCTGTGCCGTACCACTTTTCATACGGGTGCTGCCGGTCACAAATTCAGGGCCTACTACCACTTCAATGGGAAAATCTGCTTCCCTTGATACCGGTGAGTTGGGATTACAGCAAAGACTGCCCGTAACAATACCCCGTTTGCGGCATTCTTTTAAGGCAGCGATCACATAAGGCGTGGTTCCGCTGGCCGCCAAGCCAAGTACTACGTCTTTATCATTGATAAAATGCTTCTGCAGGTCGGCCCAGCCGTTTTCGGTGCTGTCCTCAGCGAATTCTACGGCCTGGGTAATGGCTTTATCGCCACCGGCTATCAAACCGATCACCAATCCGTAAGGCACGCCAAAAGAAGGAGGGCATTCGCTGGCATCTACAATGCCCAAACGTCCGCTGGTGCCTGCGCCGATGTAGAACAAACGTCCGCCGGCCAGCATTTTATCTGCAAAAGCAGAAGCCAGTTTTTCTATCTGTGGTATGGCCGCTTCTACAGCATCGGGTACTGTTTTATCTTCTTTGTTGATATTGATCAAAATATCCTGTATCGACATCTTTTCGAGATGACGGTGTGTGGAAGTCTGTTCCGTTACTTTAATAAAATCTGGCATACTGTGTTTTACTTATGATAGTCTATTAATCCCTGCATGGGCGCTTTCAATACCCTGCCGAGTTCAAGTTCGTAGGTGCTGCAAAGGTCCTTTAATACGTCTTTAAATCCAAAAGCGATACTGCCGATAAAATGTATCGGCATCAGCCAGCTTTCGCGGTATTTGTAGAGGTGGGTGAAGAAAAAATCGTTGAGGCCGTCTTCTATGATATTTTCTACCATATAATGCCCCCTGTTTTCTGCCAGGAAAATGGCATACGATGCCATATAGCGGTTGGCCAATGGTTTTTTATAGATATTGTCCAGTATCTCCACCGGTGTTACCTGAAAACGTTTTTCAAAACGGCTTCTCAGGTCCTCGTCGAATGTATTGTATAAATAATACTGGATCACTTTTTTACCGAGATAAGCGCCACTGCCCTCATCACCCAGCACATACCCGATACCCGGGCTGTTCTTGACGATCTTTTTGCCATCATAATAACAGGAATTGGAACCTGTTCCCAGTATACAGGCAACACCTTTGTTCCTTCCACACAGGGCCCTGGCAGCGCCTACCAGGTCGGTCTGAACCTCGGTTTTCGCTTTGGGAAACAGCTTTTTCAGCACTTTCCTGATGATGGCGGCATTAGCAGCATTGCTTAGGCCCGTACCATAGAAATGAACGCTGTTGATGGTCGCATTTTTGAGTTTGGGCAGGAGTTCTTTGGTGAGCAGGGCAATAATCTGTCCCTCATCCAGGAAATAAGGACTGATGCCTTGTGTGAGAATGGTTTTCTTCTTATCCTTTCCCACCAGCCGCCATTCGCATTTCGTGGCGCCGCTATCTGCAATCAATATGGACATAATCAGTTACGAAGTATGATGTACAAGCCACGAAGTAAGCCAATAATGTGATACAAACCATTGATAAGGACGAATTACGAGGTACGAAGTACGAAAATTGAAGGTAAATGGCTGGATGCGCTGTTTGCGTATCTATTGTTATTGTACCTGGTAAGTACGAATTACGAGGTACGAAGTACGAAAATGGCAAATAAAAGGCCGGATAACGTGGTTGCTCGTACTTCGTACTTTGTACCTCGTACTTGATAATTGTGAATATTGTAGATAAACGGCAGAATAGCCTGTCTGTTCGTACTTCGTACTTAGTACTTCGTACCTATATTTGTATTTATGGTAAATAAAAAATTGCAGGTATGGTTGCCTGTTTTGTTTGCAGTAGTGATGATCGTGGGGATGATGATAGGGTACCAGTTGAAGGAAAAAACACTGGGTAACCGTTTTTTCAGCCTCTCCAAAAGGAACTCGTTCCAGGAACTGCTGGAACTGATCAAAGGGAGATATGTTGACAAGGTAGCCGCAGACAGCATCAACGAGGTGGCGGCGAGCGAGCTGCTTTCAAGATTGGATCCCCATTCTATCTATATTCCCGCAAATAAACTGGAAGATGTGAATGAAGAACTGATGGGTAATTTCCAGGGTATCGGTATCGAGTTCCAGTTGATCGCCGACACAGTGCATGTGGTGAACGTGATCAAAGATGGTCCCTCAGAAAAAGCAGGGTTACAGGTTGGCGATAAACTCCTGCTTGTAAACGACAGTATTCCACTGGCAGGTAAAAAGATCGGATCGGATGATATCCGCAGCCATTTGCGCGGCCCGGCCAGAACAGAAGTGAAAGTGCAGGTGCTGCGGGGTACGGAAAAAAAGGATGTTGTGATCACCCGTGGGCATATACCCGTTTACTCGGTTGATGCCGCGTATCTCGTGGCCCCAAAAACAGGCTACCTGCGTATCAACAAATTTGGCGACCGTACCTATGAAGAATTCATGCAGGCCATGGAAAAGCTGCAATCGCAGGGTATGGAACAACTGATCCTCGATCTTAGGGGCAATGGCGGCGGATTGATGAAGGAAGCCACTGATATTGCTGATGAGTTCCTGGATGGCGATAAACTGATCGTGTACACGGAAGGTGCGCATGTGCCCAAAATGGAATACCGTTGCCAGAAAGACGGCCTTTTTGAAAAAGGCAAACTCGAAGTACTGATCGATGAAACATCCGCTTCTGCCAGTGAAGTGCTGGCAGGCGCTCTACAGGATTGGGACAGGGCCACCATTATCGGTAGAAGATCCTTCGGAAAGGGCCTTGTTCAGCAACAGTTCCAGTTATCAGACGGCAGTGCCGTAAGATTAACGATCGCCCGTTATTTCAGCCCGCTGGGACGGAATATCCAGAAGCCTTATACCAAAGGAAAGGCCGAGTACCAGGCAGAACTGTCTACCCGCTGGCATAACGGTGAACTCGTAAAAGGAGATACCACCAAGCCTGCCGGTCATGCCTATAAAACACCCGCTGGCCGTACCGTTTATGGTGGCGGCGGTATCACACCCGATGTATTTGTGCCTGTAGATACCAGTCGTGCAGATCCTGCGATCATGCAATTATATTATAAGAACACAATGGCCACCTTTGTATATGTGTATTTTATGCAGAACCGCGCATGGTTCGGTACTATGAAATCTGCGCGTGAGCTGGCAAACAATTTTAAGCCGGGAGAAAAAGAATGGCAAAGTCTTGTGAGTTATGCTGCCAAAGACAGTATCCGTATTACCACGGTTTCGCTGCGCGACAAAACAGAGGCTCTGAAACGCATGCAGTCGTTGATGGCAAGGCAGTTATGGCGCGCGCAGGGGTATTTTGAAGTCAGTAATCTGACTGATTCTATGGTATTGAGGGCCATTGCTAATTTTAAATGAGCCGCGGCCAGGCATTTAAATATCTTTTAATAAATAAAGTGATTAGAAAACCTTTCTTATTTTCGCCAAAATCAACCGTGTTATGACTATTGAAAGTTTTAAAGAATTGAAGATGGAGCAGAAGCTGTCTGAGCTCCGGTACAATGGGGAGCTTTTAGGTTCTTACGACCGTAACAGCGACAATAACGGACCCAAAACACCCGGTGATATATATGTGCTGTATGATTTTTGGGTGTACCTGAGCGATGATGAGGAAACGATCATACCTACCAGGAGAAACCCGCTGGCTGCTGCAGCCGAAGAGGAATAAATAATGCTCAAAAGGATTTAAACCGTGGCTTTATGCCTTTGTGCGAAAAATAATTGCTCACAAAGACACGAAGGCACGGTTATTTTTTTGAATTATAAAGACGCCCGTAATGTGAGCGCAAACGGTATCTCTATGTGTTGTACGGATCTTTCCAGAATAAGTTCTGCTGTTTTCTCTCCCATCATCTGGAAATCGGTGGAGATAGTGGTAATGCCGTTGAGGATGATTTTTTTCATGGGGGTTTCATTGTAAGAGATCAGTCCCACATGTTTTCCCAGCTTCATTTTGGTGGCCAGTATTTTTTCGATCAGCGTTACCAGATCGTCTTCCATTAAATTGATATAGGCTTCTCCTTCTTTAACCGGTTCATTGGCGATCGTATTCACTACTTTATAGTTGAAGGCGTACTGCTGGCAGAAACGGGTAAATCCTTTCAGTATTTCCTGCGGATGGTAGGTATAGGCGGGCAGTATGATCTTGATCGTATGGTATTTGCTTAATTGCGGCAATGCCTGCTCCAGCGCCTGGTAAATATCCTTCTCAAAATTTTCATATACCGCGCCGTATTGACCGATTACACCCGGTACCAGTTTATCCAGCAATATCAGTTTGTCCTTGGGTATGGCATTGATCACTTCCGGTGCATTTTCACCGCCATCCATAAAATGCGGGATGATCACGTAATGGGTATAGTCGCGGTTGTGGTTCTGGATCAGGCGCTTAAAAAAATCGAAATCATTGTTATAGATATAAAAATCAACCAGCGCCAGTTCTCCCAGTGAGGTAACGAGTGAATCGTAAATGATCTTTTTGTGCGGACTCAGTTTGTTGAAGAGCAGGAAAATCTTTAGCTGTTGCTGCACATTGGTATCCTGTACAAAATATCCTTTGCCAGGCACCGATCCCAGTATACCGATTTTCTTCAGGTATTTATAACCTTTTTCCGCTGTATCCCTTGATATTTCAAATTCAAAACTCAGCTCATTAATGGAGGGAAGCGTCTCATCTTTTTTGATCTTACCATCGCCAATAGCTTTGATAATAGTATTGGCCAACTGCATATACTTGGGCGTAGCAGAATAGTAATCGATACAGAGGTATTGAAAAATGTTGTTTTTCTTCATACGGAAAGGCGGTACAAGAATATCGAATATTGTCGAAAAACCTGATTTTAACAGGGACATGTGCTAAATTAATTGCCGTGATCTTAGCTTCCGTCTCTTGCTATTGAATCGTTTTTCCCTTCTCTACATGCTATCTAAAAAAACGAGGGACCTATTGTGGGAATACCCGGTGTAGATGACCAAGATGCGGGGAAATAAAAATCGGCGATCTGTCAGATCAATTATTGATAAATATCTTTTCGATGCCCGAGGTCGATCACATCAATGGAGAGTATATTGTCAAAGATGTTATAGATAATACGGTAATGTGCAACCCTAATTCGGAAGGCATCCCTTCCGTTTAGTTTCTTGTAACCTTGAGGGCGCGGGTTATCGGCGAGGCTAAGGATGGCAGTTTTGATTTTGGAGTAATAGGGTTCATCAATTTTCTCCAACATTTTTTGTACCTTTTTTTCGATCCTTAGTTTATACATTCTTTTTCCTTTTGGCTTCTATTTGTTTAAAAGCCGTAGCGGCATCAGTAAAGACCTGTTTTCTTTTTTTAGCCGCATCATAGCGTTTAATGTCTTCGAGTTCTTCGAGTTCTTCGATGATGTTATTAAACTGCCTGGCAGATAGTACAACTAATTTTTTACCTGCGGTATCTTTTATGTATTGAGGGTTAAGGGTAATCATAGTATGGGTGTTTCGCTGTACAATAGTACAATTTTTATTTTTCACCTATTCCCCCGAAAAATAGCTTCTTCCCTGCATAGTTCTCTATCTGTTTTGGGGATTTTTATGTCCCGCTCTAAAACGGTTTTGCATTGAATATTATCAATAAAGAGGTTCATTATCCGGCAGTTGAGGCATGATAGACCATGACAGCCAAAAAAAATTACCACACTATTTTTGAAAGTAGTAAGTCGTATATTGCTTAGCCATACTGAAAACTACTGCTCATGGGCATTATTCTGGGTGTCATTTTCCATTTTATAGGCGGTTTCGCCTCCGGCAGTTTTTACATGCCGTACAAAAAGATCAAAACCTGGAACTGGGAATCCTACTGGCTCATTGGAGGGCTGTTCTCCTGGCTGATCGTTCCGCCGCTCGCGGCTTATCTTACCATACCCGGTTTTGCAGACATTATCCGCAACACAGATACCCAGGTATTGTGGTGGACATTCTGCATGGGTCTTCTCTGGGGTATCGGTGGTCTTACCTACGGCCTGGGCGTACGTTTCCTGGGCATGTCGCTCGGAAACTCTGTGATATTGGGTTACTGTTCCGTATTCGGTGCCCTGGTTCCTTCTATCTACTATAATTTTTCACCCACAGAAGGAAAAACCACCTTCACACAGATGCTGAGCAGCGATGGCGGCAAAATGGTGTTGCTGGGTGTATTGGTTTGCCTGATCGGTATTTTTATCTGCGGTCGCGCGGGTATGCTGAAAGAAAAAGAATTATCAGAAGAAAAAAAGAAAGAAAGCGTAAAGGAGTTCAGTCTTGTAAAAGGATTGATCGTGGCTACCATATCCGGTATCCTCAGTGCGTGTTTCAATTTTGGGATAGAAGCAGGCAAACCGATGGCCGAAGTGGCCAACCGCGCCTGGCAGGCCACTCATCCCGACCAGGGCAATTTTTTATACAGCAATAATGTAATCTATGTGGTATTGCTTTGGGGTGGATTAACCACTAATTTTATCTGGTGCATGATCCTGAATGCGAAGAACAAAAGTTTTGGCGATTATACCAAAGCGCCGCTGGGCAAGAATTACCTGTTTGCAGCCATTGCCGGAACTACCTGGTTTCTCCAGTTTTTCTTTTATGGCATGGGCGAAAGCAAAATGGGTAACGGTGCCAGTTCATGGATACTGCACATGGCATTTATCATACTGGTATCGAACATGTGGGGCATCGTATTAAAAGAATGGAAAGGTGTAAGCAGTAAAACAAGAACCACCATCACCATAGGTATCATTACCATCATTGCATCGGTACTGATAGTGGGTTATGGTAATTCCATACAATCTTAAACAAAGAAGCGTGGCAACAGTGAAGCAATTTAAACATGTGAGTTATTTATGGGATGAGGCGAAAGCGGCATCCCTTGCGGGCGATGAAGTGGCATTGCTGATCTATCGCTCCAACCTGTTAGGTGCAGATCTGCGATTGACCAATTATGGCGGGGGAAATACCTCCTGCAAGGCTTTTGCAAAAGATCCGCTCACAGGTAAAGAAACAGAAGTGATGTGGGTAAAAGGCAGCGGCGGCGACCTGGGTACACTCAAGGCCAGTGGTCTCGCAGCGTTATATGTTGATCGGTTACACAGCTTGCAGAAAGTGTACCGTGGTATCGAACACGAAGATGAGATGGTGGAACTCTTCAACCACTGCATTTACGATCTTCAGTCAAAAGCGCCATCGATCGATACACCGCTGCATGGATTTCTTCCCTTCAAACACATCGATCACCTGCACCCGGATGCGGCCATTGCTATTGCGGCAGCAAAGGATGGCAAAAAGATCACCCAGGAACTGTTCAACGGGCAGATAGGATGGGTGGAATGGCAAAGACCGGGATTTGACCTTGGATTGAAATTAAAAGCCTGTCTCGAAGAAAATCCCGGTATCCGCGGCATCATGCTCGGGTCACATGGATTGTTTACCTGGGGAGACACTGCTTACGAGAGTTATATCAACACACTGGAAGTAATCGAGCAATGTTCTTCGTTTATCGAAGACAGGTTGCAGAAAAATAAAACCGTTTTTGGCGGCGAAAAAATAAAAGCATCGTCAAAAGAAGAACGCCTGTCGCAGGCGGCGGCACTGGCGCCTGTTTTGCGCGGCTTCTGTTCCTCTGAAAGAAATATGGTGGGGCATTTTACGGATGATGAAAGGGTATTGCAGTTCATCAATTCCCATGACCTTGATAGGTTAGCGCCCATGGGTACATCCTGCCCCGATCATTTTTTACGAACAAAGATCAGTCCTCTGGTATTGGCACTCAAGCCGGGGGAAAATCTCTGTGATGTTCCGGCGATTAAAGAAAAGATCAAAACACAGTTTGCAGAATACAGGGAAATGTACACCGGTTATTACAATACCTGTAAGCATTCCAACAGCCCTGCCATCCGCGATGCCAATCCCGTGGTGATATTGTATCCCGGTATCGGTATGTTCACCTTTGCAGTAAATAAACAGACTGCCCGTGTGGCATCGGAGTTTTATGTGAATGCGATCAACGTGATGCGTGGGGCAGAAGCCATTTCTTCCTATACATCATTACCCAAACAGGAAGCATTCAATATTGAATACTGGTTACTGGAAGAAGCCAAGCTGCAACGCATGCCCAAACCAAAACCACTGTCGGGAAGAATTGCTTTGGTTACCGGCAGCGCCGGTGGTATCGGTAAAGCGATCGCCAAAAAATTTGCTGATGAAGGTGCGTGTATCGTCGTTAATGATAACGATGCAGACAGGCTCGCATCGGCTGCCAAAGAATTCAAACAGAAGTATGGAAAAGATGTATTCATCAGCGTACAACTGGATGTGACCAACCGCGAGAATATTGATCATGCCTATTATGAAGCCTCACTTGCTTTTGGAGGTGTGGATATTGTTGTCAACTGCGCAGGACTCTCTATATCCAAACCAATAGAGGACCATACCGAAAAAGACTGGGATCTTTTATACGATGTATTGGTAAAAGGGCAATTCACTGTAACACAGGAAGGTGTTGCCGTAATGCGTAAACAGGAAATGGGTGGTGATATATTGAATATCGTCAGTAAAAATGCATTGGTAAGCGGTCCCAACAACGCCGGGTATGGTTCTGCGAAAGCGGCCCAGTTACACCTGAGCAGGCTGAACGCTGCGGAACTGGGTAAAGATAAAATACGCGTAAACGTAGTAAACCCTGATGCCGTTATCAGCGACAGTAAAATTTGGGAAGGCGCATGGGCCGAGGGCCGTGCCAAAGCCTATGGCGTAAAAGTGGAAGAACTGCCGCAGTTTTATGCAAAACGTACTTTATTAAATGAGATCATCAATCCCGCAGATATAGCCGATGCCTGTTTTGTTTTTGTCAGCGGGTTATTGAATAAATCAACAGGCAATGTAATGAATGTAGACGGGGGAGTGGCGATGGCATTTGTGAGGTAAGTCTCTCTGCGCAAACTCTTTTACTCATGTTCTCTGCGGTGAATTTCTTTTGTAGTTCAGGTACTCTGAATGTGAAGACGTTTTTCACCGCAGAGAACATGAGTTAAAAGAGTTTGCGCAGAGTTAGTAAAATATAAAATTATGCAGAGAGTTGCTTTTAAGATGCAGTTGCATAAAGGGTTCGAAGAGGAATACAGGAAACGTCATGATGCATTATGGCCCGAACTGGAGAA
This sequence comes from Sediminibacterium sp., assembly GCA_965279635.1. Classification (GTDB taxonomy): domain Bacteria; phylum Bacteroidota; class Bacteroidia; order Chitinophagales; family Chitinophagaceae; genus Sediminibacterium. The sequence goes on along the minus strand of OZ257253.1, from coordinate 2,717,562 downwards.
ACTGCTGAAAGATTCAGGCATTGCCGACTATTCCATTTTTCTTGATCCCTCTACCAATGCCTTATTTGGTGTACTGAAAATAAAAGATGCCATGGCATTGGACAAACTTCCTGCCGATCCAGTGATGCAGAAATGGTGGGCCTATATGAAAGATATCATGGAATCGAACGAAGATAATTCGCCGATAAGCATACCACTGAAAGAAGTTTTTTATTTACCCTAAACAAGCCGATTGCTCATGCCCCTTGATAAAAACCGTATAGCCGATCACAACGATACCTTATTAAAACAACACGCGAGAAAATTTTCAGCGATCGCAGAAACGGTTCCCGGTATAGAAAATATATTACAGAAACTGGCTGCTTTCCAGGTAGCGATTCCCTCCTGGGCACTCGGTACGGGTGGTACCCGTTTTGGGAGATTTGGGGGTGGTGGCGAACCACGTTCACTCGAAGAAAAAATAGAAGATGTGGGCCTGCTGCATCAATTGAACCGTGCCAGCGGCGCTATCTCCCTGCATATCCCATGGGATATACCATCTGATGCGCAAAAGATCAAATCGCTGGCGGCGGGATATGGACTTCGTTTCGATGCGGTCAACTCCAATACTTTCCAGGATCAGCCCGGCCAGGCATTGAGTTATAAGTTTGGTTCATTACAGCATGTCGATAAAAAGATCCGTAAACAGGCGATTGATCACAATATTGAAGTGATCAGACATGGTATAGCATTGGGTTCTGAATCATTAACAGTCTGGTTATCGGATGGTTCCTGTTTCCCCGGTCAGTTGAATTTCAGGAAAGCATTTCAACACACATTGGAAGGATTGCAGGAAATATATGCCGCACTGCCTGCTAACTGGAAAATGTTTGTAGAGTACAAAGCGTATGAGCCTAATTTTTATTCCATGACGGTGGGAGATTGGGGCCAGTCTTTGCTCTATGCGAATAAATTAGGAGAAAAAGCCTACACATTGGTTGACCTGGGCCACCATTTACCCAATGCCAATATCCAGCAGATCGTAGCGCTGTTGCTGAACGAAGGGAAGCTCGGCGGATTTCATTTCAACGACAGTAAATATGGCGATGATGATTTGACCGTAGGCAGTATCGATCCTTACCAGCTATTCCTCATATTTAATGAACTGGTGGAAGGAATGGATGCCCGCAACATGAACCACGCCAATGACCTTGGCTGGATGATCGATGCCTCGCACAATGTAAAAGATCCGCTGGAAGACTTACTGCAAAGCGTAGAAGCGATACAGATCGCCTACACACAAGCTTTACTGGTAGATACAAAGTCACTACATGATGCGCAGCAAAACAATGATGTAGTAACCGCACAGGAAATATTACAGGAAGCGTTCCGCACCGATGTGCGCCCGATCGTTGCCGAAGCACGGCGTATCAACGGCGGGGCATTGCAACCTGTGAAATTTTTCCGGGATGAAAAACTGCGGACGAAACTGATCCAGACCAGGGGCGAAAAAACACTGGCCACCGGTTTATGATACCCGTTCCGGTCATAGCTGTTTTTGATATTGGCAAGACCAACAAAAAATTTTTCCTGTTCGATGAACAGTACCGCATTGTTCTCGAACGCTCCAGTCATTTTGATGAGATCACTGACGAAGATGGGGATGCCTGTGATGATGTTTTCCAATTGACACATTGGGTAAAGAATATTTTTGAAGAAGTATCAAAGTTGCCTTCCTTCCATATCGCTGCATTCAATTTTTCAGCCTATGGCGCCAGTTTTGTACACATCGATGCAAACGGGCAGGTGGTTGCGCCATTGTATAATTACCTGAAGCCTTTTTCGCAACAATTGCGGCAAGCTTTTTATAACAGTTATGGGGATGAAACCAGTTTTTCGGTGGCCACATCCTCACCCGCACTTGATAACCTTAATTCAGGTCTGCAACTCTACAGGTTAAAATACCAGAAAAAAGAATTGTTTGACCGCATACAGTATTCGCTGCACCTGCCACAATACCTCGGCTATCTTTTTACTGGAAAAGCGTATAGTGATATAACCAGTATCGGTTGCCATACTGCTCTGTGGAATTTTTCTGATAATAGGTATCATGAGTGGGTGGAAGCAGAGAATATACTATCTAAACTGGCACCAATATTTCCCGGTGATCAAACAGTGGATGCCCAGTTACCGGGTGTAACAATAAAATGTGGTATCGGGTTACATGATAGTTCGGCTGCACTGATACCTTATCTAACCGCTTTTCATGAACCATTTGTACTGATATCAACCGGCACCTGGTGCATCAGCCTGAACCCTTTTAATGATAGCCAACTTACTGTGGAAGAATTGAAACAGGATTGTCTTTGTTACCTCGATTACAAAGGACACCCGGTAAAAGCATCGCGCCTGTTTGCGGGTCACCTGCATGAAACACAGGTAAAACGACTGGCTGAATATTTTCAGAAAGATATCAACCAGTATAAAGAGGTTTTATTTGATGCTGATGTTATCAGCAAACTATCTGGAAAAATAATCAGTGAAGATTTTAATGAACAGGATCTGTCCATCTTTACTGATTATGCTGTTGCCTATCATGCATTGATGCTGGCCATCATACAGCAACAGCAAAGATCCACCTCGCTGATCATCGATGATAAAGTGAAACGCATATTTGTGGATGGCGGTTTTGCTGCCAATTCCATTTATATGCACCTGCTGGCAAAAGCTTTCCCGGCTTGTGAAGTGTTCGCGGCATCTGTTTCACAGGCAACGGCTATCGGGGCGGCTTTGGCTATTCATGCTGCATGGAACACCAAAAGTATTCCCGCTGACTTGGTCTCTCTCAGGTATTATTCAACAAAACCATCATAACACTACAGTCATGTATAAAAAAACAATTGTTGTATTGATCATATTGTTTAGTTGCCTGCAAATGTTTGCACAAATACAATGGCCGGTAATAACACAAACAGTTAAACCATGGACAAGATGGTGGTGGCAGGGTAGTGCTGTCGACAAAAAAAACCTCACCATCGCCATGGAAAAATACAAGGCGGCGGGATTGGGTGGTATGGAGATCACACCTATTTATGGTGTGAAGGGGCATGAAGACAAGTTCATTGATTATTTATCACCGCGCTGGGTTGACATGTTACAGCATAGTTTACAGGAAGGAAAGAGACTGGGATTGGGTATCGATCTGGCCAATACAGCAGGCTGGCCCTTTGGCGGTCCATGGATCACTCCGGAGGACGCGAGTAAGAATATCAATTTCAAAATGTATTCGGTAAAAGGTGGCGAACAACTGTCTGAGCCTGTACAATTCATGCAGGTTCCTTTTTACCGTTCGGAGAGCCGGATGCAACTGGACCAGAAAACCTTTTATTATCCCATCAGCACCAATAAAAACCTACAGTTATATGCGTTGGACCAGCTTCGTTATGAAATGCCATTGAAACTTTCTGAATTAATGGCGTATGGCGATAAAGGAGAAGTGCTTACCCTGACAGATAAAGTAGACAACAACGGTAAATTAAACTGGACTGCACCTGCCGGTAACTGGAAACTATGTGCATTATTCATGGGATGGCACGGTAAACTGGTAGAACGCGCAGCACCCGGTGGAGAAGGAAATGTGATCGATCATTTCGACAGGACCGCACTGAACCATTACCTGCAAAAATTTGATATTGCTTTAAAGGGAAAAGATATCAGCGGTCTTCGTGCTTATTTCAATGATAGTTATGAAGTAGATGATGCACGCGGACAGAGCAACTGGTCGCCTTTATTGCTGAAGGAGTTTCAGAACAGACGAAAGTATGATTTGAGAAAGTATCTCCCGCAACTGCTCGGAAGGGATAGTACAGAATTGGGCAGAAGGGTATTAAGCGATTACCGCCAAACCATTTCAGAATTGCTGCTGGATAATTTTACCAAAGCGTGGAAACAATGGGCCGTACAGCATAAAAAAATATTGCGGAACCAGTCACATGGATCGCCTGCTAACATTCTTGACCAGTATGCGGCAATCGATATTCCTGAAACAGAGGGTGTAGATATACTGCGTTTTAAATTTGCCACTTCTGCTGCGCATGTCAGTGGAAAACCGCTTGCATCCGCAGAAGCGGCTACCTGGTTGAATGAACATTTTCAATCATCACTGGGTGATGTGAAGCAGACGGTAGACAAATATTTTGTGGGCGGGGTCAATCATATTTTCTGGCACGGCACCAATTATTCGCCACAGGATGAACCCTGGCCGGGATGGTTGTTTTATGCAGCGGTACATTTTACACCCGCCAATAGCTTCTGGCGCGATTTCGGAACATTGAACCAGTATGTGGCACGCTGCCAGAGTTTTTTGCAGCAGGGCAAGCATGATAATGATATCCTGCTCTATTATCCTTTTAGCGACAGGCTCGCAGAAATGGGTCGTGACCTGTTATTGCATTTTGATGGGATGGAAGGATTTGATAAAACGGTATTCAAATCAGATGCAGAATCGTTATTACAGAAAGGATATGCATTCGATCTTATTTCAGACAAACAGGTGCTGTTGCTTACCAACAAAGGACAGGAACTGCAAAGCGCCGGCAATCATTATAAAACAATTGTTATCAGCGATGTGCGGTTTATGCCGATAGAAACCATGCAGAAACTGAAACAGGCGGCAGAAAATGGAGCCACTGTTATTTTCCACAAAGGATTGCCAACAGATATTCCGGGATTATCGGATTACAAACAAGGAAGAGAGCATCTGCAGAAAATGAGCGCGGGCATTTCCTGGTCAGACAATGCAGACAAAACGGTTCTCAGCGCGGTGATTGGGAAAGGCAGTTTTTTGTCGGGTGACAATATTGAAAAATTATTATTGTTTGCAAAATTAGAGAGGGAAACACTTACCGATAAAGGTTTGCAGTATGTGCGTCGCAGGTATGCAGGTGGGCATTATTATTTTATCAGCAATCCTGGTAAAACAGCCATACATGAATGGGTGCCTATAACGGCAACAGAAAAAAATGTTGGTTTATTTGATCCAATGAACGGAAATAAAGGTATTGCCAAAACAAGGATTACAGAGGGGAAAGTAGCAGTATGGCTGCAATTACAACCCGGACAAAGCTGTATCCTGCAAACGGGCAATACCACGGTTAAAGGAGAAGCATTTCCATATTACGCATTGACAGGACAATCTGTTGTACTGGCTAATGAATGGAAACTGACATTTGTCGATGGTGGCCCGGTACTGCCTGCTGCAAGAACCACCAGTAAACTTATATCGTGGACTGATATGGGTGATGAAGAACTGAAACGTTTCAGCGGCACTGCTGAATATCGCACGAGCTTTGCCAAACCCGGGTTCAATGCTTCCGGTTATCTGCTCGACCTGGGAATTGTATCTGAAAGCGCCGAAGTGATATTGAACGGCAGCAAACTGCAAACGCTGATAGGTCCATCTTACCAGTTAGTAATTCCTGCAGCAAAAATAAAAGACAACAACACACTCCAGGTATATGTTACCAATGGAATGCCCAACCGTATAGCTGACCTTGATAAGCGTGGTGTTGAATGGAAGAAATTTTACAATACCAATTTCCCTTCGAGACTTCCCCAGAACAGAGATGCCAAAGGAATTTTCACCGCCACAAAATGGGAACCCAAAGCAGCCGGTCTGATAGGACCTGTAACATTGCAAGGTGTTCAACCAAAATAAAAAACCGCGCCTTTGCGCCTTTGCGTGCATATTTTCTCGCAAAGACGCAAAAACGCGGTTTTTATGTAGGCGGAATAATGAATTGAAGTAACTTGATGAACAAACAAAATGCTGCATGTCCGTATCTGACACCGTCATAGTATCACCAGTTGAAATGCATACCTGTTTTACAGGCATACTCCGCAAAACCGGATTTACGGAAGACAAAGCGGCTCAGTGTGCATCTGTGTTCACAAACAACAGTATCGATGGTGTGTACACGCATGGCGTGAACCGGTTTCCAAGATTTGTCAGGTATGTATTGGATGGTTTTGTAAAACCGGGGGCTATTCCTGAACTGGTTGCTGCTTTGGGTGGGTTGGAACAATGGAACGGTCATCTTGGGCCGGGGCCTCTGAATGCCATTCACGCTACAGACCGGGCCATGCAGCTGGCTTCTAAAAATGGTATTGGCTGTGTGGCACTTGCTAACACCAATCACTGGATGCGCGCAGGCGCTTATGGATGGCAGGCAGCAAAAAAAGGGTTTGTATTTATCGGATGGACCAATACCATTGCCAATATGCCTGCATGGGGCGCAACCAATGCAAAGCTGGGTAATAACCCCTTGGTGTTCGCGGTTCCTTATCAGGATGAAGCGATCGTATTGGATATGGCCATGTCACAGTATTCTATCGGTGCCATGGAAAAAGCAGTTATCAATAATGAGCAGATGCCTGTAAATGCAGGGTTTGATAAAGAAGGTAAACTGACGACAGATCCTTCTTCTATTCTTGCCACCCGCAGACTGATCCCTACCGGTTACTGGAAAGGTGGTGGTCTTGCTTTACTGATGGATATACTCGCTGCTGTTTTATCAAACGGACTGGCCACACACCAGATTGGGAAAGAAGGAATTGAATTTGGGTTGTCACAGGTATTTATTGCAATTGATCTTTCTAAACTTCCCTCGTATTCAGCAATAGGAAGTGTGATCGATCAGATTATTGATGATTATCACCAGTCTATGCCAATGGATGCTTCACAAAAACCGGTTTATCCTGGCGAGCGTGTTATGCAGACAAGGCTACGCAACACAAAAGAAGGCATCCCTGTTCAGAAAAAAATATGGGATACGATTCTTCGGTTGCAGGATGATATTATCAACACAGATCATATTCCTTACATATAAAATGAAACTACACAACAACTATCTGGTAGTTTGCTTGCTGTTATCTGCAAACATTGTATGGTCCCAGCCGATCAACCGGAAACAACTGGTAGAGCGGCATACGATTGTGAATACAAAATATGATTCACTTGCCTCTCTCTCTGTAGGCAATGGTAATTTTGCTTTCACCGCTGATATCACCGGCTTACAATCTTTCCCGGAAGCGTATGCGGGTGGCGTACCATTGGGTACACAAAGCGTATGGGGATGGCACAGTTTTACAGATACCGCCGGTTATCGTTTTGATGAAACATTGACGCAATACCAGTTAAATGACAGAAACGTTCCTTACTCGGTACAGGCATCAACACCTGAAAGAAAAAAGAATGCAGTAAACTGGTTCCGGCAAAATCCACACAGGTTACAGTTGGGTAATATCGGGTTGGTGATCATAAAAAAAGATGGGACAGAAGCGGGTTTACACGATATACAGTCTGTCAAACAAACATTGAATCCCTGGACAGGCGAGATACATTCATATTTCACTGTAGAGAATATTCCTGTGGAAGTATTCACCTATTGTCACCAGCAGCAGGATGTGATCGGTGTAAAAATTCATTCTTCCTTATTGCAGGAAAAAAGATTGTTCATCCGGTTACGTTTCCCGTTTCCTTCTACAGAATTTAAAGATGTCGGAACGAATTTTATCAATCCGGATAAACATCGTTCTGATTTTATCAGGAATGAAAACGGGGGTTCTATTATCCGGTTGATAGATACCACACGGTACCAGGTGCAGTTATTCTCACAGCAATCTGTAACTGTTGAAAAAAAACAGGACCATGATTTCAGGGTAATACCTGCCACCACCGGCGATTTTGCTATTTCCTTTCGTTTCACCGGCTCAACTGATCGTAAACCAGTGCCTTCTGTGGCAGCAGTGGCCCGTAACAGCCGCGAACAATGGCAACAGTTCTGGCAAAGCGGTGGAGCGATAGATCTGTCGGGCAATACAGATACGCGTGCCAATGAACTGGAACGAAGAATTATATTATCCCAATACCTCACAAAGATCCAGTGCGCCGGCAATTATCCGCCACAGGAAACAGGCCTTACTTATAATAGCTGGTACGGCAAACCGCACCTGGAAATGCATTGGTGGCACGCGGTTCATTTTGCCTTATGGGGAAGAACGGCCATATTGGAAAAACAACTGGAGTGGTACCATACAGCGTATGCACAGGCAAAAAAAATGGCGGAACGGCAAGGGTATGAAGGCGTACGCTGGCAGAAAATGACAGATAATACAGGAGGGGAAACATCCTCCTCTGTCGGCGCTTTCCTGTTATGGCAGCAACCGCACCTGATCTATTTTGCCGAACTGGTACACCGCGATAAGAAACAGGATGCCATCCTCCGGAAATACAAGGACCTTGTTTTCGCTACTGCTGATTTCATGGCATCATTTGCGTATTACGATCCCGCGAAAAAAAAATACATACTGGGCAAAGGCGTCATGCCTGCACAGGAACGTTATAAGCCTGAAGAAACTTTTAACCCGGGGTATGAACTGGCTTACTGGCATTGGGCGCTGGAAACAGCGCAGCAATGGCGCCAGCGTTTACAGTTACCGCGTCACCCCAAATGGGATGCAGTATTAAAAGATCTTTCTCCCTTACCTGTACAGGATGGAAAATACCTGTTTACAGAAAACACAACCGATTCTTATACCAATCCGCACTTTCGCACGGACCATCCATCTATATTCGGCGCCTTGGGTATGTTGCCAAAAACTGTTATGACAGATACCGCTCTCATGCGCCGCACATTCGACTGGATATGGAAGAACTGGTCATGGGATGAAACCTGGGGATGGGATTTTCCTATGACTGCTATGACCGCTACACGCCTGGGTCTTCCCGGTAAAGCGATAGATGCTTTATTGATGCCTGTACAAACCAATACCTATCTCGTAAACGGCCACAATTACCAGGATGGCAGGTTAACCCTTTATATGCCCGGCAACGGCGGGTTACTGGCAGCAATCGCCATGATGTGTGCGGGGTATGACGGGACCGCAAAACAGCATCCCGGTATTCCCAAAGGGTGGAAGATCAGGTATGAGGGACTTCGCAAAATGCCCTGAGCCCAATGTCATTAAGTTAAGAGGCAGAAGTCTGGAAACTGGAGTAAAATGGCAACTTCCAAAAGTCTGACTCCAGTTTCCAGACTCCAAATTTCTGATTCTTAGGGTTCTTAACTTACGGGCATTGGTCCTGAGCCGGAATACGTTAAAATGAGATAAATTTTATCTATCCTAAGCCCTAAGCTTTTATTTTTGATATCAAACACCGTATGAAAAAAGTATATTTTCCTTTATTCTGATAGCCGTATCGTTTTTATTCTCCGCAGTATACTTTCAACTACTTCAAAAAACAGTGGCTTCCGTACATGTCTCACAAAAGTGTACTGTGTAGTTCACGCATAGTACCAGATGGAAAATAATTGTTATACTCAAAGTGGTTCTTTCGTCATTTTTTTTAATGATGTTTTGTGCCACTTTCCCGCAAAGTCCCATCCTTCTTCGAGAGACTATGTGAGGAAACACTCGTTGTGTTTCATGAAAGGGCACTGTGAGAATAAAAAAAATATTCAATCGTCCCCCAAGTTTCGCGGGACTTTTTTTTTGCATCAATATTAAGGATTTAAGCATTAGTTCTCAAATCGAATCTTTGCTGGTTTTATAGAATAATTGAATAAGTATTGTATTTTTGAGATAACAATTGTATATTTAAAGAGTAATTTTCAGTTAACGCAGTTTATCCCCTCAGTTGCGTTTTTTTTGGAAAAACAACTTGCTACTCCCTATAAATAAGCGGTTTCAATATATATATTTTGGAACTTAAATAATTACGAATTCAATTATTGCAGTATGAAAAAAATCCTATTATTTCTTTTGATGATTTGGGCAATGCCATTGTTTTCTCAGACAAGGACTATGCCTTATGATTTCCCTATAAAACCCGGTAGTGTTCAATGGAAGAAATTTCAATCCAGAAGCGAAATGGCAAATGTATTACAGATACCTGATACAATTCTTAAGGATTTGACCACAGAAGCGTTAGTAACGACCTGTATGGAATTTCCGATGTTTAAGGATTTGTACTTTTTTAATCACATACAAACTGGTTTTGATGGGTTAAAATAATCTTTCAATGGGTTCCAGGAACTTTTGAAAAGAAAGGATGCGGACATTGAATTGATCAAGTTGTATAAGCAAATGGATCCAGCAGGGGTAAAAAACTTTAAAAATAAAATCGATAAGGGTAATTTTAAATTTCAATTTGTTCAGATTGAATTGTAGGCTCCCCTTATTTTAGTGCCAGGGTTAATTAGAGTTTTCTAAGTTATTAATTTTTCGATAATACTGCTGTGCATAGTTTAAAGGCGACAGATAACCGAGTGATTTGTGTGGCCGTTCGGTATTGTAATCTATCCTCCATTCTTCGCTAAGGCACCTTACTTCTGCCAGACTGTTAAACAGGTATGCGTTTAATAATTCCCTTCTGATACTTCCATTTTTTCTTTCGATGTATGCGTTTTGTGTTGGTTTACCTGGTTGTATGTATTGCAGTGTGATTTCATTGTCCTGACACCATTGTTGTAAAATGTGACTGATAAATTCAGGGCCATTGTCAGAACGAAGGTTAGCTGGCTTTCCCCGTTGCGCTATGACACGATTTAAGACCCGTATTACCCGCAAGGATGGCATCGAAGTGTCTATCTCTATTGCCAACGATTCGCGGTTAAAATCGTCCAGTACATTGAACAACCGGAACCTTCTACCATCAACCAGCGTATCGCTCATGAAATCAATGCTCCAAACCTGATTCGGTGCTTCCGGTATGGTTAGTGGCTGTTTAACCCTATCCGGTAACCGTTTCTTAGCTCTGCGACGGATATTCAGTTTCATCTCTGTATAAACCCTGTAGATCCTTTTATGATTCCAGCCATACCCCTTATTCCAAAGGCGATAACAACACTGCCAATAACCAATAGCGGCATGTTTGGTAGTCAGGGCTGTTAGCGCATCCTGAACTTCCGTATCATCTTTAGGTTTTGCTTGGTACTGACAGGTGGTTCGGGATATTCCTATCAGTTTACACGCCTTGCGGTTACTTAGCTGTTCCTTTTCTACCAGAAAATCAACAGCTTCCCGTTTCAACTCAGGCGCTACAACTTTTTTTCAATCAGGTTCTTCATCGCCCGGTTCTCAAGACTTAATTCCGCAACCATCTTCTTGTACTCGCTTAACTCAGATTCCATCATCTTCATTTTTGCGACATCATTTACTTCCATTCCCCCATACTTTGCCTTCCAGTTGTAGAAGGTTGCTTCACTAATACCCAGTTCCCGGCTAATCTCTTTAACGGCTATCCCCGCTTCCTGTTTCTTCAATGCAGATACTATCTGCTGTTCGGTAAATCTTCCTTTTTTCATGACTATTAAAATTTAAAGTTAACAAACACTTTTGTCGTTAACTCTAATCTTACTGGCCGAACTTAGGGGAAGCTTACATAATGTTGAACGAAAATTATCAACCATTTACGCAACTATACAATCAAAGTCCGGATATTCAATTGTTTTTGTTGAAGCTTCTCTGTCCCCCTGATATCAACAAATTGAATACCATGTTTCAACAGATTTCTGATTTTTCAGTATCATTTTCAAATTAATTCTAGTTTCATGAAAAAAATACTCTTCGCAATTCCATTTTTACTTTTATGCAAATTTGTTGATGCACAATACTATCCTACAATACAAGCGTATAATTGGGTATCCACAAGGTATGGTACACCTATCGAAGGTATTGTTTCATATCCTTTGCATGACGATGATTATGCAGCTACAGTTGATTTTTTAGCGAATGGGTATCCTAACGCACAGATTCTTGAAAATCCCACTTCCGAATACAATTGTCATGGTTATGCTTGGCATTTGGCTGAGGGAAATACACAAAAAGTTTGGATCAATGATGTAGATCAATCCTTAGGTGTCAATTTAAGTAATTATTGGAGTGATGGATCCTTTGTAAGAGTTTGTATTGAATCGGAATCTGACAAGGCACATTACTACGTTGGAGACCATTCCGCATTAACTACATCTTCTGTAAGTGGACACTATGAATCCAAGTGGGGCTTTAGTTATCGTGTAACTCATGCGCCTACCTATGCTCCTTATGATATTGGGCAATGGAGGAGAAATTACTATGCCAAACCAGCCATAACTGGGGATACTTCAAATTTATGTTCTGGAACAAGAACTTTTGACGCAAGAACCTTTTCTGATGCCACATATTCATGGACCTGTAGCAGTAATATAACCATAGTAAGTGGTACCGATTCAAGCCAGGTAGTTGTGCAAAGAAATGGAAGCGCCAGGGGTATGGCTTGGGTGGAACTGCAAGTATCAACATCCTGTTCAAGTAATCCGGGTATCATTAGGAAATATTTTCCGATCGGGGCTCCTTTAAGTATCATTCCAACCATTCAGGGATGTGATGGAGCTTCCAGAAATTGGTACCTGCAGGCTGACCCAGTTAGCTATGGAACCGGAAGTTGGAATTGGAGTGTAACTTCGGGCAGCGGTATCGTAATATATAGTCCGCAATTCTCCGGCACATTGGTAGGTGTGACGGCTGGCGGTTCTGTAAGTGTTGCCTTTACGGATATATGCGGCGCTTCCAGAAATGAAGGAATTACGGTGTATAATAGCGGCTGTTACGGTTACAGATTAGTCGCTTCCCCAAATCCTGCCAAAGGCAATATCAATCTTGGTATTATTAAGGAGGATGCAGGTACTGCTATTGTCGAATCGGCAACCAATAGACCTTTGACAAGAATTGAATCGAAGGGGAAAACAATCATTTCACTGTTCGAAGTAAATACCAATCTTATGATAAAACAATGGAAGCAGAATGAATCGGCCAGTCCCAGGTATAATCTCAATATTTCCGGCCTGAGAAAAGGGGTATATGTAATACAGGTTGACAGGGATAATACAACCATGCAGACCAAAATAATTGTTGAATAGAAGCTGTGAAAATATCTTTAATTGAAAAGCCGTCCACATTCAGGCGGTTTTTTTGCCAAAAATTTCACAAATTAGTAGCACAGCGGGGTCCCGGTTATCCCAAAATTTGTGCTAATCTGTGAAATCTGCGGCAAAGAAAAGCTTAGACAATCTCTAATCTTTTATATTGCAGGTGAATTTCCTGCGAATGAAAAAATTATTGCTACGCTTTCCTGTTGTATTGTTTTTTGCCTGTCTGTTTCAGTCCGTTTCGGCCCAGCAGGTAGATTCGGTGATGGCCATCTATGACGAACAGTTCCCCAAGGAAAAGATCCATATACATTTTGATAAATCCACCTATAACAAGGAAGAAACGATCTGGTACAAGATCTACCTGCTCACCGCCGATGGAATGAGCGCGCTCAGTAAAAATGTGTATGTAGAATGGTACGATACTACAGGCAGAATGTTGAAACAAACGGTTGCGCCGCTTTTTCAATCCTCAGCAAAAGGGTCATTCGAATTGCCGGAAGAATACAAAGGGAGTTTTATTCATGTAAAAGCATATACCCGCTGGATGCTCAATGACGACACTACGTTTATTTATGGGCGTGACCTGTTGATCAACTCCGATGCCTTACCCGTTAAAAAACCAGTGGTGGTACCCAAAACCAAACTCGAACTTTTTCCGGAAGGAGGGTTTCTTGTGCAGGGCCTCACCAGCCGCCTGGCATTTAAAGCCACTAACCAGTTTGGCAGTCCGGTGTATATAAAAGCATTTCTTGTCAACAGTAAGAACAAAACCCTCGATACGCTACAGGTGCAGCATGATGGTATGGGATCCCTTCTTTTCAATCCACAAGCAGGGGAAACCTATAAAATTAACTGGACCGATGAGAACGGCAAAACCGGCAGTACACCTGTTGAAGTAACCAAAACCCAGGGTGCGGTAATGAGTGTTACCACCAACAATGAAAAAGCAATGGTTCGTGTGGAGAGAACAGCAGGTGTGACTGAAAATTTCAAACAATTCACGCTGCTGGTGCACATGAACCAGAAATTATTTTTTAAGGCAGAACTGAAAGGCGCTGACAGGTTGGTTCAGCAGGCGGCTATACCGATTGAAGAATTACCTACGGGTATTTTTCAATTCACATTATTTACCAATGACTGGATACCGGTTTCCGAACGGATCATTTTTATCAACAATCATACACATGAGTTCAATGCAAAACTGCTGGACCAGCAGATCAGTCTTGAGAAAAGAGGTAAGAATGTGATCGATATACAGGTGTCGGATACAGCTATGGCCAATATGTCCATTTCCATTACGGATGCCAATGTACCTATCCCCGAAGCGAATACCATTTTTTCTGATATGCTGCTGAGCAGTGAGCTAAGAGGTAAAGTTTATAATCCAGCCTACTATCTTAAAAGCGACGCTGACACAGTTACCGCGCATCTCGACCTGTTGATGCTTACCAATGGCTGGCGAAGACTGGATTGGGAAAAGATCAAAACAGGCGTACTACCCACCAATACCTATCCCGTAGAAACGGACCTGATGAAGATCGGTGGAAAAGTGTTTGGTATGAAATCAGTCAGTGCGGCATCACCCCTGATGATCAATGCAATTGTAGTAGGAAAAGACAGCAGTAAACGACTCATGTTTCTGCCTATTGAAAAGGATGGTAGTTTCGAGGATAAAAGTATATTCTTCTATGATACGGTCAGGATCTATTATGGGTTTAACGGCGCTACCAAATTTACCGATGCACAGGTGAAATTTGAAAACGGCTTACTTCGCCAGCAGGCAAAATCGACCAGGTACGGTGCAAGGGATCCATGGACCATCTGGACAGATAGTATGGCCAAAACAAGAATGAATTTATTTCTTACCCAGCAGGAGCAGTTGAAAAGAATGATGGCAGCAACAACCCTGCAGGAAGTAACTGTGAGAGCCAGAGCGAAAAAAGAAACCAATCTCCAGGCGCTTGATAAACGGTATGCATCCGGACTTTTTACTGGTGGTGATGGCTATTCATTCGACCTTACTGAGGATCCGTTTGCTAAATCTGCATTGAATGTGCTCAGTTATCTGCAGGGGAAAGTGGCGGGACTGAATATTGCTGGTTCTGGTATGCAGGCAACATTGAGCTGGCGCGGCGGAACACCTGCGCTTTTCCTGAATGAAATGCAGTCCACAACCGATATGATCCAAACAATTAATGTGGGTGATATTGCCTATATCAAAGTATTCAGACCACCTTTCTTTGGCGCGTCGGGCGGTGGAAGCGGCGGAGCCATAGCAGTATATACAAAGAAAGGAGGAGATGCCAGCAAGAGCGGTCCGGGAGATGGTAAAGGACTCGAAAATGCTTTATTGGGAGGTTATTCTTTATTCAAAGAATTTTACAGTCCTATGTACGAAAAACCCAATGAGAACCCGGATGCAGATGTACGCACCACTTTATACTGGAACCCTTATATCCTAACCAACATGAAGAACCCGCGTTACAGGATACAGTTCTATAACAACGATATCAGCAAACAACTCAAGGTGGTACTCGAAGGTATCAACAGTGAAGGGAAGATGATGCGGGTTGTAAAGATGCTTGAATAAGAAAACATAGTTTATAGGTAGATAGTCCATTGACTATTGACCATGTCATACATAAACATAACTAACTGCCATGTCAAAAAATCTATTCGCTTTTTTTGTGATATTCCTGCTTGCATCATGCGGCACTCCCAAAACCGTTACACAAAAAAATACGGAGATAAATCCCCATCAGCCAAAAGCAGCTACTGAATTCCGCGCTGCATGGGTGGCCACGGTGGCCAATATCAACTGGCCAAGCAAACCCGGCCTCAGTGTAAAGGATCAGCAACAGGAAGCGATCGTCTTGCTGGATTTCCTGAAGAAGAATCATTTCAATGCAGTGATTTTCCAGGTGCGTCCGCAGGCAGATGCTTTGTATCAAAGCGACCTGGAACCATGGTCCTATTATCTTACCGGTACACAGGGAAAAGCGCCGGAACCTTTTTATGATCCTTTGGAATTCTGGACCGAAGCGGCGCATGACCGGGGGCTTGAGTTGCATGTATGGCTCAATCCTTACCGCGCTCACCACAAAGATGGAAAAGAGATCAGTGAACAGTCGATCGTAAAAAAACACCCGGAACTGGTGATGAAATTAAAAGAAGGTTACTGGTGGATGGATCCTTCGCGCCAGGAAGTACAGGATCATACAACAGCCGTAGTAAAGGATATCGTAAAACGGTATGATATTGATGGGGTTCATTTTGATGATTATTTTTATCCATACCCTTCTTATAACGGTACAGATGATTTCCCGGATGATGTAAGCTGGGCCGCTTACCAGAAAAGCGGCGGTAAACTATCACGCGGCGACTGGCGACGTGAAAGTGTGAACGTGTTGATCGAACGCTTGTACAAAGAGATCAAGACAGAAAAAAAACATGTAAAATTCGGATTGAGTCCGTTTGGTATCTGGCGCCCCGGTTATCCGGAATCTGTTGCAGGGTTTGACCAATACGACCAGTTGTATGCAGATGCAAAACTTTGGCTCAACAAAGGATGGATCGATTATTTCTCACCCCAATTGTACTGGCCCATCAATCGTATGGCGCAAAGTTTCCCGGTATTACTGGGCTGGTGGCAGAGCGAGAATACATTCCAGCGTCATTTGTGGCCGGGTATCAGCGTGGGTCGTGATACCAGTGCGAAGAACGTAAACGAGATCATGAGCCAGATCATGATCTCAAGGGGCATGTTGCCACAAAGTAAAGGTGTGGTGCATTGGAGTATTTCTTCTGTTACACAAAATCCGCAAATGACAAAAGGCCTGATAGAAGGGCCGTATAAGCAGGAAGCGCTGGTACCTGCCAGCCCCTGGCTCGATGCTGTGCCGCCTGTAGCGCCTTCTGTTACCATCAGCAAAAAAACAGATGCGGTAACGCTTAACTGGACACATGTATCCGGCAAAGACGTTTTCCGTTGGGTAGTGTATTACCAATATGGTACTACCTGGGGCTATACCATTCTTAACCGGAATGATACTGTATATGAGCTGAAAGCGATGGAAGGTAAAAATGCATTAACAAAGATTGTTGTTACAGCAGTGGATAGGGTAGGGAATGAGAGTGAGAGAAAAGAATTGGTGATTCAGTGATGAGATCGTTTTATAGCTTTCTGTATTTTGATCTAAGCGAAGTTTTTAACACAGAGTCCACAGAGATAAACAGAGGGCCCTCTGTTTATCTCTGTGGACTCTGTGTTAAAAAAAGCACGGAATAGATTTTAATTCTTCTGTATATCCTCCAACCACGCCACCAGTTCTTTTTTAAGCGCCTCACCCATGATCTTTTGTTTGGCGGGATCGGTTAACAAAGCACGGCTCACAGCATTATCACCTATCTCCAGCAATACCCGGTATTTCGCATTGTTCACATGTTCATCAAGACTGTAAAATGAAAGTTTGCCGGTAGCGGAACAACGGTAATCGTTTCTTCCGGTGGTACTATCCAGCAATACACCACGGTTCTCCAGGTCGGTAACAGAAGCGATGGCTTTGATCAGACGGGCCGCCAGTACACGATTCTCCGCTTCAAACGGATCGCCATAGTGTATATAACCCCATACAGCATTTCGTTTGGTACCGCCGTTGTTATGTACCGCGATAAATACCTGCGGGTTGCGTTTGTTGGACTGCTGCAATTCATAGGCATAACCTGAAATTTGACCGTCAATAATGGCCGTGGTATGTTCAATTACAGTATTGCTGCCAACATCTGCATGGTGAACATTGGGAACACCCAGGCTCCATACTTTGTATTCTTTCAGGCGTGGTTTTGCGGCCATGGCGCCTTCTACAATTCCGTTACAGGTAGCGGCTTCACTGAAATCTGTCCCGGTATTGGTCTGGTGCGATGGCTGCCAGACAATGACAGGTCTTTTTTTATCGATAGGATTTTTGATCTTATTGGTGCTGAAAAAAGCAGTAACAGGAATTACCCCTACTACTAATAATAGGATACCCAAACGTATGTTCCGCATTTTTTTTTGAAAAGATAATACATCTACCGAAAATCCGAAGCAAATCTCTGTGCAACTCTGTGTACTCCGTGCCTCTGTGGTAAAGCCTTGGCTTCGATCGATGGAGGATGTTCTTTACCACAGAGGCACGGAGTACACAGAGTTGCACAGAGTGTGTATCTTTAGTCTCATGAAGGAATTTCAATTTGAAAACGATATCACCTGGGAAGATGCCGGCAATGGCGTGCAGCGACAGGTTTTTGGCTACGATGAAAGAGTGATGCTGGTAAAAGCAAAATTTGAAAAAGGCGGGATAGGCGCTTTACACAAGCATCCGCATTCACAGGTAACGTATGTAGAAAGCGGTGAGTTCGAAATGACGATAGGCGATGAAACAAAGATCATCCGCAAAGGCGATGGCTATTATGTTCCGCCGGAAACAATGCATGGCTGCGTTTGCCTCGAAGCAGGCATGCTGGTAGATGCTTTTAGTCCTATGCGGGAAGATTTTCTATAGCTGATTTTAGCGCAGATTCGCAGATTAATATTCAATCTGCGAATCTGCGGCTAAAATGTAAAACTGACCTGCCCGGTCAATTATTTCACTTTTTTCCTCGAACTGTTCCGCTCGATCAGCTCACTTTTCAATACGATCTGATCAATACGGTTACTGGAATTTTTCTTTTCAATCAGTTGTAATAACAATGTTGCCGCTTCTTTCCCGATTTCAAAAGCCGGCTGGGTAATGGTGGATAGAGACGGGGAAAGAAGTGAAGCGGTACGCAGGTTGGAAAAACTGATGATCTTCAATTGCTCAGGGATCTTTAGTTTTATTTCGTTGCACGCATAATAGGTAGAGATGGCCAGTTTTTCAACCGATGCGAAAATACCATCGGGCCTGTTTTTTAAGCGTAATAATTTTTTAATGATCTCTACATTGGAATTATTATCATTGCCACATTCCACGATCATTTTTGGCTTCAGCACAATATTGTGTTTTTTCAAAGCGGCCATATATCCATTCATTCGTTTATGTGTAATCGACAGGTGTCCATCCACACGCAGGTAAGCGATGTTTTTACAGCCGTTGAGGATCATGTGCTCCGTTGCCTTGAACCCGCTGTCGAAATCATCGGTGGTCACAGTCGGAAATTCTCCCTCAGGAACCCTGTCAAAAAAAACGATGGGTACACCGGTTTCCTGTAAGGCATGGAGATGTTTTACACTGGTTGAATCTGCACAGAGCGAAATGATCACCCCATCCACGCGGCCACCCTGGAGATGTCTTACCGTGGACTCTTCATTTTTGGCATCTTCATGCGAAAGGTAGGTGAGTACATGGTAGCCTTTTTCCTGGGCCACCAGCTGAATACCATCTATGGCCAGCGAAAAAAAGTTATTGGCAATCTCGGGGATAACAACGGCGATCGTAATGCTTTTTCGTTTTCGTAAACCGCGGGCAAAGGGGTTGGGCTGGTAGTTCAGCTTCTCAGCCATCTCCAGCACACGCTTTTTGGTTTCGGCGCTGATCTCGTAACTGTCCCGTAACGCCTTGGATACAGACGATATGGATAGGCCCAGTTCTTCTGATAATTTTTTAAGGTTTACGCCGCTCATATTGGTTTTATCGAAAACGAATATAAGGTTTTTACGAAAATGAAATCGGTTGCTTTTCGTAACGCAAGTATGATCTACGAAAAAAGGATAGCTATTTCGTAACAGCTATCCTTTTTTCGTCTTTGCGAGCGTAGCGAAGCAATCTGTGGGATCAAAGTTGACTGTTTTGTATTAGAAATCGGAATTGAGAATGCAGGAAACGCTCAATAAAATAAGCCGCAGATTAACAGATTGGATAGTAATCTGTTAATCTGCGGCTTAAAAAAAGGAATTATTCAAGACCCAGGTTGCTTCGCTACGCTCGCAAGGACGTTATTATTTCCCTTTCATGGCTTTATACCGCATCATTGCTTCTATATAGTAATAATCTGCATAGGTAAGTGGCACATCAACTTCAGAATTGGCGGGTAAATGGCCTGTACTGTGTTTTAAAATAAAACCACCATTTTCTTTTGCATCAGCGGTGTACACACGGGTAGATAAGTTACGGATGATCTGCTCGGCAATGTTTACGTAACCTGCGCCTTTTGCCCCGGCATATTTGCTCAACTCCAGTAATGCAGATGCCGTAATAGCTGCTGCTGAAGCATCGCGGTAAGTGGCAGGTATATCGTGTGAGTTATAATCCCAGTAAGGTATTTTGTCGGCAGGCAGGGTAGGATTGGTTAAGATAAAGTTTGCGATCTTATTCGCCTGCGAAAGATATTTTGGGTCTTTCGTAGCACGGTACATTACGGTGAACCCATACAAGCCCCATGCCTGCCCTCTGGCCCATGCGGAATAATCTGCATAGCCCTGCGCAGTTTGCTTTACATTAACCTGGCCATTCGCCGGGTTGTAATCCACCACATGATAAGAACTGTTATCTGGACGGAAATGATGTTGAATGGTCGTGTTGGCATGTGTTACCGCTATCTTATAAAAAGAAGAATCACCTGTTTGTTGGGTGGCCCAGAACAACAGTTCCAGGTTCATCATATTATCGATGATCACCGGGAATTTCCATTTGGCATTGGCGCCCCATGATTGGATACAACCCACTGCAGGGTTAAATCTTGTTGATAAAGATTTAGCGCTGTTGACAAGGATCTGGTCATTGGCATCCGAATGTTTCAAACGGTTGGCGTTGCCAAAACTGCAGAACATCATAAAACCCAGGTCATGCGTGCCTTTGTTGTATTGTTCTTTTTCCTGGATAACGAGTCTGCGGGTGGCCTCGTTAAGTAATGCAGTATCCTTTGAATATTCGTAGAGGTATAAAAGAGAACCCGGGAAAAAACCACTGGTCCACCAACCAGTATTGCTTGTTTCCAGTTTTTTTACAGGGTACCATGTTTTGGGCATCACATTCGGCGGGGTCTGTGTAGCGAGGTACTTGTATTGTGCGACCGCGTTTTTCAATGCGCCATCAATTACCTGTAACAATGGCTGTTGTTTTGGCTGTGAAAATACTGCGCTGCTTAGCAGGAGAGAAGCAGTAGCCAGTGAAAGTAGTTTGTGTTTGATCATAGATTAAAAGTATAGAATTTTATAAAACAGAACCCCGCAATATTGCGGGGTTCATTCTTGCTTAATAAAAAAGAACAACAACGAAAACTATTCCGGTATTTTATCCAGCGGTGGCACATTCGATGAGGCACCGGTATAACCGATATTCTGATTGATCTTGCCATCCGTGTTGGCAAGTATCGCACCCTGTGGTATCGGCCATAATACATGGTACTGGCTTATCCTGAATACGTCGGCGTGTACGGTAACGAAATTCTTTGCGTAGAAAATATTCTTCTCAAGGATACGGTCAACCATAAAGTTAGACGTAGAGAAATTGGCCACTGTATAAGTTTTGCCGGTATAAGAAGGCAGACCTGTTTTCGCATAGATATAGGCGATCCTTGTCAGCTCAGTTTTACGCGGCTCTTCATAATACAGTTCCCTTGCCCTCTCATCAAGCAGGTCCGACATGGTAACCGTTGCGGCAGAAAGTCCCGGCGCATTTGCCCTTGTGCGAATGGCATTGATATCAGCCACGGCACTTGCTTTATCACCTTTCCAGAGGTAGGCTTCTGCACGCAGCAGGTAGGTTTCTGCCAAACGGAATACATACCAGTCTGTATTACCACCCCTGTAAGGGTTGTTGATAGGATCTACTACATAGAGTTTGTAATGCGGCCATGGGTACCAGTTACGCAAAGTATCCTGGCACAGCAGGTCACCGGTAGGTCCGTATAAACGCATACGCAAACCGTAAGCGGTATCTGTTCCTTTCAGTGCAGGGTTACTGTAACGGAGGTTCTCCATATATACCCAGTTGCCGGATACACTGTCATGGCGATGGTCTGTTGTATTGCCTGCCCAGATGTCTTTGTAGTAGTAAGGGGTAGAACGGCAACGGCCGATGCCACGTCCGTAATCTTTCATCACATCTATTTCAATACCCTGTGAAGCAGACATACCTACTTTTTTGGAAGGCGTGAGGTTGGTACCTGCAGATACAAATGGAACGGCATTACGCATGCTTTGAGCACCACCTGCGAATGCGCCGGCTGTACCAAAACGGTCGGTCACCAGGTACAGTACTTCTGTATTGGCAGCGGCGGCTTTATTGTCCGGGCGGTGCAGATCCCATGTTACGTTTTTGCTGGCAATGCCTGCATCAACGCCAAAACGCGCGGTCATCAGTTTATAGCTGCCCTGGCTGATCACGGCAGAAGCGGAAGTAATGGCATCATCAAACAGGCCAAGCGCCAGGTTGATCTTGGTCAACAGGTGATAACAGGCGGCACGGTTGATATCGCCTTTATCGGTTGTCCATGGAACGTATTTAACCGCGAATTCCATATCCTGTTTCATACGCGTAAGGATCACTTCACGTTTTACTGAATAGAAATCAGTTTTGGGTGAGGTCACTTCTTTCATCGGGCAGGGAACATCACCAAACTGGTGTACCAGTCGGTAATAGCTATACGCCCTGAAGAAATAGGCCTGTCCCAGGATGATATTCTTATCAGCCTCGGCAATACCGGCTGCTGCCTCAGCAGCGATACGGGTAACGATCACGTTTGCTGCACGGATGCTCACGTATTGTCTGTCCCAGAAATAACCGATCTTATTAAAATCGGTATGGTTCAGTTGTGCATCGGGCCTGATCAGTTGATTAAGATCCTGTGCAGGACCGGTTTTATCATCCGTACCTTCTACTGATTCTTCAGAAAATACCTGTTCAGTAATATTTGGTGAAGCATCACCATACCATTCCGGTTTGACATTATTGGAAATGGAAGAAAGTGCTGACCGGAATCCCTGTACATCTACAAGTGTATTTTCCGGTACATACATCGAGAGCGGCTTAGGCTCAAGCCAGTCTTTTTTACAGCCTGTTATGACCATCGTACTGATAGTGATAACCGACAGCAGAAAAACTATTTTAACTATCTTTTTCATCTTTTCTGTTTTTGGTGGGTTATCTTATAAGGTTACGTTTATTCCAAAGTTATATGTCACAGGAACCGGTGCCATATTGGTTGGAGCATTGGGATCTGGTCCTTTGTATTCAGGATCGAAATAGGTCCATCCTGTGATTACTCCGGCATTCACAATGTTTACATAAGCTTTGATACCCTGGAATCCCCATTTGCTGGCAAGATTGGCAGGAACCGAATAAGCCAGGCTGACATTACTGAGCCTTACAAAGCTTGCGTTTTTGTAACGGTTCCAGCTAACTACACCGCTTGCATTGGAGTTGATCGCAGCATAATCATTGATCGGGTTGCTGGGTGTCCAGTAAGGACGCTGGAAGAAATTGGCACGATCGTAGAACCTGTCAACGTTTTTAGATTCGTTGAACTGGTAGATCTGTCCCATTCTTGCATACAAGGTAAATGACACATCAAAATTCTTATAAACACGGAACTCATTTCTCAGGTTCCATGAGAATTTAGGGGTGGTAATACCGATAAACTGTCTGTCAGCAATGGTGTACTGGCCATCACCGTTCAGGTCCTCCAGTTTAAAATCACCGGGTTTGTAGCCATATTTTTTGGCTTCAGTAGCTTCAGACGCCTGCCATACACCTACTACTTTATAGTTGTACTGGTCAGATATATTGTGGCCGATGAACCAGCCATTACCTATATCATCTTTCTCCGATGTACCGATCTGTTTGCCGGTAGCATCGTAATCAGGGGTAGGTCCGTACAGGTGAACTATTTTGTTGGTATTCGTCCAGAATGAAATGGTCGATCTCCATTCAAAATTGTTGCGGATCATGTTCTGGGTGTTGATGGCCATTTCAAAACCTTTGTTCTGTACCTCACCGAGGTTGGCATATATGCTTCCGAAACCAGTAACGCTTGGCAGGGTACGTTGTACCAGCAGGTCCTTGGTATTGGAAACATAGTAATCAATAGAACCTGATACAATGCCTTTGAAAATAGAATAATCAATACCAAAGTTGGTAGCGATCTTTCTTTCCCATTTCAGGTTAGGGTTGGCCAGGTTGGCAGAAAATACGCTGATCACGTTATTGGCAGTACCACTCGGGTTTACATATACATAAGAACCTGAACCCAGTGTGGCCAGTGCCTGGAACGCATCAATGGCGCTGTTACCATTCTGTCCGTAGGTAACTCTCACCTTAGCGTAGTCAAGCCATTTCGATGTGTTTTTCATGAAATTCTCTTCGCTCAGTGCCCATGCAAAAGCGACAGAAGGGAAAGTAGCCCTCCTGTTGGCGGCACCAAATCCTGAATAACCATCCCTTCTTCCTGTAAGTGTGAGGAAGTAACGCTGGTTGTAATTGTAAGCAACACGCAGCATCAGGGCATCCCTTGTGGTATAACGGTCATCACTGTTGGCAGTGTATGGAAGGGTAGCCGACTGGATAGCGTCAAAGCTCAAATTATCATTAGGTGCAAAATTCTCTGCGTGAATGTTGGTGTTCCAGCTCTGGTTTTTTTCAGAGTTCACGAGGAAAGTGGCTTCGATGGTGTGTTTGTCAAACTTGCCGTTCCAGCGAAGGATATTATCGTTGGTCCAGTTATACACGGTTTGGTTCCTTCTGTCCACAATACCTTTTCTGGCTGCCAGTACAGGGTGTGATGCCTGTATGTGGTTGTATTCGCGCAGGGTATTATACGTAGGTGCAAAATGGATCTCATAAGAAAAACCATAAGGCAGCTTTCCTTTTGCAGAAAGATTCAGGAAGAAGTTATCGTACTTATACATACGATCTGTATGTCTCTGAGGGATAAACGGATTGGTATTGTTACCCGGATCGTCATTAGGACTGATACGTAGTGTTGTACCATTATTCTCATACAAAGATCCCCATGGAGTTGTTTGCAGTACATCAGCAAGAGGTACTGAGATAGAGCTCTCATCTCTTTCGGCAAACTGGATGTTGGCACCGATCGTCAGGAATTTGGTGACATTCGCCTCCAGGTTCAGACGGGCACGAAGTGTTTTGTACACATCACCCACGGTAACACCCTGGTTTTCCAGGTAACCCAATGAAAAATAGTAGTTGTAATCTTCTTTTCTCTGAGAAACACTTACCGTATGATCCTGCTGAAAAGCATTTTGCTCATAGATCAGTTTTTCCCAATCGAGTGTTTTACCGGCGAGATAGTTAGTCACCTCGATAGGTTTCATACGTAAACGGTTCAGCCAAACGGTTAACGGATCGCCTGTTGCACCATCCAATGCCAGCCACTGGGCCGTAGTAATATCAGAAGGCAGTTTTCTTGGATCGATGAACCTGTATTTGATACCTGGTTTAGAGGTAGAATCAAAAGCATTGAATGCCCAGATCACATCAGAGCGCCACTGAACAAATTCTTCCCCATTCAGCAGGTGCGGTTTCCTGGATACTTTATTAAGACCCACATTCGAGTTAAAAGTAATAACGGGTTTGCCTATTTTACCTCTTTTGGTAGAGATCAGGATAACGCCATTGGAACCCCTTGATCCGAATACGGCAGAAGCGCTCGCATCTTTCAGAACGTCGATGGTTCCGATATCATTCGGGTTGATATCTTCCAGGCCACCCGGATAGATCACCCCATCCAGTACGATCAATGGAGAAGTACTGGCCGTAAGGCTACCCCTTCCCCTGATCTGCAGACTGCCGTTTGAGCCTTTGGTACTGCCGTCAAAACCTACATCAAGGCCGGGGGCATTACCACGCAGGATATCCTGCACCGACCTGGGGTTCTCGTTTTCCAGTTGTGTGGCTTTTACCTGCGCCACAGAACCTGTCAGGTCCTTTTTGGTAGCGGTACCATAACCGATAACCACCACATCATTCAAACCGGTAGCCTGCTCTGCTAAGGAAACAGTTACGGGGGCAGTCGTTTTTACGACCACTTCTTTGTCTCCAAAACCTGTGTAACCAAATACAAGTGTTGCATTGGCGGGCACATTGGTAATGGTGAAAGAGCCGGTTGCATTGGTAGTAACACCACGTTTAGTGCCTTTGATCAGCACACTCACACCTTCCATCGGTGCATTTTTGGCGTCGGTTACTTTACCGGTAATGGTTGCGGGAAAATTCGCTGTCTGGGCCAGTGCAGAAACTGCGAAGGAGCCAAACAGAAAGAGGAAGCACAATAGTTTTAGTGCATTTCCTCTCGGGGCGTGAATACACGCACGGGAGTTTTTTTTCATACAAGCAAGAAGATTGGTTTAGAAATAATAGCTATCTACATGGTCAAACAGCTGCTCATGCCGCTAACTATTCTTAATCAGTTGTTAAATTAAGTCAGTTTTTGAAACACAGCCAAATCCCGGGAGTACTATAGACAGGTTTTCTACGAAAAGGTTTTCGTAAAATAAACCGCTGGCAAAGCAGCGTTGGCAGTAAATTCGATTTGTCTTTTGAGCCAAGCTGCTATATGAAAAATAACAATCCCGCAAGAGTTGCATTGTTACAGGCTAACTATTGCATAAAAAACCTGCAGCTGGCATTTTCTGCCCTGCCAAAGGGCTGGTTTTGCGAGACTGGGCATGTTTACGTGCCGGCGAACCCATATATCTTTTTTGCTTCATATTTTCAGCAAGGTTTCCCTGTAACCAGTAGTTACAGATTCTATCTTTGGGTTTCTCAAATTTTCAATCATAATCAAAAACTGTATGTCTAGAAAAATGTTACAGGCCTGTGTGCTGGTGATGGCTTATTTCCTGCCGGTATTGACAGTAACGGCGCAAAGTGGTAAATTGAAAAACAGTCGTGTACTGGTGTATACAAAAAACGGTAAGGGGTATGTGCATGATAATATCGCTTCGGCGGTAACAGCCATCAAAGAATTAGGAAAGGAAAATTCATTTACCGTGGATGTTGCGGATACGGGTCTCGTATTTACAGAAGATAACCTGAAAAAATACCAGATGCTGATCTTTACCAGCACAAACAATGATGTGTTTGATAACGATGTGCAGCGTGTGGCTTTCAGGAGATATATAGAAGCAGGTGGTGGTTTTGTGGGTGTACATTCTGTTACCGGTACCGAAAGAAACTGGCGCTGGTTCAAACAACTGATCGGCGAAACTTTTTCATGGCACGCGAAGTATGAAAAATTCACGGTTAAAAAAATGGACCTGACCAATCCATCCATGAAGGGTGTGCCTGATAACTGGGAGCGGGAAGATGAATGTTATTTCGGAAAAGAACTGTATCCCGGTATGCGTGTGTTGATGGCGCATGACCTCAGCACCATTGACACCACTGAAAAGGCGCAGGCCGACAGGTTGCGTCTGAACAAAGGACAGCATGCTGATTTTTATCCTGCAGTATGGTGGCAGCCTTTTGAAGGAGGTAATGCATGGGTTACCACACTCGGACATAACAAAAACAGCTATAGCGATCCTGTTTACAGGAACCACCTGTTACAGGGGATCAAGTTTATGGCAGAGCAATACAAGGGACTAAATTATGCAAGGGCAAAATCAACAGGTAAAGATGATCCGCTTAAATAAGGAATGTATGAGAGAGAGAAAGACAGGAATAGTAGCCGCAGGCTTATTAATGATAACAGCAATCAACGCACAGCAGCCCGTAAAACTGATCACGCTAGATCCGGGGCATTTTCATGCGGCGCTGGTACAGAAATCGATGTATCCCCAGGTAGATCCGACAGTGCATGTATATGCAAAAAAAGGGAATGACCTGCAGATGCATCTTGATAAAATCAATGCGTATAACAACGCACCCGTCAATCCCACACGATGGAAAGAAGTGGTGTATGAAGGCAATGATTACCTGGCTAAAATGCTGAAAGAGAAAAAAGGTAATGTAGTGGTATTGGCTGGCAATAACCAGTTAAAAACAGACTATATCCTATCCTCGGTAAAAGCAGGTTTCCATGTATTTTCAGACAAACCAATGGTGATCGATGAAAAAGGATTTGACAAACTGAAACAGGCGTTTGCGGTTGCCAAACAGAATAAGGTACAGTTGTATGATATCATGACCGAACGTTATGAGATCAGTACCATTCTGCAGAAACTGTTTTCACTGGAAAAATCTGTATTCGGAGCATTGCAAAAAGGCACACTCGCCGAACCCGCGGTTACTAAGGAAAGTGTACACCATTTTTACAAGTATGTTTCCGGTTCCGTGCTTACTAGACCATCCTGGTTTTTTGATGTGTCACAGGAAGGTGAAGGTATCGTGGATGTAACTACACATCTTGTTGACCTGGTGCAGTGGGAATGTTTTCCTGGTGTGACACTGGATTATAAAAAAGACATACAGATCAACCAGGCCAAAAGCTGGGCCACTGTTATGTCAAAGGCACAATTCAGCGAGGTAACCAAAAACCCGGAGATCCCTGCTTACCTCAAAAAAGTGACGGATGCTGATAACAATATCAGTGTGCTGAGCAATGGCGAGATCAATTACACGATCAAAGGAGTTCACGCCAAAGTATCCGTTATCTGGAACTATAAAGCGCCGGATGGTACAGGGGATACCCACTATTCCATCATGCGCGGTACCATGGCAAACCTGGTGATCAGGCAGGGTGCCGAACAGAATTTTAAGCCTACATTGTATATTGAACCGATATCAGCCGGGCCGAACTATGAAAAAGAACTGCAGGCTGCGGTTGAGAGGATCAATACACAGTACAAAGGAATAGCTGTAAAAAAGAATGGCAGAGGCTGGGAAGTGATCATACCCGATGTATTTAAAGAAGGACATGAAGCGCATTTCGCCCGTGTAATGGAAAAATACCTGGAGTACCTACAGAAAGGAAATATGCCTGCATGGGAAGTGCCGAACATGATCGCGAAATATTATACTACTACCGCGGCCCGTAAATTGGCTAACAAAAAATAATCCTATATGAAAATGTCCAGAAATATTTCGATGCTGCTGTGTATTTGTTTTGCACTGGTCTTCGGAAGATCTATTGCACAGCCTGCTGCGGTAAGAGGTACTTACCGGAATATTTACGAGATGCTAAAAGATGTACCCGGTCTGGATGTAAAGAGCAATAATGGGAAAGGTGGTTCTATCACAGTAAGAGGACTGAGCAGTTTAACACAACAGGGACAACCTTTATTTGTTATCGATGGATCTGTGTACAGTGGCGATATTGGTGACCTTAACCCTGAAGATATCGAGAGCATCAGTGTATTGAAAGATGCCGCCTCACAAACTGCTTACGGATCGAGGGGGATGTTTGGTGTAATCGCGATCACTTCCAAAAAGGGGAAAGGTGTGAGTGCCATAACTCCGGCAGCCAGTAACTATAATGGTTCTGCCTACACATATTTTATCGATAAAAAAGTAAAACTGAAAGTATTCGGTCATGACGATGCTGTGATCGTTGAAGGTGTGATACAGCAACAACGCGATAGTGTACTTGTGTTCGGAAAAAAGAAAAAAGAATTGCTTGTTCTGATCAAAAATATCAAACGGGTAGAGATGTTGCCGGCGGATGAATAGCGTTACCAGCAGTCAGCTTTCAGCCATCAGCTCTCAGCCTTTAGTTGATGGCTGAAAGCTGACTGCTGATAGCTAAAGCCTACATCGTTTTCGTAATTTCTCTCAACCAGTATCAAAAAAACAACCAAATTCACTTTAAATAACTGCTATGGGTTTTACAGACTTATTTTCACTGGAAGGCAAAGTAATTGTTGTAACAGGTGGTACAGGCATATTGGGCGGCTCATTTGTAAAAGGCATAGCAGATGCAGGCGGTATCCCGGTTATATTAGGCAGGAACGCTGCTGTTGGACAGCAACGTGCAGATGAGATCAATGCTGCGGGCGGCAAAGCTTTTTCAGTAACCGCTGATGTATTGAATGAAGAAAGCCTGACCAAAGCGAGGGATATCATCCTTGAAAAATACGGAACTATTGATGGCCTGGTAAATGGTGCGGGGGGTAATATGCCTGAAGGTGTGTTGCAGCCAGATGCAGATATTTTTTCCATGAACCTGGATGGTATGAAAAAGGTGATGGAGCTGAACTTGTGGGGAACAATTATTCCTACACAGGTATTTGGCGCAGTGATGGCCCAAAAAGGAAAAGGGAGCATTGTTAATATATCTTCTGTAAGTTCTGTACAGGCTGTTACCAAAGTACTGGGCTACAGCATGGGCAAAGCGGCAGTGGATTGTTACAATAAATGGTTTGCAGTAGAAGCCGCCAACCGTTTTGGCGATGCGATACGCATGAATTCGATCATGCCCGGATTTTTCCTGACAGAACAAAACCGTACTTTATTAACACAGCCAGATGGCAGTCTTACCGCAAGGGGAAGCCTGGTTGTACAACATACGCCATATAAAAGATTCGGTAAACCCGAGGAGTTGGTAGGAGCACTGATCTACCTGTTGAGCGATGCCTCTGCATTCGTTACAGGTATGCAGTTGGGTGTGGACGGAGGATTTACGGTATTCAGTGGTGTATAGCCAACTATACTACTTATGAACCATTATATTTTTACTGACGATTTCCTGCTACAGGGAAAGGTTGCCAGGCGCTTGTATCATGATCATGCGAAAGAACTGCCTATCATTGATTACCATTGCCACCTGCCGCCTGATGAAATAGCATCCGATAAACGATTTGCCAATCTTACCGATATATGGCTCAGGGGCGACCACTATAAATGGCGCGCACAGCGTACGCTGGGAATAGCAGAAGCGTTTATCACCGGCGACGAACCCGATGAAGCAAAATTTCATGCATGGGCAAAAATGGTTCCGCAGACAGTGCGCAACCCGCTGTTTCACTGGACACATCTCGAGTTGAAAAATGTGTTCGGTATCAAAGAATACCTTGATGAACACAATGCAGCAAAAATTTACCATGCGTGTAATGAACAGCTACAGAACCCGTCGCATACAGCCAAAGGATTGCTGAATGCTTTCAAAGTGGAATATGTGGGTACTACTGATGAACCATGGGATAGTCTGGAACATCACCGCAAACTGGCTGCTGAAAATTTTTCAGTCAAAGTATGCCCGTCTTTCAGACCGGATAAAGCATTGTTCATTGATCAGCCTGATTTTTTTGCCAATCTCTGGCGTTTGCAGGATGCAAGCGGTGTTGTGATCACGGATATCGCTTC
Organism: Sediminibacterium sp.; assembly: GCA_965279635.1. Taxonomy (GTDB): domain Bacteria; phylum Bacteroidota; class Bacteroidia; order Chitinophagales; family Chitinophagaceae; genus Sediminibacterium. Next base: position 2,686,391 of record OZ257253.1, on the reverse strand, counting down.
GCTTTTGGCAGCATTGGAAAACCGGGTAAATTTCTTTCATGACAATGGTTGTCGTGTATCGGATCACGGATTGACACAGATGCCGGCGAAATTTTCTTTCTCTAAAGAACTGGAAAACGAGTTTGCCGGTTTTGTTACTGCTAAAAAAGGCAGCTATTCCGATCCCGAAGCCTTTATGGCTTATGTGCTTGCTGAACTGTGTAAAATGTATCATGCGCGCGGATGGGTACAGCAATTTCATTTGGGTCCGATCCGGAACAACAATACAAGACTGAATAAAAAACTGGGTGCCAACAGTGGTTTTGATTCTATTGGTGATGCACCGCAGGCATTGCAGATGTCTTTGTTCTTCGATCACCTGGACCAGACCGACCAACTGGCAAAAACCATTATTTACAATATTAACCCGGCAGATAATGACCTGTTTGCGAGTATGATGGGTAACTTCAATGACGGTAGTGCAAAGGCCAAAATGCAGTTCGGCTCAGGATGGTGGTTTATGGATCAGAAAGACGGGATGGAAAAGCAACTGAATGCATTTTCCAATATGGGGTTGCTCAGTACCTTTATAGGGATGATCACGGACAGCCGGAGTTTTTTGTCTTTTCCAAGACATGAATATTTCAGACGCATCCTGTGTAACCTGGTGGGTGACGAGATGGAAAAAGGTTTGCTGCCGCATGATGAGCAATGGATGGGAGATATTGTTAAAAAGATCTGTTATTATAACGCGAAAGAATATTTTAATCTTTAAAATTCTTCTGTGAAACTCTGTGTTCTCTGTGCCTCTGTGGTAAAGAACATCCTCCATCGATCGAAGCGTAGGCTTTACCACAGAGAGTACAGAGAGCACAGAGGTTCACAGAAAAAACCATAAAACGATAATGCCATGTCAAATTCCAGAAGAGATTTTATCAAAAAATCCGCGAAAGCGGCAGCAGGTACCTACATCGCCACTGCAGGGTTCAGCGCACAGAGTTATGCACGTATCATCGGGGCCAATGATCGTGTACGGGTAGGGGTGGTTGGTTTTTCTGACCGTCACCGATCCTCACATATACCTCCGTTCATGAAGTTTTACAAAGAAATGAATTTTGATATCGTTTCCGTGTCTGACCTCTGGAAAAAAAGAAGGGAGGAGGGCGCTGCTTTCCTGAAAGAAAAAATGGGGCATGATATCAATGCCTATCGTAACAATGAAGAATTGTATGCATCCAAAACCGTGGATGCTGTATTCATCAGTACTGCGGATTTTCAGCATGCATTACACACTATTGAAGCGATCAAAGGTGGTTGTGACGTGTACTGCGAAAAACCGTTTGCAGAAACCATGGAAGACAACCGCGCCGCTTTGAAAGTGGTAAAAGCGTCTGACCGTATCGTGCAGATCGGTTCGCAGAGAAGAAGTGGCGCTAACTATATAGCAGCGGCCAATTTTATCAAGGAAGGAAAGTTCGGACCGATCACCATGGTAGAGCTGAACTGGAACGTGAACCAACCCGGCCGCTGGAGAAGACCTGAGCTGGTTGCACAATGTCATGAAGCCGATCTCGACTGGAAGCGTTACCTGATGAACCGTCCGTTTGAAAAATTTGACCCGAGAAAATACCTTGAGTACCGTTTGTTCTGGCCTTATTCATCCGGTGCGCCCGGACAGTGGATGAGTCACCAGATCGATACCGTCAACTGGTTCTCCGGTCTCGCACATCCACGCAGTGTTACTGCCAACGGTGGTATTTACGTATGGAAAGATGGAAGAAGGAACTGGGATACAACAACAGCAGTATTTGATTACGGCCCTGCCAATGATCCTGCTACAGGTTTCCAGGTAGTGTTCATGTCGAGAATGCATAATGGCGCTGATGATCCGAGCGAAATGTATTATTCCAATGGTGGCGAGTTGAATCTTATCACTAATAAAGTATCCCCCAAAGGTGGTTTGCGTGCGCGTGAAGCGGGTGCGATGAAGATGCAGCCCAACCTTTTACCAGAGCTAAACCTGACCGATATAGCTGTTAAAGTAGAATCAGGTGCCAATACCGGCGGTGATCAGCTTACCACTGCACACGTAAAAAACTGGATGGACTGTATCCGTAGCCGGAAACAACCCAATGCGCCGGTAGAAGCAGGCTATACACACTCTATCGCAACGATCATGGCCAACGCGGCAGCACGTACTGGCGCCAAAGTAACTTTTGATGAAAAGACACAGGAAGTAATGGCGAATGGGAAAGTGTTTAAGTATTGATTAACCAATTACAAGTACGAATTACGAAGTACGAAGTACGGATAAAGCAGGTATTGCCTTCAAATTCGTACTTCGTAGCTCGTACTTCGTACTTTTTACTATGACCGATCAACAGAAAGCCCGCGCAGGTGTATTACTGGGAAATTTTTTCTTTGGCACCAGTGTGATCGCTGTAAAACATATTTCTCCTTCACTGATGGAGCCGATGGCACTGACAGCCATACGCATCGGAGCCACCACTATTTTATTCTGGCTGATGTTTGCCATGAAACCTGTAAAAACGGGTATCACTACAAAAGATTTTCGCCTGCTGTTTATCTGTGCTATAGCGGGGATTACCCTGAACCAGACTTTTTCAATGCGTGGTATATCAATGACAAGCCCTATACACGCTTCCCTGCTGATATTAACTACGCCTATTACCATTACGTTATTGGCTGCGTGGTTCCTGAAAGAATCATTGAACAGGTTAAAGATCACCGGGCTGTTGCTGGGTGTATCTGGCGGTGCCTTGCTTGTGTTTTCGAGAGATCTTTCCGATAAGGCCGGGGCCCAGCAATCATTGGGAGATCTGTTTGTGATCTTGGGTGCGCTTAGTTATTCAACATATGTTATCTGTATACGGCCACTTACGAAAAAGTATCATGCCGTTCATATTCTGCAATGGGTGTTTCTTTTTGGCAGCCTCATCAGTTTGCCTTTGGGGTGGAGTGCATTACGTGAAATACAATGGTCGTCACTGGACGCGAAAAGTTGGTTTGCGTTGGCTTATATTGTTTTTGGGGCCACATTCTTTGCTTATCAGTTAATGAACTATGGCGTTAATAAATTAGGGGCGAGTGTAACGGGATCTTTTATGTACACACAGCCCTTTTTCGCGACCCTCGCATCAATGATCATTCTTGGAGAGTCGTTGAGTGTGCCTAAAATTCTTGCGGCTGTTTTGATTATGACGGGAGTGTTCCTGACGAACTTCAAAAAAAAGATCACGGATTAACGCTGATTTTTTATATGATTTATAGGATATGATGTAAACGTCAATCATATCTTATAAATCATATAAAAAATCCGTGCTAATCCGTGATCTTAACCATGATATTCCTGAAATACACCACACTATTCGGATCATGCCCCTGCAAAGCAAAGGTGCCGTTTGAAATAACTCTTTGTTCACTGCCTTTACCGCGTTGAAGATTATCGGGTTCGGTGTAATCAACAACTGTTTTGTCATTTACTTTAATGATTACCCGTTTTCCCTGGACGATGATGTGTTCTGTGTACCAGGTATTATCCAGCACCAAAGTATCACGCACATCGCTGATATTATACAGGCTGCCGGTTCTGCGCCAGTCGGAATGGGAATTGTTTACCTGTACTTCGTATCCTTTGGCGGGCCAGCCTTTTTCCTGGTATTCGGTATGGAAATAAATACCGGAATTGGCTTTGGGTTTGGTGAGTACCTCTGTTTTGAATTCGAAGTTTTTGAAATTGTGATTCCCCACATCGCCCTCATAAAACAGGTGCGCTGTTTTTCCATGCACAATGATCATACCGCTGTCTACATGAAAAGTTTCTGCATTGGCGCCTACTTTCCAGTTGTTGAGGGTTTTCCCATCAAATAAGGATATCCACCCATCATTCTTTGTTGATGATTTACCCATGCCTGCGCAGCCGGCAAAAAGAATGCCCGCTGCACAAACAAAGAATAGTGTTTTGATATGTTTCATCTAATTAAACATATTTGGTTACGCCCGGAACTGCAATAGGATAATAACCATCCGCACCTGGTAATACCGGTGGCGCTGCATCCCATGCATAGATCTTTGGTTGAATATCCATTGCTGAAGTCAATGCTTTATCCCAGGTTACCACCTGCCCGCTATAGGTAGCCATGCGGCCAAGGATAGATGTCATCGTACTCCTGGCCCCGTTTTCCGCATCTGCAAATTTGTACTCGCCTTTGGCGATGGCGGCGAACAGTTCATCGTGTTCTGTCTGGTAGGGATTGTTCTCTGTTTTCCTGTCGAATTGATAAAGTGTCTTGCCTGACGGATCCGTGATCTTTGCGGCATCGCAATGTATCTTTCCCTTGGTACCGATCAGTAATTCATCCACACGGCTCATGGTGCCGGGAATATGACGGCACTGGCTGTTAAGAATGGATCCATCCGCATATTCAAACTCTACATAGTGATGGTCAAAGATCTCACCATTGTCTTTTCCCTTGCGTACCTGTCTGCCACCCATGCCCTGTGCTTTTACGGGATAACCGCCTTTGAACCAGTTCACCACATCCAGGTTATGGATATGCTGTTCGGTAATATGATCACCGCATAACCATACAAAATAATACCAGTTACGCATCTGGTATTCCATTTCGGTTTGTCCTTGCTTGCGTTGTCTTACCCATACGCCATCGTTGTTCCACCATGCCTGTGCCGATGTGATATCACCGATCATATCCTTGCGCGAATACAATTCACGATAGGAGTTCTGGTAATGCCGCTGAAGACCCACTACCACATTCAGTTTTTTCTGTTTTGCGATAGCTGCCGTGGCGAGTACTTTCTGTACACCACCTGCATCCGTAGCCACCGGTTTTTCCATGAACACATGTTTGTTCTGTTTGATGGCTTCTTCAAAATGAATGGGACGGAAACCGGGAGGTGTGCACAGTATTACCACATCTGCAAGCGGGATGGCTTTCAGGTAAGCATCAAAGCCAGAGAATTTTCTTTCTTCGGGAACATCAATGCGTTTTTTCGCATCGGCCGATGACTCGTCGGACATCAATGATTGATAACATTTGTCTACATTATCCTTGAATGCATCTGCCATGGCCACCAGCTTTACATTCTGTTTGCTCATCAATGCCTGCATGGCTGCGCCTGTACCACGGCCACCGCAACCGATCAGCGCCACTTTGATCACATCATCAGCGCCTGAAAAATAATTGGCTTGTGATAACAGTGGGGCGGCGATCAGTCCGCCGGCGAGCAATGAGCTCTGTTTCATAAAATCCCTGCGGGACTTGTTGGAAGCATCGTTATTCATGATGGGTGTTTTTTTAAGTTTATGATCCAAGGTAATTATAATAAAATTGTTTGATCTCCTCCGCAGAAGGTTGTTTCAAAGGACGTACGATCCTGAACCCCACTGATCTTGCATCCGTCAGCCACCATTTGCTTTTCGGGATCTGCGGGTCCCTTCTGTTCCAGTACGGGTCTGACTGGTAACGGTTGGCGCTTCTTAATTCAGTGGCTGTTTCTGTAAACCCACCACCACGCAATGTTTTTGGATAGCGCGACGGATTGGGTTTGACAAACGGATCTGTTTTGACCGCTGATCTTGTCAGCCCATATTCCTCGTAATGATCCAGTGTCCATTCCATCACATTGCCCAGCATGTCATACAATCCCCATGCATTTGGTTTTTTTTCACCCACTTTGTGAAATTTATCCTCGCTGTTCTTCTCGTACCAGGCATACTGGTCAAGCTGTGAGCTGTCGTTGCCAAAAAAATAAGTGGTGGTGCTTCCCGCGCGGCAGGCGTATTCCCATTCAGCCTCTGTAGGAAGACGATAAAAGATGCCTGTTTTCTGGTATAACCAGCGGCAATACATTAGTGCGCCATATTGTGAAAGGCTATTGGCGGGGTAACCGCCTTCTTTACCCATGCCCCAGCTGAAATCGATGTATTGGGGACTGGGGCGGGTGATGGCATCCACATCAGCATTCTGGCTCGTGGTTTCATCTTTCAGGAAAACATCCAGTTCATCTCGTGTTACCTCGAAAGCCGCCATCCAGAAAGCGGAGATATGTAATGGCTGTTGTGGCCCTTCATCGGCATCGCGTTTTTTTTCTGATGCAGGACTTCCAATGGTAAAATCACCTTCTTTCAGTGGAACCATTTTGAATTTGAAAGCACTTCCGGGAACGGTTTGCTCATATACTTTGAACTCATTTTGTGCGGTGCAGAACAGGCTGGAAAAAATGAATAGCAGGCAAGCAAAACTTCTTTTCACATGAGCGGTTTTAGGACGGTTCAAGGTAATATTTTTTTGGATGAGATTATGATGTTTTACAGGGAATAAATCGGTGAAGTTTATCCGAAACTGGTTAATAATGCAGATTTGTATGATTCATTGAAAGGTGCCAAATAATTCGGTGCTTTTTTCAACACAGAGATCACAGAGTTTAACAGAGGGCCCTCTGTTTTTACTCTGTGATCTCTGTGTTGAAAAAAAAACTACAAGCAGCATCACATTTCCAGTCAGGTTCGTCTCAATCTCTTTTCCAATATTTCCCAAACCCACGGGTAACATGATAACTGATCCTGCCCGAAACCAGTTCCGTGATCAAGACTTCCGCCTTATGCTGTTGTGCGATCTTTTTGGCGATTGTAATCGGTAAAATGCTACAGGCTGTGGCCAGCCAGTCGGCAGTGGCCCCATCTGGAGCTATAACGGTTACATTCCTTCTTGTCGTAATGCCATATCCCGATCTTGGATCAATGATATGCGAATAAGTTTTGCCGTTATGTTCAAAATACTGGTAAGCATCGCCGGATGTGGCGACAGCCATATTGTGCAGGGCCAGTTTACGTGGCAGGAGTTCATCTGTTGTTTCAGGAATATTGACGCCTATTTTCCATCCATCGCTTTCGGGTGGAGCCCCGCTCATGACAATATCACCACCCGCATCTGCCAATGCAGAATGAATATTTCGCGAGTGAAGAAAATCGATCACTTTTTGTGCGATATATCCTTTGGCAATACCACCCAGGTCGAGCCTTGTGCCGGGAACAGGAAAAGCGATAGTATGATGCAGTGTATCTATTATTAATTTGTTGAAACCAACCGATTTTTTTTGTTGCAATACCTCGCCGTTATTTGGGAAATGGCTTTCTTTCCTGTGTTTTCTCCAAAACATGCTTAATGGGCCAATCGTAATATCAAAACTGCCCTGGCTCTGTTGAAACGCTTTTTGTGAAAGCTGCAATATGTCCCATAAAGGAGCGGACAATTTGTGCGGCTGATTTTTGGTAACTGAATGGTTGATCCTGCTCAATTCACTGGTTGAATCGTAATCGCTGTAAATACGATTGAATGAATCGATCAGGGAATAACAGTCGTTAGCCAGCGCACCCGCTTTTAATGAATCATCCGTTACCAGCATGATCAGGAAAGGAGAGCCCATTTTAGGTCTCGAAAAGCTGTATTTCTTCCATGATGACTGGCATATTCCTGAGCAATGGTATCCCAGTAAAATAATCAGCAAGTATCTGTACAAAGCTGTTTGTTTATAAAGTGTTATCAGTAAATTTAACGACAAATCTAACGTATATGCAACGGAGAAAATTTATGCAGCAAAGCCTGCTGGCAGGAGGATCATTACTTGCCGCGCAGTCGGTATTGGCCAATAATGACGGCATCGGTGCAACAGAAGATGCCAAACCTTTTCAATGCGATTATGGTTTTCACGATGGGATGTTCAAGAGCCATGCCGGGGATGATTTTATTGAGCAGATCAAATTTGCACACAGCATGGGTTTCCGTTCCATCGAAGACAATGGCATGATGGGCCGCACACCTGAAATGCAGCAGAAGATCGGTGATACGCTGGCAAAACTCGGCATGACAATGGGTGTATTTGTGATACAGTTTGATAAATGGCCGTTACAGGTATCCATGACAAGTGGGAAAAAGGAATGGAAAGATAAATTCATCCAGTATTGTAAAGATGCGGTGGAAGTGGCCAAACGCTGTCATGCCAAATGGCTGACGGTGGTTCCGGGAAATTATGAAAGGAGCCTGCCCGAATCTTACCAGATGGCCAATGTGATCGAGTTCATGCGCCGGGGTGTAGAAATACTGGAGCCACATGGATTGATCATGGTGATGGAACCGTTAAGCGATACACCTGAATTATTCCTTCGTTATTCAGCACAAACCTATACGATCTGTAAAGCAGTGAACAGTCCATCCTGCAAGATTTTGTTTGATATGTACCACATGCAGCGTAATGAAGGCGATATCATCAATAATATCAACAGGGCATGGGACGAGATCGCGTATTTCCAGATCGGTGATAACCCGGGAAGAAAAGAGCCGGGAACAGGAGAGATGAATTACCAGAATATTTTTAAACATATCCGCAAAAAAGGATACACCGGTGTGTTTGGTATGGAACACGGCAATGCCAAACCCGGGAAAGAAGGCGAACTGGCTTTGATCAAAGCCTATCGGGATGCGGATAGCTTTACTTTGTAGTTGATGGTTTTTGGGGATGATTTTTTTTCAACACACCCGCTCGCCTAAGCTTAGCGGGCGAGGAGATCACAGAGTTTTACAGAGGGCCCTCTGTTATCTCCGTGATCTCTGTGTTGAAAAAAAATTTCGTTTTATACCTGTTAGTATTTTTAATCGACGATGCTTTATCGGTTACCCATACCAATAAACCATCGTAACTTTCAATAGAATGTCCTAAATAACCTGCCATGAAGAAAATCACCTGCCTGGTGTTTGCCACACTCGTATGTATTGTTTCAGCTTTTTCGCAATTAACCGTTCATGGCCTGCTTACAGAAAACAGGAAAGATCCTGCAGGCGTAGACATCACTGAGCCCAGGTTCAGCTGGCAGTTGAAGAGTGACAAACGAAACACTGTTCAGACAGCTTACGAGATACACCTGATTGAAGCGGGTAAGACAAGGCCGATCTACTGGAACTCAGGGAAGCAGATGTCATCACAATCCGTATTTGTTCCCTATACCGGCAATGCATTGCAAAGCGGTAAAAAATATATATGGCAGGTAACGGTTTGGGATAACAATGGTCAGTGGATAAAAAGTGATAGCGCTTCTTTCCAGATGGGCTTATTGAATGTTGCAGACTGGAAAGCAAAATGGATAGAACCCGGTTATACAGAAGATAGCGTGCTGCGGTCAAGTCCTTTATTCCGCAAAACATTTCTGATCGATAAAAAAGTAGTATCCGCTACTGCATTTATCACTGCGCATGGCTTATACGAAGCGAAGATCAATGGCAAACGTATTGGTGACGATTATTTCACACCGGGCTGGACCTCCTATAAAAACCGGTTGCAATACCAGGTGTATGATGTGACCGGTCTTATCGATAGAGGTGTGAATGCCATTGGTGTGGCTTTGGGGAGTGGCTGGTACCGTGGCTATATCGGTTTCACGAGCCAGCATAATTTTTATGGTAAGGATATCGCCCTGCTGATGCAGATCAATATCACGTATTCTGACGGCAGCAGCGAATCCATTGTTACCGACCAGAACTGGAAATCAGCTACAGGCGCCATCCGTTCTTCCGAAATATACCATGGTGAAACCATCGATGCGCGCGAAGATAAAAACGGCTGGACATTGCCGGCATATAAAGACACAGACTGGAGCGGTGTAAAACTGGCGGATCATTCGATGAGTGTACTCACAGCTACGTATAATGAAGGGGTCAAGAAAAAAGAAACATTCAAGCCGGTCAGGATATTCAAAACACCATCCGGTGAACAGGTGATCGATTTCGGACAGAACCTGGTGGGATGGGTAACGATCAAAGTAAAAGGAAAAGCGGGTGATAAGATCGTGGTTTCACATTCGGAAGTGCTTGATAAAACCGGTAATTTTTATATCACCAACCTGCGTGCAGCCAAAGCCCAGGATGTTTATATCCTCAAGGGTGGTGAAGAAGAAATATTTGAGCCGCATTTTACCTGGCATGGTTTCCAGTTCATCAAACTCGAAGGTTATACAGGCGAGTTGAAGCCTGAAAATTTTACTGCAGTGGCGCTGTATTCTGATATGCCTGTGTCAGGTAGTTTTAATTCTTCTAATACGCTGGTGAATAAACTGCAACACAATATTGAATGGGGACAGAGAGGAAATTTCATAGACGTACCCACCGATTGCCCGCAACGCGATGAACGTTTGGGCTGGACAGGAGATGCGCAGGCTTTTGCCAGGACAGGCTCCTTCAATATGAACGTACACAGTTTCTTTTACAAATGGCTGAAAGATGTGGCCGCTGATCAACAACCTTCAGGCAGTGTACCCTTTGTTGTACCCAATGTATTAGGCGCCAATGCTGGCGGCTCTGCGGGTTGGGCCGATGCTGCAACGATCATTCCATGGACCATGTACCTTGCCTATGGCGATAAAAAAATATTGGAGAATCAGTATAACAGTATGAAAGCATGGGTGGGCTATATGCAGAATAATAGCACCAACGATCTCTGGAACAAAGGCTTTCATTTTGGTGACTGGTTGTTTTACCGTCCTGATGATGACAATGATGGCAGGGCCGCGGTTACGGATAAATACCTGATTGCACAATGTTTCTATTCTCATTCTACGCAATTAATGATCAATGCGGCGAAAGTATTGGGTAAAACTGCCGATGTAACCATGTATGAAGCCTTACAACAAAGGATCAAGTCAGCATTCATGAAAGAATACATGACCGATAACGGCCGACTGATATCCGGTACACAAACAGCGTATGTACTCGCGTTGAATTTTGATATGCTGCCCGAACCATTGCGTAAACAGGCAGCTGAAAGACTGGTTACCAATATCAAAGCCTATAACAACCATCTTACCACGGGGTTCCTGGGTACGCCTTATCTCTGTCATGTGCTTACGCGTTTCGGTTATACGGATGTGGCGTATAGTTTGTTGTTGCAGGAAACCTATCCTTCCTGGTTATACCCGGTAAAAATGGGTGCTACCACTATCTGGGAAAGATGGGATGGTATCAAACCTGATGGTTCTTTCCAGACACCGTCGATGAATTCGTATAATCACTATGCCTATGGCGCTATCGGCGACTGGATGTATCGTGTGATGGTTGGAGTGGATACTTATGAAGATGGTGCAGGCTATAAGCATATAAAGATCAAACCACATATCGGTGGCGGATTTACCCATGCAGCAGCGTCTTTGCAAACCTATTATGGTAAACTGGGCAGTAGCTGGAAACTGGAAGGGAATACTTTGGTGATGGATGTAGAAATACCGGCCAATACCACTGCCACCGTATATGTGCCTGCAAAAATTGGTGAAACGGTTACAGAAAAGACGGGTGTTGCCAGGGACGGGAAAATGGAAGATGGTTATCTTGTTGTAACATTAGGTTCAGGCATCTATCAATTTACCGTAAACAAATAAAAAATCTGTGTAAATCTGTGCAATCCCCGCTCGCCAAAGCTTAGCGGGCGAGTGTGGGTGATTTTCTTTTTGCCACAGATTGCACAGATTTACACAGAGACAAATAGTACATGCGTAGTATATCCCGGATATTCGTTTTAGTATGGTTGCTTTGTATCTCAGGCATACTGGCTGCACAAACTGATTTTGTGACCGCCAGTACAAAAGTTCCACAACATCCCCGTTTGTTATTACTGAAAGGAGAGGAGAAAGCCATTCAAAAAGCGATCAATGCTGATCAAACATGGAAGTCTGTACACGAAGCGATTCTTGCAGAGGCCCGCTCATTTGATAGCCAGCAACCTGTACAGCATATCAAAATAGGTAAACGCTTGCTGGATAAATCAAGGGAATGTTTGCGGCGGGTATTCTTTCTTTCTTATGCGTGGCGGATGACGCATGATAAAAAATATTTTGACAGGGCAGAAAAAGAGCTGCTGGCAGTTTCCGCTTTCAGCGACTGGAACCCATCGCATTTTTTAGATGTGGCCGAAATGACACTCGCTGTGGCGATTGGTTATGATTGGCTGTATGATGATCTTTCTGTATCCTCACGAACGATCATTAAACGCGCCATCCTCGAAAATGGATTGAAGCCATCATTGGATCCCAAGAACAATGGCTGGCTAAGGGTTACGAATAACTGGAACCAGGTATGTAATGGGGGAATGGCTTATGGTGCACTCGCAATATATGAAGATGAACCTGAGCTTGCCCGTAATATCATCAACCGTGCTATCACAACAGTGGAGCTGCCGATGAAAGAATATGGTCCTGATGGGGGCTATCCGGAAGGGTATAATTACTGGGGATATGGAACCGCTTACAACATATTATTATTAAGTGCTCTCGAAAAAACATTCGGTACAGATTTCGGTCTCTCTCAAAAAAATAATTTTTTACTCACTGCAGGTTATCTCGAACATCTTACCGGCGCTACACGACAACCATTTAATTTTTTTGATGCGGGTTTGGGTGCAGATGTACAACCTGCCATGTTCTGGTTTGCGGCAAGACAAAAAGATCCTTCCCTGTTGTTTGTAGAAAAATCCATGCTGAAACAGGATACAAAGAAAATCATCGACGAAAGAATATTACCCGCCATTATGATCTGGGGGAAAGATATCAATGTAGATAAGATCCCTGCACCCAAAACAACTATGTGGACAGGAAACGGGCGAAATCCTGTTGTTATGATGCGTACATCGTGGACCGATACTGCTATCTACGTCGGGTTCAAAGGCGGTTCACCTTCTTCCAGTCATGCGCACATGGATGCGGGTTCATTTGTCATGGATGCTGATGGCGTGAGATGGGCCATGGATTTCGGGATGCAGAACTATGAGAGCCTCGAATCAAAAGGCGTGGACCTGTGGAACATGCGGCAGAACTCGCAGCGCTGGCAGATCTTCAGGTACAATAATTATGCACACAATACGCTTACGGTCAATAATGAGTTACAGAAAGTAGAAGGCAAAGCAGAGATACTGTCATCTTCTAGTCAACCATTATTTATGAATGCGGTGGTTGACATGACAGCAGTGTATAAGGGTTTGCTTACAAAATCTTACAGGGGAGTGGCCATCGTTAATAAATCGTATGTAGTGGTACGTGATGAAGTAGAAACGGGTACTGCGGATGCTGTTATCCGGTGGACAATGGCCACCGCTACCAATGCAAGAATTGTCGATGACCATACCATCGAATTTACCAAAAACGGTAAAAAATTATCATTGACCGTACAGCAACCGGCTTTGGTGACGATGAAAACATGGCCAACCGATCCGGTGCAGCCGTATGATGCCCCTAATCCCGGTACGGTACTGGCAGGTTTTGAAGTGAAGGTTCCAGCGGGAACTAAGGTGACTATTGAAGTGCTGTTGGTTCCATCAAAAAATGAACAAACGAAGAAAATAAATATCCCGGCACTGGCAAACTGGCCGGTAAAATAAAACACTCCGCGTAACCTCATGTAACTCCTGTTCTCTGCGGTGAAAAAAAGTTTTGAAATTCGGGTACTCAGCATACCGAGATTTTTTCACCGCAGAGAACAGGAGAAGCTGAGTTCACGCAGAGAGAAAAACGAAAATTTATAACTAAGCATATATGAACCGTCATCTCAAAACAGTAGTTCTCTTTTTAGTAAGCTCTTTCACAACCGCCACCGCCCAAACCATAGTGGGCAAAGTATGGCCGATAGAAAAAGCAAATGAGTGGTACAAACAACATGCATGGCTGGTAGGCGCCAACTATCTACCCGCATCTGCCATCAACCAGCTCGAAATGTGGCAGGCAGATAGTTTTGACCCCGCTACCATCGATAAAGAACTGGGCTGGGCCGAAAGCATTGGTATGAATACCATGCGCGTGTTCCTGCATAGTGTTGCCTACAAACAGGATCCGGAAGGGTTTAAAAAAAGAGTGGACCAGTTTCTTGCGATCGCGGCCAAACACAAAATAGAACCGATGTTTGTGTTCTTTGATGACTGCTGGAACAAAGTTCCGCAGGCCGGTAAACAACCGGACCCCAAACCTGGGATCCATAACTCCGGCTGGGTACAGGATCCCGGCCAGCCAGCTTCCAATGATATTACTATCTATCCCGAACTGGAAAAATATGTGACCGATGTGATGAAGCATTTTGCGCATGATAAACGCATCCTGTTATGGGACCTGTATAATGAACCCGGCAACAGCGGTAAAAAAGATTCCAGTATGGTGCTGCTCACAAAAACTTTTGAATGGGCCAGGGCGGTGAACCCTGACCAGCCGATCTCTGCGGGCCTGTGGGACTGGAGTTTTGAAAAACTAAATGCGTTCCAGGCATTGAACTCAGATATCATTACCTATCATAATTATGATGAAACAGCACCGCACCAACGCGTTATCCAATTGCTGAAAGCATTTGGCCGCCCGCTGATCTGTACCGAGTATATGGCGCGTACCAGGAACAGCCGCTTCAGTAATATCCTTCCTTTATTGAAAAAGGAGAATGTGGCTGCGATCAACTGGGGATTTGTGAGTGGTAAATCCAACACCATCTACGCATGGGACACACCTATCGCAGATGGTGGTCAGCCAAATGAATGGTTCCATGATATCTTTTTCAAAGATGGTAAACCCTACCGCGAAGACGAAGTAAACCTTATCAGGAAACTGACTAAAAAATAAATCTCTCTGTGTAACTCTGTGTTCTCTGTGCCACTGTGGTAAAGCCTCCGCTTCAATCACTTTACCACAGTGGCACAGAGAACACAGAGATACACAGAGAAAATTGCAAGCCATGAAAAAATTTATCTTACTAGCATTGTTGTTGCTAAGTAGTTATGTACAGTCACAGGAAATCAATCCTTCTTTGCTAACTAACTATTGGTCTGCATCATGGATCACCTGTCCTGATGTGCCGCAGCGTGATTATGGGGTGTATCATTTCCGTAAAACCATCAGCCTCGATGCACAGCCAGGTAAATTTATCGTGCATGTATCAGCCGATAACCGTTACCGTTTGTTGGTGAATGGAAAGTATGTCTGTAACGGTCCTGCACGCGGCGATCTGTATAACTGGTATTTTGAAACAATTGATATTGCGCCTTACCTGCAGAAAGGCAATAACACCATCGCGGCATTGGTATGGAACATGGGTGTACATGCACCCGTTGCCCAGGTAACCAACCAGACCGCATTTGTATTGCAGGGAAATACCGATGCAGAAAAGATCATCAACACAAACAATACCTGGAAAGTGTTCAGGGATACTTCTTATACACCCTGCTCAACAGACAATGGCTCAAGGATGCGTACCTATATGGTAATAGGCCCGGGCGATCAGCTTACTGCCGCCACCTATCCCTGGGGATGGGAGCAGGCGGATTACAATGATGTTTCCTGGCTGCCTGCAAGACGTATCGCCAGTCCTGTACCCGTTGGCTATGGTTCCGATAATCTATGGTCGTTACAGCCACGGAATATTCCTTTGATGCGTGAGCAATTGCAGCGGATACCTTCTGTACGGAGAACCACTGGTATAGAGACCAACGGAGATTTTTTAAAAGGCGGTCATCCGCTCACCATTCCTGCCAATCAAACTGTTACCATCCTGCTTGATCAAAATTTTAATACGGTTGCTTATCCCGAACTAGTTGTAAGTAAAGGGAAAAATGCAACGGTGAAGATGACCTATGCAGAAGCACTCTATACAAAAGACAATAAAAAGCTCAACCGCAATGAGATCGATGGAAAAACGATCATTGGTAATTATGATATCCTTTTAGCCGATGGGGGAGAGAAAAGACTGTTCCGCCCGCTATGGTTCCGTACTTACCGGTATGTGCAACTTGATATCACCACTAAGGACCAGCCATTGGTGATAGAGGACCTCTATGGATCAGCCACGGGTTATCCTTTTGATGTAAAAGCATCTTTCACAAGCAATGATGCATCGATGCAACAGATCTGGGATATCGGCTGGCGCACTGCACAACTGTGTGCGGGTGAAACTTATTTTGATTGCCCTTATTATGAACAGTTGCAGTATGAGGGAGATACACGCATACAGGCATTGATCTCCTTATACGTAACCGGTGATGACAGGCTGATGCGCAAAGCGCTGCTTGATTTTTATCATTCACGCGTACCGGAAGGATTGACACAGGGAAGATACCCCAGCAGCCGTTTGCAGGTGATACCGCCGTTTTCTTTGTTCTGGGTATCCATGATCTATGATTACTGGATGCACCGGAAGGACGACAAATTTGTTGGCGATTTCCTGACACCTGCAGCGGGTGTCCTTGATTGGTTTGAAAAGAAAATCGATACGTCTAAAAGTATGCTCGGCCCAATGAAGTGGTGGAGCTTTGTTGACTGGAACCGCGCGTTCCCCGGTGGTACGCCGGACGGCGCTATGGATGGCAATTCTTCCATCATCACGCTCCAGTATGTAAATACCTTACAACAGGCGGCGGACCTGTTTGCTGCATTCGGAAAAACGCAGCAGGCCGATCATTACCGTAAACTGGCGCTCAGGTTAAGTGCGGCTACTTACCGGCAATGTTTTGATGCAAAAAAAGGGGTGATGGCCAATACACCTTTTAAAAATACATTCAGTCAGCATGCCAGTATCATTGCAGTGCTAACGGGTGCTGTTCCCAAAGACAATATCAAACAGGTGATGCAGAAAGTGCTGTATGATACTTCTCTCAGCCAGGCCACATTTTATTACCGTTTTTACCTCAACCGTGCGTTGATTACAGCAGGTATGTCGGACCTGTATTATTCGCAGTTAACGCCATGGAGGGATATGATTAAAAATGGCCTGACTACTTTTGCGGAAAATCCTGATCCTACACGTTCTGATTGCCATGCATGGAGTTCCAGTCCCAACTATGATTTTCTGGCTACCATTTGTGGTATTGTACCGGCTTCGCCGGGATTTGGTACTGTGCGGATACAACCTGCATTAGGCGAGCTGACAGAAGCCAATGGTGTGATGCCGCATCCTTTGGGAAATATTACTGTTTCACTACAGCGAAAAGAAAAAGAAGGTATCCAGGCAGAAATAACATTACCAGGAAAACTAACCGGGGAGTTTATCTGGAGAGGGAAGCTGGTAAAACTGAAGCCCGGTAAACAGAGCGTTCAATTATAAGATCAGAACCTAATCTGTGAATCTGTGGCGTTACATATTCGCCACAGATTCACAGATTTTTAGAATAACCTGATCCCAAGCGAATAACTCAGAGAAGTAAAATCCTTTTCAAACCGTTTCTCCCGTTTGTAAATATGGATATAGGAAACCCTGACATTCCATCTTTTTGAACTGGAAAGAAAAACGCCGACAGAAGGCTTAATACCAAAAAAAGCCTCCCCATCGATAAAACTGGGCCCGGCAGCAGCCGAAACATAGATGTTTGCCGGGAGATTAACGGAAATACCTGCCAATACATTGGTCATCTGGCTCACTGAAGGGACGGGTGTTCCATCAGCATATACTTTTAGGACTTTGTAACTCATCAAATAGCGGTCGAAACTTACTTCTACTATAGGACTGATAATTCCTTGCGGGTACCCTATCACCTGCAGGTCCAACCCGATACCCCAGGGGTTATTCTCTTTCGTGAAATCATGCAATGTATTGGTGTACTGGCCGGAGAGGTAGGCAGTTATTTTCTTTGGTTTTTGTCCAAAGCAATTTGCCAGTATGCAAAATAGTAACAGTGTTATACTTAGTCTGCGCATATAACATTACATAAGAGTTGGTAGAAACACGGTCTCTCACGCCAGGTGCAATGCCTTCAGTTTTTTATTCACCTGCCGGGAATCTTTTTCCAGCAGCATAAATGTTTCTGTCCAGTTGATAAGACTGTCCGGTTGTTTTACCTGAATAAGCGTAGCGATCGAATACAATTCATCGATGGTGAATAAACCGGATCTTTTTAAACGCAGTAACTGGTAAGAAATGTACTTATCGCCTACATGGGTTTCTTTCCCGATAAACTGTAGCGGAATGGCGTAAGAAATACCTTCCTGGTTGGCAACATTAACTATTTCAGTTTCCATACAATGGAATTTATACTGCAATAGAGCAAAAAATAAAATGCAATGCTGCTTTTCCCTGTCATAACTTATGCACAAACTTGCGCCATCGAAATAATTCTACAAAATAGTTCTCCACATGGTGACAAAAACGGGATTTTTCCCGTTGCGGCTGATGATAAATTGTGGGATATGTAGTGGTTATCCTACCGGTTTTATAAAGCGTTTCCTCCGAAAAGGAAACGCTTCCAGGGACAAATCAAAAAAATATTCTTATGTTATTACACCCATTTATTTCTCACGGCGAGAGTAACCGCCTGGGCCTTGGATGTGATATGTAGTTTGTCGTAGATCTTGGTAATATGGTTTCTTACCGTATTGGGACTGATGAATAATTTTTCACCGATCTGTTTATAATCCAGGCCTGATACCATGTTCTTCAATATTTCTTCTTCTCTTTCTGTTAAACCGGTTTTAACCGGTGCGTTATTTTTTTCAGATACGGGCTGGTTCAGCAAGAGGTTAAGTGTTTTCCTGGCAATACGAGGAGACATGGGTGCGCCTTTTTTTTCAATCACTTCCTCGATGGAACGGAGTATCGCATCAAACCTTTCTTCTTTCAGCAGGTAACCGCTGGCGCCTGCGCGCAGGGCATCAAACAGTTTATCGTCATCATCAAATACTGTGAGCATGATAAAAGAAATATGCGGATACAGGTTACTGGCATTACGTACAGCATCGATACCATTCATTACCGGCATGTCAATATCCATCAGTACCACCTGGGGGTGCCTGTGCTCAGGTATAATAGCCAGTTTTTCCAGGAAATCTGCGCCATTATCTGCTGTAAAGACCACTTCTACCTTATCTGAATAGATAAGTTCCTTCGCAACGGAGGCAATGACATTCGGTTTGTCGTCGGTGATGGCTACCCTGTAAGACATGGTGTAAATCTATTTATTATTATGAATAGCAGGGATAGTGCATATGCACTATTTCTTGCTGATCGTGATCGTAGTGCCTGAACCGGGGGCGCTTTCTATCGCAAACGCACATTGTATCTCTTCTGCCCGGTACTGCATATTGTTCAGCCCGTAATGCGCCGTCGGTTTTTTGACGGAACTGTCAAAACCTATCCCGTTGTCTGAAATGCTGATGCGGTATTTACCATTTTCCGTACTGATACTGATATTCATTTCTTTGGCACTGGCATATTTGAGTGAGTTGGTGATGGCTTCCTGACAGATCCTGAACAGGTGGATAGCTTCCGAAGGACCCAATACCACATTTGCATTGTCCATATCTTCCGTAAAACTGAGCCTGCAATCGCGGTTAAGTTCAAATAGTTTCTGTGTAAAGGATTTCAGTTTATCGGACAATTCTTCTACAGATATTTCTTCCCGGTTAAGCGCCCAGATGGTCTCACGTAAGGTAAAGATCACTTCTTTGGAGGTCTGGCTGATATTCTTCAGGTTGCGTATATGTTCGCTGTCAGAAACAGCTGTGAGCGGGTCGATCACCCCCTCGATATTTTTGCTGATCAGACTTAGCTGGGTGCCTACATTGTCGTGCAGGTCGCGGGATATCCGCTCTCTTTCTAATTGTATTTTATGTTGCAGTTCCAGTGCACGGATCGCTTTCCGCTGCCTGATCTTCTGGATATAGATACCGATACCCACGGAAAGTGTAATAAATGCAAGCGATGCCAGCAGGTAGAACCAGATCGTTTGCCAGAAAGGAGGTACAATGCTGATCTCAATACTGGTAATGGGTCCGAATACGCCATCGTTATTGGCGCCTCTTACCTGAAACACATAATGTCCGGGCCGCAAACCCGCATACCGGGTAAAACGTCTTTCACCTGTATTGATCCACCGGTCATCAACACCTTTCATGTTGATCTGGTACCTGTTCTTCAGTTCATTGGTGTATTCAGGCAATGCATATTCGAAACTGATACTGTTTTCGGTGTATGGCAGTTCTATTTTACGGATGTTCCAGTAAGCGGTATCGGAGCGCAGGGGTTCATCAAATATTTTGATACCCGTGATCCTGGCAGCGGGTGCATTGGGATTGGATAAGATCTGTTCGGGGTAAAAAGCAGTAACGCCATTAATGCCGCCAAAAAATAATTCGCCATCTTCTGTTTTGGCAGAGGACGCGATATTGTATTCGGGTGATAGCAAACCATCCGACTGGTCAAAATGCGTGAACTTTTTTTCTTTCCAATGATAAACGCTGAGGCCTTTGTTATGACTGAACCACATATTACCATGGTTGTCTTTAATGATGGTATAGATATGACCGTTGACCAGTTCACGGTCCTCCTGGTAATGATGGATCGTTTTCAGTGATTTGTCCAGCACAAATATTTCATCATTAGTACCCAGCCATATATTTCCATCCGCATCCTGGCTGATGGTTTTTACTTCTTTGTTTTTGGGAAGATGCACCCTTTGCCATCCGGATGCATTCTGTTTGAATAATCCTGTGAAACTGCCTACCCAACGTGTTCCGTCACGATCGGTAAAGGCACTGGCCAGTGTTTCGCCGGGGAAATGATGGATGATCGCAGCGCAGATTTTTTTTTCTTCACACGGGCTCAATGACACCAGGTATTCGCCCACATTGGTAATATAGTCCCCGCTTTTTTCCCTGAAAATAAAATTGCGAAGATTACCGCGACCCCAGTACCTGGCATATAGATCCAGTACCTCTTTATTCGGTAATGCAATTTTACCGGTAGCCTTTGTATATAATAAAGGAACATGGTGCCCATTGTTTTTGGAAGCAGGTGTAATAATGATCAGCTTATCTTTTCCCCAGCTGGCTATAGCAGGCGCACTGTTGATCAACTGCGGGAGATGTTTATTGAGCGGTATATTCCGGCTAACCTCACCGGTGCGTGAAAACCTGGTCAACCCATGCGCCAGTATACCGGCATAGATATCATTATTGTCTGCATTCAGTCCAAATACATTGTTCTGAATACCTTCCAGGCGATGCGAACGGAAATTTTTATAGGGGTAACGGATCTTACTGATGCCATCTCCGCGTGTCCCGACCCAGGTGTTACCCGATCTGTCCTTGAACACACAACTGGCAAACAGGAAAGATTTTTTATTGGCAGGATCTGTTACAGAGATATGCCTGGTCAGTTTCAAATTACGGGTATCGATGTAGAGCAATCCCTGGGTAGTAGCGGATAGTATGGCTTCAGTAGCTGATTGGCGGTATAGATGGATAACCGTATGGTCGCGGTCGTTGGAAAGAATGGGTATGCGTTGATAAGCCAGTGTGTGTTTATTGATCAGGAAAGCAGATTTTGTATCTATGGCCAATACCTGGGAATCGTTCATGTTCACCATATTGATAATGGCCAGCGGTAAGGTATCTGCTTTCTGAAGCCGGGTATCATATCGGTAAAAAACAGGTGTCGCGGATTCATTGTTATCAACGATCCATAACCTGTCTTTTTCGAGAAAACCATGGTACCCTACATTGTTGCTGGAGCGAAGAGAGGTTTTGGTGAGTGGCGTGTTATGTACGGCCAGTGTTTTTTTATCCACTTTTACAATACCATAACTGCATAAGCCTATCCAGATAAAATCCTTGTCCTCTCCATAGAAATGATTTTCAGCAACTACTACATTTCTCGGGTTGTACACAAGCACATTGGTAAAATCATCTGTGAGCGCATTGTACACGCTGATACCGTTAAAGTGAACGATCCATAACCTGCCGGTACTGTCGTTGTAAAAACGGAACTCTTTATAACTGGAAATAGCAGTCGGGTCATGCACAGACATTTTATAGGTACTGAACTGGTATCCATCAAAACGGGAAAGACCGCCTGCTGTGCCTATCCATAAAAAACCGTCTTTGTCCTGGCTGATATCATACACACTGCTTTGTGGTAATCCCTCATTAACACCATAACTGGTAAAACGTTCATTCTCCTGGGCAAAGATGGCAATACATGATATGAACGCACAAATGGTGCAGAGTAGCTTTGGCATGGGGGCTATCGTTAGATGCTTGAATACAGTGGTACGATAATATTGTCAAATTAGTGCATTTGCACTATTGGAACCGTTTTATTTTCTATCGGTTATAAGGAAAATTTAAGGTGGGTGATGATTCTTTATAAAGAGATTGTTTAATAATAGCTAATGTATCCGATTAGTTTGAAAGCGTTTAACAGCACGGTGTTTTTTCAACACAGAGATCACAGAGTATACAGAGGGCCCTCCGTTTTCTCTGTGATCTCTGTGTTGAAAAAAAAGTTCGGGAGATTTTAGCAATATCATTTTTAAACAGCCTCATACTTCCTGTAACGATTTCTTAACCTGTTTCGCCAATATTTGGTGCATTTGCACTATTGTGTAGTCTTTATACCACAACTATTTTTACAGCATAAGAAGTCTTGTCATTTTGTATCCGCAGAATGTCGTTTTCTTACTCCGGTATCCCCAATCATCCTAACCATTTACGAATCCGCTTATCCCGTTGCGTTGGTCATTCATGAGCCATGAAAGATCCATGCAGTGTTTTTTTATTACCTGTTTATCGAATTTACCAAAACTGATGTATGAGAAATTTTACACGCATTTTCAAAATTTCAACCCTCTTTATTGCCCTCTTCGCGACGCTGGCTGTTAACGCCGGTGATCTTGGCGGCAAAAAAACAACAGGAAAAGAAACTGTACGCAGGCCGGCGGGCAAACCGGCACCCAAGTACACGGGCGGCAATGCATTGTCGTTTGATGGAGTGGATGATTATGTCAGTATCGGCAACCCTGCCGGTACTAATGGTGATTTTACCTGGGAGGCATGGGTGAAGACCAGCGAAGGAGGAACGATCATCAGTACACCCGAGGGCAGCGGTATGCGCGCATTTTTTATACGTGATGGTAAGTTACAACTCGATGTGTTCAATTACAGCGTGGTGGCAACAACGGGTACTTATAACGATAACCAATGGCACCATGTGGCAGTGGTGGTAACAAAATACAATAGCGGGATTAAATTTTACGTGGATGGGATACTCGATGGCGATCATAATATGACTGTCGACTATTATGGCAGCTATACGCAACCCACCAAGATAGGATACGGCAATAGCTGGTTCCCAAGTCCTACCTATTTTAAAGGGTCCATGGATGAAGTGCGTATCTGGAGCGTGGCAAGAACAGCAGAACAGATACAGGAGAGCATGACCCACCAGCTCAGCCTTCCCCAGTCAAACCTGGATGCCTATTATACATTTAATGAGGGTACGCCCAATGGTAACAATGGCAGTATAAACGGACTTACGGATGTTACAGGTAATAATCATAATGGTAACCTGAATGGTTTTGACCTTTCAGGAACATCTTCCAACTGGATTGAAGAAAGCAATTTCAATTACCCGTTTGCACCCATTGTCACAGGTAAAAGCAATTCCATCTGCCAGGGCAACAATATTATATTGACCGCCACCCGCGGTCTTTCTTACCAATGGTATAAAGATGGTGCGATCATTAACGGCGCAACCAGCCGTACTTACCAGGTGTCTGAAGCCGGCGCTTATACCGTAGCAGTACAGTCGGCAACCGGCGAGCAGGTGGTATCGGTGCCTTTCCAGCTGAGCATTGTTGCTAATGAGTTGCAGTTGGGTATCACCACACAACCTTCTGCCACTGCCTGTGGTACGCCAACAGGATCAGTAACCTTAACACCTTCTGGTGGAAGTGGGCAATACCTTATACAATCAGTGAATCATTTTTTTGCACCGGGCAGTAATGACCTGTCTTTGTTCAATACCCAGGTAAATTCTCCGAACGCTATTACTACCGCTACTTCAGAAGGGTTTACGGTGAATCCGGACATGAACTCCTATAACTGGAGCTGGAACTCAAAAGTATTCACACAGGATGTTGCCCAACTGCCTGAAAATATGGTCGCTGAATTCTCGTTAAAAACGGAAGCATACAATAACGAGCTGTCAATAGGTGTGTTTAATGCTGATTATGGCGCAGACTATGATCTCACATGGTGGAAGTATGCATTTGGATTTTATATCAGCTATAATAATGTGTATGCATCTTTCAACAATGGTAATAACAATTATATCACAAGCATTTCCCCGAATACCTGGTACGATCTGAAGCTGGAGAAAACAGGTAATTCGGTAAAATATTATATACGTAATACAGGTGCTACGGAGTACACCTTATACTATACCGCTGCATTGAACAGTAATGTTGTTACCGGTATGAATTATTATATCGGTTCTTCGGCACTTTTCTATCAAAACTCTTTCAGCGGTTATTCTTCCAAAGACTGGAAATTCATTGGCAACCCGCGGACGACGGGCCTGGCTGCCGGTACTTATACGTTTAGCCTGACGGATGCAGTGACAGGCTGCGTAACTACCGCCACTGCCACTGTGGGTGTAGAAGAAAGCGCTGTTCCTTTGCCCGTTGTATTTGATGTAACCGGTACAGGCGCCTATTGCGAAGGCAGCGATGCACCGCATATCAGGTTGAGCGGATCGGCCACTGATGTGCGCTACCAGTTGTATCGCGGACAAACAGCCATAGGCGATCCTGTAATAGGTACGGGTGATGAACTTGATTTTGGCGCGCAGGCTGAAAATGGTGTTTACACCATCAAAGCACAGAATGTTGCCGGCAATTGTATCGTTGTGATGAATGGTTCGGTAACTGTAGAGGTGCTGGGCCTGCCGCAGGCGGTGATCACACCAAGTGGTTCCCTTAGTTTCTGTGAAGGGGTAAGTATAACACTTACCGCAAATAATGAATCTGCTTACCTGTGGAGCAACGGCAGCCAGTCGCAGTCCATCAATGTGGCCGCTGCAGGTAGCTTTAGTGTAACGGTTACAGGTTCTAACGGCTGTTCACTTACCTCGGATGTGATCACCACAGCTACTGTTCCCAATACACTTTCCGCAGCGGTTGCAGCAACACCTGTGAGTTGTGCCAATACAAGTGATGGTACGGTAACACTTACTGCATCAGGTGGCAGCGGCCAGTATAGTTATGACGCATTCAGTCATCAGTTCACTGGCAATACGCTCAGTACCTCTCTTTTTGATGTACGTAATGGCAATTTCTCTCAAAATGATTTGTTGCATGCTAATTACGATGCAAATAATGCTAACTGGAGCTGGGATAATTCCATCAGTACCAAACAAACCTTTAGGTTTATTGATGGTGCAGATATGGAAGCGGAATTCAGGCTGTCTAATAACACAGAGATGGCCTTTGGTATGGTGGATGCTTCTACAGGTAGTATTACTGATCCGAGCCAGGTCCGGATAGGTTTTGCTGTATCAGGGTTCAATTTATATACCATCCAGAATGGAGGATGGAACTATACAGGATATAGCGGTAATAATAACTGGATCCGCCTGCGTATTGTACGTTCCGGCTACAACATGGCCTATTATATCAGTCTGAATGGTGAACCTTATATTATGGTGACGAACCAGTATTATGTATCAGATGATAATACAAACTATAAGATGGCGGCATTGTATGTTGAGAAACCCTATTCCGACAGTTGGTTTGAATCAAAGAACTGGCGGTTCGGCAGCAGTTCCAATGTTATAACCGGTCTTTCAGCGGGCACCTATAGTTACCTGGTGAAAGATGCAGTAACAGGTTGTGCAGTTACCACCTCTGTAACTGTTCCTGTTGCCCCATTGCCTGTGATCACACCAAGTGTTACCAATATATCAGCCGAAGGCGCATGTGATGGTTCAGTTGTTTTCACCTCTTCAAACGGTGGAACCTTGTCTTCCAGCACCCAGTTGTTTAATTATCCATTTTCAGGAAGTTCCTTAAACACCAACTTGTTCAGCACCAGGAATGCGCCTTATACAGAAAACGGCGGGCACCTGCGGGTAAATGGGAACTCCACCAATGCTTATTGGGATAATTCGATCGTTACAACACAATCTTTCCCTGTCACAGATAATATGGTGTTTGAAAGCAGTTTCAAATTCGATAATACGGCAATTGTGCTGTTTGGCCTGGCCATCAATGATGGTACAAATACGGGTGACCATATCGGTTTTGCCGCCTACGAGACACAACTGTATGTTAATGAGTTTGGCGGCTGGCCGCACCAGGTATACGATTATGTTCCCAATACCTGGTACGATTTTAAAGTAGAGAAAAACGGGAACGTATATAAATACTATCTGAAACAAAGTACTGCTGCAGACTGGAACCATGTGTACACATCCACGATCAACATAAACAGCGCAACCTTTAAACTTGGAGCAGTACATTGGGATCGTGCTGGCTTTGGCTATGGCGGATACAACACAAAGAACTGGAAACTAAGCACAGGAAGCGAGCAGACCGGTTTGTGTGCAGGTACCTATACATATAGTATAACGATTGCCGGTGGCTGCTCACAGGATGTGACATTTACCATTGGTTATGGTGCCACAGTTACTACTCAGCAGGTAAACCCATCCTGCTTCGGCAGCACCAACGGAAGTATTACTGTTAATGCAACAGGCGGTACGGCTCCTTACCAGTATTCGATTAATGGAGGAGAAACTTATGTATCAACCCATACATTCAACAGCCTCGCTGCAGGTACCTACAGTGTACTGGTGAAAGATGCAAGTGAGGTGGTGAGCGATGCACAGCAGGTAATATTAACACAACCCGCTGAAGTGATCGCTGCTGTAACGGTGGAAGGTGTTACTACATTCTGCGCTGGCGGATCTGTTTTACTGACGTCTTCATCAGCAACGGGTAATCTTTGGAGCAATGGTGAAACCACACCATCCATTACTGTAAACACTTCCGGAAACTATTCGGTTACAGTAACTGCTGATGGATGTACCGCAACTTCTGAAGCGATCAGCGTAACCGTTAACCCATTACCGGTTGTGGAAGCGATCACCGGAACAACAACGCTATGCGCAGGGTCGAATACACAATTGGCCAATGCAACAACCGGTGGTATATGGAGCAGCAGTGATATCACAGTAGCAACGGTAAGCGAATCAGGAAATATAACAGCATTGGAACCCGGTACCAGCATCATCAGCTATACTGTAACTGCGAACGGTTGTGCTACAGCAGTAACGACCACTGTTACCGTAAATGCTATGCCTGTGGTGAATGCCATTACCGGTACAACAGCAGTATGTTCCAATGCCACAACACAATTAAATAATACAACGGAGGGTGGTGTATGGAGCAGCAGTAACAGTTCCATCGCTACGGTGAATGCATCGGGTCTTGTAAGCGGTGTGGCCGCAGGAGACGCGGTGATCAGTTATACAGTAACTGAAAACGGTTGCAGTGTGTCAACAGCCATCACCGTAAAAGTAAGTGCGTCACCTGTGATCAATACAGTAGCTAACCAGGTGGTATGCACAGGTAGCCTGACAACAGCTGTCAACTTCAGCGGAACAGGTAATGCGTACACCTGGACAAACAGTACGCCATCTGTCGGTCTTGCAGCAAGTGGCAGCGGTAATCTCGCTTCATTCCTGGCTGTCAATAATACCGGCAGTCCTGTAACGGCAACCATCACCGTTATTCCGGCCTCATCACCAACAACAGCTTATGTCACCAATTATTTTGATGGCAAACTGATGGCGGTGGATCCAACCACGAATACTACACTGGCGACAATAACGGTGGGCTCCTATCCCTACGCTATCGCACTCACACCTGACGGAAGCCGCGTGTATGTATCGAATCTCGCAGATAACAAGATGTCTGTTGTGAATACATCCAATAATACGGTGACAGATATCCCGATGGGCAACTATTACGGACTCAAAGGCATTGCCATGAGCCCTGATGGCAGCAAAGTGTATGTGCCTTATAATTATTCCAATAAACTCGCGGTGATCAGTACGGCCACCAATACCATCACTAACTTAATAACCGTCGGAACAGTAGCAGGCGGTTCATCAGGTGTGGCGGTTAGTCCGGATGGCAGCCGTGTGTATGTGATCAATGAATACAATAACAATGTAACGGTGATCGATGCGGCCACCAATACCGTACTCACCACCGTTGCAACAGGCATGACCCCAAGGGGTATTGCCGTGAGCGCTGACGGCACACGTATTTACACCACGAATTACGGACCAAACAACCCTGTACAGAATGGTACGGTAACCGTGATCAATGCCAGCAACAACACAGTAGTTACTACCATACCTGTAGGATTGGGTGCACACGGAGTAGTGGTATCACCTGATAACAGCAAGGTATATGTAACCAACAGCGTTGGCGGAAATATAGCAGTGATCAATACTGCCACCAATACAGTTGTTGCGACGATCGGGTCCGACATCTATGGACGAGGGCTCAATATCAGCGCCGATGGAAGCAAACTGTATGTAGCGGCCATCAGCAAGTTTGTTACGATCAACACATCCGATAACTCGGTTGCCAATACCATGCTGATGTTAGGTAATAATACCTTTAACATGGGCAACTTTATCAAAACAGGTACCGGTTGTACAGGTGCACCGACTACTTTCACCATTACCGTAAATCCAAAACCGGCTGCTGCTATCACTGTTACAGGATCAACAACTTTCTGTACAGGTGGTTCAGTGTTACTCAGCGCCAATGAAGGAGAAGGGTTGACCTACCAGTGGAAGAAAGATGGCGTGAACATACAGTATGAGACCCATGCAACTTATACCGCGAATACTGCCGGTAACTACACAGTAGTAGTAACAAATGGGTATGGATGCTCAGCTATATCAGCAGCTGTGAATGTTACGGTAAATCCGCTGCCGACTGCAGTGATCACTGTAAACGGCCCTGCTGAAGTATGCACGGGCGGTACAGTTGAATTAACAGCCAATGCCGCATCTGCTTACCAGTGGTATAAAGACGGTATTGCCATAGAAGGCGCAGTCAATGCATCTTATGCTGCCACTGCCAGTGGTCAGTATAGTGTAATGGTAACAAATGCCAATAACTGTTCTGCTACTTCCACTGCAACAGCGGTAATAGTACAGGACCTGGTAGCGCCTACCGTTATCACACAGAATGTTTCACGAACAATTACTACGGCAACTGGTGCCTTTACGGTAACAGTAGCTGATATCGATAACGGCAGCTATGACAATTGTACGATTGTAAGCAAAACACTCGGAGGTACCACTACATTCGATTGTACCACTCCTTCCGGTGTATATGAAGTAACACTGATCATAAAGGACCTGGCAGGCAATACCAGCTCTGCCACTGCAACGGTTACTATTACCAATGCATGTAACAGGCCACCATCAATACTATGTGCACCAATACTTGTGTACACTGCGGCCGGAACCTGCGCAGCGACTGTCAGCGGGCAACAACTGGCAACAGGTAACGATCCTGATGGTGATGTGTTGACTTATACATTGAGTGCGGCAGGTCCGTTCAACGTGGGTGTGCATACGGTAACTGTTACCGTAACCGATCCGGGCGGATTGAGTGCAAGCTGTACCACCACCATTACTGTAAAAGACAACCTGGCACCTGTGCCTGTAGTGACCAACCTGCCTGTTATTACCGGTGAATGTTCAGTGGCAGTAACAACAGTGCCAAAGGCAACGGATAATTGTACAGGACCGGTTACTGGTACTACATCTGATCCGTTAAATTATACGGTACAGGGAACCTATACCATTACCTGGAAATACACAGATAGCTATGGTAACAGCAGTACGCAGACACAGACCGTGATCGTGAAAGACAATACCGCACCTGTGCCAACAGTGGCCGTATTACCCACCATCACCGGCTCATGCTCAGCGGGTATCACCTTAACACCAATCGTAAGCGGTTGCCAGGACGATTGCCGCTGCTGCCGTAATGGATGTCATTGCCGCACGAGCAGCTGCCAGTGCAGGGATTATGACTACAGGTTACGCGGCATCATCCGTTACCTGTATAACTGGCTGAACGATCATTTTGGTAATGATGATGACGATGATCATGGATGTGACAGTGATAACAATACAGGCGGCAACGGTAATATCCAGTACATGGCAGCGCCAAAAGCTACCGATAACTGTAAAGGAACGATCATAGGTACAACCACCGATCCGCTTACATATAGTACACCTGGTACACATATCATCCACTGGAAATTTGATGATGGTTATGGTAATATAACCGTACAGGAACAGCGCGTGATCGTAATAGATAATACCGCGCCTGTACCAACAGTATCTAACCTGCCAACGATCACAGGACAGTGTTCTGTAACCATCGGTGGCAATGGCAGCGACGATGATGATGAGGATCATAACTGGGGGCCATGCCGTTCTTATCCATCCATCCCAACGGCAAAAGACAATTGTGCAGGACTGATCTATGGATCCACTTCCGATCCGCTGAGCTACAATAGGGCAGGAACCTATACCATCCGCTGGAGCTATAACGATGGCAACGGTAATATCACCACACAAACACAAACCGTGATTGTGAAAGATCAATCAGCGCCGAAACCGCTAGTGAAGAACCTGCCAGCGATCAGTGCCAGCTGTTCAGTAACTGTGAATGTAATACCCACAGCCAAAGATAATTGCGTGGGTATCATCAACGGCACAACCACTGATCCATTGACCTATACAGTTCCGGGTGTCTATACTATACGCTGGAAATACAATGATGGCAATGGCAATAGCACCACACAAACACAAACGATCACCATCGTGGATAATACCAAACCGGTATTGAATGAACCCAATGATATCACGATCGGTTGCAATATATCCACATTGCCATCAGTTACCGGAATAGCCACGGCAACAGATAACTGCAGTACACCTGTGGTTTCGTATACCGACCATGTATCAGGAAACCTGATCACACGTACCTGGAGAGCAACGGATGCAGCAGGAAATTATGTGACAGATGTACAGAAGATCACCATCGGTCTATCGTTCGATCCTGTCATTACATCTGTGCCAACCAATAGTGTGTACACCGGTGGAATTGCCACGAACCTGTACATCGGTTACGGTGCACAAAGTACCACACTGCAGGTATGTACACTGTCATCGGCAGGCGCGCCATACACGTATGCATGGGCGGGCAGCGCTACCGGCAGGTTGAACACCACCAGCAGTTCAGCGCCGGTGTTCACGCCCAATAGCTACGGAACATTCACATTTATCGTAACTGTTACGAATAAATACGGATGTAGTTATTCGGATAACATCACCATCTGTGTAACCGATATCCGTGTACCGGGTACCGGTGGCGCTAAAGTGTATGTTTGTCATACACCATCAGGCAGAAACAAAACACCGCAGACATTGCAGGTGCCTGTTGCCCAGGTGGCTTCACATATTAACAGCAATTGCGGCAGCAATGGCAACGACAGGCTGGGTAGTTGCGACCAGATGCCATGCAACACGAATGGTCTGACATCCATAGCTGTAACCAAACAGTCGGTAACTGCTGAAAGCGCTGTTTCAGAAAAAGTACGCACTAGCGAAGAAGAACTCAAAGTAACCGTTATGCCAAACCCATCCACCACTTTCTTCACACTGAAACTGGAAAGCAAGTATGAAACACCAGTGGATCTTCGGGTAATGGACGGATCGGGCAGGGTAGTGGATGCCAGGTCGAAACTGGGTGCCAACAGCACACTCCAGATCGGGCATAGTTACAGCAGCGGTACTTATTATGCAGAGTTGATACAGGGAGGAAGGAGAAAAGTGGTGCAACTGATCAAGGCGCGAGGTTAATAGTATCCCCCATTTTAGCGATAAGTCCCCACTCTTTGGTGGGGACTTTTTTATTGCAAAAGTTGTTTGAACCACGAAGACACAAAGGGCACGAAGTAGCACGAAGGTTCAGCTAATCTTTGTGCTACTTCGTGTGCTTTGTGTCTTCATTCTCCTAAGAGTGTACTTCCACCAGTCCCAAAGCGATGTTCTCCGCAGATGTCTCCGCGCAGCGGGACTCTGCGGTTCCCGCATAAGGGCTAGACATTGTCTCGTCCTAAAATAAGTTTACGTGGTTGCTGTTAATCCTGACATTAGTTTACAATGTACTATTTGTAATTGATTTACCCCATCTTCTGTTGACCAGTAGATGTTTCTGGTGAACGATTTCTGGGGTAAGCATATTAATACTTTGATGTGGTCGTTCCTTATTATATCTGTTTACAATGCATTCTAATTGTTCCATTGCTTGAGCCTGGTTACTGATTTTATAGTGCTTTAGATATTCGTGCTTTATAATCCCATTTATTCGTTCTGCTACAGGATTTTCCAATGGATCCCCGCTCTCTGTCATACTTATCTGTATGTCATTCTCCTTTAAGATATTTACATACTCAGCACTACAATATTGTATACCGCGGTCTGAATGATGAACAAGGTTATTTCTTTTACCTATTGGGGTCCGCAAGGCCATTGCCAATGCCTTAGCCGTATATACTGCTTCAAGGGTTTCTGCAATATGGAATCCCATGATCTTATGCGAGTAAGCATCCGTTATTAGGCTCAGATATAAAAATCCAGTTGTGACCGGCACATAAGTAATGTCTGCCACCCAAAGCTGTTCAGGGGCATCCGGATACCATGATTTTGTCAGATTCGGATATCGCTTTAACCAATGATGGGATTGAGTGGTATTAATTTTTCGCCTCCTTCTTCTAACCAATAACTTATTGACTGCCAATAGGTCAAAGAGCGCATCACGGCCTATTTTGATCTGGTGATCTAACAAAAAGGGCTGAAGAAGACAATACAATTTCCTTGTCCCTATCACCGGATGTATTTGTCTCAGCGCCCTGACTTTTTCTAATATTAATTGTTCCTCCGTATTCAATTCTTCTACACGCCAAAAGAACTGGTAATAAGCCTGTCGTGTAACACCAAGTAATCGACATATCCTTACCAGGCTAACGGATGGATAACTGTCTTTCATCTCTTTGATTACTTGGTATTGGGCTTTTTTCGGATGGGTATTTTTAATTCCTTCTCGGCCTTTTCAATAATACGGATATAGGCGTCCGCACGAAGTTTCTCATCTTGCAGTTGACGTTCCAATTCCTCAATTCGCTTTTGAAGATCGAACTCCGTTTTTCGTTTTTTGATATTATCTGGCAAAAGTGTCCGGTTTGTACTGCTAAATTTAAGGCTTGGTGCTTTATAATTTTCTGCATATCCCAACCGCTTCATCCAGGTACTGATTGCACTCTTGAATCGAATATTGTATTTACGCTGTAATTCTATCTTCGTACAGCCTGTCGACAAATACTCTTCGATCACCTTTCGCTTAAAAGAATCGTCAACCATCTGACGGATTTCCATTTTATGTTCCATATTATCCTGATTTTGATTTACTTTTTGAGTAAACCTATTTCAGGACTAGACACATATACACGGTAAGACTTTGTTTACTATCTTTTAATTCAATGCTGTCCCTTGGTTTTTAAACTAAATTTTATTTTGGAAAGAAGCGGATTTGGGCGTTTTGGCTATAGATACAAGTCACATAATAGCCCCTATCATAATCCCAATTGAAAATTGTTAACTTCTTTTGATTTTGATCATAGGCAAGTTCGTAGTCGCAAACAATGATTGTATTATTAATCTCACTTTTTCCAGATGACTGGTTGGATACAAACCGATAGGTTCCAGTATATCTATCAGTCTGACTGTTAAGATCAATGAATTCCTCACTAAGTAATTCATCTATAACTGGTTTCGGAGCGCCGCCAAGTATTACAGAAGGTTTCTTTCTTTGTATGATAGAAACTTTTGCCTGGTTGTCCTCTGTGAGGGAAAATTGCATTTTTATGACTGTATTATCCAAGTCGCAATTTGGTGTTATCAGCGGATATGATAAGCCAGATCTAATCTGAATGGGAGGCATTTGCGCTAACGGGTTGTTTTGTAGTTGTGGGGCGCATTTCGGTGCCTTTATCTTTGTTCCTAGAGTATTAAATAGATCCTTCGCATTGGTAACCATTGCATACCGAACCGCATAATATACAGTGTTGTCATTTATAGTGAATGTTATACTGTCTTTAGATGTTGATTTCAGTGATAAGATCCCCCCAGATTTTGCTTGTGTTGTGTCGGTACTGCCAAACGCGTTCAAAACCATACCTACAGCCGTCGTCCCACCTATGAACAATTTGGCAATTTTTTCAATAGCAGCGCTTCCAATGTTTTTATCCCCTGTAGTCTTGATCGTGAACACAACTGAGTCGGCACGCAACGCTTCTACTGCATGGTATCCGTTATCACTTATCTTTTGCCAACCGTTCGATGAAAGAATTACGTTTCTCACATTAAAAAATTTTCCCACTACACTGAGATTTTTATTTTTAACGAACGTGCCGAAGAGATAGTTCTGGGACTTGTTATCTGAAATATTGAAATATTGCTGTTTTACACTTTTACGAACAACAATATCTGTTTCTTCAAAAGTTGCACTAGGAACACCGCTAGGATCATTTTCTCCAGAGGGTTTTGTATAGGTTATTCCAAAAATATCCGAAACTGGTTTCTTGAGGTAATAGAATTTATTCTCAGTTATTTGGGTGTTTGCAGTTGTGATAAAGCAACTACATAGAACGATCAGATAGATTGTTTTCATAACAATAGTTTTGGTTAAGCAATTAAAAACTGACTGAAAAGAGATATGGGGGGAATGCAAGTATAATAGATATTATTACTAATTGCAATAGCGTAACGAAATATCCTAAAGAAACTAATGGGTGTTTGTAAAATTCTTAATTTGAACACCTTTACAACTTCGGATCTGCTGTTCGTTCTCGTTATCAGACATTGGTTTCCTTGCCGCATTTACAATTGCCGTAACGTGTTCGGGACAGTCACTGCAAAACCAGGGGGTATAACAGCTCATTTACTAACACTTATTAGTAACCGCCGATCACATTTTTACACATTTCAACACAGATTTTATTTGTCCATCAAATTTATGGACTATATTTACCCCACAATTTCAGTAGACTGATCGTTTTCTATGCGCATAAAGATGTTTTATATCAAACCGTGTTGTTGCTGCTGAGGCATATCCTGTTATGCCCGTTCCAATATCACAACAACAAACCGTACCATGGAAACATCTTCAGAACAATACCTCACACAATTACTGCAAAAACAACTGGCCCCGCTTTCTGCAGAGCAGGCCCTGCGTTTTCTGGCAGATTTTTACCCGGGGAAAGTGACTTTTTCTTCGAGTTTCAGTTTTGAGGACCAGGTGATCAGTCATTTGATATTATCGGCACAGTTACCCATCAGCCTGTTTACACTGGATACGGGAAGGCTGTTCGCAGAAACCTATTCTGTATGGAACAGTACCAATACCCGTTACCAGGCAAATATCAAAGCCTATTATCCCAACAACGAAGCGTTGGAATCATTTGTGCTGGCAACAGGTCCCAATTCTTTTTATGAATCGGTCGAGAACCGGAAATCCTGCTGCGGGATCCGTAAAGTGGAACCATTGAAACGTGCGCTGGCAGGTAATAAGATCTGGATCACGGGTCTGCGCGCGGAACATTCTTCTGCACGCCATGATCTTTCTCAGGTAGAATGGGACGAGGGTAACCAGATCTTTAAATACCACCCATTGCTTCACTGGACCACAGAAGAAGTACGTGCGTATATCGATGCGCATAATATTCCTTACAATCCCTTGCATGACCGTGGTTTTGTAAGCATCGGTTGCGCACCCTGCACACGTGCCATTAAACCCGGTGAAGATTTCAGGGCCGGCAGATGGTGGTGGGAAGACAACAGTAAGAAGGAATGTGGCCTTCATGAAACCAAACAAACAACAACAGTCAGTACCATTAATTCGTGAGAAGATGAGCAGATACCGTTTAGATCATTTGGACCAGTTAGAGTCGGAAGCCATTCACATATTCCGTGAAGTGGCGGGACAGTTTGAGCGCCCGGCTTTATTATTCAGTGGGGGAAAGGATTCCATTACGCTGGTACACCTGGCACTGAAAGCATTTCGTCCGGGAAAATTTCCTTTTCCTTTGGTACATATCGATACGGGACACAATTTCCAGGAAGCACTTGATTTTCGTGATGAACTGGCAGCAACCATTGGAGAGAAACTGATCGTAAGAAATGTAGGCGATACCATCAAAGCACAAAACCTTACCGAACCCAAAGGAAAATTCGCCAGCCGCAATGCGCTGCAGACATTTACTTTATTAGATACCATCAACGAATTCAAATTCGATGCCTGTATCGGTGGCGCGCGCCGTGATGAAGAAAAAGCAAGGGCGAAGGAAAGAATATTTTCTGTGAGGGATGAATTTGGCCAGTGGGATCCCAAGCTGCAACGACCCGAATTATGGAACACTTACAACGGCAAGATCCACAAAGGAGAAAATGTACGCGTGTTCCCCATCAGCAACTGGACAGAACTCGATATCTGGAACTATATCCGCCGTGAAAACATCGCCCTGCCATCCATCTATTTTGCGCACGACCGCGAAGTGCTGGAGCATGAAGGGCAACTGGTGGCCGTATCCGAATTCATACAGGTAGAAGAAACCGATAATATCAGTATAAGAAAAGTGCGTTACCGAACAGTAGGCGATATGACCTGTACCGCCGCCGTTGAATCCAGCGCATCAACGATAGACGATATCATCACCGAAATCATCGCCACCAAAACCAGCGAACGTGGCGAAACAAGAATAGACGACAAGGTTTCCGAAGCAGCGATGGAGGATAGGAAGAAGGGAGGATATTTTTAAGCTATCAGCTGTCAGCCATCAGCTTTCAGCTATAGTGATAACAATAAGTAAGTAAAAAAATTAATGAAAAGCTGACGGCTGATAGCTGACAGCTGAAAGCTCACCACCATGGACATACTCAGATTCATAACCGCCGGCAGTGTAGACGATGGGAAAAGCACCCTGATAGGCCGTTTATTATACGACAGCAAATCTATCATGATCGATCAGCTGGAAGCCATTGGGCGACAGACGAAGAACCGTGAAGCGGGTGATATTGATCTTGCTTTACTCACTGATGGATTACGTGCCGAAAGGGAGCAGGGCATCACGATAGATGTGGCGTATAAATATTTCTCTACGCCAAAAAGAAAATTCATTATTGCCGATGCACCGGGTCATATCCAGTACACAAGAAATATGGTGACAGGCGCTTCGAATGCCAACCTGATCATTATACTGGTTGATGCAAGGAACGGTGTGATAGAACAGACACGCAGACATTCCATCATCGCCTCATTATTGAACATTCCGCATGTGGTGGTGGCGGTCAATAAAATGGATATGGTGGATTATTCGCAGGACACCTATAACAATATCGTGATCGATTTTGCGGAACTGGCTGCTTCATTGGGATTAAAGAATGTGGTCTATATCCCTATCAGCGCACTCGATGGCGATAATATTGTGGACCGTTCCACCCATTTTTCCTGGTACGAAGGCGAATCATTGCTGCAGATACTGGAGAATATAGAAGTGCAGGAAGATATCGACCTGGTGCATGCACGTTTCCCGGTACAGTACGTGATCCGTCCGCAATCGGAGGATCTGCATGATTACCGTGGTTATGCAGGAAAACTGGTCAGCGGTATTTACCGCAAAGGCGATGCGGTAACCGTGTTGCCCTCAGGTGTGCAGAGCAGGATCAAAGCGATAGAAACAAATGGCAGGGAAGTGGAAGAAGCTTTTGCCCCGCAAAGTATCATACTCCATCTCGAAGATAATGTAGACATCAGCCGTGGCGATCTGATCGTTCCTTCGGCCGACCTGCCGAAACTAGAGCAGGAACTGGATATCCATCTCTGCTGGATGGGCACCAAACCACTGGCCGAAGGAAACCGCTACCTGTTACAGATCAACAGCCGCACGGTAAAAAGCATCGTAAAAGAAATTCATTATAAAATAGATGTGAATACACTCGAAAAAAATGCATCGCCTGATACAGTTGTGTTGAATGATATCGTGAGAGCAACGATCAAAACCGCATCGCCGGTGGCGTATGATACCTATAATGAATTACGTGTGAATGGTGGCGCAATACTGATCGATGAAACAAGTCATGTAACAGTAGGGGCCTGTATGATTCAGTAATTAGTAATTGACAATTAATAATTAATAATTGAAAGCAGCAGAACATAAAGGAAAAGTAATACTGGCCGGTGCAGGACCGGGTGATCCCGGTTTGATCACCGTGAAAGCCGCGGATAGCCTGCGCACTGCAGAGGTTGTACTGGTGGACAGGCTGGTGAGTCATGAGATCATTGAAAAATATGTTTCTTCGGCTGCTATTGTTATTGAAGTTGGTAAACAATGCCGCAGGGGTGTATCAACTCCGCAACCAACGATCAATGAACTGTTGGTAAAATATGCATTACAGGGAAAACAGGTAGTAAGATTGAAAGGTGGTGATATATCTTTTTTCTCCAATGTGCTGGATGAACTGGAGATATTGGTAAAGAATGAGATCCCTTACGAGATCATTCCCGGTGTAACTGCTGCTTCCGGTGCTGCCGCTTATGCAGGTATGCCATTGACTGCAAGAGATCATGCAACGGCTGTCCGTTTTCTTACTTACTACAAATCATCCGTCATCAGCGATAATTATTGGAAAGAACTTGCACATACAGAAGATACACTGGTATTTTACATGTCTTCTGAAACCCTGCCTGACCTGGCTGATAAACTTATCGCCAGCGGGATTGATAGCCGGAAGCAACTTGCCGTTATTGAGCAGGCAACAACACCTTACCAGCAAATACATATTACCCCTGTTCACGAATATGCAGAAAAACTGAAAGGGATTTCTTTTCTCTCACCTTCATTGATCATTGTGGGTAATGTGGTGAACCTCCATGATTCATTCAAGTGGTTTTCATCTGAACCAACCGGTGAATATTATTTCAAACCACTGACAGGCGCTTTGGAATCTATTGTTAATGATGTAAAGAAAAAATATGCTGACAGGGC
This sequence comes from Sediminibacterium sp., assembly GCA_965279635.1. Lineage (GTDB taxonomy): Bacteria > Bacteroidota > Bacteroidia > Chitinophagales > Chitinophagaceae > Sediminibacterium. Next base: position 2,647,393 of record OZ257253.1, on the reverse strand, counting down.
CTAAACTGACAATATTAGAGGAGCTGGCAGGTTCATCCAGCAAAGAAGAGCTGATCTGGATCAACGGATTTATTTCAGGGCTGCTTAACAATGCTGCCAAAACAGTTGCAGAACCAGCGCCGGCTATTGCTCAGATTGGTATGCCACAAAAGATAACGATTGTCTATGGCACTGAAACGGGCAATGCCAAAAAACTGGCCACAGATTTAGCCACAAAAGCAAAAAAGAAAAATCTGGTAGTAAAACTGGCGGCATTGGACCAGTATAGACTGACTGATATCACAAAAGAGGAAAAATTATTTGTAGTGATCAGCACGCAAGGTGATGGTGAACCGCCGGTGGCCGCACAGAAATTCTATGATCATATACACCGCAACGGTTTCCGTCTCGATAAATTACAATACAGCGTTCTTGCTTTAGGTGATACATCCTATCCTTTGTTTTGCAAAACAGGGGAGGATGTAGATGAGCAATTACAAAAACTGGGCGGAACGCCGATCATTCCCATCCGTAAATGCGATGTGGATTATGAATCTGATGCGGAAGCCTGGTTCAATGAAGTATTGCAAAAGGTGGATAGTATTCCTGTCGTTACTGCACCCGTAACGGTTAAGCCTGCAGCGGTATCCCCACTCAAATCAAATAAAAAGATCTATACAGGCACCGTATTGAGTAATACCAATCTCCACGATAGAGGTTCGGAAAAAGAAACCTGGCATATTGAACTGGCGGTAGAAGAACCAGTGGATTATCTGCCCGGCGATTCCATCGGAGTAGTTCCTGCCAATGCGGTGGATACAGTAAATACTATTATCTCGTTGACAGGTATTGATAGAAACAAACAACTGCTACACAAGGAACAATTATATTCTGTTTCGGATCTGTTGCTTAAAAAATTGAATATCCATTACCTGCACGAACGCGTAGTAAAAAAATATGCAGAGATCGTGCAGCAGCAGATACCTGAAACAAAGATCGACCTGCTCGATCTGTTGCGTATCTATCCGGTAAAAGAAGCGGCCCAGTTCGAGGAACTGCTCCAGGTACTGCCCGCACAATCACCGCGTATCTATACCATCGCATCTTCCAACAGTGTGCATGATGGAGAGATTCATCTCACGGTTGAAAAAGATGTGTTTACTGTGCATGAACAGGAGAGAGCAGGTGTATGTTCTGAATACCTTGGTGGTTTGCCAGAGAATGATACGATCGAATTTTTTGTACAGAAGAATAAACGTTTCAGGTTACCCGCGGCTGATAAAGCTATTATTATGATCGGTCCCGGTACAGGTATCGCTGCTTTCCGTTCCTTTTTGTCAGAGCGCGATGCAACAGGGGCCACTGGTAAAAACTGGTTGTTTTTTGGGGAGGATCATTTTGTATCCGATTTCTTGTACCAGACAGAAATACAGAACTGGTTTGAAACAGGCGTGCTTACCAAATTAAGTCTCGCCTTTTCAAAGGACCGTCCCGGCAATATTTTCGTGCATCACAAATTACTGGAACAGGGAAAAGAACTGTATGACTGGATCCAAAAAGGTGCCTATATATATGTATGTGGACAGAAAGCACCGATGAGTGTTGACGTGGAACATGCATTATTAAGTGTAATTGAAAGATACAGCGGGTTGCCTGCTAAAGAAACAGCGGCGTATTTTGAAAAATTTAAAGAAGAGGGCCGTTATTCCAAAGACGTTTATTAAATCTGAGGATGGTGCATTGGGGGTATTTGTTGTATCGGGGGTGGTACATAACATTGCTCTCAATCACCATCCACAGACAGCAATCATAACCATGTCAGATAAATCACCAATAGAAAGAATCAAGGAAAACAGTAAAGGACTGAGAGGTACCTTAAAGCAGAGCCTGCGTGATGAACATACCGGCGCTATCCGTGAGGATGACCAGGCTGTGATCAAATTTCACGGTATGTACCAGCAGGATGACCGCGACAGGCGGGAAGAACGCGCCGCAAAAAAACTCGACCGTCTGTATTCTTTTATGATCCGTTTGCGTTTGCCGGGTGGGTTACTGAGTGCGGAAAAATGGATCGCCGTACATGATGTGGCAGGTGAGAATTCCACAGGTGTGATCAAGATCACATCAAGACAGACCATACAGTTGCATGGTATATTGAAATCTGCTATTAAACCAACGATCAAAGCATTCAGCGAATCAAAACTGGATTCTATTGCTACCTGTGGTGATATCAACCGGAATGTATTGTGCAGTTCGCACCCCAATCAATCAACACACCATGCTGAAATATTTGCTTATGCAGATAAGATCAGCCATCTGCTGATGCCAAAAACAAAAGCCTATTACGAAGTATGGCTGGGACAGGAAAATCTGGTTGACAAAAAAGAAGAAGAGGATCCGCTGTACCAGGACCGCTACCTTCCCCGCAAATTCAAGATAGCTATTGCCATACCACCGAATAATGATGTGGATGTATTTGCCAATGATATCGGGTTGATCGCAGTAGTTGAAGACGGTCAGCTGAAAGGGTTTAATATAGCGATCGGTGGTGGTTTGTCAAGCACACATGGTAACCCTGAAACCTATCCCAGGCTGGCTACCATCATCGGGTTTGCAGACAGCGAAGAAAAAACACTGAAAGCTATTTACGAGATCGCTACCATCCAGCGCGATTACGGTAACCGCAGCGACCGGAAGCTTGCGCGACTGAAGTACACCGTAGACAAATACGGAATTGACTGGTACAAAACCGAACTCGAAAAAAGAACAGGATTTGCCCTGGCTCCTGCAAAGCCTTATGCATTCACCCAACGCAAAGATTATTTCGGCTGGCAACAAAATAGCGAAGGCAATTGGTACTATACCGTATTTGTTGAGAACGGAAGGATATTGGATGATGAAAAACTGCCATTAAAAACAGCTTTGTTAGAAGTGGCCAGAACAGGCAAAGCAAATTTTCGTTTTACCTGTAACCAGAATGTGATCGTTAGTGATGTAAGCAATGATGATAAGAATACTATTCACGCGATACTGGAAAAGTATGGGGTGGTCAAACACACAGAAGCCAGTTCTGTTATCCGCAGAAATTCCATGGCCTGTGTGGCGTTGCCAACTTGTCCGTTGGCATTGGCAGAGGCACAACGTTACATGCCTTCATTGATCGATAAGATCGAAGGTCTGCTGGACAAACATGCATTGAATAATGAAGAGATTATTATCCGTATGACGGGATGTCCAAACGGTTGCGCCCGGTCCTCTGTAGCCGAGATTGGTTTTGTGGGAACTGCGCCCGGCCGGTATAACATGCATTTGGGTGGCGACCGTTTGGGCGAACGGTTAAATACAATCTATCGTGAGAATATCGAAGAAAAAGAAATACTACAGTCATTGGATGGATTGTTCCATGAATATGCTGCCGGTAGAGCATCAACAGAAACTTTTGGTGATTTTTCACTGCGCCAAAAATGGGTAGCCTCCTGATTTTTTAAAAAAAAAGAGGTATAAATTTTTTTACATCAAAAGTCTACTAATTTAGTAGGGAATTAGTATATTTACATTTTCATAACCAAACCTGCATGCAACCGAACCATTATACTTCTGTATCCCGCAATTCGAAACAGCGATGTTGTTGCGCTGATACTATATAAACCCTTTTAGTTCCTGGTTGACACTGTCAACAAATCAAAAATTACTGATCAGGTGATGGGGCCATGTATTGTCCTGTCTCAAAAAATAATCAAATGAATAAAATTCTTACTGTCTTATTGTTTACTATTCCGTTCCTATCGCAGGCGCAGTTTACCGGTCGTATTGTTAACGATAAAAATGAAGCCGTTCCTTATGCCAGTGTAGCCATCAAGAATACAACCGCCGGTACTGCTACGGATACTGACGGTCATTTTTCACTGGTTACCGGTCAAAAATTCCCCTTTGTATTATTGGTATCATCTGTGGGATATGAAGCGCAGGAACTGACGATCCGGAGTAGCGCTGTGAACAATGTCTACATAGTTTTGCAGTCACTCTATCAAAGAGACACCGTGATCATCACTTCCCGCCGCAGAAGAGAAGTACTGCAGGATGTTCCAATTCCCATATCAGTGGTAACGGGCGCATCGGTGGAAGATGCAGGGGCTTTTAACGTTAACCGCTTAAAAGAACTGGTGCCATCGGTTCAATTGTATTCTTCCAATCCGCGCAATACATCACTCAATATCCGCGGGCAGGGTTCGGCCTTTGGTCTTACCAATGATGGGATAGAACCGGGCGTGGGTTTTTATGTGGATGGTGTGTATTACGCACGTCCAGCTGCTACCACGCTTGATTTTATTGATGTGGAACGCATTGAAGTATTGCGTGGTCCGCAGGGAACTTTGTTTGGCAAGAACACAACCGCCGGCGCTTTCAGCATCATCAGCCGTAAACCTTCATTTAAACCAGGGGCCAATTTTGAAGTGAGTTATGGTAACTATGGATATATACAGGCCAAAGCTTCGGTTACCGGTGCGTTAAGCAAAACCATCGCGGCCCGGGTTTCGTTTTCGGGTACACAACGAAACGGGCTGATTGAAAATGTAGCCACACAGCGATATACCAATGATATCAATAACCTTGGCTTCCGCGGACAGTTATTGTACACACCGTCTGATAAAGTGGAGATCACATTGGCTGCCGATGCATCCAGCCAGCGTCCTGACGGGTATGCGCAGGTAGTGGCTGGTGTTGCACCAACCTTACGTCCCGCTTACCGCCAGTTTGAACAGATCATTGCCGATCTGAAATACACGCTGCCAAGCCGTGATCCTTTTGACCGCAAGATCGATCACAATACTACCTGGCGCTCGGGCAACGACCTGGGTGGGGTATCATTGAACGCCGATATCAAAATTGGTAAGGGTACACTCACGTCAACCACTGCATGGCGCTACTGGAAATGGGATCCTTCCAACGACAGGGACTTTACCGGGTTATCCGTGCTGCAGTTATCGCAGGCCCCGTCAAAACACAAACAGTGGTCGCAGGAGTTCCGTTATGCAGGTGAGCTGGCATCGAATCTGACCGCTGTATTTGGTCTGTTTGTGATAGGGCAGCACCTCAATACCAATCCTTATCATACAGAAGAATCAGGCAAGGATCAGTGGCGGTTTTCACAAAGCACCACCAGTTCAAAATGGGCCACACCTGCTTTGTTTGATGGGTATGGTATCAGGACCATATCAACACTCAATACAACCAGTAGCGCGGCATTCGGACAACTGGACTGGGCCATCACCGACCGTTTGCATGTATTGGGTGGGTTGCGTTATAATTATGATCATAAAAAAGTTGATTTCAACCGCCAAACTTATGGTGGTCTGCAAACTTCTGATCCTGACCTGATCGCATTAAAAAAAGCGGTGTACACCGACCAGGCTTTCAACGCCAATACCGATAACAACAATGTTTCCGGCTTGCTGACATTGTCGTACAAAGCCGGCAAACAGGTGAACACTTATGTAACCTATTCAACCAATTATAAATCTGTTGGTCTAAACCTTGGCGGGTTGCCCACCAACACCAGCGGCGTAATGCTGGAACTGGCCACTATCAAGCCTGAATATGTACAGCATTTTGAAGCAGGTATTAAAACCACCCCCGCACCCGGTACCACACTGAACCTGACGTTCTACACAACCAGTATCAGGGATTACCAGACCCAGGTACAAACGGCAGAAGTAGGTGTGAACCGCGGCTATCTTGCCAATGCCGAAAAAGCGCGGATCCGTGGTTTTGAGTTTGATGGAAACACCAGGCTCAGTTCCCATGTTAGTTTATATGGGTCGCTTGCCTATACGGATGGTATCTATGTGTCGTTTAAAAATGCACCCGTGCCGCTGGAAGAAACCGGGGCGCCCTCGGCCTTTAAGGATATTTCGGGTGGACAATTACCCGGTATCTCCAAATGGGTAAGTTCTGCAGGCGGTGAGTACACCACACCTGCCACATTTTTGAGTAAGGCAGGTAAATTTTTTGTAGCAGTGGATGGTTACTACCGTTCCGCATTTTCCTCAAGCCCTTCTCCTTCCCAATACCTGAATATAGATGGATACGTTTTGCTGAATGCAAGACTTGGTTTCAGGGTAGCGAATGGGCTATCCGCATTTGTGTGGAGCCGTAACCTGCTGGATAAAAAATATTTTGAACAGCTGCTGCCGGCTGCAGGCAATGCGGGACAGTATGCGGCAGTACTGGGAGATCCGAGAACGTATGGGATTACCCTACGCTACGGGCTATAACCTGGTGAGAATGCTAATTGAAAATTGAGCATTGAAAATTGAGCATTGAAAATTGAGCATTGAAAATTGAGCATTGAACATTGAGCATTGAACATTGAGCATTGAACATTCCGCGAAATAATTTTCAATATTCAATGTTCAATTCTCAAGTGTTGACCAGTAAACTTTTCAAACAGCCGTGTGACCGAGTGGCGAGGTACAGGTCTGCAACACCTTTTACGTCGGTTCGAATCCGACCGCGGCGTCTATATGCAGTATGAATTTTCTGATTCACTATATTTACAAAAAAATATTCATGTATAGTAAACGGTCGTGCCTGGTGGGTTTGTTTTTTTGTTTTTCTTATTTTGGAAATGCCCAGACAAAAAATATTACTGATATCAGCCAGGTATGGATGGCCTATTTTAATCAAACCCGCTTGAGTAATAAATGGGGACTATGGGCCGATTTTCATCTCAGGACAAAAGAAGATATTTTCAATAATTTTTCATCGTCGATTGCAAGACTTGGCCTGACCTATTATCTTTCTGATAATACCAAACTCACTGCTGGTTATGCATACATCAGTCATTACCCCGGGGATAATCATAAGAACATCACACAACCGGAACATAGGGTATGGCAGCAATTACAATGGCATACCAAGTATCCGAAAATAAGACTGATGCAGTACCTGCGGCTGGAAGAACGTTACAGGCATAATGTATTAAACGATAATACGCTGGCAGATGGGTACCAGTTTAACTGGAGACTGCGGTATAATTTCTTTTTTAACGCGCCACTCAATAAAAAAGCGTTTGCGCCGGGTACCTTGTCATTCATATTGAATGATGAGATACATGTCAATTTCGGTGAGAAAATCGTCTATAACTATTTTGACCAGAATCGTTTTTTTATAGGGTTGGGTTATCATACCAACGCTTCGGATCACCTACAGTTTGGCTATATGAATGTGTTCCAGCAATTGGCAGCGGGAAACAGCTATAAAAATATACATGCGCTTCGCCTTTTCTATGTCCATAACCTTGACCTTCGTAAAAAATAAAGTCTACTATTGTTAATAGGAATGAAGTACTATTGTCAGCATAAAACAGAAACAATTGCCTGTATCTCCTACACATACCGATCCGGTAGCTGATGCAAATCATCTTTTTCCCGTGTTCCTGAAACTGGAACAGTTGTCTGTGCTGATCATAGGAGGAGGAAATATCGGGCATGAAAAACTACAGGCCATACTGGCCAATTCCCCGGCAACCAATATCCGGTTAATAGCCTTGTATATCAACGACAGGATACGCGAACTCGCTGCCGGTCATTCCAATATCAGCCTACAGCAAAAAGCCTATGAGCCTGCGGACCTGGATGCTGTTGGCATATTGATCGTAGCTGTCAATGATATTCCACTTTGTGAAAGAATAAAACAGGATGCTTCTGCGCGCGGTATCCTGGTAAATGTAGCGGATACACCTTTGTTATGCGATTTCTATCTGGGTTCCATTGTGAGTAAAGGAAACCTGAAGATCGCGATATCTACGAATGGCAAATCACCTACAATTGCCAAGCGTTTAAAAGAAGTGTTCAGCGAATTGATCCCTGATGAGATGGATGCTGTGCTGAATGATCTGCACCGTATCCGTGAAAGTTTACAGGGAGATTTTTCAGAGAAAGTAAAACAGCTTGATAACCTTACCAAGGGGCTGGTGAATAAAAAGGAATAGGGTTGCTTAGGATTTTTGCCACAGAAGGGACAGATACTTAATCTGTGCCTTCTGTGGCAAAAATGCGAAGCCTCACCATCCAATACCATAATCTTCCCCGTTATTGCTACTGCCACCCCATAAACTTTTATGTTTCTGATCAAAATAAATGGCGTTGATGGGCCCGCTGGTACGGTTGCCGAAGGATAATGTGTAACCCATTTTCTCCAGTTCTTTGCGCACCGTTTCTGAAGTAGTATTGGGCAGAAGAATACTTCCCGCACGTGGCTTCCTGTCACTGTTCTGCGTGCCGCCGAGTGATAACCAAAGTTGATTGGTATTGAAATTGGCAGCTTCTGTAGATTCCTGTACGGTCATATCAAACTCTACCATGTTCAGGAAGAACTGTACCAGGTTCTGGTCCTGTGTATCACCACCCTGTACGCCAAAACATAAAAATGGTTTGCCATCTTTCAGTGCGAGGGAAGGGGTTAAAGTAACCCTTGGCCGTTTACCCGGTTCTACTACATTGAAGGGATCCAGTGTGGGATCCAATACAAAACTCTGCATACGCTGGCTCATACCGATACCGGTGTTACCGGCAATACAAGCCGGCAGCCATCCACCGCTTGGCGTAATCGAAACAACCCAGCCGGAAGTATCAGCGGCTTCCACCGAAGTAGTGCCGCGCCATAAACGGTCCATATATACATCATCTATAGGTAGATTGACTTTTGTCGTCTGATCGTGTTTGGGTATGGCGCTGCCTTTTCCTCCAGCGGTATCTGTATTTCTTTGTTTTAGTAATTCGAGATAAGGATTTATTTTCCCTTCATAGGGATAAGGATCACCGGGTCCTGCCAATGCATCGTTCTTATCAGCCAGTATTTGTTTTGCCCTTGCTTTGGCATAATCCTTACTCATCAAACCTCTGATCGGTTCCTGCGGTGGAAAATAAGGATCGCCATAATAAAAATCGCGGTCGGCAAAAGCAAGGTTCAATGCCTGGTAAACAGTGTGTATGTATTTCGTACTGTTATACCCCATCGATTTGAGATCAAAGTTCTCCAGTATATTCAATGCCTGCAATAACATGGGTCCCTGTGTCCATGCCTGCAGTTTGTACACGTCAATTCCCTTGTAATTGGTGCTTAATGGTTCTTCAATGATGGGTTTCCATTTTGCGAGATCCTGCATGGTGATTAAACCGCCCTGCTCTTTACTGCCCCGTACAAATTCCGCCGCGATATCGCCTTTGTAAAAACGGTCATTAGCGGCCATAATGGCTTCTTTGCGGCTCTTATTGTTTTTTAATGCGCTTCGTTCCGCTTCTACCATTTTGCTCAATGTGGCGAACAAGTCTTTTTGTACAAATATTTCACCGGCATCGGGCGCTTCCCGTTTATTTCCCGGATGTGTCAAAAAAACTTTTTTGGAATAGGGCCATTCTTTCAACATCTCTTTGTTTTTTTCCATGCTGTTGGCTGTCTGCGCATCAATTGGATAACCCGCTGCGAGCTGCATGGCTGGTGCCAATACTTCTTCGAGGCTCATGGTGCCATATTCGGCAAGCATCAAACACAAGCCACCGGCTGTTCCGGGTGTAACTGCTGCAAGCGGGCCATATTCGGGAGGGAAATTGTATCCTTTGCTTTTAAAGAAAGCAACAGTGGCACCTGTAGGTGCCACGCCCAATGCGTTGATGGCAATGACTTTTTTTAATTTGGGATGATAGATCAGCGCCTGTGTTTCACCACCCCAGCTCAATACATCCCACATGGTGCAGGTGGCGGCCAGCATAGCGCAGGCTGCATCTACTGCATTACCACCTTTCTGAAATATCATGGCGCCTGCTGTAGCCGCCAGTGGTTTGCCGGTTACGGCCATCCAGTTCTTTCCGTGGAGCGGGGGTTTCTGGGTTGTTTGTGAATGTGTTGCTGAGTAAAAGAAAAGTATAAACAGCAGACTGGTCAATATTGTTTTCATGCGGGTAATTATAGATTCAATGTACAAAAAAATCCCCGTCCTTGCGAGCGGAGCGAAGCAACCTGTGGACCAAATAAAGAGATCTACTATCCTTACAGATGGTATCACGCTGTAGTTCGCAACACAGGTTGCTTCGCTCCGCTCGCAAGGACGTGATAAGCTTACCTGATAACAAAATCCTTTTTATATACAGCAATATCTGCGGCTTTTGTTTTGGTTACATCCCTGTCGAAAGGTTTGTTGAGGTTATTCCCGGCCAGGTCCTCCAGTTTCGCATCGATAAAGAGTTGGTATGCGCCTGCCTGCCAGTTGGATGCAGGAATAAAATGTAACTGGCTGTCATTTTTTTCCGTGATAAACCTGCCTTTGATGATATTGCCCTGTTTGGTGACCACCTGCACTGTCTCTAACAATAAAAAATGATCCAGTGATTCCTGCACGTCGATGATCAAAGGATCGCTGCTGCCGGCTTTGGGTGATTGCACCGTCCATCGGGCGGGGTCAGGAGAGAGGCTGTCACGTGTACCTGCCACAAACGAAGCAGTGAATTTTTTTTCCATCGGCTTCCCTTGTGCATTCTGCCAATGCGAATCAACCAATAATTTGTAACCGACACCTTCTTCCAGTGGCGCACCCATTTTTTGATTGGGTTGCAGGTCTCGTTTGATACGGCCCGGATCAAACCAGATAGTTAATACGGTTCTGTCTTCGTTCCATAATTCCGGTTGCAGGTCGAGAAAAACATCGGGCAATGTATCTGTTCCGTTTTTCAGTAAACGGATGTATTGACTTGATACACTCTCGCGCATGGGTTGGGAGAACTGCAGGTATATTTTTAAGATGTTTACGGGTACAGTATCCTTGCCGGGATAGGCAGACTGTAATACAGGCGCTGATGCATTGTTTCGCGGTATGCTGAACGTGCCGGCTAATTTCCCCCTGTAAAATACCTCATAAGATGATCCTGGTGTAAAAGGAAGTAAGGGTTCAAATACGATACCATCATCTGCATATAAGTTTCCGAATATATCGGTGCTATTGCCTGTGAGCCTGATGCTGGTCAATGATTTTACCGAATCTAAGTTTTGTTCAGGTACCAGTTTGGAAGGTATATGAACGGCTTTCGCTTTCTGCTCATCCCAGATAATGGTAATACCGTCCGGCCGGTTATTGCGGCAGCCGGAAAGCAGTACCAGCACAAAAAATAACAGGTTATACCACTGGTATAACCTGTTATTTTGTATGGTCACTGTATTAGAAATTGGTGTTTGCTGATGTGAGCAGGTCAACATCTCCATTGTCTTTTTTCTGTAATACAACTACTTTGTTATTATCCAGTCTGTCCATCTGTATCACTTTGGTGAGTGAAGCAACTTCGGTATAGGGTGTACCACTTTTGCCCTTTACAGGTTCTGCGATGGTGCCTTCAAAACCGGCAATGGTTTTATAATCCACAACAGATACAGGGCGTGCGGTATTACCCATAATTAAAAAGCTCTGTCCGTCTTTGCTGATCGTGGTCAGGTCGATCGGGGTATTGCCTGAACCCATTTCAGCTACGGTTCTTCCTTTTACGTGTGAACCGGCTTTCAGTTCGTCAAGCGGGAAGAGCACCAGCGGTGTACAGGTATAACTGGCGATCAGGTAATCCTTGCCATTTACTTTGCTGATGGTAAAGCTGCGTATGGGTGAAGTGGTCTCAAAGCGGCCATGTGCGCCATGGTACATTTCAAGGGAAGCCTGTTCCTGTTTATCACCAAACGGAAATGGTATGCTGCGGAAAGTAGAACTGAATTCTTTATTGGATAAACCGCTTACATATACTTTGCCGTTGTCAAAGCCAAGGTCGGAAATAGTAGACATACGCAATGGACGACCGCGGCCATCTTTGGCATCTTCAGCCACTACATCATTGAGTACAATACTTGAGTAATTCACTTCTTTCAGGGCAAGTGGCTGAATAGCGCCTTTGTTATCAACTGTGATCACAGCAGGCGTGCCATCAGTACCCTGTATGGCTATGTATAATTTTTTGGAAACAGGGTTCACGGCCATATCAGTGATGGTGATATTGGTTTTCTGTGTACCCAAAGCATCGGCAATTTTCTGATCGATACCGGTAACGGATACATCGGATCCTTTATCGCTTTTGGTATCTTTTGTTTCCACTGCAAAAATGGAAGCGCTTTTAGAGTCGCCGATAAACAGGATGCCATCCTTACCAAACGACAGGGCAGTAATGGATTTTATTTCCGGTGTACCCTTTGTAAATCCATTCGGATTACCTACAAAAGGCCTGGTGGCTGCCAGGGCAATACCTGCCAGCAGCACACCCGCGAAAAGATATTTCTTTGCCATTTTTTTTGTTTTTAAATGAGTAGTTGTGATTAATACGGCAGCACCAGTAACCGGGTTGCCGCAGGACTGTTAAGTTACAAAAAGCCCCCATAATCATCAATACCATCCGGAGAAAAGGGTGAAATACCGGGGTTTAATCGGTGAAAAGGCAGTTGTGGGAACAGATGAATGATGAACAGATGAATATCGAATAAAGAAATACTTCCTCGATCGTTGCTCACTTATTCATCATTCGTCTGTTCATCATTCATCTGTTCAATCCCTATCCTGCCTGTTTATCCCCATCTTCCTTCACCTGTTTATCAGGTTTTTCCGGTGGGGGATTTTGGGGTACGGTTTCTTCGGAAAAATCGGCGCCGGATAGCTGGGGTTGGGGGCGGGGGTCTCCCAGTTCTTCTGCCTGTTGTTCAAAAGGCTGTTTCTTGTTGGTGTGCTTGTCCATGATTGTTCTTTGTCAGTAGGGACAAAAAATTGTGCCGCAAACCATCTAACCGCGCCTTTGCGCCTTTGCGTGCAAATCTGAGCGAAGATTTTAACACAGAGACCACAGAGTTAACAGAGGACCCTCTGTTAACTCTGTGGTCTCTGTGTTAAAAAAAAATCCCGCCACAAGGCTATAACCGCAACTTAATCCCCCCATTCACCACGAACCCATCCACCGGCGCATAAATATCCATGAACACAGGGTCGCTTGCCGGACCGGTATAGATAGGTCCGAACTTTGTCTGTCTTACATCTGTAAAATTTTCAAAATTGATGAAGAGCGAAACTTTTTTCCATGTTTTTTCAACCATGAAACCTGCTGTCCAATAGGCTCTGCCGATACTATTGTCGCTTAGCTGCTGCCTGCCTACATAATAGGCTTCCAGCCCGATCTTGATATTGTCTTCTTTTTCATACATCAATACATTGTTCAACCGGTTTCTTGCGGAAAGTGGTAACAGCGATTTTACATGGTTATAATGGGTGGTCACATCTGCATACGTATAACCAACAAACAGTTTGAAATCCTGCCAGGTAAGTTTGAGATTGGTTTCAAAGCCTTTGGTATCTATATGCCCGTTGGCATTCTGAAAAATGCTTTTACCGCTTCCCGCATCTACGAGTATCAATGGTTTATTGAGTTGGGTATAGAAAAACAATTGGTTGATGCTCAGACCTACTTCACCAATCCTTGCCCGGTAATTGACATCGATATTATAACCGGCCGATCTTTCATTAACGGTATTGCTGGCATTGATCGGGAGTATATTTTCAAAATGCAGTTTTTCGGATTCTTCATTGAAAACCGAAGGGGTTTTGTAACCCAACCCGCCACCTGCACGAAGCGTCAGTTTTGGGGTAATTTTATACACAGCTGAGATCCTTGGCAATAAAGCAAAGCCATATTGTGAAACTATATCACCACGCAGCCCTGTTTCGAGACTGAAATTTCCTGCTGTCAGGCTGTTCTGTATAAACCATCCAAACGTATTGTAATGATAATCGCGTACCGGGGCAGTTTTGGCGTCTTCTTCAAAATCATCTGTGATGAGGTTCAATCCCAGTATCCATTCCGATTTCTCCCTGCGTATATCATAGGTCAGTTCTGTAAAGCTTGACTGCTGTACGCCAGAGAAAATGTAGCCAGGTACATGGATACTGCGGTTGAAACGGCTGTAGCTGTTTTTCAAACGGATCGATCCCTGCTCATTGATTCTATGTGCCATATCCAGTTGCGTGGTAAAACGATCGGTCTTGTTCTTTTCAAAATAGCCCGCTGTTCCGTTATTAATATAATCCATGCTGCCACCTGTCCTGTTTTCGGTGATATAGCTGAACCCGATATTGGCGGTTGTTTTTTTACCATACAGGAATAAGCGGGGATTGATGGTATATCTTTCAAATGCAGGAATCGCTGTAAAACCATTTCCGGCAGGATCAAATGCTTTACTGGTATTACGTGATGCAAAAACAGTAAGACCTGTAGCGCCATATTTCTCGCTGTAAAAACCACTCAGGTCAAGACCGCCCGCAGATGTAATGTTGGATAAAAGTTGCAGATCCCTTTCTTCTCCCGGTACTTTTGATACAAGGTTCACCAACCCGGCGATGGCACCGCCGCCATATAATGTGGAAGAAGCGCCTTTGATCACTTCTACCTGGCGAAGATCGAGCGGCACGATCTGCATTAAACTCAAACCACCCGAAAACCCGGCATACAAGGGGAAACCATCTTTTAAGATCTGTGTATAGCGTCCATCCAAACCCTGGATACGGATACTGGAATTATATGAAGTGGCGGAAGTCTGTTGTGCCTGTATACCCGTGCTTTCATTCAGCAGCATACGGATATCACCCGGTTTCATATTGGCTTTTTCTGCCAGTTCCTCACCTGAGATCACTTCGGTACGGGTGGGTGTATTGGCGATCGTCCTGCTGGTACGTGTGGCAGTAACGATCACTTCTTCCTCTTCTTCTTCGGCCTCTTCCAGTATAACTTCATAAACGGTGTCGGTTAACGGAAAGTTGAGTTCAATTTCTTTTTCTGTATAGCCTATATGGCTTATCACAAATACATGTTTGCCATCGGGTATGTTCTGTATAGTGGATCTGCCGGTGCTGTCAGTTATCAAATGCCTGTTCTGATTTTTCCAGGTAACCGTTGCATTGGGTAGTGATTGTTCTGCTGATCTGACAACAATGGTCAAAGTATGTTGCGCCTGAACCAACAGCGCACAGCACAGGAGGATACCTGTGAATAATAATTTCATGGTGTTTTTGTTTGAATGAATGGAATCAATGCTGAATAAACATTAACCCAATCGTGGCGGTTGCCAGAAAGAAGAAGTGTAAGATGAAAGAGAGGAACTATGATGTATCGGATGGAAAGATGAGACTATGATGATGGGTGCCGGCAGTTCCACAGTTTTGGCAGTAATCACAGCTACCGGGCAACTGGCGCAGGTGAAGAATGGGGAGCAATTGCCTTCATCCCCGTTTTTTTCGCCGGAAGATGCCGTGGTATTCGTCTCATCGCTGCAATCATCAAACTCACAACAGGGGATAAGTGTTGCAGCGATACAAACCAGTAATAATATGGATACAAGGATCCTCACGGGGGCAAATATAGGTAGAGAAAGGGAACAGATGAACAGAAGAGCAAGGAACAGATGAATGTTGATCGGAGGTGAAAATGACATTTACGGGGTCGATTACGACAAATGATAAATTATACGGTATGGTATTGAATATTGTAAAAGAATCTTAGGTATTCAATGAGCAATCTTTAAGAATAAGGGCTGAACAGTAATTTAACACAACCGGCCATCACCTTAGAAAGACTATCCATCAACGGTATGTTATATTTGCACGATAGTCATGTCGTTACTGCCTCAATACGAAGAATCCGATCTTTTGCTACGCGTCAGCGATGGGGATGTGATCGCTTTTCGTCAATTGTTTGATCATCACCGCAACAAGGTCTTTTTTATTGCCCGGCAAATGCTCCATTCCGATACCCTGGCGGAAGATGCTGTGCAGGAGATCTTCCTGAAAATATGGTTGCATAACAGCAAACTGGCTTCGGTCAATAATTTTACCGCGTACCTTAATACCATTACCCGCAACCATATCTACAATGTCATGCGCAGGCAGGCGGTAGAGGATAAACTGCTACGGTCGCTGGTAGACCAGCATTTGGAGGAAGGCAATCCCGACACCATGAATACCGTGGCCCTTCATGAGTTGCAGAAATTACTGAGGGAAGCGATAGCTACACTTTCTCCTCAGCAAAAAAAGGTATTTGAAATGAGCAGGCTGGAGGGGATGAAACAGGACGAAATAGCCGGCGAAATGAAGCTGTCCAGGGAAACTGTCAAAAAATACCTGGCCGACGCACTCGAAAAACTGCGACGCTACCTGGGTCCGCATGGGAAGGGGCTGTTGCTTATCCTGCTTTTATCTATCGAATAAATTCTTTTGCTGGCAATACCCCCTTTTTCTTATTTCGCGTGTCTGATTGTATGAGTCCGCTACGGTGGGATCACATTAACCTGACAAATTGCGCTGCCAATGAGAATACCTGAAAACGGTTTAGCCTCCTTATTCCAGCAATACCTCGCTGGCACCCTTAATCCTGGGGATAGAAAGGCATTTCTACAGTTGGTAGCAGATGATGATTCCGAAGAAGCCCTAAAAGCCTTAATAGAAGCGGAAATAGCCCGGCTGGAAAATGCTGCGGATGCAACGGTTCATACCCTTACAGAAGAACAGGCGGCCATTATTTTCAACCATATTATCACAGAAAAAAAGGCCGGGAAAGTCGTGTCGATCGGGAGAGCCGGTTGGGGTAGATGGATGGGGGCAGTGGCTGCTGCTATTTTGTTATTACTGGCTGGCGTGTATTATTACCGCACCTCCGCTAAAACCGATCAGCCAGTTGCCGAAATACCGGTTAGCCATGATGTGGCGCCTGGCGTTACAGGGGCCATTCTTACCCTTGCCGATGGCAAAAAGATCCTGCTGGATACCCTCAGCAACGGCAATATCGGCCGGGAGGGTGGTGCGGCCATTAGGAAAGAAGACGGTTCCCTTGTCTACCAGCCCGGATGGGTCATGAAAGACAAAGTGGTCATGAATACACTCAACACCCCCCGTGCTTACCAGTACCAGCTTACCCTGCCCGATGGAACCAAAGTATGGCTCAACGCAGAATCATCCATTACCTACCCCACTGCCTTTACCGGTAAGGAAAGAACCGTTACCGTAACCGGTGAAACCTATTTTGAAGTTGTTGAAAATAAGCAACAACCTTTCTATGTACAATATGGGAACAATAGGGTGGAAGTGGTTGGCACACATTTTAATGTAAATGCCTATAACGAAGAGGCCGACAGCAGGGTAACACTTTTGCAAGGCGCAGTACGCATCCACAATAACCATACTACAGGGGTTCTCAAACCCGGCCAGCAGGCTATTATCAACAACACAAACGAAGCAATCAAAGTTTTACAGGAAGTAGACACGGACCAGGTAATGGCGTGGAAGAACGGGCATTTTGATTTCAGGGAAACCGATCTCAAAACCCTTATGCGCCAGTTGATGCGTTGGTATGATGTGGAAGTGGTGTACGAGGATGGGGTGCCGCAAAGGTATTTTACTGCCGATATTTCAAGGAACAAGAATCTTTCGGCGGTGTTGGGTATTCTTTCACTAAACAAAATTCATTTCAGGATCGAGAACAAGAAAATTATTGTAACACACTAGCATAGCAGCTAACTAACGGAAACCGGAGGTGCGGGAACACCTCCGGCGGAAGTTGGGAAGCTGATCTGTATATATCCGTTAAGACCATATTGATCGTTAACCCAATCAACTCAAATCTATGCAATTGCTCAGTTTTCACAAAGCCCGTCTAAGAAGGGCTTATTTCAAATCCAAAAACATGCTCATCATGAAAATGATCATTGTTTTACTAACTGTATCCTGTTTACAGGTAAGTGCCGCGGGTTTTTCACAATCCATCACCTTATCAGTGAAGAATGCTTCGCTGGAAAGTGTGCTGCGTAAAGTGAAAAAACAAACCGGTTATGATTTCTTTTACGAAACCAAACTGGTCAGGCAGGCAAAGAATGTAAACCTGGAGGTTAAGAATGCCAGTGTTGTACAGGTGCTGGATCTTTGTTTTGAAGATCAGCCCGTCAGTTATAAGATCGCCGACCAAACGATCATCATCACAGAAAAACCACCGGCGCAGGTACAGGCCGTAGCGGTAACACCGCTGCCTGCACCACCGCCGCCTATTGATATCAGTGGTAAGGTAACAGGTGAAAATGGCGCCGCGATCGAAGGTGTAGCCGTGGCGGTAAAAGGAACCAATCGTGGCACAAGTACCAATGCCAGTGGTAACTGGGAACTGAAAGGTGTGGATGATAAAGCCACGCTGGTATTTTCTTATGTCGGCTATACTTCGCAGGAAATTGCCATCAACGGAAGAACCAGTATCAACGTATCGCTTGCACCGGTAAATACACAGCTTGAACAGGTAGTAGTGATCGGTTACGGTACACAACGCAAAAGGGATGTGACAGGTTCCATCACAACCGTAAAAGGGGATGATATTGCAAAAATGCCCGCTACCAACCCCGTTTCCTCTTTACAGGGTAAGGTGGCTGGTTTGACCATTGTCAACAGCGGACGTGCCGGTTCTTCACCTACCGTGCGTATCCGCGGTGTGAACAGTACGAATAATTCCGATCCTTTGTACGTGGTGGATGGTGTGTTCCAGACCAATGTCGATTACCTCAACCCCGCAGATATTGAAAGCATGGAAGTGCTGCGCGATCCTTCCTCGATCGCCATATTCGGTTTACAGGGTGGTAATGGGGTGATCGTTGTCACTACCAAACGTGCCGCAAGAGGCAAAACCCGTATAGCTTTCCAGAGTTCTGTGGGATTGCAACATGTAACCAATAAAATAAACGTAACAGATGCGGATGGGTTTAAAAAATTATATACCGCACAGTTGACCAATTTGGGCGCGGCTGCTTTTGATTATACCAATTACAAAGCCAATACCAACTGGCAGGACCTGGTACTGCGTGATGCCGTGATGACCAATAATAACCTCAGCATTTCCAACAACGGCGAAAAAAGTTCCACACTCCTGAACATCGGTTATAACAACCAGGATGGTGTGTTGAAGTATGATAACTACCAGAAATTCATCGTTCGCCTGAATGAAGAGATCAGGATCAATAAGAATATCCGCATCGGTGGTGATCTTACCGGTTTTCACTGGATACAACAGAACCCGGGCGCTGACCTGAACAATGCTTTGTGGGCGGCACCGATCGTTCCCATACAGCAGGATGCCAACACTTATTACAGCATGCCTTCGTTCCAGCGTGCGCAGGTAAGTAACCCTGTAGCAAGGTTGAACATGAATACCGGTAATTCCATCAACAAAGGATACCGGATGATCGGGAGCCTGTTTGCTGAAGTGAAGTTCCTGGAGAATTTCACTTTCAAATCATCTGTCTATACGGATCTCGGTTTCAACAACAGCCGCGGTTATACACCATTACCATACAGTTATATCAACCTGGGCGAGGGCGCAACACCTACTGCCACTACGTATGACGCTACTGCCAAAACAAGCGTGAACCAGACGCAGGCAGAGTTCAGGAAGTTTCAGCAGGATCATACGCTTACCTGGGATAAAACATTTAATGAACACCATATTACAGCGCTCGCAGGTTTTACCACTTTATATGCGGCAAGCACCAGCCTGAATGGTAACAGAAGAGATACTTTACTGAATATCCCTAATGATCCCAATTTCTGGTACCTCGGTATTGCAGGGGCCAACAACCCCGGCAACTATAGTGGCGGTGGCGGAGAAGAAGCCTATATGTCTTACCTCGCAAGGGTCAACTATACATTCAGGAACAAGTACCTGTTGAACCTTACTTACAGGAGAGATGGCAGTTCCAAGTTTGCACCGAGCCAGCGCTGGGGTAATTTTTACAGCGTAGGTGCAGGATGGGTGATCAGTGATGAATCTTTTGCAGACAAAAGCATCAATAAAGTATTTGACTTTATGAAACTCCGCGCTTCATGGGGCCAGGTGGGTAGTGCATTGGGAACAGGAACAAATCTGTACCTGCCTGTTTTGAATACATCCAGTATTGGTGTATTCGGAAACAATGTGTACAGTTCTGTATCGCCTGCGTATGTACCCGATCCGAACCTGCATTGGGAAGTAGTGAATGGTTTTGATCTCGGTCTCGAATTCCGTACGTTTAAAAACCGTCTCACTACCGATATCAATTTCTATAACAGAACAACAAAAGACATCCTCACTTTTATTACACTTCCGGGTACAGCGGGTGATTACAGCTATTATACCAACCTCGGGAACATCAGTAATAAAGGTATTGAGTTGAGTCTGGGCTGGAGAGATGGAATAGGCAAAGATTTTACCTATAATGTCAGTGCCAACTTCAGCTATAATAAAAACAATGTTGAATCGATCGGTAACAATATCAATTTCCAGTTGATAGGAAACGGCGGTGTCAACAAAACAGAAACCGGACAGACCATCGGTTATTTCTATGGTTACAGGCAAACCGGTATTTACCAGTCTACTGCTGATATGGATAAGATTGCCCGTATGTCCAACTCCCTCCCTGGTGATGTAGCTTACCAGGATGTAAACGGAGATGGAGCGATCACACCGGCCGATAGGACCTACCTGGGTTCACCGTTCCCTACATATAATTTCGGTTTCAATATTGCATTAAACTATAAAGGGTTTGATGCGATACTGGAAGGACAGGGTGTAGCAGGCAACAAGATCTATACACAACGTCGTACGGCTACATTCGCTGTATTGAACTACGAATCCAACAGGCTTAACGCATGGACCGGACCGGGTACCACCAACGTAGAACCGATACTGGACAATACACGCGCCAATAATTTCCTCTTCAGCAGTTATTACCTGGAACCGGGTGATTATTTCCGCGTACGTACCGTACAGCTGGGCTATACATTTGGCGAAAGCACATTCAGCAGCATTGGTATCAAACAATTCAGATTGTATCTAAGCGGGCAGAACCTGTTCACGTTTACCAAAGCCACAGGCTATACCCCGGAAGTATCTATGGGTAATCCAATTGCGAGTGGAGCGGATAATGGCACTTACCCGGTACCTGCTATCTACTCATTTGGTTTGAACGTAACTTTTTAATTCAACTGTTAAATGAAAATAGTCATGAACATATTTAAAAATTCCCGCGGTGCATTCGTTATTGGTTTTGCATTGCTGGCCATCACGCTGGCGGGATGTAAAAAAAGTTTCCTGGACAGGGATCCACAAGGAAGGTACACCAGTGATACGTATCCTTTTCCCGGCGGTTCCGGTCCTTATGACCAGTTTCTTTTTGCCGCTTATGGCACGCTGCGCGATTTTAACGTGCATACACAGGCTTTTATCTGTATCACCAGCGTACGCAGTGATGATGCTGAAAAAGGAAGCACGGCGGCAGATGGTGGCGCGGATGCGCAAACCATGGATAATTTTCCGGTGGCCCCTACCAACGGCATGGCAAACGGAATGTGGACAGGGTACTATAACCTTATCAGCAAGTGTAATATTGTTGTTGACCAGATAAAGAACAATAAGGATATTATAGCTGACCAGCAGGTAAAGGACCAGTCAGAAGCGGAAGCAAGGTTTATACGCGGCTATTCCTATTTTATGCTGGTACGCAGCTTTGGACGTGTGCCGTTGGTAGATAAAGTGTACGATGCCGTAACACAAAGTAATATCGCGCAAAGCGCACCTGCTGCCATCTATGCTTTTATTGAAAGCGATCTGCAGTTTGCGGCGACGAACCTGCCTGCATCATGGGATGCCAAATTTGTGGGTCGTGTAACCAAAGGCGCTGCCAATGGCATACTTGCCAAAGTGTATCTCACGCAACAGAAATGGGCGCAGGCCATGAGCGCCGCCAACGCGGTAATGACTTCCGGCCAGTACAACCTTGCAACACCCTACAGCACGATTTTTAGCGAAGAGGGTGAAAACACCAGGGAGTCTGTGTTTGAAGTGCAGGCTTATGCTGATGCAACCAATCCTACCAATCCTTATGGTATTCAATACACCAATATCCAGGGTGTACGTGGCGCAGGTGCCTGGGACCTGGGATGGGGATGGAACACACCTTCCACTCAACTGGAAGCAGCCTACGAATTAAATGATCCCCGTAAAGCGCGTACCATATTGTACTCCGGTGGAACTACTATTTATGGTGAAGCGGTGCCGGCGGGTTTGCCCAATCCCCGTTACAATAACAAAGTGTATTGCAACCCAACTATGCGTGCCTCTATCGGAAACAGGTTTGGCTGGTGGATGAACGTACGCATACTACGCTACGCAGATGTGGCACTGATGTATGCAGAAGCTGCCAACGAAATAGGTGGCGGAGTTAATACTGATCTGGCTAAAACCGCATTGAATTCTGTAAGAGCGAGAGCTAGAACAGGTGCACCCGCTGGTACTTTGCCGGATATCATTGTAAGTGACCAGGCTTTGCTCCGCGCTGCCATCCGTCAGGAAAGAAGGGTGGAACTGGGTATGGAACACGACCGTTTCTTCGACCTGGTACGCTGGGGTGTTGCCGCCGCCACATTACAGGCTGCAGGTAAGGCCAACTTCAACAACGGAAGGGATAACCTGTTACCGATACCACAAACACAGATAGATCTGAGCAAAGGCGTACTTACCCAAAACCCCGGTTATTAATCGAAACATTTAAAACAAGCGAAATGAATTCTTTTAAAATACATACTAAAAAACGGATGGCCTGGCTGGCGCTGGTGGCGGTAACTTCGTTCACTGCCTGTAAAAAAGATGGCAATCCCAATAACCTTCCCGATGTATCCCCGGCTGCTTATGCAGGAAAAATTGATGGTTATACAAGTTCCGAAGAAGTCTATCCCAATAACCTGGTTGCTTACTGGAGCTTTGATGATACAAAGAACGAACTCAAATCAGGCACTGCCCCCACCCAATCAGCAAACGATACCTATTCGGCCGATGGTGCCAGGGGCAAATCCCTTGACCTCGCTGCGGGATTTGTTCGCTATAACTCGCAGTTCAACGCATTTAAAACAGATGCCATGAAGAACTGGAGCCTTAGTGTTTGGGTAAAACTGAAGAACAACGGATCTAAAAGAACCATGGTTTTTCAACTGGCAAGACAGGCTATGTTTACCGGTAACATCAATTTTGCATTAAGCACAAACGCCTTCCCTGCAACCAATGATTCCATGCTGACCATCCAGCCTACTTTTTCAACAGTGGGCGGTGGTACACAGGATAACCTGAACAATGTGCTGAACAAAACCAAACTGAACGAATGGGTGCATATCGTACTTACCTACGATTACAGTACCGGTGTATTCAACAACTGGATGAATGGTGTGAAAGTGGGTAATTTTCCCAACCGCGGCGTAGGTAACAACCTGTACAAAGCCTGGGAACCCAATGAAGTGTTGATTGGCGCCAACTACAATGCAGCAGGCATACCCGTAACACCGGTAAGTACCGATGTATCATTTGCACCGATGACAGGTAAAGTAGATGAATTGAGAATATTCAACATCACGTTACCTGATGCGCATATCAAATCGTTGTACAACTTAGGGGTAGCAAAAAAATAATCCAATCACCTATTGTGCCCTTTGTTATAACTATGTACCTATGTGTTAAAAAAAATAAACACATAGGTACAATAGTTTTAAGCAAGGACACATAGGGAATTCGTTTTCCAATCTTAACAGAAAGATCATGATCAGAAACCTTATATGTATGACCGCCATGCTGCTGGTACTGGCATGTGGCAGTCAGAAAAAAACAGCCGGCGTAACATCGGCATATCCTGTATTAACGGCAGAAGACGACAGCATCTATACAAGGGTACAACGCGCTACATTCAATTATTTCTGGGATGGGGCAGAACCGGTAAGTGGTTTGTCGAGGGAAAGATTACACATGGATAATGTGTACCCGCAAAACGACAAACATGTAGTAACGATCGGTGGCGGTGGATTTGGTGTGATGGCGATCATCGCAGGTATCGAAAGAAAATTTATTACACGCGAACAGGGGTATCAAAGATTACAGCATATAGTTGATTTCCTGAAACGCGCCGACCGTTTTCATGGTGCATGGCCGCATTGGCTGGATGGGGAAACAGGAAAAGTAAAACCATTCGGCCGTAAAGACGACGGTGGCGACCTGGTCGAATCTTCCTACATGCTACAGGGATTGCTGGCCGTTCGCCAGTATTTCAAAGATGGAAATGCTTCAGAAAAAAAACTCGCACGACAGATCGATACTCTCTGGCGTGAAGTGGATTTTGATTGGTACCGGAATGGCAAAGATGTACTGTACTGGCACTGGAGCCCTAAGTATAACTGGGAAATGAATTTTGCGGTAACAGGGTACAATGAATGTCTCATCATGTATGTGCTGGCTGCGGCATCACCTACGCATACGGTTCCCGCATCGGTATATCATGAAGGATGGGCCAGGGGTGGTAAGATCAATGATACCACCACCCAATACGGCTATACACTTGCTTTGTCGCATAACGGTGCGAAAGAGTATGGCGGACCTTTGTTCTGGTCGCAGTATTCCTATCTCGGTCTTGATCCGAATGGATTGAAAGATAAATATGCTGATTACTGGAAAGAAAATGTGAACCATACCATGATCAATTACAACTGGTGCGTAGAGAACCCTAAAAAATACAAAGGATATGGCGCGAATAACTGGGGACTGACCGCCAGCTATTCCGTAAAAGGATATTCCGGGCATGCACCCGGAATTCGGCATGACCTGGGTGTGATCTCACCTACAGCAGCTCTGTCTTCCATGCCATACAGCCCGCAGCAAAGTATGGCTGCCATGAAACATTGGTACACCAATATGAGTGATAAGGTAATGGGCGAATACGGCCCTTATGATGCATTCAGCGAAACCGAGAACTGGTTCCCCAAACGCTACCTCGCCATTGACCAGGGACCTATTGTTGTAATGATGGAAAATTACCGGAGCGGTTTGTTATGGAAATTATTCATGAGCTGCGAAGAAGTACAGCTGGGATTGAAAAAACTGGGTTTCCAGAGTCCTTATCTTAAATAATATCTTCGTGGTATCCTTTGTGTCTTCGTGACTTAGTGGTTCAGAAAGTATTTGAACCACTATGTCACGAAGACACAAAGGGGACACGAAGAAAATCTGTTGTATGAAAAAAAGCTTTTTGTTTTATGTATTGTTATTGACAGCGTATCAAGTAAGCGCCCAGCAATACACCGTATCCACCTTCAATATCCGTTATGCCAATACACGAGATACCGGTAATTTATGGCCCGATCGTGTGCAGGCAGTAACATCGCTGATCCGTTTTCACCAGTTCGATATATTCGGAACACAGGAGGGCCTGGTAGGACAGTTGAATGATATTTCTACCGCGCTACCCGAATTTGAACGGTATGGTTTGGGCAGGGATGATGGAAAAGACAAAGGAGAGTTTTCTGCTATCTATTACAAAAAAGATAAGTTCAAACTGCTTGACAAAGGCGACTTCTGGTTATCACAAACACCGGAAAAACCGGGCTGGGGATGGGATGCCAAACTGAACAGGATCTGCTCATGGGTGTACCTGCAGGATATCACTAAAAAGAAAAAGTTTTATGTGTTCAATGTGCATTTTGATCACCAGGCAAAAGTGGCCAGGCCCGAAAGCGCCAAACTGATCCTTGCGAAAATAGCCGCGATAGCAGGCAATCAACCTGTGATACTCACCGGTGATTTTAATGGCAACCATGCATCCGAATGGTACCAGCTGATTGAAGGGTCAGATACTTTTAAGGATGCTTACAGGGAAGTAAAATTTCCGTATGCCAATAACGGTTCCTTCAATGGATTTGGAGCGAATATATCGGCGAAGGATATCATCGATCATATCTTCATCACTTCACAATTCAGTGTAACGCGGTATGGGATATTGACCGATACATACCATGGTAAGTTCCCTTCTGATCATTTTCCGGTATTGGCGGATGTTAGGTTCAGGTGATTATCTTAGCGAAGGTTTCAACACAGAGGCCACAGAGTTTAACAGAGGGCCCTCTGTTAAACTCTGTGGCCTCTGTGTTGAAAAAAGTCATAGCACCGCAGTATATCGCGAAAGTTTCTGCATATCCGCAATACAGATCTGTTTGTTCACGATCATAATGGCCCCTTCTTCCGACAGCTCATTCAGTACCCTGAAAACAGTTTCATAAGTAGCACCGGTATACGCTGCAAGATCCTGTTTACTTAATACGATGTCGATAAAACCATCGGCTGTAGTACCAAATTTTGCAGCAAATGCCTGCAATGCCTCCGATACACGGCCTTTTACAGACATGTGAGCCAGATTACGCATCTTGCGCTCGGATTCACGTAATTCATCGGCAAAGAATACCAGTAACTGGTAGGTCAGGTCATGATTCACTTTTAATGACGCTGTAAAAAAAGCAAGCGGGATAAAACAAACCACAGCAGCTTCCATCGCTGTTCCTGAAACGGGGTAAGTTGTTTCGCTGCCAAGTCCGCGGTGCCCGAAGATCGATCCTTTACCGGCGATGCGTATGATGAGTTCTTTTTCGTTGTCCCATTTTTTGTGCACTTTCACTTTGCCATCGTTCACAAAATAAACACCGGCCACTTTCTCCCCTTCCCTGAATATGGTTTCGCCTTTTTTTACCTGTAAAGTAGTGCGGTTGGCCGCGATGGCGGGCGACCATTCATGTAGACAGAGCCTGCAGAAAAAACAACTTTTCAGGTCACATCCTTTTTTATTTTCTTTCATGTAGATCCGGTGCTTGGTCTGTTGTCTATTGTGTTGCTCTCTGCTATGGCAGGCTGTGTTGCCAGCATGCCTGTAAATTGTGAGGCCCGCAGGTTAACCACTTCTCCCACAACGATTACCGCGGGGTTGGTGATGCCAGCATATTGTGCGCGGAAGAAAATATCCTTCACGCTGCCCGTTATCATCTGTTCTTTCTCTGTTGTGCCATCCTGTATGATGGCCACCGGTGTTTCCTTTTTGCCGTAACTGCCGAAGAGCTCCATGATCTCTTCCAGTTTACTCATCGCCATTAAAATGATCACCGTAGCGGATGACTGCGCCGCCAGGTGAAGATCGGAAGAAATATCGCCCGACCGTGTTGTGCCTGTTGTTACCCAAAAACTTTCATTGACACCGCGGCAGGTAAGCGGTATCATCTGTGAGGCGGGTACAGCAAGCGCGCTCGAAATACCCGGGATGACTTCAACAGGTATCCCGGCATTGCGGGCAGTGGCTATTTCTTCCATGGCCCTTCCGAATACAAAGGGGTCGCCGCCTTTTAACCGCAATACATGCCCATGTGAATTCGCATAAGCGATGATCATGGTGTTGATCTCATCCTGCGAAAGCGCATGACAGCCATATCGTTTCCCTACAAACTGCCTCACAGCTTCGGGCCGGGCATAATCCAGTAGTAATTCGCTGGCCAGGGCATCATATAATATCACATCCGCTTTGCCGATGGCCCTGATCGCCTTGAGGGTAATCAGCTCAGGATCGCCGGGTCCGGCACCTACCAAAGATAAAAATGGAGAGGGCATAAATAATATTATTTAAATAAATATTTGATATAAATTTTAAAATAAACTATGAAATATTGATATAACAGTATAAATTTATGAAATTAGTAATAATATTTATTATTTTTGATTGCTATTTGTTGTAATTAATATTATATAAATATATTTTTAATTCGATTGTTTGCCTTTATAATATCATCAAACCGGCTACGCTATGAAGATCATTATAATAGGCAACGGAATGGTCGGCTTCAAATGTGCCGAAAAACTGGTGGCTGCCATACCTGCCGGTTCCCTTACGCTTACCATCTTTGGCGAAGAAATGCGCCCGGCGTATGACCGCGTACACCTGAGTGAATTTTTTTCCGGCAAAACCGCGGAAGAACTTTACCTGGGTGATCTTAACTGGTATGCAGAACGCGGCATCCACCTGCACCTCGGTGATCCCGTACAGCATATCGACAGGGAGAACAGAAGCGTTACTTCATTCAGTGGTATCACCGAAACATACGATTACCTGGTCATGGCCACTGGCTCATCCGCATTTGTGCCGCCGATACCGGGTGTTGACAAACAGGGTGTTTTTATCTACCGTACCATTGAGGACCTTGAAATGATGACGGCTTTTGCCTCCAAAGCAACAACAGGCGCGGTGATCGGTGGCGGTCTTTTGGGACTCGAAGCGGCCAAAGCCATGATCGACCTGGGTATTTCACACACACATGTCATAGAATTCGCGCCAAGACTCATGCCGCGCCAGGTAGACAGCGCCGGGTCCTCCCTATTGCAACGCAAACTCGAAGAACTGGGTCTACAGATCCATACAAATACAAATACCAGTGAAATACTGGGTGAAGAATCTATCACGGGGCTGCGGTTTTCCAACGATACACAGATAGAGGTTGATATGCTGGTGATCTCCGCCGGTATCAAACCACGGGATGAACTCGCAAAAGCTTGTGGTCTTGCAACAGGTAACCGTGGTGGTATTATGGTAGATGAAAAACTACGAACAAACGACCCGCGAATTTTTGCGATAGGCGAATGTGCCTTATACAACGGTATGATCTATGGATTGGTGGCCCCGGGTTATGAAATGGCCGATACCGTGGTGGCGCAACTAACAGGTGCAGAAAAAATATTCACCGGTTTTGATATGAGTACCAAACTGAAACTGATCGGTATCGATGTGGCCAGTTTCGGGGATCCTTTTGCCAGTGGGGATGATGTACGCACGGTGGTGTTGGAAGACACAAGAAAAGGTGTGTACAAACGTATCAACATAAGCGCCGATGGAAAAGAATTACTGGGTGGTATTCTCGTAGGAGAAGCCTCACAGTATAATATGTTATTACAGACATGCAAAAATAAACTCGTGCTGCCACCCGATCCGGCAGAGATCATTTTGGGATCGCGTGGTGGAGAAACAGATAGCGGGGCAGGCATACAGTCGTTACCCGGTGAAGCGCTGATATGCAGTTGTGAAAGCATCAGCAAAGCCGCTATTTGCGAGGCAGTTTCCGACCAGGGTTGTGAATCAGTGGAAGCCATTAAAAAATGCACCAAAGCCGGAACCGGTTGCGGGGGATGTGTGCCGATGGTGAAGGACCTCATCCTGTACACCATGAAGAGCCAGGGTAAATACATCCGCAATATCATCTGCGAACATTTTGCCTACAGCCGGCAGGAGCTGTATGACCTGGTGAAAATACACGAACTGAAAACCTATGATGCGGTATTGGATAAACTCGGTGCGGGACATGGTTGCGAGTTATGCAAACCACCAGTGACCTCCATACTGGCCAGTTTATGGGGTGAGATGATACTCAAAAAAGGCAATGACACCGCGCAGGACAGTAACGACCGCTTTCTCGCCAATATTCAGAAAGGGGGCACCTATTCGGTGGTACCGCGGATACCGGGTGGAGAAATTACACCCGATAAGCTGATTGTGATCGGGCAGTTGGCCAAGCAATACGGTCTGTACACCAAGATCACCGGTGGTCAGCGTATCGATCTGTTTGGCGCGCATCTCGGCGATCTGCCTGCTATCTGGGAAACATTGATAGATGCGGGTTTTGAAAGCGGTCATGCCTATGGCAAAGCATTGCGTACAGTAAAAAGCTGTGTGGGCAGTACCTGGTGCCGTTTCGGGTTGCACGATAGTGTGAGCTACGCCATACGTATTGAAGAACGTTACCGCGGTTTACGCGCACCACATAAAATTAAATCTGCTGTCAGCGGGTGTATTCGGGAATGTGCAGAAGCGCAGAGCAAAGATTTTGGCATCATCGCTACAGAAAAAGGGTGGAACCTCTATGTATGCGGCAATGGTGGTTCCAAACCGCAGCATGCTTTGTTACTGGCATCTGATATCGATAGCGAAACCTGTATACGGTATATCGATCGTTTCCTGATGTTCTATATCAAAACTGCGGATCCGCTTACGCGTACCGCTACCTGGCTCAATAAAATGGAGGGCGGTATAGATTACCTGCGCAATGTGGTGATCAATGACAGCCTGGGTATTGTAGAAGAACTGGAAAAAGAAATGCAGTTGCTGGTGGATAGCTATCGCTGCGAGTGGAAAGAGGTGGTTGATAATCCTGAACTGCGCAAACGGTTCACGCATTTTGTAAATGCACCCGGTGAAAAAGATCCGAGTGTACAGTTTGAGCCCATGCGTGAACAGAAAAAAGCAACAGAGTGGAAATAGGTTTTGTATGTACAATACATTGATTGATCGGTTTGTTTTATAGTGCTTGCATAGGGATCATTCCCTGTACGGTTTCCTGCCATTATTCTTCGATTGCTTCCGTATGAGAAATACGGTTGCCTGCCATTGGTTATGCCAATGCATGGCTATTCTTTTATCAGTTCAAAAACCCTTGTATGCAAACAGCAACAGAAGAAAACATCAGTACCTGGTTCCTTGCCTGTCTTGTGGAAGATGTACCTCACAACGGCGGCGTATGTGTTCAGTATTACAGTGAACAGATAGCCCTGTTTCATTTTGCCCGGCGTAATGAATGGTATGCCACACAGAACGAATGTCCGCACCGGCGACAGATGGCATTGAGTCGTGGTATGATCGGCACCCAGGGCGATGAACCCAAAGTAGCCTGCCCCTTTCATAAAAAAACATTCTCACTGGTCAGCGGTGAATGTCTTAACGGGGATGATACCTGTAGTATTAAAACCTATGCCGTGAGGGTTGAGAACGGCAAAGTGTACATCGGTATATAAAACACAACTGTGTGTAAGAAACAGGGCTGGTATATCCTAAAATTTTTCTATGCAAAAAAATTCTTCCAAAATGCTTACACTGGCACAGCCACTCGATAAGCTCAATATATTCAGCACGCGTGGCGTACAGATGCGTAGCTTCCATACTACCTGGTTCATGTTCTTTGTCTGTTTTTTTGGCTGGTTCGGGCTCGCGCCATTGATGCCTACTATCCGGCAGGACCTTCATCTTACAAAAAGCCAGGTGGGTACATTGGTGATCGTTTCAGTATCCACTACCATTATTGCCAGGTTGATCATAGGGAAATTATGCGATACCTGGGGACCGAGAAAAACAGCTGTCCGCCTCTTGCTGATCGGATGTGTGCCGGTGTTCCTGGTAGGACTTGCGCGTGATTACACGAGCTTTCTTTTGTTCCGTGCAGCGATCGGTATCATCGGCGCTTCTTTTGTGATCACGCAGTTTCATACCTCTGTTATGTTCGCGGCTAACATTAAAGGCACCGCCAATGCAGTGGCGGGTGGATGGGGTAATCTTGGCGGTGGTGTTACCAATATGGTGATGCCCTTGATATTTGCTGTCATAGTGGGCTTCGGTTATACCAGTGCACAGGCGTGGAGATATGCTATGATCGTTCCTGGTTGTTTGATGTTACTGGCGGCATGGATGTATCACCGGTATACAAAGGATACACCCAATGGAAATTATGATGAGATAGACCGCACAAAAAAAGGAAAAGCCAAAACAGACTGGTCGGTGCTGCGCGACTGGCGTATATGGGCGCTCACCATTGCGTATGCCATGTGTTTCGGTATGGAGATCACATTTGATAATATAGCAGCGCTGCATTTTGTAGATACGTTCAAACTGTCGCAGTCATCAGCAGGTTTCTGGGCAGGTATTTTTGGGTTCATGAACATTTTTGCGCGCGCATTGGGGGGCATTGTTTCTGATAAAGTAGGCAGACGGTATGGTATGCGTGGAAAAGGATTTTTACTGGCGTTGATGTTGCTGCTGGAGGGCTGCGGTTTATTATTATTTGCCTTTTCGGGATCGATGGGTATGGCCATACTGTCGATGCTTTCTTTCGCATTGTTTCTCAAGATGGCGAATGGTACTACCTATGGCATTGTTCCTTTTATCAATGAAAAAAACATAGGGCTCATCAGTGGTATTGTTGGCGCCGGTGGTAATGTTGGCGGCATGTTGTTTGGCATGCTCTTTAAATCTGCCGACATCACGTATGCACAGGCTTTTATGTATATAGCCGTGATCGTGATCGGTTCGTCGGTGGTGCTTTTTGTAACAAGGTTTGATAAAATCAAAAAAATGACAGCAGAGGAAGTATCCCTTCAACAAGAAGCTGTTGCCTGATAACTATGCAAAACGTGGCGACGATACAGGACATTTACCGATCCACCTGCTGTTATTGCGGAGTGGGTTGCGGTATGGTGGTACAGAAGGAAAAGAATGGCGAATTGCGTGTGGAGGGAGATGCTGATCATCCTGTTAACAAAGGCATGCTCTGTTCCAAAGGCATGAACCTGCATTATACGGTGATGGATACCAGCGACAGGCTCTTGTATCCTGAAATGCGTTACAATAAAAATGCGCCCAAACAACGCGTTTCATGGGATACAGCGCTTGAACGTGCAGCCGCAGTATTCAGAACTTTGATCGATAAGTACGGACCTGAATCAGTGGCTTTTTATGCATCGGGGCAATGCCTCACAGAAGAATATTATGTGATCAACAAACTGATGAAAGGATTTATCGGCAGTAATAATATCGATACCAATTCACGGTTATGTATGAGCAGCGCAGTGGCCGGTTACAAAATGAGCCTGGGAGAAGATGCGGTACCGGTATGCTATGATGATCTGGAACTGGCTGACTGCCTGTTTGTGGCGGGCGCCAATCCCGCATGGTGCCACCCGATACTCTGGAGAAGGATCGAAGCGGCCAAAGAAAAAAATCCGAATCTGAAGATCATCGTCAGCGACCCGCGTAAAACACAGAGTTGTGGCATCGCAGATATACACCTGCAGATCCATCCCGGTACCGATATTGTGTTGCATCATGCAATTGGAAGATGCCTTATAGAACAGAACCTGACAGATAGCTCTTTTATTGCGTCACATACAGAAGGATTTGATAAATATCAACAAACTGTTTTCCAGCGAACGGTTGCAGAAGCCGCCGCTATCTGCGGGCTGGAGGAAGCCGATATCCGTGCTGCTGCATCATGCATAGGTCATGCAAAAGGCTTTATCACTATGTGGACGATGGGGCTTAACCAGAGTGTGGTGGGTGTGCAGAAAAATCTTTCACTGATCAATCTTAACCTGATCACCGGGCATATTGGCAAACCTGGCTCAGGTCCATTTTCTTTAACGGGCCAGCCCAATGCGATGGGTGGAAGGGAAGTAGGTGGACTCGCCAATTTATTACCTGCGCACAGGGATCTGTCGAATGTAGCGCACCGGGAGGAAGTGGCAACATTTTGGGGTGGTAAAACGATATCACCCAAACCCGGTCTTACCGCCACGGAAATGTTTGATGCATTGAACGATGGGCGCCTGAAAGCGATCTGGATAATATGTACCAATCCATTGACCAGTTTGCCCGATGCACGGATCGCTGAAGAAGGATTGAAAAAAGCAAAGTTCGTAGTGGTGCAGGATATCTCTTCCAAACCCGAAACACTTGCTTATGCCGACCTGGTATTACCTGCGGCCGCATGGCTGGAAAAAGAAGGAACGATGACCAATGCTGAACGACGGATCAGCTATCTCGAAAAAGTACTGGATGCCCCCGGTGAGGCTCTGCCTGATGCAGAGATCATCTGTCGTTTTGCACAAAAGATGGGATACAATGGATTCGGGTACCGCAATGCCGCTGAGATCTATGCAGAACATGTGGCGCTGACAGCAGGTACACGTATCGATATCAGCGGGCTTAGTCATGAAATACTCAAAAACAAACGAAGTGTACAATGGCCCTATCACAAAAACACCAATGGTCATGGAACGCCAAGACTGTTTACGGATAAACAATTTTATACGGGTTCACAAAAAGCGGTTATCCATAGTTTTCCCGATGAAAATACCAGCAGGCAGCCGGATACAAACTTTCCTTTGATACTCACCACGGGCCGTATACGCGACCAATGGCATACAATGAGTAAAACAGGTAAAGTGAATAAGCTAAGGCAGCACACTGCTGAATCTTTCCTGGAAATACATCCACTTGATGCAGCTGAAAGAAATATCCGTGAAAACGACCTGGTAGAAGTGATCAATACAAATGGTGAGGTAAGGGTAAAAGCAAAATTGTCGGACAGTATCAAACAGGGAGTAGTGTTCTTGCCGATGCATTGGGGTAAAATCCGCAACAGCGATCTGAACAGGGCGAATAACCTTACGCAGAACCTGGTTGACCCGATCAGCAAAGAACCCGATTTTAAATTTTCAGCGGTACAGGTAAGCAGGTACCGGAAGCCCAAACAGAAGATCATTGTTATCGGTGCCGGTGCCGGCGCTTTTGGTTTTGTGAAAAGTTACCGTTCGCTCAATACTACCGATGCAATAGAAGTATTCAGCAAAGAAGATTTTCCTTTTTATAACCGCGTGTTGTTGCCCGATTATATCAGCGGTGTAAACAAATGGGAGCAGTTAGTGAAGATGACCGAAGCTGAAGAAGAAGCATACGGTATACTGCTCCACCGCGGGGTTAGTATCGAGTATATTGACCGTGAAAAGAAAACAGTAACAGATAGCAGGGGGAAGGTGCATTCGTACGATATCCTGTTTATGGCGATGGGCAGCCGTGCTGCCATGCTGAGGGATGTGCCCCCGCTCGGCGGCATATTTACCATGCGTAACCGTACAGATGCGGATCAGTTCAGGGATCATATCGATCGCGCTAAAGGCAAAGTAGTGATAGTAGGCGGAGGGTTACTGGGGATAGAGTTGGCTGCATCGCTGAGGGAAGTGAATATCGATGTAACGATCGTACAGCGTATCTCGCGTTTGATGGACAGGCAGCTTGATCCGCTGGGCAGCCAGTTGTTACATGAAGAACTGGTTGACAGGTCCGTGGATATTTATTATAACGATGAAATCGAAAGGTTCCTCGGTGCCAGGGAGGTTACCGGCATCCGTTTAAAAAGCGGTCTCACGATCAATTGCCAGGCAATTGTGATAGCGATCGGCACTGTTCCCAATATCGAACTCGCGAAAGCGGCTGGTATCGAATGTAAACGCGGGGTTGTGGTGGATGAATACCTACGCACCAGTGATAAGAACATTTTTGCAGTAGGAGAGATCGCCGAGTTTAAAGGATTTTTATATGGTATTACTGCCGCTGTCGAACAACAGGCCGCTGTGGTGGCTTCTTATCTCGGTGGTGATATCGCAAAATATTACGATGGTTCATTGCTGATGAACATACTAAAAATGCATGGAACGGATATCTGCTCACTCGGACTGGCAGAGTGTCCCGATAAACCCGGTTATGAGGAAGTGGTATTCATTGATAAGGCAAAACACTACTATAAAAAATGCATCATTTACCAGGACCGTCTTGTAGGTGCCATACTCATAGGAGATAAAACTGAGTTCCTCGAGTTCCGTTCGCTGATAGAGGGAAAAATTGAATTGAGTGAAAAACGTCTTCAATTGCTGCGCTCAGGAAAAAAAGCAGAACCGATGAGCGGTAAACTGGTATGCAGTTGCGCTTCGGTGGGGGAAGGAAACATTACCGCAAGGATCGCAGAAGGTTGCAGTGACCTGCTGCAACTCTGCCAGGTCTCCGGCGCCGGCATGGGTTGTGGAAGTTGCCGGCCGGAACTGAAACGTATATTGGAAAATACCTTGCAGAAAACATCCCATGAACCGGAAAGGGAAGAAAACATGGTGAGGGCATAAATAACAGTTGATGGACAGTAAACAAACAGTTACGCTTAATGATCCTTTTGTCAATGCACACATGCAGCGCGATTATGCTGGTGCAGAAGGGTTCCTGTTTGAAGAGGATTTTGTGGAAGAAAATGTCCGTTGTATTCCCATGATCGTCCGTTTCAAGTTGGATCTCGCAGGTATAAAGCTCAAACTGTCTGAATGGAGCAGGTTTACAATTGAAGACAGGTTGCTGTTAACAAGGCAGGCATGTGTAAGCGATGAGGAGATAGCGAATTATCACAGGTATCTGAAACAACTGGTGCTGTTGCGAACCGGTAATGAACCAACATTACTGGCTGTAGAAAAAAAACCGCTGTGGTCGCAGGTAAATACGGTGCCTGTGATTCTACGGAAAAAAGCCGCTGAGTATAATTGGCAGATCCCGATCGAAAAATGGAAGTTGATCAGCAGGCTACAGCGATTTGCTTTGCTGAAGCTGTGCAGACCGGGACATGAAAATAAAAATTTCCCGAAAGCCATGCATGAGTTTGGATTGAGTGATTAAAAATAGTAATGAAGTATAGTTATAATATACAGGTCAATTTCCGCGGAGGTATCATATCGCCCGGCGATCTTTTGCGGATCATGGAAGCGGCTGCTGAGGCAGGTGTGATCAATGTTAGGTTTGGTCTGCGGCAGCAATTGCTGATTGATGTACAGGCAGATGCGGTGCATATACTGCAACGCAAACTCAACCAATGGGGCATTGCGTATTCCATAGATTCGGATGGGTATCCCAATATTGTAAGTTCCTATCCTGCAGAAGAAGTATTTATCACCGATACCTGGTTAAGTGAAGGTGTGTATAAAGATATTTTTGATGCCATCGATTATGAACCACGGCTCAAGATCAATGTATCAGACAGCAACCAGAGTTTTACACCATTGCTTACCGGTAATATTAACTGGGTGGCGGCACAAGCATCACAACATTTCTGGCATTTGTTTGTTCGGTTTCCCAGGACCAACCATATTCATGAATATCGCGAGCTGGTATATACTAACGACCTGGCAAATGTTTCCCGCAAACTGGAAGATTTGATCTTTGCCGACCCTGAACAGTTTTATGATAACCCTCATGCAGACGGGCAATTACTTTTTTCCATGCTGGAGAAGGAAAATTATATCACACAGCCGGCGCTGGGCGCTGCCAAACTGCCGCAATTCAATTTACCATACTATGAAGGGATCAACCGGTATTATGATAAATACTGGCTGGGTATCTACCGGCGTGATGAATTATTCAGTGTGCATTTTCTGAAAGATATCTGCCGTTTGTGCCTGCAAACCAAGATAGGCTTGCTTTGCAGTACTCCCTGGAAATCATTGATTATAAAAAGTATTGAAGAGAAAGACAAAGTTTACTGGAACGAATTGCTGGCTAAACATAAGATCAATGTACGTCATGCCGCTAATGAACTGAATTTCCAGGTAGAAGACAATTGCCAGGATGGACTGGCGATCAAAAATTACCTGTTGCACCACTTTCACGAAGATGATACCAGGACTTTTGGGGTATGTATCGGCATCAAGACCAGGAAAAAAAGCGAAGTGTTCAGCAGTATCCTGGTAAGGCGGAAATCCTTGCTGACTTTTTTTGGGATCGGATTTTTTTATGTGTATGATATTCTTTGCTCACATGAATTCAATCCGAACGAACGAACCGGCTTTGTGTTCAGCCGCAACAATCCGCGCTGGCTCTTGCCGGAACAGTTACGCCGGGCGGTATTTTCATTCCATACACAAAGAACAAACCGCCAGGCAAAGGATGGTGCGCCGGTTAAAAAAGACAACACAGATAAAAAAACAAAACCCGTCTACATTTACCAATGCACAGATTGTTTTACAGTGTATGATGAAAAAGAAGGAGAACCGCAAACGGGCATTACACCCGGTACCGCTTTTGATGCGCTTGATGAAGGATATAGCTGTTCATTATGCGAAAATCCCAAAACTGGTTTTGTAAAACTTGAAAAGACGCAATTGGGGTTACAATCCGTTTAGGGTTGCATGCGCGTTGACATTGGTAAAATATTTCTCGTTATGCGCCGGAACAGGGATCAAAAAAGTATTCAATTGTTCCAGCAGGTATTTCATACTGTGTTTCAGTAATCTTCCTTCCCGGTACAATTGCAGAAAACCAGCCAGTGCTGAGCTGGTATAGATCCCGCATAATGGTTCGGGTTCAGCTTTTGTCGAAAAAACAAAAGCATCGCTTCCGGTGTTTTGCAGATACGCGTGCAGCAATTCTTTTAGTAAAAAAGTTTCCATAAGCGGCATATCACATGCCAGTACAAAAAGATCTTCTTTGGGGTATTGGCCATGCACACTTAGTACACCAAGTAAGGGTCCTCTTACGCTAAATGCAGGATCATCCAGTATCAGCTTTGCATCGGGTAAAGCCTTGGCGTAAGCATCCTGTTGAATGTCATTGACAGAAATAACAACTGGCAGGGCAAGGGGTAAAAACAGGTTGGCAGTATTTTGCGCCCAGGTATTGGTAGCAGTGTTGATCAGACCTTTATCAGATCCCATTCTGGTACTTTGTCCGCCGCATAAAACTACGCCAAGCATGTGTAGACTGTTGTGAATGAATTAATCAGTACTGCTATGTTTTTTATCGGCATGTCCAAGACTCTTCCCCGGATTCACAATATCGCGGACCATTTGTTTCAACGTGGTGATCTCAGGAAAACCGCCATGCGTCTTCCTGTCAAATATTTTCCTGTCATCGATCAATATGTAGAAATGACCGTTCTCATCGCCGGGCCTGAGACTGACCTCTTTGATATCATCGGTAAAACTGGTCAGGAATTCCTGGGCCATATAAGCAGCGCGTAATAACCAGCCGCACTTTGGACAGTACACTATGGTGATAACAGGTTTCATAATATAAATGTAAGCAGGTTATTGACAATCCTTAGCGAAGGTTTTTAACACAGAGGCCACAGAGTTTAACAGAGGGCCCTCTGTTAAACTCTGTGGCCTCTGTGTTGAAAAGCACTCAAAGCGGTTTATAATACCTCACATAATCCACTTCATATTTAATCGGGAAGCGGGAAGAAGCAGGATCTCCTCCATTCGACCCCAAAGCGAGGTTGAGCAACATATATTGTGGCTGTAAAAAAGGATTGCTTCCATCAGGATTCAAAGTCTGGCTGAGCGCATTCGTATTCAGTAATTCATCATCAAGGTATAGCGAAATAGCATCTTTGCTCCAGTCCATCCGCCAGGTATGGAACTTTTTATCCCAATCCTTGTCCTTTGCTAAAAAGTAGACATAAGGGATTTTTTTGGTGTTCCATATTGGTCCGCCTTTTTCAGATCTGCCCCAGGCAAGATTGGCAAGTAGGGTGGGTGCATTATCACTGCGGTAAAATTCCATGATATCAATTTCACCAGCCAATGGCCACCTGCCGTTTCCCAACGTCCAGATAGCGGGCCAGGAGCCTAAAGAAGTATCGATCCTTGCCCGTATTTCAAAACGGCCAAACAGAAATTGTTGCAACCCCTGTGTTTTAATACTGGCCGCAGAATATTGTATCGTAGGTCGGCTGCTGCGCCATTCTGTACTGCCTTCTTTATAAACAGAGTTAGGCATATTTTCGCGCCGGCCCTCTATCAGCAATACGCCGTTGATGCAGTTGGCATTATCAGGCTGGTACCATTGCAGTTCATTGTTACGTACAAAACCTTTTTCGTAGGTCCAGTTTTTTGGATCGGGTTTACCATTGGTATTGAATTCATCGCTCCAGGCAAGTTCCATACCGGCTATTTTTTTGGGTGTACCGGGATCAGGTTTATATGGATCAACTTTCTGCGCGGAAACAACCTGCTGAAAAACAAAAGTCGCGAACATCAAACACATTGTTTTCATACTTACATAGAGGTTTAGAAAGTATACCATCCAACCGCGCCTTTGCGTGAGAAAATTGCACGCAAAGGCGCAAAGGCGCGGTTTTGAGCGATCTGTTATTATAATTTGAGGTTTACTTTTTTCCCTGTTTTAAGCGACTCAAAGATCGCATCAATGATCTTCATGTCTTTTACGGCTTCTCTTCCGTCAACAGGTACGATGGGTTGTTTGCCTTCTAAAATAATACCGGCCATCTCATCCATCTGAACGGTCTGGTGTGTTACATGCGGATGTGTTAACTCACCTTTATTGGTTTTGCCTTTTATCGGTCCGTAATTGGTAGAAGGCAGGAGTTCTGCATAGCCCTGTTCTCCATCCAGGAAAAAACGGTCGAGGTTATTCATAGCGTAAGTAGATAAACATGAAGCCACTGCACCGCTGGGAAAACCAAACTGGAACTGTATCGTTTCATCCACACCCTCCTTGAATTTGACAGGATCGGTTTTGGTTTCCTGTGCCGATACCCAAACCGGTTCTTCACCCACCATATACCTCGCACCATTGATCGCGTAGATACCGATATCCATCATGGAACCGCCGCCGGCTAGTTGTTTGTTCAACCGCCATTGCGTAGGGTCGCCGATACGGAAACCGCATAGACCCTGGAAGAATTTGATCTTGCCAAATTCACCCGCATTGCGCATACGGATGATCTCGAGTGTTTTGGGTTCAAAATGCATACGGTAGCCTACGAGTAATTTTACATTTGCCTTATCACAGGCATCCACCATTTCCTGTGCCTCCTTTGCATTGATGGCCATCGGTTTTTCACAGATGGCATGTTTGCCGGCTTTGGCCACACGTATCACCTGGTCGTGGTGAAGTGAGTTGGGGGTGATAACATAGATGGCATCAATATCAGGATTGTTCTTAACCTCGTCGAAATTGCTGTAGTCATAACAGTTTTTAGCCGGAATGCCATACTTGGTTTGCCAGGCAGTAAGCTTGGAAGGTGTGCCACTGATGGCACCAACCAGTTTTGCTTTGGTACTGTTTTGCATGGCATCGGCTACACGGCTACCATAACTGCCAAGACCCATGATGGCAACGCGTAATACAGGACCCTGGTAAATTTCATCGGCTGATACCAGTTTTGGCAATACGGCCAAACCGATAGCCGATCCGGTGATTTTGTGGAGGAAATGTCTACGGGAGCTCATAGAATATGTTTTGTGGTAAGTTACTAAAGATTTTGAAATAGCTGTTGCTGAGTTGGCAACAGAAACCACTAAAACACCAGGAATACACAAAAGATCAATAACCTATATAA
Organism: Sediminibacterium sp.; assembly: GCA_965279635.1. GTDB lineage: Bacteria > Bacteroidota > Bacteroidia > Chitinophagales > Chitinophagaceae > Sediminibacterium. The sequence continues at coordinate 2,606,514 of OZ257253.1, read as the reverse complement.
ACAGAACGGATCGTCTGCCCGTTGGCTGTGTACTCAACATCCAATTCGTATGTGCCGATCTTATTGATGGTCAGTTTGATCAATACGGGCCCGGTAGGTGCATTCTGAACGGTTTCATGAATATGCTTCACATCAATCACTTCCCAGCTTCCGATGAAGCCGTTTCCATCGGTCCATACGCCTGTATTCTCTACAAGACCGGTCCCGTATTTGATGGTATAGGTTTTATAAAAACTCAATTGGGCAGGGGTAAGTGCCTGTTTCACACCATTTGTGTATATGTCTTTTATATGCCAGTAGCGGTTGCCCATACCTGTCAGGTAATTGACAACTTTTTCTCTTTCAGAAATCACTACTTCCTTCGTGGTACATGAATTAAAAATGCCGGCAAATGATAAGATCAGCAGTAAAAGAAATCTCCGATTCGGCAGATGGATGCGGTACATATTGAGAGGATAGTTGGTTAAAAATAAGATTTTAGCAGGGTTCTGTTTTAAAAAAGAGCTTTTTTTTGCCACAGGTTACACAGATTTACGCAGAATTTTTGTCCGAACCTATAGGATGCCTTAGCCAATAGGATCAGGAACGATTTTTTATGCAATTATGAAAACATTAAACTATGCGTAACTGGTTGCGTACACTGATCGCCGGGTATGGCGCTTATAAATGGGGTGGGGGATGTTTGGGTACCATCCTTGTATTTGTTATCCTGTATTGGTTATTAGGATTTGCAGGATGTTAGTGAAGCAAGGTTCAAGACACAAGGGTCAGGGATCAGGATCAGGCGTAATTATTTAGGGGATCCCCGCAGGATAAATACCGATATGCCTGCTGCTGCCGCAAGGTTCAGTAACCCCAGCCATGGTCCAGGCTGTATCACTTTACCTAATGCCGCACAGCTCGTGAACACGGATCCTATAATGATCACTATTAACAGGGTTGTAAAATTTTTCATCACCGTTCTTTCTGGTGATAGTAATAATCGCATACCAATGGCTCATGGGTAAGAAATTCAACAAAAAATCATGGTGCCTCCGCCACTTTTATCTCCATTTAAAAGCAAAATACCTGCACGGCGCATCGCTGGCATTACTGATACCATGCATCTCGCCGCTATTCATGATATACAGGTCGCCGGCAGAAGCGGTATAGGTTTTCTCGCCGATCCTGATCTCCGTATTGCCTTCTGTCACCAGGATGATCTCGGTATCGATATGTGCATGAGGCGCATGGCTGGGTCCTTTGCGCGTTAGATGGGTAATATGCATTTCAAAATTTTCGCACATGGCCGTGGGTCTGTCAAAATACTTGATTCCACCGCCACGTTCGGAAGGTTTGTATGCGAGAGAATCTGCATTGAGAAATAATACACCACCCGCTTTTGCGGACCTCTCCATGTTCATCGGTTTATTGGAGCGGAACATCATCACATAATAGGTAAGCGGTCCGTCACCTACGTTTTCAACGGACTGCATTTCCTGTGGTGGTATCAATACTACACTGCCTTTGCCGAGTACCCTGCTTTCCTTACCGATGGTAAATTTCATGGTACCCTCTTTTACGATAATAACTTCTTCAATATCTTTTTGTGCATGTGGCGGTCGCGGCACTGCTCCTTTTTGCTGTGTAGTGGCATGCATTTCCAGGTATTCGAACTGGGGCGAGCTGCCTTCCATGATGCGGCGGCCCTCACGGTCACCCGATTTGCGCACCGGTAATTCAGACCAATGATATACACCTGAAGGGATAGGTTTCAACTGTGCCATAGATAGCAGGGATATACTGTTGAGTAAAATGAAAAATAGCTTTTTCATACAGCAGGGTATGTGTTACTGAAGATACAATATCTAATACCAATTAGAAAGTTGAATTAGGCTATTTTCTCTGTGTACCTCTGTGCCCTTTGTGCCTCTGTGGTAAAGAACACCCTCCATCGATTGGAGCGAAGGCTTTACCACAGAGGCACAAAGGGCACAGAGGTACACAGAGATTGAATACTAGTCGTTCATCACTTCTTAGATGGGTTCTTTGGCAGGCCAGGCGATACAAATTTCTTTGTTTCGATCTTGCGCGATTTGGCTTTCAGTTGAAAATTGACAACTTTAACACCGGCAGTGGCAATTGTTACCTGCTGGTCATTATTGAGAGCCTCCAGCTCGGTAACCAACGAAGCCTTATCCAGGCTAATGGTATATTGACCAACCGGGATATACAGTACAAAATTACCATCAATACCTGTTTTGGTAGTGAAAGTACGGCCATGACTATCCATCGCAATAACGGAGATACCCGAAAGACTGGTATTGACATCATAACTAAACTCCCCGGAAATATAACTGATACCACCCTTGATGGTACCTGTTTGCTGCAGGGGAATTTCTATCCGCGATTTTTTATCTACCTCGATGGTTTGTTCCGGCGCGTACCATCCTTTGCTGGCAGGCATGTTCAAACGGTAGCTGCCCGGGGGAATGTTTTTGTATAGGATGCTGCCATCCGCTGAACTGATAAAAATATCATCATTGATATATAAGAGATAACCGCTGGCCGCAGAGTCTGCGGCATCATAGGCGCCGTTACGGTTGATGTCTTTGTACACGAATACTTCAAGCGTATGTTTTTTTACAGTAGCCTTGGGTAACTGCAGTTTCTGTGTGATACCCATTTCAATGATGCTGTAGCCAAATCCGGCATAACGGTTATAGTTTGCCATGGCATAAAAAATGGTTTTCCTGGTAATATCATATTCGGCCCTGCCGCTCAGGTAAAAACTGCTGCCTGAAAAACCATTCTCCATATAACCAATACTCGCTTCTGCACGCAATGTGTTCCTGAAAAAACTTTTCTGTATGGCAGGGATAATATTGATCAGGTGACGTGGCTGTATCTTGGTGGTATAGTTATTGGCGGCTTCTCCTAAAAAGAAAGTACCCAGTTGCACGGTGGCATTCAGACTGAATATCCCTTTTCTATAATAAAGATTGGAACGCATGTGCATGTATTGACCGGGATCAAAACTGGTGGTGTACATACCCGCCTCGGTATTCACAGATACATAATGATTATCGCCGATCGGGTAGCTTGCAGAACCTGTCATATCCCAGGCGTTCAGCGAATGCATTTGGTCTGCAGGGAAATTAGCAAACTGGTAAGCATTACTGCTTTCCTGGGTAAATCTGGGTGCGCCTGACAGATTGATCTTACCCGCTTTGCCTGCAATACCCAGTTCTGCACGGATCATTCCGAATGAAGGGAGAACAAACTGTGCGGCGGATAATGTTTTGGGTGAATAGCGGTTATAATCCATCGTCAGCCATATCGAAGTAGCTGAATTCATCATCCAGGTAAATTTTTCCGACAGGCTGATAGCGCCTCTCTGTATACCGGGATAGTAGCCGCTGCTGAAATAATTGAGACTGCTGATCGATAACCTGCCAATCGTGCCGTTAATACCTGCACTCGCGGCCATACCGAATTTTGCAGAGTCTGGGTTAAGGTATTCAGCGGTGCGGGATGCGTTAAGGCTGAAACTGTAATAGATCTTTTTAGGTGTAACAAAACTGAGTGTGTTCCCTACGATCTGGTTCTTTGCATCCAGCGCCGGGTTATCTTCATACAAGGCAAAACTGTTCAGCTGCCATTTTTTTCCTGCATGTTTAAAAGTACCCCATGCCGCCTGACCGATGGGGAAATAGGCATATTTGTCTCCCAGCAGATTGGTATTGCCATCTATATAACCTATTTCATAACGGTTAGCCGATCCCGTATCTATGATGTAGGCAGATGCACCACGACCCGACAGGTTGATATCAAAATACCGGTTGATATTACCAACCCTTACACCCATATTGTTTTTCTGGTAATCGATCCATGTATTGCGGAGCATGGCAGGGGAGTAGCTGTTCTGCCAGGTGGTAAGGTCCATATTATAGCCGAGTTTTCCACCCGCGAGATCAGTGCTTCCGTTGCCACGCAGCATATAGGATTGTGTTTGCGTAAACATACTTTGTGAACTCAGTGTAATACTGTTCTCATTGTAAAATTCCGATCCTGTATATCCCTGGTAATTGCGGTTGCTTCTGGCGCTTTGCACGCGTACATAAGCCATACCTACCAGGTCGCCGTTCTCATATAAACCGGTTACGGTTACATTGAACCCTTCTGAGTTGCTTATTTTACGTGTCACGCGTTTGGCAAAATAGATCAGTGTATCTGTTGCGGCTTGTAAACTGATCTGCAGGGAGGAATGAAAAGCAACATCCTGTACATCGGCGGGATAGGCAGTAATGACCGTGATCTTCTGTGTAGTATTTCCAGCATTGGATATACGAACAGGTATGATCACAGAATCCATATTGTTATCCAGCAGTATATTGGATACCATCGTAAACAGGCTGGCTTTCCTGTTGGCGCTTACGCGAACCTGTGTAGTTGCCTGCGCAAGTTCAATATTGTATTTGTTTTGTAAGATAAAACGCAGGGTATGCACCCTTGCCGAAGCTGCTTTCTTACTTACGAAAATTTTTACGGGTACAAAAATGCTGTCCTTAGATTCTATGAGTACGGGTATGGTTTGTTTGGAAACGATCTCAAAACCTGCAGGTATCGTTACCACCAGGGTCCCTTCTAATGGTATGGGTGAAGTATTGGTGATCTTGATCATCAGGTCAACCAGTTCTTCATTCGATGCATTGATGGATGTTCTCGATACGGTCATACTTCCGCCACCCAGAGATTGCGCAACTGAGGTTGCTGGCAATAGCACACAAAATAATAACACCACTACCAGGACGGGTCCTTGTGCAAAACAGTATAGCTGTTTAGCCAGATAATGGATGGTATTGTTTTGTTTCATTAGCTTATCTCACGATTCTCGCCGCAGTATTATTTGGGTGTGACCACGAAGATCACAGTGGTATTAAAACTTCCTGAGCCGACAGCAAGCCGGTTATCGCCCGGCTGTGTATAATACCTGAGATGGTATTCAACTACCTGTTGGGTATGATCGGTCAACGGGTTGGTGATGATGATCTGGTCGGCATTGGATAACTGACGCGTGTACATAAGTATACCGCCAGTTGTTGAAGTACTTTGCGTGGGTTCAAGACTTACCACTGATACAGGTATCGTATTGGCACTGGTGCCGGATACCAGGTTGGCAGAACTTGTTTTGATCAATACCTGGTACGGACTGTACCCCGTGATCTTTAAACCGTTTGATTTTGTAACGGATACGCCATTGGTAAAATTTGCCGGTGTATTAAAAACCATATTGATATTGTCTGCCGAATTCTGCAGCACGACCGTGTAGGTATTGGTGCTGGAATTGACGGCAAAAGAAACGATAACCGTAGAAGTGGAAACAACCTGGTTGCTCTGGTTGTACAAAGTAAAAACCAGGCTCGCGCTATACGTACCATTGGGAAGCAACAGGTGATTGCCACCCTGGATGATCATGTCAAATTTATGCTCGGTAGCCGCATTGGGTACAAAAGCCGCATTTGACTGGTTGATCAGCGCCACATCCGTAGTACTCAGCGCTACGGCATTATTGGTTACACCAATGGCGGAAGCGGTTGGCGAACCCGAACTCACCCTATTGAAGCGTAGCGAAAAATATTGCGGTGCCACCGTATTGGATCCATTGGTAAAATTACCCGCGGCCCTTACTCTCAGGCTCCAGCCGGTACAGCTTGATGTGTTGGGATTGTATTGAACCGTAAGCGCATCCGTTATCGTAGCGCCCGCTGTCTGTTGCGCGTAACTGGTAAACGTGTACTGGTTACTTGAATAAGTAGAAATGGTAGCGCCACTGCAGGTATTGCTGTAATTGACCACGAACGATAACTGTACATTGTTATTGGTGGCAACGGTCACCCCGTTTTTATCAACCAGTGTTAAGGTGACACTGCCTGTGTAGGTACCTGTGCCAACTGTAAGATGACTGCCGCCCGTTATCCGCATATCAAGCCTATGCTCAAAAAAATACATAGGTGGTGTTTGAATACTGGAAGTGGTGCTGATCAACGACTGGGTGGAACCAGTGCTTAATGTTTTATACCCCGTGCCGCTGACACCGGAAGGACCTCCATTGGAAGAACTATACCGAAGCGCAATATATTGAGGCGCAACCGTGGTACTGCCATTAGAAAAACTGCCATTGGCCCTTACACGAAGGGTCCAGCCTGATGCGTAGGTAACACCATTCACAAAACCACTGTATTGTACCGTTACATAACTTGAGCTGGTAGCGCCCGCATTGATCTCAGCCAATGTATTGAATACAGGATCTGTTCCCTTAAAATAGCCTACTGCCTGGCCAAATGAATAGGTGGTGGTCAATAATAAAAAAGCAGTGATACAGGCCATCAGCCTGTAACTGCTTTTTGTAAAGAATATGGTGCGTATGTTTTTCATTAACGGGCAAACTCGAGTTCCACGAGTTTAAGCTGGTCCTTGTTACCATAGTTGATAACAGCGGTAGCGGTATATTTTCCTTTGGGAAGATCGGCTGGTAAAGCCTGTCTCATAATGCGGTAATCACCCGGGAGAGAGAAAACATCCTGGTCATCCAGTTTGCGCTTATCACCGGTTTGGGTGTTCAGCAGTTCCCATTTGATCTTTCCTTCGAGCCAGGTTTTACCGGTATTTTTTAAAGCGAGTTCCAGGAAACCGGATTTGTTGGCGCTGTCCGGTACATCTTTCATGTCCACGACTTCGATATCACGTTCATCTGCCTGTGAAAAAGAATGATACAGCTTTACACCCATGCGCACACTCACTTTGATGGCGGCGCCATTGGCGGCTCTGCCGTCGCCGGGATTCAACTGCGTCAGAAACAGCATCGCAGTATGTACGGGAATATCTCTATTGGCATCGGCGGGAACAGTAAACACGATCGTCAGTTCCCGTTTCTCCTGTGGTTTCAGTGTAAAATATGAGCCGGGTAAAACCTGCACCCAGTCTGCACAGGATGTTTCCAGTGCACCGGCATCAAATGTCTGGTTATTACCGAGTGAATCATAGTTCCAGTCACTCATGGAAACACCCACCTCCAGTTCTTTATCATTGGGGTTACTCACAACGATCTTCTGGGTAGCGCTGCCCCCGGAACCAACTTTGTAATAAAGTTTGCCGGGACTAACCGTCATACCCGCCTGTGCGGCAATACGACTGTTAAGTGCAGATAAAAGGATACACGCGATAAAAACAAAAATGCTTTTTTTCATAACCGGTTAAATGCAGAAAAGGCAATAAGCCTTTCCTGGTTAAACAATAAGTAAGCAAGTAGTTTCTACAGCGTGGTTCCTTTTTATATTAAGGCTGGGTTACTGTGTACACTACTGGTATAACATTCGCACCTGCAGCTTTGCCGGCAAAAGCGCCGCCTGCACCGATCAGGTAAGATATGTTGAATTTGTTGGTAGAATTAGCGCCATCCCATGAACTGCTGGTAGCTGTTACGATAGTAGCCGAAGTACCGCTTGATGCAGGAAGTACCACATCTGTCTGGAAAGTAAGACCACTTGTATTACCGCTGTTGGTGCTACCGATAGAAGATGTCAGTTTCACAGTATTTGGATTCAGTGCGGCAGTACCTGTAACAGTACCCGCTTTTGCTTTGATCACATAACCTTTAGAACTTACTACGCTGATATGATCGGTGGCAAGAGCAGTAATGCCATTGTTATATTTGGTTTCACTGTCAAAATTCACGTTCAGGGAAGCTGGCTGTGAAACAGTAAACGAAAGTACGTCAGATAAAGTAATGTTCAGGTTAGCAGTCTGGCCAAATGAACGGTTCGTTACGGCTGAAAGAGTAACAAAAGAAATCGCGATAATTAAAATCTTTTTCATAATATGTTTGTTTTTATAAGTTGTAAGCAATTTTTTACCATTAGGGTGCATAGGTCATTATGCGTCCTTTAATTTTGTTTCACTGATTTTCGGGTAGAATTTCCCAGTTAAGGGAGGTTTGTCACCCTGGATCCTGTGGGCGACTACCGTGGTAGTGATTTGTTTAGCAAATGTAGTGTAAAAACTACATATAAATGTTAAACAACTACTAATACGGTTCTTTTAACGATATTTTAATAGTAGTAATTCGACTATTTAGTCCTTTGACGATTTTTAATTGATTGATTATAAGTTGTTTATATAGCATTTTACTATTGTGTACTAAATACATTCCTTATGAAATCATTAAAAGCCAAAATGGCCACCCGAATCTGCCAGATGCTGGTATTATTCGTTTCTACACAGCTGCCGGCACAGGATGTTCCCTTATTTACCCCCGATTTTACCCTTTCAGAATTTGCAGCCCGGCGTAGTAAGATCTATGACGCTATCGGGCAGAACGGTGCCGCCGTACTGCAGGGTGCACCTTCAGAAGAGGGCTACACCCGTTTCCGCCAGGGTAATGAGTTCTTTTATGTGTCGGGTATTGAAGTTGCCCATGCCTACTTATTGCTGGATGGCTCCAACCGTACGGCATCCCTCTACCTCCCGCACCGCAACAGCGGCCGCGAATCGAGTGAGGGCAAGGTATTGTCTGCGGAAGATGCCGACCTGATCAAAAAACTGTCGGGTATTGACAATGTATATGGTGCGGAAATGCTGGGCGAACATTTGTCACGTTACCTGCGCAGGGCGCAGAACACAGACCTGTACACCCCGTTCTCACCCGCAGAAGGCCTTGCCATGAGCCGCGACTTGGCCCTACGCGCCACTGCCGATGCGCAGGCCGATCCCTGGGATGGACGCGAATCACGCGAAGCGCGGTTTATCAACCGGCTGAAAACCGGGTTCCCGCAACTGACATTACGCAACCTGACACCCGTACTCGACCAGCTTCGTTTGATCAAAAGCGCGCAGGAAATTGTTCAGATCAAAAAAACAACCCGCTTGTCGGGTCTTGCATTGATGGAAGCGATGCGTTCAACCGAACCCGGTATACCGGAATCCGACCTGGATGCGATGGCCAAATACGTGTATTACCGCAACGGAGCACAGGGCGATGCCTACTATTCATTGATCGCCAGCAGCACCAATGCCTGGTACCCGCATTACCACGAAGGAAAAAGGGTGATGAAGGATGGTGAGTTTTTACTGATGGACTATGCACCCGATGTAAACTATTATATGAGCGATGTAACGCGTATGATACCGGTGAACGGTAAGTTCAACGACTGGCAGCGCGAACTGTATGGATTTTACCTGCAGTGTTATAAAGCGATCCTGAAAAACATCAAACCGGGTCTTACGGCACAAACCATCAAAAAAGCCGCCGCCGCCGAAATGAAACAGGTATTGGCAGCTGCCAAATTCTCCAAACCCATTTACCAGAAAGCGGCTGAACAGTTTGTTGACAGTTACAGCAGGTCAACAGAGAGCAGTAACACATCACTTGGTCACTGGGTTGGTATGGCTACGCACGATGTGGGCGGTTATGATGGCGGCCCGCTGCGCGCCGGTATGGTATTCACCATCGAACCTGCACTGCGCGTACCGGAAGAAAAGATTTACATACGTCTGGAAGATATGATCATCATCACCGAAACAGGAGCCGAGATCCTTACCGATTTTGTGCCGATGGATATGGATGCGATTGAGAAACTGATGAAAGAAGAAGGAATGCTGCAGAAATATCCGCGTGATAAATGAACTTCCTTCTGACATTATTTTTTTTCAACACAGAGGCCACAGAGATAACAGAGGGCCCTCTGTGTTATCTCTGTGGTCTCTGTGTTAAAATCTTCGCTCCGATAAATAAAATACGTTATGCCATACAAAGAACTCAACCCCGAAGACATTGACAAATACCATCGCGATGGCTACCTCCACCTGAAAGCTTTTTGCTCAAAAGAGGAAACAGATAAACTATACCAGACTGCATTACAGGATGCCGCCATGTCAAAACATGCGTTGGATCTGAATGATCAATCGGGCAAGAAAACAAAACTGTCACTCTGGTTCACCCCGGGTAATGATGTATTCGGTTACCTCACCCGCAGTGAAAAAATGGTGCATGCGGTGGGAAAATTGCTCGACAGTAATGCGCCCGTTTGCCATTTTCATTCCAAACTGATGCAGAAAGAACCCAAAGTAGGCGGTGCCTGGGAATGGCACCAGGATTATGGCTACTGGTACAAGAACCAGTTCCTGTTTCCCGACCAGTTGATCAGCATCATGGTCGCACTCACACCCGCCAGCAAACAGAATGGCTGCCTGCAGGTGATCAAAGGCTCTCATAAACTGGGCCGTGTCAACCATGGTTTCGCCGGTGAGCAGGTAGGTGCGGATATGGTAATGGTCAATAACGCATTGCAAACAATGGAACTCGTGTATTGCGAACTGGAAGCGGGTGATGCGCTCATATTTCATAGCAATATCCTGCACCGTTCCGAGGGCAACCTGTCCGAACATCCCCGCTGGTCGATCATCTCATGCTATGCTTCCCAATCCAATCTTGCCTATAATGAAACCTCCGTTTCCTGGAAAACGCCGGTGGAAACAGTACCGGATAATGCGATACTGGAATGGGAAGCGGGCTCATTGTCAGATGCCGATTTCCTGAAAAAAGAAAATGATCCTGCGTTGAAGGAGACAGGGTGGGAGAAATAATTCCTCCGTGTAAAATCACACTTCGTTTATTTCGGGATTTTTTCAACACAGAGGCCACAGAGTAAACACAGAGGGCCCTCTATTACCTCTGTGGTCTCTGTGTTAAAAAAAAATCCTGAATATCAGGGTGCAAATTTTCATCAATAGTTTTCAATGTGTTAACGAATTAACAACAACATTCCTCCTGTATTCCTGCTATATTCGCCATCCAAATCATTTAACTGTGCTGAAGATACTTACCGTTGCCGCTCTTGCTACTTTTGAGATCTATGCAGCCATTCCCGCAGGCTTTGCATTCGGACTTTCTCCCTGGATCATATTCACTGCCAGTTTGATCGGTGGTTTGGTTGGTGTATATGTTGCCGCCTTTTTGGGTGAAAGGATACAGCGTTTTGTGAAACGATACAGGAAACCCAAAGTAGAAAAACCCAAAACAGGTGTCATTTACCGCATCTGGGACAAATTCGGTGTGATAGGTCTTGGTTTTTTAGGTACCATGACAGTAGGAGCCCCTGTAAGTATCGGGGTAGGTGTTGGTTTTAATGTACCCCTCAAGAAACTGCTGGTATGGTGTTGCTTAGGTGTACTCGTACGCTGCGCATTGTTTACTACGCTCGGGCATTTCGGGATGAAACTCTTATAACAAATACTTTTTCTCTGTGTACCTCTGTGCTCTTTGTGCCTCTGTGGTAAAGCCTTCGCTTCAATCTGATGGAGGATGTTCTTTACCACAGAGGCACAAAGAGCACAGAGGTACACAGAGGGATTGTTTCATTTACTAATCTACTCTCGCATTTCTGTAAACAGAACCGGTGCTGTCTGTAGGTCTGACTTTTGATACATAAAATTTATCGCCGTTCGGAGAAAAACTGTAGGGAAGGATGCCCGGTGCTTTAGAGGCTTCCACTATCTCCGACACATAAAAATGATGCTGTTGTATAAATTCCTTCCGCTCAGTATCGCTGCTGATAAAAGTGAGGTGGGTAGAAAACACAAGCGGCGATGTTGAGGGCTGAAAGCTGATCGTATTCACCGGTATCACAATTCCATCATCTGTTGTGACCTTTTTCTTTGTAAAACCTGCTGCGGGAAGCGTATCGAGATAACTATCCGTAAGGTTCATGGGTGTAAAACTGATATAGGATTGTGAAGGAACGAACAGCATGTCCGGTTGCTGTGTGGCAGATGCCGAAAACCGGGTGAAATTTCCTGTAACCCTTCTCTGCCATTCTACAGAAGCACCCCTGCTGATGCCTTTTATCTGTATATCACCTTTATAAAAAGAAGCCGCCTGGTTATTGACTACCAATGCCGACCGGTTCAGGTCCAGCACCATGCCGCGCCCGGTTTTATTATATACCTCGATCTGCAATGGACCATCAGCACCATAAAATTGATAGGATACCTGCAGGCTGTCTTTTTCTGTTACAAAACCATTCTCTTTGTTCCTCGACATGCCGGGTGCATCCACTTTCAGGTATTGGTAAGAGGTACAGGATACTAATGAAATCACTGTACAAAGCAGTAGTAGTTTCATAGGAGTAGTTTTAGTGAAGTATGTTTTTTGTTCTTTATCAAGAAACATACCAATCGTGATCGGCTTCAGAAAGACTACCGGATATTACCGGGTTTTCACCGGTTTGTTTTTTGCTCATAACACGCTGTGGGAAGACGTTACTGTAAAAATTTTCACGCAAAGGCGCCAAGGAGCAAGGCCGCAAAGTTATCCTTAGCGCCTTATACCAATTAGACATCGAAAATGGTTCAAAAAGGATTTCTCTTTCTCTCTTGTCCTCCTCTTATTGAAACCAAAAGATTGAAAATCGGAAAGTTTCAATAAGAGGAGGACAAGAGAAAAAGAGTTAAAAGAGTCGTTCCATTCAGCCTGCTTTCAGTGTCTATATGTTTAAAAAAATGCCGGGGCATATTCAGGAAAGTTCACCTATATCAACGCGGCGCTTTCATTTTCTGATACATAAAGTCGAGCGCGGCAGCTTCGGGAATTGTTTTGGCTGTCGGCTGTAATCCCAACTCCATGATTTGTTTATCCTGCCCATATACCGGCCATAGCGGGATACCGTTGCCATTCGGGTCAGCTTTGAGCATAAAATTTGCCCAGTAGGCCGACATCAGTTTTGCCAGTTCCGCATCTGCCGTTTCCCAGGGACGGATAGCGCGGTTGATGAAGGAGAGGTTATCAAAAACATACGGTACTTCCGCGGTATGAAATGCACCGTACTTTGTGTACTCTCCTGTGGCAGGTACTTTTCTTGTAAAACGGTACACGTATGCTTTCTTCCCCTGCTGGGCCTGTATATTGGCCCAGGTATAATTCTGGATGCCAAAAGAAATATCCCTTGATGATTTCAATTGCGAGGCAGCCGCTTCTGCATCTGTACCTGCCGGGTAATGTTTCAAAAAAACAAGTGAGTCGGCGCCATACTGCTGCGCAACCTGTGTACGGAAATCAACAGCATTTTTTGGTGTAGATGAAAATCCTTCGTCTTCGTTCCAGCCTGTCATCAGCACCACATCATTTTGTTTACCCTGCGTAAAAATATGCACGATGGCATCAGGCAACACGTATCCATCAATGATCATTCCACGACCCTGTGCTTTTGGCAGTAATTCGGCTGCGGAAATTTTACGCATATCTGCAACAGATGCAGTGTTCAACCGTTCCTGGATCTTTACGCCGTCTGCCTCGGCCTGTTGCAATGAAACATTTCGGTTGGTGAAACTGGCGCCGCTTTGTGCGATGGCTTTGTTGAACAAACCTTTTGCGAGGGGAGAGGCCACCAATGCATTTACACTCGTCGATCCTGCAGACTGCCCGGCGATCGTTACATTGTCAGGATCGCCGCCAAATGCAGTAATATTCTGTTGCACCCATTTCAGTGCTGCTACCTGGTCCATCAGCCCATAATTGCCCGAAGCATTTACGCCGGATTCTTTGGTAAGTTCGGGATGCGAGAAAAACCCGAACACGCCAACCCGGTAATTAATATTCACCACAACAATTCCTTTAGCAGCCATTGCTTCACCATCGTAAATAGGCACATTGCCACCTCCGCTGTTAAGGCCACCGCCATATATCCAGACCAGTACCGGTCTTTTCTCTTTTGATTTTGCACCCGACCATACATTCAGGTATAAACAATCTTCGCTGATGGGTTCTTTAGCGATCAGGTATTCTTCCGTCCACATGCTAAAAGAAGCAGGGCTGTTCTGCATCGGACTTGCTCCGAATGTGGTGCATACACGTACATCTTTCCAGGGAGTTACCGGTTGTGGCGCTTTCCAGCGCAGTTCTCCCACGGGCGGAGCCGCAAAGGGGATCCCTTTAAAAATGGAGATACCATTCTTAACGCTGCCGGAAACGGCTCCGGATTTTGTATGGACGACTGGATTTCCCTGTGCTGCAGAGAATAGTACAAATAACAGAAATGTGGATGTAGTGAGCCATTTACGGGGAGCCATAAGCAGGGTTTTAGTATGTTATTGGTCTATACAATATAAAGCATACCGCTAAGAAAACAGACAACTAATCGGTTAAAGGACAGCCCGTAACGGGGCTGGTATGATTTTTTATCCATGGTTGGTACTCCATATCCCCGGGTATTTCCTGCCCGGTTCCATTGATTATACATTTCAGTTAGGTACAATATCCCGGCATCATCCGATGCCCTGCTATTTCATTTCATTCATTCAAGCATAAAATAAATTCCCCCATGGAACCCAAAGTTCAACAGGTTAACGGTATTACTATTGATTATTCCACCTCATCGGTGGAAGTATTTCCGGCTATCAACGATTTGGCCGGATCGGAAAATCTGTACCTGAAATTCAGCAAGAACCGCATCAAATTTCTTGACAAGGGCCAACACGCAGAACTGCTGGTGGATTTTGACCTGTGCTTGATCGACAGGTCACTAAATGAAACCATCATGCAGTTGTTCGCAATATTTGTTCTATCCAAGAATAACGAGTCTGTAACGGAATTTACCTATATCGAACAGGCGGTGCGGTTTGGTGAATCACTGATCCGGGAAGAAATCACGCAAAAACAGTTAAGGGATAATAAGGGAGAGGAGATACTGCTTCCTGTTTTTGAGGTCACTCAGGATTCGGTTCATTTGTTTGACTAGAAAGAGTAGCACTTCACCTAGGCATTGAAAATTGAATATTGAAAATTGAGCATTGAACATTACTTATGCAGTTTAATATTCAATGTTCAATGCTCAATACTCAACTAAAACTAACACACAGCTTATTGTTTGGGCCCCACCTGGTTCTCTGTAAAAAACTGCAGGGTTGCCTGTATCTGTTCCTCTGTTAACCCGATCACTTTGTACCGGTGTTCCCTTTGCTGGTTCATAGTAACGGTCTTTCTTACCCTGTTAAAATTGGTTTCAGGTATCGCTGCAATACTCAATGCTTCTTTCTGCTTCCATGCCTCGGTCTCAAATACCTGGTCGGCCTGGCGGCCATTGATACCAATTTTATCGATCAGCATTTTGCGGTAAGGGGTTTTGTACAGTAATACCAACCTTGGTTGTGCAATGGTATCGAAGTAACGGCTATAGGTAAAAGAAGTAACGGCACAGGGTTTGGGATTTGCCTGCCCATCTCGCCTGCGGTCGGTCAATGCCTTCAACTGGTCGCCGGAGAGCCTGAGCGCTTTGTATTTTTTGATCACATCTTCTTCTACCTCGCCCGGGGTGGCATAGGTTTCATTGGTATTGGCTTCCACGCTTATTTTTTGTAAGGTTGCCCAGAGATCTATTTCACCGATCTTTTCTACCAACTCTTCTGACAATCCCAGCTTTTTAACCAGTACCGGCTTTTCACAATAGCCAAACAGTTCTTTCTGTTCCTCAGGTGTCCATTTGGGCGAACCGGTTTGTGCGAAAGAAGAAACAGCTATGATGTGTAAGAGGAATAAATAAACAGGATACTTGATATATTTTCTCATGCTCAAAAATTTGACCTGAAATTACAATAACCGGACCGTTTTTGATACATACCAGTGGCTGTACGGGAATAACTTATTATATCATTAACGATTTTGGCTCCAGGACAATGTGATTAAGTTAAAATTAGATGGAAAGAATCACGCCAAGGCGCAAAGGCGCAGTTGAAGGATATCTGAACAGGTTGTACCTTTCGGTCAAAGCTGCGCCTTTGCGCCTTGGCGTGCAAAAAACCATCGCACAAAAGCGGCAAGGCACAGTTATTCTCTTCAAATGATGCACTACCATCCGTGTAAAGTATTTTGATTCCCCTGTTTTTTGAGTAATTTGTTAACAGTCAAAAACAGTCATTATGTGTATTATTTCCCGTTTATATACGATTATATGTTTCTGCTGCCTGGCCATTTTTGCCAAAGCACAGCACGGCAGTTTGCTCGTGGCCAATAAAGCCGATAATACCCTTTCCATATTTGATGTGGCCACCAAACAGCAACTGGCATTGATACCGGTAGGCGAGGGGCCGCACGAACTGGCTGTTTCACCTGATGGTAAAACGGCTGTGGTATGCAATTATGGTTCATCGGGCCCGGGCAACAGCCTCAGCGTGATCGATATACCAGGCAAACAAAAAACAAAAACCATCGACCTTGGTCAATACACAAGACCGCATGGTATCGAATTCATCAATGCACAGGAAGTGATCGTAACCAGCGAGGCCACAAAGAACCTGGTAAAAGTAAATATCGTATCCGGTGCAGTCAGCCTGGTGGTGTTTACCGACCAGGCGGCCAGTCACATGGTGGCATGGTCGCCCACTGATAAAATGGCCTATGTTGCCAATATCACGCCCGGTACGGTGAGCGCTATCAGTGTAGGAGAAAACAAAGTGGTGAAACTGCTCAGCCTGAAAAAAGGGATCGAAGGCATTGCAGTAGCGCCCAATGGGAGGGAAGTTTGGGTAGCCAACCGTGATGATGCAAATGTGTCTGCACTGAATACCACTACCTGGGAAACGATTGCCGTACTACCTGCCGACAAAGTTGCCTACCGCGTGAAGTTTCTCAACAACGGAAAATATGCACTCGTAAGTAATGGCAACGCGGGAAATGTGTGCGTATATGATGTACAGAAAAAGATGCTCACCAAAACCATCGATTTCAAAACACTTGCCGTCAATTCGAAAAGCGGCAAAACGGAGCAACCTGTTCCCGGGGGCATCACTTCCAGTGAGGATAGTAAATTTGTATTCGTGGCCAGTACTGGCTATAACCTTGCGGTAATGATCGATACCGGTACATGGACAATAGCCGGGTTCTTTGTAACCGGTAATGTTCCGGATGGTATTTATTACTCTCCCGTTACCGTCGCTAAATAATTCGGCAGCTAATTAGCGTGCTACAGGTATAAATAATCCGGTCTGGGTAATTATTAATACAGGATCATTTTTTCTGCTGATATATTGTCATACAATTTTAATCATGTTGTTAGTTTTTGGATAACCTTACAACATTGCGAGCAGGTATTCTTACCTGCTTTTTTTATATCTGTCGGTATAGCGAACTAATTCTATTTTCGCTGCTCTCAAAAAATGTAATTTGAGCGATATTGAAAATTATGGAACCGGTTGTTTTAATTGCAGATGATCATAGTCTTATTCGTAAAGGGTTAAAATTGTATTTACAGCTGGATCTTGGTTATGCTGATATCTACGAAGTTTCTAACTGTCATGACCTGATGATGGAACTGGTCAAAAAAAAATATACCCATCTTATACTCGATATCATTCTGTCTGATGGCAGCTCACTGGAAGTGATTCCTAACATAAGGAGGCTTTACCCGGAGATCAGGATACTGGTTTTTTCCATGCAACCCGAAGTAATATATGGAGCGGCCTTAAAGCAGTATGGTATCCACTATTACCTGCCAAAAGCTACAGTGGAGCAGGAAACCATCAGAACCTTACAATTGTTTCTTACCAATGAACCCGTCATAAAAGATAGTAGTGTGATGCCCGGCTTGAAAAATTCATTTACCTCATTAACTACCCGGGAGCTTGAAATACTGCACTATATACTCAATGGATTGGGAACAAAAGAAATATCTGAAACACTGAACCTGAAGATGAACACGGTTTCTACGTTGAAAAAACATATTTACGAAAAAACAAATGCCGGTAATGTAAAAGAGTTGCTGGAACTGGCATCCCTCTACAATATCAGTTATTAATAAAGTATTGGTGAATTATCTCCTGCCTGAATCGAAAAATAAGTAGGGGATAAATATTTCAAACTATACCACTACCGAAAATTATTGCGCGTGTCAGTTTGTATTGGCGCCCTTGTGCCCGAAATTGACGGTAAATCCAAGCAAAATACCGATTGACTGGTAACTGGCTTTTGTAATGGCTTTGTCGCCCTGCAGCAGGTTATTTTCCGACGGTTGGTCGAGGTTGTTCCGCTGCTGGAATTGGTCGTTGGAACCAAAACCCAGGAGAAATCCGGCGCTTAGTGAAATTCGTCTGGCAGATACATTGCCTCCTATTGATAAATGATAAATATCCCAGTTGGAAATATCCGGTCTGATACCTTTGAGATCATTTACCGTGTTGATATAGTAGCTTTTATTCGTGCGGAAACTGGCATCAAGCGTAACCCTACTGCTCAGGATATACTCATACCCGACACTCCAGTTAAAAATGGACTTATTGGCTGTTTTTACCCGTAAAAAATCATCGCTCCCGATAGTCGGATAGGCATCCGCTGGCCTGAAAAAGGTAGCGGGTTGCGCACGTAGTATATCATATACACCCAGCCCGGCAAAATACTGCGCCGAAAAACCAAGGTTACTGCGTTTCCAGTCAAAGTTAATCCCCGCAGCCACCGACCAGGGAGTTTTGTAAACAGAAGGGATTTTTTGCTGCCGGTCATTGGCCAGTATATCGGTTCTTTGTCCTTTATACAGTATGTTATTGGCGGTGATATCGGCCGCTACCAAACCGGATCCCATTATTTTTAGGGAAGGTGTATTTACCGAGAGACCAATATCGTAATGATTGCCTTTGTAAACAACCCCGAATTTTAATTGGGTACGCAGGTTGCTGTAAGAAAAGGTTTCTGTATGGCTGCTACTCACCAATGTATTGCCGGCATTGTTCAGGAACATACGGGTAAACAGGTTACGCTCGTAGTTTTGTGCGCGCCACGAAAAAAGCATGGTGGCTCCTATCGCCCAGTGATCATTCAGTTTGTTACCGATTCCCACACCAAAAGCAGTTTCGTTTATTTGGGAATTTAATGACAACTGACCGATAAAAGCTTCGGGCCCCGGGCTTTCCAGGTCATTTACAATGGGATAACTTTTGTCAAGTCGCCCCACACCTTTGAATGAATAGTCAATAACAGAAGCAAATCCATAACCAATTTTAATCTTTGGGTTTTTCGTAGGCACAAGGCCCGAGAATAACAATGGCAGGTTTTTAAAATTGCTATTTTTGAAATCTTTGGTTTGCCCCAAGGCGTTTTCTATACGGGTATTATCTATCTGGTACAGGTTGGCATTGAGAGAAATAGAACTGGTATCGATAAAGGCAAGACAGGCAGGGTTATAAAAAATAGACGAGTTATCCTTTACGTTACCGATCACTGCGCCTCCCATCAGTGAAGAGCGGGTGCCGAATTGCTGGGTCCAGTAATGTGAATCCTGTGCAGGCAGACCAGTTGCCGAAATAGACAGGATGAATATCCACCAGGATATCCTGCGAAACTTACGGGTTCCTGTATGCCTGTTATCGGATGTAGACCGCTCTTTCATCATATAACGTATTGTGCAGGATTAGAAAAGCGAATAACTCTATTGAAAGACTACTGCAAGTTTTTAGTAAATACGCCGGGAAACAAATAAATGCAAACAAAAATTGGCAAAAATTATAAGTCTTTGCCAATGTGTATGAGAATACTGTGGGGGGACATATTTACTGTCAGGCCGCGTAGGTTTTATTAAGTTTTGATTGCTTTAAATAATCAGCCGGGGTAATACCATTGGTTTTTTTAAAGGCCGTGGTAAATGTGTTACGGTTTCCAAAACCGGATTCTTCGGCGATGGCCTGGAGGGTAAGCAGTTTCCAGCTTTCATCTTCCAGGATCTTCTTTTTACAATATTCTATCCGGTACATATTGATAAAATCATTGTAATGCATTTTATAATATTGATTGATAAAAGCAGATAACTGGTGCAGGTTGATACCGGTGTACTCGGCCATACTGGCAATGGAACATCCATGATTCAGGTATGGCTGGTTAACAGCCATTTCTGTTTCGATCAATGATTTCATTTGTGCGATCTGGTCATCGGTGAATTGTACGGGAACCTGTTTAGAAGAGGCTACCTCATCCTTTATTTTATTCGCAATCACTTTCGCAGGATTGGTCATTGTATTGACAGCAGCTTTCCATTTGTTTTCTGATGCCGGTTCTGCCAATCGGTTGTTACTGATGGTTTGTATGGCTTCTGAATAACGGAGTAACTGCACCAACAATACAGTATATACCGTAAAGATCGTGTATCCGAATGCATTATAAAATAAACGGAACGCCTGTACATAAACATCATTCATGGCAATGAGGGTAACATAACTGGCCAGACTGACAACAAAAGGTAGCAGGTGAATGTTGTCTTTCGATTGAAAATATTTTTCTTTTACCTTATTTCTTAAATACAGGAAAGATAATGGGGCAAAGACTGCAAACGCGAGTCCATCTGAAAAATACAATAAGGAGTCGGCTGCGATATATCCCGATACAGTCAGAATATCAATACAGTCAATATACAGCCAGAGGGCAGCAAGTAATTTTACGGTACGGCTTTGCAGCGCTGTGGCAAGGTCTAGTGTGTAAATAAGTGCAAGCATGAAGAGTATGCAATACACATGGATTAACAGTTGCATAAGTTTTGGCTTTGACAGTAAAAAAATAAACAGTCTTCCGGTCAGGGGTGACAACAGGATATTGATTCAGGAATGGGTTAGTTCTTCGGGAAAACCATTCCTGGTCTTGGGTCGCTAATCAATAGAGGATGCATACATTCCAATATCTAAGGTATTTAGATTATTGAAAAATCAAGTAGAATTAATTCTATTATAGTAGAATTATTTTTTTCTCAGATGCCCAGTAATCATGCAGGAATGCGTGATAGGGATATTTTTCTGAATAATTTTGTGAAAGAGAGCTATGTCAAATGTTGTATCAGCATGAAACACAATGTATAGCGCAAAAAAAAGGGGATAATCTATTCATTATCCCCAACCCGATCAACACTACTTGCCGGTTGCTATACCCGTCTTGTTTTATTTTCTCAGAAGACCGTCTGATTCCAGTTTTTTGATGATAGCTTTTGTATAGGATTCACTAAAAGACTGGAGATCCGAGGGATTAACTGTTTGTGACTGTGCTGACCACAATATCTTTTCAGTTTCGGTATCGTATAAATTAGATTCAATAAAATAGGTCCTTTCTGTTGTATAATAGCCAGGTGAAGAATACACCGGGTTGTACCAGTAATTGCGGTATCCCCAATAAGTACCATAATAACCCACGCGCGGGTAGGGTGAATACGTGGTAGTACCCGGTGTGTACCTTGTTTCGGATTCTTTATTCACCAGCGCCACAGTAAAGATGGCATCACAACCCAGTTCCTTTAATTTGCGGACGATGGCTTCCTTATCAGGGTTCGCCGAACCAGTGAAAGCATCCATGCTTCTTACTGCCGTGTATCCCCTTTTCTGTGCCGCATTGGCCAGGGCGGTTTCAACGGTGTTTTTGGCGGTTTCACTGCCGCTTAGTGCCGATATAAATACCTTATTATATGTTTTAGGTGTAGCAAGCGCCTCAGTATTTTTCCACGAACTGGTAACGGAAACATAGGGTGAACAGGACCAGCAAACAATCGAAACGAACAATACAACCAGGATCTGCCTCATAAAAGTTAGTTTTTTTTAGTAAAAAAAGATGATCGAATAAGTATGTTAAAGCTGATCTATGTTGATAGAAAAAACAAGTATTTGACACTCAACCGTGCGAAGAGTTATAATGTTTGGCAAAAGCTGTTTTTTGCTTTTACTTTTTTTGATGCGGAGTAAATTATTTTTTTTCTGTATCCAGTTTTGAGAACCCAAGCCCAAGGTTGTTGATGGCTAACCGGAATGCCCATTTGTTATAGCCGGGACAGGCCGTTACTTTGGATGCATCCACGGCCAATATAGTGCCTTCGTCTATATTACCCGCTGTGGGCAGGTAAACAATGATCTTTCCATCGGGCATTGTTTCCATGATGAAGCCGGGTTGCAATCCCTCACCCATATCAACCCATGCGGCTACTTCAGGTGTTTCCCTGTTTTTATCGGCTTCCAGTTTTGATTGTATCCTTGATTGATAGAGTTCATAACCGGGTATCAGACCTTTTAATTTCTTATCCACCCACTCACTGAACTGTCTGAAAAACGCGATACGGATCAGGTAACCGCAAAGCAGGCATAACAGCAGCAGGCTGATAATGCCGACAACCGTAGAGGCAGAAGCGCCCAGTAATCCGTGCAACCCCAACCCCTCCGCTATTTTAGAAGTAACCGCATTAAAGACATGGAATACTTTGATCATCACAACCAGTAAAACAAGCAGCGGGAATAGAAAAAATAGTCCTGCTATCAAGGTGTCCCGCAAAATGGTGATGTATTTTTTCATCTGATATGATTTATAGCAGCCAATTGCCGCCGACTTATTGCATGTTTGGTTGCAGTTGACGCTTGATCAACGCCAGTATGATGAGCCCCAGTCCTGCCAGGAAAGCCTGTATACCCAGCAGGGTGCTGATCCATACTGCGCCTGCGGTAAGGTCGAATATGACAACGATACCGGCTGTAGCGGACACAATACCCGCTGCCAGCATCAGCCAGCCCGATAATCCTTTGTGCCGGTTTGCCCATCCTGCAGAAGTTAACCAGATACCGGTGAGCAATACCCATAGTCCAAAAATGACGGTAATGATCTTCATGGTAAGTGACAACCTGAAAATCATAACCAGGCCAAAGAACAGGGTAGCTATGCTCCACCACAACACTTTTTTCTCTTTTTCATCCGGGCCGCTTGCAAAATGGCTCACCAGACCCATGGTGCCTATAACGATGGTAATAAGTCCGATCCAGAAGGAAATCACTTCCAGTACTTTTACCGGGTTATTGAAAAAGATGAACCCGATCACAATAAACAGGATGCCCTGTAGTAAAATGACCCACCATTTTCTGAATAAAGTCGGCATAACGAATTGTTTTTAGTGGCAGTTGTTTTTGAGCAATATTTTGCAGGGTTTTGGATGTGTTGTGTGATAGCTAAACCGGGATCAAGAAAATTTCCGCAAACAGGCAGAATGTTAATACCGTTCAAACCGGGTCTTTGCAGAATTCTGCATCCGTTTGATCACTGACTGCTGGCCTGTTTTTTTGACAAGGAAAAAAGTGATGCCAATACAGACAACCAATATCCCCATACCTATATCAAACATCGGATCCGATTTTGAAAAATCGATCGTGAGTATTTTTCGCATCACGGCAACCAATCCTATTTCAACGATCAGATAGGCTTTTATTTCCCCCTGGGTAAAATAGATCTTGATGGTTTCGAGGAGTTCGAGACCAATAAAAATGCTGAACAGGATCACGACAAGATTGTGTATCTCTTCCCTTGAAAATATCAGTCTAGTCGTATTGGGTTCAAGAAAAGCATGATAGATATTGGAAGCGGCTTCCGCCATCTGGGCGAGAATAAAAACAAGGATAATAAGCCCGCAAAAGCCAAATGCCAGCTTTGCAATGAATTTATAGATAGTTTCTATTTTCAAAACAGGTGGATTTAGGATTGTATAGAATGTGCATCCAGGTCCCGCGCCGGTTAGCGCTGTCGAATCACAAGGTTAACTATTGCCAGGCTAGTGCAAAATTTTTAGCGGTGTACCTTGTAAATAATTATAAGAATTAGCAAACAAGGTTGCCAAATCAAAGAAAACTGCGCTTAAAGATGACAGTTATGGGGCTAAAAGTCTGGTGCATCACTGCTTGTGTTGGTTAAAGCAGTTCCTGCATTTCTTTCCAGTGGTAGATAGTTAGTTTTTCGGAGCGTTCTTTCGCGGCTGTATGCATTGCCCTGGCGATATCCTTTGCTTGTATTCCCCTGAACCGGTTGAGCGGACCGATGAACAGGGGGTTAATGACAGCAAATATTTTTATCAGTATTTTTTCCAGTACCCGTTTCTCTTTCCTGTTACCCATAATAATGGAAGGACGGAAAATATGCGTATGTGCAAAACCAAGGGCAGTGATATCCCTTTCGGTTTCGGCTTTGGTCCTGACATAAAAAATGGCAGAATTGATATCTGTTCCTACCGCGCTAACCAGAAAAACCGATGTTGCGCCTTTTTCTTTGGCGGTTCTGGCGGCCGCTACAGGGTAATCATGATCTGCCTGGTAGTAGCTGATCCGGTCTGGGGTATTTTTTTTAGTGGTCCCCAGTGCAATAAAAACATCGTCGGCCGTAATTTCATTTTTCAGATCAGGCAACGTATGTATATCCCCCAGCAGCATCGTTAATTTAGGATGTTGTAAGGCGAGTTTCTTCCTCACCACAATGGTGACTTTTTCATAAGCCGGATCATGCAACAGTTCTTCCAGCAGGTAAGAACCCACGAATCCGCTTGCCCCAAAAAGAATCGCCTGTTTGCTCATAGGGTAGTGTCAGGATGATAAGTTTATTGTAAGATAATCCATTACTTTCTCTCTGTGTACCTCTGTGTTCTTTGTGCCTCTGTGGTAAAGCCTTCGCTTAGATCGAAGGAGGATGTTCTTTACCACAGAGGCACAAAGGACAAAGAGGTACACAGAGGTATTAGACAATATGATTGTCTCCAGAGATGCGGCGGATTTATTATTTGTTCGCCATGTTCCATGCAGTCAGAAATGCAAGCTGTGCCTGGTTGGTCAGTAATTCGTAATTGATCTTATCCGGTGTATCTGTCTGCTGGTGATAATCCTTGCTGAAACCACAATCTATCCGGATAAACGGGATGCCTTTCATATAAAAAGGAAACTGATCCGAACCGGTGATTCTTCTTTGTGAAAATTGCGGTTGTTCATAGTGTGTATCCAGGTGCAGTTTACCCAGCGCTGCATTGGCATCAAGCACGGTGCTTCGTAAACCACGGTTCAGCGTGTCTTTTACCAGTATATAGGCATAGTTGCTGTCTGCCCGTCTGCCACTGTAAAAAGTGTCCACACGTCCCATCATATCAATATTGAGTACCCCCCATAATTCAGCAACCGGGAAAACAGGATTGGCGGCGTGGTGATAGGCGCCGAGTAATCCTCGTTCCTCTCCGGTGTATGAAGCGAATACAATCGAACGTTTTGGTTTCAGACCATTACTTTCTGCCAGTTTCATCAACGCCGCTATTTCCATCAGCGCCACCGTTCCGCTGGCATTGTCTACCGCGCCATACCAGATATCTTTTCCGTTCTGTCTGCCCACATGGTCGTGGTGGGCAGATAATAATATATATCCGGCATCACTATCCGTTCCTTTGATATAACCGATCACATTAGGTGCCTTCTCTTCCACCTGGTTTACCTGTATATTGAAACCAATGGTATTTTTCAGCGCTATTGATTGCGGGCGTTGTGTACTCGTGATAGACTGCTCCAGCGCCCTGATATTTTGCCCTGTGTTTGACAATAGTTCATTGGCTATTTTTTCAGAGACAGTAAATACCGGCAGGTTATCGCCTGTAGCCGCAAACGGGCTGAGGTAAGTGGGCTGTGCGCCTTGCCTGCGGATGAGTGTTGTATCCTGCGGGAACCGGTTATTGTACAACAATACCAATGAAGCGCCTTTGTTTTTCAGCAGGGTCATATAAGAAGCGACGGTTGCGGGGCGGTTATTACCCGAAAGCAGGTATTTACCGCTGCTGTCTCTTGGCTGTCCCTGCAGGAGTAATACAGCTTTACCCTTTATATCGATACCGGCAAGATCATTGTACAGATCGTTCTCAATACCATACCCGGCAAATACAACGGGCATATTGTTCAACTGCATACTTTCTGTACTGCGTAAAGTATATGTCCAGCCATTGCCATTCATGAATTTTTTATCGCCGATGGACAGCTCGGCATAGCCTGGTGTTTTTTTGATGACATTGATCGCCTGGTAATAACTGT
This sequence comes from Sediminibacterium sp., assembly GCA_965279635.1. Lineage (GTDB taxonomy): Bacteria > Bacteroidota > Bacteroidia > Chitinophagales > Chitinophagaceae > Sediminibacterium. The sequence goes on along the minus strand of OZ257253.1, from coordinate 2,580,666 downwards.
TTTTGCGGTAAGGGGTTTTCAGACCGCTCTGTTTAAAGGATGCGGCTATGTATTCAGAAGCCAGTGTATCGCCATGACTTCCCATGGCACGTCCTTCCATTTGTTCGCTGGCCAGGTGATAGAGATTGGTGCGCAGGCGTTCGGTGGATATTTGCCCGGCAACCTCGGTTATCGTTTTTTTCTGCGCGGCACAAAGGGTGGAAATAAATACAGGAAGGATGAACAGGGTTCTCATGTTGGGAAATTTACCGGAAGATAAGGCAAAACGGAGAGGTGGCGTATTGAAAATTGAAAATTGAGAGTTGAAAATTAAGAGTTGAGCATTGAGAGTTGAAAATTGAGCATTGAACATTATAATTCTTGAAGTCAAGTCCTGTAGAGGCGTAGCCTCGGAAAATATTATAACAACGGATTTTAATCCGTTGTTATAATGCCCTTAATCAATAAAAGTGCCGTAGGCACGGTTAATATTAAATGGGTCGTGCCTACGGCACTGTATTATCTATTCTCTGTCATTTTCAACGGATTAAAATCCGTTGTTACAAAATCTGTCGAGGCTACGCCTCTGTTATAGCGATTGAAAATTTTTATTAATGATAAATAAAGGTGTGTCCACACCATTGTTAAGTATGGAGTTATAGAAAATCCGTATGAGGGCTAAAGCCCTTATCTATTTGTTTTTAATAACCCCAGCCTTAAGGCTGGGGTTATGCAAGGAACAGGTTCTGGGCTTTAACCCTTAAAGGGATTTTCAATTTTCAACTTTGCAGTAAGAGCGTATACGCATTACTAATGAAACAACACCGACGCAGGCAGTTCTGTTTTAGCCTGCCCGATGGGGGCGTAACTCAATAAAAGATCATTATCCCCCGCACTGTCAAAATACCTGAGCTTTATTTTGTGATAGCCTTTTTCGAGTAAGCATTTTCCTTCCTTCTCCACCAAACCATGGTTGCCATCATTGTCTACAATCGTGGTTCCATCTATTTCAAGGATGCTGCCATCGTCGCTGGACAGGTAGAAGGAATAACCGCCTGTTTTATCGATGTATATATATCCCTCAAAAACCAACCCGTATTTTGATTTGCGCTGTTTGGGTGAAGTGGAGGGTTTATCAGCAATACCTACTTTTATAGGTTTTGCCTCATCGAATACTTTCATATTCATTTCCCCTGCCTCATAGTAAGCATATTGCAGTCCTTTGGCGGCCGGGGTTGTTGCAGCTGCTTTTAATAAATGAAATGCAGACACGGTAACGGTAGCAGAATCACTTACAATAAACCCGTTGCTTCCGGGCACAAATGCTTTCACTACCGCAGCGCCCTGAACAGTAAATGGACCTGTGTAAGCGACCGGCTCCGCATTGTTTACCTGGTACATAAGGGTTGCCGCCTGTTCTTTTCCGGTAACCTGTATGGTAGCTCCGGATAAGTCGGTTTTGTAAGTCATGTCTATTTGAGGCTTCTGCTTAAAGGCGCCATAGTTTTTGATGCGTACGGCATAGGCATAAGGCGCTTTGATCGTATTCGGATCGTATTCCGGTAAACTAATCACCAGATTATTTCCGTCTTTGGTACTGCGTAATTTTTCGTTGGTAGATAAAAACGTTAGTTCACTGCCTGCTGCACCTGCGAGATTCTTTAATGCCAGTTTTCTCCCCGACGGATATTTTGGGAAGATCGCATACAGGGAATTGGTTTGTTTATTGTAGGTATAGAATACTTCTTTGGTGGCATAGCCGGGTTCAGGATCGACCGTGAGTTTCATCATGATATCCTCATCCTTTTTTGCCTTGTAATCTCTCCTGCCTTCACTCCATTGTGTGGCGGTTTTCCATCGCTGTGTGCCATAGATCGCTTCGCCATTTATTTTTAACCATTCGCCTATCTGTAACAATCTTTCCTGCATGATGGGAGGGATCTTGCCATGTTCATCGGGACCAATATCCAGTAAGAAATTTCCCCCGCGGCTCACTTTGTCTACGAGATGGTACACGAGTGATTGTGTTGAATTATAATCCCAGGCATCTTCTTCGCGGTTATATCCATACGAATGTCCCATGCCACGGCTCTCTTCCCATACATGATCCTCAAAATCGAGGTCGGGCTGGTATTCGGGTGTATATACCTGTCCGTGGTGGAATCGGATACCGGAACCCCAGCGGTCGTAGGTAACCACTTTGTTTTTTACGGGACTCTCATTATACATCCAGCTTAGAAATTCTTTTGATTTCCATACTTTGTCGCTGGCATCCCAATCGCCATCTGTCCAGAATACATCGGGCTGATACGTGTTGATCAGTTCTTTCATCTGCGGCCACATGTGTTCCGTCGCATAACGTTCCCGGTCGGTTTTCCAGAGTGGGTTATACCATTCATATAAGGAATAATACATACCGGCGCGAACAGATGTTTTGCGTACCGCAGTAAAAAGATCTCCTAATAAATCTCTTTTGGGTCCTGTTTCTTTTGCGTTCCACGGAAATCCCCAGGTGCGGCTGGCATCTTTGCTGGGCCATAAAGCATAACCGTCATGGTGTTTGGAAGTAAGCACGATATATTTAGCGCCCGATCGTTCAAATACTTTTGCCCATTCATCAGGATTGAATAGTTCCACTTTGAACTGGTCCGCAAAATCATAATAACTAAGGTTGCCGAATTTGGCTTTGTGAAAAGCTTTCTTGGCGCTGTCGTCATTGGTCAACCCGTTCAGATACCACTCCGAATACCCGCCTTTCGTAGTATAAGCCGGTACCGCATATACCCCCCAGTGTATAAAGATCCCGAATTTGGCATCGGTGAACCAGGAGGGAACGGGGCGTTTGTCTAATGATTCCCAGGTGGGTTGATATGGTTGGGCATCGGTGAAAACAAAGGACGATAATAATAGTCCTAAAATGAGTATTTTCTTCATGGCAGTAAAAATTGGTTAAATATAAGCTGTTGTACCAATTCGGGTAGTAGAACAGTTTTCACACTGACCGCCATCATTAATCAGACCATCTGGCAGGTTCTGTAGCTCTGTTGTGTTGCCTCGTTATTCAGAACGGGGATGGGAATTGTGTATTTGGTATTCTCCTGGAACTTTAGTTCCGATGTCTAATGCTCACCTCGGGACTGAAGTCCCGAAATTATTTTAATTAACATCACTCCCCCCGTTCTAAAGAACGGGGCAAGATTTAGTTTTCCGCGGGGTCTTCTTCACATACCGAAGGGGTAGTAGTGTCTGTGCAAGTTGTTCTATATGCGTGCAACAAAATCAAATGCAACATAACCTTAATCATGGTGGTACATAACAGACAGAATGAGGATAGCCTCATATTTTTAGTTCTCTGACCGGTTTTCCATATTGTGCAAGAGTTAGGTATTTTTCTTCTCGCTTATATAAAAAGTGTGGTCATGGTCTAAAAAAACAACATAGAATGTATTTTCCCAAATATGTCCCGCTATTACATGAGTTCCATCAACATGAATCCGTGCCCAATGTGCATCTTCGGGTACATCTTTAGGATGCGTATATTTTGATTTCGCCGGAAAGCCGCCGTATTTCACAAATTTTTTACCGTCACATTGTTCTTCTAATGGGCGCTGGCAATAGCCGCTTAAAACTTCAATAACCTGAGATAGTCTCGAATCTTGTTCCCAAATATATATTCCTTGTCCTTGGTCTTTGGATAGATGCTTGAAGCTGACAACAAAGGAGTCATGAAAAGATTTGTCTTTTACACTTTTCTTCTGCTCTAGATATTCGGTAACTGCTGATTTTTGTAAATGGGGCTTATTGATTCTAATTCCCGGCATATAGTTCCTTCTTATAGAATTTCATTATTTCATCCTTCGGTATCACGACATTGCATTTATCAGCGATACCATAACCTTTTCTTGCATCTATCCAAGGTTGCTCGGAATGAGTCAAATTCTCTAACTGAGAGGAGGTGAGCGTACTATATTTATCAATTACTTCATCGATCAATTCTTTCTGGTCTTCAGTTACCATTCCTTCAATAATAATATCTGGAGTGTAACCCTTCTGCCATTCATTAGTATCAAACATAATTTCATTATGTAAGACAGAAAGGTCTTTTACCTGATTAAAAACAGTACGGGAAACGGGCCCATGGAGCCATGCTTCAAAATCATCTGTTATAATAGGCTGCTCAAAGTATGCGAGGTGCAAGGCCTGGACATAAAAAAGTAGTTTCTGCAATTTCAGATGAGACATTGCGCCTCCCCTTTGCAGAATGTACTCACTAAGTAACATTGAGTCCACGGTCTTTATTTCCCGAACACTTTTCATACCTTATAGGTCGTTTTGCGGGTGTAAATATAGGGAGTATCACTCTCAATATAAGATACAAATGCCATACCTGCAAGCTTATTACCATTTATTTACATAGGCGATGTATTTTAGGTGAACTACATAAAAATGTAACTTTCAGCAAGTTGTAACTATGTTACCTGCTTTTAAATGCGCATGGAATAGACCAGTGATACCGTGTTTTAACGGGGTACATAACGCAATGAACCAAAATGTAGTCTTAACCTAAGTGTAAGATCTCTTCAAATATCATTCAACTGCGCCTTTGCGTGAACCTTTCCATGTTGTCGTAACTTAATGACACTATCGAGGAGACACGTGTGTACAATAAAGTCAAATACAATACAGCCTCAATCATGATGGTACATGACAGCCGGAATAAGAATAACCCTACATTTAATAAAGTTTGATAGTAGAGATCTAATAAATCTTAACTTTCAGCAAGCAGAAGGGTTGATGGTTTTCCAATTGTCAACCCGCTTTTTTTATTATCTTTTGCCGGCCATAAATCTCACTATATGCGTCTTCGTAAGATGTTCATTGCCGTAGCTCTCTGCTCAGCCGGTTTTTTAATCAATACCCCTGTTGTAAATGCACAAACCAAAAAAGACAGGATACTCTGGTACCAGCAGCCTGCCAAAGACTGGAACGAAGCATTGCCTGTCGGTAACGGAAAATTAGGTGCCATGGTGTTTGGCCGTGTGCAGGAAGAACTGCTCCAGCTAAACGAAGCAACTTTATGGACGGGCGGACCGGTTGACCACGATCCCAATCCCGACGCTCCTAAATTTCTTCAACCGGTGCGGGAGGCATTGTTCCGCGACAGCGTACGGGATGCCGTACAACTGCTGCGTAATATACAGGGACCTAATTCGCAAATGTATCAGCCATTGGGTGATATCGTTATCAAACAACCCATGACAGGCGCCGTGATTAATTATTCGCGCGACCTGGATATTTCCCGGGCAACCAGTACCACGCGGTTTACTGTTGACGGGGTAACGTTTACCCGTGAGCTGTTCTCTTCTGCGCCCGACCAGGTAATGATCATGCGTTTACACGCAAGCCGCGCGCAGTCATTGAATTTTTCGGTGGATGTACAACACCCGCTGGCGCATAGCAGGATGGTGGCAGCCGGGCAGGAACTGGTGCTAAAAGGAAAAGCCCGCATCACCAATGATGAAAACCGTAAGATGAAACCGTTTATTTATGCTGATGATGGTCATTGCAATGGTATGCGTTTCCAGTTCAGGATTAAAGCGGTGCTGAAAGACGGGATATTGAACCAGACAGATAGTTCATTGGTCATCAGCCATGCAACTGAGGTAATATTATATATCACTGCCGCTACCAGTTTTAACGGTTTTGATAAATGCCCTGACAGTGATGGTATAGATGAAGACAAATTAGCTGCCGACAGGTTACATGCCGCATTGAAAAAAACATACACGCAGTTATTACAGGCGCATGTAAAAGATCACCAGCAATATTTTAACCGGGTGGACCTGTCAGTAGGGGAAGGGAATAACAGCCTGCCAACAGATAAACGCCTGGAAGCATATAAGAAAGGAGAGAGGGATCCCGGTCTCGAAGAATTGTATTTTCAGTTTGGCAGGTACCTGATGATAGCGGGTTCAAGAAATGGCAGCCCACCCCTTAACCTGCAAGGGATCTGGAACAAAGAAATACGGCCGCCATGGAGAAGCAACTATACCACCAATATCAACCTACAGATGAACTACTGGCCGGTAGAGACCACCAATCTTTCCGAGTTAGCGCAGCCTTTGATGACACATATTCAAAAGATGGCGGTTAACGGAACCTACACGGCAAAGAACTATTATAATATGCGCGGCTGGGCATTGCACCATAACAGCGATCTGTGGGCGCAGACCAACCCGGTAGGGGAAGGCAACGGGGATCCAAGGTGGGCAAACTGGTCAATGGGCAGTCCATGGATGGCCCTGCACCTGTATGAGCATTACCTTTTTACAGGGAACAAAAAATTTTTACGCGATACGGCATATCCCATCATGAAAGGCGCGGCAGAATTCTGTATCGACTGGCTGGTGGAAAAAGACAATTACCTGATCACCGTTCCGTCAACCTCACCCGAAAATGTGTACATACATCCCAAAGGATATAAAGGAACCGTTACCATCGCTTCCGCAATGGATATGGAAATTATCTGGGACCTGTTCAATAACCTTGTGGAAGCGAGTACCTTATTGGGAACAGATAAAGCGTTTGCCGAACTCGTAAGAAAAAAACAGGCGATGTTGAGTCCATTGAAAATAGGGAAGAAAGGTAACCTGGTAGAATGGTTTGGCGATTGGGAAGATGAGGAGCCGCAGCACAGGCATGTGTCGCATTTATTTGCGTTACACCCCGGCCGCGAAATATCACCTTTGATAGATACCGCTTACAGTAATGCCGCCAAAGCAACTTTGCTGGTACGCGGTGATGGAGGTACCGGCTGGAGCAAAGCCTGGAAAATAAATTTCTGGGCAAGGTTACTCGATGGCGATCATGCCTATAAAATGTATTCGGAACTATTAAAAACATCCACACTCAATAACCTGTTCGATAACCATCCGCCTTTCCAGATAGATGGAAATTTTGGTGCAACAGCGGGTATTGCTGAAATGCTGTTGCAAAGCCACCTGCAGGAGATACAATTATTACCCGCATTACCCACGGCATGGAAAGATGGTTATGTAAAAGGATTGATCGCGCGCGGTAATTTTGAAATAGATATGGTTTGGCAAAACGGGAAACTGGTGAAAGCAACCATTCTTTCCAAAGCCGGTGGTGTTTGTAAACTCCGCGTAAAACAAATGCCCAGGACAGCAGCGGGCCAGTCGGTGAAAACGGTTGCTGTGTATGGCGGTGGTATGGAATACCAGGTTTCCTTTGCTGCTGTGAAGGGTAAGAAATATGAGTTGCTGTTCTGATTTTGCGGGCTGACTTTTTTGTGACAATTTTTTCAACACAGAGTCCACAGAGAAAAACAGAGGACCCTCCGTTTTTCTCTGTGGACTCTGTGTTGAAAAAAGCATCTTCATATATCGGGTTTGCGCCATTTGTTTGAAGAGTTTCTAATAAGCAGAACCCATCTTATATATTATTGCAATCCCTCCAACAGATTATTGCATTTCCTTCATTCCAACCGATTTCATTTGACAGACAGCCAATCAATTAACAGCGTAACGTTGATGCATGACCATCAGTATGGTACAGGATAGTGGTGGTTGTGAACTTATCTAATTTGGATACTGTTTACTTGCTACTTGCTTAATTAAATACCAAACGATTGCTGCTATGAAAGAAACATTACGCTGTTTGCGAAACTGTATGTTTGTTTCGCTTTTCTCTCTTCTGTTTTTCCAGTTACCGGTTTTGCTGCAGGCCCAGGCGAACCGCACTGTAATCGCCGGAAAAATCACCGATGAATCAGGAATACCGCTCGAAGGTGCCACCATCACAGAAAAAGGAACCACTAACCGGGCAACTACGAAAACCGATGGTAGTTTCAGTATCACCATCGCTGCAAGAAATTCAATTCTGATCAGTTCTGTAGGATTTACCGACCAGGAGATCAGTACGGTCAACCGTACCAGTTATGCCATTGCACTTCAGAAAAGTACCCGTGATCTTGATGAAGTGATCGTGGTAGGTTATGGTACACAAAAAAAGAGCGATGTAACAGGTTCACTCAGCCGCATAACGGCAGAAGTGATCCGCGAACGTCCCTCACAAAATGCATTACAGGCCATACAGGGTAAAGCCGCGGGTGTGCATGTATCATCCAATATGAAACCGGGTGAACTTCCTGTTGTGCGTGTGCGCGGTAACCGTTCTATCGGCGCTTCCAACGATCCGTTGTATGTGGTGGATGGTATACCATTGGTCAATTCATTGGGTGTGAACTCGTTTAACATGAGTGATCTTAACCCCAATGATATTGCTTCCATCGAGATATTGAAAGACGCATCGGCAACAGCCATCTATGGTTCGCGCGGTGCCAATGGTGTGGTACTCGTTACTACCCGGAAAGCGCAGAAAGGAAGGTTGTCTGTTAATTACAATGCCATCGTATCGGTTGATTCGTATAAATCATTAACCGACTGGATGGATGGCGGACAATATATAGACAGATGGCGCGAGAGCCTCATCAATGGACGCATGTACCAGACCACCACCAACACCAATTTAAACCAGGCCGCTTCTATCGGGTATCCCGATCCCTTTCTTGACAGGGATAAAATGGGATTGGCTTCCGACCAGGTAGCATTGGCTTCTGTATGGAAAGGATATGACTGGAGTGTATATGGTGTTACACCAAACATGCGCGCCACTACTGCGGCAGAACAGGCCATGGGATGGCCCGCTATGGTACCTGTGTACAATTCAGGAAATATCAGGAGCTATGACTGGCTGGATGCTGCCAGCAGGCAGGGGATCTCTCAAAACCACCAGATATCATTGGCTTCCGGCACAGAATTCTCACGCCTCGCCATCTCCCTGAACTATTACGATCAGAAAGGTGTACAGAGAGATCAGAACTACAGACGTTATACCGCTAACATCAGCGGAGATATCACACCGAATAACTGGTTCACGCTGGGTACCTCACTGATCGGTTCATTCTCCGAACAGAATTTTGGTATCAACGGACCCAATACTTCCAATACCGGTTCAAAGGATCTGTATTCAAGGGCATCTGACCAGTTCCCCTATGCATTACCAACAGATGATAATGGTGCATGGATAAGAAATGCGGGTGGCAACCTTAGTTTATGGAACCCCCTGATCGATATTGACCAGGCGCTGAACAACAGACGCACCGCCTCGATCCTGACAAGTATGTATGGAGAAATTAAATTCACACCCTGGTTAAAATACCGCGTGAACTTTGGTGTGCAATACCGTCATTTCCGTTCGGGTACCTGGACAGGTCCTGATGCAACCAGTCACCTGACCAACAGACCCAATACCGCTGGTTATTCTACCGACGAAAACATGTCGTGGGTAGTTGAGAACCTGTTGTATTTTAATAAAACATTTGCCAAGCACCATACCATCGGCGTAACCTTGCTGCAGTCATCACAAAGTTCGCGCAGGGAAAATACCGGTACCAGTGTTACGGGTACCATCAACCCGTTGAGCTTATGGTACGATCTTGGATCGAATACTGCGGGTAACCCCGGTTATGGTACAGGGTTTACAGAAAATACACTGGCTTCTTTTATGGGGAGGGTGAATTATTCATTCATGGATAAATACCTGCTGACTGTTTCAGGGCGTGCGGATGGATCATCCGTATTGGCCCCTGATCATAAATGGGAATTTTTCCCGTCAATGGCACTCGCCTGGAAATTACAGGATGAGAAATTCATGAACGGTCTGACCTGGGTAAATGAACTGAAACCACGTATCGGTTACGGTGTGGTAGGTAATTCATCCGTGCAGCCATATACCACTTCAGGTCCTTTGAGCAGGAACCCGTATGTGTTTGGATCGGTTGCCGGAATCGGTTACCTGCCGCAACTGGTACAGAACCCTAACCTGAAATGGGAGAGAACGGCACAGACCAATTTTGGTATCGATTTCGCTTTATTCAAAAACCGTGTGTCGGGCTCTATTGAATACTACCAGCAGAATACATCTGACCTGATCTTCCCGAAAACACTGCCGGCCGTATCCGGTTATGTGCAGAAATTTGAGAACATCGGTAAAACAAAAAATTCCGGGTTTGAGATCATGGTCTCTACCGTGAATATCCAGAAACCTGATTTTAGCTGGACGACTGATCTGAACTGGTCAACCAACAAAGAAGAGATCGTTGAGCTGGTTAACGGCAAACAGGATATGCTGGCCGACCGTTTGTTTATCGGGCAGCCATCACAGGTGTTTTACAATTATGCCAATGCAGGTATCTGGGGCAGCGATGCAAAAGAACTTTCCGATATGGCAAAATTCAATGCCAATACACACAGGTTTTACCCGGGTACACTCAAAGTTGTTGACCAGAACGGTGATTCAAGAATCACTGCAGCGGATCTTGTTATCCTCGGAACACCACGTCCTAAATGGACAGGTGGCCTCACCAATACCTTCCGGTATAAAAACTGGTCGCTGAATGCCTTTGTGTATTTCAGGTGGGGACAAATGTATTTTGGCGGTTATCCCAATTCTTATGGTGGTGTGAACCCCAATGGCCGTGTTGAGAATGATGTATGGTCATTTACAAATCCGGGTGGTCGCTGGCCGATGCCAAATTCGGGTAACGTAGAAAATATCACGGCTGCTATGCAGTACAACGACGGATCATTTGCTGCGGTAAGAAATATTTCTCTTTCCTACACTTTCCCCAAGAACCTGATACAGAAAATAATGGTGAAGGACCTGGTGCTGAATTTCCAGGTGCTGAACCCATTCATATTCGGGCCGGGGGTAGTGAGATGGGGTATCAATCCTGACGATGATACCAACTGGAGTATCGCTTCTACCAACACGAACCCGCTTGGTGGAACAAACAACAACACCATTCTGCAACAAAGTTTTGTGTTTTCGTTGCGGGCGGGTTTTTGATATTAAAAATTCAGTAAAAAAAATTATGTTATGAAACAAGGTCTGAAAAAATATATCGTGATAACTGCCTGGCTGCTGTCAGTGGGTGTCTCTTTTGTTTCGTGTAAGAAGTTCCTGCAGGAAGAACAGGTATCGAGTCTTACGCAGGATTATTACAACGATGAGAATGGTTTGAACTCCCTGATCAATGGTCTGTATGTGTATGCCCGTATCAAACAGGAATGGGATGCCAATGGTGCAAGACTTATTGAACCGGAGACAGATGCCTATATGACCAGCACACCTGCCAATGCGCAGATGACTGCTGCCAACTATGGCTCTGATGTGAGTGTGATCGCTGCCAATATGAATAACTATATAGGCGCCGCCAATTCCAACTATGCAGCCATGGGTGCTTACCCACATATCAATAACTGCAATATTGCATTGGATGTGATCGATAATTTAAAGCCCGGCAAATTCGGCAGTGACCCGGTGTATAGTAAAATGCGCCGTGCAGAAGTTCTTTTTTTACGCGCCTGGGCCTATTACCTGATCTCTAATCAACTGGGTGATGTTCCTTTGCTGCTTACGCCAAAACGTGAGGATAACGGTATATACTATTACCCCAAAGCAAAACTGGAAGATATCTATAAACAGATCATTGCAGATACACGTTATGCGTATGATAATCTTCCAGCCACCACGGATCGTGGACGTATCTCTAAACTGGCAGCGGGCCATTTATTGGCCAAACTGCACCTGAACCGTGCCCAGGCTGCGGGTTTTCAGAACAGTGGTGAGGCACACCTCAAAATGCTGTACAAAGGAAATGTAGCAACCGATCTTGATTCCAGTATTACCATGGCCTCGCTGGTGATCACTGCTGCAGGTGGTGCTGCTGGTCTCGCGCCTGATTACTGGACACTGTTCGATCCAAAAGTATCAGAAAGCACACCGCATAAAGAAGTATTATGGGCCGCGCAGTTCGATATCAATGTATCACTCAATGGCCGTTTTGGCGGTAACCGTTCCTGTAATTACCATACGGGGGATTATACCAATCAGACCGGTGTTACCAGGGTAATGGCGTATGGCCGTCCGTTCGGAACATTCAAACCCTCAGATTTTGCGTTTGATAATTTCCGTGACAAAGTGTACGATTCACGTTATTATAAAACTTTCCAGCCGGAATATATCAGTAACATGCCTGCCAGCACCAGCACCTCCTACACATGGAGCGCTGCGGCAGCTACCTGGTGGAACACTAACAAACCTGCCGGTCAGCCATCTGTTACTGCAGGAACCAAAAGGATCATACAGGGAGCAAGAGCGCTTATTTACCTGGAGAATCAGCGCGCTGAGGCATTGGATTCTACCATGGTTATGAGTATGCCGTTCCAGTTCATGGTGCGCTGGATCAGGTCATCTACATCTGGCAGGTATTATTACAGGTTATGGCACAATGCCGCCAATATGGGTCTGGCTACCGGTATGTCGGCGCCCTATCTTTCTTCCAAAAAATTTGTTGATCCTACACGCGGGGGCAGTTCAGATGAGGCCAATTTCAATAGTGAGAACGGTACCCGTGATGCCATATTGATGCGTCTCGCAGAAACCTACCTGATCAGGGCCGAAGCGTATGGCCGTAAAGGACAATATGCACTGGCTGTAAGCGATATCAATGTATTGCGTACACGGGCAGCTTATAAATCGGGAGAGAGCCGTCCTGCCGTACTGGTAGAATGGGAACCACAGGCTGCGGGTTTGGCGACCTCAGAAAAAGCGGCGCCGGTATATCCTGCCAATGGCGATGCCGCTACCAAACTGGCGGTAACAGAAAATCATTTTACCCCTGGTACTACACAGGCGCTGGCAGAAGGATATATTCCTACGGTATCCTCAAAAGCGGATATGTTCATTCATTTTATTTATAATGAAAAAGTGCGTGAATTTTTATCGGAAGGTCTTTCCTGGGAAGACCAGCACAATGCAGGTATCCTTTACGACAGGGTAGTTTACCTTAACCAGATGGCATCAGATAAAACAGGATTATGGCCGGTGGCTTTCAATACAGTGAATGGAACCGGCCAGGATGGTAATGGTAAGGGACAGATGAAAAAACATTTTACTTTCAGGCCTTGGCCCAATGCTTACCTTGTTCAGCTGACAGATGATAAAGGAGTACCGCTTGATGCCGCAGCGCGACTGGCATACCAGAACCCGGGGTATTAACATGTATGGATAGAAGCTTTTTCATAAGCAGGTTGACAATAGATAGTATCGCAGGAGCCTGTTGCCTTTACCGGTGGCAGGCTCATTTTTTTCTGTGTCTGCCTGCCGTCCTTGCGAGCGTAGCGAAGCAATCTGTGTTTTGAAATGACGTTGCCGGAATATTGATAGAAACATGCATATCGAAATTTGAAACCACAGGTTGCTTCGCTACGCTCGCAAGGACGAGATAATTTTAAAACGAGGTAATATGTACAATAAAAGTCTGGCGTTTATAGTAGGTTCCCTGTTTGTTTGCGCTGGGGTACACGCCCAGCCCGTCATGGAAACCGGGGGACAGCCCATGCCAAATGAGTGGATCGATAAAAGTACCGGTCATAAGATCATCAAACTGACACGGCAGGAAGGTAGCAGTGTGAGCTTCTATTTTCACAACAACCCTTTTATTGGCAATAAGATGGTTTTTTATAACAGCAGCAAACAAAAAGGCGGTGAGGCAACCGATATGCGCAAACAGGAAACCTATAACCTGAATGTAAAGGACAAACAATTATATACGATTGACCTGGCAACATTACAAACAGAACAGCTTACGCATCACCCGCTGCCCATGAACGGTGAGATCGTATCGGCTAAAAGAAAAGAAGTTTTTTACCAGGTGCTTGACAGTGTATTCAGCGTTAATACCGATACAAAAAAAGAAAAGCTGGTATTTGTATTCCCCGAAGGGTTTAAAGGAACTATTACAACAGTTAACGCCGATGGGACATTACTGGCAGGCGCAAAAGGCAGTGATGAGGAAGCGACGCTGTTTAAGAACAATCCTGAGAAGAAAGACTTTTTCAATATCATTTATGAAGCGAAACTGCCAAGGACCTTATTCACTATTAATGTGGCAACAAAAAAACTGGAGAAAATATTTACAGACAGCGCCTGGCTCAACCATGTGCAGTTTTCTTCTACGGATCCAACGCTGCTGATGTTTTGTCACGAGGGTCCCTGGCACAAAGTTGACCGGATATGGACGATCAATACCAACAATAAAAAGGTAACATTGATCCATAAACGCACCATGAATATGGAAATAGCGGGACATGAATGGTTTGGTACCAACGGGAAGAAAATATGGTTCGATCTGCAGTTGCCACGCGGTGAAACATTTTATGTAGCGGCCGCCGATGTAAAAACTGGTGCAGAAATAAAATACCAGGTAAACAGAAGCGACTGGTCGGTACATTACACGAGTTCAGCTGATGAAAAAACATTTGCCGGTGATGGTGGCGACCCCGGTTCGGTGGCCAAGGCAAAAGATGGGCAATGGATCAACCTGTTTACAATAGAAAGGGACTGGCTGAAAGCCGAGAAACTGGTCAATATGAAAAACCACCAGTACAGGCTCGAACCCAATGTGCATTTCAGTCCCGATGAAAAATGGGTCATCTTCCGCGCCAATTTTGAAGGAACCGAAAACGTATATGCTGTTGAAGTTAAAAAAACATCTTTATGAGGAATATACAAAGCAATTTTTTACAAATGCGGGTTAGCCGGTGTTCAAAAAATTTCACTAAGAGAAGGATAAGAGAAAAAGAGATAAAGAGTTTTGGGAAGCCCCTCTTTTTTCGCTCTTTTTCTCTTGTCCTTCTCTTAGTGAAACCATCATTAAGAAATGTCTTAGCTGTTATCTTTTTTACAGCGATAAGTCATGCATGTTTTGCGCAGGTAAAGACCACAGATGTCACCACACCACTACATGCCATGAAACCTGATTACAAAGTGCCGTATGGTGCGCCGTCTGTGGACCAGGTAAAACAGGTGTTGAAAACCGTGTATAATTATCTTGATGCAGTAACACCTGCGCAGTTTGTAGATAAGAAAACACAGGTGCCTGTAAACGATCTGTCAAAAGCAGATACCAACACCGTGATCAAAACCGGCGATTTCCGTTTGGCGAGTTATGAATGGGGGGTTACCTATTCGGGTATGTTGCTGGCGGGAGAAGCCACAGGTGATGCAGCTTATACCAATTATGCCAAACAACGTGTGCAGTTTATTGCAGATGCGATACCTGCGTTTACTGCCTTGTATAAAAAGTATCCAAAATCTCCCAACCCTTTACGTCAACCGGTAGCGCCACATGCACTGGATGATGGTGGGGCAGTGTGTGCAGCGATGATCAAAACCTTAACGTTGGGTAATAATACCAACATACGGTCGTTGATCGATCATTATATGGAATATATCTCCACCAAAGAATTTCGTTTCCCGGATGGTACACTCGCAAGGAACCGTCCGCAGAAAAATACTTT
This sequence comes from Sediminibacterium sp., assembly GCA_965279635.1. Classification (GTDB taxonomy): domain Bacteria; phylum Bacteroidota; class Bacteroidia; order Chitinophagales; family Chitinophagaceae; genus Sediminibacterium. Next base: position 2,565,238 of record OZ257253.1, on the reverse strand, counting down.
ATGGCTGGATGATCTGTTCATGGGTGTACCCGCACTTGCGCAGATGGGCAAACTTACAGGCGATAAAAAATATTTTGACGATGCGGTAAAACAGGTGCTGCAGTTTTCAAAAAGGATGTTCAATGCAGAAAAGGGAGTATATATGCATGGCTGGGTGGAAGAGATGATCGTTCACCCGGAGATCTACTGGGCACGCGCCAACGGCTGGGCCATGATGGCCATGGCAGAGCTACTGGATGTATTACCTGAGAACCATGCAGGAAGGAATGCGGTGCTGGAACAATTCAGGGCACAGGTAAAAGGGATCGCTTCCTATCAGTCAGGAGAAGGCTTCTGGCACCAGTTACTCAACAGGACGGACTCTTATCTCGAAACATCCGCTACAGCTATTTATGCATACAGCATTGCCCGTGGTGTTAACAAAGGATGGATAGATGCCAAAGCGTATGCGCCCATGTGTATTCTCGCATGGAACGCTGTATCAACCAAAGTAACTGAGAAAGGACAGGTGGAAGGAACCTGTGTAGGAACAGGCATGGCATTCGATCCCGCATTTTATTATTACCGCCCTGTAAATGTATATGCGGCACATGGTTATGGCCCAGTCTTGCTGGCAGGTGCGGAAGTGATCAATATGCTGAATAAATATGTATTCGAGATCAACGATAGTGCACTACAGTTAAAATCTGCGAAATAATAATGCCAGGCAAGAAGACAACTATATTTTTTTTCGCGATGCTGCTGCTGCCATTGATCAATACGGCACAATCGTACAAATTCGATTTTGGTCCCGGTAAAACACAGCCGGGATATATACAGGTATTGCCAGGAACAAAATATTCACCTGCAACCGGGTATGGATTTGAATCGACGGAAGGGCTTACAGGTTATGGCATACGAGACAATGATTCTTTGTATGATGAGTATATTACCCATTATAATTATCAATCTTTTTTCTTCTCTGTTAAACTTCCTGAAGGTAATTACCAGGTAAAGGTGGCAAGCGGCTGTGCAGGTCCTGGATCAGTAACCACCATACGTGCGGAGTGTCGCAGGCTCATGGTAGAAAAAGCGGTTACGCTGGCGGGGGATGGTACAACCAGCGAATTTACCGTGCATATTCGGGACAGTATGATAAGAACATCCAATTCGAAAGTACGATTGAAGCCCCGTGAATATGCTTACCTGCATTGGGATGATAAACTCACCCTGGAATTCAGCGGTGGATCAAAGATCTGCGCGGTAGAGATAACACCCGTTGCCAATATCCCTGTCATGTTTCTCGCGGGTAATTCAACGGTGGTTGACCAGGCACAGGAACCCTGGGCGGCATGGGGACAGATGATCCCCGTTTTTTTTCAGCCGGGAAAAATAGTAGTTGCCAATTATGCGGAATCAGGAGAAACACTAAAAGCCTTCAAAGCGGAAAGAAGACTGGAAAAGATCTGGAGCATGGCCAAACCCGGCGACTATCTGTTTATCGAGTTCACACATAACGATCAGAAACCTGGTGGTAATTTTCTGGATCCATTCACCACCTATCAACAAACGCTGAAAGAATGGATAGCAGAAGCACGCAGCAGGGCCATGATCCCGGTGCTGGTAACTTCTATGCATCGCAGAACATTTGATACAACCGGTCATATCACCAATTCACTGGGCGATTACCCGGAAGCCATGCGGCAGACAGCCAGGGAAGAAAATGTTCCCTTGATCGACCTCAATGCGATGAGTAAACAACTGTATGAGGCATGGGGACCTGAAAGATCCATTAAGGCATTTGTTCATTATCCCGCCAATACATTTCCTGATCAGCCAAATGAGTTAAAAGATAATACGCATTTCAGTACATATGGCGCTTATCAGCTGGCGAAATGTGTGGTCAATGGTATCAAAGAGAACATACCTGGACTGGCCAATAAATTGAAACAGAACCTTGCTGCTTATTCTCCTTTGCACCCTGATCCGTTTGAGAAATGGAGTTTGCCATTGGGGTCATTTTCAAATATTGTTAAACCGGATGGAAATTAATTGTGTGTTATGAAAAAATATTTTCTTGTCATTGCATGGTTACCTGTCTTACTGTTGCTGAATGATCATGTGTACACACAGATCGGTAAACGTTTCCCATCTGAGAAAAAAATAATTAAGGACCCTGTAACGGGAACCATGCTGAGTTTTCTCACGAGTACACCGGCGGGCGATTCCAAAATATACCAGACACATACACAATGGACAGCAGATGGAGAATGGCTCATCTTCCGCTCTAACCGGGTAAAGGGAGAGGCTATGGCTGTGAATGAAGCAACCGGTGATATGGTGCAGGTGACAGAAGGTGGTTTTACGGGAATGCTTTGCATTGCACATAAATCAATGAAGTTGTATCACATGCGTAATGCTTCCACAGATACCGCATTGCGCCGTAACATGCCGCTGGAAATTATGGAAGTGGATCTTGCAAAACTATTTGCCGACAGTAAAGCCGGAACATTGCAACAGGCTTCAGCTTATCAACGCGTATGCGGTAAAATACCAGGCGAGTTAAGCGCCGCAGGTGATATGGCGCTGGATGCAGATGAAGGGTTTGTGTATTTCCGTGTAGGCCGCACAGAAGCGGCCAAACATTTAGCGCCCGGTACTAAAATCGAAAACACGTTTGGTCCGCGTAATATGGGTGCGGGTCCTGCGGGTTTGATGAGTATGGATTTACAAAATGGTAAGCTGTCTTATATCATCTCTGTTCCTTTCCAGATCGGTCATGTGCAAACCAATCCCTGGGTAAAAGGCGAGATCGTTTTTTGCTGGGAAACAGGAGGCAAATCACCGCAGCGTACCTGGACAGTGATGGCTGATGGTACCGGGTTGAGGCCTTTGTATCCCGAAGCGGATTATGAATGGGTAACACATGAAGCAGTGATCACAAAAGATGAGGTGGCGATTGCTATCATGGGACACCGGAAAATACCGGTCAAAGAAACAGCAGACTCACTGATAACAAGATCTGATACACGCAACCCCGGACAGGAAACTGCCTGGGGTCCATCTGGTACCCGTGAAAAACCAACCGGTCTCGGTATCGTAAACCTGCGTACACGCGAAATGCGCATCATCGCACAAACAGCTTCCGGCAGCGGGCTTTGGCATATACACGGTTCACCGGACGGGAGATGGGCAGTGGGCGATGATTTCAAAAGGAATATCTATCTTATCGATCGCAAGACAAGTGAGATGATATTACTTTCTGCGGGTCATAAAGAAACAGCAGGAGATCATCCACATCCTACCTTTAGTGCAGACAGTAAAAAGATACAGATACAATCAGCCCTGTTATCAGCCGATAACCGTTCGATGAATATCTGTATCATACCAGTGCCTGAGGAATGGTTAAAGCGGCCTGTTAAATAACTCTGTGTACCTCTGTGTCCTCCGTGCCTCTGTGGTAAAGCCTTCGCTTAGATCGATGGAGGATGTTCTTTACCACAGAGGCACGGAGGACACGGAGGTACACAGAGAAGGGTAATTAATCGAATAGTGTTATGAGAACTTATATGCGACCATCAATGAAAAAGTCAATTTGCATCGGTGTTTATTTTATATTCCTTCTGATAAGTGCCGATCTCTTCGCACAAGCAAAGCAGGTACAATACCTATCCGGAACCGGCAGCGATAAAACCGTTGACTGGGATTTTTTCTGCACCGGTGGAAGACAAAGCGGTTACTGGACTAAGATAGCCGTCCCATCCTGCTGGGAGCAGCAGGGATTTGGTAATTACAATTACGGTCGTGATTACCGGACCAATGGCAGGAACTTTCGTTTTTATGACGAGAAGGGAATGTATAAACATTCCTTCACCGTGCCGGCTTCTTTCAAAAACAAAAAAGTGTTTCTTGTGTTTGAGGGAAGTATGACGGATACGGAAGTTAAGGTCAATGGAAAGCCGGCCGGTGCCGTTCACCAGGGCGCTTTTTACCGTTTCAGGTATGATATTACTGATAAATTAAAAGCAGGCACACAGAATTTACTGGAAATAACTGTCAGTAAAATGAGCACCGATGCCAGTGTGAACAATGCGGAACGGCTGGCTGATTACTGGGTGTTTGGCGGCATATTCCGGCCCGTTTACCTCGAAGCTGTTCCGCAGGAATATATTGAACAGGTAGCGATTGACGCAAAAGCGGATGGAAGTTTTGCGATGCAGGTAGAACTGCGTAACAGCACACAGCAGAGAAATCTGTCAGCAGATATCATAGACAGGAATGGGAAAACAGTCGCTTCTATAAATACGCTTACCAAAAAGAACGATACTGTTACATTACTCACAACTACCGTAAACAATGCGCAATTGTGGACCAGTGAAACGCCCAACCTATACAGCGTAAAGGTGTATCTCCGAAATGGCAACACTACCCTTTATCAAACCACAGAAAAATTTGGTTTCAGAACCATCGAAGTAAGAAAAGGGGATGGTATTTACCTGAATGGCACACAGATCAAAATGAAAGGTGTGAACCGCCATTGTTTCTGGCCGGAGACAGGCAGAACATTGAATGATGCCATACAACTGAAAGACGTACAGTTACTGAAAGAGATGAACATGAATGCGGTTCGTTGCTCACATTATCCACCCGATAAACGTTTTTTGGAACTCTGTGATTCATTGGGAATATATGTACTGGATGAACTGGCCGGCTGGCAGAAAGCCTACAGCACAGCGGCGGGCGAAAAGCTGGTAAAAGAAATGGTGCTGCGCGATCTGAACCATCCCTCCATTATTTTCTGGGCCAATGGTAATGAAGGCGGTACCAATAAAGAACTGGATGATGATTTTATTACCTGGGATTTTTCCAAACGACCGGTGATACACCCGCATCACAGACCGGGTAATGCATTCGGTGGCATCGACTGTAACCATTACGAAGATTATTACAGTACCAAAAAAATACTGGAAGATTCATTGATCTATATGCCAACGGAGTTCCTTCATTCGCAGGATGATGGCGGTGGCGGAACCGCGATGGCCGATTTTTGGGAACTGCACTGGAACGCTAAAAAAAGCGGTGGTGGTTTTATCTGGGCGATGGTGGATGAATCAGTGGTAAGAACGGATATGCACAACGTGCGGGATGCAAACGGACTTAATGCCAACGACGGTATTCTCGGCCCACACAGGGAAAAAGAAGGAAGTTTTTTTGCTTTGAAGGAAGTATTCTCTCCTGTTAAAATACGAATGAAAGAACTGCCTGCAGATTTTAACGGCAGGATAGAAGTAGAGAACCGTTTTCATTTTACCAATCTCGACCAATGCAGTTTCAGGTGGGCGCTGGTGAATTTTTACAAGCCGCAGGACAGGTTTGCGGGTTACACGGTTGAACAGAAAGGCGTTGCTGATGCCCCATCTGCCGCACCATCAAAAACAAATGATCTCAGATTAAGTCTTCCTGCAGATTTCAGGAAGTATGATGCGCTCTTATTGACTGCATTTGATCCATTCAAAAAAGAGATCTATACCTGGACATGGAAACTCAAAGACAATGCCTTATTGCTACAGGAGATCATTGTAAAAAATGACAGTGTGGCAACAAGTATAGAAACAGATTCTACTTATGCTTTGAAAGCGGGAGAAGTATCTGTTGTATTGGATAAGAAAACCGGCTTTCTCGCAGGTGTGACCAATATTGCCTCCGGTGACCTGATGTTTGCAAAAGGTCCCGTACTCGTACAAGGCAGCGCACAACCTTTGTCATCAAAAAAATATAAGCAGGGTAATGAGCAGGTAATTGAGTTTGTGTATGATGGCAACCTGAAATACGCCAAATGGACCATGCAGGGTAATGGCTGGCTGGCATTGGAGTATGAATATGTATTGAACGGTTCTTATCCATTTGCCGGGATCAGTTTTAATTATCCTGAAAATTTCATGTTGGGCATCAAATGGCTGGGCAAAGGGCCATATCGTCAATGGAAGAACAGGCCGGAAGGAATGGGCATAAACAACTGGCAGAACTTATACAACAATACCTCCACCAGTTATTCGCCGCTGGTATATCCCGAGTTTAAAGGATATTATGGCGATATTACCTGGATGGAATTCAATACCGTACAGGGTAAATTTTATGTGGCCAGTAAGGATACAGGTCTTTATGTAAGGTTGTTTGATTTCTATGCATTGTCAGGCGCAGTACCACATCCCGCATTACCGGTTGGTAATATCAGTTTTCTTGATTGCATACCACCTATCGGTACAAAGCTGGCATTGAACATCAGCCCCAATACACCCGCACTGGGTCCGCGCAGTGAGCTTACTAAAATAAACGGGTCAACAAAACGAACATTGTATTTTTATTTTGGTCTACCGAAAGGGGCTAGTAGTAAAGAAGTATATAGCCGGCCATTGATCGACAATGTATTTTAATGGAAAATTCCCTGTTATATCAATGTGTTTCAGATCCGGCATCTTTAACCGCAAAGACACGAGGACGCAAAGTTGCGCTAAGGGATATCCTCGCGTTCCTTAGTGTCCTTGCGTCTTTGCGGTTAAAGATCATACCGGGATGCCTTCTCCTTTTTTTACTGATCGGTTGCCGGCATACAACAACGGCGCAAACGGATACCGGTAAATGGTGGCACGATAAGGAAAGGATATTACGATATCGTCCTGAAGGAACAGATATCGTGATCACCAATGGCAACAGAAGATTCACACGTGCCCTGTATGGCAGCAATACCGCTTTCCGCGTAGAAACAGGTGACCTTCCTGAATTTGCCATGTATATGCCGGGGATGGGTGGCAACCTGAAATTTGGATTGGTATCCCGCAACAAACAGAAATGGCTGATCGATGCAGACAGGATCGTGGCAAGATACAGGGCAGGCAGTATGATCTACGATATCCAGGATACACTGCTGGGCAAAGGCAAACTGCAGATCATTGTTCTGGCCATGGCCGATAAGGATGGAATGATCATTCGTTTACACACGGAAAACATCACTACACCCGTTACGATAGTATGGGCCTATGGCGGCGCAACAGCCAAACGTTTCAACCGCGATGGAGATATGGGTCCCGATCCCGAAAGCAGTTTTTACCTCAAACCTGAATATTGTGCGGACAACCGTTATGCTGTCTATAAAAATCATTTTCTACTGCAATACGGAACAGGTGATGCACTGACCACTGCAAACAGGAACCAGGAAGGGTTATTCGCTTCGGATAGTTTGCAGCCTGTAAAAGGCAAAGGTCAGTTGATGCGCGGTGTGTTCCCCGCTTCTTCAGATATACGTTTGCTTGATCCTGCTCAACAACAGACACCATTTGGTCTGTATGCGTCCGAAAGATCTGTGAGTGCTGCCATTGGTGGTAAGTTCATTACAGAAAATAAGAAGCATTATTTTTTCTGCATTGGCAGGTATGATAGTACCGGACCTGTTTCAGATAATTCACTGCCTGCTATATTCCGCAAGGCAGAACAGGCGAGACAAATCATCGCCGGAAGGATACAGGTCAAAACCCCCGATCCCTATATCAATACCCTCGGCGCTGCATTAAGCGTAGCGGCTGATGCTATCTGGGAGGACCCTTCTTACCTGCATGGTTCCATCGGCTGGCGCGTTCGTTTAAATGGCTGGCGCGGTGCTTATACAGGGGATGTATTGGGTTGGCACGATCGTGCGCGTATGCATTTCAATAGTTATGCGCAGTCGCAGCTGATCTCTCCTGCAACCGGGCCCATCGTGGCGGATACTGCGCTTCATCTGGCACGTCAATTGGAAAAAATAGGCACATCTTTGTTCAGCAGCGGTTATATCAGTCGTGATCCGAAAGGGAATAACCTGCGGCCGCATCATTATGATATGAACCTGGTATATATTGATCAGTTGTTATGGCATTTCCGCTGGACGGGAGATATGAAACTGGTCAGACAAATGTGGCCGGTCATACAACGGCACCTTGCCTGGGAGAAAAGAAATTTTGATCCTGATAATGATGGATTGTATGATGCGTATGCCGCAATATGGGCGAGTGATGCATTACAATACAGCGGTGGTGCTGTAACACATAGCTCGGCATATAACTATCGCGCGAACAAAATGAGTGCAGAACTGGCAAAACTGCTGGGAGAAAATGACAAACCTTATGCAGATGAAGCTGCCCGCATATTATCGGCAATGAATCATACACTTTGGATGAGCGATAAAGGCTGGTATGCAGAATACAAAGACACGATGGGATTGAAAAAACTACATCCCAATGCTGCGTTATGGACAGTCTATCACAGCCTGGACAGTGAAGTGCCTGATGCTTTCCAATCTTACCAGCTATTGAAATATGTGGATGCGAATATTCCGCATATACCTGTTAAGGCAAAAGGTTTGGAGGCCGGTTATTACACACTGAGTACGAGCAGCTGGATGCCGTATGCATGGAGCCTCAATAACGTGGCACTGGCCGAACTCATGCATACCAGTCTTGCCTATTGGCAGGGCAACAGGAAAGAAGAAGCTTTCCTTTTATGGAAGAGTTCCTTACTGGAAAGTATGTTCATGGGTGGAAGTGCCGGTAATTTTCAACAGATCAGTACCTATGATGCGATCCGCGGAGAAGCGTACCGCGATTTTGCAGACCCGGTAGCGATGACGGCGAGAAGCCTTGTACAGGGTCTGTTTGGTATATTACCGGATGCATTGACACAGACATTGACCATACAACCCGGGTTGCCCGCATCCTGGGATCATGCATCACTCACAACCCCTGATATAAAGTTTACGTTTACCAGGAAAAGCAATATGGATGTTTACACGATCGTTCCAAACATGCCCGTAAACATGCAGCTGAAACTATTACTGCAGGCAAAAAGTGTTTCGGTAAGCAGTGTAACTGTCAATGGTAAAAAAGTTGCCTGGAAAAATGCCGATAGCGCAGTTGGCTTTCCCGTGATGGAAGTATTTGCAGGAGTATATGACAAGTATGAAATAAAGATAGAATGGAATGGGATGAAACCAGATACAGCAGGCAATAAAAAAATATACGTTGAGGGAAGTGAATTATCTGTTCGTTTCCCCAATGCTGCTGTACAAAAAGTATATGATCCGCAAAATTTATTCGGATCTTTCAGTATGAAAGGCAATTCTGTTTTGGCAAAGCTCAATCATGCGGCAGCGAACAAAACTGCCTTTGTACAATTAAAACAGGGTCAATTCAGTTGGTGGCAACCGTTGACCATTACTATTAAAAAGCCGGTGGAGATCAGTGCAGCTGTCAAACAGGAAAAGAATACATTGGATTTCACAGTTACTAATCATACTTCCTCTGTAACAAATGGAAGGGTAACTGTTAATCCTGGTAAAGGAGCCTATACAAAATCGCTCAGTATCCAGCCATTGTCTACCGTAAGTATGATGCTTCCGCATGATCAAATGGTGGTAGGTAGCAATACCATTTTATATACCTGGGAAGAAGCCGGGGTTACGCATACTACCAGTCAGCATATTACTGTGTGGAACACAGATCATCCGGGATACACCGGCCTGCAGACGGTGAACATCAACAGTTACCTTAACGCTAAACTGACAGATATTTTCAAGAACCAGTACCTGTCACCGCGTCCCGTAACAGTAACCATGCAATTGCCAACACAGGGTATTGGTGAATGGACACATCCTTTACAGACAGCTGCTATCAACGATTCAGGTCTGAGAAAAACAGCCGGCAAGGATAACCGCTTTGTATTGCCACAGGGAATTTCTTTTGCTACTGCATCAGATACATCAAAACCTAATATTGCATTTACTTCCCAATGGGATAATTATCCCCGGCAAGTTGCGATCCCTTTATCTGGTACTGCCTCACACGCATATTTCCTGATGGCAGGCTCTACCAATCCCATGCAGAGCCGTATCACCAATGGCGCTTTGATCATAGCTTATACCGATGGCACCCATGACACTTTATTACTCAAGAACCCGGAAACATGGTGGCCGATAGAACAGGATTATTTTGAAGACGGATACGCTTTTCATGTGGGTTCAGCAAGACCGGTACGGGTTCATTTAAAAACCGGGGCAACTTATTCTGCACTGAATGATCCGGGTAATCAATACAATGGTAAGATGATAGATGGAGGCGCCGCTACTGTATTGGATCTGCCATTAAATCAGCAGAAAACACTTAGCCAATGCATACTGCAAACCTGGGCCAATGATGTCGTGATCGGTTTAATAGCGATTACATTGGCTCGGTAACCTGCTGTTGCATTGGTTGTGCAGGATGCCTCAGGACGGCCCGCGCCCCCAAAGAAATTACCTTGCTCCAAACGAATTGCTATACCATTGAAAAAGATATCCGCCTTTTTTTTGCTGTTATTTTCCTGCCTGTGCAGCACGGCACAACTTGTTAATCCATCCTGGGTAGCCAAAGTAGGCACAAGATCATTCCCTAAAGCCACACGCATTTTTACCGTTAATGAGTATGGTGCGGTAAGTGATGGCAAAACCGTCAATTCGGCTTTTATACAGAAAGCGATCGATGATTGCGCCGCCAAAGGTGGTGGAATTGTTGTGTTCAAACCAGGTACTTATGTAACGGGTTCCATTTTTGTGAAAACGAATGTACACCTGCGTATCGACAAAGAGGTGTTGCTGCTTGGCTCAGAAGATTTTGCGGATTATCCCGAGATGGATACCCGTATCGCCGGTATCGAAATGAAATGGCCCGCCGCACTGATCAATATCATTAATGCAAAAAATGCAGCGGTCACAGGTTCGGGTATTGTAAATGCACGCGGTAAATTCTGCTGGGATAAATACTGGACCATGCGCAAAGACTACGATACCAAGGGTCTTCGCTGGATCGTTGATTATGATGCCAAACGCGTAAGAACATTACTGGTACAGAATTCGTCTGATATCAGCTTGAAAGGAGTCACTTTTAAAAATGCAGGTTTCTGGACAGTGCAGTTGTTGTATTCGGATCATATTACGGTGGATGGACTAATCATCAAGAATAATGAAGATGGTAACGGTCCGAGTACTGATGGTGTGGATGTAGACTCTTCTTCCTGGATCCTGATTGAGAATTGCGACATAGATTGTAACGATGATAATTTTTGTCTGAAAGCCGGTCGCGACTGGGATGGGCTTCGCGTGAATCGTCCTACAGAATATGTTGTGATACGCAAATGCCTGGCACGGAGAGGTGGTGGCCTGGTTACTTTAGGCAGTGAAACCTCAGGGGGCATCAGGCATGTACTGGCAACGGATCTTATCGCGAAGAATACGGATAACGGTCTCCGCATCAAATCAGCAGTAACACGCGGTGGCGTTATCGAAGACATCTATTTCAGGAACAGTACCATGGATTCTATCAAAAATGTTTTCCAGTATAACCTTAACTGGAACCCTGCGTATAGTTATTCAGAATTACCGAAAGGATATGTGTACGATTCAATTCCTGCGCATTGGAAAGCATTACTACAGCGGGTAGTACCCGCAGAAAAAGGGATCCCTCATGCAAAGGATATTTATGTAGATAATATACGCGCCACACATTCAGTGAATGCTTTCGGGGCAACAGGCCTGGAACAGTCGCGGCTTACTAACTTTGTATATACCAATGTTACCATTTCGGCAGACGTGATGGGTACCATGGAGTTTACCAAAGGATGGAAATTTAACAACGTGGAGATCAGTCTTGATAAAAGCAAACCGGCTGTTAAACCGGAAACCATGGCTGTAAAAGAACGTTTAAAAGAATAACCGGTAAATTGTACGTTATGCGGACCCTATTTATTGTATGGATGCTGTTTTCTTTTTCCTTTACACAGGTGACGGATAAGCCGGTATTATACATCATCGGTGATTCAACCGTCAAGAACAGTGATGGTTCCGGCAAAAACGGGCAGTGGGGATGGGGTTCGGTGATCGATGTGCATTTTGATACCAACCGGATAAGTGTACGCAACCAGGCCATCGGAGGCAGGAGCAGCCGCACATTTATTACAGATGGCCGCTGGGATAAAATCCTCGAAACATTGCACAAAGGCGATTATGTGCTGATGCAGTTTGGTCATAATGATGGCAGCCCGCTCGATGATACTGCCCGGGCAAGGGGTACCATCAAAGGTATTGGTAACGATAGTGTGGGAACATACAATCCGATCCGGAAAATGAAAGAGACTGTCTATAGCTATGGATGGTACATGCGTAAATATATTCGTGAAACAAAAGCAAAAGGGGCCATACCTGTGGTGTGTTCACCCGTACCCCGTGATAACTGGAAGAATGGAAAGATCAACCGCAGTGACTACGCGCTATGGGCGCAACAGGTAGCTTTAGAAACCGGCGCCTGGTATATAGACCTGCAGGAACTTATTGCACTCGAGTATGAGAAAATGGATACTGTACAGGTAAATAAGTTCTTTCCCGCAGATAAAACGCATACCAATAAAGAAGGGGCGGTGTTAAATGCACAACAGGTAGTTACAGGTATCAAAACATTAAAAGGAGTTGATCTGAAGCAATACCTTATTAACCAATAAAACCAACTGCTGCTATCATGAAGACAATGATCAGAACAGGTTTGATAATTTCTTGTTTATCGATTGGTGCATACAATCTCTCTGCCCAATCACTACCCGCCAAAAAAGAAATACTCGCCACGCTTACCCGGGCCAACCAATATTTTATGAATAAATGGCCCGACCCTATCAAGGATATTCATGTTCCCTCAAGAAACCGCACCTGGCCCAGTAATATCTGGACACGTGCCGTTTATTATGAAGGATTGATGGCCCTTTATTCGGTAGACAAACAGAAAAACTATTATGATTATGCAGTTGACTGGGCAACCAAACACAAGTGGAACTTGCGAAGCGGTATCATCACCACACGTAACGGCGATAACCAGGCTTGTGGTCAAACCTATATTGATCTTTACCTGATCGATAAAAAAGAGGAACGCATCGCGAACATCAAGACCTCTATCGACAGTATGATGAAAACAGCAAAGATTGATGACTGGAACTGGATAGATGCGATACAGATGGCCATGCCTGTCTTTGCCAGATTGGGAAAAATTTACAAGGATACCAGCTATTACCACAGGATGTATGAAATGTATGCGTTTACCAAATACAAACACGGGGGTAATGGTTTGTATAATCCTGCAGACGGTTTATGGTGGCGCGATAAAGATTTTGTCCCCCCATACAAAGAACCCAACGGGAAGAACTGTTACTGGAGCCGCGGCAATGGCTGGGTAGTGGCTGCATTGGTGCGTGTATTATCATTGATACCCAAAAACGAATCACATAGACAAGAATACCTTGCTGATTTTAAAAGTATGATGAAAGCCCTTGTGCCATTGCAGCGTGAGGATGGTCTATGGAACGTGAGCCTGCACGACCCCAATAATTTTGGTGGAAAAGAAATGACCGGTACCTCTTTGTTTATCTACGGGATGGCATGGGGTATCAATAATGGCTATCTTGACAAAGCCACCTATCTTCCGGTGATAACAAAAGCATGGGCCAGCATGAAAGATGCTGTACATGAAAATGGTTTCTTGGGCTATGTACAGGGTACCGGCAAAGAACCCAAAGAATCGCAACCTGTTACATTTGATCGTGAACCTGATTTTGAAGATTTCGGGTTGGGGTGTTTTTTGCTGGCGGGGAGTGAGGTGTACAAATTGAAAAAGTAGGTATTCATTTTTTTAACACAGAGATCACAGAGTTAACAGGGGACCCTCTGTTTACTCTGTGATCTCTGTGTTTAAAAAGCATCGCTATAATCTTGCAAACAAATTCGCCTATTCATGGGTAAAAAATTTCTTTTCATAGCCGCTATAACGATCTCCATCAACTCGTATGGTCAATCCAAAGTATGGGTAGCCGATCTCGGTAACGGAACGTACCGTAATCCTGTATTGAATGCTGATTATTCAGATCCTGATGCGATACGTGTAGGCAATGATTTTTATCTCGTGTCTTCCAGTTTCGAAGATGTGCCGGGATTGCCTATCCTTCATTCAAAAGATCTCGTAAACTGGACCATTCTCGGTCATGCATTATTGCGCCAACCTCCTTATAAACATTTTTCTGTACCGAGACATGGGCAGGGTGTATGGGCGCCATCCATCCGTTACCACAAAGGCGAGTTCCTGATCTATTATCCCGATCCTGATTTTGGTATCTATGTGGTTACCGCAAAAAATCCCGCAGGTCCATGGAGTGATCCTATGCTGGTAGAAGAAGGAAAAGGACTGATAGATCCTTGTCCTCTTTGGGATGATGATGGACAAACCTATCTCGTACATGCCTATGCTGGCAGCCGTGCAGGTATCAAAAGCATTCTGGTTGTCAAAAAAATGAATACAGCAGGAACAAAGGTGATCGACGAAGGAAAACTGGTGTACGATGGTCATGCCACAGATCCCACTATTGAGGGGCCAAAGATCTATAAACGCAATGGTTATTATTATATCATGGCACCCGCAGGTGGCGTATCCACAGGATGGCAGTTGGTGCTGCGATCAAAAAATATTTATGGACCCTATGAACGTAAAGTGGTGATGGATCAGGGCAATTCAACAGTCAACGGTCCTCACCAGGGTGCGTGGGTAAATACACAGACCGGGGAAGATTGGTTCCTGCATTTCCAGGATAAAAAAGCGTATGGTCGGGTGGTGCATCTGAACCCAATGAAATGGATCAATGACTGGCCGGTTATCGGCATTGATAAAGATGGTGATGGTAAAGGCGAGCCAGTGCTTACCCATCAAAAACCAAATGTAGGTAAAAGCCATCCCGTGCAAACGCCTGCTGATAGTGATGAATTCAATGGATTGTTCTTGGGAAAACAATGGCAGTGGATGGCCAATCCACAATCTACCTGGCATTTTATGCATACGACAGAAGGGGTATTGCGGTTATACAGCCAATCGTACCCTGACAGCGCAAAAAATTTATGGGATGCGCCCAATGTACTGTTGCAAAAATTTCCCGCAGAGGAATTTATGGCTACGATGAAGTTCAGTTTTTCTCCTAACCCAAGACTGGAAAACGAAAAAGCGGGTCTTGCTGTAATGGGATTGGGTTATGCAAACCTTTCTTTGAAAAGTAAAAAGGATGGCAATTACCTTGTGTACACAACCGGCAGCGATGGAAAACCGGAAAATGAAAAAACACTTCATAAGATAATAGCGCCTGTTGTTTATTTCCGGGTAAAAGTTGGCAGGGATGCAAAATGCATATTCAGCTACAGCACCGATGGGAAACAGTTCCAGGATATCAGCGATACTTTCCAGGCAGAACCCGGTAGATGGATCGGCGCCAAAACAGGTATGTTCTGCACCCGGCAAACACAAACAAATGATGCCGGCTGGATAGATGTAGACTGGTTCAGGATCGAACCCCTACCGTAAAAAATCTGTGTCAATCTGTGCAATCTGTGGCAAAAAAAGTCTGATGTGTACTGCATTTCATGCAAGCAACAAAAGTCTCTCCGCTAATTCAAGATACCCTTTCACCGAATCCGGCTTGATAAAATAAGAACGGCAACCCATCTGTTCGCAACGTATGATATCTTCCTGACGGCCCGAAGACGACAACATGATTACGGGGATATGATTCAGCAGCGGATGCTGTTTCAACTCATGCAACGTCATAAACCCATTCTTGATGGGCATATTGATATCCAGTACGATCAGGTCGGGAAGCGAGTCGCTGTGGGCCAGCAGGTAATTCAACAATACCAACCCATTATGAAAATCAACACAGGTAGCATTGCTGTTCCGTTCTATGAGGTTTTCCAACAGGAGTTTCACGTCATCTGCATCGTCATCGGCAATATAGATGGTCGGGTTGGTTTTCATACTTCTAAGTTCTTTTATTAAATTGAAATACCCAATTAAGTTATCTTTATTCTATGCGTACAGTTTTGGTTTTGGATGATGAATTGGATTTTACCCTGCTGATCAAGGATTACCTGGGGAAAAGAGATTATGAAGTATTCTCCGCGGGTACCATTGCCGAAGGAATGCGTATGCTGGAAGAAAAACCGTATGATGTATTGCTACTCGATAATAATCTCCCCGATGGGTTTGGCTGGAAACAGGCGCCGCAGATCCAGAAAAAATATCCCAAAATGCGCATCACACTGATCAGCGCCTATGAATCTATTTTTTTAGTAACAAATCTCGAAGGTGTTGCTTTTCAAATCATGGAAAAGCCGGTGAGTTTGGAAACATTGATCAGTTATTTCTGAGTCCCTCATTTTTTGCTCCTAATGCAATTTTTTTTCAACACAGAGTCCACAGAGATAACAGAGGATCCTCTGTTATCTCTGTGGACTCTGTGTTGAAAATTGACAATACTATGGGCAGTTTATTTTATTGGCATCCTTTGGCTTAGCTGCTAAATAGCATGAATGCTAAAAATGATAAACGGTAACGCTGGTATGCAAACCTGTATGCTATATTTGACACCATGAAACCGGCGGCTTTTTTTATCACCATACTGATGCTGTTTTTTATCGCACAGCCACTCCTGATCGAGTGTCGCGCAGCAGTACAGGTGTCGACGGAAAGCAGCAGTTGCTGTCAATCAGCCGGTAGTTGTGAAAAGAAGAAAGCGCAGAAGAAAACATCCAACAAAGATTGCGAGGGTACAAGTTCCTGTAATCCTTTTGCTTCCTGTTCACAATGTCCGTACACAAATACCCACAGGTTATTGCCGCATGGCCCTGAACTGTCATTGACAAAGAAAAGGGTATTACAAAATTCAGCCAACACATCCGCAGGATTCCCCGGTGATTGGTGGCAGCCTCCGGAAAAGGTGTCATTACATTTTGCTATTTAAGACACTGATTTTTAATCTTACAAATTTATTTCATGAAAAAAATAATAACCGGCATGATTATGTTCATGCTGATCTCAGGAACCGCTTTTGCATCAGACAAAACCAATAAAACAGCGAAAGCAAAAACAAAAACCGAATGTAAACCTGCGGATTGCAAGGATAAAAAGGAATGTAAACCTGTACCCAACTGCGCAAAGGTTTGTAAACCGGCAGCCTGCAAAAAATAGGTTGATAGTATAACAGGAAGAGCCCGCCCCTTAAAAGGCGGGTTTTTATTTTTTGGAAGGCTTTCAATGCTCATTTTTTTCACCGCAGAGAGCATGAGATGCAGAGACATCTTTAATCTAAAAAAATAAATACCCAAAGGCACGATTGTAAGATGGATTTTCAATGTATAACTTTACTGCTAAAACAATACTACCATGGAAAACGAAAAAATAATCATCAATCAATTGATCGGTCAATGGCAGAAAGATGTTGCTGCCATGACGAAAATATTTGAAACACTGGGCGCATCCAACGCAGGTACAGAAGTAGCTGCCGGCCGCAATACCGTGGCCTATTTATTGGGTCACATGGTTGCCGTGCACGACAGGCTGATGGAGGCGCTTGATGCAGGTGAACGCACCTGTGCTCAACTGGATCAACAGTTCCTGCTTGATGAAGACACCAAAACCGGTTATCCGCCCTATGATGAACTTCTTGAAAAATGGAAAAAAGTGAATGAAAATGTATCTGCCGTCTTTACCAAACAAACCGTAGCGGATTGGCTCAGCAAACACCATTATGTAAGTGAGGCCGATTTCAAAAATGAACCGCATCGCAACAGGCTGGCCATACTGATCAGCAGGTATGGGCACCTGAATACGCATTTAGGGCAATTGAAGTTGATTAAATAAAGTATTATCTCGCGTTCCAGGCATTCAGCATCGGAAGCATTTCTGCTTCTACATTCGGAAGATGCGCCACTGCCAATTCCTGAGCAGGACTGGCAGGATTGATCCCGGCCCTTATAAAATAGGCGCCCCCCAGGTTTCTGTATAATTCTGCGGAGTCTGCCCTGTTCAGCGCCATGAGTGCCAGTATCACACGCTTTTGTCCAAAACTGATATTCACACCACCAACGGCCTCGGGTTCATCGGCCACCGCAAGACCCGGCGCTTTTTGATCTGTGAGGCCTGGTACCATACCAACATCGGCCACTCCTGTATCCCTGATGGCCCTTACCAGGTCCCTGTGGCCGGGCCCTTTTGAAAAATAAATAACGATACTGTCAAGTTTGCTGGCGGCTGCTTTTGGCCCGGCGGCTTTCATGTCCTGTACCAGCGGGCAGGCAAGCAGGATAGGATAGATCCTTCTCAGCGCAGCGGGAACAGCCAGCGGTGAAACATTCAGGATCATTCTGGCATTAGAGTCCACATCATGAATACGGTAGTAGTAATACTGGTTACATAATCCATTGTATGCGGCAATATTGGCATCGATCCCCATGCCTTCTTCGCTTTTGATGGTATTTAATAAGGCGATATCGTTGATATTTTCCACTTCGCCCTCACCTCTTGGTATTTGTACCCCGCCCTGAATATGCCCGTTCTTTCCTGCAGAAAATGCGACCAGCTCTGTAATGGTTGGGGTGGAATGGGCAGGTACCTGTTTTGTGTTTTCCCCGGCTTTGCAATACACTTTTGAGTAAATATGCTTTAGTTTAAGCTTGGTGGTACCGAGACCGGCTACTTCACCCCTGATGGCCCATATATCGTTAAAGAAAGTAGCCAATTCCCCCGAAAGTTCAGGAACAGCTGTATAATGAAAATGTGACAGTACATACCGCGCCTCACCACCTTCTGCCTGGTAATTCCGGCCACCGATGCTTACCAGTCTGGCACCTGTTTCAGGATCCCAGTAAGTTGTTTCATTGATCCTATACTGATCGGTTGCCGGCAGATGGGTAACAGTTAAGCCCCCACCCGAAACATCATACACATTACCACCTGTGTTGATCATTGCAGGACCACCCCTGTCATCCTGGTACAGCGTCTGCGGAATGGGATCGCCTTCTCCACGCGGGGCCGCCGGTACCACCCGGGGTACCCTTTGCACAGGATGTTGCGATCCGGTTGGTTGTACACGTCCCTGTTTTTGCTGTACAACATGCCATGCTTCATGGGGTAAATGTTTTTCCTGCCCCGGGGCAATATGAATATTGGTTCCCTGCGCAAAAGCATGCGCCTGTAATTGAGCGGGTTTATCTGAATTGTAATGTACCTGCACATCATTCATGGGTAAGCCGGAGAGGTTTTCGATCCCTTCCGCCAGCTGTTCGGGCAGGCCGTTGTTGTTTTGCTGGGCGGGTGGGGCTTTGCTGGCAGGTGAATGACTGTTTGACTTGCTGCTGTGTAGCTGGGTTGTTTTGGCAGAGTGATCGTTGGCCATTTTCTGCAGGTCCTTGAATTGTTTTACCTGGGGGCTACCGTTAGCGATCTGTTGGAGTTCAGAAGAAGAATGGGACTCCTTCCCGGATACATCTTTAGTGATGGCTCCGGCAGAGGCAATGGATGTTGCATCCTGTGTTTTATCAACGCGGGTTATCATAGATGGACGGATAGTAAAAATGTGTTGTGCTATTAACACTGTTGCACAAGGCAACTCTCTGTGAAGCTCTGTGTCCTTCGTGCCTCTGTGGTAAAGCCTTCGCTTAGATCGACGGAGGGTGTTCTTTACCACAGAGGCACGGAGTACACAGAGGGGCACAGAGTCAATCAAAAGCACAATACGTTACTAATGTAAATATTTTAACCCGGGGTAAATCACCGGATTTTGCCGGGGTTTCTACTAAATTGAATGAGAGGTAGTTATTGCTTTCTGCTTAGCAGGAACTGAGGGTGAAGTGCGGTCAGGTGTTTTACTACTGCGTATGTATACTTGATAGGATTACCGTATTTTTCCGCTATGAAAAAACTATTATTGGCACTGGTGATCGGCTGTTCAGCCTTTGTGGTGCAGGGACAAACCCAGGTGAAACTGGAGGAAGTCAAAACCCATATAGGGGATTCTGTTTCGGTCTGCGGAAAAGTATTCAGCGCGCGGTACCTGGAATCCGCCAGTAATGCACCCACGCTCATCAACCTGGGCGGCGCGTACCCCAACGAGTTACTCACAGTGGTTATTTTCGGGGAGACCCGTGGAAAATTCAAAGACAAACCGGAAGAGGCCTGGAAGGATAAAACGATCTGTATCACGGGCAGGATCACGGATTACCGCGGCAAACCACAGATCGTAGTGACAAAAGCGGAGCAGGTGACTGTTCAATAACTACTGCATGGTTTACAGGCTGCAAATAGCTTTTGGAAAGTTGCCAACTTTCCAAAAGCCGGAGGGAAGGGCAGTTTGTGCATAACTATTAACATGTATCCATGCAACTATGGGGTACCTGAAACTATCTTAGGAGCATGGATAAACAGTACGAAGTGCTGCAGACCCTTTCCTCGATGGTGGCGGAGGCTCCACAGCCTACGCAATACCAATGTATTCCCCGGGAGCTCATCCTGCGATTGCCGTTAGACTGGGCGGATATTTATACCAGTCTCGTGGCTCTTGAGAAAAAGGGAATGGTCCAGATCTTCCAGGCGGACGGCATCAAATATTCCATTACACAACAGGGCATTGATAAGGTATGTGAATTGCTGGATCAGCCTGAGCAAGGGGTAGAAATGCCTTACAGGTAGGCTGAACTATACCCACTAAATCTTTTTCCATGGATACAGTCAACAGGCGCAGCTTCATCAAACAGGGCGGTACAGCCGCTGTAGGTTTCCTGATCTTGCCGTCCATGCTCACCCGGAAAGCGCCAAGTGACAGGGTACGCATCGCGCATATCGGTCTCGGTGGCATGGGCAATTCACACATGGATTGGTTTGCCAAATTACCCGATGCCGAGATCGTCGCGCTTTGCGACCTGGATAAAGACCATCTTGATACAACATTTAAAAAACTGCAATCAGTACAACCCGGTACAAAAGCGGATCTCTATTCCGATTTCCGTCATGTGCTGGACAGAAAAGATATTGATGCCATCACCTGCGCTACCCCTGACCACTGGCACGCGCAGATCGCTACGCTGGCTTTCCAGGCAGGGAAAGATGTGTATGGAGAAAAACCACTTTCTTATGATATCAAGGAAGGACAGCTGATGTTGAAAAATCTGAAACGGCACGACCGCATCTTCCAGATGGGTACGCAGATACATGCTGGTGATAACTATCACCGTGTGGTTGAGATCATCCGTTCGGGCGCCATTGGTAAAGTGCATACGGTGCGTTTATGGAAGACTGGGTTCCCGCCGGTATTGCAGGCTGCCCCTGCGCAAAATCCTCCCCCCGGGTTAGACTGGGATATGTGGCTGGGACCTGCGCCTTATATCGATTACGTACCCGCACGTTGTCATTTTAGTTACCGGTATTTTCTTGATTACTCAGGCGGTGTTTTTGCTGATTTCTGGTGTCATATAGCTGATGTGGTGTACTGGGCGCTGGATCCGAAAGGATTAAAGACGGTAACCGCAAGGGGAGAGGCGCAAACAGAAGGCATCGGCGATGCACCAAAATGGATGGATGTAGATTATGCATTTGACGGATTAAATATATTCTGGACACACGAACCACCGAATGTACCGGGAGCGGCTGATAAACACATCGGCGCTTTCTTTGAAGGAGATAAGGGTACATTGATCTGCGATTACAATACCCGCTCCATCACCATCAACGGGCAAACCCTGAATGATATACCGGAATTGCCCATCACTGTTATGCGCTCACCCGGACACCAGCAGAATTTCCTTGATGCCGTGAAGTCAAGGATCCAGCCGGAATCAAACCTGGAGTATGCCAGGAAGTTAACATTACCTATGCACCTCGCACTCATTTCATATCGTTTAAAAAGAACACTGAACTGGAATAGCGAAAAAGAAAAGTTCATAGACGATAAAGAAGCCAACAGTTATCTGCACAGGGAATACAGGAGAAAATGGGATCTGGTATGAGCGGTTAATTTATGCTCCCATTCTGTACTTTCAATTGTTGCCCTTTATGCGGGGAGACATCTGCGGAGAACGTCGTGTGTCTGGAACGGGAAGTACACTATGCGAAGAATGAATGGAGACCAACAAATTCTCTTTTGCTGACTTTAGCGGGAAATACAGCCTTAATTATGTATTGTATTAGCAGCAGAAAATCCGTTGATCATTTTTTCAATTTCCTCATGTGTAACTGCTTTCTGCTGGTTGTCGAGGTTAATCACAAGTAAGTAACCTGTGCCTCCCGGTGTTGCCATAAAGCTATTAGCCAGCCTGAACTGGTCGCTTTCAATAAATGTTCCGGTAAAAATATTCCAGTTCTCCCTCGCGCATAAACAACCCATAGTAGGCGTAAGCGGATAAAATGGTTTGTCTTTAAAATAAGCAGGATCAATAGTGGTTCCATGTGCAATGATCTCTGTGCGACCGATCTTGCCGGCGAAAAAAGTTTCTGTTATGGGTGCGTAGTTACGCCAGTCTGCCGGCAGCAGGTTCAGGTAATTAGCCAGCGGCGTTTGTGTTGAATCATACGCCGTGTGCCAGAAAACACTGTCGGCTTCATTTGGCATCACCAGTTGAATATTGGGTGTGGGGCCGATCATTTTGTTGTGCGATAAAGCAGTACCCTGAATACTATAAATACCCTGTGGCGAACTTCCATTGGTAATAAAATAGGGAAGATCGGAGGCAGATCTTGCCAGTTGTTGAAACACCAATAACTTACCCGTACTGTCGCGCGCAAAACTTCCATCTGCCTGTTGTATGATCGCCAATCCCGGGTAATCGCGGTTCCATCGCTGGAAAGAATAGATGGTCTTTTGTCCTGCCTGTTGCCGGTGAGTAAATAATGATTGAATAGCAGGTATGGGTTGTGTTAGCAATTGCTGATGCTGGTCGAGGTATTTATCGAGTTCAGCTAACAGCGTATTACTGCTATCAGCAGCCAGTTTTGGTTGCAACAGGTTGCGGAGAATCGTCATATTCGGTTTGCTATGATCCAGCCGGTAGAGATAGACTGCCTGCATGGCAAATAGCTTGGGTATAGTTTCTACCTGGATAAGACGGATGATATCGTTTTTATAGACAGATGGGTATACACCATATACAGCTTCCAGGAATGCTCTTTTGGTGCTGTACATAAGCTTTGCATAACTATCAAACAAACTGCGGAACCCTTTTTCGATTTCAGGTGATTGTAATAAAAACTGTGAAATAGCCTGGCAGGCTTCCAGGTATTTTTCTTCTGTATCGCTGTTAAGCGGTTGGGCAAACGTTGCATTGATCGTTTTCTCGCGCATGTGTTTGTCAAAGGCAACTCGTCTTTCATACAATACAAAATCAGAGATGATATTGTCGCGGGAGAATTGGGAGAAGGAATTGAGGGTTATAGCCAAAGAAACTATCAACAAAAAGGATTTCATATAGCAAAGTTAGGTGTAAATATTACGTTGCAGTCACTCGGTGGAGCCGGACGACTGCAAGCGGGTTCTAAAAATAACCTGATTAAACTATCTTGCCATCTCAAAACCAATCAAGTGTTCCACTATAACCAACTATACAAGTTCACATTCTCCGTATTCAAACATATCGGCTGTTCAGAACCACATGCCCATACAGCCACCACCGCATTACTCGCAGCAGATCTGCGTGGTATCGACAGTCATGGCGTGGCCAGGCTCAGCGGGTATATACGTTTATGGGAAGTGCAACGCATTAATGCAACACCGGATATACGTATCGTTCATGAAACACCATCAACAGCAGTAGTAGATGGTGATGCCGGGCTGGGATTGGTCGTGGCCCCTTTTGCCATGCAGGTGGCGATCGAAAAAGCAAGGGTAGCAGGTACGGGCTGGGTGAGTGTGAGAAACAGTAATCATTTTGGGATTGCCGGTCATCATGCGATGATGGCGCTGGAGAATGATATGATTGGTATGGCGATGACCAATGCCAGCGCTTTGGTGGCACCTACCTTTTCTACCGAAAGGATGCTAGGGACCAATCCCATTGCGGTGGCCATACCGGCCGATCAACAACCGCCATTTGTAGCTGATTTTGCAACTACCACTGCTGCCAATGGAAAACTGGAAATACTGCAACGCAAAAATGCAGATACCCCATTGGGCTGGGTACAGGATAAAGATGGCGGTCCTTCTACGGATGCCAATATCCTGAAAAAAGACGGCGCATTACTTCCATTGGGAAGCGACAGGGAGCATGGCAGCCACAAAGGATATGCATTGGGAAGTATCGTTGATATTTTTTCTGCTGTGTTGAGTGGCGGATCTTATGGACCATGGGCACCACCGTTCCCTGCTTATGTGGCGATGCCGGAGAATATGCCGGGTAAGGGACTGGGACATTTTTTTGGCGCCATGAGGGTTGATGCATTCCGTCCTGCCGATGAGTTTAAACAGCACATGGATAACTGGATCACACGTTTCCGCTCTGCCAAACCTGCAGAAGGATATGAAAAAGTATTGATACCGGGCGATCCTGAACGGGAAGCAGAGGCGCAACGACGTACAGAAGGCATACCCATAGTAGACAGTGTCATAAATGATCTGAAAGCGATCGCTGAAAAATTCGGGTTAACATTATAGGATCGGTACCTGACTGCAAAAGCCGCAGCCCGTATAGCTTTGAGGCTAACGCACGTTAATAAAATAGCTGCCGGAAATCAGCGGTCAGCCTGTACATTTGCACCTCATTAATCATCAAATCAAGGGAGTTTTATGAAAGTAATGAAGTTCGGCGGTACCAGTGTTGGCAAGCCGGAACGTATGTTCGAAGTGGCGCAACTGATCACCAGGGACACAGAATCCAAGATCGTTGTGTTGAGTGCGTTAAGCGGTACCACCAATGCATTGGTGGAGATCAGTAACAGTTTATCAAACGCGGATCGTACCGCGGCCAAACAGAAGATAGATGTACTGGAAGCGCATTACCGAAAGTTTATCCTGGAACTGCTCAAACAGGAGGATAAACGGGAGAAGGCCAATGCGATCATTACCGAGCATTTCGAATTCCTGACCATCATTCTCCGTATTTCGTTCAGCGAGGCATTGTATAAAGATATCCTGGCACAGGGGGAACTGATGAGTACCAAATTGTTCAGTGTTTATCTCGAAGAAACAGGCGTGGACCACATGCTGCTGCCTGCACTCGAGTTCATGTCTATCGATACGAATGAAGAACCGCAACTGCCTGTGATCAAAACAAAATTGGCCCAGTTGCTGAAAGAGCATAGCGATAAAAAATTATTTATCACACAAGGTTATATCTGCCGCAATGCAAAAGGCGAAGTTGATAACCTGAAACGTGGCGGCAGCGACTACACCGCCTCACTGGTGGCTGCAGCGGCCAATGCAACGGTATGTGAGATATGGACTGATATCGATGGCATGCACAACAATGATCCACGCGTAGTGGATAAAACCGTTGCTATCAAACAACTCAGTTTTGATGAAGCGGCGGAACTTGCTTATTTCGGCGCCAAAATCTTACACCCTACCTGTATCTGGCCGGCGCAACAGGAGAATGTGCCTGTGAAACTGCTGAATACTATGCAGCCTGATGCAGCGGGTACGGTTATTACCAAAGAAGCTGGTAGTGTGGGTATCAAAGCAGTAGCGGCTAAAGATGGTATCATCGCCATCAAGATCAAAAGCAGCCGCATGTTACTGGCGTATGGGTTTTTACGGAAAGTATTTGAAGTGTTTGAAAAATACCAGACATCCATCGATATGATCACCACTTCCGAAGTAGCTGTTTCGGTAACGATCGATTCTGATATTTCTTTGAAACAGATCGTCAAAGAACTCGAACCATTCGGATCAGTGGATGTTGAAAAGGACCAGACCATTGTATCTATTGTCGGCAACGAAATTGCAGAAACAGAAGATGTGCTGCAGAAACTGTTCAAAGCCATCAGTGAGGTACCTGTTACCATGGTAAGCTATGGTGGCAGCGCACATAATATTTCATTGCTCGTGCCAAGTGCGCATAAAACAAAAACACTTCAATTGCTGAATAAAGGGTTGTTTGGTTTATAAAACCCGTAATTGAAACTTACAAAAAAGCTGTTGAGCCATCAACGGCTTTTTTGTTTACCAGCGTGTTGAATATATAACTAGGTTTGTAGTTATGAAAAAGCTGCTGCTTGTTTTCCTGGGTTGTGCGCTTATTTATGCCTCTTCCTTTTGCCAGCAGGCGTTAAAAGGAAGGGTTATTGCATCGGATACACGTAAACCGGTGCCGTTTGCCAATGTTTTTCTCAGTAATACAGCGGTGGGTACGGTCAGTTCCGATAGCGGGCAATTTACCATCAGCTCCTTTCCTGATGGAAGGTTCGATCTGGTGGTTTCCTGTATGGGTTATGAAACCTATACCACTACTGTACAGTCAACAAAACTGCCCCCCTCACTGGAGATCACGCTCACGCCAAAAGTAAATATGCTGCAGGAAGTGATCGTAGAGCCTTATGAAAAGAACGGATGGGAAAAATGGGGTACGATGTTTATGGAGAATTTTATCGGTACATCGGAGAATGCGAGGGACTGTAAACTGTTGAATCCTGATGTTGTCCAATTCCGTTTTAGCAAGAAAAATAACCTGCTGGAAGTATTTGCCAATGACATCCTGTTGATAGAAAACCGTTCGTTGGGCTATAAGCTGAAATACGACCTGATAAAGTTTCAATACGATTTTTCGGCAAGGATGCTGCGATACCAGGGCTATGTATTATTTGAAGATATAGAAACGGAAAGGAAAGGATTGATCCGCCGGCGTGAGGATCGCAGGCAACAGGCTTATTATGGGTCGATGATGCATTTCATGCGCAGCCTTTACCGTAACCGGCTTATCCAGGATGGTTTTGAAGTAAGAACACTGATCAAGATTTCCGATGCAGAAAAAAAGCGGGTGCGGACACTGTATCAGCAGAGTATGAAAACGTTTTCCGGCGGTAGCATTGTTGTACATGGTCCGGCCGACTTTTCAAAAGTCACCGATGATAAAGATTCTGCTGAGTATTACGGCAAGGTAATGAAGAACCCCGATGCGTTGAGTGTATTGATCAATACGCAACTCCCCGGAGATAGCATCGCATTTGCCATAGACAGTGTAACAGCCGGTTTTGAGTTTCCGAATCACCTGCAGGTTATATACCGGTTCACAAAAACGCCACCGGAATACAGGTCGTATATAAGAAACCTTAGTGCCCAGCCACTTACTTCTGAAATCACACTGCCGACAGGACAGGGAGTGCTCGTGCTGGCCAACGGCAGTTTTTTTGAAGGTACCAACCTGGTTTCTTCCGGCTTCTGGGCATGGTCCGAAAAAATCGCCAACATGTTGCCTTTTGATTACTGGCCAAACAAGAAATAATGCGAGTATTTTTTTTCAACACAGAGATCACGGAGATAACAGAGGGCCCTCTGTTTTAACTCTGTGATCTCTGTGTTGAAAAAAAATCACGCACTATTTTATACTGCACTATAAAAAAATGCCCCGGTATATTTACCAGGGCATTGTCTACTATTCATTCATCGATTAAACGATCAGCAACGCATCTCCATAACTGAAGAAACGGTATTTATCCTTGATCGCTTTTTTATAGGCTTCCATGGCCAGATCGTAACCGGCAAAAGCGCAGGTCATAATCAGCAAGCTGGTTTTTGGTAAATGAAAATTCGTTACCAGGCTATCCGCTACATTAAATTTATAAGGCGGGTGAATAAAATGATTGGTCCATCCTTCACTTGGCTTTAATAATTTCTGCGCGGTAAAACTACTTTCCATGGCACGCATGGTAGTGGTGCCGATAGAGCAGATACGGTGACCGGTTTCTTTTGCTTTGTTGACAATATCACAGGCCTGTTTGTCGATCGCATAATATTCTGCATCCATCTTGTGTTTGCTCAGGTCCTCTACCTCGATAGGGCGGAAAGTACCCAAACCGGTGTGCAGGGTAACTTCTGCAAAACGTACGCCTAATATTTCACAACGCTTGATCAGTTCCTTGCTGAAGTGGAGACCGGCAGTAGGGGCCGCAACGGCGCCTTCGTATTTTGCATACACTGTCTGGTAACGCTCTTTATCTTCCTCATCAGGTTTGCGTTTGATGTATTTGGGAAGCGGGGTTTCACCCAAATGCTCGAGCATTTTTTTAAAGCTCTCATCATCTTCATCCCATAAAAAACGGATGGTACGGCCACGGCTGGTGGTGTTGTCAATGACTTCAGCAACCAGTTCTTCATTTTCACCAAAGTATAATTTGTTGCCCACACGTATTTTTCTTGCGGGATCAACGATCACATCCCATAAACGGTTGGGTTTATTCAGTTCGCGCAGCAGGAAAACTTCAATTTTGGCACCGGTCTTTTCTTTGCGTCCGTACATTCTTGCCGGGAATACTTTTGTGTTGTTCACTACAAATACATCCTTGTCGTCGAAATACTCGAGGATGTCGCGGAAATGCCTGTTTTCCATGTGCCCGCTTTTACGGTCAACCACCATCATACGGCTGTCTTCGCGTCTTTTGGTCGGGTTCTGGGCAATCAGGTTGAGGGGAAGGTCAAACTTGAATTGTGATAATTTCATGTGTCTAATCCTGTTTTTAAGATGATAGCCACATTAAGGTTGTCGCTCCCGACTATCGGGAAGAAACGACTCGCTTCATGTTACGGCATGAATTTAAGAAGTCGGCAAAGGTAAGGCAAGAGCGGCAATATCCCAATTTGGGCTGTAAGTAGTTTATTTACAATGCTATAGGGCGATCTTAGGAATGGATTCGATCAACCTGCGGGTATAATCACTTTTCGGTTCATGATACACCTGTTCAGCAGAACCGATCTCCTCAATCTTCCCTTTATTCATCACCATGATCCTGTCACTGATATACCTTACCACAGAAAGATCATGGGAAATAAAAATTGCGGTGAAACCAAATTCCTTTTTCAGATCGTTTAACAGATTCAAAACTTGTGCCTGTACGCTTACATCAAGTGCAGAAACACTTTCATCACATATAATAAAAGAAGGTTCCAGTGCCAGTGCCCTTGCTATAACAATACGCTGCCTTTGCCCGCCACTAAATTCGTGGGGGTAACGATAATAATGTTCGGGTTTCAGGTTTACTTTTTCCAGCAGTTCCATAACCTTTTCTTTTCGCTGGTTGCTGTTTCTGATCAATCCGTGTACCTGTAATGGTTCGGCAATAGCATCACCAATAGTAATACGTGGGTTGAGTGAAGAATAGGGATCCTGGAAAATGATCTGCATATCCTTTCGCAGCAATTGCATTTTCTGGTGCGATGCCTGCAAAAGATTTTCACCCTTATATATAACAGTGCCTTCTGTGGCATCTATCAGTCTCAGTATCGTTCTGCCCAAAGTACTTTTACCGCAACCGGATTCACCTACCAGTCCCAATGTTTCTCCCTCAAAAACCTCGAAACTTACATCATCAACCGCTTTTGTATATGACTTTACTTTTCCCAAAAAAGTTTTTTCAGCAGGGAAGTAGACTTTTAGCTGTTGAACGGAGAGCAAAGTGTTGAGTTGCCCATTGTCAATTAATGGCATAGTATCGGTTACCGATAATTGATCAATGGTTACATTGTTTTTTTCAACGATCTCACCCTGTTCATTCACTTCCATAAAATCCGCTACCACCGGTAATCTTTCTCCTTTTTCATGCAGTGCGGGCCGGCATCCAAGTAATGCTTTTGTGTAAGGATGTTGCGGGGAATGGAACAATTGTTTTGCCGGTGCCTGCTCTACAATGCGCCCCTTGTACATAACCGCTACAGTATCGGCGATCTCTGCCACAACACTCAGGTCGTGCGTAATGAATATAACACCCATATTATTTTGTACCTGTAGCTCGCGTATCAGTTGCAGGATGTTTTTCTGTACCGTCACATCCAATGCAGTGGTAGGCTCATCGCATATCAGTAAAGAAGGTTCACAACTCATGGCCATGGCGATCATGACCCTTTGTTTCTGCCCGCCGCTTAACTGGTGGGGATAGCGCTTAAAGATGGATGCGGGGTTGGGAAGTTTTACCTGTTCAAAAAGTGCAATAGTTCTTTGCCTTGCTTCTTTTTCAGAAAGGGTATTGTGTTGCCTGATCGCTTCCATTACCTGGAAACCACAGGTGAGTACAGGATTTAACGAGGTCATGGGCTCCTGGAAGATCATGGATACCTCGTTGCCGCGGATCCGTTGCAAGATTTCCTGCGAAGCCTGCAGCATATCCACGCTGTCATTTCCTGTGGTCAGCAGAATTTCGCCCGATGTATATTTCGCAGGAGGGGAAGGGAGTAATTGCAGTACAGACAAAGAAGTAACCGATTTTCCCGAACCTGATTCACCTACAATAGCCAGTATCTCACCCCTTTTTACAGATATATGGATGTTCTTTAATGCCTGCGTTACAGAGGTATTTGTCACAAAATCCACTGATAAATTCCTGATCTCAAGTAAGGGCCGTGCCATGCGTAAATATATTAAGGCAACCAATAGAAATCCACAATTTCCCAATTTCCCAATTCCAAAATGTGATTGTTGCCCCTGTTTCACCTAATTTTGCGCTCACAATTGTTAGTTTTGGATCTGTGCGTATGAGAACTGCCTGAAAAAAATAGCTCATGATTAGGAAATCCTGGTGGAAGATTGTTGGTGTTATCGCTTTATTATATGCCTGTTCTTACGGGTTTCTGGTAGAAGTGCCATCGCCGCCGGGTGTGCCTTTGCAACAAACCATCCGTAACCTGTTCTTTCATTTTCCCATGTGGATAGGAATGATGGTCTGTTATACTGTTTCAGTCGTATATGCCGTTAAGTATCTCCGCAGACCGGATGTTAAGTACGATATCTATACCAATGAATATGCAAAGGTCGGAACGATCTTCGGTGTACTTGGTTTATTGACTGGAATGATCTGGGCACATTACCAATGGGGCAAAGCCTGGAGCGGTGACCCCAAGCAGAATGGTGCAGCCATTGCGATACTGATCTATTTCGCCTTTTTTGTATTGCGCGGAAGCCTGCAGGATGAATCTAAAAAAGCAAGGATCGGTTCAGTGTATAATGTATTCGCTTATTTCATGTTGTTCCCCTGTATATGGATACTGCCGAGACTTACGGAGAGCCTGCATCCCGGCGGACAGGGTACCGAAGGTAATCCTGGTTTAAATCCCAGCGATACCACCACTGCCATGCGCAGCGTAATGTATCCTGCAGCGATTGGCTGGACATTGTTATGTGTATGGATCGCTACTTTACAGATAAGGGTGCAATTGCTTCACGAAAAAAAACTCTCTAATGAATAAGTTCAGGAAATTATTTAGTCTGATGATCGCTACCATGTTTGTAGCAATCGCCAATGCACAAACCACTGTTACCGATGAGACTGATTTTATGCGCAGTAATGGAAAGATCTATGTTGTAGTGGCAGTGGTGCTCACTATAGTGATCGGGCTGTTACTGTATGTGTATAGTCTCGACAGGAAGATCAGTAAGCTCGAAAAGAAATCTTGAAAGTGAGCGGTGAGTTGTCAGTAGTGAGTAAGAAATGAATAAATAGATTTACTCACTACTGACAACTCACCACTCACCTCATGTCTCACCATACAGTCAAAAATTAAACGATTAGCTCTATGTCAAGTCAACAACCGTATAGCTTTTTTCACAGTGTTGAAAGGAGTTTTGATAAAGCGGCCAAATTTACCACATGGGAGAAAGGCATTCTTGAACAGATCAAAGCCTGTAACAGCATTTACAGTATGCGTTTCCCGGTAAAAATGGATGATGGCCGTATTGAAGTAATTGAAGCGTACCGTGTGCAACATTCACAGCACAAATCTCCGTGTAAAGGTGGTATCCGTTTCAGTGATGAAGTGAACCAGGATGAAGTGATGGCGCTTGCCTCGCTCATGACTTATAAATGCGCCATCGTAAACGTTCCGTTTGGCGGTGGTAAAGGCGGTATCAAGATCAACCCGAGAAAACACAGTGTGTATGAACTGGAAAAGATCACCCGCCGTTATACGAGTGAACTGGTGAAGAAAAATTTTATCGGCCCCGGTATCGATGTACCCGCGCCTGATTATGGAACCGGTGAAAGAGAAATGGCATGGATCGTAGATACCTATACTTCTTTAAAACCAGGTGAGATAGATGCGGCTGGTTGTGTAACCGGTAAACCCGTTACACAGGGCGGTGTCCGCGGCCGAAAAGAAGCCACCGGTCTTGGTGTTTTCTTTGGTATCCGTGAAGTATGCAGTATGCCCGATATAATGCAGAAACTGGGGCTGGCCACTGGTGTAGAAGGGAAAACAGTGATCGTTCAGGGATTAGGTAATGTGGGTTACCATAGCGCCAAATTTTTCCGCGAACATGGTTCAAAGATTGTAGCTATCGCAGAATATGAAGGAGCGATTTACAGCGCTGATGGATTGAACGAAGAGGAAGTTTTCCAGCACAGGAAGAAAACAGGTTCTATCCTGAATTTCCCTGGTGCCACTAACCTCGCAACCAGTAATGAAGCATTGGAAACAGCTTGTGATATTTTAATACCTGCCGCACTGGAAAACGTGATCAATGGTGAAAATGCCGGAAGAGTAAAAGCAAAGATCATTGCCGAAGCCGCCAATGGCCCGTTAACACCTGAAGCCGATGAGATATTTACTGCCAAAGGGGTATTGGTTGTGCCTGATATGTACCTGAATGCAGGTGGTGTAACCGTATCTTATTTTGAGTGGCTGAAAAACCTCAGTCACGTTCGCTACGGCCGTATGGAAAAACGGTTTACTGAAAACCTGAACTCGCATATTCTCGACCAGATCGAGGGCCTTACCGGTAAATCAGTATCGGATACGGAACGCAAATTCATCAAACATGGTCCCGAAGAAGTTGACCTGGTTCATAGTGGCCTGGAAGAAACCATGATCACTGCCACCAGGGAGATCATGGATATCTGGAAAAAGAATCCGGAGATACCGGACATGAGAACTGCGGCGTATGTGTGTGCGATTAATAAAGTAGGAACGTCTTACGCTGAACTTGGTATTTTTCCTTAAGGGAAAGGTACAAGCTACAAGAAACAAGGCACAAGATAAATAATCTTGTGCCTTGTTTCTTGTAGCTTGTACCTTACGCATCGGGTAATGCGTCTATCATTTCTGCTTTTCCTTCTTTCAAAGAAAATCCATACACTTCCGTTCCATTCGTGATCACGAGGAATTCAGTTTGTAAATTGATATTGTAATTTAAGGCCTGCCTCAAAACAGATTCGGTCAGCGGCACATTCATTTCTTTACATTCGATCACCATCCATGGTTTGGATGATCGGTAGACAACGATATCGAATCGTTTTTTTAAATCGCCCAGTGAAATTTCTTTTTCTATGGCGATCAGTGAAGCAGGGTATTGTTTGATCTGTACAAGGTATTGCAGCATGTTCTGGCGCACCCATTCCTCTGGTGTGAGGCGTACCCATTGTTTGCGGTACTCATCGAAAATGATCTCTTTATCGTCTTCTTCCCTGATGCGGAAATCGTGTGCAGGATAATCGATTCTGATCATGCAGTTTGTTTTCGGCAATGATTTTTTGTACTTTAGCCAATTGACTTTTTCAAAGATACCGGTTGGTATGCACCAAATGAAGCGATATGAAAACAAAACAGGACATCGTTAATAACTGGCTCCCCAGGTACACAGGTGAGCAACTCGAAAATTTTGGTAAATACATACTGCTGACCAATTTCAGCAATTATGTGACCATGTTCGCCAAATGGAACAAGGTAAAAGTGGTAGGCGCAGACCGACCCATGCAATGCGCCACTGCCAACGGTATCACCATCATCAATTTTGGAATGGGTAGTCCCGGTGCGGCTACTGTGATGGACCTGCTCACCGCGATTGAACCCGAAGCGGTTCTTTTTCTCGGTAAATGCGGCGGTCTGAAAAGACGTAATAAGATTGGCGACCTGATACTACCCATCGCGGCCATCAGGGGAGAAGGTACATCCAATGATTACTTTCCACCCGAAGTGCCCGCCATGCCGGCTTTTGCCCTGCAGAAAGCCATCTCAACAACGATACGTGAATACAGCGTGGATTACTGGACCGGAACTGTGTACACCACCAACCGCAGGGTATGGGAACATGATGATGTATTCAAAGCGTATCTCACACGCGTACGCGCTTATGCCATAGATATGGAAACCGCCACTATTTTTATGGTGGGCTTCTATAATAAAATCCCTACAGGAGCTTTACTACTGGTCAGCGATCAGCCAATGATACCGGATGGGGTGAAGACCGAAGAAAGCGATAAAAAAGTGACTTCTGAATATGTAGAGAACCATTTAAAGATCGGTATCGATTCTTTGAAACAGCTGATCAATAAGGGGCAGACTGTGAGGCATCTCCGCTTCTGATCACGGATTACACGGATTTTTGTATGATTTACACAGATATTATATCTCAAAATGAAAAAACATCTGTGTAAATCATACAAAAATCCGTGTAATCCGCGATCAAAAATCCGTGTAATCCGTAATCAATCAGCGCTTATAGGCAGCATAATTGAGGTAGTAATATTTTTCTTCTTTCGCTTCTACCAGTCCGAATGTTGCCTGTAGTTTGTAGCCGGGTCTGTAGGGTTTTTCCCAGGTGTTGGGGGCTACCAGTGTAAAATTATCTTTCACAAAATTCAGGTTGGATTCAGCTTTTTTGGGATGACCCGATAATACCTGCTGCGAACAGAATTCCATACCGTCTATCCTGGTAAAAACAAAAACAAGGTTCAGGCATTTATAAAAATCCTGGTCGGCGAGGGAATAACTGGTGCTTAATTGCAGGTTGCCGCTTTTGGTAATGGCGCGTTCTATTTTGTAACCGGGAGCGGGGCGTAACCCGTTGAGTGAATCCAGGTAGTTGATGACACTCCCTTCGGTAGAACCGATCAGTATATCCATCACTTCTACCTGGCTTTTTGCCGGTGTTATAAAAATGACGAATCCGGCAAGTATTACTATGAACGCTTTCATTAGGATGGTTTGTGGAATAAAAATAGGTAATCGCCGACACTACTGCAATAGCTGCGTTTTTGGAGCCGTCTAAGACCAATTGAGTCGCCTTTTTCTCCTATCCTCTTATTGAAATTCCCGAAAATGAACAAGCTTGAATTTGTAGACCGTCTCTC
The DNA here is from genome assembly GCA_965279635.1 of Sediminibacterium sp. Classification (GTDB taxonomy): domain Bacteria; phylum Bacteroidota; class Bacteroidia; order Chitinophagales; family Chitinophagaceae; genus Sediminibacterium. The sequence goes on along the minus strand of OZ257253.1, from coordinate 2,530,097 downwards.
AGTCTTTCCACAGGAAGGGGAACAGTATAACGGCAAGGCCGACCACCAGTATATCAAATCCCACCAGTAATAACACCATCTGCCACCAGCCGGCCTGTATCACATCAGAAAAAGAGGAAGTCGATATTTTCATCAGCAACAATAGCTGGGGAATAATTACCGGGAACCCCATAATGGCCATGAGGGCGGAAGATTGCTGGGCCTTGGCGGCAATAGCAGCCAGGAACGTGAATACAAGGCTGAGACTTAATCCGCCAAGACAGGTGACCAGCAGAAACCGCCAGCCATTTTCAAGCGGGTTGCCCAGCAGAACAGTGAATACGGCCAGGCTGAGAATGCTCATCAGCACCATCAGCAGTGCATTGAAAATAAGTTTGGCCAGCACAAAATCCCTGGCACTGGTGATGGAATAGAAATACAACATCCGTCCCCTGTTTTCCTGGAGAAAACTTTTGGCAACGGCATTTACACATACGAATAGCTGGATCACCCAGAACAGTCCGTTCCAGGTTTGTTCTTCCGGCTGGCCCATTGACAGGTACACAACAAAAATGGTGGAAGCGATGTACAAAAGTATGCCATACAGCGTGTATTGCTGTCGCGTTTCCAGCAAAAGGTCTTTTTGAACAAGTGCCAGTATGCGGTTCTTATTTTTCATGGGCGCATTTCCTGCATCTTGGTTCGTAGGTTTCTTTTTCGCCTAGCAGCACCTGTCCCTCTTCCTCCGTTTTCCGGTAGGACACATTGGCGATATTGCCGCATTTCATACAAATGGCGTGGAGTTTCGTGATATAGTCAGCAATTGATAAGAGATAGGGCATCTGTCCGAATGGCCTGCCCAGGTAATCCATGTCGAGACCGGCCACTATCACCCTGGTGCCGCGCAGGGCAAGGGTTTCGCATACATGGATGATCTGGTCGTCAAAGAACTGGGCCTCATCGATACCCACCACATCCACACCTTCTGCCATCAGCAGGATGGTTTGGGAATTGTCGATAGGGGTGGACTGGATGGTATTCGAGTCGTGGCTCACTACTTTGGTCTCGTCATACCGAATATCGATGGCCGGTTTGAATATTTCGACTTTCTGGTTGGCGATCTTGGCCCTTTTCAGCCGCCGGATGAGTTCTTCTGTCTTTCCGCTGAACATACTGCCGCAGATCACTTCTATCCATCCTCGTCTTTCACCGATTATATGGGGTTCAATAAACATCTTGCAAAATAAATTGTAAAGGAAAACGTTAGTACCTTTAATCTAACACTTCTATTGGTAACCCTCAAATGTATTACATCCGATGGAAAGAGTGGGCACGTTGATCAATAAACTGAAAGAACAGTTTGACCGGCAGGACAGTACTGAAAAACTGGCCATGACCGCGCACCTGATACTTTCTGAATTGCAGAAAAAACAGGAGCGGGCACCCGTTAACCGTAGTAAGGTATCTGTTGTGTTTCCTCCTGTAGCCGCTAATCGTATGCCTTTTCCTGAAGAAGAAGCGTCTAAACAGGTTGTTGCAGAAAAAGCGACTGTTGCCGATAGTAACTGGTTGTTTGAAACGCCTGTAGAAATACCTACCCTTGCCCACCAGGCCGAGCCAATCAAAGAGATGCGTGCAGCAGTAAAGCATATTGAGATAGCAGATATCAATAAAGTTCTTTCTGTAGAAGCAGAGAACTTTAATGAAAAATTAAAGGAGGAAAGAGTGGAGGTGATGACGGCATTGCAGGATTCACCTGTCCGCGATCTTAAAAAAGCCATTGGTATAAACGACAGGTTCCTGTTTGTGAATGATCTTTTCAGGGGTGATGAGAATATGTATGAAAGAAGCATCAAGACCATCAATTCATTCAGTATCTATCCCGAGGCGCAATACTGGATACAGCGTGAACTGAAAGTAAAAATGAGCTGGCCCGATAACAGTGAGACTGTTAAATTATTTGATCAACTGATTAAAAGACGTTTTTCCTGAATATAGCGCATGATACTTCCCGCAGCGCCGGCTTTTGCTTTTACATATTGACCGGCTGCTTCTGACACTGCGTGTAGCATTTCTTTATCTTCCAGCAACTGGTTCAATGTAGATTCCAGTTCCAATGCATCAATGACACTGAAAGCACCGCCTGCGTTGATCATTTCTTCTCCTTCAATATACTTGTCATACACAGGACCGAATAGTACGGGCTTATGATATACGGCAGCTTCGAGGATATTGTGAATGCCATCACCTCCAAATCCACCGCCTATATAGCAGATGGTGGCATACTGGTACAGCCTGCTGAGCATTCCCATATTGTCAATGATCAGCACATTGATGTCTTGCGGCAGTGTACTGCCTTCTTCATATAATGTCAGATAATCACTATATAAAACAGCGTGTTTGTATAATGAGAGGCATTCTTTCAGCCGGTCCTTGTCTATATCGTGTGGGGCGATCAGGAATTTAACAGAACGATAAGTATTCGCAAAATGATCCAGTTCTTCATCATCTTCTGTCCAGGTACTGCCCGCTACGATGACATCCACCGTTCCGCAAAAAGCGGTGATGGAAGGAATGGGTTCAAAGTGTTCGGCAATTTCCAGTACCCTGTCAAAACGGGTATCTCCTGTGATCACTGTTTTATCACTGAAACCAATGTTTTGCAATAAAGCAGCCGATGCCTGGTTCTGTACAAACAGCCACGTAAAAAAAGACAACATTTTGCGGTGCATTGCCCCGTACCATTTAAAAAACGGTTGGTTGCTTCTGAAAATTCCGGATACAAGTATCAATGAGATGCCTTGCCGGTTGATCTCCTGTAAAAAGAAATACCAGTATTCATATTTGACAAAGATGGTAATGGCAGGTTTCACAATACCGATAAAGTGTTTGGCATTGACAGCAGAATCCATGGGCAGGTAGACCACATGGTCTGCAATAGGATGGTTTTTTCTGATCTCATATCCCGATGGTGAAAAAAAAGTAAGCAGGATCAGGTGAGATGGGTATTGCTTTCTAAGCTGCTCCAACAGGGGTAAACCCTGCTCGAATTCACCCAGGGAGGAACAATGCATCCAGATGACGGGTTGGGTATTATCGCGGAAAGTACCGGCCAGTTTTTCAAAGATATTGCGCCTGCCCTGCAGCCATAATCTTGCTTTGGGGTTTGAAAAAGAGGCTATCCATATCGCTTTTGGATAGAGCCAGATAAAGATCCGGTACAACAGCATGGAAAAAGATTGTATTGACAAAGAAACGATTTAATTCAGTCAGGAGTGAGAAGTCAGGAGACTGGTGTATCATTTTAACTGAAGTCTCCTGACTTCTCACTCCTGACTCAACTTAACCCTTTTTACAGTAATTTTGCCCGCTCTAAACACACTGGATTATGAGGCCTATCCAAATGGTGGATACCAGGTCGCAATACCTGGCAATAAAGACGGAGATCGATGCTGCGATACATGGGGTATTGGACAGTGCCGCTTATATCAATGGAAAGGAGGTGCAGGATTTTACCAAACAGTTAAGTGCCTACCAGGGCGTAAAACATACGATTACCTGTGCCAACGGAACCGATGCCCTACAGATAGCCATGATGGCGCTTGACCTGCAGCCGGGTGATGAAGTGATCACTCCGTCATTTACGTATATCGCTACCACTGAAGTAGTGGCACTGTTAAAACTGACACCTGTTTTTGTTGAGGTTGATAAACGTACTTTCTGTATGGATCCTGATGCATTGCGGAAAGCCATCACACCTAAAACAAAAGCGATTGTACCGGTGCACCTGTATGGACAATCAGCGCCTATGGAAGAGATCATGCAGATAGCCGCTGAACATGGTATCTATGTGATAGAGGATAATGCACAAGCGATCGGTTGCGATTACACTTTCTCTGGCGGAACAAAACAGAAAACAGGCGCTATCGGCACCATTGGCACCACTTCTTTTTATCCGAGCAAAAACCTGGGTGCCTATGGTGATGGGGGAGCGATCTTCACGAATGATGATGCGTTGGCCTTAAAACTGAAAATGATCGCCAATCATGGTCAGCAGAAAAGGTATTACCATGAAATGGTGGGTTGTAATTCGAGACTGGATTCCATCCAGGCAGCCATACTGGGTATCAAACTCGGGAAACTGGATAGTTATAATGCGGCCCGTAAACAGGTGGCCGATACGTATAACAAAGCTTTTGCCGGTAATGATAAGATCAGCGTTCCGTATGTGGCGCCCTACAGTGATCATGTATATCACCAATACACAATTTTATTAAACGGTGTTGACAGAAACGCACTCAGTGAATACCTGTCTGCGCAAAAGATTCCTTCGATGATATATTACCCTGTGCCGGGTCATCGCCAGGAAATGTTTGCTTCTTTTGATCTGCCGGTGTATAATCTGGCAACAACCGATTGGCTGACAGAGCGGGTGATATCGTTGCCCGTACATACAGAAATGGAAGAAGAACAGCTGGCTTATATCATACATCATGTATTAAACTTCATCAACGGATAATTATGAAAATTGCAGTAGTAGGTACAGGTTATGTTGGATTGGTAACAGGAACATGTTTTGCTGAAACGGGTAATAAGGTTACCTGTGTAGATATCGATCAGTCTAAAGTGCAAAAACTTGCCAATGGCGAAATAACCATTTACGAACCCGGTCTCGAAAAAATATTTCTTCGTAATCTGAAAGAAGGGAGGTTGACATTCACCACAGATCTTGCAGAGGGTATTAAAGATGCTTCTGTGATCTTCCTCGCATTGCCAACACCGCCGGGTGAAAATGGTTCGGCCGATCTGCGTTATGTATTGGGTGTAGCCGGTGATCTGGGAAAGATATTAACCGATTACAAAGTCATAGTTGACAAAAGCACCGTACCGGTAGGAACCGCGGATAAAGTAAAAACCGCCATCGCAGAATATTTCAAAGGAGAGTTTGATGTGGTGAGTAACCCCGAATTTCTCAGGGAAGGGGTGGCTGTGGATGATTTTATGAAACCTGACCGGGTAGTGGTCGGAACCAGTTCCGAACGCGCCAGAAAAGTGATGAGTGATTTGTATGCGCCTTTTGTACGGCAGGGCAACCCGGTGATATTTATGGATGAAAAATCTGCTGAACTAACCAAGTATGCAGCTAATTCATTCCTTGCCACCAAAATTTCTTTTATGAACGAGATCGCCCAGCTGTGTGAAAAAATGGGCGCAGATGTGGATATGGTGAGAAGGGGTATAGGCAGTGATGAAAGGATCGGGAAACGATTTCTGTTTCCTGGCATAGGATATGGTGGAAGTTGTTTTCCCAAAGATGTACAGGCGCTCATCAAATCTGCAGAGGAAGTAAATTATGATTTCAAGATCCTTAAATCTGTGGAGGAAGTCAATGAAGCGCAGAAACTGCATTTGATCCCAAAAATAAAAGCCTATTTTGGCGATGACATTACCGGGAAACATTTTGCATTATGGGGACTTGCTTTCAAACCCAATACGGATGATATCAGGGAAGCACCGGCATTGTATGTGATCGATGCGTTAATAGCTGCCGGCGCTACGGTATCGGCATTTGACCCTGAAGCAACTGCGAATGTAAAAAAACTGGTGGGTGATAAAATAAGCTATCCGGAAAATCAATATGATGCTTTGATCGACGCTGATGCTTTGATCATTGCAACAGAATGGAGTGAGTTCAGGACACCTGATTTTGATATGATAGGCGCGAGATTGAAGACAAAAGCCATTTTTGATGGCCGTAATCTTTTTGATGTAAAATATATTTCTGAAATGGGATACCACTATGAAAGTGTCGGCAGATAATAAAATACCTGATATAAGAGGAAAGCGGGTGCTTATTACAGGCGCAGCGGGTTTCCTGGGATCGCATTTGTGTGACAGATTCATCAAAGAAGGCTGTAGCGTGATCGCTATGGATAACCTGATCACAGGTAGTATCCTGAATATTGAACATCTTTTTAAACTGGAGAACTTCGAATTTTATAACCACGATGTTTCAAAGTTTATCCATATTTCGGGGGAACTGGATTATATACTCCATTTTGCTTCTCCGGCCAGCCCGATCGATTACCTGAAAATACCGATACAGACATTGAAAGTGGGTGCATTGGGTACGCATAACTGTCTTGGTCTTGCCAAAGAAAAGAAGGCCCGTATACTGGTTGCCTCCACCAGTGAAATATATGGTGATCCATTGGTGCATCCGCAAACGGAAGAGTACTGGGGGAATGTAAACCCGGTAGGACCACGTGGTGTATATGATGAAGCCAAACGGTTCATGGAATCTATCACCATGGCATACCATAGTTTTCACAACGTTGAAACAAGGATAGTGCGCATCTTTAATACCTATGGGCCAAGGATGCGGTTGAATGATGGCCGTGCGCTACCTGCATTTATCGGGCAGGCATTGAGGGGCGAGGACCTTACTGTTTTTGGTGATGGTAGCCAAACCCGTTCATTCTGTTATGTAGATGACCTGGTAGAGGGAATTTACCGGTTGCTGATGAGCGATTATGATATGCCAGTCAATATCGGCAACCCCAATGAAATATCCTTAAAAGACTTTGCCGAAGAAATATTACAGTTGACAGGATCAAAAGTAAATATTGTGTATAAACCATTACCGGTAGATGATCCGAAACAGCGCAGACCGGATATTACCAAGGCACAAGAAATACTGGGATGGTCGCCGGTGATCGACAGGGCAGAGGGATTGAAAAGAACCTATGAATACTTCAGATCACTTCCGCAGGAAGAATGGTCAAAATTGCCCAAGGAATTCGATGTTAAAAAATAAGCTGCCTATATTCGACAGCGAAATGCCATTGATACATGCCAAAACCCATTATTGCAGTTACAGGCAGAACCGGTCAGGTAGGCAGTGAAATTGAACGGTTGAGTTCTGCGTACAGCCATTTATTCGATTTTATTTTTACCGGCAGTGCAGAACTGGATATTGCAGACAAGACAGCGGTTGCCTTTTTTTTTCAAAAAAACAACCCCGCTTATTTTATACACTGTGCTGCCTATACCGCGGTAGACAAAGCAGAAACAGAACAGGAAACCGCTTATACCATTAATGCGGAAGCCACCGGTGTTATTGCGCAGCAATGCGGGCAATATAACTGTACCCTTTTTTTTATTTCAACGGATTATGTATTTGATGGCAAAGCCATGCAGCCTTATCAAACAGATCATCCAACCGACCCTGTTAATTATTACGGTTATACCAAATGGCTGGGCGAAAAGCTGGCGTTGGAGAACAATCCGAAAACCATTGTCATACGCACATCATGGGTGTATAGTTCCTTTGGACACAATTTCGTAAAAACCATGTTGCGGCTGATGAAGGAACGGGAAGAAATTTCTGTTGTGAGCGATCAGTCGGGGTCACCCACATGCGCAGCTGATCTGGCAGAAGCCATCCTGGAGATCATCGGTTCGCTTGATAAAGGGAATACACATTATGGAACCTATCACTATAGTAATGCAGGAACGATCAGCTGGTATGACTTCGCTGTTGCCATCAGGGATCTATCGCAGTTGGACTGTATTATCCATCCTATCCCCACAAATGACTACCCTACACCGGCCAAACGACCTTCTTATTCCGTGATGGATATCACAAAAATCGAAAAAGATTTCAGTGTACAACCGGTTTACTGGAAAGATAGCCTGCAGCAGGTTTTGAAAAAATTGGTTCACTAGAACTGTTTATGCCGGATACTTCAGGAACGAAAGTATTTGTTGAAACTACCAGGGTGTTCCATTTAGCTTACACAAGGATCCTGCGATCTTCCCTCCCCGAAATTTCATGTTATAGAATAATTGCCCTGATTTATAAATCAGGGCAATTTGAGATGGTATATTCTTTTTTCTTGGGCGGTATCGTTCTAAATTTAAGATAGGCTTAGTTGCCGCCGGTTCTAACAACCGGTCAAGAGGAATCTATCGGGTGCTACATGCGCCTCAATCGATATGTGCTGTTTAAGATGATTGCGCTTTTCATGCGAATAGTATAAAAAATTGTTTGCATATTTTCAAAATATACCCCCTGTTATGCCAAAACTAGGTACTCTGAGAAGTATTTATTATATGCAGTTATGTGTAATGCTGCTATTATTTCTGCCGGTAATGGTGGTATACGCCCAATCGCCGCTGGCACCTGCTTTGAATTTTAATGTATTTGTTATGAATGGCGCGAGCATCCGGGGTAGTGAAACCCAGGGGCCTGTCGCAGTGGGGGGCAATCTTACTCTACGGGGCGATCATACAGTAGCCAGTCATAGTGCAGGTACTTTTAAAGTCGGCAATACCACTATCGGTCTGTTGGTAGGCCGTAAAGTGAACTATCAAAATGGCAATCAATTTAATGTAAACAATAATGCCTATGTAAAAATCGGCGATTGTACGGGTACCAAAGTATGGTACAAGGACGAAAATGGTGCCAGTTCAAATATCCAGATCACGGGGGGTAAATACAATTCCAATCCCCGTATCAATCTTCAAACCAATGCCAATAACCTGGGTGTAAGTGAATCAGTGAACCCTGTTTGTGAAAACAACCTGATCAATTTCGACCAGGCCTTTTCCCGGTTGCAGGCCAATTCTATGGGACTGAGTTATTGTCCTAATAATGTTGAGCTAACCGAACCCAACGGTAAACCCATTTATGATTACGATCACCTGCCCAACCAGGTCAGGACTGTTTTAAAAACAGGTATCAATATTTTAAATATTGATGGAGATGATCTCAATGGGATACAGCAATTTAAAATAGAAGGCGCCCGGCCGGATGCGAACCATATACTCATCATTAATATTAACGAGAAAGGACATTTCCGTTTTAAAGGCATTAAAACGGGTGACCTGGGTTCGGGTGAAGCGCCTTATGTACTGTATAATTTTTATAATACTACGGATCTTGAACTTGACCCTGATGACCAACTCCCGGGATCTGTACTGGCCCCTTTTGCAGATATTACCAAATCGAACGGCCGGAACCTGATCGGGCAAATCATCGGCCAGTCTTTTAACACAGATGATGGTTCACAGCAATACGCACTGTTTGCGGGCAATGTAGCCAGTTGCAGTGGCGGCTGTAATAAACCAACTGTGCCACCTATTACGGGTGAGGATGAATTGTGTAAGGGTAAAACAACTTATTTTTCTAACACCGCCTCGGGTGGTGTATGGAGCAGTGATAATAATGCAATTGCTACGGTTGACAATAGTGGCATAGTTACCGCTATTAGCGCGGGTACTGCTAATATCAGTTACTCCGTTACCAATGACTGCGGCACCACAAAAGTGACCAAAAGCATCCTTGTCAAAAACCTGCCCGCCAAACCGGTTATTACTGCGGCATCTTCCACTGAATATTGCCCGGGAGGCTCGGTGGTACTTACGAGTACGCCTTCGGCAGGCTATCAATGGTACAGGGATGGAAAGAAGCTCAGTGATGGCCTGTCGCAAAGCTATACGGCAACCATTGCTGGCAGGTATTCGGTAAATGCCATCAATGCTGAAGGATGCTTTAGCGCTGTGGCCGCTAACAGTGTTACCACAAGTTACCTGGAACAACCTTCCAAACCAACCATCAGTGTTTCGGGATCCCCCGTGGTATGTAGCGGACAAACCGTATTGCTCAGCAGCAGTGCGCCATCCGGTAACCAATGGTATAAAGAGGGTATTGCGATATCCGAAGCTAATAGTACTTCTTATTCTGCCTCCACGCCAGGGCTGTATACCGTTAGAACAACCGGTAACAAAAGCGGATGTATCAGTGAAGCCAGTAACGGCGTTACGGTAAATATGACAGCCAGTCCTTCACCTTCGCCAATTACGGGGGGGAGCAGTGTATGTGCAGGTAGTACTTTGGCCTTATCAAACAATACAGCAGGTGGTGGCTGGGCAAGCAGTAATGAATCGGTTGCGGTGGTGGATTATTTTACAGGTGTTGTAAGAGGACTACAGGAAGGTGTAACAGTGATCACCTATTCAGTTACCAATGCAACAGGCTGCACCGGTAAGGTCAGTCAACAGGTAATCGTCAACAGCAGCCCCTCAGTAAGCCCGATAGCCGGTGCAGGAACTGTGGGGGTGGGACGTAATATCCAGTTGACGAACAGTACACCAGCTGGTGTATGGAGCAGCAGTAACAATGCTGTGGCTACGGTAAACACCAGCGGACTTGTAACAGGGGTATCCGCAGGAAATGCCAATATCATTTATACAGTTTCAAATGCATCTGGCTGTACTGCACCCACAAGTTTAGCGATGGTTGTCAGCAATCCTCCAAATGCGGGTAATGTTATCCTGGGGCAATCCAGCCTGTGTGTTAATGCAACCACTACCGCATCAAACAGTACGCCGGGTGGTGTATGGAGCAGCAGCAATGCAGCTGTTGCAAACATTAATAGTGTTGGGGTTGTTACGGGTGTAGCGCCAGGCAGTGCAGAGATACGGTACACGGTAACCGATAATAATGGCATTTCATCGATGAGTTCTTCGGTGATTTCTGTAAAAAGCACCCCATCTTCACCTGTTATCAATACGGATGCCGGTACCAATACCATTTGTCCCGGTGGCAGCATTGTGCTTAGCAGTAATATCGCAACAGGAAACAGGTGGTATAAGAATGGTGTATATATTCCGACAGGAAATGGTCAGCAAAACTATACAGTTGTGGAAGCAGGTACTTATTATGTAACCACCACTTCTACCGATGGTTGTGAAAGTAGCCCGAGCGTAGGATATGAAGTGTTGATGGCTCCTCCTGTGGTTACACCATCCATTACTGTCAGTGGCGCTAGCACAGTCTGCTCGGGTAATTCAGTGGTATTACGCAGCAGTGTTGCTTCAGGTAATCAATGGTATAGAAATGGACAGAAGATAAATGGGGCTACGGGCCAGACCTATGCCGCTGCTACTACAGGAAATTATACCGTAACAGCCACCAGTGGTCAATGCACCAGCAGCACCAGTAACAGTATTTCGATAACGGTGAATGTGTTGCCTGCAGTTCCTACTATAAGTGCGGGTGGTCCTGCCAGTTTTTGTCAAGGTAATAATGTATTGTTAACAGCGGCTGTCAGTGGCGCTGTTACCGGCTATCAATGGCTAAAAGATAATGTCGTTATTCCCGGTGCAACAGCTGCTACCTATTCGGCCACTGCTTCGGGTACCTATAAAGTAACTGTCAGCAACAGCAGCGGTTGCAGCAGTAGTTCGGCTACAGGTATTATTGTAACCGTGAATGCATTGCCTGCATTACCCACGATCAGTGCAGGTGGTGCAACCACTTTTTGTGCTGGGGGCAATGTGGTACTGACCAGCAGTTCTGCAACGGGCAACAGTTGGTTCAAAGATGGCGTTTACATCAGCACCGGTAATGGCAATAGTACCTATACGGCTACAGCAAGCGGAAATTATACGGTTAGTGTTACCAATGGCAGTGGATGTGTAAGTACATCTACTGCAACTGCTGTAACGGTAAACAGTTTGCCTGCAAAACCTGTTATCACAACAAATGATGCAACCACTTTCTGTGATCCGGGTAGTGCTTTGCTGACCAGTTCGTCTGCAACCGGAAATCAATGGTATCGTGATGGAATAGCTATCGGGGGTGCCACCGCTTCAACATATAGTGCGAATATTGCAGGTTCGTACACGGTAGTTGTAACAAGCGCCGGTTGTTCCAGCCCTGCCAGCGATGGTACCGTAATTACCGTTAATATCGGTGCACAGGTGCCGACTATCTTCAATATCTCTCCAACGACTTTTTGTGCCGGGGGATCGGTGATACTGGTTAGTTCTTCTTCATCCAATAACCAATGGTTTGAAAGCGGCAACCCGATCGGTGGCGCTACCGGTCGTAGTTATACAGCAACCAGTTCCGGGTCATATACCGTGCAGGTTACGAATGTTGCGGGTTGTGTAAGCGGATCAAGCGCCGCCAGACCTGTAACTGTAAATGCAGTACCTGTTGTTACTGCCATTACAGGCACAACCAGCGTTTGTGTAAATGCAACCACTACACTTGCCAATGCTACGGGTGGTGGTACCTGGACAAGCAGCAATAATGGTATCGCTACGGTCAATACAACTACCGGCCTGGTGACAGGTGTTTCGGGGGGTACGGCTACTATCAGTTATAGTGTGACCAATGGGTCAGGGTGTACCACTACCGTAACCACCATTGTTACCGTTAATAGCTTGCCGTCACTGAGTGATATTGTGGGGGCCGGTTCTGTATGTACTGCCAAAACAATTACACTTAGCCCTACGATTCCCGGTGGTGTCTGGAGCAGCAGCGATAACAGTATTGCCACAGTGAATGCATCATCAGGTGTTGTTACCGGAGTGGCCGCGGGCAGTGTTACCATCAGCTATACACTTACCAATGGCAATGGCTGCGCCAGTTCGAATACACATACTGTTACAGTAAATGCAACACCGGTAGTAGCAGCTATTACCGGCGCTGCCAGTGTTTGTGCAGGCAAAACAATTACTTTATCCAATGCAACCGCAGGTGGTGTATGGAGCAGCAATGATACATCCGTGGCTGTTGTAAGCAGCAATGGGGTAGTAACGGGTATTGCTGCAGGAACTGCACAGATCATTTATACGGTCAGCAATAGTTCGGGTTGCAGTAACCAGGTTTCGGCAATAGTAACTGTCAATGCAGTGCCTGTGGTGGCCCGTATCATGGGCGCCAATGCTGTATGCGTTGGCAGTTCCACACAACTCACCAATAGTACGCCGGGTGGTGTATGGAGCAGTAACAATACATCGGTAGCCACCATTAACAGTAGTGGTTTGGTGGCCGGGGTATCTGCGGGTAGTGTCACGATTCATTATACTGTGACCAACGGATTCGGTTGTCAAACAACCGTAAGTGGTTCGGGCGTTGTAAATGGGCTGCCTTCACAACCTGTTGTATCTGCCAATGGCCCCACTACTTTTTGCGAGAATAGTTCGGTATCGCTTAGCGCCACACCTGAGTTTGGTTACCAATGGTTGAATAACGGCGTTCCTATAGCCAATACCAACACACAAAATTACCTGGCCACTGTCACCGGTAATTATACCGTTCAGACAACCAACCAGTTTGGATGCAGCAGCCCGTTAAGCGCTGCAACAGCTGTTACAGCAAACGCAATTCCCGCAACACCTGTTGTCAGTGCCGCAGGCGCTGTTACTTTTTGTTCCGGAGGATCTGTAACACTGAACAGTACGGCTGTTTCAGGTAACCAATGGTACCGAAATGGCCTGGCTATCACAGGTGCAACCGGTACCAGTTATTTAGCTACTACAAGTGGTAGTTATACGGTTGTTGCTACCAGCGTCAACAGTTGCAGCAGCGCCGTAAGCAATAGCATTACCGTGAGTGTTACACCGTTGCCGCTTACGCCTGGTATTTCAGCGGGCAGCGCCAGTTCTTTCTGCGATGGTGGCAGTGTATTACTGACAAGTACAGCCGTATCGGGTAATCAATGGTATAAGGATGGTAACCCGGTAACCGGTGCCACTGGTCAAACATATTCAGCAACTACTGCTGGAGTTTATACAGTAAGAAGAACGAGTAATAATTGTGTGAGCGCCGTGAGTAATGGTATAACCGTTACTGTTTTTGCGATGCCTCCAACGCCTGTTGTCTCTTCATCGGGCGCTACCACTGTTTGTATAGGCAATACAGTTACGCTTACCAGCAATGCAGCTACCGGTAACCAATGGTACCGCAATAATTCTTTGATACAAAATGCTACGGGCCAAAGTTTTGATGCTGTTACTACAGGTAATTATGCTGTGCGGGTAACCACCGGCAATGGTTGTAGCTCTGCGAGTGTTGCTACTGCTGTTACCGTAAATGCGAAACCTTTTGTAGCGGCTATCACAGGTGATAACAGTATTTGTATCAATACCAGTTCTCAATTAACCAGCGCCACTGCGGGCGGTGGCTGGAGCAGCAGCAATACATCGATCGCAACGATCAGTTCAACTGGTTTGGTGACCGGTGTGGGCAATGGCAATGCTACGATCAGTTATACTGTTACCAATTCATCAGGCTGCAGTACTACAGTGACAACTGTTATTACTGTAAATGCCACTCCTTCGGTTCCTTTGATTACAGCGCAAAGTGCAACAACATTCTGTAATGGGGGCGCTGTATTATTGGTAAGCAGTTCTTCATCCGGTAACCAGTGGTTGAAGGATGGGGTACTGATTGATAGTGCAACTGATCAGCAGTTATTGGTGACGGTAGCGGGTGCTTATACGGTAGCTGTGATCAATGCGAGCGGTTGCATCAGCAATGGTACCAGCGCTGCGGTGGTTGTAACGGTTAACCCACTACCTGGTCAGCCCACTATCAGTTCAAATGGATCAACCAGTTTCTGTAGTGGTGGAAATGTGGTATTAACCAGCAGTGCATCATCAGGCAATCAATGGTACTCGGGTAATATAGCCATTGCGGGAGCCACTGGTACAACGTATACCGCTACTGCTGCCGGTACCTACACCGTTATTAGTACGAATGGTTCCGGTTGTGCCAGTGTGGAAAGTAACAGCAGTACAGTAAATGTTATTCCATTACCGTCACAACCTTTTATCAGTGCCGAGAGCGCCACTACTTTCTGTAGCGGTGACAGCGTGATATTGACAAGCAACAGCCTGTCCGGTAATCAATGGTACAAAGACGGACAGGTGATTTCAGGAGCAGTGGATCCCAATTACGTGGCAACTGCTTCGGGAACTTATACCGTTGTTGTAACCAGTATTGCCGGATGTAACAGCAGCGCCAGTAATTCCATTGCCGTTACAGTAAATTCAAGACCCACATTAAGTGATATTATCGGGAATAGCAATGTTTGTGAAGGAGGCACTTCCACTTTGTCCAATAATACCCCGGGTGGTATGTGGAGCAGCAGTAATCCCGCTTTTGCGCTTGTGCATCCATTGTTAGGTGTACTGGAAGGACTCAATTACGGTTCAGCCACTATATATTATACCGTCATTAATGGAAACGGTTGTTCGTCAGTTACACAAACTGATATTAGGGTCAATATCAGGCCTGTCAAACCGGAACTGACTGCAAACGGTCCTCTCAGTTTCTGCCAGAGTGGATCGGTGCAATTGAGCAGCAGTGGGGCCAATGGTTATCAGTGGTACCGGAATGGCAGCATCATAGCGGGAGCCGTTAGTAAAGAATACATTGCTTCCACCAGTGGTAGTTATACGGTGGTCGTTACCGGCATCACTGGTTGCGCCAGTTTGGCCAGTAATGCAGTGATCGTTACTGTAAACCAGATTCCTGCAATACCTGTTATTACGGCAGGAGGTACTACCACAATATGTGCAAACGATAAAGTAAGATTAACCAGCAGCGCTACCTCAGGTAATCAATGGTACCGCAATGGTATTTTGCTGCAGGGTATTGTTAGCCAGGGCGGGGAAACAGCTGTAGCGGGAATTTATACCGTTACCACAACCAATAACAGCGGTTGTACAAGCCCCATGAGTGCAGGGGTTACAGTGGTGGTAAATCCATTGCCAACGGTTGCGCGTATCACAGGGCCAAAATCCATCTGTACTGGTGGCACAGCTACGCTTGAAAATGCTACAACCGGCGGGGTATGGAGCAGTGGTGACAATACCATCGCTACCATCAACAGTACTACCGGGTTGGTAACGGGTGTAAGTGCGGGACCGATCACTGTTGGTTATACAGTGACTGATGGTAATGGTTGCAGCACTACGGTTTCAGCGGCAGGGTTTATTCGTGCAACACCTGCGGCGCCAGAGATCAGTAATGAGACTGCTACGGCATTTTGTGCCGGCGGCAGTGTTGCACTGATCAGCAGTTCCTCGGTAGGTAACCAGTGGTTTAAAGATGGCAATTCAATACCAGGTGCAAACGGGCAGGTGTACACAGCCAATACCTCAGGTGTGTACACCGTTACTGTTACGGGGGGTACCGGTTGTGTGGCAAACGGCAGTAGTGAGGGTGTTGAAGTACTTGTATTTTCATTACCTGTTGTTAACGGCATTTCCGGCAGCAATTCGGTATGCGTCAATAGTACTACCCAATTAACCAACAGTACCACCGGAGGTCAGTGGAGCAGTGGCAACGAGGACATAGCCACCATAAACAATACCGGGTTGGTAACGGGGTTGGGTGCAGGTAATACAACCATCCGGTACACGGTTACCAACAGCAATGGCTGTTCGGTATTTGTTTCGTTTGTACTCACCGTAAATCCATTGCAGGCAAAACCAACGGTCAGTGCAGGCAGTACCACTGTTTTCTGTGCCGGATCCGCTGTTGTTCTTACCGCCACAGCCGCCACCGGCTACCAATGGTATAAAAACGGAACGATCATTACAGCTGCCACCACACAAACCTACACAGCCAATTCAGCAGGCAGTTATAGCGTGATCACCACTAATGCCAGTGGTTGCAGCAGCCCGGCAAGTGATCAACTGGTGGTTACGGTAAATACAATTCCCGCTGTGCCGGTTATTACTACAGGCGGGCCTGTTGTATTCTGTTTGGGAAACCAGGTGGTACTTACCAGCAATACATCCGGCAGTAACCAGTGGTACCGGAATGGAACACTTATTCCCGGCACCACCGCACAAACATATACAGCATCTGCTACGGGCAGTTATACAGTTACCACTACCAATGCTGCGGGATGTGTGAGTATAGCGAGTGCTGCAACCGTTGTAACGGTAAACACATTGCCTCCCAAACCAACCATCACCCCGTCTGGCACGGTTAATCTTTGCCAGGGAGATTCCACAACCGTAACCAGCAGTGCCGCTACCGGTAACCAATGGTACAAGAATGGTATTGCGATAGCAGGGGCCACCAAGAATACTTTATTTGGTTCAGCAACAGGCAAGTTTACGGTAACTGTTACAGATGCGAATGGTTGTGCCGCTTCCAGTGATACGGTAACAGGCAATGTACTGGCAAGGCCAGCATTGTTGCCGATCGATGGCAGCAAAACAATCTGTCAAAACGATTCGGCGCAATGGAGCAACGCTACCACAGGCGGTGTATGGTCAAGCAGCAACGCAACTGTTGCAACAGTTGGTTCCAACGGATTGGTAAAAGGAGTTAGTGCAGGCAGTGCAAGTATTACCTATAGGGTCACTTACCAGAACGGATGCAGCATCAGTACTTCTTCTGTGGTTACCATCAATGCAAAACCTGTAACACCGGTTGTTACCACGTCGGGTGTTACTACTTTCTGTCATGGAAACAACGTTACTTTAACCAGTAATGCCAGTACCGGTAATACCTGGTATAACAATGGGGTTGTTGTAGCAGGCGCAACCGGTTCATCATATATTGTCAGCAGTTCGGGTAGTTATTATGTTACCGCAAGTAATGTGCTGACGGGTTGCACCAGTGGTCCATCGGCGTCAACAAACGTGGTGGTAAACAGCCTGCCTGCCACGCCTGTTATCACAGCAACAGGCCCAACCAGTTTCTGCGCAGGTGATTCTGTTTTGCTTAGCAGCAGCGCCACATTGAATCAATGGTATATAAACGATACCTTAATTGTCGGTGCCACTGCTGCAACGTATAAAGCAAGAATCAGCGCCAACTATTCAGCGATTGCTATCAATAGCAATGGATGCAGAAGCCTGGTAAGTAACCGCCTTCCTGTAAATGCGGTGCCTTTACCTGAGGGTAAGATATTAGGTTCGTCCGTTCAGTTAATTTGTACAGACAGCAGCCTGATCTTACAGGCAGTAGGTGGAAATACCTACCGCTGGTATAACAATAACCAGTTGATCGCAGGGGCAACCGATGACAGTCTGTTTGTGAAAACAGCAGGGAGCTACCGTGCTGTATTGGTAGGTGAATTGGGTTGCGAGGCACCGGTACCGCAATCTGTCACAGTTCAGGTTATACAGAAGCCGGTTGTTAATTATGTGTATGATGCGTATTGCGCTGGTAAAATCGTAAACCTGCAAAGCACATCTGATGTATCGCAAAGCGGGCCTGTTATTTATTTCTGGACCGATGGATTTATCGTGAGTAAGTTTTCGAGTTCGGCTCCTTCTTATATTCCTTCACAGGCAGGAACATTCAAAGCGATGCTGCGGGTAACACCTTTTTACTGCCCGGCAGCAGCAGACAGTATTATCAAGGACCTCGTCATTGTTTCACCGGCACCAGCGTTGCGCATGACACCAGTTGATGTAATGATCAACGACCCGGTACAATTACAGGCACGCACTAATATCGGCACCAGCTATTTATGGACCCCTGCTACTTTCCTGTCATCCAGCACGATAGCCAACCCGGTAGTACGGGCAACTGCCGAACAGCAATACATCATCCGTATGACTGCACCATCAACCTGCGAAACAAATGATACGCTACTGGTACGTATTCACAGCGAGAATACCGTCAGTATCCCAACCGTATTCAGTCCAAACGGTGATGGGTTGAATGATAAACTGTTTGTGAATTATGTAGGTATACGCGAGCTGAAAGTATTCCGGATATACAACCGTTGGGGAAGAAGGGTATTTGAATCAAGAAACCTGGCAGAAGGATGGGATGGCAGTTTCGGATACGAGAAAATGCCGATGGATTCGTACACATGGATGATAGAAGCTGTTGACAAAAATGGAAACATGATCCGTAAACAAGGAACCGTAACCCTGTTACGCTAATACTATTTGATTATGAGAAACTGCTTACGATACACGCTCATACTGATCCTGGTCTGTTCCTTGTTTACCAGCAGGACCAATGCGCAGGATCCGAATTTTTCGCAATTCTTTGCATCGCCAATGACATTGAATCCGGCCCTGATCGGCAAAGGTGTTGCCGACTGGCGCGCCATCGGATTGTACAGAACGCAATGGTTTGGTAATACACAGGCACAACCTTATACCACGGCTAATATATCACTCGAAAAAAAGATCAGTGACCCTGCAAAAGAGAACGACCAGCTGGCTATGGGTTTACTGTTTCTTTCCGATGCATCCAATGCGGGACTGCTGAAGAACAATTATGCATCGCTCGGTATTTCTTACCAGAATGCACTGGATAGGGACAGCAGACGTTTACTGGGTGGGGGTATCAGTTTCCTGTATCACAACCGTATTGTTGATCCGGCCAAATTTGTATTTCAATCACAGTATGGCAGCGGCGGGTACCAACCCGGTACCGGAACACCGGATGGTGTGAATATTGCACAGGATAGTTATTTTGATATCAATGCCGGTATACATCTTAGCGAAAGAAAAGAGAAGATCGGTTATACCATCGGTGTCAGTTATTTTCATGCGGCGAGGCCGAAAGATGGGGCCTATCAACAAAACTCGGTACCGATCAATCCAAGACTGAGTTTACAGGGTAGTATGCAGGTTCTCTTAAAAAACAAAGACGAACTCCTGCTTAGCGCAGTGGCCAATATGCAGGGTGGGGGTGTGAATGATATTTATACATTGGGGGCCATGTATAAGATCAACATGAAGGAGAATGATCTTTCACTCCGAAACCTGAGCATTGGCGTGTGGAACCGCACAAAAGAATCCATCAACGCATACATCGGTATTGAATCAAGCCATAACTGGCTGCTGGGTATTTCCTATGATTTTATATTGACGGATATCAAGACCAGTTACAATTCATTACAGAGCATGGAGTTTTCATTTGGCTGGCAGTTTGCAGGCAAAAAACACAAAGCTGCGTTGGCGAGTCAGAAAGCAGTGCTTCCGTTTAATTAGATAAAAGCGATGAATGATGGGAGCGAATATTTTAACACAGAGTCCACAGAGATAAACAGAGGGCCCTCTGTTTATCTCTGTGGACTCTGTGTTAAAAATAAAATATCATAAAGAGACACACTCGCTATACTTAAAACAGCAACCGCAGCAAACCCTGTACCCGCAAAGCATTACCACTTGTATTGTCGTAATTCTTTTTGGCGCCATACAATACTTCCGTGCCAATGGTGAAATATTTATTTAAGGCAAGAATGGTGTTTACGGCAAAATAATGGCTTCGTTTAAAAATATTATTGGTGGTGACGGGCTTTTCCTGGTGAAGATAACTATATACAAATGTGGAGGACCAACGCTTCTTGAAAACAAAACTGTAAGATAGATAACCGCCATAATACAACAGGGCTTCCAGCGAAGTACTGTCTTTGGGAAATGCTTCATAACCCAATCCCCCAAAATCATTGACAGAACCTTGTGTGCCGTTGCCGATAATGCCAAACGCATTAAAGGTCCGGTTCTTTATTTGAAAAAGGTGGTAGGTTTTTGTATCCGGGATATTGATGCTGAGTGAACTTGTAAAACCCCATGCACCCAATTTCTTTTTAAAAGAATAGTCTTTATCCGTGTATATGATCGGTTTATAAATAAAGGAATTGGACCAGTGCCCGTTTTTAATGGTCAACTTTGGTTTTATAACGATTTCAGGAAAAGCGGCACGGATGGAACTGGCCTGGTTAAGCGGGGTATAATCTCCTTTGGGTTCTTCAATTGCGAGCAGCAGGTTAAGCTTTTCATTGATGTCCTTTCGCCATCTTACCTGTGCCACCCTTGATGCCGGCATGGAATTGGGCCCTTCCAGGTCAAGTGTGTTTGGCGCTGCATTTACATCTCCAAAATTGGTCCATGTCTGGCCAATTAAAAAATCCCCGTAGGTAATATAGGCATGGCGGAGCCGGAAATAAGTATTGGCACCCGTTGAACTCGACATAAAATCGCCTTCCAGATAAGCGCTGGTTGCTTTTCCGGCCCTGGGGAAATTAAACGCAAAACCGAGCCTGCTCTGGTTGGCAGAAATATGAAAGCGTTTGAACTTGATATCGGTAAGCCGGGTGGTCGGTATTTCAGAAGTGATAAACACATCGTTGTTAAGATAGTTGTTGTTGTCGTAATACAATGCGGGCTGGATAAAGCCTGATATTTTTACTTCGGCAAATTCAGTTGTAAAAGAAGGTTTGGCAGATGGTTGAAAACTGGTATCCAGGTTGCTGTTGCGTTTCAGCGAATCAAATTTGGTTTGGGCAGAGATCCCCGAACACAAAAGGCATACAATAACGGTTATAATTACGCGATCTCTCATTCTGATAAAGCAGTATCCTTGCCTGGGTTGACGAAACCTTTTTTAGGAATAACTAATATACAAATTTTTCGGGTTCATAAGTAGTGGACCAGTTTGAAAACATTGAAATTCATTTTAAGCCGCAGATTCGCAGATTATAGGCAGATAATCTGCGAATCTGCGGCTTAATAATAGTATTGAATACATAAACTTTTCAAACTGGCCTACTATCGTTTCATACCCGGGATAAATCCGTTATTCGACCAGTTTGGAATGATGGATTTTGATTCAACCAATTTGCAGCGCCCCTGTGTCTTTGTGTTAAAATTAATTCCATCAATCAGGCCTACTGAAGCACGGAACTGAGAATTGAATATATTTGACCGCGAACTTCGATCCGATCAAATATTTGTGTATGCCAGGGGATACTTTACATCTGAACAACAAAGCAAAAGACAAGAATACATTTGATGCCATCATCGTAGGATCGGGTATCAGCGGCGGCTGGGCCGCCAAGGAACTTTGCGAAAAGGGATTAAAAGTACTGCTACTCGAACGCGGGAAAAATGTACAGCATCCCGTTTATCCAACCGCTAATAAAGCTCCCTGGGAACTTACCCACCGAAACGCACTGACCCTGGCCGATAAAAAGGAGCATGCCGTACAAAGCAGGCATTTCTCTTATCGCGAAGACACCAAACATTTTTACATCAATGATGCCGAGAACCCTTACGATGAGATCAACCGCTTCGATTGGGTACGCGGTGATATTGTAGGTGGCAGATCTTTATTATGGGGCCGCGCCTGCTATCGCTGGAGTGATCATGAGTTTGAATCGAACCTGAAAGATGGTCATGGTGTTGACTGGCCCATCCGTTATAAAGATATTGCGCCGTGGTACGACTATGTAGAAACTTTTTCCGGCATCAGCGGCAACAGGGATGGTATCGCTTCTGTACCCGACGGACAGTTTCAACCACCATTCGACATGAATTGTGTGGAGAAAGATTTTAAAGCAAGACTGGAATCAAAATATAATCACCGCAATGTTATCATTGGCAGAACAGCCAACCTGACAAAACCTGTGAATGGCCGTACCCAGTGCCAGGTGCGTAACCTGTGTCACCGTGGATGTCCGTTCGGCGCTTACTTCAGCACCAATGCCAGCACCATGCCCGCAGCTATTGCAACAGGTAATCTTACTGTGCGACCCGGCTCAATGGTTACCAAAGTGCTGTATGATGAGCAGAAACAGAGAGCCAGCGGCGTAGAGATCATCGACACCGAAACAAAAAAAACAGAAACCTATTTTGCAAAGATCATTTTCCTGAATGCATCAACCGTAGCAACGGCAGCTATCATACTCCGTTCCACCTCGCATCGTTTCCCGAATGGTTTGGGTAACGGCAGCGACCAGGTGGGCCGTAACCTGATGGATCACCACAAAGGCATTTCCATCACAGCTACTGTGGATGGTTTTGAGGACAAATATTATTACGGACGCAGACCCAACCCGCTGTTTATTCCCAAGTTCAGAAATATCAATGGAGATACTTCACCATTCCTGCGTGGCTACCACATGAATGCGAATGCTACCCGTAGCACCGGTGATAACCCCAATGCCCAGATCGGTGCAGATCTGAAAGCTTCACTCACCGAACCCGGTGCCTGGAAAATTAATTTGTATGGTTATGGTGAATGTTTGCCTTACCAGGATAACCGTATTACCCTGAACACAGATAAGAAGGACCCATGGGGACTGCCCATGATCACCATCGATTGTACTTTCCGCGAGAATGAAAAAGCCATGCATACCGATATGGTAGCATCCGGTATCGACATGCTCACTTCACTCGGCTACCGCGATGTAACCAATAGATCCGCCATATCATCTCCAGGCAATGCCAACCACGAAATGGGAACGGTAAGAATGGGCAGGGATCCCAAAACCTCTGTACTCAACGCTTTCAACCAGATGCACGAAGTACCCAATGTATTTGTTACCGATGGGTCGGCTATGGCATCGAGTTCCTGTATCAATCCATCAATAACCTATATGGCGCTGACGGCAAGGGCCTGTGATTATGCGGTGAAGGAGTTGAAGAAGGGGAATTTGTAATGATCATTCAACCGCTTACATCTCCCGGCTCATCTTTGCCCTTTTAGCTTTCATTTCTTTGATCTTCTCAACTGCATTGCTGTTTGCCGGATCGAGCTTGAGCGATTTTTCATAGTTAAGGATGGCTTTGCTGAAATCGTTGATGTTCATATAACCTTCTCCCAGGCTATCGTACACATTCGACACTTCGGGGTATTCTTCCACATTCAGCAGGAATATTTTTACCGCATCATCCGGGTATTCCGCGAGCAGCAGGTAACCGATCGTATTGAGATCATTATCGGATGTAAACAGTTCGGACATCATCTTTTTCTTTTTCAGATCCTTATACAGTGCGATCAATGCGTCTGTTTGTGGTTTGGAGGTATCGGTGAGGGGTTGTGCGAACAATGTTTTTTCAAGTGTATCGAGT
This sequence comes from Sediminibacterium sp., assembly GCA_965279635.1. GTDB lineage: Bacteria > Bacteroidota > Bacteroidia > Chitinophagales > Chitinophagaceae > Sediminibacterium. The sequence continues at coordinate 2,506,472 of OZ257253.1, read as the reverse complement.
AAGGCAGCTTTTTTTATAGCCATCAGTTCCATATCAAAATACAAGGTTGCATTGGGTGGTATATCGGGCAAAAATCCACCGCCATCGGCGCCCCTTTGTCCATACCCCAGCGAAGGTGGCAAAATAAAAATGCCCCTGTCACCAACGTGCATCAACAGCAGCGCTTCACTGGTTCCTTTGATCATCCGTTCGGTGGGTATCCTGGAACCCAGCGGGGAATTGTTTTTGCGGGAACCGTCTATAACAGAACCGTCAGCCAGCGAGAGTGAATAATGCCATACCGCCACTTCTCCCGGCTTGAGCAAACGCCCGGAGCCTTTTTTGGTAAAGAAATATTTCATTCCGGATGCGGTAGTGACCGTATCATTTTTCTGTGCCGTAGCAAACGCATAAACGAAACAGGCGGATAGGATAAGAAAGATTTTCTTTTTCAGATCTTGCATAAGAAGTGGGTTTAGCATTGATGCAGGATGCTAATATACATAAGATATCAAAGGATCCATTTGCACCCCCCGTTCTGAAGAACGGGGCAAATAAATCAGAAGCTGTGCAGGAAAAAACTACTTCCTCAGAATTTTATCCATTGCCCTGCCTTTGGCCAGCTCATCCACCAGTTTGTCCATGTAGCGGGCCTGTTGTATTAGTTTGTCTTCAATATCTTCCACCCGCCAGCCACAGATCAGGCCCGTAATTTTTGAGGCATTGGGGTTAAACTGCGGGGCCTCGGCAAAGAACGTTTCAAAATCAACCTTCTTATCGATCTGGCGCTGCAGTGATTTTGCGTTGTACCCGGTGAGCCAGCAAATAACGGTATCCAGTTCTTCTTTTGTGCGGCCCTTAGCCTCTACTTTTTTAATGTACATAGGGTACACACCGGAGAATAACAGTTTGTATATTCTTGAGGATCTGTCCATTTGCGGTGGTAGTTAGAACACAAATATATTCAACAAATGCCGTTGTTGGTCGCCCTGCTATAGCTTTTTGGAAGACTTATTTTTGTATAGTTTTCAGGCAAAGGAGCTAAGGGTAAAGTCGCAAAGTTAGCCCTTGGCAACTTATTGCCAAATCCGATTGAATTGATTACCTGGTTCCGGGTTTTATCAAAATGATGGGCCTACAATACTTATGTTGCAGCTTCATCATTATTTTCGAGTTACTATTGTAAACCATTTTCGATTTATAGGGTCCATTCGCTGTATAGAGCCCCTTGATACTAACTAATACCAGATTGTTATGAGAAACCTATTCTTATCGGTATTATTTTTTCAAGTTGTATGCCCTATTGCAACGATGTCACAAACTAGCCCTCATTATTCTGTTATTGATGTAAGAATAGCTAATCTTCCGTCTCAACGGCTTTACTTATTGGAGGGCAGTTCAAGGAAAATGATTGATTCGGCCGAATTCAAAAATGGAAGTTACCGATTCGAAATTTTATTGGACGGTGTCAATCCTAAACGGGTTTCATTGGCTTTTATCAATGACGATGGTAGAAGGATTTTGTTAAGTATCAAAAATACTGTATTGTCTAGCAATACTAAAGAATATGGATTTACCTCATTTTATCTAGATCCCGATTCTTCCATCATTACAGGAAGACTTCTCGAAGTTCATAAAGTTTACCCCTCCACGAACAATTTTGAACTCAGAGGAAATGCTGAACAGAATGAACCCTTATTTCTTACACAATTCGTCGATTTCGGATTTTTGGACAGGAATAATGCCCTGGCCAGAAAACCCAGACTTGATTCATTCAAGAACTATATCATGAAGTACCCCCACTCAGATTTTTTTCTGAGGATGATTAACTCTTACAAAAGCCTTTATACAAAAGAGGAACTGTTTGAGATTATACCCCTTTTCTCCGGTACGGCGCGACAATCGGCCATCGGCATAAACTTGCAAACATATGTTTTCACCAATATACCGTCGGGCCTGTCTCGGAATTTTATGGTGTCGGGGATGAGGAACAATCAGCTGCAGCTTTTCGATACATCCAAACTCAACCTGATTGTTTTTTGGGCCAGTTGGTGCGGACCTTGCAGAAAAGAGATTCCTTATTTAAAAAAACTAAAAGAAAGGTTTGCGTCATCTGGCCTAACTATGGTTAGCTTGTCTATTGATAAAGATGCATTTGCGTGGCGTAAGGCGATGCAGGAAGAAAAAATGTCCTGGCAACAACTGATTGCATCTGAGAAGACGGCATCCGAATTGATGGCGTACTATCATTTTGATGGTATTCCCTTTATCATGCTTTTGGATAAAGGAGGAGAGATATTGGCTCGTTTCGATGAAGGGTATACTGGAAAACCAAACCTTGAAATGGAAAAAACGATAGAAAAAGCGATTGTCAGGGTGAAACGTTAAGGTTCTTTATTCTTTCATTCTTCGCATAGTGTCCTTTAAGCCACCTCAAAAAACATTGTTCCCCAAAAGTAGCTTGAAGGGCATACTGTGTACCCACATCTTATGCCATTACAGGATGCTGGGCCTGCTATAAAAAACTCTGTCTAACCCTACTTTTAGGTCTATCGTTTGAACACATCTTTTACTCTGCGATATTGAATTATATATTCCAAGACTTATAGAGGCGTAGCCTCGGAAAATATTGTAACAACGGATTTTAATCCGTTGCTTGGATACCCTTAACTAATAAAAGTGCCGTAGGCACGGTCAATATAAAATAGGTCGTGCCTACGGCACTATGTTGTCTAGTCTCTATCATTTTCAACGGATTAAAATCCGTTGTTACAATATATATTGAGGCTACGCCTTTGTAATAGGAATTGAAAATCGTTATTAATGGTAGATAAAGATGTGTCCCGGAATGAACTGCGGGAAGGCGTTACGTGAACGGATACTGTACGAAGAATAAAACCTTGTTTAACATTACCTTTTGCAACGCTATATGAACTTCGTGTGTCAGAGCCTAAAATTGACACTCAGATGAAAACAAATTTTTCAATCCGGATGCTAAGAATTATTCCTATCCTCATGTTGCCTGTTCTCTTCGCTGCCTGCGAAAAAGACACGCAAAACCTTACCAAAGAAAATGCACAGCAAGTGTTGAAACCAGTGATCGATGAGGCAAAGGCGAACGGCTGCACCTGCGACCCGGTGGTGAACCAGTACACGTACAAAGGCACCACTATGTACGCCCTGATCTACACTGGTCCTGCCTGCAACTCAATAGTAACATACTATGACGAAAATGGCAGGCAGCTCCAGACCTTTGCCGCCATCAGCTTTGATAGTTTTGTAGCCGAAGCGGATTTCATCGGGCAGGTGTGGAAGTGTAAGTAGTGTGAGCACAAATTCAAGGCTCTGTTGAAACCTTGCCCCGTTCTTTAGAAGGGGGTAATGATGTTGGATAAAAATACTTTCGGGACTTCAGTCCCGAGGTGAGCATTAGACCTCGGAACTAAAGTTCCAAGAGGATACCAAATGAGCTGTTTGTATCCCCGTTCTGAAGAACGGGGCAAGTAGCATCTTATATGATGGCGGTTAGCGTAAAAGATGGGTCCACACGATAGACTTTTAAGTTGGTGCAAATTCGCATACACAGCATGGGCTTTAGCCCTTACCGTATCTCATAGTTTTATCTCAGCATAGTATCCTCTTATCGCTCTTCCAAAGAAACGTGTGAGGAAGCATCCTTTTTGCAGTGGGTGAAGTAGACTGTTCCGATAAGGAAGGCCCCCGCGAAGAACTGACAACTAGTGATACCTGCTCTTCTAATACTGGCTTTGCAAAAGTTCACCGACGCAACCAGTCAATCAGCTTTTGGAATTCCCCTCTTTTTTTGTAATTTGCTCTTACCTGCCTGATACAATGATCGCCAATTGTATTTACTATGGTGTAGCATTGACCCTTTTGTTAAAGCCGCCATCGGTGTGTATTCCGATAGTTTTCTAAAGTATCTGAACCTGTCGTTCGCCACTGCTTTTTGCTGATCTATTTGCCACATTTTTTTTATTCGTTAGCCATCGGTCTAACTGACATTTATTTTTATCAACATGAAAAGACGACAACTTTTTTTAGTGACAGTACTGCTACAGGCGGCATTCAATATTGCTTCGGGACAGGAGCTGAAACTCAATGATCTTGAGTATTTCGAAAGACAGGGGGTCAATCTGCTTGTGTACAGCAACCTTTTTACCGGAGGCTTCAACGATGAGAAGACCGCCGGCATAGAGTTGATCCATCATGGCGTCAGAACATCGCAGGGCGGCGCTGTGAGACTTTCGAATACTCCTGAACAGTGGGATCTTGTTCCTGTTATATCCAACCGGAAAATAGACCGTGCGTTGAAAACCATTGAAGCTACGTTGCGATATGAAGACTACGGTTTTGATTCGCGGGTTGTTGTCACTGCCAGGGGTAAAGGTTTCGAGATAGCTGTTTACCTTGATAAACCTGTTCCCAAGGCATTGGAAGGAAGCGCCGGATTTAATCTTGAGTTTCTGCCCTCGCAATACTGGGGAAAGACTTACCTGATGGATGGGCGTCACAACCGCTTCCCCCGCTATGTGGTGGGCAATACTGTTACGAGACCCAACAGTGAAAAACCAAAACAGTTTAAGGGATATAATACATCCGACGACAGGGGTACCGGAAAATTTATCGATCCGCTCCCTCTGGAAACCGGGCGAACATTCCTGCTGGCACCTGATGATCCCTCACGTTTGGTAAAGATCAGCTCCCCAGATGCCGACCTGATGTTATTCGACGGCCGTATGCTGGCACAAAACGGCTGGTTTGTTGTACGCAGTATGCTTCCGGCCGGAAAAACAGGCAAGGTGTTGAGCTGGATCATTGAACCAAATGCGATTGATGGCTGGACAAGAGAGCCGAATATCGGTTTTTCGCAGGTAGGTTACCTCCCTTCGCAACCAAAAGTATCTGTCATTGAACTTGACAAAAAAGACAAGCCGATGGCAAGTGCATCAATATATAAAGTAGGCGACGACGGTAATGCTGCCAAGGTATTCAGCGGCAATATCGTACCCTGGGGTGATTATTACAAGTACCACTATGTGAAGTTCGATTTTTCACCGGTTAAGACCCCCGGTATCTATTATATCCAGTATGGAGACATTAAAACAAATAATTTCCTGATTGAAAACAATGTTTACGATAAGATCACCGATGCCACCAGTGATATATGGATCCCTATACACATGAATCACATGTACGTAAACGAGGGTTACAGGGTATGGCACGGCGAGCCTTTTAAGGAGGGTTATCTACAGGCCCCGCCAAACACCGATCACTTCGATCTCCATAGACAGGGACCCACAACCGATACTAAGTATAAAGCCCTGGAGCTGATCCCCGGCTTAAACACAGGCGGTTTTTTTGATGCCGGTGATTTTGATATCGAGACAGGTGCGAACATTGGCGTGGTGCAGAACTTTGTACAAACATGGGAATCTTTTAAACCCTTACGCGACCAGACTTTTGTTGATCAGAAGCAGCGTTATGTGGATCTTCACCGCCCGGATGGAACACCTGACCTGTTGCAGTTTATCGAGCATGGAACCATGAACCTGGTAGCCCAGGCCGAGATCATCGGCCACATGGCACAAACCCTTTCCAACGCTGTTCTAGATAATTACCATCACCTTGGTGACGCAGCTTCTTTAACAGACGGTCTTCCTTATAATCCAAAGCTTGCCCCATACGAAGTGGCCCGTGATGGCAGGTCGAGTGGCGTTAAAGATGATATGTGGGCATTCACCAGCCGTAATCCCGGTCTCGACCTCAGGGCGGCCACGATGTTTGCGGCAGCAAGCCGGGCATTGAAGGGATATAATGACGATCTTTCTGCACGGGCGCTGATACAGTCAAAAAGACTATTAAAAGAAGCAACGGAATTACTGGCCAGTCAGCCGCAGTCTAACACCGGCCCGGGCGGCGGAGCGAATATCGGCACCCATCTTCAGTTGTTTATTGCAACCGGGGAGCAGCAGTATGCTGATAAATTCCAGGAACTTTTATGGCCCGCGCTTGGGCGTAACGTTAGCTTCACCATTGCTACGGCGCTGGATGCTATTCCGCACATGAACGCATCCTTCAAAGAAAAACTCCGTCCGTATGTTGTCAGGTACAAAGCATACATCGACAGTCTTGAAAAAAACAATCCCTACGGGGTACCTATTGGTCTTGGTAACTGGGCAGGCAGTGGAGGCGTGGTGAGCTTTGGCACCACTATCTGCTTTGCCAGCAAACATTTTCCCGATATTATCGAGGCCGGTCATGCTTTCAAGACCACTAACTGGTTATTTGGTTGCCATCCGTATCATAATTATTCGTTGGTGGCAACAGTGGGTGCAGCACGTCCCAAGGCAGTCTTTTATGGTAATAACAGGGCCGATTTCTCATTCATCCCGGGCAATGTTGCCCCGGGTATATTATTCAGAAAACCCGACCACTTTGAGAACTACGATGACTGGCCATTTCTATGGGGACAAAACGAGGGTACGATCGGTGGAAATACCAGTTATTTAATTTTTGGATCCGCTTTTAAGAATATAGTAAAATAAACATATTGTATTTAAGATAGAATGCGGGAGACATCTTTTAATGGTGAAAGGAGACTGTTCGGATAATAAAAAAAATGTGTTGAGATATTTGCCGCCCCGAGAATTTCACAATCAACTCTTTGATAATAATCAGGAATTATTTAGTTGGGTTAAATTACCACGAGAGAAAGAAATTAAGAAGAATTGATCGTCCCCTAAAAACAAAGAAGCCTTGATAGTCAATACTATCAAGGCTTCTAAAATTTACTCGTGATCCCGCTGGGGCGCACAATATTTTTTGCATCATTTTTAGAGGGAAATTGTTATGTATAACAATCCCGGATAGGTCTGAAAACCAGGTCCTGGCGTAGTTTATAATACTTTGCAATACTTTTAAGAGAACTGATATAACGGTACAATTTAGACTGCTGGGTTCACAAATTATTTTTTGTTAGAAGACGATAGTGGATGCTTGGTCTTAAGCTTGGTCATCCGTTAAAGAAAACCGATCAATTGGTGGTTCGTCAAAACCGGACTGAGGTGGTAAACGAAATCTGCTTGCCGGTAAAACCTTAGTTTTGTACACTTATGCCTGCAACTGTACTCATAATAGATGACGAAGAACCGTTGCGTAAACTGCTGGCGCGGCTGGTGGGCCTGGAAGGGTTTTCGGTTGAAGAAGCTGGCACGCTCAAAGGAGGTTTGCATATCCTGCAGCATAAAACCATCGATATCCTGTTGTGTGATGTGAAATTACCGGATGGGAACGGAGTAGACTTTGTAAGGGAAGCGAAAGACCGTTTCCCAATCCTTGAGTGTATCCTGCTTACGGCTTACGGCAATATTGCTGATGGTGTGCAGGCCATCAAGAACGGCGCCTTTGATTATATCACAAAGGGAAATGATAACGACCGTATCATCCCGCTATTACATCAGGCTGCCAATAACGTTTTATCAGCACGAAAAAAAGCCATTGCTATTAAGGATAATGGAGGTTACCGGTTTGAAGAGATTATTGGAGAAAGTGCGGTCATTCAGGCGGCGGTTGCACTTGCGAAGAAAATAGCTTCAACAGATGCCAATGTGTTGTTGTTGGGTGAAACAGGTACAGGCAAGGAAGTTTTTGCCGGTGCGATCCATTCAGCCAGTAAAAGATCAGGCAAGCCGTTTATCGCCATTAATTGCAGCGCATTTACCCGTGAATTATTGGAAGGAGAACTATTCGGTCATAAAGCCGGGGCTTATACGGGAGCAGTAAAGGACAAAAAAGGTATCATTCAACTTGCCGACAACGGCACACTCTTTCTCGATGAGATTGGTGAAATGAACCTCGAGCTACAGGCGAAGCTGCTTCGCGTACTGGAAAACGGGGAGTTTATTCGCCTGGGCGACGAAAAAGCGACACATGTCAATGTACGTATTATTGCAGCTACCAACCGCAACCTTGAGACAGAGATAGAGCAGGGACGGTTCAGGGAAGATCTTTTTTACCGGATCAATGGATTTACTATTTCACTGCCCGCCTTGCGGGAAAGGATAGAAGATATATCACTCTTAAGTGAACATTTCCTGCATAAGTATGCTTCGAAAGAACAACTTCCGGTGTTGTCTGTACAGAAAGCTACACTCGATCTGTTGAAGCAGCATGCCTGGAAAGGCAATATCCGGGAACTTAAAAACGTGCTTGAAAGAGCAGCCGTGCTTTCCGATGGAAGCGAAATAGGACCAGAGCATCTTCCATTTGATATCCAGAAAAAAAATAAAACAATCTCGCTATCACTTGCCGATGTTGAGCAGCAACATATCCGCAAAGTGCTGACCCATACCAAAGGCAATAAAACAAAAACGGCAGAATTGCTCGGCATCGGGCTGACCACGCTATACCGGAAGATCGAAGAATACGGCATTCACTAACCATACCGATATGAAAAGGACCCTTCCAAAATGGAAGGGTTTTTTCTTGCCCCGAAACTTCTTGAAGTTATCCCGATTTTTTAAAATCCTTACCCAGAAAGGATTTGACGCTTTTCTGTACCCGCTATCGATTCCGGGCATCCCTTTGGCTATAACATGCCAAACTATTCACTTATGCTGACAATCATACTTGTGCTGACGGGCCTGCTCGGCTTTGCACTGTTCTTCAAATTCATTCAATGGTTCGAAAAAATCTGAAACTATGACTTACTTATTCGCCGTAGCCATATTGGTCTTTGTGTACCTGTGCTATGTACTTGTTAAACCCGAAAAATTTTAATCCCGATGAATGCAGAAATCTTTGGCGTCGTCCTGATGTTTGTCCTCACTGTTTTACTTGCCATCCCGCTGGGAAAGTATATCGGCAGGGTATACAGTGGCGAACGTACCTGGCCCGACTTATTATTTAACCCGCTGGATAAAGCGATCTACCGTTTATCGGGTATTGATCCAACACGTGACATGAACTGGAAACAACACCTGGCCGCGCTGCTGACCATTAACCTGGTATGGTTCCTTTTTTCCATGTTCGTACTGATGAATATGTCCTGGCTGCCACTGAACCCAGATGGCAATCCATCGATGACAGCTGATCTCGCTTTTAATACGACAGTAAGCTTTGTAAGTAACACCAACCTGCAGCATTACAGCGGGGAAAGCGGTGTGTCTTATTTAGGACAGATGGTGCTGATGCTGTTCCAGTTTATTAGTGCCGCGGCAGGTATGGCCGCATGTGCGGTTGTATTCTTCGCGATGAAGGAAAAGAGCACTGACAGGCTGGGTAATTTTTACCATTATTTCGTTAAGAGCTGTACGCGTGTGCTGCTCCCTTTGTCCATTGTATTAGCCGTTATATTATTGTTCAACGGTACGCCCATGACCTTTGCAGGAAAAGACCAGTTTGTTTCGCTGCAGGGCGATACGGTGAATGTATCCCGCGGACCAGCCGCCGCAATGGTGGCCATAAAACAATTAGGCACCAATGGTGGCGGATTTTTCGGTGTCAACTCCGCGCATCCGCTGGAGAACCCAAATTATATCACCAATATCGCGGAGAACATCAGTATCATTCTGATACCGATCGCCATGGTATTTGCACTCGGTTTTATCCTGAAACGCAGACGCTTCGCATGGATGGTCTTTGGCGTAATGACTTTTGGCTTCCTGTTATTACTGGTACCCACTATTTACCAGGAAACCATCGGTAATAAAGCGATCACCGGTATGGGTATCGCTCAACCACTGGGAAGTATGGAGGGAAAAGAAGTCCGTTTTGGCCCTGCTGCCTCCGCTTTCTGGGCCATCACTACAACGGCCACTTCTAATGGTTCTGTGAATGCGATGCACGATAGTTTAACGCCGCTATCGGGTATGTTTACTATGCTGGGTATGATGGTCAATTCATTCTATGGTGGCGTAGGTGTAGGCTTTCTTAACTTCTACATTTTTATCATCATTGCTGTTTTCATTAGTGGGTTGATGGTAGGAAGAACACCTGAGTTTCTGGGTAAAAAGATAGAAGCCAAGGAAATGAAGATCGCCGCGATTATAGCATTGCTGCACCCGCTGTTGATACTCTCTGCCACTGCCTTATCCTCTTATCTCTACGCACACAACCCGGAAGCTTATGCAGGCTGGTTAAACAACCCGGGCAGCCATGGTTTCAGTGAGATGCTGTATGAATATACTTCCTCATCTGCGAACAACGGAAGCGGTTTTGAAGGATTGGGAGACAACACGCCGTTCTGGAACATTACCTGCGGTATCGTGATGCTGCTCTCGCGCTTCCTGCCGATCATAGGGCCAATAGCAATTGCCGGCATACTGGCGAAGAAAAAATATGTGCCGGAAAGCGCAGGAACACTGAAAACAGATACGGGCACTTTTGGTATCATGGTATTCGCTGTGATATTTATTGTGGCCGCACTTAGCTTTTTCCCCGCACTGTCACTCGGACCTATCGCAGAATATTTTGGAATGCAATAAAACCTGAACATCATGTCAAAACAAAATAAAGATATAAAGCTATTTGATCAGGTGCTGATGGGCACGGCGATCAAAGAGGCTTTCAAAAAATTGAAGCCAAAAGCCATGTTCCGTAACCCGGTGATGTTTACCGTTTGGGTCGGTACCCTCATCATGCTGGCAGTCTGTATCTGGATCGCAACAGGCGAAACCAACCAGGGCAGTCTTGCCTACAATGTTATTGTCACATCGATTTTATTCCTTACCCTGCTGTTTGCCAATTTTGCAGAAGCCATCGCGGAAGCGAGGGGAAAGGCACAGGCTGATAGCTTACGAAAAACGCGCGAAGAAACACCTGCCAAATGGATACAGGTCGTAGGTGAAATGTTCGTGGATGAAATTAAAGTTATTCCTTCCTCGCAGTTAAGCAAGGGTGATGTATTTCTGTGTGAAGCGGGAGATATCATTCCGATGGATGGTGAGATCATCCAGGGTCTTGCAACTATTGATGAATCTGCCATTACCGGCGAATCCGCACCTGTTATCCGGGAAGCAGGTGGCGATAAATCTTCTGTTACAGGTGGTACCAAGGTATTATCCGACAGGATCAAAGTACGTGTGACCACTGAACCCGGCGAATCTTTCCTTGATAAAATGATCGCCCTGGTAGAAGGCGCCAGCCGCCAGAAAACACCGAATGAAATTGCGCTTACGATCTTGCTGGCAAGCTTTACGCTGGTATTTATTATTGTCTGCGTAACCTTAAAACCATTTGGTGATTATGCCAGCACACCAATCACCATCGCAGCATTTATCTCCCTGTTCGTATGCCTGATACCTACCACTATCGGAGGATTGTTATCAGCCATTGGTATTGCAGGGATGGACCGGGCCTTGCGCGCAAATGTGATCACCAAAAGTGGTAAGGCGGTGGAAACGGCAGGAGATATCGATACCCTGCTGCTGGATAAGACAGGTACCATCACCATCGGTAACCGGAAGGCGACAAAATTCTATGCAGCGCCTGGCGTGAATGAAAAAGATTTCATCAAAGCATCTATACTTGCTTCTTTCGCCGACGAAACCCCTGAAGGAAAATCCATCATTGAACTGGCTGGGATCAACCCGCTTAGTTATCAGATCGAGCATCCTGCGTTTATTGCCTTTACTGCTGAAACCAGAAGTTCAGGAATCAATTTTGGACAGACAAAGATCCGTAAAGGCGCTGCTGACGCGATCCGTACCATTGTAACAAAAGCAGGTAATTCTTTTCCTGCTGAAACGGATACACAGGTTAAAACGATTGCTGAGAACGGAGGCACGCCGCTGGTAGTAAGTGAGAACAATATAGTGTTAGGTGTTATCGAACTGCAGGATATCATCAAACCCGGTATACAGCAACGCTTTGAACGCTTACGCCGGATGGGTGTTAAGACCGTAATGGTAACAGGCGATAACCCGCTTACCGCAAAATACATTGCTACAAAAGCCGGCGTCGATGATTTTATTGCTGAAGCCAAACCGGAAGACAAGATGAATTATATCCGTAACGAACAACAGTCCGGAAAACTGGTGGCGATGATGGGTGATGGTACCAATGATGCACCGGCCCTGGCACAGGCCGACGTGGGTGTGGCCATGAACAGCGGTACACAGGCAGCCAAAGAAGCGGGCAATATGGTGGACCTGGATAACGATCCTACCAAACTGATCGAAATCGTGGAGATAGGTAAACAGTTATTGATGACACGCGGTACACTGACTACTTTCTCCATTGCCAATGACGTAGCAAAATATTTTGCGATCGTTCCGGCTCTGTTTATTGCGTCTATTCCCGCTTTGCAGGGAATGAATATCATGCGGCTGCACAGCCCGGAAAGCGCGATACTTTCGGCAGTGATCTTTAACGCGCTCATTATTCCACTCTTAATACCACTTGCATTACGCGGCGTTACCTATAAACCCATCGGCGCGAGTGCGCTCTTGAGACGTAACCTGCTGATCTATGGACTGGGTGGTGTGATCGTCCCTTTTATCGGCATTAAATTAATTGACCTGGTGGTCAGCACCTGGTTCTAACAAAAAAAAATACAACATGAAACAAAATATTTTTCCTGCGATACGACTCACAATTGTGTGCATCGTTCTGTTTATTGGTCTGTATCCTTTGCTGATCTATGGTATCGCACAGGCGGCACCTGCCAAAGGAAAAGGTGAAACTGTTACAGTTAATAGTAAAGTTGTCGGCTACCAACTGGAAGGTCAAAATTTTACTGTTGACAGCTATTTCTGGAGCAGGCCCTCTGCTGCAGGTTATAATGCAGCAGGTAGTGCGGGCAGTAACAAAGGTCCTTCCAACCCATCTTACCTGGCTGATGTGCAAAGCAGGATTGATACTTTCCTTGTACACAATCCCGGCATCACAAAAGCGCAGATCCCTTCTGATATGGTAACAGCGAGCGGCAGCGGTCTTGATCCTGATATTTCCCTGCAGGGGGCAACCATCCAGGCCGACCGTATTGCCCGTGTACGCAATCAGCCGAAAGAAAAGATTGAGACGCTTATTAAAACGCATATTGAAAAATCGATCAACGGAATTGAAAAGATCAATGTGCTGAAGATCAATATTGCTTTAGACCAACTTAAATGAATCAACAGATGAAAAAGTACTTAGTTATTTTATCAATGGCTTTTATGGCAAAAGCCGGTGCGCAGGATTCCACAGTAAATCCCCTTACCATCAGCGGTTATGCGGAAACCTATTATGTAAAAGATTTCAACAAACCCAGCAATCATACAAGACCGGGGTTTCTGTACAGCTACAACCGCTCGGGTGAACTAAACCTGAATCTCGGGTATCTAAAAGCCACTTATAATACAAGGAACGTTCGTGCCAATCTAGCGCTGGCGGCAGGTACGTATATGAATGCCAACCTTGCGGCAGAACTGGGAGTATTTAAAAATGTATATGAAGCAAATGCAGGCATTAAGCTATCACGCAACAGTAATCTCTGGCTCGATGCAGGAGTATTCGGTTCACATATCGGTTTTGAAAGCGCTATCGGGAAAGATTGCTGGAACCTGACGCGCAGCCTGCTGGCAGAGAACTCTCCTTACTATGAGGCTGGTGCAAAACTGTCTTATACTACCGCCGATAATCGCTGGTTCCTTGCGGCGCTGGTACTCAATGGCTGGCAACGCATCCATCGTGTAGATGGAAACACAACCCCGGCATTCGGCACGCAGGTGACTTTTAAACCCAACGATCGTGTAACGCTTAACAGCAGCACGTTTATCGGTAATGACAAGCCGGACAGTACAAGGCAGATGCGCTATTTCCATAATTTCTATGGCATCTTTCAATTGAGCAACACTGTTGGTCTTACTGCCGGACTGGATGCAGGCATGGAACAAAAGTCCAAAGGCAGCAGCAGTATGAATACCTGGTACAGTCCGGTGCTGATACTCAAATTCAATACTTCGTCAAAAACGGCACTGGCTGTCAGGGGTGAATATTATTCGGATAAAAATGGCGTGATCATTGCGACAGGTACAGCCAACGGGTTCCGCACTTTAGGATTTTCCGCCAATTTTGATGTAGCGGTCAGTCCAAATGCTATGTGGCGCATAGAAGCCAGGACCCTGTCCAGTAAAGACCGGATCTTTGTCAAAGAAAATGCATCTGTCAGCAGCAATACCTTTTTATCCACCGCACTTGCCATCAGTTTTTAATATGCCCAACGAAGCAGCAGATATATGGTTGAATAAAGTTGCCAATGAAGCAAAAGGTAAACTGAAGATATATATCGGTATGAGTGCCGGTGTAGGTAAGACTTACCGAATGTTGCAGGAGGCGCATAGGTTACTTAGTTCCGGTATCAACATTCGTATCGGGTATATTGAAACGCATAACCGGCCTGAAACACATGCACTGCTGGATGGATTGCCTTTGATCCCGCGCCGGGAGGTTTTTTACAAAGGCAAGCGCCTGGAGGAACTTGATGTGCAGGCGATCCTGCTACTGCATCCCGAAGTGGTGGTGGTGGATGAACTCGCGCATACCAATATTCCCGGCAGTAAAAATGAAAAGCGATGGAAGGATGTGCTGGATATTCTCGATGCAGGCATTGATGTGATCAGCGCCGTCAATATACAGCATATCGAAAGCATCAACGAGGAAGTACGCGAGATCACCGGTGTAACCGTACAGGAACGGGTTCCCGACAGGATATTACAGATAGCCAGTGAAGTGGTGAACATAGACCTTACGGCGGATGAACTGATCACCCGGCTTAAGGAAGGAAAAATATACGACTCCGCGAAGGTGCAGCAGGCACTTACCAATTTTTTCCAGCCCGAGAAAATACTGCAACTCCGCGAACTGGCCTTGAAAGAAGTGGCCGGGCAGGTGGAAAGAAAAGTGGACTATGAAGTGACCGCTAAAAAGAATGCCTACCGGCACGAACGTTTTCTTGCCTGTATTTCTTCCAACCACGAGACTGCGCAGCGCGTGATACGCAAAACGGCACGATTAGCTTCTTATTACAATAGTCACTGGTTCGTATTGTATGTGCAAACGCCTAAGGAATCAACCGACAGGATACCACTCGCAGCACAACGGCACCTGATCAACAACTTCAAGAACGCTACCGAACTGGGTGCAGAGGTGTTGCAAGTGAAAGAAGACAATGTGGCAAGGGTTATCATGGATACGGTGCTGGAGAAGAATATTACCACCGTTTGCATCGGCAAACCGCATTTCAACCTGTTCCAGGTGATTGTAAAGACCAGCATTTTCAACCAGTTATTAAAAACCCTGTCAAAGAACCAGGTAGATATCGTTATTTTATCCTAGCATGGCATTAAGTATCAAGTATAAGATCCGTTTCGGAACGCTGTTCCTGTTGCTGCTGCTCGTGGTTTCAGGAGGGGTGAGTATTTATTATCAGATCAACCTGACCAATGCCTCTAAAAATATCCTGCGCGACAATTACGAATCGCTGGAATACGGGCATGCAATGCAGCGGCAACTGGATAGTATCGGGAGATTTCCGCAATTGTCTATCCCAAGGTTAGAACAATTGCTACGCGCACAGGAGGGCAACCTGACAGAACCCGGAGAAGCCGAGACCACCAAAAATATACGCATTGCTTTCACGTCAATTGTAAATAAGCCAGGCGACACTGCCAGTTATCAAAAGCTCCGGGTAAACATTGACCGGATGCTTCAACTGAATATGCAGGCCATTGAGCGGAAAAACAGCCATGCTGCAAAAGGTGCGGAAACAGCCTATACGATTATCATACTGGTCGTTTCTGTAAGTTTTCTGATTGCGTTGACATTTGCGTTTAATTTCCCTTCAGTAGTGGTGACACCTATCCAGAAACTGACAGAAGCCATAAAAGAGATATCCGCAAAAAACTACCGGCATCGTGTACATCTTGAACAGAAAGATGAATTCGGGCAGTTGGCGAATGCATTCAATACCATGACCGGGAGGCTGGAGGCATTCGAAAACAGCAACCTGAACAAACTCATCTTTGAGAAGGCCCGTGCCGAGGCAGTGATCAACTCATTAAAAGACGCAAGCATAGGAATAGATAAAAACAATACCATGTTATTTGCCAATGCACAGGCATTGCAGTTGCTGGGAATGAAAGCCGAAGAAACCATCGGGCAACCGGTAGCTGTACTTACCGGAAAGAATGACCTGTTGCGTTTCCTGCTTGAAAACGATAGTTCTTCTCCCTTTAAGATCGTGGTAGAAGGGAAGGAAAATTATTATACAAAGGAAACGGTAGATGTACAGCAGGGAGATGCCACCAGTAAGGTGATCATGCTGAAGAATATCACATCGTTCAAGGAAATGGATGTGGCCAAAACCAATTTTATCGCCACTGTCAGCCACGAACTAAAAACGCCGCTTGCTTCTTCTGATTTCAGCCTGAAACTGCTGGAAGATACACGTGTAGGAAATCTATCGGAAGAACAAAAAGGGTTGGTGGGGCAATTAAGGAATGATAATCAGCGTATGTTGCGTATTTTAAGTGAATTGCTGAATATGTCGCAGGTAGAGGCTGGCAGGTTACAGTTGGATATCCGTTCTGTAAACCCGTACACGGTCATAGAAACTTCCCTCAAAGCAGTGACGGGTACTGCAAAAGAAAAGAACATCCATATTGAGTTCCGTGTTGGAGAACAATTACCCGAAATAAAGGCTGACGCAGACAAAGTAGGTTGGGTTCTCAATAATTTTTTCACCAATGCAATCAAGTTCTCTAATCCCGGAACCACTGTGCAGCTCGATGTTCAACAGGCAGACAGCATGGTGCAGTTTTCTGTAACGGATCACGGCCCCGGCATCGAAGAACAATACCTGAACAAGATTTTCGAAAGATATTTTCAGGTGCCCGGCAGGACAGATACGAAAGGATCAGGCATAGGGCTTGCGATCTGCAAAGAGTTCATAGAGGCCATGGATGGTTCCGTATCAGTCAGCAGCCAGCCGGGAGAAGGCAGTGTATTCAGCTTTCAAATTCCTGTTTCGCTACAAAAAGAAGGAATGGCATAAATTTTTCAAACATCTTTTATGAACAGGATCATCACCCTTACCCTTAACCCGGCACTTGATAAAAGTATCACCGTTAATAAGCTGGTTCCGGAAAAGAAACTGAAAGCAGAAAATGTGAAGACCGAACCTGGCGGAGGTGGTGTTAATGTTTCGCGCGCCTTACACAAACTGGGGCAGAGCAGCGAGGCATTTTACCTGGCAGGCGGTTATACTGGCAAGGAGTTTAGCGTGTTGCTGGAAAAAGAAGGTGTAAAAGTGGTACCGATGGGTATCCGTGGTGATACGCGGGAAAATTTTATCGTACTCGACAGCGATTCGGGTAAGCAATTCCGTTTTGGTATGGAAGGCCCTTTGGTGAATGAACCAGAATGGAGGCAGGTATTGACGCGCATCGAAACTGAAAAAGGACTCCAATATATCGTTGTGAGTGGCAGTATGGCACCAGGAATACCTGCTGATTTTATTAAAGACCTGGCCTTGCTCGCAAAAGAGAAACACGCGAGACTGGTTGTTGATACATCGGGACCGGCGTTAAGCGAAGCGGTTAAACAAGGCGTATTTTTGATAAAGCCGAACCTTGGTGAACTCGCAGCAATAGAAGGCACCAGGGAAGATTTAAGTTTTGAAGATGCAGTAGCGGCCGCAACCAAATTGATACAAGCGCATGGTTGTGAAATGATCGCTGTATCGATGGGTGCAGATGGTGCACTGCTGGTTACGCGCAACGGACACCATCATCATAAACCACCGAAAGTAAATGTACAAAGTACAGTAGGCGCAGGCGACAGTATGCTGGCAGGACTGCTGTATGCGTTCGTTAACAATTATCCGGAAGATAAGATGCTTGCTTATGGCGTTGCGGCGGGTACGGCGGCTACACTGCATCCCGGTACCGAGTTGTGCGATAAGGCAGATACGGAACGGCTGTACAACGCTATCCTGGGCTGATGAACAGTACAACAGGCAGCTAGATATGAAGCTAGTCGTCGATACGTCTCAAACTAAATTTTGCAGGAGGCCCAACCATGAGCGGGAATTTTTCCACATGCACATTACTGGCATCAAGACCGAAACCTTTCTCTTCTGACAAGCTGATGTTTTTTAACCAGAAATGCAGTTTCAGGATCATCCGTTCCATAAACGGAAGATCGTTGTCCTGGCTGATGTATTTTTCCATCACCATGAACTGAAAATCACCTATTGTATTTTTACTGGCAAGGCTTTCATAGCGGCTGGTGATGTTTACCTCGTTATTGTCTACAAGATCCTGCACCACTTTTTTAAACATGAGGTTTAACCTTGGGGCAACACGGAAGCCCAGGCGCAGATCGATCCGGATGATATCGTTGGGAACGACATGCGTTACACTGTATTCGCTGGTATAGGGATCATCTAATGTATCCACGTGAACGAACCAGTATATGTCAGCTCTTTTGGGGTTCCTGTTCAGGATCGAATACATGATCTTGTGTTCAATTTCGTTCGGATTGTCGGCACTTGTCAGGAAGACAAGATGGGTCGCATATTTTGAAATGGAGCGGTCATTGCTGAGTTCCTGCAACCTGGAGATATAGTGTTCCATTCTGACAAATTCAACATAGCGGTTCTTGATCCGCCTCGCTTTGAACCAGACAAACATAACCAGGAACAGAGCGCCCGCCACTACCAGCGCCACATAACCGCCATGCGGAAACTTCTGGATATTGGCCAGCAGGAAAGCGATCTCAATGGTCAGGAACACCACCAGGTAAATATAGATGAGCCAGGGTTTTACCCTGCGAAGCACCAGGTAATTGGCAAAAAGAATGGAGGTAGCGATCATGCACAAAGTGATGGCCAGGCCATAAGCTGCTTCCATGTTTGCGGCCTTTTTGAAATACAATACAATGCATAGACAGCCGGTGTACAACAACAGGTTGACTGCGGGAATGAATAGCTGGCCCCTTGCTTCGGTTGGGAAAACGATTTTCAGTTTGGGCCAGAGGTTTAAGCGAATCGCTTCACTGATGAGAGTAAAAGAGCCGGAGATCAATGCCTGGCTGGCGATAATGGCCGCGGATGTTGCTATGGCGATACCGAAGTACAGGAACCAACCGGGCATCACACCGTAAAATGGATTGAAACCGGCGTTGATCATTTCTGGGGATATCAGCTGTCCGTTGTGTTGGCTCAGGATCCAGGCGCCCTGTCCCAGGTAATTTAAGATCAGGCAGGCTTTCACAAAAATCCACGAATACCTGATGTTCCATTTGCCACAGTGCCCGAGATCTGAATACAGGGCTTCTGCCCCCGTGGTACACAGGAAAATTCCTCCCAGTATATAAAAACCCTGCGGGTAGGTAATGAGTAATTTCAGTCCGTACCAAGGATTGAACGCTTTCAACACATGCAGATCATCCATGAGATGTGATCCGCCAAGCACCGCCAGCATAATAAACCAACCTGTCATTACAGGGCCGAAGAACTTCCCGATAGATGCCGAACCGAATTGCTGGATAAAAAAGAGTACAGATAGGATCGCGATCACGATATAAACGATCGTGGACTGTGTGATAGACGCAAGCAGCGGTACCTGTTTTAATCCTTCGACGGCAGAGGTAACAGAAATGGGCGGAGTGATCATACCATCTGCCAGGAGGGCTGCGCCACCAATCATGGCAGCGACCACCAGCCATCTTCTTCTCCGGCGAACCAACGCAAATAGGGAAAATATTCCTCCCTCACCGCGGTTATCCGCATTGAGTGTTAGAATTACGTATTTTATGGTAGTCTGCAGCGTGAGTGTCCAGATGATCAGTGACAGCGTACCAATGACCAGGTCCTCTGTAATTATCTTACCGCTGGTTACCGCATTGAGCACATAAAGCGGGGAGGTGCCTATGTCGCCATAGATAATTCCCAGTGCAATAAGGATACCTGCTGCTGAAACCTTCTGATGTGAGGACATACTTGTAAAATAAAATGAGCGGCAAAGGTATTACAGGCGGCTGAGTAACCAACACCGAGGACGGCGTGATTATTGTCTATTTTCACTTATGATCAAAATCGGGTTTCATGGTGCGGCACGCACCGTCACAGGATCCAAACATTTAATTGAACTGTCAGGAGGTGAAAAAATACTTCTGGATTGCGGTATGTTCCAGGGAATGGGAGGCCAGACCGGGGAACTGAACGGACACTGGGGATTCGATCCGCAAAGCCTGGACCATGTGATCCTGTCCCATGCGCATATCGATCACTTGGGGCTGCTGCCCAAACTGGTCAAGGATGGCTACAAGGGAAGAATATATTGTACGCCTGCAACGGCCAGTCTCGCCAAACTGCTCTTGTTGGATTCAGCACGGATCCAGGAAGCGGATGTGCGTTATGTCAACAAACGGCGTATACGCGAGGGCAAAGCGCCGGTGGAGCCTTTATATAGGGAAGAGGACGCGGCGGCGGTGTTCCCGCTGATGGAAACCATCCCCTACGGCGAGCGTTTCGCGATCGCCAAAGGCGTGGAGCTACTTTTCACAGACGCTGGCCATATTATCGGCAGCGCGGCCGTACACCTGGCCGTTAAACACACAAACACCACCACCCGTATCAGTTTCAGCGGTGACCTGGGGCGGTACAGGGACATGATCCTGCGGTCACCTGCTATCTTCCCGGCCGCCGATCATATCATCCTGGAATCAACATACGGTAATAGACTGCATGATGCACCTGCGGTTGCTACTGACAAACTGCTTGCACACATCTTAAAAACATGCGTTGCGCAAAAAGGCAAACTCATTATCCCCGCATTCAGCCTGGGACGGACCCAGGAAATCCTCTATATGCTCAACCGGCTGGAACTGGATGGGAGATTGCCTGCGGTCACCTGTTATGTGGATAGCCCCCTTTCGGTAGGCATCACCGAACTGGTGAAAAAATATCCGGATCATTTTAACGCTTCTGTACAGGAACTGTTGCGGCAGGATCAGGATGTGTTTTCGTTCCGGGGGCTACGTTATATCGAGGAAGCAGCGGATTCAAAAGCGCTCAATGATAAGCAGGAACCCTGTATCATCATTTCGTCTTCGGGTATGGCAGAAGCAGGACGGGTGAAGCATCATATCGCCAATACGGTATCCGATAAGCGTAACACGATCTTGTTCACCGGCTATTGTGAACCGGCCTCTCTTGGCGGGCGCTTAAAAACACGACCTCCGGAGGTGATGATTTTCGGGAAGCGCTACGCGGTACATGCATCCGTAGATGAGATCAGTTCCCTCAGCGCGCATGGTGATTACGAGGACATGCTGGAGTGGCTTAGCTCACAAGACCCGGTGCAGGTTAAGGAAATATACCTTGTGCATGGCGAATACAGTGTACAGCAGGAATTCCGGAAGAGACTTGTAAGTAAAGGATTCGGGCGGGTGTCGATACCTGACCTTCATGAGACCATCCGGCTTGAAGACACAAAATTCTAAACACAGTTACCATTTCCAACTATACCCTGCCCTGAATAAGAAAATTGGGGGAAGTCCGAGACTTAAGTATCACTATGATTGTCACTTGGATACATGGGCATTGATAATGACTATTTTTGAAATATCGATACAGCAAATAAGAAAATGTTTTACCTATGTTGTACCTGAAATAAAAACCGCCTTGTAATTTTTCTGATTACAAAGCGGTTATAAGTGTTTTATTGTGATCCCGCTGGGACTCGAACCCAGGACCCATACATTAAAAGTGTATTGCTCTACCAACTGAGCTACGGAATCTGCTCTTTTTTTACAAGTAGCCCCCTTTTTGGGAGTGCAAAAATAGGGGAAATACAAAACCAGCCAAATTTTAATGCAATTAAATTACCGGATGGTGATAATTGATGTTGATAACTCCCCATCTAACCACCTATTTTTGTGGGATTAATACATGGCTGATATGAGTATATTTCAGAATAAAGTGGTCGTGATAACGGGTGGTTCCGATGGTATCGGTAAGGCATTGGTGGATGCTTTTCTCCATGCAGGCGCCAAAGTGGCCACCTGTGGGCGTAATTACGATAAATTATACCTGTTGCAGTCGGCACACCCCTCTCAACCACTCATGATACATACAACGGATGTAAGCAGGGAAGGGGATTGCTTCAATTTTATTGAGGCAGTGGTAAAAACCTTTGGCACCATCGATATTTTGATCAATAATGCCGGTATTTCCATGCGCTCACTGGTATCGGAGGTGGAAATTGATACGATCCGCAAGGTAATGGACATCAATTTCTGGGGTACGGTGTACTGTACCAAGTTTGCCTTGCCCTATATCACGAAAAATAAGGGTACGATTGTAGGCGTATCATCTATTGCCGGTTACCGCGGTTTACCGGGCAGAAGTGGCTATTCTGCTTCCAAATTCGCTGTAAATGGCTGGCTGGAGGCTTTGCGCACCGAATTACTGGAAAGCGGTGTGAACGTAATGTGGGTTTGCCCGGGTTTTACCAGCTCCAATATCCGGAATACAGCATTGAACAGCGAAGGCAGCTCACAGGGCGAATCACCGATGGATGAGGGGAAGATGATGACGGCGGAAGAATGTGCACAGCATATCCTGTCAGCCATCGATAAACGCAAAAGGACCATCGTACTCACCTCCAAAGGCAAACAAACCGTTTTCATGAACCGGTTTTTTCCTTCACTGGCGGATAAACTGGTCAGGAAATTTTTCTTTAAAAACGGCGATCTCGTGAAATAACTGTCTGCGCCAGACGTTTACATCCCGGGTTGTTCATTCCGGAATGCCATGACCCTTGATTTCTACCATGCCTATACTAACGTTGACAACAGATATAGGCCAGCGGGATTACCTTGTTGGCGCTGTGAAGGGACAGTTCCTGAGCCTGTTGCCATCACTCAGCATTGCGGACATTACCCATTATCTGTCGCAGACCAATTACCCACAGGCGGCCTATACCTGTAACAATGCATTTAAATATTATCCCGACGGTACCTTTCACCTGGTGATCGTGAACCTGTTTGATACCGCGGTAAAATGTTTATTGATCGCCAAACACAAGGGACAGTACATTATTTGTCCGGATAACGGCATATTGACCATGATCACCGGGCAAAAACCGGCAGAGATCATATCCATTGCTGTGGCTAAACAAAACACATTGCTGGAACTCACCCAACTGGTGGCCAATGCTGTGACCAGTATCATTAATACCGGTAATCTTTTTGCAGCGGGAGATGAAATCAACCAGATCGAAGAGAAATATCCGTTAAGGGCAACCGTTGGTCCTAACTGGATGGAAGGACAGATACTCTTTATTGACAATTTTGAAAATGTCGTTATAAATATCACCCACGAAGAGTTCCAGGAACAGCGGAAGGGTAGAAGTTTCAAGATCGTTTTCAAACGCAACGAGATCATCGATACCATCAGCAACAATTACACCTCCGTTTCCGAATCAGAAAAACTCGCATGGTTCAATTCAGCAGGCTATCTTGAGATTGCACTCCGTAACGGTAATATGGCCGGTCTGTTCGGCTTACAGGGTTTTAATGAACAGATGCAGCAGACAATGGGAGGCATGGATAATAAATTGTTTTACCAGACGGTGAGGATTTTTTTTGAATGATGAATGTAGAATGTCGAATGTAGCATATCGAAGTAAGGCTTTGAGACATTTATTAGCCCCCATTCAATATTCTACATTCGATATTCTACATTCGATATTCTTCATTTTTAAATAGCTTTACCCCAATTGCCCCCCCCTGCCCATGAAGATATTAATCGTAGAAGACGAAAAGAAAATAGCCGGCTCCCTCAAAAAGGGATTGGAAGAACTCGACTATGAGGTTGTGCTGGGGTATGACGGCAAGATTGGCGAAAAATTATTCCGGCAACAGGATTTCGACCTGGTGATACTTGATATCAATCTGCCGGGGATGAATGGGTTTGAATTATGTGCCTCTATCAGGCAGGAAAATAAGGAAGTACCTGTTTTGATGCTCACAACATTTGGTTCTGTACCTGATAAAGTAGAGGGTTTTAATGCTGGTGCAGATGATTATATGGTGAAACCTTTTTCCTTTGCCGAACTGATCGTCAGGATCCGTGCATTGTTGAAAAGAAGTACACAGAAAAACCTTCCGGTAGGCAATATTCTCCGTTTTGCCGATCTTGAAATGGATCTGGATACCAAACAGGTATCCCGTTCAGGAAAGACGATACCGTTAACGGCCAAAGAATTCCTGTTGCTGGAATACCTGATGCGGAACAAACGAAAAGTAGTGAGCAGGGCTGATATCGGCGAGCATGTGTGGAACATCGACTTTGATACCAATACCAATACTATTGAAGTGTACATTAACTACCTCCGTAAAAAGATCGACAGGGATTTTCCTGATAAACTGATCCATACACAGGTAGGATTCGGGTATATTATGAAAGAGGCTTAATACCATGAAGGTCCGTTATAAAATAACAGCGGCGTTTATGCTGCTAACGGTAACAGTACTCGCAGCATTGTGTGTACTTGCCTACTATATCACCCAATCGCAGCAGCAGCGCGATTTTGGGCGGCGCATGCATAACCGTACTTCTACCATTTCCAACCTGTTGACCAAACTCCCTCCCAACAGCGGTTACGAAGTGTTGTCGAAACTAGACAGTGCCATGGCCACATTGCTGGTGTTTTACAATATCCATGTGTACGATGCCAATAACAGGCCGGTTTACCAGTTTAACCGGGATCCTGCACAAAGTATTACCATTGATCCATCCATCCTGCATACAGCCAGGATGCAGGGTTATATTTCAGCCCCTTTCGGAGAAAAACAGGTGGCTGCTATTTATCAACCAGGTGCACATCCCCCGGCAGTAGTCGTAACCGTTGCCAGTGATGAGAACGGCAAGAAGAACCTTCGCGAACTCGCCAAAAGTTTATTGTATGCATTCCTTGTCAGTACATTCCTTGCCTGTTTAACTGGGTGGCTGTTCAGTCGCCGTTTGTTGAAACCGGTGGAAGCCATTGCCAATACGGTCAACAGTATTTCTGCCAATAATATTGAAGCCAGGTTACTTGAATCGAAAGTGAATGATGAATGGAACAAGTTGGCGGTAACGTTTAACAGGCTGCTGAACCGTCTGCAGGAATCTTTCGAGATACAGGGCCGCTTTATTTCCAATGCTTCGCATGAGCTATCAACACCATTAACGGTTATCAGCAACCAGATAGATGTTACACTACAGAAGGAAAGAAGCAATGAAGAATATTTGGAGATACTGCAATCCGTACGCAGTGAGGTGCAGCACATGACCGATCTCACACAGCAATTGCTTACCCTGGCAAGAACCGCCCGTGGTGGTGCTTTACAGACCGAATTATTAAGGATTGATGAGATCATCATGGAACTCCCCGCCATCCTGCATAAAATTTCAAAAGATAATATTGTGGTGGAGCACTTTACTGAACTCCCCGATAATGAAAGTCTGAGTACGGTGGAAGGAAATTATGAATTACTACTGTCTGCCTTTACCAATATCGCACAGAACGGTTGTAAATACAGCCCCGATCAAAAAGTGACCATTTCTCTTTCTTTTGAAAAGAATAAGATACTTGTTCAGTTCAGTAACCGTTTTGACTCTTTTGATCCCCGGGAGATTGATGCTATTTTTCAGCCTTTCCAGCGGGGCGGAAACGCATCGGCAGAACCAGGTTATGGTCTGGGGCTTTCCCTCGCCCGAAGAATCATCCTGTTGCATAAAGGAGAGATTAAGGCAGAAATTACCGGTGTTGATACCATGCATATATCAATAATGTTACCATCTACTATGTAAACATTTGCTGTGCGTATTATTAAGAACCAATTTTTTTTGCCGGTTCAGTTACCATGCGTTGTGATAGCATATCTGCGTTCTAATACAGTTCTAATTTTATTCCAATCTTGTTTTAATCTATTTCTAATCTGTCTGCTCTTTATTGCATGATATACTGATAAATCCATTCATCAGTGTCGGAATCCGTATCCGCTTAATAGTTGGATAGTATGATGCGATCTTTTTTCAAACAGGCGATTATACAACCCGGACCTTTATTAATGACAAGATCCGGTCTGATCTTTAGCTGTCTATTTTTCCTGCTTACCCAAGGCTTAGCCGCCCCCCGCTTTGCTGTGGCCAGTGGTAACTGGAACGGTGCCATCTGGGCCACAACCGTAGGTGGTGTCGCGGGCTCGGCAGTCACACCAACCAACGCTGATGCCGTTACCATTAACGCAACAAGAGTCGTTACTGTCAATGTAGCTGCCGTTGCACAGTCTGTAACAGTTAACGGTACATTAAGTCTTTCCGGTACCCAGGATATCACCATTACAAACGCCAATTTTTTTACGGTTAACAACGGGGGCATCGTCAATTTTGCTTCGGGTGGGCAGATATTAGGCGGTGGCAGTGGTGGGAATGGGATTTTGGTGACAATTGCTGCCGGAGCAAGATTGAATACGGCCAATACGCTCGGTTTTACAACATCAGCCAGTGATGCTACTTTAACAGGCAGTATTGCCATCAGAACAGGATCAAGAGGCGCTCCTGCTTATAACGCCGGCGCGGATTATCAATACAACGGTACAGCGGGCCAGGTAACCGGTAATGCTATTGTAGCGGCGCGTGATATTTTCATCACCAATACAAGCGCTGCTGTTACCAACTCTGTAAGCCTGGCCGTAAGCGGTAGCATCAACCTTAATGCCTCGACTACTTTTGCCAGCGCAGCTACTACCGTTACATTGTCAGGTGCCGGAACACCGCTTTCAGGCAGCGGGTCATTTACTGCTACCACGGGTACGGCAATTTATTCGGGTGCATCGCCACAGAATATTAAAGCTGCCACCTATTACAACCTTACTTTTTCGGGTAATGGCGATAAAACAATTCCTACGGGAGGAACCGTTACAGTTGGCAATAACTGGACAACGGGTATTGCGGCGATTGCCTTATCTGGAACAGCAAACGTTACCGTTGCCGCCAATATAACCGGCAGTGCTCCCATAACAATAGGATCAGGTACACTCACTGCCAATGGCGCTGATGCCAATGCATTTGCCAATACCGGCACTTTTACACCAGGAACAGGCACGGTGGCCTATAACCGGTCAGGAACGCAAACCGTAAGACAAACGGTTTATAATAACCTTACCCTTGGCGGCACAAGCGCCAAAACCACCAACGCTGTAACAGTTGACGGTATTCTTTCCATGGAAGGAACCGCTACCGCTACCGCCACGCCAACCTATGGCACCAATGCCACCCTCCGTTACAACCGCACAGCCAACCAGGCCACTGGGCCAGAATGGCCAGCAAATTTTCCGGCAGGTACGTTAACCGGCGGGGTCATCATTAATAACACGGGTGATATCACACTGGATGCAGGTAAAACACTGGGAGAGGGTATGCCGCTGACACTGAATAGCGGTGGTACCGCACTTATCGTTGCACAGCCACTTACGCTTACAGGTAATTTTATCAACAGCGGCGGAACGGTAAGCGGTGCAGCCGGTATTGGTATCGTGGGAGGAGATCTGCAAAGTATTGGAGCGCTTGCTGTAACGGGTCCTGTTACCGTAATGAAAACGGACAATGAGGCTACTTTCACCGGTAATGTATCCGGGGCCGGTCCATTGGTGATCAGTAATACGGGAACAGGTATATTGAACCTGGGTGCGGCGCGCACACATTCATTCTCAACCCTCACGTGGACCAGCGGAGAACTGGCGAGCGGCACTACCACCGTGGTGAGTTTTTCAGGAGCCGTATCCTATACAGCAGGAAATTTTACACCCAGTACCAGTACTGTCAATTTTACCGGTGCTGCTGGTCAGACAATACCTCCGGTTACTTATTATAATCTTGGGTTTTCAGGTGCAGGTACCAAAACCATTGCCACCGGTGATCTCGTTACCGTAAACAATAACTGGGCAGCAGGTGCCCCTACAAATATGGATGGTACCGGTAGTATCACTGTTGCCGCAACGATCAACGGTACCGGGGCCATCACCATGGGTTCGGGAACGCTTACTGCCAATGGCAGCGGTGCCAATGCCTTTGCCAATTCCGGTACGTTTACCCGGGGTACGGGTACTGTGGCCTATAACCGGGCAGGAACGCAAACCGTTAGACAGACAACTTATACGAATCTGACACTTGGCGGTACCAGCGCCAAAACGACCACAACGGTAACCGTGCAGGGTATCCTTTCTATGGAAGGATCAGCCACTGCTTCGGTAGTACCCACCTATGGTACAGCCGCTACGCTCCGTTACAACAGAACCGGTAACCAGGCTACGGGTGCCGAATGGCCGGCAGGATTTACGGCAGGTACACTTACCGGTGGCGTTATTATTGAAAATACCGGTGATATTACGCTCGCTACTGCTGCCAAGGTGCTGGGTACTGGAATGTCGCTTACCGTTAACGCAGACGCTGCATTGATCCTGGGCCAGAACCTCACTTTAAACGCCAATCTCATTAACAATGGAGGCGATATCAGTGGTACAGGTAATGTGACTATTACAGGAGCATCGGCACAACTTATTGGCGCTTTTACTACTACGGGAACGGTTACTTCCAGTAAATCTACCGCCAGTACCGCTACATTCACAGGTAATGTATCTGGGGGGCCTTTGGTGATCAATAACGCCGGAACCGGTATATTGAACCTGGGTACAGGGTTTACACACGCTTTCACCAATTTTACACGTACCCTGGGGACTCTGCAGGGCAATACCAGCGTATTGAATATGTCTCGTCCTAAAATAAGTTTACGTGGTTGCTGTTAATCCTGACATTAGTTTACAATGTACTATTTGTAATTGATTTACCCCATCTTCTGTTGACCAGTAGATGTTTCTGGTGAACGATTTCTGGGGTAAGCATATTAATACTTTGATGTGGTCGTTCCTTATTATATCTGTTTACAATGCATTCTAATTGTTCCATTGCTTGAGCCTGGTTACTGATTTTATAGTGCTTTAGATATTCGTGCTTTATAATCCCATTTATTCGTTCTGCTACAGGATTTTCCAATGG
This sequence comes from Sediminibacterium sp., assembly GCA_965279635.1. Lineage (GTDB taxonomy): Bacteria > Bacteroidota > Bacteroidia > Chitinophagales > Chitinophagaceae > Sediminibacterium. The sequence goes on along the minus strand of OZ257253.1, from coordinate 2,477,380 downwards.
ATCCCCGCTCTCTGTCATACTTATCTGTATGTCATTCTCCTTTAAGATATTTACATACTCAGCACTACAATATTGTATACCGCGGTCTGAATGATGAACAAGGTTATTTCTTTTACCTATTGGGGTCCGCAAGGCCATTGCCAATGCCTTAGCCGTATATACTGCTTCAAGGGTTTCTGCAATATGGAATCCCATGATCTTATGCGAGTAAGCATCCGTTATTAGGCTCAGATATAAAAATCCAGTTGTGACCGGCACATAAGTAATGTCTGCCACCCAAAGCTGTTCAGGGGCATCCGGATACCATGATTTTGTCAGATTCGGATATCGCTTTAACCAATGATGGGATTGAGTGGTATTAATTTTTCGCCTCCTTCTTCTAACCAATAACTTATTGACTGCCAATAGGTCAAAGAGCGCATCACGGCCTATTTTGATCTGGTGATCTAACAAAAAGGGCTGAAGAAGACAATACAATTTCCTTGTCCCTATCACCGGATGTATTTGTCTCAGCGCCCTGACTTTTTCTAATATTAATTGTTCCTCCGTATTCAATTCTTCTACACGCCAAAAGAACTGGTAATAAGCCTGTCGTGTAACACCAAGTAATCGACATATCCTTACCAGGCTAACGGATGGATAACTGTCTTTCATCTCTTTGATTACTTGGTATTGGGCTTTTTTCGGATGGGTATTTTTAATTCCTTCTCGGCCTTTTCAATAATACGGATATAGGCGTCCGCACGAAGTTTCTCATCTTGCAGTTGACGTTCCAATTCCTCAATTCGCTTTTGAAGATCGAACTCCGTTTTTCGTTTTTTGATATTATCTGGCAAAAGTGTCCGGTTTGTACTGCTAAATTTAAGGCTTGGTGCTTTATAATTTTCTGCATATCCCAACCGCTTCATCCAGGTACTGATTGCACTCTTGAATCGAATATTGTATTTACGCTGTAATTCTATCTTCGTACAGCCTGTCGACAAATACTCTTCGATCACCTTTCGCTTAAAAGAATCGTCAACCATCTGACGGATTTCCATTTTATGTTCCATATTATCCTGATTTTGATTTACTTTTTGAGTAAACCTATTTCAGGACTAGACAATATTTCCGGTACTGTTACCAATACCGCAGGCACTTTTACTGCCGACTTCGGCAGGGTGAATTTTACCGGTGGCTCCGGACAGACTATACCACAGCTTACGTATTATGATCTTGGATTTTCGGGTGCGGGTCTCAAAACCATTGCAGCTGGCAGCCCGGTGATTGTTAACAGGGACTGGATTGTAAGTGGCACCACTTCTCTGACCACTACTGCCGGCATTGCTGTTGCAGGAACGATCAGTAATACCGGCTCGATCACTATGGCATCAGGTACACTTACTGCAACCGGTGACTGGGTCAATACGGGTACTTTTACAGCCGGGACCGGCACGGTTCATTTTAACGGAACGCTCGCGCAGAGCATACCTGGCGTATCTTATAACAATGTATTGTTATCACAGGCAGGTATAAAAAATCTGGCGGGTAATGCCACTGTTAATAATACGCTGAACATAGGCGCTGCATCTGAATTGAATGCAGGTGCCAATACGCTTACGCTTACCGGTTCGGGTACACCGTTTGTTAACAATGGTACATTTACACCGGGTACGTCCACCGTAGCTTATTCAAGTACATCACCTACCAATATCATAGCCCTCGATTATTATAATCTGACAGGAACCGGCGGTAACCGAACCTTCCCTGCTTCCGCCACCATTGGTATACTGGGTGCTTTTACACCCGGTGGCGGAACATACACCGTACCTGTGACCAGCATCGTTGATTTTAAAGGAACGGGTGATCAGGATATCCCTGCCTTCTCATACGGAAAACTGGTGATCAGTAACGCAGGCATCAAAAAGATACTGGCTAATGTGATCGTGGCCTGCCGTAGCATAGATATTGAAGACGATGCATCCGTAGAGATCAACGGTACCGGTGGCGGCAGGCTGAATGTGCTGGATTGATACATCATGGTTCTAGTGATATGTCTCTTATACAAAACCTTTTCGCAGAAATTAATGGCATTCTAACAGTATTCTAATTCCAGCTTAAACAGGTGGGCCGATATTACCTGTTTATTCTACACTGTGATTTTTTCCAGTGTCATTACATGTTGTAAACACAATATGCCGTCTATAAAACGCCCTTACTTTTTTTGTACTCACTGCAAAGCAGGTCTATTGGCATTGGCTATGCTGCTGACGGGCCTTACATTGAAAGCAGCAACCTATTATTCAAAAGTGGCCACGGGCAATTTTAATGCAGTGGGCAGTTGGACAGCCGATACAATTGTCAATGGAAATATCCCCTCCATCGGTACAACCAATATTTTTATTATCAGGAACGGGCACAACATTACTTTCAATGCAACACAAACCGTTGAGCAACTGATCGTCCGTTCAGGGGGTACGATGACAATGGGAAGCAGCAATTATACCCTTAATACTACTTCACCGCTAACAGTGAATGCGGGAGGTACCTTAACATTTAATGCCCGCCGGCTAACGGTGGGAGGGTCGGGGGATTGGGTTAATGATGGCACCATAAGCATGACCACAGGTTATCTTATCTGGAACGCAGGTACAGGAATTAACAATGGCAGTATCGCTGTTACCTCCAGCGGGAGACTGGTACGGACAACAGGTTCATTGATCAATAGCGGTACCATTACCATGGCCGCCAGCAGCCAGTTTACGGCAACCACCGGTTCATTTACCAATACAGCCACCGGTACGCTTACGTTTGCCGCTGCGGGAACGGTAACACTGGGTACCGGCAATTTTATCAACGATAATACCAGCGCCAGCGTCAATTTCGGCACCATCAATATCGCGCTTGCGGGTAGTGTGGCGGAAGAGCAGCTTATTGGCGGGTTTGTAACAGGGGGGCGGGTATCCCTCACAAAAACGGCAGGTTCGGCGCTGTTTACAGGCAATATCACCTCAAACGGATTAACGGTCAATGGTACAGGCGGAACACTTGACCTGGGCGATGGGCTTACCCATACCACAAATGCCAATGTGCAACTTTCAGCAGGCAGTTTGTTGGGCAATAGCAGTACATTGAATATAACCGTTGTAAGTACTTCGGCCTGGACCGGTAGTAATGCGCCGGGATTTGTTCCCGGTACCAGCACGGTGAATTTTAGTGCGGCAGGCGATCAGCGTATTTCGGTAGGAGGCGGCGACCGGCTCTTTTATAACCTTAGTTTCTCCAACAGCGGCATAAAAACCACTTCGGTGGCCACCACTATTGTCAGCAATGTATTTTCCATAGAAGGGGATGCCGTTTGTGGCGCTGCCGCCAATACCATTCCTTCCCTGGGGGCCAATGCAACGCTCAGGTATAATACACCCAATTCCAGAACCTGCGGGTTAGAATGGATAACCCCTTTTACGGCTACCGGTGGGGTACTGATCGATAATACGGGTGCAATCACTCCCAATGGCAGTAAAGTATTTAATGAAAATATCCCCCTTACCATCAGTACCGGTTCAACACTCAGTGCAGGGGCGAACAATTTTACGTTCAACGGAAATTTTGTCAATAATGGTGTATGGACATCCTCCAGCGGCGGTATCACCATTACCGGAACCGTTAACCAGGATATAGGCAGTTTTTCCACTACCGGAACCGTGCTGGTAAGTAAAACCGACGGCACGGCCATCATGCAGGGTAATATGAATACCGGCAATTTTATTATGAATGCCAATGGCGGTATATTTCGTCTCGGCAGCGGGAACACCCATACGGTTTCAGGCATCTGGACGAATACCAATGGCACCTTACGTTGCAATACAAGCACATTCAATATCGACGGTGATGTATCAGGTACAGCTATTACGTTTACACCCAATAACAGTACAGTTCATTTCAGGGGCAGTTCACCTCAGGCAATACCTGATTTTACCTACCATAACCTTGAGTTTTCCGGGGCAGGTCTGAAAACCTTGTCAGGTAATACAACCGTTAATGAAATACTGACTATCAATGCCGAAAGCGAACTTAACCTGAGTTCAGTTACACTTGATCTTACCGGTGAGGGAATTCCCCTCGTAAACAATGGCATTTTTACGGCAGCAAGTTCAACGGTATCCTATTCCAATGCTGAATCTGCCACTATTGCTGCAGTCGACTATTACAACCTGGATGGAACAGGCGGTGACAGAACATTGCCTGTATCGGACACCATAGGCATCATGGGCAGTTTTATACCGGGTTCCGGAATATATACGGTACCCACCAGCAATGTTGTTGATTTTAATGGAACAGGTGACCAGGATATCCCTGCCTTCTCTTACGGTAAACTGGTGATCAGTAATGCAGGTATCAAAAAGATACTCGCGAATGTGATCGTGGCCTGCCGTAGCATAGATATTGAAGACGATGCCTCAGTAGAAATCAACGGCACCGGCGGCGGCAAACTGAATGTACTGGATTGATATAAAAATTTGGTTTAGGAGTATTTGTTGTAGATTAATCAGGATCAGCCGTGTGTTACCCTAAAAAGTAAGCGCGGCTTTTTAAGTACGAATTACGAGGTACGAAGTACGAAATAGGCCATGCATCGTACTTCGTACTTAGTACCTCGTACTTAGTACTTACTGGCTGTATTTCGTACTTTCCCCAATTGCCAGTATTTTTGCAGCCGCAAATCGATTTACAATCAATTCAATCTATTCCCTGTTATGGCTTACGACGTAATTGTATTAGGTAGCGGTCCCGGTGGTTACCCGGCTGCTATCCGTGCTTCACAGCTTGGTTTTAAAGTGGCGATCATTGAAAAAGAAAGCCTGGGCGGTATCTGCCTCAACTGGGGCTGTATTCCTACAAAGGCCCTCTTGAAAAGTGCACAGGTGTATGAATATATGAAACACAGCACCGCGTATGGCATTACCGCCAGCGACGTAAAAGCCGATTTTGGCGGTGTGATCAAACGCAGCCGCGGCGTGGCCGATAAAATGAGCAAAGGCATCCAGTACCTGATGAAGAAGAACAAGATCGATGTGATCATGGGCTACGGCACGATCAAAGGAAAAGGACAGGTAGAAGTTACCGCTGCCGATAACAGCAAACAACTGGTGGAAGCCAAATACATCATCATCGCCACCGGCGCACGCAGTAAAGAACTGCCCAGCCTGAAACAGGATGGTAAAAAAGTGATCGGCTATCGCGAAGCCATGTCGCTGACCGATCAGCCCAAAAGCATGATCATCGTGGGTAGCGGAGCCATAGGTGTTGAGTTTGCGTATGTGTATGCGAGCATGGGTACCAAAGTGACCATCGTTGAGTTCCTGCCACGTATAGTTCCGGTAGAAGATGAAGATATTTCTAAGGAACTAGAAAAACAGTATAAGAAATTCGGCATCGATATCATGACCAATGCCTCTGTTGATTCAGTGGATACCAGCGGTACCGGTGTAAAAGCCATCGTAAAAAAACAGGACGGCAGCACCATTACCCTCGAAGCGGATGTGGTACTCAGCGCAGTGGGTGTGGTAGCCAATATTGAAAATATCGGCCTGGAACAAACCGGTGTAAAAACCGACAAAGGCAAGATAGTAGTGGATAAATACCAGCAGACATCTGTACCCGGTATTTATGCCATCGGCGATTGCTCACCCGGCCAGGCCCTCGCGCATGTGGCTTCCAAAGAAGGTATCAATGCAGCGGAGCATATCGCTTATAACGAGAAAAAATTCCATCACCTGCCTGATCCACTGGATTACAACAATATTCCCGGCTGTACCTATTGCACACCGGAGATCGCCAGTGTAGGTTACACCGAAAAAGCGGCCAAAGAAGCCGGTTACGAGATCAAAGTGGGCAAGTTCCCATTCATCGCCAGCGGAAAAGCGGTAGCATCCGGCGCCACCGAAGGGTTTGTAAAAGTGATCTTTGACGCCAAATACGGTGAGTTCCTGGGTTGCCACATGATCGGTAATAACGTTACCGAGATCATCGCAGCAGCCGTAGTGGCCCGTAAACTCGAAACCACTGCACACGAGATACTCAACGCCAGCCACCCGCATCCAACCATGAGCGAGGGCCTGAAAGAAGCTACCGCAGCGGCTTACGGAGAAGCCATTGATATTTAATAGGGCTCATGTTTCAATTATATTTTTCTTAAAAGGCCGCATTTGCGGCCTTTTTTTTGTAGTATAGATAAGTGATAATACCAAATAGACATTGAAAGCAACCTGAATGGAACGACTCTTTTCTCTCTTTTTCTCTTGTCCTTCTCTTATTGAAACAAAAAGACTGAAAATCGGAAAGTTTCAATAAGAGAAGGACAAGAGAAAAAGAGAGAAAGAGGAATCCCTTTTGAACCATTTTCAATGTCGAATTGGTATAATATGTATCCAGATGCGGAATTTAAAGCCTTATCGAGATAATAATAATTCCGGTCATCACTATATCCCCGTTGTATTCCCCCGTATACGACTGAGATGGTTTTTGTGTAAATTACTACTGATCTGAAGAACAGCATGCTATGGATACTGCAATACATACGGGTGGATTACTGGATAATGAGCAGTTCCGTTCATTGATCAACCATATTCCCGGTGCCATCTATCGTTGCAAGGGAGATGAATGGCTTTCACTCGAATTTTTCAGTGATGAGATCGTTCACCTGACGGGATATCCGATGGATTATTTTTTAACCAACAGCAAAGACGGCTATCAGCAGATCGTACATCCTGATGACAGACCCTTCTTACAGGAACAGATGCACCGTGCCATCCGCAACAAGGAAAAATTTGAGCTCGAATACCGTATCATCTGTAAAGACGGTGATATACGATGGGTATCTGAAAGGGCGCAGGGAGTGTACGAGGAAGAGAACCAGGTAAGCTATGTGGATGGTTGTATTTTCGATATCACCCATCATAAAAATACAGAAGCCGCATTGGTGAAAAGCGCAGATGAGATCCAGCAACTGACCCAACGCAGAAAATTATCCAAAAAACAGCAGGAAGAATTGCTGCAGCGTTTAACACTGGCCACCGATTCAGCAGAAATAGGTATCTGGGAAATTGACCTTGTTACCAACAAAGTGATATGGGATAAACGAATGTTTGAGATGTACGGTTATCCCAATGGTACAAGTACCAGTCTCTATAAGATTTTCAGTGGTTCTGTGCATCCAGACGATGCGGGTATGATGGCCGCTATCATCGGCGACCTGATATCTGGAAAAAAAGAAGTGAACGGCGCGATATACCGGATAATCCTGCCTGACGGAAGGATAAGGTTCATCGAATCACATGCCATCATCAAAAGATCCGATACCGGTAACCCGCTGAGCCTGATCGGTACCAACCGCGATGTAACAGACGATATACGGGTACATGAAAAAATAAAAGAGCAGAATAAAATTCTCCGCGAGATCGCTTTTATACAATCGCATGAAGTAAGACGGCCGCTCGCCAATATTTTGGGCGTGATAGAAATACTAAAAAGCAGTGATGCCGTAACCGATCTTGAAATATTCCATCACTTAGAAGAAAGCGCGAAAGAACTCGACAATGAAATACGGAATATTGTGAATAAGACGAATAGCCTGGATGATGAGGCGTTCCGGTAGAAGCAGCCTATTTCCTCTGTGTACCTCTGTGTTCTCCGTGCCTCTGTGGTAAAGCCTTCGCTTCGAATGATGGAGGATGTTCTCTACCACAGAGGCACGGAGAACACAGAGGTACACAGAGATTTCTAAACTACTTGGCAAATACTTTTTTCAGAATATCTGTGGTCCTCGCCACAGGGTTCTGGCGGATATTTTTTTCTTCCACCGCCACCTGATAAAAAATACCACCCATCGCCCTTTCCGTTACATACGCTGCAAGATCAGGATTGATCTTTTTCAGGCTGAATTTGTTGTAGGCGCTGATCAGCGTGTTCCAGTGTTTGGTGGCATCCACTTTCTGTAATGATTGTTCGATCACCGGGCGGAAGGCGCTGGTGAGTTCGGGTGTTGTTTTATTTTTGAGATAAACAGTTGCGGCGGTATCGCTGCCTTTTAATATTCCCACCGCATCCTGGAAACTCATTTGTTTGATGGCATTGGTGAAGATAGGCGTGGCGCTTTTGCAGGCATCTTCCGCGGCGCGGTTCATACTCAGGATGGCTTCATCCACCTGTTTGCCCATACCTATACCGCGTAAAGTACTTTCTATTTTTTTGGCTTCTTCGGGCAATAATATTTTAAGCGCTGCATTGGCAAAAAAACCATCCGCCTGCGAGAGTACGCTTGTGCCTTTTTCAGTACCGGTTACCAGCGCTTCTTTCAACCCGGCAACGATCTGGTCATTGCTTAAAGAACCTGTTCCCGTTTTACCGCCTAAGGCTTTGGAGGCATCATTGATCAGTCCTTTCAGACCCTGTGCCTCAGCAAACAGAAACGAAAAAGCAAATACGGTAACGGCGATGATTTTTTTCATAATAAACTATTATCAGCTATTGACCCCAAAAGTAACAGCAGATACTAACATGAGTTGTGAAATATTTGCTATTGTTTCAGCTGTCAGCTATCAGCTATCAGCTGTCAGTCTTCAGCTATTCGGGGAATACGTTGAATCCTGTATATTCGAATACTAATTGTCAAAGCTGACAGCTGATAGCTGAAGGCTGAAAGCTCAAAATCATGAAAAAAATATTACTGGTCACTATTTTACTGGCAGGGGCACTTGTTTCAAATAATAACCTGTCTGCCCAAACGATCATTTTATTGCGTCATGCCGAAAAAGATACCAGCACCGCCGGTTCCACTTCCATGCAGGCCAATCCACCCTTGAGCAAAGAAGGGGAGCAGCGTGCGCAGCGTTTGCTGGAGGTGTTAAAGGATTATATACCTGATGCGATCTATTCAACCAATTATACGCGTACCAAATCAACAGTAACGCCGTTGTCGAAAAAATTCAATAAGGAGATCCAGATCTACAATCCCCGCGAAATGGCTGCTTTTGCCGACCAGTTGCTACAGATGCAGGGCAAAACGGTGATTGTGGCCGGTCATTCCAATACAACACCCGGTTTGGTGAACCTGCTGATCAAAGAAAAAAAATACGCTGATCTTGATGATGCTGTTTACAACCAGCTTTGGGTCGTTACAGTAAAAGATGGAAAAGCGGAGGCCAGGGTGATGACCTATTAATGGGCAACATTTTGTATTTTCAACGGTCGTAGGATTTTATTGCTTCTATCATCAATTGTTATGAACACTTTTGCCGAAAGGGAGAATAACACCAAAGATCAAAGCGGTCACAACAGTACCGGAAAACAAAGTGCTGCTGTGCATAATCCTGTTCAGACAATGGCTGATAACAGCCCTATGTCAAAACAGACGGCTCAGCTCCAGGCAATGGCCGATCAATACAGTAGCCGTCAAACCCAGGCTCCATTTGTTCAGAGCGGTCATAGTGTTACAGGGCCACCTATTTCCAGGCCTAATCCCATTCAGCAAATGGCCGATAATAGCCCCATGGTCAGGCAGGCGGCCCAATTACAGGCGATGGCTGATCAATCCAGGGTAAGCCATCGCGCAGTTGTTCAGCGGGAAGGTGACGACGATGGTCCGGGCACAGACGAGCGGGATAAACGCTCAAAAGTGGGCGACAGGCATGCTATTCCGCACCCTTATATGGATCTTGGCGGCTGGTTTAAGACCCTGATGACAGGCAGGATTGCAGACCTGTATAAAACGGCACCTGGTTTTCCCGGGCATGCACTACAGGTTCAGCAGGAGATCACAAGACTTGCGGATTGTATTGATGATGGAAATTTTAAGGGGCAGCCACTTACAACGGCACTTGAATACGAGCAACGGGTTCATGATTTTATAGACAAGGGCGCTGATTCTGTTAGTTTTGACCTTGTAAAATATATTTTCACCTTCAGCGGCTCAAAAACACTCAAAGTAGAGCGAACCGGTGGCGTACGTAAAAAATAGATGCGTCCCTTCTCAAACCAGGAAACGGGATCCTGCTACTGGTTCACTAAAAATCTTCTGAAACACCAACTGCCTACTTAGCCGCCGGCTTCTTACCTTTGCCGCCTGAATTATGAAATACGAGAAGGAAATCAACAGGCGCAAGACTTTTGCCATCATATCCCACCCCGATGCCGGTAAGACCACGCTTACGGAAAAACTGCTGTTATTCGGTGGCGCCATACAGGTGGCGGGCGCCGTAAAAAGCAACAAGATCAAGAAACACGCTACCAGCGATTTTATGGAGATCGAGCGCCAGCGTGGTATCTCCGTGGCCACATCGGTAATGACCTTTGAGTACAGGGATATACTGATCAACCTGCTGGATACCCCGGGTCACAAGGATTTTGCAGAAGACACTTACCGTACATTAACAGCTGTTGATAGCGTAATACTGGTGATCGATAGCGTAAATGGTGTGGAAGCACAGACCCGGCGACTGATGGAAGTATGCCGTATGCGTGATACCCCCGTGATCGTATTCATCAACAAAATGGACCGTGATGGTAAGAACCGCTTCGACTTGCTGGAAGAAATCGAAAAAGAACTGGGCATTTCATTACATCCTATGACCTGGCCCATCAACAGCGGTAAAGAATTCAAAGGGGTGTACAATCTCGATAACAAAAGCCTGCGTTTATTTACGGCAAGTACCAAAGCCGAAGAAGAAGATACAATCGGCATCAGTGATCTTTCTGACAGGTTGCTGGACGAGAAAGTAGGGGAGCGTGATGCTGCGCAGTTAAGGGAAGACGTGGAACTGATAGATGGTGTATATGGTGAACTGGAAACGGCTGACTACTTACAGGGAAAAATCGCCCCTGTATTCTTCGGCAGCGCCGTTAATAATTTTGGTGTGAAGGAAATGCTGGATACGTTCATACGCATAGCGCCCGTGCCACGCAGCCGCGAAACATCCAAACGTGAAGTGAATGTGGAAGAAGATAATTTCAGCGGTTTTATTTTTAAGATACATGCCAACCTCGATCCCAAACACCGCGACCGTATTGCTTTTATGCGTGTGTGCAGCGGCAGGTTTGAGCGGAACAAATATTATCACCATGTAAGACTGGATAAGGATATGCGTTTCAGCAACCCCTATAGTTTTATGGCGCGCAGCAAAGACATTATAGAAGATGCTTATGCCGGTGATGTGGTAGGTTTGTTTGATACGGGTAATTTTAAAATAGGCGATACGCTTACGGAAGGGGAAGATTTTTTCTTTACCGGTATCCCTACTTTCTCTCCTGAGATATTTAAGGAACTCGTCAACAAAGATCCGATGAAAACCAAACAACTGGAAAAAGGGATCAGCCAGTTAACGGATGAGGGTGTGGCACAGTTGTTCACCCAGTTTGGTGGTAATAAAAAGATCATCGGTTGCGTGGGTGAGCTTCAGTTTGAAGTGATACAGTATCGTTTGTTGCAGGAATATGGCGCCGCCGCCGAATTCAGATCGCTGCCTTTCTACAAAGCCTGCTGGCTAACCAGTAATGACCAGAAAAAGCTGGATGATTTCCTGCGGTTCAAACAGCAGAACTCGGCGGAGGATAAAGATGGTCACCCGGTATATCTTGCGCAGAGCGAGTGGTTCCTGAATACAGAGATCACCAATAACCCGGATATCCAGTTTCATTTTTCGAGCGAGATTCATAAGTAGGGCGTTTGCCACAGAAGGCACAGATTTTCACTGGTCTGTGCCTTCTGTGGCAAAAAGAATCTTCAGTACCTTCCATCTATGATCGATCACTACGATATCATCATCATCGGCGGCGGCCCCATCGGTCTTACCTGTGGACTGGAAGCAAAAGCAAGCGGATTAAGATATCTTATTCTTGAAAAAGGCTGTCTCGTAAACTCGCTCTACCATTACCCGGTCAACATGACCTTTTTCTCCACTTCAGAAAGACTGGAAATAGGTGGCATACCATTCGTCAGTAACAATGCAAAACCAACCCGTAATGAAGCGCTCGAGTATTATCGCCGTGTGGCTGTATCTGCCGAACTGAATATGCACCTGTTTGAAAAAGTAACAGCAGTAGAACGTACAGGTAAAGATTTTGTGATCAGCACATCCGTAGAAAAAACATACACCACTTCCCACATTATTATCGCAACAGGTTTTTATGATATTCCTTACTTATTGAATGTACCCGGAGAAAATCTGTCAAAGGTTACACATTACTATAATGACCCGCATTTTTATGCTTTCCAGAAAGTACTGGTAGTGGGCGCAAATAACTCAGCCGTAGATGCCGCGCTCGAAACCTGGCGCAAAGGTGCGGAGGTTACGATGGTGGTGAGAAAAGAAGAGATCGGGCAGCGTGTGAAATACTGGGTGCGGCCGGATATCGTCAACCGCATCAAAGAAGGATCGGTCAAAGCGTATTTTAATTCAACAGTAAAAGAGATCAGGGAAAAAGAAGTGGTGATCCATACACCGGATGGCGAAACCGTTATTGCCAACGATAAAGTGATCGCAGCCACCGGTTACCAACCCAATCTTAGCTTTCTTGCAAACCTGGGTATAAGACTATCGGATGATGCGTTGCGCAAACCCGTTTATGATACGCATACCCATGAGACAAATATTCCCAATATGTATCTGGCCGGTGTGATCTGTGGCGGTCTGGATACACATAGTCTTTTTATCGAAAATTCGAGGGAACATGCGGCAAAGATCATTACTCATATTTCATCGCGCGATTAATATGGTATTGTTTGAAACAGAACGGCTACTGGTTAGGAGGTTTGTGTCCTCCGATGCGGATTTTTTTTTCCGGTTGAATGGCGACGCCCGGGTAGTACATTATATAAGACCGGCAAAGACACGTATCGAAAGCGATGCCTTTCTTGATGAAAATATCAGTCTCTACCGTAGCGGTGACCCGGTAGGTAGATATGCTGTTTTTGAAAGAACCACCGGAGATTTTATCGGCACTTTTTCTTTGCTGTATCTGGCAGATACCGGTCATTTCCATATCGGTTATGCGCTGTTGCCCGGTGCCTGGGGCAGGGGATTTGCCACGGAACTCGTAAAAGCCGGTACGCCCTGGTTCTTTGCAAATACTGATAAGCCGGTATTGTCTGCCATTACCCATCCGGATAACCTGGCCTCACAGCAGGTGCTGGTAAGATCGGGGTACGAACTGCGGGGCACGGTGGATGAGCAGGGCAAAATCCTCCATTTGTTTGTGACTGACAGGCGGTAATCATAAGTATAACGGGAAAGATTCACGCAAAGGCGCAAAGGCGCGGTTGAATGATACCCGAAGAGATCTTGCCCTTAGCTTAAAACCGCGCCTTTGCGCCTTAGCGTGAAAATTATTATGCTCTGTATCAAGGTGTTAGTTCTATGCCTGCCCGGTCACCCGGATATTTCTTCCAACCCCCTTTTTGCATACGATACTGCCTCCTAATCTGTACCTTTGCGGCTTTATGAAATCGAAGACCTTACGGAAAGACAAAGTCAACATTATTACCCTTGGGTGCAGCAAGAACCTCGTGGACAGCGAGGTGCTGAGCGGGCAGCTGTCGGCCAATGATATCAGTGTGGTACACGAGAACACCAAACTTGACCACAATATTTCCGTGGTCAATACCTGCGGTTTTATCGACAAAGCCAAAGAAGAAAGCATCAATACCATACTCGACCAGCTGGAACTGAAACGCAGGGGCAAACTGGATAAGGTTTACGTTACCGGCTGCCTCAGCGAACGCTACCGTGCCGATCTTGAAAAAGAAATGCCCGAAGTGGATGCCTGGTTCGGTACACTGGAACTGCCCTTGATATTGAAACAGTTTGATGCGGATTATAAAACTGAATTGCTTGGCGAGCGTTTATTGAGTACGCCCAGCCATTATGCCTACCTCAAAATAAGCGAGGGCTGTAACCGCACCTGTTCTTTCTGTGCCATACCATTGATGCGTGGACAGCATATCAGCAAACCCATTGAACAACTGGTGGCAGAAGCAGAAGGATTGGTGAAGAAAGGCGTAAAGGAAGTGATGCTGATCGCGCAGGAACTGACTTATTACGGATTGGATATTTATAAGAAACGCGAACTCCCCAAACTGTTACACGCATTGGCCGATGTGAAGGGACTGGAATGGATCCGTTTGCATTATGCCTATCCCAGTAAATTTCCTTTGGAGATACTGGATGTGATGCGTGAGCGCGATAATATCTGCAAATACCTCGATATGCCTTTGCAGCATGCCAGCAACAACATGCTCAAAGCCATGCGCCGCAATATTACCCGCGAGGAAATGACCGAACTCATCCATACCATCCGCGAAAAAGTACCGGGTATCTGTTTGCGTACAACCTTGATCGCTGGTTTTCCCGGAGAAACAGAAGATGATATTGAAGAACTGAAAGCATTTTTACAGGAGCACCGCTTTGATCGTGTGGGTATTTTTAATTACAGCCACGAAGAAAACACTTCTGCCTACGATCTTGTGGATGATATTCCCGCAGAAGTAAAAGCGGAACGTGCACAGCAGGTGATGGAAGTACAGCAGGAGATCAGTTATGAAAGGAACCTGGAAAAAGTAGGAAAAGTATTCAAAGTCATCATCGATAAAAAAGAAGCCGGCCGCTACCTGGGCCGCACCGAATTCGACAGCGTGGAAGTGGATAACGAAGTAGTGATCCATTCCACCAAAAAATTACCCATCGGCGAATTCGTTAATGTAAAGATCATCAAGGCTTACGATTACGACCTGGAAGGGGAAGTTATTTAAATCTCTGTGAACCTCTGTGTCCTTTGTGCCTCTGTGGTAAAGCCTTCGCTCAGATCGATGGAGGATGTTCTTTACCACAGAGGCACAAAGGACACAGAGGTTCACAGAGGAAATCCAAGGTTGTTTAATTATCTTAGCCAACCTAAATAACTGTATCCATGCCAATAGACTGGAGAGGGGTATTCCCCGCCATTACCACCAAGTTTACACAAGACGACCAACTGGACATGCCACTGTTCGAAAAAAACCTGCAGGCGCAACTTGATGCAGGCGTGAACGGTATCATTCTGGGAGGAACATTGGGAGAAGCCAGTGTGCTGTCAACCGAAGAAAAAGAAAAACTGGTAAAATTCACCATTGAGAAAGTAGCGGGTAAGGTACCTGTTGTATTAAATATCGCCGAAGGCAGTACACGCGAAGCGTTGCAGCAGGCCGCGTATGCCAAAGCATGGGGAGCGCAGGGTATCATGATACTTCCGCCGATGCGTTATAAAAGCGATCATCGTGAAACGGTCACTTATTTTACAACCATTGCAAAGTCTACGGATATGCCTATTATGATCTACAATAATCCAGTAGATTATAAGATCGATGTAACGCCCGATATGTTTGAAGACTTAACCGTATGTGCCAATATCCAGGCCATTAAAGAATCCACACGTGATGTAACGAATGTTACAAGACTGATCAACCGTTTTGGCGACCGTTACCGGATCTTGTGCGGCGTAGATACACTTGCCATGGAAGAATTGTTACTGGGCGCCGATGGCTGGGTAGCCGGATTGGTTTGTGCTTTCCCGAGAGAAACCGTGGCTATTTACCGGTTGGTAAAAGCGGGCCATATTGCAGAAGCTACCACCATCTACCGCTGGTTCATGCCATTGCTGGAACTGGATATTCATCCCAAACTGGTTCAATACATCAAACTGGCAGAGGCACAGGCGGGTATCGGATCAGAAAATGTACGTCCGCCACGCTTAACATTAGCGGGTGCAGAAAGAGAACAGGTTCTGAACACCATCAATACCGGTCTTGCCAACAGACCGGAGTTACCCGAATATTTACACCTGAAAGTATAATGACCATGTCTACCACACAGAACATAGATACCGTAATGCAGCAGGCTGCTGAAGCATTTGGCACATACCGGAAAATAAATGGAGAACAAAAAGCTGTCTTTCTCGAAACCATTGCAGCCAATATAGAAGCTTTGGGTGATGCATTGATACAACAGGCATCCATCGAAACCAATCTTCCTGCTGCAAGGTTAACAGGCGAGCGGGGGCGTACCACCATGCAACTCCGCATGTTTGCACAAATGCTGCGCGAAGGCAGTTGGGTGGAAGCAGCTATTGATACGGCGATACCCGATAAAGCACCACCAAGACCTGATCTGCGAAAAATGCTGGTGCCATTAGGGCCTGTTGTGGTATTTGGCGCCAGTAATTTTCCGTTTGCCTATTCCACTGCGGGTGGTGATACGGCGAGCGCATTGGCCGCAGGTTGTCCGGTAGTAGTAAAAGCACACCCCGCACATCTGCAAACTTCTGTTATGGTAGCTGAGGCAATCAGCAAAGCCATAGAAAGTTGTGGTATGCCTTCGCATACTTTTCAGCATGTGACCGATGGTTCTTTTGAATCAGGCAAAAAATTAGTGGAGCATCCGGCCACAGCTGCCGTAGGCTTTACCGGTTCATTCAATGGCGGTAAAGCATTGTATGATTATGCAGCTGCCAGAAAAGTACCTATACCTGTTTTTTCAGAAATGGGAAGTATTAACCCCGTCATTTTTTTACCGGATACGATCCGTACAAATGGCGAAGCTGTTGCGAAACAATATGCAGGCTCTATTACATTGGGTATGGGACAGTTCTGTACCAATCCCGGTTTACTGATCGCGATAGAAGGAGAGGGGCTCGATCATTTCCTGTCATGTCTCGGAAAAGAAATGGAAGGTGTAGTACCCGCAAAAATGTTGCATAGCGGTATCCATAAAGCCTATGGCGAAAAATTGGAAGCCGCGCTGAGCCAGAAAGGTGTTGCTGTTGTATCAAAGGCAACAGCAGTTCCTGCGGAGATGGAGCCATTGCCAACTATAGCAACGGTGGATGCTGCTGTATTTCTACAGGATCCTTTGTTGCATGAAGAAGTATTCGGTCCTTATTCTCTTCTTGTAAAATGTAAAAACATAGGGGAACTGGAAGCTGTATGGAAATCACTCGCCGGACAACTAACCACTACTTTAATGGGAACTGATAAAGACTTCGAAGATCATCCATCACTACTCGATATAGCCACTGAGGTCGCGGGTCGTATTGTGTTTAATGGCGTACCAACCGGTGTGGAAGTTTGTCCCAGCATGGTGCATAGTGGTCCTTATCCCGCCTGTACCGACAGCCGTTTCACTGCGGTGGGCATCAATGCCGTAAAAAGATGGGTGCGCCCGGTTTGTTACCAGTCTTGTCCACCCGCCTTATTGCCCGATGCTTTGAAAGACGGAAATCCTTTGCAGATATGGAGGTTGGTGAATAATGAATGGAAGAGGTAACTGATGAATATCGAATGATGAATGTAGAATGATGAAGTAATAGCTTGATGCTAAATTTGACATTCTACATTCATCATTCGATATTCATTTTGTTTGGATGAGATGGTTTATAAAAACGCCCATCTCTTCTGCACTTACTACATGATCAATTTTTACATTCCGAATGGCCTGTTCGGGCATATAGGACACTTCTGCTGATTCCGGTGTTTGTACGATACAGACCCCGCCTAATTTTTTGATACGTTTCATCCCTTCCATACCGTCAGCATTGGCACCGGATAAAAGTAGGGCAACCGTTTTTTCACGATACACTTCGGCGGCAGATTCGAAAGTGACATCAATACTCGGGCGACTGAAATTGATCTTCTCTGAATCATCCAATGATACACTGTGGTCCTTTTCGAGCAGCAGATGGTAGTCGGGTGGAACAAGGTATATATAACCGGGTAACAGTTTTTCCTTTTCATCGGCCTCTTTTACCTGCCAATTGGTTTTGGAAGCAAGAATATCGCGTAATAGCGGATCCGGTGTGGCACGTCTGTGTACTACAATGATGATTGCGTAATGGGTATGTAGTTCCAACGCCGGTAACAGTCTGATGATCACATCAAGGCTACCCGCCGATCCGCCGATCAGCAGTAGATGACTTGCTGTTGTTACTGTGTTTTTCTCCATATCTTTTCTCTTCCACTTACAGGTTTGTAATGTTTGCCGATGGATGAAAATTTCAGGTTCTCTTTGGAGCCCAGTGCCAGGAAGCCAAGTGTTTCAAGACTTTCATCAAAAAGCGTGAGTACTTTATCCTGCAGGGGTTTATCAAAATAGATCAATACATTCCTGCAAAGGATCAGCTGGAACTCGTTGAAAGAACGGTCAGAAACAAGGTTGTGCGTGGATACGATCATTTTACTGTTGAGCGATTCATTGAATTTTGCCCAGTCATATTTCGCCGTATAATATTGGGAGAAATCTTTCTTGCCACCCGATTCAATATAGTTTTCCGAATATTGCCGCATCTGGCTGATAGGGAAGATGCCGCTTTGTAATTTCTGCAAAACACCGGGATTGATATCCGTTGCGTACAGTAAAGATTTATGCATCAGGTTGGCTTCTTCCAACAGGATCGCCATAGAATATACTTCTTCACCGGTACTGCATCCCGCGTGCCAGATACGGATAAGAGGGTGCGTGGCCAGTATGGGCAACACTTCTTCCCTCAGCGTTTTGTAAAAAACAGGGTCACGGAACATTTCCGTAACGTTGACGGTGATCTCTTCCACAAAACGCTGCAGGTAATGGTCATTGGTCAGTAAATGATGCCTGAACTCTGCAAACGAAGGAAACCTGTCGATGGTTATCAGCCGGTTGATCCGTCTTTTTAACGATGCCGCTGAATAGTCCATGAAATCATAGCCGTATTTCTGTAGTACCTCGTTTAAAAGCAGGTCCATTTCTTCATCCAGTATATGCAATGTTTTGTCCAATCTTTTATTTTATAGGTTGTTCCAGTAAGGGAATCAGTTCGTCTATATTAACCGGTTTGGAAACATACCCGTCTGCACCCGCTTTCAGGCATCGTTCACGGTCACCAACCATGGCCTGCGCCGTTACGGCAATAACTGCAATATGTGCATAACGGTCATTGGCTTTGATGATCGGTAATGCTTCATAACCATCCATATCCGGCATCATCATATCCAGTAGTATGGTGCCGATACCTGTTTCTTTTTCCAGAATGCTGAATGCATCTTTCATGCCGCTGGCCGACAGGCAGGTATAACCCCGTGAACGCAAAACCGCTGTCAATGCAAAAATGTTACGGGTATCATCATCGATGATCAATAATTTCTTTTCTCCTGGCATAGAAATTCAGAATAATGTTTTATTTATTATCGTATAACCAAACACGAAGCAGTGAGAGCAACTGGTCTATATCCACCGGTTTGGTGATATAATCCGATGCACCTGCTTCAATACATTTCTCCCTGTCGCCCAACATGGCTTTGGCCGTTACGGCTATTACAGGAATGCGTTTGTAGGGTTCCATTTTTTTGATGGCGCGCGTTGTTTCATACCCGTCCATTTCCGGCATCATCATATCCATCAGGATGATATCTGTCTTCTCTGTTTCCTTTAATTTTTCCAATGCCTCTTTGCCATCAATAGCAGAAACCACGTTCAGACCAAAACTTTCGAGTGCGCGTGTCAGTGAATAGATATTGCGTACATCATCATCCGCCACCAATACAGTTTTGTCTTTTAATACATCATTCAATGCACCTAGTTTTTTATAGCGTGTTGCGGTATCCTGTTTGGTGCCTTCTTCAACGAGATGGAGAAACAGGGAAACTTCATCCTTGATACGCTGGTAGGAGTAAGCTGTTTTGATGACGATGGAATCTGCATACTGCCGTATACGCATCTCTTCTGTTTTCGACAGGCTCTTACCGGTGAAAATAATGATAGGCAGATTTTCTAATCCCGGTGTTTTCTTCACTTCTTCCAACGTATCGTAACCTTTCTGATCGGGGATGCCCATGTCAAGAATGACACAGTTCACTTCGTTCTCTTTCAGGGCCTGGATACTTTCACTTACTTTGGTTCGTATCTCTGTGTTTACGCTGTTTGATTCAAGAAAATAGGCGAGCGCCTTGGCATGTTTCGTGTTCTCTTCCACGATCAGTACTTTCTGCGGGTTATTGGTCAGTACATATTCCAGTTTCTGAAAAATATCCTGCATCTTTTCAAAGGCAACGGGTTTGTTGATAAAATCCACCGCGCCTTTGGAAAGACTCTTGTACCGCATTTCGTGTGATGACATGATATGCACAGGTATATGCCTGGTAAGCGGATCGGATTTCAGTTCATCCATTACTTCCAAACCGTCTTTAACCGGCAGTTGTATATCAAGCAGGATACCCCTGGGTTTGAATTGCCTGGCAAAACCGAGCGCTTCATCGCCTCTCACACATACGATCCCTTTATATCCCTGCTGGCGCGTGAACTCGAGTAAGGAGTGGGCGAAGTTGGTATCGTCTTCTACTATCAATATTACTTTGTCGCTAGCCTGTACCGTATTCCTGTCATCCGGGATACTGGCGGGGATCTCTGTACTCAGGAATTTCTGTTCTTTTTCTTTCTCGGGTTCTTCATGGATATCAGGCAGCAGGATATTTTCGTTTTCAGTTGTTTCTTTTCTGCCGAGGATATTTTTGCCCGGTTCCATAGGTATGATAAGCGTAAAGCGACTGCCTTTACCTGTCTCACTTTCAAGCGTGATCTCGCCTCCCAACAGTTTTGCGAGTTCGCGGCTGATGGAAAGCCCCAATCCAGTTCCACCATATTTTCTCCTCGTAGAACCATCTTCCTGCTGAAATGCTTCAAATACCAGATGGTGTTTTTCTTTCGCGATCCCTATGCCTGTATCCTGAACAGTGAAAGCGATCAATGAAGCATTGTTTTCGTAAAGATCAACACCCATACGCACCTGTCCTTCAGAGGTAAATTTAAGCGCATTCGATACCAGGTTCTTTACTATCTGCTCAAGACGCATTCGATCCGTTTTGATGGCAGTAGGTACGCGTGGGTCGGTGGTTATCTCAAATCCAATACGTTTCTCATCTGCTATGGGTTTGAAAAGAGAAGAGATACCTGCCACCATATCTTCTACCTGTACGGATTCGATATGCAGATCCATCTTACCCGATTCGATCTTCGACAGGTCGAGTATCTCGTTGATGAGTGATAACAATCCCTGTCCTGAATTCTGGATCACCCTGGCATATTCTACCTGTTCTTCAGAAAGATTGTGCGTGGTGTTTTCTGACATCAGCCTGGATAACAGGAGGATAGAATTCAATGGCGTACGCAGTTCATGCGACATATTGGCCAGGAATTCTGATTTATACCTTGTACTCAGCGCCAGTTGTTCCGCTTTTGCCTGTATGTCATGGTTGCGTTCGAGTATCATCTGGTTTCTTTCCTCGAGCAGACGTGAACGTTCTTCGAGTTCCTGGTTGGCCTGTAACAATTCTTCCTGCTGCACTTTTAATTCTTCTTCCGATGCCTGTAATTTCTGCGACTGTACTTCCAGCTCTTCGTTGATGTTCTCCATTTCCCTGTGCTGTGCCTGTAATTCTTCTGACTGTGATTGCGTTTCTTCCAGCAGGTCCTGCAAACGTTTCCTGTTTTCGGCGCTGTTGATGGCGATGCCTATGGAATAAGCAGCATTTTCAAAATAAGCGAGTTCATTGCCGGTATAGTTTCTCATGGAGGCAAGTTCCAGTACACCAATCACCATCGATTCGAAAAATACAGGGATGGCAACAATGCTTCGGGGTTTTGCTTTGCCGGTAGCATAACTGACAACGATATCGGCCGCTTCCAGGTCATTGATGAAGACAGTTTTTCCTGTTGCTGCGGCCTGGCCGGCAAGTCCCTGTCCAATAGCTATTCTGAGATTGTTTTTATCTGAACTAAACGCATAACCACCTGCATATACCAATTGTTTATCATTCTCTTTGAGATAAAAAGCGCCAACGATGCTATGCGTATATCCTGCAATATATGTCACGATTTTTCCTGCCAGTGTTGCGGTATCGGTTTCTCCGATCATTTCTGTGTTGAGTCCTGCTATGCCTGTCTGCAACCATTCTTTATCTGATAACAGGTTGAAGGAATAGTCAAGCGATTCTGCCATTTTGTTTAAGGAAACCGACAGGTTGCCAAGCCCATCACTACCCTCGTCTTTTGCACGCACATTATAATCACCCGACGATATTTTTTCAGCAATGGATTGAATGATGGCAATACGACGCGTAATATCTTCATCTTTATCCTGCAGTTCTTTTTGCAACGTAGCCCGTCTGGAAAAATCACTGCTGATGCGTGCAAAAAATACAATCGTGATAATGATCGCCATCAGCGCTGCTACTATTATCAATAGTGGCGTATTGGCGGCAAGCTGGTTGAGTTTGGTGATACGGATAGTAAGTAATGAGGTTTCCAGATCGGTCATTTTCTTTACAATTGCCCTTGCCTCATCCATATTTCGTTTGCCTTTTTGGAGCTCATCGACAGAGATGGAAATGTTTTGTTTCTTCAGATCGATCAGTTTTGCCAACTGACCCAGCCGCTGTTTGATATTAGTAGCAAGCGAATCTGCATTGCGCATCTGCGCAGGGTTGTCAGAAACAGATGTCTTTATTTTGACAACCTCTGCCAATGCTTTTTCATAAGCGCCATTATACGGATCCAGGAAATTATCTACACCTGTGAGCAGGTAACCACGTTGCCCGGTTTCTGCATCCTTTAAAATAGACAGCGAATTTTCCAGGTTGCGGATAACCAGGTTGGTGTGCTGTACAAGTTTCACACTTTCCAGCAGATTGCGTATGCTGAGATAAGAAGCAACGGAGCTAACGATCAGCAGCAACAGCGAAAAGCCAAATCCGACAAGCAGGTTTCTTTTAAAAGAAGATTTCATGACTGGGTCGTTTCAGGTAAGGTTTGTGTTTCTTTCAGGGGTAATAGTATAGTGAATTCAGAGCCGTCGCCGGGAATACTGCGTGCATTGATCAGTCCCTGGTGATTATCCACTATTTTTTTAACAATGGCCAGCCCAATGCCCGTACCCTCGTATTTTTCAACAGTATGCAGGCGCTGGAAAATGGTAAACATTTTATCAAGGTAGTTTTCATTGAAACCTATACCGTTATCAGAGATCACTATACGGCAGTAAACAGCTTTTTCGCTGGGTACGGGTTGTGCACTGAAAGATTTTTCTCCCAGCAATGCTGATCGTATAGTGATATGGGGGGCCACACCCGGGTTTGAAAATTTCAGCGAGTTACTGATGAGATTCTGAAACAACTGGTGCATTTGTATACCCACAGACTGTATACTGGGGAGAGGTCCGATATCAATGACTCCTTTTTTTTCGTGGATAACGAGGTCAAGGTCAGTAAGCACATCTTTCACTATTTCATTCAGGTCAATTTCTTTCCGGTTAGGGAAAGCGGTCAGCCTCGAGTATTCAAGAACATCGTTGATAAGCGTCGTCATACGGCTGGAAGAAGAAATGATTTTTTTTAAATAACCAACCGCATCAGGATTGTCTTTCAGGTAGCGTTGCTGGATAATATCACTGAATAACTGGATCTTTCGCAAAGGCTCTTTCAGGTCATGTGAAGAAACATAGGCGAATTGTTGCAGTTCCCCGTTTTTCTTTTCCAGTAATTCATTGGATTGTTTCAGTTCTTCTGTGCGCTCAGTTACCCTTTGTTCCAGTAAGCCATTCATGTTGCTGAGTTCTTTTTCCGCCCGTTTCCTGAATTCTATCTCGATTCGTAACTGGTCCTGGATATCTTTCAGTTCTTTTTTCTGTTCGTATATCCTGTAAAAGGTTTTTACTTTCAGCAGGAGGATATCAGGATCAAAAGGTTTGGTCACATAATCGATACCGCCAGAAGCATATCCTTTTGTCACAAAACGTTTATCTATGCTTACTGCCGTAAGAAAAATGATCGGGGTATCTTTTGCTTTGCTGTAACCCGCAATGGCTTCTGCTACCTCAAATCCATCCATGCCGGGCATCTGCACATCAAGGATGATGAGTGCATAAGTGGTCTTCAGAACTTTGCGTAAAGCTTCTTCGCCGGATGATGCTGTATCTATCCTGAATTTGTGCAATTCAAGGAAGCTTTTCAGGGAGAGAATATTCTCTCTCAGGTCATCCACAATCAATATCATTCCTGAAAATAATTATTATTTGTAAGAAGCAAACAATCCATCACATTAAATTGGCTGGCATGATTTTTATGTGACGCTATTTTTTAAAAATAGTATCCTATGAAAGGTATTAGTCGAAGAAAATGGTTGGAAGTTAGAGCGGGTCGGTATTCAATGGAAGAACGGTAGTGTTTTCTCCGGAAACCTGGCGCGAATAATAAAACGATATGGAAAAGGAGATAATAAAATAGGCAATGAAAACATAATTGGCCATCAATGTGTACCTGCTTATGCCAAACCAGTCCCCGAAATAAAATAATACCCCTGCGCCATAGAAACATTTGACCATTTCCCATATCCATGCGTTTGGTGTACGGTCCATTAACTCAGACATGCCATACACATGGAAGAAAACAAAGCCTCCGTAAATAAATACTCCCGGGCTGCCGATAAGTGCAATATTGCCGAACAAGTAGCTTACCAGCAACAATAGAATGATCATCTGTACCCATACCCAGCCCATAAAATAAGCATTGCCGGTTGTATGGTATTTATCAAAATTGTAAGCATCTTCGATTTTGTAAACAGGATATTTTTCTGCCACATCCTCGGGTCTCCAGCCGGTAGGCATCAGCCAGATACGGAACTTATCATTCGTGTTTTTTGTGCGCCAGGCATCCTTGAGCATCAGCCAGAGATGCATAAAGTTGATCTTGATCGGGTTCCAGGTCTGTACGGGCCTGGTAATACCATACACAGGTTTTACATCCGGTAATTCTTCCTGGAAAGTGCCGAACCATTTATCCCAGAAAATAAATATCTGCCCGTAGTTCTTATCAAGGTATTCTTTATTGATGGCATGGTGTACGCGGTGATGCGATGGGGTGACAATGATCTTTTCAAGAAACCCCATCTTGTTGATATGCTGTGTATGGTACCAGAACTGCGCAAACAAATGCAGGGGTGCCACAACGGCCACCACTGTACCGGGTACACCCAGTAATGCAGCCGGCAATAAAAAGATGGTGAACACCTTGATGATGGTGGAAATGCTTTGCCTCAGCGCACAAGCCAGGTTAAAATCCTCGCTGCTGTGATGGATGATATGTGCGTTCCAGAAAAGATTGTATTCATGGTCGATCCGGTGTGTGATATAACCGGCAAGGTCGAGAGCAACAAATGCGATGATATACGTAAGAACGGTTGCTTTCACGTGTATGATGGCAAGGTGCTCCAGCATCCACCCATAACTGAGGATGGCAACGCTTAATCCCAATACATCTTTGGTCGCATTGGTAACACCGGAAGCCAGGCTCGAGATCATATCAATCTGCCTGCCTGTATCATTGCCTTTGCGTATACCCCACCATTTTTCAAGCATAACCAATGCAAGAAAAGCAGGCATAGCAATCAATAATATTTTTCCGTAGGTCTCCATAACAGGCCAGACAAATGTAAACTTTTGTTTGAAACAAGAACTACCTGTTGTGCATAATGTCAAAATACAGATATAGAAAGAAATTAATAATTGATAATTAGTAATTAACAATTATAGTATTCAAATTATTAATTACTAATTATCAATTATTAATTATTGTCTCCGGCAATCTCCCCCAGTAAATGCCATAGGCAGGTAACGGGTTCCTCCCCAACTTGAGGTCACAAATTGTGACCTCAAGTTTTCAAACTCTTCTTTGGTTAGTTGGAACATAAAATCCCCTGGAAACCTTTTGAGGTTTCTTTTTCGGACTGATTAAAAGCCGTTTGAGGGCTAAAGCCCTAAACCTGTTCCTGTCCTAACCCCAGCCTTAAGGCTGGGGTTATTGAAAACGAATAGATTAGGGCTTTAGCCCCAAACGGATTTTCAAACTGATATACTACGGAACAACCTAATTATACTGTGTATAAATAAAATGTATATTGACATCCTGATATGCTCATGCACATGAAAAATGCCCCTTTACCTTATCCTGGTCATAGCGAAAACCTGTCCGGAAATATATTTCACTGTATCGATGCCCATACCTGCGGTAACCCCGTTAGGGTAGTGGCCATCGGCGGCCCTGAACTGGAAGGGAATACCATGAGTGAAAAACGCCAGCATTTCCTGCGCGAGTATGACTGGATCCGGAAAGGGCTCATGTTTGAACCCCGTGGCCATGATATGATGAGCGGAAGCATCCTGTATCCACCACACGATCCCGCCAATGATGTGGCTGTTCTTTTTATTGAAACCAGTGGCTGCCTACCTATGTGCGGACATGGAACCATTGGTACGATCACCATTGCCATCGAAGAAGGATTGATCAAACCCAAAACACCGGGGATTGTAAAAATGGAAGCGCCGGCAGGCTTGGTGAATATTGCTTATAAACAGGATGGCAAAAAAGTAACCAGTGTAAAACTGACCAATATACCCGCCTATCTTGCCGCAGAAAATATCACTGCTGATTGCCCTGATCTGGGTGAACTGACCATTGATGTTTCCTATGGCGGCAATTTTTATGCGATCGTGGATGTACAACCCAATTTTAAAGGATTGGAACACTATGCCGCGGACCAGCTGATTGCCTGGGCAAGACAATTGCGCCAGAATATCAATGCAAATTATACGTTTGTACATCCCGATGATCCCACTATTAATGGCTGCTCACATATTTTATGGGCAGGCGCCGTGATCGATCCGGCTTCCACTGCACGTAATGCCGTTTTCTATGGCGATAAAGCCATAGACCGGTCCCCCTGCGGCACCGGTACCTCGGCCCGCATGGCACAATGGTTTGCAAAAGGCAAATTACAGGAGGGCGATAGCTTTATCCACGAAAGCATCATCGGCTCAAAGTTTACCGGCAGGGTAGAACAGGTGACCAAAGTTGGCAATACCCCAGCCATCATCCCCAGCATAGAAGGCTGGGCGAAAGTGTATGGATACAATACCATCTCAATTGATAAGGATGATGACCCTTATGCGTGGGGGTTTCAGGTCTTATAGAAGCAAGGAACAAGGAACAAGGGACAAGGAACAAGACACAAGATTTAAGACTTGCTTGTGCCTTGATTCTTGTGCCTTGAACCCTAAACCCTGTGCCTTGTTTCTTCTCAATCCCTTAGTTTTGCGCCATGAAAGTAACCATCATCGGCGGGGGGATCATGGGTTTGAGCAGTGCGTATTATTTGCAGGAAAGCGGTCACGAAGTGACAGTTATCGACAGGGCGGATATGAAAGACAACTGCTCGTATGGAAATGCAGGTTATGTGTGCCCGAGCCATTTTGTACCGCTGGCCACACCCGGTATTGTAAAGCAGGGATTGAAATGGATGTGGAACTCCCAAAGTCCGTTTTATGTGCAGCCAAGGTTAAGTCTCAGTTTGCTGGATTGGGGAATGAAATTCATGAGGACCGCTACCCCGGCACACGTGGAGCGATCAGCCGTTCCACTGCGTGATATCGCTATTTTCAGTAAGAAGATGTATGAAAGCTGGGCACAATTGCCGCAGTTCAGTTTTGCCTATGAATCAAAAGGATTGCTGGAAATATTTCAGACACAAAGCGGTGCCGATCATGCACTTCACCTGGTAGAAAAAGCACACCAATTAGGTTTGACAGATACACAACTGCTCGATTATAAAACCCTCCAGCAAATGGAGCCGCATACAAAGATCAATGCATTGGGGGCAGTATTCTTTCAATGCGATTCGCATCTCTATCCCAATAAACTCATGCGCCAGCTTATTGCCGACCTTGAAAGTAAGGGAGTCCGTTTGCAGGTAAATGAAGAAGTAAGCTCTTTTGAGAACGCGAATGGAAAGATCACAAAAGTCATTACAGATAAACATGCGTATGAAACAGATGCGGTCGTGATCGCTTCCGGCTCATGGAGCAGGGAACTCGCAGCTAAAATGAATGTAAAAATTCCGTTGGTGCCTGGCAGGGGTTATTCGGTAACGCTGGAAGATTCACCTTACAGGATCAATCACCCCGCAGTACTGGTAGAAGGCAGGGTGGCACTCACACCCATGGACGGGAATAAAATACGTTTTGGCGGTACGATGGAGATCACTTCTATCAAAACACCACCCAGATTAAACAGGGTAACCGGGATACTGAAAGCCGTTGAACGTTTCTATCCTGAATTCACTGTTCCGATGCCGTCTGTCGATAAAATATGGTATGGTTACCGCCCCTGTTCAGCAGATGGTCTGCCCTACATAGGACGTACCCATCAATGGAAGAATGTCGTGATGGCCACGGGTCATGCCATGCTGGGATTAAGCCTTGGCGCAGGTACCGGCAAACTGGTAAGCGAGATCGTGAATGAACAGCCGGTAAGTATGGATATCACTCCTTTTGATCCGGGGCGTTTTAATTGAGTTATGAGCTTTCAGCTCACAGCTTTCCTTAAAAAGTATGAATGGCAGCGTCTGTCCGCAGTAATTTGTATTTTTAATCCTTATGATGGATCAGACCGCTAACTACTTACCTTACCATAGCACTGGCTATTTCTCAAAGATCGTTGCCGATTATATCTCAGGGGCACCACTGTTGCAGCCTTTCTACAGCCATACACCCGATATTGAGGGCATACAAAAAGCGATCACGGCACGAAAAGCTTTTGCAACGCCCAGGAAACTTCTCGTGGAAGTACTGGAAAAACAATATGCCGGTATCAGCATTTCAGCCAAACTGCAGCAAAATATAACATCACTTGCAGAAGAGAAAACGTTTACGGTCACTACCGCGCACCAGCCCAATATTTTTACCGGGCCGCTTTATTTTATTTACAAGATCATGCATGCCATTAAACTGGCAGATGAATTAATGGAGCAACTACCCGGTCAGCATTTTGTACCGGTATATTATATGGGTTCTGAAGATGCGGATCTTGATGAACTGGGATTTGTGCATGTAGGCGGTCAAAAACTCAGCTGGGAAACCAAACAAACCGGTGCAGTGGGCCGGATGAAAGTAGATAAGGCACTGATCAAGCTGATCCATGCCATTCACGGACAAACCGGTGTACTTCCTTTCGGCGAAGAACTCAACCGGTTGTTCACGCAATGCTATACCGAAGGAAAGATCATACAGCAGGCAACGCTGGAACTGGTAACTGCTTTGTTTGGAGAGTACGGTCTTGTGGTAGTGATACCGGATAGTCCCCAACTAAAAACAGCGTATCATTCAGTAATTGAGAAAGAACTCAAAGAAGGATTCTCACATAAAATTGTAAGTGATACCATAGAGAAGCTGGGAAAAGAATACAAAGTACAGGCAGGTGGCAGGGAGATCAACCTGTTTTATTTGCGGGAAGATAAAAGGATTCGGATAGAAGCGGCAGGAGGGAAGTACGAGGTTAAAGAATTGGGACTGTCCTTTTCACAGGAGGAGATCCTGCGTGAACTATCAGATAATCCCGAACGTTTCAGCGCCAATGTGATCCTTCGTGGTGCTTTCCAGGAAACCATATTGCCCAATATTGCTTTTATCGGTGGTGGAGGTGAACTCGCATACTGGCTCGAACTGAAAAATGTGTTTGAAGCCGTACAGATACCTTACCCGGTATTGCTGTTGCGCAATTCTTTTTTATTGATGAAACAGGCGCAGGCGGATAAAATACAAAAGCTTGGTTTCTCTACACAGGATATGTTCATCGACGGACAAAACCTCCTGAATACACTTGTGCGCCGGGAGAGCCAGAATCAGTTAAGCCTGTCAAAAGAACTCGACCAGGCACATGCCCTCTATGCACAACTGAAAAAAGTATCCGCTAACATTGATCCCAGTTTACAGGAACATGTATCCGCACTGGAAACAAAAGCGGTGAAAAAACTGGTGGCCCTTGAAAAAAAAATATTACGTGCAGAACGGGCAAAATTCGAAGTGCAGCAAAACCAGATCACCAGGCTAAAGCAAGATCTTTTTCCGGGAAACAGTTTACAGGAAAGAGTGGATAATTTTTCACTCTACTACGCAAGGGAAGGAAAATCCTGGCTGGAGAAAATATATGCAGTATCCACCGGCTTCAACAAAGGTTTCGGCGTGATCACTCTGTGAAACTTTGTGCGTCTTTGCGAGCGTAGCGAAGCAACCTGTGTCATGCCTTAGCACCTCAAAACAAGACACAGGTTGCTTCGCTACGCTCGCAAGGACGATAGTTTATTCATCAAACCCATTCGGCCAATCAGCTTTCAGTTTCGCTATTTTACCGCTTACCTCATGCCCCAGTTCCTGCTTATAATGGGCAATAGAAGCAGCTACTTTGGCATCAGCTGTTCCAATGATCTGCGCAGCCAGTATACCGGCATTTTTGGCCCCATTCAAGGCAACGGTAGCTACCGGTACACCATTGGGCATTTGTAAAATGGATAAAACAGAATCCCATCCATCAATTGAATTGGAAGACCTGATAGGTACGCCAATAACCGGCAATGTAGTAATAGCCGCCACCATACCCGGCAGATGCGCCGCACCACCCGCACCGGCAATAATCACTTTTAAACCGCGTTCACGCGCTGTGGCCGCATAATCAACCATGCGTTGTGGCGTACGGTGCGCAGAAACAACGGTCAGTTCAAACGCAATATTGAATTGTTTCAGGATATCAGCGGCGGCCTGCATCACGGGCAGGTCGCTGTCGCTTCCCATGATAATGCCTACGATTGGGGTATTGATTGCCATACTGCAAGATACCTGATTTTTTGAAAATGCGATAACGCATCGACCGCCAAAAACCGCGCCTTTGCGCCTTTGCGTGAAATTTTTGCACGCAAAGGCGCAAAGGCGCGGTTTGATGGTTATGTCAGGATATATCTATCAAGAAATGCGGAACTGTTCAGTATTTCAATATCTGAAAAATGAAAATCGGCAATATCTTCGGTAACAATGCACCCGCATTTGGCGTGGCGGGCCGCATAGTATTCAAGTCCATCTTCAAAATCGATGATCTTCTTATTCGTAGCAGCAGCCAATATATCACCCTGCTGGTTTTCTGCAACCCGGATATGTTCTGCCAGGATAGCGATCTTTTTTTTCGCCATCAACTGGCCACTTTTTTTTGAGGAAAAATAAAAAGCTATGGCAAAGGATAGGGGAGAAGTATATAACTGGAATCCTTTTTTATCGGCCAAACTCAATAACCTGCCCGTGCTGGTAAATAAAGGATACTCCTTGTTTAATACAGAAACCAGGATATTGGCATCAAGATAAACCCTCATTTACTTTTTTTAGCGGCATAGAAAGTTTTTTTCTGCTCCTTGCGCGACTGGCGTTTGGTTACATATACAGCCTGCCCCTCTGCCACCTCGCTTACCCAATCAGCAAGCGGAAGTTCTTCTAATGACCGGTAGTTCTTTTTGGTAATATTCCTGTATAAGAACTCCGTGAGCCGCGACAGGCTGATCTGGTTTTCCTCTGCAAATTGTTTTGCCTGGTTAATAACCGCCGCATCAAAGCATAAAGTGATCTTGGCATCCATAAAAACAGGTTTATACGACAAAAATATTATTTTTATACGTATAATCTGATATGAGCGATAAAGTATTTATACGGGGTATTTGTACCTGAAAAAAACAACCGCGCCTTTGCGCCTTTGCGAGAAAATTAGCACGCAAAGGCGCAAAGGCGCGGTTTGGGATTGCTGATGAGGTTAATTCACATCTTTTCCTTCTTTTAACTGACCGATCATTTTTTCTATATTGGTTTTATTGGTGGCATTGGGTGCCATTGGGAGGGCCTTCTCCGCGTATTCCAACGCTTTTTTATAATCGCCTACGGCGGAATAACCACGTGTTAATCCCATCAACGTGGTAAACTGCCCGGGATTTTTTTCATGATTCGTTTTGAATACTTCGAGTGCACCAGTTGCATTTTTATTGGTGAGCAACTGGCGGGCATACTGGTGTATCTGGTTCATGTTACCAAGTGGTACAGCCTCTTTCATCACGGCAGTAGCTTCAGTGCCACGACCGAGTTTATCAAGCACCTGCGCCTTGGTAGAGAGGGAAGTGAAATTTCTGTCTCCCAACACATTCGGATTGGTGGCAGTATCTGCCCATAACAATGCTT
Source organism: Sediminibacterium sp. (assembly GCA_965279635.1). Classification (GTDB taxonomy): domain Bacteria; phylum Bacteroidota; class Bacteroidia; order Chitinophagales; family Chitinophagaceae; genus Sediminibacterium. The sequence continues at coordinate 2,445,259 of OZ257253.1, read as the reverse complement.
CCTGTAAGTTTGTATTGTGGTCAACGCACCATTGCGCCGCGGTTTGCCATCCCAGCCAGAAAAACCCCATATCTGTCCTGAGTTCTTTGCGGAAAGATTCGATCTGTGTCTGGTTAATATCTACTTCGATCTTAAAAGGGATCACCAGTTTCTCCCATACCAGATTGGCAACTGCGCTGTTATCCGTTTGGTTGGTGAACTCATATTTGAGCCATTCAACGGAACGGTCGGTGGCAACAGGTTTTGCTTTTATCCGCAACACATCTTTCGCCGGGTCATAATAATAACTGCCCCAGGAACTGGCATCTTTTGAAAAGATCAAGGTGCTTTCATTGGCATCGTAAGCGATAAAGAATCCATACTTGCCAGCAGGTAAACTTTGTCCCTCTACTTTTACATCGGTACTAAATTCAATGGTAGTGCTTTCATTGGCCCCCGCCCTCCAGGGAGAGGCTTTGGTATTGCCAAACCCCTGGTCCGTAAAACCGGTGTAGACCAGTTGCCCCCATATCTTTCCTTCCCTTCCTTTTACACCGGGTCTGTCGTAGCGTATGGTCACATCGGTGATGCCGATCTTTTCTCCAACCATTGCTTTTTTATTGCCGCCGCTGGGTGCGGTGGTGAGCGGACGCTGCGCCTGTACAGCAGTGGCTGCAAGGGCCGTCATAATGAGTAGCCATTTTTTCATGTTGTCAGGAATTTTGAATAACCAAGCTAATGATCAAAGCGGAAACATTGTATGGATAAATGACTAAAGCAGGAAGCTTTATGACCAATGCGTGAATGGGGGGATGAATGGTTGGAATATAGGAAAACAGTAAGCCGCAGATTCGCAGATTATCTTAATCTGCGAATCTGCGGCTTATATATACTTCTAACCTATCCTCAGGGCTTATTAATGAAATAGGCAGCAATATTTCTCAATACAGGCGCTGCTTTGGCATGTGTGATCGTAATACTTATAGAGAGCGTTTCCTGTGGTTCGAATGTGGCTATTTTTTTGCGGCCGATGGTGGTACCCTCATAAACGGTTTTGTATTCTTTGCCATCATATACCTCGATGATGAATTTCTCCACCCGTTGTCCGAAGTCTATCATTTCTTCCAGTACAATCGTATTGAGTTTGATCTTTCCCGGGGTAAAAATAATTTGTGTATTGTCCTTATTCAGCGATGACCAATATGTTGCAGGATTATGGTCCGTCAGGTTTTTAAATTTCTTTCTGTCAATATTATTATTGGTAAGTATCTCTACGCCTGCAAACAAATCTTTCTGAAAAGAAGTTTCGCGCAGTTTTTTAAAACCTACCAGCGCAGCCGAATCAGCGGGGTGTATTTTGCCTCTTCTGTCCGGTGGTACATTCAATAATAAGTTTCCGCCGTTACCTACAGATTTTAAATACAGGTTAAACAATGCTTCGGGTGATTTTACTTTTTCATCTTCTTTCTGGTGATAAAACCATCCCGGTCTGATAGATACATCTGCTTCTGCCGGTATCCAGTTTTTACCCCATACATTACCCCTGTTCAATGTATCAGTAGGTGGTGCGCCATGACCCGGAGAAAAACCCGCAGTGTCCAGTAAGTTCCAGTTGGTATTGTTGATGATGCCTCTTTCATTGCCACACCATCTGATATGCGGACCAACATCGCTGAAAATCACCAGTTGCGGTTGCCATTTCAGCGCAGAATCTTTGAAGCGTTTAAAATCATAGACCTGTTTTTTTCCATTAGGTCCTTCTCCATTGGCGCCATCCCACCAAAGCTCGAAAAATTTTCCATATTGGGTAAGCAGTTCTTTCATGCTGGCTATATACACATCGTTGTAAGCGGGTGTGCCGTATTGGGGATGGTTCCTGTCCCAGGGAGAAATATAAACGCCCATGTCAAGTCCATTCTTTTTACAGGCATCGGACAATGCTTTAACCACATCCCCCTTACCATCCTGCCATTTGCTTTCGCGAACGGTATGTTTGCTGAATTTGCTGGGCCATAAACAAAATCCATCATGGTGTTTGGCGGTGAGTATGATGCCTTTTGCACCGGCCTGTTTGGCAATTTTTGCCCATTGATTGCAATCGAGTTCGCTCGGGTTAAAAGCCGACGGGTCCTCATCCCCATGTCCCCATTCTTTATCTGTAAATGTATTGGGGCCGAAATGGATAAAGAGATAAAACTCTTTTTCATGCCATGCCAGTTGTTCTTTTGTGGGAAGAGGCGGAAATGGTTTTACTGATTGTGCTGTCAGTTGTATGCTGAAAAGACAGAATAGCAGGCAAATTCTCATAGATTTAAAGGTAGATAAAAAAAATACTTTGTGATCCCCTTGTGACTTTGTGTCTTCGTGGTTCAAATTAGCTGGAACCACGAAGACACAAAGACACGAAGAAGGCACTAAGATTTAATCAGCCAGCTGGCGCTTATACATCTGCACGGTATTCTCATAACCAAGGTAAATGGCATCACATACAAGCGCATGACCAATGCTTACCTCGTCAAGAAAGGGAATGTGCTGTTTGAAGAATTTCAGGTTGTGCAGGTCGAGGTCATGACCGGCATTCAATCCCAGCTTCAGTTCATGTGCCCTATTGGCGGCGGCGATATATGGAGCGATGGCATCCTCCTGTTTTCCGTAAGCAAATTCTTTGGCGTATCCTTCTGTATACAATTCAATACGGTCGGTACCGGTTTCAGCGGCGCCGTTGACCATATCGATCACGGGGTCCACAAAAATAGACACCCGGATACCCGCTTTCTGAAAAACCGCAATGATCTCTACCAGGTATTGCTTATGGGCTATTGTATCCCAGCCATGATCGCTGGTGATCTGTCCCAATGCATCAGGCACCAGAGTTACCTGGTGGGGCTTTGTTTCCAACACAAGGTCAACAAATGATTGTTCCGTAGGATTGCCTTCAATATTGAATTCAGTGGTAATGATCTTCCTGATCTGCCTGGTATCCTCATACCGGATATGTCTTTCATCCGGTCTCGGATGCACCGTTACTCCATCGGCTCCAAAACGTTGCGCATCAATTGCCGCCTTCAGCACATCGGGATTATTACCACCCCGGCTGTTTCGCAGGGTGGCAAATTTATTGATGTTGACACTGAGTTTTGTCATGAAGCAAAAATAGGAAGTTTGGTCTGTAGTCTATGGTCTATGGTCTGTAGTTGTTATTTGTTGCAAGTTATGGGTTGTGTCAAACCATTAACCATTAACTATAAACAACTACAGACCACAGACTATAGACCACAGACTAATTTATCAGTTTTATCAAAATCGCCGACAACATCATTCCAATAGCATGGTAAGCACCGTCAATCGCATATAGGCCAGCGGGTTTTTGGAGGTAGAGATAATTGGTGGCCTGTACGGTAAAACCGAAAAATACACCAGCAAATAATCCCACCTGGGCGGCTTCGGCTACGCCACCGGCAGGAAACAATTTCAGAAGAACAGCAAGGCCGATGCTGGCAACAAACATCAGTACAAAACTGCCAATGAACATGGTGGCCATGCCTTTTTTGGCATTGGGATTTTTGACATCCACACCATGCATTTTTACCCATGGTTTGGAGAACAGGGCACTGTACCAGATAGAACCCAGGATCCAGTAAGCAGCGGCGCCCCCTAAAATAGCGAGCCAGTTGAGGTTGGAAAGCAGATCAGTAAACATAACAATTGGTTTTGGGGTGATGAATGGATAACAAGTTAATAAAAACAACTGAGTTGGTCTATAGTCTGTGGTTTGTGGTCTGTAGTTGTTAGTAGTGTGTGGTTATGGGTTGTTTTTATCAGTAAACAAACAGGTTTTTGCTGTTGATGCTGTAGCTTAGTTGCTTAAAAACCTGTGAGAACGTATCTGTAACTATTAACCCTCAACTACTAACAACTACAGACCACAAACCACAGACCACAGACCCCATGTCTTATGTATCTTTAGAACAATGCCTGCTTGATCTTGAAAAGAATGGTCATCTTATCAGGATAACAGAAGAAGTGGACCCATACCTGGAAATGGCCGCTATTCACTTGCGTGTACACGAGATGAAAGGCCCGGCTTTGTTATTCGAAAATGTGAAAGGAAGCAGGTTCAGGGCGGCTTCTAATATTTTCGGGACAATTGAACGCAGTAAATTTATTTTCAGGGATACACTTGCCGCTGTACAACAACTCATCGAGTTAAAGGACGACCCGTTAAGCGCATTAAAACATCCCTTCAAAAATATAGGGATCGCGTTGGCAGCGGCCAGGGCATTTCCGAAAAAAAATCCTGTAACAAGTCCGGTTTTATATGAGGAGATCAGCATCAGCGATCTTCCGTTGATCCATCACTGGCCGATGGATGGAGGTGCGTTTGTTACCTTGCCGCAGGTATATACAGAAGATATCGATCAACCCGGTATCATGCGATCGAACCTGGGCATGTACCGGGTACAGTTAACCGGCAATGAATATGTACGTGATAAAGAGATCGGTTTGCATTACCAATTGCATCGCGGTATTGGTGTTCACCAGTCAAAAGCCAATGCCCGGGGACTGCCATTAAAAGTAAGTTGTTTTGTAGGTGGGCCGCCTGCACATTCGGTAGCTGCCGTAATGCCTTTGCCGGAAGGGATCAGCGAAATGCGTTTTGCAGGTGTACTGGGTGGCAGAAGGTTCCGCTACAGCTATAATGATGGATACTGTATCAGTACCGATGCAGATTTTGTGATAACAGGCGAAGTGTATCCGGGCGAAAACAAACCGGAAGGCCCTTTTGGCGACCACCTTGGTTATTACAGCCTGAAGCATGATTTTCCTTTGATGCGTGTACACAAAGTTTTCGCGAGAAAAAATGCGATCTGGCCATTTACCGTAGTGGGTCGTCCGCCACAGGAGGATACGAGTTTCGGACAACTCATTCATGAAATAACCGGAAAAGCCATACCCCAGGAAATACCCGGACTGAAAGAAATTCATGCAGTAGATGCGGCCGGTGTACATCCTTTGTTGCTGGCCATCGGCAGTGAACGGTACACACCGTATGCCCAGGCCAAACAACCCGCCGAACTGCTCACGATCGCCAATCATATTCTCGGAACAGGTCAACTGAGTCTTGCCAAATTTTTATTTATTACGGCTGATGAGCAAAAGCAATTGTCAACGCATCATGTACAGCCCTTTATGGAGTATGTTTTAGAGAGGATCGACCTGGCACGTGATATCCATTTTTATACCAATACTACCATCGATACACTCGATTACTCGGGCACCGGTCTTAACACAGGCAGCAAAGTGGTTTTTGCAGCGTATGGGGAAGTAAAAAGAAAACTTGCTACAGAAATACCTTCCATACTTAACCATCTTCAGCAATTTGAAAATGCACGTATGGTTATGCCGGGTGTTGCTGCACTGCAAACAAGCGCTTTTACTAGCTATGCAAAAGCCAGCGAAGAAATAGCAGTGTTAAACCAGCAACTGGCAACCGGCAACCAGCAACTCGATGGCATTGCCATGATCATCCTCTGTGATGACAGCCATTTTGTATCTGCCAATATGCATAACTACCTGTGGGTAACCTTTACACGTTGTAATCCGTCACATGATATTCATGGGATACATGCATTTACAGAGAACAAACACTGGGGTTGTCACGGTCCGTTGGTGATAGATGCGCGGATCAAACCACATCATGCGCCGCCACTTGAAAAAGATCCCGCTGTAGAAAAAAAGATCGACAGACTTTTTGAAGCGGGAGGAAGTCTGGCGGCTATTAAATAATGTGCAATCTGTGGCAAAAAAAAAGAGGCCGGAGCCTCTTGTAATTATTTCACATGAAAACTTACATCTGTATCTCCCCACAACAAAGAAACTTTTCCTTCTTTTGACAGTAAATATGTCAGCCTTTCAACTTTATAGGCATATTTAGCGGGTTTAACAGTAACCTGTAGCGCGTCATCTTCTTTTTTATAACCATAAGCGCCCATCTGGTCCCATGTTTTATTGAAAATGATGGTCCATGTATCGCCATTGTCAATCATGAATAAGGCGTACTTGCCGGCAGGCAGGGGTTTGCCTTCTACAGAAACGGCTTTGTCGGTAGCGAATACGGTTGCTTCATTGGCGCCTGCTCTCCAGATTTGTCCTTTCATGGGTTCCACATCTTTCCCCATGGTGCGGCCCTTTAAAGATGGCTGGCTGTAATCGATCCTGATAACGGCGCCGCTGGGTATCCCCGTACGTGCCATGGCGGGAGGACTGGGTCTTTTGGCTTTATCCTCGTCTTGTGCCTGAAGGGTCAATACGCCGAGAAGGAGGGTAGTAGCCAGAATAATTTTTTTCATACGGTTGAATGATTTGACAGGTAAAATACAATAAAACCGTTTACATAGATTGTTAACATTATGAGTGGCTAGTTGACGATCACAAAATCCGGTCGCTTCACCAACTGGCTCTCATAACGGAAACGCAGATCGGTGTTGAAAGTAATGTTCCAGGGAGAACGGTTGGGTGTGGTGCGGGGATAATAATAGGCTTTCAGTTCCATGGTGCCGAATACCAGGTTCTCGTTGCGTGTTCTTACCCCGCCTCCAATGGCTGTATATATATCGCCTTTCGCTACCTGCATACCGATATGTTTCAGGTAAGTAGTGTTGGCAAATACAAAAGGTGCAAAACTGAAACCGACAAGTCGCCAGGTATTGTAAAAAACCGATTCATAATTTAGTGTTATTCGTGTAGATGCTCTTATATCAGGTTCGTTCAGGTTGGGGATACCATATTCGCTTGATAAACGAAGTGGTTCATTCTGAATTGTTTTGGCAAGCTGGGTAATACTGCCGCTGACGAAATGCCGTAAGTACCAGTAATCATCGAGTTTGCGCAATTTGGAAAAGAATTCAAAACCGGTGAGAAAGCTGATGTCCTCAAAACGTTTGTTATGATAATAAGAACCTATCCGCAAAATGTATTTCCAATAATCCTTGTTCCGAGAAAAATAATTGCGCTGGTATTCAAAACCGCCATAGGGTCTTGAGATATTATTACGCTTACTCCAGCCACCGGTAAATGTAAGGTTGAAGCCTTCGGGTACATCCTCATTACGTCCAAAACCATACAGGAAATTGGTAGAATAGTAATCCTGTTCAAAAATGGTAAAAGAGCTGAGTACACTGATGAGGTCGGAATAACTGATGTTATACGTTTCCTTGAATACATCCGGTACATCGTTAAACCGCCTGTGAATACCACGGATCGCGATCAGCCGCCGGTACCTTGATGACAGGTTATCTTTCAATTGTTTTCTGGCGCCGATATTATGACCGATCCATCCATCGAATACCCGGTAACTGTATTTATAATCAGAGCGGTATAATGAGTCGGATATGTAGGCATTCTGTGTAGCGTGTTTCGCTATTTCGAAAGCGCCTGTCCAGGAATGGTAGGGACTCACTAATGGAAGTTCTCCCAGCAGGTAGACGGCTTTTTCTTCCCTGCGCCCGCTGTTATAGGCAGGGGCCTGGTTTTGATAACCAATGGCAAGATTGATAAAGTTCCCGTTCCAGTTTCTTTTGAGGAACTCTACCCCAAAACCATATCGTGGCCGCCTGTCCATATCAAACAGGTTTTGAAATTGCAGGCGGTTGCCGGTACCTGCCAGGTTATCATCGTTCACTTCAAAACTGATGCTTTTGGCCGAGCCGGCATCCACACTGCCGCCGATTGGGAACACGTCTTTACAGATCACGATCACGTCTACCGCCATCGGATCGGTTTCTGTTTCCTTTACGGTGATCCTCGCATCCTGTAAATAAGATAATTGGCGTAAGAACCGCTCATTATCCGCCATCAGTGCAGGATATAGGGTATCACCTTCTGAAAAGAACAGGTTGTTGAGGATCACTTTCCTGGCGGTATTGGGATGCAGGGCATTGCCGATATCGTTAAAAATATTGCGCACCACTTTGGCCGTATCATTCACCGATCTTTCAAACCCCAGTTTCTGCACAAAAATGTAGCGTATGTATTTCCCTTTGTAGGGTACAAATGCTTCTTCATTCTTTTTCGCGCCATCGACAGGGATGGCAGGGTCGGGGTTGTTAACTGATAAACTCTTGCCGATCTTTCCCAGCAAACCTTTTTTATTGGCAAGAAAGAAAACAGTATCGGAGAGCGTTTGTTGCTGTGAATAGACATCGCCAAAGCAGACCACTGCCAACAGGCAAACAAGCGCTGTTTTTCTAAGTGTGCGTGTAGAAATGTGGTCTTGCGAAAGTTTAGAAGGTTTCGCTAAGAGTGGATAAGAGAAAAAGAGTGGATAAGAGTTGGGTAATCTCCCTCTTTTATACTCTTTTTCTCTGGTTTTGCTCTTAGCGAAATTACCAGGGTTTGCGAAAAATGCCATTTTCAAACAGGCTCGAAGATATGATGGCAATGAAATCATGTTACCGGATGCACAGTTTACGTTACTGAAGATAGATAATCAAAAATTAAGCCCGGTGCAAAACAAACCCCGCCTGGAAAAGCGGGGTCATTGTTACTACAATTGTTCTACTATCAAAAACCCTGTTGCAAAAACGGTTAGAGGATGGTCAATCCTTCCATACGGTAAGGATCAAGCATCGGGTTAGCGGCTTCCAGTTCGGTGATCAATACATCCACTTCATCCAGCCCGCAGATACGCACACGTTGCGCGGAGTGCATTTTTTCAGAAATAGACATCACCACTGTTTGCGATGCCGATTCTATCATCGCTTTTTTCATCTGTACAATATCCCAGTCATTATCAGTAATGCCATGTTCCGTGTCTATCGCGTTGATACCGAGAAAACACATATCGGCTTTGATGTGTTTGATCTTGCTGATGGCTTCCCCACCCACCGCTATCTGCGATTTTTTAGAGATTTTATCACCGATAAAGATCACTTCGATATTGGGATGCTGCGAATACTCATAAGCGGCCGGGATGCTGCCGGTAAAAAAAGTAGCTTTCAATCCCTCTGGCAGTTGTCTGGCCATCTCAATAATGGTGGTGCCACCGCCTGTCAAAACAAACATTCCGTCTTTTATCAGCGAAACCGCTTTTTGGGCGATGATCTTTTTATTATCTACATTGTAAACATCTGAACGCAGGTAAAAACTGTTGAACGATTTGGAAAGCGCCCCGCCATGTACCTTGATCACTTTACCTGTATCAGCCAGTTCATTTAAATCGCGCCGGATAGTATCTTCGGAAACGTTGATAGCATTGCTGAGATCAGTGGATAAGACACTGTTGTGCAAACTAACCTGGTGTAAAATATAGGCCTGTCGTTCTTTTTTAAGCATCGAGTCACAGTTAGTCTTACCAAATTCCACATTTTTTTTAACAAAACCAATAAAAAACCGCAAATTGTCGCAGTTGATTTTGAAAAATCATCAAAAAGCCGCAAAAAATGAGAAAAGACATAGATAAATTGTATCATATAGCCGCAAAAAAAAGCAGGCTGATCATCGGCTTAATGAGCGGAACTTCGCTCGACGGGCTGGATATAGCGCTTTGTCGCTGTACAGGGCATGGGTCAAATTCGCATATTGAAATACTTGATTTCGAGACAGTTAGTTATGATGATGGCTTTTGTAAAGAGATACATGCTGTATTTTCCAAAAAAGAAGCCGACCTCGAAAAGGTCTGCCTGCTCAATGCCTGGGTGGCCCGCCAACATGCACAGATGGTGCTGAATTGCCTGTCGGCCTGGAAAAAATTACCTGTGGAAATAGACCTGCTGGCCAGTCATGGGCAAACCATTTACCACGCCCCGCAAAGTCTGCATGGAAATACACAACTGGGAAATGCGACTCTGCAGATCGGGGATGGGGATCATCTGGCTGTTGCCACAGGCATCATTACGGTAAGTGATTTCAGGCAAAAACATATTGCAGCGGGAGGTGAGGGCGCGCCATTGGCGGTATATGGCGATTATTTCATTTTCAGTAAAGAAGGAGAGGACCGTATCATGCTGAATATTGGCGGTATTGCCAATTTTACCTACCTGCCCGGCAATCTGGATGCGGGCATGGTGTTCAGTACAGACACCGGCCCGGGAAATACCTTGATGGATGCCTATATGCGTACACATTTCAATGCGCCATTTGATAAACAGGCAGCCATTGCCCGCAGTGGTACCTTGCATACAAAACTGCTCAGCGCGCTTTTGGGTCATGATTTTTTTGCAAAAAACTTTCCGAAAACCACGGGGCCGGAACTTTTTAATCTTGACTACCTCCAGAAAGCCATACAAAAAGCAGGTTGCAGTGATATCTCTCACGAAGATGTGATGACCACCCTCAACAGCTTTACCGCAATAACCATTGCCGCCGCGATTGAAAAAGCCACGCAGACAAACAAATCCTTCGCTGTGTATGCAAGCGGTGGCGGAATGCACAATCCTTTATTAATGACACATCTGCGCGCCTTATTACCACAGCATCGTTTTGATACCACAGATAAACTCCAGGTAAACCCCGATGCAAAAGAAGCATTGCTGTTTGCCGTGCTGGCGAATGAATGTGTGGCGGGAGATACGGTTATCGGCAAGGGTGCCATACCTGGTGTGAGTATGGGAAAGATCAGTTTTCCGAATTGAACATAGGTATATCGTTGAACATTGAAAATTGAGCGTTGAATATTGAGCATTTTACTGCACAATTAATAATTCTCAATATTCAACGCTCAATTTTCAATGTTCAATTTTTTTAAGCAAAAAAGTCCGGCCTTACGGGGCCGGACTTTACTATATGGAGGAATAATTGTCGCTTATTTCCTTGTTTTAGAGAAAACCCTTACACCGCCACTTTTGGTGATCTCAAGTACCATTGTTTCGTTTTTGGCATCCAGGGAGATATAGTAATTGGTGTCATTGCTGCTGTTGGTAAACTGGATACAATCTTTCAACTGGTAGTCAGGGAAAGTGAATTTGGTAGTGATGGTTTCGATAGCCGCTTTTGGCAGTTTGTCGAAAGCCATGGTTTTGCTGGTACCGATCAGGTCGCCGTCTATATTATAGAAAGCTTCTACTTTCTCTTCATTCAGCATAAAGCTGATTTTTTCAAATCTTGAGTCAGTTGTCCAACTGATGTTCTTTGCATTTTTGAAAGAAGCAGACAGGTGGCTCAGTACTTTAGAACTGATAGTAGTGGGTTCTGCAAAAGCGGTTGTTGTGGTGGCGAGGGCTATTAAAGCCATCATAAAAATCTTTTTCATTTTGTTTAGGTTAAAAGTTTTTAAAGAATATCTGTTATTTGTTTGTTTCAGATTGACAGGTCAAAAATAGAAACTCACAGATAGTAGACGAAGCACATTGTGATTAGTTACAGCCGTTGGATGAGTGTATGTATGAGTGGTGTTAACGGCAATGTTAACCCAGGTTAATATTGCCCTGTAATGCAGTGTCAGTAAGGGTTTCAGTCGGTTGGTTAATGAAATCCTAAAGCCCTTCTTTGTGTGACAAATGAACTGACACAAGTGTCCGTTTTTGGATGAACGGTGAGTGGTCGGTGAAATAATGGGGCAAAAGGAACAAGTAAGCAAGCATCAAGGAAACAAGATGGCATTTGGCAAAAAAAAGAGGTTATCTAATGTAGTTGTCGATCAATGAAAGGATATCTAGCTTAGGTACAGGTGGGTGATGTTTGTCGAACAAATGGATGATTTGGTTTGAAATCTTCGATTTCCACAGATTTTTCTTAATTCCCACATTTCAGGAAGTTAATCGCCACAGATTAGCACGGATTTTTCTGTGTTAAGTACCTGTGCCTATTTATATTAGGCTAATGAGTTCTCTGCGAAACTCCCTGCTCTCATGTTCTCTGCGGTGAAAAAAGCCTCAAAATTCAGGATGTCCGACTGTATAGATTGTTTTTCACCGCAGAGAACATGAGATGCAGAGTCTACGCAGAGATATTAATGTCACAACACCTTAGCATTTGGTCTAATTTAATTCTGTTGAGGTACTTAATCTGTGCAATCTGTGGCAAAAAGAGCCCGTTTCGTATAAAACGGGCTCTTACTATATAAGTATCAGGCTTATTTCTTCTTCTGCACCGTCGGATAATGATCGATCGTTTCAAATACATACCTGCTATCCTGTTTCAGGGTGGTGATGAATTTTCGGAGCGAATCGGCATGTTGGGGTTCGCCAAACAGCCTGTCGTGCGAAAGGATGACGATCGCATTGGGCTCCATGGTAGCTTCATCATCAAATTTCTGGTTGATCCTGGCAATCATTTCGGTCACACTTTCGCGTGGAGACTTTCCATTTTTTGCCTGGTTCCACTCCAGATCCCAGCCAATGATCTTATACCCTAGCGAGTCCAGTCGTTTGATCAATGGATTATCGTGTTTCTGTCCGTGTATGTTTCCATTGGATGCCCATGTATTGTTGCCTGGCAGGCGGATGATCTTAACGGGTATTTTCAGTTCCCTTTCATTTTTCAGGAAATCATTCAGGGCGCTGTCGGTCATGGCGGGTGAATAGAATTTAGCGTATTGATCCCTGAATCCATGTGTAAAGCTGTGGTTGGCCAGCAGGAACTGGGGATAGGAATTGCGGATTGAATCGATCAGCCTTCTTTTTTGCGGACCCACCTGGTTGAAACCTACGGAGAAAAAAGTGGCTTTGATACCCTCTTCCTTAAATATGTTCTTACAGTTCAGTGTACCGGGCGGTTGCGGCGAATCATCCCAGGTAAGAAAGATGTATCGTTTGGAATTGTCATAAGTGATCGGCGTACCTGGTGTTACAGCGGTGGTTACTACAGCAGTGGAATCCGCACCGGGCTTCTTGTCTGCATCATTACTACAGGCGGCCAGCATTAGCATTGACAGCATAGCCATACCGGCCCGGTTCATCATGTTCATTACATTCATAAAAGTTGGGAATTATTTCTGTTCAAAAATACATTGGATGCAATGTTTGTGCCATGGTTAGTTATCCTCATGTGTGGATGGAGATAGATGCCGGATGTGAGATGAGATATGTCATCTCCCTATCTATCATCTTCCATCTGTCATCTCCCATCTACCTAAACCTTCCTGAAACCGTATAACATACTTTATCATTGATGCGCCGGAAGATTTCGTCATTAATTCTACGTAACCTTCTTAAACTTCTTCCGGCAAGCAGTCTCCCCTCGCTGTCGTAGTATTGGGGTTGGGAAAAAAATGTGAGGATATAGTATTTTTCAGTGGAAAAGGGAAGTTGTACCGGCAGGTTTCGGATAGACATAAAAACAAGGGTATTCTGCTGGTTGCCGGTATAATAGTCGAGCATATTGATCCAGATACATTTGATGGAGCGCATCTTTTTGATCATTTCTGTTACCCCCGTAACCGGAACGCCGTATTTTGACAGGGTATCCCTCAGTCTGGGTTCATTTACTCCAAACCCATAAATATACTTGATGGAATCGGTGATGATCTCTATCGAGATATTATCAAATGCCCTGTCGGTAAACTCCACAGAAAAGGGTTTGATGGCATATAAGGCACGGTAAGTATGTTCTATCTGTACAAGGCTATCCTCGTTTTCTTCATAATAATGTGTCGTGATCTGTTTGGGTGAACAGGAACCGAACAGTATTCCCGCAAAAACTGCCACCATGATATACTGGATATTACCTGTCATTGGGCAGTTTTTTGGTGATATGTGTAACGCCGAAGATTATCTTCTTTAAAAACGAAGGTTTCAATATCTGCAGGCTCCTGCCGCCATAATCCCAATAGGTGATGGCAATATTGTCGCCCACTTCTTCTACATTGAGTAATATGATATAATGTGTAGGCATGCCCAGTCTTATAGTTGCATGGCTTTTTTTATACAGGCTGAGGTTATTCACAAACAAAGCCACATTGCCTGTGGCGAGCCTGTCAGATAAATATTCATAGATATCACGGATACCGGGTTTGAAAAGATCAGAACCAACCGCGGTTACCCGGTAATTGAACAGGTCCCTGATCATCCGGTTGAATTTGCTGTAGTTGACACCTGCCCAGAGCCTGTTCTCATCACCCATATCAAAATGATGGTCAGGGAAATTTACATATCCTTTAAAGTGATCTGCCAGCGCCATGAACCATAACTGGTCCGCGGGCCGTACATCGAGTTCGCCTTTAAAGCTCAGCCTGCCGGCGGCTTCTTTTACTGCTTTTGATGGTTCAATTACGGCTTTGCCGTATTGGCCCTTGCCATCAACATATATGCTTACCATAAACCTGACAAACCCCAGTGGGTCATCATGTAAAGGAAGATAGGAGATAGCTGAGTAAGCACAGAAATTGGTGCTTTTACCTTCATAAATACCCAGGGGCTGTTCAATATTTTTTTTCAGGTTCTGCAAAAAAGCAACCGGTGGAACATTGGGCCAGTGGGGGCTTTGTTGTAACGTATCCTGTTTTTCGAGGAATGCCAATGCCTGCCTGGAACTGGACCGGGGAGTGGTGTCAGCCGGTTCTGATGCGGATACTGGTACACTCATCAAACAAAAAATAACTGCCTGTGCGAATAGAAGGATAAGATATCTGCGGTGCCTGCACAAGTTATTTTGGTTGAGCAGTGAAAATAAACAATTATCGTACAACGAAACATGTATAGCTACTCCTTAACCGCGCCTTTGCGCCTTTGCGGGAAAATTCTCACGCAAAGCCGCAAAGGCGCGGTTGAGTAGCCAGGCTTGAAGTCCTGATAAAAACAAAAAGCCCGCTTAAAAAGCGGGCCTTGTTATCATCATTCATCTCACATAAATCTACTAGTAGCGGTACATATCAGTTTTGAAAGGACCGACTTTCGAGATACCCAGGTATTCAGCCTGCGCATCGGTCAGTTCATCCAGTACGGCACCAACTTTGGCGAGGTGTAAACGGGCCACTTTCTCATCAAGGTGTTTAGGCAGCACATACACTTTGTTCTCGTAGTTTTTGCTGTTGGTCCACAGTTCGATCTGTGCAAGCGTTTGGTTAGAGAATGAGTTACTCATTACAAAGCTTGGGTGACCAGTAGCGCAACCTAAGTTAACCAGGCGGCCCTCAGCCAGCAGGATGATGTCTTTACCGTCGATGGTGTAGAGGTCAACCTGTGGTTTGATGGTGTTCTTGGTATTACCGTAGTTGTTATTCAGCCAGGCAACATCTATCTCGATATCAAAGTGACCGATATTACAAACGATCGCTTTGTCTTTCATCGAACGGAAATGTTTTTCTGTGATCAGGTCGCGGCAACCGGAAGCGGTAACGATGATATCAGCTTCTTTTACAGCTTCAGCCATTGGTTTTACTTCAAAACCTTCCATAGCAGCCTGTAAAGCACAGATAGGATCGATCTCGGTAACGATCACGCGGCAACCGGCGCCTTTCAGAGAAAGGGCAGAACCTTTACCCACATCACCATATCCACCTACAACCGCAACTTTACCAGCCATCATCACATCAGTAGCGCGACGGATCGCATCCACCAGTGATTCCTGGCAACCGTATTTGTTGTCGAATTTGGATTTGGTAACAGAATCGTTCACGTTGATGGCAGGGATAGGTAAAGTACCTTTCGCCATTCTTTCATACAAACGGTGTACACCAGTTGTGGTTTCTTCAGACAAGCCTTTGATGTTGGCGATCAGTTCAGGGAACACATCAAACACCATATTGGTCAGGTCACCACCATCATCCAGGATCATGTTCAGCGGACGGTCAGCACCACCAAAGAACAGGGTTTGTTCAATACACCAGTCAGCTTCAGCTTGTGTCTGACCTTTCCATGCAAATACACCGATACCGGCAGCAGCGATAGCAGCAGCGGCCTGGTCCTGCGTAGAAAATATATTACAAGAACTCCATTTTACTTCAGCGCCCAGGGCAACCAGTGTTTCGATCAACACGGCGGTCTGGATGGTCATGTGCAGGCAACCCGCAACACGCGCACCTTTCAGTGGCTGGCTCGGTCCGTATTCGGCACGGATAGACATCAGACCCGGCATTTCGGCTTCGGCGAGACGGATCTCTTTGCGACCCCAATCGGCCAGGCTCATATCAGCCACTTTATAAGGCAGGCTGAAATCGATAGATTTTGTAAGTGTAGACATTAAGTAGGTTTTTATACCTGCAAATGTATATAATGCAGGATAAAATATCAGTAAATATCAATTTTTTGGAATAAAGTTGTATTAATGATACATTTGAAAGAATAAAATAAGAATTTGCTATGGCAAAAGCTGTTATAAAAGAGGAATCCACTAATACTACGATATTACTGGATGATAAGGACCTGTCCATTCTCCGCATTTTACAACGTAATGCCCGGTCTACCGTAAAGGAAATCGCGGATAAAGTACACCTGAGTACCACGCCTGTTCATGAGCGGATCAAACGCATGGAAGAGAATGGGGTGATCAGGCAATACGCCACGCTGCTGGATCATTCCAAGGTAAAAAAAGGGTTGATGGTGATCTGCTATGTATCACTCCGGCAACACGATAAAAAAGAAGGCAGCAAATTCATACAAAGCATCCTTGCGATGAATGAAGTGATCGAGTGCTATAATATTTCAGGCGAGTTTGATTTTATGCTGAAAGTGGTGGCGGAAAGTATGGATGCGTATTATGATTTCCACGTGAACAAACTGAGCCAGGCGGATAATATCGGGCATGTGCAGAGTGTGTTTGTGATGGGGGTTATTAAGCAGACACATGTGCTGGTGCATTAACCATTGTGGCCAGCGTGCGTCACTGCGAGCGGAGCGAAGCAGCCTGTGTTTTACATTTCAAGAAACAGTCCAATGAAACAGGTTGCCGGACAATCAAACCACAGATTGCTTCGCTACGCTCGCAAGGACGTTCAGCGCAACTCCAGCGCCATAATAAAATCATTCATAAAATACCCGTTCCCAATATCGAGGTCAACTTCATCTATTACCTCAAACCCCTGTTTCTCATAAAAACCTTTGGAAGGGTTGTCTTTTTTTACCTGTAAGAATAATTGTAAACCATTGTGTTGTTTGGCATAAGTAATGGTCTGCTGCAGTAAAGCTTTTCCCGCACCAGTTTTTTGAGTATCGGGAAGCACGTACAGTTTGTTCAGTTTGAAACGGTGTTGTCCTTCGTCTGATACAGAAGCAAATCCGTGCGGGTTACCATCCAGTTCCGCGAGGTAAAACCGGTGTCCCTTGTTGATCTGGTCCGTCAGCGATTGCTCACTGTACATCAGGTCAAGCATATAGGTCAATTGTTCCTGTGAAAGCAATTGTCCATAGGCAACCGGCCAGGTATGATGCGCGATATGCCGGATGGCAGGGATATCACCCATCGTTGCTTCGCGTATAGATAGTGCATGCATAGAAAAGCAATTTAAGGCACAATAGTTTTTTTTCTGCCGTGGTTGAACAATTTTTTATTGAGCCAGTGTGCGGCATACGCACCAGCCATACCGGTAATGGCGCCGGCAAATACATCGGAAGGATAGTGCTGACCAAGATACATTCTTGAATATCCGACAGAGGTTGCCCACGCAAACGCCGGTACAGTGATATACCATTTTTTTGTATGCAGTGCCAGTGAAGTGGCCGTTGAAAATGCAAACGAGGTATGCCCTGATGGGAAAGAACTGTTGTCTTTCCATTCATCGGGATAAATATCTGAGTAAGAATAATAGGGGCGCGGACGGTCCGATATGGTTTTCAATCCCTGGGTAACAATAGCTGTTAATGCGAGTCCGGCTGCCATTTCATACGAATTGTTTGCAAGGGTCTTGTCGTGTTCAATCAATGAAACGGCAAACAGGCCTATGGGAACTGCGATGGATATGGGTTTGGCGGTGGCAGAAATTGTTTTCCAGGCATCACTGGTGGGATACTGCGGGTTGATGCCCTGTACCCATCTTACTTCCCATTTTCCCTGCGAAAAACAAGTTATGCCAATAAGCAGGTAAGCAGTAAGCGCCAGTATCTTTTTCAATAGCATCTGTGATTATTTCGAAATCAATCTGTGAATCTGTGGCGATAATTTCCGCCACAGATTCACAGATTTTTTAGAAGATTTCAGGAAAGGTTCTGCAGGCTTTCTTCGATGTTTTTTATCCTTGCTTCCGCATCAGCCTGTTTTTTTCTTTCAAACTCAACCACTTCCGGTTTTGCATTTTGTACAAAACGTTCGTTACCCAGTTTTTTGATGACACTTTCCAGGAATTTTTGCTGGTAGTCAAGGTCCTTGAGCAGTTCTGCTTTTACGGAAGCGGCATCCAGTTGTTTTTCTGTTTCGATAAAGAACTTGTCTTTTTCAACAGTAACAACAATGGTATCGGGAACAGAGCTGTCAGTATAACTTATTGATGCTGCATTTACCTGTTTGCACAGGATATTTTCAATAGCCGTATATCCTGTTTTCCGTTTTGTCTGTATATGCAGTTTGATCGGATCCTTAGGTTTTAGCTGGTTGCGGTTACGTGCATCACGGAGAGAAGTGATCACCTGTTTAAGTATCTCACCGGCTTCCAGCAAATGTTTGTTGGTAGATGGTATCGCCTGTTCCTGTTTTACACAGAGATCATCCGCATGTTCATTCAGCAGGTGATAGATCTCCTCTGAAATAAAGGGCATGAAAGGATGCAGCAACTGCATCAGTTCCTCAAAATACCTGACAGTGTTCTGGTACACCGCTGCATCAACCGGCTGTTCAAAACCCGGTTTTACCCATTCGAGGTACCAGCTGCAGAAATCATCCCATATCAATGAATAGATGGTCTTCAACGCCTCACTAAGACGGAACTGTTCCATCATTTCATTCACTTCCGCTTTTACCTGGCGGAGGCGGTTGGCAAACCAGGTGATGGCGAAGTCTGGGGTTTGGAGTTTGGAGTCTGGAGTTTCATTATTCCTGACTCTCGACTCCCAACTCCTGACTAACTTCAACGCGTTCCAGAGTTTGTTATTAAAGTTTCTGCCCTGTTCAAGAGCGGACTCATCAAATAAAATATCATTACCTGCCGGTGCTGATATCAGGATGCCAAAACGGGTGGCATCTGCACCATAGTTATCGATCAGGCCCAGCAAGTCGGGACTATTCCCTAGTTGCTTACTCATTTTCCGGCCTTCCTTATCCCTTACCATCCCGGTAAAATACACATCAGCAAAAGGCTGTTGATCTTTAAATGCATAGCCTGCCATGATCATGCGGGCCACCCAGAAAAAGATGATATCCTGGCCGGTAACCAACGTGCTGGTTGGATAGTAATAATTATAATCAGGGTTCCCGGGATTACTAATGCCTTTGAAAACTTCCATTGGCCAGAGCCATGAGGAGAACCAGGTGTCGAGGCAGTCTTCATCCTGGTGAATATCTTCGGTTTGGAGTTTGGGGTTGGTGGTTTGGAGTTGTTGGAGTGCTTCTTCTTTTGAAGCCGCTACCACGAAACTTCCATCCGGTGCATAATATGCCGGGATCTGTTGTCCCCACCAAAGCTGGCGGCTGATGCACCAGTCTTTGATATTGTCCATCCAGTAACTGTACGTATTCTTAAGCTTGGAAGGGTGAAACTTAATTTTATCTGTGATAACAGATTCTATTGTTGCAGGGTTCTGGCCAATGAATTTCTTCATATCCATGAACCACTGTAATGACAAACGGCTTTCAATAACTGCACCCGTTCTCTCACTCGTACCAACCTGTCCTTTGTAAGCTTCTGTTTTTGCTACCTGGTTTAAAGCGGATATGTCTTCAACGATCTTCTTTCTTAAAACAAACCTGTCAAGCCCATTGTATGATAACACCTGTTCAGACGGGTTATCGTCACCCAGTTCTTCGGCAGTAAATTTTCCTTCAGCATCCAAAGTGTTCAATGCTTTCAGGTTATGTTTTTTGCCCAGCTCATTATCGTTCTTGTCATGTGCCGGTGTAATTTTTAAAGCGCCTGTACCAAATGCTGCATCAACATATTCATCGGCGATAACAGGTATTTTGCGGTTGATGATGGGTACAACCACCTCTTTGCCGATCAAGGCTGCGTAACGTTCATCGGTTGGGTTTACACAAATGGCCACATCACCCAAAATGGTTTCCGGTCTGGTGGTGGCAACGGTAATGCTGCCGCTGTTATCGGTTAACGGGTAACTTATGTAATACAGTTTCGAATCAACTTCTTTAAAAATAACTTCTTCATCGCTCAACGCGGTTTTGCCAACGGGGTCCCAGTTCACCATTCGTAAACCACGGTAAATAATACCCTCATGATGCAGCCGGACAAAAATGTCGATAACTGCATTGTAATAGTCGGGGTCCATCGTAAAAGATGTCCTGTTCCAGTCCAAACTGCAACCCAGTTTTTTCAACTGCTGCAAAATGATACCGCCATATTTATCTTTCCATTCCCATGCATATTCTAAAAATTCATCGCGGGAAATAGAGGATTTGGTGATCCCCTTTTCGCGGAGCATCTGTACCACTTTGGCCTCTGTGGCAATGGAAGCATGGTCAGTTCCCGGTACCCAGCAGGCATTTTTGCCCTGCATACGGGCGCGGCGGATCAGTATATCCTGTATGGTATTGTTGAGACAGTGACCCATGTGCAGCACGCCCGTAACATTGGGTGGCGGAATAACGATCGTATACGGCTCGCGTTCATCAGGCGTACTATTAAAATAACCCTGCTCCAGCCAATGACTGTACCATTTGGCTTCAACTTCGTTGGGAGTGTAATTTTTGCTTAGTTCCATGGAATGAATTGGGAAATTTTTGATTGGGAAATTTTGAAATTGAACCCGTTTTAGCCAATCAAAATGATCTATAAAAGGTCGGCAAAAATAAGGAAAGACAGGCTTATATCGATTATGATGCGTTTTGATATTATTTGAGAAGCTGTTTTATACCGCGCCTTTGCGTCTTTGCGAGCAGATTTTCACGCAAAGGCGCAAAGGCGCGGTTTGAATTGGCGATGAAAGGGGCTAACTGTTTTTGTAATTTTTAAAATGTCTTACCAGGTAAGAATACTCGCCGATCTTTCGAGCAAAGAGGCGGATATGACCGAAGGGGCGGTTTCTTCCTGCTGTACAGGTTGCAGGAGGGTGGCGGCAGAAACACATAATGCAGTACAGGATTTCCCAACCGTACCGATCTTTTTCGCGGTATTGCCGGCCCGGTAATGACAGCCGGTGAGCAGGGCGATGAGCAGTATGGAGAAAATGTATTTCATAAGCTTGTGTTCCGGTACCAAAAGTAAACCGCGGTTGCGTTAATCTGTGTTAATTATAGCTAACGCAGGTTTATATTAAAAGTTACAGTCAGAATGAAATATTAGTAGTTAAAGGCCATCTTTTATTACAGGAATGACCATTTTTTCCCGATTTTGCAGACCGGATGCAATATGCGATCGTAGATATAGAGACCACAGGCGGTTTTCCCCAGCAACACGGTATCACTGAAATAGCCATTGTACTGCACAACGGTTCTGAAATTGAGGGCCGGTATGAAACATTGGTGAACCCGCACCAGCCCATCCCCCCATTTGTGGCCAATATGACCGGTATTTCTGATGCGATGGTTGCCGTGGCCCCATCTTTCCACGAAGTGGCGGCCAAGATCCATAACCTGTTAAAAGACAGGGTTTTTGTGGCGCATAATGTGAATTTTGATTTCTCTTTTGTCAAATACCACCTGCAGCAGGCTGGGTTTACCCTGCAAACTCCCAAATTATGTACCATCCGTCTCAGCCGTAAAGTGTTCCCCGGCTTCCGGAAATATGGTCTCGGGCATTTGTGCCGTGAACTGGATATCCGGATCGAGAACCGGCACCGTGCCGGGGGAGATGCTATGGCCACCACGCAGGTACTGGACCTGGTGCTGAAAAACAACGGTTACCTGCTGGTAAAAGAAATGCTGAAGAAGGAGAACCGGAACCAGACCCTGCCCGCCAATCTTCCCGAGGACCAGGTTAAATTGTTGCCTGACCAACCCGGTGTCTATTATTTTAATGATGTAAAAGGCAAAGTGATCTACGTAGGCAAGGCTAAAAACCTGAAAAAAAGAGTGGCCAGTCATTTTACAGGGCTGGATACTTCGCAGAAACGACAGGAGTTTTTAAGAAAGATACATACCATCACACATACGGTTTGTCCGACAGAATTTATCGCCTGCCTGCTGGAAAGCGTAGAGATCAAACGTTTGTGGCCCATCCATAACAAGAGCCAGAAACGGTATGAACAACTCTGGGGTATTTACCAGTTTGAGGACAGCCTCGGTTACCAACGGTTGGCCATTGACAAAAAAAGAAAATATTCATCACCCATTGCGTCTTTTGCGATGCTGGTGGATGCACACAGGCATTTGTGGAAAATGGTCAAAGAGTTTGATCTGAACCCTGTTTTGTGTTTCCTGGATAACAGCAGTGCGCGCGAGTTTCCTGAACCGGAACTGTACAATGAACGCATACAAAAAGCGCTTGACTGGCTCGCCTCGCAGAAAGAAACTTTCCTGATACGCGAAAAAGAAGGTTGTGTGCTGGTGGAACGGGGAAGGTTTTACGGGATGGGGAAAATAGAGATGGAAACAGAACTTTCCCTTGAGAACCTGAAAACAAAACTGGTGGAATACCCGGAAAATGAAGTGATGCGATCGTTGATCAGGAATTATGCGGAGAGGTATCCGGGGAAAGTGGTGAAGATCGCGTAGGAATATCGAACAGATGAATGTAGAATGTAGAATGTAGAAGGAACGAGGAACGAGGAACAAGGAACAAGGAACAAGGAACAAGGAACAAGGAACAAGGAACAAGGAACAAGGAACAAGATAAATTGACATACAAATTTCGAACTTTCCCAATTGAAAATTCCAAAATACATGAGAAAATCCATCTTCACGATATGCTTACTGTTGGTATGCAGTATCATGCACGCTCAAACAAAGGTCAACCCTGTCATTAAAACCTATGGCGCGGTAAGTCCGATACCGTATGCAGTGGAGAAGCCGGATCCCAAAATGAATTATAAAGTGGTGGTGGAAGTGAATACGGATAATGCCAAGCCGGAGATGGTGCATGAGTTACTTGAGAAAACCGCTTCTGCCGTAAACCTGCATGCTTTAGGTGGAGTAACCGGTGATAAACTAAGTGTGGTACTGGTCATTCATGGACCCGCTGCACAGTTCATAGTAGACAATGCCACTTATAAAGTAAAATACGGCGTGGATAATCCCAACCTGAAATTATTTACTGAATTGCAGCAGGCAGGTGTGAAACTGTTTGTGTGCGGGCAATCATTGGAGAAAAGAAAAATCGACCCGGCCACTGTAGCGCCTGAGGTAAAAGTGGCGCTGTCTGCTATTACTACGTTAACTACTTACCAGTTGAAAGGCTATACTTTACTCAAGTTCTGATCCCTCTGTGAACCTCCGTGTCCTTTGTGCCTCTGTGGTAAAGCCTTCGCTCTGATCGATGGAGGATGTTCTTTACCACAGAGGCACAAAGGACACAGAGGTTCACAGAGATTTTTGAATATTTCCTTTTTTGACAATTAATCTATATAACCTCAGAATGCCCTTGGATATTAACTCCGTTATAGCGGCGAGGGCAGCATAAAAAACAGCATCGGACCTGCTAAACCCAAAAGCAAAATACAGGACAATAAATACCAAAGAACCTACTATCAACATCGCAAGAAGATAGCCAGTGATATTTTTCATTGCAGGGCTCATATCAGTAGTTTTTACTGAAATAAATGTAAGCATTTTTAATACTGAATATCAACCCCGGTATAATTTGATGGCGTAATCGCTTTCAGCTCTTTTTTAATGCTCCGGTTCACATCCAGCCTGTCAATAAACGAATGGATCGCTTTTTTATCGATTGCCTGTTTGCCGCGGGTAAGGTCCTTAAGCGCTTCATACGGATTGGGATAATTTTCACGGCGCAGAATGGTCTGTATGGCTTCTGCTACAACCGCCCAGTTGTTTTCGAGGTGTTCCTTTAGTTTGTTCTCGTTCAGTACCAGTTTGTCAAGGCCTTTCTGTAAAGATTTCAGGGCGATTGCAGTATGGGCAACAGGTACTCCGAGATTGCGTAATACAGTAGAATCCGTCAGGTCACGCTGCAGGCGGCTTACAGGGAGTTTGGACGAGAGATGCTCCAGCAGGGCATTGGCTACGCCGAGGTTACCTTCCGCATTTTCAAAATCGATCGGGTTTACTTTGTGTGGCATCGCCGAAGAACCCACTTCGCCTTTCTTTGTTTTCTGTTTGAAATATTCCATGCTGATATAGGTCCACATATCGCGACACAGATCGACCAGTATATTGTTGATACGTTTGATGGCATCAAAATGCGCGGCCAGACTGTCGTAATGTTCTATCTGCGTGGTGAATTGCATGCGCTGGAGTCCCAGTGTATTCTCAACAAACTGGTTTCCTATCGCCACCCAGTTCTTTTTAGGAAATGCTACATGATGCGCATTAAAATTACCGGTGGCCCCGCCAAACTTGGCGGCATACGGTATCCCTGAGAATTGCTCTACCTGGTTATTGATCCTTTCCACAAATACCATCAGTTCTTTGCCCAGTTTGGTGGGAGAAGCGGGCTGTCCATGTGTATGCGCGAGCATGGGTATTTTTTTCCAGGTAACGGCCAGTTGGTACAGGTGATTGCGGAGATTGATGATGGCAGGCAGGTATTCATGCTCCATACAATGCTTCCAGCTTAGCGGGATAGCGGTATTGTTGATATCCTGCGATGTGAGTCCGAAATGGATCCATTCTTTTAACTGGGATATACCTGCTTTGTCAAGTTGTTCCTTCAGAAAATATTCAACAGCTTTTACATCATGGTTGGTAATGGCTTCTATCTGTTTGATCTGGTGCGCATCATCCATACTGAAATCATCCATCACTTTTTTCAACTGCACACGTGCCTTGGGTGCCAGTTTGAAAAATTTCTGATCGGCCAGGAAAAAAAAGTATTCGATCTCAACCAGTACACGGTATTTGATCAGGGCGTATTCGGAAAAATATTCATCAAGATGATTTACCTGTTTGCGATAGCGGCCATCAATGGGGGAAATGGCGGTGAGATGTGTAAGCTCCATGTATTAATTGATAATTAGTAATTGATAATTAATAATTAGTGATCGTTAATTACAATTAGCCTGATAATAGTGTAGTACGGCCTACCGAATACAATTATTAATGGCTAATTCCTAATTACTAATTCCTAATTACTTTCCTTTGCACAAAATTAACCGAATTGGACAAGATACGTGTAGGAGCTGTCAGTTATTTAAACACAAGGCCTTTATTATATGGGTTGAAAAGGTCGGGTTTGATGGAAAAAATAACATTGGTAGAAGAATATCCGTCAAAACTGGCGCAAATGCTGCTGGATGATGAGATTGATATCGGGCTGGTGCCGGTGGCTGTTATTCCGCAACTCAAGGATCCTTATATGATTACTGATTATTGCATCGGAACAGAAGGCGAAGTGGCTTCGGTAGCGCTTTTTAGTGAAGTTTCCATGGAATCAGTGGATAAAGTATTGCTTGACCGGCAAAGCCGTACTTCTGTGAATCTTGCCCGGATATTGCTGAAGGATCATTGGCACAAAGGGGTGGTGTTAGAAGAGGCCCGGGAAGATTTCCGTTCACAGATCAAAGGAAACACAGCGGGGGTTGTGATAGGCGACAGGGCGCTGGAACAAAGAAATATATCAGCTTATGCCTACGATCTTGGCGCCGCATGGAAAGCCTATACCGGGTTACCCTTTGTTTTTGCTGCCTGGGTAGCCAACAAACCCATCGATAAAGACTTTGAAGATGCGTTTAACCGGGCAAATGCATACGGGGTATCGCATATTGATGAGGTAGTGGCCGAAAACCCTTACCCGGTATATGATCTTAAAAAATACTATACACAGAACATCAGTTACCTGCTGGATGAAGCAAAACGAAAAGGAATGGAACTCTTCCTCTCAAAGCTGAAGGAAGTTTGACAGAAGGAGTTCCCCACCGCGCCTTTGCGCCTTTGCGTGAAAATTTGCTCGCAAAGGCGCGAAGGCGCGGTTTAGGCGGAATTGGATATTTGGGATATTTGGTCTTTTTTTGTGGTTCTTTTAAAAAACAGGGAATGAAAAAAATACTGGTAACAGGTGCAGGCGGGTTGATAGGGAGTGAAGTAGTGACTTTCTTTGCGCAACAGGGTTGGGAAGTGGTGGGTGTGGACAATAATATGCGCGCCGATTTTTTTGGCGAAAAAGGAGATACCACCTGGAACCTGCAACGGTTAGCTGAACGCTTTAAAAATTTCACCTCTCATTCCATTGATATCCGCGACAGGCAGACAGTGCTGTCGTTTATCAAAGCCCAACAGTTTGATGTGATCGTTCATACCGCGGCACAACCCAGTCATGACCTGGCCGCTTCAAGACCGTTTGATGATTTTGATGTGAACGCTGTAGGCACCATGAATTTACTGGAGGCCAACAGGCAGACCAATACTTCCACGCCTTTTATTCATCTATCTACCAATAAAGTCTACGGAGATGCACCAAATAACCTGAACCTGGTGGAACTGGAAACAAGGTATGATTATGTTGATGCGGCTTACGCAAACGGTATCAAAGAAACCTTTACGATCGATCAATCTAAACACTCCTTATTCGGCGCTTCCAAAGTAGCGGCGGATGTGATGGTACAGGAATATGGAAGGTATTTTGATATGCCTACCTGCTGTCTGCGGGGCGGTTGTCTTACAGGCCCTAACCATAGCGGTGTGGAACTCCATGGTTTTCTTAGTTACCTGATCAAATGTAACCTTGAAGGCATCAAGTACACCGTATTTGGTTACAAAGGCAAACAGGTGCGCGATAATATTCATGCGTATGATGTGGTACAGTTCATTCATGAATTCATCAAAGCGCCAAGGATTGCCGAAGTGTACAATATCGGTGGGGGCAGGGATAATTCCATTTCTATACTGGAAGCATTTTCACTGATAGAATCTATTTCAGGAAAGAAAATGATCTATGGGTACAGCGATGAAAACCGTAAAGGCGATCATATCTGTTATATTTCAGATCTTTCGAAAATGCAGGCGCATTATCCTTCCTGGTCCATTACCAAAGATTTGAGGACAACTTTTACCGAGATCCATGAATCATGGGTGCAACGCAGTTCCAAATAATTACTGTAATAACTAGCCATGGCCACTTTATCTGTTGTAACCATCTGTTTTAATAATTATGAAGATGTGCTGGCCACCAGTGCATCGGTTGATGCACAAACAGTGAAACCGGATGAACACTGGATCATCAATGGTTCAACAGAACCGGCCATTGCAGCATGGCTGGAGAATACACCACAACCTGCTTACCGGAGATGGGCGCATGTAGAGAACCGTCATATTGCCGGCAACTTCAGCCAGGGTATTGAAAGGGTGAACGGTGATTTTATTCACCTGCTCAATTCAGGCGATGTATATGCGGAAAAGGATATTCTGTCGAAAGTGATCCCATTCCTGCAGCAGCATCCCGAAGTACAATGGATCAGCGGGAAGATACGTACCCAGCGTGGCGGTCAGATGGTTGAGGTGGGTAAACCTTTTGAAAGAAGTAAACTATACCGCGGTATGCGGAGTGTTTCGCATCCTTCCTGGTTTGTGAGAAAGCAAGTCCACGACAGGCATGGTCTGTATAATAGGGAATACCGTATTGCGATGGACTACGATATGATGTGCCGTATTGCGGATGAGCCTTATCTTTTTATCGATGCCACGATCACATTTTTTGATAATACGGGTATCAGCTCTGTAAAATATCTTGACTCTCTCAAAGAAAATATCAAAGCCTACGAATCTTATTTTGGATATTCCTTCAAATGCAGGCTTTGGCAGTTCCGTTTACGTGTATTGCATGAGGTATTGCAAACCTCTTTTGGTAAATGGTTGTTTGATCTGAAGAAAAAAATGGGGTTGGAGAACTGGTAGGTTTTTTTTGCCACAGAAGGCACAGATTAACACGGAAGAAAATCTGTGCCTTCTGTGGCAAAAAAATTATCGGGAATAATGGGAATCTATTACTGCTACCACTTTTTCAGGCTTCACGGAATCGTAAGGTATCGAAACCACAAATTCATATTTCTGGTTTATCATCGCCGGATCCTGTAATTCTTTCTCTATATCATCTGGATAAACAGCATAAAACCCTGTTGCCATTTCAGTTGGATAAGGTGCAAACCTCCCGTATTGCGAACCGTTAAAAACTCCAAAAACGGTACAGTTTACAGCAGTTGCAAGGTGTACAGATCCTGTATCAACCGATAAAAGACACCTGGCATCTTTGAACAGCGAAAGCATATCTGTCAAGGATGTTTGCCCGGTAAGATCAATAACCGGGTGTGTATAGGCTGAACAGAAAGCTGTCGTATAATCAGCATCGTTTTTTGTGCCGCAAACAACAGCGGTCCATCCATACGTATCAAAAAGATGATTGCTTACACGTACAAAATTTTCCGATGGCCAGATACGTGCTGCGCTGCGTGAGCCTGGAAATACCACGAAATAATCCTGGGGTAATGGAACAGAAAGCTTTTTTAAAAGAGAAGTATCAATTTTTGTATCGGGTACAGTGATGGTAGTACCAGAGACAAATTCAGCAAACAGTCTGTTCCGGTAAAATTCGAAAACAGGTTTCGCCAGATGTTCAAACATCTTTGTGTACAGGTTACGGTCATACCCAAGTTCATATCCCCGCACACTTTCCTTATTGGCCACCATACCGATGGTTTGTATGGCTTTGGCTGCTTTTACAATGCTGTCGTCATTGCGTTTGTCTCTTGAAAAGGTGGGGTTAATAATGACCTCATATCCCTCCCTGTACACCTGTTTCAAAAAACTGTACCGGTAAGCCATGTCTTTTTTAAATCGCAATTTATCCAGCCAGATACTCTGATGCACTGATCCCTCATGAAACTGGTTGAACAGTGTTCTCCAGCTTTGGTTGCCGCAAAAATGAAATTCGTAATGCTGAAATGTATCTGCTGAAAGGGTAGCCTCCAGTAAAGTATGCCATAACATAAAATCCCCGATCTCATCAACCCTGACGATCAATAATTTCCTCGCAGAGGGCTTTTTTCGCGGGCCTATAGTGGCCAGGTAAAGAACCAGGTCATACACGCGGTCCTTTAGGTTATTCATCATTTGTAACTATATTTGAGTCCTTCACCTGGCAATAAAAATAGTAACAAATCAGCAAGATGGGTACATTTAAAAAATGGAAGGACAGGCTCTACGTACGGTTACGCCGGACCCTGTTTCTCGAGAATATGGATACCAAACTGGCCATGATCCATGGCCTGGAAATTGAAAATTATATTCAAACCAATCTTTACAACAATCCAAAATACGATACACCTGATAAACTCACCAAGTTTGAGTACCAGGTCTTTTCGCAGTTTGGAGAAGATGGGATCATACAGGAAATATTCAGACGCATCGGTACCACCAACCGCTATTTTGTTGAGTTCGGCGTAGAAGATGGAAGTGAGACCAACAGCACTTATTTACTGTACAAAGGTTGGACTGGTCTTTGGATTGATGGCAGCGCAGAGAATATATCAGCCATTAACCGTTCCTGCCCCAAAGCGATCGCTGATAAGCGGTTGACTGCTATGGAAAGTTTTATCACAGCCGAAAACATACAATCGCTTTTTGCAAGGGCCAATGTACCTGCGGAGTTTGATTTGCTTTCTATTGATATCGACCGAAATGATTATTATATCTGGAAAGCCATCACGCATTACAAACCGCGTGTGTTGATCATTGAATACAATTCGATTTTCCGACCGGGCGATCATTTTGTGGTGGATTATGATGCTAATGCGATGTGGGATAAAACCAGCGATTTCGGTGCAAGCCTCGAAACCATGGCAAAACTGGGAGAGGAGAAAGGATATAAATTAGTGGCCAGTTCGTTTGCGGGGCTGAATGCTTTCTTTGTACGTGAAGATGTAATGGGCAATCATTTTACCGGTCCTTTTACTGCGGCCAATCATTACGAGTCACCTAAGTATTTCCTGTTAACCAAAAATGGACATCCGAGAAAGATCAATTTATAAGCAGTAATAATAGCCACAGAAGGCACAGATTAAGTCAAAAGAAAATCTGTGCCTTCTGTGGCAAAAAAAAATTATTTATACCCTGCAACAGTCCCAGTGAATTTCTCCGCAATATCCTCGTCATTTTCATGAAACAGGCAGAGATCAAAAAAGCCTATCTGGCTCACTGCATCCTCGGAATAGTAATGCAGTTGTTTGATCAACGCCCGCTCAGAGAGAGGAAGGGTGATCAGGTACCTTCCATAATTGTCAAAGAAAATAACCTTTTTGTACCCTTGTTTTTCCAGTGCAAACAGGGTAGATAATCCATCTTCATTGATGGCTTCCATATTGGCGCGGTTGTATTCAAAGAACAAAGCCGGCTGGTGTTGCGCAAGTAACTGATCGGCGCCCCTGAGGATGATGGTGTCAAAACCTTCTGTATCTATTTTTAATACTTTGATATTCCTGCCGGCAAGTTGATTTTCCTGCAATACATCATCCAGTGGTTTTAATGAAATATCCTGTCCCTGGTTCTCTGTAGGTATTAAGGTGGCGTTCCAGCCTGTTTTTTCAAGTGCGACTTTGATGGTTTGTTTTTTCTCACCCAGGAACTCTTTGATAATGGTGGTGTCTGTGAATTGACGGGTATTTTTTTCAAGGTATTGGTAAGAAACGGGATCACCCTCAATACCAATTACGGGTAAGTCGACTGCTGTTTTTACCACGGCTATCGTATCACCTACATTGGCGCCGATATCAATGGTCGTCATGCCTGGATATTTTTCCGCCATGTGTGTAGCCAATATGCCCTGTAGTTTGTTGGCATCCGGATGGTATTTATATAAGCTGATATGCTGGTTGTTTCCGGGCATATCAATCATGAAATTTCCCACACGAACAGCTACTGTTTTGCCGGCCCTGCTTTCGCTGTGCAGGGCTGTTTTCACTATATCATACCCGACTTTGTTCAATAATTTCCGGACCAGGTTTTTCATGCACTTATTTTAATAATCATTCGTGGTAAAAAATTAACTACCCAACAGGTTTGCTACGATCCTTTCAAATTGCGGCTGGTAAACAACATCGTAAGCATCAGGTCCCTCTACCACTGTAGTAGGTACGAGATACGAGAGTTCGATCACCCTTTTTACTTTTAATCCTTCTGCAATGGCGGCAGGTAATGACTGGTTACTGATGTATAATTTTCCGCCGGCAATTGTCTGCGCCAGTTCCAGGAAATTTTTAACGGGACGGTATTCCATGTTGGGGATCTGCTCACGCATGTTCTCATATTCTTCCGGAAGTCCGACAAAAACCACGCGGGGATATCTGCTGAGAAAATCATACCGTACCAATGGTGTTCTGTAACGGCTGCTCCTGGCAACAATGATGGCATTTTTATAAGAGTTATCAGGTGTTACTTCCAGCCAGGGTTTCCCCAAATCGCAGGTAGTAGCAAAGGTTTGCAGGTACCAGCGCGAATTACTTCCCATGCGCAGATCAAAAGGAAATTGCCTGAATTCGGAGAGATCGTAATGGATGTTTTGATCCGTGTACGCTTCACATGTTAGAAACTGCGGTTGACTTAATATCAACGGGGCAAACAACTCCACGGTCTTTGACGTAAACATTACTGGTCCGTTAGGATGGGTAATGTTACCGGTATATTTTCCCGCAGGCTGGTTAAGGTGCAGGTAGAGATTGATCTTCCTGCCTTTGGCTAAAGCCAGCATTGCGGGTATGGCGTGTACCAGGTCGCCGGCATGACCGCTATGCCTGAAATTAACTTCCGTGCTTTCGGGCGAAGGCTCGTTCCTGAAGATATCCGGGACATGGCGGAGCGTGTCGATAAAACGTTTTTCTTTCTGCTTTACATCGAACTCTGCTTTCCAGTCTTTTAATATGTTGGTTAACCAGTTCATCCGGGTTGTTATTGGTGTTTGGTGATTCGTAAAACCATCACCACATTGTAATCTATTTCGCAGTTGCTGCTGTATAGTATTTCGTAGCTAATACCGGTCAATTCATTTAACCTGGCAAGCATATAATCATAACCCATAGCTGCGTGTATATGATAAGGGTTAGTGGGGATGCCTAGTTTCCGGCAGAATATTTCATATTTGGGCTGATCGGGGAATACCAGTACGAGGTTGCCGCCGCTTTTCAGTACACGAATGAATTTCTGCAAAGCGTCTTTTGTGTCAGTAAAGTCCTCAATAAGGTGACTGGTGTACACGTAGTCATAAGTATCATCTGGTACAGGTATCTCGTTGTTGATCACATCACAGGGGATATCCACTTTATCTTTCCCCGTTTTGGTATAGGGTTGGGGAAAATCAATGCCATCACAATTCTCTTTCAGTATTTTATCGCCGCCAAAACCTACATCACAACCTTTGCCTTTACAGTAAGGAAGTACCAGGTGACGTACTTTGGCAGTTTCCGAAGGCGTCTGGAAGTGAACGCCAAACCGGGCCAATGTGCCTTTTATCTTTCTGTCAAGTATAAACTGAAGTTTCATAGCGGATAATAATTGTCAATGATTGAGTAAACCTTTCAAAGCATCTATCCTGAAATAAATAACAGGCAGGGCCCTTGCGGGTTTGCCCTGCAAGATATATTTTATTCCAAGTACAAGGGATGCCCCCAATTTAAATAGGTACTCGATGATCTTGTTGAAAAAAGCCGGTCCGCCTTTCTGTTTGGTCCGTACCCTTTCTCCACGGCCAATGCCACTGGCAACACGGTACATATATTCACGGGTGAGTTTGTTGGTTTCCACCACATGGTGTACACGGATGGCGGGATCATAGTATATTTTCCTGCCCAATGCCTGTAAACGGAAAAAGAAATCTTTTCCCTCACCACCAATACGCAAAGTGCCTACCACACCGGGCAGAGCGGAATTGAAACCATTGATCGCATCAAAATCCTGCTTTCGTATGATCATATTAGATTCCAGCGGATACTTGCCGGGTTTGAAAGCGCTAACTTCTTCACTGTAATGAAAATGTCCTACCAGCGAGGATACATAATGGCTCATCCATACAGGCTCTGACGGAATATAACGGGGAATGATCCGTCCGCCGAGACCACCGGCATCCTTGTACTCTTCAAAAAACCGGACGATCCTTTCGAGGTAATCTTTTTCTGCCACCGCATCATCATCCATAAAACATAACAAAGGCGATTGGGCATGGTGTGCACCCGTATTCCTGGCAAATGAAGCGCCCTGTTGCGGTTCATTGAAATAATAAAACTGCGCATCATTGTGTGAGCCGATGAATGAATGGCAGACCAGTTCCGTATTATCGCTGGAATTGTTATTGACGATGATCACTTCATAGGATTCTCTTGGCAGGGTTTGCTGATACAGGCTGTCCATCGCTTCGTATATATAAGCGGCGCGGTT
Source organism: Sediminibacterium sp. (assembly GCA_965279635.1). Taxonomy (GTDB): domain Bacteria; phylum Bacteroidota; class Bacteroidia; order Chitinophagales; family Chitinophagaceae; genus Sediminibacterium. Next base: position 2,411,779 of record OZ257253.1, on the reverse strand, counting down.
ATAGGTGCATATTACTACCGATATCTGCAGGGATGGGTTCATAAGGTTTGCAAAGATAACAGGGCTTTTTGTACTATGCTGTTCCAATTAAATTCGTCCTGGAAGGCGGTGGGTACGGGCGTATAGACAGGCAGTTCTTCTTCCATCATTTTCCCTGCAAATGCTTTCCAGTCATAGTCATTTACAATCACCAGTTTATTGCCTGTTATACCGGTATTGATTCCCTGTGCACCAGTTTTCGTAGAAATAACGAACTGGTCGTGCGCCAGCGCCTGCACCAGTTTGGTACGGATACCGCCACCCAGTGTTACGGGATTGATGAAACAATCGGTGCAGTCGAGGTATAGATCTATATCTTCCACAAAACCCGTGTAAATAATGCCTGGGCAGGATCTCAAAACCTGTACCCACTGCTCATCCAGGTCCTTCCCACAGATAAACAACCTGAATGGATAGGCTACAGCCGTAAGGACCGGTATGATCTCATTAACGATGATACGCAGTGCATCTATATTGGGAATATAATTGAGTGAGCCGTTAAAAAGAAACAAACGCGTACCTGCAGGTATCGCATATTGCGACAGGAGTTGCTGTTTCAGTACCCTTCTTTTTTCTGCGGAAACCGGCTCAAAAGCAGGCATCCCGTAGGTAAGCACACTGCATTTATCGGGAGCAAGCTGCCATTGCTGTAATGCCCAACGGTTATCTTCTTCCGTGATAAAGAAACTATGGTCGGCCTTGCGGTGTACCATTTTTTCATACCATTCATATAACCGCCACCAAGGTCTTCCCATATCGCGGAAACGGTGCGCTTCAATATTCTGCGAGCGTATGACAAAAGGTTTTTTGGTGAGCCATCTCAGCAGCATACCCATCCATCCAAAATAGGAATGTTCAATACAGATCACATCCATATTGTGCTGCTGTACCAGTTTTTTCAAACGGAAAATATAGCGGAGATTCAGTATGCCTTTCCAATGGTTATACAAAAATGGCAATACAGGATAAGGATGTTCCCCTGTATTGCCATTCTCTTTCGAAGTAACCAATACAATATCTGTTTGTGCAGACAGGTGGTTGTAAAAATCCACTATATGCTTTTGTCCGCCCATCTGTGCGGGAAAAACCTTGTAGGATACGATACCCAGTACGTTGGGGTTTCGCATTTATGCGGTTTTTTCTTTTGGTTTGCGGAAAGTACCTACAGCGGCACCTATCAACAATAACCATATTGCAACAGAGGCACCAATAGCCGCGGTATTGCCACGATAATACGATGCCGGTTTGAATTCAAATTTGATCCGGTGGTTACCCGCGGGTACCTGTATGCCGCGCAACACATAATTGGTGCGGATGATCGGTGTTTCTTTGCCGTCGATGGTGGCTACCCAACCTGCATCGTAATAGATCTCACTGAATACGGCAAACTCATTGGCGGACGAATTTGACTGGTATTCGATAATATCGTTTTTATTGTATAACAGTTTGATGGAAGCTGCACTGTCTGTAACAGGATTGGCGTTAAGATTGTATTGCTTTTGTAATTCTTCCATCACTGCCGTATCCTTCGGGTTAAAAGACGATAAAGCAGTCATTACTTCCGCTGATGTCTTTTTGTAACTGATGTTTTTCACAAACCAGGCCGCCCCAAGCGCATTCGGGTTTACCTGTACATTCAGTTGTCCGTTATCGGCGACTATGATGTACTTCGTATTCAGCATATCAATCACCGGCAGGCAGTTGGGGAAATTATAGATTTGTTTCTCGATCAGGTCCTGGTAAATACTGAGCTTGGCAGGGTGGTACCCACCGATTGACCTGTGGAAATAGGAAGTAAGCGGTCCTCCATTAAAAGCACGTTCAATACCTTGCGATACATCCAATACACGATAATAACCCGTGTCTCTTAATATCTGCTGATCAGCAGCAGTAGGGTTGAACTGATCTTCATTTTCCGTTTTTTCCTGGTAATTCTCGGCATTCAGGTATTTAGTATCTATAACGATCACATCGATAAATGCGAAAACACCAATAATGATGATCGTTGTTAAAGCATTCAATTTCTTTTTGATGAAAAGGAAGGTAGCGATCAGGGCCACTGCGATAAAAAGAAGGGACCGTAAAATATCGCCCATGAACAAACCTTTCCTGTCTTCCTTCAACCCGTTGATGAATGCCCGTATAGGTTCTGTCACTGCTGCTTTCTGTTGCGGATCGGTAATACGATCCAGGCCTTGCGTTAACTGTTTGTCTCCTTCACCTGAAAAATCTGAACTGATATACACCAGCAACGCTACCACAAATACACCGGCAACCACCAGTAATCCTTTTTTGTATTTCTTGAAAAGCAGTTCTTTATTCTCAAATTTGATGATGCGGTCAAGGGTGAGTATGGACATCATGCTTAACAGTAAAGTAGGCACAACCAGGATCATACTTGGCGCCCTGAATTTGTTATACACCGGCAGGATATCCAGCATGAGACTGTTGAACCCATCAAGGTATTTACCCCAGCTTAATAGCAGGGTGAATACACAAGTACCCAGTATCCACCATTTGTGTTTGCCATCCAGCAGTACAAAACCCAGTAAGGCAAGAAAGCAGACAATGGCCCCTAAATAAGGCGGACCGGCGGTACCTACTCCGTCAATACCCCCCCAATAGAATTGCAGCGCACCCTGCACGTTCTGGGCAAGCTGCTGTGGCATTTGCTGTAATCCTTCTATTGCTTTTGATTTATCTTCTGCCACTTCGAGTTGACCGCTGCTACCGCCGTACATGCGTGGGAACATCAGAACGAGTGGTTCCGTTTTGTAGATGCTGTAACTCATCGCATAGTCCTTACTCAGGCCTGTTTTGGTAACGGTGCCTTTGGCTTCTGCCAGTTGGCTGCCACCGCGGATCGTTCTTTTGGAATATTCGTAAGTGGTTAGCAAAGGCACAGCATTTACTGCTAAACCCAGCAGTGCAGCGGCAATGGCCAAACCTGATGCTTTGATCAGGTGTTTGTAGTCTTTCTGTAAAATCCACCTGATGCCAAAACTGAGGCTCATGATCAATGCGATCAGGAAACCATAATAAGTGATCTGTAGGTGATTGGCGGAGATCAGCAAGCCGGTGAACAAAGCGGTAAGTGCTGTTCCCCAGAGATAGCGCCTGTTGTATAATAACAATAAAGAACCGATAAAAGCAGGCAGGTAAGCGATGGCCTGCATTTTTGTATCGTGTCCAACCGATATGATGATGGGGTTATACGTGGCATAGGCATAAGAAAGTGCACCGAATATGCCTATGTATGGGTTTACTTTCAGTACCAGTGCCAGGAAATAAAAGCAGACACAGGCCAGCAGGAAATAATTGACAGGTTTCGGCAGGTTCAGCGTTAATAAATTGTACACGTAAACGATAGAAACCGGGTTACTGGCCACCGAAACGATCTGGAAAGTGGGCATGCCACTGAAAACGCCATTTGACCATAAAGGGTAATAGCCGTATTTCTTTTCAAAATCAAAGGAATTCTGCGCAGCGCCCTTCCATAGGGTAACATCGCTTTGTTTCAGCACCTTACCTTCAAGTGTGGGTTTACAGTAGATAAATGCTACTGCGACAAATACAACCACAGCAATAATATGTGGTACCAGAGATTTCCATGGAAAGTTCTTCATGCGTTAGGTTTAGACAGCGGCAAACCTACCTAAAAAATGCGTAGTTTTTTCTATCCCATGGCCCGATTTACCTGCTTTCCCTGTAATTTGTGTGAAACTTGTTTCCCGGAAGGGAAAACACTGACTAATCGCTATTGACCCTATGAGAATTGTTGCTTTTTTCTCCCGTTTTGCCCTGATCTGTAATATCGCTTTTATACTATGCCTGCTGGTACAGAGGACCTATGATTTTATTGGTTCCCCGGATATCAACAGTGCCATCATCATCTTGGGATGGATAGTGGCACCATTGGCTAACCTGTTGGTATGTGTGATTTATCTCAGCAGGTTGCTCACAAAGAGAACCATGGGTGTGCGTGTCTGGCTGGCATTGACCAATTTGATTTTCCTGATCGTCCAGATATTTGTTCACCTTATTATTCCTCAATGATACACGACATATTAAAAAGTAAACCCACCAAACTGTTTATTGGTATTGCCGCATTTTTTGTGGCCAATGCTTTGATTGCAGAATGTATCGGCGGCAAAATATTTTCGCTGGAAAAACTCTTGGGGTGGAAGCCGTCTGACTTCACCATCTTCGGACAAACGGGTTTATCATTCAACCTCACCTGCGGAGTGCTTTTATGGCCGCTCGAATTTATTGTTACAGATATCGTGAATGAATATTATGGCCCCAAAGCGGTAAGAAGGATCAGTTATACGGCGATTATCCTGATATCCTATGCATTCATCATGTTCTATTTGGCCATGGAAATCCCACCCGCTGATTTCTGGATCGGCTCGGGACAGGGGAGGGGTATTGCCAATATGCAGGACGCATTCGGTGGTATTTTCGGACAAGGTATGTGGATCATTTTTGGCAGTCTGACCGCCTTTCTCGTGAGCCAGATAGTGGATGTGACCGTTTTCCACCGTATCAAAAAAGCAACCGGTGAAAAATGGATCTGGCTGCGTGCCACCGGTTCTACCTTTGTATCACAACTCGTAGATAGTTTCATTGTATTATTTATCGCCTTCAAGATCGGCAATGGCTGGAGCTGGCAACTGGTACTGGCGATTTGTTTGCTGAACTACACGTATAAAATTACCATGGCCATTATCTTAACACCGCTGATTTATTTTCTCGAAAAAAGGATCGACAAATACCTCGGGCATGAGACCGCCCGTAAAATGAAACTGGCTGCTATGGGCAGGAAGGAAGAAGGGTTTGACAATATTCCGGCAGCGGGGTAAAATTGATTTATGTTTGTTGGGATTATCTGGCAGCCTGTTTACAAATGCGGTATTGATGATGGTCGAAATAACCAGGATCTGCTACATTTTCGATTTTTAAATGAGCTTGTGAGTGAAACACATTATTGATAACTGAAAACACGCATTTTTGCTTTTTAATTCTTTTGAATATTTACTGTTCCTGCCAATCGTATTTATACTCTATTGGTTCGTTTTCAACAAACGGTTGAAACATCAGAATATACTGCTGCTGATTGCCAGTTATTTTTTTTATGGCTGGTGGAGCTATCAATTTCTCGCGTTGCTGATTGTAAGTACTTTACTGGATTACCTGTATGGCTTCCAGGTGGCATCCCCAAACCGGAAAAAAGCGAAACTGTTTTTATGGCTCAGTATTATCAATAACCTTGGCATACTGGCCGTATTCAAGTACTACAATTTTTTTGTCACAGAGATCCAGCAGGCGCTTGACAGTATAGGGTTGCATACTTCCCCTGTATTGCTGCAGATTGCGTTGCCGGTAGGAATATCTTTTTATACATTTCATGGGATGTCTTATGTATTTGATATTTACCGTGAGAAGATAAAACCAGTTGCGAATTTTATTGATTACTCCCTGTTTGTGGCTTTCTTTCCTTTGCTGGTGGCGGGTCCTATTGAAAGGGCCAATCACCTGCTGCCACAGGTGCAGCAAAAAAGAGTATTCAATTATACCCAGGCAGTAGAAGGTTGCCGGTTGATACTATGGGGGTTGTTTAAAAAAGTGGTGGTTGCCGATAGCCTTGCCAATATTGCCGATGCCTGTTTTGACAACTATACTGATCATAACGGTATATCACTGATACTGGGGGCCATTGCTTTCAGTTTACAGATATATGGCGACTTTAGCGGGTATTCCGATATCGCATTGGGCACAGCAAAACTTTTTGGATTTGAATTGTTGAGCAATTTCCGGTTTCCTTATTTCTCGCGGGACATTGCTGAATTCTGGCGACGATGGCATATATCCCTGTCATCCTGGTTCAGGGATTACCTGTACATCCCGCTCGGTGGATCCAGGAACGGGAGGGCCAAAGCAATACGGAATACGTTTATTATTTTTCTCGTGAGTGGTTTCTGGCATGGTGCCAGCTGGAATTTTATTGTATGGGGATTGATACATGCCTGCGGGTTTCTTCCCCTGTTATTGTTGAACCGTAACCGGCAATACGTTACAGATGTGGCAGCACAGGATCGGCTATTGCCCGGATGGAAAGAATTGCGGCAAATGTTTTTTACGTTTACATTCGTAACCATCGCCTGGGTATTTTTCAGGGCAGAAACGATTACTGTAGCAGCAGGATACCTAGAGCAAACGGTGAGGAGTATCTGGCATCAGCCGGATCAATTATTTACACTACCCGTGATCAATGTTGAATGGGTTTACATTGTTCCATTGCTTATGGGCGACTGGTATTTCCGGCACGATGAGAGAAGGTTACGAACGGGTAGTAAATGGATAACGCGTTTTGTTTACCTGCTTTGTGTGATCATGGTTCTCTCTAAATTGGGGAAGGCAAGCTCATTTATTTATTTTCAGTTTTAGGAAACGTATATGAGGCAGTTTATCAGAAAGACGATCTATTTCATCCTTGCGATCATGGTACTGATGATCGTATGTCTTGCATTGCCGGTTACACCGAGGGCCTCAAAATCGTTACTTTTCAGTATACACACAAAAGATTCCTTACTGGAAAATACTCCCTCACCCCGTATCATTTTTGTAGGTGGTTCGAACCTGAGTTTTGGCCTTAATAGCCAAATGATTAAAGACTCACTGCACATGAATCCTGTTAATACCGCAGTTCATGCAGGGCTCGGGCTACAGTATATGATGGAAAGTACCCTTCCATTCATTAAAAACGGAGACGTGATTGTATTGGTGCCGGAATACCAGCATTTTTACCGCGATTATAATTATGGGACAGAAGAATTATTACGTTCTGTATGGGAAGTGGATCGCTCAAAGATCAGGCTGCTTAATGGAAAGCAGGTGGTAAATGTTTTACCGTATGTTCCCAAGTATGCTTTTTCAAGGCTGAACCCTATGGAATACCTGAGCCGGAAAGAGGATCTTTTTTACAGTGTCAATTCGTTTAATCAATATGGGGATGCGAATGCGCATTGGACATCATTCAACAAAGAATCTTTCAAATCAGACCCGCCAATAGAAGGCACATTGAATAAGGCTGTGATCCCTGGCATCAAAACATTTCAATCTGCTGTTGAAAATAAAAATGCTGTATTGCTGCTATCATATCCTGCCTACCAGGATATTTCTTTTATGAACTCGAAAGAGCAGATCATGGATATAGAGACCGCGTTGATCAAACAACAATTCTCAATGCTCGGAACGCCCCAACGATATATGATGCCGGATTCCTTAGTATTTAATACGGCCTATCACCTTAATAAAAAAGGCGTTGACTACCGCACTAGTCTGTTGATAGAAGATTACAGGAAACTACAAAGATTGGCTGTTAAAAAATAGTTCAAAGCGGGTAGTTTTTTGTATCAAACACAAGTGCAGGATTTTTTCTGAGCATACCGATAACGACTTTATCAATTGGTAACGATACCAGTTCTTCATTCAAATCGTTCCAGTCGATCCACCTGAATACTTCGCTTTCTCCACCGGGGTCCGCCACTTGCTGCGGGGTAAAATCAAAAGGTTTTGTTTTCGTAACCAGTGCAATGGGTTCGCTGAGATGTACCCGGTAATAAATGGAAATGATCTGGTCTTTATTATTAAAAGCGGAGATCTGGAAAAAATCAGTGGTGTAAATATGTTCGCCAATGGTTACAGTAAGCCCCGTTTCTTCTAAAAACTCTCTTTTCAAACAGTCTCTTGTGCCTTCGCCGATTTCCATACCTCCACCAGGTAGTTTGGTAAAATAGCCACCGCGGATAAATTCATCGCTTACCAGCAAACGTTGCCTGCTGTCGAATAAAATACCATACACACGGATATTGAACAAAGCCATATCAGAACCATTTTTTCTTCATGAAATACCAACTGATGACCAGCGATAAACCAACTGACAAAGCGATGGGTATGTAAAACGAATAGGGCGAATTTACATAAGGTATATGCGATACGTTCATCCCATAAATACTGGTGACAAGGATAGGCAATGAAAGAATAATGGTGATGGATGTCAGTCGTTTCATCACGCTGTTTAGGTTATTGCTGATGATACTGGCGAATGCATCCATGGTGCTGCTGAGGATGTTGGTATAAATATTCGCCATCTCCAGCGCCTGGCTGGTATCCACGATCAGATCCTGGAGAAATTCCCGTTCTTCTTCATTCAGACCAAGAAAATTGGTCCTTTCCAGTTTCATCATCAGCATTTCATTGCTGCGTAAGGCGGTTACAAAATACACAAGACTTTTTTGGATACGCATCAGGTTCAGCAGATCCTCGTTGCTGTTGCTGCTGTAGAGACTGGTCTCATACTGGTTACGGCGGTGATTGATCTCTTTGAGGAACTCCATGAAATTCTGCACCACTTTCTCAAACACTTTCAGGATCATCATGTTCTTTTTGTCCGGGTGCCGTTTCTGGAAAGAGTTCAGGAATTTTTTAATGGCGCCGTTATCAAAAGAATTTACCGTAACGATCTGTGTATGGGTAAGAATGATGCAGATAGGGATGGTAATATAATAAGCATCACTGTCGTTAAAGGAATTGTTCTCGGTGGGAGTTTTGATGACAACGAATTTCACGTTGTCCTCCATCTCATAACGCGGACGTTCATCTATATCCAGTGAATCTCTCAGGAACTCGATCGGAATTTCCAGGTCCTCACTCAATTCGATAAACTCTTCTTCTTTAAAAGGCGGTACAAGGTTCACCCATACACCCATATCCGGTTTATCGATCTCTATGGTCTGGCCATCTATGTTTTTGAAATACTGAATCATGGTAAGTACGAAATACGAAGTACAAAGTACGAAGTAAGGAGTTATAAATGGCAATTACGTTCGTACCTCGTACTTCGTATTTCGTACTTATCAAAGATTGATTTGCCCGCTATAAACAAAAGTTGCCGGTCCACAGAGCCAGATATTTTCAAATTGTTCTTCGGCGATCTTATCAAATTCAACCGCGAGATGCCCGCCTTTGGTTTGTACTTCTACACGGTTAAACCCATTGTCGTTATGCGCAAACACCAGGGCCGCGGCGGTAACACCTGTGCCGCAGCTAAAGGTTTCATCTTCTACACCACGCTCATAGGTGCGTACAATGATCCTGCGGTCATCATTCTCAACAAAGTTGACATTGATGCCGTTTTTTTCATAAGTGCGGCTGTAACGGATCTCTCTGCCTTCTTTGTACACATCCAATGCCATTACATCCTGCACTGATTTTATATAATGCGGTGATCCTGTATCCAGCACAGCATCACCATGATGGTCCTCGATACCTTTTACATCTTTCATTTTGAGATTGATCCATCCATGCTCACCAATCGTTGCATCATGTTCACCATCCACTGCCAGGAAATGGTATTTATCTTTATGGATCCCCATATCGTGAGCAAACCTAGTAAGGCATCTGCCCCCATTACCACACATACTGGCAGGGTGACCATCAGCATTGTAATACACCATTTCAAAATCATACCCCGGCAGTTCCTGTAGCAGCATAAGACCATCGCCGCCTATGCCAAAGCGTCTGTCGCATAAACGGTTGACCTGTTCGGGGGATAATTGCATTTCGCCTTTACGATTGTCGATAATCACGAAATCATTGCCGGTGCCCTGGTATTTATAAAAAGTCAGTATCATGTAAGCGTATCATATTATTTCAACATTGAAAATTGAGCATTGAAAATTGAATATTACAAATAGGGTGTCAAATAATGTTCAATTTTCAATATTTAATTCTCAATTCTCAATTCCCACATTCAATTTACCCAATCCCCTCAAGTATCACAAGTGTTTTTCTGATCAGCTTTTCCATAGCGGCAACGCTGTCTTCTGAAAACGTTTGTTCTACGCGGTTGGCAACAATGGCGCTGAGGCTGAGGCAATGATGGCCCAGCAGTTTTCCCAGGCCATAGATACCGCTGGTTTCCATCTCAAAATTAGTGATGCGGTGACTGCCAAAACTGAATTGTGTAAGCTGGTTAATGAGTTCATGATTGATGACCGGTAGCCGTAATACCCTTCCCTGCGGGCCATAAAAACCGGGACAGGTAACGGTGATACCATGGTGAAACCCATCGACAAAATATTTTTGAATAGCAGGGCTAGCAGAAGCGATATAAGGAGCGGCGAGCCGGTTGCCCATGTGTGTATGTGCGGTAAACGCCTGTAATATCTGCGATTCTTCCTCGTTATTCTGCTGGCAGTAAAAATTAAGCAGGTTGTCAACACCCAGCCCGTGGGTACTGGCCACAAAACTATCTGACGGAATATCCGCCTGCAGCGAACCGGAAGTGCCTACACGTACGATCGTAAGATGTGTCAGTTCTGTTTTCACGGTGCGCGACTGGAAATCGATGTTTACCAATGCATCCAGTTCGTTCATGACAATATCAATATTATCGGTACCGATACCTGTAGATACAACGGATATTCTTTTTTTTCCGACGATACCGGTATGTGTCACAAACTCACGGTGCTGTCTTTTTAGTTCGATTGTATCAAAATGTTTACTTACCGTGGCCACGCGGTCGGGATCGCCAACAGTGATGATGGTATGGGCTAGTTCTTCCGGGCGTACATCGAGGTGATATACTGCCCCGCGGCTGTTGATGATCAGTTCACTTTCTGCAATGCGGTTCATAATGAGAAAAAAGTTGATCGCAAAAGTCGCATTTTTCAGATTTAGAATTTTAAAATTCCTGTGTTTGCTTTAATTTCGCCCTCATTCTTACAGGGTCCTGTGGCCGAGTGGCTTAGGCAAAGCTCTGCAAAAGCTTCTACAGCGGTTCGAATCCGCTCGGGACCTCCTTCCAAAGGATCGCAAACTGCGATCCTTTTTTTATGCTTCGCAGTCACGAGACATCAAAAAGGCAATAAACAACGGTAACATTTTTAACAACGTTTTTAGTGAAGATTTCGTGTCCAGGTCCTGCATTTGTAGTGATTTGAATTGTCGTACAATAATATCACTACAGGGGTTTATTTGATTTTTTGATATGCATAAATTGATTTTAATAGATTTTAATCAGTTTCTAATCTAGGTGGCTATTTTAAAAGTATATTATTTTAGTAATTATAAAATATTAAAAATCAATAAGTTAAAAATTAATTTTAATTAAATAGTATGTAAAATTGCTATATAATTAATCCTATTCATCAATTATCCCTAAAAAGTTAAGGATGTGTAAAACTTTTTTGTAGAATTAATTCTGCAATTAGTTATTTATATATAGATTTGTAGTATAATCTTTACATGCCACTCAAAGTTGTCTTGTAGTTGATTAATGTTTTAAAATTCTGATTATCCTTTTCAAACCATTTCAATAATGGTATCAAATAACTGGGTTCAAATTTTTTGTTAAAACATGGATCTGAAATTTTACTCCAAGACTAATACTGCAAGACTTTCTCTTAAAAAGTTTTTAGTGTGTTTATTTTTTGCTGCCATTTATTCTGGCAGTATAAACGCACAAGGCACTGCTCTTGCTTTTGATGGTAGCAATGATACCGTTTCTATTCCTACACACCCCTCACTGAATCTCAGTTCTTCTATCACCATAGAAGCCTGGGTAAATTATTCAAAAATATTTGGGGGCGTACAGAACGTTCTGAGCAAGTCCTCAAGCGCTACGAATAATTCTTATATATTTCCCAGAACAAGGGATGCGTGGAAATCATTAGAGTTTTTACTGAAGCTCAATGCGAACGATACATTCACGGTACTTAAAGTCAATTACAGTGGTACTTCTTCCAATACATTGCGCAACACATGGCACCACCTTGCTGCCAGTTATGACGGTACGTATATGCGCGTGTATATTGATGGGGTGCTGGCAGGTTCGCTGTTAGCTCCGGGAAACATCACCGTGAACAATAATAATCTCATACTTGGCGGACATGGTGGATTTGAAGATGAGTTTTTTGGTGGTAAAGTGGATGATATACGCATCTGGAACAGACCGCTTTCGGGTTGCGAGATCACTGCTAACAAGAGCTGTCATTTGACTGGTAATGAAACCGGTCTTGCCGCATATTATAAATTGAATGGTGCGCTGCTCCAGACAACTGTGATAGATGAGACATCCAATCACAACAATGGGGTAATGCATAACTTCCTTTTATCGGGCTTGCTTTCCAACTGGGCGGTGGGTACTGTAACAGGAAACTGTTCTGTGTTCACACCTGTTAATGCAACAGCAGGTAGTCTTCAGGCGAATGTTGCGGTGGGTTCTACCATTCAACTTACGGCAAGTGGGGGAGGTACCTATGCATGGACTGGTCCGAACGGATTTACTTCCAACCTTCAAAATCCTGTTATACCTGGAGCCACTATACTGGCCAGTGGTAACTATACTGTGGTAGTGACAAATAATGGCTGTTCGGCTTCTGCAAGTACACTCGTAACTGTTGCCCCCCTTGCAAAAGCCCTGAATTTTGATGGAGTGGATGGGAATGTAAAAATACCCAATAGCGCGTCATTCAACACTACGGCAGCGCTTACTATTGAAACATGGGTGTACCCAACCAGTAATTCACCCCTTGTTCAGAATGTTCTTTCCAAATCAAGACCATCACAGAACAATGGATATATATTCCCTAGAACAGATGATGGATGGCAGACATTTTCTTTCTGGCTTACCGTAAATGGTCAGTGGAAAATACTTTCGGCTGTTTTTCCCGGCAGGAACCAATGGACGCATGTAGCGGCCACTTATGATGGTTTCGCCATGAAAATATACATGAATGGTGCACTGGCAGGAACACTTTCTGCACCAGGTTCCATTACACAAAACACCAATGATATCACTCTCGGTCGGCAGGATGGGTTCCAGGAATTTTACACTGGCAGCGTTGATGAAATGCGTGTATGGAGCAGGGCCCTCACAGAATGTGAGATCGTGAATAATAAGAATTGTCAACTGAATGGTGACAATAACGGGTTGGCGGCGCTTAACGGATTATCTGCCTACTATCGGTTTAACCAGGGGCTTGTCAATGCAAATAATGCAGCGCTTACTTCCCTTGCCGATTCAAGCGGTCATAACAATCATGGAACGCTTTTGAATTTTGAACTTACCGGTCTTAGTTCGAACTGGGCCGTGGGCAGTGCCATTAATAATGTTACGTGTGCGCCTTACCTGGCTGTTCAGCCAGCTGCCACAAGTAACGGTCCAATCGTTGAAGTTGGCAGTGCCATTGAATTACATGCTACTGAAGGTACTGCATGGGCATGGACAGGGCCAGGTGGTTTCACCTCAAATCTTCAGCATCCGACCAGGTCGAATAGTACGATCAGTATGAGTGGTGTTTATACAGTTACCATTACAGGTAATGGCTGTACTTCTGTTGTGAGCACACAATTACAGGTGGCTTACAAGGCAGGCAGTCTTCATTTTGATGGAGTGAACGATCAGATCATGGTTCCCGGTAGTACTTCTTTGAATATGCAAAAGGCGATCACACTTGAAGCATGGATCAAACCAACAAATAATACAAAACTTGTTCAGGATGTGATGAGCAAGTCTACGAATCTTGTCAATACAGGTTATATTTTCCCAAGAACAGATAATGCATGGTCGTCCTATATCTTTTATCTGCATATTAATGGTGTATGGGAAAAAGTAACTGCACCTTATGCGGCCATCAATGAATGGCACCATGTGGCAGCAACTTACGATGGCTATTACATGCGTATCTACCTGGATGGAGGATTAAGCGCTACCAAATTGATTCCGAATGGCGGAGACATTACCATTAATGCAAATGATCTTATCATTGGTCAGCAGACAGGTTTTTCGGAACATTTTGAAGGAAATGTAGAAGAAGTGCGTATATGGGATAGAGCGCTCAGCCAATGTGAGATCATCAATAATATGGAGTGCCAGGTTGGCCAGATGCAGAGCAACGGTCTTGCCGCTTATTATAGATTCAACCAGGGATTCATTGATGCCGACAACAGGCAGATCACTACCCTTACGGATATGAGCGGTCATGCGAACACCGGTACCTTACAGAATTTTGCTTTGCAGGGTCTTACTTCCAACTGGTCAGAAGCCAAGGTCAGCGGAAGCTGTTCTACTTACGCAGCGCCACCGGTTGCTGCTACTGCCAATGGTTCTATATTCAGCATCGGCAGTACCATTAAACTGCTTGCGAGCGGGGGCAGTACCTATACATGGGAGGGGCCCAATAACTTCAGTTCAACATCAGCTATTGCTACGGTCAATAATGTTCAACTGAATGCAACAGGTGTTTACACCGTAACTGCTCCGTTTATACGGTGTGAGATCAAAGCCAGCACGAGACTGGTTGTATCGCAACTGCAGCCGATCGTTGCAAATGGAAATACTACCTTCTGTCCTTCCGGTTCAGTAGGATTATCAATTGCCGGTACCGGAATCGGTTACCAATGGTTCCTGAATGATGTGGCTATTAATGGCGCTACTACTAATAATTATGTGGCCACACTGGCAGGTAATTATTATGTTAGTGTTACTACGGCAAATGAAGTACTTATTTCTGAGCCGGTAACCGTGTCTATAGAAGACAATGTAGCGCCTGAACCTTCTGTTGAAGATTTGCCGGTTATCAATGTGTATACGGATGTGGTTATTACGGGTGTGCCTACGGCTCTTGACAACTGTGCCAATCAAGTACCCGGTACCACAACAAGCGAATTAGTTTATAGCATACCAGGTACCTATACCATTACATGGGTATATGATGACGGAAACGGTAACACATCTACCCAAAACCAAACAGTGATCGTTGTGAAGGCACCCGATGTTCTTCCACCGGTTATCACGGTACCTGCTAACATTACAAAAAACAATGATGCTGGTGTTTGTGGCGCTGTCGTAACATTTGCGGCAACTGCTACAGATGAATCTGCATTCACCATCACATACAGCCAGGATCCCGGTACCGTTTTCCCTGTTGGTACCACTATTGTAACGATTACAGCTACAGATGATAGTGAAAACACGGCTACTGCTACCTTTACAGTAACTGTCATTGATGCAGAGTTACCGGTATTGACTGTACCTGCAAATATTGCTGCTATTACGGCTACGGGAATCAATGTCGGTAACGCTATAGCTACAGATAATTGCGGCACACCGGTGATCGCCCACGGCAATATACCTGTAACGTTCGCCTTAGGCACTACTTCTATCACCTGGACAGCTACTGATGCTGCCGGTAATTCAGTAAGTGGTACACAAACAGTAACTGTAACAGATGTGGCTGCGCCTGTACTGTATGGCGTTCCTGCCAATACTTCGGTTACCTGCGGTGCATTACCTGCGGTTCCGATAGTAACTGCAACAGATGATTTTGATACGAACCTGGCGGTTAACATGACTACCACCACAATTGGTAATATCGTTACCCGTACCTGGACTGTTACCGATGCAAGCAACAATACCGCTACTGCATCGCAGGTGATCACATTGATCCCTGATACAGAAGCGCCGGTACTGACTGTACCTGCAAACATTGCTGCTATTACGGCTACAGGAATCAATGTCGGTAACGCTATAGCTACCGATAATTGCGGTACACCGGTGATCAGCCACAGCAACATACCTGTAGTATTCGCATTGGGTACTACTTCTATTACCTGGACAGCCACTGATGCTGCTGGTAATACAACAAGTGGTACACAAACAATAACCATAACAGATGAAACTGCACCAGTACTGTTCGGCGTTCCTGCCAATACTTCGGTTACCTGCGGAATATTACCTGCGGTTCCTGTAGTAACTGCAACAGATGATTTTGATACGAACCTGACGGTTACCATGACTACCACCACAATTGGTAATATCGTTACCCGTACCTGGACCGTTACTGATGCCAGCAACAATACGGCGACAGCCTCACAGGTGATCACATTGATCCCTGATACAGAAGCGCCGGTACTGACTGTACCAGCCAATATAAATGCTACCTCAGGAGTTGGTATCACGATCATTCCGGCCACCGCTACAGATAATTGCAGCACACCGGTGATCAGCCACAGCAACATACCTGTAACATTTGCATTGGGTACTACTTCTATTACCTGGACAGCCACTGATGCTGTGGGGAATACTACAAGCGGTGTACAAACAGTAACCATAACAGATGCAACTGCGCCTGTACTGTTCGGTGTTCCGGCCAATACTTCGGTTACCTGCGGAATATTACCTGCGGTTCCTGTAGTAACTGCAACAGATGATTTTGATGTTAATCTGACGGTTACCATGACTACCACCACAATTGGTAATATCGTTACCCGTACCTGGACAGTCACAGATTCAGGCAACAATACCGCTAGTGCATCACAGGTGATCACATTGATACCTGATACACAGGGTCCGATCATGACTGCACCTGCCAATATTGAGGCTACATCAGGTGTTGGTATTAATATAGGCACTGCCACAGCGATAGATAATTGCAGTACAGCAGAAATTACTCACAGCGCTGTTCCTGCAGTATTCGGATTGGGAGTAACCTATATCACCTGGACAGCCACTGATGCTATCGGTAATTTTACAACAGGTATCCAGACAGTAACAGTAACAGATGTGGCTGCGCCAGTATTGTCAGGCGTTCCGGCCAATACTTCGGTTACCTGCGGTGCATTACCTGCGGTGCCTGTAGTAACAGCAACAGATAATTTTGATGTTAACCTGACGGTTACCATGACTACCACCACAATTGGTAATATCGTTACCCGTACCTGGACAGTGACAGATGCAAGCAACAATACCGCTAGTGCATCACAGGTGATCACATTGATCCCTGATACAGAAGCGCCTGTACTGACTGTACCAGCCAATATAAATGCTACCTCAGGAGTTGGTATCACGATCATTCCGGCCACCGCTACAGATAATTGCGGCACACCGGTGATCAGCCACAGCAGCATACCTGTCGTATTCGCATTGGGTACTACTTCTATTACCTGGACAGCTACTGATGCTGCGGGCAATTCAGTAAGTGGTACACAAACAGTAACTGTAACAGATGTGGCTGCGCCAGTACTGTACGGCGTTCCGGCCAATACTTCGGTTACCTGCGGTGTATTACCTGCGGTGCCTGCGGTGTACGCAACTGATAATTTTGATGTTAACCTGACGGTGAGCATGACTACCACCACAAATGGTAATACCGTTACCCGTACCTGGACAGTGACAGATGCAAGCAACAATACCACTAGTGCATCACAGGTGATCACATTGATCCCTGATACTGAAGCGCCTGTACTGACTGTACCAGCCAATATAAATGCTACCTCAGGAGTTGGTATCACGATCATTCCTGCCACGGCTACAGATAATTGCAGCACACCGGTGATCAGTCACAGCAACATACCTGTAATATTTGCATTGGGCACTACTTCTATTACCTGGACAGCCACTGATGCTGTGGGGAATACTACAAGCGGTGTACAAACAGTAACGATAACAGATGTTACTGCACCAGTGCTGTTCGGTGTTCCGGCCAATACTTCGGTTACCTGCGGTGCATTACCTGCGGTACCTGTAGTAACAGCAACAGATAATTTTGATGTTAACCTGACGGTTAGCATGAGCACTACTACTTATGGTAATATCGTTACCCGTACCTGGACCGTTACCGATGCAAGCAACAATACCGCTAGTGCATCACAGGTAATCACTTTGATACCAGATACACAGGGTCCTGTAATGACTGCACCTGCCAATATCATTGCTACTTCAGGTGTTGGTATTAATATAGGTACTGCCACAGCGATAGACAATTGCAGTACAGCAGAAATTACTCACAGCGCTGTTCCTGCAGTATTCGGATTGGGTGTGACCTATATCACCTGGACAGCAACTGATGCTGTTGGTAATTATACAACTGGTATCCAGACAGTAACTATAAGAGATACTGAGGCGCCAGTACTGTACGGCGTTCCTGCCAATACAACAGCGAATTGCGGCATACTGCCTGCAGTACCTGTGGTAACAGCAACAGATAATTTCGATACTAACCTGACGGTTAACATGACGACCACCACGAATGGTAATATTGTTACCCGTACATGGACTGTTATAGATGCAAGCGGCAATACTGCTTCTGCTTCACAAACGATCACACTGGTATACATTACTTTAGGACCTATCGGTGGAACAACAACTGTTACTACTGGTTCTGCCACCCAATTAAGCAACAGCACTGCCGGTGGAGTATGGAGCAGCAGTAATACCGGTGTGGCAACTATCAGTGCAAGCGGTCTGGTAACAGGCGTAAGTGCAGGTAATACCACTATCAGTTACCTGGTAACTATCTCAGCCGGTTGTTCAAAAGCGGTAACTGCAACGGTTACGGTTACACCTAACTGTGTAGTTCCTGTTGTATCTGCTGCAAATGTTGTGGCGAGTACTTTGGCCAGCAGCACAGCTTGTACTTCACCTGTCAGCTATGTGGTAAATGTTACCGCTACACCTGCCGCAACGGTTACCTATACACTTAGCGGAGCAACCACCGGTTCAGGTAATGGTACAGGAAGCGGGGTTGTATTCAATACCGGTGTAACCACAGTAGTAGTAACAGCGGTTAACACCTGCGGAACATCTTCTGCTAGCTTCACCGTTACATTGAGAGATGGTACAGCGCCTGTGCCGAATGTACAAACCCTGCCTACCATTACGGGACAATGTTCTGCAACACTTGTAAGCACATCATCAAGCAATAACAACAATAATAATAATAACTGCAACTATAGTGATGACGATTACAGGTACAGAGGTATCATCAGCCTGATTCTGTATTACCTGAACGGATATTCCAACTGGGGTAATGATCATCAGCATGATAATAACTGTGGTGGCAATAACAATAGCGGAAACACACAAACCGCCAATGCACCAAAAGCAACGGATAACTGTAAAGGCACCATCACTGGTACCACAACAGATCCTTTGACATATACTGCGCAGGGTACTTACACTATCAACTGGAAA
The DNA here is from genome assembly GCA_965279635.1 of Sediminibacterium sp. Lineage (GTDB taxonomy): Bacteria > Bacteroidota > Bacteroidia > Chitinophagales > Chitinophagaceae > Sediminibacterium. Next base: position 2,392,701 of record OZ257253.1, on the reverse strand, counting down.
TTCGATGATGGTAATGGTAACGTAACTATCCAGCAACAGACAGTAATCGTGAAAGACGATGTGAAACCGGTTATCGATTGTCCTGGTAATATCACCGTTAGCTGTGGATCTTCAACAACTCCATCCGGTTGTAACAGCACCGCTACGGCTACAGATAATTGCGGTTCAGTAAATATGACTTACACTGACGCGATCAATAGCAATGGTAATGTGATCACACGTACCTGGAAAGCAACTGATGGTGCCGGTAATGTCAGCACCTGTACACAGACTATTACGATCGTTGATAATACAAAACCAAACATCTCTGATGTTGCGGATGTAAGCGTTGGCTGTTCTTCCTCTACTGCACCGTCAGCAACAGGAACTGCCACTGCTACTGATAATTGCAGCGCCGTAACCGTAAATTATACAGATGCCACCAGTGGTAATGTAATCACTCGTACATGGAGAGCAACTGATGCTTCCGGTAACTATAACACTTCTACACAGAAAATCACTGTGGTGGCTGATAATACAAAACCAACTATCTCTGATGTTGCGGATGTAACGGTTGGCTGTTCTTCCTCTACTGCACCGTCAGCAACCGGAACGCCAACAGCGAGTGATAACTGTAGTGCAGTAACTCTTACGTTTACAGATGCTACCAGTGGTAATCTGATCACACGTACCTGGAAAGCAACGGATGCTTCCGGCAACTACAATACATCTACACAAAAGATCACCAAAGGCGCTTCTTTCAGTGCGAGTGTTAGTTCTGTTCCAACCAGCAGTACCTATACCGGTGGTATTTCTACCAACCTGTACATCGGGTATGGTGCACAAAGCACCAAGCTGCAGATATGTGACCTGCCTTCATCCGGCGCTCCTTATACCTATGCATGGAGCGGAAGCGCTACCAACAGGCTCAACACCACCAGCAGTTCTGCGCCTACATTCACACCTGCTACTTATGGTACCTATACGTTTATCGTAACCGTTACCAATAAGTATGGCTGTACTTCTACTGCTAACATCACGATCTGTGTAACCGATATCCGTGTACCTGGTACGAACGGAAGTAAAGTATATGTTTGTCACAAAACATCCAGCAGGTGGAATACCAGCTACCAGACACTACAGGTTTCTGTGAACGCAGTTTCTGCTCACCTGAACCACGGTGGTTGTGGTAATGATGATGATGATGACAGGCTCGGAAGTTGTGACCAGACACCTTGTAACTATGCAAGTGTGAACACGGCTACTACTTCAACAACACAACAAACGGTTACAGCTGAAGGTGGTTCAGTAGCAGCTGTAAACAGCACAAATAATACAAAAGCTGCTGCCAGTACCACTGAAGAAGAACTGAAAGTGACTGTGATGCCAAATCCAAGCACCACTTACTTTACGCTGAAATTTGAAAGCAAATATGAAACGCCGGTCGACCTGCGTGTAATGGATGCGAGCGGCAGGGTAGTGGATGCAAAATCAAAACTTGGCGCTAACAGTACGATCCAGGTGGGTCATAACTACACCAGCGGCACCTATTATGCAGAGATCAGCCAGAACGGCAAACGTAAAGTGATCCAGTTGATCAAACTAAGAGGTTAATATATTATACCCCCCGATGGGCTGTACACTAAAGAGCTGTTTCCGCAAGGAACGGCTCTTTTTTTTGCGGGTTTTCCAAAATAATTGCAATTTTTTCCCGTTTTAAGCTAAAAGTTGTAACATTATCCCAGAATTAGGCGGTTTTTCGCCGATTCTTTTGACAATTTTTCAGCGAATTGGTCCTGTGCAGAAGGCAATAAACTGTTTAAAATAGTCTCACAATACGTTATATAACACCAGGTTCTTCTGAGGGGGAACGGGAGGTTTTATAACACCAAATCCAAATCTATGAGAAAAGTTCTACCCGGAACACCCTTTTTGGTTGTACTGTCTTTTCTGTTGCTGTCATCTACAGCTTTTTCCCGAAACTATTCTTTTGATGTAGCAAAACCGAAAACCCCTGTTAAGCGGGCATTATCCGTGACAGCCCCGGCAGATCTATCCGTTTATCCGGATATGTCCAGCAATACAGCTACCGGCGTGTTTTTGGGTACACCTGTTTTCAGTGAGGATGCGATAGCTATCAGTCACAATGGCCCATCAGCTTATCCTATCGGTAAAACAAGTGTTACCTGGACCGTAATGGACGGTTATGGAAATACCGCCACGGCTGTACAGACAGTAACCGTTATTGACAATGAAAAGCCCAAGATCTCAAGGCTCGGAGAAATTGCAGTGGTAAATGACGCCGGATCCTGTGCCGCTGTTGTGAAACTTTTTATACCCAATACATTTGACAATAGTGGACAGGTATCCCTTACCCATAATGGTCCGGCAGTTTACCCGGTGGGAACCACACCGATTATCTGGACGGCTACAGATGCCCAGGGCAATACGGATACCATGGTGCAGAAGATCACAGTGATCGATAACGAACTACCGGTGATCAGTATCAGCACCGCGCTCATACAGGCTGCGTCGCCTGCCGGACAGTGTGGTGCAACAGTTGACCTCGGAACACCGGATGTATCAGATAATTGCGGTATAGTAAGCATTGTCAATAATGCCCCTGCTGTTTTTCCCGTGGGAACCACCATCGTAAAATGGACTGTGACTGATCTTACGGGTTACAAGGTTTCTGCAACACAAACGGTGACAGTGACCGATAACGAGCAACCAACGATAACTGCTCCTGCCAATATCAGTGTTGTTAATGAACCAGGTAAAAATGGTGCTTCGGTAAATACGGGAGTGCCGGCTCGAAATGATAATTGTGGTGTGGAGAGTGTTACCAGCAATGCCCCTTCCTTTTTTACCATCGGAACAACCGTTGTTACCTGGACCGTAACAGATATTCATGGTAATACAGCAACAGCCTCTCAAAACGTTACCGTACTCGATAATGAAGCGCCTGCTTTAACGGGCGTGCCTGCCAACACAACTGTGAGTTGTGAAAATATACCCGCTATTGCTGCAGTAGCTGCTATCGATAATTGCGGAATGGCACCGGTTATTTCTTTCAGCGAAACAAGTACACGCGGCAGCAATATCAATCAATCTTCACGTTACAATTACAGCATTACACGTACATGGACTGCTACAGATAACAGTGGTAACAAGCGTACTGCGAAACAGGTAATTACAGTGAATGATAAAACTGCGCCTGCTATCAATGCACCTTCCGGAATCACTGTTGGTAATGCCGCAGGTAAATGTGCAGCTACTGTTTCGTACACTGTTGCTGCAACAGATAATTCAGCCGGACCGGTTACGCTTAGTTACAGCAAAAGTTCCGGTTCCTCATTTGCAAGCGGTACCACCACGGTTACGGTTACGGCAAGGGATGTGTGTGGCAATGTGTCTACACGCAGTTTCCAGGTAACAGTAAACGATACAGAAAAACCTTCTGTTACAGCGCCCACGAATAAATCGGTTAGCCTCAATAGCGGAAATGGTACAAGTAATGTAAGCCTGGGTACACCCATTACTGCAGACAACTGTGGCGTAAAAACGATCAGCAATAATGCACCATCTTATTATCCTGTGGGAACAACACAGGTTACCTGGACGGTGAAAGACAATGCGGGTAATACGGCTACAGCCGTGCAAACAGTTACTGTAAGTTCACGCAGGCGAACCAATGCATCAGAAACTCAGCAACAGTTATCCAGCGTAACAGAAGAAAACATGGATGAGTTAACAGTAAAAATAGGCTCTAACCCGACCACCAGCTATTTTACACTGTATCTGCAAAGTAACCAGTCAGCGCCGGTAAACATACGTGTTACAGATGCGATCGGAAGAATCGTTGATGCAAAATCAGGTATTGCCGGGAACAGCACCGTACAGATAGGACATAACTACAGGCAGGGAAATTATTTTGCAGAGATCATACAGGGAAGACAACGAAAAACCATACAGCTCATAAAAATCCAATAATTCCCCTCACATCCAAATCCAAAACTATGAGAATCCTGATCGCAGATGACCATGCCATCGTAAGAGAGGGCATCACCCTTTTGTTAAGCGAAGCGTTTCCTTTTGCAGAAATTGTTGACGTAGTAGATTCAGCAGCATTATTGAAAATGGTGTTCAAAGAAAAATGGGATGTCGTAATTACCGATATCTCAATGCCCCCAGGTGATTCAGGCCTGGAAGCAGTGAAAAAAATAAAAGAGTATTCCCCTTCATTGCCTGTTATTGTTTTCAGTATGCATTCGCCAGATCAGTACGCTTTAAGGGCCATGCGTGCGGGCGCTTCCGGTTATCTTACCAAAAGCGCTGCGGGAATTGACCTGGTTAGCGCTATCAAACAGGTAAAATCAGGCAGAAGGTATATCACAGATGATGTAGCTGTGGCATTGGCTGATGCATTTGAAAGAAAGGATATGGACAGGTCCATCGAAAATTTATCAGACAGGGAACTGGAAGTATTCAAGTTACTGGCATCCGGTAAATCTGTTTCTGAAATTGCGGGTCAACTGATCCTGAGCATTAATACCATCAACACTTTTCGTGGACGATTACTGGAAAAAATGCATTTCCAGAACAATATGGAACTGATACGTTATGCAGTTGATCACCGGTTGATATAATAAGCACTTTCACCCCCACTAGTTACTACTATTGGCTCCTGTCTTCCCGGGCAGGAGTTTTTTTATAGAGATATCACTACAAAAGCAATGGCCGCTGTGACTTTTTTTTCATAGACTAACCTATTGGTTTGGTATACTATTATATCTTGCTTTGTATGGTGGATGATCTGTAAAAAGAAATGTGTATGATTAACAAAGCACTTGTGATTAATGATGATGCCATCACCCGGATGGTTGCCTGTAAAATGATCAGTAAAGCGGAGTTTGCCAATGAAACCGTTATTGCCTGCGATGGCCAGGCAGGACTGTCTTATTTTGATGGCTGCCTGAAAGCCGGCAACACAGGTATGAGTGAGCTTCCTGAATTTATTTTCCTCGATCTCAATATGCCCGTTATGGATGGTTGGGATTTCCTGGAAGTGTTCTCCAAACAATATGCGGTACATTTTCCTTCCGTGAAAATTGCGATCATGTCTTCTTTCGTGAATGATGCTGACAAACAAAAACTCCAACAGTACGGTATGGTACTCGATTGTATCGCCGCACCTATGAACCTCGGGGCATTATCCGCCATAAAAGAAAAGTTCATCAGGTCGAGATCTGTTGCTGCCTGAAATGGGAAACGGGTTTTTGTTATTGTCCGGTATGTTTCTGCCATTCAAAATAAAAGGCACTTCCGTCGCCGGGATTTGATTCAACCCATATTTTTCCTCCCTGTTCCTCTACCAGTATCTTTAGAAGATTTAAGCCAACACCTGTACTGCTGTCTTTCGATGTTTCATTATCAGTGGTCTCGAACATATTGAAGATACGCGCGTGGTCTTTGCGTGAAATACCCGGGCCATTATCTTTTACAAAAAATTCATACCATTTTCCTTTATCGGTAACGCCTATTTCAATACATGCATCTTTGCTGCTGTTGTATTTTACTGCATTGGAAAGCAGGTTTTGCAATACCTGCTGTAGTTTTATTTTACGCGTATGTAAAACCGGCAAATTATCTGCAATCACTACTTTACAATGTTTGGGAAGAAACAGCAGGTCAGTGATCTCCGATACGAGCTTGTATGTATCTACTTCTTCAATAGTTTGCTGGGAAAGACTTTTGCGTGAATAGTCAAGTATGGACCCGATCATCTGCGTAAGTTTTGCCGCTGCGTTGGCAATAATGCTGATGTTTTCCTGGAGTTCTTCGTGTTCGGTCACTGTTTCATCGGCCCTTAACAGATCGGCCAGCATACTGATAGAAGCGAGAGGTGATTTCAGGTCATGTGAAACCATGAAAACAAAGCGTTCGAGTTGTTTGTTGATGCGTTCTACTTCCGCAAGGCTCTCAGCAAGATGGTACTGGGCAAAATACAGACGCTCAAATACGTTGACCTTTGCACGGGTAACATTTATATCGAGGGGTTTGTGCAGGTAATCCACCGCACCTTCGGCAAATCCTTTTAATACAAACTGTTCATCTTTATTGATCGCGGTTACAAAAATGATGGCGATATCCCTGGTTTTGGAATTGGCCTTGAGTAAATGAGCCACTTCAAAACCGTCCATATCAGGCATCTGTACATCAAGTAATACCAGGCCGATATCCTCATTTTTCAGGACCTGCTTAAGCGCTTCATTGCCTGAGTTGGCCCTGATAAACCTTCTCCCGTCGCGCTCGAGGATCTCCTCAAGCGATAAAATATTTTCAGGCCTGTCGTCTACGATCAGTATAACAAACTCCTGCTGGTGGGGGGCAACCTGCATTAATAGGTATGATTTTAAGTATTATCTAAGATACAATTTACAATTTGATCCGGCTGCAGAACAACGGCCAAAGGCGCAAGTTCAATAGCCGCTTTGGGCATGACAGGATAAGCTGCCGTAACCGGATCCTGTATGATGGCCATACCGCCTTTTGTGGTGATATGCTGCAAACCTGCAGCACCATCTTTATTGGCTCCACTCAGCAGGATGGCCACCAGTTTCCTCCCATATACATCCGCAAAATTTTCCATGCTGACATCTATGGATGGACGGCTGTAATTGATGGGGTGTGAATAATCGAGACTGAAACTATGGTCCGTTTCTATTAACAAATGATAGTTCTGCGGGGCAAGATATATCCTGCCATTCTTTACCGGTTCTTTGTCTTCAGGTTCTGTTATTAATTTTCCGCCTGTTTTTTTCGAAAGCATTTTATCCAGTTTACTCGCCGTGTTTCTCAGACGGTGGATGACCAGTACAACAGGTATTTGAAAATTTCCCGGAAGACCTTGCAGAATACCAATGATCACATCAAGGCTTCCTGCGGAGCCCCCTATAATGATCATATCGTACCCGGTTGTTTTCATACTTATGCTTTACGCCGGTAAATTTTTGTAAGTGGTTGTATCGTATCAAATTTACCGGCAATAGCGCTGAATTGCATGGATTCTTTCAAACCCAGCGCCAGGAACCCAAGCGGAGAGAGGCTGTCATGGAACAATTGCAATACCCTTTCCTGTAATGGCTTGCTGAAATAGATCAGCACATTACGGCAACAGATAAGCTGGAACTCGTTGAACACATTATCTGATACAAGGTTGTGATGAGAAAAAATGATGTTGTCCCGCAGTTCCTGTTTGATCATCACATGATCGTACATGGCGGTATAATAATCTGCGAAATCCTGTTTGCCGCCCGAATGAACATAATTGGCAGTATATTCTTTCATAGTACGCATGGGCAGTATGCCCGATTTCGCTTTTTCAAGATTGGCAGGATTGATATCTGTTGCATAGATGCGTGATCTTTGCAGCAAACCGGCTTCGTGCAGCAGTATACAGGTGGAAAAAACTTCTTCACCACTGGAACAACCCGCGTGCCATATTTTGATGATGGGATAGGAGGCAAGTACCGGTAATATTTTTTCGCGCATGGCCCTGTAGTATTGCGGGTCGCGGAAAAGCTCGGTTACATTTACGGTCACTTCTTCCAGGAAATTCCGGAAAACGGTTTCGTCATTCAGTAACGTATATTTCAGTTCGTATGCGGAGCTGCTTTTGATTTCATTGGCAAACCTGTTTACACGGCGCAGCAATGAGGCTTTTGCATAACCGTTAAAATCATATCCATAACGATGCAGCAGCACAGCTAAAATTTCTTCCAGTTCTCCGGTATGTACCAGTTCGTTTTTTTCCATAATTAACTGGATAGCCACACACGCATCAGTGACAGTAGTTTTTGTGCATCCACGGGTTTGGTAATATAATCTGATGCGCCGGCTTCGAGACATTTTTCCCTGTCGCCGCTCATTGCTTTTGCGGTGAGTGCGATAATAGGCGTTTGCGTCATCTTTAAATCTTTCCTGATCCTGCGTATGGCTTCATAGCCATCCATTTCAGGCATCATGATATCCATGAGTATGATGTCTGTTGACGGGTGTTTCAGTAATGTTTCCAGTGATTCTTTGCCATCAGCAGCGGTGATCACTTCCATCTGCTGGTCCTCAAGTACATTGGATAAGGCAAATACATTCCGCATATCGTCATCAACCAGCAGTACTTTTTTCCCGGTAAGACTGGCATCGTTAACAGGTGATGAATAATTATTTTGTTCCTGTTGTTGATCGGCTGATTGCACTTTGAAAAGAAATAGTTCAAGTTCGTCCTTTAAACGGCTGTTAACGGAAGGAGAATCGCGGACGATCACATCGGATATTTTTTTCAGTTGCAGTTCGTCTGACGCTGAAATATCCGTATCAAGGTAAACGATCACAGGTATATGCTGATCCTTGACTTCCTGCTGTATGCGTTCCAGTTTTTTTACCCCGGCGGTAATATCTGTTCCAATATCTGCTATCAGGCAGTCATATATGTCCTGCTGCATCAGCAGAGCAGCTTCTTCTACCGAGGTTACCTGCTTAAAGGAAGTATCATTGTGGTTTTGCTGGAAAAGTTGCTGTAAGCTCGCGTCTTTAAAATGCGTGGCGGAAATGATCAGTACTTTTTTCAAATGTTCATCCAGGTAAACGCCGATGGTCGAAAATGCTTTTTCGAGTCCCGGTCTGTCTATCGGTTTTTTTACATACGCCAATGCTCCCGAGGTATGCAGGCGGTTATCATCAAATGCTGATATGATATGTACCGGTATATTTTTCAGCAAAGCGTCTGCTTTCAGTAGTTGTAGAAGCGACCATCCATCGATCACCGGTAATTGAATATCCAGGATGATAGCGGAAGGCTGGTAACGCCGTGCATATAAAAGTCCTTCATCACCTTTTAATGCTACAATGGTTTTGTATCCTTTGTCACGTGCAAAATCTTTTAGAATAGTTGCAAAGTTCTCATCGTCTTCAATGATCAGTATCAGCTTATCATGTTTGCTGGCAATACCCCTGTCGTCTTCCACTTTATCCTGCTCGGTTACTTTTTCGAGAGAGACATTGGCTACAGCAGGCATGATCTCGGTATGACGGGCGGTATTGTCTATTTCCAGTTTGTGCGGAATAAATATGGTGAACGTACTGCCTTTGTCCTCTTCACTCCGTACTTCTATTTCACCTCCCAGTAATTTGATCAATTCTTTGCTGATGGAAAGCCCGAGACCTGTGCCTCCATACTGCCTGCTGGTTGAACCATCCGCCTGCCGGAAAGCTTCGAAGATCAGTTGCTGCTTTGTTGTAGAAATACCGATGCCGGAATCAGTTACACTGATGCCGATACGTTTCCGGTCAAACTGGTCCCTGTTTGCAAAAGTGATCGAAACGGATCCGCCTTTAGGCGTAAACTTGAAAGCATTTGACAACAGGTTTTTCAATACCTGTTCCACCCGCTGTTTATCTGTATGAATGGTTGCGGGAAGATCTTTACCAATCTGGTTATGGAAGCTGATCTCTTTTTCAGCGGCCACCACCGAAAACAATTCGGTCAAATCATCAACGATGCCGGTAATGGCCACATCTTCTACCAATAGGTCCACTTTTCCAGCTTCTATTTTCGAGAGGTCAAGGATATCATTGATCAGTTGCAAAAGGTCGGCGCCTGATTTGTGAATGATCTTTGCGTATTCTATCTGTTTATCGGTAAGATTTTTCGGGTTGTTGTCAGATAATAGTTTGGCCAGAATCAACACACTGTTAAGCGGCGTGCGCAGTTCATGCGACATATTGGCGAGGAACTCAGATTTGTATTTGCTTGTCGCTTCGAGTTCCTGTGCTTTCAATGTTAAAGCGTGTTTGGCATTTTCAACAGAATCATTTTTTTCCTGTAGTTCTGTATTGATCTGGCGCAACTCTTCTTCATGTGTTTTCAGTTCTTCTTCCGATGCCTGTAGTTCTGCTGCCTGCCTGCTCAGTTCTTCGTTTGTCTGGCGAAGTTCTTCCTGCTGGCTCACCATGGCTTCCTGTTGTTCCTGTACCTGTTCCAGCAGTTTATTAATTTTGATCCTTGACTGTCGTGTATGGATGGAAGTGGCCAACGTAATACTGATCGCTTCCAGCAGCATCAGTTGTTTGGGAGAGAATTCATTGAGGTTGCCAAGTTCAATAACCCCTTTCAGGTTCTCTGCTACCCATAACGGTAAACAGGCGATCTCTCCTTTACCGCTCATAGAACCGGTGGCCGATTCAATATGCCAGTAGTCATGTGGAATATTACGGATGATCGTGATATCTCTTTTGATAGCGGCATTACCCACGATACCTTCGCCTTTTTCAAAATTAGCATGTGCGATAGACGAAACAGCCACAGATCCTGTCATGCTAAGTGTATTGTTGTCATCATCTGCCAGGTAAATGGCGCCGGCGGGTATTTCCAGGTAATTTACAACGGCATTGATAATATCCTGGCTAAGATTGCTTTTACCATCCACTGATTGTATCTGGCTGGTGATGCTGGCAACTCCCGTAAGCACCCAGTTTTTTTCTTCTGCAGAGATATTGACCTTTTCCATTTCCAGCAGGCTGTTCTGTAAGCGGTTGCCGGCACGTATCCTGCTTTTCAGCGTGTTGATCACCGCATTTACGAGTATCAATACCACCACCATCAGTATACTGATGCCGCCGATAATAACGAAACGGATGAGGTTGTTCCTTTTTAAGAGGTTCTCTTCACGGAAGACAAGCAATCTTCGTTCCTCTGTTTTTATAGTCGTAAAAATGGAAGAGATAGCAGCAAGAAGTTGTTCTTCTTCCTGGGTAATTGCAATCACATTTTCTTTTGAAAGATCGGATGTCAGTTTCTGTATGCCTGCCCAGAAAGCGAACAGTGATGTTAAAGTCGAATCAAGTTTTACCAGGTTGGCCGTTTGCTGTGCATTGTCAGTAACCGTATTGATCAGATCCTGTACCGCATTGGGAACAATGCTTCTGCCGGTATTGTATATACCAATATATTGTTCATTGCCTGTTAACCAGTACGACCGTATACTTCCCCGCATTTGCAAAATCCGTAACTGGACATCACTTGTTTTTCGCAGGACTTCTACGGTATGGGTTACCTTTTTTCCTTCTTCTTCCTGCTTCTCAATGGAATCAATGGTAAAAAATGCTACCAGTAAAACTATGATGATGGCGAGTGCAAGTCCTGCGTATAATCGTAACGGGAGCGATTTTTTCATTGGTATCCAGATTGGGCTGTCGAATGCTGCTACAAAATAAGGCTTCTGTACAGATAATTAAAATATCACTACTGTTCAACTGCGCCTTTGCGGCTTTGCGCGAAAATCCTCTCACAAAGGTGCAAAGGCCCTGCGTTTGTCAGGTACGGAAAATGTTATAGGTTTGCCCGCATAACAGTACACATGAAACATTCACAAACCATAGGGTTTATTGCGGCATTACTGGTGATCGGGCTTTGTTTTCTGCCATGGAGTTATGTTGAGAGCCGCCAGCTGACCATTTCGGGGATACATGCAGAAGGTACCAGTTTTGGTAAACCGGGTTTGTTCAATATTATCATCTGTTCCATAATGGCCCTGTTATTCCTGGTACCCAGGATATGGGCCAAGCGAACGAATGTGTTCATCGGTGCGCTCAACCTTGCCTGGTCGGTCAGGAATTATTTATTGGTGTCAGCCTGTATGATGGGAGAGTGTCCCGTGAAAAAACCGGCTTTGTATAGTATAGTATTCCTTAGTTTGCTGATGCAATTCATGGCCTTCTTCCCCAAGATCAAATTACCTGTAAAGCCCTCTGTGTAACTCTGTGTTCTCTGTGACTCTGTGGTAAATCCTTCGCTTTGATCGATGGAGAATGTCCTTTACCACAGAGTCACAGAGAACACAGAGTTTCACAGAGATTGTATCGATCTCTCGATAATTTCCACACACTCTATCACATGTTCTTTCGAGATGACTAATGGGGGTGCAAAACGGATGATATCGCCATGTGTGGGTTTGGCAAGTAATCCATTATCTTTTAAGATCATACAGAGTTTCCATGCTGCTTCTGTATCAGGGTGTTTAATCACGATGGCATTCAATAAACCTTTACCGCGTACTGTTTTGATATAAGGGGATTGAATACGCGATAAACCGTCTCTCAATATTTTCCCCATCGCTTCCGCATTCTCTGCCATGTTCTCTTCTTTGAGAACAGTGAGTGCTGTGATAGCTACCGCACAAGCCAGTGGATTGCCCCCATACGTGGAGCCATGTTCGCCGGGTAGTATGTTGAGCATGATCTCATCATCCGCCAGCACGGCGGAAACAGGCAGCACACCACCGCTGAGTGCTTTTCCGAGAATGAGGATATCGGGTCGTACATTTTCATGATCGCAGGCCAGCATCTTGCCGGTGCGGGCCAGGCCTGTCTGTATCTCATCGGCAATAAATAACACATTGTATTGGTTACAAAGCGCACGAACGCCTTGCAGGTAACCCTCATCCGGTATTACCACACCGGCTTCGCCCTGTATGGGTTCTACCATGAATGCGGCCACGGCTGGATCCTGCAACGCTTTTTCCAATGCGGGAAGGTCATTATAGGGTACGAGGTCAAATCCCGGCATATAAGGGCCAAACCCTTTGTAGCTGCTGGGGTCAGTAGAAGCGGAAATAGCGGCCAGGGTACGTCCCCAGAAATTGCCCTCTGCAAAAACGATCCTTGCCTGGTTTTCTGCAACGCCTTTTTTTGTGTACGCCCATCTTCTGGCTAGTTTGATGGCCGTTTCACCACCTTCCACGCCGGTATTCATCGGCAACACTTTATCGTATCCAAAATACTGCGTGATGAAACGCTCATATTCGCCGAGTAAATTATTATGAAATGCCCTTGAGGTCAGCGTCAGTTTTTTGGCCTGTTCTGTCAATGATGCAATGATCCTGGGATGGCAATGCCCCTGGTTAACGGCGGAATAACCACTTAAAAAATCGTAGTAACGTTTACCATCCACGTCCCACAAAAAAACACCTTCCCCTTTTTCCAGCACAACAGGCAGGGGATGGTAATTATGGGCACCGTATTTGTTTTCCAGTTCAAGGAACGCGTTTGTTTTTTCAGACAACATGGTAATTGATAATTAGTAATTAATAATTAATAATTAATAATTGAGTTCAGCAGTGAGGGAAGCCAATTATTAAGAGCAAGAGGGTATTAATAATTATTAATTGTTCATTACTAATTATTAATGAACAACCCGTCAGTGGTTGAGAAGATCAAGATTGCCGTGGAGAAAATACATAGGTAAAATTCGCTGGCAAGATACTCATTTCGGTGCTTTTTTAGCTGACAAAACACGAATTCGGTGTCGGTATAGCAGGGTTTGACTGCCAGACCTTATTTTCGCAGCAAATCATTCCATTGGCATTACCCTCGGTCGCAGTCGTTATTTTAAATTACAATGGCAGAAAATACCTTGAAACGTTTCTGCCATCAGTGCTGGCATCCACGTTCCCGGGGTTGCGGGTAATTGTGGCCGACAATGCCTCTACGGATGATTCGTTGGCTTTTTTACAGTCACAGTATCCCGCTGTTGAAACACTTACCCATCCTGTAAATGAAGGTTTTGCGGGAGGGTATAACTGGGCGTTGAAAAGGGTGGCAGCAGACTACTATATACTTTTGAACTCGGATGTTGAAGTTACGCCCGGGTGGGTAGAACCGGTGATTACTATGATGGAACAGGATAACAAAATCGGCGCCTGTCAGCCCAAACTGCTGGCCTATGCTGATCCTGCCAGTTTTGAGTATGCGGGTGCTTCAGGGGGATGGATTGATGTTTTGGGTTATCCTTTTTCACGCGGAAGGGTGTTTGATGTATGCGAGAAAGACGAACACCAATACGACGAACCGGCACCTGTTTTCTGGGCCTGTGGCGCTGCCATGTTTATCAGATCGCATATCTACCATGAACTGGGTGGTCTTGATGCGGACTTCTTTGCGCACCAGGAAGAGATCGATCTCTGCTGGCGTATGCAGTTGGCTGGCTATACAGTAATGTCCTGCCCGCAATCGGTGGTGTACCACGTGGGCGGGGGTACTTTGCCAAGAGGCGGAAGAAAAGTGTTTCTCAATTTCCGAAACAACCTGATCATGCTCTGCAAGAATCTTCCCTGGTATGAAAAGATCTGGAAACTGCCTTTTCGTTTTCTACTGGATGCAGTTTCAGGCTGGAAAGGATTGCTGGCAGGGGACAAAGCATTTTTTGTGGCCATCTGCCAGGCGCATTGGGCGGTGGTTAAATGGATCATTGGCAGTCATTATACACGTCCGCACACAAGAAAACCACTGAAAAATCTAACCGGGGTGTATAGGGGTATGGTGGTTTGGCAATATTTTGTCAACAGGCGCACACGATTTCATGAAATTGTTAAAAAGAAGGACTGATAATTTGCCCCGGAACCTTATTTTTGCAAAGCAATAAGAAACTATGTCACACGAAACACACGATAGCCAGGAAAAAGATTTTACCAAGAACTGGGTAAACTCATCCCGTTTTCTTTTTTACCTACAGGTTTTCTGCATTTTAGCCTTTGTACTGGGTGGCTGCTATCGGTTATACAACCAGCGTTATGCTGGTAAACCTGCCGTAGAAGTACAGAAAAGCTCGGAATACAAGCCTGAGTACAAGTAACAACACAAAAGTTACAAGGTACAAGCGGGGGGAATGGTTCTTATGGCCATTGTATTCGTCTGACAAACAGATAAATCTGTAAAAAACAAGGAGAAAAATTTTGCCATGAACCTGTGATGGCTATTTTTGCACTCCCAATTTAGTTCTTACAAATACAAGGATCCACCTTCACTAAAGTTTCGGTGGATAAACAAGCGAAAGTAGCTCATTTGGTAGAGCACGACCTTGCCAAGGTCGGGGTGGCCGGTTCGAGCCCGGTCTTTCGCTCTGAATCCCGTCAAGCCGGTGGCGTGACGGGATTTTTTTTGGGGATCCACCCCCAAGAATGGGCAAGCCCTGGTGGTGGAATTGGTAGACACGCAGGACTTAAAATCCTGTTCGCCGCAACGCGAGTGCGGGTTCAATTCCCGCCTGGGGCACGAGTTTTAGCCGATCAGCAATGGTCGGCTTTTTTGTTTGCTACAACAATGGAAGGATCATTTGAGTTGGCACTGTCGCCGTATCCAGGGAATTTTCGTAAGTCGATAGCACGCTGAATGGTTATTGAATTACCAAAAGTATTATTGGAACATGTTCCTAACATGCGCGTGCGTATTTGCTTTGGATCAGTTTTTTCTTTTGGATGAATTAGCGGCATTTAATTCCCCAGTATTTCCATCAAAGGATCATTGATATAATAAGTCGGACGTCCCATTTTTTGTGGCCGTAGTATTCCCGATTTAGCAAGCTTGTTCAGCCATACGGCAGCCGTTTGCCGGTGTGCAATGTTTTTCTTTTGCAGCAGTTCTATTCTTACATAGGGAATGGAAAACATGAGCTGTAGGAGATCGTGGTTAAAGGACGCTCCCATGACTGCTCTCATTTTCTCTTCTGTTTCATCTTTTAATGCAGCCATTCTCCTGATCTTGCTGGTACTGAGTTGCGCCGTCTCTGATATTGCAGTAAGTATGTACATCACCCAATCCTGCCAGTTATTCTGTTCTGTTACACCTCTTAATAAACGGTAGTAGTCTGTCTTGTATTCCATAATGTAAGAGCTTAAGAAAAGCACAGGCTGCCCCAGCATTTTTTGCTGTACAAGATAGAGCCCGTTTATGATCCTCCCTGCCCGTCCGTTACCATCCGCAAAGGGGTGTATTGACTCAAACTGGTAATGGATCAGCGCCATTTTGATCAGTGGGTCCAGTTCTGAAAGCGAATTGTCATTGATAAATTGCTCCAGTGCCGTTAGTTTATCTCTCAATACATCTTCGCAGCAGGGTGGGGTGTAAATGATTTCATTGTTGACCGCATTTCTTAATGCCGTACCCGGTGTATTGCGTATGCCGGCCGTATTGGATTTGATCGTTTGTACAATTTCCACCATGGTATTTGTCAGGATCAGATCATGCTGGGCCTTCATCCGGTTCAGTCCTGTATATAAAGCTTCCCTGTAACTCAATACTTCTTTGGCAGCATGGTTGTTAGTCTCTTGATCTGCCGCGGCCTTATACAGTTCATCCTGTGTGGTAACGATATTTTCGATGGCCGAACTGCTTTTACTTTCCTGTAAAACGATGGTATTGATGAGTAGATTGGGATCGGGCAGCCCCTCACACAACCCATTCAGTTCTGCCAGGCTTCGTGCCGCCCTGGTTAGTTGTCTGAGTATGACAGGGTTTTCCAGGTCTATACCTTCAGGTGGCAGATTCGGAAGGTCATTGAAAGGTTCGTTTTTATTATGGGCCATTTTGATGCATTTGGCGTGATGGTTCAATAAAGTCGAATCTAACTGTCGAAAATAGCAGCATTTTCGACAGGTAAACTATTTGTTGTCGAATAATCTGTCATTAAACAAGATTGATGTCGAAATTATGAAAATTATTCGACATTTAGCCAATTTGATGTTGAGTAATTAGACATAAGAATAATTTAATGTCGAAATAAATGATAATTTTCGACATTAAATTGAGCTTTAAACGAATATTTGATGCATAAGTCGAAAAATGGGCCATGAGGCAAATTCAGGTATTCAGCACAAGCCATGCGTTTCATCAGCTTTCGCTTTCATAGTAAATCTTATAATACTTCCTCCCATCCCTATCAGTCCCCTTTTCTATCAGGTCCTTATGCCCATGTATATAAATGTGAAAGTTTTTATCAAGCTTCAATACGCTCTTGAAAATACGGGCCTGTTTGTTGACGGCTTGGGCGGATATGGAAAAATTGTCGGCAATATCGATTTCATTTTTTACACTGTATTGGTCATTGAATGATTGGAAGGATTTGATCATTTCAGGATGGTGCAGTACCTCTTCTTCAAATTCTTTCCTGTCGTAGGTATCATGCTTCTTGAAATAATCTACTGAACGGTTCAGCAGATCGATCTGGTCCGTTTTGGTTACATCAAATTCGTTGACGTATTGTTTGGTAACATAGTCTTTGGCAATGTTCATCAATTGCCTGGTATGGTTAAATTCATTGCTCGCTGGTTTTACCATCAGGAAAAGATCCTTCCAGTACTGGGCGCCTTCTGTTTTGTTCACTTTGTCGGTGATCACTATTTTATAACCGTCATTTCCTTCCACATGAAAGATCAGGCAGCCCTTGTCTATTTTAGTAATATCAATACCATCATCATATTGTAAGCGGAACGTATTATCGGCAGCAGATACTTTAAGGAACGATTGCCTGTTCTCTGATTTGTAGATCCCGATGGCATCGGTTGTCTCGCCATCAATTTCCAAAGCAGCAATATGGACCACGAAGAAATCACCGGATTTGATCTGTGGGTGAAGGGCCACTTCATACAGGTGCTTTGCCAGGTTGATGCTGTTGGCGGCAAATGTTTTTGGGCCATCAAATATTTTCTTCGCGAATGTGTACACCGGGTTCAGTTCGAGGTCCCCGGTGGTGGAAGTAAAAGAATAGTATTCTGCACTTTTGAATGAACCCAGGAAATAACTGAGCAATAACTCCCTGAGGCGTGGGTCCGAAATATCCATCAGGTCATTTGACAGTACAAGGGATTCCGCATTAGTTTTGTTGCCTACGTAATGAACAGCCAGTTTAGAAATGTTGCTATTGCTATGATCGATCATGGTCGTAATGATTGGGTTATTGCCGGTTAACGGCGACAAAGTAATTATACTCTTACTGGAATAGGTAAATAACTTTCTCACATAGCCAGATGATCAAGCGGAACACATTGCGTTGGAATAGTTACCTTTAGCGTAAATGCAATTTCCGGTTACGTAAGCACCGAAGTCATTCTACGAGTTACTTTCGCTAAGCATACAATGGCATAATAAACTCATCCCGATAAATACCTGTTGGTTTAGAATGGATTGACCCAACACCGGGGTGTTTTTAAGATAAACATTATCAAACTGTGCGTCACAAACTTTATTTTTTCTTATATTATACCCAATAACTTAGTATGCAAACCTCTTACCGAAGTTTTATTAGTTTAATCATCGCCCTGTTTTTTTGCGGCACAGGCTGGTCGCAATCTGCCTGGTATGATCATTATAAAATATACAATACCAGGACACAAAAAATCATTACTATCGCTGATCTTGTTGAATCAGCAAAGGACGCAAATGTGATTTTCTTTGGAGAGGAACACAACGACAGTATCGCACACCGACTGCAGGATACTATCTACAAGTCATTCATTAACCGCTATTCGGCGGTTACACTGAGTATGGAAATGTTTGAAAGAGACTGCCAGGAGATATTGGATGAATACTTAGCTGATTTTATTACCGACGGAAGATTGGTAGCAGAAGCGAGAGCCTGGACCAACTACAAGGACTACCGGCCAATGGTCAATACCGCCAAACAATGGAAGCAGTCTGTCATTGCCGCCAATGCACCACGCCGTTATGTAAACATGGTCAGCAGGAGAGGACTGGCAAGTCTGGACAGCTTACCCAAAAGCGCTAAAGTTAATTTTGCAAAGCTTCCGCTGGATACAGTGAACCAGGCTTATTCCGAAAAATTCAGTGCGATCATGGGTGGCAGGGTTCCAAGCCGTAATACTTATTACGCACAAACCATGTGGGATGCCACTATGGCTGAAAGCATTTACAAATACTGGAAGAAAAACAAGGACAAAAAAATCTTTCACCTGAATGGACGTTTCCATACCGATTACCGGCTCGGGACATTTACACAATTACAACGGAAGAATAAAAAACTGCGGATACAAAATATCAGTTGTTTTGCCGGAGCAGATTTTGCCAAACCTGACTGGAACCAGTATGCGCTCTTGGGAGATTATGTTATTGTTACAGATCCTGGCGTACCGAAAAGTTATAAATAACAGGAAGAACCTCACTATTACTTGAAAGCTATCTTATTTTATTAGCTTTTTTTGAACCACGAAGACACAAAGGGCGCGAAGTAACACGAAGAATGCTTGAAACAATGGTTTCAATCCTCCATTCTTTGTGCCCCTTCGTGCTCTTTGTGCCTTCGTGGTTCAAACACCACTTTGCTACGGCTCCAGCTGTCAATACTTTGAAATAGGGTAAATTATGTTTAATTTAATCCCTTATTCTCACCAATTCAGCCCTATATGAAATACCCGGCTATACGTAACTATATCAATGGGCAGTTTGTAAGCACATCTTCAGAACGGACAATGCAGGTGATCTCGCCTATTGATGGCAACCTTTTATCAACTGTTCCCATGTCTGCTCCCAGCGATCTTGACGATGCGGTAAAAGCCGCTAAAGCTGCATTTCCAGCCTGGAGCAGGATGCCCATCAAAGAACGTGTGCAGGTCTTCTTCCGGTATAAATACTTACTGGAAAAAAACCTGAAAGAACTGGCCGAACTCTGTAGTGAAGAGAACGGTAAAACTTATGGAGAAGCAGTTGCCGAGATCGAGAAATGTATAGAGCTTACGGAATTTGCTACTTCACTTCCCCAACTGATTACAGGCGAGGTACTGGAAGTAAGCAAAGGTGTTGAATGCCGCACGGAACATGTGCCGCTGGGTGTGGTCGCTTCTATCGTTCCTTTCAATTTTCCTTCCATGGTTCCTAACTGGACCATACCGAATGCGGTTGCGCTTGGCAATTGCATGATCATGAAACCATCTGAAAAAGTACCGTTGAGTTGCGGCAGGCTGGCCGAACTGCTGAAAGAAGCAGGCTTACCTGATGGCGTACTCAATATCGTCCATGGCGATGTAGCGATCGTAGAAGCCATCTGCGACCATCCCGGTATTGAAGCGGTATCATTCGTAGGATCCACTAAAGTGGCGAAGATCGTTTACCAGCGTGCCACGCATCATTATAAAAGATGCCTCGCGCTGGGCGGTGCAAAAAACCACTTGATGGTATTACCAGATGCAAAACCCGATATGACGGCGCAGAATGTGGCCGCTTCCATGAGTGGTTGTGCAGGGCAGCGTTGTATGGCCGCCAGTGCTATGATCGGTGTGGGTAATGTGGATCATATCATCGCCAAAATATGCGATGAGGCACGAAAAATAGAGCCCGGTAAAAATTTAGGTGCGGTCATCAACAAAGAGTCACAGGAGCGGATAGAACGTTATATCACCGAAGCGGAAAAAGACGGTGCCAAAATATTGGTAGACGGACGCAATGCAACAGTACTCGGTAAAGAAAAAGGCACCTACGTTGGCCCTACCGTGATCGATTATGTAACACCCGGTATGTCTGTGGCGCGAGAAGAGATCTTTGGTCCTGTGATCAGTATCATGCGTACAGAAACCGTTGACGAAGCGCTCGCCATCGAAAACGCAAACCCTTATGGAAATGCGGCCAGCGTATTTACACAGAACGGCGGATTGGCAAGGTATATCATCGACAGGGCAAGCGCAGGTATGATCGGCGTTAACGTGGGCGTACCTGTTCCGCGTGAACCGTTTTCGTTCGGCGGATGGAACGAAAGTAAGTTCGGGGTGGGAGATATAACCGGTAAAAGCTCCATTGAATTCTGGACAAAACTAAAAAAATCAACCACCAAATGGAACCCGGAGGCAGGGGTGAACTGGATGAGTTGAACAATGCGTTGCAGTACTCACTAAAACAATAATATCATGCAGTCCAAAACCATTTCTGAATCGCAGGAAGTTATCCAGGATAATCTTGACTATACTTTATTCTCCTGGAGTAAACAAACTGTTATTGCACCCATCGCCGTAAAATATGCTGAAGGTGTCTACCTCTACGATTATGATGATAAACGATACATCGATTTTTCATCGGGATTGATGAATGTGAACATCGGGCACGGTAACCAGCGTATCACAGAAGCAGTGGTGAAGCAGATGCAGGAAGTAAGTTATGTTACACCCAGCTGTGTTACCAAAGTAAGGGGCGAGCTGGGCAAAAAACTGGCGGAGATCTGCCCCGGTGATCTCAACAAAGCATTCTTTACACTCTGTGGCGCTACTTCCATTGAAAATGCGATCAAGCTGGCGAGACTATATACAGGCCGTCATAAAATATTGAGCCGTTATCAATCCTATCATGGATCTTCTTCCGGCGCTATGACGGCGAGTGGCGATCCGCGCAAACTGCCAGTGGATGCACAACAGGCACCTAATTTTGTTCATTTCGATCTTCCCTACTTGTACCGCTGGGAGTATGGGGAAGAAGCGTTGCTCAAAGAAGCTGTATCACAATTGGAACGCATCATTGCCTATGAGGGTCCGGGAAATATTGCGGCTATCTTGCTGGAAGGAGAATCAGGATCATCGGGTTGCCTAAAATATCCTGTAGGGTATTTGCAGCAGGTACGTGAACTGTGTTATAAGCATGGCATATTGCTGATCATGGATGAAGTCATGAGCGGTTTCGGCCGCACGGGTAAATGGTTTGGTTTTGAGAACCACAACATCGTTCCCGATATGATCTGTATGGCGAAAGGGTTGACCTGTGGTTACCTGCCTTTTGGCTGCCTGATGGTAAGTGATAAGATCGCGTCAAAATATGCGGATGCTATGCTGCCGTTAGGTCTTACATATTCCGCACACCCCGTTAGCTGCGCAGCCGCATTGGAAACGTTGAAAATATATGAAGATGACCGGCTCATTGAAAATGCAGTGGCAATGGGAAAATATATTGACAAACGGGTGGAAGAAATGAAAGCCAAACATCCCTGCATCGGAGATTTCAGGAACACGGGTTTACTGGGTTGTATCGAGATCGTCAAAAACAGGAAGACCAAAGAACCGATGGCACCGTTCAATGCCAAACCTGATGAAATGGCTGTGATGAATAAAGTAGCGGCCAGGATCAAAGAACTGGGCATGTACACATTTGTGCGATGGAGTTATGTATTTATCGCGCCGCCATTGTGCATTACAAAAGAACAGGTGGATGAAGGGCTGGCGATCATCAGTGAGGCTTTGCTGATCGCTGATGAACATACACTTTAAAAAACTTTGCGCCTTATTTACTTTGCGTCTTTGCGTGCAAAAAATTTCACGCAAAGACGCAAAGTTTATAAGACGCAAAGTTGAAACGCTGTTATCACGAGTATAAGTACACATTCATAATATATGAACAACTCTCTATACAGTGAGGACCTCGCCCCCGTTCCCGGTGATAAACGTACCTGGAACACCTGGAACTATGCCGCGCTATGGATCAGCATGAGCCTGTGTATCCCTACGTATATGCTGGCCAGTTCACTGATCGAAGGTGGTATGAACTGGTGGCAATCGATCCTCACTATTTTCCTCGGTAACCTCGTGGTGCTGGTACCGATGATACTGAATGGTCATGCAGGTGCTAAATATGGAATTCCCTTTCCTGTATTTGCAAGGGCCAGCTTTGGCACACGCGGTGCCAACGTGCCTGCCATTTTGCGAGCCATTGTTGCTTGCGGCTGGTTTGGCATACAGACATGGATCGGCGGTTATGCTTTGTACCAGATGTTACGGGTATGGTTTCCTTCCGTCGATGCATTGCCACAGGTATTTCCTGATTCGTTCGGACTACAGACAGGGCCCGCAATCACTTTTCTTGTTTTCTGGCTGCTGAATATGTACGTGGTATATCTCGGTGTGGAAAGCATCAAAAAATTGCTGGTATTTAAAGCATTTTTTTTACCCATCGCGGCATTGGCATTATTGTTCTGGGCCATCAACGCGGGCAATGGATTGGGACCGATATTACAGCAACCTTCTAAATTCAGCGACAGTACTTCTTTCTTTGCTTTCTTTTTTCCGGCGCTGACAGGTATGGTGGGTTTCTGGGCAACGCTGTCTTTGAACATTCCCGATTTTACGCGGTACGCGAAGAGCCAGAAAGCACAGGTGATAGGGCAGGCGGTTGCGCTACCTGCATCAATGACATTGTTTTCATTTATCGGGGTGGTGGTAACTTCTGCAACAACCATTGTGTACGGTACCACTATCTGGGACCCGCTGGTGCTGGCAGGAAAATTCGACAGCAAACTGCTTGTCAGTTTAGCTATGATCGCTGTTGTGATTTCAACACTGGCCACAAATATTGCGGCCAATATCGTAAGTCCGGCCAATGATTTCGCCAACCTTTCTCCATCACGCATCAATTTCAGGAGGGGAGGATATATCACCGGCATCATCGGTATTCTCATCTTTCCCTGGAAACTGATCGCGGACCCCACAGGGTACATATTTACCTGGCTGGTGGGCTATTCAAGCCTGTTAGGTCCGGTGGGTGCTATCATGATCGTGGATTACTATTTCATACGCAAACAGCAATTGGTGGTCGCAGATCTGTATGATACAAAAGGCATGTACGGATACCGCAATGGTTTTAACACAGCGGCCATCATCGCATTGATCGCGGGTATCCTGCCAAATGTTCCGGGATTTTTAGCGACGATTAAAATAATTGAAAGCAATGCCATGCCCACATGGATCATACACCTGTATAATTATGCGTGGTTTGTGGGATTTGGCATGAGCGGTTTTGTTTATTGGCTATTGATGAAAAAACGATAAAACTAATAGGTTGAATTTGGATACCCATTCAACATTCAACACATAACATTCAACATACCACCATGCGTGTTCTGATAAAAAATGGACGGATCATTACTGCCACCGATGATTATATGGCCGATATTTTCATCGAAGGCGAAACCATTGCTGCCATCGGGAAAAATCTGCAGGTGAAAGCAGATACGGTGATCGATGCTTCAGGCAAATTGGTCATGCCCGGCGGTATCGATCCACATGTACACCTCGATATGCCTTTCATGGGTACTTATTCGAGTGATAATTATGAGACCGGTACCCGCGCCGCATTATTCGGGGGCACTACTACTGTGATCGATTTTATTTTACAGAAACAGGGCAACAGTCTCCGCGCAGCGCTTGATGAATGGAACAGCCGCGCCGACGGCAATGCAGTGGGCGATTATAGCTTCCACATGGCAGTCACCGATTTTAATGAGGATACAAAAAAAGAAATACGTGGAATGATCGAAGAGCAGGGTATCAGCTCTTTCAAAACTTTCATGGCCTACAAAGGTGCACTGATGATCGATGACAGGCAGATGGTGGGACTGATGCAGGAAGTAAAAAAACACGGCGGCCTCATCAATGTGCATGCAACCAATGGCGATATGATCGATTACCTCGTAGCCAAACACCGCGCCGAAGGAAAACGATCCCCTTTATACCATTATCTCTCACAACCCGAAGTAACAGAAGCGGAAGCCAGCGCGCGGTTTACAGATATGGCCAATTATACGGGCTGTCCTGGATACATCGTACACCTCACCTGCGAAGGCGCACTCAATGCTGTTCGCAATGCAACACGCCGTAACCAGAAAGTGTTTGTTGAAACCTGCATTCAATATCTTATCCTCGATGCTTCCCTCTATGAAAAAGATTTTGAGGGCGCGAAATGGGTAATGAGCCCCCCGCTGCGCGAGAAAAAGGATCAATCTACTTTATGGGCCGGTATCAACCAGGGGCTGGTAAACGTAGTGGCGACGGATCATTGTCCTTTTATGTGGGAACAGAAATTAATGGGCAAAGACGATTTCTCAAAGATCCCCAATGGTCACCCTGCTATTGAAAACCGGATGGAACTTTTATTCAGCGAAGGCGTGAACAAAGGAAAGATCACACTGAATAAATATGTGGAGGTAGCGGCCACCAATGCAGCGAAGATATTTGGTATGTTCCCTAAAAAAGGAACGATCGCAGTGGGGAGTGATGCAGATATTATTTTGATCGACCCCAACGAAAAACACAGCATTTCCGCCAAAACACACCACATGAATGTGGATTATTCAGGATACGAAGGATGGGAGGTGACTGGAAAAGTAAAAACCGTTTTATTAAGGGGGAAAGTTGCGATTGATAATAATACCTGTTACCTTAATAAGGGCTATGGACAGTTTATTAAAAGAAACAAAGTTGCACAGAACATATAAGGTTGAGGAAAAGATGTCGTTAGCGTTTCAGTTTGAAATTCGTTTGAGGGCTAAAGCCCAGAACCAAGCAGTGATCCTAACCCCAGCCTTAAGGCTGGGGTTATTGACAGCTAATTAACAAAGGGCTTTAGCCCTCAAACGAATCTCAAACTGAGACACCTAAAACGTCAAGCTTTGCGCCTTATTTCCTTAGCGCCTTTGCGTGAAAAAAAAATCATTCAACATCTAAATTTAAAAATATGGCAAGAATTGTAAGATCAGGACTGATACAAATGAGCCTCGCAAAAACAGAAGGCGAAGGAACCATTGAAGAGATAAAAGAAGCCATGGTCCAGAAACATATCCCGCTGATCGAAGACGCGGGTAAGAAAGGCGTACAGATACTTTGTTTCCAGGAGATCTTTAATACACCCTATTTCTGCACGGGCCAGGATAGGGCATGGTACGCAAGCGCAGAAACAGTTCCTGGTCCAACCGTTGAGCGTATGCAGGAGTATGCAAAAAAATATAAGATGGTGATCATCGTTCCGGTATATGAAATGGAGCAGCCAGGTGTGCTGTATAATACCGCAGCCGTGATTGATGCAGATGGAAAATATCTGGGCAAGTATCGCAAAAACCATATCCCGCAAACCAGCGGTTTCTGGGAAAAATTCTTTTTCAAACCCGGCAATCTTGGATACCCGGTGTTCCAGACAAAATACGCAAAGGTCGGCGTCTATATCTGTTATGACCGCCATTTTCCCGATGGCGCAAGGTGTTTGGGATTGAATGGAGCAGAGATTGTCTACAACCCTTCTGCTACTGTAGCAGGGTTGAGCCAGTATCTATGGAAACTGGAGCAGCCCGCACATGCGGCGGCCAATGGTTACTTTATGGGTTGCATCAACCGTGTGGGTGAAGAGAAACCGTGGAACCTCGGTAAGTTCTATGGCAGTTCCTACTTTGTGGATCCACGTGGGCAGATCTTCGCGCAGGCATCAGAAGACAAAGATGAATTACTGGTAGCGGATTTTGACCTCGACATGATAGAAGAAGTAAGAAACGTATGGCAGTTCTTCCGCGACCGGAGACCGGAAACCTATGGCAGGCTCACAGAGCTATAATTATGTTGAATGATAAATTATAAATGTTGCATGGGTTTTTATTTATCATTCATCATTCAACATTCAAAATAAATCTATGGCGATTAAGAACAACAGGCTGACCGACGAAGAATATCACCATAATTTCAGTGATATCCATCCACCATTTGAAACACATTCGGCGGCATTGGTGGAAGCTAATCGCTGCCTGTTTTGTTATGATGCGCCGTGTACAAAAAGCTGTCCCACCAGCATCGATGTTCCTAAGTTCATCAAACAGATTACCACAGAAAATATCAAAGGTTCGGCGCATACGATCTTATCAGCTAATATCATGGGCGGCGGATGCAGTAAGGTTTGCCCGGTTGAAAAATTATGTGAAGGTGCCTGTGTATTCAACCTGATGGAGGAAGCGCCTATACCTATTGCCAAACTACAGCGTTATTCTACCGAAAAAGCCATCTCAGGTGGCTGGCAATTGTTTCAACGCAAACCATTGAACGGAAAAAAAGTGGCTGTTGTGGGTGCCGGTCCTGCTGGGTTAAGCTGCGCGCATGCGCTGGCGCGCGAAGGTGTTGCTGTAACCATTTATGAAAAAGAAAGTAAAGGTGGTGGTTTAATGACTTACGGTATTGCTGCCTATAAAGTAACACCGCAATTCTGTGAAGAGGAAGTGGACTATATCCTCAGCATCGGTGGTATTGATATAAAATACAACCAGGAACTGGGAAAAGATATTTCACTGGAACAACTACACGAAAATTATGACGCAGTGTACTTAGGTTTTGGCGTTGGCATCGCGCGGCAACTGGATATCAGCGGCGAAGAACTGGAGGGTGTAACTGATGCCATCGGTTTTATCTATGATATACGTACGAAAGGATACTCTTCCGTACCTGTTGGCGATAAAGTAGCCGTGATCGGGATGGGTATGACCGCTATTGATGCCGCTACACAGGCAAAACGTTTGGGAGCGAAAGAAGTGACATTGGTGTACAGGCGTACACAGGAAGAAATGCCCTGCACCGAAGCCGAACTCAATATTGCGAAACTCGATGGCTGTGAGATCATCTGGCTGGCAGCACCGAAAGAAATAATAGGGATAGATGGAAAAGTGACACAACTCACCTGTAGTCTCATGCAACTCGGCGAACCTGATGCAAGCGGCCGCCGTGCACCGGTGGATACAGGAGAGACCATCACACTATCTGTCGATATGGTGATCAAAGCAGCGGGGCAGATGCCATTTGGGGATCTTGTTGGTACAAATAATATCGAAAATAAAAATGGAAAAGTATTGATTGATACTTTATCATCAACCAATCTCTTCGGTGTTTTTGCAGGTGGCGATTGTGTGAATGGGGGGAAAGAAGTCGTAGACGCTGTACAGGCGGGGAAAGAAGGAGCGGCCTCGATTCTGAAATTTCTTTTTCACGCAAAGACGCAAAGTTTGTAAGGCGCATAAGGTATGTTAAGTGAGAATGACATATCACGGATGGTAGTTGATACATGTTTTAGGATTCATAAACAGTATGGGCCAGGCTTGTTTGAGGTAGTGTATGAGGAAATATTCTGCTACGAATGGAGTAAAACGGGGATAATTTTTGAAAGACAAAAACCAATCCCACTTATTCATGAGGAAGTTAGAATGGAAGCAGGTTTCAGGGCAGATATAATAATTGACAATAAAGTTGTGGTCGAATTAAAATCTATTGAAGCACTGGCACCTGTTCATTACAAACAGGTACAGACCTATTTGAAATTAACCGGCTGCAAACTTGGAATATTGGTAAACTTCAATGTTAATCTCATTAAAGATGGCATTCACAGAATAGTAAACAACTTATAAAAACCTTTGCGCCTTGGCCCCTTAGCGTCTTTGCGTGAAAAAAAGCACACCATGGCAGATATCAGTTCCAACTTCCTCGGCATCAAAGCCCCCAACCCGTACTGGTTGGCCAGCGCCCCGCCTACGGATAAAAAATTGAATGTGCTTCGCGCGTTTGAAGCAGGGTGGGGTGGCGTGGTCTGGAAAACACTGGGCAGCCAGGTAAAAAATGTATCCTCCCGTTATTCTGCGGTGGATTTCAACGGTACACGTGTGATGGGCTTTAACAATATCGAACTCATCAGCGACAGGCCATTGCACATCAACCTCCGTGAGATAGAAGAATGTATCAAACTTTTCCCCGACCGCGCCATGATTGTTTCATTGATGGCGGATAATAACCGTGAAAGCTGGCACGAACTCATCAAACAGGTAGAAGATACCGGTGCGCATGGTCTCGAACTGAATTTCGGCTGCCCGCATGGCATGACAGAAAGAGGGATGGGAGCGGCAGTTGGACAGGACCCAGAAATCGCGCGCATGGTAGTGGAATGGGTGATGGAGAAAGCGACTATTCCTGTTATTACCAAACTGACACCGAATGTTCACTCACCGGTGCCTACAGGGAAAGCTGTAGTGGAAGCGGGTACAAATGCATTATCACTGATCAACACCATACAATCGGTAACGGGTATCAACCTCGATACATTGGTCCCCAATCCGAATGTGGCCGGCAAATCTGTATTTGGTGGTTACTGTGGTCCTGCGGTAAAACCCATTGCCTTGAAAATGCTGACCAATATCAGCCAGAATGAGGTTACGCGGAAAGTACCCATATCAGGCATCGGCGGAATCAGTACCTGGAAAGATGCGGTAGAATTCATGCTGCTCGGCGCCACTACCGTGCAGGTATGTACCGCTGTAATGAAACATGGCTTCCGCATTATTGAAGACATGTGTGAAGGGCTGAACAACTGGATGGATGAAAAAGGCTTTACACGGCTGGAAGATTTCATCGGTAAATCAGTTGATACGATCATACATTGGGAAGAACTCGATATCAACTACCACCATATAGCCAGCATCAACCAGGATAAATGTATCCATTGCGGACTATGTTATATCGTTTGTGAGGATACTTCGCACCAGTCCATCAATATTGCCAAAGGACACCCTTACAATACTTATACCATCAAAGATGAGGAATGCGTGGGCTGTAACCTATGCCAGCTGGTTTGCCCCGTAACAGATTGTATCACCATGGTGGAGCACCGGGTGGCACCCGAATATGTCAATTGGAAAGATTATCAGCGGTTAGGGTTGCCGCTTAACGATCACTAACGCTGCGCAAGCGCTGTTTTTCTGGGATTCTTCGTTGGTGGAATCATTTTTTCTATACTGCTATTACAAAGCAAACGATGAACGCATTTTACCAACTTGGCAAAGAAGCCATCATTACGGAACTTAAAACTTCCGGGCAGGGATTGACAAAGGCCGCTATTCCTGCATTACAGCAAGAACATGGCGAAAATGTTTTGCAGGAAACAAAACCCAAAAGCAAATTATCTATCCTGTTGGCGCAGTTTACCGATGTGATGATACTGATATTGATCATTGCTGCGGTGATCTCATTCATTGTAGGCGAGCGTACAGATGCTTTTGTGATACTGGCCATCATTCTGGCCAATGCATGGATGGGTTTTTCGCAGGAAAGCAATGCGGAAGAATCGATCAGGATGTTGAAAAAAATGTCTGCGCAGTACGCCATTGTTTTACGTGACAATAATCCCGTGAAAATTGAAGCCAGTCAACTGGTTCCCGGCGACCTGGTATTGATAGAAGCCGGGGATATCGTACCTGCAGACGCAAGACTGATCGAAGTCAGTTCCCTGAAAACAGATGAAGCTTCCTTAACAGGCGAGAGTCATTCAATTGAGAAAATAACAGACCCTGTAGCGGGAAATAATCTTGTGCCGGGAGATCAGCTCAATATGGTATTCAAAGGAACCATTGTAAGTAACGGTTCGGGTAAAGCGATCGTAACCGGCACCGGCATGAATACGGAGATAGGAAAGATTGCGGGTTTGATGGAAGGCGGGCATCAAAAAACACCACTGCAAAAAAGATTGTCTGTTTTCAGTAAACAGCTGGCTGTGATTGTTATTATTATCTGCGCTATTGTTTTTGGATTAGGCTTGTTACGCGGTGAGCCTGCCTTGCAATTATTCCTGGTGGCGCTTTCGCTGGCTGTTGCGGCTTTGCCGGAGGCCCTCCCCGCTGTTATCACCATTGCACTTGCGCGGGGTGCCCGCAGAATGGTAGATCAGAAAGCGCTGATCAGGAAATTACCGGCAGTAGAAACATTGGGTTCTGTAACCTATATCTGTACAGATAAGACCGGAACACTTACACAGAATATAATGACCGTTGAACAAACGGTGGCTGCAACAGGGCAGGAAGAATTGCTCCGGTATGCCATGATGCTTTGCAATGATGTACGGTTTGCCGAAGATGGCGGTTTACTGGGAGATTCTACGGAAACTGCTTTGGTACAGGAAGCTGTAAAAAACGGGCATGAGAAAAAATCTGTAGACGAAAAGTTCCCGCTATCCGGTAAACTTCCTTTTGATTCTGTGCGTATGCGCATGAGTACACTGCACAGGCATGATGACAAATGGATATTGTTTGTGAAGGGTGCACCCGTAAGAATACTTGAAATAGTTGCCGGAAAACACAAAGACAAAATTCCGGAATGGCAGGCAGCAAACCGGCAATGGGCGGAAGCGGGTCTGCGGGTATTGTTTTTCGGGTACAAAGTATATGACCAGGAGCCAGGGCAGATAAAGGTAGAGATGGAAACGGAACTTGATTTCCTGGGAATGACAGCCATGATCGATCCGCCGAGGGAGGAAGTCATAGAGGCGGTTCAACAAACTAAAACGGCCGGTATTAAAACCGTAATGATAACAGGCGACCAACCGCTTACCGCTAAGAGTATTGCTGAAAGACTACAGATATTCAGCGATGGTAACACAGAAGTGAAAACAGGTGCCGACCTGGACCAACTAAGCGAAGCAGATTTTGCGCAACAGGTAAAAAATATTTCTGTCTACGCAAGGGTGTCGCCTGAGCAGAAACTGAAGATCGTGAAAGCACTGCAAAGCAATGGTGAATTTGTTGCGATGACCGGAGATGGCGTGAATGATGCCCCTTCACTAAAACAGGCGGATATCGGGCTGGCCATGGGCATAACCGGAACAGATGTTTCCAAAGAAGCGGCAGATATGATTTTGCTGGATGATAATTTCAGCACGATCATCAAAGCAGTCAAGGAAGGCAGACGGATCTATGATAATATCAGGAAATTCATTTTATACGTCTTATCCTGTAATTTAAGTGAGATACTTACCATCCTGTTTGCACCTGTCATAGGATTTGCAGTTCCATTGTTGCCCATTCATATCCTTTGGATCAATCTCGTAACAGATGGTTTGCCGGGTATTGCACTGGTAGGAGAACCTGCAGAAAAAGATATTATGAGTAAGCCGCCCCGTCCACCAAAAGAAAACCTGTTTGCGGGCGGGCTTATTGCTAAAATAGTTATTGCAGGGATCATAATGACCATAGGCTCCCTTTCTGTGCAGTGGTGGGCGGTAGATCATGGGTATGATATAAGAACCCAGCAAACAATGGTGTTTACCACGCTGTGTTTTGTACAACTTGGCAATGCACTCTCCGCAAGATCAAATTACAAGCAGATATTTTCATCGGGGCTGTTTGCCAACCGCGGAATGTGGGGCGCCATTGTTCTTACCTTATTACTCCAGTTATCCATTATATACATTCCTTTTTTACATCCTGTCTTTAAAACAACGTTTTTAGAGGTAAAAGCGATGACCGTTATTGTGATCGTGACCATCGTCTGCTGTAGTGGTTTTGAATTGGTAAAGTATATCAGTAAGAGAAAACAGGTGAAAACGTAAGGGAAGCCTGATGAACTCTTCAGCGCATACAGCAAAAAAAGGCTGAAAATAGTACTAAAAATAAGTAGCGAACCCGAATTGAAACCCTGCCAGTCTTGATGGAGGATTACCCAGAATGTCTGTCTGCCAATTGTAACGGTAATTGAATCGCACGACTGTCTGTGGTGTCGGCCGCCAACTGATAGCCGGCACTATCGAGTAAACATGATCTGCTATATTGCCACCTGTTGCACTGAATGTTCCTTTGTTCCAGTCCACATACTCTAATCGCAGGGCAGCATTGAGTACGGCTTTGCCAAACCCGAACATGGATTTTTTTAGGATGGGCTGAACGATATCGACAAAACCACCCTGTTGCGCCCGTCCAAATTGTTCTGAATAGGTATCGGGAACATCGAGATTAACCCAGGCCCATTCACCATTGATAAATGTACCGGTTTTTGAAAGTGTTGTATTAAAGTCGATGGCATATACCTGTACACTTCTTTTTTTATCAAGTACCAACCCGTCATCCTCGAATTTATTATAGACACCACCCATATAGGATAAGCCGATCTCTCCAATGCGTTTGTTTCTGACAGCGATCTTCGCGGTAACCAGTGGAACGCCATTGAATGATTCTTCAAAGCGCTCAGGATTGGCTTTGGCTGCCGGCAGGTAGGTCTTATTCTGCGAATTGGAAATAATGCTCTCATCAAATCCATTGGTGGCATACAGTTCATAGCCATATACCCAGTCCTTGCTGTATTTTTTTCCATACAATCCAAAACCCACATTGCTCCATGTTGCGGGTAACATCTGTGTAGCGGAGATGGGTCTGTCTACAAATTCCCATTTTGGGCCATCATGGTTCTGGTTAAAAGAACCGATCGGGTTCATAACGATACCACCGCGAAAATTCAGGAGCGGGGATAATTCAAAATCTGCTGAAGCAAATTCAATATTGATCTCCTTGGTCCCGTCTTCAAATTCTATTTCAGACAGGAACTTGATTCTTTTGGAAATAGAAGAGGCCACAAAAAGCGTCAGTCTCCGCATCTGGAACTGGTGGCCCTCGCTCACACCGTTCTCATTCAGGTATTGGTAATTGGCCTCTGCATAACCGCCTAAAGAAACAGGCAGTTTTCCCACGGCGATAAACGGACGGTTGTACACCGCATCCATGTTTAGCTTAAGGACAGAAGTATCAGCAGCAGTTTTCCGGAGTAAAACGGGATCGATCTGTGCAGAAGTGGTATGCACAACCATCATCAACAAAATTATCAGGTAACTATTTTTCATGATTGCTTTCTCAGGTCGATAAATAATTCTTTGCCGGAAACAGTTACCGGGAAGCTCCGCAAAGCGTTATCGGCAGGGCCGTTGGTAACAGCGCCTTTGTTATTGAATTCGCTTCCGTGTGCCGGACATTGCAGTGAGTCGCCGGAGGCCTGCAGTTCTGTTCCCTGGTGTGTGCAACGCATCCATAACGCAGAATATTCAGTCTCACTAAACCGGTACACGCAGATCGGGTATTGAAGCGTATCGTTGCGTACAATGATAAAAGAACGGTATGCTGTGGCACCCTGTTTGCCAATGGCAAAATCATCTTTGCTGATATGCAAGCCATCCGTAACAATGCTCCCTGTTATATAATGCGTCGCACCGCAGGAGGATAGTAAAGCCGAAACCGCTGTCATTGACAGGCAGGCGGTACAGGCTTTTACTAAAAAATCTTTTCTATCCATGTTTGCGTATTAAAGCGATTCCAGGAACTTCATGAGTTTGGCCTTGTCCGCTGCGGTTAATTGCTGAAATTTATTTTTGCTCTGGGTTGCTTCTCCGCCGTGTAATGAAATGGCTTCTTCCATACTTTTTGCCCTGCCATCATGTAACAGGAAAACCTGTCCGCCCTGTGAATTCTTAGACAATCCCAGGCCCCATAACGGCGGTGTTCTCCATTCTGCTGTCAGCGCGGTGCCTTCTGTATAACCATCATTCAATCCCGGGCCCATATCATGGAGTAACAGATCTGTGTACGGAAAAATGGTTTTGTTAGCAAGCGCACCAATTGCTGACGGGCCTGTCTGTAGTTGTGGCGTATGGCACTTACTGCAGGAGATCGTAGTAAAGATCTGTTTGCCTGCCAATACATCGGCATCGTTTGGTTGTCGCTGTATCGGTGCTTTTAGTGTTTGCAGGTAAAAGACCACATCAAGCACCGTTTGATTGGATACTTCGGGATCTATCTGTAGACCAGTATAGGTATTATAAGATTCATAGTTAGAGTTGATACCCATATCCTGGTTATAGGCATTGGCTGTTTGCTGGTGAAGATCATATACCGCTGCTTTTTTCCCGAAGCGGCCGATATATTTTCCGTTGCGCGCCACCGTTCCGGGACGAAACAGGCAATAGCCGGGTAACTGTATCCAGTTAGGTCTGCCCGATATGCCATCACCATCAGCGTCATTTTCGTCAGCCAGAGAAAGCAGGGTAGCATCAGGTACTGCTTCCAGGAAGCCCAGGCCTGTGTTGGCAGGTGGGGTAAAACGGGAAAAGGTAGCGCCTAAAGGAATGGTTTCGGGCTGGATACCTGGCAGGGCCCTTGATTGTAACTGCGGTCCGCCAAGATGCAGGAACTGGTTGCCAAGCGTATCACTCTGGCCAAAACGGGTGAGTGTGGTAAATGGGTGTCCCTTACCGTCACCGGCATGACAACTGCCGCAGGAGGTGGCCACAAAAATGGGCCCGAGTCCATTAGCGCCCGAAAAAATCTCATCATTAAAAGCCACATCCCCACGAAGAAATAGGCGGTTCTGCTCTGGTGTCAATCCATCTACCGGGCCATCGAGTATACTGTCTTCCGCGGGAGCGCCGGGCAGCAGTTTACTACAGGAGATCATTGCCACTACAAAGACGACAAGCACAGAAACCAGCAACAATTGCTTTTTACCCATGAAAGATTTTGGGCAAAGGTAATTTTAAATTTGGATTGTCAAAATATAATGTTAGATAAGTCTAATAAATATGTTTTGGTATTATCCCTATCTTTATAGCTATGAAGCCCGCCGCACTCAGTTTTACGGAGGAAAACTACCTGAAAGCGATCTATTCGCTCACGGAAAGGAGCTCACCTGCGGAAACCTCTACCACCGCGATAGCTGAGAAACTGCAGACAAAACCGCCGACGGTTTCCGATATGCTGCGCAAACTGGCTGAGAAGAAGCTGATTTCTTATGAGAAGTATAAAAAGGTAGCCTTAACCCGGAACGGGCGGCAGGTAGCCATATTGATCATCCGCAAGCACCGGCTCTGGGAAGTATTCCTGCACGACAAACTACAGTTTGCCTGGGATGAGGTACATGAAATAGCCGAACAGCTCGAACATATCCATTCCGAAGAACTGATCACCCGCCTGGAAAAATTCCTGGGCTTCCCGCAGGTTGATCCGCATGGCGACCCGATACCATCGGCCAGCGGTGAACTGAATATTGCACAAAGGATTACATTATCAGATGTCGACATCAATAAAAGCTGCCAGGTAGTAGGTGTAAAGGACAGTTCTGCGCCTTTTCTCCAATACCTGCAGCAGGTAAACGTAGGCATTGGCACTAAAATCAAGGTCCTCGAGAAAATCGCATTCGACGGATCCCTTGTGATAAGCCTTTCCAAAAAGGCAAC
The DNA here is from genome assembly GCA_965279635.1 of Sediminibacterium sp. GTDB lineage: Bacteria > Bacteroidota > Bacteroidia > Chitinophagales > Chitinophagaceae > Sediminibacterium. Next base: position 2,357,076 of record OZ257253.1, on the reverse strand, counting down.
CATTTCCGTTTCGAAAAAATTTGCCGATAATGTTATGGTGACTATATAACCTGTTCTGAAAAATTCACGCCAAGGCGCAAAGGCGTGGTTGAATGATATCTGCACAGATTATTACCCTCAGGTCAAAACTGCGCCTTTGCGCCTTGGCGTGCGAATTTCTTTTACTGCAAAAATTATCCATTTGGATATTGATAGTAATACAACAAAAACGTATTTTTCAGCGCCCACCAATACTGATACATTATGAAAAAGAAATATTTCATTTCTATTCTTGCGGCCTTATTTGTTTGTGTTACCATTAGCGTGGCCCAGGACGCAGTTGCCCTGTACAAAGAGGGGCTGCAATTGAAAACAGATAAAAAAGCATCCGAGGCTTTGCAGAAATTCAAACAGGCCATTGTCCTCAAAAGTGATTATGCGGAAGCATTGTATGAAAGTGGCTGGTGCCAGAATGATTTGAAGTTATATACGGATGCTATCAGGTCATTCCGTGCGGCACGACCTTACATGGCGAAGATCCCCAAATTGTATTTTGAACTGGGGTATGCATTCGAAAAAAACGGTCAGAAAGATTCGGCCATTGAGAATTACCAGAAATGTCTGGAACTAAAACCCGATTATAGCTTATGTTTTAAACAACTCGGCTACCTGTCATATACCGATGAGGAATACGAAAAAGCGATCGGGTATTTCGACAGATACGAGGCGATTGTAAAGGATAATAATACCAGTATCAACGATTATCTGTACTGGTACAGGAAGGGATTCATGTACAATGCCCTTAAAAATTTCAGCAACGCTAAAACTGTTTTGCTGAAATCGGAAGCCATCAAAAATGACTATCTCAATACCTACCTGGAATTGGGCTTCGCCTGCAGCAGGCAGAAACAGGATGAGGAAGCGATCGCATTTTATAAGAAAGCAATGTTGGTGGATAAAAAAAGCCATATTCCCTACAATGGCATAGCGGAAATTTACCGCGACAACCAGAAAAACATGCCCGAGGCCATGAAATGGTACCAGCAGGCATTGGATATAAACCCCAGTGAACGGAAAGCGAATTTTGGCATGGGCTATTGTCTCAACAGTACTACTAAATACAGCGAAGCAATCAAATACCTGGAAACCGCCATCGCCAGTGAACCTACGTACACGGCTGCTTATGTAGAACTGGGATACAGTGTGTATAAACTAAACAGGCTTGAGGATGCATTGAAAAACTTTGATAAAGCGCTTTCTTTAAATCCCAAGAACGAAAATGCCAGGTATTATGCCACATTGATCCACTTAGACAAAAAAGATAAGATGAAGGCGCAAAAAATGGTGGATGAGTTGAATGGGTTGTCATCTAAGTATGCGGCTGATCTGCAGAAGAAAGTGAATGCTTTGTAAAGGGGAGGTCAAATAAGTCCTTTAATGGTCATTTTTTTTTGCCACAGATGGCACAGAGTAACACAGATTTTGGGGTGCAAAGTTGTGGCATTGTATGACTGGACTATTTCGGCAAATACGCTACCAGTTCTACTTCCAGACTGGCATTCTCTGTAAACAGCCTGCTTACCTGTACCCAGGTAGCTGCCGGGAAATCATTCTTATAAAAAACTTTGCGGGCATCGTTGTATTTTTTCATGGCTTCTATATCTGTTGTGTACAGGTTTTCCTTTACTACATGTTGAAAGCCGGCGCCAAAACTTTTCAGCGAACGTTCCAGCGCAGTATATACCTGTGTAATTCCCTCGGGTGTTATATTCCGGGTTACTGCACCTGATATGTACAATACATTGCCAACTTTTACTGCCTGTGCATAGCCGGCGCTGGTATCCTGTTTGAGTTCGCTGTCCCAATGCCATTTTTCTTTACTGATCGCATTATTCTGCGAAAATGCTGTAGTGGTAATACCGGCAAGGAGTAACACAATTATGTAACGCATACGGATGATTTTAAAGTTATGGAGATACACTAAGGTAAGGTTAGTTAGAAGGATTTTACCATTACCGAAAACGAAAGCTGCTGTCAGGCAAAATATCCACATGCCTGGCTTGTATAACCGGCAAAAACGAAAAAATATTATCATTGCAAACTAAAACCCAATACCACGAGATGATATACGTTAAAAATCCGGTTTCCAGAAAGATCATGTTTTGTATGCTATTGTGTATGTCTTTTCTATCCATGAATACCAAAGCACAGTTACCGGCAACCATAGAAGACTGTGTTAATATCCTTAATGCAAAGGCAAAAGATGTTGCCGGTGTGATCAAGATCATGGATAAAAGCCGGTTTGTGGTGGATGACAATGCAGTTGAAATGGAAAAAGGGATACTCAAAATAATCTTTACGGTAGGAAAAACCCAACACTACTATGCATTTGATCCAGCCGATATTTTTACAGTAACAGATGGAAACAGTATCACCGAATCACCTGTGGGAACCATTAAAATTAATTTTCTCAGTCACCGTGTTGCCAATTATAACATCGAAAGAGATGACATAAAAGAGTCCAAATATGTTCAGACAGCCTATTTCAATTACCTGAAGAAAGATCGTACCAGTTTCGAAACGATAAAAAAGACCCTGGATAAATTGACGGAGATAAGGAAAGGACAGGAAACGGATGCCGTAAACCACCTGCTGAAACAGCATTTGAATAACAATCCTGAATTCTGGGTATCAGGCAATAAAGAATCCACCACGTTTACCCTCTATAAGGCGTTTTTCAGTGGACAGGCGCTGCATCTTTTTTATGATGCAGATAAAGTAACCCTGTCGGGAAATACCAAAGGCTCTTTTCTCACGATTGTACCCCTGCAGAATATTGCAAGGCTTGTACTGGACAAGAAAAGTTCAAAACCTGGTTCCTTCTTTCTGGAAGCAAACCGTGATGGGTTCCCGCTATACAAACGAGGCAGCACGAATGCATCGGAATACCTGCTACAGGAAAAAACAACCGAATCTGTTCCATTGTTTATTGGCACTAATCTCCTCAAATCCGAAAATGACCAGCTGATCATAGCTGACATGGAAAAACTGTTGTTGGAATATGGTATTAAAAGATTAAAAGTTGAAACAAGGGATTGAGGAGGGATAGCGATTTTTTTTTGCCACAGATTACACAGATTTACACAGATTAGTACATGTGCCTATTTGTGTAAATCTGTGTAATCTGTGGCCGAAAATTTCCAGTTATCAACTACAATACTGCATCATTTTAGTAGTAACATCCATCAACCCTAAATAGTCGTTGGGTTTAACGATATAATCCATGGCGCCAAGTGTGAGCGATTGTTTCCTGCTTTCTTTTGAATTGGACGTGGTGAAAACCACTATCGGGATATTTTGAAATGAAGGGTTCTTCCTGATGCGCGAAAGTGTTTCCATGCCATCGAGTATCGGCATATTGAGGTCCAGTACCACCAGGCAGGGACCGGGCAATGAATTATTTTCCAGCCGACTGATCGCCTGCTGTCCATTTGACACCACTTCCACTTTGCAATTCGGGTCAATATCACGGAAACTGTCGCTGATCATTTCCTGGTCATCGATATCATCGTCTGCAATTAAAATGATCCTGCCCTGTTTACTGTCGTTCATAAAATAAATCTACATATTATTTAATGCCTGTTATGCTTTTGTTCTGATAGTTATTCACGTTTACGGATCAGGGATAACTATTTCAATTATCCACTGGCTTTTAACAATTCACTCAGTTCACATTTTGTTCTCATTGGAGTAACAATTTGGCAACATGCTTGCCGCAAATTGCGGCCTGATAAATTCCACCAACAAAACGTTAACTATGAAACTGCTTACACCAGTGCTGCTGGCGCTGGCCGGGGCTTTATTTTGCCTAGCCGTATCCGGTCAACCACAGCTTATCACCATTTCCGGCAATATCCGTCAACAGGATACTAAAAATCCCGTGCCTAACGTATCAGTGACGGATGGGAAACGGTCGCTTGCGGTCAGCGACCCGTCGGGCCATTTTTCCGTTAACGTAGCAAAAGGCAGTATTATCCGCTTTGAATCAGTCGCTTTTGAATCGCAAACCTATACAGCAGAAAAAGCGGCAGTTGCTGTTGAGATCTTACTGACCCCGCAATCCAAAGAACTGGAGAGTGTTGTGGTGACTACAGCATTGGGTATTACCCGGAAACAGAAAGCATTAGGATATTCCGTTCAGCAGATCAATACCGGCGACCTGAATGATGCCCGCTCCAATAACTGGATCAGCGCACTTTCGGGTAAAGTGGCGGGATTAAACCTGTTATCATCGGGTTCCGGTCCGTTAAACTCCACACGTGTTACGTTGCGCGGAGATGTTTCGATGAATCCCGATAATAACAATGCACTGATCGTGATCGATGGCGTACCCAAAACCAGCGGACTCACCACGTCCGGCGTGAACAATGCGTATGGCGCCGGTTTGGGCAATGATGTGCCGATAGATTTTGGCAATGGGATAGCAGATATCAATCCTGATGATATTGAAAGCATCACTGTATTAAAAGGTCCCGGTGCCACCGCCTTGTATGGCAGCCGTGCCGCCAATGGCGCTTTATTGATCACTACCAAGTCTGGCGGCGCCAGTAAAAATAAAGGGATCGGCGTAACCGTCAATTCCAATACCAGCATCAATACGGTATTGAAATGGCCCGATTACCAGTATGAATATGGCCAGGGAACAGGTAAGGCGCTGAATACTGCGGGACAATTCTACTATTCATACGGCGCTTCCGCAGATGGTGCCAGCACCAGTGGTACCAGCAGCGGGTACGGGCCCAAATTCAATGGACAGTCTTATTACCAGTATGACCCGGTAAAACAGGGACAGGGTGCCGATCGTACACCCTGGGTTCCTTATACAGACAATATCACCGGGTTCTGGCGTACAGGTTTAACCACTACCAATAATATTTCAATTGAGGCGGGCGGTGATAAAGGAACAGCCAGGGCATCCATAACACATACCCGCAATGAATGGATCATGCCCAATACGGGTTTTGAAAGGGTTACGGCCGCGTTAAGCGTCAACTACAAAGCCTCCGATCGTTTGAAGATGAGCGCCAAAGTGAATTACACCAATAAAAAAAGCGATAACCTTCCGGCAACGGGGTATAATAACCAGTCGATTGCCTATTTCATGATATTCCAGAACCCGAACGTGAACCTTGACTGGTACCGTGACAAATGGAAAAAAGGATTTGAAGATGTGGACCAGATACACCCGTACAGTTCTTTTATTGATAATCCATTCCTGATCGCCTATGATATGACGAATGCTGTGAGCAGTAATAATATGGTAGGAACTATGTCAGCCAATTACCAACTGTCAAACAGGTTTGATGTGATGGTCCGCTCAGGTATTGATATGACAAGCGAAGAAAGACAAATGGAACGACCTTACAGTACCGCTAATTTTCTGAAAGGATATTATAAGGAACAGAACATCACCGATTTTGAATCCAACTCAGATATACTGCTATCTTATCATGATAAGATAGGATCAGATTTTGATGTAAGCGCTTCAGTGGGCGCCAATGCGATGCAACACAGGTATAACCGGATGGATGCTTATGTAGATGGCCTGGTGATACCGGGTGTATTCAAACTCAGCAATGGTTCGGGTATGCCGATCGTAACGTCTACAGACAGGAACAAGAATGTGAACAGTGTGTATGGTCTCGCATCTGTAAGCTATCGTAACCGTTATTTTATTGATATTACGGGGAGAAATGACTGGTCAAGTACACTGCCGGTGCAGAACAATTCATTTTTTTATCCTTCTGTCAATACCAGTTTTGTACTGAGCGATATCTTTCATCTGCCCAAAGCGATTTCTTTTGCCAAACTGCGTTTTTCAGTGGCACAGGTGGGTAATGATACCGATCCTTACAAGACCAAAAAATATTATGGTACCAGCGAGTTTGCCGGTTCAGGTTCTGTACCCACCACTTTGCCGAATGCCGATTTCAAACCGGAGATCTCTACCAGTTACGAAACAGGATTGGATATACGCTTCTTAAAGAACAGGCTGAATTTCGATATCACTTTATACAGTAATATTACCCGTAACCAGATACTCGAGGTGCCGCTCGATCCTACAACAGGATATACCCGTGCCGTATTGAATTCAGGTGCAGTGCGTAACCAGGGGATTGAAATTATTTTGAATGCGGTACCTGTAAAAAAACAACACTTCACCTGGAAAACAACCCTTACCTGGTCGAAGAACCAGAACCGTGTACTGGAACTGGCAGAAGGAATGGATAACAAACAGGATATCGGTTATGGCGGTAATGCCACCATACAGGCAAGGGTAGGAGGTACTACCGGCGATATTTACGGATTTGGATTCTTACGTTCACCCGATGGCCAGATCGTGTACACAGTGGATGGGTTGCCTGCCCGTCCGGCGGATATACAATATATCGGTTGCGCGTATGCAGACTGGAAAGGTGGTATACAGAATGAGTTCAGCTATAAAAGTCTACGTTTCAGTTTCCTGTTTGAAGGACAGATGGGTGGAATGATCTATTCACAAACACACCATAAAAGTTCGGAACAGGGTAAGCTGAAACATACTTTATATGGTCGTGAAGAAAATTATATCATCGGTGAAGGGGTGACACTGGATGCGGCTACCGGTAAATATGTTCCCAATACCAAAAAAGTATTGCCGGTTGATTACTATGTGGATTATTACCGTCGCGCCAATGTAGAGGCGAATTCATTTGATGCTTCCTTTCTCAAACTCCGTGAAGCAAGGATAGAGTACACATTGCCTGCAAGGTTTCTCAGCCATTCATTTATTAAACAGGTATCAGCGGCGTTGTATGGGCGTGACCTGTTAATGATTACTTCCTTCCCCATATTCGACCCGGAAACAGCATCGTTGAATGGTTCTACGTTATTACCGGGTGTTGAAATGGGGCAACTGCCTTCTTCGCGCACCATGGGTATCAACCTGACATTTAAATTCTAAAAAAACTCCTATGAACTTTCATACTACATCTGCTAAAACCAGTTCCTCACGCCGGGCGTTTCGCGTCTCCCGTTTCGGATTTGCATTGGTAACTGCCTGCTGCCTGCTATTGACCGCCTGTACCAAAAATTTTGAAGAGATCAATACCGATCCCAACAGGATAGATGCGATCAGTCCGGGTACCCTGCTGAATCCTGTTATCTATAATGTATCGGGCTACAATATGCTTCGCAGTGATGATATCACTTTTAACCTGATGCAGGTGGCACTGCCTTTCCCGAGTGCATCGGGTGGTTTGCACAGGTACGATGTACCGGAAAATATCGGTAACGGTATCTGGAACAATGCTTACCTGTGGCTGAACAATATCAAAGAAATGTACAATGCCTCGGTAAAAGCAACTGACCCAAATTACCAGGGTATCGCTATAGTCCTGAATGCCTGGATCTATTCCAACCTGACCGATTGTTTTGGCAGTGTGCCCATGACTGAAGCGGTAAAAGGGGATGAAGGCATACTGCACCCGGTATTTGATTCACAACAGACGGTGTACACAAAACTGATAGCTGACCTCGATGCAGCGAATGACTTGTTCAATACTTCCAAAACAATGGTGTATGGAACAGAGATATTGTATGCCAACAATGTGACCAAATGGAAAAAATTCTGTAACTCCCTGCGTATGCGTTTGCTGTTGCGGGTGATCAAAAGAACGGAAATGAATGCCAAGGCGCAACTGCGTGCCATGATAGATAACCCCACGAAATATCCTGTATTTACTTCCAATGATGATGCAGCGATATTGAAGCTGACAGGCATCACACCGCTTGGTTCGCCATGGGGCCGACCTGTTGATTTTACCTCGTACCGTTCCGCAGGAAAATTTTTCCTAGATAACCTGAATGATTTCAATGACCCGCGCCGTGCAAAATTCGCCACACAGGCAAGATCATCCAACGGCTCAACCAATATCGGTTATATGGGTATACCGAGCGGGTATGCGGGTAGTGAAACACAGTTCACTTACATTCCCTCTAATGTAAACCAGGCATTGGTAACCGCGCCGATGATCAATGTGATCATGAGTTATGCCGAGCTGGAGTTTATCAAATCTGAGGTTGAATATTTACACAGCAATGCCGCGGCTGCCAAAACAGCCTATGAAAAAGGTGTAAAAGCTTCAGTAGAACAATGGGCCGCAGTATTACCTGCGGATTATTTTACGAATGCAAAAGCCGCGTATGATGGCACATTGGCCCGTATTATGCTGCAGAAATATTATGCAACCTATTTTACGGATATGCAGCAATGGTTTGATTACCGCAGAACCGGTCTACCTGTATTGCCTGTAGCAGCCGGTATGGGTAATAACAAGACCATGCCTGTACGTTTTCGTTATCCGATACCCGTACGTACCAATAATTCAGAAAATTACCAGAAAGCCGTAGAGGCACAGGGGCCGGATGATATAAACACTAAATTGTGGTGGGAGAAATAAATAAACTGAACTAACACATGAGAAAACAGTTCCTCCTCGGTTGCATGGCTATCAGCCTTGGAACCATATTGTTTGCACAGCCCGCGAAACATGTGATACTGATCAGTATCGATGGCTTCCGCCCGGATTTTTACAAAGATCCGTCATGGTCGGCTGTCAATCTTGGCCAGATGAAACGTGATGGCGTGTACAGCGATGGTGTTCGCGGTGTATTTCCTACGGTTACCTATCCCTCCCATACTACTATGGTCACCGGTGTAATGCCCATCAAACACGGCGTGTATTACAATACACCTTTCGAACCCAAAGGCGCTACCGGCAGGTGGTATTGGGAATATGATTCCATCAAAGTGCCATCCATATGGACCGCGTTGCGGAACCGGCAAATGAAAACGGCCGGTGTCAACTGGCCCGTAACAGTAGGCGCACCTATTGATTATAACCTGCCTGAAATTTGGGCATGGCCCAACGGTGGTGAACACCAGCGGATGGATGCTGTGAGTAAGCAGGCCTATCCTGCCGGTTTGTTTGAAGAAGTGCAACAAAACGCCACCGGCAAAATGGAAGGCCATGATTTCAACCTTGATTATTTAAGTGGTGATGAGAACTCTGCACGTATTGCGGGTTACCTGATACGCCGTTACAAGCCTGCTTTTCTCGCCGTTCATTTAGCGAACCTGGATCATTTCGAGCATGAGGAAGGCAGGGATGGCGATAAAGTACGGCAGGCAGTGGCTTCAGTAGACAGGGCTGTAAAAACCATTATGGAATCATTACAGAAAGCAGGCATCAGTGACAGTACTGCGGTAATCATTACTGGCGATCATGGCTTTGTAGATATACATACCAGTATCTCACCCAATATATGGTTGGCAAGGGCAGGATTGATCAATGATGCTGTCAACGGCAACTGGAAAGCGCAGTTCCATACAGCGGGTGCTTCCGCTTTTCTGCACCTGCGTGATAAAGCGGATGCACAGACTTTGGCCATCGTTCAAAAGATACTCGATACCATTCCTGCTGCGTATAAAAAATTATTCAGGGTAGTGGACCGGAAGGAACTTGATGCCATTGGTGCAGATCCGCGGGCCAGTCTTGCATTGGCGCCTATACAGGGCATCACATTCAGTACCTCACAGAAAGGAGATGTATTAAAACCGGTAAAAGGTGGTACACATGGGTTCTTCCCGGATTTTAAAGAAATACAGACAGGATTTATCGGCTATGGCGCAGGGTTTAAAAAAGGAGCGGTGGTGCCTTATATGGGTCTGGAAGATATTGCACCATTGATCGCTTACCTGCTGGGGATATCATTACCTTCTGCCGAGGGTAATCTTTACCCGGGTATCTTACAACCTGTTAAATAACCAATCATCATATTAACTGTTTATGGAAAGAAGAGACTTTCTCAGAAACTTCAGTATGGCCGGGGCTGTACTCAGTTTACCACAGGTAGTTAGCGCCACTGCGTCGCAGGTACCTGCCACAAAGCGCGACCTGACCAATATCACCATCCGCGGTAAAGTGCACAACAACAACAAGGGCATTGCCCATGTAGCCGTTACCGATGGCACCAACGTGGTATTGACCGATCAGAATGGTAACTACGAATTGCTCAGCAATAAAACAGCGGAAATGGTGTACATCAGCCTGCCGGCGGGTTATGCGGTGCCCCATGAAAAAGGTATTGCAAAATTCTACCAGTACCTGAATGGCAGGCAGAACAGTTATGTATCCAGTTTCGATCTTGAAAAATTATCGCAGGATGATACAAAACATGCATTCGTGGTTTGGGCCGATACACAGATGATCTCAAAAGAAGATGTGGAACTCCTCAAATCACAATCCGTTCCCGATCTGCAGCAGTTGCAGAAAAACTATCCGGGAACCTTGTTCCATGGCATAGGCTGCGGCGACCTGGTATGGGATAAGTTTGAACTGTTTGCAGATTATAAAGAAGCTGTTGGCGCAACCGGTGTCCCATTCTTTAATGTGATCGGTAACCATGATATGGATATTGATGCAAGAACCGATGAATTATCAGCCGCCACTTTCAAAAAACAATTCGGGCCAACCTATTATTCGTTCAACCGCGGTAAAATACATTACGTGGTGCTGGATGATGTTTTCTTTATCGGCACAGCCAAAAAATACATCGGCTATATCACCGAGAACCAGTTGCAGTGGCTGGAACAGGACCTGGCCACGGTAGCGCCGGGATCAACGGTAGTAGTGAGCCTGCATATCCCCACCAGTACAGGCGCGGCAAAGCGGTTGAACAAAGAAGAAGAACCGGGCGGGGTAGTATCTAACCGCAAACAGTTGTATAAAATACTATCGCCTTATAAGGTTCATTTTATGTCGGGCCATACACATTTCAACGACAATTGGGAAGAAGGAGATATGATGGAACACAACCATGGTACCGTATGCGGTGCCTGGTGGACCGGCCCTATCTGTAGTGATGGCACACCCAATGGCTATGGTGTGTATGAAGTGAATGGCAGTGAACTTAGCTGGTATTACAAAGCAACCGGTAAGCCGGCAGATCACCAATTGCGCATTTACTCCAAAGGAAGACACAGTAAGTATCCCGATGAAATTGCGGTGAATGTATGGAACTGGGATAAAAAATGGAAAGTAGAGTGGTACCAGGATGGGCAGTTGGAGGGAGAAATGACAAGAAGGGTAGCGGCCGATCCTTGGGCTACAGAATTATATGCCGGACCTTCGCTTCCCAAAAAACATGCATTTGTAGAGCCTGGATTAACGGATCATCTTTTCTTTGCCAAACCCGCACCCGGGGCCAGGGAATTCAAAGTGATCGTGACAGATCGCTTTGGAAAAACATATACAGAAAGCATACAACTATAATTATGAATGAATTGTTATAATAAATTAATAATGAGTCAATTACTTCATATTATTTAAAATTAATTAGTATAGCAGATACTGATGATCCGGCTGTTGCAAAACAACCGGATTTTTTTGGCGGTATTTTAATAGCAGTAAAATGCTTCGCTCCGTACTAGTAGGTAAGCAGGCAGCAACAGCAAGACTATCAGCATTTTGTAGTAAAAATTGAGAGAATCATGTAGTAACATTGTTTATCTTGTGCCGTCAATTAAACTAGTTAATGCGGGCAAACGGACAGAACATACGAAACATGGGCTGGCAAAAGCGGAAAGACTTCGCTTATATCATTGCTTTTGTACTGGCTGCCTTCACTGGAGTTTTCATGGTATCCTGTTCTAAACAGGAGGTTGAAAAGCCCCCGCGTGTAGATACCATACCGCTGCCACCGTCGGCACCAACCGGCAAAATTGAATATTTTACCGTACAGGATACACTGGTAGGATATCGGCGACAGACAACCGTTAAATGGTATGTTACCGGCACCAACAGTAAAACAATCGTTTTGCTGAATGGCATACCAATGAAGGATTTCCAGGGTGGTTTATTCTCAGGACCGCTGACAACAACCTCTGTGTTTACTTTATCTGTTAACAATGGCTTACAGCAAACCAGGACGGTTAAAGTAGCAGATTCCATCACTACTTTTTTATGGAACGAAGGCAAAGGCTGGATCACCAACAATACCCGCACTGAAACGGATGTGATGGGCAAAAGCCCGTTTACCGGTAATGATACGCTCCTTAAAGTATGGATGAGCTATTATGATGATGCCGCAAAAGAGAAGTACAGGCTTTTCCGGACATTTTTTTACCTCGACGGCCGATCAGAAGAAAAACAGGGCAATAGTGCATTTCCCAAGCCCAATCCAACCGGTAATTTTTCTATTCTCGTACCGTGGCTTTCTTCCCATACCGGTTTTGCCATACACTGGAAAAAGACATGGTACGCTATAGATACCATGTCGGCCGCGAACAGGGAACTCGTGGTTACTTTTGATTCATCCCTTGCCAACCGCCAGAATACGCATAACCGCATCAGGTATATCAGCGAATTTTAAATCAGGATAAAAGATTCTGTCTTGCCAGAAACTCAAGCTTTTCATTAACCTCTATCAGCTTTTCAGTAAGTTCCTTGTTTTTTTGTCTCAGCTCGATTACCTCGTAGGCTTTGAAGATATAATTCTTTACATCTTCCTCGTTCCAGGGTTTGGATAAATACTTGTACACCTGTCCCACATTAATCGCATCGATCACCGCATTGATATCGGTATAACCGGTTATTAGTATGCGTATCGGTTCGGGATGAGTGGCAAGGATGGATTGGAAAAACTCAATGCCGGTCATCTTCGGCATACGCTGGTCGCTTAGTATCACGTCTATTTTCTCCCTGCTCAAAACCTGCTTTCCTTCTTCTGCAGATTCAGCGGTGAAAATGTTGAATGCTCTACGGAAAGCGGCCTTAAAGGAAGTAATGTTGTTAGGTTCATCATCAACGTACAGTACGTTGATTTTTTTTTCTTCCATGTTTCTCCAGGATTTTAATGGGGGTTGAGCCTAAAATTACTTAAAAACGCAGATTCTATGTAATAATTGTGATAAAGCCCGCATAGTTTTGTTATTTTGTTTGCGTGACAAAATCCCCCTGCTAATGTATGATGGTGCCGAGTTAAAAACTGAGATCCGTATCAGGGCCTTTCGGGCAGTGGATGATCCTGTGACCTGCCAGAAATTTATCGACGGTCACAAAAGTGTTCTTGAATACCATGGCATCATCAAAGTCACTTCTTCCAATAATGAATGGGCCAACAACCCCGCAGTATTTGTGATCGTAGTGGAAACCCTCGATGGCGAAAAATTATATGGCGGCGCCCGGGTACACGCTGCCGACGGGATCACCAAGTTGCCGATCGAAGATGCCACGGGTTATATGGATGACAAGATCTATGATATTGTGGCCATCTGCGCCCAGCATGGAACCGGTGAGTTATGTGGTTTATGGAACTCAAAAGAAGTAGCCGGTCTTGGTATCGGCAGCCTGTTTCCATCCATTGCCGCAGTAGTGATCGCCGAGCAGCTGGGGCTTAGTACCATGTTCTCCTTATGCTCACCCGCCACCGTACGTTTTAACCAGTGGATAGGCAGCACCATTTTGAAAACAGTGGGTAATGACGGTACCTTTTATTATCCCAAACTGGACTTGCTGGCCACGGCTGTTTTCCTGTCGGATGCCGATACATTGGAACACGCCCATCCCAGGGAAAGAGAAAAAATGCTGGAACTGCGTAAGAACCTTAGTTCTGTTTCCATGGAAAAATCCCCCTTCAAAGAAATGTATGTGCGTGTGCATTATGAACTGGACATCAAAGGCGCCAATAAAAGGGAGTTCAAGATCCCTTTAAAGCCAAAAATCTGACCTGTACATGAACAAACTTGCGTTTACGGTTGTCGCTATCCTTTTGCTCAACATCGCCCCGCTGGCCGGTATGCCGCAACTGATACTACATTATAAATCCATCATACTGGCTATAGCTGCCGCCTGCCTATGGCTGAGCCAGCCCGCTTTCAGCACACAGGAAACCAAACGCGACCAGGGAAGCGATAAATTTTCCATTTTGGTGATATTGATCATGTCGTCACTTAGCGTAGTCGCTGCTGTATCGGAATGGGCTTATTGGAACCAGGCGGTTGAATCATCGCTTGGGTGGACAGTTGCAGGATTTTGTTTATTGACCGGAGGGATCGCCATACGTGTATGGGCCATACGAACGCTTGGTAAACATTTTACCGCAACAGTAACACTCACCAATGATCACCAACTGGTGCGTTCAGGTCCTTATCACTGGGTGAGGCACCCCAGTTACCTGGGTGCGTTTATGGCGATTGTAGGTGCGCCTGTTTTCCTGAATGCCTGGTGGGCCGCGCTGATCGCAGTGGTTTCCATGACGGTTGCTTATTATTTGCGGATCGGCGTTGAGGAAAAGATGCTTTCTTCTTATTTTGGGGAACAATACCTCGATTACAAAAAAAAGACAAAAAGAATCATACCTTTTATCTGGTAAAACCCTGACCGGCTTATGCGTTTTTTTTCTCACAACACGAAAAGAAGAATACTGCTTAAGCCGTGTATTGTGTTGCTATGGCTCTTATCAGGGTCAACTATATTCTCCCAAAAACTGTCTGTTATCCAAGATGCAGGAAAGCCGGTATCCATCGGTCAGCACACGGCTGTGTTGATAGACAGTACCGACCGGTTTACACCTGCTGATGTAATTAACAATGGTGCATTTGTTGCATCAACCAATACCATACCCATTTTTCCTGTCGTAAAAGGCAGCTTATGGGTTAAGTTTTCCTTGGTTAATTTGTCAGTAGATTCTGTATTGTTCATCGACCTGCAATACCCCAGTATATCCTATCTCTCATTTTATAAAGAACAGAACGGGCAACTGGTATTGCTGAAAAAAGGTGGCAACTCGGTTCCTTTTTCTGTAAATAACCAGGTGGCGCCGAATTATGTTTGCCGCATACCTGTTGCCACCGGTGATACGGCCACTTATTATCTACAGATCAAAAGCACGCACCAGGTATTGTTACCCATATTTATCGAGAACCGCGATTCGCTTGACGAATCCATCAGCCTACAGGAACTGGTGATCGGTTTGTACATGGGTATCATGATGGCCATTTTCCTGTACAACCTTTTTCTTTTCTTTTCTACGCGTGATCCGAGTTATTTTATTTATGTGTTGTACCTGCTGGTACTGGCCATGGCGCAGGTAACGGTATCGGGTTACGGGTTTAAATATTTCTGGCCCAATTATCCTGCCATCAACGACTATGCGCTACCGGTAAGTTCTGCATTGGCCGGAGCGAGCGGGATACTGTTTGCGATCTATTTTCTACAGACACGCAAGTACACACCCAAACTCAACCCGGTATTGTATGTATTGATCGCATTATTCGTGGGAGGAATCGTGTTATCATTTGCAGGACAGAACAGCATCACTTACAATATCCTCAATTTTGTGAGCCTGATAGGCGGACTAATTTTGTTAAGCGCCTCGCTGTACATCGCCCGTAAAAAACACTATAAGCCGGCCTATTTTTATTTTGCTGCCTGGGTCGCATTTCTGGGTGGGATCATCATTTTTGTTTTACGGAATGTGAATGTGCTTCCGTACAATAATTTTACCACTTATATTTTGTATTTCGGTTCGGCGATTGAAGGGATCGTGCTGTCGATAGCACTGGCTGACAAGATCAACTCACTTCGCGCAGAAAAAGAAAAATCACAGGCAGATGCATTGCGCTCATCACTCGAAAATGAACGGTTGGTAAGAGATCAGAATATTGTACTGGAAAAAAGAGTGGCGGAACGTACCGATGAACTGCAGCAGTCAAACAACAACCTGAGTACCGCATTACAGGATCTGAAAGATACCCAGTCGCAGCTTGTAGAAGCGGAGAAAATGGCATCTTTGGGTCAGTTGACCGCCGGTATCGCGCATGAGATCAATAACCCGATCAATTTCGTCAAATCGAATATCAAGCCCCTGCAACTGGATATCAAGGACCTGCTTGAAGTGATCGATGAATACGATAAGCTGCACAATACCGATGCCGCCAAAGTAACCGACCAGCTCAGCCAGATCGCCCGGTTGAAAAAAGACATCGATATAGATTATGTAAAAACCGAGATTGAGAGCCTGATGAAAGGTATACAGGATGGCGCAGAACGAACAGCAGAGATCGTATTAGGATTACGCAATTTCAGCAGGCTGGATGAAAGCGATATCAAGACAGTAAGTATCCATGAAGGGCTGGACTCTACGCTGATACTCCTGAAAAACCAGATACCTGACAATGTAAAGGTCATCAGGGATTTTCAGGCCAATGGCACCATCGAATGTCTGCCGGGTAAACTGAACCAGGTATTCATGAATATCATGGGCAATGGCCTGCATGCGATCAGGGAAAAAGAACAGCAGGGGGATGAGAGCCTTACCATCAGCACCCGTGATATCGGCGACCAGATAGAGATCCATATCAAGGATTCGGGCGTTGGTATGACGGAGGAAGTAAAACACAAAATATTCGACCCGTTCTTTACCACCAAAGATGTAGGGGAGGGTACCGGCCTGGGATTATCCATTGTATTCAAGATCATCCAGCGGCATGAGGGTAAAATTGAAGTTGTTACGTCACCGGGGAATGGTGCGGAATTTATTATAACTTTATATCATACCTTGCCTGAATCGGCGGTGAACTAACTGCTCATGCATGAATAAAAAGATAGATAGCAAAATCAGGGTACTGTACGTAGATGATGAAACCAATAACCTCCTTGCCTTTCAGGCAGGATTCAGGCGTCATTATGAGATCTATACAGCCAGTACTGTTGCAGAAGGCCTGAACGTTCTGAATGAACAGGATATTCATGTCATACTTGCCGATCAGCGTATGCCGAAAATAACCGGTGTTGAATTTTTTGGTATTGTACGCAAGGCACATCCCGCTCCCATGCGCATCCTGATTACCGGTTATTCAGATATCGGCGCACTGGTAGATGCGATCAATACCGGCGAGATCTTCCGCTATATCAAAAAACCCTGGGACGACCTCGAACTGAAAACAGCCATACAGAATGCTTACGAAGTATATGAAACACGTCTCGCACTCAAAACCAAAGTACGTGAACTCGAAAGGACCAATGACGAACTGAACCGTTTTGTGTACAGTACCTCTCATGATCTGCGCTCACCGCTCGCCAATATACTCGGCATACTGAATGTGGCCAAACTCCAGATAGCCGATGATCCTACCAACTATTATGATATGATAGAGGGTTGCGTGAATAAAATGGATGTTTTCATTCACAAGATCATTGAATATTACAAAGGCATCCGGGTAGACAATATAAATGAGATCGTAGATTTTCAGACTTTGATTGATGACAGCATCAGTCTTTGCAACATGCAGAACCCGCAATTGCGTTTTGAAACAGATATTAAGCAGCCGGTAGAGTTCCGGAGCGATAGTTTCCGTTTATCGCTTATCCTCAATAACCTTATCTCCAACGCGGTAAAATACCAGCGCAGCGACGAAAAGAACCCGAAAGTTTCCATTCATGCAAAAGTGGATGAAGAAAAAGCCGTAGTCCATATCGAAGACAATGGTGTGGGGATCATTGATGATCACCTCAACAAAATATTCCAGATATTTTTCCGCAGCACCGATTACAGAAACGGTTTAGGTATCGGCCTGTATATCGTAAAAGAAGCATTGACCCGGATAGGCGGTGAGATCAATGTAAGCTCGGAATTTGGTAAAGGGACTAAGTTCACCCTCACCGTTCCCAATCATAAAGAGCAGCCTGTCACTGAATAACCCTTAGTGCTACCTTCGTGCCTTAGTGTCTAGTGGTTCATCTTTTTTGAACCACTAGACACTAAGGCACGAAGAGGACACAAAGTTATTCATATGTATATTCCATCCGCCCCACCAGTTTCTTCTCCTTATCAAACCCTGATTCGGATTGTTTCAGGCCCTTTTCATTGTAAACATATTTCCAGACAAAATAGTTGGCGCTTCCCAGAGAAATCTGTGTCATCTGGCTGATGCGCCCATTGGCATCATACTCATATTGAAAATCGGGGATCAGTTTTTTCAGGCGGGTATTGTAGCGGACGATATCAGTCAAACGGTTACTGCCATCATAGTAATAATAATAGGTTTCCAGCCTGCGCCCCTTCTTTTTCCAGTGTTCTTCCACGATCAAACCCTTTTCATCCTTTATAAATTCGACCTGTGTACTGTCCAGTTTGTTTTTGATGCGGAGCATCGACAGGGGCTGACCCGCTTCGGTATAGGTCCATTCATGCATTTCAACAGATACATATTTCATGGCGGTATCCGTGGTGGTCAGCGTTATCTTTTGCACAAGCCCTTTGGGATCGTACACGTATTCTGTTTTGTTTTCAATACCGTTGCTGTAAGATTGTGTTCTCCTGAGCTTTGATAATTCATAAGTACGGTTGGTAACAGAGGTTTTGCCATCGGATCTGGCCGTATTCAGGACGATCTTTTTGCCATCCATACTGATATCCTCTTCGAGTGAAAATCCTTCTGTAATACTGTTATCAGCCTCAAAACTGACCGCTTTTATTTTCTTGACCTTGGTGCTACGAAGCAGCTTGTAGTGTTCATTACTGAACTGGGTAGAAGCGATATCATTAAAATAATACTGGCCATGGCCATTCAGCAGGAAAAAACAGGCAAGTAATGTCAGGAATGATCTCATGGGGAATCAACGGGTTTTGCCAAAGGTACACGCTCAGTTTTCAACAATCCAAAAACAGCTGTGAATAGCAGTTGCGGCAATCAGATAGTTCTGTATTTTTAGTCAAACGTTAACAAGTGTCACACCTGAAGGAAAGAGCGGAAAAAAACTGTTTGAATTGCCAGACCGAAATGCAGGGGCGTTACTGCCATGTATGCGGCCAGGAAAATATTGAACCAAAAGAAAGCTTCTGGCACCTGGTAACGCATTTTACCTATGATGTGACGCATTTCGACGGTAAGTTCTTCAGTACGCTGCGGTACCTGTTGTTCAAACCGGGGTTCCTGTCTAAAGAATACCTGCGGGGCAGAAGGGCCTCTTACCTGCACCCGATCAGGATGTATGTGTTTACCTCGGCCTTGTTTTTCCTGATATTCTTCAGCACCAGGTCCGAAGATGATGGTGTGATGAAAGTCAACCTCTCTGAAACAAGTAATGCAGCCGATATTATCAAAAGACTTGAAAAGAGGAAAAAAACAGCACAGGAGGCAATTGACGAATTTAAGAGGGATTCAACACCAGGTGAGATCCCGGATATACCTACATGGACCCTCCTGCAAAGAATTGTCAAAGCCGATTCGAACCTCGCACGTTTGCGAAGGGATACCATGTACAAGCATACCCTTGAGTCAACCACAAACGAATATAATTTCCTGGGAGGCACACAGGCCACAAAATTTAAAAGCGTTAGTTCGTACGATTCTGCCCAGGCAGCATTGCCGGAGGATCAACGTGATAATTTTTTCGAAAGAAGGTTTACCAAACAGAACCTGCGTTTAAAGGAAAAATACAATAACGACGGTAAAGCGATCTGGAAAGCGATCCTCAACAAGTTCAACCACATGTTCCCGCAAATGCTGTTTGTGTCATTGCCGCTGTTTGCGTTGGCATTGCAGTTATTGTATGTGCGCCGTAAGCAATTCTTTTATGTAAATCATATCATCTTTACCATTCATTTGTATTGTGGAACCTTTATCCTCATTCTTGCCGTAATGGCGATCAACGGGATATTCAAAATGTTCCATGGAGAGTTGCCATCCTGGCTCGGACTCATATTTTTCCTGGTGGGATCTTATTACTGGTACAAAAGCATGCGCAATTTTTATGAACAGCGACGGGGTAAGACCATTCTGAAATATATACTGGCCTGGTTCCTGTCGATCATCATCATGTCGTTGTTGTTTACCGCATTCTTTGTTTTTTCTGCTTTATCTATTTAAACCTATATGCAAACAATATCAGATAGTTTTCTCAGGTTGGTGAAGATCATGGATGAGTTGCGTGAGCAATGCCCCTGGGATAAAAAACAAACCATCCAAACCCTGCGCCCGTTAACGATAGAAGAAACCTACGAACTGGCCGATGCCATTACCGAAGGAGACTGGAAAGGCATCAAAGAAGAACTGGGTGATGTACTGCTGCATATTCTTTTCTATGCAAAGATCGGCAGTGAGCAGCAGCAGTTCACGCTCGATGAGGTGATCAATGGCATCTGCGAAAAACTGATCCACCGTCACCCGCATATTTATGGGGATGTAACAGTAACCGGCGAAGAGGATGTAAAAAGGAACTGGGAAAAACTAAAGATCAAAGAAGGAAAGACCTCTGTACTTGGCGGCGTACCCGTTTCCCTGCCCGCCATGGTGAAAGCCACACGCATACAGGAAAAAGCCAAACAGGTAGGCTTTGAATGGGATAACAAAGAAGATGTATGGAAAAAAGTAGAGGAGGAAATAGGAGAGCTGAAGGAAGCCATGCAGACAGGCGAACAGGATAAGATCGAGGACGAATTTGGCGATGTTTTGTTCAGCCTGGTAAATTATGCACGGTTTTTGCAGGTAGACGCCGAAGGCGCACTGGAAAGGACCAATAAAAAGTTCATCAGTCGCTTTCAACAGATGGAATCCGTTGCTGTTGCACAGGGAAAAAAGCTGGATGAGCTGTCACTGACCGAGATGGATGCTATCTGGAACGAAATCAAAAAGAAAAATACCGCTACTTGATCCCATCATTACGCCAGGCTGCTTACAAACACGGGTACCTTATCATTACGGCCGCCTGGCTGTACACGATCTCGTTTATTTTCAGCAATTACTGGAGTTATTATTCCTCTCCGCAAAAAGTGCAGAACAGTCTTACGCAGAGTCTGCAGAAACAGGAAGAAAAATTCGCGAAACTGACTGCAGATACGGCTTTGCTGGATAGTCTTGTTATGCAGGCTTCAGTGAAAGAAGATGTATTGCCGGGTGATATAGGGCTATTCATTTACCGTCTCCATCACCAGCAGCAACCGCCAGAAATGGTGTACTGGAACACCAACCGCATGTACATAGACAACGATGATGTGGGTGGTCCTGATGGTCATTATTTTATCGGCACAGAGAACGGCGATTTTGAAATGATCAGGCACCATGATACCATACGTGGCGCCGTTTATGCGGTTATCGGTATGATACCTGTGCGCTGGTCGTATTTTATCCAGAACAAATACCTGCACAGCGATTTCGCGGGTTATCATGGCCTGAATGAACAGTACGAGATAAGCGCTGACCCATCGGCATTACCGGTAGTGAACAGTAAAGGAGAGGAACTGTTCCGGATCAAATTAAAAGAAGGAAAATCGTTTATCGCTTATGACAGTGTAACGGTAATACTCAGGGTACTCGCTGTAATACTGCTGCTGATCTTTATTCATTCGCTGGCGCAGGAGTTGGTCACGCATCAAAATTTCCGTTCAGGGTTTAGTTTCCTGGTGATCGTGGTCGTCTTATTGCGGTTTATTACTTACCAGTTCCCGTTCCCTTTTGATTTCAGTAAACTTCCTTTATTCGATCCTTCCATCTATGCATCCAATTTCCTGCATCCCTCACTGGGCGACCTGTTTGTGAATGCCGTATTGTTCTTTTGGTTGGTTACTTTTTATAAGAGCCACCATGATCACCGCAGTTGGTTCAAACGCGCTTTGCCGCAGGATGTGTACAATTATGGTAGTCTTGCCCTGCTTACTTTTATCTGTTTCCTTCTTGGTGGTGTGATCGTGAGTCTTGTGCAGGATTCGAAGATCTCATTTGATGTGACCAATATCTTCAGCATCACAGTCTATAGTGTGATCAGCATCATACTCCTGTGTTTTCTTGTATTATCGTTTTTCCATTTTTCACAGATATTGCTCAAGCCAGCTATCCGTAAGAACATACCGGTGTACCAGCAATTGATAGCGGTAGGTGTATCGGGTTCTTTGTGTCTGCTTTTGTTTACGGCTATAACCGATACCCGCACGTATTTATGGATACTGGTATGGCTGCTGCTGTATGTAACCCTGCTCAATTTCCGTAAACAGGATATTGATAAGCCCCTGCTCAAATCTTCTTTTTTTATTTTCTGGGTGATGGTCTTTACGATGTCTATTGCTTCCATTGTTATTTATGAGAACAGGATCGTGGAATTCGGGCAGCGTAAAAGCATTGCCGAAAAACTGGCGCTGCAAACCGACCCATCAGGCGAGAACCTGCTGAATATTGCGGCTACCAATTTTGATGATGCGTTCCTGGTGGAGAATTTTCACCGCCTGTCAGAAAGCGAGTATTCCAATAAGTTTATCAAGGACAGCCTGATCAACCAGAATTTTTCCGGTTACCTGAATAAATACGATACCAAGATCTATACTTTCGACAGCCTGTATCACCCTTTGTTTAACGAGGATTCCACGAATTATGCCAGTATCAAAACCATTATCCTCAACCAGGCAAAACCTACCGTTATTCCTGAATTATACAGTTATAACAATTCTTCAGAAGGATTCAGTTATCTCTACCAGAAAATTATACAGACCAACGATTCAGAGTTAGGGTACCTGTTTGTGATCATCAAATCCAAACGTTATAAAAGTGAGGCTTTGTATCCCGAACTGTTCAACCAGGTACAGGATGTGGCATCCGACCTCAACACCAATTATGCGTATGCCGTGTATAATAAGGGAAAGATCATCAACCATTTCAATACCTATAGCTTTCCTTCTCAACTCGACAAAAAACAGATCCCCGATTTTGAATTTTCCTTCCGCAACGTGGGCGAATACAACGAGCTGTTGTACAATACCGGCAACGATAAACAGGTATTGATCGTAAAACGCAATACCTGGTTTATAGAGGCGGTCACATTATTTGCTTACCTGTTCTGTTCTTTCCTGTTCATCATACTCCTGTTTCATTTAGGGGATCATGCATTGAGGGCCCGTTTTAAACTCAGGGAGATGCGGAAAATGCTGCGTCTCAATATCCGTTCGCAGATACAGGCAACGATCATTTTCCTGAGTGTATTTTCTTTTCTTGTGATCGGTATTGCCACCATTTCTTTTTTCATACTTCGGTTTCACCGGAGTAATGAAGAGCGCTTATCCAAATCCATACAGGTGATGGCCAATGAAGTGAACAGTACCATGAACTCATTGCAGGCTTTTGATGATGTGCCGGATAACCTGGGCGTGCGCTCCGAACTGGAAAAAACCATCGCCGAAATATCTGACCTGCACAACGTGGATATCAACTATTATAATTTGCAGGGCAACCTCGTAATCTCAACGCAACCTTATATCTACAACAAACACCTGTTAAGCACCAAAATGGAGCCCAAAGCTTACCAGGCACTGCAACGCGATCATAACATACGCTACCTGCAATCGGAGAAAGTAGGTTCGTTTGAATACCTGAGTATCTATGTACCATTGATAGATGACCTGGGGAATAATTATGCTTACCTCAACATACCTTACCTCAATTCGCAAAGCGAACTGAACCAGGAGATCTCCGGTTTTCTTGCTACACTGATCAACCTGAATGCGTTTATCTTCCTGATAGCAGGCGCCATCGCTTTTTTCCTGACCAGCCGCATCACGGATTCTTTTAGTCTGATCGGGAATAAAATGCGCGAGATGAACCTCGGTAAGATCAATGAAGAGATCGGGTGGAACCGCAATGATGAGATCGGGATGCTGGTAGAAGAGTACAACAAGATGGTAAAAAAACTCGAGCAGAGTGCGCAGGCATTGGCGCAGAGCGAAAGGGAAGGGGCATGGCGCGAGATGGCGCGGCAGGTGGCGCACGAGATCAAGAACCCGCTCACACCTATGAAGCTGAGTATACAGTACCTGCAGAATGCGATACAGCGAGGTGCGCCCAATGTAAAAGAACTATCGGAAAACATGGCGGTCACACTGATCGAACAGATAGACCAGCTTTCCAAGATCGCCGGTGATTTTTCTCAGTTCGCCAATATAGGCAATGCCAACCTCGAAAAATTTGACATCACGGAAGTATTGTCTTCTCTTATCCGTTTATACAGCGCTAATCCGCGTATAGAGATCGAATGGTACAGGGAGGAAGGCAATTATGAGCTATTCTCCGACCGTGTACAGATGAACCGCCTGTTCACCAACCTGCTACAAAATGCGATTGAGGCCAATGAAGATCCGGGCAATAAAATCAAGATCATCGTGAACCAGAAAGTAGACAATGATCATATCCTGGTTTCCGTGCAGGACGAATCCGGTGGTATCCCTGAATCAACGCGTGAAAATATTTTCAAACCCAATTTCACCACCAAATCATCCGGCACCGGTCTCGGTCTCGCCATCTGCAAAGGCATCGTAGAAAAAGCCAACGGACAGATCTGGTTTGAGTCGCAGGATGGGGTGGGATCTACATTTTATATAAGATTACCCAGGGCTGTGTCCTGATCGTCCTTGCGAGCGAAGCGAAGCAACCTGTGATTCGAAAATAGTAAAGTCGAAAATTGTGTGCTTTCAGCCAACCTCTGTGTACCTCTGTGCGCTTTGTGCCTCTGTGGTAAAGAATACCTCCATCGATCAAAGCGAAGGCTTTACCACAGAGGCACAAAGAGCACAGAGGTACACAGAGAAGATTCCCTATTTTTAAGGAATGGAGAATACCGCTGTCATCATCTTCCTCTTATTCGGTATGGCGTTTATCGGTATACTGAGTAACAAGTACAAATTTCCCTTACCCATTGCACTTGTTTTGTGCGGGGTGGCCATCAGCCTGATACCGGGATTACCTGTTGTTGCATTGAACCCCGGCGTGGTATTTATTATTTTTCTGCCGCCATTGCTCTATAGTTCAGCATGGTTTACCAGCTGGCGCGATTTTAAGGCCAACCTGCGGCCTATCAGCCTTGCGGCCATCGGATTGGTAATCGCTACCACCGTTGTGGTCGCAATCGCCGCGCATTGGCTGATACCGGGTATCAGCTGGCCCATCGCTTTCCTGATCGGCGCTATTGTTTCACCACCGGATGCGGTTGCGGCCACTTCGGTGACAAAAGGATTGGGACTCAGCCCGCGCATGATCACCATACTGGAAGGAGAGAGCCTGGTAAATGATGCCAGTGGACTGGTAGCCTATAAATACGCGCTTACTGCCATCACTGTTGGCAATTTCTTTATATGGGAAGCCAGCCTGAATTTCCTGCTGGTGGCATCCGCAGGTATTTTGATCGGGTTGGCCCTTGGTTACCTCATGTATTTCATCCACAAAAAATTTGTGTGTGATCCCGTAATAGAAGTGACGTTTACGATATTAACGCCTTTTGCTTCGTACCTGCTGGCGGAACATTTTCATTTTTCAGGTGTATTGGCGGTGGTGACCACAGGGTTATTCCTTACTTCAAAAGCAAGTGAGATGTTTACGCACCAGAGCCGTATCATGGCGTATTCTGTATGGGAAGTGGTGATCTTTATACTGAACGGGCTTGTATTTATCCTGATAGGATTGCAGATGCGTGGCGTGATACAGGGCATCAGCGGTTACCCTGTCAATGAACTGGTGATCTATGGGGTCGTGATCAGCGCGGTAGTGATCATCATCCGTTTTATATGGGTAGTACCCGCAGCGTATGTCCCAAGGATGCTGAGTAAACGCATCCGTGAAACAGAATCCCTTGATCCGCGCAACCTGGTTGTTTTTGGTTGGGCAGGTATGCGCGGTGTGGTATCGATGGCAGCGGCGCTGGCCATACCGCTGACATTGCCGGATGGATCCGCATTTCCGCATCGTAACCTGATCATTTATCTCGCGTTTTTTGTGATACTGGTTACGCTGGTATTATTGGGACTGACACTTCCCTGGATCATCCGTAAAATGAAAATCGAACCGCATTCCATCGCGCTGGAAGAATACGATGTGCGTACGCAGGTGGTTACCTATACCATTAACCATATTGAAGAGAACATGGCTTTGTTACAGGATGAACTGCTCCACAATATCAAAAGTAAATACGAAGTAAAATACAACCGCCTGCAACGTACCGAACTGCCATCCAATTATTTTGGCAAAGGCAAAACACTGGATGGAAATATCTTCAATGAGTTTACGCAACTGCAGATCGACCTTATATCCGTGGAAAGGAAATCACTGGAGATAATGCATACGCAGGGTGTAGCCAATGAAGAAATACTACGCAAGCTTGAACGTGAACTGGACCTGGAAGAGACCAGGTTGCAGATGGAAATGTATCATGCATGATCAATCGTCCCCGACCTATTATCGCTACTGATTTATTTTGAATGTTGAATGTTAAGTGACCTTCCGGTTATCATTTAGCATTCAAAATTCAACATTCAAAACAAATCATTGCTATTATTGATACTTCACAATGGCCCATCCTCCTTTCTCCGTTGCAATGATGAACTGCCCTTTCTGCGCAAAGATCTTTTGGTTTCGCTCGTATAAGGCGAGACGGTTATCGTTGATGAGCTGGATAGGTTTACCCTGGTCAAGCACAACGATCGCAGAATGGGTCCGGAAATTGGTCAGCACCCAGCAACGCCCCAGCTCATCTACAGAAAAATGCAAAGGATAGGGAGCGTCCTTTTGCGGGTAAGCGTCTTTCAGTATCTTATCGATCTTGGTAACGGATTTACCATCGTAGTACAGGTAATCACCCAAACCTCCCCAGTAGTCATTTCCCTTACCATCAAAATTATTGGTATAGATAAGATACTTACTGTCGGGTACCTGTGTCATCGCCTTATCCTTGTATTTGTACACATAGTTAAAATTCACGAACAGTTCCCCTTCCGGCGAAATAGCCAGGCTCTGCACAGCCAGCCCCGAAGGAAATCCCTGTATCTCCGATGCAGGAATGAATTCCGTTTTTCCTTTGATGATACTGGTGATGCCCGAAGAGCCCGCCATCCAGATATTGCCGTTCTTTTCTATGGCTAGCGCTTTCATTTTGTTGGCAGCTATATTGGCGATGGTATCAAATACGCCCATGCTTCTTTCTTTATAGAGATTTTTTTCAGTCAGTACATAATTGGTTTTACCATCTGAAGCGATACCCAATACCCAGCCGGATAACTCGCGGCTTGTTCCCCTTATTTTGCCATTGTTCCAATGCACAAACTGTTTATCCCGTGTATAGAGGAACCCGTTTGGCATCATTCTGTTATATCCTTCGAGTGCAATAATGCGGTTGGTGACACGCATCACCGTATCTCTTTTCTTTGCTGATCTGTGTGCGATGATGCCATCAGCGCCTGTTTCGTACAGTACGTTTTTATAAATAAAGTACCCTGCATCTTTTTTCATAGCGATCTCCGGCAGGGTTGCTTTTTGTAAACTGATGCTCACCATCGAATCATTGATAGGATTGGTGCTAAGTTTCAAAGCAGAGTCGGGGCCTATAAAAAAGACTTCCTGGTTTTCATTGAGTACCAGCCGGCAGTCGCGGAAGCTTTTGCCCTCACTCAGCAACTGTGCCTGTAAGTTGCCCGGGTATTCGGCGGCGGGTATCCGGGCGCTTGTCTTTTTTGCAAGGGATGTATAGCTGATGCTTTTATCCGTAAGCAACCACAATGCTTTGGACGTAGTAAGTATGGGATAGTCGCCTGCATCTGCTATTGGCTCTGCGGTCTTTGCAGCAACAGTATAATGAACAAGCGGTGCGCTTTTTTCCCTGGTGATGAAATAGGTATTGTTAGCGCCGGGAAAAACTTTTGTGATCGCCGCGGTTTGGGAACCACCCTGCACCGGGGTGATGGATACCTGGTTCCAGCCGGCAGACAACTTATAGACATTGGTTTTTGAAGTTACCACCAGGCCGTTATCGTTCACACTGATATGTTTGATATCATTGAGGCCCGACAGTCCGGTCGGTCCGTAGCTTCTGAGTTTGTTGTTAACCAGCTCATGCAGTTGGTAAGCTGTATGGGCGATCACCCGGTTACCATTTACGGTAAGACCGGTAAAACCACCAATGGCGCTGCCGCTTTCGTTTTGGTTATACAAGCTGTATTTGCGGGTAAGTGGATCAAAAAGCACGATACCGTCTTTCAGCAGCATATACACACCTTTACCTGCAACAGGTACCGGGTTACCGGCGTTTTGCCAGTTAACAACATATTCAACGCTTGTGATCGTTTGGCCCATCGCCGACAGGCAACAGTAACAGCCCAGCAGGGCAGCAGTTAGTTGTTTCATGTTTCCAATGTAAACAACTGATAATATACCCGCAACTACCCATCTGGACCATACGCCGGTATATCTCTGTGTACCTCTGTGCCATCTGTGGCTCTGTGGTAAAGCCTTCGCTCCAATCTTATGGAGGATGTTCTTTACCACAGAGCCACAGAGATACACAGAGGATTTATTTTCGTTTTGCTTTCTGAACAGCAACGAATTGCTCAAAATCTGCTAATGAAAAACTGCTGAGGTTTTTTTCTTTTGTCAATCCTGCTTTCTGTGCAGCGAGAACGCCGTAACGGCAATCATCAAACCCATCAATGCTGTGCGCATCGGGATCTATGGAGATCAGTACATTTTTTTCCAGTGCCAGATCTATCCAGCGCCAGTCCATATCCAGCCTGCGCGGGTGTGCGTTTAACTCAATGACTACATTGTTTGCCGCACAGGCATCGATGATCTTTTTATGATCCACCGGGTAACCGTTGCGGCTCAGCAATAACCTGCCGGTCATGTGCCCCAGTATGCTGGTAAACGGATTTTCAATGGCGTTCATCAAACGCATCATCGCTTTTTCCTCACTCATTTTCAGGTTGGAGTGTACGGATGCGATCACGAGGTCGAAGCTGTGTAATACGGCGGGTGCATAATCAAGACTGCCATCATTCAGTATATCGCTCTCGATGCTTTTGAATATTTTGAACGGTGCCAGTCTGGCGTTCAGTTCATCCACCTGCTGCTGCTGGGCGATCAGTTTGTCCTCGGTAAGTCCATTGGCGTAAAAAGCAGTCTTGGAGTGATCGCTGATCACCAGATACTGCAAACCTTTTTCTTTTGCGGCAACGGCCATCTGTTCCAGTGTATGCACGCCATCGCTCCAGTTGCTATGGCTGTGTATGATACCGGTAATATCTTGCGGCTGGATCACATTGTCAAGATTTTTTCCCTTGGCCAATAAAATGACAGCAGCTTTTTCTCTCTGGAAAACTGGGATTGGGTGAATACCGGCTTTGGAAAAGATAGCTTCTTCAGACGCTGATACTTCTGTTGCGTCCCATTTTGTGGTGTCATTCCAGGCAGCCAGGAAATCTTCACTACAACTTGTCTGGAACAGTTTGTTATATAACTGTTCTTTGGATGTGGCATGAAAACCCAGCGTTACATTTTCTTTTCCTTTTACGGAAACATAGTCATTGTCTGATGCGAGGGTTTCAAATTCACTATTGTTTAAAAAAACAGTGAGGCTTTGCAGGGGAGCGGTGGTTACCCATTCCAGTTTATTGATGATCTCCATCTGGCGGCGGAACTCGCCAGTCAGTAAAAAAGTATGCTGGGGAAACTCCAGTTTTAACCTCGCATCTATTGCAGCGGCATAAGATTCTATCTGCTGGTACAGGTAGCTGCCCAGGTTGCTCATGTAGAATTCGATGGCTTCCCTGATATTGTTCTGTGTCTTTTCACCGAATCCTTTGTATAAAGTCAGGCGGTTCTCATTACATGCATACAGCAGTTCACCCAGCGATTCTATTTCCAGTTCCTTCCAGATCGTCGCAATTTTTTTCGGGCCGATGCCTTTGATGGTCAGCATTTCCAGGATACCAGGAGGCGTTTTCTGCAGGTATTCATCCAGGATACCCAGTTTACCGGTTTCCAGTTGCTCCAGTATTTTCTTAGCCACTGAATCTCCGATGCCACGGATGGACGCAATCTTGTCGATAGGTAATCCGGCAAGTGGGGTAGGGAGTTTATCAATCGTAAAAGCTGCTGATGAATAGGATTTTGCTTTAAAGCTGTTATCGCCATGAATATCCATCAGTTTGGCGAGGAGGGAGAAGTTTTCGGCTATGAGATAGTTGTCCATACAGGGAGGAAATTACTTAATAATATCGGTTGGCATTTAAAACAGGTAGGTATAGTTATCGCCACAGATTAACACAGATTTCTTTCTGTGCTAATCTGTGGCGTTATATAGAGCCTGTTTAAAAACACGATCTTGATGATATTCAAAAAGTTTCGCTAAGAGAAGGTCAAGAGAAAAAGAGCTAAAGAGTTTAGGGATACACCTCTTTTACCCTCTTTTTCTCTGGTTTAGCTCTTAGTGAAACTTTCTGAATAGCTCCCAAAATGCATTTTTAAACAGGCTCATAGCAGGCATAAAAAAATCCCGGGAAAATTCCCGGGACCTTAAATCTATTTCTGCTTTGAAGACTATTTTTTCTTCTTAGCAGCAGCTTTCTTTTTAGGAGCAGCTTTCTTTTTTGGAGCGGCTTTCTTAGCGGCTTTTTTAGGAGCAGCTTTTTTTGCAGCTTTCTTAGGAGCAGCTTTTTTCGCAGCTTTTTTAGGAGCAGCTTTTTTTGCGGCTTTCTTTGCAGTTGCCATGTTTTTTTAGATTTAATGGTTAGTTAATACATTAAAAGTAAAAACTTATTTGGAACTACAAAAAATTTTTTTTAAGCCGTCACCTCAACCGCCTTTACGGAGATCGTTGTTTTGTCGTTTTTTCCTTTGCGGAATTCAACAACTCCATCAGTTAATGCGAACAGTGTGAAGTCAGATCCGCAACCAACATTTTTACCGGGATGATATACAGTTCCCCTCTGACGAACGATGATATTACCAGCGATTGCAGGCTGACCACCGTATATCTTAACACCTAAACGTTTGCTTTGTGAATCACGACCGTTCTTTACTGAACCTTCACCTTTTTTGTGTGCCATAGTGTATGATTTTTTTAATTAAGAACCCAGGTCCTTAACCCGTTAATCAGCATAATCCGTGATCAATCTGTGAAATCATTGATCAATCCGTATTATCCGTGATTAAGCGATGCTTTCAATTTTAATTCTTGTATAGTGAGTTCTGTGTCCGTGTTTTTTACGGAAACCTTTTCTCCTTTTCATTTTAAAGGCGATCACTTTGTCACCCTGCACCAGGTCGCTGATAATCTCAGCTTTTACCACAGCTTTCACTGTGCTTCCTGTTGCAACGGTTCCTGCATTGTCCGTGAACAATACATCGTTGAACTCTACTTTGTCTCCGGTTTTACCTGACAGGTGGGGCACATACAGGCTTTGACCTTCCTGTACTTTAAATTGCTGACCTGCGATTTTTACAACTGCTAACATAGCTTACCAAAATTAGGACGGCAAAGGTAAGGATTTCTGTTAGAAAAAGCGAAAGATTTGGAAAGATTTTCTTCTTAACATACGTGGAAAACGGGAATTGGTCTGTAGTCTGTGGTCTGTAGTCTGTGGTTGGGTATTTTAGAACAAAACTACAGACTACAGACCACAGACTATAGACCAAACCCTCTACCTTTGCGCCTTCTAACGACCCCTCAGACGATCATGAACCTGAAATCCCTCCTGGCCCGCCCATTTGCTACGTATATATATAATAAGACACGCAAAAGTATGCATACCGCCCTTGAGGACCAGGATGCGATACTGAAAATGCTGCTAAAAGGCGGGAAATCAACGGTTTTTGGTAAGGATCACCGGCTGGAGCACGTGGCTGGCCATGCTGCTTTTGCCCAGGCGGTTCCACTTCGGGACTATGAGCAGTTCAAGCCCTATATCAGCCAGGTAAAGCAAGGCAAACAGAATGTGCTGTGGAAGGGCAAGCCTATCTATTTTGCCAAAACAAGCGGTACGACCAGCGGGGTAAAATATATCCCGATTACCAAAGATTCTATTGATAACCATATCAATACGGCCCGGAACGCCCTGCTTTGCTATATGGCGGAAACCGGCAATGCGGCTTTTGCCAGCGGGAAAATGATCTTCCTGAGTGGTTCACCGGAACTGGAAAGGGTGGGTGATATCCCGACAGGGCGGCTGAGTGGGATCGTTAACCATCACATTCCCAGCTATTTACGGAAAAATCAATTACCCAGCTACGAAACCAATTGTATCGAGGACTGGGAGACCAAACTCGACAGGATCGTGGAAGAAACGATGAACAAGGATATGACCCTCATCAGCGGCATACCGCCGTGGATGCAGATGTATTTCGACCGTTTGATAGAGAAAACGGGTAAAAAACCAGGCGATCTGTTCCCCCATTTCAACGTAATGGTACAGGGTGGGGTGAATTTCGAACCCTACAAAGCACGTTTGTTTGAAAGTATCGGCCGTAAAGTGGATTCCATCGAACTGTTTCCCGCCAGCGAAGGTTTTTTTGCTTTCCAGGATTCGCAGGAGGCGGAAGGGCTGTTGCTGAACACCAACAGCGGTATCTTTTACGAGTTTATTCCTGCTGCCGAAATATTTTCAGAAAATCCCACTCGCCTGAGCCTGCGTGATGTGAAAGTAGGGGAGAACTACGCATTGGTCATCAGCAGCAATGCGGGTTTATGGGGGTATAATATCGGTGATACCGTCAAATTCCTCAGTACCGACCCTTACAGGCTGGTGGTGAGCGGCCGGATCAAACATTTTATCTCTGCTTTTGGCGAACATGTCATAGGCGAAGAAGTAGAATATGCTTTATTGCAGGCGTCAAAAGAACAGGATGTAAAAGTGACGGAATTTACCGTGGCCCCAGTGATACAGCAGAACGAGGGCAAAAGCTATCACGAATGGTTCATTGAATTTGAAAAAGAACCCACCGATATGCAACGTTTTATCGAAACAGTGGACCGGCACCTGCGGAAGAAAAATGTATATTATGATGACCTGATCGGTGGTAATATCCTCGAGCCGTTACATATCACCAAAGTACGGAGGAACGGGTTTATTGATTATATGCGTTCCATCGGCAAACTCGGCGGGCAGAATAAAGTGCCGAGATTGAGCAATGACAGGGTGATTGCGGATGCGCTGCAGGGGTTCTTGCAGTAGGGCATGCAAATGTGTCCCCACATTTGCCGGACTGATGATGGATTTGTGTGGACACAAATCCGGCGGCAGCAAAAATTGGCAATTCCTTTAAAGACTTTCCCTTATTTTGTACTCTTTCCTATATCCATGACTCAAAAACGTATTGCAATATTTGGTTCCACAGGCTCTATCGGCAGACAGGCGCTTGACGTGATCGCGGCCAACCCCGATTTATTTACTGCAGAGATACTTACGGCTCAAACCAATGATGAGTTGCTCATCAAACAGGCATTGCAGTTCAACCCCAATGCAGTGGTGATTGGCGACGAACGTAAATACCTTGATGTAAAAGAAGCGCTTGCACATACATCCATCAAAACGTATGCTGGTGAAGATGCACTGGAGCAGGTGGCCGGTATGGATAATTATGATATGATGCTGGCGGCGATTGTGGGCTATGCGGGATTACGTCCCACCTTAAAAGCGATCGAGGCCGGAAAGCCGATCGCGCTTGCCAACAAGGAAACCCTGGTGGTGGCAGGCGATATCATTATGCGGATGGCGATGGAGAAACGCATTCCCATCATACCCGTAGATAGTGAACATTCGGCTATTTTCCAGTGCCTGGTAGGAGAAGGGAAAAACAAGATCGAAAAGATCATATTGACTGCGAGCGGCGGTCCTTTCTTAGGAAAGAAACCAAACTTTCTGGTGAACGTAAAGAAGGATCATGCGCTGCAGCATCCTAACTGGACCATGGGCGCCAAGATCACCATTGATTCGGCCACGCTGATGAATAAGGGGCTTGAGATGATCGAGGCAAAATGGTTGTTCAACCTCCATTACGACCAAGTACAGGTAGTGGTGCATCCGCAGAGCATTATACACAGCATGGTGCAGTTTGAAGATGGCAGTATCAAGGCGCAGATGGGTTTGCCGGATATGAAACTGCCCATTCAGTATGCGATGGCGTTCCCGCAAAGGATCGCGAACGATTTTCCACGCTACGATTTCAGGAAACCCAATACTTTAACCTTTGAAGAGCCCGATACCAAAACCTTCCGTAACCTGGCGCTGGCCATGGAGGCGATGAAACAGGGAGGTAATATGCCCTGTATCCTCAATGCCGCCAACGAGATCGCCGTATATGCCTTCCTCAAAAACCGTATCGGCTTTCTTGATATGACGGAGGTGGTGGAACAGACCATGGGCCGCATCAGTTTTATCGAAAACCCTACCTTAGAAGAGTATTTTGAAACCGATGGAGAGGCACGTAACTTCGCCGCCTCACTGATCCACATGTGAGGGTAAGTACGAATTACGAGGTACGAAGTACGGATTGGGTTTATATTCGTACTTCGTACCTCGTAATTCGTACTTACGCTGAAGTGGAAAGGATTGTGAGAGGGGTAAAATGATATACGGTTCGTACTTCGTACCTCGTAATTCGTACTTTGCTGAACATAATAGCATTAAAAAAACAAAATGAGTATAAGTTTATTAGCAATTGATTGGGCAAGCGCAGGTGTGAAAGCAGCGCAATTCGTATTGTCGTTTTCGATATTGGTGGTACTGCATGAACTCGGACATTTTATACCGGCACGTATTTTCAAATGCCGGGTAGAAAAATTCTATCTCTTCTTCAATCCCTGGTTCAGTCTCTGGAAGAAAAAAATAGGGGAGACCGAATACGGTATCGGCTGGGTGCCTTTTGGCGGCTTTGTAAAGATCTCCGGCATGATCGATGAGAGCATGGACAAGGAGCAGATGAAACAGGAGCCACAACCTTACGAGTTCAGGGCCAAACCGGCCTGGCAGCGGCTGATCATTATGCTCGGTGGTGTGTTTGTGAACGTGGTACTGGCCATCTTTATATTTATCGCCATTACCTGGATCTGGGGTGAAGAGAACCTGCCGGTGAAGAATCTGAAGTATGGTGTTTATACAGATTCACTGGCAAGAAGCATTGGTATACGTGATGGTGATAATGTAGTAGGTATTGATGGCAAAACGATAGAAAATTTCGGAACGCTCGAATCAGAGATCATTTTAAAAGAAGCCAAAACCTTGCAGGTACTGCGTGATGGACAAACCATCGATATCAATGTACCGGAAGGCTTCATGAAAAAAATTGTCAAGAATAAAAAGATCGGCGGATTGATCATGCCGCGTTACCCGACGATCATTGATTCGGTTACCAAAGCTGCCAAGATCACCGAAGGAAACCTGCAGAAAGGTGACAGGCTGATCGCTATCAACGGGCATTATTTTAATTATGCCAATGAGTTCGCAGAGTGGCGTAGAAAATACATGGATTCAGTGGTCGCGGTAAAACTATTACGTGGAACTGATACTGTTGACGCAAAATTCCTGATCAACAGCAAAGCGACAAGTATGGTATTTGTGCAACCCGCTACATTACTTGGCACAGTTACCAAAAACTACAGTTTCTTCGAAGCGATACCCGAGGGCTGGAACCGCTGCTGGCAAACCCTTGACCGCTATATCACCGGTCTCAAACAATTGTTCACCCGCAAACAGGATGTGAACGATTCGCTGGGCAGTGTGATCAGCATAGGTAACACTTTCCCCGGTGTATGGGACTGGGAAAGATTCTGGACGCTCACTGCCATCTTCTCCATCATACTCGCATTCATGAATGTATTACCGATACCAGCTTTAGATGGTGGTCATGCATTGTTCACCCTCTACGAAATGATTACCGGCCGCAAGCCGAGTGATAAATTTATGGAGTATGCGCAGATGGCGGGCATGATATTGTTATTGGGTCTTATGGCATACGCGCTGGGATTGGATTTCTGGCGGTTATTTAAATAGGTATGAAATTTGATCATTCCTCATTGAGAATTGAGAATTTTCAATGTTCAATTCTCAATGTTCAATATTCAACATTCCTTGTTCGATATTCGACATTCAATTGGGGTCGTATTGGTTTTGACAGCATATGTCACGGTTGGTGTAAGCATGCAGTGCGTTGGGTAATTAGCACTTTAATCTGAATACTCAAACTTCAAATGGCAATACTCAGTATGCCATGGCTGCTTAATCAGTGATTAAGTAACCATTCGGGCCGCGGCTAAGGTTCGCCTGTTACCTCTTGCCGCCGCCGACTTAAAACAAAAGAGGACGCTGCAACGGAAGGCTGTGACCGTTGCCTAAGACCATTCAGCTAAGCGTTCGGTTGGTCTGTTCATGTCCTGCCGGGTGCCGACAAATAATCATGAAATAAGCATGTAGAAAGCCAATGGTTGCGATGTTTGGACAGGGGTTCGACTCCCCTCGACTCCACAGAATAAGGAAATGCGTAATGCATTTCCTTATTTTTTTTGATAATCTCACTCGAATATGCAGTTAGGTAAGCAATATAAATTTCAAAAAAGTGCTTAATCCCGCATAATATAAACATTTTTTAGAATAATATTTACATTACATATAATATAGATAGTTATAAAAAAGTGTGTATTTGTTTTATTTGTAATAAATTAAATTTCAATTTTTTATGAAATATAATATCATTTTTCATTTACAATATCATCTTTATAAACCACTTTTCGATTGGAATTTATCACTACTAATTTTGGGATTGTTAATAAATTTTATTTTTTTGATTAACCAATAACTTAATTTTGTGATTATTAACCAATAGCTTAATTTTGATAAGGAAATGCCAAGTTATGATCAGGTCTATAGATGGTAAGCGTGCCATCTGCGTAGACATTGAGAATAAAGCTGCTATTCTTGAATATATATATCGTGATAAGAGGCATAAGAAGAAATGGCTGCACTTTGCAAACTTGTTTTTAAATGGTTACCGGAATAGTGATCTGTACGATAAAGAAGATATAGATAGTAAGTCAAAAGGTGTAACCGCGATTAAATTTTTTAAAGGGCAGGAAAACGATCGTATCTATTGCAAAGAGCAGCGAACAGCAGACGGAATCTACCTAATCGTTACGGCAGAACTTTATGAGAAAAAGAAATCGCAGAGTGTAGACAAAAAAATAATTCCAATCATCCATAAAATCGCAAAGTATGAGTACGAAATTGAAACAGCATCAGATCAACCCTGAGTTCGCCGACCTGTTCTCATTTGACAGCGAGAAAGAGGAGCGCGAACACAACGCGCAGATGATTTCTTTCCGCATTTTGAGCGAAGTAGAGAAGGTTTGCGAAGAAATGGAGATGAACAAAAAACAACTTGCAGCGAAGGTTAAAACTTCAGCTAGTTACATCACGCAGTTATTCCGCGGTGACAAACATATAAATATGGATATGATGGCGCGGTTTGAAGAAGCGTTTAACAGTTGCTTTGAAGTACGTATGCGTTTCAACACGCAGACCCACGCTGAATTTGTTTATGAACAATTGTGTGAATTAAATCCGAGGCAGATCAACCACAAGAAAAAAGTATGGAACAGAATGGACATCATTAGCCTAAAGGATGCAGAGTGCGATGACAATTGCAAAGCAATTTTAGCAAGCATGCGCCAGGAACAAAGTAATGAACCTCAAAAAATGAAGGAAATCGCATGATAGCAAATATTTCAGCTTTACAGATCGTCGACTGTGCTATTACACGAATGGATTTTACGATCAAGGCGCCAAATGATGACGTGGATTTGCCCGAGGTATTCGGTAAGTATACTGTCGATATAGATTTTGGTATTGTTAAACGGGAGTTAATCCAGGTGTTTATTACCGCCAAAATCAACATGGATGAAAAACTACCCGGCTATTGCATAGAGGCGGAAGCAGGTTGTTTTTTCAAGTTTAGTGATGAGGCGGAGATCACTGAACAGGAGCGAAACGGGATGGAAGGTTTTTCCACCATTTACATCGCGCTGAACTCGTTACGCGGGTTAATCAGCAATTTCACCGCGAACGCTCCTTTCGGACGTTATATCCTACCATCGATCGATCTGAATGATCTGGTAATGCGCAAACAACAACAGCAAACGGAGGAACCTAAACTGATAGCGCATAAAAATGAAAAAAAGAATAGTAAAAAAAGAATAGATGCAGTATGATAACGGACATTAATAAAATAAGCAATGGGAATAATGACAGATCTGCCGATAAATACTGCCAAATGCCCTAAAATTCCGGCAAATAATGAAAATTTGACATAACAATTAAGTTTGGTTAATTGTTTGTTAATGATAAATATAATCAGCCTTATTTTTTGGCTTAAGTCAAAAAATAAGGCCCGGTTTAATGAAAAACCAAGGCCTTTATACAAAGGGTAAAAGAAGTGGCACCGTAAGGTGCCTGCCGTACAAGCTTTTCTTTTTCCACAGTGTGATTCCGCAAATATAAGGGCTGACTTTGAATTATCACAGTCAGTCCATTATTTTCTCTCAATCCGCTCCCCTTTTATCATTGCCGCGCTCTCCACTAATCCGTGGACCAATATTCAGTATAGCACTGTGTAATAACTGTGCCATGCCTTCACCTGCGAAGAGCCGGGTGCAATTTTGTATTTATTAACCCTGAGTGCCCCCGGTATTCAACAAACTTGTAAAACGATGATCAGGATTTCATGCACACTCCTTGAGCAGGTAAGAGTAGCCCCGGCTCAACATGGAAAGATGATTGCTACTATTGAAAAGCCCAAACCTGGTGGAAGCCATGGTATGTTTGCCTACTGGCAAGACACGGCTAAACTGATTCATGATGGTAAGCTGACAATTAGCGAAGCAGTAACCTATCTCCAGAACAAATTTCTCCGTTTTGATGACACAGTCAACAATTCACGTAAGCAAATAAAGCTGGTCGAGCAGCTAATAAAGTATTGTGCTACCTACAAGAAAAACAAATTCGAATTCGTTGATTCAAAACATCATATGAACTGGGACATTGTTGAGGGTGTGCGGCTTACCGGCCTGACACCTTGGGTAGTTCACAACAGGGATGGTTACTTTTCTTACGTAACTATTGAACACACGGTAGATTGGCAGTCACAACTGCGCTTCCCATTGATACAACAGTATCTTACGGCCAACCACATTGACTGTGATGTAACTGAGATGCAGGTCGGTGTTTATTTCCTTGAAACGGATCAGTTCGAGTTTAGAAACTATAGCAATCGGGAAATTCGACTGTACATTTCTGAAACTGGAAATATTTTTCAATCTGTCCTTGATGAATACACTAAATGGAAAAAATAAACAATTAATATCAATCACTTTAAAACATAATTACTATGGCAACACTTGATTATAAAAAACGATTAGCAAACCTGCAAAACAGGAAATTTGATAATGTATTAAATGAATCGGCAACAACCAAGCTGTTCAGTCAGAACGATGTGCCTGAAAATATCAAATACATGGTCGATTCTATGTCGCCGCTTGAGAATAAGTATAATACTCGTACAATTGAAGCAGCGAACCGTGTTCAGAAACATCTTGAAAACAACCTGCAGATGCATTTTTCAAGGGCATATCGAACACAAGGTTCAGTAGTTACAAAAACAAACATCCGCACACATAGTGATTTTGATCTTTTGACTGTCATTGATAAGTATTTTTACTTGCCGTCAACAGTCCCCAATGATAATCCTTATACCGCAACGGATCCTAATACCGATATAAGAGAACTCAGAGACCAATCTGCTAGTATCCTTAAAAAAATCTATCAGGAAGTTGATGATTCGGGTGAGAAATGTATATCCATTTTTAATAAAGACCTAAACAGAAAGGTTGATGTTGTTTTTGCTTTTTGGTTTAACAGTGAAAAGTATATATCCTCCGGGGACGAGTATTACCGCGGTATCAGAATTGGAAAGAGTCATGCGCGAACTGACTTTCCTTTTGCGCATGCCCACCAGGTAAATCTTAAAGGTGATAATACCAACGATGGGTCGCGTCGCGCTATCAGACTTCTAAAAAACCTAGGTGCTGATAGTGAAACTGAGATCAAATTGCTACGTGGATTTCATTATACAACTTTAGTGAATCCTATTTCCGGTACGGAAATTTTTTACCAACCTGGCAATGACATAGAAATAGCAAAGTCTGTCTCGACTCAATTAGGCCGTCTCATAACTGAACCGGAATATCGTAAACAGTTAAAAAGTCCTAATGGAACGGAACAGCCATTAGCAGATGATGGCATGGTTCCGGAATTTCAAAAAATAAAAGAGGATCTCGATACGCTGATCGTTGATTCAAGCAAAGAATTATCCAGCCCACGTCTACGAAATATCTTACTTCATTTTTAAAAAAATAATATGGCAGATCAACGACCAAAAATTTTTATAGGTTCTTCAACCCAAGGTTACGCAACGGCAACAAAAATTAAAGATTGTCTATCCGATAAAAACGACTGTACTCTATGGAAAGACCCATTAGTATGGGAGGCTAACAAAAGTACGTTTGATAATCTTTTGCGAATGGTTGGTAATTTTGATTTCGGCATTTTTGTCGCCACCGCTGATGATTTAACACTTGCCAATGACAAAATAGTACTTCAACCAAGGGACAACGTAATCTTGGAAATGGCACTTTTCCTTGGTGCAATGGGTCAACATAAGTCGTTTTTGCTAGTTGAGAATGGAGTAAAACTTCCAACTGATTTTGCTGGTATTTACATGCCGCGGTTTGATGTTAAGCAGGATGCGTCGATTATTGCTGCATGTGAAGAATTAAAAAATCATATGGAAGAGCATTTTTCCTTCGGCCATCTAAGTCTCTATCCTACAACTGCACTGGCACTTGGTTATTTTAAAAATTTTATAGCAGGGGTGGTTGAAAGCGCACATGAGTCCTCGACTCTCCATTTTGATGGAAATAGTTACAGTGATTTCAAATTCAGAGTGGTGATACCTGCCGACTTGAATGGTTCTGTTCGCGAAAAGGCAGCACATTTTTACAGGCGCCATGGTTTCCAGGAGAATGCTTTTGCAACAAAATTTCGAAAGCAGCCTGCATGGTTCCAGCTCGAAAAGTCTGGGGCAGATAAAGTAATCATGTACGATATGCCGACAACACTTAGTAGTGTAGACGACGCAATAGAGATGATTCTTCAGAAAGGTTTTAAAGGGCGCACTAAGTTGCAGGAAATCCTCGAACAACGGGAGTTGAACAATTTCCGGCGAGTACTTCAGATACAGATCGACAGTAGCCCGTTTGCTAAATCAACCGTTGAGATTATAGATGAATTTTAATCAACGTCGTTAACAAATCTTTATGGATAGTCGAACCCTTTTTGTAGTGCTTGTAGTGTTCGATTAATGAAGGGGTTAAATGACTGACTAATAACATTTTGCATTGTTGATAATGAAAAGAAAAAGGAGCTTTAGGGGTTCAATTTCAAGATCGCTAACTCCACAAGAACTTGTAAATGAGTAATTTGCAAGGCCTTTTTATTTGTCCTGCTTAGTAGCACTGTTATTATTCTGATTGTTCTTACTAATTTTACACCAAATATTACTGGATGATACCCGAAAGAGAATTGAAAATATCACTGCAGGAGTCAGCATTGAGGGGAGCTCGGATACTTGCACAACAACCAGAAATCTCCTATCAGCAAGCTTTGCTGCAAGTACAACGGTTAAAACTGACTTCGAAAGTAAATCAGTCGTCAAAAAAGAGCAGGCCCAACTGCTAGAAAAATTCAGCACCGAAAATAATTTAAGAGTTACAAATCTTCCTGGTGAAGATAGGTTCTTAACGCGCGGGGGAGAAGCACGCTTTTACCTGGATTATGATGGTAAGAATGTTGTCAAAGTTAATGACGCAATATATTATGCTACATGGTTGGAGTTTTTTAATAGCCTTCTTCTACACAATCTTATATTCCCCAATAACAGCTATTTCCGGTTAATCATTGACACAGTAA
Organism: Sediminibacterium sp.; assembly: GCA_965279635.1. Lineage (GTDB taxonomy): Bacteria > Bacteroidota > Bacteroidia > Chitinophagales > Chitinophagaceae > Sediminibacterium. The sequence goes on along the minus strand of OZ257253.1, from coordinate 2,315,181 downwards.
ATACCAATTCTGTATCAATCTTATTGATGAGATCATTGACTGTAGGTGTAAGAACATGATCTGGAATAATGCCTCGGCCTTTTTTATACATATAGCCGTTTAGATTAACGAACCTGCGGATATACGGAATATCCGCTCTAAGCCGTGTATTTGGCAATACAATATCCAGACCCGAACCCGAAACGGGTCCTTGCATATCACCACCGCTTTCCTCTCCAATAAATATAGCATCCGGCCTGTTTACCCTGATCAGTGTGGCAAAGATGGAAGCGGCAGATCCTGTGGCACCGTTGATCAATACATACAGTTTGCCCTGGTAAGGCTCACTAACCGGCTGCATTGGACGCGACCACGATTCAGAAGCGATCTGCGTGTTACTGCGAAAAGTGTTTTGCGGTGTTTTAATAAATACGGAGTCAGGCAGATTCGGCAAAGCAGCTGTATCCCGCACATAGTTCCTGAATTCTGGAAAACGGTAATTGATTACCTCGTGATATTCATAGGGACGATAAGGTTTTGTACAGATGTATTTCAGCATATCCATGCCGATGCCAAGATTACCGCCTTCATTGTCACGTAAATCAATCACCAGGTTTTGAATATTCTTTTCTTTCAAGAACGCAAAATCGTTCCTGTATTCGGTAGAAAAACTGTGGTTATATTTTCTCCAGACACCATCGTGAAAATCCGATAGCCGTAAGTAAGCAATATTGTCGCCTAGCTGCCTGAATTCAACCGGGTCCTCTTTTCTTTTCTTAAGATCATTAATAGATGAATACCTTCTCCAGTAATAATTATAAATTTCCCGGCTATTAAGTGCATTTACAGTGATTTCTTCTTTTGTGTTTTTGCCGGGTCTCTGGATGGTCAATTGAAAATTATCAGGAGATCCTATATACAAGGCATAATTGACCATGAAACGGTTGTAGGTCTGGGTAAGCGAAAACTGTTCAAGATTACGATAGCGGAAAGTTTCTACAAACCCGTTTGTATGCACCGTTGGTAAAAGTGTTGCCAATAACTCTTTACTTGTTTTTCCATTTACAGAAACTATCTCGGTTCCATCCGGAATGGTTGCATCGGAACAAAGGTTATTGTCGATGTATATTTGCTGATCAATGATTTTGACAAAAAATGGGAACAGCTTTGCTTTTGATTGTGAGCTATTGCCCGAATACACTGTCTGCCCGATCTGGCTGTCCCAATAACCGGTTGATGGCAACACAAAAGTATGTTCATCACGGATGGCGGTCATGACAGGGTTAACAATGCGCAGGAATTCCAGTTCGGTCATAGGACGGTTCAGTTGGCTGTACTGTGCGCCGAATAAACTGTCTGCCGATGTCTTTGTCATATAACGGTACAAGCCGATATGGGCTGTTTCAAGAATTTTTCTTAGAACGGTGAAATCCTCCTGTAATGATTCAATGCTGAATAGCTTGCTGGGATTATATGACTGTTGGGCAGAAGCTTGTTTCAGGATTGCCAGTTGGGCAAAAACGTATAGAAAAAGCACCCGCTTCTTGTTCATATTCGAATATAAGACTGGATTTCTTTTTTTAACTATATGGGTATAAACTAAAGTGATGGTTTCCTTCTACAAGTCAGTTTTAGCTAACATTTTCTGGATAGCGGAATTATTTTCAGTCCGATCTATGCTATTCTGTTTAAGAACAGTAGAAATGGCACTAGGGGTTCGATTAGGTTCCCCTCAGGTCCACAGAAGGAAACGTGAAAGCGTTTCCTTTTTTTTATAACTTGTCCCGCTTGTATCCTGTTTTGTGGATTACATTGTTAATCCCATCATGCATGATTATATGGTAAAGAATAGCATTCATACTTACGATGTTATTATAATTGGAGCCGGTCCAGGCGGATGCGCCTGCGCGCTTGCTTTACAAAACAGTGGACTTCGGGTTGCGCTGGTTGATAAAGAAATATTCCCTCGCGATAAAATATGTGGCGATGCTATTACCGGGAACGCATTCAAAGCAATGGACCATATCCATATTGAATATGGGAAATTAATGCGCCGGTTCCTGGATAAATCAGACATTACTACTACAATTGTATTTGCACCAAACGGCAAGCGTATTGTACGTAAATGGAACAATTACTCGTATAACAGTAAACGGGTAGATTTTGATAATTTTCTGATACAATTGGTTCGTAATAACACTACAACGGTCATTCTTGAAAATGAAAGATTGCTCGATGTAACGGTTTCAAGTGAATTTGCGCAGTGTGTTTTTGTTGGAGGGCTGAACCTGACTGCCCCCATTGTTATTGGCTGCGATGGGGCCAATTCTGTGGTAACACGCCAGTTAGGCAAGTTTAATTTCAGGGGCGATCATGTGGCGTCTGCCGTAAGAGCTTATTATCGCGATGTAAAAGGACTACAGCGGGGAGTGAACGAAGTTCATTTTTTTGATAATCTGATGCCAGGATATTTTTGGATTTTCCCACTTGAGAATGGATGGTCTAACGTTGGTTTTGGTAGTTTTTCAGATAAGACAGGCAGTAGGAAAGAAGCTATAAACAGCCGGGACACACTTGCAAAAATTATCAACGATTTCCCTTCGATCGCACCACGGTTTAAAAACGCAAAACTGGTCGGTGGTTACAAAGGATTTGCTTTGCCATTCGGCACACGCAGGAGACCTATCTCAGGGGAAAGATTTATGTTGTGCGGGGACGCAGCTACCTTAATCGATCCCGTGGGCGGAAATGGGATCGATAACGCTATGTGGAGTGGGGCATTTGCTGCTGAGCAAGCGATCAAATGTTTCAAAAAATCTGATTTTTCAGCTATCTGTATGAAAGAATACGATCAGGCTGTTTACAAAAAGATCGGAAAGCAGCTATCCCGGAGTACTTTGCTGATGAAATTGGTTCAGCGGTTTCCTGCCTTACTTACCCATGTATCTAACATAGTTTCAAATACGAGAATAATCGATAGGATGGCAAAATTTTTCAAAGTATAGTGCTGGTACAGGAAACGATAACAATATTATGTAGAAATGATAAAATGGAAATAAAGGGTTTGATTACACTCCCCTTGACTCCACAGAATAAAGGAAATGTATTCAGGTTTCCTTTATTATTTAATATTGAAAGGAGCATCAACCTGTAGGTTTGCAGGCGCTATTGATTTTTCTAATAGGCACCCAAAACGATCGGGTTGGATATTTGGGTACCCGATGGAACAATCGTTGTAAAACCCGTACCGGAAACATTTGTTGAACAGATCGAGGTAGTACCGCTGGCGTTAGCATCCGTAGCCGTGAAAAATAATTTCTTGCCATCTGGCGACATGATAAAAGCAAAGCTTGGTATATTTAGCTGGATCTTGTAATTTCCGGGCATTGTAAAATTGAATTCAGAAATATTAGAGCCATCATAATTACAGCTATAGAATTTACGGTTACCGGCTGTAAAAATGAGTTTATTAAGTTGTTTGACAACAGGTGTTTCCTGGGCAACCGTCTTTGAACAACCGGATTGCATAACCACTATCGAAATTCCGAAAAAGAGCAGCGCGATTGCTCCGGCCAATAACTTTTTCATGTTGTTTTTGTTTGAAGGGTTTAAAAGCATGTATTAAATATAAGAATCTGTTTTATTCTTCGAACAGTGTACTTTTCACCACTTCAAAAAAAGATGTTTCCCGCGCATGTCTCCCGAAGGGGGCTACTGTGTACCCACTGTCCCGTACGCATTTCAACTTACAATTGCCGGCGTTAGACAATCTGTAGCGATTGAAGGAAGGGTAAGAGGGGGCATTAGGTGTTCTCCTGTCGGACCCTCTACCCACTTAATGAGCTATTCAGTTCTGAATAGCTCATTTTTTTGGTCATACGGTATAGGGGTTCAGCCACGGCAGGACAGAGCAGGATGTCAATGTTTGGTCATATTAGTAATTTTTGGTCATTCGAGTAACTTAAAATTGCTGCTATATGACCAAAACCACTGCAAAACGTAGGGGACTATGTGTCTTTGCGTTGATTTTTCTCACACTTTTTTCTTCCGCACAAAGTACCATTGCGGTAAGAGGCATTATCTCTGATGATAAGAAACAACCTATGGAAGGTGTTTCTGTTCAGGAAAAAGGGACCGCTAATACAGTTATCACAAAAAAAGACGGAACATTTCAGATGAATGTTGCGTCGTCACGATCTGTGTTGCTGTTCACTAATGTTGGATATGACCCACAGGAAGTAACGGTAGGTAACCAATCGGCACTATCCATTTCTATGGTGCCGCAGGAAAGTGCACTGTCGGATGTTGTTGTAATTGGCTATGCTACTGTTAAAAAGAAGGATGTAACCGGCGCTGTAGCCGGCATCAACCAGAAAGACATCCGGTCGAGGCCGGTGTCGGATGCCTTGCAGGCGATGCAGGGAAAAGTGGCCGGTGTGGATATTACTTCCAATGAACGCCCCGGGCAGATAGGTAGTATCAACATTCGTGGTGTTCGTTCTTTAACTGCGTCGAATACCCCTCTGTTCGTAGTGGATGGTATTCCGCTGACCACCGGTGGTATTGGATATATCCACCCCAACGATATAGAAACAATAGATGTCTTGAAGGATGCTTCAGCTTCTGCTGTTTTTGGTTCAAGGGGTGCCAATGGTGTTGTCATCATTACCACCAAACAGGGTAAAGCCGGTAAACTTCAGTTAAGTCTGTACAGCTCAGTTACTACTGAAAGTATAGTGGATAAAGCACCCACTATGTCGGCTTCAGAGGCAGTTGATTTTCGCCGTTGGGCCTATCATTATTCAAACCCGGCCGTATATCCGAGAGGCGATAATCCTACTATAAACAATGACAAGACCATATTCCTTGCTACCAGTGATCCTGCTGCCTGGGAAAATATCAACAAAGGCTGGGCTTCAGGTAAATGGGATGGTTCACAGGTTCCAACTACTGATTGGAGAGGTTTGGTAACGCAAACAGGTATTACAGGAGACCATCAGGTGAGTGTAAGTGGCGGTACTAATAAAATGAGAGCTTACGCTTCATTCGGATATTTAAATAATAAGGGTACCGCTATCGGTCAGCAGTTTACAAGATATTCGGGCAAAGCAAGCGTAGATATCCAGGCTACCGATTGGTTTTCTATGGGGCTTAGTATGAATGTAACCTCGGGTGTACAGGAGTATGGACAATCTGAAGGCATCATCGGTTCTTTTGTAGGAAGTCCTGCTACCGGCATCTATTTGTCTGCAAGAAGGTTGTACACCTATGCAGTTCCATACGATGCTACCGGGGCAAGGGTGCTTTACCCGGGTGGTGATGTTGCATTTAAGAATGTTGTAGATGAATGGAACTATACACAGGACCAGCGTAAAACACTTCGGGCCTTTGGTAGTTTATATGCCCAGATTGATTTTGGTGCTATCGCTCCTGTACTGAAAGGATTAAGATACAGGATGAATTTTGGTCCTGATTTTGCTTCAGATCAGCGAGGACTTTATATCGACGGTCAATCAGCTGCCAGCAGCGGCACCAGTTCTGCTTCACTCCAGAAAACCCAGACTTTTTCCTATACCATTGATAATTTATTGTATTATGATAAAACAATCAAGAAGCATAGTTTTGGTCTTACACTCTTACAAAGTGCCACTAAATTCACAGCCGACCCGGTTACTACCACTACCGGAACCGGTATTCCATTTGCAAGTCAAAGATGGAACACACTGAATCAATCAGTTATTCCTGCTGCCAATCTTACGGTAACCAGGAATGCTGATTTAATAGAGCGGCAGCTGGTGAGCTATATGGCCCGGTTGAATTATAGTTTTGATGAAAAGTATTTATTAACGGTATCTGCCCGTTCGGATGGGGCATCGCAGTTTGCAACAGGTAAGAAATATTCCTTATTTCCCAGTGCCGCGATCGCATGGCGCATCAGCCGGGAAAATTTCATGAAAAACACAACCTGGGTTACGGACTTAAAACTTCGTTTAGGTGCAGGTGTCACAGGTAATTCAGCAGTTGATGCCTATACGACAAAAGGAGCCATCACACCCTTGTTTTATCCTTTTGTATCTACCATTACTGCAGGGTCTCTTCCCTCTTCTGTTTTTGCCAACCCCGATCTCGCTTGGGAAAAAACAACGCAGTATAACCTCGGGCTTGATTTTGCTTTATTCAACAGGCGTATTTCCGGGGTGATCGATCTGTATAAATCCAAAACAAAGGATCTATTAATGTCACGCAGTATTCCTACCGTTACCGGCTTTAGTACCACATTACAAAACGTAGGACAAACTGAAAACCAGGGTATTGATATCACCGTCAATACGGTGAATATCACCACCAAAGAGTTTCAATGGACGACAACCCTAAATGTTTCCTGGCAGAAAGAAAAAATTGTGTCTTTAGCGAATGGAAAGCAGGATGATATTAACAATAACTGGTTTATCGGTCAGCCAATCGGTGTTATTTATGGTATCAGGGCAAATGGCTTATGGCGTTTATCTGATTCAGTTGAATACAAGAAATTTAATGCCAACGGAAGTAGTTTTTCGGCAGGAAATGTAAGACCTGTGGATAAAAACGGCGATTATAGAATTGATGCAAATAATGACCGTGAGATTGTGGGATCTACCCGGCCAAAATGGATAGTAGGTATGACAAATGGATTTACCTATAAGAATTTTGAATTGTCATTCTTTTTATATGGCCGCCTGGGGTACCTGTTTAATACCGGCGGTGAGGCCATGGTGGCAAGATCCGCTACACGCGCAATCAGTTATTATACAGAACTCAATACCAATGCTGATTATCAGAAACCCATTTATTCCACTGGTACCGGTGATCTTTATTCCGGCTCGCTGGGGTTCCAGCCGGCTTCATTTATAAAGGTCAGGAACGTTTCTCTTTCGTATAACCTTGATGCCAAGATGGCAAAGAAATTGACTATGTCGAGTTTGAGGGTGTACCTGCAGGTTGCCAATCCGGGAGATCTTTTTTCAAAGATCAAATTCCTGGATATGGATGCAGGAGGAACTGTTAGCTACAACCGTGGCGTTACATTCGGTATTAACGCAGCATTTTAAAAAACAAAACACTGTAATATGAAAAATAATAAATTTATTGTAAATATGGCAGTCATTGTGTTGGTAATGATTGCTTCATCCTGCAAAAAAACATTCCTGGATGAAAACCTTACCACAGCAAGGAGCCTGGATTTTTATAAAACTGATGCGGGCGTTCAATCGTTGGTAACGGGCACGTATCAACACGTGTTTAACGCACAGTTTAATGGCGAATTTGCTTTTGCTAATATGGCCTATGGTGTTGATGAATTTCATGTGGGGGGTGACAACTCAAACATAGCCTATTCTTCTTATGGTAACGGACTCGCCTCTATCAATGCGGTTATTAACGGCAACACCGTTACAGCCAATGCACAGTGGGATAACTTATACATAGGAATAGGGTATGCAAACCTCATCATCGAGAGTGCTACTGCCAGTGCTTCAACTGCTGATGCGATCAAGAAAACGGCGTTGGGGGAAGGGCATTTTTTCCGCGGACTTAGTTATTTAAGACTGGTAAGCCAGTATGGGGCAGTGCCTTTAAAAACCACGTCAAGTACCAGTGTTGAATTAGAGTTTACCCGTACTGACCCTAAAACGGTATTTACACAAATTATTGATGATTTTACCAAGGCATATAACCTGTTGGGTAATGGAGCCGGCCCTGCAAAAATAACCAAGGATGCAGCCGGGCATTTTTTGGCCAAAGCCTATTTGTGCCGGGCCAGTGAAATCAATGATTCCTGGAATGCATCTACCAAAGCGGCCGATCTTGCTGCGATCATTCCATTGTGTAATGCTGTTATCGCCAATCATCCATTGGCGCCGAATTTTGGCGACCTATGGAGATACACGGCTCCTGATGGCGCTAATGAGAAGCTAAGCGAAGTAATTTTATCCGCTCAATTTACTACCGATGCTTCTGCAACCGGAGTTAACCAACAGCATCTTTATTACGGGGGCCGGTACGACGATTTGCCCCAGATGCAGCGTGACCTTAGTGGTGGCAGACCATTCAGCCGGTTAGCGACTACTTATTATATGTACAGGATCTATGACCTGGTGAATGATTCAAGGTTTTGGAAAAGTTTCAGAACCAAGAACCTGGTCAACAGGGCCTCGGCTCCTTTTGTAAACGGTGATGTTGGCGTTATGTATGTAATCAACCAGCCGGGAGATACCAGATTTTCTTCTTACCGGGTACTGAATACAGTGCCTTATGCAAGAACAAACAGACCTATTGCAAATGTGTATGTGGCTTATCCCTCCGGTACAACATCCGATGGCGCCTTATTTGTAGATGTTCGTTTTCCATCATTAAGTAAATTTTTTGACGGATCACGTATAGGTGGCTTTAACGATATCGACGGTCTGCGTGATATTACTCTGGCCCGCAGTGCCGACACTTATTTAATAGCTGCCGAAGCTAAAATACGCCAGGCTGCTATGGGTGTTGGCACTTACTTAGATGCTTTGCCTTATATTAACCCCGTAAGAGCAAGGGGCCAATATCAAAGCGGCGAAAGCCGTACCGCTTATTACGATGGAGGAGGGGCCAGTAATGCAACACTGCAAGGTGGATTGCCCATGGCTTATATGGCTGAGAATTCTTACGCCGAATCGAATAATTTTGATTTATTGGCAACGCCAACTACGGCTACCAACCTGACTGTTTCGACTATTACGCCGTTGCCTGCAGGTGACGAGCATATTATTGCCAGGTTAGGTTACACAACTCCCTATGACCGGATGATGTGCTTTTTATTGAATGAGCGATCAAGAGAATTGAGCGGTGAGTATGTACGCTGGGAAGATCTGTCGCGTACCAAAACATTGGTGGCACGGGCTAAAACTTTTAACCCGGATGCAACGCCCAACATTAAAGACTATCATTTGTTGCGGCCGATACCACAATCATTTCTTGATGGTATACAGTCAAGTGGAGTTGCTTTAACAAGTGCTCAAAAAACAGCTATGCAAAATCCCGGGTATTAGTTGTAAGCAGTAAGCATTCGAAAATAGAAAGAAGGCTGTTCCATTGTTGGGACAGCCTTCTTTATTTCTCTACAGATGGTAGTCTCAGACCACCTTACTTTAAATCACACCCAGGAAATAGTAGGGGCATAGTTCAAATAAGACAGTACAATAGAATAACTTGGCGCTTATATTGCACCAGTTCCTAAATAGGTTAATACAGTGTATGAAAACTAAAATAATTGCTTTACTGCTTCTGATCCGTGTACTTGCTTACGGACAGTCTGACAGCACGGATCTCATTGTCGAGAAAATGATGAGAGAACAAAAAATTGTAGGCCTTTCACTTGCCGTTATTAAAAATGGAACGCCCGTGGTAAATAAAGGCTATGGTTTGGCCAATGCAGAACACAATGTGCCGGTAACGGCAGAAACTGTGATCAGGCTGGGTTCTGTCAGTAAACAATTTTTTACAACGGCCATACTTACGTTGATGGAAGAAGGGAAACTGACCATTGATGATCCTGTCCATACATTTTTTCCAGATGCACCGGAAACATGGAGACCGATCCGGTTAAAACACCTGATGTCGCATACCTCGGGACTAACCAGGGAAGGTCCGGCTTATAACAATTCAGTTATTCAGCCTGATCTGGTCATTATCAGATCGGCATACCCAAAACCACTCGAGTTCAAAACAGGCGAGAAATACCAGTATAGCAATGTTGGCTATTATATGCTGGCCGAGATCATTGCACAGGTAAGCGGCATGCCCTGGCAGGATTATATACAGAAAAAATTGTTTGATCCGGCGGGAATGAAAAATAGCCGGATGACCGATTTTTATCCCATCATTCCGAACCGTGCCAGTGGGTATATGCACAAAAAAGACACACTGGTAAATGCGGAGGCCATGTATGCTGTAAGGCCAAGCGGCGGCTTTCTTTCTACCAGTAGCGATATGATTCTTTGGGATAAAGTGCTGCGGGAAAAAAAGATCATCCTGAAAAAAGAAAACTGGGAGCTGCTATGGCAGCCTTTTACAAAAACATCGAATGCCCCTGAGTCTAAAAATTATTATGGTTTTGCGTGGGAAGTAGAAGCGTACAAAGGTCATCAGGTGGTTTCACACGGGGGCGCCAATATTGGTTTCCGGTCTTTTTATATCCGTTTTATCAACGATGGTTTATCGATCATTATCCTGACCAATACGGATGAAGCCCGGCCGGCGCCTATAGCCAGGGCCTTGGCAGATCATTATTTCAGGAACCAATAGGAACACAGTGCCATGCTGCGCCGATGTTTTTGCCTGTAGCGTCATTCCCCAAAGGATTATTTTCGCCAGGCAGTGCAGAAAATATCACCTAAGCAGACCGAACCAGTTTCAATATCAGTTGCCTTATCTTTAGTCAAACTCCTGTTTATGAAAAAATATCTTTGCCTGGCCCTGGTGCTGGCTTTAACCGGCGCATGGAACAACACCGATTCTCCAAGAAAGAACTTTGTTGATGTACCCGGGATTGATCCATCTATTAAACCCGGCGATAATTTCTTCCGCTATGTGAACGGACGCTGGTATGATACGGCAAAGATCGCCGATGATCAATCGGGCGTGGGTTCTTATTCGTTCCTGAATATTCCGCAGAGGGAACTGCTGCAGCATATACTGGATAGTGTTTCAAAATCGAGTCATACAACTGGAAGCATTGACCAGAAAGTGGGTGATTTCTATGCCTCCGGTATGGATACGCTCACCGTTAACCGGCGCGGGTATGAACCTGTTCAGCCAATATTGAAGCGAATTGATGCTATCGGCGACCTGGCATCGCTCATGAGATTCGTGGCCCTGGAAATGAGGACCGGTAACCGTTCTATTATCAGTTTCGGTATTTCGCCCGACGACAAAAACAGCAGGATCAATATTGCCCATCTTCGCCAGTCTGGTACCGGGTTACCGACACGCGATTATTATTTTAAAACGGATTCTGCTACCGTCCGCATCCAGCAGGCTTACCAAAAATACCTGGGCAAGTTGTTTACATTAACAGGCAGCGATGCGGCAACAGCAGGTAAAAATGCAGCTGTTGTTTACGATATCGAAAAACAAATGGCGGCATCGCATAAAACAAATATCGAGTTGAGGGATGTTAAGGCCAATTACAATAAAATAGCAGTAGCGGTGCTACATCAAACACAACCGAACCTGGGTTGGCCGTCGCTGCTGGTAAACCTGGACGCGAAAACCGATTCTATTGATGTGGGCCAACCTGCCTATTACGAAAAGCTGAACGAATTGCTGGCATCCATTTCCCTGGCTGACTGGAAAACATACCTCAAAGCAGGCACCCTGAAAACCTATGCTGATGCACTTAGCAGACCATTCGCAGATGCCTCTTTTGAATTTTCAAAAGTAGTGTCGGGTCAGAATGTACAACGATCGCGCAGGCAGGTGATGACCCAGAATGTGGATGGTTACCTGGGGCAGGCGCTGGGACAATTGTATGTAAAAAGATATTTTAATGAGGATGCAAAAAAGCGGGTGCTTGTATTGGTGAACAACCTGCAAAGATCTTTCGAAAACAGGATCAGCCGTCTTGACTGGATGAGTGACAGTACCAAACAGAAAGCAAAAGAAAAGTTATATGCCATCACCAAAAAAATAGGGTATCCTGATAAATGGCGGAATTACGATAAGGTGCAGATCGATAGAACCAAATATTTTGAGAACCTGCTGTCACTTGGCCGGAACCAGTACCAGTTTCAACTGGCGAAACTGAACAAACCGGTTGACAGGACAGAATGGAGCACAACACCTTCTACGGTTACCGCTTATTATAATCCTGCCTTCAATGAAATTGTTTTCCCCGCCGGCATATTACAATTTCCCTATTTTGATTTTGCTGCAGATGATGCCATTAACTATGGCGGCATCGGTATGGTAATCGGGCATGAACTGACACATGCTTTTGATGACCAGGGTGCGCAATACGATAAAGATGGAAATGTAAAGAACTGGTGGACAAAAGAAGATTTCGACAAGTTCAAAACGAAAACAAAAATGGTGGTGGATCTGTATAGTTCTTTTACAGTGCTGGATGGCGTTCATGTGAAAGGCGCCCTTACCCTAGGAGAAAACACGGCTGACAATGGCGGCATCGCCATAGCATACGATGCATTTAAAATGACAAAACAGGGTAGGGATACTGCCAGGCTGGATGGTTTTACACCTGACCAACGTTTCTTTTTATCCATTGCCAGGATCTGGCGGGTGAAAACAAGGGATGCGTTTATGCTAAACTATGTAAACACCAATCCACATTCGCCGGCCACCTGGCGCGTAAATGGTCCGTTGATGAGCTTTGCACCTTTTTATAAGGCGTTTAATGTGCAACCCGGTGACAAAAATTACAAACCCGAAGGTGAGAGAATAAAGATCTGGTAATCGTATTGACAGGTGCAGTGTTATTAAAAAAATATACGAGAGCATTGCGATCTTACAGCCAGCTTTCACGCAAAGCCGCAAAGGATGGTAAGGCGCAAACCCGATCCGGTACCTTTGCGCCTTATTTTCCTGCTTTGTGTCTTTGCGTGAAATTTTCTTCCCGGCAATTGACTGTTTTTAAAGTTAATAAATCAACTTACATTGTAGCTTACCTAATCATAAAATTGACTGCTATGAAAAAAGTAACTGGCCTCGGCGGTGTATTTTTTAAATGCAAGGATCCGAAAAGCATGAACGAATGGTATGCCCAGAACCTGGGCCTGGCTGCCGGCGACTATGGTGCAACGTTTGAATGGTGGCAGGCTGATGATCCATCTAAGAAAGGAACTACTGCCTGGTGTGCGTTCCCGGAAAACACGAAATATTTCAACCCGTCGGAAAAACCTTTTATGATCAATTACCGTGTCGATAATTTGGTCGCACTGGTGGATGAATTGAAAAAAACCAATGTGACCATTGTGGATGAGATATCGGAATTTGATTATGGAAAATTCATCCATATACTCGACCCGGAAGGCAACATTATTGAACTATGGGAGCCGAAGGATGAAAATTTAGGGGGATAAAATAGGCGTAGGCAGGAGTCATGCATAAAGCGTCTAAATGATAGCGTTTTTTTTAACACAGAGGACACAGAGATTAAACAGAGGGTCCTCTGTTATCTCTGTGTTAAAAAAAATCATTGACAATTTAGAGATAATGTAGAACTGCTTTACCGCGCCATCGCGGGATCCGTAAAACTATCTTTACCCGTTTCCACTCTTCCCGCATATCGTTTGCTGAAAAAAGGATTTTCTTTTACCCGTACAGTGATATCATACCAGCCATGGGTTTTACTAAGATCGAGTTTTAGCGGGCTCTGTTGTGTTTGGGTGGTTTGCTGATAATGATCAGTAATGTCAACAGCAACATTGCCGTTGCTGCCATGCAGTTGTATGGCAATATTCCCAGATAGTTTTTTTGCACCGGTCAATTGGTATTCGCAGGATACCTGTATTGCGGGGTCATTGCTGTCACCGGTAAACTCACGAAAAAAACCATTGGGACCATGGACGGATATATGATACCGTCCGTTCTGAAAATCATGCAGGTTCCAGGCGTCGCTGATGGTATCTCCCGGTGATACGGCGTAAGAGGAAACGGTCATGTCTTTTTGCCTGTGATCTCTGGCATATACAGTAAAAGGAGAGCCTGCTGTATGGCTACCAAACTGCTGGTTGCCCACACTGAAGGATATGTTGAAACTTTTCCTGTCGGCGCTCAGTTGTCCCTCTGCCGATGTTTGATAGGGTAGGGCGTTGGATGGGCGGATGCCTTTTTCCTGTATGCGCATCCACGGAGCATTGGCAGGATTCGTTCCGAATAAATTAATTTCCTGCGCAGATAATTTTACAAAGCCTGATGGCGGATTTTTAAATTTCGCTTTGTGTATGCTTTCAATAAACAGTTCCCTGTTAAGCGCTTTGGGTGTTGCGGTGTTTTCACCATTATAGGGTCTGAATACAGACGACAGGTCGCCGCAAACCGTGCGCCGCCATTGACTGATATTAGGTTCAGTAATAGACTTACCTGTTTTTTTACTCAGGAACTTTTCAAGGAACTGCAGTGAAGAAGTATGATCAAACACCTGCGAACATACATAACCGCCCCTGCTCCAGGGAGAAGCTACCACCATCGGTACACGGTAACCTAACCCGATAGGACTCTGACGGAATTTTTTTTCGTCAATACCGGTACGGTTGCGTTCCTGTTGCATGGTCACATACTCAACGCCAGTGTCTATACCGGCAGAGGTTTTACCGGTGGTAGCATCATTGGGGTCGGGTGCAACAAATGGCGGCAGGTGATCGAAGTAGCCATCGTTCTCATCATAGGTAAGTACAAAGATCGTTTTCTTCCATACCTCGGGATTTTTGGTCAGTATATCCATCACTTCAGAAAGATACCATGCACCAAACCAGGCAGAACCCGGATGATCGGAAAAAGTTTCCGGCGCCACTATCCACGATACGGTGGGAAGGGTGCCCTTGTTCACATCTTCCCTGAACTGGTGCAGCACATCACCTTTGGGAATGTTTATGGTTCTTTCGGTATCGTCGTCTTTATACGTAAGCGGTGTAAGCTCGTGGTAGTATGGATCTTTTTGATTGGTAGTAAATGCTTTTTCGTGGATGCTTTTCTCAAAAGCAGAGAGCTGCTCATATTTCTCTTTTGTATAGACCAGTTTTTCACGATCGATCTTCGCGCGCAGATCGGTCAGTTGCTGCAGCCGTTTCTCTGTATCCGGTCGCTTCGCATCGGCAGCATCTATCTGCTGCAACTGTTTTTCAACGGCTGCAATCTCTGCGGGTAAGGTAGCCGATCTTTTCTGCAGGTAGTCGATATACCGTTTGGAAAGTTTGACATGGTACTGCGAAAAAAATTCGATCGGGTTATCGGTAAAATTGGAGAGCCAGGCTTCTTCTTCACCCGTAAAACCACCATCTACACTGATCTCGTTCTGGTATATTTTCCAGGAAATATCGTTCTCTTCGAGTCTTTCGGGAAAGGTCTTCCAGTCCACCCACCGATCATAATCCGCTTCCTGGTTCCATACATGCGCCTTGGAACCGGCATGTTGCTCGGCACGTATGGTTCCCGACCAAAAGTATAAACGGTTAGGCGTAGTACCTGTCAGTGACGAACAGAAATTGTGATCACAAA
This sequence comes from Sediminibacterium sp., assembly GCA_965279635.1. Taxonomy (GTDB): domain Bacteria; phylum Bacteroidota; class Bacteroidia; order Chitinophagales; family Chitinophagaceae; genus Sediminibacterium. The sequence continues at coordinate 2,299,953 of OZ257253.1, read as the reverse complement.
CGGTGAAAGCATCGGCGAGTGCATAGTAAAAGGGAAGATCCCCGCGGGTATAATAACCCATGGTAAGCGGCATGTGCGCATAATTTTTGTTGCCCGGTCTTTTTGCCGTCAGCCACTGGTCGTACCTGCCATTGTTACGTGCATCCACCTGGTCGCTCCATGAATGGGGGAGAGAACCCATCCAGGTAATACTGGAATCCTTGATGTCGAGGTGAAAAGGTCCATAGGTATCACCTTTCGCGTCTGTCTGCATCCATGCCGGACGCTGACCGGGCAGTTGTATGGCCCTGGGATCATTGAACCCGCGTACACCCTGCAAAGATCCAAATGTATGGTCGAACGAACGGTTTTCCTGCATCAGGAACACCACATGTTCCGCATCCATGAAGGTGCTGCCGGGAGCCGGGTCAATAGCGAAGGCTCTTTGTATAGAAGCCGGTAAAAACTGTGATACACCCGCCGCGCCGGATAGCAGCACAGCCTTTTTTAGAAAGTCTCTTCTTGAATCCATAAACAGTAATTAGAACTTAAATGTAGAAAAATGGTGGATGAATACAGAAAGCTTTTTTATTCTTAACCAAATCATCTTATTACAGGTTGGCTCTGTGTAACTCTGTGTTCTCCGTGCCTCTGTGGTAAAGAACATCCTCCTTCGATCAGAGCGAAGGCTTTACCACAGAGGCACGGAGGATACAGAGGTACACAGAGAAAATGCAAAATAAAATTTAATGCCTTATAGATATCATCAGCATATCCTGTGCATAACCGAATAAAACCTGTGAATAGTAACGTTGCGTTAACCTGTGCATCATATTACAGTAACAATGCAGTGGATAATGTGTTGATCAGCATCTTTATTGGTAATAGTTAGCATGATATGATTTTACTTTTAGATAACCTTAACAACTCTTTGCGGTAACACTGCACCGATAGTTTTGGCTTCCAAACAACTAAAACCATTGTTTATGAAGTCGAAAAAAATCCTGTATCTGAAAGGGATGCTGTTGTTAACAGCGATCATCTTCTGTTCCTTTCTCCAGGCACAATCCAATCATGTAAAAGGTAAAGTCACTGATGGTGTTACCGGCAAACCGGTAGACGGGGCAAGTGTTCTCATTAAAAATACCAACACTGGCACATTTACAGATGCCAATGGTGAGTTCTCTATTTCCGCTGCACAAAACAGCCAGCTTATTATCAACTATGTCGGTTACCAGGAAAAACAGGTAACTGTTACCGGCACCTACATACAGATTACACTTACTGTCGCGGTAAAACAATTGGATGATGTGGTGATCACTGCATTGGGTGTGCGCAAAGAAAAAAAACTGGTAAGCTATGCTACACAGGAAGTAAAAGGAAATGAATTGACTAAAGCAAGAGAACCCAATCCCATTAATTCATTAACCGGTAAGATCGCGGGCCTGACAGTGGGTATATCTCCGGAAATGCTGGGTCGTCCGCAGGTATTGCTGCGTGGTTCGAATATAGACCTGTATGTGATCGATGGCATTCCTATCAACTCTGATACCTGGAACGTTTCTCCAGATGATATAGAAAACATCACTGTCCTTAAAGGACCTGTTGCTTCTGCTTTGTATGGGTATCGTGGTCAGCGTGGTGCGATCATCATCACCACCAAGAAAGGATCAAAAGATAAACGCGGTTATTCTATTGAGTTTAACAGCAGTACTATGATCGACAAAGGTTTTATCGCACTGCCGCGTACACAGGATCTTTATGGCCCCGGTGATCACGGTAAATATTCTTTTGTTGATGGCAAAGGCGGTGGACTGAATGATGGCGACTACGATGTATGGGGACCCATGTTTGAAGGACAACTGATTCCCCAGTATGACAGCCCGGTGGATCCTGCAACAGGTATCCGCAAGGGTACGCCCTGGACCGCGCGCGGAAAAGATAACCTGGCAAGGTTTATACAGACGGGATTGTTGACAACCAATAACCTCGCAGTTTCATCCAGTACGGATAAGTATGATATCAGGTTTTCCCTGTCGCACACTTATCAGAAGGGCCTGGTACCTAATACGAACCTCAACATTACCAATTTCAATATCAATACTGGGTATCGTTTTTCCAATACACTGAAACTGGATGCACAACTGAACTACAACCGCCAGTACACACCGAATTTCCCGGATGTGAACTATGGACCTAACAGTATCATCTACAACATCACCACATGGGGTGGCGCTGACTGGAACATAGATGATATGCGTAACTACTGGCAGCCGGGTAAAGAAGGCGTGCAGAGTATTTATGCAGAGTACCAACGTTATCATAATCCCTGGTTCATGTCGTATGAATGGCTCCGCGGTCATTATAAAACAGATGTATATGGATACGCTTCACTTACGCAGAAGATCGGCAAACATGCTGAACTGATCGGACGTACAGCGGTTACCACCTATGATGTGCTCCGTACAGAAAAAATGCCTTTCTCTGCACATCCTTATGGAAGAGAAGAAGGAAGGGGAGATTACAGGGAAGATAAGCGCAGCCTTTTTGAAAACAATACTGAACTGATGGCCAAATACAACAACAACTTTGGCTTTGTAAGTCTGAACGGTTTTGTTGGCGGCAACATCAGGAATTTTGCTTACAAATCCAGTTTTGTTACCACGGATTACCTGAACGTACCGGGTGTGTATTCTTTTGCCAACAGCCGCAACCCTGTAAAGGCGTATAATTTCGCAAGCGACATGCGTGTACTCAGCGCTTATTATTCATTTGATGTATCGCTGAGTAAATATTTAAATCTTAATACAACAGGCCGTATCGATAAAATATCCACGCTGTCAAAATCGTATTTCTATCCGTCGGTATCTGCGAACACAGTTATTTCTGACTATGTTAAATTACCCACTGCAATTTCCTTCCTGAAAGTAAGGGGTTCTTATGCCAATGTAAAAAGTGCGGGTTCCAGTGTAACCTCTTATATAGGAGCAACACCTAATGCAACCTATCCGATTGGTTATGGTTCTGAATATTTTTCTTCTTATGATGGGCCGACTTATTCACTGGTTACACCCTATAATACAGCGCTTGGCTATAATAACCAGCCGTATGCTACTTATCCCAATAATATCATCGACCCTGCGATCAGCCCTGACAGCCGTTCGAATATTGAAATGGGACTGGATATGAAATTCCTCCGCAACCGGTTAAGTGTTGATTTTGCTTATTTCATCAATACAGATGGACCGCAGATCTATAACAAACCCCTCTCACAAACCAGCGGTTACAATTCCTTCGTGACCAATGCAGTAAAAAACAAAACAACCGGTTGGGAAATATCTGTAAGCGGACAGGCAATAAAGAAACAGAATTTCACATGGGATGTTATGTTGAACCTGAGTAAATACAGGAGAACACTGGCTGAATTACCTGCCGGTATAGACGTACTGAACACATTCTACCGCAAAGGCGACAGGCTTGACAAAGTGTATAGTTCTTCTTTTGTAAGAACCCAGGACGGACAGATCATTAATGATGCAGGTGGAAGACCCATCGTGAATACAATCTCACAATTTAAAGGATATGCGGACCCGGACCTTGTATGGGGATTGAATAACAGATTTACCTATAAGGATCTTAGTTTTTCATTCCAGTTTGATGGCCGTATAGGCGGTATCATGGAGAACTATGTACGTAAACAGACTTTCCGTGGCGGCCGTAACATTGAAACCATTGAAGGTGCAATGGGTGAGGCACGTTACCAGGATTACAAAGGTGTAAAAGCGTATGTTGGCGAAGGTGTTACCGTAAGCAACGGTGTAGCGATCCAGTACGATCCAGTGACTGGTGCGGTTACCAATTATGCACAGTTACAGTTTGCACCCAATACAACCAAAACATTCCTGCAGGATTATATCAGCCGTTACTATAACACGTTCGAAGGTAATATGATGAGCAAAACCTACTTCAAACTCCGCGAAGTGGTGATTTCCTATAACCTGCCCTCGACACTGTTTGGCAAATCCATCTTTAAGTCGGCATCTGTATCTGTTGTTGGCCGCAATCTCCTGTATTTTATTAAAGATGGGGAGCGCTTTAAAGATGTGGACATAGACCAGTATGCGGGTAGCCAGAGTGGATCGGGTCTGCAAACACCTACCACGCGCCGTTACGGCATCAACTTAAATTTTACATTCTAGATCACTATCAAAACTGTATAGTATGAAAAAGATAATAACCTTTCTGCTGATCATCGGATCAGTAATATTTACAGGTTGCAGTAAGAAATTTGATGACCTGAAAGTGGACGTAAACCGACCAGAATCGGTTCCACCCTCACTGGTACTTAGTGGGGTACTGAACAATTTCACGCAACCCGCATGGTCTTTACCTCATCGCTGGAACCAGTTCAGTAACTGTAACTATAATTATTATGGTACACAGGAATACAACTGGACCAATGTTTCCTTCGATCCCTATAATACGATCAAGAACATCGGGAAAATGGAAGAAGAAGCGCTTAAAACAGGCGCAGCTGCACAGAATCCTTATTCGGCGCTTGGTAAGTTTTTCCGTGCCTTCTTTTACTATGATCTGACCATGCGTGTAGGTGACCTGCCTATGAGTGAGGCGGGGCAGGGACTCGCAGTACCCACGCCTAAATACAACACACAAAAAGAAATTTTTGTCCAGGTAATTAAGTGGTTGGATGAGGCAAATACCGACCTCGCACAGCTTTCATCAAAAGGCAGCAATACACTTTCGGGTGATTATTATTACAATAATGATCTGAAGAAATGGCAGAAAGCAGTCAACACATTTAAGCTGCGTGTATTGATCTCTTTGAGTAAAAAAGAAGCAGACGCTGATCTTGCTATCAAACAGAAGTTCGCAACCGTACTGGCACAACCTGATACCTATCCGCTGCTCACAGGTATGGATGACAATCTGCAGTACGTGTACAACAGCACGTTTAACAAATATCCTACCAGTCCTGATAATTTCGGTTTTGATGCCACCCGCTATAATACCGCGGCTACCTATCTGAATAACTTAACAGCGTTGCAGGATCCCCGCACTTTTGTTACAGCGGAGCCTGCTGCCAAAAGAGTGGCTTCAGGCATTGCACCTACTTCCTTCAATGCTTTTCTTGGTGCAAGCAGCGGCGAGGACCTTGCCGATATGAGTTCGAAAGCGGGCAACGGCGAATATTCCTTCATCAACCGAAAAAGGTATTACAGCACGTACACGGCAGAACCTAATATACAGGTAGGATATGCAGAGATGTGTTTTAACATCGCAGAAGCCATCAACAGGGGATGGCTCACGGGTAATGCAGAAAGCTGGTACCGTAAAGGTATTGATGCTTCTATCGGGTTCTATGGTATCGTGCAGGGCAACAATACGGTCACTTTCCAGAAACCGGGTGGAACACTCGCTGATTATAATACCTATACCATCAACTATGATAAAGATGCTTACTATAACCAGACAACAGTAAAATACGCAGGCAATAGTGCAGCGGGGTTGAATCAGATCCTTTTACAGAAATACCTGGCTTTTTTCCAGAACAGCGGATGGGAAGCATATTACAACTGGAGAAGAACAGGTGTTCCTACATTTCTGACAGGGCCGGGTACCGCCAACAGCCAGCGCGTCGCTAAACGCTTTCTTTATCCAACCTCTGAAGTGGCCACCAATAAAACAAACCTGCAGGAAGCATTACAGCGCCAGTTTACCGGTGGTGTGGATGATATCAACGCAGATCTATGGATCAACAAATAGGGTTTTAGGAACTGAATTTCATATTGGCGGGGTCTTTCCAGACCCCGCATTTTTCCAACATCAATTTAATGTGTCATGAAGAGCATTGTTTTTACGTTTTTGTTTCTGGCCTGCCTGTCAGTCTCTGCCCAGCGCGCGACAGAAAATATCGTGGTCGTAACACTTGACGGCATGCGCTGGCAGGAAGTGTTCGGCGGGGCCGACGAGCAGCTACTAAAGAATAAAAAATACACAAAAGACAGCGGGGGAACAGCCGGCAAGTTCTGGACAGACGATCTGGCAACACGCCGCAAAAAATTATTCCCATTCCTATGGGGAGAGATCGCAACAAAAGGACAGATATATGGCAACAGAAATTTTGATAATAAAGTAAACAATGCCAACAGGTACCAGTTCTCTTATCCGGGTTACAATGAAATTTTTACAGGTTACCCCGATACAACTGTAAACTCAAACGATAAGATACAGAACAAGAATACCAATGTGCTTGAGTTCATCAATAAACAACCGGGGTTTACGGGAAAAGTCGCGGCGTTTGCCACCTGGGATGTGTTTCCGTATATACTTAATGCACAGCGGAGTGGCATTTATGTGAACGCGGATGATTCGCTGAACTTCAAATCTGAAAAGCTGAAACTCATCAATGACCTGCAGTATCTCACCACGCGTCCTGTAGGAGTAAGGCCGGACGTGATCACTTATCTCGCTGCCAGGGAATACATGAAAGAATACAAACCGCGGGCGTTCTACATCGCTTTTGATGAGACGGATGATTTTGCACACGGCGGCGAATACGATCAATACCTTGCCAGCGCCTATGCCCAGGACAAGATGATCGCTGACCTGTGGAGTTATATCCAATCGGATCCGCAGTACAAAAACAAAACAACACTTGTGATCACCTGTGATCATGGCAGGGGCGATAAAGTAAAGGACGACTGGCGCCATCATGGTGAAAAAATTGCAGAAGCAGGGCAGATATGGATCGCAGCCATCGGTCCCGATACCAAAGCATTGGGAGAAGTAAAAACACCGGTACAGTTATACCAGCAGCAACTGGCCGCTACCATGGCCGCATTGCTTGGCTTTAAGTTTACGGCAGAACATTTTGTTGCCGATCCTATTCAAACCATTTATACAAGATAATATGGGTAAAGAGGAAATCACGATGGCGGTCAATGAAATACTGTCCCTGTATGAAAGATTCGGTGGCGATGATTATATCGGCGAGCCGGTATCGCAACTCGAACACATGTGCCAGTGCGCACAACTGGCGGAGAAAGAAGGCTATGATGAGGAAGTGATACTCGCAGCTTTTTTTCACGACATCGGTCATTTATGCGAACATATCATGCCGGTGGCTTTTATGGATAAGTATGGGGTTGCGGACCATGAACGGCTGGGTGCAGACTATCTTGCCGTAAAAGGATTTTCTGAAAGGGTAACAAGGTTAGTGGCTTCTCATGTATCCGCCAAAAGATACCTTACCCGCAGAAATCCTGAATATTACGAAAAATTGTCTCCAGCCAGCAAAGAAACACTAGTCTTCCAGGGCGGGGTCATGACAGAAGAAGAGGCCCTCGGTTTTGAACAGGATCCTTTACATCCCCTATACATAACGCTTCGCAAATGGGATGAACAGGCCAAAGCGGAAGATGTTCCCTTACCTCCAATGGAACATTACCGGCAAATGATGGAGACACATTTATTATTTCAGCAAAAAATTAATCTACATGAATAAAGCGCTTGTCGTTTTTGATATGGCCGGTACCACGGTACAGGATGGCGGCAATGTGAATCAGGCATTCAGGGATGCTTTTGCCGGCGAAGGAATTACTGTCAATGAAACTGATGTAGATAAAGTAATGGGCTACCGGAAAATTGATGCAGTAGCAACGATTATCCGGCAATACAGTCCTGATCTCGGTGATGCGGTCACCATCATCAACAGGGTACATGAGCAGTTTACCCGCAATATGGTGCGATATTATGAACATGCCGCTGATCTTTCTCCCGCACCATTTGCGGAAGAATTATTTCAACTGCTTCAGGAGAAAGGTATCCGTGTTGCACTCAATACCGGGTTTACAAGAGAGATCACCAATGCTATACTAAACAGGCTGGACTGGCAGGACAATCCGCTCATCGATAAAGTGATCTGTAGTGATGAGGTACCAGAGGGAAGACCGCATGCCTATATGATAACATCTATCATGGAAGAACTGGGTATAAAAGATCCAGCGCAGGTAGTGAAGGTGGGAGATACCGAAGTTGATATACTTGAGGGCCGCAATGCCGGGTGCGGTATTGTAGTGGCCGTTACTACCGGCGCTTATACACGTGAACAACTGGCCGGCTATCAACCGGACCATATCATCGATTCACTGCAGGAGTTTCCTGCCCTTATCAGCTGACCGTGCCTATAGCTTCTGCAGGACTGGAAAAAAATACCCATCACGATGCACAGGTGGCCCTGTTTGCATCAGTGATCACTTTTCTTACCTATGCTACCGTGTATGCGTTCCGTAAACCTTTTACTGTGGGCATATTCGACGGTGAGTCCAATGTATTAGGGTTACACTACAAAGATGCGCTGGTGATCAGCCAGGTGTTGGGATATATGCTCAGTAAATTTTACGGTATCAGCTTTATCGCAGAACTCGGTAAAAAATCACGTGGTAAGATTATCCTTGTAATGGTGGGTATTTCCTGGGTAGCTTTGTTATTTTTTGCGGTAGTGCCTTCACCGTGGAACATTGTTTTCCTCTTTATTAACGGGTTTCCGCTGGGGATGATATGGGGAATTATTTTTTCTTATGTAGAAGGCAGGCGTGCAACCGATTTTATCGGTGCTTCGTTATCAGTGAGTTTTATTTTTTCTTCCGGGTTTGTCAAATCAGTGGCTAAATGGCTGATGGTCGACTTTGGTGTTACCGAACGATGGTTACCTTTCTTTACAGGGTTGCTTTTTATCCTGCCACTGCTGCTGTTTGTTTACCTGTTGCAAAAAATACCCGAACCTTCGCTGACAGATACCCGCGAAAAAGTAACACGTCTGCCGATGGGTAAACCTGGGCGGCGACAATTTTTCAATACATTCAGAACAGGATTGATACTACTGATCATCATCTATGTGTTCCTGACCATATTCCGCGACATACGCGACAACTTCGCCGCCGAAATATGGAAAGAACTGGGATATGGCAACCAGCCGTCTGTGTTTACTGCAACAGAAATACCGATCACGCTGGCGGTATTGTTGCTGATCGGCAGTATGATGATGATACGGAATAATCGATTAGCTTTCAGTATCACACATGGGATCATTATCGCAGGCTTTGTGATTGCGGGCACCAGTTCGTTACTTTTTGTAAATGGCCTGCTCCAACCTTTTGCGTGGATGACCCTTACCGGACTCGGATTGTACATCGGCTATATCCCTTTTAACTGTGTTCTTTTCGACCGTATGATCGCTGCTTTCGGAAGCGTGGCAAATGTCGGTTTCCTGATGTATCTCGCAGATTCGTTCGGGTATCTTGGTAGTGTAGGGGTTATTCTGTCCAAAACTGTATTCAGGTTAGACATGCAATGGAGTGTCTTGTACAGCAATGGAGTGATCGTGCTGTCAGTCTTCGGTGTTATATGCACATTGATGGCGCTTATATATTTCAACAGGAAGTATAAAACCATAGGTAAAGTATGAAACAGAGAGCGATCGTAATCGGTGCCGGTATTGTTGGACTGGCAACTGCCAGGGCACTGGCAGTGAAAGGGTATGCGGTAACGGTGATCGATCGGTCTTTGAAAGCTGCCGGAGCATCCGTCCGCAATTTCGGTATGTTATGGCCGGTGGGCCAGCCGGAGGGAACATTGTATGAACGTGCGTTGCGTACAAAAGAGGTCTGGAAAGATATTGCCGACAGTGCCGGTATCTGGTACGAAGAATGTGGCAGCCTGCATGTGGCCCATCGCGCTGATGAATGGATCGTTTTGCAGGAGTTATACGAGGCATTCAAAACATCAGGAAGACCGGTTGAACTCATAGATAGATCTTCTATTGGAAAAAAATTTCCATCAGTAATACAAAAGAACCTGCTGGGCGGATTATACAGCGCCACAGAAACCATTGTAGATCCGCGCATGGCTATCGCTGCGATCCCTGCTTACCTGGAAGAATACTTCGATGTACAATTTATCTGGGGCAAACATGTGAGCCATCTTGCAAATGGAAAAGTTTGGATGGGGATAGAAACCGCTGAAGCCGATATCGTATGTATCTGTAGCGGAGCGGATTTTGAAAGCCTGTACCCGGAGATATTCTCTTCGCACGCAATTACCAAATGTAAATTGCAGATGCTGCGTTTTGCACCCGAAGACAGCTTGTTCCGTATGAATGTTGCTGTATGCGGCGGGCTATCACTGGTTCACTATCAAAGTTTTCAGCAGGCAGGTTCACTGACGCTGCTGAAAGAAAGATACATGCAGGAAATGCCGGAGTATCTTAAGCATGGCATCCACGTAATGGTGGCACAGAACAAACAGGGTGAGTTTACAGTAGGGGATTCTCATGAGTATGGGTTACAGTTTGATCCTTTTGACAATGCGGATATCAACCAACTGATTATAAATTATCTCAAGACATTTGCAGTGTGTAATGACTGGAAACCAGTGCAATCATGGCACGGGATCTATGCAAAAATGCAGGAAGGCAGCACAGAGCTTTTTGTAAACCCCGACCCCGGTGTGTTTATCATTAACGCAGTGGGCGGTGCAGGCATGACCCTTTCATTCGGCCTGGCAGAAGAGATCACCCAAAATCTATAATTGGATAACCAAAGATCTGCTTGTTACAGATCTTACAGGCAGCGGACATTTTTCAATGTCTGCTGCCGTCTATTATGCTATCGATGAGGTTAATGATTTCTTCATGACCCGTTAACTGTCCGGTTAATCTGTTGTCAGAAGTTTGTGTAACTAACCTGTTGCACATGAAAATCCGATGGGCAATTGCCTGGATATTTCTGTTCTGTATCCCCCTGGCAGCAACGCTTTCGGAACTGCCGGCAAAACATATTGCCCCTGTTCCGTTAGACAATGCTTATGCACACAATGATTACTGGCACAAACGGCCCTTGTTCGATGCGCTGGAAAATGGGTTTACTAATTTTGAAGTGGATATTTACCATATTGGCAATGAGTTTATCGTGTCGCACCTTTTCCCTCTTTTTCAATCAGAGAGAACACTGGAAAAATTATACCTCCAACCATTGCAGCAACATATCTCCAAAAATCAGGGACAAGTGTATACAACTTATCACAAACCCGTGATATTGATGATCGATATCAAAATGAATGGTAACAGAACCTATGCGGGACTAAAAGGGTTGCTGGAAAAATACAGCTCTATACTTACCTCTTATGAAAACGGGGTACTCACAGAGAGACAGGTAACTGTGGTTATTTCAGGGAGTAAACCGTATGCAATTATGCGGAACGAAAGCAAACGATTCGCATTTATCGATGAGGATCTGGAAGGTATTGCAACAAGCAGGGATATGCCTTTGTTGAGTCCTGTAGCCAGTTGCCGCTATTCTTCCCTTCTCGCGTGGAACGGATATGGAGTATTTCCGGATAAGGAGAAACAACGGCTTATTTCGTTTGTTAACAGTGCACATAAACAGGGCAAGAAAGTAAGGTTATGGGCATCCCCTGAGAGGAAAGAAGTTTGGCGTGAATTGCTGGCATGTGGTGTTGACCTAATCAATACAGATCGTCTGGCAGATCTGCGCCTGTTCCTGGCTACAAATGCAGATTATCTTTTTCAACACAGAGATCACAGAGTAAAAACAGAGGGTTCTCTGTTAACTCTGTGATCTCTGTGTTGAAAAAACATTGCATTGTTTTATGCATCCATTAATCAGATAAATTAACATTTCTAAGCAGGCTCTTATAGGTACTAGTTTGTATCCTTCTGCCTGATCCATGTGTTCACTGTATTGGACGCTGATTCGAGAACGATCTTATAAAAACGGGCTGTTTTATCTTTTGGTAAAAATGTAAAACCATTATTCTTTGCCGGTATTTCCCCCGCAAGTATATATTGATCAACGGATCCTTCACTAAAATGGTTGGTATTGCAATACCATATTTTTATTGTTTCATTTGTTCCAAACGATGTCCACGAAACGTTGACAGAATCGTTGATGGCAACCGCCGAAGCATTGGCAACCGCCACCTTGCCGGTAAGCGGAACACCATCCAGTTCAAACAGCACATCTTTTGACGGCTGTACACCAAGATGCCTGTTGATCGTGGGCAGGATATCCGTAATGGCAGGGTCGTGGTTGATAAAATAACCATTGAGCCCTTTCGCATTGGTGAACATCCAGGTGGTTCTTTCCCTGGGAGACTGGCCGCCATGATTACGACCAGTAATACTGTCGCGGCCATGATCGGTTGTGATAAAGATCAGCCAGTCCTCGTTAAACTGCTGCTGGCGGTATTGGATAGCATCCCATATTTTTCCTACCTGTGTATCCAGTGTCCGCACAGCAGCATTCAATTGTTCGCTGTTACCGAAGCGATGCCCCATATCATCTGTGTATTCCAGGTACACCCAGGAAAGATCCGGCGCATTTTCTTTGATAGATAGGGCCGCATCAGCTGCCACTTTTTCGTCAATCAGGTGAATGTACCGGCTCTCTCTGTCATGTGGATAGCGGATAGTATCCAGTTCATATCCATCCGATACATGGTCCATCCTTATTTTTCCTGTTTGTGCCAATCCTTCACCGATCAGTTTTGTGCGGTTATCGGTCCAGGTAGAATAGACGGCGATTTTTTTATCGGGGTATGTATCCTTGAACAACCGGAAGATCGTAGGGTAGTGGTAATTGGGCTGTTTAATATCATTACCCCATACATTGTGTTTGTTTACCCAGGTGCCTGTCAGCAGGCTGTTGTAACTGACGGCTGAAATGGTGGGTGTTTGTGAATAGGTATTTTTTCCACCACCTACATACGCTCTTTTATAAGCGCCTGTCTTTGCTATTTTTTCCATGTTGGGATGCGCAACGGACTCCATTACATCAGCGGGTATTCCGTCGGCGATGATGAAAACCGCTTTTTTGGTTTTCTGTGCGTGCAGTATGCAGCAAAAAAGACAGGCAGTAAGGGTAAGTATTGTTCTCATAGTATTGTGTGGCTGGTACCAGGATATTTGATGGATAAATGTACCTATTGGCAGGCAATTGTTGCCGTGTGGTGTATTAAATTATCGGGAACTATACTACTACGAATAAGGGATTGAAACCGGGGTATGTATAAAAAGACAATTCCCTGTAAGTTGGCAGGGAATTGTTATTGTCGATGGGTTAGCAAGTATCTAGCTCTTAGATAAACGTAAAGCGGCGATGTTTTATTGTTTTCAGCGATTCACAGGGTCATGCCCAGACATCCGCATACTGGTCGCTGGGTTACAAAAACCTGGAGGTGCCATTTTAATCAGACGCGAACCGATCCCAACGAATCGAATACCCCGAAAACTTTCAGCAACCAGATCACTAGTATGATCACGACAACGGCATTCAGGATGCTTTTGATCTTCCTGTCCATGGGAATATAGGTATTTACCAGCCACAGTAAAACGCCAACAACAATAATGACGATAAAAATGGTAAGAATAGGCATACTTAATGATTTTTGATGAGTATATACTGACAGTAGTATAAAAAGCATACCATAGCCATTAGCACACTTAAAAAAGACAGCTTTTTCGGTAATGGACTGGAAGAATCTGTATGAATAAGCCTTATATTCGGCTAATAAGTGATTGATATGCGTAGTTTACCAGCTGTTTTTTTGTTGCTGATCCTTTCCGGGTTTATTCAAAGGCCATCCGTCCCGGAATTCAGGTTTGTAAGAATGGATAATGGCCAGGACTTCACACAGAAAAACCTGGTTACAGGCAGCGCTTCCCTTTTTGTTTTTTTTGATATTACGTGTTCACATTGCCAGGAGGCAATGAAATCTTTCAATACGCAGTATGAAAGCCTGAAAAAAGTAAGTATTTACCTCATAACAAAAGACGTAAAGGAAAAAAGTCTTCCATTCTTGGCCGCCCATGCTCCCAATATATATGGCAGGAAAAATGTAACCGTATTGTACGACCGGTATGATCAGTTCATTGCCAGTTTCCTGCCTAAAAAGTATCCGTCTATTTTCCTGTATGCTGCCGGAAAACAGTTGTTGTTTTATAGTGATGAACCGAAGGATATTCCGAAACTGATGTTGAAGATAAAAGCGTTGTAGCTGTTTTTGTTTTGAAGCTGTTCTACCCTTTTTGTAACACACCTTAGTTCGGTAAGTCTGTCGCTCCTGGGCCGCGGGCCCCGTCCTTGCTCCGCGGCTGCTTTCTCTGTTATCGAAACCTGCTTCGCATGGTTTCGATTGGCATCGCTGCGCTCGCCACCACAGCGAAAGAGGCCGCTCCACAAGGACTGTCTAGTTTAGCGTAGACAATTGTTGCACCAACCACAACTAAAATGTACGATATATGCAAGGGTTGACGTAAAAGCGGCGTTTTGTATAAATTTCCTAGTCAGTCCTTGTGGAGCGGCCTCTTTAGGTTCGGTGCCAAGCGTAGCGAAGGCAGCGGGGATAATGCGAAGCATATCCCGGCAGAAGCTAAAGCAGCCGCGGAGCAAGGACGGGGCCCGCGGCCCGGGAGCAAACGGGTATCTGAGCTTAGGCGTGTTCAAAAAGGGCGTGACTAAAGATATGTTCACTCGTTAGGCTTCACAAGGGGATAATTCAATTTTGAGTAGCTACTTTTTTGTTTTTCCCTACAGCCAGCGGTACATCCACTTCGGATAGTTCCAATGAAAGAACAAGGTCACTGGATGCTTCTTTGTATTTTTTGAAATGAGGGGCTTCGCGATGGGCGAGATAGGCGTTGTTGTCTGCGTACACTTCCACGATGGTAATTTTAGCGGGGTTGATCTTATCTGAATAGACAGTATAGCTGATCACACCCGGTTCCAGCCGGACAGCGGCATCCATCTGTTCCTTTAGCATAGCCAGGTAACGATCAACTTTTGTTGAATCGATCGTGATCCGCGCAATGCGGGTAAGGTATTTGCCGGTTTGCGCCGAAGCGATTGTTGTCATAAGTAACAGTATCACTATCAAAGAAAGCTGTTTCATAGTCGAAGCTTGATTGCCAGGTAAAGTTATATCCTTCTTATGAAGGGGGGGCATAGGATGTATATCCATTACGGCAAATCTGTGCCGGATACAGTCGCTGTTACTTATACAATTCACTGGATTGCCTACCAATTTCACTGATTCGGTACCTGAAAAGGAGAAGCCTGTGCTGAACCATTTAACTTTAGCGTACACCAACCAGTAAGGGGGACTTTTATATGAATAAAAAGAAACTATTTGGCCTGTTGTTTTTTGCGTTTATCGCCTTCGCCGGTAATATATCAGCACAGGACATATCCATGTTTTTAAAAGACAAACCATTACCGCCTCCACGCGCAACACCTGCCGCCTGGTTACTTGAACTAAACGCGGCCGACAGTGTTATCGATATGGGGATTTCCGTAGCCGCTTTTTTGCCAAACACAAGGTTAGACTGGCACCATCATCCCGGCGGACAGGTACTGATCTTTACCGAGGGAACAGGCTACTACCAGGAAAGAGGAAAAACCAAGCAGATTGTCAGGAAGGGAGATGTGATCAAATGTCTCCCCGGTGTGGAGCATTGGCATGGCGCGTCACTTGAGTCGGGTGTTACCTATATAGCGGCCAGTCCTGCCAAAAAAGGCCGGACCGTTTGGTTGGAAAAGGTTACGGATGAACAATACAGCAGCGCAGCAAGTCAATAAAATCAACTTATAAAGTAACATTATGGAAGAGATAATGCGGTTTGATTCCATCAGCGAATTCAATACATTCAACAACCACGAAACACTGCACCCGCTTGTTACGGTGATAGATTATTCGAAGGCCCCACCCAGGAAATTAAGGCGGACCTATTTTGGTTTTTACTACGTGATACTCAAAGACGTTAAATGCGGCGATCTGCTGTATGGAAAACATACTTATGATTACCAGGAGGGAACACTCGTATTTATCGCTCCCGGTCAGATCATTGGTGTTCATTCAGACGATCTGTACCAACCCAAAGGATTTGGAATAGCGTTTCATCCTGACCTGATCAAAGGAACATCGCTTGGAAAACACATAGAGGAGTACACATTTTTCAGTTACCAGGTAAATGAGGCACTTCACATATCCGAGCGCGAACGTCAACTCGTGCTGGATTCTTTTTCAAAGATCCGTTACGAACTGGAACAGACGGTTGACAAACACAGCAGAAAGCTAATCTCAGAAAATATAGAACTGCTGCTGAATTACTGTGTACGGTTTTATGACCGGCAGTTCATTACGCGTGACCATGTTCATAGAGGTATTCTTGAAAGGTTTGAATCGCTGCTAAACGAATTCTTTTCATCCGATCAACCAAGAACTGTCGGGCTGGCATCCGTTGCCTGGTGTGCGGCTGAACTGAACCTTTCCTCTAATTATTTCGGTGACCTGATCAAAAAAGAGACGGGTAAAACGGCCCACGAGTTTATCCAGCTAAAACTGATGGATGTAGCGAAAGAGAGAATACTGGACAACAACAAATCGGTAAGTGAAATCGCCTATGAACTGGGTTTCAAATATCCACAACATTTTACCCGCGTGTTTAAACAGTACACGGGTATATCTCCGCAGGAGTTCAGAAATTCGATGAATTAAACTTAAAATGGCCTCAGTAAGAGAAAGCTTCCTGTTATTGTCAGGATACATGGCGGCGCTTTTGTTTTTGGGAGTGGGTTCCCAAAAGACTTCTCAGGTTAAGATAATCCGCAGTGATCAATCGTGTTGTTTCAACCAGTAAATATGGTATGAAAACAGTGAAATATATAAGCGTTCGGATAAGAATTCTGAATACTTTTAAAACATAACGATACCTGTCAGGATAGAGCATCAAATTTCAGGATGACTCGATTTCCCAAACCAAAAAATATGAAAAAACTATCGCTTGCTATTACGGCACTCTTTTTCGTGTGTGACAGTTTATACACGCAACAGTCTCCAGGGCAAACCGGCCCGCAAGTTAAAACGGCCTCAGGCACAGTGCGTGGTGCTACTGAAGACGGCGTATCGAGTTTCAAAGGCATTCCGTATGCAGCGCCACCTGTCGGAGAATTCCGCTGGCGCCCGCCACAACCTGTAAAATCATGGGATACCGTTCGCGATGCAAGCAAGTTTTGTGCAGATTGCCCGCAACGGAGTTTTCCGGGAGCCGCTTCAAACAGTTCCGAAGATTGTCTTTTTCTGAATGTATGGGCACCGGCCGATGCTAAGAAAAATGCCAAATTACCTGTTATGGTATGGATACATGGAGGCGCTTTTGTTGGTGGCAGTGGGTCCGGCGCCGGCACGGCTGGTAATGCGCTTGCCAAACAAGGTGTGATCCTGATGACCATTAATTACAGGCTTGGCCGACTCGGCCATTTTGCATTCCCGGCATTAAGCACGGAACACCCGGAAGAACCCAAAGGCAGCTACGCCTATATGGACCAGATCGCCGCACTTAACTGGATCCAGAAGAACATTACTGAGTTCGGGGGCGATCCTAAGAATGTGACAATTTTCGGATTTTCGGCAGGTGGTGTATCGGTACATTCACTGTTAAGCATCCCTGCAGCAAAAGGGCTGTTCCACAAAGCGATCAGCGAATCCGGTGGCGGCCGTGATGGTGTGCTTACCGGAAGACCCATTGATAAAGACAATGCTGAACCCCTGTATCCTGTTTCTGCAGAGACAACCGGGATCAATTTTGCCCGCAAAAAAAAGATCGAAGGAACTGATGCAGCCGCACTGGCCAAACTCCGTTCCTTAAGCGCCACCGAAATTATAGACGGAGGCCAGGAGAACGATAGCCTGGGTCGCAAAACTTACGCTGGCCCTATCCTGGATGGAAAGCTCGTGGTAGAAACTGCAGAGAGCGCATACAATGCGGGAAGGCAGGTACAAATACCACTGATCATCGGGAATACCAGCGCAGAAATAGGCGGCGGTTTTGTCAGCAGCAGCACTAGCAAGGAAGCATTGTTTGCACAGTTTGGCGAAAATGAAGCGGAAGCCAAAGCCGCCTACGATCCTGATGGCACTAAAGAATTCGCCGAGACTGTCACCAAATTCAACACAGACTGGGCATGGGGCGAGCCGGGACGTTTTACCGCAAAATCTTTTGCTGCCAAACGTTCACCGGTTTATATGTACCAGTTCGGTTTTGTACCTGCGGCCAACAGGGCAAGGTCGCGCTATGGGGCAGGTCACGGATCTGAGGTATCATTTGTATTCAACACCCTCAATGCCCGTTGGGGAGCTACCGGTGAACCAGCACCGGAAGAAAAAGAGTTAGCGAAAATCATGAGCGCTTATTGGGCCAATTTCGCCAAGACAGGAAATCCGAATGGTAGTGGCCTGCCTGATTGGCCAAGGTATGATACACAAAAAGAAGAGATACTTGACGTAGAGTTAGAAGGCAAACCAGTTGGCAAACCAGATCCCCGGAAGGCCCGGCTGAACGTGATTGAAAAAGGGATGAAGTCGAGGACCCGCATACAAAACCGGGGAGGGATCTAGCCGGTAGTTATATGAATTAATAAGATCATCATGGAATATATCATCTTGAACAATGGAGTGATAATGCCTATCCTTAGCTTTGGTGTTTACCAGGTGACGCGCCTGGCAGCGTGTGAAAGGAGTGTGGTTGATGCACTTTCGACAGGCTATCCTCTGATTGATACAGCAACATGTTGAAATAATATGAAAACCTTACTATTACTATTCGGACTTTTCAACGGGACCGCATCCTTTGCTCAAACAGCACTCGGTGCGAAGCAACAAAGTATTGTTGCTATTTCCGCATTCACGGCCAATGGTTATCAGGCATTATTGAAAACCGCACTTACAGAAGGGCTTAATGCAGGACTTACCATCAACGAAATCAAAGAGGTGCTGGTACAGTTGTATGCGTATGCAGGATTCCCGCGCAGTCTGAACGCACTCAATACATATATGACCGTTCTGAAAGAGCGGCAACAAAAAGGAATAACAGATAGGGAGGGTAAACTTCCCACCGCTTTGCCTGCTGACAGAAACAGATTCGCTTACGGCGACGATAACCGTACAAAACTGGTAGGGGCACCTATACGCGGCGGTGTCTTCGAATTTGCACCGGCGATTGACCAGTTTCTTGCCGAACACCTGTTTGGTGATATTTTCGGGAGAGATAACCTCGACTGGAAGACCCGCGAACTGGCTACGATCTCTGCACTTGCCGCACTTGGCAAAGCTGAAGCACAGTTGCGTTCTCATGTTAGCGTTGGGATGCATAACGGGCTTACAACTTCGGAACTCGAAGGAGTTGTATCGGTAATCAGGAGCAAAGTGGGCGTAACGGAAGGCGATAGTGCCAACGCTGTATTGAACCGTGTACTGGGAAGAAGCCAACCTGCTGCACCAACGGCTTCAGGGATGCCGACAATGACAGGGAAAGTTTCTGTGGAAATGATACCCATAGCCGAAGGCGTAGTAAACACACAGGTAGGCAGCGTGAGTTTTGAACCGGGTGCGCGTACTTACTGGCATAGTCACCCTGCGGGACAGATTCTCGTCGTCACAGATGGTACAGGGCATTACCAGGAGAAAGGAAAACCTGTCCGTATCATACGCAAAGGCGATGTCATTCAGTGTCCGCCTGGTACTACACACTGGCACGGGGCATCAGCGAATGAGAAAATGACACATATCGCTATCACCAGCAGCAATTCCTCAGGACGGGTTATCTGGATGGAAGAAGTGACTGAGGAAGAGTACAACAGTAAGCGTGAATGAGGCCGGGGTTAAGTACGAGGTACGAATTACGAAGTACAAAGTATTGAATACATCATCGTACTTCGTACCTCGTAATTCGTACTTGTTCTTAGCATTCTTGCACCCGCAAATGCATAACTTTACCTGAACCCTTTTACAAGCCTTGAAAGAGATCAACGATATCATCAAAGCCTTCCACGAGGCGAATACAAACGGCGTGAAAACGGCGCTTGCCACTGTTATGCGGGTGGAAGGTTCTTCTTACAGGCAGCCCGGTGCAAGAATGTTGGTTACTGATACGGGCCAATTAACAGGCGCCATCAGTGGGGGATGCCTGGAAGGTGATGCATTGCGCAGGGCACTGCTGTCAATAGAACAGCAGGAAAATAAACTGATCACTTACGATACATCCAATGAAGATGATGTGGAGTTCGGCGTACAGCTTGGTTGTAACGGCATCGTGCATATCCTGTTTGAACCGGTCGATTATCGAAGGCCCGATAACCCGATACGCCTTTTGGAACAACTTGTTTCCCAAAGGGCCAACGCTGTCATGGTCACCCTGTTTTCTCTTGACCGCACACAGGAGCAGGAAGGAACCAGTTTACTTTACAGGAATAACGGGCTGCTATCGTTTGGGTCGGATATTGATGCTGTCAAAAGCCATGTACTCACTGCCATGAAGCAGCAAGCATCTGCATCCATCAGTCTGCAAATGAATGGACATACCACAGAAGCATTGATCGAATTTATTCCTCCCCCTGTACGGCTGGTAATAGCAGGAGCCGGCAATGATGTAAAACCGCTGGTGGAAATGGCGGCAGTACTGGGATGGGAACCTATCGTCGTTGACGGAAGAAAAACGCACGCGATGCCTAAACGGTTCCCGGCTGCCAACCAGGTGCTGGTGATGAAGCCAGCGGAACTGGTCGCGGCCATTGCTCCCGATGCATACACCGTATATGCATTGATGACACATAATTATAATTATGACCTCGATCTGTTGAAAAGACTGTTGGCAATAAATCCTGTTTACCTTGGCATACTCGGACCAAGAAAGAAATTTGACCGTATGCTGGGCGATCTGTCAAAAGAAAGTATTACCATCACACCTGAACAGTTACAATACATTCATACCCCGATCGGCCTGGATATCGGTGCAGAAACCTCTGAAGAGATCGCTGTTTCTATATTGGCCGAGATCAAAGCAGTTTTAGCGGGCAGAAAAGCAACACCTTTAAAACACAGGGCAGAAAAAATTCACGTATAAGCATAAAGTAGGCGGGACATGATAAAAGACAGTTTTGGTAGGGTTCACAATTATCTCCGTATTTCACTGACGGATAACTGCAACCTGCGTTGCTTTTACTGTATGCCGGATGAGAAATATGATTTTGCACCTGCTTCCAGGCTGATGCAACCAGGTGAGATCGAGACCCTCGCAAAATTATTTGTTGCTGAAGGTGTCAGTAAAATCAGGCTGACGGGTGGTGAGCCATTGGTAAGAAAAGATGCACCCGATATTATCAGGCGGCTGAGCAAATTAAATATCAACCTCGCGATCACGACCAATGCAGTACGTATTGATGAAATGCTTCCCGAAATAATCAGTGCAGGGTTTTCACAGATCAATATCAGCCTGGATACATTGCAGGAAGATAAATTCAGGAAGATCACACACAGGGATTATTTCAAACGCGTCAGATCCAATATTGATTTGCTGCTCGCTAATAATATATTTCCTAAGATCAATGTCGTGGTGATGAAAGATCTGAATGATGATGAGATCTGTGATTTTATTGCATGGACACGCGATACCCCCATACAGGTACGTTTTATCGAGTTCATGCCTTTCAGTGGTAACCGCTGGACCAGTAACCAGGTATTTACCCTGCACGATGTATTGTCAGAGGCAGCTAAAAAGTTCTACTTCCTTCCTGTGCCCGGCGAACCGCATGATACCGCCAAACATTTTCAGCCCGAAGGACATAAGGGTTCTTTCGCGGTGATCAGCACCATGAGCGAACCTTTCTGTGATACCTGTAACCGTATGCGGCTCACTGCTGATGGCAAACTGAAGAACTGCCTATTTTCAAAAGAAGAAACCGACCTGCTGACGGCATTACGAAAAGGGGAAGCGATATTGCCATTGATACAGGATACCATTCAAAGAAAAGCGCGTGCGCTTGGCGGTCAGTTTTCGGGACTGTTCAGTGAGATCGATCCGGCATCCATTGATAACCGCAGTATGATCACCATAGGAGGATAACATTATGCCAGATAATATTTCATACGGTATACTTGTTCTTGCTGCAGGAAATTCTTCCCGTCTCGGGCAACCCAAGCAGTTGCTCATCTTTCGAAATAGTTCATTATTGCAAAATGTGGTAATGGAAGCTGAAAAAGTAGCAAACGCTGTTGTAGCTGTTGTTACCGGTGCCTGGCAGGCCCAGGTGGAAAATGATGTTGCCGGAAAAGATGTGTTGCTTTTTCACAATGCTGCATGGGAATCGGGGATGGCTACGTCGATCAAAACAGGTATAGATGGGTTAAACAAGCTGTATCCTGAACTGGATGCTGTGATACTGACTGTTTGTGACCAGCCATTTCTTACAGGGGCCAATTTCAGCGCATTGATCCGCGAATACCTTCTTTCAGATAAAGGTATTGTTGCGTCATCTTATAATGATACCGTCGGTAGCCCGGTACTGTTTTCCCGTGAATATTTTCCTGAGCTTATGCAATTGGATGGACAGGAGGGTGCCAAAAAACTGATCTATGCTCACGGCAATGACAGTGCCTCTGTGCCTTTCCCCGAAGGGCAAACGGATATCGACACCATGCAGGATTATGAGATCCTGTTTTCTTAAATCAATGCGGCTGATTGTCTCTTACAGAAAATACATGAAAGACATGCGGTAATATCGCCTGCAAACTTTCTTCCACACCTTTTAATGAACCGGGAAGTGTAATCACAAGTGTGTTGCCCGCGAAACCCGCAACACCACGCGACAACATTGCATGTGCGGTACGCTGCTGACCATAGGAACGGATCGTTTCCATGATACCTGGGATCAATGTATCCAGCAAAGGCGTTACAGCTTCCGGTGTTGTATCTCTTTGCGACAAACCGGTACCACCTGTAAAGAGTACAAGATCGGTGCCTTTGTCCCTGTATTCGTTCAATGCCGATTGTATCGCAGCTATTTCATCGGGTACGATGCGGTAGTCAACGGTGGCTGTATGTTTTTCGAGTGCAGTTACTGCGGCTTTACCCGCTGTATCTTGTTTTTCACCTTTTGAAACGGTGTCTGAACAAACCACTACGGCGCATGATAACTGTTTTGAAACAGCTGCGTGATCGGATTTGCCGCCCTGCTTCTCTAACAACTGTATCTTCTCGATCGTAACGCCTTTGTCGATCGGTTTCAGCATATCATACATCACAAGTGCCGCAACAGAGGCACCATGCATGGCTTCTACTTCAACACCTGTTTTATACACAGTATGCACTTCCACCGTGATGATCACAGAGAGTTGTTCAATAGCATAAGTGATGGCTGCGTATTCGATGGGTAGCGGATGGCAATCCGGGATCACATCACTTGTTTTTTTGATGGCGAGCAATGCCGCTGCCCGCGCAAATTCAAAAATATCTCCCTTAGGAACTTTTCGCTGCTCAATAGCGGTAATGGTTTCCTGCGCGGATACGGTTACCGCAGCCGTGGCGATTGCTTTTCGCAGTGAATACGATTTATGTGTGATGCCTACCATATTATAAATTGACTTTCCATTGATGATCACCGCCTGTAAAAATCTCCTTCCCCCATACCGGTAGTTCTGCCTTGATACGTTCCACCAGTTCCTCACATGCCGCTATCGCATTTTTCCGGTGTGGGGATGAGGTAAAAACAAACAGGCATATTTCTCCCGAAGCAACAATACCCAAACTGTGGTACACGTGCAGACAGGTCAGCTCAAATTTCGCGAATATATCCTCCCGGATCTCCGCCATTTTTTCCAGCGCCATATCCTCGTAACTGGTGTATTCAATACTCTCAACGGTCTTTCCGTCGATCAAATCTGCCCGTACCTGTCCTAAGAAAATAGTATGTGCACCTATTTCTTTTTTACTGGCATGTTTTGCGATACTCTCTGCTATAAAAGCGGGAGAGATGGGGCCCTGCACAAAAATATTTTTGAGTCCTTTAGTCATGTTCATTCCGGTTGTAAGCGGTCAATCCACCGGCGAGATGAAAAACCTGTTTATCTGTACCGTAGATTTCTTTTAGTATCCCCGCAGCCTTTACACTTCTTGTTCCGCTCTGGCAAAATACGATGATATTATGGAAGCCCGACAAATCAGGAACTGAATCGAAGACAGATAGCGGAATTTTTTTATGCGGAAAGCCAGCTTCAGGTGATTCATGCAATTCGCGCACATCAATAGCGATAGTGTCTGCACCCGAAAGCAGTTCGGCTAACTTGTTTTTATTAATACCGGGTACTGATGCGGATCCGCAAAACCATTCATAGTCCATAGACTCAAATGCTTCGCGGGTGGGCGGTACATGTTGTTTCTGTCCCGGGCTTAATTCAATGACCATGCTGTTATGCGTTCGGATATCATAGTTCAATAATTTTCCTGATAGTGTTTCGCCAATGCCAGTAATGATCTTGATCACTTCTGTTGCCTGCAATATGCCTATCATACCGGGCAGTACACCCAACACACCCGCAATATTGCAGTCGGGAACGGAAGCTGCATCCGGCGGTTCGGAGAAAAGATCACGATAGCTGATCTTTTGACTGTTCGCAGCAGGCATATTAAAAACGGATACCTGTCCTTCAAACTGAAATACAGCTGCAAAGACCAGTGGTTTATTCAATAAGCAACAGGCGTCGCTGAGAATATAACGCGATACAAAATTATCGGTACAGTCTACAATGATGTCGTAAGCATTGATAAGGTCAAAAGCGTTTTTATTGGTGATGTGATATGGATAAGATTGACAGGTAATCTGCGGATTCAATCGCCTGACCTTATCCGCGGCAACTGTTGCTTTGAGATGGCCGATGTCTTCCATAGTGTACAACAGCTGTCTATGTAGGTTGCTGAGTTCCACCCGGTCACCATCAATGACACCCAATGTACCCATACCGGCTGCGGACAGGTATTGAATCACAGGGCTGCCCAGTCCACCTGCACCTACTACCAGTACTTTGGCCCGTCTAAGTTTTTCCTGCCCCTCTTCACCGAAACCCGGTAAGGAGAGTTGTCTAGCGTATCTTTCGTATTGATCGATGATCGCATCCATAGGTTATCCTCCTGAGTAAGGTGGAAGTAAAGCAACGGTGTCAGTGGTATTCAATGGTGTATTGCCTGTCACTACTTTCCTGTTGACAGCTACAAGGTATTGTATGTTTCCGATCGCCTGGTATTTATCGCGCAATACATCTGCCAACTGGCTTGTGTCACTCACCTCCAGCTCAAATTCTTTTCCCGTTATTTCGGAAAGCTGTCCAAATGATTCAATTTTTACCGCCATATCAATTCACTCTTTGTATTATGATCTTATTGAGTTCTTTTACAAACCTTCTGCCGGTGGCACGATCGGTTGGTGTTACCAGTACAAAACCGTCTTTGCCGGAACTGGCAGACTGACCATCTTTTTCCAATGCGATCATTACCTTATCACCGGCCGCGCTGTTGAATAGTTCATTCCATGAATAAACGGCTTTGTAATTATCAGGAGCCGTGCAAACGATATAATATTCACTTAGGAGTTTGGGCGTTTCCGCATCAAATTCCACACCTTTCAGAACGTCTTTTAAAAGTACGCCTTTTATGTTGCGCGCAACACCGTGCAGCGCCATCGTATGGCTGTATATCTGCAGGCTATCCAGCTGTACAGGCGGTAGCTGTTGTAATTCATCAAAGGAATAGACTTTCCTGTTCTTTACGCGACCTTCAATCGTAACCGTATTTTTAATGTCCTGCCCACTCGCAGCAGTTGACAACAAAACAACCCATACCAGGATGTATTTCATATTTCTCAGGCTTTTGTAAACAATAATTTATAAGCGGCAAGCAGGAGCACCATTGCCAAAACATTCTTCAATATACCCTGTTTAAATTTTAATGCACCGAAGTAAGCGCCCAGCAGACCACCCGCAAAGGCAACCATCACCATCATGATCATCTGGCTTGTAAAAACGATTCCCTGTGTTAACTGACCAAACAGACCGGACACGGAGTTTACAAAAATGAACAACGCACTGATAGCGGCAGTCTGTTTCTGATCGGTCCATTTTAATAACAGCAGAATGGGAGAGAGAATGATCCCGCCACCGATACCGATCATGCCCGAGAGCAGGCCTATCACCCCGCCGATCACAATTGCAACAGGAACCTTGTATGGCCGCATTTCTTCAGGCTTTGCATTGCGCGTAAAAAAGAACCGGGCCACAGCAACCAACAGTAACACACCCAATATTGTTTTGTACAACCTCGCGTCAATGTTGATCATGCCGCCGATAAAGGCCATGGGAACAGAAGCCAGTGCGAGCGGCAGAAACAACTTCCCATTGAAATACCGGCCGCGAAAGAATTGTATAAAAGCAGTCATGGATACAAACAGGTTCAGCATCAGTGCCGTGGGTTTCATCTCTGCGGGTGCTATGCCGTATATCGCCATTAGCGCGAGATAACCGCTGGCACCCCCATGACCAACAGATGCGTATAGAAAGGCGACAACAAATAATATGGTGTAGAATATTTCCATCAGAACGGTAAGAGGTGAATGATTACTTTATCCCCGGCCGCACAGCCGGTACTTTCTTCGGGTAATACCATCAAACAGTTTGCCTGCGCAAATGAATGCAGCCGGTATGATTCCTGCGCGTGCAGCGGCACGACCGTTTCTTCATCATAAAAAGCTTTGACAAAATGCGTCAACCCTGCTGTTTTGCTGTATGCGGTTTTCGAAATGGCAGTAATCATTTTCAGCGAAGACTGCCGGTGCATATACTGTTCGATGGCCGGTAGCACGTATTCATAAAAACAGGTGAGCACGGAAGAAGGGTTACCGGGCAGGCCAAAGAACATTTTGCTCTCAAGCGTTCCGTATAACAATGGTTTGCCGGGTTTCTGTTTGATGCGGTGAAAATGCTGTTGTATGTTACATGCTTTTGCAGCTGCTGCCACAAAATCATAATCACCCACACTTACGCCGCCTGTTGCCAGCACGAGATCGCTTTCTGCCAGGGCGGTGCGTAATGTGTACTCTGTTTCTGCGGCACTGTCTGCGGTCCAAAGCAGGTTTATGTCAGCAATACCCATCAGCTTTAGCGCCGATACCAGCATTACGGAACTGGCATCGAATACTTCTCCGTAAGCAAGCGCCTGTCCGGGTTGCCTGATCTCATTGCCGGTAAGGATAATGGTAATCTTTGAGGCCCTATACACGTTTACCTCTGCTATCCCGATACCGGAGAGGAAACCCAGCGCGGCAGGTGTCAGCAGTGTGCTTTCACGCATAGCGGTTTCGCCCGCGCGGATCTCTGAACCAACCGGGCGGATGTTATCGCCCTGTTTAATATTGTCGTCATCGATGGTCAGTTGATCACCCGTGATGGTTATTTTTTCCTGCATGACTACCGTATCCGCTCCTTCAGGAACCGGCGCACCGGTAAAGATGCGGATGGCGGTTTGTGGGATAATGGCAGATGGGCCAGCGGCACCAGCCTGCACCTGCCCTTCCGGTTTCAGCAACAGATTACGATCTGCATGGATAAAGGCGTAACCATCTACGGAGGATTGGCGAAAAGCAGGAATATCGTACCCGGCAACGATATCGGTTGCCAGCACGAGAGAGCCGGCCTTTTTCAGGGGAACGGAACTGATGGATGCCTTAGGCATCGTATTGCGGATAATGGTTCTGGCTTCCTCTACAGATATCATGGTAAAAAAAAGTTCAAGTTAAGGCTTACCGTTCAGCCTGCCGCCTATACAAATTACTGTTTACTTACCAATTTCACTGATTCTGTGCCGGGGTAAGAAAAGCTGGCGGGAACATTCTAACTTTAAGGCAAACATTACGGTTCATATCACGGTACCATCAACAGATAATAAAGTCGTACAACATGGGAAACATAGAAACCAAACATAGCAGACGGTCATTCCTGAAATCCTCAACGCTTGCCGGGGGCGGACTGATGTTAAGTTTTACCTGGTTATCCGGATTCAGACCCACAGATAGCGATCCTGGTCCTGCCAAGGCATGGATGGAAATCAATGGTTATATAAAGATCACCCCGGATAATATCATAAAGATCATTAACCCTAACCCTGAATTCGGGCAGAATGTGATGACCTCGCTGCCGATGATCGTGGCTGAAGAGTTGGACGCAGACTGGGAAAGAGTTGTTGTGGAAATGGGTCCGCACGACAGTGTAAAACTAGGCCCGCAATTTACCGGTGGAAGTAATTCGGTGAGAATGTATTGGAAACCACTGCGTGAAGCAGGAGCGGCGGCCCGCCAGATGTTGCGCGACGCTGCTGCGCAAACCTGGGGCGTACCGATTGATGAAGTGACCACAAAAGCCGGAATGCTTCACCATGAAAAAAGCGGTAAATCCGGTACCTATGGCCAGTTCTCATCCAAAGCTTCTACCATCCCTGTTCCCAAAGGAATGAAGTTAAAAGATGTAAAAGGTTTTAACGTGGTACGGAGCTCAAAGAAAAATGTAGAGGGATCGAAGGTCACTTCGGGCAAACCGCTTTTTGGAATGGATTATAAATATGAGGGAATGTTGATCGCTATGATCCATCGTCCGCCCGGTTTCGGGATGAAGCTGAAAGATTTTGATGCTTCAGAGGCCCTGAAAATGCCGGGGATCAAACAGGTGTTTACCCAAAAATTATATGAGGATGGTTTCGAACAGGGAGGATTTGACACCAGCACCTTCAATGATATGCTGGTAGTGGTTGGAAATACCACCTGGGAAGTAATGAATGCACGTAAAAAATTAAAAGTAACCTGGGAGTCCAGCGGCGATACTAAAAATACGATGGGAGGAAGAAGAGAAGTGATTGTTCCCGGGGGATTGGAAAGTACCAGTACACAGCTTGAAAAAATGAAAGAGTATGCGGGTAAACCTGCGCAGCAATTGCGAAAAGATGGTGATCCTGAAACGGCTTTTAAAAATGCGGCGCAGATCATCGAGCGAACCTATCATGCGCCGTTCCTTGCACATAACTGCCTGGAGCCGATGAATTTTTTCGCCCATGTTACGGATGAGAAAGCCCTGGTGGCCGGACCACTGCAATGCCCAGGCTGGTCAGAACCTACACTTGCGAAATTATTAAACCTGCCCGCAGACAAAATCGAGATACAAATGACCCGCATGGGCGGTGGCTTTGGTCGCAGGGCATACGGACAGTATCTCTATGAAGCGGCCCTGATCTCCAAAAAAGCAAAAGCACCCGTCAAACTTATTTATACACGTGAGGATGATATGACCTATGGCATCTACCGGCCCATGTACACAGCTACATACCGTGCCGCTTTGGATGCAAATAAAAACCTGATCGCGTTCCATATAAAAGGCGGTGGAATTCCTGAGCATGCCGTCCATGCCAACAGGTTTCCCGCAGGTGCAGTTGATAATTATCTCGCTGAAGTATGGCAGATACCTTCCAATATTACGATCGGGGCATTCAGGGCCCCACGGTCAAACTTTAACGCGGCAGCGGAACAATCCTTCCTGGATGAATTAGCGGAAGCAATGGGTAAGGACCCGATAGATTTTCGCCTGGAACTATTACAAAGAGCCAAAGAAAATCCTGTTGGTAAAAACAACGAGTATAATGCCGATCGTTACGCAGGTGTATTGAAACTGGTGAAAGAAAAATCAGGATGGAACAAACCTGAGAATAAAAAATACAGCCGGGGGGTGGCAGCGTATTTCTGTCACAATTCCTACGTGGCCCATGTGGTGGATATGGTCAGGAGGGATGGACAGCCTTATGTTGAAAGGGTCTTCAGTGCTGCTGATTGTGGTATCGTGATCAACCCGGATGCAGCCATCAATATGGTAGAGGGTGCGGTCGTGGATGGCATTGGTAATGCACTGTATGGCGAATTGACTTTAAAAGATGGCGTTGCACAGCAGAATAATTTCAGTCAGTACCGGATGATAAGGGGTTATGAAGCACCGAAAAAAATAGAGGTTCATTTTGTGCAGAATGAGATCGATCCTACCGGGCTGGGCGAACCGCCTTTTCCACCCGTATTCGGGGCAGTAGCGGGTGCATTGTATAAGATAACCGGTAAACGTTTTTATAACCAGCCATTTATTACACAACTGAATACGCTTACGAATAGTTAATTAATAAAGGATTGTTTCACCATCTATTTTTCAGTTATGATCACAGTAAACATCAATAACAAAACATACAACCTGGATGTAGATCCGAATACGCCATTGCTTTGGGTACTGCGGGATCATATTGACCTCGTCGGTACTAAATACGGCTGTGGTGTGGCACAATGCGGTGCCTGCACAGTTCACTTAAATGGAGAAGCAGTCCGTTCCTGTGTTACCAAAGTAAGTCGCGCAGCCGGAAAAAAAGTGGTAACGATCGAAGGTTTATCCCTGAATAATGATCATCCTTTGCAGAAAGCCTGGATAGAAAAAGATGTTGCCCAATGCGGGTACTGCCAGGCCGGCCAGATCATGTCGGCCGCGGTTCTTCTCAGGGAAAATAAAAATCCAACCGACCAGGATATTGACAATGCCATGGCCGGTAATATCTGCCGCTGCGGCACTTATTTAAGAATTAAAAGCGCCATTCACCTGGCAGCGGAGATGCAGAAGAAAGGGAACAGGTGAACAGATGAGCAAGGAACAAGGAACAAGGAACAAGGAACAGAAGAAGGATTTATTTCGCTCGAGCCGTAAAACAGGTACTCACAATACTTAACAGTAAATGCATTCCATAGTATGAAACAGTATTCTGATAAACAACGTTATTTTCTGCCAGTAAGAATGGTTATGGTTATGGCGGTCATAGTATCAGTAATTGGCGTGGCGAATTCAGCATTTATTGCTGGTAATAGCGATACTACCACAGAAGGGCCACAGGATAAAAACAGGGATAGTGTTGCATCAGTCAAAGCTTTCGCAGATGTGTATAGTGTGTTGATGAACCCACGCTGTATGAACTGTCATCCTGCTGGCGATGTACCACTGCAGGGAGACGACAGTCACCTGCATACGATGGTGCCAAAGCGTGGCAAAGATGGTCACGGACTTTATGCTATGAAGTGTGGCAACTGTCACCAGCCTGAGAACACGGCAGGTCTGCATACCCCACCGGGCAATCCTAAATGGGCCTTACCGCCCGCAGATATGAAGATGGTGTTTGAAGGAAAATCAGCCCGTGAACTGGCTTTGCAGATCATGGACTTTAAGCGGAACGGTCATAAGAACAAAGCCAAATTGTTGGAACATGCCAGGGATACACTGGTTAAAGCAGGATGGAACATGGGCGAGGGACGCAAGCCGCCACCATTATCTTATACGGAATTTGTGAAGGCGTGGGATACATGGATAGAGAAAGGTGGGTATGCTCCTAAATAGTAATGGGTTTCACGCAAAGTCGCAAAGGAAACAAGACGCAAAGATCCCGGATCAACTTTGCGTCTTGTTTCCTTTGCGACTTTGCGTGAAACTTTTATTCTCTGCATGGTTGCTAACCCGCTTCTGACATCAAGCGGTTAACCCTTGTTACGTTTTTTCAGATCATACACCTCATAATAACTCCCGTAACCAAACAACCTGACAGCAGGCGTTAATAGAAAGGCCATCAGTTTCTGCATGGCTACCGGTGGACCATCAATGTACGAGTCAAAACCGGCCCTGTTTAATATAGACATCTGGAAGAGCGTGCCTGCTGATTTACCGAAACCGGGATCATTATCCAGCATCCCATATACCTGCGACAGGTGAAAAGCAAATTTTTCCGGGAAAGCAATGGTTCCTTTGGTATGAATACTATCGGCCGTTTCATTGAAAGGTTTGTGTGGTGTGCCTTTTGGAATGGTGAGGGATTGGCCGGGACGCAGTTTTTTTACTTCTCCATTCACCAGCATACTCAATTCGCCATTCGCAACTTCAAATATTTCATCAAAACCTGTATGTATATGCACAGGCGGACCTGGTGCAAACGGTTCGATAATTGTGGCGCAATACACAAAACCATTCTCCTGTTTAACGACCGTTTGTTTTACTTTTTCTGCTTTGGAATAGAATACATCACCAGGTTTAAAATAGGTGCTTATAACAGGTTTCTTCTCCGGAAAAATTACTGCATGCAGTAAATAACCTATAGCAAGGTAGGCCGCGATGGCAATGACAAAATACATAGCCGCTTTTTTAAGTCTTTTTTTGAACATAATGTTTGTTGTTTTAATACAGCAAAAATCACAAACAGCAGTTTCAAAAAATTGCATTAATCGGACATGTTCCTGTGTATACGGATCTCAGAAGTAAATATGAAAGGGTAATTCGCTTTTCTGCGATTGGTATTGCTTCGCTGTGAACCCGGTAAAATTTTTGAAAGTGCGGCAGAAATGCGCCTGGTCATAAAACCCCGCTTCGTAGGCAATATCCGTGAGCGTTCTTTTCCCGTTATGCATGAACGCGACTGAGTCCCGGAACTTTTTATGAATCAGCAGTTCTTCAGTGGAAATGCCAAAAATGTCCTGTGCCTTGCGGTTCAACTGGCGCGATGAATAACATAATTGTTTCGAAAGTATGTCAATAGAAGGGAGGTACTGTGGGGTTGAAGCGGAGAACAGTTGGCAGAAATGCTGTGTCCTCGTACAATTGCTTTCGCTCAGAGCGGGAAATGCTTTTTCAATGATGGACACCCTTTCTTTAAACCCGGCGGCTTCTTTCAACTGGTGCCAGAGGCTTTTGAAAGATGCTTCTATTAATGTGAGATCAAGCAATGTGTTTTTGCATTCAGAAGGAAGAATACCCAGCAATTTCTTTACCATATGCGGCTGAAGGCAGATGCCGAACAAATGTTGCTGCCCACTATATGCTACATCTACCATGTATGTATTCATGCCCTGTAAAAAACAGTTGGGGGCCGGCGTTGCTGTATCGTGGTGAGGCAGAATCCCCTGGGCGGGTCCACCTAAATTAAATATGATTTCAACAACCCCCTTGGGCAAAATTAGTTCCCGTGAAATCCCGGGGCGTGAGGTTTCAAATAAAGCCGTAACGTAATTACTGAGCGCAGAGCGGGATGGTATATGAACCCTGGTTTTCATCATCAGGCCGCAAAACTAAAAACTGCGACAGCATACAATAGCGAAATGGGTTAACCGGCAGGGTATTGACATAAACGGTATATCCCGCTGACCGGCCTTCTGTGCAACGGGATCTGCCGGACGATATGCAAACGAAATGAATGTCGTCTAAACCAATATTCCCAATCCTTTCATGCTGATCTATCTAATTTTTTTGGACTGATCCGGAATGGGTTATATAAGTAATTCATTATCAACAAATTTGTATGATTTTTTGGATTAGCACCTTGTCAGCAAGTTTTGAAGAATAGCAATTCCCGTAATAAAAGTACTATTATAATATTACTTTTTAAATTATTAGTAATATAAAAATATTACTTTTTAGTATAAATGTAAAACTATAGTTGTACATTTGAGTAGTCAACCAAGTGTATGAAAACGAAAAATCTTCAATTACAGCAGCTGGACGCAAAAATGAAGGCTATTGACCTGATGCGTAACACGGTGCCGCCTCCCAGCGGCTGGATACGTGCCATCCGCCAGGCTATTGGCATGTCCCTGGAACAGCTGGGCCGCAAGACCGGTGGCTCGAAGCAAACCATCCTTGCCATGGAGAACAGGGAAAAACTAGGATCTGTTACGATCAATACTTTACGTGAAGCGGCAGCGGCAATGGATATGGAACTGGTATACGGGTTTGTACCGAAAGACGGCTCCCTTGACGCATTGCTCCAACGGCGGGCCAAAGAGATGGCTGCTACCATAGTAGGTATGGCGTCACAAACCATGCAACTGGAAGGACAGGGAATTTCAGACGAAAGACTGCAACGCGCCATAAAAGAAAGAGCAAAAGAGATCCTGGATCAAACACCGAAAATTTTATGGGACTAGCGATCAATTATATAGCGGGGCAGACACCATTGGATGAGGATGAAAAAGAGGGATTGCTGATTGAGACGGTTGCTACGCATAAAGAACTG
Source organism: Sediminibacterium sp. (assembly GCA_965279635.1). GTDB lineage: Bacteria > Bacteroidota > Bacteroidia > Chitinophagales > Chitinophagaceae > Sediminibacterium. The sequence continues at coordinate 2,265,944 of OZ257253.1, read as the reverse complement.
GATGAATTTGAACAGAAAAATATTGAGCAGGCCATCCAGTGGATGCTGTCCCGTTCCTTTAAACAGGACAATGTGCTTACAGAAACATTTATCAGGAACATGCATAAACGTATGTATGGAGAGGTATGGAAATGGGCGGGTGAGTTCCGGAACTCAGATAAAAATATCGGTGTCAGTAAATGGGAAATAAGCACCGCACTGAAAGTACTGCTGGATGATGCGAATTACTGGATAGACAATAAAATATTTCCACCTGACAGCATCGCTGTACATTTCAAGCATAGGCTGGTAAGCATCCATTGCTTCCCCAATGGAAACGGGCGGCATAGCCGGTTAATGGGAGATTTACTGGTGTATAAAGTATTGAAGCAGCCTTTGTTTACATGGGGAAGAGCGAATTTGACATTGCATTCAGAAGCGAGAAAGCATTATTTAGAAGCAGTAAAGGCAGGAGATAGAGGGGAGATGGAATTGCTGCTTGGTTTTGCGAGATCATAACACTGCATGAAATACCTGGCCTAAGTATCCGCTAAGCGCCTGTTTAAAATTCATTTTTTGTTGCTATTCTGAAAGTTTCACTAAGAGCAAAACCAGAGAAAAAGAGTGTAAAAGAGATACATACCTACACCCTTTAGCGCTTTTTCTCTTGACTTTCTCTTAGCGAAACTTTTTTGACAATCATCAAGAGCGTTTTTTAAACAGGTGCTTAGCGGTTAATTTTGTCAGACATTAAAAACTCAGACACTACCCAATAACCTGCCAGATGCTTTACCCGGATACATTAATGAAGATACAGGATGGCTTAACATTGTATGTGCCTGATGCGGAACTGGTAAAACTTGTTTATGAGCATTTGCTCGCCCGGGATAATACCACTCCCTTTCCTTTCTGGGCACAGATCTGGCCCTCTGCAAAAGCAATGGCTTCTTTTCTGAAAGCGGAACCACAATGGATAGAAGGAAAGAAGGTGTTGGAACTGGGTGCGGGTATTGGGTTGCCTTCTTTTACAATAGCGCATCATGCTTCAGAGATGATTATTAGTGATCATGCAGCAGCTGCAGTGGCATTGCTGGAAAAGAATATTGGCTATTTAGGATTGGGACATGTAAAAGCGGTATGCCTCGATTGGAACCATTTCCCGGATAGCACCAAAGCAGAAACCGTATTGTTAAGTGATATCAATTATGATCCCGATCAGTTCGGACCGCTGTTGGCACTGATCAGAAAATTTTTAGCGGAAGGAGCTACGATTATTCTTTCTACGCCCCAACGGATCACCATCACGCCATTTGCAGAGGCGCTTAAACCTTTAATAAAACGATCCGTTTTACAAACAACGGAACATAATAATCTGGTGGTTGATATACGAATTTTGATTCTGTCGATGTAAATCAACACTGTTGAGGGCCACTCAACAGCAATTTTACTTATACTCCGCCAGCAAACTATAGGCAAACCACAGCATCGGCGCCTGCCCATGAAAATCGCCTGTTCTTTTTCCACGATCCAGGTAATATTGTGGGTCTTTATTTTGCCCCGTACCCTCGCAAACATCGGTAAGCTCACCCTGCGCATTCAAATACGTGGCAAGGGCGGACCATGCTTTTTCAGCGGCGGGTTTGAATGTACCCGGAGGAAGAATTCCTTTCTTCACACCCACCATCATTGCATACCCGAACATGGCCGTGGATGAAGTTTCTTTCCATGCCTGCGGATAGTCGATCAATTGTCGCCACATACCGTCATCGGCCTGGAAGCGCAGCAATGCATTCATCATCTTCTTATAGCCATCTTCAATAGAAACATAATAGGTGTTGTTTTTCGGAAGTACGGATAACAACTCAGCCAATGCTGCCGCTACCCACCCGTTTCCCCTGCCCCAGTAAAAGGGTGCATTGGGTCCATGAAAGAACAGACCGTTGGGCTGCTGGAGTTTTTTCAGGTAGGCATCCAGCTCTTTCGCGGCACGAACGAGGTACACAGGATCACCCGTAACCCGGTAAGCCTGCACCTGCAGGCTGCCGATCATATACATATCGTCGATCCAGTAACGTGTCTGATTGGTGAGTCCGTCTGCCAGTGGATCTTTCCATTGCTCGTCTGCAAGAGCGAGTCCCTGTTTACGAAAGCGTTCATCGTGGATATATTTCGATAACTCGAGGGGTAAGATACCATACACATTTACATCTACATGGGTACCCGGCCCCAGTAACACACCATCCAGTAAAGGTTCATAACGTTTTGCCAACCTGTTGAGTGTAGCTGTATCATTCCGCAGCCCTGCTATACGTGCCGCTCCAAATGCGGCACATGCTTCGGCATAATGAAAGGTTTTTAGCTGCGGTGTATTGTACAGCATGAAATCTTTACGCCCCAAAATATTTTCTGTGATGCGTGCGGAAATGGTAACCGGGTCAGCAGGCGCCTGGTAGAAATGCCCAACGGTTTTTGGTGAAAAGCCACATATCAACCAAATAGAAACCGTAACAAAGATGGATCGCTGAAAAAAAATGTCCATGAACCTGATCGGTTTTGATTTATACAAAGAGTAACTACTTTAAGATAAAGCTATTAATGATAATTTGTACATTAATAAGCGCCTGTTTAAAGATCGCATATTTCGCTAAGAGTGGATAAGAGAAAAAGAGTAGATAAGAGATCTCTTTTACACTCTTTTTCTCTTATCCACTCTTAGCGAAACTTTTTGACCATTAGCAATACTGCATTTTTAAACAGGCAGAAAAGCATCGGTTGGTGAAAATCGCGTGTCATCTTGCTTTTAGTAAGTATCTTCAAAACAAGTCTTAGCCCGATGCGCCTATCCTTTTTTCCGGTCATACTGCTGTTGCTGATCGCGGACCATGCAGCATTTGCGCAAACGGGTGTACGCAAAACCTGTGGCAATGAGTTGCTGTCGCAATTGCAGCGGCAATTATCGCCGGATTATGACCGACGTATACAGGAGAACAACCTCCGTATCAGGGACCGTATAAGGGGAGTGGCCCGGTCCACGGTGGTGGGACTGAACGGCAATGGTACGGGTCTGCCCGGAGACAGTGTATATACGATACCTGTGGTGATCCATATCATTTATCCTGCGGGGGAGGCCTATGGCACGGGTAGCAATATCAGTTATGCGCAGATCCGTTCACAGTTGGAGGCGCTTAATGCGGCGTTCAGCCGCTCATATCCCGGTTATAACGGACAGGCGCATCCCGGTTATGCGCAGAATGCGAGGATCAGGTTCTGCCTGGCGCGTAATCCCACCCCGGCAACTGCATCCTGGGCAACAGGACCCGGCGGTATAGAATATGGTGTGAGACGTTACGCAGATAATTCCGGCGCATACAATCATGAAATGAGCCTGGCATCGGCCAGTAAGCTGATGGGTATTACGCATGGCACCAACAATCATTTCCCTTTTGATCAATACCTTAATATCTGGGTAGTAAAGAGCATCAATGGCAACAGCGGCATCATGGGATATGCACAGCCACCCCTGGCCGGTGTTTACCCACTTGATGGTGTGGTGATGCGGTCCGATATCTTTGGCGACAATACTACCGGCAGCAGTTTTCCGCTGGGTTATGGTCTTATGCAGGGTAAGGTGCTGTCGCATGAAATAGGACATTATTTTGACCTGCACCATATTTTCGAAGGTGGTTGCAGTGGTACCAATGGCCCTTCGGCAGCAACGGATGCATGCGACCTGAACGGTGATTATATCTGCGATACAAGACCGAGTAATATACAGCATGTATCATGCAGTGATACTGCGCTTACTTCCTGTCCCGTCAACTATGACCCCGGCACTTCTGCGCATGACATGGTCAATAATTACATGAGTTATGCAGATGATGACTGCATGAATACATTTACCAACGACCAGGTACAGCGCATGAGGGCCGTACTGCAAATGCAACGCAGGAACCTGTGGCAGGCCGCCAACCTTGCTGTCACCGGTGTGCTTGGTAATTCTGGTTGTGTGCCGGCATTCCTGAATGCTGCCATCACTCTTCATAACGATGTGATCTGTGCGGGCAAACCTATCCAGTTCAGTAATCCCAAGGCAGGTAATACTGCTGTTACGCGGCAGTGGCGCTTCACCGGCGGAACACCTGCATCGGGCAGCAGCGATACCATGCGTGTTGTATTTGATGTTCCCGGCAATTACACGGCTGTTATTACGGTGAGCGATGGGAGCACGACCATCTCCGACAGCCTGCCTTTTACGGTGGAGTTCTGCCAGCTTGATTCTGCGCGTTTGTCGATGGCGCATTGGTACTTTGCCGACTACTGTTCCATTGATTTCAGTGCCGGTACGGCGGTGAGAACTTCCACTGCAGTAGACAAAAAAAGTATCCATTTAGAAATGGGCAAACCCGGCCAGGTTCCATATATGGCCGCACCTGTCAGTGTCAGTGATTCATTGGGTAATCTCCAGTTTTACAGCAATGGGGTGAGTGTATGGAACAGTAATCATGATAAAATATCAACAGGTCCTGTTTTCGGTGTATCCGATATCAATTACAGTTCGGGTATGAGTTACATACCTTATCCCGGAAAGCCAGGAATCTATTATATGACGGGCGTATATCCGCCGTTGAATGGGGGCTCCGAAGGGATACGGTATGTACTGGTGGATGTTGCCGCTAATACCGTATCAACTTACCAGGAGATCAGTCATCCTTTATTACCGCGCAGGTTTGCGCAGAACTCAACCGTAGTGCCGCATTGTAATGGCACCGATTTCTGGATCATTACAAGGGGAGACAGCCGGGATGCGGATCATAATTTTTATGTTTTCAAGGTTACTGTTTCCGGTATCAACCAGGAGCCGGTGATATCAACAGGCTTTGCGTCGCGCGTTCACAATGGCGGCGGGTTCCAGCTCAAGGCAAACCGGACAGGTGATAAACTGTTCCTGAGTTCTTTTGACAACGCACTGTACGATTTCGACAGCCGCACAGGCAAGGTGAGTAATGAAAAATTTATCCCCGGCGCACCCAATTATATCAATGCGCAATCCGGCGCCGCTTTCAGTCCCAACGGAAAGTATGTGTTTCTCATGCGCAGCGGTAATCTTGATCATATCAACAAGCCGTACGCATTATTTCAATACAGGGTGGATGATCTTGTCTATCGTATCATACCTACTACGGGATTGTATAACACCAATACTTTTCAGTTGGGTCCCGATAACCGGTTGTATATACTCAATGGTGGCGAATACCTCGCGCGTTTATCGGATCCTGATACCTGGGGTGGGGGATCGTTTAATGAACGGTACCTTAGTTTTTATGAACCCCCTTATGTTATGCGCGCCTGGGGGTCGGGGCTGCCTGCGTTCATAGATGCAAAACGTAAAGAACCCTGGTCACCCGATTTCAGCATCCAGCCGGTAGACTGCCGTACCTATACATTTAATGTACTTTGTTTTGAAAATTATACGGCCACCTGGGATTTTGGAGACGGCACACCGCTGCAAACAGGTCATTCAGCTACACATACCTATGCAAAGAGCGGTGAGTATAAGGTAACACTCAGTTTGAGCAGCAGCACAAATGCTTATGGGTCGGTGACAAAGAAAATAACAGCCCTGCCCACCACCATTGCTTTTACAGGATCAGATTCTGTATGTACCGGTAATCCATTCGCCAGCCAGTACTTTGCACCAGCCTATGCAGAGGCCAGTTACCAGTGGTCCGTTTCACATGGAAGTATTGCTGGTCCGAATGACCGGTCGCGGGTTGATATTGACTGGTCAAAAGCCAATCCAGATACGGTTGTTATTTCTCTCGAGGTAGCGTTAAACAGCAGTTGTATGCTACGCGCTTCCCAAAAAGTCAGGGTCAACAGGCCACCTGTGTTTAACTGGGTATTGCCCGACAGCGTATGTATCACAGAAAAGAGCATAACACTGAATGTAAGCCCGGCCGGTGGGATCTACAGTGGCACGGGTGTGAACAATGGTGTTTTTTCACCGGATAGCGCTGGACTGGGTAATCATGTGATCACCTACCGGTATGGCCAGAGCGGCAACTGTTACGGCATGATCTGGAAAATGATCAGGGTGTACAACAGTTGCGGGGTAGTAACGGATCCTCCTGTAATTGTTCCACCTGTTGTGGTTCCTCCGGTTACCACTGTTCCTCCCGTTGTTGTTCCACCTGTTACAGGCGGAGGAACCACAGACAGTATTTCTATCCCCAATATTTTCTCTCCCAATAATGATGGCATCAATGATACCTGGCGGATACCTTTCCTGCAAGCTTATCCCGGTGCCGTTATCAGTATATACGACAGGTATGGGCTGCGTGTTTTTCATAGTACAGGTTACAGCAAAGATTGGGATGGCAGGCATAAAAATAAGGACCTTCCCATAGGCACTTACTATTATATCATTGCCGTGGCACCGGGCCGAAAGCCGTTGAGCGGCAGTATTTCTATCCTGCGGTAAATAAAGGGGAATAATAAATTTTCGCGTTACTTACTGCAGTTTGTATCTAAGCAACTGGTTATAATGCGGTCTTGGTGATGTTCGAAAAATTTCGCTAAGAGTGGATAAGAGAGAAAGAGATAAAAGAGTCAGGAATGTGCCTCTGCAATTTTTAAACAGGCGCTTAGCGGATGTTTAAGTCAATGCTAAATGGAAAGGCTCACGCAAAGGCGCGGTTGAATGCTATCTGAACAGATATTGCCCTTAGGTTACAACTGCGCCTTTGCGCCTTGGCGTGAGATTTTCTTTTTTATGCACCCGTTTTTATTTGCTTCAGCCCCTGATCACTATCCATAAAATTCCGGATCACGGCATTGTTACCACTTTTTGCTCCCGCGCACAGGAGATTTATCTGGTCCTGTGTCAGGTTTAGTAAAACCGGTTTGCCTCTCGATAAATGACTACCCGTAACTTTGCTCTCTGTGCCAAAGAATTCGAGTATGGTCAGCCCGTTATCCACCACGAGGTCTTTTAAGAGACCATCTCTTTTCATGGAATTATAAATTTCCTGTTTCGTTTTTTTATCATTGCCTTCCAACCCATTGAGTCGGTTGAATTCCCTTTTTCCTGCCGATTCCACAGTAAACTGCAGAACATCTTCGTGCCCCACAGATAGTTCCGGTCCACCCGGATGTTCCAGTCTGATGCGTCCGCCATTGAAATAGATACTGCCAATCTTATCTCCTTCATTCTGCGATGCAAATTTGAATTCGCCGGGCGTAAACGCAGCTACCACCGGGTCAGCGCCAGCCAATGGTTTGCCAGGCACAACCACATCTTTCATTTTTTTGATAGCGTGCAGCCGCTGTCTTAACCTGTATGCTTTTAGCGTTTCTTTATCTCCCCGTACCGGCGCTGCTGCTTTTGGTGTACTGCTGCCTAGCTGGGCCACTTCCTGTGCTTTTAACTGTTTGGGAGGGGTGAGACCATTTACTTCGCCTTCTCCATCTTTTAAAACAGATGGTTCGGAAGGATCCACTGGCTCGAGTCCATTCTCAGCTATCTGCGCGCGCAGACCGGTACTTACTTTTTCTGCGATGATCTGTATCACAGCGGCAGGGTCAGTTACTCCCACTGTTGCCGGGGCATAGATATGTATGCCTTTTTCGATTTTTGCTGCCGGCATATTCTGGTAAAACGAGATCCAGTAATCAATAAAAGGACAGTTGGCTGTTGTTTGACCGATGGCACTCAGTTCCTGTTCGGCTGCGGCTGTTGTTGCAGATTTCAGACTGGACAAAAATGCTGCGGCTGCCATCTTACCGCTTACGGGTTCAGTATCAAAAAGAAAACTGCCTGCATCATCTCCTGCCAGTTGTATGGCGCTGCCGGTATTACCCAGCTGCCTGGCCACACCATGTAATTCTTTGTGCATCTGCAGGGTGTTGATATTGCCTGACTGTACATCATCATTGGTATGTTGTGTTTTTGTTTCTGCTGCTTTTTGTATGGCCTGGCTACCCATGGTATCCGCTTCATTTTCAAGACCCGTATCATCATTAACAGCTGTTCCGTTGATATCTGTGGTAGGTTGTACCCTTCCTTGCTTTTGCTGTACCACGTGCCAGGCCTCATGCGGCAAATGTTTTTCCTGGCCCGCGGCAACGTGTATATCTGTTCCCTGCGCAAACGCGTGCGCCTGTAACGGCGCTGGTTTGGGAGAATTGTAATGCACTTTCACATCAGAGATATCCATCCCGGAAAGCTGTTCAATACCCGATTTGAGGTTATCGGGCAATCCTGTTTTATTTGATTTCCGTTGTATGGGATTGAACTGCGATTGCACCGTATTTTCCTGCGCAGATTTTTTCTGCACTGGTTTGAATACCGGTAGAGCGGTAGCAATTTCGCCGGTTCTTTTTGTTTGTGCAGGAGCAAAACGGGGTTGTGTAACCGGTGCTGTTTTCTGGAGAAGACCGGCAGGTTGTTTAAATGGATCAGTGGGTGGTGGTTCGGTAGCATCGTTGTATAGTAATGGTGCTACCGTGTGTGTGTCGGGTTGCGTACCTGTTTCCTGCATTTGTAATGCAGGCACCGCGGGTAATTGGATGCCCTTGCCTGTTGTTGAATTAACAGATTCGCTCGCAGCAGTTTTTGCAGGTTGCCTGCTTGTAACAGGAGTTTTCACGGCTATTGGATATATGCGGTTACCGTTGTGGTCTTAAATGTACAAAAAAAACCGGCTGTTTTTTTATGCTTTACGGGAAGTTGTTAAGGAATTCTCACGCAAAGGCGCAGTTTTAACCTAAGATAATATCTCTTCCATACCATCAACTGCGCCTTGGCGTGAACCTTTCCATTTAGTCTTAACTTGATGGCAATGGGTTCTGTATGCATACACGATTATACAGAATCGTTGTTTTGAGGATGCCCGTCGCTGACTTCCTCAATTACTTCAGTCTCTACTACTGTTACCTGTGGCCCATACATATAAAACTCCGCATGAGGTAACAGCCGGATGGAACCAACGGTATACCTGGCCCAGGTGATGGTGAATGCGGCGCCATAGTATAAGATCATGGCGGCATAAAAAACAAACAGCAGCAACAGCACATAAGGTGCCGAACGACCGAAAACGATCTCGAGATGACTATTCACCAGCAGGTGCTTCAATACAAATTTGCCCAACGAAAACAGAAAGCTGGTCAGCAGTGCGCCTGTAAAACTTACTTTCCACGACAGTCTTGCATCGGGAATGTAACGGAACAGCAGCGCAAACCAAACGGTGGTGATGGCTACGGAGATCAGGTAAGAGAACAGGCCGCTTAACCAGATACCGGATCCGGGCAGTAATTCATTGATATAATTACCCAATACAACCTGTAATCCTTCCAGTACACCACCTGCTAAAAATAACAGGGCTATCACCAATACGAGTAACAACGAGTACAGCCTGCCCTTCAAAGACATCTTCCATTCGTACCCAGGATCTGTGCGGATCATCCATAACTGGTTGATCGAATTCCGGATGACACGAAACAATGTTGTGACCACAAAGATCATGAACAAGGATCCGGCTGTAACGGCCCACCAGCTTTCCACCAATCCCCTGAACCCGCGGATGGTCACCGCTATCTGCCGCATGCTTTCTTCGCCGAGTACTGATGACATACGGTCAAACAGGTCGCGGCTGATCTCACGGCGGTTGAAAATAAGACTTAGTAACTGTACCAGTATGATCAGCAGAAATGGCAGGGCAAAAGTGGTAAAGAAGGCAGTGGCCCCTGCCAGCCGCAATGGATCGTTGGAGATCAATAATGAAAATCCCGATCGCAGGGATTGCACAATACCGGTGATCTTATTGCTTTTTTGAATACTCACGGTGTAAAATAAGACGGGTTAGTCAAAAAGCCATCGATTGTCTGTAAATCGTGTTTGGATCAGAAGCGGTCAAAATTGTTTTCACGCAAGGGCGCAAAGAGTAAGCATAAGGCGCCAAGGGTAGCTTTGCGGCTCTGCTCCTTAGCTCCTTAGCGCCTTTGCGCCTTTGCGTGAAAAATACTATCTGTATAAGCAAAAGCATCCACTCTTTTAAGAAAGAGTATATTGCTTTACAGACCCAAAGGCGGTTTTGAAGGATACATTGCAAAATCCGCTGAACAAAATTCAACAGATGCCCATATTGTCAGCCATATACGAACACAAACTGGTAGCCATTATCCGCGGGGCCGCTGCTACCGATACAGTAAAGATTGCGGAAGCTTTATACGAAGGAGGTATCAGGCTCGTAGAAATCACGTTCAATTCACCCGCTGCCATGGAATCTTTAGGCAGGCTATCTGCTGCCATGCAGGATAAAATGTGTATAGGCATGGGTACTGTACTCGATGCGGCTACAGCCAAAGAAGCCATAGCCACCGGTGCAAAATTTATCATCTCACCCATTGTAGACATTGACACGATACTCGCCACAAAACAGAACGGTGCGGTCAGCATACCCGGCGCCCTCACACCCACTGAAATAGTTGCCGCGTATAAGAACGGTGCCGATATCGTAAAAGTGTTCCCGGCTTCTGCAGGTGCGGCGTATATAAAAGATATCCGTGCCCCATTGCCACATATCCCTTTAATGCCAACAGGTGGTGTGAACCTACAGAACATACAGGCATATTTCAAAGCGGGCGCAGTTGCCGTGGGATTGGGAAGCGCATTGGTAGATACCAGCCAGGAGGTGACAGAGGATTATTTGCAACAGTTAACTGTGCGGGCAGGTGCCTTTGTCAAATTAATAATTGATAATTAATAATTAATAATTGGGACCCGAGCTATGCAATCAAGTTTATTCCAAGCGATCTATGAATGTTATCAATTATTAATTTTTAATTACTAATTATTAATTCCCCCAAAATGGTTCCCATTGATCAACATCCCAAACCTACCTGGATACGTTTCCGGATACTGCTGCTCCTGTTCGTCAGCGTGGTGATCAACTATATGGACCGTACAAACATCTCTGTTGCGGCCACTGCCATCAGCGAAGAGTTCCGGTTATCATCCGTTCAGTTGGGGATGATATTTTCTGCTTTCGGCTGGACCTATGTGGCACTACAGATACCCGGTGGTATTCTTACAGACAGGTTTGGGGCAAGGATATTATACGCGGTGAGCCTTGTGGGATGGTCGTTCGTAACGCTGCTACAGGGATTTGTCAACGGGTTTGTCATGCTCTTTGGTCTGCGTCTCGCCACCGGTGCCTTGGAAGCGCCTGCTTACCCGATCAATAACCGCGTAGTAACCGCATGGTTTCCCGATAATGAAAGGGCATCGGCTATTGCGGTGTACACATCTGGTCAGTATATAGGATTAGCGATGCTTACACCTGCTATGACGGCCATACAGTATTACCTGCATTGGCGCGGCTTGTTTATTGTTACCGGTGCGGTGGGTATTGTATGGGGACTGGTATGGTATATCCTGTACCGCCATCCTTCCAGACATTCGCGTGTAAATACTGCGGAGTTACAACATATCCGGTCTGGTGGGGGTATGGTTGATGAATCAGCGGGTACAGATGCGACAACAAAAGTTCCCTTCAGTTGGCAAAATCTGCGCGAAGTTTTTTCACACAGAAAATTATGGGGTATTTATCTGGGTCAGTTTGCGATCACTTCTACGCTCTGGTTTTTTCTTACCTGGTTCCCGGTATACCTGGTAAAGTATCGCGGAATGGATTTTATCAAAAGCGGTTTTTTGGCTTCCATACCTTTCCTGGCCGCTTGTGCCGGTATCCTGTTATCCGGGTTCTTGTCAGATTTTATGGCAAAGAAAAATATGCCGGGTGGTATTGCCAGGAAATTGCCGGTGATCACAGGATTGATCCTTTCTGTAGCTATCGTGGGGGCGAATTATGTGGAGAGCCCTACTTTGATCATCCTGTTTATGACCATTGCTTTTTTTGGCAACGGGATGGCTTCGATCACATGGGTGTTTGTATCCTTGCTGTCACCGAAACACCTTATCGGGGTTACAGGTGGTGCTTTTAATTTTATAGGAAACCTTTCTTCCGTTACAGTACCTTTTGTGATAGGTTATCTGGTGAAAGACGGCAACTTTAAACCGGCACTCGTATTTATCAGTGTAATGGCGGTGATAGGGATCCTGTGTTATGTTTTCCTGGTGGGCAGGATCGAACGTGTACAAATAAAAGACAAACAATGGAGCAGCAATTTTTGAGTTGCGACTGGGGTACCTCTTCCTTCCGTCTGCGGCTGGTCGATGCTGTTGATGCATCCATATTGGCAGAACTGGAAACAGCTGATGGCATACTAAAAACATACCTGGAATGGCAACAGCTACAGTTGCCGGGAAACACGCGTCTTGATTTTTACCGCTCGGTACTGGGCCGCAGTATCAAAGAACTGACAACACAGGTAAACGATCCGCTTACGGGATTGCCTGTGATTGTTTCGGGTATGGCATCTGCCAATATCGGGATCATGGAACTACCTTATAAAGCATTGCCTGTTTTTGCAGACGGAAGCAACCTTATTACAAAGATGATCCCTGCAGACAGCGGGTTTGCGCATCACCTGTTATTGATCTCGGGGATCAGAACGGATGATGATGTCATGCGTGGAGAAGAAATACAACTCGCCGGAGTCGTATCCGGCAACACTGCAGAACAGGTGTTTGTTTTTCCCGGAACCCATTCCAAACATATATGGGTTAAGGATGGGCAGATAAAACGGTTCTCGACGTATATGACCGGCGAATTTTTTGAACTCCTGTCAAGGAGAAGTATTCTTTCCGGTTCTGTTGAAGAAGATCCCGGCATAGCGGATCAGGTTAAGACAGATGCTTTCCGGAAAGGAGTAGAGGCCGCTGTCAACAGTTCTTTGCTGCATACCTGTTTTACCGTGCGCACCAACCAGTTGTTAGGTGGTATGCCAAAGGGCGAAAATTATTATTACCTCAGCGGTATTTTAATCGGGAACGAAATGCAGGAACTGGGTAACAGCGATATTCCTGTAACGATAGTCGCAAATGAGGATAAGCAGGGATATTATACACTGGCCGCAGAAATATTGGGATTATCCAAGGTGAGTTGCCAGAGTATAAGCACTGCCATCGTAAAAGGCCATGCTGCCATGTATGCATTGCATAAGCAGGCATTGGTTTAGCGGAATTTTATCAGGCAGTAGTAAAAACCTGGTGTATTTTTATAGACTGTAATCCCGTTGATTTTTTATTGCTTAAATAACTACATGATCAGATATTGTTTACTACTCATGACTGTCCTGTTTCAGTTTGAATCGCTTAACGCCCAGCCGCAAGCCAAAGTATGGACATCTGTTGGCGAACCATTAAAAGAAATAGCGTTGTTACGCAAACAGATAAAAGCGCCGAAGTTTCCTGCAAAAGAATTTCCTGTCACAAAATATGGTGCGATAGCCGATGGCAAAACACTCAATACAGAATCATTTAAGAAGGCGATCGAAGATTGTCATAAAAAAGGCGGTGGGAGGGTGCTTGTTCCGCCAGGGATATTTTTAACCGGGGCCATTCACCTGAAAAGCAATGTGGAACTGCATCTTGCTGACAGCGCCACGATCTTATTCAGCCGTAACACCAAAGACTATCCCATTGTGTTTACCCGTTGGGAAGGGATGGAACTGATGAATTATTCTGCGCTCATTTATGCGTATGGTCAGCAAAACATTGCCGTTACAGGCAATGGCACCCTTGATGGAAATGCGGATGCAGATAACTGGTGGTCATGGAACAAAGGCAGGCCCAGCCAACAGGTTCCGGCACGCAACCGCCTGCACGAATTGAACCACCAGCAAACCGATCCTGCCACACGGATATTTGGCGACGGACATTTTTTGCGTCCTAATTTTTTCCAACCCTATAACTGTAAAAATGTATTGATCTCCGGTGTGCGGATGATCAATTCGCCTATGTGGAACGTGAATCCCGTGTTGTGTGAAAATGTGGTTATTCAAAATTTGAAAATTATTTCGCATGGTTCAAATAACGATGGTGTGGATCCTGAATCATGCAAAAATGTACTCATCAGGAACTGTTATTTTGATACCGGTGATGATTGTATCGCCATTAAATCGGGTAGGGATGAGGATGGCAGAAGGATTAACCGCCCGGCTGAAAACCATATCATCGAAAATTGTGAAATGAAAGATGGCCACGGCGGTGTAACCATCGGCAGCGAAATATCAGGTGGGGCAAGGAATATTTATGCGCTCAACTGTAAGATGAGTAGTCCCAACCTTGACATCATCCTCCGCCTGAAAACAAGCTCGAGTCGCGGTGGCATCATCGAGAATGTGTTTGCAAAAGACATCAAAGTAGGCACTTATAAAAACGCCGCAGTCAGCATCAATATGTTTTATGAGCAACCCGGTAATTTTATGCCCACGATCAGGAATGTATGGGTAGAAAATATGGAGGTTGAAAAAGGTGGTGAATACGGCATATTCATACGTGCCTATCCACAATCACCGGTTGATAATCTTAAAATATTTAACAGCACGATCCGCGGGGTAAAAAAACCTTTGCAGGTGGATCATGTAAAGAACAGCAAACTGCAGGGTGTTGTGATCAATGATTTGCCGACTGTGTTACCGGAACAGAATTAGGAGGCTGTTTTTTGTAGTGATTTTCACGCAAAGGCGCTAAGGAGCAAAGTCGCAAAGCTATCCTTAGCGCCTTATATTTACTTTGCGCCTTTGCGTGAAAATCTTTCGAACACTTATCCTTACCTGATCAACAGGTACATCAAACAAATCACTGCTGCTGCAATACTGATCGGGCGAGCGTACTTTTCCCACTGTTCTTCTTTTTCAATAGGTCTGTTATAGTGGCTCATAACTTTAAATTAGGAAACACATGTAAGAATACCCGGTAACAATCAGTTAAAACCGGTTTTGGTTTTGGAACTTTAGGAAATGTTTGCATTAACGTATTATGTTATTGACTGACTCTGTGTACCTCTGTGTTCTTTGTGCCTCTGTGGTAAAGAACACCCTCCATCGATCAGAGCGAAGGCTTTACCACAGAGGCACAAAGAATACAGAGGTACACAGAGAATTGTCCAGTCTCAAAGAGGTTCATTTTGCTCATTTCCTGAAATAACTATTTTCCCGGATCGTATCAATGGTTAGCCGCAACACTTTCCTTATATTTAAGGAAACAAAACACCATCATTCATTCATCACCATTAAGTTTCGTCATTATGAAAAAAGTATTTTCTGCGATCGCAGGTGTATTCTTCCTTGTTGTATCCTTCAGCGCTAACGGACAAACAACCCCGGCCACAGATTTTTTTGCCGGCAAATGGGATGTGCTGATCGAGGGATTACCACAGGGCGATCCGAGAATGATCGTTAGCCTCGAACGTAAGGATGGAAAATTAACCGGTGCCATCATGGATTCCACCCAGAAAGAAATCGCTAAAATTTCGAAAGTGGAAGAGAAAGAAAAATCAATCACGGTTTACTTTTCAGCTTCGGGGTATGATGTGTACCTTGAAATGAACAAAAAAGACGAAGAACATATCACGGCAAATCTCCTGGGTATGTTTGAAGCGAAAGGGGTCCGGTTTAAGGAAAAGGAAAAAAACTGATAACCTGCCGCTAAAATTACGCGCAGTATTTCACCATGTGGCCCGCATAGGACAGCCATTCTTTAAAATCGGTTGGTTTTACAAAGTAATCGTTGGCCCCAAGGGCAAGCGCCTGCTTTCTGCTCTCTTCGCCGGAAGCAGTTGTAAACATGACGATTGGCATGGTTTGATTGTCATGTTCATTGCGTATCAATCGTAAGGTCTCAATGCCATTCAGTTCGGGCATATTGATATCAAGAACAATCAGACAGGGTTCCGGTTTCTTTTTGTTTTGAAGTCTTTCAATGACAGCGCGGCCGTTAGAAACAATTTCTATTTGGCAGGGACCCTTAATTGTTTCCAGGCATTCCATGATGAGTTCCTGGTCGTCAATATCATCATCCGCTACCAGTATTACCGGCAATTGCTTTTCTTCCTGCATCATCCGGCAATATAGCATCCTAAATGCACAAGCTGCTGTAATACCGGTAGAAAGTCCGTTTCTATGGTGAAAACAAGGCGATTGTCATGCAATTGTAAGAAGCCCGGTATTGGAGCTACCCATTTCGTCGCAACATTTGCCCCTTTCACCGAACAGGCATAGCTGATTACGTTCCAGTGGTTATATTTATAAGATTGCCGGCCATACTGTATGCATAGCCGGTTTTAGAAAACCTAAATATGCTGTTTATGCTTGCCATGCTAACTCACGCCCGTAAGATTGCGATCGCTTTTTCAGTATGCTGCCTGTTCGGTAATGCCCATGCACAGGATGTATTTACTACTGTAACCAATCCGAATGGTCCTGTATTGGGATATGCTGCGTCGTCAGGCGTAAAGATCATTACGGTTGATGGTAAATCGTTTAAAGATCTTAACCGCAATGGTAAACTCGACAGGTATGAAGACTGGCGATTAAGTGCGGAGGAACGTGCAAAGGATCTTGCTTCCCGGATGACAGTAGAACAGATCGCCGGCTTGATGCTGTATAGCGGGCACCAGGCAATACCCGCCAACCCAAGGGGATTCGGCTCAGCTACCTATAATGGTAAACCCTTTGCAGAAAGCGGCGCGAAAGCTTCTGATATTACTGATCAACAGAAAAAATTCCTCACAGATGATAACCTGCGTCATGTATTGGTTACCCGATTGCAGTCACCTGAAACAGCAGCACGCTGGAACAACAATGTGCAGGCGCTGGTAGAGGGACTGGGACTGGGTATCCCGGCCAATAACAGTTCCGATCCCCGGCATGGAGTAGTGGCCAGTACGGAATACAATTATGGTGCAGGTGGTGCCATATCCATGTGGCCCGAAGAACTGGGCATGGCGGCAACCTTCGATCCCTCGCTGGTACAACAGTTTGGATCCATCGCTGCCAAAGAATACCGCGCTTTAGGAATCGCAACGGCCTTATCACCCCAGATAGACCTTGGCACCGAACCACGCTGGAACCGGCTTGTAGGCACTTTCGGTGAAGACCCGCAGCTTGCTGCTGATATGGCCCGTGCGTATGTAGACGGTTTCCAGACATCAACCGGTAAAGATGAGATCAGCAATGGATGGGGATACAGCAGTGTGAACGCCATGGTAAAACACTGGCCCAGTGGCGGACCTGAAGAAGCCGGCAGGGACGGGCATTATGCTTATGGCAAATTTGCTGTGTACCCCGGTAACAGTTTCCAAACACACCTGATCCCGTTTGTTGATGGCGCCTTTAAATTATCCGGCAAAACAAAAAAAGCATCGGCTGTGATGCCGTATTATACCATTTCGTTTGGGCAGGATAAAAAATATGGAGAGAACGTAGGTAACAGCTTTAGTAAATACATCATCACCGACCTGTTGAGGGATAAATATGCCTATGATGGAGTTGTATGTACCGATTGGGGTATCACTGCAGAGGAAGGAAAAACACCGGATATCTTTGCCGGCAAATCCTGGGGTGTTGAAAAATTATCTGTTGCCGAACGTCACTATAAAGTATTGATGGCAGGCGTGGACCAGTTTGGCGGGAACAATGCAGCAGGCCCTGTATTGGAAGCTTACAAAATGGGTGTAAAGGACCATGGTGAAGCTGCCATGCGCAAACGCTTTGAACAATCGGCCACGCGATTGCTGCGTAATATCTTCCAGGTAGGGTTGTTTGAAAATCCGTATCTGGATGCGGCTGCGTCTTCACAAGTCGTGGGTAAGGCTGATTATATGAAAGCAGGTTATGAAACACAGTTGAAATCCATTGTGCTGCTGAAAAACAAATCTGCCGCACTTCCTGTACAGAAAGGCAAAACAGTCTATATACCCAAACGGTTTACACCACCGTCCAGGGATTTTTTCGGGAACGTAACTCCTGAAAAACTGGAATACCCGGTAAATATGGAACTGGTAAAAAAATATTTTACAGTTACGGATGATCCTTCCAAAGCAGATGTAGCACTGGTATTTGTAAAGGGCCCGTCAGCAACAGCAGGGTATGATAAAAATGATAAAGCAGCAGGCGGTAATGGGTATGTCCCCATCAGTTTACAATACGGACCCTATACGGCAACATACGCACGTGAACAAAGTATGGCTGCAGGCGACCCGGTGATCGATCCCACCAATACCAACCGTTCCTATAAAGGCAAAACCATTACGGCGCCCAATTATCCCGATCTGAAAACGATCCTTACTACCAAAGCCGCCATGGGGGGCAAACCGGTAATCGTGGCCCTCTCGCTTTCCAACCCCGCTATTGTATCAGAATTTGAAAAAGAAGTGCCTGGTATCATCGCTTATTTCGGAGTGCAGGACCAGGCATTGCTTGATATCATCTCAGGTGCCGCGTCGCCATCAGGGTTATTGCCTGTGCAGATGCCCGCGGATATGCGTACCGTAGAAGAACAGAAAGAAGATATGCCCCGCGATATGAAATGCCATATCGACTCGGAAGGCAATACCTACGATTTTGCATTCGGGTTAAACTGGCAGGGAGTGATCAAGGATAAAAGGACCTTGAAGTATGGGAAGCGTCCCAGGTCATAGCATGAAAAATCGGTATGTTTAATTCCCATAACGGCTAAAACTGCCTGTAATGGGTATAATAATACCCTGTTTATCAGTGTATTATAAAAATAGCAGTTCCAAAATAGGGGATGATTTTTTCATACTGCTACCAGATGAAACTATTCCCCCCGGTTTTAGCGTTTGCATTATTTCTGCTTTTTTCCTGCAATAAGTCCCTTGACAAGCCTGTGGAAACCGAAAAAAGGACTACACTGAGGGTTTCGGACCTGGTCCGTAATCTCGACAGTACGGTTCTGACAATCAGTCTTGTACCGGAAGTAGTCTGTTATAGTTATCCCAATGGTTCCGTTCCCCGGCCCTGCGATATTTTCGTTGAGATCCGTTGCGTTTTATCCCGTCCTATCAGGGCGGGTATCAATGTGGAGCTGACACGATCAAATACAACAGGGATGCTCAAGTACACAGTAGAACCTGCAATGATCGGGTTGTATATAGCGCCCAATACCCGACAGATCAGTTTCAGGACGACTCTTTCGAATAAGAATAACCAGGCGGTTACGGATACTTACAGGATTTCCAGTCTGTTTGTCTACAACCTGATTAATTAAAGAAACCCGCTGTATTAATCCCACACATGGCATGATTATGTTAGCTACCTGTATATGAAGCGTAAGATCCTGATAATTGACGATGAGCGAGACCTGTGTTTACTGATGAGTGGTTTTCTTATGCGCAGGAATTACCAGGTGGCCTGCGCCCATTCACTGGCAGAAGGCTTCAGCAGTTTGATAGCCGAACATCCTGATGTACTGCTGCTGGACAACAATCTCCCCGATGGTTTGGGATGGAACGAGGTGGCCAATATACAGTCGTTATATCCCGGAATGCATATCACACTCATCAGCGCTACTGATGGCGGAAGCTGCAAAATGGCAAACGGTACAGAAGGACTGAAAAGATTGGAAAAGCCGATCAGCCTGTCAACACTCGAAAAATATCTTTGATTTTTCTATTTCAGCCGGTCATGTTACCTGACAAACTCCCCGGCTATACAACAATAAAATTTTCCTGATGAATACAATGATAAAAAAAGAGAAAGGAAAATTTCCCGGCTGGATAATCATAGCCATACTGGTCGCTGCTGCGATATATATTGTGTACACGAGTTTTATCGCGAAGACTTCCTGATGAGACAGTCATTACGGTTGTCGCTCATTAATGCAATAACAACTAATGCATGCTTACAAAAAAAACACTTGAAGTGTTTTGAAAAATGTTGAATATCAATTGGCAAAATACTTGCTAATAAAACTAACCAGGTGCTCATCACTCATTTTATTGGAAGTGCTTTCACTGGATACCGCATTTTTATATTGAGGTGTGTCAGCAAGAAACTTGATAAACTGTTCCTGTACCTGTCCGGTTCCTGTTACATGCACATCATCTATATTGATCATTTTAGCCGCAATCTCTTTAAAAAATTTTTGCGTGAGCCCGATTTCCTGGTTATTTGCTGTCTTTTCATTTGAATTGGCGGAGGCTCCTTTGTTCTCTACGTACCCCAGTACATTAAAATCGGAGGCATCGTTATTTTCTCTTCCTACAATGGTTGCATGATGTGAATCCATCCAGACACCAAATTGTTTTTTGTTTTTAACAGACATAAGTATGATTTGCTGAAAGGTACCTCTTATGCAACAGTGTTTTTCTGCTTTGGCTTAACATTATGACAGGATGAACAGCGCCATGTGGGTTATTTTTTTTCTTTCACCGCAGTTTTCCTGAATCTTTTAAATGGATCATATTTTATTTTGATCGTACCGTCTTCAGCGGTTTTAGCGCGCAGGAAAACACTGATGCCGCCACCACGGTCCGCGCCGCTGTTTTCCGGTTTATAGTCCTTGTTCCTTTTTTTGAGATTGCTCACAGGAAGCTGTATACTGATGTCGGTGTTGCCATTGATTCCATATATGCCTTCTACAAAAAGCGATAACACAGATGAATTGATCTCCATCCTGTTGATCGTAATGATGCCCTCGGAAAAGGAGATCTTATCTTTTATTTCTGCAAAAGAAATATCGGTAAAGTCACGGTTCTTGAGTACGAATGTCTGCACATCCTGTAGTGGCTTAAAATTGATCAGCGCTCCTTTTTTTAGCGAAAAATCAACTTCCCCATTCAGGGTACTCATGTCAAAATTGCCCGAGCGGTCGAGCAACAGCCCTACCGTTGCGTTAGCTGAAAGGATGCCTTTAATGTTCTGGTAATTCAGTGCAGGGATGCCGAAGTTTTCGAATTCATACCAGACTTTGCGGGCATCTACATTTTTCATCTGTAAGTTAGCGTTCAGCCCGAAGCGACTATTCGCCTGCTCGGTAACCTTGCCGGTAACAAGTATACTTCCTGCTCCATGTAATAATGCGGCTTTGGTCAGCGTCCAGGAGTTTTCATTGATAGCGATTTCTGCTGTGGCTTTCTGCGCGGTGAACTTGTGGTATATTAATCTGCCTGCATTGAGTGTTACGTTGATCTGGCCACTCGACAGCAGATCATCTATCTGCTGCGTTGTTTTGGCAAGACTCCCTGCTTTTGCTACCGTTGTTCTTTTTTTTGCGGGCAGTTTCCGGTAAAGGATACTGCTAAGGTTTCCGATATTGATGACCGGTGCCGAAATATTCAGTGCAAGTGAGATGTTGCCCGGTGCGTTGCCGACCAGTGCAAGTGCATTTCGGGCGATACCGGAAACAAGCAGGGGATCGTTTTGGATCCTGCAGGCAAGGCTGTCAATGATCATGTCTGCATTCTCAAACCTGATGGAAGCATTGCAGGAAGAGAGATTGGATTGCGATGCATGCATCAGAATATTTCCATTCCTTATCCGCAGCAATCCATTTAGCGATGCATTCTGTGTGGTGATATCATCGATAGGGCCTTTGTACCGTATATCGAGCGTGCCATCGCCTGCGGTAAGCGCCATAGCTTCTGTGCGTAGTATCGAATTGAATTGCGGAAGTTTGAACTGCGAGCGCATATGGGCGGCCAGCATAGGTGTGGTGAGGTTGCTGATCACGATGGTATCAGACACCATTGTCAGCCCGCGCCAGTCGCCGGTAAAATCATATACTTCTACTTTAGAGTTGGGATCATTTCGCAATGAATCTTTGTTGACCTCATTGGTATATAAACCGCTGAAGGAACAATTGCTGAAATCGAGCAGCGGTGTCGTGAGTATATTTCCGCTAGTTTTCCATTTTGCCGTTATCAGTGGTTCGCCTCCTGCCAGACCCCCGATCAGCGTAGCGGACACATCCAGCGGCGCTTTTGCGGTTACCAGGCCGATGCCTTTTGCGGTTTTTGCGGTAAGCAATGATTTGGCAAAATCAAGCGTTACCTGTTTTGTATCCGCACGTAGCGAAAACTGCTGCACTTTGCCAAAAGAGAATACACCGGTAAAATGAAAAGGCTGTTTCGATAAACTGATGGGGATACTATCAAAACTGAGTTCTTCCTTTGCCGCCGAATAGTGTACCGTATAGTTGCCTTCCACCGTATGATTGGCGAGGTAGCTGCCAATGGAGCGTTTAAAGGACAGCGATCTTACCAGCAGGGATTCTGAAACCCTGAAATCATACCCAGTTCCTGAAGCACTTGTTTTTACATCCAGTTTGGTGATATAGAAATCGAATAGTTTGTTATTCGGGTGGTCATCGATGGTGATGGATGTGCGCCTGATCTCTATCCTGTCAAGCAGGTTATTGGTGGTTGTATTTTTCTTTTCTGCAGGTTTTGGTTTTTTGTTATTGAGCAGGTAGCTGTTGCTATATCCATTACTGTCGGTGAACAGGTAAATACTGCCCGAGTCCATTTCAAGTTTGTTTACAGAAATGTCTGCTATTACCAGTTTCAGCGGGTTGATACGCAGGAAGATCTTTTCAGCGTAAAAAAAACGATGGCCATGTGTGCTGTACAGCGAATCGCGTACATCTACCTTCTTCAGTGCAATGGACAGGTAGGGAAAATTATTAAAGGCAGAAACAGACATATCGGCTATCGTAACCTTGCCACCGGTAAGCTTACTCATTTCAGTGCCTGCTTTGCCGATCAATGAGGTTTTGTTGGCGGATACATACCAGATCAGCCCGAGGTACAGAATGATAAAAAGGGCAATGATACTGCCGGCTATCCATAGCAGATACCGGATTATTTTTTTTGTAGGGAAATTCATAGGGTATCTTTTGGCTGGTGGCCTGTGAAACACACTATAAGTTAGTCTTAATTTTCTTCACTACACGAAAAGGGTTTAATCGCTTAATAAATCTGTAAAACCTGTGATATATGTAATTATCCTACAGAAACATATAATAATAGTGAAAGTCACAAGCAATAATTTTACATGAACGGGTTGCTGATCTGCGGAAAGCAGCACGTAATATTTAGCCGGTACGCTGTGAACCTGTAGACTATAAAACAGATTATCATGAAAAACCGACCGCTTATTTTTATCGATGACGATGTGGAGGATCTTGCCCTGATGAAGGAAATGGCAGCGGCTATCTATTTCCCGAACGAGGTGATGACGTTTAACCAGCCCGAGGTTGCGCTTGCCTATCTGCAATCCATGGAAGTATCTCCTTTATTTATTCTTTCTGATATCAGTATGCCCAAGATCAATGGATGGGAGCTTCGTGATAAAATGATGTATATGAATCCTTCCGTTTTGAATGCGCCTTTTATTTTCCTGTCGAGTTCAAAGACCAGTGAAGAGCTTGTTCGTGCCGGTGGTTTGAGGGTATGGGGCTACTATAAAAAACCAAATTCTTTAACCGGTATGAAAGAAGTGCTGGAAAATATTATGACTTCGTTGAAAACAACATTGAATGGCTAAGAGGCTGTTTTAAAACGATATTCCAGAAATTTTCTGAATATTTTTTTAACACAGAGGCCACAGAGTTTACAGAGTGCCCTCCGTTTACTCTGTGGCCTCTGTGTTAAAAAAAACACCGAGGTGGAACCGGGTTGTACAACCGGACATTGTAAAGCAGGCGCTAAATCCGTTGGTGCTGAAACTTAGTTGTATATTGGAATAACCTGTTTACAGTAATACGACAGGGTGAATGGTGCAATATGAAGCTTTACATAAAATATATGGTCAGCCTGCGTTGTAAAATGATGGTACGCGACGAACTGGAAAGATTGGGACTGGGTTATAAGACCATAGACCTTGGTATGGTGGAATTACAGGAAGACATCACTCATGGGCAACGCGAGGAACTGAGACAAAACCTGGTACGCTCAGGTTTGGAACTGCTCGATGATAAAAAGAGTATCCTTATCGAAAAGATCAAATTACTGATCATTGAAATGATCCATTACTCAGATGAGCTTCCTGCCACCAATTATTCTGAATACATCAGTGATAAACTGAAGTATGATTACACCTACCTGGCTAATTTGTTCTCCGAAGTAAAAGGTATTACCATACAGCAGTATATCATCAACAACAAGATCGAAAAGATAAAGGAACTGTTGCTGTATGATGAACTCAGTCTGAAGGATATTGCGTATAAACTGCATTACAGCAGCGCTGCACATCTTTCCACACAATTCAAGAAAAGTACCGGTACTACACCTTCTTTCTTTAAAAAACTGAAACAGATCAGGAATAAGAACCTGGAAAACATGTGATATATGTAACAAGCCGGTTAAAATATATTAGTGCTTTGAACATTTAATAGCGCATCTTTACGTATCATCTTACCAATTACTCCCTCCCTTGGATACTTTAGAAATTGAAAAAGCAAAAGTTTTTATCATTGTTGAGATCATCGAATACATTCCCAACTCTGTAGTGATCCGTACGATCATACGAAAAACGACGGGTAATGTCAGCGCCGTGTCTTTTGATTCAGGAGAGATGCTGACAGAGAAGATATCTCCCTTTGATACTTTTATCCAGATCATTGATGGTAAGGCTGAGGTGGTAATCAATGATGTCCCCTGCCTGCTCGAAACCGGTGAATCGATCATCATTCCAGCACATGCGCGTAATACAATCAAAGCCAATGTTCGGTTCAAGATGTTATCTACCATTATCAAAAATGGGTACGAAGAACTCGCCTGAGTATAGTCTATTTCCCGGTAAACTACAGATCCTGCATCACAATACTACAATAACAGTGATTGATGTAACTAATTGCGTGAATGCTGTAACAGTTGTGCCGATCCCTTAACATAGTTTTGTAGTTGTAGTAATCCTGTCTATCCGCAAAGCACGAAAACAGGTTGATGATCGCACATCATCAATACGAACCGCGCCACTTCCTTTTAATTTAAAAACCGTTTTATGATTCAATCTATCCCGGCAGGGAAAGGTATGTTGCGCTTATGCAAAACCTTTTCAACCCATTTTCAGAACAAGTGGCTATTGCTGCTGCTTTTTTCCATTTTTGCGGGCGGATGTAAAAAAGTTACAGAAGAAACAGGTATCGTTAATGTCTGTCCGGTTGTGGTTTCCACAGACCCGATGAACAATGCGGTCGATGTGGCGCTTACAAAAACTGTTTCGGCAACCTTCAACGCCGATATGGCACCAGCCACCATCAATACCAGTTCCTTTGTTATCAGGCAGGGTACGCAGATCATCTCCGGGGTAGTAGCCGCTACCAGTGTAGGAACGACTTTTACTTTCAAATCCGATGCACCTCTTTTACCTTTTACAAAATATTCAGGTACCATTACCACCGCTTCTACTGACAAGTTCCGTACAGCGATGCTGGCAGATTACCTGTGGTCATTCACAACCATTCCACAGTTAAGGGTATCATCAAATCTCGCAGCAGGCGGAACCGTTGCCGGTGCAGGATTATTTGCACAGGCTTCTACCGTTACAGTGTCAGCAACACCTGCTTCTGGTTATACATTTACTAACTGGACGGACAGCGGACAAACAACCGTCGTTTCAACAAGTTCCAGTTACCAGTTTGCCATGGCAGGCAACAGGGCATTGGTAGCGAATTTTACCGCGATACCGCCAACGCAGTTTGCGGTTGTGTTATCATCGAGTCCGGTAGCAGGAGGATCTACTTTCGGATCGGGTTCTTATAATACAGGTACTTCGGTAACCGTTATTGAATCGCCCAACCCTGGTTATACATTTGTTAACTGGACAGAGGGAGGCACTGTTGTTTCAACGAATTCGAGTTACCAGTTTACGATAACCGGTAACCGGACACTGGTTGCCAACTTCACGACCATTCCTGCGCTGCAGTTTGCAGTGATCTTAACAGCGAACCCTGTAGCTGGTGGTAGCACTACCGGCTCAGGAGCGTACACTTCCGGAACTTCGGTAACGGTAACGGCGACACAGAATACAGGATATACGTTTACCAACTTTACGGAAAACGGTAACATTATCTCTACCAGTTCCAGTTATACTTTCCCGATAACTGCCAACAGGACACTGGTTGCGAACTTTACGATTAATACCTATACTTTAGCCGCAACTGCCAATCCGCTCGCTGGCGGAACCATCACGAAAACACCTGATCAACCTACCTATACTTACGGCACACTGGTATTGCTCACCGCAACGCCGTCTACCGGTTATACTTTCCGAAACTGGACAAGCGGGGGTACCATTGTATCAACCAGCGCGGCATACCAGGTAAGCATGACGACAAACCGGGTATTGGTGGCCAACTTTGCGCTTAACAGTTATGCATTAACGTTAACGGCAAATCCAGCAGCAGGCGGTACAGTAACAAAAAATCCTAATCTGGCATCGCATGACAGTGGTAGTATTGTTCAGATAACAGCAACTGCTAATCCCGGTTATGCATTTACTTCCTGGTCAGGAGATACAACAGGTTCAACCAATCCGTTGAATGTTGTGATGAACAGGAGCAAAACAATTGTGGCCAACTTTACATCGGTAGCAACGCCTATAGCACTTGGCACAGCTGCTAATTTCGGGGCCTTCGGCGGAAATGCAGGTATCACCAACCAGGGCATCAATACGGTGATCAATAACGGAAGCATCGGCACGACCGCAGCTTCCACTTTAATAACCGGGTTTCATGATATGACCGGTGATAAGTACACAGAAACACCGCTTAATATAGGGGATGTGAAAGGAAGAATCTATACTGATGCGCCGCCGCCGGTAATATTTGCAGCGGGTGGACCATACGGAGGTAATGCCGTTACCAAAGCCATTGCCGACCAGGGGCTAATTGATGCAAACATCGCGTATATCAGTATTTCACCTGCCTCAAAACCAGGCGGTACTGATCCAGGTGCAGGCGAGTTGGGAGGATTAACACTTGCGCCCGGTATTTACAGAGCTTCGAGTGGAACCTTTAATATCACCAACCTGGATCTTACGCTTGATGGAAAAGGCGATCCCAATGCCGTTTGGATATTCCAGACAGCAGCCGGTCTTACAGTCGGTACACCAACAGGTGCGCGCAGCGTTAACCTGATAGGAGGTGCACAGGCCAAAAATGTATTCTGGTATGTAGGAAGTGCAGCGGTCATCAACTATGCAGGTGGTGGTGTGATGGTAGGAACCGTGATAGCTAATTCAGGCGTTACCATTTCTTCACCGGGATCATCGGTTGTCGGTCCGCAGGCTGTTGTAAATGGCCGGGTCATTTCCCTGGTTGCTTCGGTTACCATGGTAAATACAACCATTAATGTGCAATAGGCAACGATAATCAGAACTCATTTTAAAAGCTAGTTATGTTACAACATCATACAACAAAAAAGATCTCTTTCATTTTATTGCTGCTTTTTCTGGCAGGTATTACAGGCCAGTCACAGACTATCACACGTAACAGACCCGTGTGGTGGTTTGGTCAGTCAGTGGCCGCAAATATTAACCAGTATCGTGGTACTACCCAAATGCTGAACCAGTCTCTCACGGTTCCGACTGCGTTCCATAAAGGTGATGGTGTGAGACCTTACCTCTCATTGTTGACGGAATACCGTCGCAGTAAAGTATTCGGTCTTATGCTCAACGTGGCATGGGATAACCGCGGCGCTAATTTTGATCAAGTGATGGCGCCATGTAACTGTCCCGCAAACTTATCTACCAAACTCAGTTACCTCGCTATTGAGCCGAGTATCCGTATAGCGCCATTCTCTTCTGCGTTTTATATTTTCGCAGGACCCACCATCAGCGTTAATCTCTCCAAAGAATTTTATTACACGCAACTGAAACAACCCGATACAAAGGGCGACTGGAGTGAGATCAATAAAACGGTGTTTTCTGGCCAGGCCGGCATGGGTATAGATATTCCTGTTTCAAAACCTGGCAGCGAAACACAGATGACACTTTCGCCATTCGCTTCTTTTCAAACAGATTTTGGTCACGAACCGCGTAAAGTAGAATCATGGTCGTTCTATACCATCCGCGCTGGACTGGCATTTAAATTCGGTACAAAGAAAATACCTGTTGCCACTGCCGCTGTGCCTGAAACGGTAACACCTGTGCAGCCAACCATAACACCACTGGCCCCTGTAATCGTGAGAGATGTACAGTTCTCGGTACGTGCGCCTAAGATCATTCCGGTAAACCGCCAGATAAAAGAAACTTTCCCGTTACGTAACTCGGTATTCTTTGATATGGGTTCTGCAGAAATACCTAACCGGTATGTTATGCTAAGCAATAGCCAGGCAGGTACATTCAAAGAAGAATTATTACAGGAAAGTCAGCCAAACAATCTTAACACGGGCCGTTCGGCCAGACAGTTGTCGGTGTATCACAATATCCTCAACATAATGGGCGACCGTATGCGTGCCAACCCGCAAAGTTCGATCGCACTAAGTGGCGCCTCGGACAAAAATCCTGCGGAAGGCAAACAGATGGCTGAAAATGTGAAACAATATTTAGTGACGGTCTTTGGTATCGATGGCGCAAGGATCAGTACAGAAGGAAGGGACAAACCGGTTATTCCATCCGAACAACCCGGTGCAACACGGGATCTGGCTTTGCTGCGTGCAGGTGACAGACGTGTTGATATAGTCAGTACTTCTTCTGATATGCTGATGCAGGTGGGTGGGGTCAATTCTCCATTCCTGCGTCCTGTTCAGATCAGCGCCATACATAGTGATCCGTTGGACAGTCATGTAATATTCACAACCAGCGGTGCAGATTCATTGTTGAAATCATGGTCCGTTGAGATCAAAGATGAGCAGGGTGTGGTACAGCGATACGGTCCTTATACCCGCGATGAAGCATCCGTTCCGGGCAAAACCATTTTAGGAACAAAAACACAGGGCAACTATACCATAGTAATGACCGGTGAAACAAACAGCGGACAGACAGTACGAAAAGAAAGTTCCGTTAGTTTATTAAAAGTGGATGATGCAACACAGCAGGGTCTTCGTTACAGTATCCTGTTTGATTTCGACAGATCGAAATCAGTAGACGCATACGAAAAATTCCTTGCTGATATCGTAGCGCCATTGGTGCCTGAAAATGGAACCGTGATCATTCATGGACATACAGATATCATAGGCGAAGATGCTTATAACCATACTTTATCACAGGAGAGGGCCAAAGGTGCCCAACTGATCCTTCAGCGCGCATTAAACGCTACAGGAAAGAAAGGGGTAAAATTTGAAACCTACGGATTTGGCGAAGATGCAAGTATGTCGCCTTTTGAAAATAACCTGGTAGAAGAACGTTTTTACAACAGGACGGTGATCATTGATATCATACTTCCGGGTAAATAAATTATTAGCCGGTTTATCCAATTGGATCGAAGACGGTTGAACAGCACATTTTTTTTCAACACAGAGATCACAGAGTATACAGAGGGCCCTCTGTTTTCTCTGTGATCTCTGTGTTGAAAAAGATCTTTGAGCGGTTTCGAAAACATCATTTTAAACAACCACTAACTATGCGCATACTTTTTTACAGCACCAGGGATTACGAGAAACCGTACCTGGAAGCGGCCAACAGGGGCATACATGAATTGTGTTTCACAGATGTACTCCTGTCTGAGGAAACCATACAACAGGCGATGGATTTCGATGTGGTCTCCATTTTCACTTCTGATAAGGTGGATGCAGATCTGGTGAGCCATCTTTACAATCATAACGTCAGGTTCATAGCTGTCAGGGCAACCGGTTATGATAATGTGGATACAAAGAAGGCCTCAGAGATCGGTATCAGGGTGGCCAATGTGCCCCATTATTCGCCCGAATCCATTGCCGAACATGCAGTGGCCATGATGCTGGCGCTGAACCGTAAACTGGTGCAGGCAGACAGACAGGTGCATCAGAATAATTTTACCATTGACCGGTTGGTGGGATTTACACTTCACCATAAAACAGTGGGTATTATCGGTACAGGAAAAACAGGAGCCGCTATTGCCCGCATATTGCATGGCTTTGGGTGCACATTACTTGCCTGCGACCTGCATCCTGATGCAGAACTGGTAGCTGCTTACAAGGTACGGTATACCACAATGGAGGATCTCTGTACCCATGCAGATATCATCACACTGCACCTCCCGTTAACTCCCCCAACCCATTACCTCGTAAATAAAGGATTGATGGAGCAGATGAAAAAAGGAGTGATGCTGATCAATACCGCCAGGGGAGGCATCCTGTGTACTGAAGACGCTATCGGTTGTATCGAGAACGGTCATATCGGGTATTTTGGAATGGATGTGTATGAGAATGAAAAAGGAATATTTTTTTGTGATCATAGCCAGGATGAAATGGAAGATACCATGTTGAAAAAACTAATGTCATTTCCCAATGTACTGATCACCCCACACCAGGCTTTTGCTACGGCCGAAGCATTGCAAACAATTGCTGAAGTAACTCTGGCTACCATTAACAATTGGTCTGAAGCCGGGCATAGTGCGAATGATATTGCATAACCCACATTACACAATACGTATTGTGTCCCCATCATAATTTGATCGAAATACCGTTGGTGTCTTCTGTAGGGTAAAAAGAGGTGAATTTATACGTATTCTGCTCTTCCTTTTTCGCCCATCTTTTGTTGAAATCAGTTTTGTAATTGAAATAGAACCGCTGACCGGAAGCATTGTATAGTAAAAGCTTGGCGAGGCAAACCTCGTCAGGGTGTTTGTAACGGGCGCCGTCTGAGGAGACCAGAATATTTCTGCACATAATTTTTTTCATGATGCTGTCTACCGTACTTTTTTTGCTTCCGTGATGCGCCAGTTTCCATGCATCGAGCTGTATTTTTTCTGTACCCGTTGTTTCCAGCATAGGGTCGATGGCTTTAAGCAGGCAATGCGATGGGGCATCGCCGGCAAACAGGCAGGTTTTCTGTTGCCAGGTGGCTATGAAGGCGATGCTGCTCAGATTGGCGGTACTGGTATCAGGTTCAACAATTGTTTTCTGTAAAGTTTTTATCGGGGTATCTCCCAACAGGTCATCCCCTTTAATAACAGGCGGAATGTAACGGTGATCTTCATCCAGCAGTTTGAGAAAATCAACCTCTTTACCAAATTTTTCCAATTTTTTTAACCATTCTCCGTGCAGTTTCGCAAGTTCGCTGAGACCGGGATTTAACAGTGTCAGTGACATACCTCCCTCCAGTTTAATAACCGGCAGGTGCTTGTAATCCCTAACGACTACCGGCTTACCTTGAAAGGCTTTGTTATGCGGCAGTTTTTTTTCTTTGATCAACGCTGTTATATACTCACCCTGCAAAGGTGCGAGCAGGTCACTGGCTTCTTTGATCTCCTCCTGTCCGTTGAACCATATATCCCTGATCTCAAAATCAGGGTTTTTACCTTTCAGTAATGTGATGATACCATCAATATGATCGATGTCAATATGGGTGATGACCAATAACTCAAGGCCTTTGATAGCTGGGGCAACCCTGCGGAGTCCGCTGATCATTTCTTCATAGTTAGAAAACGGTCCTCCGTCAATCAGTATATAATGTGCTGTTGATTCACCATATTCGATCAGTATCGAGTCTCCGAAAGAAGCGGGAAGTAAATGGATATTATACATGGGTTCCGGTTTTTATTTTCCAGTCAGCATCACCATACGCTACCAGCGATAAACCGGCCAGCAGCCCTTCTGCCAGTAATGCCTGGCGCAGTTTTAACACCACTTCGCCGAATACGACGGGTTGCTGACAGTTTTCGGTAAGCATTGCAACCAGTTTCAATATCACATCCTTTACCTGACGGCCGCGTATCTTGGTAAAATTAGATAGTACGATCGCCGCACCACTGGTCATCAACTGGCTGCATACATCAAAACCTGCGGATTTCAGATCGGTAGATTCGCAACCTAATAAAATAACAAAGGGAGGATTGGTATATTGCTGACTGATCAGGCCACCGGTAAAATATGCCTGTTCGAGAAACTGCTCTTCACCGATCTCTATTTTATCCATCTCAAGATCTTCATCATTTTCAATATGTACCAGCAGGATAAGACTATCCGGTTCAGGATTGCGCAAGGCAACCGACCAGTTATCCCATGTATTGGCTTCTCTGAAACTGACTGTGCTGTTATTCCTGATCCCGCCACGTATCATATCGGGTATGCCGGCTTCGAACGCTCCCACTTTTGTTGCGGACCCGTAAAGTACATTCTGTAAAATATGCAGTACATTCCTTTGTCCCGCGGGCTGCGCGATCAACCTGAAATCGGTTCCATCTTTGTTGGTCTCTTTCAGATAACTGTGTCTTTCAATCACACGACTGAAGGCCCAGAATCCAAATGGGCATACATGATCTGCCTTTGCACCATCCTTTTCTTCAAAACAATCTTTACAGGCACCTTCGAGCAAAGCAGTTTTTGCATTCGGGCAGATCGTTGCTTCTCTTGCCGGGGGCTTTTTGCTGTAGGCAAAATCGATGGGCAGGTAATTCATCGTATTGCCGATCAACTGTACGGCACCTTCAAATGCAGGTTGTCCGCGCATAAGCGATCGGTACAGTACGCTTCCTTTCAAAGCCAGTTTGACAAAAAGTTTTCTGTTCTCTTCATCTGTAAGGTCTGCCGGGTGATTGTCTACATCCACTAATGCATCTTCGATGGAAGATTTGATATCCATGATCTCCTGCTGTAGGCCACCGGAAATATTGATCCTGAAAGAGGCATCCTGGCTCATACCGCTGATACTGCCGGTATCTGACTGCCGCGGTTGTGCCTGGAACACTGCTCCATATTTTGTTTGGGAATCATTGAATTCAAGCCAGGTCCTTGGGGCTGCAATAAGTTTCATCCGCAGGCCTTCTGTATCACTTACAGGTTTTGTATGACTAACCGGGCTGGTGATCACTACATGTTGCAGCAGGCGGTTGTTATGATAAGCACGTATATCAGCCGAGAAAGAAAGCTCCGATGTAAGGGTGGTGAAATCAAAAAGTGCAGAGGTGCTGGTGCCCTGTCTCGGTAACCAGATATCTTCCTGCAAAAGAAAATTATAAACATCAGAACTGAATACAATGGTAATTTTTTCCAGCACCTGATCGCTTTTTTCAAATACAAAGTCCGATCTTACTGCAACACCGGCGTCCATAAAACCCTGGTCGCGGGCACCGATCTTTATTTCTACCTGGTAGGTGGTAGATGGTGTTAGAAAACTGGCTGCTTCCTTTTGTGTTTTGGTATTTTTTATTCTTGCCAACAGGAAACGTTCGGTTGGCAGAACAGGTGGTTCAGTTCTTATTGCCTGTTCTTCGTCTTCCTGGGAAGCAGATACATTCGCTTGATCTATTTCTATCATTGCTTCATCAACCGAGTTGGTGTTTTTCATGCCTTCAGATACCGACACTTCCTCATGATCTTCCGGTGGCTCCTGCATTTGAGACTGCCCGGGAGGAGCTGCTGCGTAGACATCATTGAATATTTCATCTAATGATATTTTTGAAGAATTAAGTTCCTGCACAAATATCATCGATTTGATGTCCCTGAAAAACCGACCTGGCAAATCCATTACTTTATTTTTGACCCTGGCAAGAAAACCCGGACTGTCGGATTTACTGGTAGGGACCTTTACTTTATTGGATATTGGAGCAGCCTCCTGGATATCCAGCGTATGATAATAAGTAGCTTTACTTGTTGTCCTGTTCAGTACAATTGTTATCTGATGAGTAGTGTGTAATTCAACGAGGAATTGGGTTAACCAGTCGAGTTTGTCTTTTTCTCCGGTATATACGATCAATATGCCCGATGCATACTGCGAAAAAAAGTTCAGCAATTTATGCACCTGATCAATTGCATCTACATATTCATCTCTTCCTGAAATAAGTAGTATATGGAGATAAGCAGCGCATTGTTCGGTACGGTTCAAAATTTCTTTCAGATCTTCATAAACCGCAATATCAAGAGGGGTATCATTACCGGTTCGGAAAAATTTTCCAGGCACCACGATACCCCTTATCCTCGGATGCACAAAAACAGTAAACAAATGTGTATCATGATTGGCAAAAGCCATTGTTAGTGGCTGGTTCCATTGATGATGAGGTTTTCCGTTGAAGGGAATGTATGTAACTGACATAACTAATTTTTTATTTACACAGCATCGGGCAGTTCATTTTTCAGGTACTCCTTGGGGTTCTTTCTTGCGATCTGATCAAACATTTCTTCCGATAGGCCTCCATGCATATCTGCCAATAGGTTTTTGTCTGACTTGTGGTTACGTACGACAAAAAAATCAGTACCGTAGAGTACCCGGCCTTTCAGTTTATCGTTCTGCAATGTTTGTTTGAGCAGTGGCAGTATGTCTTCGCTGCTGTGCAGGATATAACTGATATCCGCATAGATATTCGGGTAACGGAGCATCATACTACAGATAATGGAATACCAGTCTGTATATTTCCAAAGATGCTCAGGTTTGCCCCGGGAAAGACTTCCATCGACTTTTTTTAAGAAATCAATACCTGCGTCCGGATTTTTCGCCAACTGGCTGCTGTAATCATAACGGTCCTTTTCGAAATACCGTTTCCATTCATCATCACCGCCAAAATGGGCCAGACATATTTTCAGGTTCCGCAGATCGGATGTAAGCTCTGTGTTTTCATCTTCGTATCCGAATAATTCACCCAGTTGGGTATTTCCGTTTTCCTTCACTTCTTTGTGGATGATCTTTCGCAGCAGCGGTTCTTCCAGCAGACAGAGATAATTCATCGGGTGCGTGAAATTGTAACTGAAGTCCACATTATTGTTCTGGGGTAGAACCAGCGGGCAATACAGCGAGCCATCCGGATCCCGGTCCATATCTTCATCATCTTTGTAACCATCATTGTATTCCTCAGCGCTTGCTTTACCCATGGCCTGCTCATAGATGGGGTGGGTGTTCCATTCCTCTTTTTTCCGGCCACGATAAAAGATCGTTCCCTTGATACAGTGTGTCATGATGGGCAACCCTTTATCAGCAGCATATTTCCAGAGAGGTAAGAGCTTTGCATCAAAAGGGTAGTAGCCAAGTGCAGGATAGATCTTTATACCGCTGAAACGGTCGTCCTCTTTTTCGTTTTCGAGGTAATCCTTCACAAAACAGTCCTGTAATGCAATGTTGCCATCCCTGAGTTCCCATTCAAAATAGGATTTGTCTCCAGGCTGGTATCTTTTTTCATCAGTAACATTTCCGAAACGTCTCGGGTCGGCGAATAGGAATGGATAGATCGACGTTTTTTTCTTATCCTCTTTTTTCAGTTCTGCCAGTTCTGCCATCTGGTCGCGGTAACGGGTCTTACTGTTTCCTGCTTCCATATAATCCATGTCCATGGGTAAAATGATAAAGCCTGTTCCATCCGGATACTGTCCGTGCAGTTTTGAAAAGATCGTCTTCTGTTTCAGGTGAAAAGCGTACCTGCCGATATTGAGGTATCGCAGAAACATCTCTTTTGTCTGGCTGCCAGGTACGGCTTTCAGTACTTTCCACAGCAGGCTGAATACCAGTAATACAAACCTCCGAATCGTTTTGAAGCAAAACAGGATGACTATCAACAGTGTTATTTTGAGCCAGTCGGATATATCGGGCATAACAGGATCGAGCCATGTATATATTGTATGAATAATGCGGTAGACCAGGTTGTTTTCCGGCGGAAATTTGTCGGAAAGAAGGCTGTAGCCCTGGAAAAAAGCAAACAGGAAAAGGATATACCCCATGATGATATTGAAAGGGTACATACCCTCTATCAGGATATTGACCCTGTTGAGTAGTTGCTCTCTTTTTTTATAAGGCGGCAGGTATTTTTTCCTGCCGGGTCCCTTGTACCACCACCGGAAAAATTTCACCAACGGCGAGAGTGGCAGCAGTAAATGGAACGGCGGGGGTACATAGGTTTTGGCGATGTACGGTGGCACATGGTCTCCTGTAAACACATGTGTATGACAATTGACAATAGGGTCTTTGGCCATAGCAGTGAGCTTTGCTGCTATATTACACATTAAAGGGGGCAGATGCAAGGGGGATTTTCCCGGTATTTGTAAGTATTTGTACGCAGTTGTGGTCCGGGGCAGCAACCCCACTTTCTTTATTCAGGCGAAAATGTTTCCGGTATACCAATGCTTTTGAATATGGCCAATCTGATAGCGCGCCAGGCAAAATTGAAAAAACTGCCACTGGGTTCCCTGCCAACTGTTACCGAAGGCACCCTGGGAGCCTCTTTTTTATGGGGATTATCATCCTTGATCACAAAAGTGTTGGCAATAAAATTGAGTAACTTTTTTTTCTTCAGCTCTCCCGGTTCCTGTTGTTGTTTTTTCAGTGTGGTGATATGGAGATCGTGGTATAATAACTTCATCACCGCACTTGTCTGCGTGTTGTTGCCGTTGAGATGTACCGAGAAACTATCTATCATGCCGGTTTTTACAACAAAGAACGAAAGGGGTTCCGTTACCGGGTTGAGTACTTTGCCATCTATCTTTCCCGCGTTGAGATCAGCAGTGAACACACCTGTTTTATAGCGGTTCATGTCAAAGCCAAACCGTACGCGGACAGGAATGGTATGCATAAAACGGGCAGTGGTATTAACCGTGCACCACATACCCGGACCGATATATTTACTTTTGTTGATTACATTGGTGATGGATCCGTTAATATTATCAAAGTATAAAGTTCCATCACGACCACTTGGCGGATAATATTCGGTATAGGAAAGATTGAAATTCCGGATATTGACCCGCTTGATATTAAGTGGCAGCGACAGTTGCTGTAGTGTCTGGTAAGGAAAATTATCCATCTTGATCCGTGGTTTGGGTGGCAACAAACCGTTTACATAATCATAGAGATGACCGCCGTTTATGTCGAGGCTGGCACAATCAATACTTCCATAATTGAATAACCGCCACCAGTTCATGTCTTTAAATACCAGTTTGGGAACCAGGAGATCAAAACGATCGCCGCGGTAGGTCAGTTTCTTTTGAAATGCGGCCCGGCTTCCTCTCGGAACCAATGCAACTTTGAATGCCGTAAGTGTATGTGATTTTGCTTCCAGGAAAAGAGAATCCACGCGAAAGAAATACAGACTGTCTGCTGTGCGGCGCTCAAGTTTGCCGCTGGTAATCTGGGTATTGGCTGAAAAGAAAAAACGGTTACGGTCATACTGCGTAACCGAATCAACCAGTATATCGCTCATGTTCACAGACAGGTTATCAAAGCTTGTATTTTTACTCCGGTGTGTGAGATTGACGCTATTAAAAACGCCATGATCTAGTGTCACGGATTTGATTCCAAGATGCGATATATGTTTGGTGATGCGCTCGTAGAGGGTAATGGAATCCTTTTCTTCCCTTTTTGCCGCATTGTAAGTTCTTTCTGTGCGGAACAGGGTCATTTCAGGATAGCTGATCAGGATACTGTCAAGATCAATGGTTTTTTTGTTGAGTAGTTCCGGGAGGCCAAGTCCTGATACATGCAGTTTACGGAAAGAGATTTTATAAATATCATCCGGCGCTTTGTGAAGCGCTTCGAGTTGCTGTAGTACGGCGCTGTCTACAGAAACGGATACATTGATCAGATCAACTGCCGCAGCAGCAAGATCAGTTTCGATGGAATCTATGGATAACCGGTACAAGCCCTTGGACGCATCTTTTACTACCTGCTTTAATTTGGCGATCAGTGCCGGTCTAAGGTCGAGTGCCGATCGTGCATCCGATAGATCAGGTTTAAAATCATCAGCACGCAGCAACGAGTAGCGTATAAACAGGTAGGCCCCTGTTAACAACAATACAATGATAGCCAGAATGATGCCGGTTTTCTTCATGATAAATGGCTGTCAGTGATTTTTGGTGAGATCATCCCGCAGCAAGGATACTGTATAAGGATAAATAACTGTGCCACGGGGATTTTCCTGTAGTTATTATTATAAAGCCCCGGAGATTTTACAGGTCAGGAATGAATGTGTCAAGCTTTTTTTACCAGTTATTATTTAATATTTAAACACTTCTTTCACTTTCATCAAAAATATTTCCTTCTTACGCCTGCTTACTTCTATTTCGGCGCCATTGCTCATGATTACCACACCGCCTTCGCCACGCTGGTATTCTTTCATGTGGTGCAGGTTTACCAGAAAGGATTTGTGTACACGGAAAAAAGAAGTATCCTGCAGCAACTGGTCGTATTCGAGTAAAGGTTTGGAAACGATCACTGTTTTGTTTTCTTTCAGGTGAAATATCGTGTAACTTCTTTCTGCTTCACAATACAGTATGTCTTCCAGTTTCAGTATGGTGAACCCTTTTTGTGTTGGCAGGCACAAACGCATTTCGGCGGGGTTGCCGGCTTTGCCGAGGTTGTGTAGCAATGCATTGGTATGCTCATCTTTCTTTCCCGATCCGATTCTTTTCTTTACCAGTTGTACCGCTTCCACCAGCCTGTCCTCATCTACCGGTTTTAACAAGTAATCGGCGGCACTGTATTGCAGGGCCTGTAACATGTATTCATTGTGTGCGGTAACAAATATGACCTCAAAATCTTTGGCATCCAGTTCTGTCAGCAGGTCGAGACCACTTTTGCCCGGCATCTGTATATCAAGGAACACTACATCGGGACTGAGCTGCGCTATTTTCTGTGCGGCCATAGCAGCATTGGAGCAGGTAGCGATCACTGTTATATCTGTACAGTGTCGTTCCAGCATTTTCTGCAGGGTGCGGATGCCATCGGGTTCGTCATCTACCAGAATTGCTTGCATAGCTTATACATTTATCATATTAAGTGCGAGAATGACACGTGTGCCGTTGCGGCCCTCACCGGTTTCCTGTAGATCGGTCACTTCCAGGCTACAGGCAAGCGCATATTTTTCATTCATGATCTTGATGCGTTTGCGCAGGTTCTCAAGTCCTACGGAATGATGATGCGCCCTGTTCTGTTGTTTCAGTTTTTCCGACTGTCTGATACCGATACCGTTGTCTTCTACCACGCAGGTGATGCGGTTATCCTGTTCTGTAAACCGTATCCATATTTTTTTATCCGTTCCGGAAGGCATCAGCCCGTGCCAGATCGCATTTTCTACCAGCGGCTGGATCATCATCGACGGAATGGAGGTTTCCATGGTATCGATCGTATCATCCGTTTCAATATGGTAAGTGAAAGAATCATCAAACCGTAACTGCTCCATTTCAAGATACGATCGCAGGTAAGCGATATTATCATCCAGTGTTACAAATAATTCTTTGGAATGATTGAGTGTCATGCGGATCATCAGGGCAAACTTGCTGAGATACCTCGAAGCTTTTTCATTGTCCCCATCCAGTATCATCCGTTTAATGCTGTTCAGTGCATTGAATACAAAATGCGGATTCATCTGCGCCTGCAGCGCAGAGAGCCTTGCTTCGGCCAATTGTTCGTTGATGGTATCCAGCTCCCTGTGCGTAGCATCCAGCGTCTGTTCCGATTCCAGTTGTTTGAGTTTGTTGCCGATGAGTGTAGCGATCGTTGTTAAAATCTGTATATCGCGATCTTTGAAATAACCGGGAATATGATGTTCAGAATCGATCACACCTATCAACTCGTCATTGTGTATGATCGGAACACAGACTTCACTCAGGCGGAAAGCCTCGTCTACGCGGTAACGCAACTCCTTTCTTGTATCCACTACGAGATAAGGCTGCCGGGTGTTCATCACATGCCCCACCACACCCTGCCCGGGTAATACATCAAACTGCTGCCCGGAAATAAATTCAGGTTTTCCTTTCTGGCCATACGCAGCTTTCTGTACCATTTTTGTTTTATCGCTGTTCCAGAGATAGATCATGCAATCTTCATAATTCATCCTGCCTATCAGGTTCTGCGCTACATCCCACAATACTTCTTCTTCTGTTTTTTTACCGGCCAGTGAAGATGAAAAATAATTCGACACCTGTTCCAGCTCAAATCGGTTCTTATAATTTTCCGCTTTCA
Source organism: Sediminibacterium sp. (assembly GCA_965279635.1). Classification (GTDB taxonomy): domain Bacteria; phylum Bacteroidota; class Bacteroidia; order Chitinophagales; family Chitinophagaceae; genus Sediminibacterium. The sequence continues at coordinate 2,226,020 of OZ257253.1, read as the reverse complement.
GTTTTTCGATATGTGTTTTTTCCATCTCTTTCCTGCGTGCGAGTCCCGTGCGCCATTTAATAAATAGATAGAACAATGCGGCGCCTGTAAGTCCCATCAGGAGAATGAACCATTGTTTCCCCCATAGCGGTGGAAGTACGGTAATGCTGATCGCTTTCAACTGTTCGGGCCAGCGGTTGGAAGGGGAGTAGGCTTTTACCTGTATAAGATGTTTACCCGGTGGCAGCGCCGAAATATTGAAAGAAGACTGATCGCCGGTCAATGTCCACTGCGTATTACTGTCTTTCAGGATGCGGTAGGCGAATTGGCTGCTCCCCGCTGAAAAACTGATGGTGCCGATGGTTATTTTCACATCATTGTCTTCCCACGAAGTAGTGAGTTCTTCCTGTGGCAGGAAGATATTTGTTTTCCCATTGATCACCAGACTTTCAATAAATGCGCGTGGCGGCAGTTTGCGTTGCAGTACTTCGTTGGGATCAAACCGTACCACTGCCGTAGAGAATCCTATGTACAATTGTTTATTTGTACTATCATAAGAGAACCTGGCCCCTTTCAGAATGGGCATTTCGGGGAAACCATCTTCTTTTCCAAAACTTACAATACGTGAACTGGTAAGATCCATACAGGCTATACCCGAATAGCAGGCGATCCAGAGTTGATTGCCTAGTATATAGAGTGATGCAATGTTATCATCGGGCAGTCCTTGACTACGGGTAAAATGACGGAACCTGCCGGTAGTGATATCGTAACTGGCCAGGCCATTGTTATTGCTGTTGAACCATACATTGTTCCTGCTGTCGACAGCAAGCGCGTTTACCTGTTTATCCGGCATTTTGATATACGGAAACGAATCCAATCCAATATCAAAACGCGACAAAGCCGTATTGTACCTGGCCAGCCCATGACCAGCTATCCAGATATTGCCTGTGGTATCTTCATCCAGTACGAACGGGATACTCAGCAATCGCTGGAAATTGGGAATGATGGTGAATTTTCGGCTGGCTGGCTGGTAACTATAAATCTGGTTGGAAGTGATCCATATATTTCCTTTGCGATCCCTCATTAGATCACTTGCCCATGAATCGTACCATCCGGGTGGTGTAAGCGGTGTTGCTTTTCCGGTGGTTTTATCGAACAGGAGTAATAAGCCATTGGTGGCAAGTAATAATTTCGATGCATCAGCCGCAGCGATCGCGCGGATCGTATTGCTTTGACGGGAAAACAGGATCTGTTTATCGAGCCGGAAAGTTTTTTTATCAAAGATGAACAAACCGGCATCGCCACGACCGGCAGCATATACTTTGTTTGCTGATACATGAATATCATCCAGCCTGAAATGCGGAAAGCGTTGATCGATACTTTCCGGCAGCTGCGTCACCTGCACGCTGGAGCGCTGGTTGTTTTGCCTGAACACACCACGATTGGTGGTTACCCAAAGATGCTGCTCCTGGTCCATCATCAAACCGCTACAGAGATAGGACCGGAAATATTTTGTGGAATCCAACCTCAGTTTTCCTGAAGACGGGTTGAAATACATCTTATAAAAACCTGCGTTCTGCCCCGTAACATAAAAGACAGTATCATTTGCCGCTGTCATTCTTGAGCGGAAATGAAAATCCTGTTTGCCTGCCGGGAAAGGTAAACGCGACACTATCTTTTTATGGGTGATGGTATTGACATAGATCAGGCTGTCGCTATCTGTTTTCAGTACAAAAAAATGCCCGGGCTTATGCTGGAAAAACGTATAATAAGATTGGGGGTACTGGAAAAATCCCGCCCATACGGGGCAGTCTTTTGGTTCCATTTTTTTTGTCTGTCTTGTCGTCTTGTCATAAATATAAAACCCGGCGACGGATACAATAAGCAGCCGGTGGCTGTCTAATTCAAACAGTTCACGACCGAAAAAGAAATGGGTAACAGGAACCTCAGCCTCGGTATAATAATCGAAACGGGAGAGAAGGGCGCCGCTGCTGTCGAAATGATAAAAACCCGAACGGCTAAGCACATAGAGATTGTCCTGCTCATCTCCCAAAACACGTTCGATCATATTATACTTAAACTGGTAGAACAGGTTGTGGTAGGGGATATAAATGTTTTTTGTTCTTCCTGTTCTCGTATCTACCAGATGGAGACCCGAGGTAAATACTGCCAGCCATCTTTTGTTGCGTAAGCTCATGCCCATGGTTTCTTCAGAAGGTATGGAAAGGCTGTCGCTGTTACTGTGAAACTGAAGAAAAGAATACCCGTTGAAACGGTTCAATCCCGAAGAAGTGCTGATCCATACATAGCCTGTTGAATCCTGCGCAATACCTGTTACAGTGTTGTGCGACAGGCCGGATGCAGTAGTATAGTGATCGAAATACTGTTCAGCATACTGCTGGCCGTGCAGTTGCATCACCGGCAGCAGTAGCAGTACAACCCATAGACGCAGATACTTCATAATACCGGCAATAGTTTTGGTTTTTAAAGGTACTGGGTTGCTGTGAAATTTTGTAACCCGCAAACAACATGGTGTAACATCATTCCCGTTAGGTAAGCAATACCGGCTTTTTAAAAGCGCAGGATGACCGTTGGGAGAAAACACGGGTACAAAAAATTTTTTCTACCCTGTTCCGCTTGGAAAAAATACCCGGCCGTTAGGAAGAACAGGCCGTAAAGGATGCGGCTAATAGGCAATTTTGCACCCGCATTAGTCAAACACACAAACTGAAACAAGCGGCAATGAAAGCAATGTAATTTTTCCCGGTCATCTGCTGGAAGGTATGCTATCCTTCAGCTGGTCACCTGCTGACAACTCCCCCCAAGCTGTTTCCCTTGTTTGCCGATCGCCGAGACCATCTATTGTAAACATTAAACACAAATAAGCTATGAAGCAAATCCGTACCAAAAAAGCAATTGTATTACCAGTCCTGTTATCTGTCATATTTGGCATCGCCTGCCGGCGCGATGTTGACCCGGATACCAGTTTGCCCTCTTACCAGATCAGCGAAAGCGAAAAACTGGCCATGCCTGCTGCTGTAGATCTTCCCGCCAACCTGCCCGCGGGGAACACAAGGATCGCTACTTTTTTTGCAGAAGGTGTACAGAAGTACAAAGCACAGCAGGTGGCAGGTAGTGATCCCGCCGTGTACCAATGGGTATTATTGGCCCCCAAAGCGGACCTCTACAATGCCAGCAACCAAAAAATAGGCACGCATACGGCGGGTCCTGCCTGGCAACTGTCTGCTGTGGATTCAGTTTATGGGCAGCATTTTGCACCGGTAAAGTCAGTTCCCAGTACCGACCCCTCAAGTATAGACTGGTTGCTGCTGATGTCTAAAACCGGTACCACACCAACAGGCGTTTTTGGTGGAACAGCTTATATACAACGTATCGTTACAAAAGGGGGCAAGGCGCCTGCTGCACCACCCGCCGGCATCAACGATACCATCGATGTAAGGTACACGGCCGTTTACCGCTTTACAAAAAAGAATCCTTGAAGGACAGAGTCGGAAATATCATTCAGCGAATTGATATCCATGCATTATCCCACGTATTAAATAAGCGACGCATAATGCAAAGAACCATCTCTTTCCTGTATGCCTGTCAGTTGCTGCCATACAGAAAGGAAAAACGACACAGATAACTTATGATGAAAATAATCCTTGAAATACCCTTTTTCAGGAAATACAGAAGTAAAGCCCTTGTCATTTACCTGATATGGTGCTTGCTGCAATGCCTCCTGTTTTTACTGGCAGGCTGGCTGTTTACCTGGTAAAAAACTCACCCACTCAATAAGAGGTATGGAAGACGGTGCCGGCAAACCGGTACCCGTTCTTCCTGTTCCTTAATTCCCATTTGAAACCCAGTATGAATATTGTATTATTTACCACGGCAGTCATTGCCGCAAGTTTACATGGACCCTGTCACCAGGATAGTGTTCAGCCTGTTCATACCGTGAACAGCCTGGTACGGGCAGGCAGGCTGCGCCAGTTTGCAGCTGCTCATGTTTTTGCTGCGGGGGCAACAGGCAGGATAGCGCTTACCGGTATGTATGATAACAAACCGGTGAACAATGCATCACTTCATCTCACAGGTGCAAATGGTAAAACAAACATGGGTGTTAAAACCGGTACGCTTCCGGTACAATTGTGTATGTCGGTATCGGGTATCCGGCTGATGCGTGTACGGTTAAAATACGTCCATACAATTTTTTAAGAGCAATGCATGAATAAGCAGTCCTTTCTTTTTTAAACAGAAGGATTATAGCTTATCAACAGGGATGAAAATAATCACCCCACATGGCCGATTTTTCTTATATTGTTGACTGTCGTACCAAAACCAACTGCTATATGCAACATGCAGCGGCTCAGTCATTTATTCTGGATAAACTGGCTCATCAACTACCTGTCTTTCTTCATTATCATAACCTGGAGCATACGCAGCAGGTAATGCAGCACGCCGCGCTGATTGCTGAAAAAGAAGGGGTGTCGGGAGAAGAACTCGATCTGCTGTTGACCGCTGCGGCTTACCACGATGCCGGTTTCCTGGAAACCTATAACGGGCACGAAGAAATTTCCTGCAGACTGGCCAGGGAGCATCTCCCGGGATTTGGGTTTGAGAAGGCCGCTATCGACCGGATATGCGGGCTGATCATGGCCACCCGTTTACCACAAACAGCGCCTGACCTGCTATCCGCTATTATCTGCGACGCAGACCTGTATTATTTAGGTACGGATGACTACGGAAAAATGGCCTCTAACCTGTACAATGAATTTGTTGCGGAAGATATTATCGACAATCAAATGGAATGGCAGCGTGAACAGGTGAATTTCCTGAAAAACCATGGCTATTTTACAGCTACTGCCAAACAAGAACTTTCGGCTAAACGGGATAAAAACCTGATTGTACTACAGGCAAAAACAAGCAGCCCGCATACTTTCAAACACCATGATTCGACCTGGGGTGACCTGGTACTGATCGTACTGGGGGTGATCGTTACAGCTTTTGCACTAAAGGGTTTTTTAGTACCCAATCATTTTTTTGACGGTGGCATTACAGGTATCTCCCTGCTCATTCATGAAATGTATCATTTCAACCTGGCTTATGTGATCGTACTGGCCAATATTCCTTTCATATTGCTTTCACTCAAATTCGTTAACAGGGGCTTTGCGTTAAAGACTACTTTTTGTGTTGTATTACTGGGGATCTGTTTATTGTATCCCGATTTTCCTGTTATCACAGACGATAAACTGCTGATCTCGATATTCGGGGGTTTTTTCCTCGGGTTGGGTATCGGTCTTACCATGCGGGCCGGTTGCGCGGTGGATGGTATTGAGGTGTTGGCGCTCTACACATTACGGCGTTCCAGTTTTACGATCAGCGAGATCATACTCGGTTTGAATATCATTATTTTCATGATGGCCGCGTTCAAATTTGGTGTGCCGGTAGCGCTCTATTCCATGCTCACTTATTTTACCGCTTCCAAAACCATCGACTATGTGATAGAAGGGCTGGAAGCTTATACAGGAGTTACCATTATCTCGGGTAAAAGCGAAGAAGTAAAACACCGGCTGGTCAATGAATTAGGCCGTGGCATCACTGTGTACAAGGGAGAGCGTGGGTATTTACCGGGTAAGTTTGAAGTGCATGATGACTGCGATATCATCTTTACCATCATCACAAGACTCGAAATGCGCAAACTGAAAAATGTGGTGACGGATGTGGACCCCAATGCATTTGTATTTGCAAGTACCATCAAAGAAACTTCAGGGGGCATCATTAAGCGGAGACATGTGCACTAGGATGAGATCGAACGGTTGAATCGACGAAACTGACTGAACTATACACAATGTTCCTGCAAAAAAAAATGCTTAACGGTGCAACCGGCCGGGTAGTTATCTGCTGCCTAGTGTCGTTCTCTTATTTTTTTTGTGCCAATGCACAACAGGCATCGGTTACCGAACTGTACACCAGGTACACTTCTGCCAGGAACGATTCTGCGAAGTATATCAGTGCACTTAAATTGTATTTCTACTATGAAGAATCTAACCGGGATTCAGCGCTTTATTTCGCGAACCGGTGTGTGTTACTCTCAAATTCCAATGGACAGAAACTCAATGCAGCAATGGCGATGAGCCATAACGCTTACCAACTGCTCAACCTGGGTAGATATGGTGAATCGTTACAGTTCCTGCTCGATGCATACACAATTGCAGAGGACCCGGCCAATGAGCGGTCTTTCTGGTTATATGATTCAGTCGTTGCCCCTTCCAGAAAAAGGATACACGCGCTTTCTTACACACATTCTATTCATGGGGTATTGATGTCACGCATACAGAACCCGGAGCAGGAAATATTCCATTTTACAACAGCCAAAAAACTCGCACTGCAGATCAACAATGCTGTCAGGCTCACGATTGCCAATATGAACCTGGGAAGAACTTACCTTAGTTTAAAACGGTATGATACGGCCCTGTTATATGAAAAAGACGCAGAAAAAATAGCTTTTCAATCAGGGTTTACCAGGTTTTTGGGGCTTGTCTATTGTTTGCAGGGAAATATTTACCTGAACATGCACGATACTGTATCCGCCAGGAATATATTTTTCCAGGCCATGGTATGGGCTAACAAAGAATCACATTTAAGTAGCCTGGCGCTGGCTTGTTATGAGTTGGCAAAAGTGCATCTCAAAGAAAACAATGCTGATTCGTCTTTTTTTTACATAAAGAAAGGGATATCCGTGTTGAGAGCATTGCGTGCCTCCTCGGCCGTAGGATTCAACATTTCGAATGGATATGAAGTGTTGGGAAAGGTGTTTCAACTCATGGGACAAAAAGATAGCGTAATCAAATACCAGATGCTTTCGTTACATACCGGTGACAGCAGCTATCAGAGCCGGATCAATCAGTTGAGTTCTTTTCATAACCTTACGCTCCGGGAAACCCTGCGTTTACAGAATATTGAAAAGGAAAAGAAAATTTACCAGGAGCGTGTTAGGAATTATGCGTTACTGTCAGGGGTGATCATTTTATCACTGGTGGCTTTTGTTCTTTTCAGAAGTAACCGCCAGCGTAAACGTATCAATAAGAACCTGGAGGATACGCTGCAGCATTTGCATACCACGCAATCACAGTTGGTGCAGTCAGAAAAAATGGCCAGTCTTGGTGAATTGACCGCAGGCATTGCCCATGAAATACAGAACCCGCTCAACTTCGTCAACAACTTTTCTGACCTTAACAAAGAGTTGCTGCAGGAAATGCGGGAAGAACTGTCTAAAGGCAATCTTGCTGATGCCAGCCAGATCGCTGCCGATGTGATCTCTAATGAAGAAAAGATCAACCACCACGGCAAACGTGCAGATGGCATTGTAAAAGGAATGTTACAACATAGCCGCAGCAGTAGCAACACAAAAGAAGAAACGGATATCAACGCGCTGGTGGATGAATATCTGCGCCTCGCTTATCATGGACTGCGGGCAAAAGACAAATCCTTTAATGCAACCATGATCACGGATTTTGATGATTCGGTGGGTATGATCAGTATGATTCCACAGGATATCGGGCGGGTCATTCTTAACCTGATCACCAATGCATTTTATGTGGTGGATCAGAAAAAGAAGCGGCTGGGAGAAGGGTTTGAGCCGACAGTTACTGTTAGCACAAAGAAACGGCAGGGCAAGGTAGAGATCAGTGTAAAAGACAATGGCGATGGTATCCCCCAAAACATACTGGACAAAATATTCCAACCTTTTTTTACTACCAAGCCAACCGGAGAGGGCACAGGATTGGGATTGAGTTTGAGTTATGATATTGTAAAAGCCCACGGCGGGGAACTACAAGTGGAAACAAAAGAAGGCGAAGGAAGTATTTTCCAAATAATAATGTAAGGAACTATGGATACAACAGGTCAGCAGGCGAACCGCACAAATGGTCTTGAAAAAGCACTCGAACAACGTAATGCGGAACTGATTTTATTCAGCAGCATACAGGAAGCATTGTTATCCCAGCAGGAGATGTCATTCATTTTTGAATTGGTAGGCGATCAGCTTCATACCATGTTTGATGGGTATGTCATATCTATTGCCACTTTTGATCATGAATCTGCTACAGAATATTTTCAATACCATTTGGAAGATGGGGTACGTTCGTATCCTGAACCGCGGCCCTATAATAAGATCCGGCAGACATTGATCGATACACATAAGCAGGTATTGGCGAATGAAAACACTGAAAATTTTGTAAAAAATATCTTAGGTGTCGATTACCTGACAAAAGCGGAAATAAATATTCCTAAATCGTTTCTTTTTACACCTTTAATGGTTGATGAGGTTGTTCGTGGTTATATCAGCCTGAAGCACTATGCGCAGGAAACTATTTTTGATGAGGAGCATATCCGCCTGCTGAACACGCTTGCAAAAAGTATCAGCGTAACACTGCAGAACGAGAGGCTGATCAAAACAGAACGTCGTAAGGCCGATGAGCAAAAGGCATTACTGGATACCATGGCAGATCTTTCGCGCAAACTTGAATTGAAACATTTATTGGCTTCCGTATTGGAACGTGCGGTTTTTATCCTCGGTGTAACAGGGGGCGAACTAGCTATTTATCATGAAGAGAAGAAAGAACTGGAAGTAGTTGCCAGTCATAACCTGGGTATGAATTCAGGAGGTGTGCATCTTAAACATGGTGAAGGCGCCATGGGGCGTGTAGCGCATACGGGCGAACCCTTGATCATCCCGGATTACCAGGTATGGGACGGAAGATCCGATAAATATACCCTGACCATTGTGCGGAGTGTAATGGTGGTGCCGCTTCTTATCGGTAGCCAGTTGGTGGGTACCTTGGCTGTTGTACACCTCGATGAACACCGTCATTTTGATACCAAGGACCTGAACCTGCTGAATATGTTTGCACCGGTTGCTGCAACAGCCATTGAAAATGCACGCTTGTTTGAAGCCGAACGCAGGAAAGCCGATGAACAAAAAGCTTTACTGGATACCATGACCGATCTGTCACGTAAACTTGAATTAAAGCAGTTACTGGCCGCAGTATTGGAGCGTGCCGTTGCGCTGTTGAAAGTAACCGGTGGGGAACTCGCTATTTATCATGAAGATATCCAAAAGCTGGAAGTAGTGGCCAGTCATAACCTGGGTATGAATTCCGGTGGCGTATATCTTATGCCCGGAGAAGGTGCCATGGGGCGCGTGGCAGAAACGATGGCGCCCTTGATTATTCCTGATTACCAGGTATGGGAGGGACGATCGGATAAATATGAAAAAACGACTGCCCGCGGTGTAATGGTGGTACCCTTGCTTATCGGAAACCAATTGGTAGGGGCGCTGGCCAGTGTACATCTGGAAGAAGGACGTCATTTTAATACGACTGATCTCAACCTGCTCAATATGTTTGCACCATTGGCAGCAACTGCCATAGAAAACGCACGTCTCTTCAATAAAACAAACCGTTTACTGGAAGAAGCAGAACAAAGAACCGCTGAACTTAAACTTACACAGGAGCAACTTATCCGGCAGGAAAAACTGGCATCCCTGGGAGAACTTACAGCAGGCATTGCACATGAAATTCAAAACCCCCTGAATTTCGTCAATAATTTTTCGGAACTGAACCAGGAACTGCTGGCGGAAATGAATGAGGAAATTGCAAATGAAAATTATGATGAGGTAATCGCTATCGCAAAAGATATTACAGCAAATGAACAGAAAATAAACAACCACGGTAAACGCGCCGATGCCATTGTAAAAGGTATGCTGCAGCATAGCCGCAGCAGTAATGGAACAAAAGAACCCACTGATATCAATGGACTGACCGATGAATATTTCCGGCTCGCATATCATGGGTTACGGGCGAAAGACAATTCTTTTAATGCATCCATGATCACGGATTTTGATGATTCGGTGGGTATGATCAGTATAGTTCCCCAGGATATGGGAAGGGTTATTCTCAATTTGATCACCAATGCATTTTATGTGGTGGATCAGAAAAAGAAACGGTTGGGAGAAGGGTTTGAGCCGACTCTTACCGTTAGTACAAAGAAACAGCAGGGCAAGGTGGAGATCAGTGTAAAAGACAATGGCGATGGCATCCCGCAAAACATACTGGACAAAATATTTCAGCCTTTTTTCACTACCAAGCCAACAGGCGAAGGGACAGGATTGGGATTGAGTTTGAGTTATGATATCGTGAAAGCGCATGGGGGAGAGTTAAAAGTGGAAACAAAGGAAGCAGAAGGTTCTGTTTTCAGCATAGTTATCCCATCGACATAATTATTTATGGAAAAACAAGAAGGATCTTTGCAACTTCAAATTCAGGAGCTCCGGCAAATGCTTGAGCAGAGTTCTGCCGATCTGGCATTAAAAAACAGGGAGCTTGAAATAGAAGCGGCGCTTGAAAAAGTGAGGGCCGTTGCCAATGCTATGCAATTCAGCAATGATTTGCTGCATGTGATTACCATTGTAGGTCAACAATTGGAAAACCTGGGTCTGCAATTCGATTCCACCAATTTCAGAACCAATGTGGGAAAAAGAGATTGGGATTTATGGATCTATGCCAAATGGCTGGAAGCACCTAGGCAATGGTATGTTCCTTATATTGATCATCCTTACTTTAAAACAATTGAAGTGGAAGGTGAAGTGAGTTCGATGGTGTTTTCTAAAGAAGAACGGGATTCTTTTAACGCGTATTTATCTGAACTGGGATTAATTGAAATTCCTTCTGATGCAAAAATGGCCGCATCACAAAAGGAGCATTTTGATTCGTCAAAAGGGTTTGCATGGTCGATTGCATTAGGGAAAAAAGTTTCACTCAATATCGCAAATGGCCAGGCCAAGCCTTACACCGAGGAGGAGAAAGCTTTGTTGATGCGATTTACAATAGCTTTTGAACAGGCATATACCCGTTTTCTCGATCTGCAGAAAGCAGAAACACAATCGCGAGAAGCACAAATTGAATTGGGTTTGGAAAGAGTACGTGCCAGAGCCATGGCCATGCACCATTCGGATGAACTGGCAGAATTGGTGGATACTGTTTTTAAAGAATTAACCAGGCTTCATTTCTCCATGAACCGTTGCCAGATTTCAATTATGGATACTGATGGAATTTCCATGAGAAACTGGATGGCTAATCCTGAGATCGATAAAACACCTAATTCTTATCTTCTCACAGCAAATAACCATCCTTACTTCCTGGCCATGGAAAAGGCCTGGAAAGAAAAACAGCCTAAATGGATTTACCACCTGTACGGGGAAGAGAAAACCGAACTGGTAAAATATATTTTCAGTGAGACCGAATTTCGTAACCTGCCGGAAATGGTGAAACAAGGGATGATAGGCACAACGGATATTTATTTCAACTCTTCCTTCCAGAATTTCGGAAACATGCAGGTAGATACACTGGAACCTCTCTCAGAAGAGAACCTGGATATAGTGAACAGATTCGCAAAAGTATTCGATCTTAGCTATACCCGTTTTAATGATCTGCAAAAAGCGGAAGCGCAGGCAAGGGAAGCGCAGATAGAAGTGGCATTGGAAAGAGTGCGAAGCAGAACACTGGCTATGCAAAAAAGCGAAGAACTGGCAGAAACCGCTGTAGAGTTATTCAGGCAATTGATTGGACTGGGGATAGCGCCTAATCGCTTATACATCGGTATCATGCAGGGCGAAACCGGGGATATGGAAATGTGGGCCACTGATGAAGATGGCACTGGCATAGGCAAAAAATTTATGTTTAATAAGGACGATAATATTTCTGTTAAAAAGTTATTCGAAGGATGGAAGGCGCAACTGAAATCAATAGTAGTAGATATGCAGGGAAAAGAGCTGGAAGAATACTTTCATTACCTGAATAATTTACTGCACATTCCTTTCAAAGGCGGCCTTTCGCAGGCAAGAAGAGTGCAAAGCGTTGCTTATTTCAGTAAGGGATTTATTGGAATGGCTTCGCCCGATGGACAGGGGGATCAAACCATTCAGTTATTAGAAAGATTTGCGGCTGTATTTAATCTCACTTTCACCCGTTTCAGCGATTTAAAAATAGCCGAAGCTCATGCCGAACAGGCAGCGACGGATTTAATAAATCTAAAAGAAGAAAAGAAACGTACAGAAGAGGCATTAAATGAATTGCAGGCTACACAAACACAATTGATCCAGTCAGAAAAAATGGCATCTCTTGGCGAACTCACCGCAGGCATTGCCCACGAAATTCAAAACCCCTTGAACTTCGTAAATAATTTCAGCGAAGTAAGTACAGAACTGGTGGAGGAGATGAATGAAGAAATTAAAAAGGGAAATCTCGAAGATGCACAACAGATAGCACAGGACTTAAAAGAGAATCTTACCAAAATCAACCACCATGGTAAACGGGCGGGCGATATTGTAAGAAGTATGTTACAACACAGCCGCAGTAGCAGCGGGCAGAAAGAACTGACGGATATTAATGCTTTGTGTGATGAGTATCTGCGCCTGGCTTATCATGGCTTACGGGCGAAGGATAAATCGTTCAATGCAACTTTTACAACAGATTTTGACAGCGCTGTTCCAAAACTGGAGATCATACCGCAGGATATAGGGCGTGTGATATTGAACCTGATCAATAATGCATTTTATGCAGTTTCAGCGAGGTTAAAACTGGGTACGGATCAGAAATACCAGCCTACTGTAAGTGTTGTAACAAAAAATATGGACCGGTCCATTTCAATCAGTATATCAGATAATGGGACCGGTATTCCGCAGAAGGTAATAGAAAAAATATTCCAGCCCTTTTTTACTACCAAACCAACGGGCCAGGGAACGGGGTTGGGATTGAGCCTGAGCTACGATATTGTAAAAGCACATGGCGGAGAATTGAACGTAGCAACAACAGAGGGAGAAGGAACAATATTTACCATTCATTTACCCAATCATGCATCCTGATGAAACACTGCATTAAAATATTATTCTTTGTGCTGTTTCCTTTCGGACTGCGTGCCCAGGCAGACAGTCTGCGACAATTGCTTGCGCATACTATAGACGGCCACATGCAATTCAGTATATGCGGGGAGATTTATGGTTACTATGAAGAACGGAACAGGGATTCTGCATTAGTGTATGCCGAAAATAGGATTGCTATCGCCAGGAAACATGGCAAAAAAATACCGGAAGCGTATAGCCTGATCAGTAAAGCCTACCAATTGATCGGTCTCGGAAGCCTGGCAGAAGCATACAGGTGCCTGCTGGATGCATTTGCCATTACAGATGATCCGGCGCTGCCCAAAGAAGAAGATTGGCGGATGACATCGATTCCTTTTACAGGCGATGCCAGGAAATTACTTCGGTCCTATGCCCATCATATTTCCGGTATACTGATGCTCAGGACGGAAAATACCGAACAACAGATCTTTCATTTTTCAGAAGCGGGCAGGATCGGTACAGAGATCAATTATGCTCCCCGGCAGATGCTTGCCTATATGAATCTCGGGCTGGTGTACTTCATGGTTAATAAACTGGATTCTGTGCTGTATTATGAGAAACAGGCAGAAGCAATAGCGTACCGGTCAGGGTTTGTCAAATTCCTGGGTATTGTCAAATTCAGTATAGGGGATGTGTATAAGGCGAATGGCGATGATGCAACAGCGCTCGCTTATTATTACGAGGGTGTACGGTTAGGCAAGGAACAAAGCAACCTGAACGCATGGAATAGGTCCTACATGCGCTTATTCAGACACCATTTCGCCGCAGGCAACAGCGACTCTGCATTGTACTATGCCGTGGAAAACCTGCGGCTGGTACATGCTATGGGGCAGATAAGCGGTACCGAAACCAATCTTGGGGTTGCGTATGAATATCTTTCTAAAGGATACCAATTAAATCACCAGTCCGATAGTGCTTTCAAATACCTCGGGCTGGCATTGACGACCAAAGACAGTTTAAACAGGATCAGGATCAGGAGCCTGTCGGATTTTCAGAACCTTACATTTGGTGAGCAGTTGCGTTTGCAGAATCTTGAAAAAGAAAAATCTTTATATCAAAACAAAGTAAGAACCTATGCTTTGTTATCGGGAATAGTAGTTTTTGTATTGATTGCATTTATTCTTTACCGGAATAACAGGCAAAAAAACAAAACCAACCGGGTATTGGAAACAACACTTTCTAATTTGCGATCTACGCAATCACAACTCGTTCATTCCGAGAAAATGGCTTCCTTGGGAGAGTTGACCGCCGGTATAGCTCATGAGATACAGAACCCGTTGAACTTTATCAATAATTTTTCAGAAGTGAATAAGGAACTCCTTTCAGAAATGAACGAAGAGATCGGGAAAGGCAACTATGAGGAAGTAAAAGCCATTGCAAAAGATCTATCAGGCAACGAGGAAAAAATCAACCACCATGGCAAACGCGCAGATGCTATTGTAAAAGGTATGTTGCAGCACAGCCGCAGCAGTAGTGGTGTAAAAGAACCAACCGATATTAATGCGTTGGCTGATGAGTATTTAAGACTGGCTTATCATGGATTGAGAGCGAAAGACAAGTCATTCAACGCAGCAATGACCACGGATTATGATGATTCCATTGGTATGGTTAATGTGATTCCACAGGATATTGGAAGGGTTGTTCTTAATCTCATTACCAATGCCTTCTATGTGGTAGATGAAAAGAAAAAGCAATTGGGGGAGGGCTACGATCCAACTGTTTCAGTAAGCACAAAGAAAAATAACGGGAAAGTGGAAATTAGGGTAAAAGATAATGGAAACGGAATCCCTTCTAATATAGTAGACAAGATATTCCAACCCTTCTTCACCACCAAACCTACGGGCCAGGGAACAGGACTTGGGTTGAGTTTGAGTTATGATATTGTGAAGGCGCATGGTGGGGAATTGAGTGTTGAGTCAAAAGAGGGAATTGGAACGGCATTCACGATACTGCTTCCTGTATAAGTAAAATTTGACTTGGACAAATCCGGAATACAATTCCGGATTTGTCCAAAATGGAACTATATTTAAAGTATGATAATTCGTATTGCAGAAACAAGGCTCATAAAGCTGGCGAAAGCATTTCGCAGCGTGGCAGTAGTGGGTCCCAGGCAAAGTGGTAAAACCACTTTGTGCAGGAAAGTTTTCCCCGGAAAACCCTATGTATCTTTAGAAAATCCGGATACATTGGAGTTTGCCAGGAGCGATCCGAGGGGCTTTCTCAGTCAATATAAAAATGGTGCTATTCTGGATGAAGTACAGAGGGCACCCCATCTTTTTTCCTATCTCCAGCAGGTATTGGATGAAACCAAAAAGAAAGGGCTGTTTATTTTAACAGGTTCCAATAATTTTCTTCTCCAGGAAAATATTACACAAACATTGTCGGGCCGTATCGCTTATTTGCAGTTGCTGCCTTTATCGCTAAAGGAATTAAAAAATGCTGGTAAGTTACAATCAACCTATTCTTCACATATACTCCAGGGTGGTTATCCGGAACTGATTACTAAAAAAATGCCAGCGTCTGACTGGTATACCGGTTATGTCAGCACTTATGTAGAAAGAGATGTTAGGCAGTTAAAAAATATCACTAACCTTGCACTTTTTAGCAAATTGCTCCGTCTTTGTGCAGGGCGTACAGGGCAAATTCTGAATCACACTGCTTTGTCCAATGATTGCGGCATTGATCAGAAAACAGTAGCATCGTGGCTGAGTATTTTGCAAAGCAGTTATATCATTTATTTATTGAAGCCCTATCACACAAATTTCAATAAGCGTATACTCAAATCGTCTAAACTATATTTTTATGATACCGGCCTGGCCTGTTCATTACTTGGCATCACTCAGGCAAAACAGATTGCCACACACGCAGCTAAAGGGCCTTTGTTTGAGAACATGATAGTGGCTGAGTTATTGAAAGACAGGTTGAATAGTGGCGCAACAGATAACCTGTATTACTGGAGGGATAAAACTGGAAATGAAGTGGATGTACTGCTTGATCAGGCAGGTAAACTAACAGCCATTGAATTGAAGTCTGGCGAAACTATTTCAACAGATTTTTTTAAAGGACTAGACTATTTCTCATCCCTGCATACCAAAAAAATGGAACAATGGCTGGTGTATGGTGGAAAAGAAACACAAAAAAGGAGCAACGGAATTATGGTTAAACCATGGAGCGAGGCTTTCATAAAGTAAATAAGTTTTTTTGGAAATTTAAAAGATATCAAATGCAATACAACAAAATCTTCCAACCCTTCTTCACCACCAAACCCACCGGACAGGGAACAGGATTGGGGTTGAGTTTGAGTTATGATATTGTAAAAGCGCATGGTGGGGAAATAAAAGTGGAAACAAAGGAAAGCGAAGGCACAACATTTATCATTCTGCT
The DNA here is from genome assembly GCA_965279635.1 of Sediminibacterium sp. Classification (GTDB taxonomy): domain Bacteria; phylum Bacteroidota; class Bacteroidia; order Chitinophagales; family Chitinophagaceae; genus Sediminibacterium. Next base: position 2,209,696 of record OZ257253.1, on the reverse strand, counting down.
GCCTTTTTAAAATGATTTGGTAACATGAAAAAATTAATTGTCTTACTATTTTACAGTTGTGTAGGATTGAATTCCATTTCAGTTAATGCACAACCTGACAAAGTAGATTCTATACTTTCTTTGTTGCGGGAAGGTAATAGACAGGGACGGGTTGATACAGTATTTGGGAAAAAAGTCTGGGCGATCGTAAATCGAACAGTGTTTGCAACGGAAGATGTTCAAAAAATTGTAACCGAGGCAAATCACTTTGTAACCGGGGACGATGAAGATATGAGTATTAATATCTGCCGTTTCATTTTTACTAAACTTGTTGCAGGGGATTGGGATATAGCGATCGACTTTGGAAAAACGATGTTGGGGAAAATTGAGAAAAGCAAAACCCCTGAGAAAAAATACTTTCGTAATAGTTTTCTTCTTGTATTACGCATTCCCTATCGAAACTCAACCCGGCTTGCGGAAGGCCTTGCCTATTATAATAAATACCTGAATGAGTTCATTGAATTAAAGGATTCGTCTGGTATAGCCGTTTGTAGTTTTGTATTGAGTAGTTTTTACAGAACAGCCGGATTAATTGACAGGGCTTTTTATCATTCCCAAAGATCGCTTGCTTATTTAGATTCGGGTCAAACAACAGGCAAAACCTATTTTGGCCAGGCAAAATATGAAGGGAAGAGTGTTTGGATAAATAACCTGACACCTCTGGGGGATCTCTATTTTTTAAAAGGCGATACAGCGAATGGGATCAGGAATGCAAGGCTATACCTTGCATTAATACAAAAACAAAATAATCCCGGATCTCATGCTTTTCCATTTTATCGCTTAGCAAAAGCATGCCTGGAGACGAACCGTTTGGATAGTGCCGCTTATTTGATACAGTACGCCTACGACTCATGCAAAAACAGTGACAGGGGCCTTTTGGCTCCTGTTTTTCAAACATGGTCATTACTTGAATTCAAGAAAAGGAATTTTCGCAAAGCAGACTCTCTGCTTGTAAAAGCCTGGGAAATTATAAAGGAACTAAATATACCTGCCAATACCCCCGGGGGCATTGTTGCCCCGGATTATTACCGGGCCCTTATTCGGATAGAACAAAAAAAGTATACGGAAGCTGTTGGGTTTTTGATCAGCGATATTTCACGGGTTAGGATCCTGAGAAATGAAACACTCCGGGATTACAAATTGCTGGCAGACCTGTATGATAAGATGGGAGATAAGGCAAGATCAAATGAAAGCTATAAAGCTTTTATCAGTTTGCAAGACAGCCTGCTGGAAGACCGGAGCAGATTTAGTGCTATCAGTTTTGAAGCAGAGCAACAAATGAATGAAAAAGAATTATCAATCAACCAATTGAAAAGTGAAAATGAAATTTCATCAATTACCAGGAACTTTTCTTTGGGCATTATTGCGTTGGTTTTAGTATTGTCTGGTGTGATCTATTACCGTTACAAATCAAAACAAAAAGCCAATCTTGTTTTAGAAAAAACATTGGCTGATTTGCGTGCTACGCAAACCCAATTGATTCAATCCGAAAAAATGGCCAGTCTGGGCGAACTCACAGCAGGAATTGCCCATGAAATTCAGAACCCGTTAAACTTCGTCAATAATTTTTCAGAACTAAACAAAGAGTTATTGGCAGAATTGAATGAAGAAATTACTAAGGGCAATTACGAAGATGTAAAAGCAATAGCCAAGGACCTGACTGCCAATGAAGAAAAAATAAACCACCACGGCAAACGCGCCGATGCCATTGTTAAAGGCATGATGCAACACAGCCGGAGCAGTAATGGCGTAAAGGAGCCAACTGATATTAATTCGTTGGCTGATGAGTATTTGCGTTTGGCTTATCATGGATTAAGGGCGAAGGATAAATCATTCAATGCTACTATGGTTACATATTTTGATGATTTGGTTGGTATGGTTGATGTGGTTCCACAGGATATTGGCAGGGTGATCCTCAATCTTATTACCAATGCATTTTATGTGGTTGATGAGAAGAAAAAACAAATCCAGGAAGGATATGAACCCACTGTTTCAGTAAGCACGAGGAAGAGTAACGGGAAAGTGGAAATCAGTGTAAAAGACAACGGCAATGGGATCCCTCCGAAAGTATTGGACAAAATCTTCCAACCCTTTTTTACCACCAAACCCGCAGGACAGGGAACTGGGTTGGGGTTGAGTTTAAGTTATGATATTGTAAAAGCGCATGGCGGAGAATTACAGGTAGAAACACCTAATGACGGTGGAACTATTTTTTATATTTTACTGCCCTTAAATGAGTAAACATGAAAAACGGGATTAAGTTGTTCGATCAGCAAAAAGTCAGGACCCATTGGGACGAAAAGGAAAATAAATGGTACTTCTCAATAATTGATGTTATTGGTATTTTAACAGAAAGTATCAATCCCAGGGATTACTGGTTTAAAATGAAAGCAAGGGTAAAAACGGAAGACGGCCTTGAACTGTCGACAGTTTGTCGACAGTTGAAAATGAGGGCTACTGATGGAAAAATGCGCGAAACTGATGTGGCAGAAACAAAAGTACTGCTTCGGATCATCCAATCAATCCCCTCGCCCAAAGCAGAACCGTTTAAACAATGGTTAGCCAAGGTGGGTTATGAACGCATGCAGGAAATAACCGATCCCGAACAAAGTCTTGACCGGGCAAGAGAAAACTGGCAGAAACTGGGAAGAAACGAAAAGTGGATACAACAAAGAATGACGGGACAGGAAACCCGAAATAAATTGACGGATTATTGGAAAGAGAATGGAGTAGAGAAAAAGGATGAGTTTGCATTCCTGACCAATATTATTCATTCAGAATGGGCAGGAATCTCTGTAAAAAAGCACAGGGACCTCAAAGGATTGAAAACGCAAAACCTTCGCGATCACATGAGCGAAGCAGAGTTGATTTTTACTGCTCTCGCAGAACTATCTACGCGGCAAATAGCAGAAACAGATGAAGCAAAAGGAGTGAAACAAAATGTCATTGCAGGAAAGAAAGGCGGAAAAATTGCAAAAGATGCAAGGCTCGCATTAGAGCAAAAGACAGGGAAAAAAGTAATTACGGAGGAAAGTTTTCTGCCCTCGTCAAAACAAAGCAAGAAAATGAAATAGAAAGATTAAGCCATGTTGGTTCTGAATTTGTTATTTCACTGCCAAACAATAAAATATAGTATGAGAAAATATTTCTGTCTCCTTTTTTTTCTTTTGTCGGAAATGCTTGTGATGCCCATAGCAGGCAGCGCGCAGTTGAAAATATACCAAACCCAACTGCCTGCATTAGATTCTGTTTTACAACATACAACCGGCAAAAACGAGCGTCTGCAGATATTACAGGCAATGGTTGATGACGTATTGACATTTGGCGCAAGCAATCTTTTCAAGGATGCGAATAAAAGGTTCTGGGAAAAAAATCTTCCGGAATTCCTGGTGTTACAAAAAGCAATGGGCAGCAAGGCACTCCCGATGTATGAATTATGGCAGGCGTATAGAGCGTACAGTGTTTCCAGGGAGCCGGATGCGCGACATTCCCTTGAATTACTGACAAAACTAATAGACGAATTTGATAAGCTTGGAAAATCTGCTCCAAATTTGATAGCAACAGTCAGGATTTATTTTGCTCAATTAAATGAGCAGGAAGCTAGGCTGGCTTTTTACGAAAAGAAAGTAAATGAATATACGATCAATGGTCAAAAACATAATCTTGCTGCAGCTTTATTTGGTTTAGCGGGTTATTACAATACAAAAGGAGCCCACAACAGGGCTATTTCTTATTATCAAAGATCAGCAGATATTTATAAGGATTTCAATACGGCATTATATATTAATCACCTTGGAGTAATAGGGTCAGTATATGCCAGTTGGGGTAATCCCGCTAAAGCAATTTCTTTTATCGATTCAGCAATTTTTGCAACGAAAGTAAAATCGACAGTTTTCCCCGAATACCAGGCGGCTTATGTGGCACTGAAGCTTAAAGATTATAAGCGGGCATTGTTGTATTGCAGGAGCGTGTTGCAAGATGATCTCAGTAAGGAGCATATAGCTATTATCAAAATACGCATGGCTATTTGCGAAGCTAATCTTGGTAATATAGCAGAGGCGCAATTACTTATTCAGCAGGGGGTAAGAATTGCAGATTCAATTAAAATGAGTATCAATTCACCTTTTGGGGAACTGGAAGTTGATTTTGCAAAATACTTATGTGCCCGTAATCTGCATCAATACCCGGAAGCGTTAAAACACCTGAATCTCGCATTGCAAAAATTCAGCGAGCTCAAAGCTGTGGATATAAAAAAAAAATACCTGGCAGAATTGCTGGATTTCTATACAGTAACGCGTTCTTATGATCGGTATTTTGTTATCTCAAAAAGACTGGATTCTCTGAACAACGATATTGATTCCAGTCTTGCGCCATTAAAAATTTCGAGCTATGAAACCGAACAGAAAGAGAGCCGGCAAACAGACAGCCTCAATGTGCTGAAAGAAGAAAAAGCAGTTCAGTTGGCCGTTCTCAATAAAAACAAGGCCCTACTCTGGGCCAGTCTGGCAGGAATTCTGCTTATATCCATTGCACTTTATTTTGTGTACCGTCAGTCTCAAATTAATAAAAAAACATTGAAACATTTGAGAAATACACAGGCACAATTAGTTCAATCTGAAAAAATGGCCAGTCTCGGAGAGCTCACCGCCGGTATTGCCCATGAAATTCAGAACCCATTAAACTTCGTCAATAATTTTTCAGAACTAAACAAAGAGTTATTAGCGGAATTGAATGAAGAAATTACTAAGTGTAATTATGAAGATGTAAAAGCCATCGCAAAAGATGTGAGTGAAAATGAAGAAAAAATAAACCACCACGGCAAAAGAGCCGATGCTATTGTAAAAGGGATGCTGCTGCACAGCCGGAGCAGTAATGGCGTAAAGGAACCAACGGATATTAATGCATTGGCAGATGAGTATTTACGATTGGCGTATCATGGATTACGGGCGAAGGACAAATCATTTAATGCAGGCATGATTATGGATTATGATGATTCGATAGGGATGATTGAGGTGATCCCGCAGGATATGGGCAGGGTAGTTCTTAACCTGATCACCAATGCTTTTTATGCGGTGAATGAAAAGAAAAAACAACAACCGGAAGGATATAGGCCTACTGTAACGATAACAACAAAAAGGATCGAGAATCAGGTACTGATCACTGTACAGGACAATGGCAATGGTATTCCTCCAAAACTGATGGACAAAATATTCCAGCCGTTTTTCACCACCAAACCAACCGGGGAGGGGACAGGGTTGGGATTGAGTATGAGTTATGATATTGTTACAAAGGGACATGGAGGAGAACTGCTCGTAGAAACGCAGGAAAATGAATTCACCCGGTTCACCATCAGGCTGCCGGTAAACAAGTAAACCAATCGACCAACTAACCGTAATACAAAACAACCAAAACCACTGTTATGAAAATCTTAGTCGTAGACGATGAGCAGGACATCCAGACGCTCTTCCAGCAAAAATTCCGCAAAGAGATCCGCGAAGGATTGGTGGATTTTGCCTTTGCCCTTTCAGGTGAGCAGGCATTGAGTTATCTCCATGCAAATAACCACCAGGCTGTATTGATCCTGTCCGATATTAATATGCCCGGTATGAGTGGCCTGCAGTTACTCGAAACGATCAAAAAAGAATACCATACGCCGCCGCCGGTGGTGATGATGATCACCGCCTACGGTGATGCGGACAATTACAACCAGGCCATGCAGCTGGGCGCTGATGATTTCCTGACAAAACCTGTTGACTTTAACCTACTAAAAGAAAAACTGAAAATCAATACACCATGACCAAAATTTTAGTGGCCGATGATGAGGCCGATCTCGAAGCATTGATCAGGCAGAAATTCAGGAAACAGATACGTGAAGAGAAATATGAATTCGTATTTGCCGCCAATGGCAGGGATGCACTGGATAAGATACAGGATCATCCCGATATCAGTCTTGTATTGAGCGATATCAATATGCCGGAAATGGATGGGCTCACATTGCTCAGCAACCTTACAGAATCAAACCCGATCATGAAGACCATCATGGTATCGGCCTATGGAGATATGGACAATATCCGTTCTGCTATGAACCGGGGTGCATTTGATTTTGTCTGCAAACCCGTGAATTTTGAGGACCTTGAAATCACGATCGAAAAAACACTGAAACATGTGTTGCAGGTACAGGAAACATTACAGGCCATCAAGGAGAACAATATTCTGCGGATGTATGTGGATGAAAATGTATTGAAGTTCATGGGCAGCCGCGCGTTTGAAGATTCATTAGTGGCCAATGAAATACTGGAAGCAAGCGTGGTGTTCATCGATATCTGCGGTTTTACTGCTATCACGGAATCGGAACCTGCCGATACGGTAGTGAAAATGCTCAATACCTATTTTGATGTAATGGTGGCAGAGATACTGGCGCAAAAAGGGCATGTCGATAAATTCATTGGCGATGCGATCATGGCTGTGTTTCGTGGAAAATTTCATCTCGACAGGGCCATCGATGCGGCGCTGGCAATAAAAAAGATTATTGAATCCATTCCTGCTGAGAACGATAAACTCGTATTTACACCAAAAGTAGCTATCGGTATCAATTGCGGAGAACTGATATCCGGCAATATCGGATCTGCAGGTTTGCGAAGACTGGATTATACGGTAGTGGGCGATGTAGTGAACACCGCCGCACGACTACAATCTGCTGCGGGAGCCAACCAGGTATTGATATCGGAAGCGGCATACCTGCAGGTAAAAGATTCTTTCCAATGCCGTAAAATAGGAGAGGTGAGCCTGAAGAACAAGCAACTCCCTGTTACGATCTATGAAGTGCTTGACTAGAAACAGTAAAAAAATCTACCGCGCCTTTGCGCCTTTGCGCCTTTGCGTGAATAATTTTCTCGCAAAGGCGCGGAGTTACACCGAGGCTTGGGTGTTGGCATCGCCAGGTATTTTTTCTAGCACCGCTTTCCTGATCATCTTTGCCGTTGTATGCTCACCCGTATGGCTCCAGCCGGGTGGCATGAACACATACAGGAATTTGTTTTTGATCCCGGGCGCTTTTGCCACATCACGCGCAAGGAAAACGATCTCCCCGAAATACACGTCCCAGAAATTTTTGTGGTTGATCTTGCGTGTGATACCATACTCAACCGGTGTATCCCGCCGCTCTGTCTGGAGGGTGCCGAATAATTTATCCCAGATATTAAGCAGGTTACAGAAATTGGTATCCATATACAATGGATTTCTTGCATGGTGTACACGGTGATGCGAAGGGGTTAGGATGATCCTGTTCAAGAATCCCATCCTCCCGTCTTTCATAATATTTTCACCTACATGAATAAAGGTTCCCCAGGTACCGTCGATAAACATGATCAGGAACAAAAGAGGCACATCTACGCCGGCCAGTAAACAGATAGAGGTCCTGATAACATCCGCATAAGGTGCTTCGAGGAAAAAATGCGCCCATGATACACTGAGGTTCATGCTTTCGGGCGCATGGTGACTCGAATGCAGGCACCAGAATAATCGGATCTTGTGAGCAAGAAAATGATACACAAAATGTGCGAACTCCCATACGATATACCCATAGATCAGCCAGTACCAAGTTATACTGGTTGTAATGATGGCATACTTTGACAAAAGACCGATACAGAATGAGATCGCTGCAATAGAAATAAAACGACCAATAAAACGGTTACACACAAAGATCAGGAAGGGAATTTTGTAATCCTCGATCTTAAAACGTTTGTAAAAAACAGCACGGATGATCTCGAACAATAAAAGAAAAGGAAGAATAGGGGATACGAAAGCAATGATACCATCCCGCGTAAGCAGCTTCTCATATTGACCCGATTTGAAAAGATCAATGACCCCGTTTAATTGCCAGAAGGAAACAAAATCATGGTAGATGGCAGAAAAGAAATCGGACAGCATAGCAATGGGCTTGGTGAATGATGCTACAAAATAGGAAAATAAACAGCCTTTATCCGCGCCTTTGCGCCTTTGCGTGAAAAATTATCCTGCAAAGACGCGGATATATCGAATTACTTTATCTCAATCAATCGGTGGCAAAAAAAGCCCGGAACTGTGCGTAAAACAAAACAAATGCAACCGATTGCATTTTCAGGATAATCCGATATATTTGGATACCTGATGCAATTGCCGGCACACCTCATCTTTAATCGCTTACCAATGAAAAAAATGTTCTTTGCTGCATGCCTGTTGACAGCCTGCAGTGCTACTAATCAAATTCGCGCACAGGTTGCTTATACCACCGACCAGGACCATAAAAACATGATGCAGCAACTCGGCATCACCAAACTAAGACCCGGACCCAGTGGCAATGAATCTGCGCCTAACCATGCCAATTATGATGAATCACTGGCCAACCCTTTTCCGAATCTTCCCGAACTGCTGACCTTAAAGAATGGCCAGAAAGTGACTACCGCAGATATGTGGTGGAAACAACGGCGCCCGGAGATCGTGGAAGATTTTGAACGTGAAGTGATCGGCAGAGTGCCTAAAAATGTTCCCAACGTTACCTGGGAAGTAAAAGTAACAGACAACGAACGCATCGGTTTTATGCCTGTAATTGCCAAGAGACTGGTGGGGCATGTAGACAACAGCGCTTACCCCGATATCAAGGTAGATATCAGGGCTGTACTCGTGTTGCCCGCCAATGTAAAAGGCCCCGTACCTGTGCTGATGATGTTTGGCGGTGGGTATAATCTGCCCGCGCCTGCGCAGCCGAACAATGAGTCGATGGAAAAACTAAATGAATCGGTGAAAGCGCTGATGATCAAAAATGACCCTTCACTCAAAGCCATATTCGACCAGTACCCTGCTTACACACCGATCGTTGCGGCACCGCCTGTTGGTTTTGGCGGACCGCCCACACCACCCGGCCAGGACCCGCCAACGATCAACCAACTCATTGCTGCGGGATGGGGTTATATGCAGATCGATCCTTCCAGCATACAGGCAGATAATGGTGCTGGTTTAACCAAAGGCATCATTGGCCTCGTAAACAAAGGACAACCACGCAAACCCGATGACTGGGGTTCACTGCGTGCATGGGCATGGGGCGCCGCACGTGCGCTTGATTATCTTGAAACAGAACCGATGGTCAATGCCAAACAGGTAGGTATCGAAGGCGTATCCCGTTATGGGAAAGCCGCATTGGTAACACTGGCTTTTGAAGAACGTTTTGCAATGGTACTCGTGGGCTCTTCAGGAGAAGGTGGCGCAAAACTGCACCGCCGTAATTTTGGCGAAGCCGTGGAAAGCCTTACCGCCAGTGGCGAGTACCATTGGATGGCCGGTAACTTTCTAAAATACGGAACGGCTGAATCGGGATTTGGTTCAAAAAATGCCGGTGATATACCCGTTGACGCGCATCAGTTGATCGCTTTATGCGCACCACGTCTTACGTTTATCAGTTATGGGGTACCCGAACAGGGCGATGCCAAATGGCTCGACCAGCAGGGAAGTTATATGGCTACGGTAGCGGCAGGCGAAGCGTTCAAACTACTGGGTGTAAAAGATCTCGGTGTATCGAATGATTATAAAACAGAAAAGATGCCGCCTGTGCTTACGGGGCTGCTCAACGGGGAACTTGCCTGGCGGCAACACGCAGGTGGTCATACCGATGCGCCGAATATTAAATTTTTTATTGAATGGGCGACTAAGAAGATCAATTATGTGAAGTGATGCGGTTGTCGGTTCTTAAATGTTTTATCCGGACAGATTTTTTTTAACACAGAGACCACGGAGTTAACAGAGGACTCTCTGTGCTTTCTCCGTGGTCTCTGTGTTAAAAAAGCAACGGCGGCCCGTCTTTCCCATTCCCACCATACGTCAAAGATTTTCAGCAGATGGTCAAATGCATACAGAAAGCGCCGGTAGAATCCGGTGTTTTGTAGGGTGAATGCTATTATTCATCTTATCTAAATGAAAATCTATGAAACAGTTTATTCCGGGCAAGTCATTGGCCCTTTCTGCAATGTCGCTTATGATGTTTTGTTTTTCGGCATTTGCCGGCGGCGAACATTTCCAGGTGTACCTCAACAAAAAACTGGTGCTCGTTAAGCACATTTCTGAACCCATCAGCGTGATGAACCTGCTTGACAAAACAGCGGCTTCCGATGAGATCGTCATCCATTACAGTCATTGCGGCACACAGGGTAAAGACAGGAAGGTGGCGCTGAAGGACCAGCGCGGTTCGGTGGTAAAAGAATGGTCATTTTCAGACACCCGCGAAGGCATGGCCATACCTGCAAAGGAGATCGCAGCGCTCCAGAAAAAGTATGGGCAACTGACGCTCAGCTACTCATCCAAAGAACTGCCAAAGGGCCGTGCGCTTGCTTCCCTGAACAGCAGCGTCAAAAACCTGGCGCTAACTGAAGTGAAGCCAGCCTTTTTTGGGAAACGGATGGTTAGTTGAACCTTGTTTTTAATAGTACATTTAATAGGTTGTACCGTCTTTGCGAGCGTAGCGAAGCAACCTGTGACTTGCTGTATTAGAATAATTACTGTACAGAGTTTCACAGAGGATCGCTGGAAATAGGATTAGAATACATTAAATTACTTACGCCGGGACACAGATTGCTTCGCTACGCTCGCAAGGACGGTAACCGCCAGATCACTGAGAAAATATAAAAATGCTATCCTTCTTACAACGATATAAAATATACCACCTGTTATTCTGGCTGGGATTACTGGGTGCCTGGTATTTTTTCCGTTACGATGATTTCCGTAACAAACAACTGGCTTTTGATATCACCCTGCTGAAAGTGGCCGACCTGGCACTGATGGTATATGTGACAAATTACCTGTTGATACCCCGGCTGCTGTACAAAAAGCATTACCTCGCATTCGGTATTCTGTTCCTTGTGCTCGTGTTTGCTTCCAGCTGGCTGAAAATGTACTTCGAGGGGCAACTGATGAATAACCCGCTTGCTTTCAATCTTTCGCGTAACCTCAAAAGCAGGATATACGATAACATGATACCGCACCTGTTATTGGTAAGTACGGGAGCGGCGTTCAAGCTGCTGCTCGATCATGCAAGAGCGCAGAGGCGCATGGGAGAGATGGCCAAAGAAAATGCGGAGACGGAACTGAATTTTTTAAAAAGCCAGATCAATCCGCATTTTGTATTCAATTCACTGAACTCGGTTTATTTCCTGATCGATAAACAGAATACAGATGCGAGAGAAGCATTACATAAATTCTCTGGTATGCTGCGGTACCAGCTGTATGAATGTAACGGCAACACAACAGCCATTGAAAAAGAACTGGCCTACCTGAACGATTATATTGAACTGCAGAAACTGCGCAGGGATCATAACTGTGTGGTCAGTTTTCAACAGTCGGGTAAACTGTCAGGGTTTTCCATTGTACCCTTGCTGTTGATCCCTTTCATCGAAAATGCCTTTAAGCACCTGTCGCATTTTACAGACCGAAAAAATACGGTGGACATCTCGATAGAAAGAAAAGAAACAAGCTTGTTGTTTTCTGTAGTAAATACGGCCGAACCTGTCAAAGAAACCATGGTCGCCAAACAGGGTGGGATAGGACTTGTGAATGTACAGCGACGGCTCGCTTTACTGTACCCGGGGAAACATAGCCTTGCGATAGAAGATAAGGGTAATGTCTTTAGGGTATCTTTGCAACTAAACATTGAAAATTGAGCATTGAGCATTACATTTTCGGGTATAATATTCAATTTTCAATGCTCAATTTTCAATGTTCAATTTCAGCGGTTTTAAATAAACAACCCCTATGCCCATTCAATGCATGATCATAGACGATGAACCGCTCGCGCGGAAAGGTCTGGGCGAGTATATCGCAGATATTGATTTTTTGCAGCTCAACAGTGAATACGATTCTGCACTGCGGGCTATGGATACACTGAATAGCGGTGTTATCCAGTTATTATTCCTCGATATACAGATGCCCAAAATGAATGGCATAGAATTACTGCGTTCATTGCAGCATCCGCCCCTGGTGGTACTTACAACTGCTTACCCGCAGTATGCATTGGAGGGATATGAACTGGATGTACTGGACTACCTCGTAAAACCCATTTCGTTTCCGCGTTTTGTAAAAGCGGCGATGAAGGCGAAGGAATATATTGGCAGCAGGAAGTTGGGTATAGCTTCCCCGGCTACTTCACCGGATGATCATTTCTTTATTAAAACGGATGGGGCGCTGGTGAAGATATTTCATACAGATATCCTGTTTGCAGAAGCCACGCAGAATTATGTAACGATCCATGCGAAAGATAAAAAATACATCACTCATCTTACGTTTAAGAGCATTGAAGAAAACCTGCCCGCTACCGGTTTTCTGAAAGTACACAAATCCTATATCGTCAACCTGGCAAGGATCGATGGTATAGGATCGGAAGGAATTAAGATTGGCGCACACACAATCCCTATCAGCCGCGCCAATAAAGAAGAGATCATGGAACTGATCCTCAAAGGGAAACTGCTGAAAAGATAAACCACCTTACATCGGTAATTTCAATTATCCTGCTGAAGGTCATAGAATTTTAGCCGCAGATTCGCAGATTAACGTTCCCAATCTGCGAATCTGCGGCTAAAAAATTCTGTTCCCACTAGAAGGCATGCTATTCATCTACATATAATTCCCGTTCGTATGGAGCAGACCGCTGTCTGTACATACCGGTAACTCCTGCACCTGATACACGTTGTAAAACAGGTAAAATTGCAGAAGCTAAACCGAAACTATTCCCTCTTTATGGAACATGAAATCAGGAAACACATACACAATGTATTGAACGAAGTTGTGAGCCGGAAAAGAAGTATCTGGAAAAGGGGTGGTGAAATTATCATTGAAATGAGCATTATAGTTTTCGCGGTGTCCTTCGCTGTTTTTCTTGAGCGCCAACGCGAATACCATCATGAACAGAAAGAAGTAAAGGAGTTCCTGACCGGTTTGCGTTTTGACCTTGAGAATGATATCAAGGAAATGCAGGAAGATGCGGTAGGCTACAAAACACAGGCTAAATGGTTCACCTATTTCGGAAAAGAAAAAACACCCAATCCGGATACCGTAAAAAAATACGGCTGGGTTATCTGGAACTCGGTACACCTGCTGGTTAACAGCGGCCGCTACGAAGGGTTTAAAGCAAGCGGAAAGATCAATACGATCGAAAACATGTCACTGCGCAACAATATACTCGACCTCTACCAGGAAGTATTGGTGGCGCTCACGGCCAATACAAGTGGTTACATTGAGGTCAAGAAATACCTGCAGCGGCTGATCTATCAAAAAAGAACAGTTGGGCCGGAGAATGATGATAACCTGGCTACTGTGCTGACAGATACCGAAGTAAGGAATTATTGCCTGCAGTTGCGATATACCGGTGAGCCGGTCAGGCGCTATGACAGCGCCATCAACCGGTCGAAAAGGATCATTGAACAAATCAATACCGAGTATCCGGGGGAATAAATACCCTTATCAGCCAGATGCAGAAAAGTGTACATTATAAATAAGTAAACATGAAACGTTTTATTGTTGTTTTAGCCGCATTATCAGTACAGGTAGTAACAATGGCGCAGGATACAAAGCAGGGGAAAACCGAAGTATTGCTTTTGGGTTCTTTTCATTTTGCCAACCCGGGTCTTGATGTGGCAAAATTCGACAATGCAGATATCCTGTCTCCCAAAAGACAGAAAGAAATAGCAGAAGTATTGGCAAAACTGAAAGCATTCAAACCGGATAAGATCTTTATCGAAGTGCCTTCTTCTTTTCAGAATCGGTATGATTCATTGCTGGCCGCGTATAAAAACGGTTCACACATATTAACTGCCAGTGAAGCCCAGCAAATCGGCTTTCGCCTGGCAACGGAATGTGGACTCTCAACGATTAACTGTGTTAATTACATGGATACAGGTTTTCCGATGGATAGTGTCACCAAAGTAATGATGGCCAACCGCCAGGTAGACATGCTCCAATACCTGCAAACAACCATACAAACCACCCAGAACGAATTCAATGCGTCATTGAAGACAAAGACCATCCATCAACTACTGCTGGATGGTAATACGGACAAAGAATACGATAAACTGGCAGGTATTTATTATTTTTTTCTGAAAGCAGGCGATAAAAACAATTACATAGGTGCCTGGCTGGCCAGTGAACAATGGCGGAGGAACATGTATATCTATGCCAATATCCTGAAAAGCCTCGATGGGAAAGAGCAACGGATACTTGTGCTATATGGTACAACACATGTGGCGATGTTAAAAGAAATGATGAAATACAATGAGGCACTGACGATAGTGCCTGTGTCAAAAGTACTTTGACAATCAGGGTTCGAGGATAGACAGTACGAGATCTTTATAATTCCTGCCGATAGGGATCTGTACACCGCCGATCTCTACATCAGTGGCTGTAAAAGCGCTGATCTTATCTTTTGCCACGATATAAGAGCGGTGGATACGCAGGAAATTATTCTCTGCGAGCAATTCTTCTGCCTGGCCCAGTTGTGATTTGGTAATGATCTTTTTGTCAGGTGTTACAATACGGATATATTCTTTCAGGCTTTCGATATACAATATCTCATCAAGAAATATCCGTACCCTTTTCTTATTGACATTAAAGAACATGGATTTTCTTTCTTCTGTTTTACCGGCTTGTGGTTCACTGACCGGTGTCTGTGCCGGTTTTAATTTATTCACGGCTACGAGGAAACGGCTGAACTCGATCGGTTTCAGCAGGTAATCCAGTACGCCGAAATCATATCCCTGTAAAGCATATTCATGGTAAGCGGTGGTAATGATGATATGCGGCGGGTGTTTCAGGGTTTTGATAAAATCAAGTCCCTTTAACTTGGGTAGGTGTATGTCGAGGAAGATCAGATCTATTTTTTCCTGCCGGAGTTTTTGCATGGCAAAAATAGCATCTGTACATACCCCTTTCAGTGAAAGGAATGGTACCTGGTTGATATAATCCTGCAGTACTTCAGCTGCCAGGGGTTCATCTTCCACAATGATACAGTTACAGACTTGCATGGCTGAGAAGGTTTATGTTCAGTTGTATGCTAAAACGGGTTGCTTCATTTTCGATCTCCAGTGTATGACCAGGGTACATCAGCTCCAGTTGCCTGCTGACATTCTGCAGACCAATTTTTTCGCCTTTGGATATTTCTTTGTCCTGGCTGGCTTGTGAGTTCTCTACCATAAAATACAAGTATCCTTTGTTAAGACGGATCTCAATATGGATGAACGAACTAAACCGTGTTTCACTGGCGCCATGTTTAAAAGCATTTTCAACAAAGGGCAGCAAAATCAGTGGTGCGATGGGTTGAGCGGGGTCATCTATCTGTTGCTGGAAGGATATTTCGAGCCTTTCATTATACCTGATTCTTTCCAACTCAATATAACTGTCGATCACTTTCAGTTCATCTGCAATAGGTATCGTTTTATTCGCTGATTCATACAGCATGAACCGCAACAGTTTCGAAAGTTTTAAAACAGCCTCGGCAGTATCGTCTGATTTTTTCCGCGCAAGCGCGTAAATATTGTTAAGCGTATTGAACAGAAAATGCGGGTTGGTCTGCGATTTCAGGAAACGGAGCTCTGTTTCCAGTTTCTTTTTGATCATTTCCTGTGCGGCTTCTTTCTGCCGCATATTCAGTCTTACCAGTTTAATGGCCATCGCTAAACCAGCCACAAAGCTGAGTATAAAAAAAGCATATAACATGCTTGAAAAACTAAACCATGAACGCGAAGAACCCGGCAACCCATAAATATGTTCGAGTACGATAAAATGATTGATGATGATAAAAACCAAACTGCCGGCAATAAACAAAGCAGCAATGCTGGTGCCAGACCGCCACAGGCTCCATGTTTTGGCAAAGAATCGGTCGGCAATACCGAAAAGGATGTATACCAGTGGCAGTTTTACCAGTATCAACGCGAACTGTGCGGCAAACATGGTAAAGAAAGTATTGAAAAGCGGATTACTTCCCTGAGGAAGTTCATCGGCTATATAGTTCAGGTATGTCTTGAACAATGTATAGGCTAGCCAGAAACAGGTATGGTATAAGATCCTTTTAGTCATTGATCGATATGGTGTTCTGTAGGATAAAAATCTGTCTTTTATTTAAAAAACAGGTTTTTAATATCAACCGCATCCTGTGACCTACCAACTACCGCTTGCGCATGATAAATGTAAAGAATTCAACTAAACTGTTTTATAGGTGCTGCAATACTGCTTTGGTAGATTATCTATCAATGGTTGCTGTGAACGACGGTATATTACAGTGTAACATTTTGTACCAGTGACTAACTCTGTGAAACTCTGTGTCCTTTGTGCCTCTGTGGTAAAGTCTCCGCTCTGATAGATGGAGGAGTTCTTTACCACAGAGGCACAAAGGACACAGAGTTTCACAGAGAATTGCCTTGGTGCAACAGTAAACATTGACAATTTAAATCGCTTTTTATGCGAAAATGTATTTTTGCAGGCTTGCTGCTTTTTTCAGTACACGCCTATCCCCAACAGGCATTTGTTTTTGAAAAAACTCCGTCATTGCCGGAACTCATGCCCGCAGACTGGATCAATACAGGGTTGTATGAAAGGGATTTTGCTTTATCGCCTGATGGAACAGAACTTTTTTATACCCTGCAGGTAACAGAGAGCAGGTTCCAGACCATACTTCATTCCACCAAAGATGCAAAAGGTAACTGGAGCAAACCCGAGGTAGCTTCTTTTGCAGGCAACTACAGCGACCTGGAACCTGCATTTACACAGGATGGCAAAAAACTTTTCTTTGTTTCCAACAGGCCGCTGAGTGGCACGGCTGCAAAAGACTTTGATATATGGGTGATAGAAAAAGAGAACGGCAAATGGGGCATACCCAAAAACCTGGGCGCTCCTGTTAACACCGCAGGAGATGAATTCTATCCAGCGGTAGCTGCCAATGGCAACCTGTATTATACCGCTACATATAAGAACGGCATCGGCAAGGAAGATATATTTATGGCCGCCTGGAACGATGGTCAATACAAAGAACCGGTACCACTCGACACCGCAGTTAATTCAGCCACCTATGAATTCAATGCGTTTGTTTCGCCGGATGAATCCTTTATCATCTTTACCTCCTATGGCAGAAAAGACGACAAGGGTGGGGGCGATCTGTATATGAGCAGTAAAGATGCATCGGGCAAATGGCAGCCTGCCAAAAACCTTGTTTTCCTGAATTCGGCCAAACTCGATTTTTGCCCTTTTGTAAGTTTTGATAAGAAGGTATTGTTCTTCACCAGTCAGCGGTCAAACCTGCCAAGAACCTATACTGAAAAACCAGTAAAGTTAAAAGAACTGCAAACGATCAGTACTTCACCTAAGAATGGGAGTGGAGATATTTATTGGGTAAGTTTTGATAAGGTGATGGAAAGCATCAAGTGAGTGATTAAGTCGTTGTTAGGCGGGAAAGTCAAAATTAAAAAGTCAAAATTCAAAACAGAATCTTGTTTTGAATTTTGACTTTTTAATTTTGACTTGCTACTGCGCCAGTAACTCATCCAGGTTGCCATGCGCCATGGTAAAGCCTTCTTTGAAGCCCATCGCTACGATCTGTTCAAGTGCTTCGGCAGATTCGAAGCTGATATCAACCGTTACAAGTGTGCCTGTATCGGTTGCCCCGAAGCTGATGAACCAATTCATCGAGGGCATAATATGCGTGCTATTACCTTCTTCGTCGCAAAATCCATCTATTGCGCTAAAATTTTTCTGTGCGTCTATTGCCTGGTAATCGATCTTGCACCAGTGTCTTTCTCCTTCCGGTCCCGCCATACAATACAGCCAGCGGCCGCCGGGTTTGAAATCCATTGATTTGGTTTCTGTCCAGAAAGGCTTGGGCGCCCACCACTTGTCGAGCAGGTTGCTTTCTGTCCATGCCCTCCATACTTTTTCTGTCGGGGCGCTGAATTCCCTGGTCACTACCAGTTTTTTGCCTGATGGATCCTTGGCGATCTTAGTTTCATGTGTGCTGATCATTATGGTTGTTTTAAAGGTTATGTAAGAGGTTATCCAATTCGTTGAAACGGTCGTCCCATAACTTACGGAACGGTTCCAGCCATGCATCAACTTCTTTCATTTTCTGTGTATTTAAATGATAATAAATTTCGCGCCCCGACTGTTCCTGTCTCACAAGTCCACAATCCGATAGAATGTTTACATGTTTGGATACTGCCTGGCGGCTGCTGTCAAAATGTTGGGCCAGCGCGTTGGGCGTCATTGCCTGAACGATTAATAAGGCGAGTATTGCTCTTCTGGTAGGGTCGGCGATCGCCTGGAACACATCCCGGCGGGTTGTTTTTAGCATAATATGCAACTTTATGGTTGCAAATATAGTTGTGCAATTGAATAGTTGCAAGTTTTTTACTTATTTTTTTGAGATCAAAGCAGGTAATTCCGTAATTATATTATAAGTGATGGATTATCAATTATTTAAAATTGCATTACAGCAAACCCGGTAGAGGTTCTGAACTCGCTACAGGGAGTTCGGAACCTCGAATTCGGAGTTCGGAACCAGTAATCCGGAGTTCAGAACCTCGGGTTCGGAGTTCGGAACTTTCAATCCGGAGTTCAGAACCTCGGGTTCGGAGTTCGGAACTTCCAATCCTGAGTTCAGAGCCTCGAGTTTGGAGTTCAAAACCTCCAATCCGAAGTTCAGAGTCCGCAATTGGGAGCTTGGAACTGACCATTGGCAGCTTTGCACTGCTGGTTTGATGCTCTGAATCCCCAATTAAAAATGTTTACTATCTGTACTGCTATACCTCTGTGATGCTCCGTGCTTTATTCCACAAAACATTTTGATTATGTTGCATGTCTGATTGATACACGACAGAAAAAATCATCGCTGACCTGTGAAATCTGTGGCAAAATAATTTCAAAGAAAGCCGGCATTGCCCTATAAGAGCAGGATGGGTATAACACGCTTCGCAGTATCTTAGTTGAAACTAAGCCTGCCATGAAGCGCCTATTTCTTCCTGCAGTACTATTGTTCTGTTCGGTTATATGCACAGCTCAATCAAATCAATCATTTGTTGTAAAAGTAAATGAACCCAAAGCAGCTATCCAATCTACCATGTGGGGTGTTTTTTTTGAAGACATCAACCTTGGTGCTGATGGCGGTATCTATGCAGAGATGGTCAAGAACCGTTCGTTCGAATTTTTGAGGCCGATGATGGGCTGGACAGTGCAACGAAAAAAGTTTGTGGAAGGAAGCACGCTGGTAATCAACCGCAAAGACAATTCCGCCAATCCACGCTTCCTGCGCGTAACGGCCGATCATGCCGCTAAAGGTGATCTTGGTCTGACCAATGAGGGTTTTCGCGGAATGGGTATCAAAAAAGACCTGCGCTACGATTTCTCTGTTATGTACCGTTTGCCAAAAACAAACATGAAGCTGCATATTGAGTTTATTGACAGCGCCGGTAAAACACAGGGAGGTACCACGCTGGAACTGGCAGGCACAGGTAACAACTGGAAAAAAGCGAACACCAGTTTTACGGCAACAAATACATTACTGAAATCAAAACTGATTGTATGGGTAGAAGGTAATGGTATGATAGATATGGATATGGTATCCCTGTTTCCTTCCGATACCTGGAAGAACAGACCCGGCGGTTTCCGCGGCGATATGGTACAGTTACTGGCGGATATGAAGCCCGGTTTTATCCGTTTCCCGGGCGGATGTATCGTAGAAGGATTTGATCTTTCCACCCGTTACCAATGGAAAAAAACCATCGGTCCGCTGGAACAGCGCCAGCTGATCATCAACCGCTGGAACAATGAATTCGCGCACAGACCCACACCGGATTATTTTCAAACATTTGGACTAGGTTTTTTTGAATACTTCCAGCTCGCCGAAGATATTGGTGCAGA
This sequence comes from Sediminibacterium sp., assembly GCA_965279635.1. Lineage (GTDB taxonomy): Bacteria > Bacteroidota > Bacteroidia > Chitinophagales > Chitinophagaceae > Sediminibacterium. The sequence continues at coordinate 2,189,743 of OZ257253.1, read as the reverse complement.
ACCCTTGCCCATACTCAATTGCGGTATGGCCTGCCAGTTCAATTCAGCAGAAGTGGCGGGTATGGATGAACTGGATCCCTATATACAGGATGCCCTCGACCTGATAGAATTTGCCAATGGCGATGCCGGTACGGTATGGGGTAAAGTACGCGCTTCGATGGGGCATCCCGCACCGTTCCAATTAAAAATGCTGGGTATCGGTAATGAAAACTGGGGGCCGCAATATGTGGAGCGATTGCAGGCATTTACCAAAGCCATCAAAGCAAAATACCCTGCTATCAAACTGGTGTATAGTTCCGGTACCGATCCGAACGGGGATCGTTTTACGTATCTCGATACGGTACTTCGCAAAATGAATGCAGATATTATTGATGAACATTATTACCGCAAACCCGAATGGTTCCTGGGGAATGCGGGTCGTTATGATAATTATCCCCGTAATGCATCGAAAATTTTTGCGGGTGAGTATGCGGCGCAGAGTCACCGTACCGTGAGCGCAGAAAATAAGAACAACTGGCTCACTGCCTTATCCGAAGCTGCATTCATGACCGGTCTTGAACGCAATGCGGATGTAGTGACCATGGCCTCTTATGCCCCGCTGTTTGCACATATTGATGGTTGGCAATGGACACCGGACCTGATCTGGGTAAACAACCTTGAATCCTATGGCTCACCCAATTACCATGTACAGAAATTGTTTTCACTGTATAAAGGAACCCAAACAGTTCCGTTAACACGCAACGATAAGATAGTAAACGGGCAGGATAGTTTGTATGCATCGGCCACCATTGATAGCAAAACAAATGAAGTGATCATAAAAATCGTGAATGCCTCTGCCAAAGAACAGTCGTGTTCCTTCCTTTATGAAAACGTACAGAAACTGGCGGCACAGGGATCACTGACAGTATTGACGGGTGGGCTGGATGATATGAATAGTTTTGCTGATCCGCTGAAAATATCTCCTAAAACATATTCAATATCTGTTGCTGGAAATAAAACGGATTTGATGACGCCGGCTTATTCTTTTTGTGTAATCAGGATCGGTATATCGAAATAAGTTTAACCGCGAAGACGCAGGGACGCAAGGTTACACAAGGAGTTCTTCGCGTTTCTTTGTACCCTGGCAGTTACTTTTTCTTCTCTAAAACATATACCAAATATTGGCTGTACATTGCCATTTTTAGTAGTGACTTAGTTTGAAAATCCGTGTGAGGGCTAAAGCCCATACCTATTTGTTTTTAATAACCCCAGCCTTAAGGCTGGGGTTAGGCCAGGAACAGTTTATGGGCTTTAGCCCTCACACGGATTTTCCAACTGAGACAGTACCCCATTTTTACTATGATCAAACCGGTTAACATAGAAGCGCTGCTGAGAATGGAAGCATCTGTTCCCATAATGGATGTGCGTACACCCGCAGAATTTGCACACGGACATATACCCGGCGCATTTAACCTGCCCTTATTCAGCAACGAGGAAAGAGTACAGGTCGGCACCACTTATAAACAGGTGGGAAGAGAAGCCGCCATATTACTGGGTTTTGATCTGGTGGGAACAAAATGGTCGGGGTTTATCCGCCAGGCGCTTGAATATGCACCCGGTAAAAAAATAGCGGTACACTGCTGGCGCGGTGGTATGCGCAGCGGGGCTATGGCATGGGCACTTGACCTGTATGGATTTGACGTGTACCTGGTGCAGGGTGGATACAAACGTTACCGAAACTGGGCGCTTTTGCAATTTCAAATACCCAGGCGGTTATTGGTACTCGGCGGTATGACCGGGTCGGGGAAAACAAAAATATTGCATGAGCTTCGCACCAATGGCAAACGGGTAATAGACCTCGAAGATCTTGCACAGCACCAGGGGTCTACTTATGGTACGCTCAATAAACTCGTTCAGCCAACACAGGAGCAATTCGAAAACAACCTCGCCGGGCAGTTAAGTAAAATTGATGGGGAGGATACAATATGGATTGAAGACGAAAGTTCGGCTATTGGTAAATGTTATATACCCAATCTATTCTGGAAACAGATGCTTGCCGCCAATGTAATTGATCTGAAATTACCTTTAGAACAACGGGTGGAACTGCTGACAGAAGAATATGGCAAACTCGATAAACAGTTTCTTGTTGAATGTACCGAGCGTATCCGGAAACGGCTGGGACCGGAGCAAACGCGCGATGCCATCATCGCCATTAACGAAGACAGGATGAGTGATTTTATCAGGCTGGTATTGGTGTATTATGATAAGACGTATTGCTCAGGTCTTTTAAAACGTGCTGCTTACCAGGTAATTTCAGTGGAATCAGATACTTGTGATCCTGTGAAGAATGCGGGGCTGATTATAGAGAAAGTAAAAGACGGTATCGATGTATTGGCAGGGAAAAAAGTTGACAGGTAGCAGTTTTTTTTCAACACAGAGATCACAGAGAAATCAGAGGGCCCTCTGTTAACTCTGTGATCTCTGTGTTGAAAAAAAATCTCAATATTCAACCTATCATTTCTTAGTAAACGCTTACAATTAATAAGATGGAACTAACCGAAATCAAACTCACCGCATACTCCCATGGCGCCGGCTGCGGCTGTAAGATCAGCCCGGCTATACTCGATAAAATATTGCATAGTAATATCCGCCACGAAGCGGATCCGCGCCTCCTCGTAGGCAATGATAAACGCGACGATGCTGCCGTACTCGATCTCGGTAATGGCACAGCGCTGATCTCCACCACGGATTTTTTTATGCCCATTGTGGATGATGCGTATGATTTTGGCAGGATCGCATCTGCCAATGCCATCAGTGATGTGTACGCGATGGGTGGGAAGCCTGTTCTTGCCATTGCCATACTCGGCTGGCCCATCGACAAACTACCGCCTGAAGCTGCACAGCGTGTACTGGAAGGCGCAAGAGCTGTATGTGCAGAAGCCGGTATCACACTGGCTGGTGGTCATAGTATTGATTGCCCGGAACCTGTATTTGGTTTATCTGTTAACGGGCTGGTCAATACCGAACATCTCAAACAGAATTCAACAGCTACTGCGGGCTGTTATCTATACCTGACAAAAGCATTGGGCGTGGGTATTCTTTCCACCGCACAGAAAAAAGGATTGTTGCGCCCGGAAGATGCTGCCGTGGCATTGAAGAGTATGACCACTCTCAACAAACCGGGAGAAATATTCGGCCAGCTCGCTTATGTAAAAGCCATGACCGATGTAACAGGCTTTGGCCTGCTGGGTCACCTAGCTGAAATGTGCGAGGGTAGTGGTGTGTCTGCTGTGATCTACTATGAGAAAGTGCCGGTGATTGATTCATTGCCATATTATCTCTCGCAAAATTGTTTTCCCGGCGGCACACAAAGAAACTGGAACAGCTATGGGCATAAAATAGCGGACCTGACAGATGCCCAGAAATACATACTCGCCGATCCGCAAACAAGCGGTGGGTTACTGGTGGCGGTGGCGGAAGAAAATACTGCGGAATTTGAAAAGGTACTCGAAGCGCTGGATCTGCCTGCCCATCTTCGCAAACCCTTTGGCCGGTTAGTGACACAGGATGCCAACAGACTGATCAGGATAGAAGCCTGATATTAATTTCGGAATATTGATTTAAAGTATAAGCCACAGATTCACAGATTAACACAGATTTTTTTCTGTGCTAATCTGTGAAATCTGTGGCAAAAAAAAAGTCACATGAACAGACCCCACATACCTGCCATTGATTTACGATTTCTATATGTCGCTATATGTTTGCTGAATGTATGTTCTGTAAACGCACAGACTAACAAATACAATGCCTACCTGTTTACTTATTTCACCGGCAATGCCAAAGCCGATGAATCCATCCATTTTGCGATCAGCACCGACGGCTACCATTTCCGCGCATTGAACAGTGATAGGCCGGTGATCAGTTCCGCAGAGATCAGTTCTACCGGTGGCGTACGCGACCCGCATATCCTTCGCAGCGCAGATGGAAAAACATTTTACATGGTGGTAACCGATATGGTATCTGCCAACGGGTGGAACTCCAACAGGGCCATGGTATTACTCAGATCTACTGATCTCGTAAACTGGACATCAAGCGTAGTAAATATGCAAAAAAGATTTCCGGGCAATGAAGAACTGTTAAGGGTATGGGCACCACAAACTATCTATGATCCGCAGGTGAAAAAATACATGGTGTACTGGTCTATGAAACACGGCAAGGGACCGGACATCATCTATTATGCTTATGCCAATAAAGATTTTACTGATCTGGAAACTACTCCCAAACAACTGTTCTTTAGTCCCACCAATGGATCGTGTATAGATGGGGATATCGTTTTTAAGAATGGTAAATACCACCTGTTCTTTAAAACAGAAGGCGAGGGGGCAGGGATTAAAATAGCGGTATCTGATCAACTCACCAAAGGATACGTATTACGCGACAAATATGTACAGCAAACCAAGGACCCTGTAGAAGGCGCCGGAGTATTCAAACTGAATACCGGTGATGAGTATATATTGATGTATGATGTATATACAAAAGGCAGGTACCAATTCACCAAAACAAAGGACCTCGAACATTTTACCGTGATCGACCAGGATATGAGTATGGATTTTCATCCGCGTCATGGAACCGTAATGCCAATCACAACAGCGGAAGCCGAGAGGCTCGTCATGAAATGGGGGGTAGAAGATAAAGTGATCGGTTCCGCTGCATCCAGGCAGATCAAAAAGATCAATATAGTGTTGGATACACCGGCTAAAAGTATCGTGTTGCCCGTATTACCCAATACAGATCTTCGGTCATTCAATCCTGGCTTTTTGGTTTCACCAGGTATCACAGTTTCCCCATCTGCGGCACAGGATTTTTCAAAAGGACCTGTACGCTATACCGTCAGCATCAAGGGCCGGTTGCCGCAAACCTATGCTGTTCAGGCCGTAAAAAATCACAATCCGGTATTGCCCGGGTTGTATGCAGATCCTGATATCATCTATTCGCAGAAGCATCAAAAATTCTATCTCTATCCCACCAGTGACGGATTTAATAACTGGACAGGCACTTATTTTAAAACATTTTCTTCCACTGATCTCGTCAACTGGAAAGAAGAGCGTGTGATCCTTGATCTTGAAAAAGATATCAGCTGGGCAAAAAAGAATGCATGGGCGCCGGGGATTATTGAAAAGAAGGTGGATGGCAAATACCAATACTTTTTTTATTTCTGTGCGGAACAGAAAATAGGTGTGGCTGTTGCAGATGATCCGGCCGGTCCGTTTGTAGACATCGGTAAACCCTTGATCGATTCGCGGCCGGAAGGTGTGGCTGGCGGACAGCAGATTGATCCTGCTGTTTTTGCAGATCCCGTTTCCGGTAAAAATTACCTGTACTGGGGTAATGGCTATATGGCCGCCGCAGAACTGAATGACGATATGGTGTCATTGAAACCCGGCACCACAAAACTGTTAACGCCTGACAGAACATTTCGTGAAGGTGCATTTGTTTTTTACCGCAACGGCAAATACTATTTTATGTGGTCGGAAGACGATACACGTAGCGAGAATTACCGGGTACGTTATGGCATTTCGGATAACCCGCTTGGGAAAATAAACATACCACAGAACAACCTCGTCATCGCAAAAGATACTGCAAACGGTATTTATGGAACAGGGCACCATTCGGTAATACAGGTGCCGGGTAAAGATGAATGGTATATTGTGTACCACCGTTTCAATTATCCCAAAGGCATTTTGATGGGTCGTGCCGCGGGGTATAACCGGGAAGTTTGTATTGACCGGCTTTTATTTGGCAGTGATGGAAGCATATTGCCTGTTAAACCTACACATGCCGGCATACAACCTGTAAGAAAATAAGACTCTGCGTAACCTCTGCCCCTCATGTTCTCTGCGGTGAAAAACGGCCCGATACACGGAGTATCTGAATTACAAAGCTTTCCTTCACCGCAGAGAACATGAGAGCGCGGAGGTTACGCAGAGAATTGCTGTACATTTATGGCTGCTTAATAAATCACGGGTATGCTGCTCACTATTTTCACATCGCCCTGGCCCTGGTATATTGCGGGGCCATTGATAGGATTAATGGTTCCTGCATTATTACTGCTTGGGAATAAAAGTTTTGGTATATCATCCTCGCTGCGACATATCTGTGCAGCATGTTTGCCGGCAAAGATCCCGTTCTTTCACTACGACTGGAAAAAAGAAGCCTGGAACCTTTTTATGGTTGCGGGTGTGTTGATTGGTGGGGTGGTGGCGGCACAATTGCTGCATGATGACCAGCCGGTCAATCTCAATTCCAAACTGGTATCTGAACTTAATGGTTATAGAATTACTGATCTGAACAATCTGGTACCCTCTGATATTTTTAACTGGCCGCAACTGTTTACCGTGAAAGGTTTTGTACTGATGGTGATAGGTGGTTTTTTTGTGGGCTTTGGTACCAGGTATGCTGGCGGATGCACGAGTGGTCATTCTATTATGGGACTCAGCAACCTTCAATGGCCATCGCTTGTGGCGACCATCTGTTTTATGGCCGGCGGATTTTTAATGGCCAATCTTATTTTACCGTCTATTCTCAAACTATCCTGATATACAATGAAGCATATTCAGTCAATACAAACACAGGATACCGATTTCGAAATGAGTTCCGCAGGCGGTGCGAATGAAAGTAGCCGTCAATATGCGGGATGGCACAATATCAAATACCTGTTCACAGGCATCCTGTTCGGGATCATACTGGTGAAAAGTGAAGTGATCTCCTGGTTCCGTATACAGGAAATGTTCAGGCTGCAGAGCTTTCACATGTTTGGTGTGATAGGGTCAGCGGTGGTAACGGGAATGTTGGGTATCTGGCTGATCAAAAAATATAAGATCAGGACTATTTATGGTGAGCCTGTAAAATTATCTGAAAGAAAATTTCACAAAGGACAGGTATATGGCGGTTTGATCTTTGGGTTGGGATGGGCGCTTACAGGTGCATGTCCGGGCCCTTTGTTTGCACAGATAGGAATGGGTGCGTTGGTAACCATCGTTACATTATTCAGCGCTATTGCAGGTACCTGGGTGTATGGAAAGTTTCGTGAGCGGTTGCCGCATTAACCGTCATCGCGAGCGGTAGCGAAGTAATTTTTCACGCAAAGGCGCAAAGGCGCAGTTGATGCTATTTGAAACTGCGCAACAGATATTTTTACTTAGACTGCAAACCGCGCCTTTGCGCCTTTGCGTGCCAATTTATCTTTTCCTGACGCCTTCATTCGTCATCTTCACCGGTTTGATAAATCCCTGTTCATCAAAATACATTTCATCTATACAGGTCACACGATCATTACCGCCTTTCCTGTCCAAGGGGCGGCGGTGATAGACCATCAACCACCTGTTCTTACCTGCCTGTATCACTGAATGATGTCCCGCTCCTGTTGCAATCGCAGGATCCTGTTGTAATATTTTGCCGACACGTTCAAAAGGTCCGAAAGGTGAGTCAGCTATTGCATAGGCTACAGAATAATCGGGACCGGTCCAACCGCCTTCTGACCACATAAAATAATATTTGTTGTTGCGGATGAACATATAGGGTCCTTCCACATATCCTTTCGGGGTGATCTCTTTGAACATACTACCATCGCTGAAAGGGACCAGGCCTGTAAAATCATCATTGAGCTTTGCCATATTGCAGTGCCGCCATCCACCATAAATGATATAGTACTGTCCATCCTTATCCTTAAAAACAAACTGGTCTATCGGTTGTGCGCCGTTGTGAAATTGATCGATCAGTGGTTTGCCGATATGATCGGTGAACGGACCCGCAGGATTGTCTGCTACCGCCACACCGATGCCACCTGTCTGCTGGTTGTTCTGAATATCATTTGCACCAAAGAATAAAAAATATTTATTACCCTTTTCCACCACTGCAGGCGCCCATAAGGCCATCTTCGCCCATTTGATATGAGAGGTGTCGGTTATCCGGCTATGCTTTTTCCAGTTAATAAGATCAGTGGATGAGAATGCATCCAGAAAAACCTGGTCCTTGTACGGGGCAGAATAAGTAGGGTAGATCCAGAACCGTTTATTAAATACAGCTCCTTCAGGGTCTGCATACCATCCCGGGAAAACAGGATTACCTGAAGTTGGTGTATTGTTCTCGGCAGTACTGATCTTTTGTGAGCAGCTATGCATTGTTATGATAAGGAGGGATAAGTAAACAGGTTTTAACAGCGTCATCTGTATTGATTTTATGGGAACGATTTGTAAGATACTTATCATGGGTAGAAAGGCGGTCTCGGTGGTAAATATTTTTTAGCCGCAGATTCGCAGATTATTAGTCAATCTGCGAATCACTGTTGTCCGGGAAAAGAATAGGTTTATCTATCCATTCTGATTGGCATTGAGTTTTAAGGGATTTATTGAGTTTTTTTTAATAGCATGCCCCCTTAAGTTGGGAACAGGCTCCTTTGAAAGGAGGCGTTGTTAGGCATAGATTGTAAGATTTTATCAGGATTACATAAAAAGCCGGTAAGATTCAGATAGTTCATCAGGTGGTGATGAATCATAGCTGTGAGGTTTGCAAAAGACCATTTTCTTTTATGTTCAACACGGTCCTTTATGATCTTAATGAGCAAATCTTTGATCAGGCAACACCATAACTGTATTTTTATAGCGTTTTCGTTGTCTCCCAAAAAGTATCTGATGGCATTATTTTGCTTTAAGCGTTTAAAGAATACCTCAACGCTCCATCGGCATCTGTACAGATAAGCTACCGTAGAGGCTTTGAACCTAAAATTATTGGTAACAAATACAAAAGTTTTACCGCTAAGCCTATCCACATATTTTATTTGCCTTGCGATAATCGGTCTTGTTTTTTTGGTTGTAATGCCGCCTAGTATTATTTTTTGATCGCAAAGCACACCCTGTTGACCATCCTCTTTACTTATCTTACGATCCTCCAGAAGACTAACCGTTTCATTGCCAATCTGCCGGGTTACCCAACTGATGCCTTCTTTGCCCCATTGCTCCCATTGAGAAAACTTACGATAACCCCGGTCGAAGACTAAAACAGAGCCTCGCGGAAGCGTTACTTTATCCATAAAAACCCGGTCATTGTCTGCACCCGGTGACAGATAAACGACCCGGGCAACTCCCTGTTCATTATCAAATAGTACGTGTGCTTTTACACCTCCTTTCTTGCGGCCATTTACTTTTGGCATTCCTGCTCCCTTCATGATATCGCAGAACAGGGTAACAGTACTGGAGTCCATAGAAAACAATCTGGATTCCAGGCCGCGGCGCCTGCGGCTGTCCGGGGAAAACCCATAAAACGTATCAAAAATCCCATGATAGATATCCTCAAAAAACAAAGCATCACGTTTGCTATTGGCTTCCGCAAGCGTACTCCTGCGTGGAATAGTGGTCAGATTGAGATGGCAGAACTTATTATAACTCGCCTGAAGACCGGTAACTACTTCCCGAAGTGAGGTACACTCATGAAAGCAACTGTAAAGCATAGTAATAAGATGATCATGCGCCCGGAATTTCTTATAATACCGGTCTGACCGATGATTATGCGCTGATTTAGCAATTAATGAACGGGGTATCAGATTTACCAGTTGTGCAAACACCGGCTGTCCGGAGAAAAAACTACTTTTGTTCATTGTCTGTTTTTTGTGTGGTAACTTAAAACTACGACAATGTAGGAGGCTAAATGCCTCCTTTTTTATCACTTAAATCTATTTTCCCCGGACAACAGTGATCTGCGAATCTGCGGCTAAAATTCTAAAACAAAAAAGCAGCAATTCGATTTGCTGCTTTTTTTATGATAAGCTTTAAAAATCTGTATCCTGGAAATCATCATCATCCTGTTTTTTGGACCTGGGTGATGGTGATGGTGGTGGCGGTGGAGGAGGTGGTGTAGGTTCAACCGCCGGCGCCACGTAAATGGTCTGGTGGTAAAACTTGGTGGATGGTTTTACCTCGTTCATTTTCTCATGGAAAATGGTGATATAGTTATTGTCTTTATTGTTTTTGCCGAACACATCTTTCAGTTGCGAGAACAGGTCGGTAGAACTGGCTTCGAATACTGCGGTCTCCAGGCTTAACAATTTGATATTGGCATCCACAAACTGGTTCATCTCTGTATTGATGATGGTACAATAGATAGAACCTTTGATGATGGAGTCTTTGCAGAGATTAACGCGAAGACTGTACACCGATCCTTCAAATTCACCCTCTACTTTGATGTCATTACAGATAATCACCCCTTTGATAGAACCGGTAGGTGTGATATGAATGGTTTTTTTGCTGTACAACACACCGGTGAAATTGCCATCCAGGATGATATCATTCTCAGAGTCAAGTACACCGGAAATATTGGTGGAACTGGTAATGAACAATTGTTTCTCTTCCTGCAGGCTCTGTGTAGAAAAAGTAGAATTCGGGTCGTGTAATAATTGCTCCCTGAATTTATTCATACATTAAATATTTGTGTGATGAATCGGTTCGTATTGTAAAAGTGCACAAAAGTTAGGAATTTACCCTGATATACATGTAGTTATATGTCATTTTTTTTGTTTTTTCCCAAAACAGATCGATATGTTTTGGTCAGAAACGTGCATTATTGGCTATATTGAAGCCCTAACCTATCCAAATCCGAACTATGATCTTTGGTAAGAAAACTGAGACCCCCACCGAAATGTTACCGGCTGTGCAGGTGGTATCGGGTGGTATTTATTTTGGTATTATTAAAACGGCGTCACCTATCAGGATCGAAGGGGACTTCAAAGGCATCATCTTTTGCACCAATAAAGTGATCATTGACAAAAAAGCTTCGGTAAATGGTGATATCCTATGCCACGAAATCGTGATCGGAGGTATCATAGAAGGGAATGTGATCTGTAAGAACAAATGCACGCTGAACGAGGGCGCTGTAGTAAACGGGATTGTTCGTACGGCCAGGTTTGAGAACGGCGACAACAGCTCGGTGGCCGGGCCGGTATATGTGAACAAGGAAAATGTGAATATTGACGTAGACGAATACTATGAATTGTTTAACAAGAAAGAAACCCTCGAAAAGATCAAAGCAGAGTATTTTTCCTTACCGCAAAAATTCATACTCATCAATTAACCATGACACTTGCCCGAATCATCAGAACGCTGCGTTTACTACTGATGGATCGGTTGCCTTTTTCAATAGGAGGCAAAATAATAAGGGGCTGGCTGATGGGTTTATTCATTCTCTTTTTTGTTTCCCGATCAACTGCACAATGCCCCCCCAACCTGGGTTTTGAAAACGGTGATTTCAGTCATTGGCAATGTTTTGAGGGGCAGTTTGATTCTATCGTACGCGGAAAACCTGTGGCGCTTACAGCGCCGATTAAAACACGCCATACCGTTTTTAAGGCAAAGGATATACCCGATAAGGATCCTTATGGTGATTTCCCGGTTACCTGTCCCAATGGCAGCGGTTATTCCATCCGTCTTGGCAATAATGCGGTGGAGGGCCAGATAGACGGGGCCTCTTATTCGATCACCATACCTGCCGATAAAGACGTTTACAGTATCATCTACAATTATGCAGCGGTGTTTGAAAACCCCGAGCACCGGGAAGAGGAACAACCCAAGTTCTCCGCAAAGGTGTTTGATGTTGCCGCCAACAAGTACCTCGACTGTTCTTCTTTTAATTTCCTGGCTTCCAATGACCTGCCGGGGTTTAAACTATCTACCAAACCCATTGCCGGTAATACAAAAGTATATTACAAGTCATGGTCGCCCGTTACCATAAAACTGGTCGGTTATGCAGGTAAAACACTCAGAATAGAATTTGCCGTAAACGATTGTACACTTGGCGCACATTTCGGCTATGCTTATTTTGATGTTAATGAAGACTGTTCAACACCTATTGCAGGTAATATTTCCTGTAACGGGGCCGCGTCAAGCCTGCTGGTGGCTCCTTTTGGTTTTAAGGAATACCGCTGGTTCAATGCTGATTTTTCTAAAGTACTCGGCAACAGTAATACACTGAAACTGAAACCCATACCAGCTCTCAATACACCCATTGCAGTAGAAGTAAAACCTTTCCCCGGTTCTGGTTGTGTGGATACCTTGTATACAACCATACAACATTCGCCGGTGCCTTTCCGTTTTGTAACGCTTGATTCTGCAGGTGCCTGCCCGCCGGCGACGGTTAACCTGACAGATCCTTCTATTGTAGCAGGCAGTGATGCCGGATTACGGTACTCGTATTACACAGATTCTACCATGAATTCTTATGTGGAAACACCTAAACTGATCGAATCTCCGGGCTTGTACTACATAAAAGCTGCCAATGCAGAAGGATGCTTGGACCTTAAGCCTGTTATTGTGTCGTTGGATTCTGTTCCCGAACTGACCATTACGGACCCACCGGTATTCTATTATCCCAATCCTGCCGATATTACACTTCCTTCTTATGTAAGCAGCCCTTTTCCCGGACTGGTATATGATTACTGGAAAGATGCTGCCACCATCATACCTGTCACCGATCCCAGGTCGATAGATTCGGCAGGAACCTATTATATACGTGCCAATACTCCCTACGGCTGCGCGGCAATAAAACCCATACATGTGGTGATGCAGATACCGCCGCCTCCCAATGCCTTCTCACCTAATAATGATGGCATTAATGATACATGGTATATACCGGGTCTTGGTAATTACCTGGAATGCCGTATAGATATATACGATCGTTTTGGCAGGGTTGTTTTTCATTCTATCGGGTATAGCCAGCCATGGGATGGTAAGGCCAATGGAAAACTTTTACCGGTGGGTACCTATTATTATATTATTAAAGCATCGCCGGTATTAAAACCTTATAGCGGGAGTATTACCATTATCAGGTAAGCGGGAAACTTTCTTTTCTGATATCTTTTCAGTTAAGCGTGTGAAAGGGTTATTTTTGCCGCAGCAATTAACCAGTCCCCCGGCCCCTATGAACCGCAATTTGAAGAAACTCGCCAGACAACTGGAAGGAGAATTATTTTTCGACACAACGATCCGCACACTGTACGCTACCGATGCCTCCGCTTACCGCGAAATGCCGGAAGCAGTAGCTATCCCCAAAACCGATGAAGATCTGCGCAAACTGATCGTATTTGCGCGTGAAAACAAGACTTCACTGATACCCAGAACTGCCGGAACCTCATTGGCAGGACAGGTAGTAGGAAAGGGGATCATAACAGATGTTTCCAAACACTTTACACAGATACTCGAATTGAACGAAAAAGAGAGATGGGTACGTGTGCAGCCGGGTGTGGTAAGGGATGAACTGAATATGTTCCTGAAACCTTATGGTTTGTTTTTTGCCCCCGAAACCTCCACCGCCAACAGGGCGATGATCGGGGGGATGGTAGGCAACAATTCCTGCGGATCCAATTCAGTGGTCTACCGAAGTACACGCGAACATTTGCTCGAGGTAAAAGCGTTATTAAGTGATGGAAACGAAGTAGTATTCAAAGAGCTCGCCATTGATGAGTTCCATGCAAAATGTGAACTGGATTCTTATGAGGGCCGTCTCTACAAACAGATGCGCAGCCTGCTCAGTAATTATGATAACCAGCAGGAGATCAGGAAAGAGTTCCCCAAAAAATCGGTGGAAAGAAGGAACACCGGTTATGCCATCGATCTGTTGGTGGATACGGCACCTTTCACTGCGGGTGGGGATGATTTTAATTTCTGTTCACTGATCGCAGGATCGGAAGGTACACTGGCTTTTGTAACGGAGGCCAAACTGAACCTTGTTCCATTACCACCCAAAGAAACCGGTCTGTTGTGTGTGCACTTTAACAGCATAGACGAATCTCTGCGCGCCAACCTGATCGGTTTAAAATACCGCCCCAGCGCCAGCGAACTGATCGATCATTATATACTCGAGTGTACCAAAGAAAATATTGAACAGCGCAAGAACCGTTTTTTTGTAGAAGGAGATCCCGGTGCCATACTCGTTATCGAATTCAACCGGGCAACGCGTGAAGAAATACTCGCGGTCACTGCCAATGTAGAAGCAGATATGCGTGCGGCAGGATTGGGTTATCATTTCCCGGTATTGTTTGGCGCGGATACCAAAAAAATATGGACACTGCGCAAAGCCGGTCTCGGTTTGCTGGGCAATCTTCCCGGTGATGAAAAAGCAGTGCCTGTTATAGAGGACACGGCTGTTTCTGTTCGTGATCTACCTGCTTATATACGCGATTTCAATACCATACTGACCAAACATGGGTTACATTCCGTGCATTATGCACATGCGGGTTCGGGAGAGATACACCTGCGTCCCATATTGAACCTGAAAACAGCAGAAGGTAACCGCCTGTTCAGAACGATAGCGGAAGAAGTGGCCACACTGGTAAAAAAATACAAGGGTTCACTAAGCGGTGAACATGGCGATGGGAGATTGCGCGGTGAGTTTATCAAACAGATGATCGGGGAAAGAAATTACCGCCTGTTACAGAAGATCAAACAGACCTGGGATCCCGATAATATTTTCAACCCCAACAAGATCATCGATACACCGCCAATGGACACGATGCTGCGGTATGAGCCGGGACAAACCACTCCCGAATTCAAAACCAGTTTCCGTTTTTACCGGCAGGATGTGTTGCAGCACGCGGAGCAATGCAATGGCTCAGGTGATTGCCGTAAATCACATTTGTCAGGTGGAACCATGTGTCCATCATTCATGGCCACACGTAATGAAAAAGATTCCACAAGGGCAAGGGCCAATATTCTCCGGGAGTTCCTTACGCATTCGGAAAAAGAAAACAGGTTTGATCATAAGGAGATCTATGATGTAATGGATCTTTGTTTGAGCTGCAAGGCATGTAAATCAGAATGTCCGTCCAATGTAGATATGGCCAAACTGAAAGCCGAATTTTTACAGCAGTATTACGATGCCAATGGCACACCTTTCCGTTCAAAACTGATCGCTAATTTTTCTGCAACGGCAAAACTGGGTTCAGTAATGCCTTCGCTGTATAATTTTTTTACAGGGAATGTTGTGACGGGTAGCCTGATCAAATCTTTATCAGGCTTTGCTACTAAACGTTCAATGCCGGCTATTTCGAAAACGACACTGCTGAAATGGTACCGAAAACATAAGGAAGAAACAAGAGACACGGAACAGGGGACAAGAAAAGTTTACCTGTTCTGTGATGAGTTCACGAATTACAATGACGCACATATTGGTGTCACTGCCATTTTATTATTGGAGAGACTGGGTTATGAAGTAATTATTCCGCAGCATGAAGAAAGCGGGCGCACCTGGTTATCGAAAGGGTTGTTACGTCAGGCACAAAAGATCGTTAACCGGAATATTGAATTGCTGCACGATGTAGTATCAAAAGAAACACCATTGATCGGTATTGAACCATCTGCGATACTTACTTTCCGGGATGAATATCCAGACCTCGCAACCGAAGAGAACCTGGCCGATGCACAACGACTGGCGAAAAATGTATTCTTTATTGATGAGTTTATTGCCAGGGAAATCAAAAAAGGAAACATTAGCAGTGAGTCATTTGTATCTGAAAAACGGTTGATCAAACTGCATGGGCACTGCCAGCAGAAAGCTATTTCCTCTTTGGCCGCATCTGTAAAAATGTTATCGCTGCCTGAGAATTATACGGTGGAGACCATCCCCTCAGGCTGTTGTGGTATGGCAGGTTCTTTCGGGTATGAAAAAGAACATTATGATCTGTCGATGCAGATAGGGGAGTTGGTATTATTCCCGACTGTAAGAGAGCAGGAAGAAGAAACGATTATCGCTGCCCCAGGCACCAGTTGCCGTCACCAGATCAAAGATGGTACGGGAAGAAAGGCTTTGCATACAGTTGAAATTTTGTATGATGCGTTGAAATAACAGGTAAAGAAAATCTGCGAATCTGCGGCTGATTTTTTGCCGCAGATTCGCAGATTAGATGCAGGATAATTTTAAAAGAAATTATTCTACTACCAGGATACCGCGTGCAGTAAACCGGATTTCTTTTGCAGGTTCTTTGATCGCGTCTATTTCTTCTTTTGATTTTTTGGCATCAGCTGCATAATGTTTCAGTTCAGAAACAGGTGTTGTTTTCAGCATAGCTTCACCATCCAGTATGATCGTCTTTCCTTTGATGGCTTCGGGCAAAAAAAAAGCGTAGTCTTTCATTTTCACAAAAGCGGTGGTTTTATCATCGATGGCCAGTTTTATCCAGCAGCCTTTTTTGGGGCATACATCCAGCACTTTTGCTTTTATTTTAGTGTCGAAAGATTCTTTGGTTTCGAGTTTTGCAGGGATGGCAGTAATATCAATGGCATTGGCAGCAGATATTTTTTCGCCATAGAAATCACCGGGTTTGGCATCACCGGCAGTAGGCTGGGCATTTGCAAACAGGCTGCCGGTAACGAGTATGGCGAGGAAGCATATTTTTTTCATGAGTGGTTATTTTGGGGCAAAAATATCGGGATAGCGGGTATGGTTTGTCAGGAGATTGTCTTTTTATGAAATCTTTTGAACCACTAAGGCACAAAGGCACGAAGGTGTCACAAAGAAATAGCTGCGATGGCTTTGTGGTGATGCGTGGTATGATAGGCCGTAAAATACAGGAACTCACGGCAGGTGAGCAAGCCGAGCAGGGGATGAGGCACCTGGTATTTGTCCAGATCTTCTTCGGTTAAACTCTCCGCACGTTCTATAAATTTCAGATGTATCGAGTGTATATTCTGCAATAATTCTTCGCGGGAAAGAGGATTGTCTTTCTGTGGTGCTACAGGACCAAAGGTTCCTGTGAGTTGTGCAATGCTGCCGAGGTATTTTTCAACCAATGCATCATAAGTCAGGGAACTATGGTTGCTTTCTCCCCAGTTTGAAAGCATCATTTCTTTTTTCCCGAACAAACCCACCAACGGCTTTACCGATAAAAACAAATGTTCCACATTCTCCGCCACCGACCATTTGTCATTTGGAGGACGTTGAAAGAAGTGTTCGGCGGGGAATGTATCGATAGCCGCTTCTAATGCATCAAATGCCTCGCGCAGTTTTTGTATCGACTCAGGTTTTTTCATTAATATTTTCTCTGTGTTCCTCTGTGTCCTTTGTGCCTCTGTGGTAAAGAACATCCTCCGTCGATCTGAGCGAAGGCTTTACCACAGAGGCACAAAGGACACAGAGGAACACAGATATGATTATGGGTATAATAAATATTTTTTCCGCATCTCTTTATACTGGCTCAATCCAGGCTCCCAGCTTTTACGGATCTCGGCTTCGGAAACACCTGCCATCACCTGCTGCCTGAACTCACCTACGCCGATCTGTATTTCAATAGCATTCATCTCCTTACTCAGTTTGGAATCGAAGAATTTTTCTTTGTGGGGATGCGCGTTGTATAATTCTATGATCCAGCTGATATTGATCTTTTTGCTCTTCCTGAGTTTTTCTACATCATAGTTGCGCAGATCAAGTCCGAAACATTCCTGGTTCATGAACAAAGGAGTTTCAGACATTCCTTTGATACTGGTGGGCGTATATGAAAAAGAATAAATGCCTTTCAGTTCCGGGCTGCCAAATACCGTGAATGGAAAATAAGTACCGCGGCCATGGTTCAGATAAGTTGCCTCAAACATACAGGTGGATGGGTACAGCATGATGGCCTGTTGTGTATTGAGATTGGGAGAGGGTTTTACGGGCAGTACATAAGGCATGTCATGATCATAATTAGCCACCGGTATAACGGTAAGTTTGCATACTGCTTTATTCGCCAGCCATCCTTCGCCATTGGCCATCTGTGCAAATTCGCCCACAGTAAGTCCGTGCGACATGGGTATCGGAAACTGGCCAATACCAGATCTGTATTTCATATCAAGGATAGGACCGTCTACCAGGTAAGCATTGGGATTGGGTCTGTCCAGGATCATGATCTCTTTACCATTTTCCACGCAGGCGTTCATCAGCCGTACCAGTGCATTGATATTGGTATAATAACGTACACCTACATCCTGCAGGTCGTAAAGCAGGATATCCACGTCTGCAAGGTCCTCTTTGCTGGGTGTGTTCTTGCCGCCATATAAAGAGATAACCGGTATCCCGGAAACAGGATCTGTTTCATCTGCCACATGTACACCGGCACTTGCATTGCCGCGGAAACCATGTTCGGGGCCGAATACTTTGACAATTTTTACGCCGAGCTTCTGCAGGCTGTCGACAAGATGTGATTTGCCGATAATGGTAGTGGGGTTTGCCATGATCGCTATGCGTTTGCCTTTTAGCAGCGGCAGGTATTTTTCCACCTGGTCGGCACCGGTACGGATGGGTTTTTGGGCTAGTATTTTTTCGGTTGAAAAAGATTGCAGTAAAACAATCAATAATAAACAAGCAGCAAAGCCAATCAATTTTTTCATATACAAATTATCAGGGGTTAAATATAGGATGTTTCTTCGTGTCGTCCTTGCGAGCGAAGCGAAGCAATCTGTATTGTGAAACATATATGCAATACGCTTTAACCATGTTAAAACCCTTTTTCGGCCCATAGGTTGCTTCGCTTCGCTCGCAAGGACGATGGGGACACAGAGAAGTCCGTATATTGTTAGTATGAATGTATCATTACTGGTTGAAACGCTTGGCCTGCTCCCACACCCAGAGGGTGGTTATTATAAAGAAACTTACCGCTCAGGTGAGACTATTCCTGCTGATGCCCTCACGGGAAAATTTGCCGGAGAAAGAAATTATGCCACTGCCATTTATTTTTTGCTGGAACAGGGAAATTTCTCTGCGTTTCATCGCATACAGAGCGATGAATGCTGGCATTTTTATGCGGGCCAAACGCTGCATGTACACATGATCGATCCACAGGGAACCTATACATTGATCAGGTTAGGGAATGAATTGGAAAATGGCGAAACATTCCAGGCGGTGGTTCCCGCAGGTTACTGGTTCGCGTCAGAAACAGCACCGGGCGGATCGTTCTCGCTGGTGGGTTGTACGGTGTCGCCCGGTTTTGATTTTGCCGATTTTGAACTGGCCAACGCATTGCAATTAACTGCTATGTTTTCACAGCATTCGTCCTTGATAAAACGGTTATGCCGCCGTTAATTGAGCTTAATTCCATTGTTTTGATGGCGTTATATTGTTTGTAATGTGTGTTGTTGTATTTTGCCGTGTTCTATTTTGAATCCACGCGCGTACAGCGAAACTATGAGAAAACTATTGGCAGTAACCGTATTGTTTTTTGTGTGTGTTACAATGGCACAGAGCCAGCAACGGAGAATCGATAGTTTACTGGCCGTTAGTAGCCGTTACCAAAAAGAAGATTCGGTTAAGGTACTGCATCTAAAAAATATTTTTCGTGCTTATGCTACGGTAAGAAATTATGCGAAAGCACAGGTGTACATAGATTCAGCCATTCATGTTGCTGCAAAACTGCCAAGAAAACGTGCATTGTCAAATGTGTATTACAGGGCGGGGGCCGTGTTCCATAACGCAGACAGGCTGAAAGCCATCAATTATTATTTGCTGACTATTGAAACTGCCAGGCTCTCCGATACCCCAAGGCAGGAAGCAGCGGGTTATCTTAACCTGGGCGCTCTCTACATGGGTATCGCTGATTACCCGAGATCGCTTGAAGTGCATGAAAAAGCGATGAGGCTTTTCAACTCCTTTAATGATGCGGGAGGAGTAAGCAGTTGCCTGATGAATATGTCTGCCATTTATATCAGTATCGGGCAGAAAGTGAAAGGGATGGAGTATGCACGGAAAGCGTTAAAAGTATTCGAAGAAGATAATTCACACCGCGGTATCGCCGTGGCCTATGAACAGGTTGGTGATCTGTTATTTTCCGCTACCAATGACGAGTTGTCGGCAATGGGTATACCGCCCGCTGACCGCCTGAAAGAACTCTCAGTTGTACTAGATAAAGGATTAAAACACTCATTGCTTACGGAAGATGATGACCTGAAATCCGATTTTTATAATGCCCTTGGCCGGTTAGATGAATTGAAGGGCAATTACCCGGCTGCTCAAAAGAATTTTGCCATTGGTATCGGGTTGAATAAAGAAACAAACAGCGACACCTATGGTATCAATCTGGTAATGGCCGGGCAGTTTTATATAAACCGGTTGCAGGATTTTCCGAAAGGTATGGCCATGCTGCATGAAGCGCTGATTGCTTCGATAGAGGCGGGTCGTTCAGCAACAGCCGAAACCACATTATTAGCCATCAGTGATGCTTTTGAAAAACAGAAGAATTTTGACAGTGCACTTTTCTATTACAGGAAAGCGATTGTTGTGAAGGACAGCATTTTCAATAAAGAAAAGGAGCAGGAAGTTACCAGGCGGCAGCTGAGGATTGATTTTGATATCAAAGAACGCGATTATCAAAATGCACAACAGCTTGCAGATGCACGTTTAAAAGAACAACAGCAGCAGATACTGTTACGGAACCAGCAATTGCTGATCAGTGATAAAGAAAAAACATTACAGCGGTTGACATTTCTGCAGGAGCAGGCCGCATTGCAAAAACAGAAAGAGACGGAAGCAAACCTGCGGAAAGAGGAACATGTAAAAGCCGAATACGATAAAAAGATCAGTGAACAACAGATCAGCCTGCAGGATGTACAGCTTACTGCCAACAAATGGTTATCGCTTGGACTGGGTGTGGTGGCGATACTGGTGTTTGCAGCGGCATTACTTATTTACAACAGCCGTCACAAAACCATCAAACTGAATAAAGTGGTGTCTGAACAGAAGCTTGCCCTGGAAGAACTGGTGAATGTAAAAGATAAAATATTCAGCGTAGTGAGTCATGATATGCGCGGTCCGGTGAACAACCTGATCGCATTCAGTTCTTTACTGGAAGACGGGGATATTGAGCAGGAACGGCTGGCCCTTTACATGCAGCAGATCAAGGGCACACTGGACCATACATCTGCCCTGATGGAAAACCTGCTCAACTGGTCGGCCAGCCAGATGAAAGGATTTGCACCGGTGATAGAAACGGTGGATGTCAGTACAGCGGTGCAACAGGCATTGAAAGGAGTGGAGCAGCCACTGCATAATAAAAAAATCTTTTTAGAAAATACGGTAATGCCGGGCGTATATATCAAAGGCGATAAGAACATGACCGACCTGATCGTACGCAACCTGGTGAATAATGCGGTTAAATTTTCGAGTGAGGGGGGCAGGCTCGAATTGTCTTCCGTACAGGATAATGATAAAGTGGTGCTTACTATCAAAGACAATGGCGTGGGTATGGATGCGGGTAAAGTACAACAGATCAACAGTGCATCTATTCATTCCATCGAAAGCAGTTTCGGAACGGCCAAAGAAAAAGGAACAGGGCTGGGGCTGATGCTCAGTAAACATTTTGCCGGCCTGATGGGAGGGAGCATTACTGTAGAAAGTAAACCGGGGGCGGGGAGCAGGTTTGATGTGTCGTTGCCGGGGGCAGTATAATTAGTAATTGATAATCGCACCTATCCCTTTTAGTACAGAATAGATATTATATCGAATTTATCTAATGTATAATGGATTGTGAAACGAAATTACTCCTTTATCCTGATACTGTAATGCTGTACTGAAGTGCCTATTGAAATGCCTACGTTATATTTGGTACAGTTGCAAAATCCGATTGCATTGATCCAGTGATTCCGGTTTTGATGTACCAGTAGTATCCGATTTAAAATGACCCGGTTTATCCGATTGTATTTGACCCACCTTTCATGATCATTGCAGCAAGCTTATTTCACTTGTAAAATTGAATCGCCGCGGCGATTCAATGTGGTTCCTTCCCTTATCTATTTACGTAATCATAAAGAAGCTATACAGAACTGTTGATCAGTAAGCACTACAGCGTGATCCAGGTTAACTGTTGCCAGGAAAGATAGCGTGTAGTATATTGAAAGGAGAATCGGTAATGCAGTCAGTAAATAGCTATGCAGCAGATGACAGAGAAAATGAACATGAATTATGCAACTTTACGCCAGCAAAAATGTGGGTCAGTTTGCGCCGGAATGGGTGGGTCAATTTGATTGGATTGTGCAGTATGATGACGAAATAAAAGATAATCCAGATAATTTTGCTGCATTTGCAAACAGGGGACTAAGCAAACTGAAACATGCAATAGAAACTAACGATTCGGATTTATTAGACGATAGTAAAAAAGATTTAGTGAAGGCAATTGAAATGTGTAAAGAGTTTGATGGAGGTGATTTCCCCATTGCAAAAGCTAATTTAGATTGGGCGAATGCTACAGTTATACATTAATTATTTTACTTATAATAATCGCTCTGTACTAAAAGGGATAGGTGCGATTGATAATTAATAATTAATAATTTATGCTGTTCTGATATAGGACTGATTCCATCATTACTAATTGGAATTATTAATTACTAATTATCAATTATTAATTATTAATTATTCTCCAAACCTCGTCAAGGTCTTCTTCGCCACCACATTATCCAGCAATAATTGTCTGTAGGCACTACTGAGCGGTATGGTTACATTACCTGATAGTTTGATATCGGCCGCGCTGATGTTGGAGATATGCAGCAGGTTCACAATGTATTGTTTGTGCACACGCATGAACAGTTTTTCCGGTAATTGTTTTTCGAGGTTCTTCAGGCTCACCAGTATAAAATGGCTTTTATTGGCGGTGGTAATGATCTTCGAAAAATCGCCCATGCTTTCTATGTATAAAACCTCGCCCATGTTCAGTTTGACAAAGGCATTTTTTTCCTTGATAAAAAAATAGTCCTGTGCATCGATGGTGCGCACAAATTCAGCGGGGTTTACCGCTGCAACCGGACTGTTTTTTTCGGGAAAGATTTTCTTTTTTGTGTTGATGTATTCAACCGCCTTATTCACTGCCTTGATCAGCCGGTCCATCTTCACCGGTTTTACGATATAATCGATCACATCCAGTTCAAAGCTTTCTGCGGCATGTTCGGGATGGGAGGAAATAAAGATGAAAACAGGCGGATGCTTAATGCTCCTCAGCAATTCGATACCGGAGAGATCGGGCATATCGATATCAGAGAATACGATATCCACTTCTTTGTCTTTCAGGAAACTGGCGGCCTGTAGTCCATTTTCCAGTACGGCCTGTAGTGATAAATTGTCAATTTTTTTGATCTTGGCGGCTAACGCATCGCGTTCCAGGATATTGTCCTCTACAATAATGGATCTGAAGGTCATTTTATGGGGTTCTCACAAGTGATTGAACTGTAGTAGCTTAAAAATAGCCGAAAACCTGCAATAACCAATTTTTAACAGATCATTTTTTCAAATCTACTGGAATCAGCAGGTTATCTACTAATCAATGGCTTTGCTCAAATAGGTTTCCAAAGCCGCCTCTACTATGGTTATTTTATGGTTTCGTAGATTTTCCACTACACGGTTTTGGTAAGTTCTATGACTACAACCCAACTAACTGCATTATGAGAACAAGGCTACGCCACACTTTGTTGTGTTTTCTGCAATCATTTGCCAATTACATACGTACACCAATGAATGCTGTCCGGGTACCGGTACCTGTACAGCTGTTTCTTATACCGCAAACCGTAAGGTTTTATTCCTGATTATTCCTGTTTCAATATAACTGCCTAGTACTAAAAACTGTTTATGAAGAAAATTGTACTCTCCGCCCTTTTACTGCATGTGATTTTTGCGTCTTTCGCCCAAACCCTGCTGACGAATTATCCGCAGGCCAACGGTAACGTAAATGCCATTGTGCGAACAGGTGACACCGTGATTATGGGTGGCACTTTTACCAAGGTTGGCCAGATGGCGCAATATGGTGTTACACTGGATGCCGAGGGAAAGATCCCGAAATCTTATCCCCAGCCCAACGGGGTTGTGTATTCGGTGGTTTCCGATAAAGCAGGCGGATGGTATATTGGCGGAAACTTTACACTGGTAGGCGGTGTACCCCGCGTAAACCTGGCGCATATTACCAGTGCCGGCGTGGTGGATCCCCTGTTCCAGGCGCCGGCGTTTGACAACATTATATACACGATGCAGCTCGTGGGTACTAAACTCTATGTGGGAGGCGGGTTCACAACAGTCAGCTCGCAGGCGGGCCGTTTCGCTTTGCTGGATGCCGCTACGGGCCAGCAGCAGACAGGTTTCCCGTTTGTGAACGGAACCATCAGTAGCATGGTATCTGATGGTAATGGCGGCTGGTATATCGGCGGAACATTTACCCTGGTAGGCACTTCGCGTCGTATCAATATTGCGAAGATCAATGCGGATGGTTCGGTAAGTGACTGGAACCCTTCTGCCAATTCTTCTGTTAACTCGCTGCTGGTAGCAGGTAATACGGTGTATGCCGGAGGTAACTTTGCTTCTATAGGCGGTGCTACCCGAAACCGTATCGCTGCGATAGATGCAACCACCGGACTGGCTACATCATGGAACCCCAATGCGAACAGTACGATATTGGCCATTGCTAAAAAAGGGGACACCATATTCATCGGTGGTGGCTTCAGTCTTATTGGCGGAGTTACCCGCACCCGGTTTGCTGCCATCCTTGCCAGTACCGGTGCACTTACCTCATTTAATCCTGCGCCCAACAACAACGTTAACGCACTCGTAGTATCAGGAGACACATTATTTATCGGTGGTCTTTTCGGTACGGTAGCTGGAATCGCAAGAGCAAGACTGGTATCTTTCCGTATCAGCACCGGTGTAATTACCACC
This sequence comes from Sediminibacterium sp., assembly GCA_965279635.1. Taxonomy (GTDB): domain Bacteria; phylum Bacteroidota; class Bacteroidia; order Chitinophagales; family Chitinophagaceae; genus Sediminibacterium. The sequence continues at coordinate 2,165,071 of OZ257253.1, read as the reverse complement.
TGGAACCCTGCGCCCGGAACCAATGTCACTTCTTTGTATATTAAGAATAACTTGTTATATGTGGGAATGAGCGGTGTCAGCACAACTATCGCAGGAGGTACGCGTGCAGGCGGAGCATCTTTTACCCTGCCGGTCAGTGGTCTTCCGGTCATTACCGGATTTAATCCCAACGTTACCAATGGGCAGGTGAATGGGTTTGTGGAAACAGGTGGACTTGTCTATATAGCAGGAAATTTCACAATCGTAGGTGGCCAGGCACGCACACGTCTGGCAGTGGTTAGCGCGGCTACCGGTGCCCTGAACACATCCATTCTTACACAGGCCAATAATACGGTGAATGCCATCGGACTCAGCGGTAATAAAGTAGCTGTAGCGGGTATATTCACAGGTATTTCACCACTTTCCCGTAGTAAGCTCGCGTGCGTGGACGCAGCATCAGGTACGATCACTGCCTGGAACCCGAATGCCAGCAGCGATGTGAGATCGCTGGCTGTTTCCGGGTCCGTAATCTATGCAGGCGGTTCATTTACAACCATCGGCGGGCTATCACGCAATAACCTGGTGGCACTGGATGGCAGTACAGGTCTTGCTTTACCAGGTTTCATACCAACCAGCCTGAATTCGACAGTCTTTTCAATAGCGATTGGGGGGGATCAATTATATATTGGCGGAGCATTTACCAATATCGGTGGAACAGCAAGGGGTTACCTGGGGGCAGTGAATGCAGCTACAGGCACCTTGAACAATACATGGGCGCCTATCGTAAACAACCAGGTAAATACGGTGCTGGTTAACGGGTCCAATGTGTATGTCGGTGGTTACTTTACAACCGTCAATTCTGTGAGCAAACCTTATTTCGCCGCTTTCCCGCTCACCAGCGGAACAGCTACTTCACTGAATATACCCCTGAATAATTATGTACAATCCATTCATATCGCCAATGGGCTTTTATACCTCGGTGGCGGCTTCAGTTTAAGTAATTCGCTTTCCCGTACCTACCTGCTGGCTGCCGACATCAATACTGGCGCCATAACCAACTGGAATCCTGCGCCTGTAAGTGTTGTTCAGGGTATTGCCAGCTATAATGGTACGATTTATGCCGGTGGTAACTTTACCAAGATTGGTGGAGAAACGCGTACAAGACTGGCTGCATTCCGTGCATCCACGGGCCAGCTGCTCAACTGGAACCCGGCGGCCAACTCTACAGTGACTTCATTAGCTGTCAGTAATAACAAGGTATATGTAGGTGGAAGCTTTACCATACTCGGTGGCCAGATAAGAAATTATGCTGGTGCAGTTGACCTGGTGAGTGGAGCCGTATTGCCATGGAACCCTTTGTCAAATTCGACTGTCGCAACAATTGCGGTTTCAGGCAATACCATTTATGCCGGTGGCAGTTTTACCAACATTGGCGGACAAGCCCGTGCTTATTTAGCTGCGCTCGATCAGAACGGGCAGGCCACCAGCTTTAATCCTGCTTCGAACAGCAACATTAGCAGGTTATTGGTAGGCGGCGATACATTGTATGTGGGAGGTAACTTTTCAATTATCGGTGGAAGTACAAGGAACCGACTGGCTTCTTTTAAAATATCCACTAATACACTGCTGGGACTTAACCTGGTTGTGAACAGTTCTGTAACTAATATGGCACTAAAGGGTGATACCCTTTTTATTGGCGGTGGCTTCACCACTATAGCCGGCATAGCCAGGTCACGTATTGCGGCTATAAAATTATCTAATAACACGTTGACCTCGTGGTACCCTACAAGCGGATCAAACAGCACTCTTACTTCCATGACCCTGTCAGGAAACACTTTGTATATGGGTGGATCATTCTCGACGATAGGTGGTCTTACCCGGAACAGGTTTGCCGCGGTAGATGTGAACACAGGTGTTGTAAACGGCTGGGACCTGAATGCAAACAGCACGGTAACAGCTTTACTGGCTGCGGATAACAATGTGTATGGCGGTGGTGCATTTACCACTTTGCGTGCGGACCCTTACCCTAATTTTGTGGCATCTACCCAGTGCGTTTCAGCAATAACACCTGATGTTTCGTACACAATGCCTGCCTGTACCGGCGGTACACTGCAATTGAAAGCAAATACGATTGCCAATGCTGTGTATTACTGGACAGGTCCTAACAACTTCACATCAAATCTCCAGAACCCAACGATTACCAACGCGCAGGAGATCCACGAAGGAACCTACACGGCATATACTATTATCAATGGTTGTAAGAGCCAGGAAGCATCTATAGATGTGGAACTGGTGGGAAGCAACCTGACCGTTAGCAACAGCTCACCCTGTGCCGGCGAAAACCTCGAGCTGTTTGCCAGCTTCAATGCCGGGGCAACCTATGCATGGGTGGGGCCTAACAACTTTACTTCTAACCTGCAGAACCCTGTTATCAATACGGTATCAGCGGTGAATGCGGGAACTTATACGGTAACTGCCCAGGTACAGGGTTGTGGGGCGCAGACTTCACAAACCATTGTTACGCTTCATGCGCCTGCGGCCAGCATCACACCGGAATCGCCCATCAATGTATGCGGAACCAGCCCGGTTCAGTTGAATGCGGGTTCAGGATATATTTCATACTCGTGGAGCACAGGTGCCACCACGCAAACCATCAGCGTAACACAGAGCGGTACCTATACTGTAACCGTTACCAACAGCAATGGCTGCCAATCGGAGCCTTCCTCTGTAAAGGTAACTGTAGGACAGCCTGTGGTGCTTATACAGTCACCCGTTGCCCAGTCAGTATGTGCAGGGTCAGGATTGACTTTGACAGTGGCCGCTACCGGCGCTGTATCTTACCAATGGTACCACAACGATGAGCCGCTGGAAGATGATGCAAACATTACCGGCTCGAATACGGCAACACTTCATTTTAACCAGGCTGCTGTAAGTGATGCAGGAAATTATTACTGCGTTATCAGTTCCAACTCTGCATGTGGAAGCGTGACTTCCAATACAGCGGTGGTTACCGTTACGCAGGTTGCAGAGATCACAGCACAACCACAATTGCAGTATGCAGTATGCAGCGGCAATAATGCGGTGATGAGTGTATCTGCTTCTCTTACCGGGCTTACTTATAAATGGTACAAGAATGGAGTGGCGCTACAGGATAACGGACATATCACCGGATCCTCTACTGCAACACTTACCATCAATGCCGCAGTAGAAGCAGATGAATCCGATCATTATTACTGCGTGATCACCAACCCTACCGGGTGCCATGAAATTTTGACATCCATCCATGCAAAACTGGTGATGAATGCAACACCAACCGTAGTGGGTACACTCCCGGCACTTGCCCTGTGTACCGGTACGCTGGTAGATGTTCCCGTAGTTGCTACCGGTGAGGAACTCAGCTACCAGTGGAAGAAAGCTGGTGTTGCGATAGCAGACGGTACTGCTTACTCGGGCACTAACCTGTCTACACTTACTTTCAATAACGTTACCACTTCCGATGCAGGCGTCTATACTGTTACTATCACCAATGCGTGCGGTACCGTTACTTCCAACAGCTTTACTGTAACCGTAAATACTTCGCCGACAGTAAATGCCGGTACGGATAAATCAATCTGTAACGAAAGTCCTACTACGCTTACTGCCACAGGTAATGGCACTACTTACAGCTGGAACCCGGGCGGTGGCAATACGGCTTCTATTGTTGTGTCGCCTTCGTTCACAACAGAATATACTGTTACGACGAGCAATGGCAACTGCAGCGCTTCGGATGTTATCGTTGTAACCGTGCTGGATAAACCGGTTGTTCCTGATGTATCAGGCACTACTGTGATCTGTTCGGGCCAGGCAGCCAGCCTGGTAGCTGATGGTGATGAGTCTGCCACATTCCAGTGGTACAGTGCTGCCACCAACGGCACATTGCTTTCGTCACTGGCCACCTACAATACGCCTGTATTAACAGCCAATGCTGTTTATTGGGTTCAGCAAACAGTGAACACCTGTGCAAGTAACCGCGTACAGGTAGATGTTACGGTTAATGCCAAACCAACTGCCACCATTACGCCTTCGGGCCCAACTACTTTCTGCCAGGGGGCCTCTGTTACTTTAACAGCGTCACCATCGGCAGAATATGCATGGAGCAATGGAGAAACCACGCAATCTATTGTGGTTACACAGGCGGGTTCTTATTCAGTAACCGTTACCAACAGCAGCGATTGTTCAACTACCTCGACGGCCACCAATGTGGTGGTGAATGCATTGCCAACGGCAAGCATTACTGCTTCCGGTCCTGTTGTTTTCTGCCAGGGCGGATCAGTAACCTTAACGGCAGCAACTGCTACGAGTTACCAGTGGTACAGGAATGGGGATCTGATTCCTGGTGCTGCAACAAAAGATTATATCGCTTCACAAAGCGGCAACTATACAGTGAGTGTGACCAACGCATCAGGCTGTACTGCTGTTTCAGCGGTGCAAACTGTTACGGTGAATTCAATTCCTTCTGTGACCGCTTCCAGCAACAGTCCTGTTACTACAGGTGGTACTATTTATTTAACCGCTTCAGGCGCGGCAACCTATTCATGGACCGGGCCCAACGCATATACAGCAACAGGAGAGACTGTATCTGTTACACCGGTTAGTGCGGCATCAGCAGGTGTTTATACCGTAACTGGTACTTCGGCGGCAGGTTGTGCGTCAGGTGCCGCGACAACGGTTGTGGTGAATTCTACACCGGCAGGAGCGCTGCATTTTGATGGCATCAATGATCATTTCCCTGTCGGCAATGTCAATACACCTGTTTCCTATACCAAAGAAGCATGGGTGTATGCCAATTCCGTATCCAGTATCGGAAGAAATATCATCTCCTCACAAGATGCTCCGTTCTGGATCGATAACGGCCGTTTGAGTGCAGGCCACGCTTTCACCGGCGCTACTATAATACTACAGGATGCTTCCGCAACGGTTCCACTGAACCAGTGGTTGCATGTAGCCGTAACCTATGATGCTGCAACAACAACGATGAAATTATACCGCAACGGGTCATTGGTTGCTACATCTTCCAGCATGCCGGCACATGTGCCGGGTCCTATGCTGGTAGGACGATGGGACGTGAACCACTTCTTCAGTGGCTCCATGGATGAAGTGCGTATCTGGAACCGTGCCCTTTGTGCCGATGAGATTACAAACAACAGGAACTGTGAACTGCCAAACCCGGCCACACAAAACGGACTGTTGGCTTACTACAAATTCAACCAGGGTTTTGTCACTGCAAACAATACTTCTATTACCACTGCGCAGGACAGTGGCCCGAATAATTATACTGCTGCCAGTACACTGAATGGTTTTGCCGGAACAGGTACCGCTTCGAATTTTGTAGCGGGAACGGTGTCCGGAACCTGTGCAGCGTACACTGCACCAACTGCAGCGATTACCGGCACTTCTGCTTTATGTATAAGCGCAACTGCCACACTTAGCAATACCATTGCTGATGGCACCTGGATCAGTTCTAATACTGCTGTGGCCACCATCAGCAGTTCAGGCCTCGTAACCGCTCTTGCAACGGGTACCACGCAGATAAAATATACCACGGTTTGCGGTGGCGTATCCACATTAACGGTAACGGTGAATCCTAACCCGGCACCAACTATTTATGCGGCCACACCTACCACATTCTGCGAAGGCGGATCGGTGGAACTGAAAGTATCAGCATTGGGTAATGCCATGTCGATGAACGCAAGTGGTTACGGACAAAGCAACAACCCTGCATTGCCACAGGGAAACAGTGCCCGTACTATAGAGGCATGGGTGAAAACAACAATTGCAACAAACGGGGTAGTGGCTAACTGGGGACAGATTGCCAACAGCCAGCGTTCAGGCCTGATCATAGTGGGCAGCCGTTTATATTATGTGGGTGAGAACAATGATCTGCAGGGTAATATCAATATCAGCGACGGCAACTGGCACCATTTGGCGGTTACTTTTGATGGCAGCACAGTAAGATTGTATGTTGATGGTGTGCTGGATGTGAGCGCAGCTAAAAGCTTTAATACAACCGGTACAACACTGCGTATCGGACAGAGAGCGGTAGGTGATGCCGGCAGTGAACTGTATAATGGCATCATGGATGAACTGCGTATCTGGAACGTAGCACGCACACAGGCGGAACTGCAGGCGAACAGGTTTGCAGAAATACCGGGCAACACTACCGGGCTTGTGGCATATTATAAACTGAATGAAACCACTGGTACCACACTGGCAGATGCAAGCATTAACAATGTTAGTTCTACACTTACCTCTTCTTCTGCAGCCAGTTGGATCCCATCAAATGCACCGGGCAGTTTCAGCACTTATGCATGGACACCGGGTGGGGCAACTACGCCTTCTATTACAGCTACAGCTTCTGGTTATTATACAGTAACGGTTACTAACAGCAACAACTGTTCGGCAACTTCTGCACCTTTATCTGTTACTGTTAATCCGCTGCCTGCCGCTACCATTAGTAAGGTGGATGTGAATTGTCCCGGCACCGGCAGCATTACAGTTACACCAACTGCTGGTACGGCTCCTTACCAGTATGCCATCAATGGCGGCGCTTACCAGTCTTCCAATACATTCAACAGTCTTGCCGCAGGTACTTATTCCGTATCAGTAAGAGACGCGAATACCTGTTCCAATACTGTAGGTTCTGTTACCCTGAACACAGTAACACCCGAGGTGAATATCACCGGTAACAGTGTAACCATCGTTAAGGGTGATGCGACACCGGCAACCGGCGATAACACCAGCTTTGGTACAGCCTTGCCGGGTGCACCCATCAGCAAAACTTTCGTAGTACAGAATACGGGCAATGCACCAATGACGGTATCGTCTATCGGTGTGAGCGGAGCGAATGCTGCTGAATTCACTGTAAGCGGAATCAGTTTGCCTGCCACAATTGCGGCGGGTAGCAGTACATCCTTTACTGTGAACTTTGTATCTGCGACAGTGGCAACACGCAACGCTGTGATCACGGTTAATAATACAGATTGTGACGAAGCGTCTTACGATTTTGCAGTGAATGCAGTAGTAAGTTGTATTGCGCCATCTTTTGCAAACACCAACGCTTATATACAGGAGTTCACTTCAGCCACCACTTGCGATGCCGTGGTGAACTATGCATTGAGCGTATCCGGTACACCGGCTCCCAATGTTACCTATACATTTACAGGCGCTACTACCGGAACCGGTACAGGAACCGGCAGCGGTCTGACTTTTAATAAAGGCGTTACCAATGTAACCGTACAGGCAGTCAATGCCTGCGGTACTCCATCTGTTTCATTTACTGTAACAATAGTGGACAATGTGAAACCGGTGGTACGTACAAAAAATATCAACCTCTATCTTGATGCCAGCGGTCAGGCAACACTCCAGGCTGCTGACCTTGATAACGGCAGCACGGATAATTGTGGAACGGTATCCTTCCTCACAAACAGCAATGGCTATATCTGTGCCAGCGCTGCGGAAGGAAGTTACCTGACACTGACTGCCCCTGCGGGCAAAGTGATCTCAGAGATCGTTTTTGCCAGCTATGGAACACCGGGCGGAACCTGTGGTAACTATACCATCGGGGGCTGTCATTCAACCAGCAGCATGGCAGCTTTTGCCGGCGCTGTTGGACAAAACAGCTTCACCATACAGGCATCCAACACTGTATTTGGTGATCCATGCGGTGGTACCGTTAAATGGTTATATGTACAGGCGGCCTACACCAGCAGCGGTACATCCAATACATTTAACTGTAGCAAACTTGGTGCGAATACAGTACAACTGATCGTGACCGATGCAGCAGGTAATTCTGAATCAGGAGACGCAATTGTAACGGTGATCGATGCCATTAAACCGAATGTGATTACGAGAAACCTTACGCTCTGTCTTGATGCAAACGGTAATGCCGTTATTACGCCCGGGCAGATCAATAATGGATCTACTGATAATTGCAGCGGCACTTTAACCTATTCACTCAATCAAACGAATTTCAATAACACAGATGTTGGCGCCAATACGGTTACACTCAGTGTAACTGATGCCAGCGGTAATGTGGGTACGGCAACAGCAACCGTTACCATCAATGCATTACCTGTTCAGTATGCGATTACCGGTGGCGGTGCGTATTGTGTAGGTTCTGCGGGTGTGGCAGTAGGTCTTGGCAATTCTCAATCAGGCGTGAACTATCTCCTGAAAAGAGACGGAACAAATATTACCACACTTTCCGGAACAGGCGCAGCCCTGAATTTCGGTATCCAGACAGTGGCCGGTACCTATACAGTGGTGGCAACCAATGCGACAACTGGCTGTACTTCCAATATGAGCGGAAATGCAGTGGTGGTAGTCAATGCATTACCGGCATTGTCCGTCACGCCAGCTACAACGGCGATCTGTGCAGGCGCTTCTGTAACGCTTACTGCTTCACAGAATGTGACTACCACACGCACATATAATATCTCGCTTCCGGATCTGATAGGCATTCAATACGATTGTTATTCCACGAGCCGGTATGGATACATGGTTCCTGTAGGTATCAGGTGGACCGATAATAGTAATGGTGCCGGAACCGTATCCAGTGTAAAAATCGAATTGTCAATAGGGGTAGAGTGTCACTCAAATTCGCGTGCCACACTATTCAATAACGCGGCAGGTCCGGTGTATGTGCCTACGGCTGCTGAGTGTAGCTGTCCGGCTTCTGCCAAGTTGAAAACCATCACCTTCACGCCTTCCAATTACGTGATAAACGGTGTTAATACGTTCACGGTTAGTAACTCAGCGAGCTTCGGGTTTATGCAGAACGCTTCGCTGAATAACTACTTTGCTGTTGTAACAGTAACGTACAGCGGTGGATCATCAGCCGCCATTAGCGACTGGGCATGGACACCAGGAGGAGCTACTACGCAAAGCATCAATGTAAGCCCATCGGCTACTACTACTTATACTGTAACAGGTACCGATGCCAACGGTTGTACCGGTACGGCATCTTCAACAGTTACTGTTAACCCGTTACCAAATGTGTATGCAGTAACAGGTGGTGGTATCAGCTGTGGAAATACAGTGGCTATCGGCCTGGCGGCTTCACAAAGCGGTATCCGTTACCAGTTGATGAGAGGAGCCAGTGCAGTAGGTTCACCGGTAAATGGCAATGGCAGCGCTATCAATTTTGCAGCCCAATCGGCGATAGGCAGTTATACAGTAGTAGCTACCAACACAACAACAGGCTGTACATCTGATATGACAGGTGCTGCGGAAGTTACCAGCGGAACTGCGCCTGTATTCTCCAATACAGTAGCTTCTGTACCGGCGAATACACCATTTGATGGCTGCGCCCAAACAGTGAGTTATGGATTGAGTGTAAGCGGCGTACCTGCGCCTTCTGTGAGTTATGTATTCACAGGCGCTACAACCGGTTACGGAACTGGTACCGGCAGCGGAAACATCTTTAATAAAGGAACAACCAATGTGACAGTATCTGCTTCCAATGGTTGCGGTACGGTCAACTACTCATTCACAGTGGTTGTGACCGATAATATAGCGCCAACAATTACCGCGCCTGCAGCCATCAGTGTCAATAATGATGAGGGTGCATGCGGTGCGGCTGTAACACTGGGCTATGCTGTCACAGCTGATAACTGTGGTGTGTACAGTGTAACGAATAACAGCGCGTCATTCCTGGTAAATGGATTGTTCCCGGTGGGCACAACCACCGTAACCTGGACTGTGACAGATAACAGCGGTCTTACCGCAACGGCTACGCAAATCGTAACAGTTGTGGATGCTCAGGATCCTGAGATCACTGCACCAGCTGCTATTGCAGTCAACAATGATGCGGGTAAATGCGGAGCGTCTCTTGCTATTACAGCGCCTGTAGTGACTGATAATTGCGGTGTGTCTGGCATCATCGGTACAAGAAGCGATGAACTGGCATTGACGGCTGATTACCCGGTTGGAACGACGATCATTACCTGGACAGCTACCGATATCCATAACAGAACAAGTACGGTTACACAGCAGGTAGTAGTTACGGATAATGAAAAACCAGTGATCACTGCCAATGCGAATGTGGCTGTTAATAACGACATCAACCGTTGCGATGCACTGGTTACGGTGAATACACCGTATGCGGCTGATAACTGCGTGGTGAGTTCGGTAACAGGTGTGCGTAGCGATGCCTTGGCATTGACTGCACCTTACCCTGTAGGAACTACTACTATCACATGGACAGCGGTTGATATACATACTAACACACAAACTTCTGTACAAACGATAACGGTAACGGATAACCAGAAACCGGTTATTCACAATATGCCGGCCAATATCGTTGCGTACACGATAGAAAATGACTGCTCTACACTGGCTACCTGGGTTAAACCAACTGCCACTGATAATTGTGGCGGAACGATCAGCCTTGTAAGCAATGATGCGTTCTACGAAGCAATGGGGCTTACGCTAAAAGCCGTAGGTGTACATACCATCACCTATACAGCTACAGATATACATGGCAATAAAACAACTGCCAGTTTCACGCTCACTGTGATTGATAGCCAGCCGCCGACCATAACGGGTTGTCCTGGTAATATTACCGTGAATGCGGCAGCAGGTACCTGTGGGGCCATCGTAAACTGGCACCCGCCAACACCGGGTGATAACTGTAGTGTTGGTTTAACTTTCACAACCACCCATATACAGGGTTCTGTGTTCCCTGTAGGAACCACGGAAGTGACGTATACGGCAACGGACCGTTCGGGCAACCAGACATTCTGCAGATTCAATGTAACGGTGGTGGATGCAGAAAAACCAACCATCAGTATTCCAAACATTACAGTGACCAATGATGCAGGCTCATGTGGTGCGGTGGTAGCTTTAGGCACACCGGTTACCGGTGACAACTGCGGAGTGGCAACTGTTACCAATAACGGAATCGCCAGCGGTGTGTATCCTGTAGGGACTACACAGGTGCTGTGGACCGTTACAGATATTCATAACAATACACAAACCTATACCCAGACGATCGCTGTAAGGGATACAGAGAAACCGATCGTGGCTGCACAGGATATTACGGTACAACTAGGTGCGAATGGTACGGTAAGTATCACACCTGCACAGATCAACAATGGTTCGATGGATAATTGCGGTATTGCCAGCATGGCGCTGAGTAAAACCAGCTTTGATTGCAGCAATATAGGAACGAATACAGTGACCCTGACAGTAACCGATATTCATGGCAATGTGAACAGCCAGGAGGCTGTAGTGACTGTAAAAGATGAGGTTCCTGCTGTTGTGATCACTAAGAACATTACTGTTCAGTTGAATGCATCAGGTACAGCTTCAATCGCTGCTGCCGATGTAGACAACGGTTCAAATGATGCATGTGGTATCGCATCCATGACTGTTTATCCAAACAGCTTCACTTGCGCGAACGTAGGAGCGAATACAGTAACCCTGACAGTAACGGATGTAAACGGCAACGTAAGCAGCCAGACAGCGGTGGTAACTGTGAAGGATGAAGTTCCTGCGGTTGTGATCACTAAGAATATCACAATACAGTTGAATGCGTCAGGTACAGCTTCAATTGCTGCTGCCGATGTAGACAATGGTTCTAATGATGCATGTGGTATCGCACCCATGACTGTTTATCCAAACAGCTTCACTTGCGCGAACGTAGGCGAGAATACAGTAACCCTGACAGTAACGGATGTAAACGGCAACGTAAGCAGCCAGACAGCAGTGGTAACTGTGAAAGACGAAGTTGCTGCGGTTGTGATCACTAAAAACATCACCATACAGTTGAATGCATCAGGTACAACTTCAATCGTTGCTGCTGATGTAGATAACGGTTCAAATGATGCCTGTGGTATCGCATCCATGACTGTTTATCCAAACAGCTTCACATGTGCGAACGTGGGAGATAATATAGTAACCCTGACAGTAACGGATGTAAACGGCAACGTAAGCAGCCAGACAGCAGTGGTAACTGTGAAAGACGAAGTTCCTGCGGTTGTGATCACTAAAAACATCACCATACAGTTGAATGCATCAGGTACAACTTCAATCGTTGCTGCTGATGTAGATAACGGTTCAAATGATGCCTGTGGTATCACTTCGATGACTGTTTATCCAAACAGCTTCACTTGCGCGAACGTAGGCGACAATACAGTAACCCTGACAGTAACGGATGTAAACGGCAACGTAAGCAGTCAGACAGCAGTGGTAACTGTGAGAGATGAGGTTCCTGCGGTTGTGATCACTAAAAACATCACCATTCAGTTGAACGCATCAGGTACAGCATCAATTGTTGCTGCTGATGTAGACAACGGTTCGAATGACGCTTGTGGTATCGCATCGATGAGTGTATATCCAAACAGCTTCACTTGTGCGAACGTAGGAGAGAATATAGTAACCCTGACTATCACGGATGTAAACGGCAACGTAAGCAGCCAGACAGCGGTGGTAACTGTGAAAGACGAGGTTCCTGCGGTTGTGATCACCAAAAACATCACCATTCAGTTGAGCGCATCAGGTATAGCATCAATTGTTGCTGCTGATGTAGACAATGGTTCGAATGATGGTTGTGGAATCGCTTCCATGACGGTATATCCAAACAGCTTCACTTGTGCGAACGTAGGAGAGAATATAGTAACCCTGACTATCACGGATGTAAACGGCAACGTAAGCAGCCAGACAGCGGTGGTGACTGTGAAAGATGAGGTTCCAGCAGTTGTGATCACTAAAAACATCACGGTTCAATTGAATGCATCAGGTACAACTTCAATAGTTGCTGCCGATGTGGACAACGGTTCAAATGATGCCTGTGGTATTGCATCCATGACTGTTTATCCAAACAGCTTCACTTGTGCGAACGTAGGAGAGAATACAGTAACCCTGACTATAACGGATGTAAACGGCAACGTAAGCAGCCAGACAGCGGTGGTAACTGTGAAAGATGAGATCGCTCCTGTTCCAACAGTAGCGGTACTGCCAACTGTTAAGGGTCAGTGCGCAGCAGCCGTAACGGTTGTGCCAACAGCCATCGATGCATGTGCAGGACCTGTTACAGGTGTAACAAGTGATCCATTATCTTATAGTGCACAAGGGACATATATTGTTCATTGGACCTACACGGATAACTATGGTAACAAATCATACCAGGATCAGACAGTGATCGTGAAAGATACCATTGCACCGGTAGTAACCCTGGCAGCATTGCCGGTGGTAACAGCAGAGTGTTCTGCAGGTGTGGTGATCAAAACCGGTACCGGTTGCAATGATGACTGCAGGTGCTGCCGCAATGGTTGCCATTGCCGCACCAGCAACTGCCGCTGTCGTGATTATGAGTATCATTTCCGTGGTATCGTGAGCTATCTCTACAACCTGTGGAGCAGCTATTTTAACTGGGATGATGAGGATCATGAATGTGATCATGACGGTATCCAGGACCAGGAAATGACTGTTATGTCTACACCAACCGCAACGGATAATTGCAAAGGCACGATCCTGGCAACGACTACCGATCCGCTGGTGTACACCACACAGGGCACACATATCATTCATTGGAAATTTGATGATGGCAATGGCAACATAACCATCCAGCAGCAAACCATCATTGTGAAAGACAATACAGCGCCTGTGGCCAACGATCATTCACTGCCAACGATCAGTGGTAATTGTACGGTAACTGTGACTGTCAAACCAACAGCAAAAGACAATTGTAAAGGAACCATCATCGGTACCACAACTGATCCGCTGACATACAATGCCCCGGGTACCTATACGATCCGTTGGACATACAATGACGGCAACGGTAACAGCAGCACCCAGAACCAGACAGTGATCGTAAAAGATCCGGTGCCGCCTGTTCTGACAAACAATAACCTGCCAACCATCAGCGGCTATTGTTCAGTAACCGTGACCACTGTACCAACAGCGAAGGATAATTGCGATGGAATACTGACAGCGACCACAACCGACCCGCTGACCTATACCAAAGCAGGTGTATATACCATCCGCTGGTCGTACACCGATGGAAGGAATGTGATCACGCAGAACCAGACCGTAATTGTGAAGGACAATACCGATCCTGTACCACAGGTATCATCATTGCCCGCTATTACCGGTAATTGTTCTGTAACGGTTTCAACCATTCCTAAAGCAACTGATAACTGTGCAGGTGTGATTATTGCTACCACCAATAGTCCATTGACCTATACCGTAAAAGGCAACTACACCATCGTATGGAAATATGATGACGGTAACGGAAATACGGTAACGCAAAACCAGTCTGTAACGGTATCAGATGCGGTTGCGCCTGTGATCAGTGTTCCGGCCGCTGTAACAGTTAGTTGCGGAACATCAACCATACCATCAGCAACAGGTATGGCAACTGCAACCGATAACTGTGGCACAACTACGGTAAGCTATACAGATGTAACCACCCTTACTAAAATAACACGTACCTGGAAAGCGACCGATGCATCAGGCAACAGCAGTACTGGTGTTCAAACGATCACGATCGTTGATGGCAATGCACCGGTAGTAACCGCACCAGCCAATATGAATGTGAATTGCGGTGCATCAACATCACCATCAGCAACCGGTACAGCTACCGCTTCGGATAATTGCGGAACACCATCGGTAAGTTATACGGACAGTAAAACAGGTAATGTGATCACAAGGACATGGAAAGCAACCGATGCATTTGGTAACACAGCTTCTGCTGCTCAAACCATCACCATCGTGGATGTGACCAAACCAGTGGTGAAATGCCCGTCGAATATTACACTGAGCTGTGGTGTATCAGCCATACCGAATAACTGCGGAGGCAACGCTACCGCAACGGATAACTGTGATGCATCACCAACGATCACGTTTGAAGACATAGCTAATGCGAATGGCAACATTATCACAAGAATATGGAAAGCAACAGATGATGCGGGCAACTTCAGCACCTGTACGCAAACCATCACGTTTGTAGATAATACCAAACCTGTTCTGACAGAACCAAACGATATCACCATCAACTGTAATGCATCTATCTTACCATCGGTAACCGGCATGGCAACTGCTACAGATAACTGCAGTACACCGGTGATCACGTACAGTGATGTAACCAGCGGTAATATCATTACCCGTACCTGGAAAGCAACCGATGCATCAGGTAATTACATCACTGATGTACAGAAGATCACCATCGGTGTATCGTTCAACCCGGTAATTACCGCTGTGCCAACCAACAGTACCTATACAGGAGGCGTAAGCACTAACCTGTATATAGGCTACGGCGCACAGTCAACTACCTTGCAGGTATGTACACTTCCTTCATCCGGCGCACCATACACCTACACATGGGGTGGTAATGCAATCAGCAGGTTGAACAGTACCAGCAGTGCAGCGCCGGTGTTCACACCGAATACAAATGGCAGCTTTACTTTCGTGGTAACGGTAACCAACAAATACGGATGTTCTTATACAGACAATATCTCGATCTGTGTAACCGATATCCGTGTACCGAATACCAATGGCAGCAAAGTGTATGTATGTAATACTGTACGGAACAAATGGGGCAGTACTTCTTACCAGACAGTACAGGTATCCTTAAACCAGGTATTATCCTATATCAACAGCAATAACTGTGATAACGGTGATGCAAGACTGGGCAGTTGCGACCAGGCACCATGTTATTCCACAGGGCTTACCTCTGTCAAAACAACCACACAGAGTATCACAGCAGAAGGTACTGCCAGTGTAAAAACGGCCACTACAGAAGAAGAACTGAAAGTAACGGTGATGCCAAACCCGTCAACTACATTCTTCACACTGAAACTGGAAAGCAAGTATGAAACACCTGTTGACCTTCGTGTAATGGACGGATCCGGCAGGGTAGTGGACTCGAGATCAAAACTCGGCGCCAACAGTACTTTGCAGGTAGGTCACAATTACAGCAGCGGTACTTATTACGCAGAACTGATACAGGGAGGAAAACGAAAAGTGGTGCAGCTGATCAAGGGAAGAGGATAATTTAGAAATACATCATACAGCAAAGGCACGTAACTGTGTCTTTGCTGTTTTTTTTAAAACATGTTATGGAAGAAAATATAAAATTGATTGTAGGGCTCTCCTGTATTTTACTGGCATCCCTGAAAATTCAGCTCCATCGATACCTGGATGAAAGAAACCGGCGTCACTATTATTACAGGTCGGTTTCAGGGTTACGTCTTGGGTATATTTTTTTAATGCCCTATTCTCAAAAAGTGGCTCCATCAACAAAGCCAACTAAACTGACCTGTAATATTATCTGGTTCAGTTTTACGTTTTTCCTGGCGTTGCTTTTGTATAATGGGTAGCGTGCCGGCTAACTCTGTGTACCTCTGTGTCCTTTGTGCCTCTGTGGTAAAGCCTTCGCTTGGATCGAAGGAGGATGTTCTTTACCACAGAGGCACAAAGGACACAGAGGTACACAGAGAATGGCCTTAACGCAAGATTGTTTTTGTTAGTGGGGAATAAAATTGTTCCCGGATGAACGTGTTATTTGGATGCCATAAAAAAATGGATCAGCAGGTATCCTGCCACGCATAATACCAGGATGCCAAGTATGGCAATCACCACCCAGTTCTGGTCTTTTAGTTTTCTTCTTTTTTTTCTGGCCTGACGGAGTGCCGTGTATTTCTGTAACTGCTGGTTGAGCTGCTCAGCATATATTTTTGCCTGTTCGGGGTCCTTGAAACGTTGCAGTCCTTCCACGGCATCATCCATAAAAGAAGAATCTGCCATCTGTTTTTCAATGGCAAAGCGCTCCTCATCAGATACATCTCCTTCTATGTACCTGAGCAGGTCATCCTGGTTCAATTCATCATCGGTGCTTAATATGTCTTTCAGGTCTGCCATTTACTGACTGTTCATTTTCTTTTCAACCAATATTTTCAGGTTTCTTTTGCCGTTCTGGATATAGCTTTTTACCTGTAAAAGCGAATATCCTGTCATAGAAACGATCTCCTGGTAGCTTTTCTTTTGCAGGTAGAACAAAATTACACATGTTTTCTGCTCTTCGTTCAGTTCTGCCAGCGAGCTTTCCAGCAGGTTAAGCGTTATTTCCTTATCGGCAAGCGCTTTCTGGTCGGTTTCTTCTGCGGTCAGCTGTATCCGGTCCTCTACGGGTACGGTCACATGTTTATCCCGCAGTTTCATCAGGCAGTGGTTGCGGGCCACCATGTACAGCCAGCTTTTGATATACTCTACCCGGTACTTACCCAATTCCGTGATCGCTTTGAGAAAGATCTGCTGTACCGCATCCCTTGCTTCTTCCTCGTTTTTCAGGTATTTCATGCATACACCCAGCAATAACAACGTGTAACGTTGCAACAACACGCCCAACCATTGGTTGTCGCGGTCCCTGTAGAAATTCTCTAACAGAACGTTGTCTTCTATATGTGCATATCGGTCATTGGCCACTGCTGAAAAATAAGCTTTTTAGTTAGATGCTGTAACCTGCAAAATTCCATATCTTCCGCCAAACAGAAAAAATGGATATGGTTGTATGCGTTGTACCGGTAAGCCCCATGCGCAGGGAAAGCACCCACCGGGCAGAGATGGTGAGTGAGCTATTATTTGGAGAATATGCGGAAGTGTTGGAAAAGACAAAAGACTTTACCCGCATCCGCGGACTGTACGATGGATATGAAGGCTGGTGCCAGTCAAATCAGTTGGCGGCTGTAGATAACATCTCCACCACCGGTAACAGTCTCAGTGCCGAATGGGCATCCGTGATAGATTGTAACGGCCAACCCATGCATATTTCCTTAGGAACCCCGCTTGACATACTGAACGATGGGAAGGCACAGATCGGAACCAATCAGTTCGCTTACACAGGCAAAACATTGGATCCATCCCAGGCTTCATTTAATACCGAAGCACTCACAGGCATCGCCATGCAATACCTCAATACACCCTACCTCTGGGGCGGCCGTTCTGTATTCGGTATTGATTGCAGCGGCTTTGCACAGCAGGTGTTCCGTTTTTTTGATCAACCATTGCCACGAGACGCTTACCAGCAGGTGGACAAAGGCGAAGTAGTCGGTTTTTTAGCAGAAGCCCGCAAAGGCGATCTTGCTTATTTTGATAATGAAGAGGGCCGCATCACACATGTTGGGATTTTACTGGGTCCCGATACCATCATCCATGCATCCGGGAAAGTACGGATCGATAAAATTGACAGTATGGGAATTATGAATGTTGAAACGGGGGAGAGGACGCATAAGTTGCGGATTATTAAGCGGGTGTTTTGAACAGATCAGCAAGGAACAGATGAACAAGGAATGGTGAAGTAGGGGTGGTAACATTCGGAAGGTCAGATTACAACTGCAGGTTATTTATTATTCAGGTTAGTCCTACTTGGAATAAACCAAATGTTGTACGGTTGCATTATTGATAGTCAAACAAGTTGCAAATATTTTTTTTCGAGTGTCACGTTAAAATGTATATCAGCTTTTAATGCTTTGAATACTTTTAAAATGGTATCAATTGTCGCACTATTGGCACTACTTTCAAGTTTAGAAATTTGTGCTTTTTGTACACCCACAATTTCGCCCAATTGTTCCTGTGTCAAGTTGCGTTCTTGTCTTGCTGCTTTTATCATACGCCCTAAAACGTCCATTCGAAGTTCGTACTCGTATTCGTCTCTGTCTGCTGTTCCTTTTTTGCCAATATATTTGTCTTTCATTTCGGCAAGTGAATAAGATTTCATTGCTGCTTTCTTTGCCATAATGTTATTTTTTACGGGTGCTTTCAAAATATTTTTTTCTAATGTTTACGGCTCTTTCAATTTCGTTAGCGGGTACTTTGTCTACCTTTTTCATAAAACCATGCGTGGCGAAAACCAATGTTTCTGTTTCGTCATCTTTATCCCAAAAGGCAAGCAGTCTGATTTGTTGTCCGCCAAAATTGGTCCTGAATTCCCAGATGTCTTTTTGAAGTTTTTTGAAAAGTCTGGGATCGTTACTTTGTTCAGCAAGGTCGATATTGTAAAACACTTTTCTTGCAGCCTTTGGGTCAAGATCGGCAATGAATCTGGCCGCCTCTTCTAAAAAACGTGTCTGAAAGTATTGCAAGTAAAGTTATTTCTGCAAAGGTATGGGATGTTTCCAAAATTAGAAACTATTTTATTTGGTCAGCTTCCTCATGAAACCCATTGTACATCAGGTCAACCTTATCGGAACAGGAAGTAAGGGCGCAAAAGTTGCTGTATTTTCAATTTATTAAGTGCGTAACCAATTCCTTTTTGTCCATTTGCATCATAGATAGTGTTACTTTCCGGGCAGTGCTATCAGTTTGGGCATTATATAACTTTTTCCAGGTTGCTTTCCCTTCAGTATGCTTACCCGACATGATTAGGTTTACTGCTTGATTTGCAATAAGCATTTCATAGTTGTTATTGTGAGGGCTCATGGTATCTAAAACGTTATTGCAAATGGATAGAGATTTATTAAAATAAGTACTTGAACTCACAGTGTCACCAATTTTTTCGTATAAAATACCGCCGTACAGGTAAAGATCATGAGCGTAGGGTTTTATCCGAATACACTCGTTCATTGTTTCGATGGCTCTTTCAAACTGTTTTAGAGGGACGAGAAACATAAGTTTATTGTAATGACACAAGTAGCAGTTATTGTCCAACTTGGTAGCACTATCAAGAAAACTTAGTGCTTTCTTACAACTATCAGGATTATTAAGATGATTTACTAAGGGAATAATATGATTGCTTAGTCGGGTAATTTCAGGATTTATTTGCCTTTTGGTTGTACTCTGCCCACAAGAATAAAAACCGATAAGCAAGAAAAAAATGATAAACTGTTGAATTCTCATGATATTGCTGCTAACGTCTAGGGCTTAGCGAAGGTTGGGAAATATATTCTGTCGCTTGTCTGGCCACTAAAGACTCGATTAGCTAAAGCCAAATTACTGAAGTTGGGTCAGAATTCCTACAGTTGATGGGCAAAATTCGTCAGCCCAACTTTTGCCAAACCATTGTTGTGCGCAGTATTTAATAGGCCAGCTTTTCTAACAAGAATGAATTCCTTTTACTTCCTATTTTATAAACCTTAATCCCTTTTTGCTTGGCAATTTCACGAATAGCTTTCTCATGCTCTTGACTTATATTCATTCCAAGTATTATTTCTTCTGCATAATCGTTTTGAACTTCAATAGTTCTTTCTTTTATTGATGGATCAATATTTGGCCAAAGTTTTGTGAGGCGAAATTCTTTTTCGTATTCCCAATCTGAGGCTTTGGAATACGTTTTGGTAAATGCCTCATTTTCTTTATCAATATTTAATGGATCAAGTCTAGGATAAGAATCAATATAGTTTACAGGTCCTGCAGTATCAAACAAATTTGAATTTGTGAGTTTTTGTTTATTATAACCAATGCAAAAGCCTTTATGATTTTCAGCATAATGTGACCACAATAAGATACTATCCCAGCGCAAACTGAATGATATTACTCCAAATCTATTATTAGTCCATAAGTTAGCGGTTTGATTAAACTCATCTTGCATTCTATCGCGGTCGAAAAGTAATCGATATAATAGTTCTTCTTTTTTTTGTGCTGGACTTATTCCTTTGCGAATAATTGTTTCTAAGGTTTCAGATACAAGTTGGGTTACATATTTTTCCCTTTTTGCTCCTGAGTCAAGTAATGAATAATCAATATTTATTTTGAAATCAAAAGGATCATTTATATCAGCTGGCGAAGCATAGAAAAGTTGATTATGTGTTAAAGCCTTTTGATGAAACAAATTGCTCCACGTCCTAAATTTATATATAGTTGGATACTCTTCCATAATATTGCACACAACGTTTAAATATACGCACCCGCCACCAAAAAAAATCGTAAATCAATATACCACTTCAACATTCCTTGCTCATCTGTTCCTTGTTCCTCTGTTCAAAAAGAAAGGGTGCCCGATCAGGCACCCTTTTCAATATCATTATTTTCAAGCAATTACATAATATCCATCCCTTTCGCAAAATAAGTAACCACACCCGGCAATGCCAGCCAGAACCATTGGCGGTAGAAGATCAACAAAAAGACCATGATCGCCAACCATAAAAAACAAAGAAACCAATATTTGCCTGTAGACTGTTTTGCTTTTTCCATGTACTGATTTTTGGCAAAGATAGGGGCGGGGAATGATTTTACCAATCACTCACTGGTTTAAACCGCGCCTTTGCGCCTTTGCGTGGGAAAATTTCTCGCAAAGGCGCAAAGGCGCGGTTTAAATCTCCTGCTAAACCCGGGTATTTTCATCAGGCTGTGTTACCTGTGTGGAAGATGCAATGGGGTCTTTGGTTGGAGGGGTCCTGGTTTTGTCGAAAAACAGCATTTTTACTGCGATCACCAGCATCACAATCGCGAAGATCTTTTTCATTTTGTCCTCGCTCAGATTGAGGGCCAGTTTGCTCCCCGCAAAACTGCCAACCACAAATGCTGCCGCTATGATCAGGATATAGGGCACATTCAGGTATCCCTGTTTATAGTATTGCATTACCCCCAATATCCCCACCGGTAACAATAATATTCCCAGCGAAGTACCCTGCGCCAGTTTCTGTGAAAAACCAGCCAGCAATACCAGCGCCGGCACAATGATCACACCGCCGCCGATACCAACCAGGCCACTGAGAAAACCTGCGGCAATGCCGATGAGGATGAGGAGGAGGATGGTTGTGGTGCTCATGAGTTAGGGTTTGGAGTTTGGGGTTTGGAGTTTGGAGTTTGGAGTTTGGGGTTGGCATAACTCCAAACCCCAAACTCCAAACCTCAAACTATTTCACAAATGTTTCCTTATAAAACGCAATCGCTTCTTCAATAATGCTCAGCGCCTGTGCTTTGTCGCCGAAATCTTCCACTTTTACGGCTTTGTTTTCGAGCTTTTTATATTCTTCGAAGAAATGACGGAGCTCGTCAAAGAAATGTTTGGGCAGTTCTTCTATATTGTTGTAGTGGTTAACGCCGGGGTCTGTTGCGGCTACGGCGATGATCTTATCATCGGGGTCGCCGCCGTCGATCATCTGCATGACACCGATTACCTTGGCTTCCATCAGGGTAAGCGCCTGTACGGGTAAAGAAGTGATTACGAGTATGTCCAATGGGTCCTTATCGCCACCATAACTCTGCGGGATAAAACCGTAGTTGATTGGGTAGTAGAAAGAGGAGAAGATCACCCTGTCGAGTTTTAGCAGACCGGATGCCTTGTCTATCTCATATTTACAACGTGAACCCTGTGGGATTTCAATAATCGCATTCACTACTCTTGGTGCGTTTTCACCTGCCGGAACACCGTGCCAGGGATGTAATATGTATTGTTCCATAATCGCTTTTATTTAGTGAACCAATAGCCTGCTGCTACTGCCAGTAACCCTAACAGTAAAGAGCCACCTGTATATACTGCGAACGCCTGGTAACGCTGCTGCTGCAAAAGCTGCAGGTTTTCCCACGCAAAAGCAGAGAAAGTGGTGAATCCACCGCAAACACCGGTTGCCAGGAAGAGTCGCCAGTTAGCAAAGCCTTCCTGTTTTGCGGCCCAGCCCATGATCATCCCGATCAGCAGGGATCCGGTAATGTTCACGATCCAGGTAGCATACGGAAAACTATCATGTTTAATGCTGAGCGACACAAGGTACCTCAATACAGAACCTGTCATGCCCCCTATGCCTACCAGCAGTATATTTTTGAACAGCATCAGGGATTTGATTTATCGGTTGTCAAATCTACGAACCAACCATCTTTCTGCCTGATCACCCGGAGGGTTTCAGGTGTTTTATCAAAACTATTGCTGTAACGTATGATGGTGGTATCGGCGTTCAGTTCGGTTACTTCGTTGATATTGATCGATGCAGCACGGTATTGCTGTCTGCCTTCCTTGTCTTTTTGACGGTAATAGGCTTCTGTTTCTTTGAGTTTCTCTTGATTGGCTTCAGTTGGTAACAAAAGATATGCTGCTTTAGGAAAATCCCCTTGCAGGCAGGCACCTATAAATTCGCGACCCGCATCCAGTGCATTTTCCGCTTTCTGGTAATTTTTCGGGTTGCTGCCGCAGGAAGCAGACAGGATGGCGATGAATAATAATAGCTGTTTCATTATCTGCGGCAAAGGTAAGCCAAATCAAAACTGCATTGTACCTATTTCTCTGCGAAAACTCCCCGCTCTCCTGTTCTCTGCGGTGAAAAAAGTCTCGATATGCGGAGTTTCCGAAGATGCATCAGTTTTTCACCGCAGAGAACATGAGTTGCATGAGTTTGCGCAGAGGGTTCTTTAGTGGCTTGATACCAGCTTCAACCCCGCTATCGAAGCAATCAGCGTAGCAATAAAAAACAATCTCCAGAAATCTGCCGGTTCCTTAAAGAAAAGAATACCGATAATCACAGTTCCTACTGCCCCGATACCCGTCCATACAGCATACGCCGTTCCCATGGGAAGTGTTTGCGTGGCTTTGTACAGCAAATACATACTGATGCTGAGACTGATGAAAAATCCACCGAGCCATAACAGGGAAGTATTACCGGTGGTCATTTTGGCTTTGCCCAAACAAGTGGTAAAGCCTACTTCAAACAACCCGGCTATGATAAGAAGCAGCCAGTTCATACGATACTATTTAAACCCAATGATACTGCTTTAAAATGTATGTGTTTATTTTATGAATCCGATTCTTTCTCTTTCTTCCCATTTTCGTTGTGCTGCTGTTTCATCCAGCAGATTTTCCATAGCATCGTAAATATGCTGCAACTGGGTATCGTGTTCACCCAATCTTTCTTTTACCAGTTTTAGCTGTTCGCGAAGGTTATGCTGCGACAGTAATATCCTGCGCAGTTCTACAAATGCACGCATAATGGAAATATTCATGGCAATCGCTTTGTCGCTCTTCAAAACACCACTCAGCATCGCTATGCCCTGTTCGGTAAAAGCATACGGCATATACCTGTTGCCACCCCATTCTATTGTCGTCTGTTTTTCCTCTGGAGATGTTGTAATTATTTGATAATCAAAATGTTCAGAACTTGAGGTTTCAATTTGAAACCTCAAGTTCTGAAGTTCTTTAAAGGAAAGCCGGAACATGAAATCTTCCGGAAACCTTTTGATATTTCGCTTAACTGCCAGATTAATGGATTTGGTTTCCACTCCATATAAAGCGGCGAGGTCGCGGTCGAGCATAACCCTTTCTCCACGTATTTCGTATATCTTACCCTGGATGTTTTTAATGATCCTGAGCGGATCGAAAGCAGGCATACACAGTTTTTACCTAAAGTAAGCTTTGTGTCTGCTGCAGGTATTGCGGTATATACCTGATCTTCCAGTTTTTTCACTGGGTAAAAACCGCGTTCTATAATTTATACACCAGTGCCAGCCCTTTATAATTCTTACCCGCCTGCGGTAAAACAGACAGGTTCCGGAAAGCTTTGGTGCGGTGGAGTTTGGGAACAAGTATACCGGTGGCCATGCCTAATCCATATCCTAAAACGATATCACTGAGAAAATGCATACCTGCTTCATACCGGTAATACGCAACCACTGCAGGAATGGCAGCAGCAACTATCCATACATAAGGCTTTGCTTTTGAACCGGGATTAAAGTCGCTGAACACCTGTGCCGCAAAAAATGAAGCCGTAGCGCTTGCAGAAACATGCCCTGCGAAAAAGGAACGTTGTGAGTTATTGCTTACTCTCTTATCATACGGGGCCTCAGTACTATACACCAATGGTCTGCTTCTTGAGATAAGGCCTGCGGTTAATGTATAAGTTGCTCCTGCAATAGCCATTGCTTCAAGGTATAAAGAAGTGACCTGTACGAAATTTTTTCGCTGGTTTTTATCGATCAATGCCGCTAGTACAGGGAGGCCGAATGCTATATTGAAAGGCACATAACTTGCCTTGTCGGCGCTTTCGCTATAATAACCAACATTGCCTCGATCGAAAAAAGGAACATCATCCTTATCATGAGCGGCCAGTTCCAAAGCTGTAAGCCCTTTTTTATCAACAATTAATTTGTAGCCCAGTACCGACAATCCCAGACCGCCAAGTAAGATGGGCCCATCTACACGGAAACTAGTGCGGTATGGCGATGGCTTTCCAGGAAAATCAGCGGCCATATATGCATTATTAATAGTGGGGGGAATGGCAGCAGTTGCTGTATATACAACCGTATCCATTTGTTTTGCAGTGGTATCATTCTGAGCCTGAACTGTATGAATGGTCATTCCTGCCAGCAGTAAAAGAAAACATCTTACGCGCATAAATAGTTGCATTTTTTGTGTAAAAAAGTACACAGTTATGATCCATTCAGGACTGAGATGATGATCATCTTCATCATGGCGGTAACATAACGGTGAATTCCTTCTACTAAAATGCAAAAACAATACCTGCGGGACAGGTAAGGTCCATGGAACAAGATTCAAGAGGCAAGCGTTGAACAAGCCCGCAAATGTGTCCACACATTTGCTCATTCCCGATATTCAGCAAATGTGTGGACACATTTGCGGGCTTCCGACCTGTGCCTTGTCTCTTGTGCTTTGTCTCTTGTGCCTTGTCTCTTGTACTCTATTTGTGTAGCCAGATCACTTTTTGCTCAGAGGTATGGGGTTGGCCAATGATGTCTTTATATAAGTCAGGCCGCCTCGCTTTGATATAGCGGTGACCACCGGCCTGTATGAGTTTTTCGGGTGTAAGCGTGGCAATGACAAGATCATTATCCAGCTCACGACATTCAGCTATAATGTTGCCGAATGGGTCAATGATCATCGAACAGCCATTCTTCAACTGGTCATCATCCATGCCGATGGGATTGGAAAATACAGCGTACACTGCATTATCGTACGCACGTGCAGGTAGCCATTTCATTAACCACTCTCTTCCTTTTGGTCCGTCAAATTCTGCGCGTAATGTGTCGGGATCATTTTTCCTGTTATGCCATAAAGCAGGATCCACAAAGCCGGCACCGGGACGGGTTGAAGGTGTGCACATGGTTACATGCGGCATAAAAATGATATCGGCACCCAATAGTTTGGTGGCCCGGACATTTTCAATAATGTTATTATCATAGCAGATCAGTATCCCGCATTTCCATCCATGCAATTCAAAAACACAATAGCTGTTGCCGGGAGTTAAATGTGGATTGATGAAGGGGTGCAGTTTATGGTATTTAGCTATCAGGCCATTGCCGTCTACGCATACATAAGTTTTATAGAGATGTTCATCGGCATCTTTTTCAAACAAACCGGCCAGGATAGCGATCTTGTTTTTAGCGGCAATGGAAACCAGTTCCTGTATGCTGTTGCCGTCGGGAACATATTCTGCCAACTCCAGCATCTGTTCGCGTAAGAGGTTACGCGCGAAACTGTAACCGGTGATGGAACATTCATGAAAAGCGATCACCTGTGCGCCCTGGCTGGCTGCTTTTGCGGAAAGTTCGTCAATGACAGACAGGTTATAGGCTTTGTCGCCACTACGGTTCTCGAATTGTGCGGTTGCAATATTGATTGGTTCCATATCAGTTTTCTTTTAATGTTTTTACTGCCTGTAATGCTTCTTTAATGTGATGTCTTGCTGTTAATCCATGATGTCTCTGCGAAAACTCCCCGTTCTCATGTTCTCTGCGGTAAAAAACGTCTCGATATGCGGAGTTCCCGAAGATGCAGCAGTTTTTCACCGCAGAGAACATGAGAAGCAGAGGTTGCGCAGAGTCATCAATCCAGGTTTCTTATTATCACAGTTTACTTTCGGGTAACAATACCAACTGTATCCTGTTATCTTCATTAAAATACTGATTCGCTAACACTTTACTTCGCTCAACACTAAATTCCCTGATCCTTTTGTCCGCATCCAGTATGGACAATGGATTGCCATTCCGGAAAAACTGCTGTTCCAAACGGAAGCGCCAGTAGCTGTTGTCTTTTACATTGTTTTCAAGCGCACGTGTCTGCTCGGCGATTACCTTGTCAACATTCAGTTGTGCAACGCCATGTTGTTTGGTATTGCTGATCTCATCCATCACCAGTTTTACCAGCTTGTCTACATTTTCGGGCGCGCAGCCGAATGATATGCCTAGGCTGTAATTATTCACCGGCTCCCTGTTAATCCCTCCATTGACCCCTACGCCATATACACTGCCTGCATCTTCACGCATCAGCTCACGTAACCGGATGGTAAGCGCCGCGCATAATTGTCCCAGTTGCCTGTCGTCTGTTTCGGTAAACAAAGTGTTGCCTGTGAAAAATATACGCACGCTGGCTTTGTTCTCTTTACCCTTGCGTATTATTTTATTGACACGACCTGAAGGATAACGCATACCCACATCCCTGAAATTGTCTTTTTGTATGGAGCCGGGAAGAGAAGCCACATAGGTTTCTATCAATGGCCTGATACTGTCGATCTGAAAATTACCGGTGAACGTGAACAGGAACTGACCGGCATTGGCAAAACGTTCTTTGTATATCTCAAAGGCCCTGTCGAGATTCAATCTTCCAATATCAGATGATTCAAGCGGTTTTCTACGCGGGTGATAGTTACTCATGATATAACTGACTGAATCACTGAATACATAACCCGGGTCCTTGTCTTTGTTATCAATCTGCACTTTCATATTCTGTAGTATCACCTTAAATGCCTCCGGATCTTTTCGTGGTGCAATAAAGCTTGCATGTAGCAATTCGAAAGCTGTTGGCAGATCCCGGGTAGTGCTTCTGCCATTGACACCCTGCATATAAGTGGCGATGGAAGGAACAACGGAACAGTTTTTACCACTCAGCATTTTCATCAGACTCTGCATATCCATAGTGCCAAGTCCGCCATAGTAGGCAATCATGCCTGCATTGGATGCATTGAGATAATCGCTGTCGCTGTATAAGGAACTGCCTCCCCAACTGATGGCAGAAAATTCGATCTCATCATTTTTAAAATCTGTTGGTTTCAGTATTACACGCGCGCCATTGGATAAAGTCCATTCAGTAGTACCGATCGCCTCATACTTTTTTTCAGAAACGATCCGGCCTGCTACCGGTGCAACCGGTAACAGTGGGCTGCTACTTACTTTGTCAACATAGTTTGCCAGCCTGCCCACAGGTTTATTCAGCAAAGCGATCACCGAAGCCTGTGTTGGCAGATTATTTTTCTCTGTTTCGGGTGCAGTAATCACAACGGACCTGTCAGTGGGCCTGATCCATTGTGCGATCAGGCTATTTACTTCCTGTAGTGTGATAGTGGGCACGTATTTTTTATGCAGTTCGTATTCATACCCGATACCCGGTATGGCTTCTCCTTCCAGGTAATGTGAGACCATTTCCTGTACAAGTTCTGCTGATTTTGTTTTGTCCTTTTCATTGTACGCATTGTCCATTCTTGCCATCACATTCTGTGTGGCCCTTTCCAGTTCAGCCTGCTGAAAACCATACTGGCGCACACGTTCGTTTTCAGTAAGCAATACCTGTACAGATGGTTTAATATCCTTGCCTGTTTTGGCCACCGCCAGTAAACTGAAAGCATCCACATCACCCATAAACCCGCCATAACCACTATTACCAAACAGGAAGGGTGCATCCGGTTTCTGCGCGATCTCATCTAGGCGGCCACTCATCATCTGGTTAAACAAATTGCGTATGATGGCGGCGCGGTACTGCTGTTCTGTTTTAATAGCGGGTATCTCGGGCCTGGTATAATAAACCTGCACCACATTGTATGGCTGTTCGGAATCGGTAAGGATAGCGGTACGTGTTTCTGTATGACCTGGGATACTTGGTTTGATCCTTTTTTTAGGATTGACCGCCGCAGGAATTTTTCCAAAATGATCGATAATCATTTGCTCGGTTTCTGCGATATCTATATCACCCACCACGATTACAGCCTGCAGATCGGGGCGGTACCAGTCTTTGTAAAAGGAAATAAGCGTATTATAGTGTGCGGTGTCAATATTGCTTTTAGTACCGATAGGTAAACGTTTCGCATATTGGGAACCTTTGAGCAATATGGGAAAATATTTATCCCTCAATCTTGCATCGGCACCACGCCCCAAGCGCCATTCTTCCACGATCACCCCGCGTTCCTTGTCGATCTCCACAGGTTCAAAACTTACCGCATGGGCCCAGTCCTCAAGTATCTGCATGGCCTGTTTGTACACCATTGGGCTATCAGTAGGCACCTGTAGTTCGTAAACGGTTTCATCAAAAGAAGTATAGGCATTCAGATCGGCGCCAAAATTGACACCGCTTTTTTCGAGAAAATTTACCAGCTCATTTTTGCGGAAATTCGCGGTGCCGTTAAATGCCATATGTTCCACAAAATGCGCGAGTCCCACCTGTTTGTCTGTTTCCAGTATAGAACCCGCATTCACCACCAGGCGAAGTTCAGCCCGGTTTTTGGGCTCTTCGTTTTTGAGGATATAATAGGTGAGCCCGTTTTTGAGCTTACCGATCTTAATAGCGGGATTGATAGGTAATAACTTATCTGCCGTTTTATTTTGTGCGGAAACTTGTAAACAAATAATACTATAAAGCGTGACAAAAAAAATACGGCGCATATACATGATTATATCACGAATTTACGGAAACGGCTTACCATAACCGCGCCTTTGCGCCTTTGCGTGAATATTCTCTCGCCCGCTAAGCTTAGGCGAGCGGGTGCGAGAGAATATTCACGCAAAGGCGCAAAGGCGCGCTTGAGAGGTTGTATTTATAGATTGAAACCGAGGTTAGCGATGAGTTCACCCGGTAGTTTGGGAAGTTTTTTTCTTTCGATCAGGTAAGTAGATAAGCCCGAGATATCCTTGTACACATAATGTTTGTTCAGAGCGCCTTCGAGATAACCTGCGCCTGATGTATTGCCTGTCCCTACTCGCATACCGATCATACGTCTTACCATGACCAAATGTTTGTGCCGCCAGTTACTCATCAGGTGATCTATTTCAATCAATGCATCCAATACCTGGTAAGAGGTCTGGAACACCGGGAAATCGCGGTATAGCATAATGAATAAAGCGGCGCGTAAAGCGGTAGGAGAGAAATGGCTCCGCAGGTTTTGCAGTTGTTCGGGTGTATGTATATCGGCCACTTTCTCAAAGAACACGAAATCGAAATCGTGTATTTTGGTTTGTTCTCTCTCTGTTAATCCTTGCTGGTAAATATGCCGGTAATCGTTCCAGAAAGGCTGTTCTGAAATAGCGGATGGCGCAGATGACTGGTATTGCTGCCAGTAATCTTTTTTGAAAAAAGGCATCCGCTCCAGCCAGCGGTTGATCAGTTGCAGCAGGTTAGGTTGCTCTTCTGTTTTGCCGATCGTATCATAGTCTTCTTTGGTAAAACCACCTTCGTTGGTGCGTTTATAATAATCTTTCTGGTGGCGCATGTCTATCTGTAACCCCAGCGTGGCTTCAATCAGCCTGAACTGTTTACTCTGGAAACCAGAAGAAGGTGTGAGCAGGTTACGGAACTCGAGAAAATCGAGTGGCGTCATCGTATCCAGTATATGCACCTGCTGGTTGAGCAACTGCATGATCTTTATCACTCGATCCAGGCGATGGCGTACCAGGTTCAGGTCCTCTGAGTTATCATTGATCTGTTCCTGCCCAAAAACTTTCGTCACATAACCCAGTTCAAACAAAATCTGTTTAAACCACAGTTCATAAGCCTGGTGAATGATGATAAACAGCATCTCATCATGCGCAGGCTCATTACCGGGTTCAAAACTCACCGGGCGCTGTGCATCGAGTATCTTTTCCACCTGTAAATAACTGCCGTAATATTTGGGTTGTTGTTCCATGGCTGAATCGTTGCTGCAAAGATAAGGGCTGGTCTGTGGTCTGTAGTCTATAGTCTGTGGTTTGTTTGTAGTTTGGGGTTGTTCCCAGTTTACTGTTTAAAGTGTAAGGCAACCTTAAACTACAAACAAACCACAGACTACAGACTCGAATCTCCCCCTTATCTTTGCCCCATGAACCGTACCCAACTGGTTGAACAGATACGGCTGAAACAAAACTACCTCTGTGTAGGCCTCGATACTGATATCACCAAAATACCCCCGCATATTTTAGCTGGCCCTGACCCTGTATTCACATTCAACAAAGCCATCATTGATGCTACCAAAGATCATTGTGTGAGTTATAAGATCAATACCGCCTTTTATGAATCACAGGGATTGAAGGGGTGGGAGGCGATGGAAAAAACGGTGAACTATATTCCATCCACTCATTTCAGGATCGCAGATGCCAAACGGGGTGATATCGGTAATACTTCTACACAGTATGCTAAAGCATTTTTTGAAGTAATGCCTTTTGATGCGATCACTGTTGCTCCCTATATGGGCGAGGATAGTGTGCGTCCTTTTCTTGAATATGAAAACAAATGGACGATCGTACTCGGGCTGACTTCCAATGCCGGCAGTAATGATTTTCAGCAACAGCTTACCGCTGATGGAAAACGATTGTATGAAACCGTACTGGCGAAGATCGCTTCCTGGGGCACACCGGGTAACCTGATGTTTGTGGCCGGTGCCACCAAAGCCAGTGATTTTGCACATATCCGTTCTATCATACCCGATCATTTCCTGTTGGTGCCGGGTGTTGGCGCACAGGGCGGGAGTCTCAAAGAAGTATCTCAATACGGACTCAACAAAGACTGCGGTCTGCTGGTGAATGCCAGCCGCGCGGTTATTTTCGCTGGCGGTGGGGAAGATTTTGCTGAAAAAGCAGCTATGGTTGCTGCAGAATACGCGGCCGAAATGAAAGATTATTTGTAGGATAGTGTATGAGCCTGGTTAAAAATGATATTTCAAAATCTAGTGTAATTTTTTTTCAACACAGAGATCACAGAGTAAACAGAGGGCCCTCTGTCTGCTCTGTGATCTCTGTGTTGAAAAAATATCGCAAAGGAATAGGCTTACTTATGGTTCTGCTGTTTAATAATATCAGCAACTTTTTTTGACCAGATACCATGCTCCTTCCCGGAATAATGTAGTTTGTCGCCAGCCAATAGATCTGTATCATTTTTTGCCCTGCGGGTATCTTCGGTGATATTGATGTAATGCGTTTTCATCTCTTTCGCCGCAGCTTCGCAGATCTTATTGAATTGATCGATTTCTGCACTGATCTTTTTCCCATCTTGTTTTGCAGCAAATGGCGTAACACCCCAATCGGGAATGGATAATACGATCACCCGCGCTGTTTTATCCCCGGCAAAATGGATCGCTTTTCTGAGGAGAAAACGGAAATCCGTTTCAAATTCATCCAAAGGTAAACCACGGTACTGGTTGTTCACGCCTATGAGCAGTGTTACAAAATCATAAGCATCATTCAGTTTGGTGTGCAATACATGTTCGGCAAGTTCAGCGCTTGTCCAGCCTGTTTTCGCCACGATCTCCGGCGCATGGAAATGATGGCCCTCTTTGCGCAGTTGCTGTACTACCTGGTAAGGAAAACTTTCGTACACCGCAACGGATTCGCCGATCGTATAAGAATCGCCTAGTGCGAGATAGGATGAATAATGTTTTGACATAAGACAAGTTTGGAATTGGGAAATTGGGAAATTTTGGAATTGAATCGGCAAATTTCCCAATTTCCCAATTCCAAAATTTCAAAATCAAAAATGATCCCTCAATATCTCATAAAACCTATACACATCACCAAAACTGCAATAAAGCGGTGATGGCGCCACCCGTATCACCCCCGGTTCACGGTAATCTACGATAATACCACTGGCAATCATCTTATCATGTATCTCCCTGCCTCTTTCTGTAAAATATAACGACAACTGTGCACCCCGGCTTTCAGGATCAGCAGGTGTGATGATCTCGAATTTTAATCCCGGTAACTGGTATAATAAGTATTCCAGGTAAGCTGTCAGCTGAATGCTTTTTGCCCGTAATTTTTCGATACCTGTTTTCTCAAACAGTTCCAATGCCGCTTTCAGGCAAACCATATTAAAGACCTGTGCGGTACTGATGTTCCAGCCACCGGCGTTGGTTTTGGGGATGAACCCTTTTTCCATTTTAAACCTTGTCTTTTCATCATTACCCCACCAGCCCCCTAACCGTGGCGTACGCACATCACCGGCATGTGATTCATGGATGTACACACCACCCACAGCGCCGGGACCTGCATTCAGATATTTATAAGTACACCATACAGCAAAATCAACTTTCCAATCGTGTAATTGAACGGGTACATTACCCGCCACATGTGCAAGGTCGAAACCCGCAATGGCATTTACTTTGTGAGCCGCGCTGGTGATCGCTGCCATATCAAGCAACTGTCCCGTATAATAATTGATGCCGCCAAATAAAACCACGGCAAGATTATCGCCATGCTGCTCTATGGATGTGGTAATATCTTCTGTCCGCAATGTTTTTTCACCCTCACGCGGCGCTATTTCAATGATAACGTTTCCCGGATCAAGGTTGAAATGTCTCGCAAGCGTTTCTACCGCATACTGATCGGAAGGGAAGGCACCCGCTTCCATCATGATCTTGTATTTCTCTTTGGTTGGCCTGTAAAAACTCAGCAACAGTAAGTGAAGATTGACTGTTAGCGTATTCATCATCGTTACCTCATCTTCCTTACAACCCATGATCTTTGCCATGGTTGATTTGAGATAATCCTGGTAGTATAACCAGGGATTAGATCCGCGCATATAACCGCCAATGGCCAGTTCTTTCCAGCTCGTCAATTCAGTGTAAATAGCTTCCTGTGCATTTACAGGCTGCAGTCCCAGTGAATTGCCGCAGAAATAGATCACATCCTCACCATTGTGTTTGGGAAAATGAAAATGCTGCCTGGCAAAAGCGAGTTCGTCTTTTTTATCAGCCTGAATGGCAAATTCCGCGCTGGTATTAAAAGAATGTGGCATACGATCGTTTGCTGCAAAATAAGCAATCTCCGGTCGAGATGACTTATCCGCCGATTATTTGATTGATGGTAGCCGGTATAAAATGTTTTGCTTTATTTTCACGAACCTCTAAACCAAACGGACACTCATGAGAAATTTGCTCGTATTGTTATTATTTGTATTTGCGGTATCAGCATCCGCACAAAACACACCCATTACCAAAGCCAATTACCAGCAGGCCGCAAGGTTTGCACCCGGTAAACTGCAGAAACTGATCTTCAGCACCAGCGTGGATCCTCACTGGCTGAAAAAATCGGACCGTTTCTGGTACATGTACGAGACCACGGAAGGAAAGAAATGGTACATCGTTGATCCCGCCAAAAGCGAGAAAAAATTATTGTTTGATAATGCGGATATGGCTGCCAAGATCACACGTATCGTAAAAGATCCGTTCGATGCACAGCACCTGGGTCTCGACAGTATGCGTTTTGTGAAGGATGAAAACTGGATCCAGTTCGAGGTAAAGAGCACGGAAGAGATCATCAAAAAAGATACGGCAACCACCACCAGAAGAGCAGGAGCAGGGGCGGCCGCCACACCACCGGCAAGGGAAAGAAAAGTATTCTATTTTGAATACAATATCCTTACCGGCGAACTGGTGGAACTCGCCGATTTTAAGAAACCCAAAAGAAAACCTGTCTGGGCAAATATTTCACCGGATGGAAATACCATCGTATTCGGCCGCAATTATAACCTGTACTGGATGGACAAGGCGAATTACGAAAAAGCAATAAAGAACGAAGACGATTCTACCATCGTTGATCAGCCACTGACAAAAGATGGCATCGAAAACTATAGTTATTATTCCGATGGCAACCTGTCTGGAAGCGGCGACAGCAATGTTGATAAAGAAAAGAATAAGAACAAACGCAAAGCTGCATTTGTATTATGGTCGCCTGATTCCAAACACTTTGCCAATACGCGTACAGACAATCGCAAAGTAAAAGATCTCTGGGTCATTAATAGTATTGCTGATCCACGACCTACACTGGAAACCTACAAATACTGGATGCCCGGTGAAAAAGAATCACCGGTGGATCATGTGTTCCTGTTTGATGTGGCCGCACAAAGCGGTAAGGAACTGCCTGTATCGCTGTTCAAGGACCAGGATATCAGCATCTGGTCAGAACCCAATCTCATTAACACACGCGATGATGACTGGCGCCCCTCGAAGTGGATGGGTAACGACAACCGTTTCTATTTCACCCGTACCGGCCGCGACCTGAAAAAAGTGGATGTGTGCTATGTGGATATCAATACAGGAACCGTAAAACCACTGATCGAAGAAAGGTTCAATACCTATATTGAGATCAGGAGGCTGGGGCTTGTAAACGACGGAAAAGAATTTATCCAGTGGAGCGAACGTGATGGCTGGGCGCATTTTTATCTCTATGATGAAAATGGCAAACTGAAAAACCAGATCACGTCAGGTACCTGGCACGCAGAAAATATTTTAGGTATCGATGAAGCCAAACGCGTATTGTATTTCTCAGCCAACGGCCGCGAACCCGGTGAGGACCCATACTATCTTCATGCATACCGCGTGAATTTTGACGGTACAGGTATTAAGCTGCTGAACCCAGGTGAGTTTGAACATGCCATGAGCCTTAACGATAACAAATCGTTTTTCGTTGATAATTATTCAAGGGTGAACACCACACCAAGGTCCGCATTGTATGCTGCCGATGGCCGTAAGGTGATGGACCTCGAAACAGCGGATCTTTCATCACTATTGGCCACAGGCTATAAGTTCCCGCAGCCATTTAAAGTAAAAGCGGATGATGGTATCACCGATATCTACGGCGTGATATACAAGCCGATGGATTTTGATTCCACCAAAAAATACCCGGTAATTGAATACGTATATCCCGGTCCGCAGACAGAAGCTGTAAACAAAGCTTTTGGCAGGGGCATGGACAGAACGGACCGCTTAGCCAACCTGGGTTTTGTAGTGATTACCATGGGTAACCGCGGCGGTCACCCTGCGCGCAGCAAATGGTACCACAATTTCGGTTATGGTAACCTGCGCGATTATGGTTTGGCTGATAAAAAAGCGGCTGCTGAACAGCTTGGCGACCGTTACCCTTATATCGATGTGGACAGGGTAGGTATCCATGGTCACTCCGGCGGTGGTTTTATGAGTACGGCCGCTATGCTGGTATATCCTGATTTCTTTAAAGTGGCCGTATCTTCTTCAGGCAACCACGACAATGCCGTTTACAACCGCTGGTGGAGCGAACAGCACCATGGCGTAAAAGAAACCAT
This sequence comes from Sediminibacterium sp., assembly GCA_965279635.1. Classification (GTDB taxonomy): domain Bacteria; phylum Bacteroidota; class Bacteroidia; order Chitinophagales; family Chitinophagaceae; genus Sediminibacterium. The sequence continues at coordinate 2,128,902 of OZ257253.1, read as the reverse complement.
CGGAGATAAAGGCGATACAACATTTGTGTACAACATCGAAAAGAACCAGGACCTCGCAAAAAACCTGAAAGGACACCTGATGCTGTCTACAGGCGATATCGATAACAACGTACACCCCGCAGGCACCATCCGCGTGGCCAATGCACTGATCAGGGCCAACAAACGCTTTGACCTGGTGATCCTGCCCGGACAGCGTCATGGATACGGCGATATGACAGAATATTTCTTCTGGAAAATGGCTGACTATTTCACCCAATACCTCATGGGCGATAATACCGAAAGACCGGTTGATATAGAGCAGATGAACCGTGAGACGCCACAACGCGGCGGTGCTGCAGGAGCAAGAAGACCGGAGGAATAGTTAATTGAGCATTGAAAATTGAGCGTTGAATATTGAAAATTCTCTTCTGTACATTTTCAATATTCAACGCTCAATGCTCAATTTTCAACTTGAATTGCAAACAAGGGTATGTTACAAGAATCTTATATTCCCAAAACTACTCTTAATCAAAATCTGCACCCCGCCGCCTTTACCCAGGCTTCCTACTCCACACAATGTTCTTTCAAACACTGTCTAGTCCTGAAATAAGGTTACCCAAATTAATAGCTTGTATTGATTGGTCTTTTTGTAGTTTTACGGAAATAGTATAAAACACGCATATGCAGACCATTACCCTCGAAATAACCAACAATAGTGCAATGCGGGAATTACAAGCCCTTGCCAGTAAGAAGGTAATAAAGATTATTTCCAAAGATGAAATGAATTCCCCTGCATTTCCGGGAGCGCCGCTTAGTATTCCTGCAATGAAACAGTGGATAGCCAGCGCAGAAGCCGCTCCAGCTATTAGCCTTAAAGTCGCAAAATCAGAATGGGCAAATCGCAAAAAACGCCTCCAGTATCTCGACAAGTAAGGATAAGTATCTCGGCGCTTCAAAATATCAATGAAGTGACTGGATATATTGCCTTCGTCTCCCAATCTCCGGCCAACGCAATCAAGGTTGGGGATGCCATATTTGCTACCATTGATCGGATCGAGAGAAACCCGCTTGCATTTAAAGAATGTGAAGATCTTCCCACCAAATCGAAAATGTACCGGAGAGCGCTTTGCTATTCCTGGGTTATCATTTACAAAATCACCGATACGGAAATCATTGTCCTCGGCATCATTCACGGTGCCCGCAGACCCTCAGCATCCAAAAAATTGCGCCAGGTGAAGTAGGCTTGAGGCCGGCAACAGTATATAATGCTTCATTCTCCACGCACTGTCCTTTCGACACCGGAGGAATAGTTAATTGAGCATTGAAAATTGAGCGTTGAATATTGAAAATTCTCTTCTGTAAATTTTCAATATTCAACGCTCAATGCTCAATTTTCAACTTGTATGTGAATCGGGGTTCTGTCACAAGAATCTGATGTTCCCAAAACTACTCTTAATCAAAATCTGCACCCCGCCACCTTTACCCAGGCTTCCTACATAGTGGTGATTGGGGGTGTAAGTGGCATAACGTACGCCATTGGCGGGCTCTTTTATTTCTTCTTTGATCACAATATCATTCTTGCCGCTTACCCTTGCGTTATTGGTCGTGATATCATAGTCGGCTGAAAAATCTTTTGCAGTAAGCAGGTATAAACTGGAATAATTGTTTTTAAGTTCCAGTTTCTTCAAACTGTTATCAACGGGAAGATCGATACTGTTACAGAATTGTAATTCGCCAGTAATGGTTCCTGATAATTTACTGATGTCTATTCTTGAATAACGGAAATTCAGTTTAGCATCTGTCACACTTTCGATAACAGCTTTTCCGAATTCAACACGGATAGATTTGCTGTTGCTTAATTTACCTGCGGTAAGCGTTCCGTATTTACACACCAGTTCCGCCTCGCCTTTATAGTCACCGATCGTTAAAGGACCGAAATTGTTTTCCGCATACAATTTTGCATTGGCGGGAACATGTACTATCCAGTCAATGCGCATTTCATGACCACCGGTATTATCATCTGACCAGTTGACATCCTTGTCACCGAAATCGGTTTTGAATTCAATGGCATCGGTTTTCTTTTCGTCTTTGATGTTGATCCTGTCAAGCAGTTTTTTGGCGGATTCATTGCTTTGTGCGCCGACCGATACCTGCACATCTACTTTTACTTCGTTCTTATCCCATATTTCGATCACCATTTTCCCGTGACGGTTCATCACAGCCACAGTTTCGGAACCAACAGGATAGGTTTTGGTATATTCTTTCTGCACTTTTACCGGCCATACATGGTTATCCTGTGAAAGAACAGGGGCAGAAAAAAATAAGGCAAGCAAACAAAATATAGGGAACAATAAGCGTTTATCGGCGTGCTGCATACAGGAATATTTATGGGTTTTGGTCTGAATTTTATCACATACAGGAGTTCCTTTCTTTCAAAAGGTTGGAACACCAGAAACAGTTATTTTTGCGCCGGTAACTCCAAACTCCAAACTTCAAACTCCAGACTTCACAATGGCTGCCAGAACCGATCTTTTCCAGTCCCCCGATTATTTTATGGTTGATGATCTTTTGACCGAGGAACACAAACTCATACGCGAATCGGTCAGGAGTTATGTAAAAAAGGAGATCACACCAATCATAGAAGATTATGCACAACGGGCCGAGTTCCCGGAGCAGATCGTAAAACAGATGGGCGAACTGGGCTGTTTTGGTCCGACCGTTCCTGAAAAATACGGCGGCGGCGGTCTCGATTATATCAGTTATGGCCTGATGATGCAGGAACTGGAGAGGGGAGACAGCGGTGTACGCAGTACGGCCAGCGTACAGGGAAGCCTGGTGATGTATCCTATTTATGCGTATGGCAGCGAGGAGCAGCGTAACAAATACCTTCCCAAACTGGCCAGCGGCGAATGGCTGGGTTGTTTTGGATTGACCGAACCCGATCATGGCAGCAACCCCGCCGGCATGCTCACCAATATCAAAGATGCCGGGGATCATGTGATTTTGAACGGCGCCAAAATGTGGATCAGCAATGCACCGTTTGCGCAGGTAGCCGTTGTATGGGCCAAAAACGAACAGGATGAGATCGTAGGTGTGATCGTAGAAAGGGGCATGGAAGGCTTTTCAACACCCACTACCCATGGCAAATGGAGCCTCCGCGCCAGCGCCACCGGCGAACTGGTGTTCGACAATGTAAAAGTGCCCAAAGAAAATATCTTCCCTGATGTAAAGGGATTAAAAGGTCCGCTGGGCTGTCTCACCAAGGCCCGTTACGGCATCGCCTGGGGCGCGCTGGGTGCAGCGATGGATTGTTATGATACAGCACTCCGTTACAGTAAAGAACGTGTGCAGTTCGACAGGCCTATCGGTGGTTTCCAGTTACAGCAGAAAAAACTGGCTGAGATGATCACCGAGATCACCAAGGGGCAATTACTGGTATGGCGCCTGGGTGTATTGATGAACGAAGGGAAGGTGACTCCGCAACAGGTCAGCATGGCCAAACGCAACAGTTGCGAAATAGCCGCCAATATCGCCCGTGATGCCCGCCAGATGCTCGGCGGCATGGGCATCACCGGCGAATACAGCATCATGCGCCACATGATGAATCTCGAAAGTGTGATCACGTATGAAGGAACGCATGATGTTCATTTGTTGATTACGGGGATGGATGTGACGGGGTTGAATGCGTTTAAGTAATTAATAATTGATAATTAATAATTAGTAATTGAAATAAGATAATAAATCAATCAATTACTGATTATCAATTCCAATTATTAATTATTAATTATTAATTATTAATTGCTTCTCAATGAAGTTGTTCCTCATAGGCATGATGGGCACCGGTAAAACCTACTGGGCAAAAAAACTCTCCAAAAAACTCAAGACAGGCGGGTACGATCTTGACTTTCTCATAGAATCCCACGAAGAAAAAACCATCTCTGAGATATTCGCAGAAGACGGTGAAGAATACTTCCGTAAATCCGAGGCAAAAGTCCTGCGCTGGTTTGCCGAAAAGAAAACATTTGTACTGGCCACTGGTGGCGGTACACCCTGTTTTCATGACAATATGCAATGGATGAACAAACACGGCATCAGCATCTGGATAGACGAACCTGTGGCAACACTGATAGAAAGGCTCCAGCCAGAAAAAGAACACCGCCCATTGATCCGTGATCTTTCCAATGAGGAACTGGAGCAGTTCCTGGCAAATAAATTGAATGAACGGAAGGCATTTTACAGCCAGGCAACTTATCATTTACAGGGCGAAGGCATTTCCTATGCCGCATTCGCCAAAATCATCAAACAACATGCATAAAACATTCCTGGTCACTTCAGCCATATTAGGTGCGGTATCCGTTGCACTCGGTGCATTTGGTGCGCATGCTTTGAAAGAGACTTTATCGCAGCAATCGCTCAATACCTTTGAAACAGCGGTGCGTTACCAGTTCTACCATGTATTTGCGCTGGCGCTATCAGGTATTCTTTATAAGTATTATCCCGTAGCGTCTGTTAATTATGCAGGCTGGCTGTTCATAGCCGGCATCGCTCTTTTCTGCGGATCCCTGTACCTGCTGGTTTCGTTCCCTTCCTTGCGATGGATGGGTGCCATCACACCATTGGGCGGACTTTGCTTTATTGCGGGCTGGCTGCTGCTGGCATGGGGTGTTGCGAAAAATTAAACGTCACTGCGAGCGTAGCGAAGCAGCCTGTGTTACGAAAATGAGTTATCTGATAAAATCGGAAGTCGCTTAAAAGCAGGGAAAGCTTAACCGCTAAGACGCAAAGGCACAAAGAAACGCGAGGATATTGGAGGTCCCTTCGCGCAACCTTGCAACTTCGCGCCTTTGCGGTTAAATGGCAAATTGATACACTCTCAGAATTTGCTTTCAAATGCACCGTGCCGGCAATTCCTGCCACAGTTTGCTTCGCTACGCTCGCAATGACGTATGCTCCGGTGGAAAACCTCATCCAATGCCCACCAGTTTTGCACATAACCCTCCGTTAACGGTTCGGCTTTACAGGCTGACTTATATTTGTTTTCATGGCAAATAGTCTGAAGAAGAAAACTCCGCCGCCACCCGACCCCGAAAAGCTCACTGCCGATAAACAGGCAGAGGTCACGGTAACGGAAGTGGTGAAAGACGAACGGACCGCCAAGATCATCGGGGCCGTGTGTTTATTGCTGACGGTTTTTCTGTTTGTTTCTTTTACTTCCTACCTGTTTACCTGGCAGGAGGATCAGGATAAAATATTCCAGTTCGGCATCCGGATATTCGCAACGGATGATGTACGGGTGAACAACCTGTTGGGGGTATTGGGTGCCTATGTGGCCCATGGGCTTATTTATAAAGGCTTTGGTCTTGCTTCCTACCTTTTCTGCACCACATTTTTTGTACTGGGTGTAAACCTGTTATTCGCCAAAAAAATATTCAGTCTTTCACGCAACCTGAAATACGTCGTTACCGGGTTGCTTGTAATGAGTATGGCGCTTGCATTTGCTGCGCGTGAGTCCACATTTTCATGGGGCGGCGCAGTGGGGGAACTGATGATGGAATGGTTTGTCAAATGGATCGGTAATGTGGGTACAGGGGCATTACTTGCCCTGGCGGTATTCAGTTATGTGATCTGGCGCTTTAACCCGGTGTTCAAAATACCGGAATGGAAATTCGCTTCTCCCAAAAAAGCCGCCACAGAAGTTTTGCCATTGACAGAAGATGATGAAGTAGCGATAAGACAGGAATGGGATGAAAATGCCGAAGAGCCTGACAATGAAGAAGAGGAAGAACCGGTAGAACCTATCAGTCAGAACAAGATGAAGAATGATGGCAAAGGTGTGGTGGTGATCATGCCTCATGCCAAAGAAGAAACCGCCAATCCCATGAATGATTTTGATATGGTGGAAAAAGAGGAGGAGGAAGAAACAGAAGACGAAGACGAAAAAGCGATAGCAGCAGAACCATCCACAAGGATCATGGATGAGGTAGTACCGGTAACAGCCAAAATAAAACAATCCTCTCCTGCGACTAATCTCGAATTGGAAATACTCGAAACACCGGAAGAGGAAGAAGAAACTAAACCTGTGGCCGCCGAGGCAGGAAAACTGTCTACCAAGTATGATGTAACGCTTGATCTGCGCGATTATAAATATCCATCGCTCGACCTGCTGGAAACACACGGAAGTGAAAAAATTGTTCACGACCCGCAGGAACTGGAGACAAATAAAAACCAGATCATCGCCACGCTCAAGAACTATGATATCGCTATCCAGCGTATTGCGGCAACGGTTGGTCCAACGGTTACTCTGTATGAGATTGTACCGGCGCCGGGTGTGCGTATCAGCCGTATCAAGAACCTGGAAGATGATATTGCTTTGAGTCTCGCTGCGCTGGGTATCCGTATCATCGCGCCGATACCGGGTAAAGGAACCATTGGTATTGAAGTGCCGAATGTGCGCAAATCGGTGGTGAGTATGAAAACCTTATTGGCATCTGAAAAATTCCAGGCGGCTGCATTTTCATTACCGATCGCCATTGGTAAAAAGATCGATAACGAAAACTTTATCGTCGACCTTGCCAATATGCCGCACCTGCTGATGGCCGGGGCCACGGGCCAGGGTAAATCTGTTGGCTTGAATGCAATACTTGTTTCGTTGTTGTATAAGAAACACCCATCGCAGTTAAAATTCGTATTGGTCGATCCGAAAAAAGTAGAGCTGAGTCTGTACCGTGCGATCGAAAAACATTTCCTCGCCAAACTGCCGGGAGAAGAAGAATCCATCATCACCGATACCAAAAAAGTGGTGCATACACTGAATGCGCTTTGTATCGAGATGGATAACCGCTACGACCTGCTGAAAGAAGCCGGTTGCCGCAATATCAAAGAATACAACGAAAAATTCACCGCGCGCAAACTGAATCCCGAAAAAGGACACCAGTACCTTCCTTTCATTGTACTGGTGGTGGATGAGTTTGCCGACCTGATCATGACCGCAGGTAAAGAAGTAGAGATGCCAATTGCCCGATTGGCGCAACTCGCGCGTGCCATTGGTATACACCTGATCATAGCTACACAGCGTCCTTCGGTAAATATTATCACAGGTACGATCAAGGCCAATTTCCCTGCACGTATCGCATTCAAAGTATCGAGCAAGATCGACAGCCGTACCATCCTGGATACCGGTGGCGCGGAACAATTGATCGGCAAGGGAGATATGCTGGTAAGTTATAATGGAGAAGTAACCCGTCTCCAGTGCGCGTTTGTTGATACACCTGAAGTGGAAAAGATATGCGAATTCATCGGCGACCAGCGCGGCTATCCGCAGGCATTCTTATTACCTGAATATGTAGATGAGAAGGACCTGGAAGGAAAGGATTTCGATGCCAATGACCGTGATCCGCTGTTTGAAGATGCCGCCAAACTCATTGTACAGAGCCAGATGGGTTCCACATCATTGATACAGAGACGCATGAAACTTGGCTATAACCGCGCCGGCAGGCTGATGGATCAACTGGAAGCGGCGGGCGTGGTAGGCCCCAACCAGGGAAGCAAAGCAAGGGAGGTACTCTTTAAAACAGATATGGAACTGCAGGAGTTCCTTGATTCATTGGTGTAGGCATGCTTTTTTAGCCGATTCTTAACAGCCGGAAACCGATTAGGGTTAAACCAGTCGGTAGTTCAGTGGTCTCACATACAGCGAAAACTTATATTTGCGCCCAATAAATAGAACTGATGAAGAAATTATACGTTTGTTTGCTATCGATGATTGCATTTGTGGGAATGGCCAGCGCTCAGAATGATGCCGCTGCCAAAAAAGTACTCGATGCCGTAGGTGCCAAAGTAAGGGCCGCCAAAGCGATTTCCGCCAATTGTATATTGACCTCATTTACCAGCAAAGGCAAGCCCAATGGCACTCAAAACCTTTCTTTACAGATGAAAGGGGAGAAATATTTTGTAAAACAGGGCAAGACAGAGATCGTTTGCGACGGAGCGAACGTGTATCGTTTTGATGGCGAAAAAACCATCACTAAATCATCTGTAGAAGAAAGCAGCCAGACACTCAGCCCGCAGAAACTGCTTGCCGGGGCCTATGACAAGGATTTTACCTATAAACTGGTATCCTCTGCCGGCGCTTTTCATGAAATAGAAATGAAACCCATCGATAACCGCAAGAATTTCCAGAAAGTGAACCTGTTTATCGATAAGGCCAAGAACACTTTTTCCAAAGCGCGGATTTTAGACAAAAGCAACAATGTGACCGAACTGAAAATATCCAACCTTAACCTGAATGCCACGGTTTCAGATAACATTCTGGCGTTTAACAAAAGCAGGTATCCTAAAGATGTAGAAATACTGGATTAAACCGTCCTTGCGAGCGAAGCGAAGCAATCTGTGTTAATCTGTGAATCTGTGGCGGAAAAAATACCGCCACAGATTCACAGATTAACACAGATTTTTTTTAAAGATCATCCTGCTTTTTTGATTTCAGATGCACACTGCTTAATTTCAGCAAATGAAAAGAACCTTGTTTGCAGGCCTCTTGTTCCTGTGCAGTTTTGCCAATGCCCAGTTCTCTGTTCGCCTGGTGGTAAATGATGTGGCCACCCGTAAACAGGATGATATCTATGTCAGCGGCAACTTCAATAGCTGGAACCCCAAAGACGAGAATTACAAACTAAAACCGTTTGGCGGTTCCCGGAGAGGGATCGTGATCAAGGACCTTCCAGCTGGTACCTATGCTTTCAAATTCACCCGTGGCGATTTCAGCAAAGTAGAGGCAACGGCCGATGGTCGGGATATTGCCGACAGGGTACTGGAGGTAAATACCGATCTCTCCAAGGAATTCACCATCCCCGGCTGGAAAGATGATTATCCTGAAAAACCAAAAGTCTATACGGCGAATCCTCAGGTGCGTATCATCGATACCGCTTTTAAAATACCGCAGCTGGACCGCACAAGAAGAATATGGGGGTACCTGCCGAAAGGCTATGCCACATCCTCCAAAATCTACCCGGTCTTATACATGCACGACGGTCAGAACCTCTTTAACGACCAGACCGCGCCTTTTGGCGAATGGGGAGTTGATGAGGCGCTTGACAGCCTGCAACAGCAAACCGGCAAGGAATGTATCATTGTAGGGATCGATAATGGCGGCACAAACCGCATGAGGGAATACAATCCCTACGACCATCCACAGTATGGAAAAGCGGAGGGTAAAGAATACCTGGATTTTATCGTCAAAAACCTTAAACCTTATATCGACTCAAAATACCGCACCAAAAAGGGGCGTGAAAATACTTTTATCGCTGGAAGCAGTATGGGTGGATTGATCAGTTTTTATGCCATCCTAAAGTACCCGGATATATTTGGAGGTGCCGGTGTATTTTCTCCTTCTTTTTGGGTATCACAGCAGTCATTTACAGATGCAGAAGCTTATACACCCGCAATACCGGCAAAGATTTACCTGTATATGGGAGGAAGAGAAGGCGCGAATATGGTAGCGGATTTTGAAAAAATGTACACCCTTCTTTCTAAGAAACAATCTATCAACCTGCGTAAATCATTGTACCCTTTAGGTGGTCATAATGAAAAATCATGGCGGGATGAGTTTGATGATTTTTATAGATGGTTGATGAATTGAAAAAAATAAAGCCGCAGATTCGCAGATTTTATTTACCCGCAATAATAATCTGCGAATCTGCGGCTTAAATCCTTATGCAATACAACGAATATCCACCTATACCGCAACTACAGCCCTACATCAAATGTATCTGGACGCTCACCGCAGAACCAGATGACCCTCCACCAGACTTTGAAAGGATCTTCCCCGATGGCCATGCAGAACTGATCCTCCATTTTGGTGAGCCGTTTGAGAAAAAAGAAAATGACAACATCCATACACAATCGGCCTGTTTCGTGCATGGACAGATCTCGACCTATATAGAAATCCGTCCTTCTCAAAATGCCGATGTATTGGGTGTACGGTTTGAACCGTATGGTCTCTCGCTGTTTTCGCCAGTGCAGCAGTATGCAATGACCGATAAAGAAGTGGGATCAGAAGCAGCTTTTCCCAAACATCCCGGCTTTCATGAAAAGATAAGAGTATCCGGCCCCGAAGAAAGAATCGATACCGTACAGGACCTGCTTTTGATCATGCTGGGAGATAATTATACAGAGGCAAAAACAGATGCGATCAAATCGGTACAACAAGCGGTGCGAATGATCAGTGATTCAGAACAATCCATCCCGTCTACTGACCTGGCAAAAGCACTCCATATCAGCACCCGCGAACTCGAGCGCAGGTTCCGCGAGTACATCGGTCTTTCACCCAAACACCTGGCAAGAACCTTCCGGTTCCAGGAGGTACTGCAAAAGAAATTTATTGATTCCACCTTAACAGAGATCGCACATTCTTCGGGCTATTACGACCAGTCGCATTTTATCCGTGACTTCAAAGCATTTTCCGGGTTACCACCTGGTGAATTCTTTCAACAGGAGAGTGGGCTCACTGATTTCTTTATCAGTTCCGAACGATAAACTCCTATAACTCTTTTTCTCCTATCCTCTTATTGAAACAAATCTCCCCGTTTGTTAGAAAATTTCAATAAAAGGATAGGAGAAAAGGAGAGAAAGAGGTATCCTGTCGTATTCGTACAATTTATGTGAACAGGCTTGGGTTAGATTTGGGTATTAATCAACATTATCATGAAAAAGATGTTTATTTTTTCTGCTGTTACACTGTTGCTATCATTTACAGCCATTCTTCAGCAACCCGCTATGCAGGAACTGCAAAACCTTGCCGGCGGCACCTGGACCATGAAAACCCGTAAGGGCCAGATCTGCGAACAATGGCAAAAGAAAAGCGGGTCACAACTCTCCGGTCGATCTTACCAGGTGGCAGGTTCCGATACCAGCTGGCTCGAAAACCTTGACCTTTCGGCCAATGGCAATGTGATAACGTACTCATCACAGGTAAACGGCCAGAACGACGGCAAAGCGGTTCCATTCACACTTACGGAATCCAAAGACGGGCAATTCATTTTCTCCAACCCGGCGCATGATTTCCCGCAGCGGATCATCTATCATTTCGTCACCAAAGATTCTGTGCATGCCTGGATTGATGGAAAGATCAATGGGAAAGAGAGGAAGTCGGATTTTTATTATGTACGGAAAAAATGAATATCGAATGATGAATGTAGAATGATGAAATAAATAGATCATCATTCTACATTCATCATTCGATATTCAAATCTTATAAGTCACTCCTTCAATAGCCAATTCCGTATCCGGAAAAACCTCCTGCGCTTCAGATAAAAAATCATCCAGCAATTCATATTTACTGCTGAAATGCCCCAACAGTAAACGTTTGGCACCGGCTTTGGCCGCAATGGCAGCGGCCTGTATGGTGGTGGAATGAAAACGTGCGAGTGCGCGTTCTTCCAGTTCTTTTAAATAAGTGGCTTCATGGTATAAGAGCGTAACTCCGCCCGCCCTTTCGGCAATACGCTCATCATATTTTGTATCCGCGCAATACGCATAACTAAGCGGTGGCGTATTGGGGAAAGTGACCATTTCATTCTTTATCAATACGCCGTCACGTTCATAATCATCCCCGTCCTTTAGTCTTTCATAATAAGCGGCCGGTACGCCGTGTTCGATGGTTTTATCCTTATCGATCTTGCGGGGCTTCTTTTTTTCGCGGATGATAAACCCCCAGCAGGGGATTCGGTGTTGCGTATGGAAACATTCCACACTGAACTTTGGTTTATCTACCAATATTCCCTCTTTATCCAGCGGGTGAAAGATCAGTGGGAAGGGTAGTACGGTATCCGCCACTTTTAACTGCAGTGAAATGATATCTTCCAGCTCAGCGGGTGCATAAATGTTTAGTTCCGCCTCACGTCCCAGCAGCCCCATACTCGTGATCAGCCCGATCAGCCCGAAATAATGGTCGCCATGCAGGTGCGAGATAAAAATATGCTGTATCCGGCTCCGCCTGATCTTGTACCTGGCGATCTGCATCTGCGTACCTTCGCCACAGTCTATCAGGAACAACTGCTCATTCAGCGTCACCACCTGCGCCGTCGGGTGCCGATCATACGCCGGAAGTGCGGAATTATTGCCTAATATGGTTACGCCGAACATGGGAACAAATGTAGCTGTAATTTGGTCTGGAGTTTGGAGTCTGGGGTTTGGAGTTTGGGGTTGTTTTGGATGGCAGTGTTTGGCAAATTGCATACTCTACCCCCTGGCCAATAACTGTTAACAACGTCAAACGCCAAACCCCAAACCCCAAACTCCAAACCAAAAGAATTCTCCCCACCCACGCATTTTTCCCGCCAAATTCACCTACCTTTGCCGCCGATAAAAAAAGAAGAAAAAATTCCGGAGTCATTAAATTTTTCAAAGAATGCCTTATTTAACAATTGAAAAGAAAGCAAATATTTTTGCTGAATTTGGTGGAAAAGCCACTAACACAGGTTCTATCGAAGGCCAGGTTGCCATGTTGACTGAACGTATTTCACACATTTCCAGTCATTTACAGAAGAACCACAAAGACCATTCTACACAACGTGGGTTGATGAAGATGGTAGGTCAGCGCAAGCGCTTACTGGCTTACATGCAAAAGCACAATCTCCAGGGATACCGTGCTTTGATCGAGAAGCTGGGTCTGAGAAAATAATTCAAAACCATGGAAATAGGCTGTTCCCAACTGACATTTATAAACGGTTGGGAATAGTTGTTTCTACCGGTTCCTGTTTTTTGCTTCCATTTACTTAACAAAGGTGGTGTTACCTCCCCGGTTTCATTCCCTACTTTACCCAAATTATTATGTTATCACAACCAATCAGTGTGAGTTTCGACCTTGGCGGTGGACGCCAGGTTTCAGTCGAAACCGGCAAACTGGCGCGCCAGGCCGACGGTGCTGTTACCGTTCGCCAGGGAAACTGCATCATCCTTGCCACCGTTGTTGCCAATAAAGAACCTAAGGAAGGGCAGGATTTCTTCCCTTTAAGTGTTGATTATCAAGAAAAATTTGCCTCAGCCGGTCGTGTACCAGGCTCATTCTTCAAACGTGAAGCCAGGCTGAACGATTACGAAGTGCTGACCAGCCGTTTGATCGACCGCGCTCTGCGCCCATTGTTCCCCGAAGACTATCTTTGCGATGTACAGGTGCTGATCAGCCTTGTATCGAGCGATGACGAGGTATTACCGGATTCACTGGCTTGTTTGGCAGCCTCTGCTGCACTGGCAGTTTCAGATATTCCTATCAAGGAGATCATCAGCGAAGTAAGGATCGCCCGTATCAACGGCGAATTCGTTGTAAACCCAACCCGTTCCCAATTAAAACAATCTGATCTTGAGTTCCTGATCGCCGCCACAGAAAAGAACCTGATGATGGTGGAAGGTGAAGCGAAAGAATGTGCCGAAGCCGACCTGGTAAAAGCACTCCAGATCGCCCATGATGCTATCCGCATACAGATCAAAGCGCAGCAGGAACTGAGGGATAAAAAAGGTGTTACCGGAAAAAGAGATTACAAAAAGCCTGAACAGGACGAAGCTATCCAGCAAAAAGTGGCCGCTTTCGCCAAAGACAGGGTCTACGAAATATCCAAAAAAGGCTCTGCCAAACACGAACGCTCAGAAGCGTACAGCGCATTGAAAGATGAACTCATAGCCAGCCTGGGTGAAGAAGTAACCGATCTGGAAAAGAAATTAGCCAAAAAATACTATGCCGATCTCCAGTGGGAAGTGGTAAGGAACATGATGCTGGATGACCGTACCCGTCTCGACGGACGTAAACTGGATGAGGTTCGCGGATTGGCGATGGAAGTAGAACCCCTGCCAACCCCGCACGGTTCCGCTTTATTCACAAGAGGTGAAACTCAATCACTTACAACGGTTACTTTCGGAACTAAATTAGATGAACTGCTGATCGAAAGCGCAGCAAAATCTGAATACAGCAAGTTCTTCCTGCATTATAATTTCCCTCCGTTCTCAACAGGAGAGGTGAAAATGATGCGTGGTGCCGGTCGTAGAGAGATTGGTCACGGTAACCTGGCCATGCGCAGCCTGAGGCAGATGATGCCGGGCAGCGAATATGCCTATACGGTGCGTATCGTGAGTGATATCCTGGAAAGTAATGGTTCATCTTCTATGGCTACCGTTTGTGCCGGTTCACTGGCGCTGATGGATGCAGGTGTACCTTTCCCTAAACACGTGAGTGGTGTGGCCATGGGCCTGATCACCCGTGAAGATGGTAAATATGCTATCCTGACCGATATACTGGGTGATGAAGATCACCTGGGTGATATGGACTTTAAAGTTACCGGTACCCGCGATGGTATCTGTGGTGTGCAGATGGACATCAAAGTAGATGGCCTGAGCATGGAAGTAATGATGGAGGCCCTGGAACAGGCAAGAAAAGGCCGTTTGCATATCCTCGACGCTATGTACGAGTGTATGCCGGCTCCACGTCCTGAAGTAAAACCACATGCGCCAAGGATGATCAAACTGATCATCGATAAAGAATTTATCGGTGCGGTGATCGGACCAGGCGGTAAAGTGATACAGGAGATCCAGCGCGAAACTGGCGCTACGATCAATATCGAAGAAGTAGGTAATACCGGTGAGGTAAGTATCTTCTCTGCATCCAAAGAGAGCCTGGACAAGGCTGTAACATGGGTGAAGGGCATTACTGCCATGCCTGAAGTAGGTGATGAGTATGAAGGTCCTGTAAAAGGCATCAAAGAGTTCGGCGCATTTGTTGAATTCATGCCTGGTAAACAGGGCTTGCTGCATATCAGCGAGATCAGCTGGAAACGCCTCGAGAGCATGGATGGCCTGTTCAAAGAAGGGGATATGGTAAAAGTGAAACTGGTAGGCTTAGATCCCAAAACAGGTAAATTCAAACTCAGCCGTAAAGCGCTGATGCCAAAACCCGAATTCAAACCAAGAGAAGGCGGTCCGGAAGGAAACGAATCTCAGAACTAAATAACCCAATGGCCCGCTTTTAAACGGGCCATTTTTCTTTCTGTCAGGCCGCTAAAAGCGGCCCGACAGATTTCACGCATAAGTACAGCAACATGCACCCCAATAACTACTATGAATTAGTCATACCAGCCCCAACCGAAGAGCTCCGCGCAGTTTTAATAGCCCAACTCGCAGAACTGGGATATGATGGTTTCGAAGAATCAGACGAAACCCTCAAAGCCTACATCCCGGAACCAGATTTTGAGCAATTAATTATTGATAATTTATTTAATCAATATGATCTAAAATATTCAAAATCAACCATAAATAAACAAAATTGGAACGCAGTATGGGAATCTAATTTTGACCCCGTACAGGTAGATGATTTTGTAGGCGTGAGGGCTGCTTTTCACCCTTCATTCAAGGGTGTGGCCCATGAGATCGTGATCACCCCCAAGATGAGCTTTGGTACCGGCCACCATGCCACCACCTACCTGGTGATGCAACTGATGCGTGATCTCGATTTCACCGGCAAATCCGTATTTGACTTCGGAACAGGTACCGGCATACTCGCCATACTGGCTGAAAAGCTGGGCGCAACTTATGTAAGAGCGGTGGACAATGATGACTGGTGCATTGAAAATGCTTTAGAAAATATATCAATCAATCATTCCCAATCAATTGATATTGATAAAGTTGATACAGCAATAAATGATCGAAAGTTTGAAATAATCATTGCCAATATCAACCGCAATATCATACTAGATAACAAGGAGCTTATTGCGGGATCGATAGAACAGGGCGGTGAACTCATCCTCAGTGGACTGCTGACACATGATGAAAAAGATATATTTGATGCCTGTACAGAATTGGGACTGACACATATTGTCACCAGAGAAAAAAATGGCTGGATAGCTATGCGTTTTTTTATGAAATGATAAAATTTCCGGGTTAAGGAATCATTATTTCCATTTTCGGCTATCTTTGCCCAACTTCAACCACCCCCTGATGAACGAATTATTGCTCATTGCATTAGCTTATTTGATAGGATCGGTTCCCACGGCAGTCTGGATCAGCAAATCATTTTTCGGAATTGATATACGGGATTATGGCAGCGGTAACGCAGGTGCCACCAATACCTTCCGTGTACTGGGCGCCAAATGGGGTACGGTGGTAATGATCGTTGATATCATCAAAGGCGCAGCAGCTACTTCCCTTTACATATTGCTTCCTTATCACCAGAGCGAACTGGCAAGAACCAACCTGATGATCGGTTTAGGCCTGGCCGCTGTGATCGGGCATATTTACCCCGTATGGGCTGGGTTCAAGGGCGGAAAAGGCGTTGCCACTTTGCTGGGCATGGCCGTAGCTATCCAGCCTTTGGTAGCAGTTTGCTGTATCGGGGTGTTCCTTCTTGTATTATACCTTACCCGTTTCGTTTCATTGAGTTCTATCCTGGCAGGCGTTTCTTTTATGGTGTTCATCCTTTTCATTTTTAATGAAAAAGAAACCCTTTACCGCATATTTGCCGTATTGGTAGCATTAATGGTCGTTCTCACGCACCAGAAGAATATTGGCCGTATCCTCAAAGGCACAGAAAGCAAAGTGCCGATCTTCAAATACCGCGACAGGCGCAAGCAGAAAAGATAGTTGTAAGTACGAAATACGAGGTACGAAGTACGAACCATTGAATCGTTCGTACTTCGTACCTCGTATTTCGTACTTACCCACGCTGGTATAATTTTTTCATCTGTATCCCCAATACATAAAATATAAAAGCACAGATATGAAAAAATTTTTAGCAGTCATCGGTCTCTCACTGTTCATTTTCGGATGCGCACGCAATGCCATTACCGGTCGTAACCAGTTGAGCCTGGTATCAGAAAGTGACCTGCAGACCATGGCACAAACACAATATGCAGAGGTATTAAGCAAAAGCAGGGTGGTTACATCCGGCAGTGATGCAGATATGGTGAAAAGGGTCGGTAGCCGTATAGCCGCCGCAGTACAGGAGTATTACAGGGGCAGGGGCCTGTCTACTGCCGATCTCAGCAATTACCGCTGGGAGTTTAACCTGATCAATGACTCACAGGTCAATGCATGGTGTATGCCTGGTGGGAAAGTGGCCGTATATACAGGCATTTTGCCAGTTACCCAAACAGAAAGCGGCCTCGCCATCGTTATCGGTCACGAGATCGCCCATGCTGTGGTAGGTCATGGCCGTGAAAGAATGAGCCAGGAAATGGCGGCCCAGGGTGTAGGCGCTTTAGGTGGTGCTGCATTAGGGTCGGATACAAAAGCGGGTAACATCTTTAATTCAGTGTACGGTATCAGCGCCGAATATGGCGTATTGCTTCCTTTTTCCCGTAAACAGGAACTCGAAGCGGACCAGTACGGATTGATATTTGCCGCCGCCGCCGGTTACGACCCGCGTGTAGCAATCGATCTCTGGACAAGAATGGCCAGCCTCAGTACAGGACAAAAACCACCGGCCATACTCAGCAGTCACCCCAGTGATGCAGAGCGCATTCAAAAGATACGCGATATGATGCCGGAAGCGCTGAAATACTATACCGCCCGCTAGGTTCGGTCAGGCCGCTGAAAGCGGCCCGACCGATTGCACGAATATCATGACTTACGTTTAGTCAACCATGTGTAACTAACGTACATGACAATTATTTTTAATAGCTATCAACTATCAGGGCCGCTAAATGCGGCCCTGACAGCTTTATATGGGTAATCCGGTTGGCTACGGATGGATTAGAAAAAATGGAGGACTCTATATCGTGCAATCGGTCGGGCCGCTTTTAGCGGCCTGACCGACCGAAAATCCGTAAATTCACGACTTAATACCGATTTAATCCAGGTAATATGAAGCTGACAGGCATAGTAATATGCTTTATTTTATTTTCCTCAAATGTGTCCGGCCAGCGCGGCACTTTTACATTATTTACCGACGAAGAGATCCAGTCACTGGCCTCTGAACAATACCAACGGGTAATTGCAGCGAATACAGTACTTGATTCTGCACGCGATGCCGATGCGGAAATGGTACAGAAAGTAGGACAGCGCATATTCGATGCGGTAAAAAAATATTATGGCCCCAAAAGGATTGCCGCAGAGTTGAAAAATTATGTCTGGCAGATCAGGCTGGTCAATAAAAAAGACATCAATGCGGTTTGTCTGCCCGGTGCCCGGTTTGTAATAGGCACCGGTATGCTTGACTGGGCGCACAATGAGGGTTCTGTAGCTGTCGTACTCGCACATGAAATAGCGCATATTCTCTATGGCCATGGCAAACAACGGGTACAGCAGGCTTTGCAGGAACTGACGGGAGGGAAGAAGTTATCTGAACTCCTGTCGGAGAAACCGGCAGTGGCGAAGGATATTTTTTTAGCCGCCTACGGTGGCGGTAATGTGGCACTATTTACGCCGTTCTCGCTTGAGCAGGAAAAAGAAGCCGATAAACTCGGTATGATCCTGGCCGGCATTGCCGGCTATAACCCCAGGGAAACGATCGTTTTCTGGGAAAGGATGGAGCGCCTCACCAAAACCGCCCGCCAGCCAATACTCATGAGTTCACATCGCGGAAATGAGGAAAGACAGGAGCAGATGCAGGAAATTGTGGATGATATCGTTAAGAAATACTACCATCCGCCGAAGTAGGTTTGGAGTTTGGGGTTTGAGGTTGCCCGCAAATGTGTCCTCACATTTGCTGAATATGGGGATGCGGCAAATGTGAGGACACATTTGCGGGCATAAACCCAAACTCCAAACGGCTTTCTCGCCGGGTAACATCGCTCTAAAACCTTGTCCGCGAACAGCTTATTCCCAAAATTTAACCTTTCCGGCCCTAAAAAGCCTTATTTTATTCGGAAACTGTGGTAACAATTTTTTAACTTTGCACTCCCTAATTCTTACCACCCTAAATTTCCTTTCAGGCATGTCAAATCCGACCTTACTTGAAAAGTTGCAGTTAAAGGACGAAAAAAACCTGCTTATACAGGGGTTACCTTCTTCCATAGAAAAACAGTTTGCCAAGATCACTTACGCTAAAAACGTAACACCCCTGCTGAAAAGCAAGAAAGTGGATTTTGCATTGGTATTCGCCATCAGCCAGAGCCAGTTGAACAATGTGTTGAAAGAAGTGTTCCCTGCGCTGCATGAAGACACCAAGCTTTGGGTGGCCTATCCCAAAACCACCAGCAAGATCGTTAGTGACCTGAACCGCGACTGTAGCTGGGACTATCTTACCAAAAACGAATACGAGTGTGTGCGCCAGGTGGCATTGGACCATGTTTGGAGCGCCATGCGTTTCAAAAAACTCGACAAGATCCCTAACCGTACCCGTGCTTTTTCAGAAATGAAGAGCAGCGAGATCAACGGTATCGATTTTGAAAAAAGACTGGTGGTACCCCCGGTGGAACTGGGAAAACTGTTCACCAAGCACAAACAGGCGCATGAGTTCTTCAGCTCGCTTTCTTTCACCAACCAGAAAGAATATGTAAGCTGGATAGAAGGCGCCAAAAAAGAAGAGACCCGCCAGCGCCGTCTGGAAACAGCCCTGGAAAAATTACTGGCAGGCAAGAAAAATCCATCGGAAAAATAAGCCTTCAGCTTTGAGCCATCAGCTACCAGCTTTTGGCTGAAGGCTGATAGCTGACAGCTCATAGCTAAAACATGGCTCATATCAATATCGAGATCAAAGCAAAATGCTTCCACCCCGAAAAAGTGGAAGCATTTTTATTGGCGAATGGTGCCGTATATAAAGGAACCGATCACCAGAAGGATACTTATTTCAATGTCCCTTCGGGAAGGTTGAAACTACGACAGGGGAATATTGAAAAGAACCTGATCTTTTACAACCGTCCCGACCAGGCCGGTCCGAAACAGTCAGATTTTTTATTGAGTCCTGTAGCAGATGGGGCCGCGCAGGAAAAATTATTGGAGAAAGCGTTGGGTATAAAAGTAGTGGTAGAAAAATACCGTAAGATTTTCTTTATTGATAATATCAAGTTCCATCTTGATGAAGTGCCAGGGCTGGGTTCTTTTGTGGAGATAGAAGCAGGAAACCTTACTGCTCCTTCACTAACTATTGAACAACTGAAGGAGCAGTGTGATCATTTTATGAAGGCGTTTGAGATTGCTGAATCAGATCTGGTGCTTCATAGTTATAGCGATATGTTGCTTGCGAAATAAACGGTTGCCACAGAAGGCACAGATTTTTCTGTGCCTTCTGTGGCAACAATGTTACTTATTTGATAATAACTGTCCCCAACTGTTTCGTAATCTCCCGCTCTATATCTTTCAGGTGCTTATGCACTTCGATTAACCGCATCTGTTCTTCCAGCGGTGCATTCTCCATATCGCGCTGGTTTTGGTCGAACATTTTTTTGATCTTGCGTTGTTTGAAAAAGATCACGCTCA
The DNA here is from genome assembly GCA_965279635.1 of Sediminibacterium sp. GTDB lineage: Bacteria > Bacteroidota > Bacteroidia > Chitinophagales > Chitinophagaceae > Sediminibacterium. The sequence continues at coordinate 2,108,526 of OZ257253.1, read as the reverse complement.
TGGCCACATCCTGCCTGCTGTTATCTACTCCCAGAATTTTCATTTCCATTACCTCATCCCAGTTCTGGCTAAGTTCGTGTTGCGTAACATTGATATTGATCACAAGGTTGCGGATGGTCTCATCGTCATGGTACAGCATTGTTTTGGTAGTAGGTTCCATTCCACGCACCAGCCATGATCTGTATTCTTCATACAGTTGTTCCAGTTGCGGGTTGTCGAAATGGAACTGTTCGAGTTCTTCAAAAATATAGTCGGCCATCCTGCGCTCTTCATCCCATGGGCGAAGTCCGTAGTCAAGTAATACACGTAAGATATTACGTTCATGTGCCTCATCCTGGTTAAACAGTAACTGTGGATCATCCAGCACATCTTCCGGCTGCTGCCCGGTGGCTTCGGGTGGATAGTTTTGTTCTGATGCAGCAGCGCGTTTTTCTTCTTTCGTGATCTTGTCACGCTTGTATTTATTGACAAGATTGGTCAGACCGGTTTCATCTATTTTGAGAATGGATGAACATTGCCTGATATAATCCTGCAATTTGGTAAAATCTTCCGCTTTGTTGATCCTGCTCAGTGTTTCGGCTATCTGGTTTACTACCTCGCTTTTCCGGTTCACATCATTGCCGGCTTCTTTCAGCATCACTTCCAGCTGAAAAATGATAAAGTCTTTTTTGGATGCGGCAACAAACTCGTTGAACGCTTTTACACCAACCTTGTTTACATAACTATCAGGGTCCTCATTGTCGGGTATCAGTACCAAACGAACATTCAGACTTTCTTCGAGCGCCATATCCAGTCCACGTAACGCAGCTTTTACACCAGCGTTATCACCATCATATATAATGGTAAGGTTGTTGGTGTATTTTTTGATCAAGCGTAGCTGGTCGGTTGTAAGCGAAGTGCCTCCGCTGGCCACCACGTTTTCGATACCGGCCTGGTGAAGACTCACCACATCGGTATATCCTTCCACCAGCAAACATTCATCCGCTTTATCAATGGCCGCCTTTGCGAAATAGGCACCGTATAAAATCTTACTCTTACTGTAAACCTCATTCTCCGGTGTATTGATGTATTTGGGGCCGCGATCAGACTTGCCGATCACACGTGCGCCAAACCCGATGATCTTGCCGGTAATGCCATGGATAGGGAAGATGATGCGACCCCGGTAATTATCTACCAGTTCTTCATTACGCAATGAAACCAATCCTGTCCTGGGAAGCAGCTCTTTGTTGAACTGGTTGGCAAGAAGCGCACGTGTCAGTGTATCTCTTGCCTCAGGATTATACCCCACCTGGAACTTCTTGAGTACCTCTTCCCTGAAACCGCGTTCTTTTAAATAGGATAACGCAATCGTGTTCCCTTCCTCTGTCTGGAAAAGTTTTTCTGAAAAGAACTGCTGCGCAAAATTGTTGATGATGTATAAACTGTCGGCAGTCTGTATAATTTGCTTCTGCTCAGGGCTGGTCTCAGTTTCTTCTACTTCAATATTATACCTTGTTGCCAGCCAGCGCATGGCATCTACATAACTCAGTTTCTCATGTTCCATCACAAACGTGATGGTATTGCCGCTTTTGCCGCAGCCAAAACATTTATAGATCTCTTTGGCAGGGGATACGGTGAACGAAGGTGTTTTCTCGTTGTGAAAAGGACAGTTACCGATATAGTTGGTACCTCTTTTCTTCAGTTTTACAGACTCGCCCACCACATCAATGATGTCGATACGGTTTTTGATCTGTTCTATGGTGTTGGGAGAAATCAAGTTAAGTACGAATTACGAGGTACGAAATACGAAGTAAACTATTTTATCGTACTTCGTACCTCGTATTTCGTACTTTATTGCATCTTTTTCTTTTTCCCTATTTTTATACATGCTTAAAAAAGAAAGACAGGCATACATCATCCAGCAGATCAATATCCATAATAAGGTATTGTCGTCCGACCTGGGTACGCAACTGGATGTTTCTGAAGATACGGTGCGCCGCGACCTGCAGGAGCTGGCCGAAGAGGGAAAACTGATCAAAGTGCATGGCGGGGCCCTGTCAAAGTCGTTCCATTTTACACTCGAAAGCAGTACCATTTATTCGCAGCCCGAAAAGAAGAGTATCGCGCACAAAGCGATATCACTTATTAAGGATGGCATGATGGTGGTGCTATCCGGTGGTACCACGATAAGAGAGTTGGTAAAAGCATTGCCACCCGATCTCAATGCCACTTTTATTACCGTAAGTGTACCCATCGCCCTTGAATTACTTGAGCATCCCAGCAGCGAAGTGATCTTTTTCGGGAACAAACTGCTCAAGAATGCACAGATATCGGTAGGGGCCGAAGTGGTGCAGCGTCTATCAGAGATCAAAGCTGACCTCTGTTTCCTCGGTACCAACAGTATCGATGCCACGTATGGTATCACCGATCTTGAATGGGAGATCATAGAAGTAAAGCGTGCGCTGATCAAATGCGCCCATAAAACGGTTTCTCTGGCCATTGCCGAAAAACTAAATACTATCCAGCGGTTACAGGTATGCCGCCCGGAAGAGATCGATATCCTCATCACAGAAATGGATCCTGAAGATCCCATACTTGCGCCTTATCGCGAGAAAGGTATGCAGGTTTTGTAGCGTTTGCCAGACAAGAAAAAATCACTAAATGCGGCTTTTTGCGTGTTTTGGAGGCCGAATAAACGGCCTGAAGAGCGTTATAAAGAATTGTGATTAAATAAATTCGTTTATTTCAATCAGAAATTTTAACATTGTTGTATGATTTAACCCGGCAGGCTTAATTTCTGCTTTTTGCGGCTTTTTGCGTAAAAAAAAAGGATAAAGTATGCAATGTTTTGCAGGGTTGTCATGTCCTATGAATACCGGAACCACTGGTTCCCTTGGGTACTAACGTATTGATTTGATTTTTGAAAACAAAAAAACTGTTATGAGAAAACTCGTTTCTTTGATGAAAGCAGGGTTGTGTCTGCTTCTCATTTTCTCCCTGCCTGCTTTTGGGCAAGCTCAGACCGTATCGGGAACGGTAACGGATGACAAGAATGCGCCTGTTGCAGGTGCCACGGTAAGGGTTGTGGGAACCAGTACGGTTACCCAAACCTCCGACAAAGGTACATTCACCATCAGGGCCAACAATGGCCAATCCCTCCAGATCAGTTCTGTTGGATTTGAAACAAGAACACTTGTGATCAACGGATCGCAGGTAAGGGTTTCACTGAAATCGGAAGTATCTGAGCTGGAAGAAGTGGTAGTTGCCATGGATATCAAAAGAAAGCCCCGTGAACTGGGTTATTCAGTTCAGAAAGTAACCGGTAAGGAAATTGCAGAGAGCCAGCGCGAAAATTTTGTAAACGGTTTACAGGGCCGTGTAGCAGGGTTGTCTATAATGCCAACAGGCGGTCAGGCAGGGGCTTCTTCTACCATCGTGTTAAGAGGGTTTAACTCAATGGCATTAAGCAACCAGCCTTTGTTTGTAATTGATGGTATTATCGTAGATAACCAGACCATGAACGAAACCAGCAATGGCGGATCTCAATTGGGACTGGCTTCTGATAAACCTAACAGGACCAATGACTATACCAACCGTATATCGGATATTAACCCCGGTGATATAGAATCGGTAACTGTGTTAAAAGGGCCGGAAGCAACTGCCTTATATGGCAGCCAGGCCAGTTCCGGCGCGATTGTTATTACCACCAAAAAAGCAAAATCTGATGGAAAAATTTCTGTTGCTTACGATAATAGTTTCCGCTGGCAGGTACTGAACCGCCTACCAGACTATTCTAACAAATACAGCCAGGGAAATAACGGGGTTAGTGATAATAACCTGTTTACCTATTACGGCCCTGCCTATGGATCGGATGTTACATTATATGATAACGTTGATAATTTTTTCAAGACTGGTTTTGCGCAAACGCACAATATCAGTATGGAATACGGAAGAAAGAATACGTCATGGCGCATATCAGGATCTGCTTTCGACCAGGCTGGTGTAATACCTAATAACAATTTTAGCCGTTATAATTTCCGCTTGAGTAATACTACCAAGATCGGGAAGTTTATGGATATATCGCCTGCGCTTTCTTATATCAAAAGCACCAATGACAAACCCATGCGTGGTGCAGGTTCTTATATGATGAACCTGCTGATATGGCCGGGTGATAATGATGTTACCAATTATGTAGATGGCAGCGCCAATAAAATAAAATTTGGTAACAATGAATACGACAATCCGCTGTTTAATACACAGTACAACCGCAGCAGCGATAAAACGGATCGTTATATTGCCAGCCTGGGTGTAAATATCAATCCATTCCCCTGGTTAACACTGGCAGGCAGGTTTGGATATGATACGTATCAGTCAAGAGGCTTCTCTATAGTTGATTCCAGTTCTTCACTGTTCTTGTCTACAAAAGGTCAACAGGATAACTATTACCGTAATTATTCCGGTTATAACCACACCATTACGGCTACTGCCAGAAAAACAATGGGTAAGTTTTCAGGAAGGATCATGGTGGGAAATATGTGGCAGGACTATAAAACAGAACAGTATGCGGTTTCGGGTACTTTCTTAAAAGGTGACTATCGCTTTGGAAGCGATAGTAATAATACACAGGTAGCCGGAAGAACGCGTTTAAGTAACGCACAACGTACAGGTGGGTTTAATCAGAGTATCAGCCGTCAGGCCGCTTATTTTGGTGAAGTGTCGTTAAGTTATAATAACGTGGCATTTTTATCGTATTCACACAGATTTGAAAACTCTTCTATTTTCCCTAAAGATTTCAGGAACTACAATTATCCTGCAGGAAGTATGAGTTTTATTGTGTCTGATATCTTTCCTTTTATCAAGAAAGGAAATGTTGTGAATTACTTAAAACTGAGGGGATCATTGGCGCAAACAGCCAGATCTAGCTCTCCTTATGCCAACCAGTCTGTATTTAACTTTGTACAATCAGCCGGTGCTGGTTTTTCTTATGCATTTAATAACAACAATTTCTACCTGGAACCAGAAAAACAGCAGACGTATGAAATTGGAGCAGAGTTTAAATTCCTGAACAGCAGGATTAACCTGGATGTGACTTATTACAATACACTCAACGAAAAACAAATTGCAGAAAACTTCCGTGCCAGCTATGCAACCGGTTATGTGTTGAATACGCTGAATGTGGGTTCAACCCGTAATACCGGCATTGAGATCAGCCTGGATGCGGCAGTTGTTCAGGGAAAAGATTTCTCATGGAACACACGTTTGAATTTCAACAAAATGCGCAATGAGGTATTAACCCTCCCTGATAACGTTCCTGAGTTTTATATCTCGGATACCTGGTTGTATGGTAATGCAAGAGGTGGACTGGTTCGTGGTGGCCCAAGTACCAGCATTACTGGTTATGGCTATTCAAGAAACGACAGAGGAAATATCCTGATAGATCCAGCCAACGGGTTACCAATCGTGGATGCTAATTTTAGAGTAAGAGGAGACAGGAATCCGGATTATACGCTTGGTATTAACAATAATTTCCGCTACAAGAACTGGAGCCTGAATGTGCTTTGGGACCTGAAAGTAGGTGGTGATATTTTCAACGGTACAGATATGTTCCTGACATTAAGGGGCAAGAGTCCGAGAACCGATGACAGAAAAACACCAAGGGTAATTGAAGGGGTATTGAATGATGGGCTCCAGAATACAACAACCCCAACCAAGAATACCATTGTGGTTACACCTTACGATCTGCAGACCTATTACACAGCAAGGATGCCTGAAGAAGAGTTTATCCAGCGTGATGTAAACTGGTTACGTTTAAGGGATCTGACACTTAACTATACACTTTCTGCAAGAGCCATCAGGAAATACAGTTTCTTAAAATCCCTCGGATTTTTTGTAACGGCCAACGACCTGATCCTGATCACCAATTATATAGGAGCCGATCCTGCCGTAAGTGGTAATACATCAGGTACCAGAGGTGTGGGAGGATATGGGTTTGATTTTGGAAATATTGCTACCCCGATTAGTGTAAACCTGGGGCTGAGGGCAAATTTTTAACCCAATTATCCAATAACAGGCTTAATCATATAAAGTATACATTATGAAATATAAATTCTTAAAAATATTCTTACTTGTTGCCGGGCTTAGTTCAGTAGTATCCTGTAGCAAGAAAATTGACGAAGCGTATGCCAATCCAAACGCCGATGTAAAAGTTCCGGTTGAAAAATTATTACCCGGCATATTGGCAAGCATGGTAGGCAATACAGCCTATCATGGCACAGCCAATGATATGCGTTTTATTGGCCGTTATATCCAGAACTGGGTGTTTGTTACATCAGCGGATATTTACGACCAGATGGGTGGCGTACAATCGGATAATGCAGCGTCAACATGGCGCACACACTATTATGATCTTGGCCAGAACCTGAATAACATGATCAAATGGGCAGAAGAAGAAAAGAAATGGGATTATGTAGGTGTAGGTCAGGCCATTTTTGCCTGGAGCTGGTTAACCCTAAGCGATTATCATGGCGAAATCATCCTGAAAGAAGCGTTCAATACCAGCCAGCTTACTTTTAAATATGATACAGAAGAAGAAGTATATGCTTATGTAAGACAGCTGTGTTACCAGGCATTGGCTAATCTTGATAAAACAGGTGACGGCGTTAGTCCGGCAAACCTTGCCCTTGGCGATGAATTCTTCTACAAAGGCAGTACAGCAAAATGGAAAAAATTTGTTTATGGCATCTTAGCAAGATCTTACCATCATTTAAGTAATAAAACCATTTACAAACCGGATTCTGTTATTCATTATGCCAATTTATCTATCCAGTCAAATGCCGATAATGCCTCATTAAAGTATATACTTACCGGTAACAACCGTAGCGCCAACTATAACGGACCATTCAGCAATAACGGTATCGGTTCGTTGCGCCAGAGTGAGTATTCAGTTAAATTATTAACGGGGGGTAACTCGGCTATCCCTGGGGTAGAAGACCCACGCAGGTATTATTTCCTGAAGAAAAATCCGTCGGGTGCTTTTGTAGGCGTTCCGCCAAACAGGGGTGTAGCAGCAGCGATTCCTACGGTTGTCAACAGGCCTAATAATTTTTATGGTAGTACCGATCTGGTAACTGTAGCCCCGGCAAATGACAATGGGTGTACCTATATCTTTAAAAATTATGCGGAATCTCCTGTAATGACGGCAAGCGAGATCAATTTTATGAAAGCAGAAGCTGCTTTGCGTAAAGGCGACCAGGCAACTGCACGTACGGCTTATCTTTCAGCCATCAGCCAGAATTTTGATATGCTTACGGAAAAGTATAATGATGGCATCCCTACTACCGAACAGATAACAGCCACCACCAAAGCGGCTTATCTGACAAACCCGGTAATTGCGCCTGCCACAATAAACATGACACAAATTATGCTCCAGAAATACATTTCGCTTTGGGGGCATGGCATCCTGGAAACATGGGTTGATATGCGCAGGTTCCACTATACAGATCTTGACCCTGCAACAGGCAAGCCTGTATATGCGGATTTCCCTGTTCCAAGCGGTACTGCATTGTATGTAAATAACGGTGGTAAACCTGTGTACAGGGTAAGGCCAAGATTGAATTCTGAGTACGTATGGAACCTAAATGAACTGATCCGTATTGGTGCTGATAAAAATGATTATCACGTCAAAGAATGCTGGTTCTCTTCTAAATAAATTTAATTGCTAAAAGATAGTATAATGAAAAAAATAACTTTATATATCAGTTGTCTGGCTTTGGGAGTGGTTACCCTTTTTACTGCCTGTGAAAAGGACACTGCAAAAATTGCCGGGTTTACAACTACGGAAGGAAATGCATTTCTGCGCGTTGCGCATGCGGCTCCTTCCTTCAGAAGTATTTTCAATGCGCCGGATTCGTTTAACGTGTATGTCAATGGAAGCAAGGTTAACGCTCCGTTTATTACGTATGCGAGTGTTTTCCCCACTACCTCAAATACCTATTTTGCAGTAGCACCCGGACTTCAGCAGATTAAAATTTCTGTACACGGGTTTAACAGCATTCAACCGGATTCTACCCTGATTACCAATTTTACCAAAGTATTCCAGGCAGGACAGTATTATACGCTGTTGATCACCGATTCTATAAAATCGGTAAAAGACTCTGCCCAGATGTTTTTGCCAGATGCATATTCAAAACCATCCCCTGGTAACTATGGGCTTCGTTTTGTACATGCGGTGCTGAATGATACAGCCGGTAAAAATATTGATGTGTTTTCTACCCGCCGTAATGCCAATATTTACAATAATATCAAGCCGGGTACAATTACTTCTTTTAGTTCATTGGCCTATAATACCCAACTGAACGATACTTTGTATGTTAGAAGGGCAGGCACATTGTTTAACCTTTCCTCCGCGGTTTTTGGAGCAGGTAATCAGCGTGTATATACCATTGTTTACAGGGGCAACGGGGACCTAACTACTACTACTAAGGCAAGATTGATGGCTTCTTTTGTACATCAATAGATTAGAAAAATGTGATCCACACCTGTTATATAAAAGCTGCCAGCAATGGCAGCTTTTTTTATGCCTGTTTTTTTACGGATAGATAAATGGCTAAGCAAAACAAAACAGCCAGCAGCAGGGCGATCAGTATTTTGTATTTGTTCCAGTAGTGTTCCCTTTTTGCATTTTGCAGAAAGCTGTTGATCTCTTTTTGAATAACGTTGTCCTTTTCTCCCAGCCGCTGTAATAAGGCGATGCTGTCTGCAGACAGGAATAAGGGAACCAACTGCAGTGCATGAACGGTATTAGCGACAACCTGCCGGTTAATGTTTGTATCCTCTGCCTGCAACAGCAGTTCCATGTTATGGTCCGATAAAACTTCTTTTATTTCAAACGATAGCAGATCCAGGTCGATACGGAAAGGGTCAAGTCGCAATAACTTGTTTCTGAGCAGCGTGCTTGCTTCCAATACCTCCATAGCCGTGTGTGCCGGAGGCTTTTGGTTATGCCTGTGTCCCGCAGTAAACCGTTGGTAATGATACGCTGCTCTTTTAGCTGGATCTTTCAGCACGGAGTAAGCTTCCTGTATCTCAGCAAACTGTTTCTGCGCCAAAGATGCCTTATTCTTATCAGGATGATACAGCAGAGCCAGTTTCCGGAAAGCCTTCTTGATCTCGTCAGCAGAAGCTGTGGAAGGGATGTGTAGTATTTTGTAATGATCTTGCAAGAAGGGTCTGTGGTCTTTAGTTTGGAGTTTGGGGTTTGGAGTTCGTTCCCCGTTCCTTGCTCCTCTGTTCAATATTCATCATTCATCATTCATCATTCCTCACTCTCTCTGGCTAAACTCCATATCATCTCCATCCAGCAGTTCCCTTTCTATTTCTTCCATCTGCACAATATCCCAGGCTTCGCTTTCGGAAGGGGTGATGTTCATGTATTCGAGGAGTTCCATTTTTGCAAATACCTCTTCTACAGGCTTTTGCAGGCAGCAGATCACAAAGGAGCTGTTCTTTTCATAGAATTCCTGTTGTAATTCTGCCAGGGAACTGGTGCATTCTTCTTCAATAGCGGATACTTTTTCGAGGTTTAGCACGATGTTTTTAACAGGCTCTTGTAGACGCGATATGGCTGTTTCACGTATCTCTGCTGCAATATTGGCAGTAAGATCCGCCGGAATTGGCGTTACAACGGTAAATTTTTCCTTGGTATCAATTTTGACCTGCATAAATAGTAAATTAGATTAACAGCGTGTGCATAAGTGCTGTAGGATGCTGCACAACACCGCTCAAAAATATTCGTTATAATTGTATAAACCCCAAATAGGCCATGGATAATAATTTTTCAGCCCAGGTTAAGGAGATCATCTCCTTCAGCAGGGAAGAGGCGCTCAGGCTAGGCAACGACTTCATAGGCACAGAACACCTGTTGTTGGGTTTGATCAGGGATGGAGATAATACAGCTATCAAAGTACTGAAACAACTGAACGTGGATCTCTATGAATTACGCAAAGAAATAGAACTGGCAGTTAAGGATAAAACCGGTAAGAATATTGCCAATATCAACAGCCTGCCGCTGACAAAACAGGCGGAGAAAGTGATACGTGTAACTGTACTCGAGGCCAAGGCTTTAAAAAGTCCGCTGGTGGAAACAGAGCACCTGATGCTCAGCATCCTTAAAAACAAAGAGAATATCGCCACACAGATACTTAACCAGTTTGATGTGGACTATGACCTGTTCCGCAATGAACTCGGTATGGTGGGCACCACCAATCCACCACCACCTCCGCGCAGCGAATTTACCGATGGCGATGATGAGGATTTTGATGATGAAAAAAGAGGCGCCGGTTACCAGCAGCAACGCGGGGCCAAACAGGCGGGCGCTACCAAAAGCAAAACACCGGTACTGGATAATTTCGGAAGGGATATCACCAAACTCGCAGAGTCAGGTACACTGGATCCCATTGTTGGCCGTGAAGAAGAGATAGAACGTGTGAGCCAGATATTGAGCCGCCGTAAAAAGAATAACCCCATACTGATTGGTGAACCAGGTGTGGGTAAAACCGCGATCGTGGAAGGACTGGCATTGCGCATCGTTCAGCGCAAAGTGAGCCGTGTGTTATTTGATAAACGTGTGATCTCTCTTGATCTTGCCGCACTGGTGGCAGGTACCAAATACCGTGGCCAGTTTGAAGAAAGGATGAAAGCGATCATGAACGAACTCGAAAAGAACCGTGATGTGATACTGTTCATCGATGAGATACACACGATCGTAGGCGCCGGTGGTGCCAGCGGATCGCTGGATGCTTCCAATATATTCAAACCGGCACTGGCAAGGGGTGAACTGCAATGTATCGGTGCCTCTACACTGGATGAATACAGGATGTATATCGAAAAAGATGGCGCGCTCGACCGTCGTTTCCAGAAAGTATTGATCGAACCGCCAAGTGTGGAAGAGACGATTCAGATCCTGGTGAATATCAAATCCAAATACGAAGATTTTCACAACGTGGTATATGGCGACGACGCGATCGATGCCTGTGTGAAACTCAGTGACCGTTATATGACCGACAGGTTATTGCCGGATAAGGCGATCGATGTACTGGATGAAGTGGGCGCACGTGTTCACCTGAAAAACATCAATGTACCGCAGGATATCGTGGAACTGGAAAAGAAAATAGAAGACGTAAAGAACGAGAAGAATAAAGTAGTCAAGAGCCAGCGTTTTGAAGAAGCTGCTTCTTTACGAGATACAGAAAAAAGATTGGGTGAAGAACTGGAGAAAGCAAAAAACCAGTGGGAAGAGGACAGTAAGAACAGGCGTTACCCCATCAGCGAGGAACATATTGCAGAAGTAGTGAGTATGATGACCGGCATCCCTGTGAAACGCATGGTGCAGGCTGAAACAGAGAAACTGCGCCGCATGGGCGATGATATGAAGGATATGGTGGTTGGACAGGATGAAGCCATCCAGAAAGTGGTGAAAGCCATCCAGCGTAACCGTGTGGGATTGAAGGACCCTAAAAAACCGATCGGTACATTTATTTTCCTCGGCCCGACCGGTGTTGGTAAAACAGAGCTGGCGCGTGCGTTGGCCCGTTATATGTTCGATTCAGAAGATTCATTGATCAGGATCGACATGAGTGAATACATGGAGAAATTCACCGTTAGCCGTTTGATCGGTGCACCTCCCGGGTATGTGGGTTATGAAGAAGGTGGTCAGCTGACCGAAAAAGTACGCCGCAAACCGTATTGTGTGATCCTGCTGGATGAGATCGAAAAAGCGCATCCTGATATCTACAATATCCTCTTACAGGTATTGGATGATGGACAGCTGACAGATGGTCTTGGCCGCAAAGTGGATTTCAAAAATACCATGATCATCATGACCTCCAACATCGGCGTGCGCCAGTTGAAAGAGTTTGGTGACGGGGTAGGTTTTGCCACCGCCAACCGGTTGCAGAATGCGGAAGAGAACAACAAGGCGGTAATCGAAAAAGCGCTGAAGCGTACATTCTCACCCGAGTTCCTGAACCGTATTGATGATGTAGTAGTGTTCAATTCACTCACCAAGGATCATATCTTCAACATCATTGATATTCTGATGAAAGGTGTTTCGAAACGCCTGGTTAATCTTGGGTTCTCTCTTGTATTAACACCGGAAGCAAAAGAATTCATAGCGGAAAAAGGATACGATGCACAGTTCGGTGCGCGTCCGCTGCACAGGGCCATCCAGAAATACCTGGAAGATCCTTTGGCAGAAGAAATACTGAACCTGAATGTAAAGGAAGGCGACATGTTAACTGCCGATCTCGACAAAGAATCCGGTAAGATCATCTTCAGCTTTCATAAAAAAGCCGAAGAAGGCGCCAATGTATAGACAGTAAGTACACGTTGAATACAATCCCTGCGATGAGCGGGGATTTTTTTTTGAATATCGAATGATGAATTTTGAATGTCGAAGTCGGTGCGTCCTTGCGAGCGTAGCGAAGCAATCTGTGTTTCGAAGTACAGTTGTTGACAATTCATTGCTGTTTGGAGAATTCAATTATCTCTGTGAAACTCTGTGTCCTCCGTGCCTCTGTGGTAAAGCCTTCGCTCAGATTGACGGAGGATGTTCTTCACCACAGAGGCACGGAGGACACGGAGTTTCACAGAGAATCACTGGAAGTACTGTCCTCTCTTGTTGGTTCGAGCCACAGGTTGCTTCGCTGCGCTCGCAAGGACGGAGCTATTTCCCCCAACGGAATGTGGAGACATCCAGGCCAGCAAGATCCAGTACACGATCAACCACTGTTGCAGCTACTTCTTCAATAGTAGAGGGTTTGCTGTAAAACGAAGGTGTTGCGGGGCAAATGATGCCGCCTGCCAGTGTAACGGTTTCCATATTGCGGATATGGACCAGGCTGTAAGGCGTATCGCGCACCATCAGTATTAATTTTCTTCTTTCTTTTAGTACGACATCAGCGGCGCGTGTAACAAGATCATCACTTACACCGGAAGCGATACGGCCAAGTGTGCCCATACTGCATGGCGCCACGATCATGATATTATACCGTGCAGAGCCGGAAGCAAATGGGGCGCTGAAATCATATTTGTCAAAATAGCGGAAAGGGTAGTGGCTGTAATCTTCATTGCCAAGTTCGGTCTGCCAGATTTCTTTGGCATTGTTGCTCATGACAATGCTTACGTCTTCGTATTGACTTTTTAGCTGTGTCAGTTTGTCCAATAGAACTTTTGCATATACTGCGCCGCTGGCGCCGGTGATGGCAATTGCTATTTTATTACGCATGGTACAAAGATATTAAAACTAAGCGGTCGTCCTTGCGAGCGTAGCGAAGCAACCTGTGGCCCGAACCAAAGAGAGGAACAACTTTACAGGTTGTTGCAACCTATACTTCGAATTTCAGGTTGCTCCGCTACGCTCGCAAGGACGGTACAAAAAAGAACCTGTTAATACAGGTGCTTTTCATATCAATCATAAAAAAATCAGTGCAATCAGCGATACATGATCTCATAATACTCATCCGCCATCCTGTTACTGTCAAACTGGAACCTCACATCACGCATACCATTCTTCTGTATCTGTCTCCAGGTATCAAAGCTTTCATAGTAGATGGGAAGGATCTGCTGTTCAAGGATTTCGTACACTTTGTTCAGATCGTATTCGTCCTGTTCGTGAACCGTCATGTTATCGTAGTCGGCTTTTGGTACAACAAAGCCGTTGTTGCCGTGGTTCACAAATTCCGGTATCCATCCGTCATCGGTTGAGAAATTAACGGCGCCGTTCATCGCAGCGGTCATACCACTGGTGCCGGAAGCTTCGCGTGGTACGCGTGGGTTGTTGAGCCATACGTCAGCAGCCTGCTTCATGCGTTTGCTCAATGCCAGTTCATAACCGATCACTACTGCCACATTCTTGTATTTCTTGCTTAAATGTACCAGGTTATTGAATTGTGATATGGCGGGATGATCAACAGGATAAGGCTTGCCGCCCCAGATGATTTGTACGGGGTATTTGGTACTGCTCAGCAATTTTTCAAAACGCTCCATATCATAGGTCAGCAGGTCGGCGCGTTTATAGCCGGCGAAACGACGTGCCCATACGATAGTGAGGATATGCGGGTTGAAAATTTTGCCTGTCTGGTCGGCCACTATTTCAAACGCGCGTTTCTTGAGGTATTTTTTCCTGTCATCATAGAGAAAGTCATTGCCATCTTCCATGGAACGGTACATCTGTTTATCCGCCCAGTAACTCCAGTTCTGTGCATTGGTGATCGCTGCTATCGGGCAGATGCCTTCGTAACCTTTCCACATTTCATTACTTACACGCCCGTGTAATTGCGATACACCATTTGCTTTCCTGGCAAAACGAAGCGCTGCCAGTGAATGGTTGAACTGGTCGTCTTTGATACCGGTGAGTTTGCGTACCTCATCAATACTGAGGCCGCAGAAATAACTCATTTTATGGCAGAGATAAATATCATGTTTTTCATTACCGGCTTCTTCCGGTGTATGCGTGGTGAATACCAGGTGTTCTTTTACTTTTTCAACACTCTTGAATTTATTCAGCAGGTAAAACGCTGAAGAAATGCCATGTGCCTCATTGAGGTGATACACATCAGGATTGAACCCCAATTCATCGATCAATTTGGCGCCACCCACACCCAGCAGGATGAACTGCGCCACTTTGGTGGCCACATTCGCATCATACAAACGGTGTGTGATGGTTTGTGAAACATAATCGTTTTCAGGAAGATCGGTACTCAGCAGGAAGAGCGGGGCGCTGTTAAATGTTTCAGGATTCAGGTAAAATGCTTTTACCCAAACCGGATGTTCATGTATCAGTATCTGGAACTTGATACCGGTATCTTCGAGGAAACTGTAATTTTTTTCCATGAAAGAAACCTGCAGGGTCTGGTCCTGGTTACGCACTTGGTCGTAGTACCCGTATTTCCATAAAATACCGATACCGATCAGGTTCTGTTTTAATTCATACGCGCTGCGCAAATGAGAGCCCGCGAGAAAACCCAATCCGCCGCTGTAAATTTTTAAAGGTTGGTGAATGGCAAATTCCATGGAGAAGTATGCAGCTTTTTTGGCATACTTGTCACTTACCTGGTAAGGAACACGATAATTAAGGAAACTCATTGGTCAGTATTTTGTTTACGATTGCTGCTGCAATATAAGGATTTCAGAGGAGAGGAGGGGGCGAATAATGAATATTGAATGTAGAATATCGAACAGATAAGGAAGGAAAGGAACAAGGACAGATGAACAGAAGAGCAAGGAACAGACGAACAAGGAACAGACGAACAAGGAACAGACGAAGGGGTATGTAGGGAATGTTGAAATGGTAGCCTGCAAATGTGTCCTCACATTTGCAGAAAAATCGAGATGCGGCAAATGTGAGGACACATTTGCGGGCCTTTAACACTTCATCTGTTCCTTGCTCTTCTGTTCATCTGTTCAATATTCGATATTCGATATTCATCATTTCTTTTTCCTCGGTTCCCGTTTTTTTACAAAAGAATCATCGAACAAACATTTCATCCCTCTTCTGTTGCCGCAGGTGCCGGTTTCTTTGATGGTTACTTCGTTTCCTTCAAAACGGAAATCGATTACGCAGGGATCGCCTTTATCAGCGTATTGTGCGGAGTGTGCGTCTTTCACCAGCAGTTCGCCTTTTAATTCGCCGGTACAATTGCCGCCATTTTTTTCAAAGTGTACGAAAAAAAGATAACTGTTGGGTTTGTTATTGTCGCGGATGGAAATGAAATTCTTTTTATCACGGATATAATCACCGCTGAATTTATTCTTCCTGGGTAAGGTATCCAGCGGGTTGATCACAACAGCCTTTTTCAGGTCCTCGTTGGAATCGTTGATCACGATCATGAATAATCCCGCGTCGTTGTACACCCAGCCTGAACGTGTGTACATCAGCGTATTGTCTTTGCTGTCTTTTTCCCTGCCGATCACAAAAGTAGGTTCGCGGTTGATGGATAATGTGTGTATGTAGCCATCATCGGCGCCAGTATTCAGCAGTTCTTTGGCTGCGATGAATTTCTTCTTCTTGTCCAGGACAAACACAGCCAGTCTTGTCTGTTTTTTGCGGTTGGTGAAATTGAGCAGGAGATAGGTCTCATTTTCTTTTTCAATTTTACCAACAGGATGAATCGTGAGTTTTTTATCCGTACCTATCACCGGCGTGAGGGAACTATCAGGAACAAATTGCTGTAATGCTTTATATCCAATCGTTAGGGTATCTGATAATTTGCGCAGGTTGGTATCTGCCGCATAGAATGGCGGTTTGATCACGGCAAATGCGGCTATGAAATCTTCGGGTTTTAAGGGAGTTTCGCCCGACAGGTCCACCTTTTTCTCAGCGCAGGCTGTTGCGATCAGCAATAACCATACGGGCCACCATTTTTTCATACACCGATATTTCGATAAAAGTACATCTTTCAGGCAAAGGAAAGATTTTGTGCTTATTAAGTAAATTATTTTTAGATTTGCCTAAAAATAATTTTAGGGTAATGAGTTTTTCCATCACAGAAGAGAATTATATCAAAGCCATATTCCATTTACAGGAGGGTGACGGGACCGTTTCCACCAATGACCTGGCGGCGGCGCTTCATACAAAACCGGCATCTGTTACGGATATGCTGAAAAAACTGAAGACCAAAAAGCTGCTCAGTTATGAAAAATACAAAGGTGTACGGCTGAGTGGGGAGGGGAAAAAACTGGCCCTGGCCATTGTGCGCAAACACAGGCTATGGGAATATTTCCTGGTAGAAACGCTGCAGTTTGGCTGGGATGAGGTACATGAAGTGGCGGAAGAACTGGAGCATATCACCAGTAAAAAACTGGTAGAGAAACTGGATGCGTTCCTGGGCCATCCCAAATTCGACCCGCATGGCGACCCGATACCCGATAGCCATGGCAGGATGATGGTGCAGGCACAGATCAACCTGATCGATCTGCCGGTCAATAAAATGGCCGAAGTAAGCGGGGTAGGCAGTCAGTCAACCGAACTGCTCGAACTGCTGAAACACAAAAGCATGGGTATCGGCACCAAAGTGGAGATCAAAAAGAAATTCAGTTTTGATAATTCCATCGAGATCAAAATAAAAAACCAAACCCCTTTTATCATCAGCCAGCAGTTGGCACAGGCGCTGTTTGTAAAACTATTATAGCATGGTAACACGTTCACAAAGCGACCACTCATTAAGCGAGGTACATGAAACGGTTGATACAACCAAACCCCGGAAAGGCTTCCGCAGGATACTGGCATATATAGGTCCCGCTTACCTCGTAAGTGTAGGCTATATGGATCCCGGCAACTGGGCCACCGATTTACAGGGTGGCGCCAAATTCGGTTACCAGCTGATCTGGGTATTATTGATGAGTAACCTGATGGCCCTGTTACTACAGAGCCTTAGCGCGCGGTTGGGCATTGTACGCAGAAGGGATTTGGCACAGGCCAACCGCGAAACCTATCCACCCTTTGTCAATTTCTGTTTATACATACTAGCCGAACTCGCCATTGCCGCCTGTGACCTGGCAGAAGTATTAGGTATGGCGATCGGTATTTATCTGCTGACAGGATTGCCACTTATCTGGGGAACCGTTATTACCGTACTGGATACTTTTCTCTTCCTTCTTTTACAGCGATATGGCATCCGTAAAATGGAAGCCTTTATTATATCATTGGTGGCGATTATTGGCTGCTCTTTCCTGGTAGAGATCATACTGGCCAAACCTGATATGGGAGAGGTAGTGAAAGGGTTTATACCAACGGCCCTGGATAGTACGGCATTGTATATCGCTGTCGGTATCATCGGTGCAACCGTTATGCCCCACAACCTTTACTTACATTCTGCCCTGGTGCAGACCAGGAAGATCAGCAATGATTCCCAAGGCATCAAGCGGGCATTAAAATATAACCTGATCGACAGTACGATTGCACTGAACGCCGCTTTTTTTGTGAATGCCGCGATACTCATACTGGCCGCAAGCGTATTTTTTGCATCAGGCAATACACAAGTGGCGCGCATACAGGATGCGCACCAGTTATTGGAACCATTGCTGGGCAGCGGAATGGCGCCGATATTGTTTGCTGTGGCTTTGATCGCAGCAGGACAAAGCTCCACACTCACCGGTACACTGGCCGGGCAGATCGTAATGGAAGGTTACCTGCAATTGCGGATCAATCCATGGCTGAGAAGATTGCTTACCCGTTTGATCGCGATCGTACCGGCAGTGATCGTGATATTACTGTATGGCGAAGAAAAAGTAGATGACCTGCTGGTATTCAGCCAGGTAGTATTAAGCCTGCAATTGGGATTTGCAGTAATACCATTGATACATTTTGTGAGCGATAAAAAAACAATGGGCGAATTTGCCTTGAAAACCTATGTAAAAATAGCGGCCTGGCTGGTGGCCGGCATATTGGTGTTCCTGAATGTAAAACTGGTGGCCGATGAAAGCCTCAGCCTGTTTTACTCCGATGCGGCCTGGTACTGGAAAACTTTATTGGTGATCGCCATTCTTGCTTTTATCTGGTTGTTCCTTACGATGACCTTTCTGCCCCTGATACAAAGACACAGGCTCAAACAAAAAAGAACTTTGCATGGAGAAACACTGGTGCTGAAGGATCTTACCGTAAAGCCTGCCAGCCGTATTGCCATTGCACTGGATTTTTCTGCTGCGGATGAAAAACTGATCGCTTATGCATTGTCGCAGGGACAACAATCCGGCAGTTATGTTTTATTACATGTGGTAGAAAGCGTATCCGCCAGTTACCTGGGCGCCGCCAGCGATGATGAAGAAACCCGGCAGGACAGGACACGCCTGGAAAATTATGCTACGCAATTACACGAGATGGGTTATAGGGTAGATGCTTACCTCGGCTACAGAACACGCGTAAAAGAAATTGTGCGCATTGTAAAAGAATCCGGTGCGGATATGCTGGTGATGGGGGCGCACAGGCATGCGGGACTGAAAGATTATATTTTCGGAGAAACGATAGAATCGGTGAGACATGCGTTGGCGATACCGGTGCTGATTGTGAGCAAGTAACAGTCTGTGGTTTGTGGTCTTTGGTCTGTCGTTGTTTTTTGGTTTGGAGTTTGGCGTTGCCCGCAAATGTGTCCCCACATTTGCTGAATATCGGGATGCGGCAAATGTGAGGACACATTTGCGGGCATTAACCCCAAACCAAAAACAACCACAGACCCCAAACTCCAAACTACAGACTAAAACCCTACATTTGTGCTCCTTTTTTAACATTCAAAGAAATAGTCAATGGCACAAAAAATCAAGGTTGCAAATCCTGTGGTGGAACTGGATGGTGATGAAATGACAAGGATCATCTGGAAGTTCATCAAAGACAAACTGATCCTTCCTTATATCGAAGTGGATATCAAATATTATGACCTCGGTATGGAATACCGTGACGAGACCAATGACCAGGTAACGGTTGATGCGGCCAATGCGATCAGGGAATATGGTGTAGGTATCAAATGTGCCACGATCACTCCTGATGAAGAGCGTGTAAAAGAGTTCAAGCTCAAACAGATGTGGAAAAGCCCGAATGGTACTATCCGTAACATCCTCGATGGAACGGTTTTCCGCGAGCCGATCGTTTGTTCGAATGTACCCAGGCTGGTTCCTAACTGGACAGCGCCTATCTGTATCGGCCGTCATGCATTTGGCGACCAGTACCGCGCTACGGATTTTGTAACCAAGGGCAAAGGCAAACTCACCGTGAAATTTGAAGGTGAAGACGGAACCGTGCAGGAATTTGAAGTATTCAATTTTAAAGGAGATGGCGTAGCCCTGGCGATGTACAATACCGATGAGAGCATCAAAGGTTTTGCAAGAAGCTGTTTCAATACGGCATTGGCTAAAAAATGGCCCTTGTACCTGTCTACCAAAAATACCATCCTGAAAAAATACGACGGACGTTTCAAAGATATTTTTGAAGAGATCTACCAGAACGAATTTAAAGCTGCTTATGAAGCGGCCGGTATCACTTATGAGCACCGCCTGATTGATGACATGGTGGCCAGCGCACTGAAATGGAACGGTAATTTTGTATGGGCCTGTAAGAACTACGATGGCGATGTACAGAGCGATACCGTTGCACAGGGCTTTGGTTCATTGGGTCTGATGACCTCTACACTGATCACGCCCGATGGCAAGATCATGGAAGCGGAAGCTGCACATGGTACCGTAACACGTCACTACCGTGAGCACCAGAAAGGAAAACCTACATCAACCAACCCGATTGCGTCCATCTTTGCATGGACAAGGGGCCTGGAGTTCCGTGGTAAACTGGATGGCAACCAGGAGCTGATCGATTTCTGTCATGCACTGGAAGCTGTGTGTGTGGAGACTGTAGAGAGTGGTAAAATGACCAAAGACCTTGCGGTTTGTATCCATGGTAACAAAGTGGAGCATGGTAAGGATTACCTGTACACGGAAGAGTTCCTGGATGCGTTGGATCAGAACCTGAAGGCAAAACTGAATCGCTGATTTCACGGATTATTATATGATTTATAGGATTGAGGGTCGTCTTGATAGACGGCCCTTTTTTATCTTCAACCACTACCTTAACTCTGCGTAACCTCCGCTTCTCCTGTTCTCTGCGGTGAAAAAAAATCTCAGAATTCGGCGTGTCCGAATCTGCAGCAGGATTTTCACCGCAGAGAACAGGAGTTACATGAGTTTACGCAGAGATATTTAGTTGAGACAGATACCAGATCATTATAAAAAATAAAGGCCATCCTGCCGGATAGCCCTCATCCATAAAAATCATATCTAAAATCAGTGTAAATCCGTGATAAAAAATCAGTGTAATCCGCGATAGAATCAGTGTAAATCCGCGATCACTTCCTCAATCACTTTCCCCACAGAACCGCTTGGCTGCTGTATATTCAACAACGCTGCTACAGTGGGGGCGATATCAGTCATATAAGTCTCACGTTTTGTCTTTCCCTGTTTAATACCCCAGCCATACCATAACAACGGGATATGTGCATCATAAGGGTACCATGCACCGTGTGTGGTGCCTGTGGCCCCGCCTTCAATATAACCGGATTTCAGGATCAGCTGTATATCACCGCTGCGGGCAGGGTTATAGCCGTTTGCCAGCATTTCACGCAGTGTTTTGTTGATAGGTACAGTCATGATATCTGCCGTGGCAAAAGCATTGGCAACACCTTCTTTTTTCAAGAGGGTATCAATGATCATTTGTTTGATCACAGATTTATCCACTTTGGCTGAATCAAGACGTGGATGGTTCAATGTGAACTGGTAATTGTAAGTGCTTACAATTGCGTTATCTACGCCGTATTTTGTTTTGATGGCAGCATTGAGTGACCTTCTTACAGCAGCGTCATCAAATAAGCCGCCAGGTAATTTATGTTCTTTCATAAAACCGGGTACATGCGCTACGGCATGATCGGCTGTAAGAAATGCGGTGTATTGCCCTTTGCCTACACTTGCGTCGAGATAAGCGAAGAGTTTCCCCAGTTCTTCATCCAGCCTGATATAATCATCCACCTGTTCCATCGAATTCGGCCCGAATGAATGGCCCACATAATCGGGTGAGGAAAAACTAACCGCGAGGAAATCGGTGGCGCTGCCTTTGCCCAGTTGTTCGGCTGCTATCGCTGATTTCGCCATCTCCACGGTCAATGTATTACCCCATGGCGTGGACGGTATTTTCGAGTAATCCTTACCTACAAAAGCGCTCAGATCATAAGGAAAACCCGTTACATCCTTACCCAACGGGCGGCTCTCATACGGCTTTACATCTTCTGTGGCATATTTAGCGTAAGCTTCAACCGGCAGGCTTAGTTTCCAGTTTAGTTTGTATAACGAATCAACTATTTTACGGGCATTGAAACTTTTTACCCATGCAGGTAATTCGTTCATGTACCAGGTGCTGCTGATAAAATTCCCTGTTTTTCCTTCATACCAATAAGCGGCATTGGCAGAATGACCTGCGGGCAAGATAGCACCACGGTCTTTGATGGCTATGCCAATCACTTTACTCTGAAAATTGGTGGCGAGTCTCAGTTCATCACATACCGTGGTCACTAACATGTTTTTGGGACTCATCTGGCCGTCTTCTTCTGTCTGGCTGCCCACACCTTTCACTGTCTTATCCTCACTGCAATACACCGATTTCATCTGCTGGTTATCCCACCAGGCATTACCGGTAATACCATGAATGGCGGGTACACTGCCGGTATAGGCACAGGTATGGCCGGGAGCGGTAATGGTAGGGGCGTAGGGGATCAGGTTATTATCACAGGAAAATCCCTGTCCCATCATACGTTTAAAACCGCCATTGGCCTTAAACAATGGGTTGAACCGGTACAGGTAGTCCCAGCGCATCTGGTCGATCACGATACCTACCACCAGTTTCGGGCGTTTGATGCCTTCAGGGGTGGTTGTAATGGGCGTTTTTTGCGAAAATGTGGTCAAAACGGTCAAAAAAGCCGTCGAAAACAGGAAAATCGATCTTTTTAACATGGGCTGGGTTGCATTTGATTGAGCAAAAGCTGTTTAGGAGGGGTGAAGATACGGTATGGGGATTATTTGGCTTGCCCTTTAAGGCGTAAAAGGTTAGTTTTGCAACGATTTTTTAACCACAAAATATTAATTTGATAATATGGCAGACATCTTTGAAAAATTACTTAGGAGTTCCGGACCGCTGGGTCAGCATCGTGAAAGGGCGCATGGTTATTTTGCCTTCCCCAAACTGGAAGGCGAGATCGGCAGCCGTATGAAATTTCGTGGAAAGGAAATGGTGGTTTGGAGCCTGAATAATTATCTGGGACTGGCCAATCACCCCGAGGTACGTAAAACCGATGCTGAAGCTGCTAAGCAGTTTGGCCTGGCTTTGCCGATGGGTGCACGTATGATGAGTGGAAACAGCAATTACCACGAACAACTCGAAAAAGAACTGGCTGAATTTGAAGGGAAAGAAGATTCGATACTGATGAACTTTGGTTACCAGGGTATCATGAGCGCTATTGATGCCATCTGTGGCCGTCATGATGTGATCGTGTACGATGCAGAGAGCCATGCCTGTATCATTGATGGCTTACGTCTTCACCCGGGTCACAGGTATGTATTCAAACACAACGACCTCGAAGATTTTGATAAACAGATGGAACGCGCCACTGCCTTGATACAGAAACAAAAAGCAGGTGGTATACTGGTGATTACGGAAGGTGTGTTCGGTATGGCCGGCGACCAGGGTAAACTGAAAGAGATCATCGACCTGAAAAGCAAATACGAGTTCCGTGTACTGGTAGATGATGCGCATGGATTTGGTACGCTGGGTAAAACCGGCGCCGGTGCAGGAGAGGAGCAGGGTTGCCAGGATGGTATCGACCTGTATTTTTCTACGTTTGCGAAATCAATGGCTTCTATCGGTGCGTTTATGGCGGGCGATAAAGCGATCATTGATTTTATCCGTTACAATATCCGCTCGCAGATATTCGCGAAAAGCCTCCCGATGCCGATCGTGATCGGTAACCTGAAAAGACTGGAACTACTCAAAACCCAACCTGAACTGAAAGAGCAGCTCTGGAAAAACGCGTTAAAATTACAGAAAGGATTAAAGGAAAGAGGTTTTGATACCGGCAATACCAATACCATGGTTACGCCTGTGTACATGAAAGGTGGACTGGAAGAAGCCACTGCCATGGTAATGGACCTGCGTGAGAACTACCATATTTTTTGTTCTATCGTAGTGTATCCCGTAATTCCGAAAGGCCATATCATTTTCCGCTTGATCCCAACCGCTGCACATACGGACCAGGACATTGAAGAAACACTCAAAGCATTCAGTGAAACCAAAGCAAAACTGGATGCAGGTGCGTATAAAGCGGAGATGATACCGGATATGGCGGAGACGAAATAAGAACAGATGAGCAGATGAGCAAGGAACAGATGAACAAGGATCGGAAAAAATCCTGTATTCATCTGTTCCTTTTTTTATTCTTACTTCACCCGTTCCTTGCTCATCTGTTCCTTGTTCTTCTGTTCCTAGAGCTTATTAAGCAAATCATTCGCCATCCTGATATAATCATCATTCTTGGCGGTCGTTGCTAGGGCAACGGTTTTTTCTGCGCTGGCTTTGGCGGCCACTTTATCACCCATGTCTTTCTGAATACGGGCCTGTTGCATGAATAACCAATAGCCACCAGGGTTCGCTTTTGTTGCCTTGTTGATATTGGTGAGTGCCTTGTTCAGATCCTTATCCCACTCATGGTAAAAAGTAGCGGCTGCTGAATAGGCACCTGCATCGGGTGATTCTGCTGATAATGCTTTCTCTACCTGCGCACGTATGCGGTCCTTTACATTAACGCTCATGGGTACACGAACCAGTGTATTGCCCCAAAGCAGTTGCAGTTCGCAGCTTTCGGCCATTACATTGGCAAACTGCATGGTGAACGTTTCTGTTTCGGTACCATTTTTTTCAGCTTTTACTTTGGCTACGGCTGCGTCTTCACTTTCTTTGTAATCGTTGGTACTTCCGTTGTTCAGTCCTTTGTTGAACATCACTTCCCAGTAATCTTTACCGGGTTTTGTGTAGATAATATAAGCGCCGGTATCCAGCAGTTTACCGCCGATCATTACTTTTTCTGTAAAGCTGATGCGTGTGGCAGCATTTGCGCCGGTGCGCCATAATTTACCTAATGGGGCAAGATCGCTGTTGTCTTTAAAAAGACTGCGGCCCTTGATGCTTGGGCGGGAATACGTTAATTGAATAGATCCCAATCCAAAAGCCTGGCTGATGGTTTGGGTAGGACTTGGCGCAGGCATTCTCACCTGTGCAAAAGAACCAAGGCTGCAGATCATGGCAGCCAGTAACAATGTTTTTTTCATATCGCGTACTTTTTTAGGGAAGACAAACCTACGGTATTTTAAGGTGGAGAATAAGTACCTGTTTACTCTTTTATCCTCTTTTTCTCCTGTCCTTCTCTTATTGAAATAGTACTCCGGTGAGCGAAAATTTCAATAAGAGGATAGGAGAAAAGGAGGGAAAGAGATGGCAGTATAACCTACAACTGTATCGTTATTTTTCTTTTTCCTCTCGCAGGTTTGCCATTTGTATCCAGCCATACAGGACCGTCTTTCAGCGCCTGGATAAATGTGGGATTAAGCGTTGTATTGAATGAACGGATAACAGTTACATTTTTTACTGTTCCTTTCCTGTTCAGGTCCAGTTCGAGTTCGATCGTGCCGGTAATAGCGCCGGTCATATTTTTTGCACGGGCAGCCGCCAGCTTATCTGCCAGGTCCGCCTTGAATAATGACCAGCCATTTTTGGGTGATATCGCCTGCGATTCTGCGTCTTTTTGCAGTTGTACACTTCCTGTCACAGATTGTTTGCGTTCTTTACTGTAACCCGTAACCACTACTTCACTCAATGATTGGGTAGTAGGGTTGAGTATGACATTTGTTGTTTTCTCCTTTGATAACTGTAATTGTTTTGTATCAAAGCCAACTGCCATCACCTGGATATTTAGTAAAGAGTCCTGTGACAGAAAGTAAAAATTCCCTTCTCTATCCGTTGTCACCGTTTTCTGGTTGTTGACAGTAACAGAAGCACCGGCAACAGGTTTTCCGCCTGGATCTACAATATGACCTTTAAATACCTGAAGGTTTGATTTTGGCGGCGGGGTTGCACTACCCCTGATCCTGATTGTACCATCTGTATAATTTTTTGCAGATGGATCGATGGATACTCCCGGCATCTTGCCGCTCAGCATACCGGAAACTGACAGGTTACTCAACTGACCAATACTGGTTATCGAATTAAGGCTGGCCGTCGGTACTGTAGACGCAAGGAGGGATCTATCCAGGGTACTTACTGTAGTAATATTTGGTTGATTGGCCGTGGTAAGTGTTCCACTAAATGCTGATACACTGATACTGCCAGATACAGTAAGGTTGGTCAAACCGCCAAGATGGGTAATATTGGCGCTGGCAGATGCCATTTGTTGGTTAGGCTGATTGGCTGCAGTCAATGTTTCTTTGTTAACAGGTTCCTGTGTGATCAGTTTTGCAGCTGCGGCGCTTGTTTCCCGCATCGCCACTATTCTTTCAGATTCTGCCCTCAGCTTACTGGCTTCGGTCCGAGCGACCAGGTCACCGGATTTTTTATGCTGTATATTTTGTCGGACCGCTTCAGGTGTTGTAGGTAGCGGAAGCCTTTGCGGAGCAGCAGCGGTTTTATCTGCGGCTGAATCTTTTACAGTTGAAGTAAGTGCTTCCTGTGCCAGTTCTCTCTTGTCATTGCCATTATTTACGAGATACCAACTGAAAGTACCCACACTGGCCAGTACGATGAACAGGGCCGCTACACGCATCCATCGCGTATTGACTGCTGAAGGTATTATCCGTTTGGTTTCTTCTTTCTCCAAAAGACTGCGACGGATATTTGCAAGATCTTTTTTGGCAATGTCTGTATCTGTGGAACGGAACCCTTCAATCGCATCAGCCAGGAAGGGATCACTCAGCGCAGTTTTTTCCATGGCATGCATCTCGGCAGGCAATAGCTTTCCCTGCAGGTATCGTTCAATATCTGCGAGCGTGTATTGTTTTGTATCGTTGCCGTGATCAGTCATTGTTGTTGTCCATACAGATCTTCAGGTTTCTTCGCCCGTTCTGTACCAGGCTGCGTACTTTGTTCCAATCAAGTCCGGTGAGCGTTGTTATTTCGTTATAACATTTTTCTTCCATGTAAAACAGCCGTATGATCTTTTTCTGTTCTTCTGATAGGCTTTCTATACATGCTTCCAGCGCCTGTAGGGTTCTTTCTTTCTCCAGTGCAGTATCCAGATGAGAAAAATCCTCCGATTGCACAAAATTCGGCTGAAATTCTACCGTAATGGTCTTTTTTTCTTTTCTTAACAACATCAGGCAATGGTTTTTAACAACCACGTATAGCCAGCTTTTGAAATTGTCAACTGCATGGTTGGGAAGTTTGGTGACCAGTTCCTGGTAAATATTCATCACGGTATCCTTTGCCTGTTCCTCGTTTTTGAGGTATTTCATCGCGGTACCATACACAAGGTCCGTATATCGGAGATAGAGTGCAGCAAGTACCTGCTGGTCGCCCGTTGACCGATAAGCGTTCAACAGGGTATCATCTGCATCTTCTTTCCATTTTCCGGTATGATTTACGGGTGTCATCCATGATGAAGATAATTTTTTTTCCAAACCGGTGTGTAATTGTTCGCAAACCAGCATCCTTCCTCAAATCAAACATTATGAAACAATATTTTCTGCTGGCAATGTTGCTCTCAATGGTCACCATTGCTTTTATGGTCCCGCCCAGGAAGATCACCGGTACTATTTCGGATGAAACAGGAATGCCCTTGTACGGAGTATCAGTGATGGTGAAGGGTAGTAATACCAAAGTTCTCACGGATATCCAGGGTAAATTTTTCCTTTTGGCGGATGATAAGAACATTGTATTGATTATTTCTTCGGTAGGTTATCTCACCAAAGAACTGGTTATCGGGAAAGAAAATTCTGTGACAGTTCAACTGATGTCGTTAAAGGCGGCGCAGGCATTATCCACTGCCAATCAGCCTAATATTACGCAAATAGGAAATGCGCAGAAAGCAATCAGTGTTGGAGGGGCGCTGAATAGTAAAATAAGTGTGGGTCAACTTAGTAATCTGAGTGTAAGTGGCAGTATACAGGGCAGGACATTTTTGGGGATACAAGGAAGTCCGGGTTATTCGGGAGGACAATTCAGGATGCGGAAAGAAGGGTATGACCGTGAAGGCTATGAACATATCACCGAAAACCCATTTGCAAAAGTTATCGATAACCCGCTGTCTACTTTTTCGATAGATGTGGATGCCGCTTCTTACAGCAATGTGCGCCGCATATTAAAAAGCGGGCAGTTACCGCAACAAGGCGCCGTTCGTATCGAAGAAATGATCAATTATTTCAGTTATCAATATGCGCAACCAACCGGTAATGATCCTTTCGCGGTACATACAGAACTGGGTGTTTGTCCATGGAACCCAAAGCACCAACTGGCACTGATCGGTCTGCAGGGCAAAAAAATAGATATGGCCAAACTGCCGCCATCCAATCTTACTTTCCTTGTCGATGTGAGTGGCAGTATGATGTCGGCTGATAAATTACCCTTGGTGAAAGAGTCATTGAAATTATTGGTTGATCAATTACGCGAAGAAGATAAAGTGTCTATTGTTGTGTATGCAGGAAATGCAGGACTGGTACTGCCACCCACCAGCGGCGACAATAAAATGCGTATCAAAGAAGCGATCAGTCAACTGGAAGCTGGTGGTTCTACTGCAGGTGGCGCCGGTATACAACTTGCCTATAAAACAGCCAGAGAACATTTCATAAAAGAAGGAAATAACCGCGTGGTATTGTGTACCGATGGTGACTTTAACGTAGGCGTTTCCAGTGATGATGCTTTGGAAAGAATGATCGAAGAAGAAAGAAAAAGCGGTGTATTCCTGACGGTACTTGGTTACGGTACCGGTAATTACCAGGATGCGAAAATGCAGAAACTGGCGGATAAAGGAAATGGCAACCATGCCTATATCGACCAGTTAAGCGAAGCAAAAAAAGTATTGATCAGTGAATTTGGCGGTACGCTGTTTACGATTGCAAAAGATGTAAAATTACAGGTAGAGTTCAATCCTGCCAAAGTAAAAGGTTACCGCCTGATCGGTTATGAGAACCGTATGTTGGCGAAAGAAGATTTCAACAACGATACAAAAGATGCAGGCGATATGGGCAGCGGACATACCGTAACCGCTTTGTATGAACTTATCCCACCCGGAGAAGAAATGCCTGATACAGGTGGCGTTGATTCATTCCGCTACCAGACAAAACTAACCGCTATTCCTGCCGATCAGTCGAAATTTGAGGATGAAATATTACAGGTAAAACTGCGCTATAAACAACCTGATGGCGATAAAAGCAAACTGTCTTCTTTCCTGCTGAAAAGCAAACCCAAAAATATCAATGAATTATCGGATAATTTCCGGTTTGCTTCTTCTGTGGCATCTTTTGGTATGCTGCTACGTAATTCTGAATACAAAGGGAAAAGCAGTTATGCTTCTGTGATGGCACTTGCAGAGAAAGCGATAGGGGAGGATGTTGAAGGATACCGGAAAGAGTTTGTACAATTGGTGAGCAGGGCCTCATCGCTTAGTAAGGAAAAGGATATTGCTTTGGTGGAGGAATAGATCTCGGATTACATGGATTTTTAGTATGATTGATATGATTGGCATGTTGTACTGTTTAACTGTCTCTGTGAAATTCTGTGTCCTCCGTGCCTCTGTGGTAAAGAACATTCTCCATAAGATCGGAGCGAAGGCTTTACCACAGAGGCACGGAGGACACAGAATTTCACAGAGAATTATCTTGGCTAAACTGTGAGTAATGGCATAACATGCTAATCATATCAATCATACTAAAAATCCGTGTAATCTGAGATCTATTTAAACGCCGGATGAAACCGCTGCAAAGTATCCCTTAGAAAATCCCTGTCGAGATGTGTATAGATCTCTGTTGTGGTAATACTCTCATGCCCCAGCATTTCCTGCACCGCGCGCAGATCGGCGCCGCCTTCTACTAAGTGAGTGGCAAATGAATGTCGGAAAGTATGCGGTGAAATATTTTTGGTGATACCCGCTTTTGCCGCCATGGCCTTAATGATGTAAAAGATCATTACCCTGCTCAGTCCTTTGCCGCGGTTATTCAGGAAAACAATGTCTTCAAAACCTGGTTGTATCGATTGGTGTACGCGTATCTGCTCACGGTACAGCTTGATGTATTTGGTGGCATCACTGCCTATCGGTACCAGTCTTTCTTTATCTCCTTTACCAATCACCCGTATAAAACCAACATCAAGGTATAAACAGGATAGTTTAAGGTTGATCACTTCACTTACCCGCAACCCGCAACTGTACATGGTTTCGAGGATGGCTTTGTTGCGCCCGCCTTCGGGGGTGCTTTGATCGATTTGTGCGATTACATGCTCTATTTCTTCAAAACTCAGTGTGTCGGGTAATTTGCGCCGGTTCCTTGGTGCTTCCAGCAGGGTAGAAGGATCGGTTTTGGTGATCTGTTCAGTAAGACAATACTTATAAAAACTCCTGATACCCGATATGATCCTTGCCTGTGAGGTGGCCGTCATGCCCAATTCACCTATCCATTTTACAAACTGCTGCAGATCACCCAGCACAAGGTCTGCGGGTGCTTTCAATTGCTGAACCGATTGCAGGTACTCCGTCAGTTTCTCCACATCACGCAGGTATGCCTCCACGGAATTATCGCTGAGCGATTTTTCCAGTTGCAGCCAGGCTTTGTAGCCTTTTTTATAGGGTTCCCACATGTGGAATTTTGAAATTTTGGAATTGGGGAATTTTGAAATTGAAGGTACTGGAAAACATCACTGCAATTTCCCAATCTCCCAATTTCCCAATTCCAAAATTCACAGAGAGTTTTGGAATTGCAGGTGGCCTACACGATATTGCGATTTCAAAACTCATTTCATGCCATTCTCACTGCGTGTATTCAGGGATAAAGCGAGGACCAACCAGAAAGCATTCCGGCGTTTTTTGGGTAAACTTGAAAAGAACCCGCCGCGAGGTCTGGATACCATAGCCGCGCAGGTAGATGCTGAAGTATGGAAGGAGACCGATTGCCTCGCCTGTGGTAACTGCTGTAAGAAAATGACTCCCACTTTCAAGAAACAGGATATTCTTCGCATCTCTGCGCATCTTGACATGACGCCTGATGCCTTCCGCGAAAAATGGCTGAACTACGACAAAAAAGACGATGACTGGGTGAATAAAAAACAACCCTGCCAGTTCCTTAACATGAAAACCAATATGTGCAGTATTTATGCGGTACGCCCCGCTGACTGCGCCGGTTTCCCATACCTGAAGAAGAGGAAAATGAGTGAGTATATCCATGTACACCAGCAGAACGTGGAGTATTGTCCGGCTACTTACCTGATGGTGGAGAAGATGATGGAAAGATTGAAATAAGATACCATACCTCAATAATCCTCCACCAGTTTTTTGGTAAAATGATGTGAGGAGATGGTGAAACCTTTATTCAGATATAACCTGTGTGCCGCATGGCGCTGGTGACCCGAATCCAATGTTACCTGCTCAAATCCTTTTTGCCTGGCGAGTTCACAAACATGATCGAGCAGTTTGCCTGCATGACCTTTGCCTCTTGCTTCAGGTAATGTGGAGAGATCGTCTATGTAAAAATGTTTTCCGTTGAACAGAAACTGAACGTAACGGAAGCCCACTGCCGATAGTGCATATCCGTCTTCTCCTTCAATAAATGCCAGTTGGTATCCTTCCTGCATCATTTCTTTTACTAATGAAAGAAAAAGGTCTTCTGCCAGATGTGGTCTGAGTTCTTTCATCACTTTCCAGCATTTCAGGATGTCAGTATCTGTAACGGCGGTTTGTACCATAGAAGCAATTAATAATTGATAATTAGTAATTAAAAATAAACATCCTCGATCATAAATATCTCTTTTGCTTCTTCATTGATGAGGGTAATGGCTATTACGTCAAACTGGATGTATTTCCACTCCGGGTGCTGGTACTGGTATTCTTCGGCGATATTTTTCAGGTTCTTCATTTTTTCGCGGGTGATGCTTTCTTCGGGTTTGCCATAGCGGAGCGAGTAGCGTGTTTTTACCTCGATAAAATGGAGGAAGCCATCCTTTGAAGCGATGATATCAGCCTCCCAATGCCTGAAACGCCAGTTCCTGGCGATAATGCGGTATCCTTTGGTGACCAGGTAACGGGCAGCTATCTCTTCACCTTTATTGCCCGTGGTTTTGTTAGTATTCATATAAAACGGGTAGTATTTGCTTAAAAATAGCGTGGGGAACACGAAATTTGCTGTTTGTACGTTATAGATTAATACGTGTAATTAATACCTATGCAAACGACCGGAAAAGTGTATAAGTTAAAGGGGAGGGTAATGAACTATGCCTGGGGGGGAGATGTGTTTCTTCCTGATTTTTTGGGTATCGACAATCCTGAACATGAGCCTTTTGCCGAATACTGGATGGGGGCGCATGCTTTGGCCCCATCGGAATTGATGATGCCTTCCGGTAGCATAAGGCTCGATGAACTGATCAAACAGGATCCCGTTTCCTTACTTTCTCAAAAAGTCGTTGATCGTTTTGGGGAGTTGCCTTATCTTTTTAAGGTGCAGGATGTGAAAGATATCCTGTCAATACAGGTACATCCTTCCAAAGACGAGGCTGAAAAAGGATTTGAGAGGGAAGAATCTGAAGGTATTTCACACAATGCACCACACCGCAATTATAAAGACAGGAACCATAAACCAGAAGTAATGGTTGCCTTAAGTGAATTCTGGTTATTGCATGGTTTCAGGCAGAAAACAGCAATAGAATCGGTATTGGCAGAAACACCGGAGTTCAATGTATTACTGCCTTATTTCAAAAGGGAGGGGCTCCAGGCATTATACCAGTTTGTTATGGAAATGGAGCAGGCCGAAGTAAATGCACTGCTTGTAAACCTTATCAGAAGGGAGATACGTCGCAAAAATGATGGACTGCTCACCCGCGAAATGCCCGGCTGGTGGGTGGCCAAACTGTATCATCATAAAGAAGATATAGCGGATATCGACAGGGCCGTGTTCTCTATTTATTTTTTCAATATTGTAAAAGTTAACCCAGGGGAAGCCGTTTTCCAGAGCGCCGGTATACCACACGCGTATATGGAAGGGCAATGTGTAGAGCTAATGGCCAATAGTGATAATGTGTTACGGGGCGGTTTAACACCCAAACATATCGATGTACCTGAACTGATCAAACATACTTCTTTTGAAAGCGTGACCCCGGATGTAATGAAGGGAGTACCCGGGCAAACAGGGGAGAAGATATATCCTTGTCCTATCCCTGATTTTGGTATTGCAAAAATTGAACTGAACGCTGCTGGTTCTTACAGCGGGCAGGCCGGTTCGCTGGAGATCATGGTTGTAACGGAAGGAGGAGTGGTGATCAACAATTCCCTTGTTTTGAAGAAGGGAGAGGCCGCGGCCATATTTGCAGGAGAAAAATATGAACTACAGGCTTCGGGTCATAGTGTTCTTTTCAGGGCATTTGTACCCGCTGTATAATTTTATTACACATCGTGGGGAAAATTGGCTGCGCGTCAATGCGTTTTAGGCCTATTTTTGCTGCTGAAACGTAGATCAATGAAAATCAATAAACCACTGGTTATTTCTCTTGTGTTAACGGTACTTGTTAGTGCTTTATATCGGATCCTTCCCAACAGGCCTTATGGTTTTGCCCCGCAGATAGCCATCGGGTTGTTTAGCGGCGCCCTGTTTGTAAAAGATAAAAAATGGGCCTTTGCTCTTCCATTGCTTTCTATGTTCCTGTCGGACCTGTTGTATGAATTATTATATACCAATGGACTCAGTCCTATCATGGGATTTTATAAAGGTCAATGGGTGAATTATATCCTGTTTGTCGGCATTACCTGTTTCGGGTTCCTGATCAAAAAGAACAGGATCAGTAATGTGGTACTGGCGGCAGTAGCGGCACCAACCTGTTATTTCCTGATTTCCAACTTCCTGGTATGGGGTGTTGACATGGGATTCGGACTGAACCGCCCGCGTAACTTTACAGGATTGATGATGACGTATGAAGACGCGCTTCCTTTCTATAAAAACAGCCTGATGGGTACCATCGTATTCTCTGCTGTTCTATTCGGAACCTATTACCTGGTGCAGAACCGGTTGATGAAAAAACAAACTGTATAATCTATCTTATTTGAAAGGCTCCTATAGGAGCCTTTTTTAATCTGGGCTAATCTGTGCATCTGTGGCGATATTTATTTTCGCCACAGATGCACAGATTTTTTTTATGAGAGTAATGATAACTCCGAAAACCAGTAGTCTCCGTGCTGTAAGGTACGATTGATAGTCACTGAAACTGTTTGTGAAAATAAAGGGCAGTTCAATACGAGCGTATGAAACTCCCCATTCTCTCCACAGGCATCCACTCCCAAAGCTTCCAGTTCTTCCACCAGTGAAAGTGTGATCTTTTTGCCGAGAAATCTTTCTCCCATCGCCCTATTACAACTCACGATGATCGTTTCAATACCACTTTCGATCATTTGTAATACCAGTTGTCTCCTGTCTTGCTGCCAGAGAGGTAATACCGCGGTTAACCCGGCATTCGCGCATACTTTCTCTTCCCAGTCGCGGTGAGGCTGCAGGTCAATATCACCGAATACGGCATGACTGAGTTGGTATTGTTCTTTTAATTGATGCAGCGCCCCTGTAAATCGTTGCTCATACTCCTGCCAGCTGCTGCTGATCAGGTGAATGGGTAATCCGGCCGCATCTGCCTGCGCCTGCAGGATAGCGGAAGGGATACCATGACTGCGGGAGATCTTTCCCTCCTCATTTAACACATTCAGTAATACTTTGGGTGTATATCCCTGTTTTATGGCCTGCATCAGTGCAAAGCAACTGTCTTTACCGCCGCTCCAACTGCATAGGGTTTGTTGTGTCATAGAGTTGTGTAGTTATAGGGTCCATAGTCGATAGTCCATGGACCATCGACTATCGACTATCGACCTGGCTTTCATACCATTCATCCACCAATAAACCGCCCCCATCCGCAGCAGCTGTGGCCAGTTCATCGCAACGGTTGTTCATGGCATTATCTGCGTGGCCGCGTACCCATACCATTTTTACCTTGAATTTTTTGGCGATGGCATGGTACTGTAACCACAGGTCCTTGTTCTTTTTGCCGCCTTTGAAATCAGTTTTGATCCAGGTATCCAGCCATTTCTTTTCGATGGAATTGACCACGTACTGGCTATCGGTATAGATGGTTACCGCAATATCCTGTTTGTTGAGCGATTGCAGGGCCACGATGACGGCCATGAGTTCCATGCGGTTATTGGTGGTGAGGCGGTAGCCGGCAGATAATTCTTTGCGTTTATCGCCCCACATCAGCACAATACCATATCCACCCGGGCCGGGATTTCCCCTGGCGGCGCCGTCGGTGTAGATGATGAGTTGGTGGCCTGGTTGCATTGCGGGCGCAATGTAATTAGTAATTGATAATTGGAAATGAATAATTACAATTTCAATCATAATGAAACCGCCACTAAAGTATATAGCATTTCTGATCGATTCCTTTTTTGCCGTCCACTTTATACAAAAGCCGATGCTCTCCGGTTATTCTTCGTGACCAATAACCTTTTAATGAATGCCGCAAAGGCTCGGGTTTACCTATGCCCTGAAATGGCATTTTTTTGATGTCCTGGAGAAGTTCTTTAATTTTTTCGGCAATACTACTATCTGTCTCTATCCAGTATGCAAAGTCTTCCCACCCATTTTCAGTAAACTCGAAATTCATTTGGGAAGTTTGTATTTCCGGGTTTTACCTTGTTGCAGTTGATCTATTGATTCCTGAAGGCGCCCCTGTTTTTATCTGTTGACAGCAAATGACCTGTCTCTGTCAACGAGTTGTATTCCTTTATTGACATAATGACCACTGCATCATCTTCCGTCGTTAGGGGAACGATTAGCACATCAAGTGATTTGCTGACATCATCCAGGTATTTTTTTATGTTGGACCGGAGTTGGGATATCGAGACGGCTTGCATAAAAGATTGTTTTGTACGTTCAAATGTACAATTATCCTGATTTTTGGCTGTCAACAGGTTGGGGATGCTACCGTGCTGGATTTTTAGGAGAATGTATTCGTCAGTCAGCATAGCCGCAACCCCTATGTTGGCAGGATTCTATTACTGTCCGATGGGTTTTAATTTACTCTCTTTGATTTTTGTCTGAATATATTCTTTCAATTCAGCGAAAGTCATATTCTGTGTTTCTGCGCTTACGTTGTCCCTAATGTCACGCATCATTTTTACTGCGTCAAAAGTTTTTTCTTTTTTAATCGTTTCCATAATTTATAAGGTCTTTTGGACTTCTAATTTCTATCATTTGATAACCTGACCGAAGGTTTACTGAATTATAGCCTTTTAACGACGGAAGTGTCTATGTAAATTCTTTGTTTCATTTCTGATCAAATTTACAAAGATTCGTCGAAGTATTTGAAATGCCCGCTTTTGAGGTGTCGTCGCTGATTTATGCCAATGGGCAGGGCTTTGTGCAAGGTAGAAAGCTGAGATTTATTGCCAAGTTCGAGAAAAATCTGATGGGCCGGAT
Source organism: Sediminibacterium sp. (assembly GCA_965279635.1). Taxonomy (GTDB): domain Bacteria; phylum Bacteroidota; class Bacteroidia; order Chitinophagales; family Chitinophagaceae; genus Sediminibacterium. The sequence continues at coordinate 2,072,274 of OZ257253.1, read as the reverse complement.
TCCAAGCTCAACTTTTGCAGAGCTGATCTTATCTACAGTTTGTATTTACATCATTCAGCTAATAATTTATCTGTATCTCTATCGGGATATCCAACTTTAAGTTTTGCTGCGATCAGTTCAAATCCTTTTTCATTTTTGTATTTATCCATTTCTGTGCTTCGTAATACTACTTTTTGCCAATTCCCTGAAATCTTATGCTTTTTTTTCACAAACTCTCTCGTTAAAGTGAAATACTCAACATCGCATCTACCTTCAAGAGATGTTCCCCCATTTTTTCTTTTTCTCCCGAAGTTTCCAATATTGAGACGTACAAAAACCAAAAAATCAAATCCATCCAGATGTTTCTCTTTTATGGGGAATCCCCATCCTCCGTCGGATTGATACCTGCTTTTTACTTGTATGCGAAGCTGCCGCCCAGATTTTTTCGGGTCTGGGTGAATACAAATGATATCGTAACCTTCTTGATTTGTCGGCGCTTTATACGCCAGCACATTACGTCGCATTAGTTGACCCATTACCAGGAACTCCGAACCCAATGATACTACTGGGAGTCTTAGCCATTGTTTTTTACCGGGAGTTAGTTTGTTAGAAGCCATAGATTTTGTTTAACCGGGGTTTGTGACCACTTGTGGCAATACCAATGTTGTGTGGCGTTATTCTTCGGCTGCCACTGCTTCTGTTACTTCCATTGTGTCCATTTCGTCAAATGTCAGTCCGTTTAGTTTTGCTTTTAAATCTGCTAGTATTGTTTCAACTCTACTCTCGATAAATAAGTCTATTGCGTTGTCAGGCATTTCATCTGCCCTTGCCCATTCTAAAATATTTATTGAAAGTAAATGTGTTGTCATTATTGCAATAAATTCTGGCTTGTCATAATCTTTCATATACTCAAGCGGATTTCTATTGGTTATGTCTAGGTTAGTTATTTGTGTTAGATAAGCAATGTTCATTAAGCTGTCGCTTGTAATTTTATTCTTGTGTTGATTGTTTAAAACATATTCAGAATTAGTAGGGAATATGTGATGAAGATTTGGTTTGTCAGTCGTGAAGAAAAAGTTTTGAACTAAAACATCTCTGTCGCAATGTTCCCAATCTTTTGGTTTGGCACTTGCATAAAGAGATAAAACCGCTCTACTCATTCGACCTTTTGAACTGTAAGTTGCTGAACGAAGTTTTTGTTTGTCAATTAGGAACCTGTCAAATTGATACGGCTGTTTAGTTTTTTCTTTGTTTAAAAACTCAATGTGTTGAGCTAATTGGGTCGTATTACTCAATAAGTCATCATTGTGAAAGGTGTTAAACCAAAAATACTTTTTCAGGAAGTCATAATTAGGCGAGCCGTTTTTATGGAAATATGCTGTAATTGTAAAATAGAAATAACGAAACGGAATTAAATATGGGGTTTTAAGATGCAAATGATTTTCAAAAAAGTCAAACGTTTTTAGCATTGCAATTTTGGCTTCTTCCCAAACTGCTAAAATGTGTTCAGTTTTGATTTCATTTAAGTAGCGGTCAGTAATATTTCTTACACCACTATTGAGAATATTTTGATTAATTAATACTGCAAGAATTTGCAAATAGTCAATGTCACTAATTTTTAAAAACTCACTATTGTTATGAACTCTAAAGTCATCTAATAGGTCACGAAGATAAAAGCCATTATCTGTTTGTGTCGAAGGTTTAAAAGTCTTAGCTACAACAATGTCGAAAATATTTAAAGGTTTGCCCGCTTGATTAATTCTTTCAAATATTTGACAAACTTCTGAAACCTGAATACCTTTTACTTCAATAAATGAAATGCGATAATTATCAAGAACACCTTTGATTTTGGATAATTCTGCAAGAATTGAATGGTTGAAGTCTTTATTTACAACCTCGCTGTTAAATACACTTGTTTGAACAGTTGTAAAGTTGTTTTTTATGTCGATTAGTTTTACAATTAAACCGTCAGTAAACCTTTTCTTCTTACCGATATTGGGTTTGATTTCTCCGTTTCTGTCGTCAATTTCGCTCCAAAAAAGAAAACGATTGCGATAGCTTTCTTCGTCTATGTCGTTATCTGGCGGGATTGTAAGGTCAACATAAAGTAAAGGATTAAAGTTTGGTCTGCTTTCTATGGTTCCACCATACAATGAAGTCAGTAAAGATGTAGTTCTTTGTTGTCCGTCAAGTATGTATTGATATTCAGTCCTACTAAAATTTGTGTCAGTTATTTGATGTCCACCAATTTGCCTGTGGTTCTGAAGTTTTAAATCTGTTTTCCAAATCAGAATACTTCCTAAAGGATAAAATTTATAAATACTGTCCCAAAGTTTTTTTACATTTTCTTGCTCCCAAACAACATCACGTTGGAATGTAGGAATTTGATAGTTTTTTGCAATCAATTCGTCAAGATAAGTGGTCAATCCTTTATTAGTAGGAAAAATCCTGTCTGTATAATTCATACTTATTTTTGATTATTGTTATTTAGTAGGTCGTCATATAATGGCACACAACTCCTAAATATACGTAACCCCAATTACAAATTTTTGCAGATCAACCATAAAGCTGCTGATTTACGCAAGTGACTTTTAATAGCTGCTTTCAAACCGCGCCTTTGCGCCTTCGCGTGAATTTTTTCTCGCAAAGGCGCAAAGGCGCGGTTGATTGGGGTGCTGCAATGGTTTTTTAAGGAAGATAATATTCCCCTTTCATATACAACACCGCTTTGCCGGCAATAGTTACACGATCCCCATACGAACCGCACCAGAGATGCCCTTTCCGTTTTGATAACTGGATAGCAGTAAGTGTATCTTTCCCCAATTCCTTTGCCCAGTAGGGGATCAGTGTGGCATGCGCCGAACCGGTAACCGGATCCTCGCCAATCACGGAATTGGGTACGAAGAATCGGGAGACAAAATCCGATTTATTTCCTTTTGCGGTAATGATGATACCGAGTGTATCTATTTTATCAAGCTGCGTAAAATCGGGAACGGCTTTTTCTATTTCTTCCTGTGAATTATACACCAGGAAATAATCCCTTGACCGCAATACCTGTTGCGGCTGTATGCTGAACCCTTTAAGTAATTCAGCAGGTGGTGTACAGGCAACAGGCATCCGCGCAGGGAAATTCATTTCCAACAGCCCCTCTTTTTTGATCACGGAAAGATCACCGCTTTTTTGTGTATGGAACGTAATAGTATCTGAACCATGACCAAGGATATTGAAGATCACAAATGCCGTGGCCAGTGTTGGGTGTCCCGCAAGATCTATTTCCAGTTCGGGTGTGAACCAGCGGATATCGTAACTGCCATCTTCTTTTTTTACAAAGAAGGCTGTTTCGGATAAATTGTTTTCGCTGGCGAGTTGCTGCATGGTTGCTGCGGGGAGCCATTCATGCAATGGGCAAACTGCTGCGGGGTTGCCGCCGAATATCTGGTCGGTAAATGCATCAACGGTGTAGATGGGATATGACATAAGCTGTAGAATTAAATCTTAGTGTTCCTTCGTGCCCTTTGTGTCTTCGTGGTTCCTATTTTGAACCACGAAGACACAAAGGGTACGAAGATGCACAAAGTTTTTATACCTGGAATACGCCCATTTGAAAATCGTCGATCTTGTTATTATGATTGGCGGCGTTAATGCCTTCTGAGATCAGCTGTCTTGTGGCAACGGGGTCAATGATATCATCCACCCATAAACGTGCCGCCGCATAATAAGGCGAGGTTTGTTTTTCGTAGCGGTTCTTAATGGTGTCCAGCAATGTTTTTTCATCTTCGGCGCTTACTTCTTTTCCCTGTGTTTTCATGCTGGCCACCTGTATCTGCAATAAAGTTTTTGCGGCCTGGTCGCCACCCATTACGGCGATACGGGCCGAGGGCCATGCATAAATAAAACGTGGGTCATACGCTTTGCCGCACATCGCATAATTGCCGGCCCCATAGCTATTACCTATGATGATGGTGATCTTGGGTACCACGGAATTGGCCACTGCATTCACCAGTTTTGCACCGTCTTTGATGATGCCACTGTGTTCACTACGGCTGCCCACCATAAAACCGGTTACATCCTGTAAGAAGACAAGCGGTATTTTTTTCTGGTTGCAGTTCATGATAAAACGGGCGGCTTTATCGGCGCTATCGTTATAGATCACGCCGCCGATCTGCATTTCACCTTTTTTGTTTTTACTGATGAGGCGCTGATTGGCAACAATGCCCACGGCCCAGCCGTCTATACGTGCATAGCCACAGAGTATGGTCTTGCCATAGTCCTGTTTGAACTGGTCGAATTCGCTGTTGTCGACGATCCTTTCAATGATCTCCAACATATCGTAGGGCTTTACATTGCCCTGGTGGATGATGCCGTATAGTTCATGGGGATCTTTTTTGGGAACGACCGCTGCTATCCTGTCAAAACCTGCTTTGGGCCGTTCTCCCAGTTTGTTCATGATCTTTTTGATATGGTCAAGACATTCCTGTTCGGTTTTGAATTTATAATCGGCGATGCCGCTGATCTCGGTATGTGTGGCTGCGCCGCCCAGTGTTTCATTATCCGTATCCTCGCCGATAGCGGCTTTTACGAGGTAAGGACCGGCCAGGAAAATACTACCGTTGCCTTCCACCATCAGCGTTTCATCACTCATGATGGGTAGATAAGCGCCACCGGCCACACAGGGACCCATTACTGCGGCGATCTGTGTTATACCCATGGCGCTCATCCTTGCATTGTTGCGGAAGATGCGGCCAAAATGTTCTTTGTCGGGAAAGATCTCATCCTGCATCGGCAGAAATACACCGGCACTATCCACAAGGTATATGACAGGTAACCTGTTCTCCATGGCGATCTCCTGCATCCGGAGGTTCTTTTTACCAGTGATGGGAAACCAGGCGCCCGCTTTTACGGTCTGGTCATTGGCAAGTATCACGCATTGCCGTCCGCTTACATAACCGATACCTGCAACGGTGCCACCGGCAGGACAGCCGCCCTGCTCCTCATACATCTCAAAACCGGCAAAAGCGCCGATTTCGATAAATGGGGTGTTTTTATCGCACAGGTAATCTATCCTTTCTCTTGGGGTGAGTTTGTTGCGTTCATGCTGTTTTTCTGTCGCTTTTTTTCCACCACCCAGCCTGATCTTTTCGGTATGCTGTTTTGCCTGACTCAGCAGTAGTTTCATCCAGTCTTCGTTGCGGTTAAATTCCATATTCATGCGAACAGATGTTAGTAAGCAAATATAGGTGACAAGGGACAAGGTTCAAGATACAAGTTACAAGGACCAAGGCACTTGTTTAAGGGCGTTTCTTCTTCCCCTGGACCTTGGGCATTGTGTTTCTTTGTGTTTTGTTTACACATTGTTTTGTTACATTAGCAATCCTAAATACTAAACTTGCCCCCAGGAAAAAAAATAGAACCCTCTGTACAAGCGGTAAAAAAAACGGCTGGTAAAGCGGTTACCCCAAAAAAAGCGGTAGCGAAAAACGGCCATGCAGTTGTTAAGGCTGCTGCAACCGCGAAAACTGTAACCAAAACGGTTACAAAAACGAACAGTAAGAAGACGGTTACTGCTAAAAAAACAAAAGGCCTGCACAGGATCATTTTCCAGGTGCGTTTTCATACGGAATTTGGGCAGGAGATACTGTTGCTGGGTGACCATCCTTTACTGGGCGATAACCAGCCTGAAAGCGCGGTGCCCATGCAGTATTTTGATGAGGATCATTGGTACGCGGTGGTTGATACAAAAACGATCTCCTCTCTTGATCAAAACATCACGTATAATTATTTGCTTAAAAACCCGGATGGCACGGTGAATTATGACTGGGGTACAGACAAACTGATCAATCCATCAAAAATTAAATCAGAAGAACTGGTTTGTCTCGATGCATGGAACCATGCCGGGTATTATGAAAACAGTTTTTATACAGAACCTTTTAAACAGGTATTGCTTCAGGCAAACCATACGGCTGTAAAAACCACCACTCCCCAAAAAATAACCCATGTACTGCGTGTGAAAACGCCTTTGCTCGCCAAAGGGCAAACTTTGTGTGTGTTGGGAAGCAGTGAGAAACTGGGTAACTGGAACATGGATGCGCCTGTCATTATGGGAAGAGGAAAAGAGGAGGATGCCTATGAAGTATCTTTTGATCTTTCCAGCGAAAGTTTTCCAATAGCGTACAAGTATGGTGTATATGATACCGTACAAAAAACATTTATCCGTTACGAAGAAGGAAATAACCGTGTATTGCACGATGCAGGTAAGTCTAACCGTCAATCCCTATTGCATGATGGCTGGGCGGTGTTGCCTGCCAATACCTGGAAAGGCGCAGGTATTGCCATTCCGGTATTTAGCCTGCGTAGCGAAAAGAGTTTTGGTATTGGTGAATTCAGTGATATGCATTTGCTGGTTGACTGGGCCAAACAGGTGGGCCTGCAGATGATACAGGTGTTACCTGTGAATGATACTACCGCTACACGCAGCTGGACAGATTCCTATCCCTATGCAGCTATATCTGCGTTTGCTTTACATCCTGTTTACCTTAACCTGGAAAAAATAACCGGTAAATCCGGTAGTAAGCGTTTACAAAAGCTTGAAAAGGAACGCCAGCGTTTGAATGCACTGGAAGTAGTGGATTATGAAGCGGTGGCAAAGATCAAATGGGAGCATGTATCATTTGTTTACAAAGAATTGAAGGATGCTTTTTTAAACGACAAAAATTACCAGGAATTCTTTTCGCAGAATAGTCACTGGCTCGTGCCGTATGCGGCATTCTGTTATCTCCGCGATCAATACGGCACGGTTGATTTCAGCAAATGGCCGGCTTATCAGCAATATGATACGAATAGTATTGCATTACTGACCGATCCTTCCTCCCATGCTTTTACAGATATCGCACTCCATTATTTTATTCAATACCACCTGCACCTGCAACTGAAAGAAGCTACAGAATACGCGCATGACAATGGCATCATACTGAAAGGTGATATTGCTATTGGCGTGTACCGTCATGGTGCAGATGCCTGGCAATCGCCTGAGTTGTACCACATGGATTTTCAGGCGGGCGCACCACCGGATGATTTTGCGGTGACGGGCCAGAACTGGGGTTTTCCTACCTATAACTGGCAGCGTATGTATGAAGATGGGTTTGCCTGGTGGAAACAGCGTTTTGAACAGATGCGTTATTATTTCGATGCTTTCCGCATCGATCATATACTAGGTTTTTTCAGGATATGGAGCATACCCATGCACGCGGTAGAAGGGATCATGGGACATTTTGTACCCGCGTTACCGGTACATATCCATGAGTTTCATAAACGGAACATTACGATCGATCATCACCGGTACACCCGGCCATACATCACTGAAAATGTTTTATGGGAAGTATTCGGTTATGATAATGAACTGGTCAAAAGTATGTTCCTGAAGTATGATGGTGTCAGCAATTATTCCTTACAACCTGAATATGCCACACAGCGGCAGGTGGAAGCACATTTCGAAACACTGGAGCAGGATGCACTTCATATAAAGATCAAACAGGGACTGTACAACCTGATCAGCAATGTGATCCTGTTTGAAGCGGAACAGGAAGATGGCCAGCATTTCCATTTCCGTTTTGGGATGGAAAACACAGCTTCTTTCCGCAATCTCGATGTATCCACACAACAACAATTACAGCAGTTATACATTGATTATTTCTTCCGCCGACAGGATGATTTCTGGATGAATGAGGCCATGCAGAAACTACCCGCATTAAAACGGGTGACCAATATGCTGGTTTGTGGTGAGGATCTTGGCATGGTTCCGTCCTGTGTACCTGATGTGATGAGCCGGTTGGGATTGTTGAGCCTGGAGATACAGCGTATGCCCAAAAAATCGGGACAGGAATTTTTTCATCCCAACGAAGCGCCTTATTTAAGTGTGGTCACACCTTCCACGCACGATATGAGTACCATCCGTGGCTGGTGGCAGGAAGATAAAGAACGTACCCAACGGTTTTACAACCAGGAACTGGGTCAATGGGGTGAGGCGCCGGAGGATTGCGAAGCAGGGATCAATAAAGCCATCGTGATGCAGCATTTGTATTCACCCGCCATGTGGAGCGTGTTCCAGTTGCAGGACCTGCTGGGTATGGATGAAACGCTTCGCCGCGATAACCCGGATGAGGAGCGTATCAATATACCTGCCGATCCGCGTCATTACTGGCAATACAGGATGCATATCAGCCTGGAAAACCTGCTACAGGAAACCCGGTTCAACGAAGAATTGAAATCATTGATGCAGGGGAGTGGTAGGGTGGGAACAGATGAACAAGGAACAAGGAACAGATGAGCATAGATCGGAATTAGTGCACGCAAATGTGTCCCCACATTTGCCATCAGGGTTTCTGAAAGAAAAATCAGCAAATGTGGGGACACATTTGCGGCCTCTAACATTTGCAGCCTCCAACTTCAACATTCCTTGTTCCTTGTTCCCTGTTCCTCTGTTCTTTTCCTTTTCTTTGCAAAAAAACTGCTTTGATACTCAATTATCTTTCTTCCAATCTCCCATTCGAACATCCATTCACTATCTCCAACGGTCGTACCAAAACCCACCAGCCGGCATTGATTGTATCACTGTCATTGGGACCCTTTACCGGATTTGGTGAGGCACCCGCTATTGCGTATTACAATGTTACCGTAGAACAGATGATCGCCGATCTGGAAGCAAAGAAAACCATGGTAGAGAAATTTGCACTGACAGAACCGGAGCGTTACTGGCATTACCTGCATCATTTATTTCCCAATAACCCGTTCCTCGTATCTGCGCTGGATATGGCCTGCTGGGACCTGTTCGGAAAGATGAAGAACAAACCGCTCTACGAATTGTGGAACACGAAATGGGAGAATACACCCGTAACGGATTATACAATCGGCATAGATACCATTGATAAAATGGTGGCTAAAATGAAAGCCAAACCCTGGCCTGTTTACAAGATTAAACTGGGTACGGAAGAAGATATACAGATCGTGGAGTCATTACGCAAACATACCGATGCGGTTTTGCGTGTAGATGCCAATGCCGGCTGGAAAGTAGCGGAAGCATTAGAGAAGATTCCCCAACTGGCGGCATTGGGCGTGGAGTTCATCGAACAGCCATTGGCCAAAGATGACTGGGAGGGGATGAAGGTATTATTTGACAAATCGCCACTGCCCTTATTTGCAGATGAGAGCTGTGTGTTTGAAAAAGATGTGGCCAAATGCCAGGGCCATTTTCACGGCATCAATATCAAGCTCACCAAATGCAGCGGTATCACACCCGCGCAGCGCATGATCAAAGAAGCGCGAACACTGGGTCTGCAGGTAATGATGGGTAGTATGAATGAATCCACCATCGGTTCGGCGGCCATTGCCAATTTTATGCCGCAGCTGGATCATGTGGATGTTGATGGGCCATTATTGTTATCAGACGATATTGCCACAGGCATCCGTTTCGATGCCGGCAAAGTCAGTCTTACCAACCATCCCGGTCTTGGCGTTGATATCATCAGGAAATAAGCCACTTTATTTTTAATAGGCTGTGATCGATTTTGCATATTTTTTTTGATAGAATACATCATCACCGTTCCGCAATTTCTTTTCACCGATAAATAATGCCCCCGCAGATAGCATTCACTTATTTATAACAATAGTTGGCATTTATGGCACTGGCTTTGGATATGCTTTGGTAATTAAAACTTTTCGATATGAAAAATTTATTACTTACAGCAGTTGTTATCGGTGCTTCTTTCTTCACCAACCAGTCAGAGGCCCAGGTTCGTGTAAACGTGAACCTTAACATCGGACGCCCCAGCTGGGGTCTTGCCGGAAACCAGGTTGGGGATTGGTACTACCTGCCCGAGATAGATACGTATTACGATATACCACGCCGTCAGTTTGTTTACTTCGACCGCGGCCAGTGGATCTACGCACAACAGTTACCTTACATGTATCGTGATTACAACCTGTCAAGGGGATACAAAGTAGTGGTGAATGATCAACGTCCTTTCATGCGTGCCGACATTTACAGAAAACGTTATAACAGGTACTACAATACCTACAGGTCCTCTGTGGTCATTGCCGGAAGACATGATAACAGAAAATGGGACAATGACAGGCGCGACAACGATCGCAACAACCAGTTTGATCGCGGAAGGGATAACCAGCGTTTTGATAACAAACGTGTGGAAGACAGGAATGACCGCCGTGATAACGATGGCCGGAAAGGCAGGGGTAAATAAGTTTGTTTAGGTTAAAAGGTCTCTTATGATTGCAGAGCATGGCGCATGATGCGCCATGCTTTTTTATACCCGTCCTTGCGAGCGGAGCGAAGCAACCTGTGGTCCGCTTAGAAGAATCCCACATGATCACAGGGTGCGGAGTATGACATTTCACATCACAGGTTGCTTCGCTGCGCTCGCAAAGACGGCACAAGGATTAATTGTATTTGTTTTCTTGCCCTCACTTATCGAATTTCGGGGTATGACACCCGAACGGCACGAGAGATTATGGAACGTACTTTCCAGGCGGCAATCCAACCTGGCAGTGGTAATGGAGAATGTGAATGACCCACATAATATATCAGCAGTACTGCGCACCTGTGATGCGGTAGGAATTCAGGATGTATATATCCTTAACACTAAAATACCCCCGCATAAAAAATTCGGCCCCCGCAGCAGCAGCAGTGCGGCCAAATGGTTAAGCACCCATCATTACGAAAACGCAGAAGCCTGTTTTGCAGAACTGCGTAAGCATTACGATAAAATAATGACCACCCACCTGGGTACGGATTCTGTAAGCGTATATGATATTGATTTTACCGGGAGCGTGGCGCTGGTATTCGGAAATGAACATGATGGCGTAAGCAAAGAGATCAGGACGTTGGCCGATGGAAATTTTTTGATACCGCAGATGGGTATCATACAGAGCCTTAATATTTCTGTAGCCTGTGCTGTGAGTATCTATGAAGCATTGCGACAGAAAACAGTTGCGGGCCAGTATGACAAACCATCCATGCCAAAAGAAAAAATGGATCGATTGATGGGGGAGTGGGGTTTGGGTGATGATAAAACCGATGAACAAGTAATTTGATTTTTAATTTTGCTGATGTTCGGGTAGTTTCACTAAGAGCAAAACCAGAGAAAAAGAGTGTAAAAGAGGTGTATCCCTAAACTCTTTATCTCTTTTTCTCTTGACCTTCTCTTAGCGAAACCATCGGCAATTTAAAATGGTTGACCATTTTATAAACAGTTTCCAAAATGGACCGGATGAAAAAGATACTATTGATACTTGTATTATGTGTCGCACACCATGCGCTTGCGGCACAGACGATCAAAAAACTGAAGATCGGCCAGTTGGTAAAAATGATCGATACCAGTTCTGTGCCGCTGGTAGTGAGTTTCTGGGCCACCTGGTGTGGTCCCTGCATAAGGGAAATACCCTGGTTTGAAAAAAATGTGGCTCTGTATAAAGGGAAAGTAAAACTATTACTGGTCAGCATTGATTTTGCAGACGATTACCCAAAAGTACTCAGTGAATTTGTAAAGGAACAAGGCTATTCATCTCAAATAGTATGGCTGAATGAAACAAATGCGGATATATTCTGCCCCAGGATAGATAAGTCATGGGATGGTGCCATACCAGTAACCCTGATGGTCAACAACAAAAAGAAATACCGCCAGTTTTATGGGCAGCAGTTGCCTGAAGAAAAATTTAAACTGGAACTGGCAAAACTGCTTGAGTAAAGCATTCAAATAAACTGTGCCTTTGTGTCTTTGTGCGAAAAATATGCTCACAAAGGCACAGTTAAATCATATAAAAATCTGTGTAATCAGCGATAAAATCCGCGATCATTGCTCCTCCTCCTCCTGTTCAATACTTTCCATTTCCATCTCCATCTGGGCATTCAGGTAAATAAACACACAAAGTGCGCCAAAACCACCCAAAGACAGGAATATGCCCAGTGCATTGTAGTTGTTGATACTTTGTGCAAGGGAATATGTGATCAGCAAAACAGCAACGATAATGATGATGTTACGGGTAAGGGTGCTTTTCATAAGCAGGCATTTTAGGGTTATCATCTCCGCCTGTAAAACCCGGTCAGGCAGAAGGTGGACATGTATGGGATGCATTCCCCGCGGGAATCCATAAAAAAATACTATTATTTTTTTATGGCCGCTTGATACCACAACCCACCGAACGGCTTTCTTTCACGCTTACCGGTTTGCCTGCCGCCATTTCCAGGATGGCTTCTTTCACATGCGTACGTTTTACGTTCCCCGCATCTGAAGGGTTATCATCAATGGCACCTTTGTACTGGAGTGTACCTTTATCATCAAACAGGTATATTTCCGGCGTACGAGAAGCGCCCAGTGCGTCGGCTATTTTGGAATCGGTATCCACAGCGTAATAAAAATTGTATCCCTGTCCTTTGGCATACGATTGCATATTGGTATAAGAATCGCCGTCGTCGCGGGCGCCTTCATTAGAGTTCAATAGTATCACGCCAATATTGTTTTCCCTGGCCAGTGCCGCTACCTGTTTGGTGCGTTCCTGGTTCTTAACAACATACGGACAGGTATTGCAGGAGAACATGACCAGCACACCATTTTTTTGTGTGGCATCCTTAATGCTGATCTCTTTACCGCTGATATCTTTCATTTTAATATCGGCCATTGGCAAAGTGCTGCCGATAGGCAAGGAACGTACCTGCGAATGACAAACCGTTGCGGCAGCAAAAAAACTAAATACCGCGATAAGTAGCTTTTTCATGTGGGTAGATTTTAAAGTATAAATAATTCAAAATTCAAAAGTAAAAATTCAAAAGAGGGGACACGTGTTTTTATTAATTTTGAATTTCCTTCAATACCTTTTCTTCCAGCTGCACTTCCTCTTTCTTCATTCGTGCCTCAGCCTCTCTTGTAAGATAAGCAATACTTACATTTAATTCAAAGCCGATCAGCAGAATTAACGAATTGATATACATCAGGAGCATGATGATGAGTACGGTACCGATAGAGCCATATACCTGGTTGTAGTTACCAAAATTGTTTACCCAGTAGGAGAAAAGGATGATGGTGGCCATTGTGAGCAATGTGGCTAGGATAGAGCCGGGCGACAGGATCTTCCATCTTTTCTTTACCGATGGTCCGAACTTGTATATCAATGCGATACCATAGAATAACAGTGAAACAACGATCATCCAGCGTAATGCGTTCCACCAGGGCAGTCTTTCCTGCCTGGTCTGCATATCGAATACGTTCTTCAGCAGAAAAATGAGTTGCTGGCGACCGATCAGCAGGGCAAAAGTAGCGATCATGACAAGGATGATCAGTATAAAAGTGATGCGTATGGCCCTGAGACGTTTGTGAAAAATAAAGGTCCTGCTGCGTTCATGGATGGATTTATCGAAAGAACGAATAATACCCATCATCGCATTGGAAGCATAAAATATCAGTGCAAGGAAACCGAATGAGAAAACGCCGGCATGGCCATTTCCCAACAGATCCTGAACCAGTGCTTCGATGTAGTCGTAGGTATCCTTGTTGGGTGAGATGTCTTTGACCAGCCTCAGTATTTCGTCCTGCATCCTCACTGCATTGGGAAAGTAGGGAAGCAGTGAGAATAAAAATAATATAGCCGCCGGAAGCGCCATCATCAGGTTAAAGGAGATGGCCGCCGCGCGTTCTGTCATGCCTACTTTTTTTACCTGCTTAAAAAAGAAAACAACCACATCATACAGCGGCAGACCCCGAAAACCCGGTATAATAATGGTCTTGCTCTTCGTTACCAGGTAAGAGATAGGCGCCAGTTTCCATATCATTCTTTCGAGACGTGTCAAGGCTGCTCCTTTTGCTGTTTACGCGCCATGTAGGCATCCAGTGCTTTCTGGTATTCCTTCGCATAGCGGTCGTGCTCTGCATAATTACTGCTGAAATGATGGTACCCGCTGAAATCGCTTTTGGCCACAAAGAAAAGGTAGTCTGTTTTGGGGGCATCCAGTACAATATCTATGGTTTTGGGCGATGGGGTACAGATAGGGCCGGGTGGCAATCCCTTGCGACGGTAAGTATTATATGGGGAAGGATTGCTCAGGTATTTTTCATAGATCCGTGTTAATGTAAAATCTTTCATCGCGAACTTGATGGTAGGGCAGGCCTGCAACGGCATACCGATGTTCAGACGGTTGCTGTAAACGCTGGCGATCTTTGACCTGTCACCGGCATCATTGGTCTCTTCTTCTACTATCGATGCAAGAATATACACCTCGTTTTTTGTAAGACCGGTATTTTCCGCTTTCTGCAAACGGTCGTTTCTTTGCCAGAATGCATCACGGGTATCTTTCAGTCTGGTGAGTATTTTACTTACCGGTGTGTTCCAGTAAAAAAGATAGGTATCGGGAATAATGGCCGTGAACAGGCTTGCGGTATCCACCCCGAATTTCTTCAGTGAATCATTGGAACTGATGAATTCCATCACCGATACAGAATCCGGTTTGAAATTTTTGCTGATCAATCTTGCGAGTTCCTCTTTGGTCCTGATGCGGTTTATGACCAGTTTGAATTGCGCCAGCCGGCCGTTTTTCAGCATCCGGGCGATAGTCAGCAGGCTCTCGCCCTTTTTTACCTCGTATCTGCCGGGTCTGATCTTTTCCCAGATATTGATCCGGGATCCGAGAAAGGAGAATACGGCGGGAGAGTTGAGTATATCAGCTTCTTTCAACACATTCATCACAGAAGCCTTATCTGTACCGTCTTCTGCAATGATGAATGTGCTTGTTTTTTCAGAAAAGCCTGTGCCTGATCCGAATACCTTCCAGGCAAATACAGCGCCGGTTATCAAGAGTAATAAGAAGAAAAAGAGTAGCGTTCGTCTCATAAGTCAAGATAAATAAAAAACCCTGCCTGAAAATGCGGGCAGGGTGTTAAAATATGGTTAGGCAGCTTATTTCTTAACTGTATCGCCGGCAGGTACCGTAGTGGTATTGGCCGGTGCAGCAGGCTGTGGTGCTGGTGCGCTGGTGTTGGTTGGTACGTTCTGCAATGGGTTTACCACGTCTTCAGAACCGCCTTTCAGGAAAAGGGTAGAGAACAGCGCCAGTGCAGCGATAATGCCTGCAAACAGCCAGGTTCCTTTTTCCAGTACATCGGTGGTTTGTTTTACACCCATGATCTGGTTGCTCAATCCGCCAACATTGGCTGATAAACCGCCACCTTTGGGGTTTTGTATCAGTACCATAAATCCTAATAACACAGAAGCGATAACTATCAGCGCCAAAAACAAAATGATCATATTATTCCTTTTAATTGTTCGATTCGAGCCGCAAAATAACTGGATTTTTCAGGATTTATAAAACTTAATTTGATCAGCAGCTGGATCGCCTTTTCGGTCTGCCCCTGTTTTACCAGTACTTCGGCCATCGCTTCGGTCAGTACTTCCCGCGAAACATTGGAGGTTTTGGCTATTTCCATCACCGCATTTTCCATTTCGGTGCTGGTGCCAAGGTCCACATGCGCCGGGTTGGGGTTTTTCATCTGTTTCAGCCAGTCGGTGAACTTGAGCAGGTTGGTGGTCAGTTTATCCTTAGGGATCTTTGACAGGTCTATTTTGATGCCCTGTGAGGCAAAATAGTCGATCGTATGCAGTCGCTGTACTTCGTCGGCCTCAATTTCCAGTTTGTCTTCCGCTGCAACCGGTTTTTTGAAATCGGCAAGCTGTCCGGATAAGATGCCGGATAACTTACTTTCTATAATAGCTTCCTGACCGGGTTCGGGCAGTGATTCTTCTTCTGTCATGAATTCTTCCGGTTCATCGTCAATACTGTCAGCCTCTTCTATCGACCGCATGGTTTCACGCAGGGATGTTAATGCCGGGGAAGCTTTTTCTGCCAGTTGTTGCAGGGGGGTGGTGGTTTTTGCAGACTGCCCATCAGGCGTTTTCCCCAGTAACTGGAACTGTAGCCAGTGTGGATTGGTAAAATACAGCGCTGTTTTGACTACCTGTGATGCGGCAGCCGACTGTGACTGCTGTTTTAAACCGGCAGCCAGGAAAAACTGTGCGGGCATAAAATACGGGTAAGTGTCAGCCAGTTGCTGTAAGGAGGCAATACTCAGGTCAACGACCTGGCTGGTACCAGTAAAATGTTGCAGTGCTTTTTCCCTGGTGAGGTTCATCAGGTAAAAATAGGGGTTGCTTACCAGTTGGAGAAAATCTGGTTGAAAATCTCATCCGTCATGGTGCGGACGATCTCATCCAGTAATCTTCCCTCTGCCTGCTGCAGGGAAAGACTGGCCGAGTAATCAAAACTCCGGCTAACGGTAAAATCCTTATTCTTTTCCTGGTCGGCAGCGGCGCTATATTTGGCTGTCATCTTCATGGTGACAGTTAAACGGTTTACAGTAGCCTGCTGTGCGCCGATGCTTACGGTTTGTGTAGCATCGTAACTGGTGATGGTGCCGCTGATAGTCAGGTCGGCATTGTCGTCGTTGGTACGGGTCAGTTTTGTACCGGTGGTGATCTTTTGCTGGAGCTTGTCGTTGAATTTCTGTGCCACCTGCGGGTTCACATAAGAGGCCTTGTTATCGATATAGGCTATTTTAACCGTTTTCAGGTTGGGATCGATAGCGGCATCGTTGAACTTATAAATACCACAGGCATTTAGCAGTAGTAACAGTATTCCCGCAGTGATATAATTTTTCATTTTCATACATCCGGCATTAGCCTTAGTGCCTTTGTGACTTAGTGGTTCAATGCTTTCTGAACCACTAAGGCACAAAGACACTAAGGGGTCACGAAGTTTATTCATCAATATCGTATTCTTTCAGCTTCCGGTACAAAGTTCTTTCGCTGATACCCAGGTCCAGGGAGGCATCCCTGCGTTTGCCCTTGTGTTTTTTCAGCGCTTTGATGATCAGCTCTTTTTCCTTATCCATGATATTCAGCGATTCATCCACTTCTTCGTGGTGATGGATATCATCATCATGCAACAATACAGCAGACGTATTGCCGCTGCCCGAGGGCAGGATGGACGGCTGTGTATTCACCGGCTGCTGCATGACAGGTGCATTGATCATCGGCGCAGCATCTCCGTTGGGATGATAATCGTTCATCAATGATTCCCTGGTATAATTGGCCGCGCTGTTTACTAGGGAAGGGTTTTGTAATATGTCAAGGAACATTTTCTTCAGTTCGGTCACATCTTTCTTCATATCGAAGAAAAGTTTGTACAGTATTTCGCGTTCATTCGAGAACTCGGCTGTTGGAGCCTGTCCCGCGAGTACCGGTAAACGGTTGCCTGGTTTTTCCGGTAAAAACCGGCGCATTTCATTGGCCGTTATCACGGGGTTGGGACTCAGCACCGATATCTGTTCTGCAATATTCTTCAGTTCACGCACATTACCCTGCCAGGGGTATTGAATTAACAGGGTTTTGGCGTCCTCTTCCAGTTGTACGGCTGTCATCTTATATCGTTCCGCAAAATCCACTACGAATTTTCGGAATAACAGGGGAATATCTTCTTTACGGTCGCGCAGCGAAGGGACGCGTATCGGCACCGTACTTAAACGGTAATACAGGTCCTCCCTGAAACGTCCTTTCTGTGCAAACTCCAGCAGTTCGCGGTTGGTGGCGGCGATCACACGCACATCGGTTTTCTGTACTTTGGAAGAACCTACGCGTATGAATTCCCCGGTTTCCAGTACGCGCAGCAATCTGGCCTGTGTACCCAGTGGCATCTCGCCGATCTCATCCATAAAGATGGTACCGCCGTTCACGGTTTCAAAGTATCCTTTGCGGCTGTCTACTGCACCTGTAAAAGCGCCTTTCTCGTGACCGAATAATTCTGAATCGATCGTACCCTCGGGTATGGCACCGCAGTTGACCGCGATAAATGGATTGTGTTTGCGTGCAGACAATGAATGGATGATCTGCGAAAAAGCTTCCTTACCCACACCGCTTTCACCCACGATCAATACGGTAAGGTCTGTGTTAGCTACCTGCACAGCCGTATTCAACGCATGGTTCAATGCAGGTGAGTTGCCTATGATGCCGAAACGGTTTTTTATACTTTGGAGATCCATATTTTTTTTAGCTGTGAGCTGTCAGCTATCAGCCGTCAGCTTCTTGTTTTTAAAACTAATCGTTACTGCTTAAAGCTGATTGCTCACAGCTCACCGCTTCCCCCAGCAACGTTGCTTTCGTACAACTGGTTACGCTTACCCATGCATAATCGCCTTTCGCCAGACCGTTATTGGTTTTCGGGAACACGATTACTTTGTTCTGGCTATTTCTTCCTGCCCAGTCAGTATCACTTTTTTTGCTGTGGCCTTCTATCAGTACTTTGAATGTTTTGCCGATATCCCTGAGATTACTTTCATTGGATAATTTCCATTGCAGGTCAACGATTTCCTGTAGTCGTCTTTTCTTGGTTTCTTCGGGAACATCATCTGCATACCGTTTTGCCGCAAGTGTGCCGGGGCGTTCGCTATAGAAGTACATATAGCTGTGGTCATATTTCCCTGATTCCATGATATCCAATGTATCGCGGTGGTCTTCTTCGGTTTCTGTACAGAAACCAGCGATCAGATCGGACGTAATACTACAGTCGGGCATGATCTCGCGGATGCGGTTAACCCTTCCCATATACCATTCGCGGGTATAAGTTCGGTTCATCAATTGTAATACCCGTGTGCTGCCGCTTTGAACAGGCAGGTGAATGCATTTGCAGATGTTTTCATATTTAGCCATTGTATGCAGCACATCATCTGTAATATCTTTCGGGTGTGAGGTGCTGAAACGTATGCGCATTTCCGGACTCACCAATGCGGCTTTTTCCAGCAGTGAGGCAAAGGTTACGGTCTCGTCCAGCTGTTCATCTATCCAGTAATAACTGTCTACATTTTGCCCGAGCAGGGTAATTTCCTTGTATCCCCGGTGGTGCAGGTCCTGTATCTCGGCAATGATGGAATGTGCATCGCGGCTACGTTCGCGGCCACGGGTAAAAGGCACCACGCAGAAACTGCACATATTATTACAGCCACGCATGATGGAAACAAAAGCGATGATGCCGTTGCTGTCGAGACGGATAGGGGTGATGTCTGCGTATGTCTCGTCGCGGCTCAACAGTACGTTCACGGCTTTCTGTCCGGATCCGGCTTCTGTAATAAGTCCGGGCAGGCTGCGGTATGCATCGGGACCCACTACCAGGTCAACCAGTTTTTCTTCTTCGAGTAATTTGGCTTTTAACCGTTCTGCCATACAGCCTAATACACCTATCAGCATACCTGGTTTCTGTTCCTTGGTTTTGCGGAACTCGGTGAGTCTTTTGCGGATGGTGGCTTCCGCTTTTTCGCGGATGGAGCAGGTATTGAGCAGTACCAGGTCGGCATCTTCAAACCGGGTGGTGGCGCCAAAACCTTCCTGTGTGAGTATGGAAGCGACCACTTCACTGTCGGCGAAGTTCATGGCGCAGCCATAGCTTTCTATGTAAAAGCGTTTTTGGGAAATACCCGCCGGGATATTTACAGGATTATAGGCTTCTCCCTGCCGCGTTTCATCGTGCACTTTGCCTGATAATTCCAAAATGGCCATTTTTCACATTTTTTAGGCAACAAAAATAGGCTAAATATGCCAGATTGGCAGCAGCGGGTGCTTGCAAATTGATCATATCTATTAGATTTGCGGCAAAAATCAACTCCCCGGATGAAGAAATGGATCGTATTGGTTTTGATAACGTTCTCTGTTAATGCAATAACTGCCCAGGAACTGATCGTAGGCAAGCTTCGCAGCGAGACATCCCGTACTATTAAAAAAGAAGCCGATACCAGTACCTGGAACTGGAAAAAGGGCGGTTTGCTGAACTTTACCCTTGCCCAGGGCTCACTCAGCAACTGGGCAGCGGGTGGTGATAATTTTACCCTGGCCATCAGCGGGTACATGAACTATTATTTCTTTTACAAGAAAGGACGGCACTACTGGGATAACAATGCAGAGATGAACCTGGGGTTTGTACAGACCACCAGTTTGGGTGGCCGTAAAAACGATGACCGTGTGGATTACCTGAGTAAATACGGGTATAAAATGGATTCGCTGGGCAAATGGTACCTGTCGGCGCTATTCAACTTCCGTTCACAGTTATTTGATGGATATACGTATTCGAATAATGTGGGTGAATTGTCCTCGTCTTTTCTTTCACCGGCCTATATGATACTGTCTGCGGGTTTTGATTACAAGCCTTCGGATAAAATGTCTGTGTTCCTCTCACCGCTTACTTCGCGTTCCACTTTTATCACCAAAAAAGCGCTTTCTGATAAAGGATCGTATGGTATTCCCAAAGGAGATTATATGATGAACCAGGTGGGTGCATTTATCACGCTCAATTATAACAATGCGGAGATCATGAAGAATATCGGTTACAAAGGCAGGCTCGACCTGTTCTCCAATTACGGCGATCATCCGCATAATATCGACATCTTTATGACCAACCTGATGTCATTCAGGATCAATAAATTCTTCTCAGCCACTTACAGCCTTGACCTGATCTATGATGATGATGTAAGGTTATTCGGCCCAACAAAAACTTCACCGGGATTACAATTGAAGAGCCTGATCGGTATCGGATTCCTGAAACCACTGGCGGTGAAAAAGACGAGGTTTCCACCAGCGAGTTGAGAATATCGAACAGTAGAATGTCGAATGATGAAGTTAAGCAGTAGTCCATACTTCATCATTCGACATTCTTCTGTTCGATATTATTTCCCGGTTATAACCTTCAGGATGTTTTTGATCCTATGCGCCTTATGTCTAAGATCAGCATAGTCTTTGTGCATGATGGTCACATGTCCCATTTTCCTGCCGGGTTTGGTGGTGGACTTGCCGTAGAGATGAACAAATACATTGTCCATTTTCAGTACTTCTTCCAGTCCTTCATATTTCGCTTCGCCTGAATGGCCCTCTGCGCCAACGAGATTAACGATGGCTGATGGGAGGATAGGGTCGGTATTACCCAAAGGATAGTTGAGTATGATGCGCCAGAGCATATCGAACTGGCTGGAGTAGTTGGCTTCAATGGTATGATGACCGCTGTTGTGTACGCGGGGGGCGGTTTCGTTTACCCAAACCTCATCATGGTTGTCGATAAACATTTCCACGGCAAACAGTCCGGGGCTTTTCAGTTGCTGCACCAGTTTGATGGCGATGGCTTCTATTTTCCAGAAGACCTTTTCATCGAGAATAGCAGGGCTTAACTGGTGATCCAATAAGTTAAGTACGGGATCAACCACCATTTCAACAGGAGGGAAGAGGGTAGTTTCCCCATTATCCGCCATGGCAACGATCACGGCGATCTCTTTTTTGATGTTCACTTTTTTTTCGAGTACCGATGGGGCATCAAAGCCTTTGCCGGTATCCTTTGCATCATTGATCACCTGTACGCCTTTCCCATCATAACCACCCTGGCCGATCTTGTGTACCGCAGGTAGGAGGGAAATATGTTTTTCCAGTTCCGCTTTGTTTTGCGTGACCACAAAGGCAGGACTGGGGATCTCATTCGTTTTATAAAATTCCTTCTGTGTGATCTTGTTCTTGATGATACGGATAGCCGATGGTTTGGGATATACTTTTACCCCTTCGGCTTCCAGTTTTTCGAGTGCATCCACATTCACAGATTCGATCTCGATGGTAATGGCGTCAAGTCCTTTGCCGAAATGATACACTGTATCAAAATCCGTAATATCGCCTTTGGTAAAATAGTGACAGAGATGTGCGGAGGGGCAATGCTCATCGTTTTCGAGAACATGTGTTTCCACTGTATAATTGGCTGCTGCCTGTAATAACATTCTGCCGAGTTGCCCGCCGCCGAGGATGCCTGCTTTCATAAAATCGAATAAGAAGCGAAGATAATGCTCATTGCGCATATCGGAAATGGAAGCATTACTATTCAATAAGAGAGACTGTATTTGCGTAGATCAGTGGTTTTCTGGTTGATTTGTGATAGATTTTTGGTGTGGTTGGGTATATTTAAGGGCGGGTTATTAGGAGTCGTTTTATTTCTTTTTAAATTTACATCATGACACAACGCTTCTATTTTGACACATCTGTATTTGGGGGTGTTTATGATAAGGAGTTTACCGAAGTTTCTGTTCAGTTGTTTGAGAAGGTGAAATTAGGACAGGTGGTTTGCGTTTATTCAGACTTGACCGAAGGCGAGTTATTTGACGCACCTGAACATGTTAAGAATTTTTTCAGAGAACTCCCTAAGGAGAATTTGGAAATTGTTAAAATATCTCGAGAGGCTATTGAGCTTGCAAAAAGCTATATCGATGAGAATGTTGTAGGCAAGACAAGTTTTGACGATTGTGTTCATATTGCACTTGCGACAATTCACAAAGTAGACATACTTGTAAGTTGGAATTTTAAACACATTGTAAATGTTTACAGAATTCGTGGTTACAATGCAGTAAATTTACGTTCTGGTTATCAGACACTAGAAATACGTTCACCCAAAGATATTATTAGTTATGAAGACTGAAACTAAAAAACAAATCAAAGTAAAAGAGTTTGATACAGTCAAAACTTTCAGGGCCATAAAAGAAAAAATTTCAAAGGATATTGCCGATATGAACTTTGAACAAATAAAAGTATACCTGCAAAGTAAAAAAATTCGTCTCGAGGACTAATTCACCTATCCTCTGGATATTATAAATGTCGTTCAGGTAAATTGAACTATTTTTGTCCCACCACATGCTCCCCGATTACCCCCATAAAATATTCAACGATAAACGCTTCTGCTATTGCCTGCTGATGGAAGCGCTGGCTATGCGAACGAAAGCAGCCGCTGGCTGTTAGCTATTGACTATTGGCTATCAGCCTTGATCTCATCTTTTTATATTCTTGAACCCTGGCCCTTGTGCCTTGTATCTTAATTATTTTATGGAAACACTTACCACGAATACTACTATTCAAAATACCCAAACCGATTTTCTTCCTTTACAGGGAACCGATTATGTTGAATTTTATGTAGGCAATGCCAAACAGGCGGCGCATTTTTATAAAACGGCTTTTGGTTTTCAGAGCCTCGCTTATGCGGGTCCTGAAACCGGTATGAAAGACAGGGCCAGTTATGCTGTCCGTCAGAGCAAACTCACATTTGTATTCACCACACCGCTTCGCAGCCAGAATGTGCTTGCGGATCATATTTACAAACACGGCGATGGGGTAAAAATGCTGGCGCTACGCGTAGACGATGCCACCGATGCCTGGAAACAAACCACTTCACGCGGCGCCCGCAGTTACCAGGAACCACAAACATTTACAGATGATGCGGGCGAAGTGGTCATCAGCGGTATCCATACCTATGGAGATACTGTTCACCTATTCATCGAAAGGAAAAATTATAACGGGGTGTTCCTCCCGGGTTACCGCAAATGGGAGAGTCTGTACAACCCTGCTGAAACAGGGCTGTTATACGTGGACCATTGCGTAGGCAATGTAGGCTGGAACCAGATGAACCCCTGGGTGAGTTTTTATGAAGAAGTAATGGGCTTCCGCAATATCCTGACCTTTGATGATAAGGATATCTCCACAGAGTATTCTGCTTTGATGAGCAAAGTGATGAGCAACGGCAATGGCTTTGTCAAGTTTCCCATCAATGAACCCGCCGAGGGCAAAAAGAAATCACAGGTAGAAGAATACCTCGATTATTATGATGGCGAAGGCTGCCAGCACGTGGCCCTAGCAACTGCCGATATCGTAAAAACCGTTACCGATCTGCAAAACCGGGGTGTAGAGTTCCTCAAAGTGCCCACCAGCTATTACGATGACCTGCTCGACAGGGTGGGACATATTGACGAGGACCTCGCCCCATTAAAAGAATTGGGCATATTAGTGGATCGTGATAACGAGGGCTACCTGCTCCAGATATTCACCAAGCCCGTAGAGGACCGCCCCACGCTTTTCTTCGAGATCATCCAGCGCAAAGGTGCCAAAAGCTTTGGAAAAGGCAATTTTAAGGCGCTTTTTGAGGCAATAGAGAGGGAGCAGGAGATGAGAGGAAACCTATAAGTCTGTAGTCTGTAGTCTGTCGTCTGTGGTTGTTTGGGGTTTGGGGTTGAAAATTGCACGAACCCCAAACCTCAAACTCCAAACCCCAAACAATTTTCACACCTCCCGGCGCGTTAATTAACGAAACTCTTTGTCGTTGCAATTCCTCATTCCTTTATTTTTGGAGCCATGAAACGCATACCCCCTGTTGTATTTTTCCTGATCTGTTCCGGTTTGTTACATGCGCAGTCGTCTTCGGCGGTTAGCCAGCGTATCAGTGCCAAACTGAATAACATCATTAAGTTGAGAGAGGATTCACTGAAAAAGCAATGTGCGGTGATGGGTGTCTCCTGGCCGTTGAAACAGATCTATATCAGGAGCTTTAAATACGACAGTCAATTGGAAGTATGGGTGCGTGGTCAGAAAAATGAACCGTTTAAGTTACTGAGGACCTATAAAGTGTGTGCGTTATCTGGTGCGTTGGGGCCGAAGAGGATAGAAGGGGATTACCAGGTACCTGAAGGCTTTTACTACATCAACGAATTTAAACCGAATAGCACGTATCATATGTCGTTGGGGTTAAACTACCCGAATGCGTCTGATATGTTGCTGAGCGATTCTATCAAGCCCGGTAATGATATTTATATACACGGCAGTTGTGTGACAGTTGGCTGTATCCCTATCCGCGACCAGCAGATAGAAGAACTGTACCTGCTCGCATCTTATGCGCATGAGCAGGGGCAGGATTTTATTCCCGTGCATATTTTCCCCATCCGTTATAATGTAGAAAAAAGCAAAGAATACCTCAGTAAAACCGCCAAGGATGACACGGAGTACCAGAAATTCTCCGGCAGGTTAAAAGAAGTGTTTGATTACTTTGAACAACACAGGAAGATCCCGCTGATCAGTATCAATAAAAAAGGCGAGTACATCGCCCTGTAAAAATACCTCATTCTCTCTTTTTCTCCTATCCTCTTATTGAAACTTGCCGCTATGCGGGATGTTTGTTTCAATAAGAGGATAGGAGAAAAAGAGAGAATGAGGTGTGTCTATCTGAATAAAACCTGTACTGTTTCTTTGGTTCTTTGTGTAAGCACGATTGTTTTCCCTTTTGTCAATTCTTCAAATACAGTGCTGTTGTAATGCCTGATGGTAAGCAGGCTGAGTTGTTTTTCTACCTGTACATCGAATATGCTTCCGGCTTCTGCGGCGAGCTGGTCTATTTTATCAGTGCGGTCATCGAGACAGATCTGTACATTGATGGCGCCGGTTTGTATGAGGTTGGGTTGGATCTTTAGCTTCCCGAACATTTGGTATAACTGGCTCATAGGTTCTTCGCCTACAAAAGAAAAATCCTGGCTGTTGAGGTGTATCAGCGCCTGGTTCTCTTTGATCACGATAATAGGAGGAAGGTCCTTGCTGTTCTTTGTATGTATAGCGGTACCAGCCAGTGAGGGATCAAGAAAACATTTTACATACAGAGGTATCTTCTTATTTTGTAAAGGCTTGATGGTTTTGGGATGTATCACCTGCGCGCCATAATAGGCCATTTCTATCACTTCGGTAAAACTGAGTTCGTGTATCAGTTGTGCATCGGGAAACAGTTTGGGATCGGCATTCATCACACCTTCCACATCTTTCCATATCGTTAAACTCTCGGCGTTGAGGATATTGGCAAAAATGGCCGCTGTATAATCACTGCCCTCTCTTCCAAGTGTAGTGCTTTCATTGTCATCCGTAGATCCAATAAATCCCTGGGTGATATAGATGTTTGATGTCAGATGTGAGTTGACAGGTCTTTCGGGTTCTGTCATCTCGCATCTATTAACTGCCATCTTTATACGTTCTTCCGTTATATTCCAGTCTACCCCCGCATCCCTGAAATTATTATCTGTCCTGATCATGTCCCTCACATCCAGCCATTCATTCGTAATGCCGGTCTCATTCAGGTAATGGCTGATCACACAGGTACTGAGCAGTTCGCCTACACAAACCACCTGGTCGTAGTAGTAATCGTATTCACGCACCGGTTTGTCATGCAGCAGCCATTCTATCTCGGTAAAAAAATCGGTGAGTTGTGAAAGGCATTGGTTAAAACCGGTAACCAGCAGGTATTTGGCCGTAGTGATATGATGTTGTTTAACGGTATCAAACAAACGAAGCGCATCCTCCTGCTGTCCTGCAAAAAAAGCCTCCGCAACTTTCTCCAGTGCATTGGTGGTTTTGCCCATCGCGGAAATAATAATGACCAATGGCTCACCCTGGTAGGTTTTTACAATACCCGCGAGATTCTTAATACGTTCCACGCTATTAACACTGGCCCCTCCGAATTTGAATACTTTCATGCTTAGCTGTTTCTGACGGGCAAAACTAAGGGTTAGTCTGTGGTCTGTAGTCTTTGGTCTGTAGTTATTTTAGTTTCTGGACCATAGTCTATTGTCCATTGTCCATTGTCCATGGTCTATAGTTGTTTTGCCATCACCACAGACTACAGACTATAGACCACAGACCAGTTTGCTGGTACGGTTGTTGTCTTATATCCTGAAAAGATAGTATGACACGTATATACCAGGTGGTAATGTTGCTTTGTTCTGTGTTTTTAACTGCTGCCTGCAGCAAATACACCACGCCTGTTACCACACCTTTGCCTTCCTCGCCTTCGGAAACCGTGACTAATGGGAATATGGAAGAAGGCATTTTAGCCAATGTAAACGCCTACCGTCGTTCAAAAGGATTGGCTAACCTGCAGATGTCAGGTGCTGCTAGTCAGCAGGCAGAACTGCATAGCCGGAATATGGCTACCGGTAAAACAGCCTTTAGTCATGATGGTTTTTCACAACGGATAACCACTATCAGCAACGCAATAGGAAAGACATCTGCCGCGGCAGAAAATATCGCCTATGGCAGTACAACCGCCAGGCAGGTGGTGGATGGATGGATCAAAAGCTCAGGGCATAGAAAAAACATCGAAGGAAATTATAACCTCACCGGTATTGGGGTATATTCTGATGCGAAGGGAGTTTTGTATTTTACGCAGATATTCCTGAAGAAATAAAAAAATAAGATACAAGGTTCAAGGTCCAGGTAACAAGGGCTCTTGTATCTTGTTGCTTGTGCCTTGAATCTTGTCCCTTCTTCTATACCTTCGTTAAAACGACTTGCTCATGGCGATTAACCGCAGCGTCCTTACTCTGGATGAATTTACATTGGCCCAGTTACGGCAATTTCCTTCTGCCACCGGCGAATTAAGCAGGCTGCTCCGCGATCTGGCGCTGGCCGCCAAACGCGTAAATGTGGAAGTGAATAAAGCCGGCCTGGTAGACATACTCGGCGATGCGGGTACCATCAATGTACAGGGAGAAGATGTAAAGAAACTCGACATATTTGCCAACAACCAGTTCATGGGCGTATTAAAACATGGTATCAGTTGTGCGGGTATCGGCAGCGAGGAGATGGATGATTTTGTGGTATTCAATGATGAGATCAGCAATAACAGTAAATACGTGGTACTGTTCGACCCGCTGGATGGTAGTGGTAATATTGATGTGAACGTGTCTATCGGCACTATTTTCAGCGTGTACAGGCGTGTAAGCGAATTAGGTAAGCCCTGTAGACAGGAAGATTTTCTGCAGCCCGGAAAAAACCAGATAGCCGCGGGCTATGTAGTGTATGGATCCAGTACCATGCTGGTATATGCTACCCGCAGGGGTGTGAACGGGTTTACACTGGATCCTTCTATCGGGGAATTTACCTTGAGTTATCCTGATATCAAATGCCCGGAAGCTGGAAAATTCTATTCAGTGAACCATGGTAATTTTTTCCAGTACGATGAACCGGTAAGGAAATACATTGATAACTGCCAGCGGAAAACAAAAGATACCGGTGGACCTTATACCCAGCGGTATATCGGCAGTATGGTGGCGGATGTGCACCGTAACCTGATCAAAGGGGGAATTTTTATGTATCCAGGCACCATTGAAAAACCAAAAGGCAAACTCAGGCTGCTGTATGAGGCCAATCCTTTTGCATTTATCGTAGAAGTGGCAGGGGGCAGGGCAACCAATGGTAAACAAAGGATACTCGATATCCAGCCAGAAAAGCTTCACCAGCGTACGCCGTTGTTTATCGGCAGTAAAGAGATGATGGAAGAACTCGAAACCTATACCCAGCCAAAATAAAGAACCGAATGAAAAGGATCATTGCCACAGCCATCTTTGGCTGTATTTGTGTTACCGCTTCTGCACAACAGAAGATCGACCGGAAAAATATGCATTACCTGATAGGGATCAAACCGAATAATATCATCTATCGTGATTCCGTTTATTCAGGCGTTAAACAGTTCAGCCCCCTGTTTTACCGGACCGGTAATCCTGAATTGATTCAGTATTATGAAAGACACCAATCTAACAAGATCGCAGGGCAGGTATTGACAGCAACAGGTACTATCGCAACGATCATAGGCCTTAGTATGGTCACATCAGGCAGTAACAAAGGAACAGGGTGGGTCGTGCTGGGCAGTGGTTTTCTGACCACACTTACAGGCGGTTATCTTATCTTTAAGGGACAGGAGAACCTGTTAAATGCTGTACTTTTATTCAACCATAGTTACAACAACCAGGCTTCACTGGGGTTGGGGATAGGCGATAAACAGGCCGGACTGGTACTGAAATTCTGATTTATGAGCAACACCATCATACAGGTACAGAACCTGCACAAAAAATACGGAGAATTTGAAGCGGTAAAAGGCATCAGCTTTGAAGTATATGAGAATGAGATATTCGGCTTACTCGGTCCAAACGGTGCCGGTAAATCCACCACACTCGAGATTATTGAAACCCTCCGCGAAAAAACAAGCGGTAAAGTATTTGTGAACGGGATCGACCTGGATGTATCTCCCAATGAGATCAAAAAACTGATAGGGGTGCAGTTGCAGACTTCGGGTTATTACCCGGGATTAACACTTTACGAGCTACTGGTTTTATTCGCAGGATTGTATAATGAGGACATTGACCCTATGGCGTTCCTCGATAAAGTAAACCTGCGTGATAAAGCAAAAGCCAAATTCAAGGAACTGAGTGGTGGACAGAAACAGCGGTTCTCTATCGCCACCACGCTGATCAATAAACCAAAGATTATTTTCCTGGATGAACCTACTACGGGTCTTGACCCGCAGGCAAGAAGAAATCTCTGGGACCTGATACGTGATATCCGCAGCCAGGGAACAACAGTAATTATTACCACGCATTATATGGATGAAGCGGAAGTATTGTGCGAC
Source organism: Sediminibacterium sp. (assembly GCA_965279635.1). Classification (GTDB taxonomy): domain Bacteria; phylum Bacteroidota; class Bacteroidia; order Chitinophagales; family Chitinophagaceae; genus Sediminibacterium. The sequence continues at coordinate 2,042,975 of OZ257253.1, read as the reverse complement.
AGGGTAGCGATCATCGACAGCGGTACCATCATCGCCATCAATTCACCCGATGGACTCATCGATGAACTGGTTGCATCCGGGTTCGAAAAACCCAAAGAAGTAAAACAGGCCAACCTGGAAGATGTGTTCATCAATCTGACAGGAAAACATTTACGGGAAGAATAAATCAATCGTATGACAAACGACCCACGATACCCTATCGGTAAATTTGAGCCGAAACCATTTTCAAAAGAGCAAAAAGAAAAATGGCTGGCCGATATTAAGTTTCTTCCCGAAGAATTGGAGCGCTCCATACTTAACCTTGATGAAGCGCAATTGAACACGCCTTACCGAGATGGCGGGTGGACATTGCGGCAGGTAGTGCACCATGTTGCGGATAGTCACATGAACGCCTATACCCGCTTCAAACTTGGGCTTACAGAAGACTCGCCGACCATCAAACCATACGATGAGAATGCTTGGTCATTGCTGGCAGATATTGAAACGGTGCCGATCAATGTATCGCTAACACTGCTGCATGCTTTGCACCAGCGCTGGTATGCGGCCATTAAAGACCTTCCTGATGCGGATTGGGAACGAACGGTTGTTCACCCTGAAGGCAACCGGAAACCCAGTCTCTGGCATTTCCTGGGCATGTACGCATGGCACGGTCATCACCATACCGCGCATATTACCTCATTACGTGAAAGCAGGGGCTGGTAATGGAACGTGATATGACATGGAAGACGATCTCTTCCGAACAACTCTTTACCGAGACATGGATGAATATCCGCGCCGATACCTGCGAGCGCCCGGACGGCACCATTGTTTCTCCCTATTATGTCTATAATTTTCCTGATTGGGTAACCGCGGTGGCTATTACCAAAGAAGGTAAAGTGATACTGGAAAGACAATACCGTCATGGACTCGGTCAAACGGACCTCGAAATACCCGGTGGTTGCGTAGATAAAACCGATGCTTCTTTTGAAGCGGCGATTGAAAGGGAGTTATTAGAAGAAACAGGTTACCGTTTTGATATGATCGAATACCTCGGTAAAACTTCCTGTAACCCATCCACCAACAGCAACCTCATGTACATGTTCCTCGCCACCGGCGGCGAAAAAGTAAAGGACCAGGAACTGGATGCAGGAGAAGATATCGATATTGAACTGGTAACGGTGGATGAACTGGTACAACTGGTAAAAGAACAAAAATTCATCCAGTCGATGCATACAACAGCTATCTATCTCGCCCTGGAAAAACTAGGCAGACTTCATATCCAATAAACTTAGTGTCCCCTTCGTGCCTTAGTGTCTTAGTGGTTCAAAACGTTTTGAACCACTAAGACACCAAGGCACGAAGTATGGCACTAAGGGTTTACTTCGCCTACAAGGAACACACTCCCGCAGATAAGAACCAGGTCATCTGAATGTGCATGACTCAATACATGCTGCAAAGCGGTATTTACTTCACCAAAAGCATTTCCCCTCAACCCAAAGCGTTCAGCGTTCAGCAGTAAGTTTTCTGCATCCAGCGCCCTTGGTATCTGCGCCTGCGTAAAATAATAGGTGGCGTGTTTGGGAAGTATTTCCAGCACCTTATCGATCTCTTTGTCCTTTACCATACCGATAATGATGTGGAGATGACGGTATGTAGCTAATTCCAGTTGTTTTTTTATTTCATTGATCCCATCCGCATTATGACCGACATCCAGTATCACCGCAGGGTTTTGGCGGATGATCTCCCATCTTCCATGCAGCCCGGTCAGTTTTTTTACCTGCTGCAATCCTGTATGAATATGCACTGTTGTGATTGTCCATCCCTGCAACTGCAGTTGATGAATGGCTGCGAGTACGGTCACCAGATTTTTTACCTGGTAAATGCCGGTAAGATCAAGCTGGTAAGTAGCATGTTCGTCATTTTGTTTATGTACGATCTCCACTGCCAGGCGGTGGTGTTCGTATTGCCATCCGGCGGCGTATCTTTTTTGTTCTGCATAGGTAACCGGCGCTTCCATCTCTGCCACTTTTTGTGCGAACACCTGTTTTGTTTCAGGGATGGTTTCACCAATGATCACCGGGATATTTTGTTTAATGATACCGGCTTTTTCAAAAGCGATCTTATCCAGTGTATCGCCCAGCAGGTTCATGTGATCCCAGCCGATATTGGTGATGATGCTTAATTCGGGGGTGATGATATTGGTACTGTCAAACCGTCCGCCTAATCCTACTTCGATGACGGCGATATCTACTTTTTGTTTCGCGAAATAATCAAAGGCCATGGCAACAGTGATCTCGAAAAAAGAAGGTTCGATCTCATTGATCAACGGCATGATGCGTTCGGTAAAATCAACAATAAAATCTTCCTCACACCAGTGTCCGTCGATCTTTATCCGTTCGCGGAAATCTTTTAAATGCGGTGAGGTGTACAAGCCTGTTTTATAACCGGCTGTCTGTAGCACAGCCGCCAGCATGTGGCTCGTGGAACCTTTGCCATTGGTGCCTGCAATATGTACGGCTTTGAATTGTTTATGAGGATTGCCTAATGCTTCGCATAGCCGGATGGTATTGGTCAGGTCCTTTTTAAATGCATCCGCACCAATACGGCTGAACATAGGGAGCCGGGTAAAAAGATAATCAACGGTTTGCTGGTAGGTCATGGCCGCTGCAAATTAAACCAAAATGCTCTTTTACTCTCACTATTGAACATTGAAAATTGAGCATTGAATATTGAACATTACTTGTGCTGTTGAATGTTCAATATTCAATGCTCAATTTTCAATGTTCATTTGGTAACAAAAGAGTTTATCAGCGCAGTTTGAAATTGAAGACGATGGTGCCGGTTTGCGTATTGGAACCAGTACTTAATTTAAGGCCGCGGGCCTTGCGTAAGGCGATGCTTCTCATACTCTGGTTGGTGGTGGTGGTACCACTAAGGTTGATAACAGCCAAAGTAACATTGCCTGCCGGATCTACTGTGATATCCACTGCTATTTTTGCGGGTTCATTAAAATCATCTTCGAAAGAAGGGAGTTTGGATATCCTTCTTCCATTCAGTCCGCTACGGATTTCAACAACACCTTTTCCGCCGCTGCCAGCATTACCACTCGCAGCATTTCCTTTATAGCTGTCAGAATTGGGATTGCCATTCGGGTTCCCCTGGTCGCCTTTGCCGCCTGCAACGCCCTGGTTGCGCACGCCATTGTAACTATCCGCACGGTTGCCACTCGTTGTAGTGCTTGTACCGCCCTTGAACACCGCTTTGGGTTTCGGCGGGGCAGGGGTGGGATTGGTAACAGTTGCCGTTGTAGGTTTTTTAACCGTACTGGGTTCGATCACTGGTTTAACAGCCGGTTTTACAACCGGTTTATTGATCGCAGGCGCATCGCCATCATCGGATGCATCGGTATTGATCTTTTGTTCTGATGCCTGTACTACACTTTTCGGAGTGGCGCTTTTGGTTTCTTCTGATGCGGAGGCTTCACCGGGGCTTTGTGGTGCCACGTCACCCAATCCTGTTTCACTGTTACCGAGGTTTACTTCAATGCCTTCACCAAAATCGGGTGGGGGGATCTGCGGCAAGGTCCATTGCATGAAAAAGAAAAGCAGGAACAATAAAACACAAATAGCACCGGTATAGCCCGATGCTTTCAGGTTTTTCTCCTTTTCAAATGTTGCGGCCATGGACTGGTAATTGGTCATATCAAATGTAACGGATGAATTGGATGATCAATTGAATGTTGAAAATTACAGTCTTGGGTGGTGGGTAATCCACTTTTAGGGTATAAAGCTTAGTTAAAGAAGCCGAAACGTTAAATTCATTAAGAATTATCTCTGCGTAAACTCTGCTTCTCATGTTCTCTGCGGTGAAAAACTGCTGCACATCCGGGTACTCCGAATAGCAAGGCTTTTTTCACCGCAGAGAACATGAGTTACATGAGGTTACGCAGAGGTTTACCGGAAAAACACATCATACCCAAACCTCAGCAACGTAAGCGTCACCACGCTCATAAAAAAGATCCTGATAAAGCGGTTGCCTTTGGAAACGGCCAGTCTGCCGCCCACCAGTCCGCCGATACCGTTGCAGATGGCCATGGGGATGGCGACTTTCCATAGAATCATTCCTTTCAGCAGGAATAGCGCAATAGAGCCGAGGTTGGTAGACAGGTTCACGATCTTGGCATTGGCGCTGGCGTGTAAAAAATCAAAACCCAGTATAGTGATGAATGCCAGTATCAGAAAACTACCGGCTCCCGGGCCGATAAATCCATCATAAAAACCAATGACCAGGCTGATCAGGAAACCATACAGCATTTGTCTTTTTACAGTATGTGCTTTTTGCGTATGCTCCCCGAAATTCTTTTTGGTATAGGTATAGATGGCAACCAATATCAAAATGATAAAAATAACAGGCTTCATAAACCGGTTGCTGACCATTGTCAATACTTCAGAACCGGCAAATGCGGCAACGAAAGCGGTCAGGCACATAAGTATGGCCATCGGTAAATGGATGGAAACCCTTTTCAGGTATTGACCCACTGCGAGGCTGGTGCCGGTAAACGAAGGGATCTTGATAGAAGCGATCACTGAGGCAACCGGGTATTGCGGTAACAGTACCAATGCTGCCGGAGTCTGAATCAACCCGCCGCCACCTGCAATGGCATCGACAAAACCGGCGGTAAAAGCGAATAAGCAAAGCAGAATAAGCGTAACAGTATCCATGAGGAACGAAGGTAAGTACGAATTGTCAAGTACGAATTACGAGGTACGAAGTACGAAATGCATGTGACACCAATTCGTACTTCGTACCTCGTAATTCGTACTTATTCCGTACTTCGTACCTCGTATTTCGTACTTTGAATAGCATTGGCAATGATCAACCCCGTCAGTACCAATGCGCCGCTTATCAAATGAATATTCGTGATCTTTTCGCCAAGGAAAAGAATGGCTTCTATTACACTGAATATGGGGATCAGGTTTCCGTACAATACTGTTCTGGCTGCACCGAGTTCCTGCAGAGCCTTGTTCCAGCATAAAAAAGCGGCTACTGAGGCACCTGCACCCAGATAGAGAATAATACCTGCGAGTGAAATGGTCCAGTTAACAGCAGGCATCGTGAATAATTCGAACAGGTAAAAAGGAAACAGCATCACTGTACCCGCGGCAAAAACGACAAACAAAAAATTGACAGCAGAAATACCCGCTGGTTTTTTACGCACAAGAATACTATACACCGCAAAAGCAAACGCACCCGCAATCACCCAAAGATCACCTTTGGAAAAACGGAAAGCTGCCAGTGTTTCCCAATTACCTTTTGAAACGAGCAATACGATCCCGGCAATACACAGGATAAACCCAATGATCCTGTACACACTCATTTTTTCCTTCAGGAACCATGCGGCCATGATAGTGGAAAAAACAGGGGAGGATGTTGTACCGATCAATGCAAGATTGATGGCCGTTGTATAATGTCCCGCGATATAAACAAAAGTGTTGAAAAGGACGATACCCGATAAAGCTGTCCAGAACAGGTATTTCCAACTGTTTTTTACAACGGCTATTTCAGCTTTATACTGTTTCCACGCAAATGGTGCAATGATTAGCGAAGCCGTCAGCCAGCGGTAAAACGCAAGACTCACCGGCCCGATCTGTTGTGAAACACCTCTCGCCACAATAAAATTACCCGACCAGATGATGGTAGCCAGTATCGCAAGTGAAGTGCCGAGGTAGATGTTTTTGGGAGAAGCGGGCATGGGAATATCGAACAGATGAATTTTGAATGATGAAAGAAATGTATGTTCAGATATGCATTATATATTCTCAGCCCTCCTCTGTTCGATATTCATCATTCGACATTCATCATTCAATACCTTTCGCTTCCCGCAAAATCATGCTCATAATCCCCTTTGATCCTTTCAATGGAAGGATTGAAATAACCGTAACGAAGGTTGGGGAACTCATCGCGCAGTAACTGCATCAGTTGTTTGATACCGAGCATTTCGCCGGTTTCATGTACACCGATCTTTCCCATATACCAGTCGGGGTCGATATTGAAATTGCGCCACTGGATCATGGACAGGTCCGTGTCTATGATCAGTTTGCGGAGCGCTTCGTATTCTTCCACGCTGTCGGTCATGCCGGGAAATACAAAATAGTTGATGCTTGTCCAGCCGCCATAGCCACGCATTACTTTCAGGCTCTCGATGATGTCTTCAAATTGGTAATTGTTAGGGCGGTAATAAGGCTCATAAATATGTTTGCGTGCAGAGTTGGTGCTGACGCGTATGCTGTTGAGTCCCGCTTCACACAAAGCTTTTACCGCATCCGGTTTGGAGCCATTGGTGTTGATATTGATGCTGCCCTTGTCGGTATGTTTGCGTATTTCTAAAATTGATTCACGGATGGTTTCCCACATTAACAGCGGTTCGCCTTCACAACCTTGTCCAAAACTTACAATAGGGTAGGGTGCATTCATCAGGTGCGGGACAGTGAACTCAACGATCTCTTCCGGTAAGGGTTTAAAAGTAAGCCTGTCCTGTGTGGATACGATGGTTTCTTCTTCCGGCTGAAAAGAAATGCAGCCAACGCAGTTGGCATTGCACGCAGGGGAACTTGGTATCGGGCATTCCCATCTGCCCAGGGCAAAGTTTCTCGCTGCGGGACAATGGTATGTCATACAGCAGTTTTCCATCAGGTGCTTCACCAAACGGTTATGCGGGTAAGCCGCTAATAATTGTTTGGTACCCTGTTCAATTTTTGTATCATCATAACCGGCACATTCCTGCCGTATGTCTTTTTCAATGCGCACGGCCGGCACATAATACTGGTCGTTGAACCAGCCGACTGCGGTATAACAAAACAATGGAAGCGTTGGGGCATCCGGCATGGTTTCAAAAGCGGCAATGTATAAACCGGTATGTGCGGGGGGAATAAAAGCGGCTACTGCCCAGCCTTTTTCACATAAGCGCATCTCACCTGTGATCGTATCAATGCCAATACCCCGTCTTCCCGGTAATTCATACAGGTTGCCACCATCAGGAAGTGCTATCCATTCATCCGTGGGTACCGGAAGCGCATCCCAGCCGGCACGACCGGCGGCATACAACGAGGTATCCTCGAAAATGTTTCCATTGCCGTCGGAGTAGAGTATGTAGGGAGATTGTGTAATTGCCATTTGAAACCAATTTGTAATATGTCCATCTGTGTTAATCTGTGGCGAAAATTATTGCCACAGATTACACAGATTAACACAGATTTTTTAGGCGGTTCGTTTTATCTGTTCCGCCTGTAGCCGGGTTCTGCAGAATTCATTGAAATCCTGTTCTGTTTTAACGGAACCGGGGTTGTCAATTTCTTTCTGGATCAGTATATTGTTCTTAAGATCAATGGTTAGTATTCCGTCTTTGATGACCACGTTCCTGATCTCGTTCCAGTAGTAGTGTTTTTTGGGTAATGAGTTCACAATGATCTCATTGTCGTCAAAAGCGATCTCTAAAGGAAATTTTACCTGTTTTTCAAGTACCGCTGCTACAAAATAGATCAGTGCCACCCACTCCCAGTGTTTCTCCATCGCCCAACCCAAACTACCGGCCAGTAAGGCTATCCTGTAATAAGGCGTTCCTCCTTTTTTCTGAACAAAATAAGCATAGATCAGCCAGGCTGTAATGCCGACAATGATCGCATACAGTGCAATCGACTTTGAGTTATTGATGGGTGTTTTTACAGACGAGGCAAATGAGATCATCGCCAGAAACAGCATCAGTTGGCTGATGCCATCCACCAATTTATAATTCGGACGCTTGCAAACGATGATATAGTCATACGATTTTCCGAACATCTTAGCTGTTGTTTAAGGTAAGCAGGTTGCACAATCTCCATAAACAGCGGGCGCCTACATTGCTGTCCCAGTCTGTCTGCCCGATAGCGATCTCGACCAGGTCAAACCCGATCAGTTTTCGGCCGCTATCGCTGATTTTGCGTACGAGGTAAAGTACTTCTTCCATATCAAATCCACCAGGTACGGGTGTACCGGTATTGGGACAGTATTTCCTGTCGAGCCCGTCAATATCAAAACTCAGGTACACTTTTTCGGGGAGGTGGTTGATGATCTCGTCTACGATATGTTTCCAGGTATCTCCTTCATACTGTCGTTCCTTAATGTTCTTGTCAAAGTAGGTGACGATCCTGTAATTGCTGTTGCAGATATAATCCCATTCTTCCTGGCAATAATCACGGATGCCTACCTGCACCAGTTTTTGAATGGCAGGGATCTCATTCAGTGCATTGTACATGACAGATGCATGTGAATAGATAAAATGTTCGTAAGCTTTTCTGAGATCACAATGTGCATCTATCTGTAATACGCCAAAGTCGCCATGTTTCTCAGCCAGCGCTTTCATAAAACCCAGCGGGGTGCTGTGGTCGCCGCCGATCAGTCCTACCAGTTTATCCTTGTCAAGCAGCTGTTTGCTTTGCTCATATACCCACTCGTTCATAAGAATGCTGCCGGCATTGATCTCTTTCAGGCTCTTGCACATGAACTTGTTCTTCTCTACTTCTTCACCGCGCGAGATATAATCGATATACAGCTCGGCTTCTTTACGCAGGTAATCACTTTTCATGAGAATGCGTTTGTCTACATCCTTCATATAAAAACCCTGTTTCCAGCCATTGTCGCCATCAATATCAAAAATATCGACCTGCTTACTGGCCTTGAAGATATGATCGGCCGCACGCGCGGTTCCGGAGCCATAACTTGCGGTTACTTCCCAGGGTACAGGCAGAAGCACCAAACGGGCGTCTTCTTCTGAAAAAGGGAGACCAAAAACGTTGTTATTGGGATTACCAACTGCGTTGGGATCGAATAGCGAAAGATCAGCCATGACAAATGCTTGAGTGCAAAGAGGGTGCAAATTAGTAGAAAATAAGGATTGGGGGAAATCTTTTAGGAGTCTGTAGTCCATTGTCCATGGTCCATGGACAATGGACTATGGACCATGGACTGTAGTTGTTTTGCTTCAACGTCAAAAAGCGGCGGGTACCAGGCGCTGCAAACGCATTTTAACTTCTTTAACACTTTTAACCTTTCCACTCAACGCATTTCCCAACCCAACAAACCCCTTTTTCAACTACTTTTGCGGCGTAAAAAGAACTGTATGAAGAAACTGCATATCGTGATACTGGTGTTTATAGCGGCGGCCATTGTGGTGCTGATCAGCTATACCGGCGATCTGACCACTTATGAAACCATCGCCTCTGCCCGCCAGAAAGAAGGCAGGTTTGTGAACCTGATCGCCAAAATAGATATGCAGCAGCCGGTGGAGTATGATGCCATCAAAAACCCCAACTACCTGAGTTTTACGGCGGTAGATACTTTGGGAAACCGCATCAAAGTGGTTTACCACAGCAACAAACCCACCGATATGGAAAAAAGCGAACGACTGGTGCTGAAGGGAAAGATACAGGGCGACTATTTCGATTGCAAGGATATCCTGCTGAAATGCCCGTCTAAATACAAAGACGATCCTGCTGCTGCGGGCAAGAAGATGCAGACAACCATGAATTAATTTTTCGATGGATTTGAAAACTGGCTGGTGTATGGCCGTTTTTGAATAGTGAAATTCTGTTTATGATAGATTTTTTTTAACACAGAGACCACAGAGAAAAACGGAGGGCCCTCTGTATTTCTCTGTGGTCTCTGTGTTGAAAAAGCAATACCAACCTTTTGAAATCAATTTAACGCTTCTGTAATGGATTATACCGGCGAACATTTACTACCAGGACAACTCGGCCATTTTTTTGCCATATTATTTCTGATCAGTTCGCTCGTGGCCACGGTGGCATATTTCAGGAGCAGCCGTACCCAGGATATTATTGATAAACAAAGCTGGAAGAAAATTGCACGCATCGCTTTTCTGGTGGAAACGGTGAGTGTGATCGCTTTGTTCAGCGTTCTGTATTATATCATTTCCAACCATTATTTCGAATACAAATACGCCTGGACGCATAGCGATAAGAGCCTACAGATGGAATATCTTTTTGCCTGTTTCTGGGAAGGACAGGAAGGCAGTTTTATGCTCTGGAGCTTCTGGCATTGTGTGCTGGGATGGATACTGGTTTGGAGAGCAAAGGAATGGGAAGCGGGCGTAATGACCGTTGTAAGCTTTGCGCAGTTCTGCCTCGCCACCATGCTGATCGGTATTTATTTCTTTGGCGTAAAAGTGGGAAGCGGGCCGTTTGTATTATTGAGGAATGAAGGCATACTGGATAATGCACCCGCTTTTAAAGATGCTGCAGGCGCTTTACGCATCGATTACCTGAGCCGGATAGAGAACGGGCAGGGACTGAATACCTTATTACAGAATTACTGGATGGTAATACACCCGCCGGTTTTGTTCCTCGGTTTTGCCTCTACCATTGTTCCGTTTGCTTATGCGATAGCAGGATTGATGAAAAAGGACCATAGCTGGATCAAATCTGCTATTCCCTGGACATCTTTTTCTGCCGCCGTATTGGGAACAGGTGTGATGATGGGCGCCGCATGGGCCTATGAAAGTTTATCCTTTGGCGGTTACTGGGCATGGGATCCGGTAGAGAACGCCTCATTGGTTCCCTGGCTGGTATTGATAGCGGGGTTACATACCAACCTGATCTACAAAAGCACGGGGTATTCATTACGCCCAACCTATTTCTTTTACATCATCGCTTTTTCACTGGTATTGTATTCTACTTTCCTGACAAGAAGCGGTATCCTGGGCGATACTTCTGTTCATGCTTTTACTGATTTGGGTATGAACTGGCAGTTGCTGCTTTTCTTACTGGTATTTTTTATACCGGGACTTGTTCTGTTTTTCATCAATTACAAAAACATTCCTTCGATAGTTAAAGAAGAGAAAACTTATAGCCGTGAGTTCTGGATGTTCATCGGGGCGCTGGTGTTTTTTCTCTCTGGACTGGTAATTATTGCCAAGACATCCGTACCCGTGGTAAACAAGGTTTTCGGCACCAATATCGCGCCGCCGGAAGATGCCGAGTTTGCCTATAACCAGATACAGGTATTTGTAGCGATCGTTATCGGGCTGCTGACTGCCATTACCCAATATTTCAAATACAAAGACACACCCAAAGCGTTCTTCACAAAGAAAATATGGGTGCCGACATTGATTGCTTTATTGATCAGTCTATCGATCAGCATATTTGGTGATATCAGTTTTACGAAAAAAGGACCGGGCTTCCTGGTAGCCATACATATTGCCATTTTTGCGGCGGTATATGCAGTGATTGCTAATCTTGGGTATATCTGGGCGGGATTGAAAGGAAAGATCAAAGCTGCCGGCGCTTCTGTGGCGCATGTGGGGTTTGCTTTGATGCTGGTGGGTATCTTGATCTCATCCAGTAAAAAAACAGTACTTAGCTGGAACACAACGGGTGTCAATGTGTTGACAGGTGACCCTAAGGATAAAAACAATCCTGCCGGAGACCCTGCTGAAAATATCACGCTGTTCAAAGAAGTGCCTACGGACATGGGTAAGTACATGGTTACCTACGTAAAGGATACACTCAATGAACGCGACCGAAAACGCTATTTTGAAATTGATTTCAAAGCGAAAAAAGGAGGGCAGCAATTCAAACTCTATCCTGATGTGATCAAGCAGAACAAGGGTGGGGAAGGATTCGCCGCCAATCCTGCCGCCAAACACTACTGGTATAAAGACATCTTTGTTTACATCACTTCTTTCCAGGAAAATAACCGCGAGGATACCGCACGTTTTCAAAACCGCGATATCCGCAAAGGAGATACGATCTGGTACAGCCGCGGATTCATGATACTGAACGATGTAATGATGAACCCGGCTTCGCTGAAGCACAAATATCCCGACGCTGATACCGCTGTGTTCCTGGATATGACCGTTATCGCAAAAGATGGCAGAAAATATCCTGTTAACCCCGGGTTTGCCATTAAAGGCAACCAGGTATCAGTGGTAACCGATACCGTACAGGCCCAGAGCCTGGTACTTGGGTTCAATAAAATGGTGGACGCATCCACCGGCAAGTTCCAGGTAGGTGTAAAAGAAAGTGCGTCGATAACCGACCTGCTTACCCTGAAAGTGTATGAGTTCCCTATGATCAATATACTCTGGCTGGGCGTGGTGCTGATGGTGGTTGGCTTTGTCATGTCCATTATCCAGCGGGTAAAAACCTCCTCTTAACATTTTTTAGGGTTACTTTTTTGCCCTGTGCAGCATTAATTAGCGTGGAAGTCTCTATTTTTAAGAGGTGTTTGTTTCATTGATTCATTGTGAAACAATATAACAACCACACAACCCATAATCACTGGCTTGAGATTTCGTAACATCTATATCATCATTTTCTTACTGACTGCTGGGGTATTATCATTTACCAAAACCCATGCGCAGCATGGCGTCTATGATACGCTGAAAGTATATGCATTTGTAAATGCAGAAGGTGATACTATTCCCTCCAGTTTCCTGCCACCTGTTGAAGTATATACCAAACTGAAGGGAAAATGGAAGAATTACTGGGCCGACTGGACAAGACTAAGGAATGCCGTGTACGTTACCTATCCGTACGCCAAAGCGGCCAGCCGGGTGATGAACGAGATCAATGGGATGCTGGTCAATGTGACCGATAAAAAGAAACGGAAGGCCATCATTCATTCCAGGGAAAAAGAACTCAAGAAAGAATTTACCGATAAACTCACCAACCTGTCTGTTTACCAGGGTAAGGTGCTGATGAAATTGATCTATCGTGAAACCGGCAGCCATTGCTACGAGATCATTGATGAGTACAAAGGCTTTGTTACCGCAGCCTTCTGGCAAACGGTGGCTGTTTTATTTGGCAGCAACCTGAAACAGCGATACGATCCTTTGGATAAGGATGCGTTGATGGAAAGTATCGTAAAGGATGTAGAAAAAATGTACGGACATCGCGGGTGATATTTTATGTAAGCCGCAGATTCGCAGATTGGTCTAAAAATCTGCGAATCTGCGGCTTTGTTAATGGCATTATTAGAGATTCATTCCAAGAATCTTCATAAACTCTTCCCGCGGAATCATTCTTGCGCCCAGGCTTTCGAGATGTGGCGTATGCACCTGGCAATCTACCAGGTACACATCCTGCGATTGTAAATAACGTACATACTGTATAAAAGCAAACTTGCTCGCATTGCTTTTTTTACTGAACATGCTTTCTCCGAAAAACATTCTTCCCATCCGTATCCCATACAAGCCACCCACCAGTTCATCACCATCCCATGCTTCCGCGCAATGCGCAACACCCAGTTGGTGTAATTGGTTCAGGGAGATTTCCAGTTCATCGGTTATCCAGGTACCATCCTGTCCCTCGCGTTGTAATTCTTTGCAATTGCGGATCACTTCCGCAAAAGCGGTATTGATGCTGAAACGGAAAGTATTTTTCCGGATCAGCGCCGACATACTCTTACTCACTTTTAATTCTTCGGGATACAATACAAAACGCGGATCGGGACTCCACCAGAGCGGCATATCACCATCATACCAGGGAAAGATACCCTGGCGGTAGGCGAGCAGCAGTCGTTCTACGCTCACATCCCCACCCATAGCCAGCAAGCCGTCTTCCAGCGCCTCGTGTACAGGGGGGAACCAGATGTTTTCGTCGAGTGCGTAAAGCGGCATGGGTGATATTAATTAATAATTGATAATTAGTAATTAATAATTAGGTATTTGGGCAGTTAACCGGCAATTTCTTCAATAGTGGCGCCGATGCCGCGGTCGGTGATGGCATCACACATGGGTTTGAGGGTTTCGTAGTCGGCTTTTTTAACGGCATATTTTCCCTGTGTATGAATTAGCATGGCGCATTGTTCGGCCTGCTCGGGGGAATGACCGCAGATCTGAACCAGGGTCTCGATCACCCATTCGAAAGTGTTTACCTCATCGTTCCATACGATCAGGCTGAAGGAGGATGCGAGTTCGGTTGCCACATCGCTTTCTTCTTTTTCCCATGGCCTGCTGGCCTCACTGTATATCTGCCGGATCATGTATGCAAAGTTATGCGTTGCGGCATATCAATAAAACAGGCGTATTGTGAGAAAAATAAAAGTTTTTTTTGGCTGTTATCATACAGACCCTATTTTTGCACTCCCAATCAATAAAGGGAGCATAGCTCAGCTGGTTTAGAGCATCTGCCTTACAAGCAGAGGGTCCGCGGTTCGAACCCGTGTGCTCCCACAAAATAACCCATAGGATTTTTCTTATGGGTTATTTCTTTTATGCAATGTAATGCAAGCTGGTATTGCAGAATCCGGTTTCGTTGACCACCTCTATCTGGTTTTTTCAGGACGAGTCAAACCAGATAATTCACGTGCGAGCGGTCCTGGGCCAATAAACGCGGGAAATATTCGCCAGCGAATCCGATTGAAAGTAAGCTCATTCCATAGAGCCACTTATCTTTCCCGGACAGCAGGTTTCGCCTGTCAGACATACGATTACCATTTATTTACAATAATTACACTTTAATTTACAATACTAATACCATCAAAAACAGGATGTGGAAGTAGTTTGCGGTCTCAAATTTATACGCTATGGTACGCAACGCCTTCACCACTCTTGTATTAGCGATGATGCTCCAGGCCATGGCCTGTCCGGAGAAATTACCGCCAGGCTGGCAACTCGATGTTCAAAAAAGCAAAGTATTGTGGAATACCGATATGATGGGCCGCCACTCCGGTTATTTCCTGTTTCAGTCCGGCAATTTAGAATACTCAGCCTCGGGGGAACCTGTACGCGGAACCTTCTACATGGATATGAACAGCATCCGCAGTACCGACAATCCCGATGAAACACGCAGGAAAAATACGGACGCGGATTTAAGGAATAACCAGTTTTTTGCCTCAGACAAGCATCCGCTGGCGACCATGAAGGTAAAAAAGATCACCCGGATCGATTCTTCGATGAACTATCATGTTGCAGGTGACCTTACCATAAAAGGTATCACCCAGCCGATAGCGTTTACCGCTACCATTAACACTAAAAGCAATACCAGCCATATCACCGCTACTATCGACTTATTGCATCAGCTATGGGACCTTGGTCAAAAAACACATGACAAACACCGGATTGACTCTTTATCGGCCATCAGAGAAACACTTGTACCGTATGTTCATGTATCACTGGATATTACCATGCATCAATAAAAAGCAATGCAGCATGTTGCATGGTCAAGATTCGGATGCTGATGCTTCCTGTTTCGCCTGGTAGATTAGTCAATTCTGTAAGATCAATAAAATCATGAAATACACACTCATCTATACTTTGTTCTTACTGTCTGTTTTTCAGACCTCCTGTGGAGAACAAAACCCAACAAACCCACCAAAAGAGGGTGTCAAGTCAGAAACCAAAAATACCGTCACTTCCGAATGGCCTAAAAATAATATGGTTATTACTATTAAAAAAGGCAGAAATGGCAACATTTTGATAGCTTCTGACAACGGCGTGTTTCGATATGATGGAAAATCTTTTATTAATCTCACAAGTAAAATAGGTTCGCACATATTATTCCATGATGTTCTCGAAGATCAACGCGGCAATATCTGGTTTGCTGCTGCTAATGGTCTTTATTACAACGATGGAAAATCCTTTCAACAGGTTACAACCAGGGAGGGACTTATCAACGATACGGTCAGGTGTATCTATGAAGATAAAGCAGGCATTATCTGGTTCGGCACTAAGGGTGGAATAAGCCGTTACGATGGGAAATCTTTTCGAAATTTTCCAGTGAAAGGAGGGAATCATTGGAATGATGTGATTACCACTTTCATGGAAGACAAAACCGGGAAATTATGGATTGGCACAAGAACCGTCGTCTATATGTATGATGCCCGCCTGCCGGACGGGCAGGGAAAAACATTTACCCCGCTCACCAATAAACATGGTAGGTTTATTGGTGACATTTTTTCTATAGTCGAAGACAAAAAAGGCAATATCTGGCTGGGTGGTTATGAAGGCCTTCATCGTTATGACGGAAAGACATTTACCCATTACACACATAATAGGTTTACCTATGTTCTAAATATCATCGAAGACAAAAAAGGAAATATCTGGACTACCGGTAAAGTAGCACCCAATGGACACCTGGGGGCTCTTTCCCGTTATGATCAAAAGTCCTTGTACAATAAAAATCCCACTGTAACCGACATTATGTCGGGAGGAACTCATTTATTGGGGCTTTTGGAAGCTGATGATGGAAGTATTTGGTTTGGATATTCTGGCGGATTATATCGTTATGATGGAACGACCATCCATGCATTTCAAAATCACGAAGCTCAGCGGTAATGTGTATTGCTGATTTTAACATCATTTATCAATTTAAAATTATGAAATACATACGCGTATATACTTTGTTCCTGCTGTTTGTTTTTCACACCTCATGTGGACAAAGCCAAACAAACCCACCACAAGATAATACCAGACAAGGATACACCGAGTCTCAACTTAAAGAGGCGGCCACCACCAAGGGGGTGCCTGTGGGTATGGTTCGGCATGTAAGGAAAGCCAGGAACGGAGACATTTTGATTGCTTCCTGGTTAGCCGTGTTTCGATACGATGGAACATCTTTTACCAATCTAACAGGTAAAATAATTTCGCCCCGCTTCGCCAGCTTCTGGGATGTTCTGGAAGATCGAAAAGGAAATCTTTGGTTCGCTTCCCTACTTTCGGGTGTCTATTATTACAATGGGAAATCCTTTCAGAATTTTACAACAAAGGATGGGCTTCCCAGTAATGGGATTAAAAAAATTTATGAAGATAAAGCCGGTAATATTTGGTTCGGCACTACAGGTGGAGCAAGCTGTTACGATGGGAAATCTTTTCGAAATTTTACAACGAAAGACGGACTTCCCAATAACGATATTAATTCTATCATGGAAGACAAAACCGGGAAATTATGGTTTAGCACAAGAGGCGATGCCTGTTTTTATGATGCCCGCCTGCCGGACGGGCAGGGAAAAACATTTACCACTTTAACCCATAATGGCAAAACTTTCAACAACATTTGGTCGATCATCGAAGATAAAAAAGGAAGCATTTGGTTCGGTAACGTTGATGGTCTTTGGCGCTATGACGGCAGTACCTTTACAAAGGTATCGCAGAGGGGTGCTTATGCTATAATTGAAGATACAAAAGGAAACATCTGGACTACTGGTGAAGTGAATCCGCAGGCATGGGCACTTTCACGTTATGATGCAAAGTCCTTGTACAATAAAATACCCGCTGTTACAGAAATTAAGTCAGGAGGAAGAATGGAGTTTTTGGGGATACTGGAAGCTAACGATGGAAGTATTTGGTATGGAGCTGCAGGGCCTGAGAGTGGAGTGCATCGTTATGATGGAAAGACCATCACGCACTTTACAAGTAAAGAGGGTCATTAAATAGTTAAATTATGAAATACATACAGGTATATGCTTTGTTCCTGATGTTTGTTTTTTGCACTTCCTGTGCAGGACAAAGCCAAACAAACCCACCACAAGATAATATCAGGTACAATGGATACTCCGAGTCGCAACTTAAAGAGTTGGCTAACTCCAAAGTGCCTATGAGTCAGGTTCGGAATCTAAAGCAAGATAGAAACGGAAACATTTTGATTGCTGCAACATGGGGTGGTGTTTTTCGCTACGATGCCCGCCTGCCGGACGGACAGGGAAAATCGTTTACTAACCTCACAAGTAAACTGGGTTATCACAGATTTTGGGATGTTCTGGAAGATCGACACGGAAACCTTTGGTTCGCTTCTCTTGATTCAGGCGTTTATTATTACAATGGGAAATTCTTTCAACATTTTACAACCAGGGAGGGACTTGCTAATAATGCGGTTATGAGTATTTACGAAGATAAAGCCGGCATTATTTGGTTCGGCACTGAAGGAGGTAGCGTAAGCCGTTATGATGGGAAATCTTTTCGAAATTTTACAACTATAGAAGGATCTTCCAATAATATTACTACAATCATTGAAGACAAAACCGGCAAGCTTTGGTTGGGTACACAAGGAGGAAATATGTTCGTTTATGATGCCCGCCTGCCTGACGGGCAGGGAAAAACATTTACCGTTTTAAAAGACAAAGATGGCGAGGCGTTTAAAAACGTTTGGTCAATAATCGAAGATAAAAAAGGAAATATTTGGTTCGCTGACAATAATGGTCTTTGGCGCTATGACGGCAGAACCTTTACTAAGGTGTCGCAGAGGGGGGCTTATGGAATAATCGAAGATAAAAAAGGAAACATCTGGACTGCTGGTGTAGTAAATCCTCCTATTGGGAAGGTCTGGGCAGTTTCCCGTTATGATGCAAAGTTTTTGTACAATAAAATGCCCACAGTTACAGAAATTAAGTCAGGGGGAATAATGGATTTTATGGGGATATTGGAAGCTAACGATGGAAGTATTTGGATTGGGTCTGCAGGTGGAGTGTATCGTTATGATGGAAAGACCTTTACAGACTTTAAAAGTAAAAAGGGTCATTAAATAGTTTAAATTATGAAATACATACAGGTATATGCTTTGTTCCTGATGCTTGTTTTTTGCACTTCCTGTAGCGTACAAAGCCAAACAAACCCACCACAAGATAATATCAAGTACAATGGATACTCCGGGTCACAACTTAAAGAGGCGGACACCCCCAAAGTGCCTATGAGTATGGTTCGGAATGTAAGGCAAGCCAGAAACGGAAACATTTTGATTGCTGCATCATGGGGTGGTGTTTTTCGCTACGATGGAAAATCGTTTACAAATCTCACAAGTAGTAAAATAGGTTTGCACAGATTCTATGACGTACGGGAAGATCGACGCGGAAACCTTTGGTTCGCTTCCAATGATTCCGGAGTTTATCATTACAATGGGAAAACCTTTCAGCATTTTACAACCAGCGAGGGACTTGCCAATAATCTGGTTATGTGTATTTATGAAGATAGAGCCGGTATGATTTGGTTCGGCGGACGTGGATTAACCCGCTACGATGGAAAATCTTTTCAAAATTTTACAACAAAAGACGGACTGCCCAATACTGATAGTAGGACTATCATGGAAGACAAAACCGGGAAATTATGGATCGGCACAGAGGACGGGCCTTGTTTTTATGATGGAAAAACATTTACCGTTTTAAAAAACAAAGATGGCAAAGCGTTTAAAAACGTTTGGTCAATAATCGAAGATAAAAAAGGAAGCATTTGGTTCGGTGACGTTGATGGTCTTTGGCGCTATAACGGCAGAACCTTTATTAAGGTATCGCAGAGGAAGGCTTATGGTATAGTCGAAGATAAAAAAGGAAATATCTGGACTACTGATAGAATAAATCCCAGTGGGGAGGTTTGGGCACTTTCACGTTATGATGCAAAGTCCTTGTACAGTGAAATGCCCACTGTAACAGAAATTAAATCAGAAGGAAGAACGAATTTTTATGGGATATTGGAAGCTAACGATGGCAGTATTTGGTTTGGATCTGGAAACGGAGTGTATCGTTATGATGGAAAGACCATCACGGACTTTAAAGCTAAAGAGGGCCAAAACTAATGTGTATAGCTGATTTTAAAATCAGTTGTCAATTAGTATTAATCGATTACCTGATCAAACTATTTCGGATGGTATTGAACGCCACATGAAAATCGTAGCAAAAAATAAATAGCAGAATCCATTGCACAGGATAGGTCAATGATCGAATAGTTCTTACAAGCAGAGGGTCCGCGGTTCGAACCCGTGTGCTCCCACAAAAAATCTTCGATTTTTCGGAGGTTTTTTATTTGTTAGCTATCTTATAATTTTCTCTGTGTAACTCTGTGCTTTCTGTGGCGAAATTATTGCCACAGAAGGCACAGAGTTACACAGAGGGATGTATTGGTATAAAAAAATGAGTAAACAATTTTGAGTGGCTAACCGATAATTAATTCAATTGTAATGCCGGTAAACGATATTCACGACTGTCATATACAAATAATTCCTCTATCTCGTAGGTCCAGTATTTGTACAGCGGTGATTTGGAAATGAGTTTATCCGCCGCTTCTTTTGAATCGGTATTAATGGTGATCCACACAGTCTGGCTCTCCATGCTTACAGCATAGCTGTCAATGGTGCCTTTATTGATCAGGTAATTGATATAGGTGCGGTGGGGTGGTACCAGCGGCATAAACTGCTCGTCCATGGTAAATTTGATGATCGCCTGGAACTTCTTCATACACTCTGTTTTACAGTTAATCTAATGCAATTTTCATGCGAGGCTTTCCCGAATGGCATTATGGCAACCGAAGAACTGAATGGCTGACATAAATTACGGTAATTTTAGCACCGAAACCAATTAAACCTTCTATGCTTAAAACAGTCGCACTTTTACTGTTATCCAATATTTTTATGACCATCGCCTGGTATGGCCACCTGAAAGACAAGGGCTTGTCACTCTGGAAAGCCATTATGATCAGTTGGGGCATTGCTTTTTTTGAATATTGCCTGATGGTGCCGGCCAACCGCATCGGTTATGGCAATGGGCTCAGCGCGTTTCAGTTAAAGATCACACAGGAAGTCATAACCCTGCTGGTATTCACTGTTTTCGCCGTTGTGTATCTGAAAGAACCCTTCGAAACAAAATACCTGATCAGCTTCCTGTTTATTGTGGGGGCGGTGTATTTTGCGTTTAAGAAGTAGTTGACGGATATCAGCTATCAGCTTTCAGCCATCAGATTTCAGCTTTAGATGATGAGTTTGGCGATCCTTCCTCCACCACCGGCGAGGAAGACGGCTTTTCCTTTTCTGGCTTTCTGGCAGACATGAAAACTTTCTTTGGAGATCAGTTTCCAGTTCTTCCCCCCATCTTTTGAAATATCGATACCGGAAGTGCCGCAAGTAAGTAATTTTTTGCTGCTCAGGTAAATTACACAGGAGCGATAACCATGGGGAGGGGTTTTAGGCTGTTTAAATTCGATCTGCGTTCTCCAGTTTCTAAGGTCTACCAGTACACAGTTATCAGTGCTGATCGTATCTTTTGTAAAATCGCCACCTACAACAACTGCGCTCTGGTGTGATGAATGAACGGCAATCGAATTTGCACCGGTACTTTGTTTGCCTTGCATAATAGGCAGGGAATCCCATACCAGGAAATGCACTCTTGAACTTTTCCCCCCAGATACAATAATGGGATGATTACCCATCAGTGAAATATTGGTTCCGCTGGAAGCAAAGAATGCTTCGCCTTCAAGTGTAGCTTGCGGATTATTTTTTTGAATACTTCTTAATGGTTTTTCCCATGTATTACCCCAGTCACTTGTATAGAGTTCATACACCTGGTTGGTTCCATCCAATGGATCGCCTATCGCCATGCCAAATCCATTTTCATGGTTAAAATCCATTGCATCAAGGAATACCCCTTTCGTGCTGTCTTCAAATACTTTTTTCCAGTTTTTGCCCCCGTCAATGGTTTTTAGAATGACAGCAGGTTCCGCAATACCGATGATGATGGCGGTATTAGCATCAAGCGCCTCAATATCCCTGAATTCTCTTTTTTCATAACCCGGTACCACCATCCATGTCCAGCTATTACCGCCATCTATAGATCTTGCAACAGAACCAGCGCTGCCGCTTGCCCAAACGATCTTGTTAGTAACTACACTTAACCCGCGTATGCTTACTTTTTTACCTGATTCAAGGATTTTAATCGTAGGCTGCGCGGATAATGTAACAGCAAACAATGTGATCAGTAATGGTAATACAATTCTCTTGTGCATATATTGATTTGATACGGCTGACTAACTGAAACAATCCAATCAATGACTGTTAACCTACCTCATTAATTTTGCTATCCTTCCACCACCTCCCGCAAGAAACACTGCGGTTCCATTTTTTGCTTTCTGACAAACATGGTAGCTTTCCCTGGAGATCAGTTCCCAGTTATCACCACCATCTTTTGAAATATCTATACCTGATGTACCGCAGGTCAGCAGATTATTTTTATCAAGATAAATTACACAGGAACGGTATCCATGTGGTGGTGTTTTTGGCTGTTTAAATCTGGTCTTATTTGTCCAGTAGCTTCTAAAGGTTACCAGTACGCAGTTATTACTGCTGATGGTGTCTTTGGCGAAATCACCACCTACAATAACAGCCTTGCGTGGGTCATCGTAAACAGCGATCGAATTAGCTCCGGTACTTTCTTTCCCCTGCATTATGGGTAACGGATACCATGAACCGATATATAATCTTGAGCTTTTGCCACCTGATACAAATATGGGGTGATTGCCTGCCATTGCGATATTAGTTCCGCTTGATGCAAAGAATGCTTCGCCTTCCTTTGTTTTCATTCCTTTAAAATACATATCGGATGGTAATTTTTTCCACGTGTTGCCCTCGTCGGTTGTATAAAGACCGTACACAAAATCAGACCCTGGCAAAGGATCACCGATGATGGTCCCTATTCCACCATTCTCACTAAAATGCATTGCATCCAGGAAAACTCCTTTTGAACTATCTTCAAATACTTTTTTCCAGTTCTGCCCGCCATCGGTTGTTTTCAGTATGACAGCAGGTTCCGCAATGCCTATTATAACAGCAGTATTTGCATCAAACGCCTCAATATCCCTGAAGTCCCTTTTTTCATAACCCGGCACCACCATCCATGTCCAGGTATTACCGCCATCTATAGACCTGGCTACAGAACCGCTGCTGCCGCTGGCCCAAACGATATCATCTGTAACAACGCTTAATCCGCGTATGCTTACTTTTTTACCTGATTCGAGAACCTTTATGCCTGGCTGCTGTGCAAACAGTGTGGCAGCCAGCATCGTGATAAAAATGAATAGTACAATTTTCCTGTGCATACAAAGATTTGATCCCCTAAGATAATCCTCCTCTGCGTAAACTCCTGTAACTCCTGTTCTCTGCGGTGAAAAAAGTTTCGGTATACGGAGTGCCGGATGTGCTGTAGTTTTTCACCGCAGAGAACAGGAGTTACAGGAGTTTACGCAGGGTAGAGCAGGGAGCCGCTAATGGTTTCTTTCCACGATGAAACGGTTGTCAATTTATTTGCTTCGGCTATAAACCTTTGTAAGGGCAATTCGAATAGTTGTTCACTGCCGGCAATCCCCAGTAATTTATCAAGATGATGTTCGCCTGTTGGATTGACCAGTGTAGGATACGGCTGCCACCGGAACCAGGAGGGATACATCTGTTTAACCAGTTTCACTAATATCATTCCAAAAAATACCGGCTGAAAAAGTTCCGGATTGCTTACTTTCAAATGGATGCCGGTACATGTCTGCCCGGCATATTTTCCATCGGCTGGTACATAGTTTACAGGTGATGCTGTTACATCGAGTTCCATATCATTCATGATGGCTGCAACCTGTTTCCCGTCGATCCATGGCGCTGTTGCCGAGGTAAAGGAATAGCGGGTGCTTCTCCCTTCACAGATATTGGTGGCCTCGAGCAAACACAACCCTGGATACAGCAACATACTTTGAAAATCCTGTATGGCGGGTGATGTTGCGATAAAGTCAATGCCCCAGTCAGTTTGAAATTGATTCCTGTTCCAGTTTTCACAACGTATCACTTCCAGGTTACATTGAATGTTCCTGGAACGATTAAAATAATCAGCCAGTTCACCCAACGTACAGCTATGTCTCACGGGAATGGACCAGCGGCCGATAAAGGAAGCCTCTGTTTCATCCAGCATCGGACCTTCAGCCAACTGCATGTTCCCGGAAACCGGGTTGGGTCTGTCCAGTATAATAAGTTTTTTTCCATGCTGCGCACAGGCTTCCATCATATAGCTCATCGTCCAGAGATACGTATAGAAACGACTGCCCACATCCGGGATATCGAATAATACAATAGCTATATCAGAAAAATCCTCTGCTGATGGCGCCAGTTTTTCACTGTACAGGCTGGTAATGGGTAAGCCGGTCAATGCATCTGTTCCATCTTTGATGAGATGCCCGTCAGCGCCGGTAACCGATAAACCGTGCTCTGGCGAAAACAGTTTGACGAGATGGAAACCATGATCGATGAGCGCTTTCCTGGAAGGTACGAGGCGATTAGTGGTTGCGGCATGGTTGGTAAGTAAGGCAATGCGTTGTGTTTTCCATGAGGGAGAGGAGGTTAGTATTCGATCTATGCCAAACTGGATCATGGGTTAAAGTTATTCTTAGTAGATATGTGAAGGTTTCGGGCAGTGATTTTTTTTCAACACACCCGCTCGCCCGCAGAGCTTAGGCGGGCGGGTGTGTTGAAAAAAAATCATGACCGCTCGAAATTCAATGCATCCTTCAACCGCTCCACCACATTAAATATAATCGGGCAGCGCTCATAATGCATGAACGTTGTAAACAGCCGCCTATTAAACCCCGCCACCTGCAATGCCGGAAACTCACGACACCCCGCAAAACGGTGTTCGTACACGGTACATTTGTTATCGGACAGGAAATGGCAGGGGATTGTATTGACGATCATCATCCCATTGCTGCCTTTTTCCAGGTATCGTTCATCAAATGTTTCGCGTGGCTGTTCCAGGTGCTGTGAGAGCGCATCCGCTTCTTCACCAGATACTACGATCATCAGGCTTTTACAGCAATTGCCACACACCGTACAATCTACCTGCGGGGTGATGGCCGCATCCAGTTCCGAAACAAGTGAATCGATCTGATCGGTATCCTGCTGTTTCAGGAAAACAGTAAAACGGTCGTTCTCTGCTCTTACGGCCCCGGCAATAGCTGCTATGCGATGGAGATCTGTTTCAATATGTGCGGAATCGTTGCTGATCCCGCAAAGGTATGTTTTGCCCCTGTATTCCAGTTTCTTAACAGGGTTATCCACATTTAATCCCATTTTGTAGAAAAGTAAAATTTGGCTTGGATTTGAGGTGGTTAGATTTGCGGGCTAGGGAGGGGTATTGGGAGATTTTGGAATTGGGAAATTGGGAAATTGACTTTTCCTGGTCTCCAATTTCAAAATTTCCCAATTCCAAAATTCCAAAATGCAGCAACTGAAGCGCTATGGCAGAAGAAAAAAAACTGTTTGAATACACCGAGGACTCGATCAGATCGCTTGACTGGAAAGAACATATCAGGCTACGTCCCGGTATGTATATCGGTAAACTGGGTGATGGATCGGCGCCTGATGACGGGATCTATGTACTGATCAAGGAAGTGATCGATAACTGTATCGATGAATACACCATGGGCTACGGCAAACAGGTGGAACTGACCATTGAAGGTAAAAATGTGACCGTGCGGGATTATGGCCGCGGCATTCCTTTGGGTAAAGTGGTGGATGTGGTGAGCAAGATCAATACCGGCGCCAAATACGACAGCAAAGCTTTCCAGAAAAGTGTGGGACTGAATGGCGTTGGTACCAAAGCCGTGAACGCGCTGAGCCAGTATTTTAAAGTAACAGCTTTTCGCGACGGCAAAGAGAAAACCGCGGAGTTTGAAAAGGGCGAATTGATCAAAGAACACAAAGAGGCCAAAAGCACGGAAGCCAACGGTACACTGGTAGAATTTATACCGGATGAAACGGTGTTCCGTCATTTCCATTTCATACACGAGTACCTGGATAACCAACTGTGGAACTATTGTTACCTGAATGCTGGTTTGGCCATGCATTTCAATGGTAAAAAATACGTCAGCAAAAATGGGTTGCTCGACCTGCTGCAGCGTAAGACCAATCCTGATGAACTGCGTTACCCCATCATTCACCTGAAAGGGGAGGATATTGAAGTGGCCATCTCGCATAATAATGATTATGGGGAGGATATTTTTTCCTTTGTCAATGGTCAGTACACTACGCAGGGCGGTACGCACCAACAGGCTTTCCGCGAAGCGTATATCAAAGTGATCAGGGATTTTTATAAAAAAGATTACGAAGCATCGGATATACGCACCAGTATTGTGGCCGCGGTATCCGTTCGTGTACAGGAGCCGGTATTTGAGAGCCAGACAAAAACCAAACTGGGTTCGCAGAATGTATATGAAGGCGGCCCGAGCATGAAAAATTTTGTGCTGGATTTTCTTTCCAAAGAACTGGACAATTTCCTGCACAGGAACCCGACAGTTTCTGATGCTTTGAAAAAACGTATCGAGCAGAATGAGCGCGAGCGTAAGGAACTGGCCGGTATTAAAAAACTGGCGAATGAACGCGCCAAAAAAGCCAATCTTCACAATAAAAAACTGCGCGATTGCCGGGTGCATTTGAATGATGAGCCACCGGCAAAAGCCAAGAATGAGTATATCGAATTGCAGAACTGCTCTACCATTTTTATTACGGAGGGTGACAGCGCCAGCGGAAGTATCACCAAATCACGTAATGTAGATTTGCAAGCTGTTTTCAGTCTGCGTGGTAAGCCTTTGAACAGTTTTGGTCTCACCAAAAAAGTGGTGTATGAAAACGAAGAATTCAACCTGTTGCAACATGCTTTGAATATAGAGGACGGACTCGAAGGATTGCGCTATAACAATATCGTGATCGCTACCGATGCGGATGTGGATGGAATGCATATCCGTTTGCTGATGATGACCTTCTTCCTGCAATTCTTTCCCGACCTGGTTAAAAAGGGACATGTGTACATTCTCGAAACTCCCTTGTTCCGTGTGCGTAACAAACAGGAAACTATTTATTGTTATGATGAAACGGAGAAACAGGCAGCGGTAGCCAAACTGGGAAGTAAACCCGAGATCACCAGGTTTAAAGGATTGGGGGAGATCTCCCCCGAAGAATTCGGCCGCTTTATCGGCCAGGATATGCGCGTACAACCAGTGATACTCGAGCAGGGCGATCATATCCAGCAGTTACTCGAATATTATATGGGCAAGAATACCATGGAAAGACAGGAATTCATCATCAACAACCTCAAAGTGGATCTCGACCTCGTAGAAATGAACTGACGATAATAATTGAGCCAACACAAAGCACCAATTATTAATTATTAATTACTAATTATCAATTAAAATGATTCATATCGTTTTTGAACAGGCAAACGTAGACGCGTTGGCAAAAGCCATTGAACTGGATGGGACCCTTCAGGGTGATATCGTAGAGATCAAAGATGATTTTGCCGTGGGCCCATTGGAAAATATCTATGAAACAGAGGGCTACCAGCAGCGCCGCGACTGGTGGAAAATGTTGCTGGAATTTTCACCGCATACCGAGCAGCTGAATATGGTGGATGATAAACTGACCGTTTACAATCTCCTGAAAACCCTTGATGAAAACCCGGAGCAGGAAGTGTGGATCTGGATGGGACAGAATGTACACGATGTATGCGCTTATTACTGGCTGATGAGCCAGTTAAAAGAATACCAGGGAAGGGTGCAGGTATTGTACCTGAACAATCTTCCGTTTATTAATGAGAAAGGAAATATATTTTATCCGACCAGTTTGTACGAGATACAACCCAAAGAGTTCCTGAAAGCCAAAAAACTGGCAAGACCCATCACGCTTAGCGAGTTTGAAGTGGACCCCGATGAATGGAAAAAACAATGCGCAGAAAATGCCATGGTCCGCTTCCTAGAAGGTGGAAAAAAGATCATAGGCAAAGAACTGAGTTTCTATGATAAGGATATTATGACGTATGTAACAGGAGAGACACAGAAACTGGGTAAGCTCCTGCATACGGTATTGTCGAAAATGAAAGTAAAAACAGGCGATGTGTTTCTTGTATGGCGCATGCGAGAACTGATGGCGACAGGTAAACTGGATATGCAGGGCGACTGGAGCAAAGGATGGAAAGAGATCACGGTAAAACTTGCGGGCGTAGCTACACCTGCTGAAACTGAAACAACGGAAACTGCCTGATAAATCAATCGTATGATCGAGATCATTTCTATACCTAAGATCGGGGAAGATGAAAGGGGCGCAACGCATTATTTCAATACCGATAGGACCGGCGAATTTATTATTGGTTACCGGAAAAAAGGAAGCGCCAGTGCCAGGCATTATCATAAAGGACTTGCGGTGCAAAAAGATCCGGAAAGGGTCATTATTATGAGTGGGGAAGCTACCGTGAACTGGTTTGATCTTGATGGGAATGCAAAAGGAAGTGATAAAATAATTGCCCCGGCAATGCTGGTGGTTCATAAAATGACCTGGCACGAAGTAATTGCTGATACGGATTTTGTGATGCTTGAGCTTAATGAGCTCGCTGCAGGGAGAGAGGATACGTTTCGGTTGGATTCAGAATGATAAAAGAGCAATAGCATTTGAAAATGGCGAAAGAAAAAAAAGAGAACAGGGTTTTTGAGAATGAAACAGGTGTGCAGGGACAGTATAAAACCTGGTTCCTTGATTATGCATCGTATGTGATCCTGGAGCGGGCAGTGCCGGCTATTGAGGATGGTTTGAAACCGGTTCAGCGCCGTATCCTTCATTCGATGAAGGAGATGGATGACGGCCGTTTTAATAAAGTGGCGAATATCATCGGGCAGAGCATGCAGTATCACCCGCATGGCGATGCCAGTATCGGGGATGCGCTGGTGAACATGGGTCAGAAAAACCTGCTGATAGAGACACAGGGAAACTGGGGCGATGTACGCACCGGCGATGAAGCGGCCGCGGCCAGGTATATTGAAGCGCGTTTGTCAAAGTTTGCGCTTGAAGTTGCTTTTAATAATAAAACAACAGACTGGCAGTTGAGCTATGACGGCAGAAAGAATGAGCCCGTAACGCTGCCCATGAAATTTCCTTTACTGCTGGCACAGGGTGCCGATGGTATTGCGGTTGGCCTATCAACAAAAATACTTCCCCATAATTTTTGTGAACTGATCGAGGCTTCCATCAAAGCTTTGCGCGGAAGGAAGTTTGACCTGTATCCCGATTTCCAGACAGGTGGTATGATCGATGTGGCCAATTATAACGAAGGGAAACGCGGCGGTAAAGTAAGGGTAAGGGCGCGCGTGGAAGAACTCGATAAAAAAACACTGGTGATACGTGATGTTCCTTACAGCGTTACCACTACGCAACTGATGGAGAGCATCACCAAAGCCAATGACCAGGGTAAGATCAAGATCAAAAAGGTAATTGATGTAACGGCTGCGGAAGTAGAGATACAGATAGATCTTGCACCCGGCATTTCTCCCGATATAACGATCGATGCATTGTATGCGTTTACCGATTGCGAGATCAGCATTTCTCCCAATGCCTGTGTAATTGTAGAGAACAAACCACAGTTTTTGGGTGTGCGTGAGCTGCTGACGGTATCCGTTGACAACACCAAGGCTTTACTCAAAAAAGAACTCGAGATCAAACTCTCTGAGTTAGAAGATAAATGGCATTATACTTCGCTGGAAAAAATATTCTTCGAAGAAAAAATATACAAAGAGCTCGAACAGAAACATCCTACCTGGGAAGCAGTGATAGAAGCGATCGACAAAGCTTTTGTTCCCTTCAAAAAGAAACTCAAACGTGCCGTTGAGCGGGAAGATATCCTGAAACTGACAGAAAAACCTGTACGCCGGATCTACCGGCTGGACATCAATGAACTGATTGAACAGATTAAGGGCATTGAAGAGGATATCAAGCAGGTAAAATTCGATCTCGATAATCTAACCGATTTTGCCGTGGCTTATTTTGAAAACCTCTTGAAGAAATATGGCAAAGGCAGGGAGCGTAAGACAGAGATCAGAGAATTTGATACCATTCAGGTAAAGCATGTGGCCATCGCCAATACCAAATTATACCTGAACCGTGCCGAAGGGTTTATCGGGACATCTTTGAAGAAAGATGAATTTCTCTGTGAGTGTTCTGATTATGATGATATCATCGCTTTTACGAAAGCAGGTACCATGAAAGTGGTAAAAGTTTCTGAAAAAGTTTTCATAGGAAAGGATATCCTTCATGCGGCAGTGTTCCAGAAAAATGATGAACGCACCACCTATAATATGATCTATGTAGATGGGAAAACAGGCGTGAGTTATGGAAAACGGTTTAACGTAACCGGTGTTACGCGTGAAAAAGAATACGATCTCACAAAAGGTACCGATAAAACCCGTGTACACTATCTTACCGCCAACCCTAATGGGGAAGCAGAAACAGTGAAGATCATTCTCAGTCCCAATTGTACCGCACGGATCAAGGAACTTGATTTTTATTTTGAAGAAATGGAGATCAAAGGTCGGGGCAGCATGGGTAACCAGGTGACGAAGTACCCGATCAAGAATGTAAAACTGAAAGAAGCGGGTAAGAGTACACTGGCCGGTCGTAAACTATGGTTTGATGATAAATTCGGCCGGTTGAATACGGAAGAAAAGGGCCAGTACCTCGGTAGTTTTGAAGATGAAAAGATCATCGTGTTTTACAACGATGGCACCTATGAACTGACCGATACCGAACAGACCCAGCGTTTCGATCCTGAAAAAATATCACTGATCGAACAGTTTGATCCTGAAAAAGTGATCAGTGCCGTATATCTCGACAATGATAAAATGCAATACAATGTAAAGCGTTTTAAAATAGAGACCACCACGCTAAAATCGCAGTTCTCGTTTATCAAAGAAGGTGCTGGCAACCGGCTGGAAGCCATCACTACCGATGAAGAACCGATACTGGTAGTACAAACCGGAAGGGGCCAGCAGGTACGCAAAGCCAAATTCAAGATCGCCAAAATGGTGGAAGTCATGGGCTGGAAAGCCGTTGGCGCCAAACTCACCGATTTCAGCAAAACCATTGAAATGGAATGGGAGCAGAAGCCGAAAGAAGATAGTCCGCAAAAGGAATTGTTTGAATAAATCTCTGTGTTCCTCTGTGACCTTTGTGCCTCTGTGGTAAAGCCTTCGCTTAGATCGATGGAGGGTGTTCTTTACCACAGAGGCACAAAGGTCACAGAGGAACACAGAGGATTACGCCAGCTACTCCTTCTTCCTTCTCAATTTAATAGTAGCACTTTTACTCAGATCGCTCGACAGTAGCGTTTCATATCTATCCTTACCATCATAGATCACCAAAGCCGCCGTATTAGGCGGGATCATCCCGAGGTTTTCGGCAAACATGCTGAGTTCATTGTCCTCAATCGCAGGATCTAATTCAATGGTGAGCCGTATGGCCCGGTGATCCAGTTTTCTTTTGGGAAGTATGAGCTTGTTGTTGAAGAAAAGCGAAACGGAATCATAGTCCACCTGCCCATTGTCATATATCTCCAGCCGCAGACTGGTTCCGGTAACTTCTATTTCTTTGGTGAATACTTTTTCCCGTTTGGTAAATGCTTCTACAGCGGTTATTTCAGGTAATACTTCTACAGCAACGGGCGCGGCCACAACAACGGGTACAGGTGGCTGAGGTTTGATCTCAGGTTCTTCCGTTTTCACCCAATCAAGCGTATCATCAGATCTCACCAGGCGGAAATTGATATTGGGTACCGTGTATTTATGATTGGCATCCGGCATAAGACTACCGGCTAAAACAGATTCTGTTTTTGAAACCGTCAGCAGGAAGCTGCCTGACATATTGCAATCAATACTATTCTGCGCCGTGGGCGATAAATAATAGATCATACTGAACGGCTTGATGCTTAGTCTGCGGGTCGCTGCATCAAAACTGCCGCTGACGGGTACTTTTACCAGGCTATCCTTGAAATAATAGTGCAAGGCAC
Source organism: Sediminibacterium sp. (assembly GCA_965279635.1). GTDB lineage: Bacteria > Bacteroidota > Bacteroidia > Chitinophagales > Chitinophagaceae > Sediminibacterium. The sequence continues at coordinate 2,011,397 of OZ257253.1, read as the reverse complement.
CTGATACTATTTTGCCTTTTTGTCTTAACACCAGTTCCGACAGGTAATTCTGGTAGGTTTGGGAAGTTTGCACCATACCAATGCCAAACCAGTGACCATTTACATTTTGGCTGTTGGCAGGCAGCACCGCGGTAAACAGCACCATGACCAGTAAACACCTTTTGATCCGTAACATAGGACGCAAAATATCAAAACCCTGGTTTGCCGCGATACGAAAGTTGCTAACATATAAACATCCGAACAATTGTACCTTTGTGGCCTTATCGGTAGATTATGACCCAGGTAAACGTTGGACAATACAATACGCTTAAAGTAAGCCGCAAGGTTGATTTCGGGTTTTACCTGGATGATGGTGTTGAGGGCATTTTGCTGCCTAAACGCTTTGCGCCACGTACCCTGCGTATCGGGGATGACCTGGAAGTATTTGTGTACCATGATTCCGATAACCGGCTGGTTGCTACTACACAAAGAGCCCGGGCGGTGATAGGGGAGATCGTTTTAATGAAAGTGGTATCGGTCACCAAACAGGGCGCATTTCTTGACTGGGGGCTGATGAAGGACCTGTTCGTACCCAAATCACAGCAACTGGGTGGTATGCGCGAAGGAATGGAATACCTTGTTCAGTTATACCTTGATGAAATGACCGGTCGGGTAGCGGCCACGGAAAAGATTGAATCGCGGCTGAAGAACGATGAACTGACGGTTAAGGAAAAAGATATTGTGGACCTTGTTGTGTACCGTGAGTCGGAACTGGGGTATGTCATGATCATCAATAACCGACACACGGGAATCCTGCATACCAATGAAGTATTCACTACGTTACAGATAGGTGATAAACACAAAGGTTTTATCAAAACTATCCGCCCCGATAATAAAATAGACCTGGTACTTGGTAAACCCGGTTTTCAGAAAGTAGAGGACGAGGTTACCAAAGTATTGAGGCTGCTGGATGAGAACAACGGTTACCTGCCTTACCACGATAAATCCGATCCGCAGGAGATCTATGATTTCTTTGGGATGAGTAAGAAAACATTCAAAATGACCACCGGTAACCTGTACAAACAAAAAAAGATCGCGTTTACAAAAACAGGTATTCAGCTGTTACCTGAAACAGATGGAGTTTAATTCAATATTTTCTCTGCGCAAACTCCGCTTCTCATGTTCTCTGCGGTGAAAGAACATTTGCACCTTTGGTTATCCCGCATATTGAGGCGTTTTTCACCGCAGAGAACATGAGAAGCGGAGTTTGCGCAGAGAGATTTTTAATGTTTTTTCCTGATCAGTTACAACATCGCATTGATCACATATTTCCTCCCATAAGTACCCCAGTCGCTTAATGCTTTTTGAAGCGTCTGTGTTAATCCCTTATAATCGGTTTTTTTCTTGCCTGTGGGTGGAATCATTTTTTCGGTTTTGGGGTCCATCAGTTCTACTTTGGTGGCAAAAATGGTGGTATTGGTCCTGGGTATCGCAATACCGAGGATCATACCGGGTAAATTACAATAGGAGAGCGGCCCGCCGCTAACGGTTATCTGGTCGGTATAGTAGGCAATGATGTACACAGAGTCCATGATCCTACCCACCGCTTTGTGACATTCAAAACCTGCGATATCTCTCAGGTCGTTGGTCATCTGCCATTTGATATGCCTGATCGAATCACTCAGTAAAAATGTTTCGTCGAACACTGCCTGTTTTTTGGAGAAGATGCCTTGCTTCAGATCGGTATAAATAATATCATCCACACTTTTGTCCTCATCCATGAATGGGATCTTTACATAGACATCCGTTCCTTTTTCATACAACGTTTTCCCGTCTTTGAAATACAGGTTATGCAGGGATGTACGGAACTTGGGCAGTTTGTCCTTTACATTCTCCAGCCAGTGTTCATCTTCTATCTCTTTATGGATATTGAACTTTTTCTCATACTCTATCTTTCCCGCAGTAATAAACTGCGACTGGGCGTGTCCGGTAATACAACCCGCCAGTAAACAAATGATCAATACTGATTTTCTCATAAATAATATTTTGACGGATCTATTCATCATCCTCAGAAGGTTTTCTGTTTTTATTGAATTTCCAACGCAGGGAGAGCATGGTAAAACGTTGTACGGTTGTATAAGTACTCTCAGTTACATAGTTACTGCTGATATCCCTTCTGAAACCGATATTCTGGTTGAAAATGTCGTGTACCCTGAATATGGCAGTGATATCGGATTTTTTAAACAGTTTTTTCTCCAGTGATGCGTTTACTAACAGTGGATTATTGCTATTGTCGGTAGGGCTTAGCTTTTGCCGGTAATTGTAATTGGTATTCATATTTAGTGTCCATCCTTTGGCAAACCTGTAATCAAAATAGCAGTTTACAGACTGTGTCCAGTATTCGGTAACCGCATCTTTATTGATGGATGATGATGAATGATTGAACCCTACATTATACGAAAGGTAAAGACTGAATTTCTTTTCAACATACCTGCGTATGCTTACGCCCAGGGATGGCTGGATACTTTTTGTGATATTTTCCGAACCATTTACAAAACTCATATAACGACTGCTGTTGAATCTTGGATCAAGTGATACTTCTAGTTTCATGAATTTGATCTGCCTTCCTATACTGAACCCCGTATAAAAATTGTAATTGCCATTGACATTCACCGTTTCTGTTAAGCGCCTTCCCTGTGAGTCTACCACACTTCTGTTGCTGAAAGCATTTTGTGTAACCGTTAAACCACCGTAGCCATAGATGCTTCGATTGGTAAGTACTTTGTAATCCGACACATTGAAATAAACATTGTGGTTGAATGCGGGACGCAGGTTCGGATTGCCAAGAACAATGTTCAAAGGATCATTATTATTCACTATAGGTTGAAGCTGCATCAATGATGGTTGTCTTGTTCCGCCGTTATAATTAATGCTGAGATTACCTGAACCGGAAAATTTCCACCTGATGTTTGCGGTAGGGAAAAAATTAGTGAAATCCCGGACAAACGAAGAATCTTTATAGAGATTGGTTTGTTTGAGAGAAAGGTCCTGCACAGCGAGCCCGGCCCTTGCGGTTAATTTCCTAGATGCATAATTAAAAGCAAACCCGGCACGGTGAGAGGTATTGATAAAACGGTAATGGTTACTGAAGATGAGGTTCAGCGAATCATATTTCCCATTTGATTTTTCGTAGGAACGGGTATCCTGATCGGTGTTATTGGAGTTTAATGTATAGTTGATATTCAACGACATTTTCTTGCTGATTGGCTCAATATAACTGGCCAGTGCCTGCACCGTTCTTGAACTGCTGGTGCCTGTTTTTTTCTGATCAACTACCTGAACAGAAGAAGGGATCCCATTGGTATAAAAATCGGTTCTGTTGTATAAATATCCTTCATTGTCACTATCGATCATGTTAATGCCGGTACTTACCGTGAAGGAACGTGTTCCGGCGGCATTGAGTTTTCTGCGTAAAAATATATCCGCTTTTTTACTGTTGTTGGTGCCGGATACAGAATTGGTGCGGTGATTGGTATTTAACGGTGTTCTGTCTTCCGTCAGGTATTCGCCATCCAGCACATCATAGCTATTATTTTTACCCATACTGGCTTTCGCATTGATGGTAAGGGTTGTCATAGAATCAAGGTTCAACTCATTCTTAGTGCTGATATTCTGTTTCCACCTGCTGTTTCTCCCTGAGCGCGACTGGTTGCTATAGTATATGGTACTATCGGGCAAAATGGTTTTGGTAGTAGTATAGCCATCGCCTGCGAGTGCAAGGCGGTTATAACTGAAATTGTTGGCTGTATTGCTTTTGTATTTACCGAATTTTTTATTCAGCATAACGGCACCCTGCATACTCTCTGGTATGCCCTGTTTGCCCCAGGTGTCAAAATCATCGTCGCCTTCCCAGTTGAATTGCACATTCCCGTTCTCAACAGTACTGGTAATATCGCCGTAGTCCTGCATTTCTTCCCAGCTCAACCCACTGGCACCGGTTCTGTCTGCAATTAATAGTGCACCTGCTTTTAAAGTGCTGGTAAACCGGCTGGCCACCGCTTTTGCGTCGTAGTATTTGTTGAAATCTGTTCCGCCGGTGACGCTTCCGAAATATCCTTTTTTGGCGTCTTCTTTCAATATCAGGTTCACGGTTTTTTCTTTGCTGCCATCATCGATACCAGTTAAGGTCGACTGGTCGCTTTTTTTATCGAATACCTGTACTTTAGCTACATCTTTTGCATTAAGGTTTTGGGTGGCCATGGTAGGGTCATCTCCAAAGAACTCGTCACCATCTACCAGTACTTTCTGTACTTTCTGTCCCTGCGTGGTGATCTCTCCCTTGCTGTTCACCGACATACCCGGCAGTACTTTTAAAAGATCCTCTACTGTAGCACCTGGTTTCACACGGAAACTGTCGGCGAGATACTCAGTTGTGTCGCCTTTGATCCGTATCGGTGCAATCGTTTGTCTTACGATCACTTCCTGCAACAGATGGGCCCTGGTAGTTAAGTAAACAGGGATACTGGTGGGTTCGGTGGTTTTTACAGATACCGAATCAATCCAGTCAACATAATTGGGGTAGGTTACCACCATCAGATAAGTGCCGGCGGGTATTTTTTTCATTTCAAAAGTGCCTTTCTCATCGGCCCTTGTGTATAGCACAAGAGATGAATCCCTGGGATTTTTCAGGTAGATGACGGCATTGTGCAATGCTGTTTTATTAAGTGTATCGGTAACAGCGCCTTTAACCGTTTGCGATTGTGCATACCCGGTTACGGCAAAGAATAAGCAGAAGCCTATACAGGCATACAATTTTCTCATCAGTCTTGTTTGGACAATCATTCAGGATGATTATAAAATGAAAGTAGCACAGCTATGTTAACATGCATAGATGCGAAATCATAAAAATTGCATAAAGATGTACTGACTTTTTTTTATGCAGTAATTATTACCCGGGGAGGTTGGTAATAATCGATAAATAATGCTGCATTAACCGAAAATAAAGTATTGCATCTATAAAAAAAACCGGAATATTGGGTTTAACGATTTATTACCGGATCAGCAGAACGGTTCCTTTCAGGTAAGTAGTAGTATTATTCCTGGTATAGGTACATTGCCATACAAAAGTTTGCTGCGGCTGTTGCAGTACGCGTTGCAGATTGCCATCCCAGCCTTTGGTTGCATCCCGGGTTTCAAATACTTTTTGGCCCCACCGGTTGTACACTGCGAGGTAATATTCCTGGAACACATAACTGGTCAGTACTTTAAAAACATCGTTCTTCCCATCTTTGTTGGGTGTAAATGCCGAAGGGAAATAGATACCGCAATCCTTTTCAGGAATGATCGTTGCGGTTGTATGTGAACCACAGGTATTGGTCACAGTTACTGAATAAGTTCCGGCAGATCTTGCGATAAACAACGGACCGGTAGAACCATCCTGCCATACATAGCCATCAAAGGTGCCGGGATTCAGTACTACCGAATCACCGCTACATAAGCCTGAATGTGTACCCAAATCGGGCGCTGGTTTCTTTAATACGGTAAGATGCAGTGTCCGGATACTGTCGCAGCCGTTGGTTGCAGTAAAAACATCTGAATAAGTGCCGGTTTTTGTATAGCCTTCAAAATTTTGTCCCTCGCAAATGGTCCGATCAAGTGTATCATACGCTTTTGGTTTTACAGTGAGGCTCAATGCTACCACTGAATCGCAACCTGCGGCCGTACGAAAAGTATCCAGGTAATAACCGGTTTTGGTGAGTGTTTTACTGCCATGCTGGTAACTCTGTCCCTCGCAGATCGTTGCCGTAAATTCCTTTTCAATAGGAGGTAAGGGTGCCACCGCTGCCTGTGCGAGGAAACCCATTACTGTTGCGCTGGATGCCACCTGTACGATCAGTGTGTTTTTTCCTTCTTTCCAGTCTTTGCACAGAGAGACCGATAATTTTTTTTCTTTTTTGGTTCCTTCATACCGGTAAGGTTCGTTGAACGGTATGATGTTTCCAAGATTACTGCTTTGCGGTTTTCCGTTCACATAGATCTCATAGATGGAATTGTCAGCAAAAAAATCCAGGCCGAGACAAAAAGTATTGTCTGTTTGATAACTCCTGCCACAAGAATTTTTGCAGGGCAGGTCGAATTCTATTTTAAAGAAAAAGAACACACTCCCTGGATGTTCCCCTGTTTCTGTAAATGAGATCCAGGAACAATCGCTCCAATCTCCTTTATAGTAAGAGGAAGGGATGGATGCCATCACAACAGCCGGTGTATAAGGATTGGTGATGAGATCCTTCGCCACTTTCCAGTTTCGGTCTTGTGAGGAAGGCGGTAATATTCCTTTTATCCCATCTGAGCCTGTATTGAAATAGGCATTGGCTGGCGGCGGTCCTACAAGAACATCGCATTGCGAACTGGCCGGTAGGGTGATAAACAATAAAAAAATGACAAACAGGTTCCGCATACTGTTGCTAAATATAATGCCAATTAAACATTTAAAATGAGTCGGAATAGTATCGCCAAAGTAAAATGCCACAGATTTCACAGATCATCCCAGAAATCTGTGTTAATCTGTGCAATCTGTGGCAAAAAACAATAGTAAACAGATCAGAGCATCTTCCTGATCAGTTTCCCCAACATCATCATCGCGTAATCAGTATCTTCTGTAAAAGGTTTTCCAAAACTCAGCCTTATACAATTATTATAATTGGGATTGACTGTAAAGATCCTTCCCGGCATGATCGATATCTTGTGTTTCATCGCCTCTGTACGTAAACGGAACGTGTTTACTTTTTTATTGAGTTCCACCCACAACACAAATCCTCCCTGGGGTCTGGATACTTTACTGTCGGGCGGTAAATGATCGATCACGGATTGTATATACCTCAAACTTTGGGTATGTAAAGCTTTACGCAGGTTTTTCAGGTGATACTCATACCGTCCATACTGCAGAAAATGAGCCATCGCAGCCTGGGTAAGCGTTGGGCAGCTGATATTGTGTATACGTTTTACCTGTTTTACTTCCTCAATAAATTTTCCCGGTATGGCCCAGCCGATACGGTAGCCTGGTGTTAATGATTTTGATAAAGAGGAGCAATGCATCACGAGACCTTTGGTATCGTAATATTTACAGGTATGTGGACGGTTCTTTCCGAAATAAAGTTCACCGTAAATATCATCCTCTATCAATGGAATATTGTGTTTGGTAATGATGCCGACCAGTTTCTTTTTATTTTCATCCGGCATACAACTGCCCACCGGGTTATTATAATTGGGGATCATCACACAGGCTTTGATTGGGAATTTGGCAATCGTTTTTTCGAGACAATCAAGGTCGGCGCCATTTACCGGATCGGAGGATATTTCCACCACTTTCAGTCCCAGGTTTTCAATGGCCTGGTAGATACCAAAATAGCAGGGCGTTTCAACGGCCACGGTATCACCATATTTTGTGACGGCCTGTAAACAAATTGTAATCGCTTCTAAACAACCGCTGGTAATCACTATCTCACCGGGTTTGACTTTACCACCCCAATTAAAAGATAACCTCGCTACCTGTTTGCGCAATTCAATATTACCCTGTGTATGTTCGTAATTGATACAGTGATCCTTGCTATGCTTTAATGCATAAACAACCGACTTATGTATCTTGGCTACCGGTAATAAAGAATGATCAGGCACTGCCAAGGCAAGATTGGTCACATCCGGCGACACGATATCGGAATACAATGAATTGATCATTTCCTTTACGCTTACTTCATGCGATAAAGTATCAGCGGGTATCATTTGCGGGAGCGCCGGATATTTTTTATGGTTAAAACGCACATAGTATCCCGATTTGGGTCTTGACTCTATCAACCCCTTCGATTCCAGGTGATAATACGCCTGGAAAGCAGTACCCATACTGATACCGTTCTCCTCGCTCAATAAACGAACAGAGGGAAGCTTATCGCCGATCAGCAATACTTCTTCGGCGATCATTTTTTCAAGACCTTCGGCTACCTGCATGTAGAGATGGTCGTCGCCGTTAAATCGTTTTATCATGGATTAGACAAATTTTTTTATCACGGATTACACGGATTTTTAATCACGGATTACACGGATTTCTTTTATGATTTTTAGGAGGAGAGATCGGAATGCTGCGGGTTGCCTGCTGATACGATTAGCTGTATTTCCGTGCAATCATATTTAAAATCCGCGAAATCTGCGCTCCATCTGATCTAGTCAAAAATACAAAAACTGAATCTGTTTTATTATATATTTTCTCAACAATTTTGTATCGCTGATTACACGGATTATTATCGCAGATTATAAGGATTTGATTGTATGAATTCTATGATAGGCGATCGGCACACCATGAACTATCGGGGGAAAAGGTTGGATCAATCCCTTTACTCATACCCCTAATCCGCGAAATCCGCGATAAAATCAGTGAAATCTGTGCTTATGAATAAAGATCTACGGAAAGGATATATCGCATTAGTATTGGTAAGTTTTTTCTGGGGCACTACCTATATCGCTTCAAAAATCGGCACTAATTATATGCCTGGCATTTTTGTAGCAGGTGTGCGGCAGTTTTTGTCCGGCGCTTTGATGGTGGGTTATTTCCTGCTACGTGGGAACAAGCTGCCTTCTTTGCCTGACCTGAAGAAAATGGCGATACAGGGTTTCTTCCTGCTTACGCTTGCCAATGGGTTACTTACCTGGTCGCTTGAGTATATCAGCAGTGGGTTGGGGGCCATTATCGCCGCATTGGTGCCATTGGCGATAGCGTTGTTCAGTATATGGCTCACAAAATCGGCACGTATTACCAGGCAGATGTTCATAGGACTTATTGCGGGTCTGGCAGGCGTGGTAATTATTTTTTATGATTATATCGGGCAGTTGAACAGCCATGCATTTATGCTGGGTGTAGTACTGGCCTTGTTATCTGTAGTGTCGTGGAGTTTTGGAACGGTGTATACCTCCGGTCAAAAAACCTCCGTCGGTATTTTATACAATGTGGGTTGGCAGATGCTGATCGCTGGTACCATTACTTTGATCGTATGTTTTATTACGGGCAAACATGTTAACCTGCTGGAGACCCCGGCTGAATTATGGTATGCGATGCTGTACCTCATTTTCATCGGATCATTACTGGGCTATTCTGCTTATGTGGTAGCCATCACCCTGTTACCACCTACGCAGGTATCCATCTATGCCTATATCAATCCAATTGTGGCGGTGATATTTGGCTGGTTATTACTGAATGAAAGAATGACGGCGCACATGATCCTGGGAACTGTCATCACCGTAGCCGGTATATATGTAGTGAACCGCGAATTTAAAAAACAGCAATCATGAGTATAGAGATCGTAACATACGAACCGCATCACCAGCCATATTTTGAAAAATTCAACCGTGCCTGGATAGAAGCAGATTTTACCATGGAACCGCTGGATGAATATGTGCTGCAAAATCCTGAAGAAGCGATCCTGCAGAAAGGCGGAGCGATACTGATGGCATTGTATGAGGGCCAGGTAGCCGGAACAGTTGGTTTGCGAAAACTAAGTGATACGGTATATGAATTTACCAAGATGGCAGTGGATCCTTCATTCAGACGCAAAGGGATTGCTGAGGCCATCAGTTACGCGAGTTTCGAAAAGGCAAAAGAACTGGGTGCCACAACCGTGCTACTCTATTCCAATACCAAAAATGCCGCAGCCATAAAGTTGTATGAGAAAATCGGCTTTATACACCTGCAGCCTGAAACAGGCGTTTATCAAAGGGCAAATGTGAAAATGACAATAAACATATAGGATCAGATAACAAGCATCAAGTGACAAGTAACTAACATACATTTTATGCAACTTCTTACAGACATCTCTATCAGGAGAACAACGAACTCAAGTATCCATGAAGTGGATTTTACGGATCTTTCATTCGGCAAACACATTTCGGACCACATGCTGGTTTGTGATTATGCGGATGGTGAATGGAAGACACCGCATATTGTTCCTTTTGGTAATCTCGTTACCAACCCATCTACACTGGCGTTGCACTACGGGCAAACCGTATTTGAAGGGATGAAAGCTTTCCGGCTGGCTGACGGGCGTATCAGTATTTTCAGGATGCGAAAACACTACAAACGTTTTGTGAGATCACTGGAAAGAATGTGCATGGCGGTTGTGCCAGAAGAAATATTTGTAGAAGGACTAAAAAAACTTGTCGCGATAGATGAAGCATGGATTCCCAATGAACCCGGCACCGCTTTGTACCTGCGTCCGTTTGTATTTGCCAGTGAATCCAGGTTCGGATTAAAAGTATCAGATGAATACCGTTTCATTGTGTTTACAGGACCAGTGCCTGCGTTGTATGCAGAACCCATCAAAGTAAAAGTAGAAACGGATTACAACAGGGCGGCAAGAGGCGGAACGGGTTATGTAAAATGCGGGGGTAATTATGGCGGTGCATTTCTTCCAACGCTACAGGCAAAAAAAGCGGGCTACGACCAGGTATTATGGACCGATGCCAAAGAAAACCGTTACATAGAAGAATCCGGAATGATGAATGTGTTTTTTGTGATCAATGATACCCTGGTTACACCACCTGTATCAGATTCTATTCTCGATGGTATTACAAGGGATTCGTTGCTCACCATCGCGAAGCATCTTGCGTATAAAACCGAAGAACGTCCCGTATCTGTTGAGGAACTCGAAGCTGCTTTTCAGCATGGCACGATCACAGAGGCTTTTGGCGCCGGTACAGCTGCGGTAGTAGCGCCAATCGGCACTATTCATATCAATGGGATCGATTATACATTGCCTGGCTATACAAAAACAAGCATATCAACAAGACTGAAACACAGGATGGAAAAAATAAGGACCGGGAAAGAAGCGGATATTTTTGGATGGAACGATATTGTCTGAAACAGAGTGGAGGTTATTCAGATTTTCTGAACCTGGTATATTTTTTTTCCCTTAAATAATACAGGACCATTATAAATGCAATACCGGAAAGGATCTTGAACATAGGAGAAATTTCTTCGCCCGGCAGCATTGAGATTACAATTTCATTCATGATCAGTAGTTTTTGTAGTAATACCTGACTGCAATGTAGTGTTATCTGATTATATACAATTTGTAAACGCTTGCAATTATGTAAAGCTACTACGACGGTTCTTAGAAAAAAACGGGAAAAATCCCCTATTTTTTGATTTTAATGCTTGTTTAAGGCTAACAGATGTTAGGTTCCGGCGTATCTTTGCCGCACAAAACGTAAAATGACTAATAGAACCGTTTACATTGTATCTGCTGTACGAACCCCGATCGGCAGTTTTGGAGGAAGTTTAAAAGACCTTACCGCTACGCAGCTGGGAAGTATTGCCATACAGGCAGCAGTGGCCCGTGCGGGTATTCAACCGGCTGATGTTCAGGAGGTATTGATGGGCTGTGTGATACAGGCCAATACCGGCCAGGCACCCGCACGACAGGCAGCTAAATTGGCTGGCCTGCCAGACGGGGTGATCGCTACCACCGTTAACAAGGTTTGCGCAAGCGGCATGAAAGCCATTGCCCAGGGTACACAAAGCATTTTATTGGGTGATGCGGATATTATTGTGGCCGGGGGCATGGAAAGCATGAGCAATGTACCGTTTTATAGTCCCGATATGCGTTGGGGAAACAAATATGGCAATACTACCCTGATCGACGGTCTGGCAAAAGATGGTTTGACAGATGTGTACCACCAATATGCTATGGGCAATGCTGCCGATCTCTGCGCCCGCGAATGTAATATCAGCAGGGAAGAACAGGATGCGTTTGCGATTGAAAGTTATCGCCGCAGCCAGTCTGCCTGGGAGAAAGGATATTTTGATAACGAGATAGTACCCGTTGACATCCCGCAGCGCAAAGGCGATCCGGTACGGTTTGCCAGAGACGAAGATGCATTCAATGTAAAGTTTGATAAAATACCGGGATTAAAACCTGCATTCAGCAAAGAAGGAACCGTTACCGCTGCCAATGCTTCTACCATGAACGATGGTGCAGCGGCTGTGGTATTGATGAGCAAAGAAAAAGCAGATGCCATGGGTATCAAACCTTTGGCCCTTATCCGTAGCTATGCCGATGCCGAGCAGGCACCCGAATGGTTTACCACCACACCTTCACTGGCGGTACCCAAAGCGGTGGCCAAGGCCGGTTTGCAAATGAGCGATATTGATTTTACAGAACTTAATGAAGCATTTTCTGTAGTGGGTATCGTCAACACACAAAAAATGAACCTCGATCCGGCCAAAGTAAATGTGCATGGGGGAGCGGTATCATTGGGACATCCCTTAGGAGCGAGTGGTGCGCGTATCATGGTTACTTTGATCAATGTACTCAAACAACATGGCGGGAAAATAGGCGCTGCCGGGATCTGTAACGGTGGTGGCGGTGCGAGTGCGATGGTGATAGAACTGGCATAAGCGAATAATGAATGAATAACGAATATCAAATGTAGAATGATGAATTAACCATCTCTATTTCATCATTCTACATTTGATATTCGTTATTCATTCACTGTTTCATCACATCAAACGGCCCGAACTTATGCTGCCTCTCGGAGAAACTGTCTGCATAGGGCCCGTAAGGATGGTCAATAGGTTTTTTACTGATATCCGGCCAGTCTTTACTGATGTCTTTTACCGGTCTTGGCTGTGAGTTGATATAAGCAGCCACATCCCACGCCTGTTCATCCGTTAATTCAGGATGATGATAATTGACCGTGTTGGGCATATTGTTCCTGGCATACCCCGCCAGTTTTGATAAACGGTACAATCCCGCACCATTATTATAACTGTTGGCGCCCCATAAAGGCGGATATACATATCCGGTGTTGTTGAGGTCTGCCTGTCCTTCGCCATTCTTGCCATGACATCTTTCACAAACAGTCTGGTAAACAATTTGTCCTTTTAGGGGATCGGCGGCCCTGGATAAATAAGGGAGTTGTACAATGCCTGATCCTTTTGGTCTGATACCTTTCTCAATATCACTACCCAACCATTTGATATAAGCAATAATGGCCCTCATTTCTTTACTGTTGCTGTCGATCGCCTGACCATTCAGGCTTCTTTCGATACAGTCGTTTACTTTTTTTTCAATGCTTTCAACGGTTCCTGATCTGTCGCGGTAACGAGGGTAGGTAGCTGCTACTGCGCCAAAATTATTTCCCCATGGTTTGGTTCCGGCATCGAGATGGCAGTTCTGACAATTCATGCCATTGCTGATCTGTGCAACAGTTCCTTTCGGGCCGAGGTATTGTGAGGTGTTACTGATCAGTGCATGTCCATACCGTATCACCAGGCCCAGGCTGTCTACAGGCACCTGGTTGATGCCAGCGCCTGTCCAGCAATCTGCTGAATCTGTTGTTGTGGTCTTTACGGATATTGTATTCGTGACAACAGGTTGCATCATGGCAACAAAGAAAACAATACACAATAATACCGGAACCCAGTTGGACCTGATCTGCATGAATGGCTTGACTTATAGGATCAAAATATAATTTTAGCAACAACTAAAATGCCAAAGTGTACCGCTGTTATGAGAGTAATAGTTCATGAATGATGATATAGATACCTATCACCAGCACAAACCATCCAAATCCTTTTTTCAATTTTTCTCCCGGCACTTTTTCACCCAGTTTCCTGCCGATAAATGTGCCGGTGATCGCAATGGCTGTAATGGGTAATAACAATCCCCAGTTAAACTGCTGGTGAAACAGGTCACCGACAAAACCCGATAAAGAGTTCATTGCAATGATGAGCAGCGAAGTGCCGATTGCTTTTTTCATGGATAGATGAAACGAAAAGATCAATATCGGTATAATGATAAAACCGCTCCCTGCCCCGAGCAAACCTGTTATCAGGCCAACCTGCATACCACGTATCATTGCCTTGCCAAAATGAATGGTGACAGGCTGCCCGCTATTCGCCGGTATTTTTTCCTTAGTCAGCATGTGTACCGCGGCAATGATCATCAATGACGCAAACAATACCATGGTTGCAAGTGATTTGGTTACGATAAAATCACTTATACGGAACAGATCAGTGGGAATAACAGGCAGTAAAAACCGTCGGATCAATACCACAGTCAGGATAGAAGCTGTACCGAAATAAAATGCTGCTTTCAGGTTGATATTCCCAAACCGGTAATTTTTCCAGGCACCTGCCAGGCTGCTACAGCCTACTATAAACAGTGAATAACCGGTTGCGAGCGATGGCTCAATCTGGAAAAGATATACCAGCACCGGTATCGTCAGAATAGAACCGCCACCCCCGATCAGGCCCAGAAAAATCCCGATCAGCAGCGCAGCAAAATATCCCGCAATTTCCATCAATAGTTAATTAGGGCGCAAAGATGCGGGTTTTGCAGATAAATTGACAGTTTGAATGGTTGATTGGCTATCAGAGATGGCAGTTAGCTATCGGTTAGGAATTACTGATACCCACACGCTGGTACAAATGCAGGTTGGCTGTAGCCTCCGACAGCATAAAATCTGCCAGGTCGCCAGCGTTGATCTCGTTTAGATTTGGTTGAGGAAGGTAATTATCACCGACTGTAAAGTTTTCCTTGCTTTCTTTATCGGCAATCGTTGGCGGACAAACAAAGGTCCAGTCGAGTGAGGATTGCTCCAATGAATGAAAAGCCTGCAGGTGTTCCTGTCCCACATGCTGCAGTTCCGCAGGATAATCAGGAGTATCTAGTATATAATGGTCGTCATCAGCATTCAGTACGCCCATCCCGCCCAATGCAATGATCCTTTTTACCCCCGCTTTTTCCATCTGTCTAATGATATTCTTAATGCCGAGGCTACGCGATTTATCGGTAGCTTCCATACTGCCTCCCAGTACTGAGATAACAGCATCAACCCCCTTTACCGCTTCATAAACATCTTTCTCATCGAATATATATCCTTTTACCGCGCTGAGGTGTTCGTCGCGTTGATCCCTGTCGATAAGCTGCTCCACGTTCCTGCCGAAAGCAATTACATCATACCCTTTTGCCAATGCAAGCGCAACCAGCCGCTTACCAACCATGCCTGTAGCGCCCAATACGGTTATTTTCATAAAGAGGAAGCTAAAAAAATTATTCCAACGGGGAATAGGGAACAGGGAACAAGGAGCAAGGAACAGATGAACAAGGAACAGGGAACAGGGAACAAGGAACAAGGAACAGGGAACATGGAACAGGTAGCAAGGAACAACCCCAAACTCCAAACCCCAAACTACAAACCAATACTCTCCGCCAGTTCATCCATCCTAATCCCCATATGACTCTCATCATACATGCATTCGCCATTTTTGATCAGGAGTATCTGGGGGGATTCGTGGTAAACAGCAAATTTTTCAGAGATACGGTTGGAGATATCGCGGTAACGGATCAGGTCGAGGAAATAAAAATCTACTGCTTGCGGGGCAGCGGAGCGTTCCAGACGGCTTAATACCATGGAACTGGTACCACAACGGGTACTATGTTTGAAAATAACCTGAGGAACGTTATTTGATCTTTGGATTAACTCGTCGAGTTGCGATTCCTGCGTAAGGGGGATCCAGTTCATCACTTATTTATAGGAATAGATACAAAAAACAGACCGCAGGTATTAATACCTGAAATATTTTGGGTTGGTGGTAGGACATCCTTTCCTCGAAGGAGCGCAGGACATAAACAGGCTGGCTGCAACAAGGATGGTAAGAAATAACAGGATGGTCTTTTTCATAGTTAGCGGTTAAATAAGTGAGAAGGCTGTATTTTGCGCCACAACAAAGATAATCTTTCAGTTGAAATTGTTGCCTGGAGGCTTGATACTTTTTGTTAATTTGTTGATTTGTTCTATAAATCTAACGTATGCGTGTCCATTTTATTTCGATAGGGGGCAGTGTAATGCACCAATTGGCCATTGCCCTGCACAAAAAAGGCTACCAGGTCAGCGGAACGGATGATGAAATATTTGAACCCGCCAATAGCAATCTGGCTGCCGAGGGGCTGCTACCGGCCTCCATTGGCTGGCAACCTGCGCTGATAACCAATGATATAGATGCAATTATCCTGGGGATGCACGCCAAAAGCGATAACCCGGAGCTGCTGAAAGCGCAGGAACTGGGTTTGACGATCTATTCTTTCCCAGAATACATTTACCATGAGAGTCGGGACAAGAAAAGAATAGTGGTAGGTGGCAGTCATGGCAAGACCACCACTACCAGCATGATCATGCATGTGCTGAAGGACCTGGGCCGTGATTTTGATTACCTGGTGGGGGCGAGGGTACAGGGCTTTGAACAATCTGTGAATATTACCCATGCCCCGCTGATCGTTTGCGAGGGTGATGAGTACCCGGCCAGCGCCATTGAAAAAAAGCCCAAGTTCCATTTCCTGTACCCTCATGTGGCGATACTGACGGGCATAGCCTGGGATCATATCAACGTATTTCCCACTTTTGATTTTTACCTTGAGCAGTTTGTGATATTCATCAACCGGATAGAAAAAGATGGGATACTGATCTATAATGAATCCGACCCGGTATTGAAAAAACTGGTGGAGGATCATCACCGCAATGATATCCGTTACCAACCCTATGCTGTTCCGCAGCATACCATAGTTGATGGAAAAACAACTGTATCTATTGAAGGTGTAACGCGTTCATTGGAAGTATTCGGTAACCATAACCTGATGAACCTGCTGGCCGCTTATTATGCCTGTAAAGAAGCGGGTGTCAGTGCGGCTGAATTTGTTCCGGCCATCAGCCATTTTACCGGTGCAGCGAAAAGGCTGGAATTATTGGCTTCTAATGATAGTACCAATGTATATCGGGATTTTGCGCATGCGCCGAGTAAAGTTAAAGCCACTATTGAGGCGTTGAAACAACAGTATCCTGACCGGCGACTGATCGGTGTGCTGGAACTGCATACCTACAGCAGCCTGAATGAACAGTTTATGCATGAGTACCGGGGCGCTATGGATAAAGCGGATATTGCCATCGTGTTTTATTCGAAACATGCGCTGGAACTGAAGCGTATGCCCGATCTGCCGGCAGCAAAAGTGCAGGAAGGATTTGGAAAAGAAGGATTGCTGGTGATGAATGATAAAAACGAATTCTGGCAATGGTTGCAGCAGCAGTCATATATAAATACTAACCTTGCTTTAATGAGTAGCGGCAACTATGATGGACTGGATATGCTTACATTTGCCGCACAGCTAATACATACTTAAGAGAGAACCTGATGAAACTGCAACTGACCAGACCTATTGCCTTTATTGATTTGGAAACTACTGGTATCAATATCAGTATTGACCGTATTGTAGAGATCGCTATTGTAAAAGTATTTCCCGATGGAACACGCCAGCCAAAACGTAAACTGATCAACCCGCTGATGCCCATCCCCCAAACATCCAGTGATATACATGGTATCACCGACGAAATGGTAAAGGATGCACCCTCTTTTAAAGAAGTGGCCAACGAGATAAAGCAGTACCTGGAGAATTGTGATATCGGCGGCTATAACAGTAACCGTTTTGATATCCCCATGCTGATAGAAGAGTTTCTGCGTATTGGCATCGATTTTAGTACCGAAGGAAGAAAGATGGTGGATGTACAGAAAGTATTTCACCTGATGGAACAGCGCACACTCAGCGCCGCTTATAAATTCTATTGCCAGAAAACCCTGGAAGGTGCACACAGCGCCGAAGTGGATGCCACGGCTACCTGGGAAGTACTGGAGGCGCAGGTAGAAAAATATCCGAATATCGGCAACACCCTGGAAACGATCGTCAAGTTTACCGGTGAAGACGATATCGTGGATTTTGCCCGCCGTTTTATCAAAGACAAAGGCGTTGAGGTATTTAATTTCGGCAAACACAAAGGCAAACCTGTTGTACAGGTACTGAAAGAAGAACCCCAGTATTATGATTGGATGATGAAAGGCGATTTTGCCATGAACACCAAGCAAAAGCTTACTGAGATACTTAACCGTACACTTGTAAAGAAACCCTGATATAATATTGTTGTTAAAAAATATTCACAAAAGGCATCTTATAGCTGACAGTGAATATATAACAAACAATTATGTTGTAAATTGGATACCTAATACGCCCCCAACATCTCTTGGAAAAAATAGTCATCATACCCACCTACAATGAAAAGGAAAACATTGCAGCGATCATAAAAGCAGTTTTCTCACTTGGGCTTGGGTACCATGTATTGGTTATTGACGATGGTTCACCGGATGATACAGCCGGTATCGTGCGATCATTGATTACAGATTATCCCGGTCAGTTATTTTTGGAAGAACGTTCCGGCAAACTCGGCCTGGGAACGGCTTATATATATGGGTTCCGGTGGAGCCTGGAACGCGGTTACCAGTATGTATTTGAAATGGATGCCGATTTTTCCCACAATCCAAACGATCTCGAAAGATTATACCTTGCCTGTAAAACAGGCGGGGCCGACCTGGCTATCGGCAGCCGCTATGTACCCGGCGGAAAAACAGAGAACTGGCCATTTGACCGTCAGTTATATTCAAGAGGTGGTGCACTCTATACAAAGCTGATCACCTGGATGCCTGTCAACGACCCCACTGCAGGTTTTGTATGTTACAAAAAAAGCGTTCTTGAATCGATCAATTTTGATATGATCAGTTTCGTCGGATACGCTTTCCAGATCGAGATGAAATTCGCCGCCTGGAAACTGGGGTTCAAGATCAAAGAAGTACCCATCACTTTTATCGACAGACAGATCGGCGTCAGCAAAATGAGCAAAGGCATCATTAAAGAAGGCGTGCTGGGTGTATTAAGCATCCAGTGGAAAAGCCTTTTCAAAAATTACCGCACAAGGGTAAAGAACCCGGTGATAGGGGATGTTACTGTTTCTAAAACAGGGTAGGAATATCGAATGATGAATTTTGAATGATGAAGTAGGGGCTTTAATCTCTTTTGGCCCTTGTCACTTGAATCTTGTTTTCTTGTTTTTTCATTATCCTTCATACTCTTTCAACCTGATCTTCTCCCATGATTTATTGCGTATCGCATCCATTACCATCCATGTGGCAATAGCTGACAGTATGCAGAGCAGGATAATGGCAATCGTGTATTTGTACAGGAAATAATGCGCGAAACCGAAAATGCCTGGTATTACCAGCGAGAATAAACCGATCAAAAAATTGCCCCCTTTGGCGCCGGCAGTGGGCGACAATGAGAAAGGGAGTTGTTTGATCATCAGGTATCCGATCAGGTAGGTGACCAATAACTGGTTAATGATCCCTAACAGCAGGTTAGGAATGATCTGTACACCAGATATACCCACGGCCAGCAACACAATGGCCAAAGCGATCGGTGTGAAAAATTTGGCGATCAATGATTTCAGTGCGCCGCTGATCAGTTTCCCGGGAGTATCGATAGGGGTAATATAGTATATCCACGCGGCTTTGAATTTGTCTGAATACATCAACTGGTAAATGGCCATCATCACTGTCTGCCCCGATAAGTAAACGATAATGAGGAAAAAACCAACATTCTCCCTGATCTCGGCCAGCGAAATATCTTTCTTCTGCAACAGGAATAGCAGCAGGTACACAAAAAGATAACCGATAGATGGATATACTTTCATTTTAAAATCACGGCTGCGCCCGGTGATCTTCCAGGTATTGAGGAACGACATGTGTTCGGTACCTTTTTGTGTTACCAGCCTGGCCACTGTTGACACGTAAGCAGGCGTGGTGGAAATGATCTTTTTCTTTGCTGTTTGTTTTGTGTTCGAATCGCCTTCACTTCCACTTCCACTGATCATTGATAGTTTCTGGTTAAACGATGGCGCGAAATACCTGATCACTATCCAGATACTGACAACAGGTACCAGCAGGCTCAACAGCAGGTAAATACCCAAAGGCGAACCAATATCCCGCTGGTTGATATATTGCCACCCGGCTGCAAACCAATAGGGTGGAAGCAGCCAGTTCCATGATAAAGAACTGATACTATACTCCGATAAAGCGGCTTTACTCATGAGCCTGGGTACCAGTTGGTACCCAGCAAAAAACAGTATCGCAATAAATATCTGGAAATAACTGATGATGTTCTTGAACTTTTCAGGAGTGGTTACCCGCAATATCAATACATAGATCGCATTGATCAGGAATACAGTAAACAAGGTGGCGGCAACGACCAGTATTACAAACACGCCCCATCCAATCCATCCCTCGTTCACGCCAACATAGATCATGCCTGGCAGTGACATGGGTAATATCAGTTTGCATACATGGATGATGATATGCAACAGTCTTGATAAAAGAAAAGTCTTATCGTTGATCGGTTTGGGAAGAATGATGAAATTGTCACGTACATCTATCAGCACCGTCGTAAAATCGGCGATCAGCATAGACGCCAGTATGAAAATGTAAAAAGAAAAATAGATCGTGAACTGAGTGAGGCGGTCGTTACCCACACCAAAGGAAAACAGGAAAATACAACCCATCACAGCCGAGAGGAACATCGTGCCGATGGTTGCCAGTTTTACTGGTTTATCTTTTTTCTTATGCTGTGCCTGCTGGATGGCTGGAGCGCGCCTGTCATCCATGGTGAGTTTAACGGTCAGTATCGCTTTCAGGTGTGGTATATGTACGCCCATCCTGCGGTAAAAAAACGAAGGAAGCAATAACAGGTATAAAAAGAATTTATTAAAGATGTTCATACGGGTATGGTTATTTACCAAATGCGGTCATTAACTGGTCAGCGGCATCGGAAAGCGAGTCTTTGGCGGTAAGATGGGCAAAGATCTTTTCGAGGCTCTGGTCGCCTTGTTGCTGTTTGAGTTCTTCAAAACTGCCATCAGCCATAACAGCTCCTTCGTTGATGAGTACGATGCGGTCGCTTACTTTTTCCACTACATCCATCATGTGACTACAGTAAAAAATAGTCTTCCCGTCTTTAGCGAGCTTGCTGATCAGGTCCTTTACAATGATCACGCTGTTGGCATCCAGGCCGCTAAGGGGTTCATCAAGGATAATGATATCAGGGTTATGCAGTAAACCGGATATGATCAGTACTTTCTGCCGCATGCCTTTGCTGAAAGTATCCATGCGCTGGTGCATATTGTTCTCCAGTCCGAATGCCGTAAGCATCCTGCTGATGCGGTCAGTGGCCATCACTTCGGGCATATTGTATAACTGCCCCATAAAAGAAAGAAACTCCACGGGTGTTAATACATCATAGAGTTCAGCGAGTTCAGGTACATAACCGATCCTTGCTTTGGCTTTTACCGGGTCCTGTTTGATATTGATACCTTCTATCAGCACTTCCCCATCATAGTCAGAGATCAGTCCGCAAAGGATCTTTACCGTGGTACTTTTACCGGCACCATTGGGTCCGATATAACCGATCACCTGGCCGGGATAGATGGAAAGGTTGATGCCTTTTAATACCTGTTTTTCTCCGTAGTTCTTATAGACATTTGTCAGGCTGATAATAGGATTCATAAACAGTTTTATTGATTAGTCGTGCAAGTGGGAATACATTACAATAATGCAGCTATTTCTTTATTCAGCCAAAGGTGTTTTCACCCATTTTTACAACACCGAAATAATTCTGTTTCTTTATAACATGAAGCAGGCGCTGGTTAAACTACATGTATCCGTGTTCCTGGCAGGATTCACCGGCATACTTGGCGCATTGATCGGGTTGAACGAAGGATTGCTGGTCTGGTACCGGATCGCTATTACAGTAGTCAGTTTATTTGCCTGGTTATACTGGCGTAAAAAACTGGAGCGGATACCTGCTGCATTTGTGTGGCGCTTATTTGGCATCGGCGCTTTGATCGCCATTCACTGGGTTTGTTTTTATGGCAGTATCAAAGTGGCGAATGTGTCTATCGGCCTGGTATGTTTTGCTTCGGTGGGATTGTTCACCGCCATACTGGAACCGATCATGACAAGCAAACGGTTTAGCTGGGAAGAGACAGGGTTGGGACTGATCAGCCTGCTCGGTATTTACCTGATCTTTCATTTTGATGACCGTTACCGCACCGGTATCATATTGGGTATAGCCTGCTCCGTGTTAGCTGCTTTATTTTCAGTACTGAATAAAAAGTATGTAAATATTGCCAAGCCGCAAACTATCATGTTGTATGAATTGAGTGGGGGATTGCTGGTGCTTACGTTGCTGATGCCTTTTTACCTTTACTATTTCCCTACTGGTTATATTTTCCCAACCGGCAGCGACTGGTTATGGTTATTGTTTCTCGCCTGGCTCTGTACCATACTGGCGATGGACCTGATGTTGCAGGCGCTGAAAAAAGTATCCGCCTTTACCCAAAATTTAAGTCTTAATCTTGAGCCGGTATACGGGATATTGATGGCCTTTGTATTATTCAAAGAGAACAAACAGCTGAACGACAGTTTTTATGTCGGGTTTGCCCTGATTGCTGTGTCGGTTGTATTACAGATGATACGGGTTGGGAAAGGTAAATCTTGATAATGAGGTGTAAAGAATATGCACGCCAAGGCGCAAAGGCGCAATGAATACTGTCCGAAATCCACAGAAGTTTTGACGTTGAGCATTCAACCGCGCCTTTGCGCCTTGGCGTGTATATTACTATTGTAATTCGTATGCCGCCACACTGTTCTTAAAAAAAGTAGGCACAAATACAACCCGTTTTTTTGCATCATACCCGATATCGGCGCTGCTGATCTTTTGCGGGCGGGTATCGAGGAGTGTTTGTTTAACACCATCTGCGGGAATATAATAGATCACACCGTTCCAGCTGCTGACGATGTATTCGTTTTTCTGTACCATTTCAATGCCGTCTGTACTGGGGTCCATGCCACTGGAGAGGGAGGTGACTTCTTTATTGGAAAGCAGTTTTACAAGGCTGCCTTTATCCAGTATCAGTAATTCGTCTCCCAGGCTCAGTACACCATTCGGTCCCTGCAGGTTTTGAATCAATGTGATGGGGTTATCATTTTTATCAATACTGTGAATTTTTAAGGTGCGACTGTCGCTCACATACACGGTGCCTTTTTTGTCGATGCTGATATCGTTAAGGAACGATGCGCCTTCAATGGCGATACGTTTTACAATGGTTCCTTTGTTGATATCGATCACGGCAACATTGGTGAGTTCGGCTACATAGAGCATGTCTTTGAATAAGCCCATGCCTTTGGGTGAGGTAAGACCTGTTACCCATTCTGCAGCGATCAGTTTGCCATCCAGTCCCAGTTTGCCGATAGAGCCCTCACCCGGTTTATCGGGATTCATATTGGCCACATAAAGCAGCTGTTTTTTGCTGTCGTATAAAACAGATTCAGGGGTTTTAAAAACGGAATCCGTTTCCCATTTTTTGATCAGGGCATGCTGGGATGAAACACGGGTGGAAAAACAAATGGAGAGGATTATAGAAAACAGGAATATTTTTTTCATGAAATACGGTTAGGTCGCGAAGATAAATAATAAAAATGAGGAGGTGGATATACTAATCGGGTAAGTCGATAGGGTAGCGGGCCTTTTCATAGTTGTCGATAAGTATCCCTAACACTTCGAGTTCATCTCCTTACGGAGAGTAGGGTTTCGCATCAAATATTTGCTCAAGTCTTTGCAGGGCGAGTTGATGGTCTTTTTTGGTTTTTATGGGTTTGAGGGTCATAGGGATTAGATTTTTGATGCACTTATTAAAAGCCAAAATTCGTCGATCGAACAGTAATAAACAATCAAAAAGCCTGGAAATATGTTATTGCTGATGCAAAATCCCGCTGTTAGCGGTAGTTATTCGTCTCGTCAATGAAAGCGGTGATTGTTTTGATTTTTGTCTTACCAAATTTTATAAGGTCAATTAAGTCTTTGTCACCTGTAAGTAAGTAGTCTGCTTTCCCGTCTTTGGCAAGTGCGAGTAAGAAATTGTCTTTAGGGTCTCTGCAAACCGTAACGATACTTTTAACTTCAATCAGGTCAATAAAGGGTTCGAATGTTGAAAGCATTTCGTCAAGTGCATTTGTCGCAAAGTATTTTTTAAGTCTCGGCTTTTTTATTGTTTCTTGAATTTCGGTAATAAGTTCTGCACTGAACAGAAGTCTTGCCTCTTCGTTAAAAAGAAATGGGTCAAGCAGGCTTTGTTTTTGGGAAATAATAAAGCTAACCCAGAGGTTAGTGTCAATAATGAGTTTAAGCGGCTTACTTTTTGCCATAACGCTTAGCTCTTACATCTTCAACGATTTTGGTTATTTCGTCTAAACCGGGTGCAGAAGCAGCGCTGCGTCTCATTTTTTTTAAATATGCTTTCAATGTAGAAACAGGCTCATCGGTCACTTTAATAAGTTTCAGTTCCTGCATACCTTTAATGAGTTGCAATGCCTTTGGGTTGAGTATTTCTATTTTGAAGGCTTCCATGTTTCAAATTTAAGAAAATCACTGAACTTATTTGGGATTCTTTGCAACGTCTTACATTCAAACTGGGAGAATCATTTGCGAAGGTTGTGCAATCTCAATAATCCCCAATCACAGCTTTTTATCGCCCATCCACCGGCAAAATCCCCCCGAATCCCCGTTTTAATTAACTTCGGAACTCGTTAAACCTACCTGCACATGAAGCAATTATCCCTCGTCCTCAGTTGTTTTCTTTCCCTTGCTGTTTCCGCACAGAAAAAACCACTCGATCATACCGTGTATGATGGCTGGCAAAGTCTTGGCGACCGTTCCATCAGCAATGATGGTAAATACCTGACCTTTTCTGTCAACCCGCAGGAGGGTGATGGAACGTTGACCATACAGTCGGTAAGTGGTAATTATAAAAAAGAGATCCCCCGCGGGTATGCGCCTGTGATCACGGATGACAGTAAATATGTGATCTTCCGTATCAAACCTTTTTTTAAAGATACCCGGGATGCAAGGATCAAGAAAAGAAGACCGGATGATATGCCCAAGGACAGCTTAGCCATTTTATTACTGGGGGCTGATAATATCACCAAAGTGCCACGTATCAAAAGCTTCAAAGTGCCGGATGATGCCGGTGGATGGGTGGCCTACCTGCTGGAAAAACCGGGCGCCGATATGAGGAGTCCGATGGATTCTTCCGCGCGTATCAATGCGATGATCAAAATGGCGGACAGTCTTACACGTGCCGCCGACAGCATCCGCAACAAAATAAATGATGTAAAAGAAAGGGGCATGGCCGCACTGCGTTTGCCAAGAAGAGATGCGCCACCAATCGCAGCGAGAAATGATGATCCGTTTGAAGAAGGAACAGAACTGGTATTGCGTAACCTTTCCACAGGCAGCGAGATCAAAATACCACTGGTGAGTGAATATTTTTTCAACCGAAAAGGAACCAGCCTGTTGCTGGAAACTACCCGTAAAACAGGCGATGCCTCTGTAAAAGCCAATGTTGTAAAAATGGATCTCGCCACGAATACTATGAGCACCATCTTCAAAGTATTCAACGATGCGCGTGGATACAGGATGGATGATGCCGGTACCCAGGTGGCATTTGTGGCAGAGCGCGACAGCAGTAGCAAATCCTTACAGAAATTTTATAAACTCTATTATTATAAAGATGGCGCAGACAGCGCAGTGATGATCGCCGATAGGAACACAAAGGGTTTAGCCAACAACTGGAGCATCAGTGAGAATTCAGTGATCAGTTTCAGCAAAACAGGTAACCGGTTATTTGCCGGTACTGCCGCAATACTCCCTGTAAAAGATACCACGTTGCCCGATTTCGACAGGGTGAGTGTAGATGTATGGCATTATAACGACGATTATATACAGCCACAGCAATTAAAAACACTTGACAATGACCTGCGCAGGAACTACACGGTACGGGTGGATCTTGCCAACAAACAACTGGTGCAACTGGTCAATGACCGATTCAGGAACGTGATTCAGACAAATGAAGGCGATGGTCATGTATTTTATGCCGCTACAGATTATGGCAAACGTGTGGCATCACAATGGCAGGGGTTTACTGTAGGGGATCTGTATGCGATCGATCCTGAAACCGGTGCATCGGAGATCGTGGCAAAAGATTTCAAGGGTAACCTGGTACAGCCATCTCCCTCTGGCAAATACCTATTGTACTTTGATGAACAAAAGCCAGGATATTTTGTCTACAACTCCGGTACAAAAAAATCTTACCCTGTGGCTAAGGATATCAAGACCTCTCTCAATGATGAAGAGAATGATGTGCCCGACGATCCCAATGCCTATGGCGCTTTCAGGTGGACGGAAGGGGATAAGCATGTACTGGTATATGACCGTTATGATATCTGGCAGATCGATCCGGAAGGAGTAGCGAAATCAGTATTGCTGACCAATGGTAGAAAAGACAAACTTACTTATCGTTATATCAATACCGATCAGGAGGAAAGATTTGTAAAACCCGGTCAGCAGATGTTGTTGCGGGTTTTTGATGAGAAAGATAAAACCGGGGGGCTTGCATTGATGGAACTGGGAAATGCCGTAGGAGCGAAAATATTATTCAAAGAACCGGCGAATATCGGTTTCCAGGTACAGAAAGCAAAAGATTCGGATGTGATCGCTTATACTAAAGAAACGTTTGTACAGTCTGCCAACCTGTATGTGCAAACGATCAATGGCAGCCCAACGAAATTATCGAATACGAACCCGCAGCAATCAAATTTCAACTGGGGTACGGCGGAACTGTTCAAATGGAAAGCCTATACCGGTAAAGAAACAGAAGGCATTGTTTATAAACCGGAAGATTTTGATCCCAAAAAGAAATACCCGATGATCGTGTATTTCTATGAACGCAGCAGTGATGGACTCTATGGCTATACCGCACCTGCGCCAACACCTTCGCGTTTGAATATTCCATTTTTTGTGAGTCGCGGATACATTGTGTTTGTGCCTGATATCTGGTATAAAAAAGGGTATCCCGGTCAGAGTGCGTATGATTATATATTGAGTGGCACAAGGGCCGTGGTGAAACAGGGCTATGTAGACAGTACCAGGATCGGTTTACAGGGGCAGAGCTGGGGTGGGTACCAGATCGTGTACCTGATCACCAAAACCAATTTGTATGCTGCGGCATGGGCGGGTGCGCCGGTGGCGAATATGACAAGCGCCTATGGTGGTATCCGTTGGGGAACAGGTTTGAACAGGCAGTTCCAGTACGAAAAAACACAGAGCCGTATCGGTGCTACCTTGTGGGAGAAGCCTAATCTTTATATAGAGAATTCTGCGCTGTTCTCATTGCCTAAAATCAAAACCCCGCTGGTGATCATGTCCAATGATGCTGATGATGCAGTACCCTGGTACCAGGGAATTGAAATGTACACAGGTATGCGTCGTCTGAATAAAAAAGTATGGATGCTGGTGTATAACGGAGAAGCGCATAACCTGATTGAACGAAAGAACCGTAAGGACATACAGATCCGCGAGCAGCAATTTTTTGATTATATGCTCAAAGGCGATAAACCCGCTAAATGGATAGCGGAAGGTGTGCCTGCGGTGATGAAGGGGAGGGATTGGGGATTGGGGTATTAGGATCGCGGATTTCGCGGATTTTTTTATGATTTGTATGAATAGTAAATAACTTTTTGGCTATTAACTGCCTCTGTGAATTTCTGTGTCCTCCGTGCCTCTGTGGTAAAGCCTTCGCCGCGGTCCTATGGAGGATGTTCTTTACCACAGAGGCACGGAGGACACAGAGTTTCACAGAGAATTGTATTGGCTCAACTGTGATTAATAGCACAACACGTTAATAAATAATCGATATTCTCCAATTCATCCTAATCATAAAAAAATCTGCGAAATCCGTGATCAAACTTCGCTCTGATTTGATTTACTACCTGCCTGCAACCATATTAACCCACCTGTCACCGCCAGCAACGAAGCCAGCAACACCGATATCTTGGAAATATCCTGCATACCTATATCCGAAAAAGCCAGCGTAGAAATAAAAATGCTCATCGTAAACCCGATGCCGCATAAAATACCTGCACCGATCATCTTGTGCCAGTTAACACCCGCCGGGAGGTCGCCCCATTTCTTTCTGACCAGTAAATAACAAGCCGCGCAGATACCCAATGGTTTGCCGATACATAACCCGGCAATAATGCCCCAGCTAAGCGGGCTGTTCAATGCGGAAAGACTATCCTCAGGCAGTACGATCGCGGTATTGGCCAGGGCAAATACGGGCATGATGATAAAGTAAACAGGGACATGAAATTTCAGTTCATATTTACTCAATTGCGAAACAGGCACCATCCAGGCAAACAATACGCCCGCAATGGTGGCGTGGATACCGGATTGATACATGCAGTACCATAAAACAATGCCCAGCAGCCAGCGCCAGATCCCAAAACGGATCTTTGCACGGTTAAGTAACCAGAGTACGCCCATAATAACCGCAGAACCCACCAGGTACCCTACATGCAGTTGTTCGCCATAAAAGAATGCAATGACGATAATGGCCAGCAGGTCATCGATGATGGCCAGTGCCGTAATGAATATTTTTAAAGTAACCGGTATGCGTTTGCCCAGTAATGAAGTAACGCCAATAGTAAAAGCAATATCGGTAGCAGTCGGGATGGCCCATCCATTTATAGAAGCGCTTTTGTTGAATAACAAAAAAATAAGTGCAGGTACTACCATACCGCCAATTGCAGCAAATGCCGGAAGCGTGGCTTTTTTGATTGATGCCAGTTCGCCTTGTAACAATTCTCTTTTTATTTCCATACCCACCAGGAAAAAGAAGATGGCCATTAATCCATCATTAATCACAAGAGCAGGGGAATTTGGGAGAGAAAGTATGCCGATATGTGCATGGTGACCACCGGTCGTATCAAAAAGAGTGGTCCAGGCATTTGCATACCATTCTTGCCAGGGACCGGTATTGGTCAGGAGCAATGAAAGCACTGCGCAGACAGTAAGTGTGATACCGATCGCCCGCGAATCATGCATGAATCGCTGCAAAGGATGTATGATCTTACTGCGGACGAAATGTTTCATCGGGCAATTTACTGAATTGGCTTTTATCTTTCTGAAGTGACAGATTCTGCTTTCATTTTCAGTTCCCATTGCCTATTTTACACCAATAACCCCTGTCCATGCGTATCCAAAACTACCTGCTGCTGGCGGTATGTATGCTATTGTTCTATACTACCGTGTCCGGGCAGTCCGCAAGGATCCTGGCTTTAAAGAACAATATCGCAAGAGCAAAAGACACCGATGCAAAACTCATAGCGGTCTTTGCGTTATGTGAAGAAACTGAATCTTTACATAAGGATAGCCTGTACCGGTATGCACAGTTAGCCAAACAATTGGCCCTGCAACTCAAATCAGTTCCCGCTATCCGTTTGGCGGGTTATTATGAAGCGTACAGTTATTACCATAGGAACCTGATGGATTCTGTATTCATCACCATCAATGAACACCTGCCACGGCTTGCGGGCGAGGCCCCGGCTTCAGACACCTATAAACTGTTCCGTTTTTTACAGGCGCGGTACCGGCTGCGTAAACAGGAATACAAAGAAGCATTGACAGACTACTATGCGTTATTGAGCGATGGAGAAAAAACGACCGATACCCTGACCCAGGTAAAGGCCATGGCCGGTATCGGTTCCGTACTCCTTCGCACCGGAGACCCGCCGGGTGCGTTGAGCTGGTTCCTGAACGGGATCAGGCTGGGTGCCAAACCTGTATTCAGGAACAAAACCATTTATCTCTATACCAATGCCGCGGTTCTTTACAATCGGTTGGATAAACCTGACTCTGCAGAATATTATGTGAAACAGGGCATCCAATATGCACGGGAAGCTGAAAACCTTGCGGACCTTACCAATTCGCTGGGTATGTATGCGGGTAACCTGATGGATTATGGACGTTATCCCGAAGCAGAGAAAGCCTTGCAGGAAGCGATCACCGTATCCGAAATGATCGGCGACCCGAATGATATACTATCTCATATGGGTGCATTGGCCATGTTATATTATGCTGAGAACAAACCTCAGAAAGGCATAGACGAATGTATGCGGGCCATCGCTATGATCGAAAAATACAAGGTGGGTAACAAGATCCCTTATATCTATGAAATGCTGGCAAAAAATTATGAGCTGGCAGGAAATTACCAGGCATCTACAGAAACATTGCGGCAATTGGTAGATATCAATGACTCGCTCCATGAGAAAAATGCGGCTGAAGCAGTAGCGGAACTGAGAACCAAATTCGAGGTACAGCAAAAAGAAAATACGATCATCCGCCAGCAACTTGACCTGGTAAAGAAAGATTACCTGATCTATGCTTCCATTGCACTTTTTCTTGCGGCTGCCATTACTGCTTACTTCCTGTTTACCGGTTACCGGAAAAGACAGAGGCAAAAAGCGGCGCGGGCCGTTGCTTCTGCAGAAGAAAGCGAACGGAAACGGATCGCGGCTGACCTGCATGATAACCTTGGCGCTTATGCGGCATCTATTGCATCGAATGTAAACCGGTTAGCTGACAGTGGCAGCAACGACCCGGTAGCTTTACAGGAGGTACGCAATAATTCCCATGCCATCGTATCCGACCTGAGCGATACAATCTGGGCCCTGAAAAAAGAAGAACTGGTATTAACCGCCGTGAGTGACCGGCTCAAGCTGTTTATCCAGCGGATACAACCAGGCTATCCTTTATTTACCATTGATGTATATGAGGATATCGTGATCGATCATGCATTAACGCCTTCACAGGGGTTTCACCTGTTCCAGACAATACAGGAAGCAGTGAATAATGCCTTAAAACACAGTGGCGGCAACCAGGTCTCTATCCATATTCAGGGCGGAAATGCCGATTGGAGCATTAGGGTAACGGATAACGGTTCGGGGATGGCGCCTGCCAGCGAAAACCAGGAGGGGGGCAATGGTCTTTTTAATATGAAAAACCGCGCCGCAGAAGCAGGTTGGGATATCAGCTGGAGTGGGGAGGAGGGGAAAGGCATATCGGTTATTATACGGCAGCAGGTAACTAGTACAAATTGACTATTCCGGCAAAAAAACAGTTTCTCCATTTTTACAAATGATGAACCCTTACCTCATGCAATACACGATAGCCATAGCAGAAGATAACAAAGCCTACCTGAATTCGTTTCTTCATAAGATCTCGGAATGTAAGCACCTGCAGTTACAGTTCACGGCAGTCAATGGCCGCGTTTTCCTTGAGCAGTTAAAAGGCTTGCCTTTTCACCTGATGCCGCAGGTAGTGTTTATGGATATTGAAATGCCGGAAATGGATGGCGTGGAAACCATTGCCATCGCCAAATCCCTGTACCCTGAGATCCATTTTATCGTTCTTACGGTTCTGGATGATGATGGAAAAGTGTTTGAAGCCATACGTGCCGGTGCATCCGGTTACCTGCTGAAACATGAATCACCTGCGGTACTGGCTGAAGCTGTAGCCAGTGTGATGGAACACCAGGGCGCTCCTATGAGTCCGGGTATCGCAAGAAAGGCGCTCAACTTACTCAGTCGCTCAACCGTAACCGCGGGTAACCCTGTTCCGGCAGAAACATTACCCAAATCCATCACCGAACGCGAAGAAGAAATATTAAAACATGTAGTGGCCGGATGGGATGCCAAACGCATCGCCTCCGTACTCGATATCAGTGTCAACACTGTCCGCAACCATATCGCCAATATCTACCAGAAACTGCAGGTGCAATCCAAGGCACAGATCATGCAGATGGCGCATAAGCATAAATGGTTTTAGAAGAAATATTCGAACAGATGAACAAGGAGCAAGGAACAGATGAAATTTGATCGGATCAGAATCCGGCCAAACAAATTCCGATCCTTGTTCCTTCTTCTTTGTTCATCTGTTCCTTGCTCCTTGTTCATCTGTTCTATTCTTGCTCCTAGTACAAATTAACTATTTCCCTCTCCTTCACACCAGAGTAGGTTTGTCTTATCAATTAATCAAAAAAAAACAAACCATGAAAAAGTTACTCATCGTGATCCTTGCTACAGTAAGCGTATCATTTGTAAATGCACAAACACAGTTCGGTATCAAAGGCGGTGTAAACCTCTCCACCCTTACAGGAGACAATACCGAGATCTTTTCTTCCAGTATCGGGGCGCATGCCGGTGCACTGGTAAGGTTTACCATCGACAAACAGTTCAGTATCCAGCCGGAAGCCATGCTTTCTTTTGAAGGGGCCAAGTTCAGTACAGGTGGTATTACCGGTAAAGTATCCGTAACCTATGCACGGTTCCCTGTGCTGGCGCAATACCATGCGGGTTCCGGTTTTGTATTGCAAAGCGGCCCGCAAATGGGATTACTGCTGGGCGCCACCAGGAAGATCAACGGTTACGGTTCTGAGCGGATCAAAGACGAACTGAAATCCACCGATTTCGCCTGGGCATTCGGTGTGGGATTTATGCCCGCCAAATCCAAAGCCGGTATCAGCCTGCGGTATAACCTGGGACTGAGCAATATCAACTCGGAAGACGATGTTACCAACCGCACCAATGTATGGCAAGTAGGAACATTTATCATGCTGGGTAAATAACACAACGTAAATACGTATCTTATCAAAACTTAAAAACCATGTTATGAAAACGCTATCCAGGTTGTTGACAGCATGTTTGCCTCTTACGCTCTCATTTTTCTATTCCTGCGGCCAGGGCACCGGTAATACAAAGAACGGAACGCCTGTTGTTGCTACAGTGACCACTGTAACAGAAAATAAACAATTCAATGGCTATTCGATCAATGTACCAAAGGGATGGGCAATGTCGCAGGGTGGTGATTGTACCAATCTCTCATTTATTTCGTGGGACCCTGCGCGTCCTGAGAGACAGTTTTTTTACTATGGTATCGGCGGCATATTTTACCTGAGTGAGCAGCAGAAAAACATAGACAATAATTATGTCAACATGGGAGGGATGCGCACGCCGCTTATAGGCCAGCCGGTGATTAGCCCGGTAAGTCCTGAGAACTATCTCAAAAATTTTTATCGGCTCCTGCATCAGCAAAACCTATTTCCCATACTGCAGAAAATACCCGAGCTCTATAATGTGCAGATAGTTTCAGCAACCGTGCAACCGGCCGCTATACAGGCCAACGGGGCAGTTGCGGCGCTGATAAGGGCGGTATTTACCGACAGGAACAAAACAAAAGTCAGCGAGGGACTTTTCCTGGTAACCACCATGCCTTTTATTGTACACTATAACTATGGCCCCGGCGCCAACTTTGGTATAGCGTATTCATTCATGGGCATTACAGCGCCGTTAAACGAACTCGAAACGGTTCTTCCACCGCTCGAAAAATGCATGGCAGCTTTTAATGTGGAAGATGGCTATGCGCAGACCTGTATCCGCAAAAGCAATGATGTGCGGGATGGCATTTTGCAGGCTGGCCGCACATTGTCCCAGTCATCCAGCACCATTATGCAGACATGGGAAAACAGGAACCGCAGCCAGGATATCAGTTCACAAAGATTTTCTGATGGTATCATGGGCAGGGAAAGGTTGTTTGATCCCCAAACCAAAACAGTATATACGATCGATAATATGTTCCTCGAAAAATACAGGAGTGAACCGGGAAAATACAATTACAGTAATCTTCAGAAACTGCCCGCCGATGATTACAATTTATGGAGACAGGCCCCGCTCCAGGGATCAGAACATATCCGCAGGATCAATTAAAACGCTATTCCTGACCACCTGCATACCGATATCCCGGCAGATTTTCTGCCGGGATATTTTCTAATAGGTGGGTGTCTCTTTATTTTTAATAAATAATCATTATTTAATATGGGTAAACATCTTCTTAACTATCTATTAATCAGTTATATACAATTCAGTTGTAAATGATTTCCGACAGCTTGTAGTAGTTTACACTTTGTTAAAAGACAGCCAATCGTCTATCTTTAAGAAGATTCCTTAAATAGAATCTGGTATCCTAGTGACACCGATAAAAAACCAAAACTGCCAACGATCAAATCGCTTACCATCCAGGTTATGTTTTGGTGTGTCCGTTACAGGAAAACCATTTCCATTATTTTATTGTCACCCGCTTGTTACAATCAAACCCATTGTATGAGGAAATTTTTTACGCCTAAAACTTTACTGTTTACAGTATTATCCTTTCTGACAGTTGTTCAATCGTATGCCCAGGTAAATATGGCAACGAGCGGCAGCTACGTGCAGAATTTTAATACGCTGTCCAATTCAGCAACACCCGTTCAATGGGTAAGTAATTCTACCATACCTAATTGGTTTTCGCAGGCAACCGGCGGCGGGGCAATAAATTATGTTGTGGGTACGGGATCGAGTGCAACGGGCAGTCTGTACAGTTTTGGTGATCAAGCTAGTACGGATAGGGCATTGGGTTCTGTAGGGTCCGGTACTGCCGGTCATTTTGCGCACGGTGTGCTATTGAGAAATACTTCAGGAACTCCGATCAATTCTATTAAAGTCAATTATTCACTTGAGCAATGGAGGAATGGCGGCAGCGGGACCGCACAATCCGTTTCTTTTTATTACAAGATAAGTTCTTCGTTTTTCGGGGACCTTCAGCCCAACAACAATGTGGGCTGGACACCCGTGCCAGCATTGAATTTATCGAGTGCCTTAAATACGGGGTCGGCGGGGGCCACCAATGGCAATACACTCAAAACAACAGCTGTTGAGAATATACTGATACCCGGATTGGTATTGAACAATGGCCAGTACATCATGCTGAAATGGGACGATCCTGATCATGCGTCAAGTGATCATGGGCTGGCGTTGGATGATGTAGGGATCGTGTGGACAACTGCTCCACCGCTATCTGCTAATGCCGATCTTTCCAATATAAGTATGCTGAATGGCTTGGGAGCGAATGTACCGACTACTACTGCTTTTACACCAGCACAAAATATCTACTATGCATTTGTTAGCCATGATATAACGCATTTATATCTCAGTTATGCAACGGCCGATAATTCAACGGTGGCAATATATATTGATGGACAACTTTATGAATCACCATCATATCCGGTCAGAGTACCATTGAACCACGGTTTGAATAGAGTTAGTCTTTGGGTAACAGCAGAGGATGGTACCACTTACAAGATTTATTCAGTGTGGATAACCCGCGACATACCGCCAACGCCAACCATAATAACCGTTTCGCCGCTGGAGCCATTTGGAAATGTCTGTACGAATACCACGGCTGTAAATTCATTTGCCGTAAATATCCATAACCTTCCGCAATCGCCTGTTACAGTGAGCCTGGAGCCTTTGCCGGGATTTGCTTATTCCTTATCTCCATCAGGACCATTTACCAACACACTGAGTTATAACTATTCTTTAGGAGGTACGGTGCCACTTACCATATATGTACAGTTTGCACCTACTGCCGCGCAGTCATATAGCGGCAGCGTATTGATGGTAAGCTATAATCCCGTGTTTGGCATACCCATTAATTTATCGGGAACCGGCGTGAGTACACCGGCAACGGTGGTAACAGGCAGCCCGGTAGTTACCGGCACATCGGCCGTATTGAACGGAGCCATTTCCGCAATAGGTTGTGGCCCCATTAGTTCTTATGGGTTTGAGTACAGTACCACACAGGGTTTTGCCAATGGCAGCGGCACCGTGGTAACTGCCGATAATCTTACTACAGGGAACTTCAGCAAGAATGTATCGGGCCTCACTCCGGGTGCCACTTATTATTACAAAGCTTTTGCGACCAATAGTGGAGGTACTGCTTATGGGTCACAAAACAGCTTCAGCACATCGCATGTAGTACCTGTGGTGATGTCTGCACAGCCCCTGTTCCGTTATACAGAAAACTTCAGTAGTATTGGCAGTTGGTCAAATAATTTCACAGCAGGTACCGGTGCCAATCATTTTTCATCGGTTCCACAGGCAGCTATTGGTACTATCCCTGTTGCCACAAATGTTACTACTGCTACACTGACTTTCACTACGGGATCGTCTGGTGGTGTGCAGAAGGGAAGCGGCAATATTGTTTTATTGTCTACCGGCACTACTGATAACAACTCTTCAGTCGCAATAGATTTCTACATGGATTTCACCGGCATGAATGCAGGTACGCTCAGTTTTGACTGGGCCACTATCAACAATGATTTCCAGAGCGGTAATAGCAGGAAGGGGTCGTTCCGTGTATATGCAACGGTAGACAATACCAATTTTATCGAACTGACTGCGGCGGCTGTACTGAACTTTACCAATGGTGTACCTGCAATAGGATTGGTAAACAATATAGCATTGCCCGCCATATTTAATAACAGCGCCACTGCCAGGCTACGTTTCTATTACCACAATGGCACAGGAGGAAGCGGAGGCTCACGACCCAAGATCAGTATCGATAACCTTACGGTTACCGGCGTGGTATCAACACCTTGTGTTACACCGGCCTCGGGCGCTACTTCCTTAACATTCGGTGCAGCGCAGGAAACCAGTATATCAGCGGCCTTTACAGCAGCGAGCCCTGCGGTGAATGAGTACCTCGTTGTTATGAGCAGCAGCAACAGTCTTACTTCCAATCCTGTTGACGGCCAGGTGTACAATGTTGGGGATGATTTGGGTGATGGCGATGTGATCGCCAAAGGAAGTGCTACCAGCTTTACGGTAACAGGTCTTACAGGAGCGTCTACTTATTACTTCTTTATATTCCCGCTTAACAGTGTTTGTACAGGTGGTCCATTATATTCCGTTGCGAATGTACTGACCGGCAATACAACCACTGCCGCCGGTCTGCCACCATGCGCTGCGCCGGTTAACCAGCCTTCCGGTTTTGTGGCAGGAAATACCACTACCAATTCCATACAGGTATCGTTTACAGCAGGCACTGCACAGGAATACCTGGTACTGCAAAGCACCAGCGCATCCTTCAGCGGAACGCTGATCAATGGGCAGGTGTACAATGCCGGTAATGTGATCGGTAATGCAACCGTGGTACAGCGAAGCAGCAATACAAGTTTTACCGCTTCGGGATTATTACCTGCTACACAGTATTACTATTTTATATTCAGCCTGAATGCACAGGGCTGTCTGAACGGTCCTGCATACAATACACTTGCTCCATTAACAGGGTCGCAAACAACACAGCCATTACCTGTTTGCGCCACACCAACTGCGCAACCGGCCAGCCTGGCATTGAATGCTTCCAACACCATCATCACCGGAACATTCAATGGTGTTGCCAACAGCAATTACCATTACCTCGTCATCAGGAGCAGCACGTCTACCTTATCTGCCACACCGGTTGATAATACAGACTATGCTATCGGGGATAATTTTGGCGGAGGAATAGTAGTGGCCAATTCAGCATCTACCAGCTTCAGTGCAGCAGGGTTGACACCTACCACGCAGTACTACTTCTTTGTATTTGCAATGGATAAGAATTGTACAGGGGGCACTAAATACCGGGCGGCATCTCCATTAACAGGTAATGCCACCACCACCAGTACGCCACCGAATAATTATTATTTCGGAACACTGCATGCACATTCTGATTATTCGGATGGACAGAAAGATAATCCCGGTCATACACCGGCTAATGCGTATGCTTACGCTGATGCTTCCTTGAATATGGATTTCCTGGGTATCGCCGAACACAATCACTTCTCCTCATTGAACAACCCGGGTAATGAACTGGCGAAATACCATGCAGGTATTACACAGGCTAACACCTATAGCACCAGTAATCCTGGGTTCGTTGCTTTGTATGGTATGGAATGGGGTGTGATATCTGGCGGCGGTCACGTGTTGGTATATGGCAACCAGATGAACGAATTGTTTGGATGGGAATCGAATGTGAATGGTAATGTAGGACCGAACTATGATGTGTACGTTCCCAAAAATACCTATACCGGTCCTGACGGGTTGTTTAAAACAGTGAACGACCGTGTAAATAAAAATACATTCGCCACACTGGCACATCCTGATGGTGATGATTTCAACAATCTCTATAATCTTCCTTATGATGCGCAGGCAGACAGTGCTATTTCAGGGATAGCAGTGGAGAGCGGTCCTGCCAATTCAACCAATACCACTTACTCGAACCCTGGTTCATCCATGTCGATTTTGTGGTATTACCAGAAACTATTGTCCAAAGGATACCACTTGGGTCCAACCATCGATCACGATAACCACAATACCACTTTCGGCAGAACCACACAGTCAAGAACGGTGGTACTCGCGCCGGAACTTTCACAGGCATCACTGGTGAAAGCGGTATATGATATGCATTTCTATGCCACACAGGATTATGATACCAAGGTTGATTTTACTGTCAACACACGTATCATGGGATCTATATTCGAAGCCAGGAACGCGCCAACTATCTCCGTAAACATTACAGATGCTACGAATGATTATTCCAATGCGATCATCAGGGTAATGTTTGGTGTGCCGGGAAGCAATGTATTGCCGGTACAGGTAGATTCTGTGATCGGAAGTTCATTGAGTTTTGTACACAATGACCTGCCGGCCAATTCAACCGGTTATTATTATATCGATATCACAAGAGGTACTACCCGTACGGTTACTTCACCGGTATGGTACACACGTAAATGTGAATTGAGTACTTCACTCAATATCACGGCCTGTGCAAGCTATACATGGCAGGGAACTACTTATACAAGTTCGGTGGTGGACAGCAGAACATTCACCACTACTGGTGGATGTGATTCTGTTGTTACCCTGAATCTGATTATCGATCCCGGTCCGGTGACCAATATCAATACAGGAGAGAAATTCTGTACCATCCAGGCTGGTATCAATGACCCGCAGACATTGAATGGGCATACTTTGGAAGTACAATCCGGTACCTATAACGAACAGGTGCTGGTGAATAAAAGCGTTACACTAAAAGGTGTGGGCGCTACACAACCGGTGATCAATTTCACCGGAACGGTTACAGGAAAGAAAACGATCATCGATGTTTCGAAAGCAGATGTTACCATTGATAATTTCAGTATCAAAGTTGACCTGGTAAAACTGAGCAGCGGTATCATTGCCAGCGGAACCAATATCAACAACCTGATCGTGATCAATAATAAGATTGAAGCGTATGGTTCCAGTTCCACCGTTTCTTCCGGCAGTTATAGCGACAGGAACGCGGTAAGTGTGAACTATAGCGGTACTACCAATTTCCGGGTAGCATCAGGGGGTGTGCCGAATGTGGTGTTTACGGGTAATACAGTAGATGGTGTAGCGAATGATGGGTTTGGTGTATCGCGCTATTTCCGTTCAGGTATATCGGCGGATGAGGCCAGCGGTAATTTCAGTAACAATACACTACGCTCCATCAACCATGATGTATTGACAAGGTTTGGTAACAGCGCCGCCATCAATATCACCAACAATATCTTTAATGGCGGTGGTGTGGAAATGTCGGATATGAATGCGGGTGCCGGTGCATTAACTGTATCTGGTAACAGTTTTAATTCATCGTTTGCAAATGTAGCGGCTGCCAATGCGGCTGTACTGCGTTTGCGTAATAACTATAATGCAAGAACAACCATTGTTACCAATAATACATTCACCGATCATGAATGGGCAGTGAGTCTGGAGAATTATAATTCCGTAAGGGTGAATGATAACAGCTTTACACCACTGACGGGTTCTGTGGGTTATCACCATATTACGGTTAGTACAAAATCGATCAGTACCAATTCGGCAAGCATCGTTCAGAAACCAATTGATGCGATTATCCGCGGTAACACATTTAATGGCTCAGGAACTACCGGCGGTACGGCGCTGAAGTTTATGAACCATGATAACGATGCTGCGGCATTTACGGCATTCGTAGTGGGTGGCCCTGGTTTTGAGAACAGTTTCAACAATGGTATCAAAACATTTATTGCACTGGATCACCAATCAGGCCCAACCGGCGGTTCCACATTCCCTTTATATCCATTGGTAATAGGTATAGGCGCGAATGCTGTAACAACAATGGCGCCATGGACCACGGCGATCTTTGCCGCCAGCAATAAATTTGATGTTGGATCAGGGCTGGAGCTTCCTTCCGCCATGACAGATGCCAACCTGTTCGCACTCGAAGACAGGATACAACACAAGATAGATGCCAACACACTGGGTTTTGTAACAGTGAAGGCGGGACATGATTATGTAACTACCAATAGTTACCTGTCGCCTGTAAGCGCTGCCGCTTCGATACAAAGAGGTGTGGATGCAGCATCCAATGGATTTACCGTGAATGTAGGTCCGGGTGTATTTACCGACAATGTAACCATCAATAAATCTGTAACAGTTACCGGGCAGGGTCAGGCGGTTACCAAAATAGTGCCTGCTGTATCCAACCCGAATTGCGGTGGCAGTGGTGGCGGTTCCATCTGTGCAGCGGGGGGTAACAGTAACGTGTTCCTGGTACAGGCGAATAATGTGACCATTACGCAACTGTCTGTTGATGGCGATAACCCATCACTCACAAGTGGCACTGTGGCGGGTGGTGTGGATGTAGATGCACGCAACGGTATTATCACAGATCATACAACAGGTGTGTATAATAACCTGAATGTAAATAATGTGACACTGAAGAATATTTTCCTGAGAGGTATCTATGCCTCATCAGGTGGTACATTCAGTTTCACAAATAATACGGTAGAGAATGTACAGGGTAACACCTCTTCGATCGGTATGTTCAATTTCGGTGGATCGGGTGTGTTCATGAATAATACAGTTAGCAATACCAATGATGCTATCGCATCCAACTGGTCAAAAGGTTCAACCTATACCGGTAACATCGTAACCAATTCTGCCAGCGGTATCCATACGGATAACAATGGCGGACAGGGTGGTGTGGCCGACCTGATACAGAATAACCAGGTATCCAACAGTAAGGTAAATGGATATGGTATCTGGGTATTTGCGCCGTATCTCGCTGTAACCGTAAGGGACAACCTGGTTACAAATGTGGATGTAGGTCTCGCATCTGCAGGTCAGCAGTCGACGGTAACAACGCTTTTCTCAGGCAACACTGTGGATGGGCAGAACAAAGCCAACAGTACAGGGGTATATGTTACCACCAGCCTGTTTGGGTTTGGTTCAGCCAATACATCATCTCTTTTCCAGTTCAATTATATCCGTAACAATGCAGATGGGTTCTACCTGGAATCTGAAGCTGGTTATAATATGGTGATCGAGGCAGATAACAATTCCATCACCGGTAATACCAACAGCCAGGTAACACAGGCGATTACGGGTGGATCTGTTGCGGCGAATATGGAATGTAACTGGTGGGGAACCAATTCTTCCGCTGCCATTGCTGCCGGTATCGTAAATGGTGCGGGTGTAGATTATAATCCAAGACTCACGAATGGGATAGATGTGGCCCCGGGTATCCCAGGCTTCCAGCCACAGCCAAGCTGTGCAAACCCTGTTGCCAATGCAGCGGTAGTGAGTGTAACGAATGTTGATTGTTATGGAGCCGCTACCGGTTCTGCTACGATCAGCTTCACGAATGGAGTGCCTGCATTCAGTTATTCAGTAGATGGCGGATCAACTGTAAGTATTGGCGGATCACCATTTACCATACATGGATTAACCGCAGGAACACACACGGTTGTGATCAGTGATGGAGGTGGTAATACTACTTCAGTAGACTTTACCGTTGCACAACCTGCCGCACCTATTACGGTCAATTACAGCTTTACACCGATCTTATGTTATAACGGGTTGAGTACGGAAAGCATTACCATCTACGGAGGTACTGCACCATACACAGTTACCAACCAGGGCGGCGGCGCTTTGGTGATCGGTTTACCGGAAGGGGTTACTTATGGAGGAGGTTCTACTTATGCGGCCAACTATGTATATACGGTTACCGATGCAAAAGGCTGCCAGTATGTATTCAATGTACATATTCCTCAGCCATCACCATTGGTAGTAACTGCTTCTGCAACACCAATTTTCTGCAACAGTAATTCATCAATTGTTACTGTATCAGCAACAGGAGGTACAGCGCCTTATATAGGCACAGGTGTTTTCAATGCTACTGCCGGAACATTTACGTACACGGTAACAGATGCCAATGGTTGTACGGCTTCCGCAACAGTTACGCCTGAAGTGGTGGCAGATGTGATCAATCCAACCATTACAGCGCCGGCCAACGTCTCTGTTAATACAGATGCGGGTCTGTGTTCAGCTTCCGGCGTGGTACTGGGTACACCAACAGTATCTGATAACTGTAGTATAGCAGGAACAAGTCATAACGCGCCATCAGTCTTCCCTGTCGGAACGACAACCGTTACCTGGACCGTAACAGACAACAGCGGTAATACCGCTACTGCTACGCAGACAGTAACCGTGGTTGATATTGAAAAACCAACCATCAATGCACCCGGAGCATTTGCTGTGCCAAATGATGCGGGACAATGTGGTGCAACCATCAGCAACCTGGGTACACCGGCTATTGGTGATAATTGTGGCACCCCTTCTGTCAGCAATGACCACCCATCTCCATTCTTCCC
Organism: Sediminibacterium sp.; assembly: GCA_965279635.1. Classification (GTDB taxonomy): domain Bacteria; phylum Bacteroidota; class Bacteroidia; order Chitinophagales; family Chitinophagaceae; genus Sediminibacterium. Next base: position 1,968,989 of record OZ257253.1, on the reverse strand, counting down.
GATAGGAACAACGATTGTTGTCTGGACGGCAACAGATATCCATGGCAATACCGATACATCCAAACAGGTGGTAGTGGTGATGGATAACGAAATGCCAGTTATCAGCAGCTTGAGTCCTGTTACGGTAAGTAATGATCCAGGTGCTTGTGGTGCGAACATAACACTGGCCATACCATCTGTTTCTGATAACTGCCCCGGAGTATCTGTTACCAACGACCATCCAGCTACTTTCTTCCCGGTAGGAATAACGTATGTTACCTGGACCGCGACCGATGCAGCAGGCTGGAAGAAAAAAGTTATTCAAACAGTAACCGTAGTGGATAACACACTGCCGGTAATTACCACACCTGTACCAAACCAATCTTTATGCAGCAACGGAAGTACTTATAACATCCCGGTATTGGGTGTGACAGATAACTGTAATGTTACCGTAACGTATAGCATCACGGGCGCGACAAGCAGGAGCGGCACGGGTGTTAATGCAAGCGGTACATTTAATACAGGTATATCCAACATTGCATGGACAGTAACGGATGCCAGTGGTAATAAGGTCTACAGTGCAACGACCGTTACAGTAACGGTACTGTCTGCCCCAACGATCACGGTAAGTACGCCGGATGCATTCTGTAACAAGATCACCTTAACGGCAGTATCCGCCAACAGTGCCGCCACTTATAACTGGAAATCAGGAAGCAGCCCTTTTGCGTCCACACAGCAGATCAGTCTCGGCCTGTCTAACAGCGATGGTGTATATAGTGTAACGGCATCTGCCGGTGGTTGCACTAGCACACCGGCCAGTTATACTTTCCAGAAACAAAACCTGGTAAGCAGCTATACTATCCTTACCTATAAAAATGTAACGATCGGCAAGTACAATAAAGTAGCCACAGGTAGTGTAGGTGTGATGACCTCCAAAGGGAAAGCTGCGTTTAACAGCTATAGCGCTGTTAATGGACCGGGTTCGTTTGTAAAAGCGCCTAAGATCGAAAAGAATGGTAGTAATATCAGTATCAGTTCACAGATCGCAGGTGTCGCTTCGGTAACATTGCCTGCTATGCAGTATAATACGGCCAGTACCAAATACCTGCCTAATTACAATGCATATTCACAGAATGTAACACTGACCGCCAACTATAATAACCTCACCGTTAAAAAGGGCGTAAGTATTACGGTAACAGGCAATACTTATGGTACCGTTAAACTGGAAGAAGGCGCCAGCATCCGGTTCACCAATACAGTATTGAATATTGATAACCTGATCGCTGAGAAAGGCGCGAAAGATGATCATTACAGTTATATCCGTTTTGCACCAGGCACAAGTGTCAGGATCAGTTCCAAAGTAAGTTTCGGCAGCCAGGTATGGGTGAACCCCGATAATACAAAACTTACTTTCTATATGGGTGATAATAAGTCGGATGAAGAGAAGTTTACCATATACGGCGGCGATACAAAAGTTACGGCCAACATCTATATGCCCGACGGTAAACTGAAAGTAACGGCAACAGATTCCGATGATGATTACGATGCCTGCGATCACCGGGCGCATAGCTACTGGTCATGCCGTCACAAAAACCACCAGCACAACAATTGTGACCACAGGGGACATAACTCAAACGATTGTGGTGATGATGTGTACATGACCGGTGTGTTCATTGTAGAAGAACTGGAAAGCAAGGGCAATACGGTGATCTGGAACAGTTACGATTGTGGTTCATTACCATCACCGATCGTGAACAGCAAAACAACCAATTCTCAAAAACTGACAGAAGAAACTGTCAGCACAACAGAAGAGGAGCTGAAAATAACCGTGATGCCAAACCCAAGCACCAGCTATTTCACACTCAGGTTCGCGAGCAAATATGAAACACCGCTCAACCTCCGTGTAATGGACGCAGGTGGCAGGGTAGTGGATGCAAGATCCAATATCGGCGCTAACAGTACACTGCAGATAGGCCATGCGTACAGCAGCGGTACCTACTATGCAGAAGTGATGCAGAACGGAAGAAGAAAAGTAGTACAGTTGATCAAAGGGAAATAAAAAGTCCACTGGTTTTGAATAACGAAAGGTTGCCTGCGGGCAACCTTTTTTTTGATTGTAGTTGAAAAACCACAAAACAATCATCGTTTAGTCCAGAAAGATTTCGGTTGTTCTGAACGTTCTTTGCAATGGTTACTCCGTTTTAAAATCCAATTCCTGGATGGCCATATCAAGCCATAATGATTGCTTTATCTGGTATCATACAGGATATATTTTTGAGAAGGGCCGTCTGTTGAGACGGTCTTTTTTCTTTGAGCGACCCGACCTGTTGCGTGATTTTTTTCAACACAGAGACCACAGAGATAAACAGAGGTCCCTCCGTTTATCTCTGTGGTCTCTGTGTTGAAATCTTCGCTTAGGGATTATCAGTTCGCCAATATCGAAAACTTACTCTTCGGCCTCATCGCATCCAGCCACCTGAAATTGCGGAGTTTAAGGTCCTCGTGGTTTACCTGCCGCATCGGGTAGATGGTGCCATCGGCATTATTGGTCATGGTGATCTTTTCAGGTTTGCTGTCCTTAAAAAATACCTCGAAAGTCTGGGAGCTGGCTTTATTGACATGGATGAACTTTTTCTCATCATCCTGGTTATAAAACACATTCTCTGAATTGCCTTTTACAAACATCCTGTCAATCTTACCGTCAATAAAAAAAGCATCGAGTTTAACGCCTTTCAGCTGGTTAAAATAAATGGAGCTGTCTACCTGGCTGATGGCCATGGCATTTTCAAAAATGGAGATCCGCTCAGGTTTCTTATTGGCGGTGTACATATAGATGGTATCACCCGTGATCTGGTTATCCTTTGCCCATACCACCGGGTTCTTGAACAGGCGGAACACAGAATCTTTCAGCGAATAAAACAAACTGTCACCCATCGCCTGCATGGAATCGCTATACACTTTTACATTATAATAGGCTTCAAAGAATTTGTTCGTGCTGTCGGATCGTGTGGTATCAATGATGATCTTTCCCGAATCGCGGATATTAGGTACGTCGCGGGTTTTCATCAGGTCGCTAAGTTTAGCGGTATATAAAGTATCGGCAGAGACAAAAACAGAGTCCCGTCCTTGTTTGATCAGCAGTATCGGTTTTTGGGTAGCCAGCAGTATATCCTTTTTGCGGTCGGTCTTTATATTATTGGCGATCAGGTCAAATCCCTGTGCGGTATCTTTCCCCCGGTACACAGCATTACCCCTGAACTCGCCCAGTTTGGTAGAATCATCTACCGCCATTTCATCGGCAGTAAACGTATAGGTGCTGTCGTCTATGACTGAACGCTGGTAAAGAAACCCTCTTTTGTTTTTCAGATCGAAATAGCCATCCCTGGTACGTATGGTCCGTCTGCCACTGTCGCTGAGGATGCGGGTGGGTGAGGTGAAAGTAGCGATCTCTGTATTGTTATTGTATTGCAGCGTATCTGTGTACACTTTGTATTCTGGGTCCGTCAGTACTACTTTCTGTTTAAAGAACACATCCTTGGTATCACCATAATAATAGCCTTGCTGGCTGGTCAGTACGGTTTTCTTGTTCACCAGTTTACCGCCGTTTACATAAGTGCCGATCTTTAAAGTCACATCATATTCAAGGTTCTCGGTAGTAAGCTCGCCTTTTCCATCGGTTAAACGGACACGCTTTTGCAGAAAAGCTTTTTTCTGTTTCCCCAGGTATTTCAGGTACTGCGAATAGGTATGTACACTGTCCGCATCATTGATATGGATATTGCCGAATGCTTCCAGTGAATTATCGAATTGGTTCAATACCATGCTGTCAGCATAAAAACGCGTTTTCCCCTGTATCACGCCGGCCTTACCTGCCAGTATCATGTATTGATGCGTTGAATCTATGTTCTGTATCTGCATCCGGTCTGCACCCAGCAATTCAATTCTTTTGCCGGTGAGATCACCTGCGGCACTGGTATCACGCGGTTGTGTCTGCGCCATAGCCATCGTTCCTGCCAGTAATACGGGCAATATACCTGTCAGCCTTCTTACTATCATCAGTTTACTTAGGGATCGTATCATTCAGCGGCGCCGTTAATGGCTCGTTTTTGTCTTTTTTGCCAAACACGGAAATATTCACATAGCGTTTGGGGTGTACACGCAGGTCATCCAGCAATATATTGGCGCTGCGTATCGTATTGGTGAGGTTGTTGTACAGCGTTTTATCATTCATCAGTTTACCCAAAGTGCCATCATTTGAATTCACTTTTTCCAGGATATTATTCAGGGTGTTGATGGATGCTTTTAATTTTTCAACACTCCCGGATACATCCGCATTGGAGAAATTCGTGCTCGCTTTTTCCAGGTTGGTGAGTGTATTGGTTACTTTCTGGTTATTGTCGGACAGGTTTTTGGTAAAACTGTTCAGGTTGCTCATCGACTGGCTGATCGCCCCCGACTGCTCATTCAGCATACCTTGTATAGAAGCCGATGATACGACAAGACTCGCTGTTGTGCGGTTGATATTTGCAATCACCGACTGAAGGTTGCCTTTGGTAGTTGGATCAAAGATGGTGTTGATATTCTTCAGTACACTGTCCAGCGAATGCAGGGTAGTGGTTATCTGGTCGCTCACAGGACCTAGTTTGCTCATCACATCTCCCAGTAAACCGGCATTGGAAGTGGTTAGCAAAGTGTCTCCCGGTTGGAGGTACTGGGTACCGTCTCCCAACGCAATATCAATACTGGGTGAACCCAAGGGGTTGCTTTTAATGGAGGCTACGGAGTTTTTGGGGATATTGTAATCCTCCTTCAGTTTGATCGCCACGATGATCTGTGACAGGTCTTTATCCTTGTTCTCAATATCAAATACAGCACCTACCTGGAAACCGTTGACAAATACCGGGTTGGAGATCATCAGTCCTTTTGAATCTGCATAGGGAGCATATACGATGTTGCCCGTTTTGAATAATGTTTTCCCCTTCAGGAAATTAAATCCCAGTATCAGCAAAGTGATCGCAATTGCCGTTAAGGCCCCAACCTTTGTTTCATTCGATATTTTCATGGTGCAAAACTAAGATTTCTTGCGTTGATGTATTGAAACGTAAATTATCAGTATAAATCTTCTCTGTGTAACTCTGTGTCCTCCGTGCCTCTGTGGTAAAGAACATTCTACGTCGATCTGAGCGAAGGCTTTACCACAGAGGCACGGAGGACACAGAGTTACACAGAAGAGAGGCTATTTATTACTAATGCTGCTTGTATTTGATCCCGAACCCTGCTTTTCAAGCGAAAAACGGTAACGTTTAACAGATCGTACAATGACTTCGCAGATCTCCCGCCGCCCACGATCGCTGTTCAGGTATTCCTCTTCTTCAGGGTTGGAAATAAAACCGGTTTCCACCAGCACTGCGGGCATGGCCACCGCCTGCAATACCCAGATCCCTTTCCGCCGTTGCTTGGCCTCACGGCTGATACGGCCCAGTTTCTGAAATTCTTCCTCAATCGTCATGGCCAGACTGGTACTCCGGGAAAAATAATTTTGCGCCTTCATGTTCAGTATCATCCTTTTAGCAGGGTCTGATGAAGTAAAATCTTTCAGATCCTGGGCCGATGCACTATCGAGAAACATGTTTTCGTGTTCACTCAATACCTGTTTGGCATCATCACTTTTATCAACCCCATACACAAAGGTTTCGGTGCCTTTGGCAGGGTTGGGGCTGGTCCAGGTACGGTATTCTTTTACTTTGCGGGTATATTTCTTTCTTTTTGCTCCCTTTCCTTTATAATAGGTTTCTTCGCGGTAGCCGATAAATTCGCGGTGTTTGATGGGGCCCGCATCATTTACATGGATACAGATAAACAGGTCGCCGCGGGCCTGGTTGGCTATATCGGCCTTTCGCCTTGGGTTATCAAACACATCGGTGCGGCGGGTCATCACCACATCCACATCGGGCATTTCTTCTTTCAGGAGCTTTTCCAGTTCGAGGGCAACCGCGAGTGAAATGGTTTTTTCGTTGGAAAAATTACCCGAAGCGCCATTGTCATGGCCGCCATGACCCGCATCTATCACGATCGTCTTTAAACGCTGTTTCTGAACAGGCGCTTTTGTATGGGGGATAAAAGATATGCAGACACAGCAACCAAAGCTTAACAAAATCAAAGCAGCGTATTTTCTGATCAGCATATCATTTCGTTAAAGAATTCCCGGAAAGAATAGTTTATTGTCTAACACCTATTTTTGCCATAAGTGAACATGAGCAAACTTTACAAAATTAACGTAAAAACCGCGCTGGCTATTGTTGTTACGGCATATTTGCTCATATTAACGTTTTATGTAAAAGCGTCTGTTGAGGGATCACGCGGTTTTGTATCTTTTTTAACGCAAAGCGCCCGGGATACCGTTCCTGCCAAACCGCAGATAGATACATTGAAACGTGATTCCATACGAAGAGCGCTGGGTGATACGGCTGTTGTTCCCCGCACAGATTCTGTTCCGGTAGTGGATACCATGAACATATCCAAAGATTCACTCGAAGCGCCGGTAAAATACCATGCAGATGATTCTGCAGTGGTGATGGTTTCCTCACGGGATGTTTTCCTGTATGGAAAAGCAAAAACACAATACCAGGACCTGACGCTCGAAGCGGGTAATATCGAGTACCGCCAGAAATCACAGCTGGTAAAAGCTTACGGAAATTCCGATACCTCCGGTGGCCTGGCCAGTCAGCCGCAGTTTACGCAGGGAGAACTGAAATCAATCAGCGATACGATCTATTATGATATGGGAAGCGGGAAGGCGCTGGTAAAAAATACTTTTTTCCAGGAAGGGGAAATTTTCGTGAATGCAAAAGTCATGAAAAAAGTAGACACCAATACGATGTTTGCACAGGATGCCCGGTTCACGACCTGTAACCTGGATACCCCGCATTTTGCGTTCCGCACCACCCGGCTGAAAGTGGTGAATGATAAGATTGGCGTAACCGGTAGGATCTATCCTGAAGTGGAATCAATACCTATGCCCTTTATCACACTTCCTTTTTCCTTGTTCCCGCTTAACCGGGGGAGACATGGCGGGTTTATTTTTCCGCAGTTTACCGCCAGCGAGGATTTTGGGCTGGGGCTGGAAGGTCTTGGTTACTATTATTTACTCGGTGATCATGCGGATATTACCACTACAGCCAATATCTATTCCTATGGTGGCTGGCTGTTGAATTCGAGTTCGAAATACATCAAGCGGTATAAATACCTGGGCAACCTGAGCCTGAGTATACAGAAATCACGTACGCTGAACCGCGGATATATTTCAGACGAAGAGTTTACCGAATCAAAAAATTATATGATCAACTGGTCGCATAGCCGCGATAACCGCGCCCGGCCGGGAACCAATTTTTCTGCCAACGTGAACTTCGGCAGTACACAGTTTAACCAGAAGCTGTTAAACAATCCTTCCCAGAATTTCCAGAACCGGTTGAATTCATCCATCAGTTATGGCAAGGACTGGAACGGGAAAGCTAACCTGTCGCTTAACCTTAACCATAGCCAGAACAGCAATACCAGGTTGGTAACGCTCAGCCTGCCGACGGCCAATTTTAACGTAGTCACCCTGTATCCTTTCCAGGGAAAGGAGCAGGTGGGTAGTGGCAAATGGTATGAAAAGATCGGTATAGGGTATAGCGGCAATTTCCAGAACCAGATCAATTTTTATGATTCGGCATTCAGTTTCCGTCGCATACTCGATACGTTGCAGTGGGGGGCCGTACACAATGTACCCATCACTTTATCGCTGCCATCACTCGGCCCTTTGATCGTTTCACCCAGTGTGTCTTTTGAAGAAAGATGGTACGGGCAAAGGATTTTACGCAACTGGGATAACAGTAAAGAAAAACTCGACACCATTATCCAGCGTGGATTTTATGCAGCGCGGCAGATGAGCTTTGGTCTCGGGTTCAATACGCGTATTTTCGGTACCTATGCGTTTAAAAAATCAAAAGGTATCCAGGCGATACGTCACGAGATACGTCCCTCTTTCTCGGTAAGTTACCAGCCTGATTTTGCGGCAAAGAATTATTACAATATGCAGGTGGATACCAGCGGCCGTGTGATGCGTTTTTCACAGTTTGAAGGAGGGGTGGTTGGCGCTTTTCCCGAAGGATCATTCGGTGGTATCAGTTTTGGCGTGGATAACCTGCTGGAGATGAAAGTCAACAACAAGAATAGGGATACTGCCAATAAGGACCCGAAAGAACAATACAGAAAAGTAAAACTGCTGGATGGTTTTGGGTTCAATTCTTCCTATAACTTCCTGGCAGATAGTTTTGGCCTGGGCAATTTTTCCATCTATGCAAGAAGTACCCTGTTTGAAAAAGTAAATATCACGGCTGCGGCCAATCTTGATCCTTATGATGTGGATGCACGCGGGTTCCGCGTAAACAAACTGTTATGGGATCCTAAAAATTTCAAATTCGGCCGTATCACCAATGGCAGTCTGGCCATCTCTACTTCCTTTACCAGTAAAACACGTGATGGCAAGGAGGTAGGCGAAACAGACAAGGACCTACCCATGGATCCTTTTATGACGCCGGATGAACAGCAACGCCAGCTACAGTTTGTACGCGCCAACCCCGCCGAGTTCACAGACTTTAATATTCCATGGACCCTCTCGCTTTCTTATTCCCTGAACTTCAGCAGGAATATCAAAGCTGATTATTCGGGCTACCAGACCGATACGTATTCCAGTGTCCAGTTTAACGGCGATTTCAGCCTGACCAATAAATGGAAAATAGGGGGTAATGGCTACTACGATTTTACAGAGGCCAAACTACAGCAGTTCAGCATGTTCGTTACACGTGAAATGCATTGCTGGCAGTTGTCTATTAATGTAATGCCTATCGGTCTGTACCGTTCTTTCAATATCATGTTCAGTCCCAAATCAGGTATCCTCCGCGATCTGAAGATCAATAGGAGCAGGACGTTTACCAGTTATTGATCGCGGATTTCACGGATTTTTATTATGATTAGTGAGTTTTTTGCTTATGGTTGTACACTCATCATAATCATAATAAAAATCCGCGATCAATCCCGCCATCGTTTTCGTAATTTCTATTCTTGTTCTGCCACAGGTAAAACAGTTTTCAGCTATCTTGGAAACCGTTTACACAGTTACGCCATTTAAAAGATTGCTATATGAGTTCCTCTCAAAAATCCCGTCGTTCCTTTTTAAAGCAGGCAGCAGTTTTATCCGCTGCATCCGCATTTCCTTCTGTTATTACCAAAGCGTATGGACAGAAAGTATTACCCACTGAAAAAGCCGGAGAAAAAGTAAAACTCGCCTGTATCGGTATCGGTAACCAGGGAGGCTCGGATGTAATGTCGTTTGACAAAACCGGTCTTGCCAATTTTGTAGCGTTCTGTGATGTAGATATGGGAGCGCCGCACACACAGGCAGTACTGCAGAAATTTCCTGATGTACCCCGGTTCCAGGATTTCAGGACCATGTTTGATAAAATGGGCAGTCAGATAGACGCGGTTTGTGTGGGTGTGCCTGATCATTCCCATTTCCCGATAACCATGATGGCGATCGGTTTGGGTAAACATGTCTATGTAGAAAAACCGATGGCACGCACTTTCAATGAGGTGGAACTGATGATGAAAGCTGCGGCTAAACACAAAAACGTGGTTACACAGATGGGTAACCAGGGCCATTCGGAAGGAAACTATTTCCAGTTCAAAGCATGGAAAGAAGCCGGCATCATCAAAGATGTTACCGCCATTACCGCGCACATGAACAGCGCTCGCCGCTGGCACTCATTTAACCCGAATATCACACAGTTCCCCGCCAAAGAAGCGATACCCGCAACACTGGATTGGGACATCTGGCATGGCGTAACACAGTTACACGATTATAACCACGATTATATCAACGGGCAGTGGCGCTGCTGGTATGATTTCGGAATGGGCGCGCTTGGCGACTGGGGTGCGCACCTGATCGATACTGCACATGAGTTCCTCGAACTCGGTCTTCCATCCGAAGTAAGTATGTTGAAAGCCGAGGGACATAATTCGTTTTTTTACCCGCAATCATCAACGATCGTTTTCCGTTTTCCTGAACGCCAGGGAATGCCCGCCTGCGATATCACCTGGTATGATGGTGTCAACAACCTGCCGCCGATACCGGCGGGGTATGGTGTGATGGGACTTGATCCCAATATTCCGCCACCCAGCAGCGGAACCATACAGGCCGCCAAATTAAACCCGGGTAAAATTATTTACGGAAAGGACTTAACGTTCAAAGGTGGTTCGCATGGAAGTACATTGTCTATCATCCCTGAAGAAAAAGCCAAAGCGATGGCGGCTCAACTTCCTGAAGTGCCGAAGAGTCCATCTAATCATTATGCCAATTTCCTGAAAGCCTGTATGGGACAAGAACAAACACGTTCGCCATTCTCTGTCGCGGGGCCATTGAGCCAGGTATTCTGTCTCGGTGTGTTGTCGCAGAAACTGAATACCAAACTATTGTTCGACAGGAAAACAAAAAAGATCACCAATCACAAACAGGCAAATGATATGCTGATTGGACTTCCGCCAAGGAAAGGCTGGGAGCAATACTATAAAGTGTAAAATCTTCTGTGCAACTCTGTGTACTCCGTGCCTCTGTGGTAAAGAACATCCTCCATTGATCAGAGCGAAGGCTTTACCACAGAGGCACGGAGTACACAGAGTTGCACAGAGAAATTATTTTGAGTGCAGCAGGTAATGATCCCACATACGCCTGAAAACGGTTTCGCGTAATTGTTCTGTTGAAAGACCTTGAGGGTTTACAGCTTCCAGGAAATGCATCTCTAAAAAATGCGGTCGCAGGAAAAAGAATTTATTAGCGGGTAATACCTGTTTGGTGTATAACAATATCACCGGCATGATGGGTTTGCCTGTATCAACGGAAAGACGGAACGCGCCGTCATAAAATTTCTTAAGCGGGTCGTTGCTGCGGTTACGTGTGCCTTCGGGATAGATCACCATATCGAGCCCCATCGATAGTACACGCTTCATGTCTTCAATACTTTTTCTCCGGCTGCCATCACTGTTCCTGTCAACCAGTACACTGCCAAACGAATACACCCACCCGAATATGGGTACTTTGGTAAAACTTTTTTTAGCAATGGTTTTATTGGCTCTGGGCATGAACGGTGTACTCACAGGTATATCCATCAGGCTGTTGTGGTTGCATACGATGATGTAGTTGGTATCATCAGCATAATGCTCTTTCCCTTTGATCCTGAGCGGGCAGCCGATCAGGTTCAGGAAAACGATCATCCATATACGAGAGACCTGTCTGTGCCATTTTGCTTTGGCAGGATCATCAAGAAAAAAACAGGCGCTATAAAAAACAAAAGCGATCAGCAATGTTGCCGCAAACAACAGCAATCCCCATAATGCCCATATACGGCAGAAGATATTGGCGAATAAAGATGTTTTCTGTTTTGTATTTTCATTCATCTGTACGTCAGGCTAAACTTTCGGTTATTGATAAAATTCGATTATTTCCTCTGTGAACCTCTGTGTACTCCGTGCCTCTGTGGTAAAGAACATACTCCATCGATCGGAGCGAAGGATTTACCACAGAGGCACGGAGGACACAGAGTTACACAGAGATGTTTTTATTTGTTCGCACACCAGTTAATTATGGGTTCCAGTCAATCACAGGAAATCCCTGCATCTTTAATAATTCATTGGTGCGGCTGAAATGTTTGCACCCGAAAAAACCTTTGTCTGCACTAAAAGGAGAGGGGTGTGCGGCTTTGAGAACATAATGCCGGGTCTCATCCACCAGTACCTGTTTTTCTTGTGCAAATTTGCCCCATAGCAGGAACACGATCCCTTTTTTTTCTGCTGATATGCGTTTGATCACTGCATCGGTAAAATCCATCCAGCCGGTTTTGGCATGACTCGCCGGTTCATTTGCACGAACGGTGAGTACGGCATTCAGCAGTAATACGCCCTGCTGTGTCCATTTGGTGAGATTGCCTGTTTTGGGGATGGGCATTCCGATATCTTTATTCAACTCTTTGTAAATATTTACCAGCGATGGAGGTGACGCCACACCATCAGGAACGGAGAAACTCAATCCATGCGCCTGCCCCGGGCCATGATAGGGATCCTGTCCCAGAATCACCACCCTCAGTTTGTCCCAGGGTGTCTGGTTAAAGGCATTGAATATTAAGGAACCGGGCGGATATACCGTAGCGCCGGTTGCTTTTTCCGTTTTCAGGTGCGCCGCCACCTGCAGGAAATAAGGTTTGGTGAATTCGTGCTTCAATTCTTCTTTCCAGCTGGCTTCTATTTTTACATCCATGTGGGTGAATTGAGAGGGTTTGTTTGCGAATGTAACAACATATGAGTAAGACACAAGAAACAAGGTACAAGGTACAAGAGAAAAGAGACAAGAAACAGGGTTGTTCCTTGTACCTTCTTCTTTTATCTTACGATTGTAACACTTCCCGATATTGGCGTTTTGTCGGGGGTAAGTTTGATCAGGTAATAATAGGTGCCGGGTGGTAACAGCTTTCCTTTATACCTGGCATCCCATGGTTGACTATATCCCGATGACCTGAATACTGACCTGCCATCCCTGCCAAAAATTTCTACCATACAATTCGCATAGGAAGATAATATCGGTATCAGCCAGGTATCATTGATGCCATCGTTGTTGGGACTGAAAATATTCGGAGGTATCACGGGAGGATCGATGATGGTTACGGTGACGGGCTTAACCGTACTACATCCATACGCATCAGTTGCTTTGATATAGTAAGTACCCGATAAAATTATGACATCCGGTTCGGCCAGTATTTTGGAAGCCAGTTCATCTCTCCAGTAAGTATAGCCCCAGTTGCCGGTTGCCGGAACCGTAGTTGACAGGTCAACAGTTGCTGGTCTTGCAGTGAGAGGCGGGTCGGTAATGGTGAATACAGGAAAAGAATGAACAGACACCTGGAACGGCCTGATCAAGGTACAACCTGATGTGGTAGTGGCTTTCGCATACACAGTGCTGCTTCCCGAACTGAATACCTGGGTGGAAGAAATGCCGATTGTTGCCGCCGCATCCGACCAATAAGAAAACTGAACAGTAGGGTCACTGCCAACTGAAGGATTAACGCTGCTGAATACTAACTGACCACAGGAATGGATATCCTTTAATACGATTACAGGCGCATTGCTGATGGTTACAGTTACAGGCTTTACAGAGGTACATCCTTCTGTATTGGTCGCTTTGATAAAATATTTGCCGCTGACAGTAATGGCATCAGGGTTCTGCAAACTGCTGGTGGCTGTTGTATCGCGCCAGTAGGTATAACTCAGTCCTGCTTCACTTCCCGCAGTTACTGATGCCGCAGTCAGGTCAACCACGGCTGAACAGAATGTTTGTGGATGTACCGTAAGCTGCAACGGTTTTTGAATGACAATATGTACCGGTTTTATCTCTGTGCAGCCGGAAGGAGCAGTTGCTTTGATATAATAAGCACCGGTTTTTGTTACAAAAGCAGGATCAGATAAAAATTCTCTTTGTGTACTGTCGGTATAATATTCAAAACCCAGCCCGCTACTGCTGCCCGCAGTAACCGATGCTGCGGTCAGATTTACGCCAGTGGATGCACAGGCACCAAGCGTATCGGGTACCTGCAGTTTCATAAAATCACTGGAGGCAATGATGGTTGTTTCCAGTGTGTCGTAACAACCCTGGTTGGGAAATGGTACGATCTCCAGCCGGTATTTTGTATTGTTTGGTGGTGGGGGATCAAGACGCAGGGTATTGTTCGTACTCACCAATGTCGACTGACTGTCAAACCATTTGTATTCTTTGAATCCATAAGGCGCTTTGAGTACAACAGGGCCGCTGCCATTACAGTAGGTGTTGCCGGTAACGGGAGTGGAACAGTTTTCATCCACATCGATATAAGCATAACCGAAATGGACCTGCTGTGTGCAATCATTTACCGTAAATTCCAACCGTATTACTTTTCCTGCCAGACCGGCCAGTTTAATGGTGACAGGCGCCCAGTCCTTATAAAAAATATTGGGTTCCACTGAAGATTCTCTGAAACCGGGGAGATTTGCTGCGGCCACAAATTCGAAGGAGCCACATTCAAGGTATTTATTAGCGGCCACATCGAATACCCTGGAAGTTAGTTTGGGCTGTTCCCATTGCTGATGTAAGGGGTTTTGCAATACAACCGCATAATTATAAATAATGCTGTAATCGTTCTGGTCGGCAGGAATCGTAAATGTGTATGCAACACTTGATGCCCGGCCACGCGCAAGTCCATTACCTAATTTCACGGAATAACCGCTGCCGTTAGGGCAGTTGACCGGAAAATTTCCGTAAGGGTCTCTGGCCTGCGGCGAAGCGTTTTTGACAATAGTATGTACGGCAGCATCAGGGGCGCCTGGTGTCATGTTTATACCTCCCGTGGCATTGATCGTTCCTGAAAGGGTTGCCCAGCCCGAAAAGGTACCGTTCTCGAAACCAATATTCGCAGGACAACTCTGTCCAAAGGAGAATCTGCCCCCCAGTATACAAACGATAAACAATATCAACCCTAACGATCTGCGCGGCATGAAGGGGGTACCTTTTGTTTGCTAAAATAATTCAAATACAGGGAACTGGCTGTTAAAGGAATAGGGAACTGGGAACAGATGAACAAGGAGCAGATGAACAATCAACAACCACAGACCATAGACCATGGACCATGGTCCTATCTCAAGATCGTCACACTCCCCCCTATATTAGGGAGTTCGTTGTTGAGTTTGATTACATAGTAATAAGTGGCGATGGGTAGGTTCTGGCCATTGAGTTTTCCATCCCATGGCTGGCTATATCCGGGTGGGGAGCGGTACACAACACGCCCTGTACGGTTGTAAACTTCTACAATACATTCTGGGTAATAGGCCAGTTGGGGAATGCGCCAGTCATCATTGGAGCCGTCTCCATTGGGGGAGAATGCATTGGGTACAAAAATATTGGGGTCAAGTATTTTTACATTCACCCCTTTGGTCGTGATGCAGGCAGGTTCTATAGTGCTGGTAGCTTTGATGAAATACCGTCCTGTTTCATCAATGAACTTAGGCATCCGAAGCTCTTTTGTTGACAGTGAATCTGCCCAATAACTGTAGTCATACACAACATTCTCAAATGGGGTAACGGTTTTGGTAATGTCTACAGGTGTGGGCCGGTAAACAACCGGCGGGTGGGTAATGGTGAATTTGGGAAGTGGTTCAACATGTACCAGCACATCTTTTGACTCCGTGCAACCCGCGGCGTTTTCTGCCAACACATAATACTTCCCGCTTGCGATCAGTTGTTTGGGTACAGCTACAAACTTGTTAAGTTCCGGATTGGTAAAATAGGAATAAGTCAGGTTATTCCCGCTACCGGCTGTCATGGACGGGGCGGTAATATCCGCCCCCTGGTTAATACAGGCTGAGAGATTGTTTTTTAATACAAACTCCAACGGCTCGGGTGAGTAAACTGCGGTAGTAAACAGGGTATCCGTACAACCTTGTTGCGGGTAAGGTGTTATCACCAGCGCATATTTTGTATTGTCTTGCGGAAGGGGTTTTAGTTCCAGAGAACTGCTATCTCCCAGTTGTTTCGAAAAGTCATTATTGTACCAGCGGTAATCCATAAAACCGAATGGGGCTATCAGCTTCAGCTTTTCTGTTTTTGAACAAAACACATTCCCGCTGATAGGGGAGCTACAGTTCTGGTTCACATCTACATACGCATAACCAAAATGCCCACCTCTTGAACAGTCAAACGTGGTAAATTCCAGCCTGATCGTCTTACCCGCATAACCGGAAAGTTTGATGGTTACCGGTGTCCAGTCTTTATAAAAAAGACGGTCCTCCGTGGTGGATTGCATAAAACCGGGCAGACTTGAGGAAGCGGTATATTCAAAAGAACTGCAGCCTATATAGCTACCTGAACTTTCATCGTAAACATTGGCGGTGAATTTAGGTTGCTCCTCGGCGCCATGATCAGGGTTCTGGAAAACAACAGCATAATGGTAGATAATACTGTAGTTATTTTCTCCGGCAGGGATGGTAAATGTATAGGAGACCTGCTCTACCTGGGCGCCCGTTGACTCATTACCCAGCTTTATGGAAAAACCGCTTCCATTGGGGCAGTTGACGGGAAAATTACCATAGATATCGAAGTCGGGCACATTGGTATTTGCCAGAAGGGTATGTCTGCCAAAAACGGGTTGGGAAGGATTCAGTGTGTACGAGCCTTCTCTCACCTGAGAACCGGTATAACACTGCCAGCCATCAAAATTGCCTGTTTCAAAACCAATGTTAGGAGGGCATTTCTGCGCATCCAGCCGGAAAACCGCAATGGTCAGTACACAGATAAAATAGGCTCGTAACATGGTTGTCCGTAATAGATCGTGTTACTTAAAGATAGGGCAAGAAAACGGTGTTTAAACGCAAAACAGGTGAAATGGGTTTCCTGTCACCTCAAAAGAAACATGCCGGGATCAGAGCGAGTTGAAATAATTAACGGCCTTGGTCCAGCCGGTTTCATCCGTCAGAGAAAGCTTACCGCTCTGCACGAACTGTAGCATATCCTTCCATTTCTGTGCTACCTCATTGCTGCTGCGCTGGAAATAAGCATCAAACGCATCCCTGGTCAAACTGATCTGGTAAGGTTTGCCGGCATTGTAAGCGGTGCCTTTAAGGGTAAGGAAATAACTGGTATTGAAAGAGCCTGAGGTTGTTCTTGATAATGTTTTCACCAATGAGAGGTTACCTGAAGCCAGGTTGGATTCAAAACCTGTTACCGTAGCTTCCGGGGATACCCGCGCTACCCCTGCTGCCTGTTTATTTGGGTCCTTTGCAGCTGTTCCTTTCTGCTGCGCACTGGCCAGCAGACCGGTAAACAGGAAGCCAAGTACAAAAAGGTGCTTTTTCATGCTTTTGAGTAATAACGCAAAACTAAGCAAAATCAGTATCTGAGTACGTTAAAGTGTGCTTAATGGTGGATTATACCCATCAAGTAGTAAAGTTACCCTGCTGTACCATGAACAATTCCTCTGTGTACCTCTGTGTCCTCCGTGCCTCTGTGGTAAAGCCTTCACTTCGATCAATGGAGGGTGTTCTTTACCACAGAGGCACGGAGGACACGGAGGTACACAGAATTTAGTATCCGGTATCAACAGGGATCAGGCATTAGGTAGCCGCGGCCGGGTAACAGGCCCACTGTTACCAGATCCCCCAAGGCCAGTCCTCTGTCCAGCGTTATCAGCTGTAATACGGTACTCGGCACAGCGATATACACTTCCTGGTAGGCCCCGCGGAATACCAGCCGGGTGATCTGTCCGCTGATACCCGGGCCATCCTGTATTAATATAAAATCCTCGGGCCGTACAAACAGCTTTTGTTTGCCTGTGATCTCGCAGCCGAAAACTGCCGCCTGTTCCGGGGAGAGCAGCATATACTGTCCAAATAAACCCGCTACATATTCATTCAAGGGACGTGTGTACACAATAGACGGATGCCCTTGCTGCAGTATGCGTCCTGCCTGCATCACTATGATCTCATCGGCCCAGGAAAGTGTATCTAGCGGGTCATGCGAGGTAAGGATACATGTGATTTGCAACTGGCGGCCAATATCTTCTATCACCGATTTCAGAATGTTCTTATGGATCAGGTCGAGGTTAGAAAAAGGCTCATCCAGCAATAATAGTTCCGGTGCGCCTACCAGTAATCTTGCCAGTGCAATGCGTTGTTTTTCGCCACCGGATAACTGGCCGTTTTTTCGTTTAAACAGGAGATCTATGCGGCAGAGTTTGTAAAGCTTGTCAGCTTCTCCTGCAGGAAGTTTATTGGCCATTTCCAGCAGTTCTTCTATGCGATAGTTATTGCGCAGTTCATGGTCCTGCGAGAGATAGGCAATGCCGGGATGACCGGGAACCAGTTGTTCATCCGGCCCCTCTACGCTTGTATTGTTGAATAAAACGGTACCTGAACCCGGTTGCACCAATCCCGCAATGATCTTTAACAGCGTACTTTTCCCGGATCCTGTTTCGCCGGTGATGGATAGTTTCTGGTGTTTTTGCTGGATAAAATGAATATCCTGCAAAGCAAAAGAAGGAGAGAGTTGTTTGTGAATGGCGGAAACAGAGAGTAGGGGCATAATTTTCCAATAAAAAAACCTCTTGTTTGAAAAGAGGTTACATGTATTGCAGGTTAAAATTACAGTTTTTGATTAATATGAGATGGCTATGGGTTGAGTAGTTTTTTTCAACACAGAGACCCAGAGTCAAACGGAGGGCCCTCTGTTAACTCTGTGATCTCTGTGTTGAAAAAAAATCACGCTATGAGCACTGTTTAATATTCTCAACAAAATACATCTCAATCTCTCCTTTATTCTTCGCCGAAATTTTCCCACGATAACTACAGTCGAACCTGTCTTTGATCAGTTCAAAAGTGCTGCCTGAAATGTTAACCTGTCCAACCTCGCCGCTGCTTTCCATGCGTGAAGCGATATTGACGGTATCGCCCCATATATCAAATGCAAATTTGTTGGTGCCTACGATACCGGCGATCACGGGGCCGGTATGGATCCCGAGTCTTAATTCAAAGTAAGGTTCGTTGCTGGATTGTTTTTCTATTTTTTTCCGGTGCATGAAATCCTGTATGTCTAGTGCCGCCATTACCACATCATAAAAATGCGAATCATTTTCTTTGGGTACCCCGCCTGCGCACATATAGGAATCACCAATGGTCTTGATCTTTTCGATCTGGTATTTATTCATGATCTCATCAAACTTGCTGAAATAGTAATGGATCTCCCTTACCAGTTTTTCAGGTGTCAGTTGTTCGGAAGCCAGGGTAAAGTTTTTGAAATCCGTAAACATAACGGTTACCCTGTCAAAACTCTTGGGTTTGGCCGTTCCGGTTTCTTTTAACTCATCTGCTGTTTCCTGCGGAAGGATGTTCAGTAATAATTTTTCTGATTTTTTCTTTTCGTCTGATAGGTTGTCATTCTTTTTTTCAAGTAACCGTTCATGCAGGGTATTCTCATTTTTAAAATGTAATATGATGAGGAACAGGATCACAAACATGGTGATATTATTCGCGATCATGATAGATCGCTCCTGCCCGCTGTAAATAAAAACAGGGTCCATGTACACAAACGAAAATTTGGCGATGCCAAATGCTGCCAGGTTGGCCATAAAATAGAAGAAGATGACCCTGAATTGCCTGAAAAAAAGCATCGGGGTAATACTACAGGGGACAAAAATGTATTCAACGCCTGTTGCTTTGCCGCCGAGTATGGCCTGTTCTATGTAAAACAGTAAATTGAAGCTGAGGAAACAATGACAGGCAGTATCATATTTTTTGTAATGATTGATGATAATGATGGCAGCGTACCCGATAACACCCGCAACACTTTCCCAAAAAACAAACCTGACTTTTTCATCAGCGGCATAACAGATAACATAGATCAGGTAAATCACAAAAGCCCAGCTACAGATGCCATTGAGGAGACGGATGCGTTTTTTGTCAAAATCAGTGCAATGTGCATCCACTCCTATATTGATGATACGGTTCCATAGGGTTACGAATGTATGCATAACAGAAAAATCTTATTGGGGGTGAGACTGTCTAAAAATACGTTCAAATATTGGTTGAAAAAAGAAGCCGCAGATTCGCAGATTGGTTAAATACCAAGCAATTGATCTGCGAATCTGCGGCCTTATTTTTCCAAACAGGCTCTAAGAGGCCGGAATATTTAAATGTGAGCGCCAGTAATCGGTTACAAAAATCTGGTTGGGATCCATTTGTGTCCTGAGGTTCATCCAGTTGTTCCATTGTGGGTAAGCACTTTGCAGGTAAGCGGGTCCTTGTGCGCTGTTTGTATCAGGTATCATCTTACCCCAATGTGGTCTGAAATTGATGCCCTTTTCTGCAAACAGTGTCCAGAACTTACTGAAATAGGTATCAGGGGTAACAGTCGAATCTGCAAAGTATAAAATATTGATGCGGATGGAGTCCTGGCCATAGCCCGGACTTAACCAGAAATTACTTTGCTTACCACCCAATAGTTCAACGGTATAAAAACCGGTGGCCTCATATCCTCCTGCCTCGTAAAATGCCTGCATGGTATTGACCACGGTTGAAATGTTGGAAGCGGGTACCCACATTTCACAGTAGGTGAGGTTAAAGAGATTATTGTTGAATTCCGCTTTATCCATCGGCAAACTTCCCAGCCAGTTATCCCAAAATACCTGCGCGGGTTTTGTTGCCGTATTGACCGGGAAATACAGATCGGTCAATAATGGGTAAGCATACGGGAATATTTTTTCCAGTAATAGTTCCAGTGCATCTTCTTTCAAACCATTGTTGTGGCCCATAAAATCGATAAACCATTTGGGCCAAGTGGCGATCAGCTGGAAGCCCGTTGCAGCAACGGTTTCAGACGGTACTGTACTGCTTACGCCTAACAGGTCCGTTGCAGGAAAAATGGGTTTATAAGGTTTAGGCGTAAAGTCGGCTGGTGTTCCTGTGTTTGCGTTGTAGTCACTGGCAACCATGGTCCTCGCGTTCCAGCTGATCACCCGTTTAAGTGTTTTAATGGGCCACCATAGTGTTCTGGAAAATTCGGTTTGGGTAATATAGGTTTGCAATGAGGGGGTGGTGCCGCTGCCATTTCCAAAAAAATCAAAAGGGCAATTGGTGATCTCGGTAGTGGCTTCTCCTCCAATAATATTAAACGCGGGAACACATTGTAAAGTAACCTGTGTGATAATACCCAGTAAACCCATGGAAACACCCACTGCATAAAACGGATCGGTGAGATCATCGGATTTGTTTAGCTGGTGAACCTTTCCAGTGCCATCAATGATACGGATAGCGAGGATACATTCATCAAAAGAGTGTTGCATGCTTCCTCCCGATGAACCTGTCGAAATAAATCCTGCCACTGTCTGGTGAATCGCACCCGGTACATTGGCAATGGCCAGGCCTTTCTGGTTGAGCTGGTAGAATAAATTATTCGTATCGAATTGAGATGAAGTGCCGGAAGGATCGAATGGATCATAACCGAGGTTGCATCCGCCGCCTACGGTAACCTGTTGCGTGGTTTCATCGATCGTTACTGCACGCAGTTGGTCAAGCTCTATATTAATGTTTGCGGTTGAACCCGTGGCAGTATCTGCCAATACGCTGCCGGATACCGATTGGGCAGCGCCGCGAACGCGAACCTGCAGTTTGTTCTGGTTGGCGTAATTGATCAGATCGATAATATCGTTTTCTGACTGGGGATGGTATAAGCCGTTGGCATCAGGTTGTATCATAATTCAGTTAATTGGGTAGGTGGGGTAATCAGTGTCAGTAATCGTTATCAGGCAGCGGGAATGCCCAGGTGTTGTCGCCAGTAATCGTTTACAAATACCTGGTCAGGGTCCATTTGCTGTCGCAGTGCCATCCAGTTGCTCCATTTCGGATAATTCGATTGGAGATAAGATGCACCTTGTGCGCTGGCCCCATCCGGTAAGTATTTGGCCCAGTGCGGACGGAAATTGTATTTGGATAACAGGGTCCAGAACTTTTGATAAAAATCAGTGGGGGCCGCTGCATTATTGCCAAACCAGAATACATCGATCCTGATCACATCCTGGTTATAAGCGGGACTCAGCCAGAAACTGTTTTGTTTGGCGGCATAAATTTCACAACAGAATGCGCCGGTATTTTCAGGGCCCTCGTTGTAAAAATTCAACAGGTCATTCATCACATTCTGCGACTGGTTGATATCGATCCAGAGTTCCGTGAACCAAACCGGGAAAAGTTTATCACTCATCTGGTTATCCATCGGTAAACCGGTGTACCAGAGGTCGGCGAATTGCTGCGGACCTTTGTTGGCATTGGTGGGCGTATCCACTGTTACAAAAATGTCGAGGATCTTGGGCAGTATCACAGGGTAGAACAGGCCATCTACTGCATCGCTGATCAGTTTAAACTCTATCGTATCACCCATCAAATCCTTCAGCCAGTTGGGCCATTGACCGATGGCGGTAAACAACACATCTGCACCTACGGTAGCGAGGGTAGGACTATTCATGATATAAGGAACTTCCTGGTAAGGTTTTAGTGGCTGAACAGGCAGTCCCATCTTTTGATAAGCCTGTGCCGCCCATTGGCTGGCACCCTGTTCATCTGTTCTTTGGGCCTGCCATACCACCGTTTTGCTTACATTTTTCTGCGGCCACCAGATCATACGTGTGTACTGTGTCTGTTGCAGGAAAGTTTGATAGCTGGGCTTGCCAGCACTGCCGGCACCGAAAAGATCGATGGCGCAATTGGCCACGGTGGTAATATCTTCCTGTCCCTTGATATAAAATTTGGGTTCGCATTGAAAAGTTGCTGAAACGATCACACCCAGCAATCCCATGGTAGCCACACCCGCACCGAAAAAAGGATCATCGAGATTGCCATCTGCCGGTTTTGAAAAAGTATGCAGTGTGGCGGTTCCGTTTTCACAGGTAATGATATCAATGCTTAACAGGGAATCTTCAAACGAATAGGTAGTAGAGCCACCGGAAGAAGCGGTGGATAAAAAACCACCCACTGTCTGGTGCGTGATGCCACCGAGATCGGGCAGCGCGAGGCCCTGCTGGTCGAGCTGGTACAACAGCGAGTTTTGCAAAGTGGAAATACCTGTTGGATCCCAGGGATCGAAACCAAGATGACAGCCGGCCTGTACCGTAACAGTGGTGCCGTTGATCTGAACACCATTCATTTTTGACAGCATCACGAACTGGTAATTCTTTCCGCTGGCGGATGTTTTCTGTACTTCCAGATCGCCGATCAGTGGAAAAGAATGTGCCGCACCGCGTACACAGATGATTTGGTTACCCGTTTTTGCGCCATTGACCAGGCTGATCACATCAGCATTGTTTCCAGGCAGCCAATAGGTTACCCCGTTTACAAGTAAACTGTCCATTATGGTTGATTTGATGAGTTAGCTATTGGTCAGTACACTGAAATGCGCACAGGGGTCATGCGTGTACCGGCAAAATGCAGAGGGGATGCAAATGGCTCACTAATGTAGCTGATTAAAATCAGAAATGCAATAGGGGGGATTTATAAGTGGGTCTTGGTAGGCCACGTACCAAAATGAGTATTGAACATTGAGCATTAATTTTCAATGCTCAATGTTCAATACTCAATGTTCGGTTTTCAAAGAAATGGGTAAATAAAACCCGTCACTCCAACTTAAATACCAGCGCCTCAGTTTCCTGACTTATCAGAGTCATATCAAGCCCCAGGTATAACTGTCCATCCTGTTTCCTCACACTTATTTTTTGCGGGTTCCCCAGCAGTTGTGCTTTTGTAAAGGGGGCGAATTGTGTTCCTTTCAATAGCAGTTCGTTTGTCAGCGTTTCTTTTTCTGCCAATTGATAAATAGCATATACCGTATTTGCTTTTTTAGTGAATACCCAGTTACCCTGTTTCTGGAATTTTGGATCTGCTTCGGTATCATAGATGGCTTCGCCGTTGGTACGCATCCATTTGCCAACCTGTTCTAAACGCTGGTACGCAACAGGATCCCATTCACCATCAGGACCGGGCCCGACATTCAGTAACAGGTTCCCGTTTTTACAAACAATATCCGTCAACATGTGAATGATTTTTCTCGATGATTTGTATTTGTCATTGGGAACATATGACCATGAATCCCCCATGGTGATACAGCTTTCCCAGGGATAAGGCACATACGCATCTGGTACATGTTGCTCGGGCGTTACATAATTTTCATACTCACCATGAACGGTGCGGTCAACCACCAGCAGACCCGGTTGGTAGGAGCGCGACATCTTTGCAATACGCGCCATATCAATATCCTGGTTATAGGGAATGGTGCGCTGCCATTCAACAGCCGTATCAATACTGCTGAAAGGGCGTACCCAGCCGCCATCCAGCCAGAGGATATCCATCTTGCCATAATCGCGCATCAGTTCTTCGATCTGGTTATAGGTAAATTGTTTAAAAGCGTTCCAGCGTTCAGGATATTTTTTTGGATCATAAGAAACATTACGTGTCTTGGGTGGAAAATATTTCCACCAGTAATCTTTGGCGTTCCAGTCGGGTTTGGAAAAATAGGCGCCTATCATAAAATCCTTTTCACGGAACGCATTAAATACTTCTTTGGCCACATTGGCTCTTGGATGTTTGGCAAAAGGAGATTTAGCGCCGGTTATTGTATAGTCTGTCTGTTTGCTGTCGAACATGCAAAACCCATCATGGTGTTTGGTGGTAAACACCACATATTTCATACCCGCATCTTTCGCGGCAGCGGCCCAGCGTTCGGGATTGAATTTTACCGGATTGAAAGTTGTCTGCAGGTTCTCATACGCTTTGAGGTACGTGTACCAGTCGGTGGCATAAGGTCCTCTTCGCTGTGTCCAGTCCTCGTCTTCCGGGCAAAGGCTCCAGCTTTCCACGATACCCCATTGGCTATAAGTACCCCAATGCATCAACAGCCCGAATTTGATCTTTTTCCAGTCCGCCAGTTTCTGCCTTACCTGCGGATCGGTTGGCACCTGGTAGTCGGCGCTGGTGTTGTGTTGCTGGGAATAGGTTTGGGTGAAGCAGGAGAGGAGGATATAGAGGAAGATGTATTTCATTAGGGTTAGCGTTATCAATTTTAAAATTAGAGAAGTTGTTTGTTTGTGCGGCAATTATTTATTTGATTGTGGTGTTGTACTTGCGAGCGGCTAATGGGTTAGAAAAATGGAACCACTAAGTCACAAAGACACAAAGTAGCACGAAGAATATCTGCCATTTTATATCTGTATTACCTATCCTTAGTGTGCCTTGGTGTACTTTGTGTCTTAGTGGTTCAAATACTTTTTTTATATCCTGAATGCGGCAGTCATCCTTTCCTGCTCCGCTCTCGAGATGCCGATCTCAGTTGCTGTTTTTTTCCATTTTTGTACAGAGGCGATTACTTCTGCCAGAATGCTGTCCATTTGCTGATGGGTTAATTGGAAATAGATCCCGACACTTTTGGCCAGTTCAAAATCCAGCGCATTGTTATCCATATCAATATTAAGCGCCAGGCCATCTTTGTCTACAGATGGATTGATATCATAAGCGGGTGATAAGCGCCATCCATTGTTAATCACAATAAATCCATGGTTGCGGTAATGATCGTCGGTATTGGATATGGCAATATTAAACACCATTCTTCGCCAGAGTTGTTCCAGGTCCGCTGGTATATTCGATCCTGAAAATTGTATGAATTCAGCAATGTCCAGGTAACTGCCGGGATTGTCGCGGATGGTATCTTCACTATTGCCTGTCATGGTCATGGCAGATGCAAAATGAATCCGTTCCCCCGCTTCCCTGTCGAAGCGTTTTGTAAAAAATGTGTGGTATTTGCCTGCGATTTTTTCTATCCTGCATTCTGACATCGTAATGCCGGCATCCCTGGCCAAACGGTAAGCCAGGAATTCCCATGCTGCTTTGTCAGTTGTATCGGCTGCTGATGGAAACTTAGCGATCCAGGGATGGTTGCCGTCATCGAGGATATTGGCTTTTGGCCTTGCACCGCCAAGCGAAGAGCCGGGGGCGATCAGCATAGCGATCCATTTTTTTACTTCCACCTGGTCATCATCTGCTTCAATCACCGCTGCTGCATGTTGTAGTTCTCTTACATTGGCCCAATGTGGTGTGGGTGCTATGGCATTGTTATCCAGGAAAGGGCCATCCGGATCCGTTTTGAATCGCAGGGCACCCATCCGGCTTTCATCAAATACCCCCAATAAGAAATCAATATCACGCAATGTCGGAATAGTAATATCTTTTTCTTTTGCCTCCTGTGCTGCGCGTCTTTTCATCAGGTTTCGTCCCCAGGTATCTGGCATGGAGTCCAGAAATACCCCAAAGGTTTCTTTACCCTTAGGGTACTGTGGGCCGGTGAACCAGTCAATATCAGGATCAAGTACCAGTTGTGCTTTGCTGTTGATCCAGTTCTTATCATATTCGAAACTAAATGCTTTCTTACCCTTTGCCTGCTGAGCTGTAAGCATACCGATACATTGGGGAGTTTCCATTCCCTGCCAATGCGCGTAGACCCATATATCTGTTTTAGCAGCCATCTTTATTTAGTGTTTACCAGTGCCAGGTCCTGTAATTTCCTCCCGTAAACATCATCGGCAGCCAGTTTCAGAAAATCATCCTGTAATCCCAATACCCGTAATGTATTAAAATAGGCGCCCATTGAAACACTGGGATTCCCTTTTTCAATCTCATAGAGTGTGGAACGGTCAATGCCGGCACGCTCCGCCGCCTGTACAGTACTCAGTTTTCTGCGTTTACGGGCGAGTTTGATGTTTTCACCCGTCAGTTCCAGTATTTTCTGGTATTTGGGAAACAATACCTGTTTTCTTGATTTCATTTTGTTGGTAATTATCCACAAAATAAGACTATTTGTTGGAAATAAACAACAATATTGACTTGGTGAGTCAATACTCTTAAGGCTATTGCGTAAAAATTTTGGTTGGTTTTTAAGATAGAATGCGGAGAATGAAAGTAACCTGTATTTTCTGGTCATCCGCGCATACAATGATGCGAAAAAATGCGTAACTTGTTACGACAGATCTGCCTCAGGTTTACGCACGCAGGTACCAGGAAATAAATGCGCCATCTCAGCTCCACTTACCATACATGGCCGGAAAAAACCCCGAAGCGGGGCAGATGCCCGTTCCCCATCCTCACAGGAAATACAATAGTTAGCCCGCCCTAATCGAAGAAAAGACGAAGAGATAACGAAGAAACAACGAAGAGATAACGAACAGATGTAAAGGAATGGTCGAACCATCGTCGAACCATGAGCGAAGCATGGCAGGAGCGTGGTTGAAGCATGAGGGAAGGGGTGCGGAAGAAACTGACTATGGTTATCAACCACTTACTGTGTACCCACATCTACAGTTTGCGGAGAAAACAAACTTGTTTAACATGTTCTTTTTGCAACGTCGTAGGAAGTTCGTGTGTCAGAACTCAAAATTGATAATCAGATGAACACAAGTTTGCATATATCGTAAAAATTTCTCATATTGTAGAGATCGCTAATAATGCGATAACTGCTTATGACCCAATATTACTTGCACGATGGGCTTGCCCAACAGGGGCCTTATGCCTTTGAAGAATTAAAAGATCAGGTACTCAAACCGGATACATTGATCTGGTTTGAAGGAAATACAGATTGGAAAAGAGCTTCGGAAATAGACGAACTGAAATCTCTGTTTACTATTGCTCCGCCGCTACCGGTCTCCGCTTCGCCACCACCATTGCCCAACCTAGTGGAAAATCAGGAAAGTAAACCTAAAAGAAGCAGAACACTTCTCTATGTTGTTTCCGGCATCGTTGTGGTACTTGCCGTCATCGGCTACCTCCTGTATCAAAACTCCAAACATCAGGAGGAGATTGCAAATGTGCAATCCGCACTGGAACAGAAAAACATTGAAGCCGAAGAGCAACGTTTGGCCCAGTTGCAAAAAGAAAAGGAAGCTAAAGATGCTGCGGATGTACTGGAAATAAAAAATCAACTCTACCGTAATGGTTGGAAAAAATATGTGATTTTAACGGGTAGCAAGTATATGACCAGCGGACTAGGCGGTATTTCAGATCTCGATCTCACGGTTTCCAATAACACCGAATATGCACTTGATAATGTCGAAGTACAGGTTGATTACATCAAAGCAAGCGGTGGCATTTACAAAACAGAAAAAATCGCTTACGACATCATTCCGGCAGGCACAAAAAAAACATTACCTGCGCCTACCAGTGACCGGGGCACATCTGTTAATGTCCGCATCCAAAAAATAAAAGCAGCAGCCTTCCATTTTTGTTATGATCACGATTATCGAATGGAGACAGGCGACCATGGCATTTCGACATCACCCAACGGAATCAGCGGTAATCCGGCAGACCCATGGAAATGTAATTAAGAATCTAAAAATTTATTATGCAAACAAAAGGAGGCTTTGACTTTGACATGAGTTTTATTTTCTTGTTGTGTGTTGTATGAAAGGACACTGTGGAGAATGAATCGGATGCTGCTGTTCCGGGAATGCATAAGATTGTCCTGTATTACGCTGCGTGTTTTTCCTTGTTTCTTTCTTCGAAAAGGTCGTGATAGACCTGCAGGCGCATCCAGTATTCAGCTTTTACATTAAGCAGTTTTTCGAGTTTGAGAGCGAGTGCCGCGCCGATATGCCGTTTGCCATGAATCAGTTCACTGAAATGGCTGGGTTTCATATCCAACTGTGCCGCGAAATCAGATTTTTTTATCTCTCGTGCCTCCAGTTCATCAGCAATTACTTCACCAGGATGGAGTGTGATATCAGTAAAAATCTCTTTGCCATTTTTTGCTATGGTTGAATATGTGGACATGCCTATATAAAATTTAATAAAGAAAAAAGCTGTTGTATCTTATCTGTTCTGACTATCATCTCGTTTTTCGGGATTATATTTTGTTCAATGGTAATGGTTGGTCAGGTCCTCTACTATCAATATTTCGTTGACGCCGATAGACCCATCGGAAAGTATGCTGAGTATTAGTCGGTATTTTATGTCAACACGGACAGAATAAAAACCTTTGTAGTCTCCTTTGAGTACTTCAAAATTCAATCCTTTCAGATTATGCAGTTCCCGTATTGTGTCAGCAAACTGTAGTTTTAATATTGTTTTTTTGAACTGTCTGATAACTTCGTTACTATACCGTGGCTTGCCACGAACGGCTTTACCCTGGTATATCTTCTCGAGGTACTCATTGTTAAATTGGACAACCATGTAAAAGAGCTATTGTATACATTAGCGTGTATCGATTTTACTTCCCAAAAGTAGGGAATTTTTATAATTTCCCAAAAAACGGGAAATTACTTCCTTTTATTAAGGGTGTACTTTTTCTGGCTCAGGGTCTGATATAATGACTGACATGAAAACAAACAAAAAGCCTTGAAGATCAAAAATTGATTTTCAAGGCTTTAATTAGAATGTGAACCGGATTGGATTCGAACCAATGACCCCAAGCTTAGAAGGTTTGTGCTCTATCCAGCTGAGCTACCGGTCCTTAAATGGAGCGCAAAATAACGGAAAAAACGGAAGCGAAACAAGTAAGTCTTGTATGCTAGTCTGTGGTCTATGGTCTGTAGTCTGTGGTTGTTTTTTGTTTGTGGTTAATGGTTAGCATAAACCCAACTACCAACAATAGACCCAAAACAACCACAGACTACAGACCATAGACCACAGACTATACTCCACAAGCATGGACTATTCCCCACAATCTCCTTACTTTGCGCCAAACCGATTGCCCGTGAGTTATAATTACCTTCCCCTCGATAGAAAATGGCTGCATTTTACCCAGGTTAAGCACCTGCTGGATTTTGACCAGCTGGTGTCCATTACATTCGACGCCCATGAAAGGATACTGACCTGCCGTGCGTATCTCGATGAGAAAATGGAGGAAAAGGACCGTGTTTTCTATGGCATCAATACCGGTTTCGGCTTTATGCAGGATGTGAAGATCGATGCCAGCCAGATAGAACAGCTGCAATACAATTTACTGGTTTCCCATGCCTGCGGGCTTGGGGAGGAAGTGCCAAAGGATATCGTGAAACTGATGCTGATGCTCAAGATCAAATCGCTCAGTTATGGACATAGCGGTGTGCAGATAGCTACGGTGATACGCCTGATGTATATGTATAACCACGATGTACTGCCGGTGATCTATACACAGGGCTCTCTCGGCGCTTCGGGCGACCTGGCGCCACTGAGCCATCTGAGCCTGCCACTGATCGGACTGGGTGAGGTGAACCATGCAGGCAAAAGAATGAGCGCCGCCGAAGCGATGAAGAAATTTGACTGGGAACCCATTCACCTCCAAAGCAAGGAAGGACTGGCGCTGATCAACGGCACCCAGTTTATGAGCGCTTACGGCATGTATTGCCTGAAAAAAGCGGAACACCTGATCAAAATGGCCGATTTGATCGCGGCGCTGTCCTTTGATGCGTTTGATTGTATCGGGGAACCGTTCCATCCGCATATACAAGCTATCCGCGCGCATAAGGGCCAGGTAGCTACTGCGGCCATCCTGCGTTCACACCTGGAAGGAAGCGCTATCGCCACCCAGTCTAAAAAACAGGTGCAGGATCCATATTCGTTCCGTTGTATACCGCAGGTGCATGGGGCCACCAAGGATGCGTTTGACCATGTATTACAGGTGATGCTCCGCGAGATCAATTCTGTAACCGATAACCCCAATATTTTCCCTGAGGATGACTTGATCGTCAGCGGCGGTAATTTTCACGGCCAGCCCCTCGCGCTGGTGCTGGATTATTTTGCCATAGCCATGAGCGAACTGGCCAATATCTCTGAAAGACGGACCTACCAGTTGATCAGCGGACAGCGTGGATTACCAATGTTCCTGGTAAAAGATGCAGGTCTCAATTCCGGCTTCATGATACCGCAATACACAGCGGCGGGTATTGTGAGCGAGAACAAACAATTGTGTACCCCGGCCTCGGTAGACAGCATTTCATCCTCCAATAACCAGGAGGACCATGTCAGCATGGGCGCGAACGCCGCCACCAAATGCCTGCGTGTAATCAATAATGTAGAAAAAGTACTCGCCATAGAGCTCCTCAGCGCCGCGCAGGCACTCGAATTCAGGCGCCCCCAAAAAACCTCCCCCATACTCGAGGAACTAATGACCGCATTCCGGAAAAAGATCAGCTTTAATGAAGCCGACAGGCTTTTGCATACGGATATGGTAGAGGCGATTGGGTTTGTGGGAAATTATCAAAGTCTATAGTCTGTGGTCTGTAGTCTGTGGTTGTTTTTTGTTTGTGGTTAGTGGGTTAATGAATTAACTACAGACCCTCAACTAAAAACAACCACAGACTACAGACCACAGACTACAGACTTTCCTTACCTTCGCAACCCTTAGAAATTACAAGCAATGAGCGAAGAAAAAAGCCTGAATTTTATTGAAGAGATCGTGGAAGAGGATCTGAAGAGTGGAAAATATACCTCCATCGTTACCCGTTTCCCGCCTGAGCCCAATGGATACCTGCATATTGGTCATGCCAAAAGCATTTGCCTGAATTTTGGGCTGGCTAAAAAGTATGGCGGCAGTACGAACCTGCGTTTTGATGATACCAACCCGGTAACAGAAGACACAGAATATGTAGAAAGCATCAAAGAAGATGTTCGCTGGCTCGGGTTTGAATGGGCCAATGAATTGTATGCGTCTGATTATTTCGAAAAGATATATGCATTCGCGCATAAACTGATCGATAAGGGTCTGGCATACGTGGATGACAGCACCAGTGAAGAGATCGCCGAACAGAAAGGAACGCCAACTGCTGCCGGAAGAAGGAACGCATACGCGGAAAGAAGTATAGAGGAGAATCGCCGGCTGTTCACCGAAATGCGTGAAGGCAAGTATGCGGATGGTTCAAAAGTATTGCGTGCTAAGATCGATATGACTGCGCCGAATATGATCATGCGCGATCCGATTATCTATCGTATCAAACACGCACATCACCACCGCACCGGTGACAACTGGTGTATTTACCCGATGTATGATTTTGCACATGGACAGAGTGATTCTATCGAGAATATCACACATTCCATCTGTACACTCGAATTCATACCGCACCGTGACCTTTACGACTGGTGCATCGCCAACCTCGAAATATTCCCTTCACACCAATACGAGTTTGCCCGTTTGAACATGACCTATACGGTGATGAGTAAACGAAAACTGCTGCAACTGGTGAATGAAAAACATGTAACCGGGTGGGATGATCCGCGTATGTCTACCATCAGTGGTATGCGCAGAAGGGGTTACCCTGCAGAAAGCATCCGTGAGTTCTGTGACAGGATAGGAGTGGCCAAAAGAGAGAACCTGATCGATATGGGTTTGCTGGAGTTCTGTGTGCGGGAACAACTGAACAAAGTGGCGCTTCGGAGAATGGTGGTGTTTGATCCTTTGAAGCTGGTGATCACGAATTACACGAATGAGAACGAATTGTTGAAGACGGATAATAATCCTGAAGATGCGGCAGCGGGTGAAAGAGAGATTCCATTCAGCCGTGAGTTGTATATAGAGCGGGATGATTTTATGGAAAACCCGTCTAAAAAATATTTCCGCCTGGCGCCGGGGCAGATGGTGCGATTGAAAAGCGCCTATATCATCAAATGTGAAGAAGTGGTCAAAGATGCGGAGGGAAATGTGACCGAAGTCAGATGTACGTATATCCCTGAAAGTAAAAGTGGCGCTGATACCTCAGGTATTAATGTAAAAGGAACCCTGCACTGGGTAAGTGTGCCACATGCGGTTACTGCAGAGGTACGTTTATACGACCGTTTGTTCAAAGTTGAAGATGTGGCCAATGCAGAGGGTGATTTTAAGGATCATATCAATCCCGATTCATTACAACTGGTTACCAACGCTTATGCCGAACCTGCCTTGCTGAAGGATGATCACAGTGAGCGTTTTCAGTTCCTGCGTAAAGGGTATTTTAATATTGACAGGGACAGTACGCCGGATAAATTAATATTCAACCGTACAGTTACCTTGAAAGATGCGTGGGCAAAAGAGGTTAAGAAGGGTTAAATAATTCTCTGCGAAAACTCTCCGCCCTCATGTTCTCTGCGGTGAAAAAAAAGTTTCGATGTTCGAAGTGCCTGAATGTGCAATAGTTTTTCACCGCAGAGAACATAAGAAGCAGAGGTAACGCAGAGTCGTTTGGCTAGTACAACAAGCGATATTTTATCAACTACAGATCATGCTGCAACAGTTTCAAATACACTGGAAACAAACTTTTTCCCATCTCACAACCGCTAACTGCCATCTACTCCTGGCCGTGAGCGGTGGTGTGGATAGTGTGGTGTTGGTAGACCTGGTAGCTAAAGCTGGATTTCCTTTTACCATTGCACATGTCAATTTCCGGTTAAGAGGAGAGGAGAGTAATCGGGATGAAGCATTTGTGCGTTCGCTTGGTGAAAAGTATGGTTGTGAAGTACTGGTCAAACATTTTGATACGCAACAATATGCCACAGAAAATAAATTGTCTATCCAGGAAGCCGCAAGGGAATTGCGGTATGGATGGTTTAGTGAAATAGTTGCTGGATGGAAGATGAAAGATGTCATAGAGAATGGCCCTTCTGTTAATAATCGTCTCTCATCTCACATCAATATCCTTACTGCGCATCATGCAGATGATAATATTGAAACCATGCTGATGCATTTTTTTCGTGGAACGGGTATCCAAGGTATGACCGGTATCCAGTCACTGCAAAAAGAGCGTTCGTTGCTGAGACCTTTATTGGTTTTCAGGAAACAGGAACTGCTGGCGTATGCGGACAGCAACGGACTTTCTTTTGTGGAAGATTCCTCCAATGCTTCTGATAAATACACGCGTAATTATTTCCGCAACCAGTTGATTCCACAGATAAAAGAAGTATTTCCAAAAGTAGAAGAAAATCTCTTGCAAAATATGCAACGTTTCACTGAGGTGAAAGAATTGTACGACCAATCGGTTGCGCAGCATATCAGCAAACTGGTTGAACAGAAAACGGGGGAGTGGCATATACCTGTATTGAAATGGAAGAAAGTAAGACCTTTGCATACCATTACCTGGGAACTGATCAAGCCTTATCATTTTTCCGCGGCGCAAACGGAAGAAGTGATTAAACTGCTGGATGCGGAGAATGGAAGTTATATCGCATCCGCTACGCACCGCATCATTAAGAACCGTAACTGGATGATTATTTCACCGGTTGCCACAGAAACTGCGCAGCATATCCTGATCGAACAGGTGGACAAGTCGGTTGCTTTTGCAAATGGTCGTCTGCAGATCGAACAAATCGACAACCAGCAGCCGGTAAACAGTCATTTTTCTGAAGCTTTTTTGAACACGGACGGGATCCAGTTCCCATTGCTACTGCGTAAATGGAAAACGGGTGATTATTTCTATCCATTGGGCATGCAGAAAAAGAAAAAGATCAGCCGTTTCCTGATAGATCTGAAATTATCCAAAACAGATAAGGAAAAAGTATGGGTGCTGGAGAGTAATAAGAAGATACTGTGGGTGATTGGGTATCGTATTGATAACCGTTTTCGTATTACTGATCAAACCAGTAAGGTGTTACATATTCAGATCTGAGTGAAGATTTCAACACAGAGACCCAGAGATAACAGAGG
The DNA here is from genome assembly GCA_965279635.1 of Sediminibacterium sp. Lineage (GTDB taxonomy): Bacteria > Bacteroidota > Bacteroidia > Chitinophagales > Chitinophagaceae > Sediminibacterium. Next base: position 1,934,734 of record OZ257253.1, on the reverse strand, counting down.
GTCCTCTGTTATCTCTGGGTCTCTGTGTTGAAAAAATGTACTACTTCATATAAGCACTAACCGCCTCAATAAAATTAGACACCGGCCGGAAATTGCTCATGAACTGGCAGGTAACGATGATATACACGATACCAAACATCGCTCCCCAGAAATGCGCTGAGTGATTGATATTATCCCTCCCTTTTTTTGCGAGAATAGCGGATACAATCAGGTATAGCGGTCCGAAAATAAAACTTGGTATATCTATCGGTATGGGAAAAATACGTAACGACATATCCGGCCGCAACAGTATGCCAATAAAAATAACAGCGGCCACCGCACCCGATGCACCCAGGCTGCGGTAATGGTAATTATTCTTATGCTGCATATAAGTTGGCAGCAGGCAAACGATCAGTGCCAGGAAATAAGCAACTGCATATAGTACTTTGCCATCTGATCCGAAAATCTCCACGAACCTATGTTCCACCATTTCGCCAAACAGGTAAAAGGTGTACATGTTGAATGCCAGGTGCATAAAATCGGCATGGATAAATCCACAGGTAACAAACCGGTACCATTGATTGCGGTTAGTGATCGCGGTAGGATAGAAAATAAGGTCCTGCACTATCTTGTCATTCGAGAATGCAGTAAAGGATACGATACAGGTAAGCACTAATATGACAATGGTAATCGAGATCATAGGGCAATTTATATATTTTTAGTTATCAAAGACTGTTAGCTATTGACTTTTAGCAGAGGTATTTAATAACACCCTTAAACATGATGGTATTTCTCATTCCGCAAAATGGTACAGGCGCGGTAAACCTGTTCTGCCAGGATTAACCGTACGAGCATGTGGGGGAACACCAGCCTGGAAAGACTCCAGGTGAAACCGGCTCTTTTCATCACCGTTTCATCCACACCAAAAGCGCCGCCAATCAGGAACACGATGCGTTTGGTGCTTTCATTGGCGCGTTGCTGGATCCATTGCGCCAGTTCGGGTGAGTTCAATGATTTGCCTCTTTCATCGAGCAATACCAGCAGGTCGTCTTTTTGCAGTTGCTGTAGGATGATGGCTGCTTCTGCTTTTTTCAGATCCGGTTCGGAAAGACTGGCCGCGTTTTTGGGAGGGGGAATGATATGCCAGTCGGCCGCGAAATAATTGTTGATGCGTTTGGTGAAATCCTCTATACCCGCTTTTGCGTACGCTTCATGTGGTTTGCCTACTGACCATAGCTGGATCTTCATGCGGTAAAAATAAGGAGATCACAGATTCCACAGACTTTTAGTATGAGTCTAATATGAATCCAGTATGAATGATGTCCTATCAGTGCTAATCATATAAAAATCCGTGAAATCCGTGATCAACGGGCCGCCTTTATATACTTTGCTATATCCAGCATAGAAGCTGTCCATACTTCTTTCTCCTGTTCTTTCAGGTAATGCAGCAGTTTACTATGCTCACGCAGATCCACATTCAACCCATGACCACCGCCTACGCCATGAAAAAGAAAGACAACCAATGTATTGGTCGCCTTTGCTTTTTTAACGAGGTTGATCATGTATTCGGCATTCTGCCCGTTGATCATATAGCAGTTGATATCGGCGAGATCAACATCAGCAGCAGCCTGCAAGCCACCGCGTACACCACGTGCGGCTACAAAATCATTTTTGACGAAATCATAATAAGCCGTGTCGCCGATTTTTTTATCACCGCAAGGGAAAGCAAATGTGCGTTCTGTTTTTCCATCGATGGCAGCCAGTAAGGTATTGGTAAACCTTGTTTCTGTAGTCATGCGGCTGATGGTGTACCTGCTGAGGTCATTATCGGGTCGTACAAAACTACGTCCGGGTAACTGGCCATTACAGGGATGAAAAGAAGTATGGTTGCCCAATTCATGCCCGTTGGCAGCGGCTTTGCGCCATTCGGGAATGCGTTTTGTGACTGCACTGGAAGAACCGATCAGGTAGAACGTTCCTTTCAGTCCCAATGAATCCAATGCGGGGATGGCGTTGTCGAGATCAACATCAATGGCATCGTCGTATGTCAATGCAACGGCGCATTGCTTGCCGTTCCATGGTTTGGCGTTTTGTGCATGGGTGATAGTGATGCAGAGTGCTAATGTTAGTGTTACAGATAAGCGGATCATTTTCATGGTCGTGGTTTTATCTCTGTGTAGCTCTGTGTCCTCCGTGCCTCTGTGGTCAAGAACTCCTCCATCGATCAAAGCGAAGGCTTTACCACAGAGGCACGGAGAACACAGAGCTACACAGAGGGAGTTATTTATCAGTACGGAATGGTGAAGCGGGTAATCCTTCTTTGTTGTAAAGATTGGCGCCATCAGGATTATCGGCCCATGCATAACGTACATACATCGGTTGTGTTATCTCATCACTCCATATTACTACTTCGTTGTTTTCGATCACAGCTTTGGCCCAGACGAATTTTTTATCGGCACCAGCCACCGCAAAATAATTCAACTGGTCATCGTCTTTTGCGATCAGTCCGCTGCCGGTACTGGTAAAACGTATCCTGATTTTGTTTCCCTCGATCGATGCGGACTGGTACAGAGGACCGGTAGCAACCAGTTTGTCTTCTCCATACACCAGTTTGCGTGCCGCGAGTGCCAGTCTTTCACCCACATCTTTTTTGTTCAACGGGTGGATATCGTTCCATTCCCCGGCATCGATGACAATAGCCATAGCCGTATTTGGCAGGGATAATGCTTTCAACTGCGATTCACGCATCACCGCCCACTGGCTCTCGGATGGCAGGTATTGCATTTCCATAAAATTCGGCAGTTGTACATAGAGGAAAGGGAGTTCCTTGTTTTTCCATTTGCTGCGCCAGTCGTTAATGAGTGCAGGTAACAGTCTGGCATATTCTTCCGGCCGACCCGCATTGGTCTCTCCCTGGTACCAGGCCATTCCTTTGATGGCATAAGTGATCACAGGCGCTACCATTGCATTGTATAAACCTGTGGGAATATTCTGTTGCGCGATCGGGCCACCACCGCCGCCAAAACCTGTGGGTGGAGCAAATACATCACCCACTTTATATTGCCATTCCCCTTTTAAATCTATGTTCTGACCGTTGGCAGTGAGATAATAGGGTTTGTCAGGCACAAAACCACCTTTGCCGGCTGTATTGGTTACGCGAACAACGATGGTGTTCTTTCCTTCTTTTAAAATACCTGCGGGTACATTGTATCTCCTGGGTGGGTATTGGTAAGTGATATTACCGACAGCGGTTCCGTTTACATAAGCCTGGTCAGCGTCAATAATTCTTCCCAGGAATAATTTGGCAGCAGCACCAGCCATAGAAGCGGGTACCTCTATTTCTTTGCGGTACCATACCACGCCGTTCAGTCCTTTGATACCCTGGTCGGCCCAGAAGCCCGGTACGATAATGTTTTTCCAGCCTTTGGGTGTATAGGCAGGATCAAACCATTTGACAGCTTCTGTCATTCCTTTATCTGTTGGTTTGGGTGGGGGAGGTCTGTTGGCATTGGCGGCCTGTTGTGCGCGGGTCATACCATTCACAAAACCGGTATCCCTGAACCTTGCCGCTGATTGCTGCATGGCAGGGAAGTCTTTCAGTCCTTCTTCACTGATCCACGCTTCAATGGGTGTACCGCCTACGCTTGAGTTGATGATGCCTATGGGAACATGGTATTTTTCATATAGCTGTTTAGCAAAAAAATAGGAGGCCGCGCCAAACTGTAAAACCGTTTGCGGAGAACCGGCAGACTGCCATTTGCTTTGGGGAAGATCATCACGTGTCCGGGCAGCATCAGCAATCGTGGGAATAAAAAAGTTCCTGATCTCAGGGTAATTGGCATTACTGATCTCGTCCGGGTATTTTTCTTTTACCCGTTCCATATTCAATACCATATTTGACTGGCCGGAGCAGAACCATACATCGCCGAACAGGATATCTTTTACCTGCAATTGATTACTGGCTGATATAGTGATCGTATGCGGACCGCCTGCTTTTGTTTTGGGAAGCAGTACCGACCATTTACCGGCATCATCGGCGGTAGCTGTGTAGGTTTTGCTATTAAATTGTACCGTTACTTTTTCTGTTTTAGCGGCCCATCCCCAGATCGGGACCTCTTTGTCTCTCTGTAAAACCATTCCGTCACTGATCAATACGGGTAATTTTACCTGAGCGGAAAGCGTACTTACGATAAAGCAGCATAAGGTTAGCAAGCGGAGCATGTGGGAATTTTCATCCAAATTATTGATTTCGATTCAAATTGCAATCGGTTGCATTTTATTATTTAATTGAGATTCTTATAAAGCGTTTAGTATCTTGATAAAATAACTGCAAACAGTGGCCTTAGTGCACAATCCGATTTCGTTGACCACCTCAGTCCGATTTTGACGGACCAGCTTTGTCCGATTCAAATTGACCACACCTGTCCGGCTTAAATTGACCATGAATATTTCTTCCAGTTAATCTTCGTTCTTTACGTACCAGTTTCTCCTTTACAACAGTCTTAATTATGCAGGCTATGTGGCCATGTTGTAGTACCGTACGCCCCTTTGTATTGAACGCAATTGATAGTGAGAGAGATAATACAGAAGACAGAGAACCGGTAATGGAAAGGAGTAATTGACAGCAGCAGTAGTATCTTTATAAGAGTACGATGATCACACCAGGTTAGATATATTGAACATTACACCTTGCATAAATGACCATCAATACATCAAAAGTTCGCCAGCAAAAACTGTGGTCAGTTTGCTTCGGAATCGGGTGGTCAGTTTAATCGGATTTTGCAGATGAACTTAATTGTGATATTGGTGGTGATGATGAATATCGCTGGCTTTTACTAAAAGTGATAAAAAGCACCTATTATACAATTGTGTATGACGAGTTGCTAAGTCCGGAGATGCGAATTGGAATAATAATTGAATTGGACAAAGTTGCACGAAAGCAGATTGAATTCCTTGACAAAAGGTTAGTAGGGCTGGTTCAAAAAGCAGGTCTGAAACACAAAGAAACAGATCATCCATACTATACACATTATATATCTGAATATTATACAATCGATCAGCAAACCTTAGCCAACCTTGGCCAGTTTATAGTCGATAAAATCACTGTTACCTTCGAGCCATTAATGAAGGAAGTAGTTACCCTTCTAAAAGAAAAGGGGATACAATAAAACTATTGGATTAACTATGAAATGTGGGAAAAAAATCTGTGCCTTCTGTGGCAAAAAATATTGCCACAGAAGGCACAGATTTGATTATTCCGTTCGTAAACTTTTGACAGGATTGGCCAATGCAGCTTTGACAGATTGAAAACTTACTGTTACCAATGCCACCGCAATAATGGCCATAAATGGTATGAGGAAATAGGTCCATTGCAGATCGATACGGAAAGCATAATCCTGCAGCCATTTATCCATGGCCAGCCAGGCAAGCGGTGTGGCCACGAGAAATGCAACGACAAGTAGTACGATGAATTCGCGGTAAAGCAATTGAAGTATACTGCTTATCGAAGCACCCAGCACTTTGCGGATGCCGATCTCTTTGGTGCGTTGTAAAGTAGTGAACGATGCGAGTCCGAACAATCCGAGACAGGCAACCAGTATGGCCAGACTAGTAAACAAACCAAACACTTTACCAAAACGCTGGTCGGCTTTGTACTGGTCATCAAAATGTTCATCCAGGAAATAATATTCAAATGTATTGCCCGAGAAGAAACTGTTCCATGCCGTTTTCACCTGGTCGATGGTCTGGCCTGCCTGCGCGGTTTTTGTTTTGATGGATAAATAACCGCTGAGACCGGGAATATACCGTAAGATCAAAGGCTCATAACTTTCGCGTAATGATTGCTGGTGAAAGTTTTCGGCAATGCCTATAATAGTGTAAACCCTTCCCCAGAAATCAATTCTTTTACCAACCGCATCTTCCGGTTTGTTGAACCCTAACTGTTCCATGGCTTTGCGGTTGAAAACAACGGCACTGTCATCTGTGCCAAATTCTTTAGAGAAGGCACGGCCAGCAACCAGTTTCAATCCGTATGTTTTGATATAATCATAATCCACACCGATCACACGGTATTGTTTCTGGGTTGATTCATCTGTCCCCACCAGTTTGATGCCACCTGCGTTCCAGCCAACGGCTTCGCCTGGTATACTGGTTGATACGGTGATATCGGCTACTGAGGATTGTTTCTGTAAGGTTTCTTTAAATGCTTTCAATCTTGAAGGATAGGTTGAGTCTACACCCACCACAGGCGGTGTAACCACCAGTGTCTGGTCAACATTAATGCCCAATGATTGTTTGCGCATGTACTGTATCTGTTTGTAAACGGTTACCGTACCGATCAGCAGGAACAATGATGCGGCGAACTGGAACACAACTAGTGATTTTCTTAACAGGGCGCCCTGTTTGGTACTGGTCAGTTTTCCTTTCAATACTTCAATGGGTTTGAACCCTGATAATATGAAGGCCGGGTACATACCCGAAAAGAAAACACCTACCACGAATAATATAAGCAGTCCCAGCCAGAAGTTGGCTTCTGTAAAGAGTGAGAATGAAAGATGCTGTCCTGTTAAACGGTTAAACCCGGGGATGGCCACCAATACAATCAGCATGGCCAATACCAGCGCGAGTCCGTTCAGCAATGCGGATTCTGAAAGGAACTGGATGATCAGTTGCCGTCTTTGTGAACCGATGGCTTTGCGGATACCTACTTCACGTGCTCTTGTGATGGCGCGAGCCGTGGCGAGGTTCACATAGTTTACCCAGGCAATGATAACGATGAACAGAGCAATGCCTGCCAGTAAATAAGTGGTCTTTCCATCACCATTGGTTTCGGGTTCCAGCATGTAGTGAGAGTAGAGATGGATATCTTTCAGCGGCTGCAGGTGATAGGTAACCGAAGCATTGAATTTCTTCATCTCTGCACCCACCGCTTTTTCTACGATCGGCGGGAATTTTTTTTCAACATTGGCAGGATCAACACCATCGCGCAATACTACATAAGTCAGGCAGCCATCCCACATCCACGCTGTTTCAGGATTGTTATTGGGAAGGTTGCGTTTTACAAAAGTGGCGTAGGAGAGCAGGATATTAGGTTTGAGCTGCGTATTTACAGGAGCGTCTTTATATACCGCGGTGATCTTATAATTATCCCCCCGGTTGAGTTGTATGCTTTTGCCTATTACATTGGTGCTGCCATAGATCCTTTTGGCCGTTGATTCAGAAAGCGCCGCTGTATAAGGCTCTTTCAGCGCAGTATTTTTATCACCTGCTACCAATGGATAGGTAAATATTTTGAAGAAGGATTCACTGGCATAAAACATCTTCTGGATCTTAACCGGCTGGTTATCCACTTCGGTCACTACTTCACCACGTTGCAACAATTTTACATAATCTGTTATTTCCGGGATGACATCTTTAAATGAATTGCCAGGCGCATAGGCACCGGCGGCCCATTGGGTGCTTAGTTTGCCATTATCATACCTGTCCTGCTGGATGCGGTATATCCTGTCTTTATTTACCTGGAAGTTCTCATAACTCAACTCAAACGATACATACTGTAATATCAGCAGGCAGGCCGCTATACCGATGGCCAGTCCTAATATATTGATACCGGCATAAGCCTTATGACGCATGATATTGCGCCAGGCTATTTTGAAGTAGTTTCTGAGCATGGAGAATGTTTTGTATATACTAATGACGCAGAAAAGCACATTTGGTTACAGGTTAGGGATAAAAAACCTCTTTAATATCTTCTTCTCCTATCCTCTTATTGAAATTTACCGCTATGCGGGGTTTTGGTTTCAATAAGAGGATAGGAGAGAAAGAGTAAAGGAGTACGTTAAGGAAATTATTCTGTCCGCAAACTTTTCACCGGGTTGGCAGACGCAGCCCTGACAGTCTGGAAACCCAGTGTAATCAATGCCATAATCCCCATTACACAACCGCCGAGCAGGAATATCCACCAACTGATCGTTGTGCGGTAAGCGAAATTATCCAGCCATTGATGCATACCGATCCAGGCAAGGGGTACCGCTATGGCAAAAGCTACTATTACGAGCAAAAGAAAATCCTTCGAGATCAATGTAACAATCTGTGATACCGAGGCACCCAGTACTTTTCTTACGCCAATCTCTTTGGTACGCTGGGTGGTAATAAAGATGACAAGCCCCAGCAATCCCAGGCAGCTGATAAAAACAGCCAGTCCGGTGGCCCATACCAGCAGACTGGAAGTGTTTTTTTCTGCTGTATAATATTTTTCGATCTCCGCATCAAAAAAACGGTATTCAAAATCGTATTGCGGATATACTTCTTTCCATACTTTCTCAATTTTTGTGATGGCGGTTTTCCAGGTGTTGCCGGATTCGTTTTGTGGCTGCAGTGCAATAGCGATAGTTCGTTCAATAGGAGAGCGGCTCGATATGATCATGGGCTTTACGTGTTCACGTAAGGAATGCTGGTTAAAGTCGGCCACTACACCAACAATCGGGATCTGGCTATTGCCCCAGCGCAGATTTTTTCCTATCGCCTGCTGCGGTTCACGGAAGCCGAGGATGCCGGCATAGGTCTGATTGATCAGCACAGTGTTTACCGTGTCTGTCTGCTCGAAATTTTTTCCTGCCAATAGTTGTAACCGGTATAATTTAATGTAGTTGGTATCACCGTATTTCTGCTGCACATCCGTTTCAATTTCTTTTTTTCCATCATGGTAAGTAATACTGCTGCTCCAGGTACTGTAGGAAGACGGTGGGCTGGTAGACATGGCAACCATGGCTATTTCAGGTATTGCCCTGAGTTTATTCATGAATACAGACTTGTTTGTCTGAGAAGTGTCGCGATATTCTATATTGACATTTACGATTGCATCTTTCTTAAAGCCCATATCCTTACGCAGCGAATACTGTATCTGTTTGCTCACAAGGAGGGTTGCCATGATAAACACCTGTGCGATCACAAATTGTGATACCGTTAATGTTTTGCGCAAAACCGCTTTCCGCGTGTTGCCGCTACCTGCAAAGGATTGATTTTTCAGTACCAACACCGGTTTGCCGGCAGATAAAACCCAGGCAGGATAAAAGCCTGATAACAGTGTTACTGCCATGGTAAGTAAGAAGAGGAAAATAACAATCCCGGGCTGTGTAGCGATATCGATATGCAAATCCTCTGGAATAAAACCTGAAAAAGCCTGTAAGATCAATGGCGTTAGTGCCGTAGACAAAATCGTAGCTATCAATGTAAGCAGAAAAGTTTCCGAAAGAAATTGCAGTATCAACTGTTTCTTTGAACTGCCCATGGTTTTACGGATGCCGATCTCTTTGGCACGTTGCGAGGCCTGCGCGGTGGTGAGGTTGATAAAATTGATGCAGCCCAGCAATAATAAAAATGCAGCAACCGCCAGCAAACCGTATAAAGTGGGTTTACTGACCGCGGATACGCTGTAAGCACCAAAATCTGGATTGAAATGCAAATCATGTAATGGCTGCAGGTTGTGGGTAGTAACACTATTGTCGCCAGGTGATTTTTTATGGTATTTTGTGTATAGCTGTGCAAGCTGTGCTTCGAACTGTTGCGGTTTAGTGTCTGCAGACAATTTTACAAAAAGCTGCTGCGCCCCGTTCGTATTATCCCAATCTCGCCAATTCACCGGGCGCAGTGATGTTTTTTCCAGTGTGGTATAGGCTATAAATGTTTTGAAGGTAAAGTCGTTATTCGCCGACAGATCCTTTACGATACCGGTAACCACGGCCCTTACCGTATCATTGAAAATAATTTCTTTACCGATGATCTCCGCAGCGGGTACCCCTGGAAAATACAAGGCAGCGTTCGATGAGGTAAGAACAGTCTGGTAAGGATTCAGTAATGCTGTTTTTGGTGAACCCGCCAGCCATTGATAACTCACCAGGTTAAAGTAGTTGCTGTCTGCAAAAACAATACCTGTCTGGCGCTTGAAAACAGCGGGTGCGTTTTTATTGACTGCCGGAACGTTAACCCTTGCATCTTCTTCGTGTGTACGGAAGGGTATTACGGCATCCAGGCCCGTCAGTTCCTTACTTACCGCATAAGCCATTGGGTCGGTGACACCGGAATTCCGGTACAACTCGCCAGCAGAGCTGAAATTGGATACAACCCTGTAGATACGCTGGTTATCTTTTATATCGTTATTAAAACGAAAATGGTAATTCACAAGCAGGTAAATCACCAGCGAAGCGCTGATACCGATGGCCAGGCCACAGATATTGATGGCACTGAAAATTTTATTCTTCCAGAGTGTTCGGATTGCGATGGTAAAATAGTTTCGGAGCATGGGTTTGAGCTTTAAGCTGTTGGTTATGGTCCATAGACGATAGTCCATGGTCAATCGTCTATGGTCTATGGACCATGGGTTTCAATATTTTGTATCCCTTTATTACTTAATTGATGGCTGAATGCTGACTGCTGATAGCTGACAGCTCATAACTCATCATTCCGTTCTCAAACTCTTCACCGGGTTGGCCGTAGCCGCTTTCAATGCTTTATATCCTACGGTGATCCATGCGATCAATACAGAAGATGCCACCGCCAGCACAAATACACTAATGCCAATCGTTATCCTGGAACTGATACTGAAATTATTCAGCCAGTTATTCATCATGTACCAGGCAACCGGCACGGCAATCACAAACGCAACCATGATCAGTAAAGTGAACTCTTTGGAGAACAGGTACATGATATTGGCAACCGAGGCCCCGAGTACTTTACGGATACCCACTTCTTTGGTTTTCTGTGCAGCCATGAACAAGACAAGGCCATACAATCCAAGACAGGAGATAAGGATAGCGATGCCTGCAAAAATTTTGTATAACAATGACAGCTGTGCCTCCTGCCTGTAAAAATTATTGATCCTTTCATCCATGAAACTGGGAGAATACACATATTCTGGAAAGAAATCGTTCCATGTTTTTTCCACAGCAGCCTGCACCTGTGCCATATTGCTGGTAGTCAGCTTGAGGCCCGTATAGGAATAGCGGTTATTCCTTGAAGTGATAATGGTGGGTTTGGTGTCTTCCCGAAGTGAATTGGTCTTGAAATCTTTTACCACACCCACGATCGGGTACCAACGGCTCCTGCCGACGCGTATCTCGCGGCCGATAACATCTTTTGGGTCCTTGACACCGAGTTTGGCAACCATGGTTTCATTGATCACGATCTCTTTCACCGTGTCGCTTTGTGCATGCACCCGTCCGGCAATGATCTGGAGGCCATAGGTCTTGAAATAATCTTCGTCACCGAACTTTCTGAACATGTCGAATTTTTCATCCGGTTTGTGATCGAAAGCAAAATTGCCGCTGTTATTGCTTTCCGAAGAAGGTATATCAGAACTGAAGCTCACGGATTTTACACCCGGTATGGACAAGAGTTTCTGTTTAAAAGCGGGCTGGCGCACATTAACGGAACTGTCTACATTACTTGTCAGTAACAATATGGCTTCTTTATTAAAACCAAGATCGGCGCGGCGCACAAAGTTCATCTGGCTCACCGCCACAATCGTGCAGATGATCAGTACCTGTGAAATGGCGAATTGTGTGACCACCAGGCCACGTCGCAAAGAAATACCACCAATATTGGCGGAACTGATCTTATTCTTCAGCGCTAAAGCAGGTTTGAAACCTGATAATACGAGCGAAGGATACACACCGGCCAGTAAGGTTACCAGTACCATGATCGCACCCAGGAAAGCCAACGTAGGTAGATTGAGCAGGGTCAGTTGTTCAGGTATGGAAGCAACATATTTAATAAATGGCATACAGCCTGCAGCGATACAAACGGCAAGTGCAATCGCTATCAGCACTATGATAGCAGTTTCGCCGATTACCTGCCAGAATAACTGACTGCGTTTACTGCCCAACACCTTCCGTATCCCTATTTCCTTTGAACGGCCCACTGCCTGTGCGGTAGACAGGTTGATAAAATTGATGCAGGCCATGATGATGATAAATACACCGATCAGTGAAAGCGTCCATAAAGTTGTTTTGGTGGTGATATGGCTACCAAAATTGCCAAAACGTGTATCGAAATGTACCTCGCTCAGCGGACGGATAAAATTGGTTCTTATATCGTTCCTGTTAGCCCCGCTGTTATAATATTTATTGCTGAAACCGATCAGTTGCTGGTTGATGGAGGCGGGGGATACATTTTCAGGCACCCGCATATATGCCTGGAAATTGCTGGTAGTGTTACCGAAATCAGGACTATAGTTATACGCCCGAGGAAATTTTTTCATCGTTTCATACGATGCCACCAGGTAGAAAGGAAAATCACTGTTTAGCGGAACATCTTCCAGTATGCCAGCTACTTTCACCGTAGCGGTATTATCCAGGCTCAAGAGACCACCCATGGCCGATTGCCAGCTGCCGAAGTATTTTTCAGCCATTTTTTTTGTGAGTACTACTGCATCCGGGTTATTCAGTACCTGTGGTGAACCCGCAAGCCATGTATAATGGAATACAGAGAACAACTGTGCGTCTGAAAAGAAACAGCCATAGTCTTCAATAAATTTCTTGCCGGAGAACGCATTGGGGTCATTTGGATTAAGCACAGTGACCTGCGCACCATTGTTATTGAACATGGCAGCAACAGTAGCCTGCGGGAAAGCGGCTTTCAAAGCATCATAAGCAGGATAAGGAACACCTTCACCATATCCAATGCCATCTGATTCTTTACGCTCAGTAGCTACATGATAAATATTTTTATACTGGGGCTGGAAACTATCGTAACTGAGTTCATATTTCACAACGGTAAACAACAGTATACAGGCAGCGATACCCACAGCCAGTCCGCTGATATTAATGGCCGCATATACTTTATGCCGGGTAATATTCCTCCAGGCTATTCTCAGGTAATTCAGCAACATAGGGAAACAAGGTTTTGGTGATAACCCATAACAGGCTGTTTACTGCTACCAAACCGGATGCCGCAGTCATAATAAATTGGTAGTCAATTTGTTTTATAGTGTTACCAAAACATGACTGTCCGTTTTTGATACAACTGTTGTTCGGTTTTATGATAAACGTAATAAGCGGTTGCCTGTTACAGGTTACCGGTTTCCTGTTGGCGGTAACCGGTAACAGGAAACTGGTAACGGGCTGGCCTCATGCCGATTTTTTTGCTTACATTCAGATTCAATAATCGTCTATGCCGCATAATCCAAACAATGATTGCCCGGATCATCTGTCCGGCAGTTCGCGCAGGTCATTTCTCAAGCGCTCATCCGCGCTGGCCGCGATCTCACTCACACCAGCAACCGTTATCAAAGCTGCCGAAGATCGTTTTGAAGAAAAGATAGCCGGTGCTTTTGAAAAAATGGCTTTGTCTGTCACCATCAACAGTAAAAAACACCAGTTATCGATAGAGCCACGTGTTACGTTGCTGGATCTTTTGCGTGAGCAACTGCATCTCACCGGTACCAAAAAAGGTTGCGATCATGGCCAATGCGGTGCATGTACGGTACATGTGAATGGAAGAAGGGTGAATTCCTGTCTTACCCTCGCATTAACCACAGAAGGTAAACAGGTAACCACCATTGAAGGGTTGGCCAATGGCGATGAACTGCATCCGATGCAGGAAGCATTCATTGAATTTGACGGGTTCCAGTGTGGTTATTGTACACCGGGACAGATCATGTCGGCCGTGGCCTGTGTGCGTGAGGGACATGCAAGCACCCCTGAGCAGACACGCGAATTCATGAGTGGCAATATCTGTCGCTGCGGAGCCTATTCCAATATTATCGAAGCGGTCATGAGTGCCAAACAGGGAGGGAAAAAGATATGAACCAGTTTGAATATACACGCGCCCATACGCAGCAGGCTGCTATCGGTGCATTGGCAAAAGATAACGGAGCAGTTTTCCTCGCAGGCGGTACCAACCTGGTTGACCTGATGAAACGGGGAGTTACCAGTCCTTCACGACTCATTGATATCAATGAACTGCCGATGGCCAAGGTAGAACAGGCTGGCAACACGCTCCGCATCGGTGCCCTGGCGCGCAACTCGGATGTGTCGGAACATGAACTGGTGGTAAAACATTTTCCATTGTTATCGATGGCCCTCAAAGCCGGTGCCTCCCCGCAGTTGCGCAATATGGCAACGGTGGGAGGGAACATGATGCAAAGGACACGTTGTACGTATTTCTACGATACGGCTATGCCCTGTAATAAAAGAGAACCCGGCTCCGGTTGCGGCGCCATTGGTGGATATAACCGTATGCATGCGATATTCGGCGCGAGTGACAAATGTATCGCCGTGCATCCCAGTGATATGTGTGTGGCATTGGTAGCATTGGATGCAACCGTAACAGTGGCTGGTCCCAAAGGTGAACGGAAGATTCCTTTTGCCGATTTCCATCGCTTACCAGGAGATACACCCGAAAAAGACAATACGTTACAGAAAGGAGAACTGATCACCGGTGTTACTATCCCGTTCAACAATTTGTCTGCACACGCTCATTACCTGAAAATACGTGACAGGGCATCCTATGCATTTGCATTAGTATCAGTGGCCGCTGCGCTGGATATCAAAAATAACATAATTCAGGAAGCCAGGATCGCTATGGGTGGCGTGGCGCATAAACCGTGGCGGTTAACAGAAGCGGAAAAATCTTTGAAAGGACAACCTGCGAATGAAGCAAGCTTTCAAAAAGCCGCTGAGATCGCTATGAAAAATGCAAAATCGTTTGGACATAATGATTTCAAACTGAAACTGGCGCCGAATGCGATTGTGGAAGGGTTGAAGCTGGCGGCAAAAGGATGAGAATATTGAATGGGGGAATATCGAATGATGAAGTAAGGTAGAGAAGTAGAGAACAGGGAACAGATGGGCCGCAAATGTGTCCCCACATTTGCTGATTTTTTTATTCGGGGACTCCGTGGCAAATGTGGGGACACATTTGCGGGCGGGAGGGCGGGAACAAGGAACATATTTATTGCCCCGTCCTTCAGGGCGGGGATAAAAGGAACTCTTTTGAAATATTTCGGGACTTTAGTCCCGATGTGAGGAACAAACATATTGTAAACTGATCACCGAAATCATGGGACAACAATTCGCAGACCCGATCAACCGAGTAGATGGTAAACTGAAAGTTACCGGCGGCGCCAAATACTTTGCAGAATTCGATCTGCCCGGACTGGTGTATTGTGTGATGGCTACCAGTACCATTACAAGAGGCACCATCACTGCTATTGACACAAAAGGAGCAGAGAATGCCCCGGGTGTACTCGGTGTGTTCACACACCTGAATATGCCGGCTATACCGGGATGGGATACACCGCCGGCTAATAACAGTCTCCCGTTAGGTAAACAACGCTATCGTATCCTCGGTAATGATCAGATACTTTTCAATGGTCAACCCATCGCTTTAGTGGTGGCGGATAGTTTTGAAAGGGCGCAACATGCTGCATCGCTGATCAAAGCAAAATACAATAAGGAAACACCGCAAACGGATCTTGAAGCGAATAAATCCAAAGCGGTTATGCTGCCAAGGAATGCTGATTATAAAAGAGGTGAGGAAGATGCTTACAAAAATGCGGCTCATTTTATCGAGTCAGAATATACCATGCCTCTCGAAATGCATAACCCGATGGAACTGCATGGCATATTGGCCAACTGGGAAGGGGATGAGAAAGTAACGGTATATGCAAAAACACAAGGCGTAAAGTCAACGCAGCGCGCCATCATGGGTGCATTCAAACTCACAGAAAAAAATGTGCAGGTATATTCTGAATTTGTTGGTGGCGGTTTTGGTATGGCGCTACGTACCTGGCCACAGGAAATTGCGGTGGTGGCTGTTGCGAGGCATTTGAAACGTCCCGTGAAAATGGTACAGGGCCGCGACCAGATGTTTACTACGGTTGGTTACCGACCGACTACCATTCAGAAGATTGGATTGGGTGCTACCAAAGAAGGTAAACTCACAGGTATCACACATGAAGTGATCGCGCAGTCATCCTCTTACGAAGATTTTACAGAGAACGTGGTGGGCATGACAAAATTCATGTATGCCAGTGATAATGTCAATACACGTTACCGTTTATTACCACTGGATATCAGTTCCCCGATATGGATGCGTGGCCCCGGGGAAGCTACCGGTGCATTCGCACTGGAATCTGCGATGGATGAAATGGCGTATAAACTCGATATTGATCCGTTAGAATTCAGGTTACGCAATTATACAGAGACCGATCCGGAAAGGAACCGCCCGTATTCCAGTAAATTTTTGAAAGAAGCGTACCAGTTGGGCGCAGATAAAATAGGATGGTACAAACGCGACAGAAGAGTTGCTTCCATGAAAGATGGAGAATGGCTTGTCGGTTATGGAATGAGTACCGGTGTATTTGGTGCGTTCAGGGGTTCTGCAACCTGTCGCGGTGTATTGAGCGCCGATGGTTCACTACTGCTGCAAAGCGCTGTGAGTGATATAGGCCCGGGTACTGGCACTGCCATGACGAATATCGCTCACGAATCGATGGGCATCGCTGTTCCCTACATCAAGTTCGAACTGGGTGATTCAGGATTACCAAATGCAGGCAGCCAGGGAGGTTCTACCACCACGTCTACTGCGGGCTCTGCTGTGTTCGACACCTGCTTGGCACTGAAAGAGAACCTCGTCACACTTCTTAATAAACTCGAAGGTTACAAGGATACAAAACTGGATCAACTGGTATTTGATGGTGGTTATGCGGCATTGAAAAACGATGGCGGTAAAAAAATACGCATCGGTGAAATATTAAAACAGAATAATCTCACCACGATAGAAGCCACCAAAGAATCACGCGGCAGCGCCGAGGCGCAGAAATATTCAATGTATTCTTTCTCCATACATTTTACAGAAGTGCGGGTGCATCCGAAAACAGGTGTGGTGAGGGTGAAAAGAGCGGTAACCGTGGCGGATTCAGGAAAGATAGTAAGCCCGAAAACCGCGGCCAGCCAGATGATCGGCGGGGTAACAGGCGGCATAGGAATGGCGTTGACAGAAGAAGCGGTGATCGACCATCGTTATGGCCGTTTTGTCAATAACAATTTTGCAGATTACCATGTACCTGTCAGCGCAGATGTGCCGCATATTGAAACCATTTTTGTAGATAAACCCGATCCCATCATCAACCCGATGGGTTCGAAGGGAATGGGGGAGATCGCCCTTATCGGTTTTGCTGCTGCCGTGGCCAATGCAGTGTACCATGCAACGGGGAAACGGGTACGCGATCTGCCGATTACGCCTGATAAACTCCTTTGATCTCAGATTGCGTGGATTTTAGTATGATTGATATCATTTTATTTTTATAGCTATCTTTAAATACTAACGTATGATGCTATTGGCTAACTCTGTGAACCTCTGTGACCTTTGTGCCTCTGTGGTAAAGCCTTCGCTCAGATCGATGGAGGGTATTCTTTACCACAGAGGCACAAAGGTCACAGAGGAACACAGAGAAATTCAAAATGTCAACACTGTTTTAATAGCACAATACTTTATTCATATTAATCATAGCAAAATCAGTGAAATCTGAGCTTTAAAACGAATTCTATGTTATCTAAATCCATGCAGGATGCCCTCAATAACCAGGTAAAATTTGAAGCCTCCTCCTCCCATGCCTATCTCGCCATGGCCAGCTGGGCCGAGATACAACCCGGTCTTGATAATGTTGCCGAATATTTTTATGTGCAGAGCGAAGAAGAACGTATGCACATGCTGAAACTGATGCGTTTTATCAATGAGCGCGGTGGTTTTGCATTGGTGCCAACACTTGAGCAGCCTATTGTTACCTATAAAAGTCTCAAAAACATGTTCGAAGAATTTCTTCAGCATGAGATAGCCGTGTCTAACAGTATCAATGACCTCGTGGATCTTTCCCTGAAAGAAAAAGACTACGCTACCCATAGTTTTCTACAGTGGTATGTGAACGAACAGATAGAAGAAGAACGTTCTGCCCGTATCCTGAATGATAAACTGGAACTGATCGGTGAGGATAAAAGCGGTCTGTACCTGTTTGACAGGGATATCATTGCCACAAGAGGAAAGGGCGAGAAAAAATACTAACGGATTGTATCATTATCTGTGCCATCCCCGCCCGCCTGAGCTTAGCGGGCGGGTGTGGCAACAATACTATAATCATGAAACCAACCACCCGAAGAAAATTCATCACCACCGCCGCCGTATTAAGCGGCAGCATAGCAGCATCCGCCATGACAGCCACCACTGAAAAAAAACAACTTGTTCACCATGTATTTTTCTGGCTCAAGAACCCAGACTCAAAAGCAGACCGTGATAAACTGGTAGAAGGCGTGCAAACCCTTTCCAAAATTCCCACGATCAGAAAACTGCATGTAGGCGTATTGGCCAGTACCGAAAAAAGAGATGTGGTAGACACCAGCTGGCAGGTATCGGAACTGATGTTCTTTGATGACCTGGCCGGTCAGAAAGTTTATCAGGACCATCCCATCCATCTTGATTTCATCAAAAACTACAGCCATCTCTGGGCCAAAGTGCTGGTGTATGATGCGATGGAAGCGTGAAGGCAGAAGAATATCGAACAGATGAATGTTGAATGATGAATGATGAAGGAAGGATGGATGAGCCTATGGGTTTCTACTTCATCATTCAACATTCATCTGTTCGATATTCCCCTGTTTTAAAGCGGCCCGTATTTTGCTGTAACAGATGCAAACCATCTAACCGATATGAAAAGCAAGAAACTGCTATGCTGCGCAGTAGTGCTGTTTATAACCTTTTCCTCTGGCCACCTGGCGGCACAGGAAACAGATACGGCTTTTATCGAAAATTATAAAAAGTTCAGAAGCTTTGTAGATCCGTTGAATACCTATAACCTGTACCTGGTACCCGAAAAGGCAGAATCGAGGTTTCTGGTCAACGAGTTGGAACCATCCATCAAAGAAACCTATCATTTTCTTCGGAAAAAAAGGACGGTAAAAAACGAAGCTGATTTCAACGTTGCGGTACTGATCGATCAACTGGTCCTTTCTGACATGTATAGCGATCTTACAGAGGAACAGTCATTCACCGGCGGAATTACCCGTTTTTATAATCTGGTGCAGCCTTACCGGGTTAGTATTAGCTTATTTGTGTATGCCAAAGGAAAGACGATCGAATTTCCTTTGTGTATCGAAAAGAAATTTAAGAAGGAAATAAAATACGCGGCACAGGAGATTTATCCGCCACCACCTGAGAAAGTAATTTCCAGAATGGTCAATGGTGTAATGATTACAACGACGGAGCCTGTTAACCTGCCACCACCTCCGCGTATTTATATTGATTCGTACACTGCCGCAAAGAACAAAGCCAAAATTAGCAAGAACGACCTGACAGATGCGTTCAGCCAGATTTTGCGTGAGTACAAAAATTACTATGTGGACAGGGTGGACTGATGATCAAGGCAGTGATAATTCTCTGCTTAGTGCCTTAGTGGCTTTGTGTGAAGATAATTTTCTAACAAAGGCACTAAGATTAT
This sequence comes from Sediminibacterium sp., assembly GCA_965279635.1. Taxonomy (GTDB): domain Bacteria; phylum Bacteroidota; class Bacteroidia; order Chitinophagales; family Chitinophagaceae; genus Sediminibacterium. The sequence goes on along the minus strand of OZ257253.1, from coordinate 1,915,266 downwards.
AATCTCGGGTTTACAGGTCGCAATGGATCTGCAAATGCATTAGCGCCCCTTGTTTTTAGTCTTCTTCTCCATACTTTATCACGCGCAGCCACATACAGTGTGTCGAAATTAGCGCCTGCAAAACATACATTGGCCGCATCCATATTTCCCGGCAGGGGAATGATGGCGTTTACCCTTCCTGTCTGGTCCAGCACCTGAACACCTATTCGCGTAGATACATATACACGACCCGCTGTATCACATTTCAACCCATCCGACCAACTGTTCTCATCTGCATCTTTTACATGCAGCCATCCATAGCGTTGTTTATTGGCCAATGTTCCATCCGGTTTAATGGAATAGATCCATACCCAGTGCGAGGTGGATTCAGTAATATATAACTGCGTTTGATCGGGTGTGAGTGTAATGCCATTGGCAAAACGCAACCCTTGGTCAACAACAATTTTTTCACCATTGGGCCTGATCAAATAAATTTTACTGGGCCTCTCTTGCCCATCCGGTGCAGTAATGTACACATTGCCGTTACGTGCAACAACCAGGTCATTGCCTGGAAGACTGTCGGCCACTACTTCGAATTTTTCATCCGCATCATACCGCAATATCTGTCTCGTAGCACCTGCCACTACGTATCGTTTTCCATCAGGGCCAAAAATACTCCCGCTTCCACGTTTGGCATCGCTGTTGATCAGTACAGGTTTTCCTGCTGGATTGACCTTATATGTTTTTGAATTGGGAATATCATTGAAATAAAATTCACCGGCAGCATTCACTGCCGTGCCTTCTGTAAAGGAATAACCATCACCCACCAGTTCCCAGTCACTGCCGGGAATCAGTAGATCGCTTAAGAACTGGTTTTTTGAGTTACCTGTTTTGATCGTTTGCGGCCAGTCTTTCCATAACCACCGCATCACATCAGGGAAAATAGAAGTGCCCTGTCTTCCGTTATGTCCATCTTCGCCCCAGGTATGATTGACTTCGTAACCCGCGAATACCAATGCGCGTTCCATGGTTTCATTCGCCTTCCACCAATCACCTGCATATATATTAAGATCATTTGCTCCGTCCTGTAAGAAAATACGGATAGGCTTTGGCGCCGTTTTACGGACGAGGGTAGGGTAGCGCTCACCACCACGTAAACCAACATACGTACCAATGGCACTGAACACGCGCGAAAAAGCATCCGGTCTTTCCCATGCCGCTGTAAAAGCACAAATCGCCCCACTGCTTGAGCCGCCGATGGCACGATCATTACCATTTTTAGATAAACGGATGGCGCGGCCATCACTCGTTGTTTGTTTTTCTACCTCAGGTAATATTTCTTCGAGAATAAACCGCGCATAGTTATCGCCTAATCCATCATACTCAAAACTCCGGTTAAACCTGTCGAGGGAAGTTTGTGTATTGGCTGATAGTACACGACCGGGTGTAACAAATACACCAATGGTCACCGGCATTTCTTTTTTGTGGATCAGGTTATCAAACACAGTAGGCGCTTTCCATTGAATACCATCCTGGTTAACATACACACAAGCCGGTTTATCTGCCTGGTATTGTACGGGAACATAGATCCAGTAATCACGCGTGGTACCGGGAAATATTTTCGAGTTGCTGAAACTGAGTTTGATGATCTCTCCCTTGGGAACACCGGGTTGCTCAACTGATGCAGGATCTTCCGGATACGTGATCTGGGTTTGTGAGAACAGGCTCATCGGGAAGGATAAGCATACGGCAATAAGTACTCTTCTCATGATGGCGTTGTTTTGGCTCCTTTAAAAATACGGTATTACCGGGTGATTTTTTTCAACACAGAGATCTACCGGTTAAAGTCCCCCGCCATTTCTCCTGTTACCACGTGCAGGCGTAGTGGCCGCTCCAAAATTTCGCAGGTTATAGGTAAATATTCTATTCGGCTTTGGTTCTTAACTTCATCATCAGTAGTTCTACCGCCGTGTTGGTCGCCGACCAACAACTTCCCATACACCGCAAATTGCTGGTTAGGCGCGCAGCAATGGAACAGAAGCAACCTCTCGCGGACGGTTGTCATTTCCCAAACTGCACAAAGCCTTGAACGTTGGCTGCAATGCTGTATTAAACTTTTCCTTAACTTTATAGTGTGACCCGTCAGGCTATCATAGAAAAAACACTTCAGGCCATCAACAAATTACCCGAAGACAAAACAGAAGAAATTTCTGACTTTGCGGATTTTGTATCCAAACGGTACGAAGATCATAAACTAACCGAAGCCATTCAGAAAATGACATCGGACAGTAAAGCTTTTGACTTTTTAAAGACAGAGGAGGAACTTTACACTGTGAAAGATCTTAAAGAAGTCTATAATGACTAAAGGGGATATTGTTCTATCGCCGTTGTTGGTCGCCGACCAACAACTTCCCGCACACCAAAAATTGCTGGTCAGGCGACCAGCAATGGCAATAAAATCCGAAAGGCTCTGCAGGCTCACCGCCGCGCCGTTGATATAGTTTGTGGAATCACTGCTTTTCACCGCCCCGCGTATGCGGAAGGTTTGGGATTGTGCAAAACTGCTGAGAATCAATAATATAAAAATGAATAGAAGTTTAGGGAATCTCATGGTTGAATGGATGAAATGAGCGTAAACGGGTTATTTACGGTAGGTGTAAAAAATATATGCCAGCGGGGGTGGAAGAGGTTGATGGTCAATGGGGAATTTGAGTGATTGTCTAGTAGTTGAAAAACGAAAATAGATTGCTTATGTCCACTGTTTATATAGGGGATTTGAGCGGGTTTTTGGGTGGGGTTGTGTATATTTAAGAGTTGTGTGCCATGTTACGAGGCACCTCTCATTTCAAAAAAATTATATGGCTGACATTAATCAAACCTTCATCCGACTTAGCAATCTTAGTTCAACTGAATTATTAACGCAACCAACCGACACATTAAGACAAATACTTCAGTATTTATATAATGACTTGACAAATGACGAAAGTAAATTTTCCAAGTGTGAACACAAATTTGCAAGTGGTCTTAAATATACAATTTCAAACACGCCAAGTGGGTTAAAGAAATTGCTCTCTTTTTTAATTTCTGAGACCGAAAAAAGCAATCTTCAACTCTTAAAGGAAATAGATATTCTGTTCGAAAAGAAAAAAACAGCAATTAATAAATTATACGAAAAGGATATTTCAATTGTGGAAGAGTTTCTTCGTTACGCATCGCAGAAATTTAAAAACGGAGAGCTATTCTATTACGAACCTTATTTTGAAAATTATGCTTGGACAAAAAGAGAGTTTCCAAAGAATATGTTTAACTATTTAGCTCATAAGATTAGGACAAACCCAAACTCTTTGACAACACAATACATTGAAGATATGAAAGGGCATTTTTCATTAGTAGGTTTAGGACTCCAAGACGAAAAAAAAGTTACTAAAGCAAATCATTATTTTACGAAAACAAGAGACCCGTTTTCGTTCAACATACCCGACACATATAATGATGTAAGAAGTGAGATATTGATGTCAGTTGCTAATATGTCAGAAAATGAAAATCTATTAGGTCGTATTGCAAATGACATAATCAAAAAGTATGGTGAATAAACACGGCACACAACATCAGCTTGGCAAAAGTTGGGCTGACGAATTTCGCCCATCAACAGTAGGAATTCTGACCCAGCTTCAGTAATTTGGCTTTAGCTAATCGAGTCTTTAGTGGCCAAGCAAGCGACAGAATATATTTCCCAACCTTCGCCAAGCCCTGGACGTTAGCTGCCATTATTTGGGCAACAGTACATACATCCAGCAGACAACATGAACCGGACAATTGACACAATAATAAAATTAGGCGTGGTCGTAATTTTGATTGTGGCTGCGACAACAAAACAGCAATACAGTTATTACAACTTTGTACGTTGGGCAGTTCTGACAACTTCAATTTATTTAGCCTATCAGACATTCTCTCAAAAAAGGATAGGACTTACAATCTACTTTGCTATTGTTGCTATTTTATTTAACCCATTTAAACAGTTCTGGTTTCAAAAAGAAACATGGCATTTAATTGACTACATCGTTTCTGCCATTACATTGGTGACAATTTACTTTGACTGGACACAGTCAAAAAATAAAATAGCATGAAAGAGTGGTTCAACAGAACATTTTTTGCGGACGAACCATTAGGAGATAAAATCCTAAGTATTCTTATCGGCATTTTTGCAATCATCTTTGTTTGTGGTTGGGTTATTTTTATATTCTGGTTCATACTTCATTCTTTTTTTGACTTCCTAAAATGGACGAAAAGAAAAGATGGTTTTCCAAATTATGAATTTGAAGATAAAATAGATTCTATAGAAGAAAAGATTGGAAATGTTTTTAAGTTCCCATTAAAACTAATTCCTGATTCTGTTGATACATTCTTTTATAACAATAAAGCGAAACTCAACTTATATAAAAGTGTTGGCATTGGTATTTCCATCCCGATAATTGCATTTCTAATTTGGTTAGTTTCTTCATCCAGCCCAATTAATGACTTTTTACTTATCACAAAAAGTTCAACCGCAAAGGGAAACATTACCAAAGCCAAGGAAGGGACAGATGTCGTTGAAGAAAATGACGGAAGAACTTCTCGCCAAGTTTATTTTTACGACTATGACTATAGCTTTTCATTACCAAGCGGAAAAGTAATTGAAACTTATGGCTCAGAACCAGGGCAACTTCCAGATTACTTGACAAATTTGGAAGAACCATATAAAGTAGAAGTTGAATATCTTGTCAACAATCCAAAAGTTTCAAGAGTAAAAGGAATGGACAGCAATGACACTTCTGTTCTTCAATGGATAAGACACAGGATGATTTTTCAAACAATTGTATTTCTGTTGTTCTGTTATTGGGGGTTTACAATTATTAGAGACGGTATGAAAAAATACAAAACTGAAAAAAGTAATCGTTCTGTTGACGTTGAAAATTCAGCATGACGACAATATAACGGCAGCTATCGCCCTTGTTAGTCGCCGACCAACAATTTCCCACACACCGCAAATAGCTGGCCAGGTGACCAGCAATGGCAATAGAAAACTTCTATAATGGCTCAGCGAGCTAACAGAAGAAGCTTCTGTTAGCTCGCTGAATAATTACTAATTTTGAGAATATTGATCAAGGAATGAAACGGGAAATTATATCACAACTTCAAAGCAGTTTTGAATTAGCAGTTAATGAAACTGAGGGTGTTGAATATTGGTTTGCAAGAGACCTGCAGGAGTTATTAGGATATTCAAAGTGGGAAAATTTTATAAAGGTCATTGAGAAAGCAAAAATAGCCAGCACAAATGCCAAACAGGAAGTATCAGACCATTTTCTTGACGTCAGGAAAATGGTTGATTTAGGTTCTGGAGCAAAGCGAGAAATTGAGGACATTATGCTCACAAGGTATGCCTGTTATCTCATTGCCCAAAACGGAGACCCCCGTAAAGATGAGATTGCATTTGCAATGAGTTACTTCGCTGTTCAGACCAGAAAACAGGAACTACTTGAACAACGACTTAAAGAGTGGGAACGATTACAAGCGAGAGAAAAATTAACTATTTCAGAGAAAGAATTATCAGGACTTATTTTTCAAAAGGGAATTGACAATGCAGGTTTTGCCAGAATAAGAAGCAAGGGAGACCAGGCATTATTCGGCGGCAAAACAACGTTAGACATGAAAGCAAGATTGGGGATTCCTGACAACAAACCCCTTGCAGATTTCTTGCCGACAATAACCATTAAGGCTAAAGATTTCGCTAACGAGTTGACCAATGTAAATATTCGCAAGGGAGACCTGGAATCAGAAAATGCAATTTCAAACGAGCATGTCAAAAACAATCAGGACGTAAGAGGACTGTTGTTAAAAAGTGGCATTAAACCAGAAAACTTACCAGCAGAGGAGGACATCAAAAAAATTGAAAGAAAAGTAAAATCGGAAGACAAGAAACTTCTGAAAGAAACAAAGAAGTTGAAAAAGAAATAAGCAGTATCGCCATTGTTGGTCGCCCACCAACAATTTCCCACACGCCGCAAATTGCTGGCCAGGCGACCAGCAATGTCAATAAAGAAAAGAAAAATATGACTAATAAAAAGGTTCTCAAAAAAACAGCTTACACCATTTTGGCCCTCGTGGTAATTGTTTTAATTACGGGATTGACCCTTGCGTTCCTCCCGACAAAATCAAAAACAAACCATACTGGTATTTCTGCTGAACGGGCCGCCGTACTGAGACAGGGCTACAAAGGTGCGCATGACGAGTTTACAACCACCGATGGCGAAACACTTTTTTTATGGCGATGGAACCCGGACACGCTTGCTGCGGCAAAGAAAGGGATTGCCGTACTTATTTTTCATGGTATTACGGCTTACGGTGGCGCATATACGATGGCGGGTGTTCCTCTGTCTGCCGGAGGGTACATCACATTTGGCCTGGATTATAGGGGACATGGGCTGTCGGGCGGAAACAGGGGGGACGCTCCGGGCGCAGAAAGATGGATCACTGATTTAGCTGAGTCAATAAAATATATTAAAGAACTAGGCTTTTCTAAAGTGATTCTCCTCGGGCATAGTTTGGGCGTGGCATCTGCGATCTGTGCGGTCAATAAAGTTCCGGGTGAGGTTGCAGGACTGGTATTGCTCTCCGGTGCTTACGAGGGCCGGCCAGGTTTATCAACACCGCCGACCCTTTTTGAGAAATCAAAAATACTGGCAAGCGCTGTCTTCCGGCCATCTTACCAGGCGGTTGAATATTATAGAAAGGGCATGACCGTTACAAAGGATTCCCTGTTTAATCTCAGGTACACACTTCGCTTTCTGACTATGCTTGATGTGAAAAAACTCAGGGTTTCCGGGGAAGTAAATATTCCTGTGCTGGTAGGGGCCGGTGACCAGGATGAATTATTTGAAGTGAGTAAGGTAAAAGAATTGTATGACCTGGTTCCCGGGGACAAAAAGGAATTCCTTGTGATGAAAAACGCCACACATGCCAAAATACCTGTTGAATGTTGGGAGCAGGTGGCTGCCTGGTTAGATAAAACGTATTTATAAATTCGTGTGTTGGAAAGGAAGCCTCTTTCGCCGTTGTTGGTCGCCGACCAACAAATTCTCACACACCGGAAATTGCTGGTCGGGCGACCAGCAATGGCAATAGAAAGCAAGCCCCTTATACAAACATACTTGTCGCGTATGGCCCCACTGTTCAAAACACTACGACTGGTTTGGACTTTTTATAAGAGCTTCCTGTTAGCATCCATGCTGATAACTACCTGCTGCCTAAGTCTTTTTTGGAAATACGGCTTTAGCATTTTTGTCGGGATATTCTGGTTTAAAATAGCTACGCTGGGATTGATCTATTATTTCATCAATCGCTATAAGAGCAAAGAATATTACTATTACCAGTGTAGGCTCCCCTTATTTTAGTGCCAGGGTTAATTAGAGTTTTCTAAGTTATTAATTTTTCGATAATACTGCTGTGCATAGTTTAAAGGCGACAGATAACCGAGTGATTTGTGTGGCCGTTCGGTATTGTAATCTATCCTCCATTCTTCGCTAAGGCACCTTACTTCTGCCAGACTGTTAAACAGGTATGCGTTTAATAATTCCCTTCTGATACTTCCATTTTTTCTTTCGATGTATGCGTTTTGTGTTGGTTTACCTGGTTGTATGTATTGCAGTGTGATTTCATTGTCCTGACACCATTGTTGTAAAATGTGACTGATAAATTCAGGGCCATTGTCAGAACGAAGGTTAGCTGGCTTTCCCCGTTGCGCTATGACACGATTTAAGACCCGTATTACCCGCAAGGATGGCATCGAAGTGTCTATCTCTATTGCCAACGATTCGCGGTTAAAATCGTCCAGTACATTGAACAACCGGAACCTTCTACCATCAACCAGCGTATCGCTCATGAAATCAATGCTCCAAACCTGATTCGGTGCTTCCGGTATGGTTAGTGGCTGTTTAACCCTATCCGGTAACCGTTTCTTAGCTCTGCGACGGATATTCAGTTTCATCTCTGTATAAACCCTGTAGATCCTTTTATGATTCCAGCCATACCCCTTATTCCAAAGGCGATAACAACACTGCCAATAACCAATAGCGGCATGTTTGGTAGTCAGGGCTGTTAGCGCATCCTGAACTTCCGTATCATCTTTAGGTTTTGCTTGGTACTGACAGGTGGTTCGGGATATTCCTATCAGTTTACACGCCTTGCGGTTACTTAGCTGTTCCTTTTCTACCAGAAAATCAACAGCTTCCCGTTTCAACTCAGGCGCTACAACTTTTTTTCAATCAGGTTCTTCATCGCCCGGTTCTCAAGACTTAATTCCGCAACCATCTTCTTGTACTCGCTTAACTCAGATTCCATCATCTTCATTTTTGCGACATCATTTACTTCCATTCCCCCATACTTTGCCTTCCAGTTGTAGAAGGTTGCTTCACTAATACCCAGTTCCCGGCTAATCTCTTTAACGGCTATCCCCGCTTCCTGTTTCTTCAATGCAGATACTATCTGCTGTTCGGTAAATCTTCCTTTTTTCATGACTATTAAAATTTAAAGTTAACAAACACTTTTGTCGTTAACTCTAATCTTACTGGCCGAACTTAGGGGAAGCTTACACCAGAATTTAGGGGTTTCTAAGGGGGTGCTATGGACAACAACGCTCATCTTTGATATTACTTTATTTATTCTTCTTATCATCCAGACTTATCAATTAAAATGACCCACAAACTGGAGGCGGATAGTATTCAATTAGCATTTGATGGAAGAAAAATATTATCCAGTATTTATCTTTCATGCGAGACAGGCAAGATAACCGGTCTCCTGGGTAGAAACGGGCAAGGGAAATCCTGCCTGATGAAAATAATATATGGCAGTTTGCCATGCGAAAAATCCGTTCGCATTGATCATGTAACGCAATACCAGTTAGGTAAACGACCAGACTTATTGCGTTATCTTCCCCAGTTCAATTTTATTCCCCCATCACTTACATTAAAGAGAATCTTTAAAGACTTTGCGTTGGATTATTCAGCATTTGAACGCAGGTTTCCAGAGTATGCTTCCGAATACGGGAATTCGGTAGGCAGTCTTTCCGGAGGAGGACGTAGGTTGGTGGAGGTCTATGTTATTGTCAGTTCCACATCCTGTTTCGCTATGTTAGACGAGCCTTTCACCCATTTAAATCCCATACAAATTGAAAAGGTAAAAGAATTACTGGCAGAAGAAAAGGAAAATAAAGGGTTGCTCATAACGGATCACATGTATCAACATGTCGTAGACATTTGTGACAACGTGTATGTACTGTCAGATGGAAAGACCCATTTAACCAGCAGTATGGAAGATATTGAAACGCTTGGGTATGCAAGGATTTAAGGCCTACTGTATCCAAGGCGCAAAGTTATTCTTAGCGCCTTTGCGTGAAAATCTTTCCACCCTTGTGCCTTCCGGTTCTACAACGCAATAAAAGACCTGCTACCCGGATTCATATATTCTCTAGGATTGTTTAGCTTTATAGCACCACCTCAACACCATCCATATGAAAACAAAATTGCATTTCCTTTTTACAACAGTATTGGCTTGTGTACTGCTTACAGCGTATTCACCTGGACCTCTCAAAAAAGCAACATCACTTACCGGCGCGTGGGGCTATGGCACACCCGGTAACCGCACCGTCATGATCTTTTCCGGCAATGTATTTGCTGTGGCCAGTTACGATGCACCCGGTAAAAAATTCATCCGTTCTTATGGCGGTACCTGGAAACTGGATGGGGAAAAGCTGGTGCGTAAAATTGAATGGAACTCCCAGGATTCATCACAGGTAGGAAAGGAGTTTACCGAAGAAATAAAAACTGCCGGCACTTCTCTCAGTATCGGCGCATCAGCCGAAAAATGGGGCCGACTGGATGATGGCGGACCCGGTGCGCTGGCCGGTGTATGGATCATTACTGGTAATTACACCAACGACAAAGTTTCCAAACGTGGCAGCCCTTTCTATCCCCGCAGGACGATGAAAGTACTTTCCGGAAAATATTTTCACTGGATCGCTTTCAATGTGGCCACCAAACAATTTATGAATGCCGGCGGCGGCACTTATACCACAGACAATGGCAAATACACCGAAAATATCGAGTTCTTTACCAAGACCGCCGAAAGCGTAGGCAAAAGCCTTGTGTTTGATTATTCGTTTGTAGATGGCGACTGGCGCCACAAAGGCCAGAAATCAACCGGCGGGGCGATGGATGAGTGCTGGTCGAAGCGGGAAACGCTCGAACGCTGAAAGGCTGCCTGGAAGGCGATCTTAATCATGTTCAGGAAATTTCAATAAGAGGATAGGAGAAAAAGAGTTAAACGAGAATCAGTCCTTTGCTCTTTTTCTTCTATCCTCTTATTGAAACACCAGCAACCAGGTTGCACCGGCGAATTATCCTCTCGTCAACGACCGAATTTTCCCGGTTTAAAATTTCCATTTGTTGCCGGAAGTGAGTATCTTTTCAGGCCACAACCAAAACTAACTGCGATATGACCATATTGGGCTTTGTGTCCAATGTATCACCGCACCACATTTAATGCCCGTATCCCATGTACCAGAAAACATCTGTCTCGGAAAAAAGCCATATCCGGCAGGAAACAGACAAAGAGAACACCGGTAATGGGATCAGCCTTCCCGCAGTAACCCCTGTACAAAAAGCCGCTGAAGAAGAACTGCCTGCACAGGGTAAGTTTGAAACGGTACAGAAAGCAGAGGAAGAAGAACCCATGCAGGGTAAATTTAAAACGGTGCAGAAAGCCGCGGAAGAAGAGCTGCCTGCCCAGGGGAAATTCGAACCTGTACAGAAAGCAGAGGAAGAAGAACCCATGCAGGGCAAATTTAAAACGGTGCAGAAAGCCGCGGAAGAAGAACTGCCTGCACAAGGTAAGTTTGAAACGGTACAGAAAGCAGAGGAGGAAGAACCCATGCAGGGTAAATTCAAAACTGTACAGAAAGCCGCGCCGGATGAACAGGAAGGCGGAGGCGCTGAAGAAGAGGAGGCAATCCAGGGAAAATTTAAAACTGTTCAGAAAGCTGCGCCCGACGAACAGGAAGGCGGAGGCGCTGAAGAAGAGGAAGCTATCCAGGGAAAATTTAAAACTGTTCAGAAAGCTGCGGAAGAAGAGTTGCCTGCACAAGGCAAGTTTGAAACGGTACAGAAAGCAGAAGAGGAAGAACCGCTACAGGGCAAGTTTACCACCCTTCAAAAAAAAAAATCACAGGCACAGCCTTTCCAGTTAAAGGCTGATACACCCAATAATACAGGTCTTCCCAATAACCTCAAATCCGGTGTCGAGAGCCTTTCAGGATTTGCGATGGATGATGTAAAAGTTCATTACAATTCCGACAAACCCAAAGGCTTACAGGCACACGCTTATGCGCAGGGTACTGATATTCATATCGGCCCCGGTCAGGAGCAGCATCTTCCCCACGAAGCCTGGCATGTGGCACAACAGAAACAGGGCCGTGTTCAGCCAACCATGCAGATGAAACAGGGAGTTCCTGTAAATGATGATGCCGGTCTGGAAAACGAAGCCGATGTGATGGGCGCCAAAGCCGTGACACAAGGAAAGGAGATGGAACCCGGTACGGCCCAACTCAGGTTTAATACCAATCTGCTAACAGGCTCCATCCAGCGTAAAGCAAATACCGGTAAGGAAAAAACGCATCCACGCACAACACCTGCAACTGCACAGTTTAACCGCGGCAGAAGCAGTTCCGTTACCGAAGAAACCTCCGAAGCAAAGTTCCAGCGTGAGAATGCCGGTATCATAGGGGTGATCTCCAATGCCTCCAGTATTTTGGGAGAGGTTAACTGGGGCACACTTGCATCGGGTTCAACCACGTCTACAGCAGATACGGTTGGTTCGGGTGCATCGGGCGTAGGTGTAGGCGGCTCATTAACCGGTCTGTCCGGCACAGCTACCAATTCCATACAGGGAACAGGTCAACCGGATGTTGCCGGCGCTGCAGGCGATATTGTTTCCGGTGTGGGTAGTTCTATCGGGTCGCTGGTAAAAACGGTGATTGCCATCAAAGACATTTACAAAGCAGCCAACGGCAGCGAAAGCAAACTGGTAGGCACAGGTAAGATCGCCATTGGTTTGATGGCGGCCCTTAAATCAGGTTGTGAGGCTGCGATGAGTATACAGAAATTTGTCAACGGTACCGTACCCCCGGGTGTCAAATCACTGATCCCAGGCCTTGGTCTTGCCATCGCGGCCTGTGAAGTGATCGTGAATGTGTACACCATGTACAATGCCTATTCTGCGGAATCTGAAATGGCAGGTGTATCGGGTGAGTTCAAAACAGGTCTTGCTGCGATACTTCACGGTGAGCCGCATCTTACAGCGCCATCGCTGTTTGCCAATGAAGTGCGTGGGAAAATGTTCAACAGGATCACTTACCTGCGTTTGAAACCGGGATTGTTCGAAACACTGGAGCAACTGATGGATACCGGTCTCACCACCGAACAAAGAACACAACGTACGGCCAATTTCAAACGCACACATAATCTTGCATCCAACCCTGTACCTATCGCAGAACTCTGTGCTGCTATCCGTTATTATGAACTGGGCAGTAAAATGCAGGAGATCAACCAGAAAAGAAAAGTACAGGGGGCGAGGAACATTTTTGCGAACCTGCTGGCCATTGCAGGAGAAATCGCCAAGTTCTTCCCGGCAGATGGCGGCATAACAGCTACTGTATTACTGGGTACCTCTGCGGCAATAGGCGCTGCGCAGTCTGCAGCCAAGTTTATACAGGGTTTTGCCCGCGACAGGGGCATACTTGGCGCCGACCAGAACCGTTCAGGTGCGCAAAAGCAGAAAGAGTATGTGAACCATACACGCACGCTGTATCAATACATGGGTTCTATCGATCCTGCCACCGAAGAGAAAAAACCGAAAGTAACGAGGGCAGAGCAGATGTTGCGGGCAACAGGTGTTAATACATCGGCCGTATATGCTACCGAATACGATAATGCCACCAGCAAAACGGGCCAGGTAAAACAGATCATTGAAGCAATGAAAACCGGAAGATAAAATACTACTGCACGTTAAAATATAAGCAACATGAATGATGATTTTCTGAACCTGAAGGACCAGCAGGTAATGTACGAGATCAAAGATTACCTCGAAAAAATAAATGTACAGGCAACAGTGGCCGAAGCTTCTGAACAGGTACCGCTGAATATTTTATTTGCGGCCACGCAAAATGATGTTTCCGTGAATATCATGTACGTGCCTTTACCTGAGGATCATTTTACAGAGATAAGATTGCTGCAGTTTTATTCGCTTATCTCCATGAATACTTCGGAAGAAAAAAAACAGGACCTGTTGGTATTACTGAATGAACTGAACAACCAGTCGCCACTGGGTACTTTTGTATTGAGCGGGGCGGGTGAGTTGGGATTTAAATATATTTTTCCTGTTTCCCGTTTTGAGTTACCGAAAGAAGAGCCTTTCCAGGAAACATTTACGCTGTATGTGAATTGTCTTACCGGTTTACGCAATGTGATCATTCATGTAAACAATGGGGATCTTTCAATTAATGATGCATTAAAAGATATCATGATGAGTTGATCATCATGATTCGATCTCCCTGATGTCAGAAACAAAAAATCAAACAACAGAATCCCGTTCATCACAGCCTGTACAGGCTGCTGCGCACCAATCATCTGCTGAAGGGATATCCCTTCCTGCTGTAGAAACTGCGGGACAGGAACAACTGAGCGCCACGGGGGGCGGTAATGATCAGGGAGACGAGGGTAATACCGGTAATGCCGTTACAACAGCGTTCCAGTTAAAACAGGAACCGAAGGCCTCAGTGCCAACAGCCAACATCATCGCATTTCATCCGCCGGTACAAAAAAAAGAAAGCAATGCTGACACTGTGCAGTTAAACGGTGCAGGTGTCCAGGAAGCAGAAGCGCCGCCCGGCGCTCCAAGGGAAGCCTGGGCTGCTCCGCAGGCTGCACCACAGCAGGATGTACCAGGAGCGCCTCAAGGTGGCGGAGGGGCACTGGCTTCGATCGGTGCATTGGGAGCCGACTATATAGGGCCTTACAGACCGGGAATGGCTATGCTGGAAGGTGCCGGCAAAATGGGCGAAGCTGGTCTTGCCGGGATGAAAAAATCCGGAAGTCTTGCGCTTTCCGGTGCAGAAAATTCACTTGGCCTGGCAAAAGAAGGCATCGTGGGTTCCGCAGAACTGGCCTGGGCAGGTGCCAAAAAATCCGGCTCACTTGGTTTGGCCGGAGCCGAAAAATCATTATCGCTGGCAGGAAAAGGCATTGTCGGTTCTGGAGAACTGGCACTGGCCGGTGCAAAAAAATCAGGAAAACTAGGATTGGCCGGTGCATCAAAATCACTGGAACTGGCAGGTAAAGGCATTGTTGGCTCTGGCGAACTTGCCCTCGCGGGTGCAAAAAAATCAGGAAAATTAGGATTGGCCGGTGCCAAGAAATCACTAGCGCTGGGTGGGGCCGGTATGAAAGCTTCCGGCAAACTTTTTACAGCGCCGGCCAAATGGGCCGACGATAAGATGGCAGGCACCAATTCCAAATTAAAAAAAGCGGCCTATTATGCCGCCGGTAAAGCGGGCCAGGTACTATCGATCCCGGCAGTGCTGGCCGGTGGGGTGGGTTCTGCTGCATTGGGAGCATCAGGTGCATTGCTGTCTGGTGCTGCGGGTCTTACCGGTGCCGCATTATCAGGCGGAGCCGGTCTTACCGGGGCTGCACTGTCAGGCGGAGCGGGACTTGCCGGTGCGGCACTGTCAGGCGGGGCCGGTCTTACCGGTGCTGCATTATCAGGCGGGGCCGGACTTACCGGTGCGGCACTCTCAGGCGGGGCCGGTCTTACCGGTGCGGCATTATCAGGCGGGGCCGGACTTACCGGTGCGGCACTGTCAGGCGGAGCGGGTCTTACCGGTGCGGCATTATCAGGAGGAGCCGGACTTACCGGTGCGGCGCTGTCAGGCGGAGCCGGTCTTACCGGGGCTGCACTTGCAGGCTCTGCAGGTCTTGCAGGGGCCGCTACAGGAGCCGGTCTGGGTGCTACGGGGATGTTGCTGGGTGGCATGTACGAGGCCGGGGGAAAAGCAAAAGACAAAGTGGCCAATAATGTCAATAAAGAATTGCTGGGTATATACAAAGGAGGTGTTTCACATCCTACCATGGGAGATAATGCCGCCGGAAACGCACCGGGAGCTGCATTTCATGATGATAAAAGACGGGTCAATTATGGCGCTGTTTCGGCAAAAGAGGGCGTACAGTATGGTATGCTGGGTGCAGGCGGTGCGAGTACGGTAGGCGCCACCGTTACGGATATGGCATCCAAAGGCAATGTAGTGGGTGCCTCTATTGCAGAAAATAAGTTTGTATCTCCGCTTGCCGGTGCTTCAGACGCTTTTGGCGCTATGGGCGCCGGTGCGGGTCTGCTTGGCGCCGGTGCTTCACTGGTGGATGCTAAAGGTGCGTACAAGGAATCCAGGGATAGTTCGAACGATGATAAGACACGCAATATGGCGCGCATGCAGGCAGCAAGTGGCGTTGCCGACGCTACAAAATCTACCGCCACCGCTGCCTACAATATTGCCGGGCTGGTGGATGCGCACGGGGCAGCTTTTGCCGGCGCACAGGTAGCTGCAGGTGGCGCTGCTATTGCTACAGGCGCGATAGATATGATCAGGGCCGGATATGGCTATAAAACAGCATCACAACGCACAGAATTACTGCAGGGAATAAAAACCGGGGCAGAAAAAGACGGGAACAAAGAGGTAGCCAATATAGCCAGTGATGCCATTGCCACACAGGACAGGGCTAAAATATCCGCTGTGGGAACTGGCCTGAAAGGGGCAGCTTCTGTAGCAGGCGGTATCTTACTGGTAGCTGCCATATCTAACCCCATAGGGTGGATGATATTGGGAGCAGGTGCCTTAGTGGGTCTTGCCGCAGTTATTATCAGCTGGAAATCGAAAAAGAACAAGAAGAAAGCGGTGGTGGAACGTGAACTGGGAATCACCCAGGGCATGAAAGATGAGTATAAAGGAAAAGTAAAAGCGGTAGAGGATAAACATGGCCCCCTCACCAAAAAGCGAAAGGAGGAAATGGCAAAACTGGGACCGAAACCGTTGTTGAAGGCATTAAAAGAAAATGGGTTTACTTCAATTGGGCATTGTTATTCCAATTACATGAATGCTACTGCCAATAAGATATATACCAGTGGGGTGATCGAAAAAGATCCCCAGTTTGAGTCGATCATCACCAGTATCGGGTTGAAAGTGGAAAGGCCAAAAGGAAAAGACTCAAAAGAATGGAAACCTACACCGGACAAAATTGCCAAAGCGCTTACCGGTTAATACTTAGTCTGAATGAAAAAAAGCGAACTCTATCAGCAAAGGCTGAATGAACTGAAAGATTATCTCTCTGCAAAAGGCTGGGATGCTTCGATTGCACCCGCTGATACTGTCCAGAACTATCAGCGTATTGTTGTAAAACTGTATGTCGGCGATAACCCGGAAGTTTTCTGGCCGGCAGAACTTGTTTTCCTGCCCGGACTGGAAAAAGACATGCATGATTTCACCATCCTGCAATGTTATATACCTATGGTGGTAAATGTTCCGGCGGGTATGGACATCGCTTTGGCCGAAATGATCACAAAGATCAATCCCAAACTGGCATTGGGCGGATTTGGTTTATTGTCTGCTTTTCATGTTTTGTTCTATAAACACAATACGCTGATAGAAGACGATCAGATCAGTACCAGTTTCCCTGCGATCATGGAAACATTATCTGTGGCATCCTACCTGCTGGTTAATTTCCAGGAAGCATTTAATAATGTGGTGGAAGGAAAGATGTCAGTATCGGAAGCTATGAGTACAATGCCGTTCGCTGCCATATATAAGTGATCCATAACCGCGCCTTTGCGCCTTTGCGTGAAAAATATGCACGCAAAGGCGCAAAGGCGCGGTTAGGAAGACTTAGTGCTTTTGAACTCTTTAGGATAGATAGTTTACAGTCGCATTTACATGGTACATAAAAATGGTAAAATCATTTTCCCTGTACCCATCTGTAAAAATAATATTTGGTGTAAGCTGTTTGCAGTATTCAACAATGAATTCCGGTTTGTAGGAGGTGAGTAAACCATCCGGTGGGTCCACATGACTGAGCAGGTTAAATCCCAAACCTTTCCGGCAGGTAATGAATAATTTTTCTATTATGCGAAGTACGAACAGCGGATCGCTGTTGCGGTAATTCAGTGAGCCGCATACCAGCGTGTAATCGGTAGAAGGTAATTCAGATGCTGCAAAATCTCCCTGGAAGAAAAGTGTTTCCGGAAGATGCGCATATTTCTCGATCGCTACATTCAGCAGGTCGGGCATCTGTTCCACACCATAGTAACGAAGGGTAGGGTATAAGTTGCCAAGATAAGGCCGCAGGTCTCCATGGCCACAACCGGCATCCAGTACAGATTCTCCATTCAGGTCTGCTATCTGCGCCAGTTTTTCAAACCGCTGTAATTGTGCTTCGGCAGATGTCCAGCCCAATGCGCCCACACTTCCCATACCATAATCCCTGATCTGTTCTTTGTGAAAACGAAAAATGGCGGCAGTATCGAGCAGGTTCATGAGTTATTGTTTGTATAAAAAGGATGTATCTCTCTGCGAAATCTCTGACTCTCATGTTCTCTGCGGTGAAAAAACAACCGACCTTGCGGAAACCCTGCATGTCGAAACGGGTTTCACCGCAGAGAACATGAGGGGCATGAGTTTACGCAGAGTTAAGGAATATCATTTCGTCGTAACAACGGCATAATGAGATACCGCGTGATCAACACCCCAATGAGCATACCCACCAGTATAATGGCCATCAGTGTCGGGAATGGCATGTTGATGCAGTCATCATTCGGATCGATAGTACAAAAACTGATATCCACATCAGATATCACAACACTTGCTGTATCTGCCACTGGTTTACCGGCGTTTGCCATAGCCATCGTTACATCTTTTGAAAAACCCATCTTTTCAACCTTGGCAGTTTTTTTAGGGGTGGCACCAAACATCGGGATCACATCACTTGTAAAGAGAAAGGTAAATGAACTTAATACCAGTACCACACAAAGACCTATCAAAGCAATTTCCGCTTTCTTTTTCCATTTCCATTCTTCACTCTCGGATCTCAGGTTGTACAGGTAAATCCCCAGGCCGATCAATGTTATCACCAGTATCAATAAAGTGACAAATCCAAGAAGCCCGCTGAGTACATGGTTCACGTATTCAAACTTGCTCCTGTACTTTTTATCCATCGTACGTGTCTGGTTCTCGGCAATGATCAGTGAATCGATCCGCAGTTCCTGCAGGCTTCGGTTGATTACCCTTGAATAGGCCGTGTCAGGAATATTTTCAAAGCATACTTCACATGGGTTATTCAATACATACCCAAAGAGGGTAAGCCACCGGCTGGCTTTTTCAAACATGGTAAGATCAGTATTAACGGGTTTGCCCATAATACTGTCTTTCAGGTACACCGTATCAACGATACTGAATTTGTAGGAGAGTGCATCCCACAGATCACCATAACCCCTGTCGTAACCCAATGCATCAATCGTTACACCACCGAGACCATTCTCTAGAATATAATCGTATTTTTTTTCCAGGGAAGTTTCATCATCAAAGTAAATGGTACTGACAGGTGCCTGGATGCTGTTGAGCGAATCCATCACGGCGCTGGCGCTTTCATCATCATAATATACAGGCCATTCATAGCGTCGCCGTATTTCTGAATAAGTGAGTGCCTGGATAAAACGGCCATTCTTGCTGCCGGGCGTAACCGCCCATTTGGTTCCCGCATACGATACACTCGGAACGAGTTTGGCAGGAGCGATCTCTTCATTCAGAAACCTTGACAGTATCATTTCCATACTGTACTTATTACCCTGCAATGGCGCCATCGGACCCATTACCCTGGCATTGATCGCGGTAAAATTGAGCAGGTACCTGTCTACATAAGGATCGATCCTTTTC
Organism: Sediminibacterium sp.; assembly: GCA_965279635.1. Classification (GTDB taxonomy): domain Bacteria; phylum Bacteroidota; class Bacteroidia; order Chitinophagales; family Chitinophagaceae; genus Sediminibacterium. The sequence continues at coordinate 1,896,224 of OZ257253.1, read as the reverse complement.
AGGTTATAGCCGTTTGTGTTTTCGTAAGCAGGTATGGTAAGCAGTACTTTATAACTGCTGTCCTGTATTTTCAATACCTGTGATAAGAACTTGACAAAAATGGTAAAAGAAGGTTCGTTATCTGCATTCACCCCATCAAACTGAATGTTCACACCCTTCGCATTTCTCGACCTGAGCAGATAGATCATATTATCTACAAATGCTTTTTGCGATTTATGACTCGCAAGAAATTCAGTAGTGCTTGATCCCTGCTGTATCCTGGCGGTGATCACTACCGCACAGCCTGCTCTTTGCGCAGCCGTGATCACACTGGCAGTGTCCCATCCGTTCAGGTCCTTGATATTTCCTGTCTTGCCGTTGATGAAAACAGAATTATATAAGAGTGTGGTCAGCAGACTGAACTTGTAATCATCATAAACGCCGTTTCGGATATAGTTGTGTATACCATATACTTCGGCCCTGTTTTTTACACGCAGTGTAAAGCGTTTGACAATGCCTTTTGCTGAATCAACAAACTTGAGTACATCAGAAGAACCATTGGCTTTTATTTTCCGTATCGCGCTTAGAGTAACACGTTTCTCTTTGCTGTTCTTTGCTTCATTGGCTTTTTCTGTGATCAGTGGCAGTAACTTATTGGTAAGGTCCTCAATATCCTTATCGGTTACTGCTTTGCTCTCGGATGGTTCCTCGGTAATCACCGGCTCATCCTTGGCTTTGGTAACAACCGGTTCGGCAGGGATGGTGATCAAATCGGGTTTCCTGTTCCTGATCTCAGTAATGATGGCCAGCAGCGAATCATAATGCTGGTTCTCACGGATAGACAATTCATCGATCAGCAACTGGATATTCTCTGCAGAAGCCGCAATGGAATCGCTGATGCCCAATGATTCAAAAATAGCGACCACCCGTTTCTTCTCTTTGGTCTCCGAATTCTTTCGGAACTTAAAAGCATCTGCGATTTTCTTGAAAAGATTGGCATTGGCTTTCGGCACTTCTACTTTGGGAGGCGTTACTTTCGGTGGTGTCACTTTCGGAGCCTCAACTTTAGGGATAGCAGACTTTGCCGCCTTCTCCAGGTCCTGGGCAGTTTTAGATGCAGCAGATTTTGTAACGGTATCCTGGTAAAAAAAAGCGACCGGCGAAAAATTGGTTAGATTTCCTTCGTTCGCAACTGTAACACCTGATGCCATAAAAAGGCAGCAGACCAGGATTATAGTCAGGTAGCTTTGGTTGCGGTTCATAAGAAGGGATGTAAAATATCAATTTATTTAAAGAATACCTTCGTTTTGTTTAAATAAATTGATATTTTTTGGTAATTTCAGCACCCTTGAAAGAAACAGTCAAGCAGGCTTTTTTAACCAACCTATCCAAAACTCCTCTGCAATGATCTACGAAGCACTTACCTGCATCACCGAGGAGATCAATGAATTTTTCCGTAGCAAATTAAAGATCAACGAAGAAAAGATTGTACTGTCCGGTATTGTAAACCAGGATGGAACAGTGGCGATACAGGGTGAGAACAAAGTATTGGTTACGCTGGTCAATATCGAAAAAGAACCTGCCGGAAAAACAGGTGCAGGAAACAGCTCACGTACTTTATCCAATTCACAACCGCCGCTGAATATTAACCTGTATATACTCTTCTCGTCTTATTTCTCCAGTACCAACTACCCGGAAGCTTTGCGGTTTCTTTCGTTCGTGATCGCGTTCCTGCAGGATAAGAACACATTCACACAATCAAATACCCCCAGACTTGATGAGTCTATCGATAAACTCACGTTTGAGATGGAAAGTGTAACATCTGAAAGACTCAACAACCTCTGGTCAACATTGGGAGGCAAGTACATGCCATCTGTATTATATAAAGTGCGTATGCTGACATTCGATAGCCTGAATGTTCGTGAATACAGGCCATTGGTGTCGGGTTCGAGCAATTTGCCGCGTTTACCCAATATACCGGACCTGCCGGCGGGTGGTGGCGGAGAGAATGGTGGTGATGGCGGTGGAGAACCGGGTAGTTAAACGAAATAGCATGCCACAGATTAACACAGAAAAAAATCTGTGGCAACAAAACTAACAATGGATTACAGCTTTCATATATTAACCACTGTCGTATTCAGGCATACTTATTTTGCCAATAACCGCTACACTGGTTTTACAGTGGAGCCGGATGCAGAAACGCAGCATCATTTTAAACGACTTTCCTTATTATTCAAATCACAAGCCAATGGCTTTACCTTATTATATGAAACAGGGCCGGGATTGGAACGTACCAGGGAAGAAGTATTAAAAGAAGGGTTGACATTCGGCTTTGTTATCATGAACAGTGACAAGGATTTTCTGAATTATACAGATGGTTTGCCGGAAGATATTGCGCAAACGATCCTGTATCTGCGTAATTCTACGCAAGGGAACCATACAGATCCCGAAGGACTGCTTCATGAAAACACTGTTTTTTCTGTCAACGATATACTACATAACCAGCCGCCGGATAAAGACAATCCGAATAACCGTTCCTTTTTTGTAAAGCCATTTGCCTGGATGCAGATCACACTGCATGCCTTGCTTGAACAAACACTGGCCGTAAATTTCAAAGGGAAAGAAACTGTATGGAGATATATATTATCAAGTGAACACCTCCAGGAACTTTCAGAACCCGCTATCATACATAAGGATACAAAAGAGGCGTTTACAGGCCCGGTACCCGTTGCATTGCCTGATGGAAACACAAGAATGTCATTTGAATCAAAGCAAAAAATACCGCTCTGCAACAAACCTGAAAAGAATTACCAGCTGGTAGAAAACTATGATGCCGGTTCAGGCAAATACAAAGTTGTCTTGGGTATTTTACCGAACCCCGATATCAGGCTCATCACATTAATTAATCGTGACAACGACAAAAAGAGAAATATATTTTCTGAAATCTTTATTTAATTTTTTATATTTAACGTCCAAACCAAAAACCAAAACTAATGGCTTCAACTTTAAAGACGCCTGGCGTCTACATTGAGGAAAAGAACGCCTTTCCCGGCTCAGCCGTAGCCGTAGAAACCGCGGTCCCCGTTTTTATCGGGTACACAGACAAAGCAGTCAGAAATGGTAAATCATTACTGAAGGTCCCCACAAAAGTTTCTTCACTTGCAGAATATGCTGAAATGTTTGGCGGAGCTTTCCAGCCAAAGTTCACACTGCAGAAAGCAGCAGGTGAAAAAGAAACGTTTAAGATCGGTTCAGATGATTACGTTGTAAAAGTAAAGGACAAGAACCAGCTTTACTTCTTCAATGCGATCCGTCTGTTCTATCTCAATGGCGGGGCCTCCTGCTATATTATGTCAGTAGGCACTTACGAGGGCCAGGCTGATAAGGAAGTTGATCTCAATGATTTTAAAGGGGAAGTTTTTGAAATACTGAAAAAAGAATTTGAACCCACACTGGTGGTGATCCCTGATATCGTTGGTAAAGGCAAAGATGCTTATGAGATCTACCAGCAGGTATTGCTCCATTGCCAGGCCACACAAAGCCGTTTCGGTCTGTTTGATGTGATCATGGGCGATGATAACAGGGAAGATGTAAAAGGCTTCCGTGAAGGCATCGGTACCAATGGCCTGAATTATGGCGCTGCTTACTATCCATGGCTGAAAACATCGGTAGTAGCTCCTTCAGAAGTGAATTTCCAGAACGTGGATCTTCCGCTGGGTGGTATTGCCGGTTTATTGCCTGCTGATGAAAAAGCAAGGGTGGATGAGTTCCTCGCGCTGCCTTCAACAGTAGCTGCTGTTGCTGTAATAGACGATGCTGCAAAATCTGCCGCAGAAAAAGCGCCGCATGTTACCAATGTGCATCAATCACTGAAAGCATCAAGTATCTCTTATACCAAAATACTCGAAGAACTCAGGTCGCAGATCAACCTGCTGCCGCCAAGTTCTGCTATGGCCGGTCTGTACACACTGGTTGATACAACAAGAGGTGTATGGAAAGCGCCAGCCAATCTTTCTGTAGGCTCTGTTAATGCACCTGCATTGAACATCTCACACGAAGAACAGCAGGATATGAACGTAGATGCGATCTCCGGCAAATCTGTGAACGTAATCAGGCCTTTCCCTGGTATCGGTACATTGGTTTGGGGTGCCAGAACACTGGATGGCAACAGCCAGGACTGGAGATATGTAAACGTAAGAAGAACCCTGATCATGATCGAACAATCATTGAAGCTCGCTACACGCAGCTATGTGTTCGAAGCGAATGATGCAGGCACATGGGTTACGATCAGCAGTATGATCAACAATTTCCTCTATAACTTATGGAAACAGGGTGCTCTGGCTGGTGGATCACCGGAAGAAGCCTATTCTGTAAGTATAGGACTGGGATCTACCATGACACCAACCGATATACTGGATGGTATCATGCGTATCACGGTTAAACTGGCTATCGTTCGTCCTGCTGAGTTCATCGTACTGACGTTCCAGCAACAACAGCAATCATCTTAACCGAGGATCAATTCTTAATTACAATTACATAAACACTAAAAAGATATTTTATGGCAGATAATGGCGCAGCACAGTCGGCCGCAACGTGGCCCCTTGTCAAGTTTCAGTTCTCAGTAAAAATAGGTACCGATGAACTGTTTTTCCAGGAAGTAACCGGCCTGTCTTCAGAAACACAGGTGATAGAATACCGCGCTGGCAACAGTGCCGCTTTCTCAACGGTGAAAATGCCTGGTATTAAAAAATTCGGCAACATCACCCTGAAGAAAGGTTTGTTCAAAGACGACAAACGTATGTGGACCATGTACAATGCGATGAAGATGAATACCATCGAAAGAAAAACAGTGGTGATCAGCCTGCTGGATGAGGCCAATGCCCCTGCAATGACATGGAACCTCACCAATGCGTTCCCGGTAAAAATGACCGTAAGCGATATGAAAGCAGATGCCAATGAGGCCGCTGTTGAAACCATGGAGCTTGCGCATGAAGGATTGTCGATCGCATCATAAGCATGACCTTGTTGGCGGTATCACTTAATTTCATATAGGTCATACGATAATCATGGCGACGTCAGTTCCGGCATCATATAACAAGTATCCTTACAATATCCCTGTATCCTTTTACTTTTCAGTAAAAATACCGGGAATGGAGGCAGAAGCCAGCTTCCATGAAGTAAGCGGTATCAATGTATCTCTGGATACAGATCTTGTGAAAGAAGGCGGCGTGAACGAATACTCGCATAAATTACCGCTCAGGACCAAGTATGATAATCTCAGTTTAAAGCGGGGACTCCTTCGTGGGTCCTCGCTTTTACAATGGATAGATGATGCTCTTATCAATTTCGAGTTTTCTCCTAAACTGATAGAGGTATCCTTACTGAATTCGGCGGCCCAGCCATTGGTGGTATGGTCATTTGTAAATGCCTATCCTGTGGCGTTGAAAACAACAGAACTCAAATCGCAGGATAATTCATTGGTAGTGGAAACGCTGGAGATAGCGTATAGTCTTTTCTACCGGATGGATGTATAGTTGAGACAAGTGCTGCAAGCAATGGGTAAATAAGGCCTGCAAGAACTGATTGATTACATCCTGGAACGGTGTGATCATTTTTTCATTTTTAATGTACCTGTTATGCCATTGGAAATACGTGAGCTGGTGATAAAAGTAACGGTAAATGAAAGCAGGGATAGCCGTATAGATGAAACCACCTTAGCAAAAAAACTGGAAGAACTGGAAAAAAAGATCATCAACAAATGCCTCAATAAAATAAATGACAGGATCGAAAACCTGCATGAGCGATAGCGATGGAACTGAAGAAAATTAAAATAGAATCATTTAAAGATCCAGGCTGCACCCAGGCGGTAGCTAATGGGAGCATACTGGCATTTATCAACCCTACAGATTATACCAAAGTCGTTAATATAACTTATACCCCCACCAAAACGATCAATGAAACACAATCCACACAGGTGTTTTCACAATATGGTGAGCAGTCCTTGTCATTGGGTACGATCATCGTTGACGGAACAGGACTCATGAATAACAATGCCACACTCAATAACAAAGATGTGGAGGCTTATGTAAAAAAATTCCAGGATGTGGTTTCAAAATATATTGGTGAAAAACATTCGCCGCCCTTTTTGAAAGTGTCCTGGACAGGGTTGTCATTTATCTGTGTATGCACCAAGTTCGAAGTGAAATATACGTTGTTCAAACCTGATGGAACGCCGCTGCGCGCAGAGATAAAACTGGATTTGAAAAATACCATTGACTGGGATACCAAAGTGAAAAAAGCGGGTAACCAGTCGCCGGACCTGACACATATCCGCACAGTAAAAGCCGGAGATACCCTTCCTTTGATGACCTACCAGATTTATGGGGACAGCATTTATTATATGGAGATCGCCAGGATCAACAAACTCAGTCATGTCAATGATATTAAACCGGGGGACCAGTTGTATTTTCCTCCTTTGAAAAAGTAATTTATGGCTGCATCTCCAGTTCCTTCCTCCAGTTCGATCATTTCTGTAACGGTAACTGTGGCTGGCAGTCCTCTCCCTGATTCGGTGGGTATTGAATCCGTTAACATCACCCATGCAGTGAACAAGATCTCTGTTGCAGAACTGTTGTTGCAAGGGGAAGTGTCACCAGATGATGGCACGTTCCCGATATCGGATGCAGCTACTTTTGTACCAGGTGCAGCTATCACCATCGCCCTCGGTTATGATAGTACTACTGAAGTGGTATTTACCGGTATCGTTATGAAACATTCCATTGAAGTGGATGCCGACAGCGGTTACCGTATGCGTGTGCAATGCAAACACAAGGCGGTGCTGATGACCTACCAGGAAACAGAGGCCATGTTCGCGACCAAACTGGATTCTGCGATTATCAGCAGTATTGTGGGTACTTATAGCGGTCTTAGTGCAACGGTTACTGCTACTACAGGCGAACATGCTTTTGTTTTTCAACGACTATCTACTGACTGGGATTTTATACTCGCAAGAGCCGAATTCAACGGTTTTTTGGTGGTACCCACGAGCGCTGGTGCACTCACCATCGCACCACCTACGCTAAGTGGCACGTCTGTATTGCGGTTGGCGTTGGGAGAAGGTATATTTTCTTTTTCCGGTGAGATCAACGCCGAAGATCAACCGAGTTCAGTGGCAGCGTTTGCATGGGATGCAAAAACACAGGCCAATATCACCAGTACCGCGGCTGAACCTACACTGAATGCGCAGGGAAACATTACGCCCAAAAGCATGTCTACGGTGCCGGCTCAAAAAGCGCTGAAACTGATCACTTCCACACCCATGACCACCGCCGAACTCAAAACATGGGCCGATGGTGTTTTACTGAGAAAAAGACTGAGTGCGATACGGGGATCCGTTAAATTCATAGGATCGACGCTGGCCAAACCGGATACATTGGTGGATATAGAAGGTGTAGGCGCGCGTTTCAATGGCGTAGCCTATGTTTCGCAGGTAACGCACTCAGTTGCCAATGCAGAATGGACAACCACCGTAAAAATCGGGTTGGAAGATTCACCGATCTCTAAAAAAACAGGTTTTTCCAATACTGCCGCAGGTGGGCAGTTGCCTGCCATACATGGTTTGCAGGTGGGCCAGGTAAAGAAACTCAGTGCCGACCCAGGTAGCGAAACAAGGATACAGGTGGCGCTGCCTTCCAATGCCACCACTTCGGTGAATGTTTGGGCGCGGTTTGCCAATTTCTATGCATCGAATAATGCTGGCTCGGGTTTTATTCCTGAGGTCAATGATGAAGTGATCGTAGGTTTCATCGATGCAGATCCAAGGTACCCGGTGGTACTGGGGTCACTATACAGTTCGAAAAATGTAACACCCAATGCCCCGGCGGATGAGAAGAACAATATCAAATCCATCACTACCCGTTCCAAATTAAAGATCTCATTTGATGACGATAAAAAGATCGTCAAAATAGAAACACCCGGCGGAAACTCAGTTACGATCAGTGATGAAGACAAAGGCATGGAACTGAAGGACCAGAATGGCAACAGTATAAAATTATCATCGGATGGTATCGTATTGAACAGCGCAAAGGACATTACGCTTAAAGCAACCGGTGGTATCAACCTGAGTGCAACAGCTAAAGTAGATATCAAAGCTACACAGGATCTTGCGCTGGCCGGTTTAAATATCAATGCGAATGCGCAGGTAGGTTTTGTGGGCAAAGGTGCCGCTACGGCAGAAGTATCGGCATCGGGACAAACAACTATTAAGGGCGCTATTGTTATGATCAACTAAAAACTAACTATGGGACAACCCGCTGCAAGGATAACGGATATGCATAGTTGCGCGATGGTACAACCGGGTGTTGTGCCAATACCCCATGTAGGCGGTCCCATCATCGGACCCGGTGCAGCCACTGTATTAATAGGTAATTTACCTGCTGCTGTAATGGGTGATAATGCCATGTGTGTGGGTCCGCCCGATTCACTGGTAAAAGGGTCGGCAACAGTGTTGATCTGTGGTAAACCCGCAGTACGGATGGGCGATACCACGGCACATGGAGGAAGTATTGTATTGGGTTTGCCAACTGTTTTAATAGGAGGATAAGCTTATGAAAAAAGAACTCGATTCATTTCTTGGTACGGGCTGGGGTTTTCCGCCTACATTCAGCCGCTTCAGCAACGCTGTGCAGATGGTGTCTGACCTGGATGATATTATGGAAAGTATCCAGCTTATCCTCGAAACATATCCTGGTGAGAGGGTGATGCAGCCACAGTTTGGCTGTTACCTGAAAAGACTGGTGTTTGAAAAGAATGATGCCAGCCTGGTATTGCGCATCAATGAAACCATTGCCGATGCCCTGCTTCATTTTGAACCCAGGATCAAATTCATTGATGTGGAACTGCTGGGTACTGATGAACTGGCGGGTGTTATTACGTTACAGATCAATTTCACAGTGGTGATCACCAATACCAGACACAATATTGTTTATCCGTTCTATTTCAGTGAAGGAACCAATGTAACTGAATAAGCAGGCTGTTGTATATCCAATGAAAAACAAAGTGCCATTATATATTACAGGAGGGCTGAGCCAGGCTGAACGGTTCCCGGATTCACTGGACCCGGATTTTTTTCATATTGAAGAAAGGGATACCAATGATTTTCTCCAGTACCTGCTTCATTTTTCACGCAAACTGAATTATTATAACCTGGAGAACCAGGTAGAAGGTGACTGGGAGGATTTTTTCCTGGCGGATATCAATATCGTTGTCAAGATCATCACCAAATTTGATATCAGTACCTATATACGCCGCTATGACGCTTTAAAGAGCCGGCTGGTACGCGAAACCTCTGATGAAGCGTTGGTACATGACCTGCGCGACCTGTTTCAGTTCATTTACCGCTTCCTGCTTTTCCAGGTAAAACTGCACAGCAAATTTTCTGTTATTCCAAGTGATGAAACAGGGATCCTCGAGTTTAGAAGGGTGGTACATGAATATGACCGTTATGATGAAGAACTGATCGCACTGAATTCATGGCTGCGGTATGCCAAAAAGCATTTCGGGGAAGAACTGGAAGTGGATTTTGATGCAAAAGAATCAGAATATGTGCAAAGCCGTGGTGTAAACGATTCTGAAACGGACCTGTTTATTGAAATGGAAAGCAGGAAGGATAAAGTGGTTTCGGGATTAAAAAACTTTGATGTTTTATTTGCAAAACTCCGCAGCAAATATTACCGTCTGCAGGAAGCGGCTGAAGTATTTATCCATAAACGTGAGGCGCAGGGCGCGGTTTACCTTCCGCATACAGGGTTGTTAATGGCTTTTTTTGAATTGTATAAGCTTGTCAAAAAAGATATTAACGGCATCAATAAAAAGCACCTGGATTATTATTACCAAACGGTGCTTAACCTGACAAGAAAAAAAGCGCAGCCAGATAAATTGTACCTCCAGGTAGCTATCCACCCGTTACAGCAGAAACTGGTGATCGACAAGGGGGAAGAGCTACAGGTTGACCGGCCGGATATCACCGACAACAATATCTTTACGATAGACGCAGATACTGTTTTTACCAAAGCCGTTATTAAAGAACTGCGTACCATCTATATAAGCGAAAATGTAAAGCTAACGGCGAAAACAGATGCGCAAAGCGATATACAGGAACAACAGGTATTCGTAGCCAACAATCCTGTGAATGAACCATCAGAATTTATCAGTAATGATCCGAGGCTGCGCTCATGGCCATTGTTGGGCGAGGACCAGGAAGATATTTCAAAAGAACTGATGAGTATGCAACCGGCAGAGATCGGGTTCCTGATCGCGTCGCCTTTGTTGTTTGCAAAAGATGGGAAGCGTTCTTTTCATGTTAAGCTATATCTCTCGGTAAACAGTTATGCTATCTTCAAACAATACGCGATAGATTATGCGGAAGTGGCAGGGATGCATCCGAAAGTAGTGATGCACAGTATGCTTAAGGAAGCCTTCTATCTTGATATTACCGGCGAAGAAAACTGGATAACCGTTACCAAATGTAATGTGAACTGCGAACTGGATGAGGAAGCAGATAAATGTATTGATATTCATTTTGAGCTGAACGCAAATGAACCAGCTACCGCAGTGTATGATGCGAAAATTCATGGTGCCGGGTATGATACGACGCTGCCGATGCTTCGAATGAAAGTGAACAACAGTTCTTTTTACAATCCCTATACTTTTTTCAAAGGCATTGTGCTGGAGCGTATCACCATACGGCTATCTGTAAAAGACAGCAAGCAGGTAAAACTGCGTAATAATATCGGTGAGATCAGTATTGTAAATCCTTTCCAGTTATTTGGCCCGCAACCTGCTATTGGTTCGTATCTCGATATCAAGAACAGCAACATTTTTAATAAATACACCAGGGATTTTTCCGTTACACTGCATTGGTTCGATCTTCCCAAAGCGAAGGGAGGGTTTGAGACCTATTATGAAGCGTATCCGGGTCATATCAGGAACGAATCTTTCAAAGTGGGATTAAGTGGATTGAATGAAGGTCGGTTTTATCCCGAAGTAAGGGAGCAGCAGGCATACAATCTCTTTACCAACCGTACGGAAGCTGGTGAAAAAGGGTATTTATCCAACAGTACTGTTATAGACGATGTTGATTTTTTACGTGTACGGTTTGACAACGAACTTTCGTTACAGCGTGAGGCAGAACCAGAGGCAAACTTTAAGGAAGGCGCGATCAAATTTGAACTGGTGGCGCCGGAAGAAGCATTCGGACACCGCGTATTTACCAGCCTGTTTCCGGAAGTGGTGATGCATAACGGCAAAAGATTTGTGAAGAAAAGATTATTGCCCAATCAGCCTTATATACCCGTATTGAAATCGGTGACCATTAATTATGACCTGGAACATTCCGAATCATTGAGTGGTGTGTATCGAGAAAACTCGGCAGATAATGGTATGTATATATGGCACGATTATCCTTCCGGTTATAAAAAAGTGTACCCCGGTAAAAATACGGCTGCCTTCAAACTGATCCCAGAATTTCCGCACCAGAGTAATATACTGATCGGGCTTGAAGAAGCAATGCCGGGCGAACTGCTTTCACTGCTGTTCAAGTTTGAGGAAAACAATTTCAGCGCATTTAATTACAGTCCCGAAGATATTGAATGGAGCATATTGCAGGAAAATGAATGGATACCCATTCCCAAATCGGAGGTATTGTTGGATGGCACAGCGAATTTTATCAAAACAGGGATTGTAACGCTTCGTTTGCCCGCTCAGCCGGGTGATCGGAATACGATCCTTGATCCTTCCCTGTACTGGATAAAAGCTTCCTGCAATTGCAGGGGCAATATCCGTTCCAGAACACAGGGTGTATTTGCACAGGTGGTTTCAGCCACCAGAAAACTAACCGATGAAACCAACCTGCTGGACAGTGACCTGTTTCTTGCGCCGGGAACATTGAAAGAATTTAAGCATAAAAACACAAAGATCATTGCGGTACACCAGCCGTTCTCTTCGTTTGATGGAAGGGCGATGGAAACAGAGCAACAATATTATATCCGCGTAAGCGAACAGTTGCGGCATAAGAACCGGGCCATTACCGCCAATGATATTTCACAACTGATCCTGGAAGCTTTCCCTGAAATATTAAAAGTAAAATGTTTTGAGACGGAAGTTAACGGTCAGCCGATCATGCCTGGTGTTGACTTGCTGGTAGTGGTTATCCTTAACCAACGCAACCGCAACAAAGATCTACAGGAATATCCCAAAGTGGATCTTTCGCGTTTATTCACGATCAAACAGTTTATATCTGGGCTGTTATCGCCTTTTACCAAGGTAGAAGTGACCAATCCATTGTATGAAAAGATCAAAGTGGTTTGCAGCGTTGTCTTTAATACGGATACCGCAGGTGTTTCAGCGGCCAGGCAGGTAAAGTCACAGGAAAGTAACGGTATTTTGATGCAGCGACTCAACAATGATATCAAACAATGGATATCGCCCTGGCTGTATAATCCGGGAGCAAGTGTGAATACCGAAGGAAAAATATACCTGTCGGAAATATTGAATTTTATCAAGCGCTGCCCATATATCAGTTATGTTACGGGTTTTTCCGTGTTACATTTTTACCAGGTATATGATGTGAAAACCGGTGAGTTTTACGATCGGCTGCTGGATTCTGCCACACAAAAAACAGAATACCTGTCAGCCTCACTTCCCAATGCATTGCTGGTGTCTTCATCAGAGCATGCCATTACGGTGCTGGATAAGCCCCATTATGTGGAACCGGGCCGAACGGGTATCAGTGGTATGATGATAGGTGGAGAATTGCTGGTGGCAGATGCTAATGAATACAATGCTTTAACAGATAGTCCGTCATTGGCGGATGAAGATAATACAGAATACAATTTTTACTTTAATCCTAATAACGCTTAAACCATGGCAGAGAAAGGAAACAATAAAGTGTTGGGCCGCGAGGACCTGAAAAAACATTTTCGGAACGGGCAGATACCCACTGAATATGATTTTGGCTTTCTGATCGACTCCATGATCAATAAACAGGATGATGGGTTCCGGAAAGAAAACGATAATGGTCTTGTGATCTCGGCAACGGGCAATTCCCGTAAACTGGTCACGTTCCTGAAAAATGTAAATGACCTTGACCCGTTCTTTTCCATCGAAAAAGATGAACAGGGTACGGCCAGTATGCGTTTTAATGCGGCCGTCGACAGCGCCAAGGACCCGGAAGATGACAAGAGTTTTTTCTTTGCCGTAGACGGCAGGCTGGGTATCGGCAAACGAAGCGATGAAAGTTTACGCCTGGATGTGGAAGGGTTTACCGGTCTGCAGGGCAGGGTAGGCACTTATGCAACAGGAACAGTACCGGCCGATGGCAAGTGGCACGTGATACTTGATAACCTTGATAACTGCAGCGCATTTGAAGTAGTGGCCCGCACAGGAAAAAGAGGCAGTGGAAAATTTGCCATCATGCATGCGTATGCATTAAGCGCTTTTGGTAATGCAAGGGGCAGGATACGCAAAACATCTTCGCACTACGGTTTTTTCTGGAATAAACTCAACCTGCGTTTCAGGGGTACCACGCACAATTATTCATTGCAGTTGCGTACCAATGCCAATTATGGAAGCGAGGTGGATATCTATTACAAGATCACCAAGCTGTGGGATGATGAAAGTTTTTTACCGAAAGAATATTATAACTCTTAAAACATCATGTTGTGCTGTCAAACACAGAGGTTCACAGAGATATTCAGATAGCACCACTATTGTTTAAAACAATCAATAAGGAACACGTGAATACTAATGGATAAGGAACTGCAGAATATTAACCATCTCGTTAAAAATACCGATCCGGAGTCGCCAAGGAATTTTGACGCCTTGCGGGCAAAAGGTATTGAGATGGCACAGCAGTACTCGGGCCATGCATGGTCCGATTTTAACCTGCATGATCCGGGTGTGACCATACTGGAACACCTGAGTTATGCGATCACCGATATTGCCTACCGCACAAATTTTGATATCCGTGACCTGCTGGCCGACAGGGAAGGAAACATCAATGCACAACGGAACCTTTTTTATTCGCGGCGGGATATCCTTTCATCCAATCCTGTTACGGTCAATGATCTGCGCAAGTTGGTGCTGGATAATGTAACAGATGTGTACAATGTGTGGCTGGAGAAAATATATTCGAAACAAAACTCAGCCTATATAAAAGGACTGTATAAAGTAGTGATACAGTTGTTTGATGAAGAGGAAGAATTACTGTTTTCTGAAGAAACACCGGAGCAGGTGGCGGCCAAAGCCGTAACAAGACGTGATGAAGTGATCCGGCAGGTGAAAGATGTGGTACTCAATAACCGCAACCTCGGAGAAGATTATGTCAGTTTCCTGGTGCTAAAGCCCTGCGTGATAGAAGTGGATGCAGATATTGTCATAGACAGACATGTATCCAGTGAAGAAATACTGGCAGCAGTATATATTGCGGTAGAGAACACGCTCAACCCGCCCATTCATTTTTATTCCGAAACGGACCTGCTCAACCAGGGATTTTCTCTCGAAGAAATGTATTCAGGGCCTGCTCTGCAGCATGGATTTATCCTCGACAACGAACTCGATCCCCGTTTAAAATTGATGGATTCGGGCAACCTGGGACAATCTACACGCTACCGTGTGATCGATCCATCCGATATACTCCGTGCGCTGGCATCGATACCGGGGATATTGTATGTGCGTGATTTCAGGGTCACCGTAAATGGTGATTACAAAGAAGCGCCATTTGAATTGAAAGAGGATGAGTTCGCTATGTTTTCCTATGAAAAAGAGGAAAGGGATATACGCATATTCACCGAGAATAATGAAGTTCCGCTGAAAGAATCTTTGTTCTTCAGTCACCTGCATAAAAAACAGGATCTCTTGCAAAGGAAATTCATCAAGGACCTGCACCAGCCGGACCAGGCATCTGTATTAAAAGGCGAATACCGTGATGTGGAACATTATTTTTCATTTCAAAATCTGTTTCCACCCGTTTATCGCCTGAACGTTGATGAAGTAGAACCGCCAAAGCCATCCTGGAAACAGGCAAACGATAGGAACACACCTGATAAAGCAAAAGCCAAACAGTTAAAAGCATATCTCCTGCTGTTCGAGCAGGTATTGTCCAATTACCTTGCCCAGTTATCAAATGTCGACAGGTTGATCACAGCGGACCTTGACGAAGACACAAGCACTTATTTTTCGCAGCCTTTATACAATGTGCCAGGCGTTGCCAATATCCTGAAAGATTTTTATGTAGAAGAAAAAGAGCAGACGGAGATCTATTGGGAGAAATTCAAAGCAAATAACAATAACGGGTATATACGCTTCCTGCAGGCGGAAACAGAAACAGACGAAATTTTTCAACACAGGAAGAGCCGTGTGCTGGATCACCTGATGTCCAGGTTCAATCTTAACCTGAAAAAATACCCGGTGGTTTTTTTCAGTCACCTGTACCATCCTGAAGAAGTAGATGAAAAGATCACAAAAGAACTTGCCTGGAAGTCTGGTCTGTTAAAGGATATCGTTTTACTCAGCCGTAACCGCAACCAGTCATGGAACTATACCGGCTCTGCCGCCACACCGGGATTTGAAAACCTGATGTGTCGCCTGTTATACATACAGGATACAACACAAAAAAAACTCGCAACAGTAGCAGAAAGCTATCTCAGTCGTTTCAATTTCCAGGAAAGGGATATTTATGCGGCCCGTTCGGATAAAAAAATGAGTTCCGTACAGGTAGAATGGAACAAAGGCGCTCAAATGGACCTGCTGATAACAGAAGAGGAAATGAATGCCCTGCTGAATGAACCGGACACTGAAAAATCCGCAACACAGGGATTGGTATTTGCCAAACAGCCGATTTCTTTCCTGAAAGACGGGCTTGACAGCAAACATTTTCGCATTGGACCGGATATTGATAATACAGGGTTCATCCTTATTTATAAAGCAGCGTCAGAAAAAAAATGGACACGTGCCGGCCGGTTTGACAGCTGGCAATCAGCCAGCAATGCGCTTGGTTTTTTACAGTCAACACTCCGGGATTTCAATATCGGATCTGAAGGTTTTCATTTGGTGGAACATATCCTGTTACGACCATCATTAAGCGCCAAAAGTTTTGGATTTAATTTTTATGATGAGAAAGGACATGTATTATTTTACCAAAGCCACTGGATGGATTTTAAGGAAAGGGAAGAGGCGTTGCAAAATATCATGACCATTGCCGATGCAGAAATAGCGGATCATGCAGCGATAGCGCAATTGCTGAATTTCAGGTGCTGGATCAATCATTGGCACAATGATAAACTGGTGAAGAGTTACAATTCTAAAACATTGTATGAGTCCAACCCGGAATTAGCAGGGAAATTATTTGATAAGATGATCCGAAATATCCGGAGCCTTCGTAAGAAGAAAATGAAACTGTATCCCGGTATAGAAAATACCGTGAGCCGTTTACATGAAGCACATATCCGGGAAGATTTTTTCCATTTCAGGATGACAGTGGTGTTTCCTTCCTGGCCCGCAAGGTTCCAGGATAAGGGATTCAGGACATTTGCTGAAAATCTTTTCCGCGAGTACACACCCGCGCACCTGAAGCTACAGTTCAAATGGCTGGGTATTGAAAAAATGAAAAAATTTGAAGCACTCTTCTTCGAATGGAAAGAAAGTATGGGTAAAGAAATAAAGACTACGGATGATATTGATAAGAATGACAGGTTGATATCCCATCTCAATGATGGTGTATTTTCAGTCAGCTAACCTTTTAAGTGCATGTTGCTTTGGCAAACCAGTATTTTTCTATTAAAGAACAGGTATTCGATATCGAATTCAGTAACCGGTCGCTGGCGTATGAACTGCAGAACCGTATCAGCCGCTTCTCCAATCACAGGCTGACGCATCTGATGAACGACAGTTTTGAAAAACTAGTCCCGGAAAATTCATTCATCAGGCTGGATACTGTAACGCTGGATATCGGCAGTGTATCCTACGACCGGCTGGAAGAAGAACTCGAAACAAAACTGATCGCTTCGCTCGAAGAACAGCTTTTACAACAAATCATTTTATTACGGGAAAACAGGTCTGAGCAGGGCAATGCCAGGATAGAAGATATTTCCGGTGATGAATCATTGCTGGAATTCTTTCTGTTGCAGGGTACGCTTCCCTGGTGGGTACACAAAAATGCGGACTTTGATCTGGAAGAGATCATCGCCAGATTGTTTTCGGACAATCCATCTTCATTGCGTGCATTGCTCGTTCGTGTAGGGCATAATGAAAATGTAAGAAAACGGCTTGTTTACCAGTTCAGCGAAAAAAGCATACGCAGGTTTATTACCGTACTGGAGCCTTCTGAATCAGAATACATATTCAGCTACCACAAAGAAGTCGTGGCCATTCAAAAGAATGAACAGGTAGTACAGGCAGAGACGGCGGTTTTTGAAAAAGCAGTATGGTTATTTATTCTTACCTATCTGCTGGATGAAAGAGGCAGTGAATTCAGCAGAAGAACTTTTGTAAAAAGCAGTTTGCGGCAGATGGCCGCCAGCTTCAATATCAGTTACAGCGTTTTATTGGATCTTTTTTACCAGGCGGTGATACGGCATTCCTCAGATGAAAAAAAACTGAGTTCATTTGAAATAATGATCACCCAACTGGTTACTGAAGAAGAAGCTGCCAGCGAAGGCAGCATCGTATATGCTGCTGACGAACCGGCAACAGATATATACAATCCCCTCCAGTTAGCTGAAAAAGCAGAACTGATCCGTTATTATTTCCGGTATGGCACATTGCCGGTTGGTATAGGGTTGTCTTATAAAGAAAGCCTGGCGAAACTGTTGGCAGAACTATCTGTACAGATACCGGTGACTTTACAACAGATACTGACCAATCTTTCTTCAGAAAAAACATTTGCAGAACGTTATGTGCAAATAACAGGACAGGAGGGAGGAAAGGAAATACTGTATCGCCTGTTTCCCGGAGTAGCCAGATTGCTTTTGACATTTGCTTCAGTGACGGAACTGGTCAATAGGAAAAAAAACCTGATCAAAATTGATAATGGTGTTCTTAAAGCGGATCTTTTTCAATTGGCCATCCAGCATATTTTTTCTTCATCCGGAAGGGATCTGGGTGATGTGAAGCTGCTTGAAACGATGGTGGATAGTATTGCCGGAAAATACCAGCTTGACAAAAAACAATGGATCACAGCTATCTATCAAAGTGTGCAACAGGAATTCAGACAGGGGATCATTCACTCCACGCTACCGGAAACAATTGGGCAACTTTTTGAGCAAATACAGGTATCGACCCATGATGAGTTGCCCCGGCAAACAGAAACAATTGATGTGTTAGAAGAAACGGAATTACCGGCGACGCATCAAATAAACAAATTGAATGTATTGACCTATCTCATTCAGCATGGACATATTCCCTGGTGGGGGAAACATTTTTTTGCCAATACAGTTGCTGAAGACCTGTTGAAACAACTTTTGACAGAAGCGCCTCAACAAATCATACAACTCATCAGGTTTGCAGGCGCTGACACACGGCGGCAGAAAAGATTGTTATCAATGGCGGGCATATCTACATGGATCGATATGCTGTCACTACTCCCCGAGGGTAAACAAGCGACAACCATTGTGCAACAGGCGTTACGGTTTACCAAAGGGATACAGGCAGATGAAGCAGTAGTTGCCCGGACCGTTTTACAGGCCATATGGGATCAACTGGTCATGTATGGGTATCATTCTTTTTCGGTGCCTGGTTTTTATATACAGATCATCAACAGGCTCGCTGACACTACAGGTAAACCATCCGCTGCCATAGCACAGTTCATCGCCGACGCTGTGGATACATCTGCCGACAAGATCCCTGGCGATGTGTATCGTTTAAAAGAAATAATATCCGGTATTGCCACCCAATTACAAAAACAGGAACGGCTTGTAAGCAGTGAGCAATTATTGGGATACCTGCATGCACAATTGCCACGGGTGGTGACATTAGAATTGCTCGCTGCTCTACGGCCTTATGAACAGGAGTACGCATTTCAGAAACTGCTGGCCGATATTGCTGAGTCAGGAAAACAGTTGATCAACAAAGAACTTACTGCACTTGTCCGTTATTATCTTACCTGGGGCAGGTTACCAGGCATAATATCGTCAGGAAAAGAAGGGGAGAACAGCCTGTTTATCCGCCAGTTATTTTACATGTTGTTATTATCGGATCCCGGATCACTTACAACGATCATTAAACAGCATGCATTGAATGAAACGGTATTGATGGAATTGGTGGGTTTATTTGACAGTAATAAAGGTGGGTCCGAAAAACAATTACAGGAATTATTCGAGAATGCACGGACAATCAATAAAAAAACAATTCCTGAAAAAAAAGCCGCAAAAAAAATAACAGTGGACAAGGGTCTGCTGAAAGAATATAAAGCCAATATATATGCCGTTGTATCCCATGGAAAGGTTATGCGCGATGAGGTGATGGATACAACTTTATCCGCTGCGCTTGCTTATTTCCTGCAATGGAACCGTTTGCCCGATCAATGGCGCAGGCCCGATGGTGTTTCGCAGGCTGCTATGATCAGGCAAATAGTGTTCATCCTGTTTCAAGAGAACCGGCAGGCATTGCACCAGTTGTTGCAGCAGACATGGCAACATGTTCCGGCAAGGTTATTCATGCATGATCTGTTCTCTGAATCTGCGGGTGGGATAGAAAAAGAGATCGCCCTGTTCCTGCAGCCTTTTAAAGAACGCTACCTCCATACGGAGATTACTTCTGTAGCGCTTTCACAAATCGAAACTATTACTGAACCGGAAGCCTTCGGGGAACAAACGGACATGAGTGCAGCACAACTCTCCGGCTTGATCGAAAAATTTTTAACAGATGGCCAGTTGGCAGCGCCGTTGGATACCGAACTGAAACTGGCAGGGGCCGTTATACAATTGTATAGCATAGACCGGAAAAGTCTGGAACGTATTTTAGCCAGGGAAACACATCTCCCGGTGGCACGAATCAGGTTACATGAAGTGTTTGTTACGCAGAATGGTTACAGGGAGCGGGAGATCATACAATTCCTGGAAAAATATTGGCAGAAAGACATACTTGCTTTACTGGCATCACGTCAAATGGTGATTGACCAGAGTAACCCGGCAAAACTCGTAGCCACGCTTTTTCAATTACTGCTGGTTGATACAAACCGGAGCAAACAGAAAGAATTATGGGAAATGGCAGTGTCGTCTCCTTTTTTCATCCGGTACCTCACCACAGAAGCAGATGGTTCATTGTTGACAAAACTGGTAGAACAGCGGGGCATAGGTTGGGGAAAAGACACGATCGGTTTTATGAATGCTGTGAGCGAACTGTTTGATACGGCTATCACCCATCAACTGGAACGTGAAAAACTGAAAATACTTTTCCTACAGTTCAATCTCCTGTTTTTATCCGGTAAACTGACCATTAAACACAGTGAAGATTACCTAGAAGCGTTTTTTGCCTATCTCAGGCAGGTAACACATACGATACCGGTTTCTGTATTTGTATTACTGTTGAAAAATATAGAAAAAAAAGGAATAGCTGTAACGAATCTGTTGTCTGGCTCAGCGGCTGTTCTTCAAAAACATATCAGTACCCTGGTTCATCATCTTGATGGATCAGCGTCACAGAAAAAAGAGTGGGAGCAGGAAAATAGGTTGGCAGACGCAGCAAACAAACAGGAACAGGAACGAAAACGGTTGCAGCAACAGGCCATCAGGGAAGAGCTGGAAAGACAGCGACTTTCAGAGGAGGAACGTTTACGCAAAGAAGCGGAGAAAATACAGGAAGATAAGCGCAACAAAATCTATATTCGCAACTCGGGTATCGTATTGTTTCATCCATTTCTCGGAACGTATTTTTCAAGACTGGGTTTACTGGCGGAGGGCAAGTTTATTGATGAAACTTCACAGCATCGTGCAGTATTGCTGTTGCAATACCTGGTAAACGGAAGAACGGAAGCAGATGAGTTCGAATTACCGCTGAATAAAATACTCTGTGGGTTATCAGTAGAACAAGTCGTTCCGGTAGCCATTGAACTGACAGAAATCGAGATCACGGTTTCGGAGGAATTGTTCCAGGTGATCTTTCAGCGTTGGGAGAAAATGAAGAATACAACGGTGGCCGGTTTCAGGGCCTCGTTCCTGCAGCGAGAAGGGGCATTGTCGCGCGGAGAAGAAAACTGGGAACTGGTGGTGGAACAACGCAGCTATGATATGCTGCTCGATACGCTTCCATGGGCGTTCGGTATGATCAAAAACACATGGATGAACCAAATACTGACTGTTCAATGGACGTAACGACCTCTATAGAAAACGCAAAAGTGCTTGGTGCAGAAATGCAATGGCTGGCGGGTATCATCGATACCAGGTTTAAACTGTACTGGGGACAGGAATGTGATTACAAAGATATCTATGAAATACCGCCACCCGATCTGTCAAAGGATGGATCGATGTATGCGCAGATATTAAGGCATTACAAAATGGATTTCAATGAGCGGCTGATACTCTTACTTTCACTTGCCCCGCATTTACAACCACACCTGCTGGATGTATTTTATGTAAAGAATGCCAATTATGATAGAGGGTTTACTGAATTTGGCGGTGTAAAAGGTCAAAACCATTCCGGTTTTATTCCTACCGGTGAAACTGTTGCATTTATTCTTTCTGCCAACAGCCTCGAACGCAGGTTTGCTTTACTGGAAATATTTGCCGAAGAACATTTTTTCAGCAAATTTAAAATACTCAAACTGGCGACCACTCAAAACGACGAGCCATTTTTGAGTGGAATACTCAGCCTTAGTGTTGAATACCTGAATTATTTTACCAGCGGTACCTCGCAAAAACCTGATTACAATATCAATTTCCCTGCGAAACGAATCCATACACAATTGGATTGGGAAGACCTGGTATTGGATATTGCCACACTTGATGAAGTGATGGAGATCAAAGACTGGATCGAGTATGGCGATACATTACTGAATGACTGGGGGATGAGCAAAAAGATCAAACCCGGTTTCCGCACCTTGTTTTATGGACCTCCCGGTACGGGTAAAACACTGACCGCTTCACTGCTTGGAAAATCTGCAGGACTGGATGTGTACCGTATCGATCTTTCCATGGTGGTGTCAAAATATATTGGGGAAACGGAAAAGAACCTCGCCAGTATTTTCGACCAGGCACAGAACAAGAACTGGATCCTGTTTTTTGATGAAGCTGATGCCTTATTCGGCAAACGAACACAAACCAGCAGTTCCAACGACCGTCATGCCAACCAGGAAGTTTCTTATCTCTTACAGCGTGTAGAAGATTTCCCGGGTATTGTTATCCTGGCCACCAACCTGAAAGCTAATCTTGATGATGCTTTTACCCGTCGTTTCCAGTCGATGATCTATTTTGCCATTCCTTCGGCAGAACACCGCGTGAAACTATGGAAACAGTCATTTTCTGATAAAACGGTGCTGGAAGAAAAAGTGGACCTGGTGGATATTGCCGCCAAATACGAACTGGCGGGTGGCGCCATTATCAATGTGACCCGTTATTGTTCGATGATGGCATTAAAACGCAAAACAAATGTGATACTGCTGAAAGATATACAGGCTGGCATACGCAAAGAATTCGGGAAAGAAGGTAAGATTGCGTGAGAAGAGCGTCTTTTAAAATATGAACATGGTTCAGTAGCCATTTTTTTTCAACACAGAGGGCCCTCTGTTATCTCTGTGGCCTCTGTGTTGAAAAAAAACCTCCCAAATACGCTAAATTCACTATTCAGCTGATCCTGTCTGTTTACCACCGAATTCTTCTCTGAAGTTGCGATTTTTCAGTTATTTTTAGAAACCAGAATTAACTGTATGAATCTACGGAAGATAAAGCCATTCCTGTATCCCTTACTGATTGTATTGGTCTTTGCCTTCTCCATCATTGGCTATTACCAGACACTTGGCCAGGAATTCAATTTTCTGGGGGTCATTTTCGCGATTTTCAACTTCTTTATCATGAACGATGCCGATCCTACATCGGTATCCAGTAATGGGTTTATCATGGCGGCCAAGTATCTCGCCGCGTTCCTGGTGGGTGTCAGTTTATTTACGCTTTCCTACAAATATGTCAGCAGGCTATGGCTGAGTTACAAGATCCGTCTTACCTACAAGAGCCATATCGTTATTTTTTCACTGGATCCGCTGGGTTACCGCATCAGTAAAGAATTACTCAGCAAAGGGTATAAGGTGGTGGTGGTAGAAAACAATGATGAATCGCCTTTTATCGAAGAGATCGAGAATGACGGCGGGATCGTGATCAGCGCCAGTCCTTTCGAAAGCAAAACGCTCGATATGGTGAGCCTCACAAGCGCCAAAGTATGCATACTGGCGTATGATAAAGACGAAGTGAATATTGAAATAGCTGGCCATATCAGCGCCTACAGTTATAAATATTTCCCGGCAGAGCCTCCTCCTGACCATGAGGTACTGAAGTTATTCCTGCATATTGATGACCTGAACAATAAAAGCGTTATCAAGGATTATTTTGACATCAACAATACAGACGAGCATTATGATCTGCATACGATCAACATGCACCAGCTGGCAGCGCAGAAAGTGTATGATGAATATTCGCCGCACCGTTATTTCAGCAGCCTGAACGATGAGGCCGGTAATTCCATAGCGATCATTGGTTGTGATAAAACAGCGGAATCGTTTATACTCGAAAATATCATACTGAGTCATTACCAGGATCATAAACCGCTTACCATCTATCTCGTGGATAAGGACGTGGATACTTTCTTTCACCAGTTCACGTACCAATACCCGTTCCATGCAGAATTTATTGAACTGGTTCCGGTAAAACTGCTGAACGGGAATTTCTTTGCCAATTTCACCTGGTCAAAAACGCATATTGAAAAACTGAGCCAGGTAAAAGCAGCGTATTTTTTCGGGCAGAGCGATTCGGTAATTATGAATACAGCCGCAGCTTTCCGCCAGTTTATGTACACGCAAACACTGAGTATTTCAAAAGTGCCACTGATTGTTTCACTTCCAGAGGATAGTGGTATATATGACTTCCTCAACAACAGTACCCTGCATAAAGACGAAGTGGAACAGATGCTGAATAATACCTTAAACCAGTATTATATCAAACGCAAATCGGACACTTTTTCTGGTAAGAGCGTGATAGAAGAATCAGAGATCATTGATACCATTTCACGTGTGATCAATTTTTACTATTCTGTTCTGTATGAATTACCGGGTTTGTTGAAAGAAAAGTTTCAGGTAACTATTTCGCAGGAGTTGGGTAATGAACTTGGTGACTTTATTATTTCTTTCCCTGAAAACCATTCGTCATTTACTGAGCGAGAATTTGAGCAGGCATTCTTTGCGTTTCTGTCTTCCAAAACAGGTATCGCAGCAGATAAATTATACCACCAGGCTTCCATAAAAAAGAACTGGAACCTGCTGAATAACCGGAAGAAAGACTCAAACCGTTATGCAGCAAGACACATGCAGATAAAAATCTACATCATGGAAGAGATTGGCTGTACACCTGTTAACAGGGAGAATATCGTAAAATTCTATCCAAAACTGGCAACTGTGGAACACAGCCGCTGGAGCGGTGAAAAAATGGTGTTCAATTATAAATACGGGCCTTTCTCATCAGACAAAAAAGAAAAATACATATTGAAGGAAGTACTGAAGATCCACGATCAGCTGATTCCTTATGACAAATTAACACAGGCGGAAAAAGACAAGGACCTCAATCTTTTCCTGCTGTTACCATTACTGGACGTATTAAAAAGGTCGATCAATAAACAGTAAGATGCAGTTTCCAAAAGATATATTTATCAGTTATGCGCATATTGATGATGAATCAATGATCGAGTCGCAGAAAGGCTGGATCACCGAGCTGCACAGGGCATTGGAGATACGTCTTGCACAGTTGCTGGGTCGTCGGCCCATTATATGGCGCGACCCTGCATTGCAGGGCAACCATATTTTTGACCAGCAGATCGTTGACCAGTTTGAGCAGGTGGCCATCATGATCTCCATTCTCACACCACGCTATGTAAAATCGGAATGGTGCGTGCGCGAAGCCACTGAGTTTTATGCGGCCTGTAACAACAATATCGGTTTCAGTATCAATAACCAGGCACGGATATTCAAAGTGATCAAAACACCGGTAAAAGTTGACCAGCATCCTGAACAGATCCGGAATATACTTGGGTACGAATTCTATACGGCCGATCCGGTTACAGGACGTTTGAAAGAACTGGCACAGGGTTTTGGTCAGCAGGCAGAAAAAGTGTACTGGGAAAAACTGGATGACCTCGCGAATGATATCGCCGGTTTCCTGGATGGACTGGATGCAATAGACAGTTCGTCTGCAAAATCAAATAATGGCGCTGTAGTAACAGGTGGGGGCTCTGCTAAAAAAGAAGGGGTTAAAATATACCTGGCTGAATCCAGTTATGAAACAAAAGAATTCCGCGATAGTATACGCCGCGAATTGCAGGATAACGGTTACCAGATATTTCCCGACAAACAACTGCCATTGATCGGACCAGTTTTGGTCGAAGATGTTTCCTCCTTTCTGAAGCAAACAGAACTGTCAGTTCACCTGATCGGGGAAAACTATGGCATTGTACCTGAAGGCACGCAAAAATCGATTGTAGAGATACAGAATGAAGTAGCGGCTTCTGCCAGCGCTGCATCAGGACTGCAGCGTTTGATCTGGGTGCCTGAAGGCTATTCACCAAAAGAAGAAAGACAGCAATCTTTTATCAATAAACTCAACGAGGGCACAGAAGGGATCACCGGTGCCGACCTGATTTTTAGTTCGCTGGAAGATTTCAAAGGTATTATGACCGATAAGATCGCTTCGATTGAAAAGGCGAAACAGAAAGAGGAAGAGAAAAAAGAAAAAGAGAAAGCAGCGCCTGCAGCTACTGCGGTTGCGGCTGCTGAAAAATCAGGTTCACGCATCGTGTACCTGATCTGTGATATGCTTGATCTCGATGATATCAGGCCATTGGAAGATTTCCTGTTCAACAATGGCTGTGAAGTAATGCTGCCCATTTTTGAAGGGGAGGAATCGCAGATACGCGAGGATCATGTTGAGAACCTGAAGATGTGTGATGTGGCCATTATTTTCTTTGGAAATGCCAATGAAATATGGCTCCGTTCCAAAACAAGGGAGTTTTTGAAGATTGCAGGCTATGGAAGAGAAACACCTTTGCTTGCGAAGGCTATTTATATGGCGGGCGCTTCCAATCCTTCCAAAGAAAGGTTCCGTTCACAGGATGCCGAAGTGATCAATGGCATGGGTGATTTTCCGGCTGACAAATTACAATCGCTTTTATCAAATTTATAAGGACCGAGTATGTTTAACGAATCAGCAATCAGTAACCCGTTCCCCGGTTTACGCGCTTTCGAAGAAGACGAGGACGTACTTTTCTTTGGAAGAGAGAAACAGGTGGATGAATTATTGACCAAACTGCGGACTACCCGTTTTATGGCAGTTATCGGTTCTTCAGGCAGTGGTAAATCTTCCCTGGTAAAATCAGGACTTATTCCCGCATTGCACAGTGGGTTCATGTCGGGTGCCGGATCATCATGGCGCATCTGTACTTTCCGTCCGGGCAATGATCCGATCTATAATATGGCTGTTGGTTTATCGGAGCCGGGTGTTATATACGATGATGGTGCTGATTACGACAAACCCATGCTCACTGCTATCAATGAAAGCATTTTACGCAGGAGCAGTACAGGATTGGTAGGCGCTTATAAACAATCAGGTATTGACCCGAGACATAACCTGCTGATACTGGTTGACCAGTTTGAAGAGCTGTTCCGTTTCAGCAAATATGAAAAAGATTCAAAAGACGGGAAACGCGATTCAATTGCGTTCATCAACCTGTTGATCAAAGCGACAGAACAGCGCGAAACGGCCATTTATGTAGTATTTACGATGCGCTCCGACTTTTTAGGAGATTGTACCGAGTTCCGGGGGTTACCCGAAGCCATTAACAATGGACAGTACCTGGTGCCGCGTATGACACGTGAAGAAAGAAAAGATGCGATCACCGGCCCGGTATCCGTTGCCGGGGCCACTATTGCGCCAAGGTTACTGAACCAGTTACTGAATGATGTAGGCGATAACCCCGACCAGCTTCCCATACTACAGCATGCATTGATGCGTACCTGGGATGTATGGAAGAAAAAAAATACTAAGACCGCGCTGGATATAGCAGAATACGAGGAAACGGGAACCATGAAGCAGGCTTTGTCGCAACACGCCGAAGAAGCTTTTGCAGAACTGACAACCGACAGGCAGAAACATATCTGCGAGGTACTGTTCAAAACACTGACCGACCGTGGTTCTGATTCAAGGGGTATACGCCGGCCACGTAAACTGGGCGAGATCTGCCAGCTGGCAGAAGCCTCACAGGAAGAAGTGGTGGAAGTGATCGATATTTTCCGGAAAGGCGGCAGGGCTTTCTTAATGCCGCCGGAAAAAGTAACGCTTACCGGGTCATCGATCATCGATATCTCGCACGAAAGTATCATGCGTGTATGGAACAGGCTGATCAACTGGGTGGATGAAGAAAATGAATCTGCACAGGTGTATTTCCGTTTGTGTGAAGCGGCATTGACCTATGAAGAGGGCCGTGGCGGTTTATGGCGGGATCCTGAACTACAGGTTGCCTGGAAATGGAAAGAAGAACAAAAACCGAACGAGATATGGGCAAGCCGGTACAATGAGCAGTTTCATCAGGCAATCGCTTTTCTGGACTATAGTAAGCAGCAGTTTGAACTGGAACTGAAACACAAAGAAGAACGACAAAAACAAAAACTGAAAAGGGCAAAGCGTGTAGCCGCGGGTATTTCCATGGTGGCGATAGGCGCATTGCTGCTGGCTATTTATGCTTTCAACCTTAAAAACCTCGCGAATAAGCAAACAAAGCTCGCCAATAATAAAACGATCGAGGCAGAACAACAAAAAGGTATCGCGGTAAAACAAACCAGGATCGCGGAGCAAAACAAAGAACAGGCCCTGCAACAGAAAACCCTCGCCGAACAAAACGAGCAAGAGGCGTTGAACCAGAAGAGCATTGCTGAACAGGAAAGGGTGCGTGCTGAAAAAAGCAAACAGGATGCCCTGATGCAGAAAACCATTGCTGAGGCACAAAAATCATTTGCAGAAAGACAAAAGGACCGCGCCGATTCCAGCACTGTGGTTGCAAAACAACAACAGGGCATTGCAGAAAAACAGACAGAGAGAGCCATTCAGAATGAGAATATTGCCAAAGAGGAACAGCGGATCTCAACCCGGTTAAAAGATCTTTCCAGCGCACGTAACCTGGCATTCCAGTCCTTACTTCTTTACAATGAAAAGAAATTTACAGAAAGCAGGGAAAGCGCTATGGAAGCCTACCGGTTGAACGAAAAGAATGCCGGACCTGCGCAAAACAATGATATCTACAATGCACTGCACTCTAACTGGATCAACGATATCCAATACCGTAACCAGTTTACCAGGCATACGCTGCCGGTACACGCCATTACAGGTAAGCCCGGCAGTAATATCCTTTTCACAGCCGACGAAGCCGGTATTATTTATGCGATAGAAACAATTGGTGCGGATGCACTGAATCCTGTGGCACAGGTTAACGTACAGCAGGAAGTAAGATCCTTATCCGTTTCACCCGATGGTACAAGGCTGGTGGCTGTAACAGCAAAAGGCCTGGGGATTCTTTTCGAAATCGCTGATAACAACGGTCTGCGTGAAATAAACCGGTTCCAGGTAAATGGGATCGGAAAAACAGTACTGTTCGCAACCAATGCTGTTTTTTACGTGGTATCCGGTAATACGATCGGCAGATACCATATCAACAACCAGGTAGCCGCACCGGAATCTGTGAAGCAGGGAAATGTATCGGCTGTCAGCCTGGGAAAATCAGGAAAAATTTACATCGCATCGGGTAACAGGATCATGGTGTACAACCAGTGGGAGGATGTGTTTGACAAAACTGCAGGAACCTATACAGTGAACTCACGCATCACCAGTATGGCTGTTGACCCGGATGAACGCGTATTGGCCGCAGGTACTTACGATGGTACTGTATGGATACACGATACACGCAGCAAACAGGAAACCAGCCAGGCGCTGCATTTATCCGCTGTGAATGACCTTGTTTTTGCCAAACAGGATGGCAATAAACTCCAGCTTGCCACTGGCGGTGCCGACCAGGTTATTAAAATGATATTGGTTGACCCATTACTGCAAAACAAGAATACAGAAGACATCTTAACACTCCGCGGGCATACCCGGTGGATCTATGGGTTGCAGTACAGTTCAGATGGAAAATATTTATTCAGCAGCAGTGAGGATACCAAGGTGATGGGCTGGAGATCGGGTATGGGAAATTTATATCAAACCCTAAATGTAAAAAAATAGCGTATGAGCAAGAGATGGTTGATAACGGGTTTTATCTGCGTGATGCTGCAAGCGGGTTTACACGCGCAATCGGTTTGCGGCGCAGCTTCTATTGATGCAGCAGAAGGCTATTATAATATCGGAAGGTTCAAGGAATGTATCAATGGACTGGAAACCTGCCTGCAGGCGAAAACCGGATTTAATTTTGATCAGAAGATACAGGCATACCGCTTATTGTCGATGAGCTACCTGGCCATTGATTCGGCCGCCAAGGGCGATGAATATATCTCACAGATATTATTGAATAAGGATAATTTTGAAGCAGATACCCGCGATCCGCAACGTTTCAGGCTGCGCGTTTTGTACCTGCGTTTACAAATGCGGGCAAACCTGATATCTTCCGTCTCTAAAAAAGCGGAAAAAATGGAGCTGGCACCGGCCACCATACAGGTGATCACCGCGGATGATATTTATAAAAGAGGGTACCAGGATATAGAATCTATTTTTAATGACCTGCCGGGTTTTGATATCGCACGTACATTCGGGCTTGCCTATTCAACGCTGTATCAACGGGGTTATCGCTCAGCAGCGCTTACAGAACGGACGATGATATTGGTGGATGGGGTAGAGGATAATGAGCTATGGAGCAATACAGCTTTCGTATCGAAACAATACCCGATCTCCAGTGTGAAGAGAGTGGAGATCATTTATGGTCCCGCTTCTACCATTTACGGTGCCAACGCATTTCTGGGTGTGATCAATATCGTAACCAAAGGCGAAAGTGATTACTTCCCGTTGAATAAAGATTTTTCCCTTAACCGCCAAAACACTTTCGCTTTTACCGGTAATGCCGGTTATGGTACATATAATACACGGTATGGTGATGTAAGCATGGCGTTGCGTAACGACAAAGTATTTTTTACGGTAACAGCCAGGGTGTACAAATCTGATGAAAGGGATCTTTCCAAGTATAATAACTGGGATGGGAAAATAAGTTTTGATACATCTGTGTACCGGACCAATTTTACCCAGGACTTTACACCGGCACTGGGCACGCTATATGCCTCACTGGATCCTACAGGTAACTATTATTCTGTTAATGGCTCAAAGATCGTTCCTACTACCCGGGCTATTCTGAGAGCGGATTCACTTGACAGAACTGTGTATGGCAGTACGGGCCGGGGGGAGAATATTTTCCAGAACCGCACCGACGATATTTATTTGTCTGCCAAATTGCGCATGGGTGATTTTGCCATTGGCTTTCAGTACTGGAACAGGAACGAGGGTTCAACAGCAGATTATGCAGATCATTTTGCGGCGATATCCAATAAATTTACCAATTGGCAGATAAGACAGTATAATATCAGTGCAGAGTACAATAAAAGTCTTACCAACGCTCTTTCCATCTCAAGTCTTACCTACTTCAGGGCGAATGATTTTTCTGATGGCGCACGTACCACCCAATACCTGAACTATGGTAGCAGGAATCTTTCATTTACTGATTTTATGCGTGGAACGATTCCTAACTTTTTTCCTACTTATTATTCCGAACAAAGTAACCAGTTCCGTTCTGAACTTCGGGCGAATTATATTATCAGTCAGAAAATAGACCTGGTAGGAGGAATTGAATTCAGGAACGGTATCATGCAGGGAGATTATGTAAAAAGCAATACAGACCCTGCTGCCATCTCAGGTGGAGTAACGGTTGATTCATTAAAGGGAGGTAATCATTATTCAACCTATACGATCGGCGCTTTTGTACAGGCCAACTACCAGGACAAAATCAGAAAGATCAATATCAATGCAGGTGGAAGATTTGACAACAACAGGTTAAGACTGAACCAGGGATATGGCAGCGTATTCAATCCGAGACTCGCTGTTGTGTATTATCCTTCTTCTTTCGTATTTAAAGCCATTTATTCGGAAGCGTTTTTGGATGCCTCCAGTTTTAATAAGTTCTCCGTATCTGCTTCGCGGCGTTTGAGCAATCCCAATCTTCAGCCTGAACGGGTAAAGAATATTGAATTCAGCGCCCGTTATATGTTCGGTAAACGCGGTAATATCGAATTGGCCATATTCAACGATTTCTACAGTGGTATTGTTGGTACGGCAGTTGTAACGCTGCCCAATGGTACTACTACCGGACAATTTCAACCACTTGGAAAGGCGAGGATCAAAGGCATACAGATATCAGGTGAACTCAATGTCAGGGAAAATATTTCCCTGTACGCGAATTTTTCAGCGACTGATCCCAAAAATGTTTTCACATCCAAACTTACAGGCGCTGATTCTATTGTCAGAAGCGGTGATATCTCGAAGTTCACATTGAATGCGGGCGTAAACCTGACGCTGCTAAAAGACAAGCTAAACATCAACCTGCGTACCAATATTGTTGCTGACAGACCAACAGGCAGAAATACATCTGTCAGTACCAACCCTTACAGCAATGTCCCGGGTTTTGCCATATTGAGCGGAACAGTTGCTTATAGATTGAGCAAAGGAATTTCGCTCCAGTATAGCTGCAACAATATCCTGGATAAGGAATACTATTCAACCGGCATACGTTCGGCAGACGACAAACAGTATGCGGCCATTGTGCCGCAAATGATGCGGAATATGTATATCAGGGCGATTATTAATATTATCAAATAAATGAGAAAAAGGCTATTACGATACCTGGATATCCGGCCCGACGAACAGGGAAGGTTCAATATGATGTTCCTTCAGTCATTTTTCATGGGTTTTGCGACTTCTTTTTTCTTTGTATCCGCTACCAGTCATTTTGTGAAGACGGCGGGAGTACAACAACTTCCACTCGCGTACCTCATATCTGGTTTCGTGGGTATTTTGCTGGTGGGTGCCTATAAAAGAATTCAGATTTCAAAGGGTATCGTCTTCAGTTACCGTTGCGGACTGGTTTTGTATGCCGCGATGTGTGTGTTGCTGTATGTGTTATATATACAACCACATTCGCAGGCAATGTCAGTATACCTTGCTTATGCCGGTCTCACATTGATCATGCCTTTTACTGCCATATTTGCCATCGGGTCCGCTGTTGTGAGTCTGCAGGTATTTAATTTATCCCAAAGTAAGCGACTGCTCGCGATGATCGGTATTGGCGAAACCATCGCTGCCATTATTGCCTATCTATTGATCCCTTTCGTCATGAAGCTCATTGGCGATTCAGTTCATTTGCTGCCGGCCTCTGCCTTATTGATGATACTCGCGCTGATCCCTTTCAGCAAACTCATCAGCAAAAATGCTGACAGGTTTAACCGAACCGGTTCTGTCAAAAAGAAAGCCGGGAATACGGGCCTGTCTTTTTTAAGAAAGGATCATTTTTTTAAGGCTATCATGATGTTTACGTTTTTTTCTGTACTCGCCATCTACCTGGCAGATTACAGTTATCTGATCGCTGTGCGTTATTTTTCTGTACAAACAGAAATTGAAACCGCGAGTATCGTGGCGGTAATTTTCAGCGTACTCAAAACCAGTGAACTGGTTTTTTCATTTCTTTCCCGGAGTATCCAAAGCAAATATGGGATGAAAACAAGCCTGTTGATGCTGCCCGGGTTGCTGATACTTTTTTCGGTATTTGCATTGATAGGGTCACTGTTGCATGTGGATCCGCTGTTCATGCTTTTTTTCCTGATCATTAATAAGATCAATGAAAGGGTGATCAGGAAAGCGATCACCACACCGTCGGTAAAAATAGTGTACCAGGCAACAGAGGCTGCCGAACGGGCCAGGTTGCAAACCACCATAGAAGGAACTTTCAGCCAGATAGCTACGATCGTTGCGGGCGCTGTACTCATGCTTGTGTCAATTCCGTATGCCGGGAAACCTGCCGACGTACAGGGCTTATTGAATTTTATTACGATCATTTGCACGGTCGTGTACCTTGGCTGGCTATTATCTTCGATGGGAGTATTTACCAGGTACAAACAAAAAATCAATCAATTCCTTTTTTCGCACAAGCCAGGAGCCAGGGAAAAAATTAATACCGAAACTGATGGTGCCTGGCAGGCTTTTGCAAAAGACATCTCACTGGAAGATGCGCCGGCGATCGATCCGCAAAACAGGGAACAGGTTTTGTCCGTTATTGTACATTACAACCCTTCCATAAAAGATTATATACACGAATGGCAGAAGGAGCCGGATGTATTTTTTAAACGGATCGTAAGAAGCTACTTTAATAACGACAATTTCTTCAACCGCATATCTATTATCTGGCTGGCTGCTTTTTTTGAGAGGCGGCACCAGTTTTCATTCTTTAGGGATGTCTACCAGTTATCCAACCAGTTTCAGCGGTTATTGTTGCTGCGTTTATTAAACAAGGGTAGCGACAGGATAGCACAGGGAGAAATATTTTATTTTATCAGCCTGGTGCAGGAAACTGCCAGGGAAGCAATACAACTGGAGTCGGTTCTCGAAGATCTTTCCACAGTTGAGAATGAAGCAATGCAGCAGGAACTAAGGTTGATACTAAAAAGGCAAAAAAACATTTTACTGGAACTGTTAAAGATCGTTTACGATCCGGATGCGATGTCTGCTATCCAGACGGTCATTAACCAGACAGATTCGTCTGATGAACACCAGCAGTTTGCGGTCGAATTGTTAAGCAATATCTTGAAACCTGGCGTAAAGGAATTTGTTCTGCCTGTTTTTGAATCTGTGCCTTTTAGTATGAAAAGTCAGATGATCGCATCATTGTTCTTTGTGTATGAATTGTCGCCGGAAGAGCGGTTAAGAGATATTGTCATGATGGATGTAAAACTGGTGAACCCTTATGTAAAGCAACTGGCAATGCAGGCTTATTATGATGCAACGGGTAACGACCGGTTGTTTCATGTTTTTGCAAAAAGCAACTGGGAAAATTTGCGGGAACATGCTTCACAGAAACTTTTGGAAAGAACTGTAAAAACGGAAGAATCACCCTATACGGAATTTGAAAAGAAATTAAGATCGAAAGTGGACTTTTCCTACCTGTCTTTATTTAAAAGATATGGTGTGGGGGAAGAAAAAAAGCAGTTCAGGGATGTGTCATTCGGAGGTAACATATTAAAATTGGATACCACCGGGCTGGCGATCATGTTTGCACTGAGCGAAAAAAATTAAAAACAAATGGCTGTTACCCGGTCCTGCAATCATGGTTGAATTTGGGTATAACAACTGAATTATATGCAACCAAAATTTTCTGTCATCAATCCTTTGAACGGCCTTAGCAAGGAAGTGCTTGATCATTTTGACCGGCATGAAAGTGATTTTTATCCCAGTTTATCGAGCAGGGATGGAGGTATGCAACGATATATTGACACGTTATTGTCAATGGAGCCGCGACTGATACTTTGCCATGTAGATGAAAAACTGGTGGGGTTATTAGGAATTGTTTTTAATCAACCGGTCTGGAAAACATATATACAGTATGTTTCGGTAGACCGGGAGTATCATGGTCATGCCTTGCATGAGATGATGATAGCCAAGGCGAATGAAATGGCAGCGGAGAATGGCGATACAAGGGTAGTAGCCAGAACATGGAGCCGGAATTATCCTGTATTGCGATACATGATACTTAATGAGTTTTATCATTTCGATACTGTTTATGATGACAGAATAGTTGGGGTACATACGTATCTGTTCACCCGGCTTGTTGTGCCGCCTGTAATTGAAAAGCGCGTGAGCAGGCTGGTGATCATAGGCAGCAGGGGGAATTATTCAACCGGTAATTTTATCAAAACGCTGACCTCTTTACCACGAACAACGAAAAAGGAACAAACCCTGCTTCCATTTGTACTGATCAGCGACCCTTCTGTACCCGACCGAACCGAATCCATTCTTTTGAACAGGGAGAATGATATCATTCATAAAATAGATGAATCTATCGGCAGTATAAACCCAGGTGCTGTTTCGCATATACTGGTACTGTCGTTTACATTGCATGCGGTCATTAAAAAACTCAGTATACCTGCCGACATTGAGGTGATTAACCTGGTATCAATAGTCAAGGATCTCATTAAGAATATCGACAAAAAAGTATTACTGCTCGCAACAAAAGCAACCTATGGCAGCAGGATATTTGATGGCACGGGTATGAAATATCCTGATATTGGGGACATAGAAGACATTCAGTCTGTCATTAATGAAATTAAATCAGGTACGGATCCATGTTATTATAGAGACAGGATGGTGGGTTATGCCGGTGCCTATGGATGCGATTGTATCGTGCTGGGTAGTACAGATCTGCACAGTATGTTTGGTTTTGACAGGATATACCACGATGTACAGATCATAGATCCGCTATTTGATCTTGCCTTACAGATACAGACCGTGCGCAGTATGGCGCCAAGAAAAATTTTGAACGGTAACACACCATTGCCACAGTAGGTAGACCCTAAGGGCAATGTAATTGAGTCTGGAGTTAGAAGTTAGAAATCGGAGACTGTAACCAGCCTGTTGGAAATTGGCAATTTACTCCCAACTCCAGACTCCAAACTGCCAACTCAATTACATTGCTCTACGATAACTTACCTCTAAATCAAAACCCATGAAATGGACGCTCTTATTTTTCCTGCTGGCATTCGCTGCCAATGGTTATGCCCAGTCTGATACCACCTTGAAAAAATACGCATTGATCTATACACCAGGACCCGGCTGGGATACCACAAAGCAGGCGCACCAGCAATTGCATTTTGATAAACATTCGCAATTCTTATCCACGATGCGAAAAGAGAAAAAAATATTGTTCGGCGCACGTTTTTCAGACAAAGGTTTTCTGATCGTAGAGGCAAGAAACGATGAAGAAATGCGGTCAATGCTGAAAAATGATCTGATGACTGTCAACCAGATTTTTACGGCAACTTTTTACAGGCTATCTGTGTTTTATGATGGCTGTATTTCCAGGTAAGGTTGGCATGATATTTATGCTACTGATCTGTCTGTTTTGGTAACAGGGGACAATAAAATAATCAATACCGGAATACGGATTTCCGATACTTTGTTTTGGGAAATACAGGCGCTTAGCTAACTTTATCCTATGCAATATCAAACCATCCTGCACATTGACGATGATGAAGATGACCAGGAGATATTTCTTACGGCATTGCACCAGATAACACGGGATATCCAATACAGGGCCCTTGACAGTGCAGTGGATGCACTGGAACAACTCCGGATCCAAAAGTTAACCGCTGACCTGATCTTTCTCGACCTGAATATGCCGGAAATGAACGGCCAGCAATTCCTGCTGGAACTGAAAAAGAATGAGTTGCTGAAACATATACCGGTAATCATACTCTCTACATCCGCACACAAACCCACCATCAGCCTGATGAAGGAACTGGGGGCACATGATTTTATTACCAAGCCTGATGACTTTACGGAACTGATCAATCAACTTCGAAATGTGCTCACCTAAATAGTTATGTCAAAAGAGAAAACTCCCGCTACACTCCCTGTTTCTGATGCATTTGCTTTTATTTCCGGAGGTGGGGAAATGGGTGAACTCACACGTAATTTCAACTGGAAGGAATCTTCACTGGGCTTACCCGAAGAATGGGCGCTGAGCCTGAAAACTACGGTGGGTATCGTTTTACATTCGGCATTTCCCATGTTTTTGTTCTGGGGAAAGGACCTGGTCTGTTTTTATAACGATGCATTTCTCCCGAGCCTGGGCGTAGATGGCAAACACCCGGCGGTAGGCAAAACAGGTAAACAGGTATGGGGCGATATATGGGAACAGATCTCACCCTGGATATCACAGGTAATGGATACGGGTGTTCCTGTATTTTTTGAGGACCAGCTTGTTCCTTTCTACCGCAATGGCCGCAGGGAAGATATTTACTGGACGTTTAGCTACAGCCCGGCGTATGGCGATAATGGCGGTATCAACGGGGTATTTGTTACCTGTTTTGAAACCACCCAAAAGATACAATCATTAAAACGGCTGGAAGAATCCCGCCAACAGTTCCAGAACCTGATGCGTGAGGCAACATTGGGTATTGTTGTGTTGATAGGAAAGGAGAAAAGGATAGAGATCGTAAATGCGGCTTATGGCAGACTGATAGGACGCACAGTGGAGGAACTACAGGGAAAACGGTTATGGGATATTATACCCGAAGTAGCACCTGAATTTGATATCCTGCTGGAAAATGTCCGTCTTACCGGTGAGTCCGTTTATTTGTATGACCATCCATATTCCGTGTATGCAGGAGAAAAAAAGATCCATGGTTTTCTTAACGTGGTCTACCAGCCTTACCGCGAAGAGGACGGAACCATCACCGGTATCATGGCTTTATGCCAGGATGTGACCGGGCAGGTAAAGGACCATAAAAAAGTACAGCAAAGCGAGCAGGAAGTGCGTGCATTGGTCGAAAGTGCCCCTTTTCCTATTGGCGTATATACCGGAAAAGAAATGCGCATCGAATTGGCCAATAAATCGATCATGGATGTATGGGGCAAGGGATATGATGTAATTGGTAAACGGTATGCTGACATATTACCAGAGTTGATCAATAGCGGAATATATGAACAACTCGATGGCGTTTATACCACAGGTGTTCCATTTCATGCGAGGGGACAAAGGGTGGATCTTACAGTAGATGGCCGCCTGCAGCCGTTCTACTTTAATTATAGTTTCACACCATTGTATGATTCGGAAGGCAATGTGTACGGCGTTATGAATACGGCGGCCGAAGTCACCGACCTGCACCTGGCCAAACAAAAAGTAGAACAAAGCGAACAGAACCTGCGTAATATGGTGCTACAGGCCCCTGTGGCCATGTGTATACTGATGGGACCGCAGCATATTGTGGAAGTGGTCAACGAAATGATGCTGGAGATCTGGGGGAAAGCACCTGAAACGGTGATGAATAAAGGTGTTTTTGAAGCCCTGCCCGATGCAAGGGAACAGGGTCTCGAGCAACTGATGAAAAATGTATATGAAACAGGAGAGTCGTTCAGCGCCAGTGAACACCCTGTGCAGTTGCTGAGAAATGGGAAATCGGAAACCGTTTACCAGAACTTTGTGTATGAACCCTATAAGGATAGTGATGGAACCATTACAGGCATACTGGCTATATCGGTAGATGTTACACCACAGGTGCTGGCAAGGCGAAAAATTGAAGAAGTAGTGGCACAACGCACCAAAGAACTGGCCGAGGCAAATGCACATTTAAGAAGATCCAATGAAGAACTGGCACAGTTTGCCTATATCGCGTCGCACGATCTGCAGGAACCCGTAAGAAAAGTAAGCACATTTATACAGATGCTGGATGACAACCTGGACAAACAGGATGAACGTTCAAAACATTATGTAGAGAAGATCAAAGTAGCTTCATCGAGAATGCTGACGCTGATACGGGATGTACTTGCTTATTCCCAATTGACACAGGAACAATCTGGTTTTACCCATGTAAACCTGCAGGAAGTGCTGGATGAAGTGGTCAATGATTTTGAATTGCTGATAGAACAAAAACAGGCCGGGGTCGTTTATAAGGACCTGCCTGTTGTGACTGCCATTCCTTTACAGATGTCGCAATTGTTTGGCAACCTTATTTCCAATGCATTGAAATTTTCAAATACCAGCGAACAACCTGTGATAACTATTAGCTGTACAGCATTTGTAAAAGATGATACAGCAGTATTGCCCGAGATGGATCCCGACAAACCATACCATCATATCAGTGTCACCGACAACGGCATAGGCTTCAGCCCCGAATACGCAGAAAAGATCTTCAATATTTTTCAGCGGCTGCATGGTAAAAAAGCATTTGAAGGCACCGGAATAGGTCTCGCAACCTGCCGGAAGATCGTGCAGAATCATGAGGGGTATATTTATGCTACTTCGGAAAAAAATGCAGGGGCAACCTTTCATGTGATATTGCCGGTGGGGTAGGTATGGATATTGCTAAGGCTGTCGACTGCATTATCCTAACGGGCAGGGCTTTATGCAGGTTGGGAATTAGCATTCTGTCCGCCCGGTACCGATGATGATTTGCACAATCCGATTTCGTTGACCACCTCAGTCCGATTTTGACGGACCACCTTTATCCGATCCAAACTGACCATAGTTGTCCGGCTTAAATTGACCATAGATAGTTTCGCAATCATCTCTTCCGTTCTCTTACCGCTACGATCCATTTACAACAAGCTTTCAATGCAACTGGCATTATCATCGGCGTGATGGTGCAATAGTCAACTTATTAAACGCAATTGACAATGAGAAACATAGAATCGAAGAAAGATGATCGGAAAGAGATCGCAATAGTTGACTGCAGCGTCAGTATCTTTATAACAGAGAGATGATCACACCAGGTTATATCTATTGATCATCATAATTTGAATAATGACCATCAACACATCAAAAGTTCGCCAGAAAAAACAGTGGTCAGTTTGCTTCGGAATCGGGTGGTCAGTTTAATCGGATTTTGCATTTGACGGCTATTTTGATTTTTGATGGCCTTTTATTTACATTATAGCGTTTTAACTGCCATAGGTTCAAGTATCGTTCACATATAATACCTGAGCTAGGGTATTTTTGATTGTTTCTTGTGAGAAATTAGCCAACAACTTCTAAAGAGGAGGTAAAGGGTATTTGTTTACCCTTAGTTTAACCCTAAAAACAAAAAACCTCCTAAATCATTGATTTAGAAGGCTTTCTATTAAATGGTTGTGACCGCGTCAGGATTCAAACCTGAAACCTTCTGATCCGTAGTCAGATGCTCTATTCAGTTGAGCTACGCAGCCATTCCCGTTTGGGGGTGCAAATATAAGGGTGAAAAAAGAATCGGCAAAACCAATCTCTTATTTCATATCATATAATCCCGCCGCCGCTTTTTCAGAAACGCTTTTCGGCAGCAGCCACACAAAAAATGCGGCCAGTTTATTCACGAAACCGGTCACCGTTTCGGCCTTTCGGGCATACATGGCGTTCACGGCCAGTATGGCCACTGCTTTTGGGGTCATATTGAACCTTTCGGCGGCTTTTACGGCCTTTTCGTTCACGATCCTGGCACGATCCGCAAAACCGGTGTCTGTGGCCCCTGGGCTGACCGCAGTGACCGATACGCCGGTCCTGCGCAGTTCGTACCGTAATCCACGGCTGAAGCTCAGCATAAAGGCTTTGCTGGCCGAATAAGCGCTGAGTCCCGGCACTGCCTGGTAAGCGGCTGAACTGACGATATTCAGGATATAACTTTGTGCCTGTTCTTTCAAATGGGGCAGGAGCAGGGCTGTCAGTTCCATGGGTACCTGTATGTTCACCCGCAGCATATCGGCATATTCTTTCTGCGAATAGGTATCAAAATAGCCACTTAATCCATAGCCCGCATTATTCACCAGGATATTGACCGTATAGTTATTTTGCTGTATCCAGTCGAAAATGGCCAACGGTGCGGCGGTATCTGCCAGGTCAAGCGCCAGCCAATGCACCTGGATATTGTTTTTTTCAGACAGTCCATCTGCCAGTTCCTTCAATAAAGCCTCGCTGCGCGCCACCAGTAAGAGGTTCACTTTACGGGAAGCAAGTTCCTCCGCAATCGCTTTGCCTATTCCTTTACTGGCACCGGTAATTAATGCGTATGGGCTGGATGATCCGTTCATTTTGCTAAGATAATGGGAAGAAGGTTCAAGTATCAGGGCGCAAGATACAAGGTCGGGTGACAACGTTCAAATAACAAGGCCCGGGAGCAAATCCCAGGCCTTGTGCCTTGTATCTTGAACCTTATTTCCTTAATGATGTACTTTGGAAGTAAACCTGTGATAGAACGGCGTTTTGCTGTTCGCATCTTTTGGTTTGTATTTTCCTGTAATGAACGGGATATACATAACACGACGGCGGCTGGCCTCGCCAAACAGCGGTGATTGTTTTACCCTGTGCCATAAACGGCCATCATGTACCGACAGGTCGCCGGGGTGCAGGTCAAAACCTACTTCACGGTTGTCGTCGTTGTTATCAATAAAATATTTTTTTCCGAATAACAGTTTCAGCACATTCTGTTTGTGCGTACCGGGTAATACACGGAGCCCGCCATTCTCAAATTTACATTCATCGAGATGGATACCCACGTTCAGCATCGGCATGATCTTCTGACCAAGAAACAGGTCGCGCGGGGCGTCTGTATGCCAGCCCATCTGGGTAAAAGTGCTGTTAGGGGTGTTGATGTAGTTATTGATCACCAGGCCATCCTTCTCATTCTCGCCAATACGTCCCTCGTAAGGGTGCAGGAAGCCCATCAGTTCTTTCAGTCTTGGCTCGTCCAGCAGGCTATGCAGTTCTTCACTGTACAGGGAAGTAAAGCAAAGGCGCTGAATGGTATTGTTACCATTTTCGTCTTTTCCGTATTTAAGGGGAATACCGTTGACCTTATCGCGTTTTTCGCTGATCCAGAGACTTTCAAGCCTTTTTAATTCATTGATATACGTATCAACTTTTTCCCTGTTGAGAAAATTACGGAACACAATAACACCGTGCTTATCAAAAAAATCGACCTGCTCCTGCGTTACTTTATTACCTAGCTGAAAGTGACTCTCCCATTTTTTCATCTTACTCTGTTACGTTAGTAATGTAATGTTAAATAAATATTATCAAAATAGTAAGACCGTACGTCCAAAAAACGAGCA
This sequence comes from Sediminibacterium sp., assembly GCA_965279635.1. Lineage (GTDB taxonomy): Bacteria > Bacteroidota > Bacteroidia > Chitinophagales > Chitinophagaceae > Sediminibacterium. The sequence goes on along the minus strand of OZ257253.1, from coordinate 1,854,135 downwards.
AATCTAAGTAATTTATTGTTGGTTTTTGCCGGTTTGGGCGATAAGAAGTTATTTTGCTGGCTTTATGACCCCCAACTTCAGGCTTGCCGCCCGTTTATTTTACAGTATTATGGCAATCAGTCTATTGCATATTGCCTCGTATGCACAGAATGATTCCGTAAAGCGTAAAAGCCTGCTGGTTCTGCCTGTTATATCACGGTCCATCGAAACCGGCTGGTCATTTGGGGCTGTGGCGGCATTTACCTTTCGTCTCTCCGCCCGGGATACGGTATCCCGGACCTCTAACCTGGAAGCAATCGCGCTGTATTCCACTAAAAAGCAGCTGGTAACGGCCATTAATGGCAGCCAGTATTTCCGGAATGAAAAATTTATCCTCAATGAGCAGATTTCTTTCAGCTCTTTTCCGGATAAATTCTGGGGATTGGGCAAAAACACATTGGACAGTGATGAGGAACCCTATAAATACAGGCAGTACTACCTCTATTTTCACCTTTTAAGGAATATAGCCCCGCATTTCTTTTTCGGGGCCGTTTTTGAGCACCAGAAGGTCTGGGACATTGAATATGTTGCCGGCGGCGCTTTTGACAAACAGCAGGTAGAGGGCAGGCATGGTTACAAGGTGTCGGGGCTTGGTGGCAGCATTACCTACGATAACCGCAACAACGCATTCGCCCCCGATAAGGGATTTTACGGGCAGCTATTCTTTAATCATTTTGACAAATACCTTTCATCCGATTTTACCTATAACAATATCGTACTCGACCTGCGTAAATATTTTCCAATGGGTGGCAGGCGTGTTTTGGCGCTGCAGTTATTCAGTTTTAATAATACAGGGCATGAGGTACCTATCCGCAGCCTCGCTTCTTTTGGCGGCGCCAACCGCATGCGCGGGTATTACGACGGACGTTATAAGGACCTGAACCAGCTGATCGTACAGGGCGAATACCGCTTTGCTGTTTACAAACGTTTTGGCGCTGTTATTTTCGGTGGAACAGGCAGTGTGGCTAATGACTATTCGGATTATGCACTGAATGATCTCCGGTATTCTTATGGCGCCGGAGTCCGGTTTACGCTTGATAAAAAGGAAAGACTGAATATCCGTATCGATTATGGAATAGGACAGGGGAAGAACAAAGGGTTTTACCTGCAGCTCGGAGAAGCGTTTTGAACAGATGAACAAGGAGCAGGGAACAGAGGAATGTTGATCGGAGGTATTGTTGAGGGAAAGGATGCCAGACAAAGCCCGCAAATGTGTCCCCACATTTGCCATCGGGATTTTTGAATGATCGATTACAGGGGTTCGAAAAATTTTCACGCAAAGCCGCAAAGAGTTAAAAATAAGGCGCGAAGGATAGCTTTGCGACTTTGTTCCTTAGCGTCTTTGCGTGAAATTTTTTGTGACAATACATCTTTCGGACAGCGATAAATGACGATAAGCAAATGTGGGGACACATTTGCGGGCACAAACGCATTTATTTGCCTTTACAACATGTATACGAGATACCTCATCTGTTCCTTGTTCATCTGTTCATCTGTTCAGCCCCTGTGATTTTTTTGCATAACAAGTAAATTACATAGCTGAATACCACAGCAGCAGCCACATCTATCGTGTAATGCACATGCTGGATCAGCACAAATGAACCGATTGCGATCGAAGCAAAGAATGCCAGCAGTTTATCTGATTTTTTCTTCAGGGTGAAAAATATCAGTAATTGGGTAGAGGTATGACCCGAATAAAAAAGGTCCTTCTGGATAAATATATCAGGTCCCCCGTAAAAGAAACTGCTCAATGGATCCCGCAGAGGGATCAATCCCACCGGCGGATTTAACGGGAACAGGGTGATGGTAAGCATCCTTGTCAGGGATGCAATGATAAAGCAACAGAGAAACACGATAAAAATGTATGGATCCTGTACACAACGTATCCAGAGCAATATCGTCATCGACCAGATGATAAGGAATGTGGGGACGGAAACATCATAAGAGGGGATATTCAGTAAAAGCCAGTCATGTAATAAAACGCCTTCCCGTTGTTCTATATGCTGAAAAAAAATCGGGAAACAGGCAAGTATGCATAGCAACACAACGGTACCTGTTACTGTAATAACCCTGAACCTTTTGCGGCTCCATGCATTTTTCCAGGCCATGGCAATGGCCCTGTTCTCTCCCGTCGTCTGATCTTGCATCGGCTGTTTGCTTCTTGGTAACTGTCTAAACCAGCATAATAAATTGAAAATTGAGCATTGAAAATTGAATATTGATCATTGAAAATCGATTCTGTAAATAATGTTCAATTTTCAATGCTCAATGTTCAATTCTCAATTGGGTATCTGAGACTACATGCTTAATAATGCCATCTCACAAATGCCTCCAGTGCAGCGTATTTTGTAAGACCCAGCGAAGCATACAGGTTGGCTGTATTTGCGTTCCTGTCTTCTGCCCGCTGCCAGAATTCACGGCTGTCTGCTCCCTGGAAGGGAACCATGTCTTTCTGTGACTGGTGTATGAATATGCCAAAACGTTTTTTCCTTACCTGCGGAGGACTCATGGGGATGGCCATTTCTATTTCAGAAATATCCCATTCCTGCCAGGCGCCTTTGTAGAGCCATACCCAGCAGTCATTGATCCACGGCTCACCCGCCGCCTTTAAACGCCTGAGGCTTTCAAATACAATATCAAGACAAACCTTGTGTGTACCATGCGGATCGGCGAGGTCACCGGCGCAATATACCTGGTGTGGCTTCAGTTTTCTCAGCAGTTCCATCGTGATCTCTATATCTGCCTCACTCATGGGTTTTTTATCGATGGTGCCTGTTTCATAGAACGGAAGGTTCATAAAATGGCAGCGGTCATCGGTAAGACCCACATAGCGACAGGTAGCTTTTGCCTCGCAACGGCGGATCAGTCCCTTAATGGAACGGATCTCTTTGGTATCGGTCTGGTCCTTTCCTTTCGTGGCGATGTATTCTCTGGCGGCAGTCAGTATTTCCTGGCTCTTGTGGTTATCTATTCCGAACATATCTTCAAAACCTACCGCAAAATCGATGAACCTCGTCACGAATTCATCGGTTACTGCAATATTGCCGCTTGTCTGGTAGCCTACATGTACCTCATGACCCTGGTCGTGTAAACGCATGAATGTTCCGCCCATACTGATGATATCGTCATCGGGGTGGGGGGAAAAGATCAGGCATCTTTTGGGATGTGGTTCACTGCGCTCTGGGTGTGCGGGTATCACAGCGCCTGATTTTCCGCCGGGCCAGCCGGTAATGGAATCACGCAACATATAATATACCTGCAGGTTGATCTCGTAAGCATCGCCTTTTTCTACCAGCAGGTCAGAAAGACTGTTCTCTACATAATCATCCGAAGTAAGACTCAATATCGGTTTTTCCAGTTTGAGCGACATCTGTACCACGGCGCGTTTGATCATGTTCGGTGTCCAGACACAATCGCCCGTAAGCCAGGGATATTTTACGCGGGTCAGTTCCTGCGAAGCGGCTTCATCTATGATAAACGTGCAGTCATTGTGCTGTTGTAATAAACTCGCGGGTACCTGTTCGCTCACATTACCTTCTACTGATCTGGCGATGATGGAGGCTTTTGAACCCCATCCCATCAACAAAATTTTCTTAGCCTGCAGAATGGTACTGATGCCCATGGTTATGGCCAGGCGTGGAACTTTAGAAATATTTTCAAACTCGTAAGTATTGGCGATACGGGTGGTGTTTTCCAGGTTTACCAGGCGTGTTTTGGAAAAAATGCTGGAGCCGGGTTCATTAAAACCGATATGCCCGTTTAAACCGATACCCAGTATCTGCAGGTCAATACCTCCGGCTTCTTCAAATGTTTTTTCGTAAGCGGCACAGTGTTGTTTGATGTCCTCTTTTGACCAGGTACCATCGGGGATATGAATATTGGCAGGATCGATATCAATATGATCGAACAGGTTGCGGTGCATAAAGCTCCAGTAGCTCTGGTAAGCGCTTTGTGCGATCGGGTAATATTCATCGAGGTTAAAAGTAACCACGTTTTTAAAACTCAATCCTTCTTCCTTATGCATACGCACCAGTTCGGCATAGAGATGAAGCGGGGTACCGCCGGTGGCCATGCCGAGTACACATTTTTCTTTTTTCTGCTGCTTTTCGCGGATCAGTGCGGCGATCTCATCGGCAACATATTTAGAGCCTTTTTTGGCGCTGGGATAAATTTTAACGGGGATCTTTTCAAATGAATCAACCATGACCACAGTATGTTTTTATTTTTTGCAAAAGTACACGCTCTTTCCTGATGATATAACACCCGGCTGTTAATTGTTGGCCGGATCCTGGTAAGCTTTGCTGTAACTTACTTTCAGCCAGTCATAACGTTTCAGCAATGATGGCATTTTTACTTCGAACATGGACCAGTTCCGGCTTTTCTTGGGGCTCCATAATACCTCACTCAGGGCGCTCATTCTGGGAAACAGCATGTATTCCAGCTTCGATGGTGTTTTGATATATTCTGTCCATACATTGGCCTGCGCCCCGATGATGTATTTGCCTTCCTCTTCTGTCAGTTCTTTGGGAACCGGCTCGTATGAATAGATTTTCTGTACGGGCAGATAACTGCCTATTGTGAGTGAATCTTCTTTCCTCGACTGTGAATAATCAAAATACACATAAGTAGTAGGTGTCATGATTACCTGGTGTTTTTGTTTGGCCGCTTCAATACCGCCTTTTTCGCCTCTCCAGCTCATCACAGTTGCATTGGGGGCAAGACCGCCTTCGAGTATCTCATCCCAGCCAATGATCTGTTTGCCTTTACTGTTCAGGTATTTTTCGATACGACCGATAAAATAGCTCTGTAAGCCATGTTCATCTTTCAATCCTTTTTCTTTGATCAGCTGCTGGCAGAACTCAGATTTTTTCCAGTAGTCTTTCGGACACTCATCACCACCGATATGGATGTATTTACCGGGAAACAAGGGGATCACTTCATCCAGTACATTCTGGAGAAATGTAAACGTGGTTTCTGTGGGACAGAACACATCGGGAAAAACACCCCAGTTCTGTACTACTTCTTTACCGGTTGTATCGCCACTCCAGGTAACCCTTGGTTTGATCTGCGTACTTTGTTTCGGAAAACAGCTCAGCTCAGGGTAGGCCGCAATGGCTGCGGAAGCATGACCGGGTAATTCTATTTCTGGAAGTACCGTGATATACCTGTCAGCGGCGTATTTCACCACTTCTTTTACTTCGGCCTGTGTATAAAAACCGCCATAGCGTTTGTTATCATTACCGGTTCCCGGGTTTTTACCGATGATCGTACCGTTACGGTAAGCACCCACCTGTGTGAGTTTGGGATATTTTTTGATCTCTATGCGCCAGCCCTGGTCCTCGGTAAGGTGCCAGTGAAAAGTATTCATCTTGTGCATGGCGATGAGATCGATGAATTTTTTGATATAGTTTACGGGGAAGAAATGACGGGCCACATCCAGGTGCATACCGCGGTACCCGAAACGCGCCGAATCAATGATCGTTACCTGCGGTACAGATAAACGCCTGCTTTTTTCCAGCGGAAGTAATTGTAGCAATGTCTGGATGGCATAAAATACCCCCTGGTTATCCCCTTTGATCAATACCTGTTTATCGTTGATGGTAAGCGTATATTTTCCGGGTATGGTTCCCTTTGAAAGTGTATTGCTGAGTACAACGGCATTGCCCGATGCCTTTGACACAACAGGCAATTTGAACCCATAATACTCCTGCAGGTACAGGTTCAGGAAAGCGGCGCTTTTACGGGTTTCGGCATTGGCGGCCACAAGGCTGGTAGCGGGGGTGATTGTTATACTTCCTGTCTTTGTTTCTGTAAAAGCAGGCTCAGGAACCAGGTGAAGATTCTGGGAATCAGTGGTCATGGCGCATAATAATGCGCAGGCAAGCAGTATCTTTTTCATGCAGTTACTTTTTTTAGCTATGAGCCATCAGCAATCAGCCTTCGGTATATGATAAAAGCAAATGGCTGATTGCTGATGGCTCATAGCTGATAGCTGATAGCTCTTAGCTCGTATTATTCAACAGTCGTCAGCTTAATGATATTGGTTGGCAGATGCAAATGTACAGGCGTACTTCCTGTATTCACTACCACATCGCCGGCTTTGATAAAGCCCCGTTCTTTGAGGATATCGATCTGGTCGTTGATGATATCATCGAGACTATCCTCTTCCGAATAATAAAAGGCACGTACACCCCAGCTCAGACTCAACTGGTTGACCAGCGATCTCTCCTTGGTGAAAATATAGAGTGGGGAAGAAGGGCGGTAGCTGCTTAACATAAACGCTGTGTACCCGCTTTGCGTCATACCGATCAAAGCGCCGGCTTCTACATCCGTAGCGATCTTACAGGCGTTGTAACAGATCGCATCGCTGTGGAACGATGGAGAGTGTGGTTGTGGTTTCAGGTCCTCTTCACGGTTATAGCGGTATTCTTTTTTCTCTACTTCTGCAATGATCTTGCGCATGGTGGACACCACCAGTGCAGGATGCTGTCCTGTTGCGGTTTCACCGCTCAACATTACCGCGTCGGCGCCTTCCAGTACGGCATTGGCCACATCGGTGATCTCGCTGCGGTTGGGTTTCACGCGGTCGATCATGCTTTCCATCATCTGTGTAGCCACGATCACCGGTTTGGCTCGGTGGATACATTTACGGATCAGTTCTTTTTGTATCAGTGGTATCTTTTCTATCGGCAGTTCCACACCCAGGTCGCCGCGGGCCACCATGATAGCATCACTTTCGAGTATGATATCGCGGATGTTGACCAGCGCTTCGGGTTTTTCAATCTTGGCAATGATCTTGGTCTTGCTTTGCTTTTCGTTGAGTATTTCCCTGAGGCCCACAATATCTTTTACGTGTCGTACAAAACTCAGCGCTACCCAGTCGCATTTCTGCTCAATAATGAATGCCAGGTCGATAAGGTCCTTTTCTGTCAGTGCAGGAAGCGATATTTTGGTATCGGGCAGGTTGATCCCTTTTTTGGAAGACAATATACCGCCCAGTGTTACCAATACTTTTACATCGCCATTGGCTTCAATGCTGGCCACTTTTACTTCGATCTTGCCGTCGTCGATCATGATCACATTGCCTACGGTAACATCACCGGCAAGGTTAGGGTAGGAGACATATATTTTCTCCAGGTTACCGATGCATTTGGTATTGGTGAATGTGAGTATGTCGCCGATTTTCACATCGAGTGCATTGTTCTCTATTTCACCAACCCGCAGTTTGGGCCCCTGTAGGTCGCCAAGAATGGCAATATTGTAAGGTTCGGTTTTATTGATATTGCGGATATGCTCAATGATATTGAGTTTATCTTCATGACTGCCATGCGAAAAGTTGAGGCGGAAAACATTCACCCCTGCTTTTACCAGTTCCAACAGTTTTTCATACGAGTCACAGGCCGGTCCTACGGTTGCTACAATCTTGGTACGGTGGTTAACGTGTGCGAGACCTGCTTCCTTGTCCATATTCTTGTGCAGGTATTTGTCGAGATTTTTTGACATTTTTTCTTCTTATAGGATTGATCGATAGTAACAATTAAGTATGTATTAACTGGCGAGGATCTTTACGATCTTGAACCAGTCGTCGGATATTTTCTGTTTGGCTTTGACGGCATTATTCAGCGGTGTATAATGTAATTTGTTATTCAAAATGCCCACCATTACATTGTATTTCCCGTTCAGCAAACATTCCACCGCATGATAACCCATACGGCTGGCAATTAACCTGTCGAGACAACTGGGCGAGCCGCCGCGTTGTATGTGCCCGAGGATACAAACCCTGGTATCAGCATTGGGTAAACGTTCCTTGATGATGGCCGCGATTTCATTACCTCCGCCAAATTCATCTCCTTCCGCTACCACGATGAGGTTGACCAATTTTTTTCTTTTTTCTTTTTCAGACAGCGAGGCGATGAGTTCTTCTATATCGGTTTTGGTTTCCGGTACCAGGATATTTTCTGCACCGGTAGCAATCCCGCTGTGTAAGGCGATATAACCCGCATCGCGGCCCATTACTTCTACAATAAAAAGACGGTCGTGTGCATCAGCGGTATCACGGATCTTGTCGATAGCTTCCACAGCGGTATTGACGGCTGTGTCGAAACCAATGGTGAAATCGCTGCCGGCAATGTCTTTATCGATTGTGCCGGGTAACCCAATACAGGGTATATCAAATTCATTGCTGAATTTCTGTGCGCCGCGGAAACTGCCGTCGCCGCCTATGATCACCAGTGAATCGATGCCGTGTTGTTTCAGGTTCTCGTAGGCTTTTTTCCTGCCTTCGTATTCAAAAAATTCTTTGCTGCGGGCCGTTTTCAGGATGGTACCGCCACGTTGGATGATATTGGCCACCGAGCGGGAATTCATCTCGAAAATTTCGTTATCAATCATACCGCTGTACCCACGCATCACGCCAAAAACCTGTAGCCCGTGATAGATACCTGTGCGTACTACGGCCCTGATGGCGGCGTTCATTCCTGGTGCGTCCCCCCCTGAAGTCATTACACCGATCTTTGTTACTTGTTTTGCAGACATTGTGTGAGTCAGTTCTTCTTTAAGCGATAAGTTTATTAGGCCCGGGCAATCGTAAATTGGTGTGTATCAGCTACACGAGTTTCAAAAATAAGCATTTGAAAATTAATGACAATTTATTGATGGGATAACGATGTTTTTGGGGATGTATTGTTCAAAAAATACAAATTAAAATAACTGATATACTAATGTTTGTTAGCGAGGATCACGGATTTCACTGATTTTTGGTATGATTAATATGATTTGGAGTATGATGTATTGTGCTATTGGCGGAATCTGTGTAATCTGTGGCAAAATTTTCGCCACAGATTACACAGATTTTCACAGATTATTGTCTTGTCTCAGCAATGTTAATAGCACAACACTAAATCCAAATCATATTAATCATACCAAAAATCAGTGAAATCTGCGATCCAGGAATATTTCGGCCAGCATACATCGTGCGCTGCCGCCGCCATTGGTTTCAATAGTAGTAATATCAGCATGAATAATGGGATTGAATTTTTCGAGCGCAATGCGTTGTTCTGCTGTTAAACTGTGATAGGCCTGTGAGGACATTACCAAAAAAGTGATTCCTTCTTCATTATGCACCTGCAGCATATTACCGGCAAAATGATTCATCTGGTCAATTGAAATGGGGATGATCGTTTTTCCTGAACCTGTGATCGTATCAATTACCAATTTTTGTTCAGCCGCATCTTTGATACTGTCAAGACAGATCACTACATACCTGTCGGCCACACACATCATCACATTGGTATGATATATGGGCGAATGACTGACATCTACTGAATGGAAATACACGGGATGGTAGTTTTCCTTTGTACAGAATTCTTCCAGTATTGTTTTATCTGTCCGTGGCGATAGACAGGCATAAGCGATCGTGTTATCCCGGTCAAGTACCATACTGCCCGTACCTTCCAAAAAAGTATCATTTACTTCATGACCGGAAAGATCAATGGTTTTTGTGATGGAAAACTTTTTGTTAATGGTGTCTATCACATGCTGCTTTCTTTCTTTCCGGCGGTTAGGCGCAAACATGGGGTAGAGGTAAACGTGTCCATTGCTGTGAAATGAGATCCAATTGTTGGGAAATATCGAATCGGGGGTATGAGGATCAGGAGTATCTTCTATAACAGTAACATCAATCTTGTGCTCTCTTAGAACAGCAACGAGGTTTTCAAATTCCTCTAAAGCTTTTTGCTGTTTTGTCTGATCGACAACATTTACCTGGAAACTGTTATTGACAGCGGTTTCTGAATTGAAATCAAAGTTCACGGGTTTGATCATCAGCAGGTGGGAGGTGTGCTGCATAGTAAATAATTTTATGATCGTCCTTGCGAGCGTAGCGAAGCAACCTGTGGTGCGAATAATTGGTTTCTACAACCTGTGAGCCAGTAAGATCATTCATTTTGCATCACAGGTTGCTTCGCTACGCTCGCAAGGACGTTGGTTAATCTATCGCCTCACGTTGCAGTGGCATACTCATACAATGAAAACCGCCACGCGCCCTGGAAAGCTCTGCAGAAGGCATCAGGATCAGTGTATCACGCATGGCACCAATATTGATTTCCCCTGATTCAAGCTTGTCTAGCAGTTCCTTCACATGCACGATCGTAAAACCAGCATTGCGGAATGCTTCTGTGGTTTTATCGTTCCGGTCATAGCCCAATACGACGCCTTCCTTTAAGGCCAACAGGTTACAGGAATCTGTCCATTGTTCCCGTGCACTGTAAGGGAACTCGTTATTTCCTGAATAAATAAAACGTGGCTCATGTTCACAATGCAGGTCATTGAGGCTAATATCGATCAGCAGGTCCTCCAGTGTATCAAACGCAACAGGGTTTTCTGGTGATTTTTTATGGAACTGCAATATTTTGATCTTTTCCTCTTTCTTGATATCCATGATCCGTTCGATAGCGCTTGCATCACTGTTCTTTACTGCTTTGCGTGAAAAATGGCCGAGCATTACCCATACATCGCGTTTTACCTGTGTAAAAATCGTATCGATATGCATGTAATCCCTTTTCCTGGGAATGCGGATGATGCTTACTTTTTCCATCAATCCCTTCTCAAATACCATATCCGTGATGCGCACTGCCGCTTCGGAGGAAGTTCGTTCGCTCACGCCCACCAATAAATGATTATCGCTTACCACCATGATATCACCGCCTTCGAGGGTGATCTTTCGTTCATCATCTTCTTTCGGCAATAAAAAACCATGATGCGAATCGGGTATTTCAATGATATTCTGTCTGAACGCTTTGAAGAGTGCATGGTTGAAGAAAATATATTTAGCCAGTAAAGTCTCTCTTTTGCGTGCTTTTCGCGCGGGTTTGTTCAGCAATACATGGTCCTTGATGATGATGCCGATATCACGCGTAAAAATAAAATTGGGGATGGGGGCAAACAACAGGTCCTTGTCATTGGATGTACCCGAAATAAAGGTCTTGGCCAATTCCACAGCGGTATAATGCTGTAGCGTGTTTTCCATCTCCCAGGTACAGCCTTCAATGGCGCATACAGCCGCCACCAGTTTTACACGCAGTTCATGATCTTCCAGTACTTCCGCCAGCAGCCATTGCAGTTCGATCACTTTATCCGAACGGAAGAAATGTTTGCTTTCAGGTTTGTAAAACCCGCGTTTGGCTTCCGGCGCATCAATTTCGGCGAGCCTGCCCTTGATCTTTTCAGGGTCAAGAAAATACAAAAGGATCTTGGTGTAATAATCGTATTCGTGCCTGCGGATGGTATCCAGGTGTACTATATCCTCAAAAAGCCAGTCCTGCGCTTTGGATGGCACCACTTTTCCCAGGCCGCTGTCGGGACTGTGTACCAGTAAACGTTGTAAAGTACCTATTTCAGATGTAACGGATAGTTGGTTATCCATACAATAATCAATTGAATTAAATAATAAAGAGACCGGTAAAAAAACTGGTCAGCCGTCAGTGATCGGGCATGGGGTTGAGGCCACGGTACATCCAGGCGAAGTGGGCGGTAAGTAGCGATATGGTGGAACAGTGTGTCAACTGATTTCAAATTTACGGATTTATTGGTTAGTCTGGAGTGAGGAGTCTGGAGTCTGGAATTAAATTGACATCAATATATTCCAGACTCCAGACTCCTCACTCCAGACTAAAAAAACTCCCTTAATTTGCCTACATGAACCTATTGGTCACAAATATCCGGCAACTGGTGAATATCCGTAGTGTAAGTAACCCGCTACGTGGTAAAGAACTGGCCGAACTGCCGGTCATCGAAAATGCCTATATAAGAATAGAAAACGGTCTGATCAGCGATTTTGGGGAAATGTCATCCGTAACCGTTGGACTGTCGCCCACTGAAGAGATCATCGATGCAAAAAATGCCACAATTTTACCCACCTGGTGCGATAGCCATACCCATATTGTGTTTGCCGCCAGCAGGGAAGAGGAATTTGTGGACAAACTGAAAGGATTGAGTTATGCTGATATTGCCGCAAAAGGCGGTGGTATCCTCAATTCTGCGCGCAAACTGAATGATACTTCTGAAGATGTTTTGTTTGAACAGGCAAAGCAACGGCTCACTGAACTGATGCGCCTGGGTACCGGCGCCATCGAGATCAAAAGCGGTTACGGGTTAAGCCTGGAAGGCGAACTGAAAATGCTCCGTGTGATCAAACGGTTAAAAGAATCAGCACCCATTCCCGTGAAAGCCAGTTTTCTTGGTGCGCATACCTATCCACCTGAATATAAAAATGATCACGAGGCGTATATCGATTTGATCATCAATCAAATGCTTCCTGTGATTGCAGCGGAAAGACTGGCCGATTATATCGATGTTTTTTGTGAAGAAGGCTTTTTCAACGCTGAAGAAACGGAAACCATCTGCCGTGCAGGGATGGCTCTTGGACTGCAACCTAAAATTCACGCCAACCAACTGCATTTGTCCGGTGGGGTGCAAACAGGGGTAAAACTGGGCGCTTTATCGGTCGATCATCTTGAGACAATGGATGAGGATGCGATTCAAACCCTTGCTTCCTCAAATACCATAGGCACGCTGCTGCCTACAGCTGCTTTTTTCCTGCGAATGCCTTTTCAGCCGGCAAGGGCATTGATCGACGCGGGCTGCGCCATTGCACTGGCTTCAGATTATAACCCCGGATCCAGTCCCAGCGGTAATATGAACCTCGTGGTTTCCATGAGTTGTATCCAAATGAAGATGCTGCCTGAAGAAGCCATCAATGCCGCTACCCTCAACGGGGCCTATGCCATGGGACTTGGCGCCGAATTGGGTAGTATCACCATAGGTAAAAGAGCCAATCTCATCTTTACAAAGCCTATTCCTTCACTGGCGTACCTGCCGTATGCATTTGGCGCTAATCTGATCGATAAAGTAATGATCAATGGTGTATTTATTTGAGTATATTTATTGAGCTATCAGCTGTCAGCTATCAGCCTTCAGCCAGTAGCAGCGCAAAATTGTCTTGTCTTATCAAAAGCTGACAGCTCATAGCTGAAGGCTCAAAGCTTACCATATGAGCCATTTCAAGTTTTACAACAAGCAGGATATATTGTCACTGACCCGTATACGCCGCTTCGAAACAAAGCTTGGCGAAAGGGTACAGGTGATCGCTGATCCCGCTAACCTCGAACGGTCTTTGCAGCAGAGCCAGTCTCCTTTTGTGTTACTGGGCATACCGGAAGATATCGGCGTAAAAGCCAATGGCGGTATCGGTGGTACAGAAACCGCCTGGTTGCCTTTCCTGCAGTCTTTTTGCAATATTCAGAGTAATGATTTCCTGGAAGGTTCCGAAATTATTGTATTGGGGCATTTTGATTTTTCGGGTATCAATCAACTGATCGAACAGAATGCGCACGATACGGATGAAAAAATAGCAGCTTTCCGTCATGCGGTCAATACCATTGATGAAGAAGTGGAACAACTCATTCATATCATCACCCAGAATAAAAAAATACCCATTGTAGTAGGGGGCGGACACAATAATTCCTATCCCTGTATCAAAGGCGCCGCAAAAGGATTTTACAAAGCCGGTGTGATCCCCATCGCGCAGATCAATGCCATTAACCTGGATGCACATGCAGATTTCCGCCCCATGGAAGGCAGACATAGCGGTAATGGATTCAGCTATGCGGAAGCGGATGGATACCTTGAAAAATACTGCGTGATCGGGTTACACGAAAATTATCTCCCGCAGAATGTGTGGCTGGATATGGTGAATAACCCCTTTATCGACTGCATCACCTACGAAGACATTTTCGTGCATGAAAAACGGAGTTTCCTGCAGGCCATAGCCCATGCCAATAATTTTACAGATGACACGCTTTGCGGTATCGAAATAGACTTGGATGCGGTTGAAAATGCGTTGAGCAGCGCCTCAAGCCCGGTAGGCGTAAGTGCAGGACAGGCCCGGCAATTTATAACCCTGGCATCTATCGGCAGCAAAGTGGCTTACCTGCATATCAGTGAAGGCGCCTCACAGCTGGCCGATGGCAGGACCAATGATGCTACGGGGAAATTGATCAGTTACCTGGTGAGTGATTTTGTTAAATCGAAACTCGAATAAATATTCTGTGCCTTCTGTGGCAAAAAAAATCGCCACAGAAGGCACAGAATATTTGTTAGGTTATAGAGCTTTCCAGTTCCATTACTTTTTCAAACTGAGCCTCATACTCTTTCTCCAAAGCAACTTTATTCTCTTTGCCTTTCTTATAATCCGATTCAATCGTCACAAATTTGCTTTTGTCAGCATAGTTGGCGGGATCGCCTAATGCGGCTTCCAGTTTTTGCAGGGCTTCTTTTGCCTTGTTAAGATCCGCTTCCAGTTTCTCCAGTTTGCGCTGTTCTTTCTGTAATTCTTTCTGGAGATCTTTATTGATCGGGGTACCAGTAGCCGGTGCAACGGGTTTAACAGGCTCAGGTTTGGGCTGAGGCGTATTTTTTTTAGCGTTAGTGGGTTGATCGGCTTTCTGCTTGTCCGCTTCTATCTTCGCCATCCGTTCGTTCCATTCCACCCATTCCTGGTAACTGCCCTTGAATTCCTTGATCTCGTGGTCAACGATCTCCCAGATCTTGTTGGCTGTTTTGGAAATAAAATATCGGTCGTGGCTAACAAGTATATAGCTGCCCTCGTACTTATTCAATGCTTCGGCCAGCAGTTCCACCGAATGCATGTCAAGGTGGTTCGTAGGTTCATCCAATAACAGGAAGTTGGCCTTGCTCACGATGGTTTTAGCCAGCGCCACCCTTGCTTTTTCACCACCACTTAATACACGTATCTTCTTGTCTACATCATCGCCGCTGAATAAAAAGGATCCCAGCAGGGCCCTTAGTTCCACATCCGTTTTTTTACTGCCGCAGTGCTGCAGTTCTTCCAGTATGGTATGACTGAGGGTTAATGCTTCCAGTTGGTGCTGTGCATAAAAACTCTCATCTACATTATGTCCCCATACACGTTCGCCCTCAAACGGCTCCGCACCGGCGATCATGCGCAGTACGGTGGATTTACCCTTTCCGTTGGCGCCGATCAGGGCTATCTTATCGCCACGGTCTATCTCCGCAGCAGCATTTTTTACAATGTTGATATCGCCAAAGCTCTTGCTCACATCTTTCAGGGACACCAATACCTTACCCGGTACTTTCTCCAACTGGAAATTGATACGCAGATCGGGTCGTATGAGTTTTACATCTTCCACCAGGTCTAGTTTGTCCAGTCTTTTCTGTACACTCTGCGCCTGCGCTGCCTTGCTGGCTTTGGCCTTAAAGCGTTCGATGAATCTTTCCTGCTGGCGGATATAATCCTGCTGGTTCTCGAAGGCTTTCTGCTGCATGTCTATGCGGATCAGTTTCTCAGACTGGTAAAAATCATAGTCGCCGGTATAAATATGCAGTTGCTGCTGGTACACTTCCACGATCTTGTTCACCATCCTGTTCAGGAAAAATTTATCGTGGCTCACGATCACCACGCTCCCTTGGTAATGCACCAGGTATTTTTCCAGCCATTCGATGGAAGGAAGGTCAAGGTGGTTCGTCGGTTCATCCAACAACAACACATCCGGCTGCTGCAGGATCATTTTTGCAAGTAGTACACGCATCCTCCATCCACCGCTGAATTCCTGGTAGGGGCGGGCAAGATCCTCGTTGCTGAAACCAAGACCATGCAGTACTTCTTCTGCTTTGTGATGGATATTGTAACCATCCAGTACATCCAGTTCATGCAGTGCATCGGTGTACCGTATCAGTAAAGCTTCGTCTTCGGAATTTTTTTCCAGCTCATGTCCCAGTTCTTCGATCTCTTTTTCCAGCTGACGTATCCTTTCAAAAGCGCTGAGGGCCACTTCGGTGATGCTTTCGCTGGTATCAAAGCTCAAGAGGTCCTGGTGCAGGTAACCGAGGGTGGTTTCACGGCCTTTTTCCACCGATCCTTTGGAGGGCTGGTATTCGCCCACCAGTACTTTCAGCAGGGTTGATTTACCAGTACCGTTATAACCCACCAGGCCAACCCTGTCGCCGGGTTGAATATGCCAGGTGGCATCCGCCACAATTACCCTTGCGCCAAATTCAAAAGTTACGTTCTGCAATCCAATTAACATCTCTTAACAAGTATTTAAGGCCGCAAAGGTAAATGCAAACAGCCTTAATCCAATTTGCATTTACCTTTGTGGGCAAATGTTGTGTATGAAGCGATACGTATTCTATGCCGCAGTACTGTTCCTTGCCGCCTGTGGTGGCAGTGATGAGAAGGCCAAAGTAGAGGAGCAGCCACAGGGGCCGCTTGCCAAAAGCGCCAATTCTGACGCATTTAACCAGTCATTTGGCAAAATGCTGAACGATTATTATTCCCTGAAGGACAATTTTATCGCCGAGAAAGACATTGATGCAGCTGCCAAAACACTCCAGGTATCTGTCGACAGCCTGAAACTCGATGAACTGAAAGGCGATACCAATATCATCGCCACAGCCAAAACATACGCCATGGGCATTTCAGCCGAATTGGTGGGCCTGGTAGGCGAAAAGGACCTTGAAGCCAAACGCAAATCATTCCAGATGGTAAGTGACCAGTTGTACGACCTGGTCCGCACCGTTCAATACGACCGGTCAGTTGTTTACCACCAGTATTGTCCCATGGCCTTCAACGACCAGGGCGCTAACTGGCTGAGTAATTCATCCGAGGTACGTAATCCATACATCCCCAAAAAAATGCTGACCTGCGGCGAGGTAAAAGACTCGATCGATTTCCGGCCCAAACCATAATACGAATGTGTAAACCCGGACCAACCCGCATTCAAAACCGTGCCTTTGTGCCTTTGTGTGCGAATATTTTTTTCTCACGAGGGCACAAAGGCACGGTTTGTATATGAAGAAAATCGGGTTTATCTGTGCATTGTGTTTATTGAGCATCTTTTCTTTCGCACAGGAGAAATTCACACTCAACGGTTATATCAAAGATTCACTGACCGGCGAAACGTTGATCGGTGCCAATCTCAAACTGCGCTCAGGTGAAAAAGGTATCATCAGTAACCAGTACGGTTTTTTTTCCATCACCTTACCCAAAGGCAGCTACTGGATGCTGTTTACGTTTGTAGGGTACCAATCCAAAGAAATATTGGTTGATCTGTCTGATAACCGGCAGGAAAATATCCTGCTCATGCCCGCATCAGCGCTGATCAATAATGTAACCGTAACGGGCCGCCGGCGCGATAATAATGTAAAGAGCGCCCAGATGGGCAAGTTTGAACTCAGTACCGCAACCGCCAAAGCATTGCCGGCTTTTATGGGTGAAGTGGATGTATTGAAAACACTGCAGCTATTACCCGGTGTAAGAAATGCCGGTGAGGGCAATGCAGGGTTTTATGTGCGTGGGGGCGGACCCGACCAGAACCTGATCCTGCTCGATGATGCGGTGGTGTACAATGCCGGTCACCTGTTTGGGTTCTTTTCGATATTTAATTCAGATGCCATCAAGAACGTAACGCTGATCAAAGGCGGTATGCCCTCGCAGTATGGAGGACGGCTTTCTTCCGTGGTGGATATCGCCATGAAAGAGGGCAACCAGAACAAAACACAGATAGATGCAGGTATCGGACTGATCGCTTCGCGGTTTTCTTTACAGGGACCGATCAAAAAAAACAGGGCATCGTATATGATCTCTGCGAGAAGAACCTATGTAGATGCACTCGTAAAACCACTGATCAAAAAGACCAGCGAATATTATGGCTCCGGTTATTATTTCTACGACCTGAATGCCAAAATGAATTACCAGTTCTCTGAAAAGGACCGTATTTACCTGAGTGGTTATTTCGGCAGGGATAAATTCAATTTCAACAATGCCAAACGTTCCTTCAGTACAGAAATACCCTGGGGAAATTCAACGGCCACTTTCCGGTGGAACCATATTTTCAACAAAAAATTATTTGCCAATACTACCCTGGTGTACAATGATTACCGGTTCTCGCTTAATGGCCAGCAGAATAATTTTAAACTGAACCTGTCATCCGGTATCCGCGACCTGAATGCGAAAACGGATATTGATTTCTATCCTTCTCCCGAACACAAACTAAAATTTGGTTTCCAGTACACCTACCATACATTTTTACCCAATGTACTCAGCGGCAACCAGGACAGCGTTGTGTTTGCACCCAACAACTCCAGTAAAAAGTTTGCGAACGAATACGCTGTTTACCTGCAGGACGACTGGGAGATCAGCAGCAAATGGAAACTGAATGCCGGTATCCGTTACAGTGTGTTTCAGCAGGTGGGCCGTTACACCAATTTTATACGCGATGCGAATGGCAATAAAATGGACAGCGTGGTATACGGAAGCGGGCAAACGGTAAAAGCCTATGGAGGTTTAGAGCCAAGGGCCACCTTACGCTATACCATCAACGATAATGAATCGGTAAAAGCCGCCGTAACCAGGAACCTGCAATACATACACCTTGTGACCAATTCAGGCAGCACGCTGCCCACCGATCTGTGGGTGCCCAGTACACTGCGTGTAAAACCACAGCTGGGCTGGCAGTATGCACTGGGTTATTTCAGGAATTTTAACGAGGGCATGTTTGAAACATCCGTGGAAGCCTATTACAAAACCATGGAGAACCAGATCGAATACCGCGAAGGATATACACCCTCACTAAAGGACCCCGAAGAAGAATTTGTGTTTGGAAAGGGATGGAGCTATGGCGCGGAATTTTTTGTCAACAAACTCAAGGGCCGCTGGACAGGATGGATCGGTTACACACTCAGCTGGACATGGCGAAAGTTTCCCGGTCTGAATGACGGGCTCACATACCCCAGCCGCTACGACCGCCGTCATGACCTCTCCGTTGTCAGCAGTTACGAGTTAAACTCCAAATGGAAACTCTCCGGCATTTTTATCTATGGCACAGGTAATGCCACCTCGTTACCCGAGCGGTTTTATTTTGTAAGTGGTGTATTATCGCAGGAGTACAGCCGTATCAATGCCTACCGCATGAGTTCCTATCACCGCCTGGATATTGCGGCTACCTATACACCCCAACCCAAAAAGCAAAGAAAGTTCAGCAGCAACTGGGTATTCAGTATCTACAATCTCTACAGCCGTATGAACCCGTATTTTATTTATTACGACCAGGAGGGGAGTGCTGCCGCGGGAACATTGAAGGTATCAGCCAAACAGGTATCCTTGTTTCCGATCATACCTTCGGTTACATGGAATATCAGGTTGTAATTTTATACGCATTATTATCCCTTCGGATTAACGATGGCAGGGATTAGCAGTAAGGCTGCTGGGAAGTTGGAGAATAGGTTTAAGTATAATGGGAAAGAATTACAGAGTAAGGAGTTTAGTGATGGTAGTGGGTTGGAGTTGTATGATTATGGGGCAAGACAGCATGACCCACAAATAGGTAGATGGCATCAAATAGACCCGTTAGCTGATAAGGCCAGAAGATGGAGTCCATATACGTATGGTAATGATAACCCAATTAGATTTATAGACCCTGATGGAATGACTGCTGTTGATTGGTATAAGGACAATGAAACTGGCAATTATGAATGGATAAATGGTAATTCTGAGATTGAGGGCAAAAAACATCTTGGTAAGACAGCTCAAATTAATTCGGTAGAACAAGGGAAAGGAGGTGATATTGTTGGCAAATACAGGTTAAATGCAAATGCCACGGTTACTACAGACGGAAAGACTGTTGGTGATGGAGAAACTGTCCTTACGAAGGGAGGGCATCTTATTACTACCCCCGAGTCAGGCAAAATTGATAATAGTACTGGAGAATCAACACTGCTTCCAGCTGCGTTTGCCGCAACCGAAGCATTGGACAAAGGTTTTACCTTTAATGATGTTGCAAGCAAAGCTGCTAAGCTTCCTGTAAATGCTGCGGTTGATGCTGCTGGCAAAGCGGTAACAGTTGTAGGTGTTATTGGTAATGCAAGAGAGGCGCAAAAGAATTTCCAGCAGGGTAAGAATATGGATGGTGTGTATAATGCTTTTAAAGTTGGAGGGACTATTGCTGTCGCAATATTTGCTCCTCAAGCCTTGTTATTCTGGGGGGTTGAGTTGTTGATATCAGATTTGATTCTTGATTCTACAAAAAAATAATATGCTAAAATTTATTGATTTTATATATGGCAATATATACCATTGGTATAATAGAATGAAGTTATCTGGGAAAAGTGTTAATCCTGAAGGAATGACATCAATAATGTTTGGCCTGTGTTTTAGTGGTTGGCTTTTTTTGGCAGACTGGTTGCATGCACGTTTCAGGACTCATAACTATTCAGGAGACAATTACACATTGTTTTTAATCCTTGCTGCATTTCTTTTTGCGGGAATTACAAATTGGTTCTATTCTAGGAACAATAGGTTTCAATCGGTTCATGATAAGCATGTGCAAGCCTCCATCTTAAAGAAGCAGAAATTTCAACCACTATTATCTTTTCTATTTATTTTTTCTCCATTTATAATCACAGGAATTATGTGGATTTTATTTGGTGTATAACTAAAGTAAAAAATAACACTGCCACCTCATAACGGGGTGGTTTTTTTATGCCCATAAATCAACAACTATGTTAAACACAACAAACCCACATTGCTTTGTATATGAAGCAGGAGAACTACTCATTGAATTACTCGGAGGTGTAAGAGTAGATACACTGGACAGGATGAGGGTAACTATGAAGGTGACCGTAGTAAACAGGAAGCTGGGTAATGAGGAACTTGCTGTAAGGCATAACCTCGACTTGTATAATGATATACAGGTGGAGAAGTTCATTTATTCTTCGCAGGGTCTACTCAAACCACTAAAAAAACGGAGCGTTCTCCGAAGGGTCTCTCGACAGAGGACCCTGCGGTGCACACACGGCAGGCTGACAATGCCAGATAAGTTCTAAGATGAATTGCAAGCAGGTGATGGCATGTGCTACTAAGCCGAAGGGTCCACTACGTGAGACCCTTCGGAGAATGTTTCATTTCATTCTCCGGCAGGGTGTCCTTAACCAATTCAAAAAAGAGGCGTTCTCCGAAGGGTCTCTCGATAGAGGACCCTGCGGTGCACACACGGCAGGCTGGCAATGCCGGATGAGTTCTAAGATAAATTGTAATCAAGTGATGGTATGTGCTACTAAGCCGCAGGGTCCACTACGTGAGACCCTGAGGAGAACGTTTTCATTCTCCGAAGGGTGTACTCAAGCCATTTCAAAAAGGAGGGTCTCCGCGGGGTCTCTCGATAGAGGACCCTGCGGTGCACACACGGCAGGCTGGCAATTCCAGATAAGTTCTAAGATGAATTGTAATCAAGTGATGGTATGTGCTACTAAGCCTCAGGGTCCACTACGTGAGACCCTGAGGAGAACGTTTTCATTCTCCGAAGGGTGTACTCAAGCCATTTCAAAAAGGAGGGTCTCCGCGGGGTCTCTCGATAGAGGACCCAGCGGTGCATACACGGGCATCCTGCAAATGCAAAAACACCCAGGTATTAACCGCAACAATACCTTAATCCGCAATGGTTAATTTGCACATCAAAATGTTTTGAGTGTACGACGGAAAATAAATGAGAGCAACGGTGTTTACTTTATCACGTTTACCTGCGCCAGGTGGTTACCATTATTTGAAATGGTAAAGGGTTATGATGCGGTGTATAAATGGTTTGATTTCCTGAAACAGTCAGGGCATTATATTGTTGGTTATGTGATTATGCCCAGTCATGTGCATGTTATGATAGCTTTCAGCGAAACAAAAGCACCCATCAATACCATCGTAGCCAACGGCAAACGGTTTCATTCTCCGCAGGGTGTTCTTTAACCATTATAAAACGAGGAGTTCTCCGCGGGGTCTCTCGATAGAGGACCCTGCGGTGCATACACGGTAGGCTGGCAATTCCAGATAAGTTCTAAGATGAATTGTAATCAAGTGATGGTATGTGCTACTAAGCCGCAGGGTCCACTACGTGAGACCCCGCGGAGAACGGTTCATTCTCCGCAGGGTGTACTCAAGCCATTTCAAAAAGGAGGGTCTCCGCGGGGTCTCTCGATAGAGGACCCAGCGGTGCATACACGGGCATCCTGCAAATGCAAAAACACCCAGGTATTAACCGCAACAATACCTTAATCCGCAATGGTTAATTTGCACATCAAAATGTTTTGAGTGTACGACGGAAAATAAATGAGAGCAACGGTGTTTACTTTATCACGTTTACCTGCGCCAGGTGGTTGCCTTTATTTGAAATGGTAAAGGGTTATGATGCGGTGTATAAATGGTTTGATTTCCTGAAACAGGCGGGGCATCATATTGCTGGTTATGTGATTATGCCCAATCATGTACATGTACTGGTTGCGTTCAGCGAAACAAAAGCACCCATCAATACCATCGTAGCCAACGGCAAACGGTTTATGGCCTATGATTTGGTAAAAAGGTTGAGGCAGCAGGATAAAAAGGAGATACTGGAACAGTTATCGGGTTGGGTAAATAAAACTGATCGCATGAAGAACCAGAAACACGAGGTGTTTGAACCCTCCTTTGACAGGAAAGAATGTTTCAGCGTCTCTTTTATGAAACAGAAGGTGGACTATATGCATCAAAATCCCTGTAAAGCCAACATGGTAAATTTGCCGGAAGATTATATGCACAGTTCAGCCAAATATTATTACACCGGCATACAAGGTGTCTATCCGGTTATCACTTATATGGAACTGCAGGATATTGATTTATCTTCATCCCGGTCCTGAATGCCTGTGTCAGTGTTGGCTGGCCTCTGTGTAAAACCGAAGGGTCCTCTTCGAGAGACCCTTCGGAGAACTGAAGGATACTCGGGGAGAACTATAATTTAACTTGTCAACTTGACAAGTTTCTGTATTTTTGTAGAAATATTTTTTATGAAAGTCTTGAGCGTGGGAGAATTTAAGGCGAACTTCTCCGAGATATTAAAAATGGTGCTGGCTGGTGAAGAAGTAGGAATTTCTTACGGTAAGAAAAAAGAAGTAGTGGCCAGACTTGTCCCTAAATCAATCGCCAAAAAACCAAAGAGGAAAATCGGTTTGCTGGAATCAAAAGGGAAAGTTGTTTTTGGAAAAGATTTTTCGATGACAGAAAATGAATTTCTTGGGGTATGAAATACTTACTGGACACTCATTACCTTATATGGACTCTTACTGACACCAAAAGAATCCCCAAAGAAATAGTAAATGTCATTACAGATCCTGGAAACGAAGTTGCAGTCAGTGCCATTAGTTTTTGGGAAATCTCCCTTAAATCATCTTTGGGCAAATTGACCATGACAGGTTTTGATCCGGAAGACCTTCCGCCGGCATGCTTACAAATGGGGTTTACAATCATACCAATTTCTGCAGAGGATGCAAGCAAATACCACCATCTCTTAGCCAGTCACCACAGGGACCCTTTCGATCGGATGTTGATTTGGCAAGCCATCAATAATCATTATACATTACTAAGCGCAGACAAGGCCATTCGGAAATATATTAGCGAAGGATTGTTGATGTATCCATAGTGATACTTAGTGCCTTTGTGGCTTAGTGGTTCCTTCTTTTCGGACATCACCGGAGAATAAAATCAATTCCGCATCTTATCAATCCCAACATAATACAAATCAAACCCTCCTTTGCCGCCGGGGCGATTGGAAGAAAAGAGCATGAAATCATTCGTCATATCACCGGTTTGCAATACGATAGGGCGATACTCATCATTGGGTGTATTGATCGTATCGCCAAAATTTACCGGTGCCGACCATTTACCGTTCACGAGTTTTGAATAATACAGGTCAAATCCACCGTATCCACCGGGACGGTTGGAAGTAAATACCATCAGGTTACCCATAATGAACGGGCACTTATCGTCATAGGCGGAAGAAACATCAGCATCTTTGGTGACTTGTTTTACAGTCGCATCCTGCAAAACTGTAATAATGCCCTTGCCCAAAGAAGCGAGTCCGGCTTTGAAAATATCAAAATTACCATCCCTGTTCGAACAGAAATAAATAGAAGAACTGTCTCGTGTAAGACATGGATAGGCGTCATCCTTTGATGAGTTAAGAAACGCCAGGTCCCTGGGATCTGTATAAGTACCGGTAGTTACATTCTCAGTAAACCTGATATCGAGATTACCCGGTTCATTGGTGGCATACAAAAGGAGATAGGTTTGGATCCGGAAAGGAAAAGCGCCAACTGTTTGTATCGGGCCAGTTCCTTTGCTGAAGAGATAAGGTCCCATCTCATCAAAAGCGGAATTAACTTTTGTTAATGCCTGGCCGATATTGGCATTGCCGCCAGCGATATCCATGTTACCGCCGGCTGTACTTTCCCCAACTTGTATTACGCCATCAGATTTTTTTGCAAGCGCATCTACAAGTTTGTAAACAAAATCAAAATTCTTGCCGGAACTGTTTCTATTAGAGGAGAACACCAACGGGAAAGTAGTTCCTAAAATAGGCGATGTGGAATTATAATCATCATACTGCGAATTGATATCGCCAAGGTTAACAGGTGTAGTTGAAAAAGTCGCGGTAGTATAAGCGGGATCATCAGGAGAGTGGATAGGACTGTCCGGCGTACAGGCTACAAACGTGATCATCAATCCCAAAATGGCCAGGAATGCATTTCTCATGAGGTTAGTTTTAGCTGGTAGATAATCTTATAGATACGGCTCATGGGCAATCTGTTGCCTGCTCTTTGTGTCCCCTTAGTGCTTTCGTGACTTAGTGGTTCATCTTTTTACACCTCCAGAAAAGCTCCGCACAAAACGTAAGATCAATACCCCTAAGCAATTTAATTTAAAAAAAACGTTATATGCAATAAATTCATTATAATTGATTATGAGAAAATGGCAGCCGGTTATTTTGTTTATCCTTTTTTTTTCAATAGGAACACTCCATGCGCAGCAGCCGGAATCGTTACTGGCTGACTATCACAAAAAAACGCCACAGGAAAAAGTATATCTCCATTTCGACAACAGTATGTACGCACCCGGGCAAACCGTTTGGTACAAAGCCTATTTGCTGAAAGACTTTGTGCCATCCGACTTGAGCAAGAACCTGTATATTGATTGGTTCGATGAAACCGGTCAACTGGTAACCCGAAGCATAGCGCCTGTAGTCAATTCAATAGCAACAGGTGATTTTACCATCCCTAAAGAGTTTACAGGCACCCGTTTGCAGGTAATGGCCTATACCAAATGGATGCTGAACTTTGATTCGGCTTTTCTTTTTCACCAAACCCTGCGTGTTGCCTCAGTTTCGAAAGACAAGCCGGGTGGCGCACAGGCAGCTGTATTACCAAATCAGGGCGGGGAAGTGCCCGTAACAACACTGCAGTTTTTCCCGGAAGGCGGTGATATGGTAGAAAACATTACGGGTAACCTGGCTTTTAAAGCATTGAATTCGGTAGGTAAGCCGGTAACGGTATCGGGAACCATCAATGACAAAAATAAACAGGTAGTTGCCCGGTTCAATTCAGCACACAATGGAATGGGAAAATTATTGTTTACCCCATTGCCGGGAGAATTATATACGGCAGCATGGACCGACCCGCAGGGAAACAGTAAACAGACAGATCTGCCGGCTGCAAAAAAATCAGGGCTTGCATTGACTGTTATCAACAACGCAGCTACTCGCCAGTTTATCATAGAACGACCCGTAACACCGGAGGAGAAGTTTAAAAAAATAACCATACTGGGTACTATGAACCAGCAACTGGTGTCTAAAGCAGTGGTGGATCTCACGGTAAAAGTTAAAGCAACGGTGGGTATCAACACGGCTGATTTTCCTTCAGGTATATTACAGTTGACATTATTTGACAGCGATATGCGGCCCGTGGCAGAACGTATTGTTTTTGTGAATAATGAAGCTGACCGTTTAGCCGCATTCATTCATCCTGATACGCTTAGTCTCGAAAAAAGAGGAAAAAACAGTTACCGGATTGAATTAGCGGAAATGGAGGCGGCCACACTTTCTTTGTCAGTAACAGATGGCGCTGATGCGCATGATTCTTCACAGAATATCCTGACACAGTTTTTGCTATCGTCCGAGATCAAGGGGTATGTTCATGATCCATCATATTATTTTTCATCGGGAGAAGACAGTATTGCCAGTCAGCTTGATCTTGTTATGCTGACCAATGGCTGGCGCAGGTTTTTGTGGAACGATGTGCTGGCAGGAAAACAACTGCAACTAAGCTATACACAAGACAGCGGTTATCTTTCCATCATAGGTAAAATTGATAACATCAGCGAGGCCAAAATAAAAAAAGCCGATATCATCAACCTGGTAGTGGAAGCAAAGGATTCATCACAACAGTTCTTTTTCAAACCCCTGCAACCTGACGGTAGTTTCCGGGTGGACAGCCTTTTATTGTTTGATACAGTCAAAGTATATTATAAACTCAACAACCAGTCCATCCCGGCGCGCAGCCGTGTAACCATCAACAATACATTGCTTCCATTTGATATCAACCGTAAGAACCGTTCATTGGCCAACTATTTACCTGATACGACCGGCATGGCACGTATTAAAATGATAGCGGACCAACAGCAAAAACTCGATTCCTTAGCGCGGCTTACTACTTTGAAAGAAGTGGTCGTAACCGCCAAAGCAAAAACACGAACAGAAGAATTAGAGGACACCTATATACAGGGTGGTTTGTTTCGCGGTGGAGGAAATGCCCGCAGTTTTAATGTGACGGACGATCCTACAGGTGGGCTGTCCCCAACTATTCTTTCTTATCTCCAGGGTAGGATACCGGGTTTACAGATACGCAATATCGCCAGCGCAGACCCACTGATCATCTGGCGGGGAAATAATACAAGCCTGACAGCAAATGGCCAGAATAAAGTTGCTTTCTATTTAAATGAAATGCAGGTGGATGCGGCAACCATAATGTCAATACAAATGCCTAATGTGGCCTATATAAAAACCTTCCCACCACCTTTTATGGGCCCTGCGGGCAGCGGTGCCGGAGGGGGCATTGCCGTATATACAAAGAAAGGCGTAAGCGTAGGGGCCACAGAGACCGGTATTGATTTTACGCTATTACCGGGCTATTCACCAACCAGGGAATTCTATTCACCCAACTATGCCGAAACACAAATGAATTTTTCAAAACCCGATCTCCGGCGAACCTTATTCTGGAAGCCCAATATCCTGATGGATGGCACCAATAAAAAGATAGCCTTCTCTTTTTACAACAATGACATCAGCCATTCATTCCGGATAGTGCTGGAAGGAATGACTGCTGATGGAAGATTGATACATGTGAATAAGCTGGTAAATTAATATACCGGCCATAGTTGTTCGTAAGACTTACTATGTAATCGATTTTCACGCTAAGACGCCAATGAGCAAAGCCGCAAAGCTATCCTTGGTGCCTTAGCGTTAATCTTTGCGCCTTTGCGTGAAAACCTTTCGAAAATTATTATCGGGTTACTGCCAGGAATACAATCATTGTTTCCGGTACCGCATCCTGCCCGTTACATCCCAGGTGGTCATGCTTTCCGGCATACGCATACTCTCAATGATAAATTCGGTTGGGGAAACCAGTTTGTAAACAACCCTTAGTTTTACGGTTGATTTATTTGCATAGGTCCAGGTTTTGTCAAATACCAGCGAGTCGCCGTTCTTTCCACCCTCAAAATCCACGATCACACCATGCTCAGAGTCAATAAAAAAACGTTGTAGTTTTTGTGTCTGGTTATTAACGGCCATCAGGGTTTTGGCAATAAACGGTTTGGTCTGTCGTGTACCGGTATAATTCTCTTCCAGCATGGTTCCTCCAACTGTTTTTACAACAGTTGCGCTGGCCTCTGTGGTTTCCCAGGGGCCATTGGCAGAGAGTCTTGTTTCAGTAATTATTTTCCATGTGCCGGTAAGAAAGAACAGGTCTTCCAGTTTGTTAGTGGGTACCTGTTGCGCTATTAGCGTTGTTGTAAGAAACAGGAGTGGGAAAAAAATAGAAACTTTTTTCATACAGGCAGTTTGGTTTATTTCTCCGGCTTGGGAACGTAATTGATGATCACCTTCGCGTTTCGCTGTTCATTAGAAGAAAGCGTTATCTCATACCGCTCAAACCTATCACCGCTTTTGATCACCATGAGTGCGGTATTGGGTGGAATATCCCCCAGGTTTTCGGCTACCACCACCAGTTCATGCTTCGCATCATCTTTGGTACAGTGAATACGGATACTGAGGGGTCTGTAAGCAAGACAACCGTTGGAAATTACTTTGATATTATTGTGGTACACCGAAATGGTATCGTTGTCAAAAGTGGCGTTGTCATAAAGCTCAACCAGTATATCCGGGTTACTTACATTGATGATTTTAACCAGATTATTCTCTCTTTCCACCAATACTTTGGGTACAGAAGCACGCCTGGCCTCATTATCAATTTCCTTTGGCGCATTGGTTTCTTCTTTTTTGGGGATCACCGGTGCATCAACGGTTTTTTCTGCCGGAGGTATCACCACTGTTTTATTGGGATCGTTTTTTAGCGGCTGATTTTTAGCGGTAACAGTAGCAGGACGTGTAACCGGTTTTTTGATCGGGGGTGTATTGGTCTTAGGAACAGTTTTGGCAGTAGTAGTGGCCGGTTTTTGTGACTGCTGTGTACCGGGTTTTACCGTAATGGGTTTTGTAGCAAGGTTATCACTGCGTTTTGGCTGGGTACCGCCTGGTAATTTCAGTGGTGTTACAGGAGTATTGACTTTACCAGTGGGATTGGCTTTTCCGGTATCGCCTTTTTTAACAAGGAAATCTTCTTTTACAAAATCAGACTCAGGTACTTTTTCTAGATAGATCTTCCCCGAACCGCAATCTTTCTGGTCATTCACACTGACTGATATGAACGTTCCTTCCAGCACTTCCAGCTTGCCTATTTTGGTGTAATCAAGATAGCAGGTCATCAGGCAGGGCTGGCTTTTGCCCGTCACTTTCAGATCGAGCAGTTTGGTTTCTTTGAGAATAAGCGATTTGGCCGGCAGGGTGAGAATTCCCTTCAGTTCCGCCTTGCCATAAAATACCGTTGTTCTGTAAGAGTAAGTAACACCGCTGAGACTGTTATTGGAGCGCTGCTCTATCTGTACCTCGTATTTGTACCTTTCTTCCTCCAGTCCTTTTGCAACAGGCGTAGAGGTAAAATAGCCCCGCCAGATGCCCGTGATCTTCTGGGCATCCATCGAACAAGTGAACAGCAATAAAGAGATAAACGTAAAAATCAATCTCATTAGACAAATCTACGGGCGCAATATAGTAAGCCTTGATAAAGAAGCGTTAAGGTTTCGAGGTAAGATACAAGGAACAAGAATCAAGGTACAAGTCAGAATCTTGTCTCTTTTCTTGTTCCCTGTTCCTTGATTCTTGTTCCTTGCTCTCTTTTCTCCCTCCGATTCTTTACCTTCGCAGTCCTAAAAAAGGCGATTTACAGCAAAATGGTTAATATCAGTTTTCCCGACGGAGCAGTAAGACAGTATGAAGCAGGTACTACTGCATTGGCAATAGCCCGCTCAATCAGCGAGGGGCTGGCAAAAAAAGTGTTGGCGGCAAAGGTTAATGGCGAGACATGGGACGCTACGCGCCCGATCAAAAGCGACGCTTCTTTACAGTTGTTGACATGGACGGATGCGGACGGACAAAATACGTTCTGGCACTCGTCTGCCCACCTGATGGCAGAAGCGGTGGAATCATTGTTTCCCGGTGTGAAATTCTGGGTGGGACCGGCGCTTGACAAAGGGTTTTATTATGATATGGATCTGGGCGATCGCAAGATGACCGAAGAGGACCTGCTTACGCTGGAAAAAAAGATGAATGAACTGGCCAAAAAAGCCAGTCCGTACCAGCGCAGGGAAATATCCAAAGCAGACGCGATACAATTCTTTACCGAAAAAGGAGATGAATACAAGCTCGACCTGCTGCAGAACCTACAGGATGGCAGTATCACACTCTATTCACAGGGCGGATTTACCGATCTCTGCCGCGGGCCGCATATTCCCGATACCGGTTTTATCAAAGCCGTAAAGCTTACCGGAGTAGCGGGGGCTTATTGGAAAGGCGACGAAAAAAACAAAATGCTTACCCGCGTTTACGGTATCACATTCCCCAACCAGAAAGAACTGGATGAATACCTGGTAATGCTGGAAGAAGCGAAAAAACGCGACCACCGCAAACTGGGTAAGGAACTGGGTATTTATACCATGAATGATGATATCGGCCAGGGCCTGATCCTCTGGATGCCCAACGGTACCGTGATCATTGAAGAACTGGAAAAACTGGCCAAAGAAACAGAACTGGATGGTGGGTATAAACGCGTGGTAACACCACATATCGCGAAAGAAAACCTGTATCTCACCAGCGGTCACCTGCCATATTATGCAGACAGTATGTTCCCGCCCATGGAAATGGATGGGGAGAAATACTATCTCAAGGCCATGAACTGCCCGCATCACCATAAAATATACGATGCGGAACCCAAAAGCTACCGCGATCTCCCATACAGGCTGGCAGAATACGGCACCTGTTACCGATACGAACAAAGCGGTGAACTGTTCGGACTCATGCGTGTACGCTGCCTGCACATGAACGATGCGCATATCTATTGTTCCAAAGAACAGTTTGCAGCTGAGTTTAAGGCGGTAAACGATATGTACCTCAAATATTTCAAGATATTCGGTATCGAGAAATATGTGATGCGTTTATCCTTACATGATCCTGAAAAACTGGGACAGAAATACGTGAATGAACCTGAACTCTGGATAGAGACCGAGGAGCTCGTGAGAAGCGTACTGATCGAAACCGGCGTTCCTTTCGTGGAAGTAAAAGGAGAAGGCGCATTTTACGGCCCCAAGATCGATGTACAGATCTGGAGCGCCATCGGCAGGGAGTTTACACTGGCCACCAACCAGGTGGATTTTGCCCAGTCACGCAGTTTCAAACTCAGTTTCACCAATAAAGAGAACGAACCCGAGATCCCGTTGATCATACACAGGGCCCCATTGGGCACCCATGAAAGGTTTATCGGCTTCCTGCTCGAACACTATGCCGGCAAGTTCCCGGTATGGCTCGCGCCGGTGCAGGTACGGGTTTTGCCTATCAGTGATAAGTTCCTCGAATATGCCCAATCTGTAGAAAAACAACTCAAAAGAGCAGGCGTACGGGTAGAAATAGATGACCGCCAGGAAAAAATAGGCAAGAAGATCCGTGATACCGAACTGATGAGGGTGCCTTATATGCTGGTAGTAGGTGAGAAGGAGATGAACGAGAACAAGATCTCTGTCCGTCGCCAGGGAAAAGGAGATACCGGGGCGCAGGACGTAACCGCATTTATTGACAACATTGTAGATGAAATAGAAAACCGTCGGTCAGGAGAAATCTGAGAATGAACAAATGTCAACCCAGTTGTCAAATTTGCACATTTTCAAATTTTCACATTCCAATGCATATCTTTAACACGAAAACAATTATTCACAAAACAAGTTTTAATGGCATTACCACCAAGAGGTAGATTTAATCCCAGGTTTAACAGGCAGCCCGAGCCTGAACATCGTATCAACGAAAGAATCCGGGTACTACAGGTTAGATTGGTAGGCGACAATGTAACTGTTGGCGTTTATCCTACAGCAGAAGCGCTGAAAATTGCACAGGCCCAGGAACTGGATCTTGTTGAAATTTCTCCAACCGCCGATCCTCCTGTCTGTAAAGTGATCGACTATAAGAAGTTCCTCTACGAAAAGAAGAAGAAAGAAAAGGAGATGAAGGCCAATTCCAAGCAAAGCGAGGTGAAAGAGATCCGCTTTACGCCCGGAACCGATGACCATGACTTCGATTTCAAAGCCAAACACGCAGAGAAATTCCTGAAAGACGGAAATAAAGTAAAAGCCTATGTACAGTTCAAGGGACGTGCCATCATGTTCCAGGACCGTGGCCAGCTTTTGCTACTAAAATTTGCAGAAAGACTTGCCGAAGCAGGCACCCTCGAAAGCATGCCCAAACTCGAGGGCAAGCGTATGTTCGCCATCTTTACGCCAAAAACAGGCGGGAAGAAGAAAGCGAGTTAATGAGCTTTTAGCCATTAGCTGTTAGCTATTAGTATTGAAAGTCAATATTTTAGGTGATTTTCTGCTAATAGCTAACGGCCAAAAGCTAAAAGCTGGTTTCCTTGGAAAATTCCCCACAGATCCTTACCTTTGCGCTCCATTTTCCCACATGGCTCAACAAGTGTGCTCCCGTGAGTACCGCCAGCAGGGTGTAATCGTAACAGATTATTTTATATGCCAAAGGTAAAAACAAACTCCAGCGCCAAGAAGCGCTTTAAGGTGACCGGTACAGGCGAGATCACCTTCCAGAAAGCTTTTAAACGTCACATCTTAACCAAGAAATCAACGAAACGCAAAAGGGCTCTCCGCAAGAAAGGCCTGGTTGGTTCTACCAACAAAGATTTCGTTCTGCGTTTATTACGTCTGAAAGGATAATCATCACCCATTACAAAACCGGTCGGCTAAAGGCTGACTTCAAAAAATAATACAATGCCACGTTCAAAAAATGCAGTAGCATCAAGGGCCAGGAGAAAAAGAATTCTTAAACAGGCCAAAGGTTTTTACGGTAAACGTAAGAACGTATATACGGTAGCCAAGAATATCGTAGAAAAAGGTCAGACATACGCGTATGTTGGCCGTAAACTGAAAAAACGCGAATACCGCCAGTTATGGATCGCGCGTATCAACGCCGCGGTACGTGAAGAAGGATTAACTTACAGCCAGTTCATCAACAAACTCGCTGTAAAAGGTATCGACCTGAACCGCAAGGTGCTGGCTGATCTGGCTATGAATGAGCCGGTAAGCTTCAAAGCGCTGATCGCTTCAGTAAAATAATCACAACCCTTTGTAAAATCGTCGGCCGGGACCAGCAATGCTCCCGGCTTTTTTATTGCCGCAACCCACAGCATAGTTGGCAAGTACGAATTACGAAGTACTAGGTACGATATGTGTGCCTGTGCATTTGGCAAACGAGTTACGAAAAAATAATAATTCGTACCTCGTACTTCGTAATTCGTACCTATTTTTGTTTTTCTGTTCACAGTAAAAAACACCTAACCTGTAAATGACCAACAGCTACACTTCGCTTGTCAACCAGACCTTTCATTTTCCCCAGGAAGGATTTGACCAGGATGACGACGGTAACCTCAAGTTTAACGGACTTGATATCAAAGGACTGATCGACAAATATGGCACGCCGATGAAACTGACCTACCTGCCCAAAATAGGTATGCAGATCAACAAGGCAAAACGGATGTTCGCCGCAGCGATCAAAAAGCATAAATACGAAGGAGAATATTTTTACTGTTACTGTACCAAGAGCTCGCATTTTTCTTTTGTGGTGGAAGAGGCACTCAAACACAATATCCATCTCGAAACATCGTATGCATATGATATCGAGATCATCAACCGTTTATACGAAAGAAGAAAGATCAATAAAGAAACCTATATCATCTGTAACGGGTATAAACAGAAAGGCTATACCTCACGTATAGCCAAACTGATCAACAGCGGGTTTAAAAATGTGATCCCTATTCTTGATAACAAAGAAGAATTGCAGGCCTATAAACGCAGCGTAAAGCAACCCTTCCGCGTAGGTATCCGGGTTGCCGCAGAAGAAGAGCCCAACTTTCCTTTTTATACATCCAGGCTCGGTATCCGTGCCAAAGACATCCTTGAATTTTATGTGGATGATATCGAAGGCTATGAAGACAGGTTCCAGTTAAAGATGCTGCATATATTTCTGAACAAGGGTATCAAAGACGATATCTATTACTGGTCAGAACTGAATAAGATTATCAACTTATACTGCCAGCTAAAAAAGATCTGTCCCGAACTGGACTCGATAAACATCGGCGGCGGTTTCCCGATCAAACATTCGCTGGGTTTTGAATACGATTACCAGTTTATGATCAATGAGATCGTGGGTAATATCAAAAAAGCCTGTAAGAAAGCGAAGGTGCCTATGCCGAATATCTATACCGAGTTCGGCAGTTACACAGTGGGAGAGAGCATGGCGCATATCTACAGCGTGATCGGACAGAAAATCCAGAATGACCGTGAGTGCTGGTATATGATCGATTCTTCCTTCATTACCACGCTGCCGGATACATGGGGTATCGGTGAAAAATTCCTGATGCTGCCGATCAATAAATGGGATAACGAATATCACCGCGTGGTACTGGGAGGTATCACCTGCGACAGCCACGATTATTATGATTCGGAAGAACATATCAATGAAGTGTTCCTGCCCAAACTGGCTTCCAATGAACCCAAATCAGAGGATGCGAACAAAGAACCTTTGTATGTGGGCTTCTTCCATACCGGCGCTTACCAGGACCAGATCAGCGGTTATGGTGGAATCAAACACTGCCTGATCCCTTCGCCTCAGCATATCATTGTAGAACAGGATAAAAACGGCAAACTGGTGGATTGGGTGTATGCGAAAGAGCAAACGGCTCAGAGCATGTTAAAGATATTGGGGTACCTCAGGTAATAGTCATGCTTTTAAAAACACAGAGACCACAGAGTTAACAGAGGGCCCTCCGTTAACTCTGTGGTCTCTGTGTTAAAAACTTCTCCTTACATTTAAGTATCAAATATATTTCATGAAAAAGCTATTGATTTTTTTTGCATGTTTGATTGGCCTGACGGCTAAATCGCAAACAGCCATCGATTCTGTAAAAGCTACCGTGGAAAAAATGTTCCGCGCCATGAAAAGCAGTGATACGGTGTTATTAAAAGAATGTTTTTCTGAAAACGCCATCATGGAAACCATTGTACGCGATAAGGCCGGCGCCACTTCTGTACGTTCTGAAAAACTAGCCGATTTCCTCGGAGCCATCGGTAAAATGCCAAAAGATGCGGCAGATGAAAGAATCAGTTTTGATGTAGTAAAAGTTGATGGCCCTCTCGCCATCGTATGGACCCCCTATAAATTTTATTTCAACGGCCAGTTCAGCCATTGCGGTGTCAACTCATTCCAGGTAGTAAGGATACGGGGTGAATGGCGGATACAGTATATTATTGATACGAGAAGGAAACAGGGATGTGAGTGAATGATGAATGTAGAATGATGAATATCGAAGTTGAAAACAACTATCGACTGAAACGAACTTCATTATTCTACATTCCTGATTCGATATTCTTTACTCTCCTAGCTCTGCAATACACTGCTTCAACTGCGCCACATATTTACCATACAGTTTCCGCAGGTACCATTTGGTAAAATACCATACGCCCACAAACAGCGCGATCATATAAATGCTGAGAAAGACAATTACTTTCCAGGCAGTGTTGATATGGCTCTTCGCAAAATGTTCCAATGCAGGGATACGCTGGTTATCTTTTGAGCTGAGGATAAACGCAAATACAAAACATACCGGTATCAACGCCATGGTAAACTGGAAATAGCGCTTGGTAAATTCTTCAATGATCTTAACAATGGTTTGCAGGTTGCTTTTGACAGGCAGGGTAGTAGGGCTGAGTTTTGATACACGTTGCAACAGGTACACCAGTAACAAGGTGAAAGCGGCCAGCAATATGGAAAATACCGCAAAATAAATACGCAGAGAATCGTACGGTGTCACAAAACTGATATACGCCAGACCCAACACGACCACAATACCGGATATGATCTCGAACCATAAACTGTTTTTCAGTTTACCGGTAACCGAAATGGTTTTTTTACCAAGCAGCAAGGCAATATCTGCACCTGACCTGTCCGCATGGTCAACGGCCAGTTTGTTTTTTAGCTGGTATTTCAGTTCATCTAATTCCATGAATCCGTTTTAAGGGGTAGCCAATTGTTTTTGTGTTGTTTCTTTCAGTTTTGTTTTGATGCGGTTCATCTTTACCGCCACATTGTTCGCTGTAATACCCATCATCTCGCCAATTTCATTATAACTGTAATCTTCCAGGTATAACATCACGATCGCTTTATCGATCTTCGACAGTTCGCCGATGGCCGCATACATCGCTTTTACCTGTTCTTCAATCGGGTCGTAAGTGTCATCCGTGCTTTCAGGTATGATGTCTGTTGAATAGATATCCGGTTTTCGTTTTTCCTTCCTGAAAAAAGTGATCGCCGTATTCAAAGCCACCCGATACAGCCAGGTAGAGAATTTTGCATCGCCCCTGAAACTGCTGTATGCTTTCCATGCCTGTAGGGTTATCTCCTGGAACAGGTCCTCACGCTCCGCATGCCTGTCCATATACAGGTTACACACCTTGTGTACAATTTTCTGGTGTTGGTTCAGTAATGAGATAAATTCCTTTTCTGACGGCATTCAGCAGTTTTAATACAGTACCGGTGTTAATTGATAGCCACGCGATCGCAGCAGTGCGATCACGCCCTCGGCGCCACCCAAATGACCCGCGCCGACAGCAAAAAAACTTGGCTTGGCGGCAACGGCTTTTTCGATGATCGGTATCCAGTTGCGGTTTCTTTTGGTGACCAGTTCGTTTTCAAAATTCATGTCGGCACCTGATTTCATAAACGAATATATCGAATCGATATCCCGTGTTTGATAAACCAGTTTGAGTTGTTTCATAACCTGTTTCGTACTGTCGAAATTCAGCAATATTTTCCTGAGATCATTTACCTGTGAATCGATGGGTTGCGAATTGATGGTGTTTATCTGGTCATCAATGGTCTCCAGTCCGAGTACCGGCAGGTTATTTTTTTTAGCCAGCGCCACAAACTCGGTTTCCGGCTGCACTTTGTCCGTACAATCAAAACTGTTCAACACTACCAGACTCAGTGCCATAAACGGTTTAAAATTGTTGAACAGCTTAAAAGGTGTTCCCGTTACCTGCTCAAAACGTTCACTGATCTTTGTGAGATCGGTCGCCGGTAACAGGCTGGAAAGCGTTTTATCCGTCATCATCATTTTGCGGCCCATCTGCATTTGCGCAGCAAGATCCGTCATATCAATTTCCCCGTAAAACTGTTTTGAGGAACTGATCTTTTCCTGTAAAACAGCAGATACCTGAAACTCATCCTTGCACATGATATGAAAGGTGCCGAACAGGTAGGAGGGAGACTGCAAACCATTGCCGCTGATCTCCCACAGTAAGGAAGATTTTGGGGGCTGCGCAGAAACCTGTATAGAAACCTGTACGGCCAGCAATGAGAGCAGGATGATCCCGCATAATCCTTTCATCTGGTTACTTTTCTGCATAAGTAGGCATTTATGGTAAAATATTACCCGCATATTGTTAATTATCGCAAAAAAGCTAATGTCGCAATTTGAGATCTTCGTTTGTGGTTGAGAAGTATGTTTCACGCAAAGTCGCCAAGAGGCAAAGACGCAAAGGGTTTTCTCAGAGGCGTAGCCTCCATAAATATTGTAACAACGGATTTTAATCCGTTGAAAATGATAGAAGATAGATATTACAGTGCCGTAGGCACGACCCATTTATTGACCGTGCCTACGGCACTGTGATTGGTTAAGGGCATTATAACAACGGATTAAAATCCGTTGTTATAATATCTATCGAGGCTACGCCTCTACAGGCCTTGAATGTATCATGTAACCTCATCCATAGGCACCTTAATCCAATCTCATTAAGTTAAGGCATAAAATTCTTAACTAAGCGATTTTGGGCTTTACACAACAGGTCTCTAATTCCAACACTGATCATAAAAAAGCCCCGTGTAGACACACGGGGCGTTAACCAAAACCAACTGCTTATGAAACAGTATCACTATAATTTTCAAACAGCTATTACTGGATAGCTATTTTCTGAGGTTCTACGATGACTTCCTCTTTTTTTGGAAGATAGATCTTCAAAACACCATTCTCATACTTCGCCTGTATACCGGCCGCATTGATCTTTTCGTCTACGCTAAAGCTGCGTTTGAAGCTGCTGTAGCTGAATTCTTTGCGGATGGTTTTGTAGTCTTTGTTCTCCGCTTCGGTTTGTTTTTCATAACCGATGGTCAGTAACCCTTTGTCCAGGTTGATCTTAAAATCTTCTTTGTTCCTGCCCGGGGCATTCAGTTCTACATGAAAGGCTTCTTTGGTTTCATGGATATTTGCTGCAGGTACTGTGGTATGGTGTGTGTCCCTTCCCCAGTTAGCAGGAAAACCGCTTAACAGTTCATCAAACAAAACGCTCAGGTTCGCCGGATTGTGTTTTACAAGTGTCATGATTGTATTCTTTTTATGTTTTTAAAATGATGGTACTTATCCAGTTCAAACTGCATACCATTCCGTTTTTTGTGCCAGACACGGCAAAACAGGCATGTTTTAATGACAATATGACAATATTAAAAATAAAATAAGACATATTGTCGTTTTTCGATATCAGGAATTAAATCGACTTGCCGCCGATCAGTCCAGGAACCGGTCTTAGCGTTCCAACTTTTACTGTAATTTTGTACCCTTAATCAATTAAAAAGAAGGAGATCAATTATGTATCCTGCAGAGATAGTTATACCGATGAAAGCCGAACTGACCGACAATGGTTTTGACGAAATGGTTTCGGCCAGTGAAGTTGATGAAACACTGAAAAAAGAAGGCACCACCCTGGTGGTTGTCAATTCCGTATGTGGCTGTGCCGCTGGCGCCTGCCGACCAGGTGTTTTAATGGCGGTTCACAATTCAGCCAAGAAACCCGATAACCTCACAACCGTATTCGCAGGCTTTGATACTGAGGCAGTTAACCAGGTAAGGGCACATCTGCTGCCTTATCCCCCCTCATCCCCGGCCATCGCCCTTTTTAAGGACGGTAAGCTGGTAAGCATGGTGGAACGTCACCAGATAGAAGGTCGCCCGGCGCAGGTGATCGCGCAGCACCTGATTTCTGAATTTGACAAGTTTTGTAATTAGTTTTTCACGTAGTTTTGTTGATAGATGGGTTAGTAAGTACAGGCCCCACGTAAGTGGGGCCTTTCTTTTTTAAGGCCTTTCAGGCAATGCTGAACACAAAAAGCTTAACGCTGAACGAGTGAAAGATGATACGGAATATGTATCATTGCTTTTTATAAATCAAAACCAAAGCTTGCACATAACGATCCGTTTTAAGCGTTACGCGTTTAGCTTCCAGCTTCCAATATGTATCCAAATCTCTACTACGCGTTCAAAGATATTTTCGGGGTTGAATGGGCCTTTCTGAAGATCATTAACACATTCGGCTTCCTGGTAGCGCTTGCTTTCCTGGCCGGTGCCTGGGTATTGACCAAAGAACTCAAACGCAAACAGCAGCAGGGGTTATTTGAACCTACGGAAGAAACCATCACAATTGGCGCTCCTGCATCTTTTGTTGAATTGCTTCTCAATTTTGTACTAGGTTTTGTTTTTGGATTTAAGATCATCGGCGCGTTCACCACTCCGGAAGCATTGAACGACCCACAATCCTATATTCTATCAGGTAGTGGAAATATGTTGATCGGCTTAGTGGTTGGTGCTTTTTTCTGCGGATTGAAATGGTGGGAAAAAAACAGGCAGAAACTGGAGAAACCGGAAACACGCACTGTCCGCATCTGGCCGCACGACAGGGTAGGAGATATTGTTATTTACGCTGCTTTGTTTGGTTTTCTAGGTGCGAAGATCTTTCATAACCTGGAGAACTGGGATGAATTTGTAAAGGATCCGATTGGTTCATTGATCTCATTCAGCGGCCTGACGTTTTATGGTGGACTGATCTGTGCAGGTATCGCGATTGTCATTTATGCAAGACGTAAGAAGATCGGGGTGGTCCATCTCTGCGATGCGATGGCCCCGACTCTGATGCTGGCGTATGCCGTTGGTCGTTTAGGTTGCCAGTTAAGCGGTGATGGCGACTGGGGAATCAGCAACCTGAATCCCAAACCATTTTCCTGGCTGCCCGACTGGATGTGGGCCTACCAGTATCCGCACAATGTACTCGAAGCAGGCAATCCCATTCCCGGCTGTGTGGGCCAGTATTGTAACCAGTTGCCACAGGCTGCTTATCCAACGCCATTCTATGAATTTTTGATGTGTACGATCTTATTCCTCGTTCTATGGTTTGTACGCAAGAGAATAAAACTGGCCGGACAGATTTTCGGTCTTTATCTCGTGTTTAATGGCATGGAGCGGTTCTTTATAGAAAAGTTCCGTGTAAATACTAAATACGCATCCCTTCCATTCCAGCCTACACAGGCCGAGCTTATCGCATTGGTGCTTGTGCTGGCCGGTGTGGTAGTGCTTGTTTTCTCGAAACGCTGGTTTAATAAGAGTGGCAAACTTTGAGCTGTTAGCCTTCAGCTATCTGCTTTCATAATTAGGACTCATTTTATCCTAGAGCCTATTTGAAAATGCAGTTTTGTTGCTATTCAGAAAGTTTCACTAAGAGCAAAACCAGAGAAAAAGAGTGTAAAAGAGATGAATCCTTAAACTCTTTAGCTCTTTTTCTCTTGACCTTCTCTTAGCGAAACTTTTTGAATAGCATCAAGATCGTATTTTAAACAGGCTCTAAAAGTCATTTGGCTGCTGTAATCCCTACAGGCATCCTGAAATTCTTTTGCCATCTGTATCATTTTCAGTCGCGGATCGTTAAACAAATACCCCCGGACAAGCTGATAGATCAAGGCTGATCGCTGACAGCTAAAATCCCCGATTACCACTCATCCCCGTTTTTTTACCGTTCAATTGTAAAACTATGTACTATGTTTCGCATAGTACATAGTTTTGACCTGTAATTAGCAACCAATAGTTCTAAATAACTAACTTAATAAACTGATAATCATGAAGAAATGGGTAGCAATGCTGACAGCTTTGGGAATGTTTTCCCTTCCTTTCGTCGGCCAGGCGCAAACAACAGGCAAAGTAACCGGGACAGTTACAGGTGCTCAGAAAACAGTGGAATCAGCCTCGATCGGCCTGTTAAGGGCAAAAGATTCGGGCGTGGTGAAACTGGGTGTGACCGATAAAACCGGCCAGTTTGAATTTGAAAAACCGGCTGCCGGTAAATACCGGGTAGTGGCCCAGGCAATAGGATTCGCGAAATATTACAGCGAAGTTTTTGAGATTTCCGCTGCCAGTCCTTCGTATACTGTAAAAGCCATCGCTTTGCAAACCGCATCGAAAGAACTCAATGCGGTGACTGTTGTTTCACAAAGACCGTTTGTGGAGCAGAAAGTAGACAGAACCGTGATCAATGTGGATGCTACCCCGTCGAATGCCGGCACCACGGTAATGGATGTACTGGAGAAATCTCCGGGTATTTCTGTTGACAGGGATGGTAATATCAGCCTGAAAGGAAAACAGGGTGTGATGATCATGATGGATGGTAAACCGACTTACCTCAATGGCCAGGACCTGGCGAATATGCTGAAGAACCTGCCCAGCGCCAACCTTGACCAGATAGAGATCATGACCAATCCACCCGCAAAATTTGATGCGTCAGGTAATTCCGGTGTGATCAATATCAAAACCAAGAAAACAAAGACAATGGGGTATAATGGTAGTGTAACTGGTAGTTACGGACAGGGCGTTTATCCAAAAGCCAACCTGAGTACCAATCTCAATTACCGTCATAATAAATTCAACTTCTTTGCCAACGGCAGTTATTTCTACAATGAGAATTTTGGTGACATGAAACTGGTCCGCAAGTTCCGTAACCAGACTACCAATGCGCTGATATCAACATTTGACCAGGTGGTGGATATGGCAAGGGATAATAAGGGCTACAGCTATAAAGCCGGCGCTGATTATTTCATGAACAAGAAAACAACGCTGGGTGTAGTGGTAACAGGTTACGACAGCCGCAATACAGAATACAACAACAATACAACCCTGATCAGTAACAACAGCGGGGCGCTTACTACCCGTACCATGGCGATCAATGATGTAAACTCTTATTACAAGAACGTAGGTGTGAATTTTAATGGCCGTCATGTATTTGACAGCACCGGCAAGGAGCTGACCATGGATATGGATTATGTAAACTATACTTCAGGATCCACTCAATTGCTGAGCAACAAGTTTTATGACAATGCCGGTAACAAACAAAGCAATGATGAGATATTAAGAGGCAATATCCCTTCCATCATTGATATCTATAGCGCTAAACTGGATTATACGCATCCACTAAAAAATAACAGCCGTTTTGAAGCAGGTGTAAAAACCAGTTTTGTGAATACGGATAATGATGCACAGTATTCCAACTGGAACCAGCCAACCGGAACCTTTGTACCGGATGCAACACGCAGTAACCACTTTCTCTATAAAGAAAATATCAATGCCGCGTATGTGAACCTCAGCAAACAATTGACTAAAATATGGAGCGCACAGCTGGGTCTTCGTTTAGAGAATACCAATATTGAAGGCAACCAGTTGACCAGTGGAGAGAAATTTAAAAGAGACTATACACAGATATTCCCTACAGCGTATATCGGGTACACACCCAATGATAAGAACCAGTTTGCCCTGAGTTATGGCCGTCGTATCGACCGTCCCAATTACCAGGACCTGAACCCGTTCTATAATTTCCTTGACAAGTACACTTACCAGGTGGGTAATCCTTACCTGAACCCGCAGTTCAGTCATAATTTCGAAATCAACCATACTTTCAGGAGTATGCTGACCACTTCATTGAACTACAGTACGACCAATGATATCATACAGGATGTACTACAGCAGGTTGACAGTACGAATACCAGCTTTGTGAAGAAAAGCAATATTGCCAAAAGACAGAATATCGGTATGGCTGTGAGCCTGAATGCGCCGGTAACCAAATGGTTCAGGACAAGCATTTATCTGAATGTCTTCAACAACAAATTCAGTGGCATGGTGAATGGTCAATACCTTGAAGTAGACGGAACTTCCGTGATGGGCAATATGAATAACCAGTTCACCTTTAAGAAAGGATGGGGTGGAGAGATCAGCGGATTCTACCGTTCACCGGCTGTACAGGGTGTACTGGTATCAGATCCTATGTGGGCGATGAATATCGGTATCTCCAAACAGGTAATGAAGAGCAAAGGAACTATCAGGCTGGTGGTACGTGATGTATTCTACTCACAGATATTCAGCGGCTACAGCAAATACCAGAATGTAGATGTAACCATCAGACAGGCAAGAGACAGCCGCGTAGCGAACCTGAGCTTTACCTACCGTTTCAGCAAAGGAAAAACCGCACAGCAGCGCAGGGCCAAGGGTGTTGATGAAACCAACCGTGTAAATACCGGTGGCGGTAACTAAAAAGTTGAACATTGAAAATTGAGTGTTGAGAATTGAATATTTATCTGCATGGTAATGTTCAATTTTCAATGCTCAATGTTCAATTCTCAATGTTCAATTCTCAATTTACAACGCTCATTTTTCAGGTAAAGGAAGATAGGATCAAACCAATCGTGTAAAAACAAACAGCAGGGGAGATATAGCAAGAACGGTAACAGTCCCGGGGAATACGCGGGACTATTTACTCACTAACATTTCATTAACACCACTCATACCAAAAGAGTCGTTGTTCTATGCAAGGATCAACATCTTTGCTCCGGAATACATTTTTTTTCTCATGTGCATTATATAGAACCGGCCCCGATGTCTATCGGGGCCTCTTTATTTGGACACGAATTACACGAATGATACGAATTGCACGAATTTTTTGAGCGCGAATTACAGGAAGCAGGCCGAATTAGGGTAGTGGGTCAGTTTGAAAACATTTAGATTCAATTTCAGCCGCAGATTCGCAGATTATACGCAGGTAATCTGCGAATCTGCGGCTGAATAACCGCATCATGATACACTTTCTGAAACTGATCCAGTACCCAATTAGATTAATTC
The DNA here is from genome assembly GCA_965279635.1 of Sediminibacterium sp. Taxonomy (GTDB): domain Bacteria; phylum Bacteroidota; class Bacteroidia; order Chitinophagales; family Chitinophagaceae; genus Sediminibacterium. The sequence goes on along the minus strand of OZ257253.1, from coordinate 1,810,290 downwards.
GTGTTAATTCGCGAAATTCGTGTCTTAAATTTTTTCTATGCCATCTTTCGATATCGCCAGCGAAGTAGACCTGCAAACACTGGATAATGCCGTGAATACGGTAAAAAAAGAGATCGCCAACCGTTTTGATTTCCGTGGATCACCTGTGGAAATTGACCTGGATAAAAAGAATTACAAGATCACCCTGGAAGTGGACAGTGATATGAAAATGAAGCAGGTGATCGATGTGCTGATCAGCCGGGCCATTAAGCAGGGGATTGATGGCAGCGCCTTTGATTTCAGTAAAGACGCTTATCCCAGCGGAAAAGTGGTCAAAAAAGAGGTTCCGGTGAGAAATGGCCTGAAACAGGAAGATGCCAAAAAGATCGTCAAAATGATCAAAGACGAGGGTTTTAAGGTACAGGCCGCCATTATGGATGATATTATCCGCGTGACAGGCAAGAAACTAGATGATTTACAGGAAGTTATAGCGAAATGCCGGACAGGGAACTTTGGGGTGCCGCTGCAGTTTGTGAATATGAAAAACTAAAGGTAAAGACTCAAGGTACAAGGCCCAAGACACAAGATTTTTACTTGTGTCTTGGGCCTTGTACCTTTTTCCTTAATTCTTCCCCCTTCATTTGGCTGAAACCAATTTCTAACCTACCTTTGCCGTCCTTTAAATAATCGTACGGCCAAATCCGTACAACCTAAATAACAAGTTATGAAACAAGGTATCCATCCTGAAAGCTATCGTTTCGTTGTCTTTAAAGACATGAGTAACGGTACTACATTCCTGAGCAAATCTACCGCCAACACCAAAGAAACCATCAAATGGGAAGACGGTAACGAATATCCGTTGATCAAATTGGAGATTTCCAATACTTCGCATCCTTTCTATACCGGTAAAAATGTACTGGTGGATACTGCGGGTCGTATCGACAAATTCAAAAAGCGTTACGCCAAGAAAGACTAATTACTTCCTTGCAACCATATTTCAATCCCGCCACCGGCGGGATTGTTTTTTTACCGCCTATCCCAATCACATAAAAAGGTGATTGTTTTGCGTAACACCAGCCGATAGTTTTGTGTCAATAGAAAAAGAACCTAGCTTTTATGACACAGAAAAAATTATCAGGCATACTTCTGCTGATAACGATGATAGCGCTGCTGGCTTCCTGCAGCAAACGCGTGGAACCGATCATAGAGCCACAGCCTGTTCCCATACCGGGCAAACTGGCTAAACTCAGCTTTAAAGACGGCGCGTATGATTCCCTGTTTTATAATGCCGACGGTAAGATCAGTAAGATCAAGAATTACTATGCTATGCCGGGGCCGTATACAGAGATATTTACTTTCGAATACAATGCTGCCAAACAACTCAGCAGGATAACAGACAGTAACGGCGAACTATATGAATATACCTATACCAACGGGGAGCTGACGGCCGTTAAACATTATATAAACGGGGTAAAGCATGATTACAGGCTGTTTGATTACCAGGATGGAAAATTATCGGCTGTAGAAGAATATTACCAACCTGCACCTGGTGTTCCCGGTCATGAATTTACGGCGCAGCGAAATTTCTATTATTACCCTGATGGTAACCTGAAACAGGAAGTGAGTTATTCATTCGCACCGCAGACACGGGTACCGGTAAAGGATTTCACCATTGAACATTCGGATTATGACAGCAAACTGAACCCTACTGACCTGTTGGGCAGGTTCCTGTACATGCCTTTTATCCAGTTATCGAAAAATAATCCAGGAAAAATGACGGCTAAAAGCGAGGCGAACGGCGCGTCAACAGAATTTGTGTATGAATATACCTATGATGCGGCATCCAATCCACTGACAAGGAAAATGAGTTATACAAGCGGCGGGCAGTTGATCACTGAAACAGTTTTGTACCATTATTACCCATAAATCAAACAGCAGGCAGGCGATCAGTAAAACAGGCAGGAGAAGAACAACAACAGCCGGTATGAATAATACCGGCTTACTTGTTTCTGATACCCCCTCGGAAACAAGTAATGGTATAGTTTGAATTAGACTGGTTCTTTGGCTATCTATTTAACCGCAAAGTCGCAAGGGCGCAAAGAAACGCGAGGTGTACTAAATGGTAAATCTTTGCGTACCCTTGCGTCCTTGCGACTTTGCGGTTACATATTTCAAACTGTACAACTACCCTGGTACAAAAAGGGCGATGAAAATTTCTCAATTGCGCTACTTTTGCAACCAATCAAATCAACCCCATGAAACTGGATATACTTGCGTTTGGTGTGCATCCTGATGATGTGGAACTGGGCTGTTCGGGAACTTTACTGGCTGCTATAGCTGAGGGAAAGAAAGTAGGTATTATCGATCTTACCCGCGGCGAGCTGGGCACCCGTGGTTCTGCTGAGATACGCAAAACAGAAGCCGCCAATGCCGCCGCTGTTCTGGGTATTACGGTGCGTGAAAATACCGGGCTGGCCGATGGCTTTTTTCAGAATGATGAAGCCAGCCAGCGCAAAGTGATAGAAATGATCCGTAAATACCAACCGGATATTATACTGGCTAATGCGCTCGAGGATCGTCACCCTGATCACGCCAGAAGCGCCAAACTGGTTGCGGATGCAGCTTTTCTTGCGGGACTGAGGAAAATAGAAACCACGCACGAAGGCAAAACACAGGATGCCTGGAAACCCTCGAATGTATTTCATTATATTCAGGATAGGTTTTTAGAACCTGCATTCGTGGTAGATATCACGCCGTACATGGAAAAGAAGCTGGCATCAGTATTGGCGTACACGACACAGTTCTTCAATCCTGATCTTGATGAACCCCAAACCTATATTTCCTCTCCGCAGTTTCTGGAAAATGTACGATCAAGGGCAGCGATGCTGGGTAAACGTATTGGTGTAGAATTTGCAGAGGGATACTGTACAGAAAAAACGATCGGGATCAGGGGGTTTGATGCTTTGATTCAGAATATTACTTAGAGGCTGTTTCAAATGTGGTCTTGATGATGTTCAAAAAATTTCGCTAAGAGTGGATAAGAGAGAAAGAGATAAAAAAGTTTAGTAACTACCTCTTTACACTCTTTTTCTCTTATCCACTCTTAGCGAAACTATCTTGACTCGCGAAATATTCGATTTTAAATAGCCGGCAGCTAATCGCTAAATAAAAAACTATGTCAACAGTAAAAGTAGGTCTCGTACAAATGAGTTGTACAGCAGTTAAACAGGAGAACCTGGCAAAAGCGATCGCGAAAGTCAGAGAGGCGGCGGTCAAAGGCGCGCAGATCGTATGCCTGCAGGAGTTGTTCACCTCCCTGTATTTTTGTGATGAAGAGAACTATGATAATTTCAGTCTCGCAGAACCCATTCCCGGCCCGTCTACAGACAGCTTAAGCAAAATAGCTGCGGAACTGAATGTGGTGATCATTGCCTCGTTGTTTGAAAAACGTGCGCAGGGTCTCTATCACAATACCACTGCTGTACTGGATGCCGATGGCGCTTATCTCGGCAAATACCGTAAGATGCATATACCGGATGACCCGTCTTACTACGAAAAATTCTATTTCACGCCCGGTGACCTGGGGTATAAGATCTTCAGAACAAAATATGCCAATTTTGGTGTATTGATCTGCTGGGACCAATGGTATCCCGAAGCGGCACGTATCACTGCCTTAATGGGCGCTGAAATATTATTTTATCCAACTGCCATCGGCTGGGCCACTTCACAGGATGAGGACACCAATACAGAGCAATACAATGCATGGCAAACCATCCAGCGGAGTCATTCTGTAGCCAATGGTGTACACGTGGTAAGTGTGAACAGGGTAGGGTTAGAACAAAATGGCGCCATGAAATTCTGGGGTGGTTCATTTGTGAGCAATCCATTCGGAACGCTATTGTATAAAGCTTCGCATGAGGAAGAAGAAGTTGCAGTGGTTGAGATCGACACATCCAAAACCGATCGCTACAGAACGCACTGGCCATTTATGCGTGACAGAAGAATTGATTCCTATCAACCAATAACGAAACGTTTTATCGACGAAGACTAACTCTGTGTATCTCTGTGTACTCCGTGCCTCTGTGGTAAAGCCTTCGCTCCCATAGAACAGAGGTCACAGAACTTTACCACAGAGGCACGGAGGTTCACAGAGAAAATTATACACATGAGCACACCCAGAGAATTGGGCTACTATTTTCCCGCAGAGTTTGCAAAGCATGAAGCCACCTGGCTCAGTTGGCCGCATAAAGAAGCGAGCTGGCCGGGTAAGATCGATAGTATCTATCCCAGCTATAGCCTGTTTGTAAAATACCTTGCTGAAAGCGAATTGGTAAGGATTAATGTAGCGGACGAAACCATGCAAACTGCTGCTACCGCACATTTGAACAAGGCTGGTGTGGACATGAGTAAGGTGCAGTTTTTTTTACATCCTACCAATGATGCCTGGTGCCGCGATCATGGCCCGGCTTTCCTTGTTAACCCTAATGCAGCGCAAAAAAAAATTATTGTGGACTGGGGCTATAATGCATGGGGAAATAAATATCCCCCGTATGACCTGGATGATGTGATACCGACATTGATCGGCAAGCATTTCAATATCCCTGTTTATCATCCGGGTATTGTAATGGAGGGAGGTTCTGTAGAATTTAATGGGAAAGGAGCGCTGATTACGTCAACAGCCTGTTTATTGAATCCGAACCGTAACCCCCATCTTACTCAATCAGAGATTGAAAAATACCTGTTTGATTATTATGGCGTTGAGCAGGTGCTTTGGGTAGATGAAGGGATTATCGGTGATGATACGGATGGACATATTGATGATACTGTCCGTTTTGTGAATGAAGACACCGTGATAACGGTTGTGGAAGAAAATAAGAATGATGAGAATTACGAACTGCTGCAACACAATTTCCGCCAGCTGCAACAAATGCGTTTGTTGAACGGCAAACAATTAAACATCGTTGAGCTACCCATGCCAGACGCAATTGTGTATGAAGATCAGCGTTTACCCGCGTCTTATGCGAATTTTTATATCAGTAACAAACATGTAATCGTTCCCACCTTTCGCAGTAAAAAAGATGATACCGCCCTACAGATCTTATCGGGCTGTTTTCCCGGCAGGGAAGTGGTGGGAATTGATTCTACAGATATTATCTGGGGACTGGGTAGTTTTCATTGCCTGAGCCAGCAGGAACCAGTGGGAATGTAGAACAGATGAGCAAGGAACAAGGAACAGATGAACAATGATCGGAATAATACTTCAACATTCCTTGTTCATCTGTTCCTTGTTCATCTGTTCAATATCCCTACCCACTTACTGTCATCACACTCCCCGTAATAGCAACATTATAGACTTTCAGGTTATTGGTAGCCGGGCCTAAGGTTACTGCGCCGGAAGTGGTAAATGTGGAGCCGTGGTTAGGGCAGATGAATTTTGTCTGTGCCGAATTATAATTGATGGCGGTTCCTTCGTGTGTGCAGGCCACCTGTACGGCGGTAAAAGAGGAGGGTACATTTCCTGCGGCCAGTCTTACGACGATCACGCCACTTTGCACAAGGGATGAACCAATGGCAGTAATGCTGGAATTCAGATCGACTGTGAAATTGGCAGAGCCGCCACCCACACCGCCGGTGCTGCCACCATCACCGCTTTTGCTGCAGGCGCCCATACATACGGCGCAGGCCGCCAGTACGGGGGCCGATAAACTGCCTAAAAAATCTCTTCTTTCCATATTCAGTATTATTAGATGATAGTATGCAGGTAAATACGATTTCGTCTAAAGAAAGGTTGCCTATTGCAAGAGCAGCAAAAGAGAGGAATTGCAGCCTGGATTTGGTGTGAGATTTTTTTGCCACAGAAGGCACAGATTCATAATGATCTAATCTGTGCCTTCTGTGGCTTATTTAACTGGCATAATAAGGGAAATTCTATTGGATAGCAGCCTGCCGTGGAATGATAAACGTGATCAGGTCATCCAGTGCAATACCGGCGCGTTCGCAGGCATCGTTGATATCCTCACGGGAAACATTGGCGGCGAAGGATTTTTCTTTGAGTCTTTTTTTCACGCCTTTCAGATCCATCTCTATATAACCTCCCGGGCGCATTAAGGAATAGGCATGTATCAATCCCGAAAGTTCATCAAATGCATAGAGCATCTTATCCATCCTGGTTTCTGGTATCACTCCAAAATGCAGGTGGCCGTGTGAGGCGATGGCCCTGATGATTTCAGGATCAACGTTACGACCTTCCAGTTCTTCGATGATCTTTTTACAGTGCTGGTCGGGCCATTGATCCCAGTCGGCATCGTGCAGCAGACCGGCCATTTCCCATTTCCAGGTACCGGTTTCATCCAGGGCTTCTTTTTCCTGTGCCCAGGCCTTCATCAGTCCGGCCACCTGCAGCATGTGCAGTTTCAGTTTGGGATTCAGAACCCAACTGTTGAAAAGATCCATGGCATCTTCGCGTGATAATACATTGCCGGTATTGGCCGGGTCACCAAATATTGTTCTGCCGAGTTGTAAAGACATATCACCTATTTATTCAAAGATAGGAGGAGGTTTTTGAAAGGAGAGTGGTGCGATACAATATCTTTGACAATTACCATTAATCATAGCATGGAACAAGCACCTCCCAAAAAAGAAAGACTCTTCAGCCTGTACCAGATATTCGTGATAGCGGTTTTATCACTTATACAGTTTACCATTATCCTCGACTTCATGGTGCTTTCACCTTTAGGCGCCATCCTGATGGATGAACTCAGCATCACAACTTCACAATTCGGCCTGGTGGTGTCTGCTTATGCATTCAGTGCGGGTGCATCAGGGTTGCTTACCGCAGGGTTTGCAGATAAGTTCGATCGCAAAAAAATATTGCTTTTCTTTTATACCGGTTTTATTATCGGAACAGTTTTTTGCGCACTGGCGCCCAATTTTCATTTCCTGCTGGCTGCAAGGATATTTACAGGACTATTCGGCGGTGTATTGGGGTCCATCAGTTTTGCTATTATCACCGATCTGTTCAAAATGGAAGTGCGTGGCAGGGTGATGGGGTTTGTACAAATGGCATTTGCCGTGAGCCAGATATTTGGTCTGCCCATAGGGCTTGAACTCGCCATCCGTTATGGTTGGCACGCGCCTTTCTGGATGATCGCCGGTGGCGGTGTGTTACTCGGGGTACTCATCTTTATGAAGTTAAGGCCAGTAGACAAACACCTGCACCTGCGAGTGGAACAGAACGCATTTACGCATTTATGGAAAACCATCTCCAGGCCCGATTATGCCAAAGCATTTTTCGCCACTACTTTACTGGCAACAGGCGGTTTTATGCTGATGCCTTTCGGTAGTGCGTTCTCCATTCATAACCTTAAACTTAAACTGGAGCAATTGCCGTACATATATGGGATCACAGGATTTTCTTCCATTATATTCGGCTTAATAACGGGCTGGCTGACTGATAAAATAGGTAAGTTTAAAATGTTTTGTGTAGGTACTGTGATCGCCATAGTGATGGTAGGTATATTTACCCAGCTTGGCGCCACACCGCTATGGGAAGTGATCGCCATCAATGTGATACTTTTTATCGGGATATCATCGCGTATGATCTCCTCATCAGCCTTACTTACCGCTATACCTGATGCAAAAGACAGGGGTGCTTTTATGAGCGTGAATGCTTCCACACAACAGATATCCGGCGGGGTTGCATCTATTATTGCAGGGCTGATCGTTATCCAGACACCTTCCGGTTACCTTGATCATTATGATATACTGGGTTATGTGGTAATTGGTTCAATGGTTGTTGCAACGGTCATGTTGTATTACCTGAACCGAAGGGTACAACGTAAATTACATACAACACAAAATGTATAATAACTAAGACGGAAATCAATAGGTATGAAGACGACCAGGAAAAGAATAGTATTTTTTATCGCACTGATCAGCGCCTGCAGCCCCAAACCTTACAGCGATACAAATAAAGTATATCGCAACCAATCCAAAGAATTGGCCAAACAGGTAACGGAACAGCCCGGTAATATCGTAAATGACACGATCAGGGTTCCAGCAGATTGGGTCGGTACCACCAATTTCAACCTTCGCAAACCGAGTTTTGTGATCATTCATCATACGGCACAGAATTCCTGTCCGGAAACATTGCGGACATTTACCTTACCCCGAACCGGTGTAAGCGCCCATTATGTGATCTGTAAGGATGGAACCGTGCACCACATGCTGAGCGATTATTTACGCGCCGCACATGCCGGTGTGAGCCGCTGGGGTAACCTGATCGATATCAATTCTGCATCGATCGGTATTGAACTGGATAATAACGGGTTTCAGCCATTCGACAGCCTGCAGATGAATAGCCTGATCAGCCTGCTGGCGAGACTGAAAAAGGATTACAATATCTCTACTCCGAATTTTATCGGTCATGGTGATATTGCACCCACACGTAAGAATGACCCCAATTACCGTTTCCCATGGAAAACCCTGGCTGATAAAGGGTTTGGTTTATGGTATGATGAGGTTCGCGACTCAGTGCCTGTAGGGTTTAACCATATACAGGCATTGCGCATTGTTGGGTATGATGTAAAAGATACAACTGCTGCCATCCGTTCCTTCAAACGGCATTTTCTGCAGGATACGACGAAGCGGATCAATGACGTTGACAGGAGTGTATTGTATAATTTGCAGAAGAAGTACATGTGATCACGGATTACACGGATTTTTTGTATGATTTATTAATAACCAATCAACGCTATGAAAAAACGACACCTGTTTGCTGCTTCTTTTATTCTTTTTGCTGCTTGTAAATCTTCGACAAATCCGTTTGAAGACAATGATGGCATCAGTGGATTGAACAAAGACAGCCTGATCGCCAACATCAAAACATTAGCTTCTGATTCTTTTATGGGCAGAAGGCCATTTAGCGCGGGAGAAACCATCACGGTTGATTTCCTGCAAAAACAATTTGCAGCGATCGGTCTTGAAGCCGGTAATGGCAGCAGTTATTTCCAGGAAGTACCGATGGTGGAAATAACTCCCGAAAGCGCACCTGTGATGAAAGTACAGGCCGCCGGTAACAATTTTGACCTGAAGAAGATGGATGATTATGTGATGTGGACAGAGAACACAGATCCAACCATTTCACTCGATGCCAATGAAGTGGTATTTGCAGGCTATGGCGTAGTGGCACCAGAATATGGATGGAACGATTATGCGGGACTGGATGTAAAGAATAAAGTAGTGATGGTACTGGTGAATGATCCCGGTCATGCAGGTATTGGCGACACCGGTTTGTTTAAGAACAAAGCCATGACCTATTATGGCCGCTGGACCTACAAATTTGAAGAAGCCGCCAGGCAGGGCGCCAAAGGTTGCCTCGTAATTCATAATACAGCTTCTGCATCGTATCCTTTTTCAGTCGTGCAGAATTCATGGGGTAAATCGCAACTGCATCTTGATACACGCGGGTCGGCTACCTATCGTTGCCCGGTGGAAGGATGGATCACGGAAACCGCTGCTAAAAAGATCATCAATGCCGCGGGTAAGGATACCCTGATGTTGGCAAAGGCGAATGAAAAAGGGTTTACAGCAGTATCATTGGGCGCGCAGCTCAGCACCTCCATGCAGGTAAAAGCCGATTTTAAAAATTCAAAGAATGTGATCGGTAAAATAACAGGAAGCAAATACCCGGATGAATACATTATCTATACGGCACACTGGGATCATTTTGGTTTTGGTAAACCCGATGCCAAAGGCGATAGTATTTACAATGGTGCACTGGATAATGCCAGCGGTACGGCCGCCTTACTTGAAATGGCGCGTGCATTTGCTTCCATGAAAACAAAACCGGAAAGAACGATTGTTTTCCTCTCAGTAACAGGAGAGGAGCAGGGTTTACTGGGATCGCAGTATTATGCGGAACATCCTGTTTACCCCGTAGCCAAAACACTGGCCAATATCAATATTGATGTGATCAACAATATGGGCAGGACAAAAGATTTCGAGATCATCGGTTCGGGCCAGTCTGAACTGGAGGATTTTCTGACAGAAGCGGCGAAAGCAAAAGGAAGGTTCATCGTTCCCGAAGCGCATCCGGAAGCCGGTGAATATTATCGCTCTGACCATTTCAATTTTGCGAAAGTGGGTGTGCCTGCTTTAACTACTTCGAGTGGTGTGGAGGATATAACAAAAGGCAAACAGGCCGGAGAGGCTTTTCATAAAGTCTATAATGAACACCTGTACCACCAGCCAGCGGATGAATACGATGCAGCCCGATGGAATATGGATGGCGCTATGGAGGACCTGGAACTATTGTTCCGCGTAGGCCGTAAGATCGCTTTCGATAAAGCCTGGCCCAAATGGAAAGACGGGTCGGAGTTTAAGGCGAAAAGAAATAATTAGGCAAGTATAAGTACGAATTACGAGGTACGAAGTACGAAAATTATAGATCATTCGTACTTCGTACCTCGTAATTCGTACTTCATAGTTCGTACTTATTTTTTCTTTGCTGCTTTTTCCTTTTCCTGCAGAAGCCTGAATTTAACGATCTGTGTGATAAGGCCCACTGGTAGGGCTTTGTCAAGAGGGAACTGTACTGTTCCTTTGGATGTTTTATACGCTGCCAGTTCCTTCTGAAACGATTCGATGGCTGCTGCGCCCGGGTAAAAACCGATATGCTCTTTGTAGCCAGAAAAATGCACGAGATTTTTAGCGTTGAGTTTAAATGTGGGAATGCCGTAACTGATGGCTTCTGTTGTACCCGGGGCGGCCTTCTGTATGATACCCCTTATTTTTTGCAGTAATACCTGTGTTTCTTTCGGGAAACCGGCGATGAATTCGTCTGTGTTTTTGGCGGTATTAGCTATCATATCTCAGATTTTAGGGATTTTTATATGATTTGTATGATTGGTCGCTGGCAGTCACAACGATAAAATTTTATCAATCAGAATCGTAGTACTCATAACTTATTGTGCTATTGACTGACTCTGTGACCCTCTGTGTTCTTTGTGCCTCTGTGGTAAAGCCTTCGCTCCGATCGATGGAGGGTGTTCTTTACCACAGAGGGTCACAGAGAATTGCCTTGTATTAACAGCGTTAATAGCACAACACGGTAATCATAACAAAATCTAAGAAAGCTGCGATTCTGTATGTTTTTTAAAATTATCCAATATCGCCTGCCATCCGTTACGCTGTAGCTCTAGGGAATTCACTTCCTCCGCTTCAAAAGCTTCCACAATTTTAGTGGTATTGCCATGAGCTGTAAACTTTACCGACACTTTCCTGTCGCCGATGGTGTATTCGATCAGTTCATGTTCTATCACGTTATCGTAAGTCCCTTCAAAATCAAAGCCCATACTGCCATCTCTGGCTTCCATACGTGAATTAAAACGGCCGCCTGTGCGGATATCGTTTTCGGCATGGGGGGTGTGCCAGTCGGGGGATGCGGAGTTCCATTGCATGATATCTTCCGGGGTGGTCCATGATTTCCATACTTTTTCTATGGGTGCGTTAACGGTGGCTTCAATCGTGATAACGGGTTTGTTTGACTGGTCCATTTGTTTTTTTGTTTATTGACAGGATAAAAGTACTTCGATTGATCGGAGTACAAAGGGTGTAAACACGACTTTTCAGTGGTGTGAATACGAAATGGGGGAATCTGTGTAATCTGTGGTAATAATATCGCCACAGATTACACAGATTTTGGGGTTAAGGTTTATCCCGGAGAAACGCTTCTCCTTTCACCAGCCACGAAAAACCGAAAGCCATGAGTGCAATGCTTTCAAGAACGAGTACAGGTTTCAGGTATGCGAATTTTCTTTCGAGGCCATCCACAAAATGGTACACACCCATCAGTACGATACAGGCAATGATCAGCCAGCCACAAACTACATAGACATCGTTACGTATTCTTTTTCTTGCCCGCATCCTGGAAGGGGATTCTGAACTTTTTGTAAACAGGGCCAGGCAGAAATATGCCAGTGTTGAAAACAGGATACACGCGGAAATATAGTGGAGACTGTTCACTGACCCGATACGGTTAAGCGTTATATACTGGCACATGGCAGAAGGATCGAAATCTGTTGGGAAAAAAGCCACGCCCAATGAACACACGGCTGACACGAGGGAAGCGATCCTGTCCTGCCGCGAATTATGGTATCCTTTATAAGAAAACATAAAGAATGATACTGCGCATAAGGTGCCGGTAAAATAAACACTCAGTACCGTATAATAATAATGACTAATAGAACTCTGTATCTCTCTACAGTTTCCCATAATCATGGTACCCAGCACCAGCACCCAGGGAAGGAGGAAACCCAGCAGGCCAATGGCTTTGCGTAGGGCCATATAGGATACAATCATCTCGTCGTTAGACGGGTTTTGGTTTGCCATAAACAGTCATGTTTACATGAATAAAAGCCGGTGATGGCCGCGGGAGGATAGAATAATATTACGGCATCGTTCCGAAATTTGCAAGTGGTATTTTACAACCGTTAATTTTATGGGTGCTATGAAAATTTAGAATAGATTTATCCTTTCAATGAAAAGGATAACTGTCATTTCGATTGCATTATTATCACTATCCTCCTTACTCGGAACTATCCGTGGTTTGCGGATGATATTTGATCCGGGGGGCGAATCCATTCTGTTCCGCTATGATAAAGAGATACTGGAAGTGGCGGGACTGGCAAATTACGCGTTGATCGGCTGGGTTGTACTTTTTCTGGTAGGCATTTTCAGTATGGTGGTAGTAGTATGTATCGTCCGAAAGGTCCGGTTTTTCCCTTACCTGATTATTATAGAAGGAATATTCATTAGTTTTTTAGCGCTTCTCAATTTCACCATAGCGGGCTTTAGTCCGATACACCTGTTTATCGGTGCTATTTCAATAGGGGTTTTAACGGTAGGTATGTGGCAAACACCCAAAGAGTTCTGATCTGTCCGGTTCTGGTTGTTTAGTAAGGCTAGGCAAGTTATTCTCCCATCCATGATTTCAATATCGCAGCCTGCAAAGGCGAGAGGTTGCTCAGCCTTGACAGCTTTGCTTTTTTTTCTACCATGCTAAGTTGTAAACCTCCATAACTTAAATACTTCGCATAGTCGGGTTCCTTGGTGGTGTACACATATTCAAACAGTTTTGCCAAAGAAACACCCGCCACAGTTTCACAGGCCTGCTGAAACTCAGCATCGGTAAATCCCCGTTGCAGTTTTTTGTAGTATTGCCAATATAATAAACGCATCACATCATCCAGCGATGCTTTGTTTTGGGTGGCATTGCGTATCTCAAAATCGAGTAGCAGACCCACTACCGGGCCTTTGTCATAGTAAGAAATGGATTTGCCGGGTTCCTTTCCCTGCGTTCCGAAAGGGCCATCTGCCCATGTTTCATAACTGGCCTGTGACAATGACTGGTATGCCCGTCCGGGATTATTTTCAACGGCAGTGATGTTCTTTTCAAACCCAGCGAACAGGCTTGCTTCATCTGCCAGCCCGGCCCTTTTTACGACCAGGTATTCATAATAGACAGATAATCCCTCGCTTACCCAGAGTAAGTTGGTTTTGCTGCCTTTGTCATAATCAAACGGACCGAGTTCAAATGGCCTGATACGTTTTACATTGTAATGATGGTAATATTCATGTGCCAGGAAGTTCATGATCCTGGTCATGGCCCGCGGGTTATTGAGTTCTGCACCGTTAAAACTCACTGTTGTACTATTCAGGTGTTCGATACCACCTCTGCCGGGCCCGATGGCGATAAATGTATAGCGGTCATATGGGATATCACCGATCAGTCCTGAACCGGCTTCCACCATCTTTTTCAGGTTGGTCATAAACAGTTCCCGGTCAAAATCGCCCATTTTGTAACCAATGAAGCGGTGTTCTATTCCATTTACCTTAAATGGCGTAAGCTCTTCCAGGTTGCCGATAAGAATGGGGCAGTCGTACAGTATATCAAAATCTGCCGCAATAAAACGATCCTGTTTTTGCTGTTCAGGTGATAAACCGGTGGCTATTTTGTTCCATTGCGGGGGACGTACAATACTAACCGATACTGGTGTATGCAGGTAGCCATCCATGTATAAAAAAGTATTGGCTGGCGCGATATACGCATGAGCGCTATCTACATAACTGTTCGCAACAAATTGTTTACTCGTCTGTACATCATAATTAACGGTGAAGGATTTGTTCCTGGTGCCGGTAACGATCCAGGTATTATCATTCAGTTTGGCAACCGGTACTGCTTTGCCGTTTTGAACCTGTAGCGACATGTTTGTAATGTCTTTGTAATAGTCGATGATCTGGTAGTAGCCCGGCATCCAGCGGGGGAGTTTCAGCAACAAAGTATCCTTGTCCCATCCATTAGCGGCAAGTGTTATATGGTAACTATGGCTGCCGGGATCAGGTACAGAAATGGTGTACTGTAAAACCTGCTTTTTGCTTTGAGCAATAGATGAGCTGGCACATACAGCAAGTAAAAACAGCAGCAGTGAAACTATCCTGCAAAATCTATAATGGATAATTGAAAACTTCATAACTTCTGGAAATTTATTGCTTTTTTCAATGCTTTTATCAACATAGCCGTGTTACTCTCACTTCAGTTATTTATCGACCAATGCAAGCCAGGTTTTCAGGATAGCGATAAGATCATGCTCTCTCGCTTTTACCTCTTTCATATCCTTGAATATGGCTATCTGTCGTCCATCTTTATAATCACCCTCTAATAAGCCGGATCTGTCATTGACTTTTGCACCGCTGGGAAAAACCAGCATGATCCTGTTTTTGAATAGATTGAATACAATGATCTCTCTTTTATATTCTTTCGGGTCAAAAGCTTTCATCTCACCGGTATAATAAAAACTGGGGTTGTTCCATTTTATCCGTTCGCCTATTTCTTTGTCTGTACTTAGGATAAGCTTCCGTAATGCCTGAACAATTTTGCCGGTTTCGGGGTCAAGTTTTTTAATATGTGCTGTGACCTGTTGTGTATCGGTAAGTTTGATCAGTTTAGCCATGAATCATTGGTTTTTTGAAGGAGCCACACCGCTGACTAAATATACAAAAGATGAAATTGTTTTGGCAACGGATAGTACGTCTTTATCGGCAGGGTGTGGGACAAGCCTCATCAAGGTGGGATTTATATTTCAGAGGAAATATGCTATTCTATCTAGCCCAATTCCTGAAAGCCTGTTTTTGCGTAAGATTATTGCTCTTTTAGAGAGCTTAGTTTAGAAAGCAGGTCGGGCAAAAAAGTTTCTTTAATTAACCAAACGATCGAATAATCAATGCCAAAATATTCGTGTACGATCCGGTTTCTAAAACCCCGGATCCTATGCCAGTCAATACCGGGATGGGTTTCTTTAAATTCTTCGGGTATTCGATTTGCAGCTTCCCCTATAATTTCAAAATTTCTAACAACAGCATCTACTGTTTTGCTATCAGAAATGAATTGGTTAAATGAAATTTCTGCAGTGTATAACAGTATTTTTTGTGCAGAATCAATAATATCTTCAATCAGAAGGGAAGTATTCCGACTAGACATATACTATCTGGCTTTCAATTTGCTTGAAATATTTTTCCTTAATGCCATTCTTAGATACTAAATCAACTTTTCTTTTGATAACCGATTCCAGGTATTCCGCAAGATCAATAAATTCAATACCGACGGGTCGGGAGAAGTCAACAATTATATCAACATCACTGCCGGAAAATGAAAAATCATCTCTCACCACTGAGCCAAACAATCCTATTGATCTTACTGCATATTTATCAGTAAGATCAGGCTTGATTTTTTTAAGCAACTCAATAATTTGCTGAGACATATTCATAGCTTAAAGGTACATTTTTTTGTCTTGTACACAACAATGACAATTTTGAGCAATAGAGGGATAATCGTTTGTTGCTCAGTGGCGGGAGATAACTACGAAAATACATCCATGCGAAAAATAAGACTTAATACTTAAATGTCGCAAATACAGGATAATGGTCACTTGACCTGGAGCTTTCTATTTTACAGGCATTCGTCAGTTTCAGGCCCTTGGTAAACAGGTAATCGTGCCTGGGTTTTACCAGTCCGTAAACCGCCCTGGCTGTGGTGCCAACAGAAGCGGTTGACCAATCGAAACCGTTGCCGGTAAATTTTTCAATGGTCATATCACCATCTTTTGAAAACAGTGTATTGAAATCACCGCCTATCAACACATATTGATAACCGGTCGATTGTATTTTTGCGTGTTCAATAATAGCATCAACCTGGTCCATCCTGTTTTTCCTGTTCATCTTCACTGTTTCTGTATGAACACTATATACCAGGATTTTTTTCTGATGAATGATCACCTCGCCGATAGTAACATGCCGGCGCTGTCCGCCCGGCCATTTTGCATGGGGCAGTACCAGTTTTTCGTGACGCTCGATATTGCCTTTTGTTAAGATGGCGTTACCGATATTTTTTCCATCCGTCCTGTCTAATACGATGGGGATGTACAGGTAATTCAGGTCCAGTTTGTTTGCTATCTCTTCAACGCCTTTCTCATCCATTTCCTGCAGCATATACACATCAACATGTCTTGTCTTCTCCAGGTACTGCAGTTCGGAGATGGCCAGTTGTATTTTTTCTGCCTTTTTAATGTTAAAGGTCACCACGTTCAGTGAATCGGGTTGCTCAGTGGACATTGGTTTTTTACCCGGTGAATAATAAAAAGGTTTATCCGTCTCCTTGTATAGCTGCATGGTGGTGCAGGATAACAATGAAGTGACAGAAAGGAGCAGGAAGGATCTGACGAGGGGGTGTTTGTGCATGGGTGGCAAAGGTATGCGGGGCAGGGAGCAAGAAAATCCTAATATTGGAAGGCAGGGGATTCTTTCACATAGTGATAACTACTTTCGTGCAGTTATTTGAACCACTAAGACACAAGGTACACCAAGTAGCACGAAGAATATCTGGCACTCTATCATCAATCCTTAGTGCCCCTTGGTGTACTTTGAGTCTTAGTGGTTCAAATCAACGCTTTGGATAGTTTGCGTGAAGTTTTACCTTCCTGATCTGTCGCAAATGCCTGTCAGTATGTGCAAACATGGTAATGAACAGCTGGTGTGTACTTCCTCTTCTCGGGCGCATAAAATAGGCACGTAGATCTGTTGTTGTTGAATCAACAAAACCAATGCCTTCATTCCGCATCTTTAAGAACCAGGCAAGGTTATTTTTCCCTTCATTCAAACCCATCGGAACGGTGTAAGTAAAAGGCTTTGTGTATTCCGGGGCTATATGTTGGATTTCTTCGGCTAAAAATGCAAGTGTGGCGCTATCGGTCCGGGCATCTTTTGCTAACTCCGGCCTGGGGCCCGCTACCAACGCCTGGCTTATCTCGCGTTGTATCAGCAGGTCCCAGAAAGCAAGGTGTTCAATTACCTGGTTGATCGACCATCTGTCGGGCGACTCTTTAAAGTTCCATTGTGCCTGCGAGAGGTTTTTGGTTTCGATAATTACCGAGTCGCGTGTGCGGCTCAGGTTATCCAGTAAGTATTTTCTTTCTTTTTCGGTCCATATCCTTGCTGGCTGTGCAAAAGAACCGGTCAATATGCCAATAAGGATCAGCATGGTGCAACAAAACTGTTTCATGATATATGATTGGTTGATGAAAAACGACTACTGGTTGGCAGCTTACGGTCATTATTTCCTGGGGGGATAGTATGTGTCAGTCCTGGTTTGCTGGTGATTAAATATACAAAAGGGGATGGATATTCCTACTGCCACTTATCGTTGGAGGAAGTTTTACGCAAAGGCGCTAAGGAGCAAAGTCGCAAAGCTATCTTTCGCGCCTTATTCGTAATCTTTTGCGTCTTTGCGTGAAAATCTTTCGAACTCCAGACTCCAAACTATTCAGTCTTTATCACCCCCGTCCGGTATAAATCCAATGCTTTTTTCAGGATAAGCCTGATCGTCTTTACCGGCAGGTCCTTGCCGGGATCGACCCGGAAAATCTTCATGCGGGAGCGGGTGCCTTGTTCCAATTGGGGATGGTCGAGGTGTTTGCCTTCTACCATGAGGATATAAGGTTCGCCTGTTTTCTTATCGGTCCACAGATAGCAGAACATCTTTTTTTGATAACAGAAACAGGGCATACCATATTTCTGTGTTTCAGTGATGTTGGTATCCTGGCTAAGGATGATGGTGCGGAGGGCGAGTAGGGTGCTTTTAGTGGGTTCCGGTTGGGAGAGGTAGTAGGTGTGAAGTTCCTGGATCATTCTGTTAGTTAATGTACAGCAATTGCCGGATTGTTTGTATTGCCTGCTTCACAATTGTTGTATGGTTTACTTCGTCTTCGTTTTCGGTGCATATTTTTTCTCATACATCTCAATCCATTCCTTAGCGCTCATCTTCTTCATTAATTCACCAATGAGTTGATAGGGGATATCATCCATCTTCTTAAACCGCACGCAACTCTTACCCATATCCAGTTTCTGTTTGCTGTGTTTAGGGTATTCGCTTACAAACCATTTTAATAATGCCGGATCTGCATACACCCCCATGTGGTAAAAATTAATGGATCCTTTTTGCGAGGCAATACCGGCAAAGGGCAATGGCTCTTCAGGTTTGCAATGGTAACCTGCGGGGTAAAGTGTATGCGGTATCACATAACCCAGGCCACCATAACTAATGGCGGGTTCAAATCCTTTGGGCAGGTTTTTTAGAATTGTCTCATGCAGTTTATTAAAGGGTGCAAGCCTGTCTTCGGGCAGGTTGACTAAAATTTCAGTAACGGTTTTGCCTTGTGCTTTCATATAGCTGTTTTTACATCATGTATGAAGGTGTTTCATCACTATTGTGTCCAATGGGTTGCAGGTAAGTTCCCGGGGCTTCGCGAAGATTGGGCAATCGACTTCCTTCTATCTGCTCTGGTACTTCGAACCGATTAGCTAAGGCCAAATTACAAAAAACGGTTAGTATTCCGAATGTTGGTGGGCCGGATGGTGTCGTACAATTTTTTTTTCGGTGAATGCCCCGGAGGGACTACCGCTTAATAGAAAAACAATGCGATTTTTATTAATGATGCCCCGTTAGGGGCTACCCTGAAGATGTAAGTGTCTAGCGGGTTGTCCCTAACGGGACATTGGTATCTGTTATGGAATCGGGGTGCTATTAAGCTGTGGTCCCTACGGGACCAAATCCGCCCCAGGATCGTTCAATTGGGAGAAGAATCTGTGTATTTATTATCAAGAGATGTAGGTACACATTGCAGTGTGCGGGAAGTTGTGGGTCGGCGACCAACAACGGCGAACAGAGTTGCCAGTAACGGTACGGCTTGCCGAAGTGGGGGAATAGTTGCTGTGTCCGCCCCGGCTTACCGAAGATAAATTTATAGATAAAAGCTGATGATTTGTACTTAGCTAAATTATTAATGTCCAGCCGGAACAAAAGCAAAATTGAAAAACAAAAGTTGAAACACAGCTTCCGTCCGCCCCCATTTTGGCAAACCGCTTGTTGGGCGCAGGCTTATTGTTTTTCCCAAATTTCATAACCTTGGGCTAGTCCACTTGGAATTAAATTATTGTGATAAACATATAGTCTTTTAGGATTGATAGTGTCCACTTGCAATTTGAAATATCCCATGTCTGGTAAAGTATGATTGCCTTTTTTAGATGAGTACTGATAAACACCATTTCCTTCAGTAGGATTTATTTGATCAAGATGAATAACAGCTTTTTTTCTTCCTTCTTCATAATCAGCTTCAAATTCATATTTTCGATTGCCTTTATAATTAAATTTTATTTGAGGATTAACATTAGCATACCGCAAACTCATTGAAGAATATTTTGTGTCAGAGGTAGCTGTAGGGTCTGCATTGAATATATCCATCCTTTTATATTCACCTGCCAAGTATCCGTAATTTTTTTTGTCTTTGATTGCATCTCGGATTTCTATAAACAGCAATAATAGGACAGCGGATATGATGCCAATTAAAACATCCTTCAATATTTCCGGATATTGTGATTGACAAGAAATGCAGAATAACGAAATGCTTGCACCTATTAAAACAATTGTCTGCCAAGTAATATTTGATTTGTAACTATTCATAAAACGTCCGTTTGCTGCACCCATGTTGGGTGTAGGTTTTTATTTTTCAATTAACTTATCTAGTTCAAGACTTTTGTAAGCCATTTTCAGGATTACCTTATCAAAATAATCTTTATAAATTTCTTCTTCTTGAGGGATTGATACAATTTTTTCTAGCTTTTGTTTGTTAACCCTGTTGATAATTTCAGCTTTTTCATCTTCGATAAATTGATCAATGAACGAATATGCAGCTGATAAGTTTCCATAAATTTCATCAGTCAATTGGTCTGTGTCTACTAACGCAGTTATGTAAACCCTGTAAGCCTCTTTGATTTCCTGAATAGAATTTCTCAAATAGGAAATTGGCCTGGCAATGCCATTTACTTTCTGAGTGAGTGAAGTTCCAAAATTGTTAATTATTATTTCGGCTTTGGATATCGTTTCGTAGTCCGTGGGGGTCATAAATATTTACTTTTTTAACAGTAAAGAGTTGCTGGCTTGCGCCCAACTAATAAATATACGTAACTGCATAACTGCATAATTCGTCAACCCATCTAATTTCGCATGATTTGCGCAATATTTTTAAAAGATTGTAGTACTTAAACAAATTGTTATTTGTAAAGATAACCCACAAATTTCAATCCTAACACCCGTTAGCCTATCTTCGCCAAAATTCACCTCTCACCATGCATTTCGAACTCACCGAAGAACACAAAATGATCCAACAAGCCGCCAGGGATTTCGCTAAAACCGAATGTCTGCCCGGCGTGATAGACCGCGACGAAAAACAGCAGTTCCCACGCGAACAGGTCATGAAACTCGCCGAACTCGGCTTTATGGGCATGATGGTGAGCCCCGATTATGGGGGCGCCGGTATGGATACCGTGAGCTATGTGCTGGCGATGGAAGAGATCAGCAAGATAGATGCGAGTGTAAGCGTTTGTATGAGCGTGAACAACAGCCTGGTCTGCTGGGGACTGGAAGCCTTCGGCAATGAGGAACAGAAACAGAAATACCTTACCCCGCTGGCCCAGGGCCGTAAAGACGGGGAACTCCATATAGGCGCATTCTTACTAAGCGAACCCGAGGCCGGCAGCGATGCCACCAGCCAGCAGACCACCGCTGAAGAAAAGGACGACCATTACCTGCTCAACGGCACCAAGAACTGGATCACCAATGGTTCCTCGGCTTCCATATACCTCGTGATAGCCCAAACGGATGCTTCCAAGGGCAGCCGTGGTATCAATGTATTTATAGTGGAGAAAGCATGGCCGGGTGTTACGGTTGCGGCCAAGGAAAACAAACTCGGCATTCGCGGCAGCGATACACATTCCATTATGTTCAGCGATGTGAAAGTTCCCAAGGAGAACAGGATAGGGGAAGACGGTTTCGGTTTCAAGTTCGCCATGAAAACACTGGCGGGCGGGCGCATCGGTATCGCTTCGCAGGCATTGGGTATTGCGAGCGGCGCTTATGAACTGGCGCTGGCCTACAGCAAACAACGCAAAGCTTTTGGTAAAGAGATCATGCACCACCAGGCCATCCAGTTCAAACTGGCGGATATGGCCACAAGAATAGAAGCAGCAAGACTGCTTTGCTTAAAAGCGGCATGGGAAAAAGACAATGGTGAGGATTATACCTTAAGTTCTTCCATGGCCAAAGTATTCGCCTCCGAAACCGCTATGTGGACGGCCACTGAAGCGGTGCAGATACACGGCGGTTATGGTTTTGTAAAAGAATACCATGTGGAACGCCTCATGCGCGATGCCAAGATCACGCAGATCTATGAAGGCACTTCTGAAGTGCAGCGGATCGTGATCAGCCGCAGCATACTGAAATAACTCTGTGTACCTCTGTGTCCTTTGTACCTCTGTGGTAAAGAACATCCTCCCTCGATCCTAGCGAAGACTTTACCACAGAGGCACAAAGGACACAGAGATTCACAGAGATTTATTTTTCTGCAACGAACAGCTCGTATTGCCATAACCCTTTCTTCAACCCTATATACTGCAGGTAACCCGTACGTGCATGGTGTTTGGAAAGCTCGCTGGCGTTCCGAAATAATCCATACAGTTTTGTACCGACCATTCCAGCAAAAGAAGAGAAGTATATTTTCCTGGCAGAAGGAGTAACGGCAGTGGAAATATTTTCTGCACTGATCTTTGTAAAACCCGCTTCTGCCGCAGCGGTTTTAAAATCCGCTATCGTTGCAAAATCAGCAATGGCCCATCCATAAGCCATTTTATGAATGAGTTCCTTATCTTTTCCCTCCAGTCCGGGTTGTTTGAAAAAATCGGCAACGATCACCCGGCCGCCCGGTTTTAATAACCGGGAAGCTTCTTTTAAGAAATCAAGTTTACGCTCAGCGTAACAGATACTCTCTATGCCCCAAACCACATCAAATGATGCATCGGCGAACTGTGTATTGGTAAAATCTTCCTGTAGGAATTGAACCTTGTGCGCGAGACCCTGTTTGGCTGCCAGATCTTCTCCCTGTTTACGCTGTTTTTCACTAAGTGTAATTCCGGTAACGCTGCATCCTATATTTTTTGCCAGCCATACAGAAGAGCCGCCTAATCCACAACCGGCATCCAGTACCTTATCGTTGGGGCCTATGCCGGCTTTGGCGGACATCACTTTGTTGATATTCATCAGCGCATCGTGCAGGTTATGGGTGCTATCGTCCCAATAACCATAGTGCATTGATCGGCTTTTGGCAAGGTTCCAGAAATACCGGTAGTGTGACTCGCAATATTCAAAATGCCTGGCAATATCCCTGTTTGTAAACATTCCGCAATATTACAATTTATAGGATTATAGATAGGGCTTTGTATTTTTGCAACAGATGAAATATTACCTCACGTTTCTCTCGCTGTTCTTCTTTTCCGGTCTGCTTGCCAGTGACACGCTGATCATTTCACGCTTATTACAAAGGATCGATGAACTGCAGCCAAAGGAGGATGGGGTGTTCCCAAAGGGCAGTATTCCTTCCTACCGCATCTATGCATTGAATAAGGACCGGCAGAAAGCGGATATCAATGCTTTTTATACGGGTCTGGTGGCTTTTACACTGAATGATATACAACGCGACTTTGCACCGGCACAACAGAAACAGGCAAAACAGATCGTTGCCAATACATTACCCGTGTTTGCCAAGTTCCGTAACAGGAGGGGGCGTGACACCTATAATTTCTGGCCAACTGATACACCGCAGGTGTTTCCCCATTCGGGCTGGATCAACCTGTTTGATAAGGTGGGTGCCCTGCCTGATGATCTTGATGACACCGTGATCATGCTCCTCGCTTTGAATGCCCCTGATTCCACTGCCAGGGCGATACATGCATTGATGCAGTCGTTTACCAATAACGATCAGAAAAAGATCCGTAATACTTTTGCGGAATACCAGGATATTGGTGCGTACTCTACCTGGTTTGGTGAAAAAATGCCGGTGGATTTTGATATATGCGTGCTGGCCAATGTGCTTTACTTTGTTCAGACCTATAACCTTAGCTGGACAGCCGCTGATTCTGCCAGTCTTTTACTGATCGAAAAAGTGCTGGAGGACAGGAGGCATATCACTGCTGCGGCGCAGATATCACCGCATTACAGTAAGCTGCCAAATATCCTGTACCATCTTTCAAGACTGATGTCGGTAAGACCCATTCCTTCACTGGAAAAATTCAGACCGCAACTCGTAGCAGATGCACATAAGGCCTTGGGCTCGGCCGGTACATTTATGGATGAGGTAATACTCAGCACCGCCTTACTCCGGTGGAACACGATACCTCCGCAACCCCATCCCCGCAGGGCCAATAATATGGAAGAACTGGTAGAGGACGACCAATTTGCTTTTTTTATTGCCAATTGGGCATCCATGCTGCCCGGTGTGATGAAACGATGGATAGGCGGGGCAGCCATCGGCAAGTTCTATTATCATTGCCCGGCGTATAACCATGTATTACTGCTTGAAAACCTCGTCTGGAGAAAACGCAGGGGGCTGTGAGCAGTTTTTGTGAAATTCAATGTAAGCCGCGGATTCGCAGATTAGAGACAGATAATCTGCGAATCTGCGGCTTGTAACAGCATGGAATGCATAAACTTTTTCAAACTGTCCCACTATCTATTTTTTCAGTACAGGAACAGATTCCTTTATTTTGTCTTTTATGAAGCTACTACCCGTTCTACTTTGTATCTGTATGGCAGCCACAGGCAATGACAGCCTTACCAGTACCCGGTTATTGAACAGGATCCGCCAGTTACAGCCAAAAAAGAATGGTGTATTTCCCAAAGGTATTATCCCTTCTTACCGCTTGTATGCCTTGGGCAGTGACAGGTTACGGGCAGATATTAATGGTTTCTATGCAGGTCTCACAGCGTTTACCCTGCGCGATATAAAACCGGAACTGACTTTAGCACAACAGAAACAGGCCGATGAGATCATTAATGGCTGCCTGTCGGTATTCCCTTTGTTTCAGAACCGTAAGGGCAGACCCACCTATAATTTCTGGCGCACCGAGGATCCTGAGATATTTCCAAACGGCGGCTGGATCAACTGGTTTGATAAAAGCCAGGCGCTTCCAGACGATCTTGATGATACCGTGATCTTCCTGATGGCCATGCGTGCAGCAGATTCGACTGCCAGGGCGGTACATGCACTCATGCAATCGTTTACCAATAAAAACGGCGTAAAGAATACTTTCGAAGAATACCGTGATGTTAAGGCTTATTCCACCTGGTTCGGCCGCAAAACCCCGGTGGAGTTTGATATTGGTGTACATGCCAACGTATTGTATTTTGTACAGTTCTATAACCTGCCCTGGACATCCGCTGACTCCGCAAGTCTCTTGCTGATCGAACAACAGATCGAAAAGAAACAACATATCAACGCAGCGGATTATATTTCCCCGCAATACGCAAGGGTACCTGTGTTACTGTATCATATTTCGAGGCTAATGGCGCTCAAACCCATTCCATCGCTTGAAAGGTTAAAACCACAGTTGGTGGAAGAGGCCAGAGAAGCGCTGGCTTCCGCGAAGACTTTTATGGATGAAGTGATACTGAGTACCGCACTGCTTCGCTGGGGTGTAAAGCCGCCCGAAACAAAACCGCATACAACAACCAGTCTCGAGGCACTGGTGGAAGAAGATAATTTCTGCTTCTTTGCCAACAACGTAGCGAGCGTTCTGTCCGACCGTATGAAGAAATTCATGACGAGTATAAAATTGGTATTATTTTATAATTACAGCCCCGCGTATAATCATGTGCTGCTGCTTGAAAACCTCGCGTGGCGGAAACGAAGGGGATTGTAATAACTCTGTGTACCTCTGTGTCCTCCGTGCCTCTGTGGTAAAGAACATACTCCATCGATCGCAGCGAAGGCTTTACCACAGAGACACAAAGTGCACAGAGGTACACAGAGAGTTTTATTTTTGCATTATGGTAAACGTAGAACAATATCGAAAGATCACTGAAGAACTCAGCCGGACAAATACCAGGCTGGTGGCGGTGAGTAAGATCAAACCTGTTTCTGATATTCAAAAACTGTATGATCTTGGTCAGCGGGATTTTGGTGAGAACTATGTACAGGAACTGGAAGAAAAATCAAAAGTATTACCGCAGGATATCCGCTGGCATTTTATCGGCCATCTACAAAGCAACAAAGTAAAATACATCGCACCATTTGTACACCTTATACATGGCGTTGACAGTCTCAAACTCCTCAAAGAGATCGATAAACAGGGCAGGAAGCATAACCGGGTGATCGATTGCCTGCTGCAGGTGCATATCGCACAGGAAGAAACCAAGTTCGGGATGGATGAGCAGGAACTTGTTGAAGTAAAAGAAAACATTGCACAGTTACCCAATGTACGGGTATGCGGGTTGATGGGCATGGGTTCTTTTAGTGATGATACCGATAAAGTACGCGGTGAATTTCAATACCTGAAGAAACTCTTTGATCAATTCAAGACAATGTCCATGGACCATGTACCATGGACCACTCTGAGTATGGGAATGAGTGGCGATTACCAGATGGCGATTGAAGAGGGGAGTACGATGGTGAGGATAGGGAGTTTGTTGTTTGGAGCCCGGAGTTAGATGCGTATTTTTTTTAACACAGAGATCACAGAGCATACAGAGGGCCCTCTGTGTTTTCTCTGTGATCTCTGTGTTAAAAAAAATACTACATAACTAAAGACACCCCATCGACCACAAACTATTTTAGTGTTTCATCTAACCATTTATAAAACTCCCGCTGCCATACCAATGCATTCTGCTGGCTCAGCACCCAATGGTTTTCATCGGGGATATAGATAAAGCGGCTTTTGATTCCCTTTAACTGCGCGGCCTGAAAAGCCTGCTGGCCCTGCTCAATGGGTACACGGTAATCTTTACCACCTTGTATGATCAGGATAGGTGTTTTCCACTGGTCAACAAAATTGCTGGGCGACTGGCTGAAGGAACGTTGCACCACGGCATTGTTCTTTTCCCAGTAAGCGCCGCCTTTTTCCCAGTTCTCAAAAAACATTTCATCCGTAGTGCCATACATGCTTTTGAAATCGAATACGCCGTCATGTGATATAAAAGTTTTGAAACGTTTCTCATGCTGCGCCTCGAGTGCAAATACGGAGAAACCGCCAAAGCTGGCGCCTACACAACCCATACGGGTTTTATCGATATAGGGTTCTTTGGACACATCATCGATGGCGCTGAGGTAATCTTTGATCACCTGTCCGCCCCAGTCTTTGCTCACCTGTTCGTTCCATTCGGTACCAAAACCCGGCATACCACGGCGCGCAGGGGCCACTACGATGTATCCCTGTGATGCCATCAACTGGAAGTTCCAGCGGAAAGAATAGGATTGTGTCAATGGCGATTGTGGTCCGCCCTGGCAATACAACAGGGTAGGGTATTTTTTGGAAGGATCAAACCCCGGCGGGTACACTACCCATACCAGCATTTTTTTATTATCGGTGGTGGTTACAAAACGCCGTTCGGTTTTTACCATGCCGATCCTTGCATAGGCCGTATCGTTCACATGCGTCATCTGCACAAACTTATTGGTGCCGGGTTCATAGGAATACAGCTCTGATGCATGGTTCATATCGTTACGTGCCACTATCAGTTTGTTGGCATCCAGGGCGATAATGCTGTTGACATCAAAATCACCGCTGCTCAGTTGGGTAACGACAGGCTGTGTTTTTGTGACCAGCGGGTTATTTACTTTGAACAACTGCAATGTGCCATTAACCGGGGCGATAAAATAAATGCTGTCGCCTGCATTACTCCATGCAAAACTGGATACATGGATATCATCGCGTTTGGCAGTAAGGTTATTTTTTGTGTGTCCGTCGAATACTATGATATCCTGTTTGTCTGCCTCATATCCATCGCGTTTCATCTGTAACCAGGCCAGGTTGCCGTTTTTATGGAACGATGGGTTTACATCGTAACCTTTGTTTTCTTCTGTAAGATTTTTCGTGGCACCTGTAGCCAATGTATATTCATAGAGATCGGTATTGGTACTGATGGCATAGTCGGTACCGGCTTTTTTCTTGGCCACATATACAATGCGTTTGCTGTCGGGGCTCCAGGTAACATCTTCCTCACCGCCAAAAGGTTTCTGGGGACAGTCATACGGTTCATTGGGCATGAGGTCCTTTGCCACACCCGGCTGGCCGTTTACCAGGGGCGCTACAAACACATGTTCAAATTTTCCATCTTCCCATGTGTCCCAGTGGCGGTAGTTGAGTGAATTGTAGATGTACACATTGGATTTGGGCAGATCAGCATAGGTTTCAGCGCCGGTCACCGGAATCAGTTTTACTTCGCGGGTACTGAGAATATATTTTCCGTCGGGTGATATTTTGGGATCATTGAACACACTGTCCATTGGCTTAAGAAGCGGCATGGCTTCACCACCACTGGTGGCCATCAAATAGGTTTTGCGAACGACCCTGTTCTCTTTCAGATCGGGTTGGCCAACTGAATAGATCAGTAACTGGTGGTTCTTCGAAATACCGATGCCTGAAACCCTGCCCAGTTGCCAGAGTTTTTCGGGGGTGAGTTTGTTTTGTGCACCTGCTGATACCAGGCCTGCACAGGCTATTGAGCATAACAATAAATGTTTCATATAATCGAATTTGTATTATTAAATGATCTCCTCTGCGTAAACTCTGCGCTCTCATGTTCTCTGCGGTGAAGAAACTTTAGCCTGTTCAGGCACTCCGAATATTGAAACGCTTTTCACCGCAGAGAACATGAGAGCGCAGAGTTTACGCGGAGACTTATTTTTTATTTTTTGCATAATCAAATACCAGTTGACAGAAAGCACGCACACCTGCATCGAGCCGCGTATCATCAATATAAAAATCGGGCGTATGATGTGCCGGGGCATCTTCCTGTTTTATCTGCGGGTTGCGTGCACCGAGATAGAAAAAGAAAGACGGTGCTTTTGTTCCGTAAAACGAAAAATCCTCAGCGCCGGTTACCCAATGATACGGAACCACATTAGTTTCCCCTATGGCTTTCTGTAAAGAAGGGAGCGATTGAGCCACCAGTTTCGGATCATTATACGTAACCAGTGTCTTTGTATCGATGGTAACATCGGCAGTAGCGCCGTAAGATGCTGCAACATTTTTTACTGTGTTGCGTATCCGTTCATGTACCTCTTTCTGCATTTTGCTGTCGAGGGTGCGGATGGTTCCTTCCATCACGGCTTCTTCAGGAATGATATTGGGTCGCACACCGGCATTGATTTTACCTACGGTAATAATCACCGGTGCCTGTGTAAGATCCATCTGTCGGCTCACAATGGTTTGCAGGTTCTGTATGATGGCACTACTCACCACGATAGGGTCAACGCCTTCCCAGGGTGATGCACCATGTGTTTGTTTGCCTTTTACTTTGATGGTGAACCAATCTGAAGAAGCCATAAATGCTTCCGGTTTGTAATAGATCTTTCCGAGGTCGCCGAATGATTCGATATGTATGCCAAAAACCGCATCTACTTTGGGATTATCCATAGCGCCTTGTTTGATCATCAAAGGCGCGCCGCCTTCTTCCGTACCGGGAGGACCCTCTTCCGCAGGCTGGAACAGGAACACTACGGTTCCCGGAATGTCATTTTTCATTTTTGATAATACCTCGGCCGTTCCCAGTAACATGGCTATATGTGAATCGTGACCGCAGGCATGCATGACACCCACTTTCTGGCCGTTGTATTCTGCGGTGGCGGTTGATTTAAATGGGAGCGTGTTCCGCTCGGTAACGGGCAATCCATCCATATCTGCACGCAGGGCCACAACCGGTCCGGGTTTGCCGCCTTTTAATACACCCACCACACCGGTACCCGCCGCGATACGTGTTTCGATGCCCCATTGCTTTAACTGCGCCTCCACTTTTTTGGCCGTGTTGAATTCGCGGTTGGACAACTCAGGGTTCTGGTGAAAATAACGCCGCCATGCTACTACGCTGGGCATTTCGTCTTTGATCAGCTGCTCATAATTGGCAGGCAGGTTCTGTGCAGATGCGGCGCTGGTAATGAATAAACAAATGGAAAGAAGTCGTCTCATGTATTAGGGTTTAATTCTGTGAATCTCTGTGTCTTTGTGCCTCTGTGTTGAGAAATGATTGCATCGGGTGATGTTTTTTTCAACACAGAGGCACAAAGACACAGAGATTCACAGAGAGTTATTTTTTAGTGAATGTATAAGCATCATATTCTACAAAATCATTGGCTTTTATATCAACTGATATCACTTTGTTATCGGCTGTTTTAAATTTAGTGGCAAATACACCGAAAGCGATATTGTTATAGGTCATCATCCATTCACCGTTATCCATGTATTCGAGCCGGGCAGTAAGGTTGTTGTGGCTGTTGAATTTGATACTAAGTACATCACCAAGCTCCCTGATGGTGATGCTGCCGTATAATTCATTGGTATAGTCGCCTGTAAACGCAGAGAGCGGGAGAGTGGGTTTATCGTTTTTCACCCTTGCTTTTAATGCATTCACTTCTTTTACGGACTTATCCAGTTCCTGTAAGTGGCCGGGTAGTTGTTTGGCGCTCCTGTCGGTATAATTTACTCCGAGATATGCATCCAGTAATTGGTAACGGAGTAATTCGAAAAAGCTTTGGTTATCGTTATTGGTGAGGATGGTGATCCCTAGTTTTTCCTCGGGTACAAAACAGGTATTGGTTACAAAACCAAAAGCGCCGCCTGTATGCGAAAATACCTGGCGGCCATTATAATCGTTCATAAATACGCCCAATCCATATCCTGAGAAATGGGTTGGATAATTAGCGCTTTTACGGCTGGAGATAGCGGTGGCCATATCCCTTGTTTTCCTGATCACTGGCCAGGGAATTACACGCTTGCCATCAATACGTCCGCTGTCGAGCTGGAGCAATAACCATCTCGCCATATCTTTTACACAGCTTACCATGCTTCCCGCAGGGCCAAGGTTATCCACCTGGTCATAGGGGATCTCCTGCAAACTGCCTGTGTATGCATTGGTATAGGGACGTGATACATTCGGTCTCTGCGACATACCGGTGGTCAATGCATGTGTATTTTTTAACCCGATGGGAACAAACAGGCTGTCGTACACATATACTTCCCAGGGTTTGCCGGTTACTTTGGGAATGACTTCGCCGGCGGTTAAAAAGCAACTGTTGCAATAACCATAATCCTGCCGGAACAAACCATTGGGTTTGAGAAGGCGCATTCTATCCATGATATCGCCACGACTGAGATTGGCGTTCCAGAAAGTAAAATCACCCTGGAAGGTTTTGGTGCCGAGATGGTGGGAGAGCATATCGCGGATAGTTACCAGTTCAGTGGTATTCTTATCATACAGTTTAAAATCCGGGAAATATTTTGTGACCTTATCGTTCAGCGAGAGTTTGTTATTGTATTCCAATTGTGCGAGCGAAGTGCCGGTAAATAATTTGCTGTTACTGGCGATCATGAAAAGCGTGTTCTCATCTACTTTTTCATGCGTTGCCATATTGCGTTCACCATAGCCTTTCATCATCACCACTTTCCCGTCTTTGACAATGGCTATAGCGAGACCGGGTATCTGCCAGTCCTTCATCCCCCTTGCGATATAACTGTCAAGGCTGTCTGTGATAAAACGTGGATCCTGAGCGCGGCTGATAACCGGCATACAGGCGGCGATAAACAGTAAATACCATACCTTTCTCATGAAACAGGTTTATTGGGGGAAGATACTGATTTGGCTTTACTGAACAGGGCCGGAAACCGAACAAATTCACCTGCAAAGCAGTGAATTATGTAACTTTTTCGCCAAATCATATAAGCGGAACAACCTACCTTGGAACGAACTTTAGGCCTCAGATTTTATCATTTCATTCACAAATAAACATTGCATGAAAAACTTTACCCTACTCCTTTTACTCATTTTTACCAGTTTTTCACTTAGCGCATCAGTTGTTACGGAGCCCACCAGCAAAACCAGGACGGATACCACCGCTGTTGCCACAGAAAAAGAAATGATGCTGGATAATGCCGCTGTCACCGATGCCATGCGTGAATTCAAAAGCCTGAGCCGGGTTGACAGGAAAATGCGCATCGCACAGGCCAAAGCCGCTTTGAAAGAATGGAAGGCACAAAAAGCTGCCAGTAAAAATGTAACCACAGAAGAAAACCCCGCCGCTCCCGAACCCACCACCAACACATTGTTACTGGTGATACTCGCTATACTGCTACCCCCACTGGCAGTTGCTTTACACGAGGGAAGGATCAACGGCAAATTCTGGCTGAGCCTGATACTTACTTTGCTGTTCTGGATACCGGGAGTGATTTATGCCTTGATTGTTGTGCTTGGATAGAGAGCAGTCTATGGTCTATGGTCTGTGGTTGTTTATGGTTGATGGTTACTAGTTAGCCCTCAATAATCCAAACAACTACAGACTACAGACCACAAACCACAGACTACTTATGTTCTCCAAACTCCCTGCGTAACACATCTGCTATCTCACCAAGCGTACAGTGGTTCTCAACTGCTGTGATAACGAATGGCATGAGATTGCTGCCATCTTTTGCGGCGGTGCTGATATCCTTTAAGTTGCGTTCAGCGTTTTGCGTATTGCGTTCTGCTCTCAGTTTCCGCAGTTTTTCGGATTGTACCACGCGGATATGGTCGTCTATTCTAAAGCCGGGTATGCGTTCTTCAGTGTCTACTGTGAATTTGTTCACGCCTACAATGATCTTTTCTCCACTTTCAATATTGCGCTGGTATTCGTAAGCGCTGCGCGCGATCTCCTGTTGCATAAAACCGGCTTCTATGGCGCTTACACTGCCGCCCATGGCATCGATCTTTTCGATCAGTTGCCAGGCATGGGTCTCTACTTCATCTGTTAAGGCTTCCACGTAATAACTTCCACCTAAAGGGTCCGCGGTATCGGGCGCGCCGCTTTCATAAGCTACTATCTGCTGCGTGCGCAGGGCTATGCGTGCGGCTTCTTCTGTGGGCAGGCTCAATGCTTCGTCATAACCGTTGGTATGCAGGCTTTGTGTGCCGCCAAGTACCGCAGCCAGGGTCTGAACCGTTACACGGCAGATATTGTTCAATGGCTGCTGGGCCGTAAGTGTTGCCCCGCCGGTTTGTGTATGAAAACGCAGCATCATGGCTTTTTCATCCGTGGCGCCTAGTCCCTTCATGATCTTTGCCCACATTCTTCTTGCCGCACGAAATTTGGCCACTTCTTCAAACAGGTTATTATGGGCGTTGAAAAAGAAGGAGAGTCGCTTGCCAAATACATTGATATCCAACCCTTTTGCCAATGCTGCCTGAACATACGCTTTACCATTACTGAGTGTAAATGCGATCTCCTGTACAGCTGTACTTCCCGCTTCGCGGATATGGTAACCGGAGATGGATATGGTATTCCATTTGGGCAGTTCCTTACTGCACCATTCAAATATATCCGTGATGATGCGCATGGAGGGTTTGGGTGGATAGATATACGTGCCGCGCGCCGCATATTCTTTCAGGATATCATTCTGTATTGTGCCTGTGATCTTTTTCAGATCAGCCCCTTGTTTTTTTGCCAATGCTACATACAGTGCCAGCAGTATAAAACCGGTAGCGTTAATGGTCATAGAAGTGCTGACCTCTTCAAGTTTGATATCTTTAAACAGCAGTTCCATGTCTTCAAGACTGTCGATGGCCACACCCACTTTACCTACCTCGCCCTCTGCCAATGCATGATCGCTGTCGTAACCGATCTGTGTGGGCAGATCGAATGCCACGCTCAATCCCATCACACCCTGTGATAAAAGATAATGATACCGTTTGTTGCTTTCTTCCGCGGTGGAAAAACCGGCGTACTGGCGCATGGTCCATAGCTTGCCGCGATACATATCGGGCTGTATACCGCGGGTATAGGGGAAGCTTCCGGGAGCGGGCGGGTGCTGGTTGCCGGTTTCCGGTTGCGGGTAATATACTTTCCTGATCTCAATGCCGCTATCGGTGCATACTTTCTTCTCGGTCATAATTTATATTCGCGATTCATAAGGTAAGGAAATTTCACGCAAAGGCGCAAAGGCGCGGTTTGAATGTTTAGGCAATATCCCGCTCACTGATCAATACCACTCAACTGCGCCTTTGCGCCTTTGCGTGCCAATTCACCTACTCACATCAATTTCTTTGCTTCGTAGCTTAATGCCTCGCTCACCAGTTCCGGCAGGTTAGCCTGTTTATCGGTCATCAAAAACTCCAGTAAAGCACGGTTAAGATCAAGACCGGTGGCATTGGCTGGTAAGGTAGCAGCTATCTGGTTAATGGTCAGCAGGTTTTTCTCTTTCAGGTTCTTTACGGCACTCCATACTTCGGCGGTAACATAGATCTGCTGGGTGATATTGTATTCAAATTCATCGCGGATGCTTTTGGTGAGCACAAACTGCATATCACGTGCCGAAAGGCCCTCGTAAGAAGTACGCCCCACCAGGTTGGGAATGGCGATCCTGTCTACCAGCAGCGCCATTCTTTCGTAAGCCTGTAATTGCAATCCATTGTTACCATGGTTGCCAACCGGCTTCTCAGTGTCTGTTTTGGAAGGTTGTTTCAGCACATAAAACAGGCCGCCGGCTACTGCAAGGCCGACAACGATCATCAGGAGTGTATTTGAGTCCAATCGGTAGGGTTTTGGCAAAAATAGTCTAATTGAGCTGTCAGCTATCAGCCTTCAGCTTTCAGCTTTTTTAAATTATGTTAACCTACGGCTGATGGCTGACAGCTGATAGCTCAAAGCTTTTCCTGCTATCGAAAAGACTTACCACTTTCCTTAACAGGTTTCAATGTAAATTTGTGTACTCAAAAAGATGGATATGTCTATAGCAACAGCAACACCGGTAACCCTTACAGAAGGCGCGATCAGCGAGGTTCGACGGTTGATGGGAGAGGAAGGATTTGATACCACGCAACATCTCCGCGTGGGTGTTAAAGGCGGTGGCTGCAGCGGCATGACCTATGTGCTGGGGTTTGACCACCTGACAGACGAAGATGAGCGTTTTGAGATAGAAGACATTTCCTGTATCATGAACAAAAGCCACCAATTATACCTTTTCGGGATGGAAGTAGACTGGCAGGGCGGATTGAACAGCCGTGGGTTTACTTTCAGCAATCCCAATGCGAGCAAAACCTGCGGGTGCGGAACTTCTTTCGCTGTATAGTACAGACTAGTCTTAACGTGCTGTACGCTTCTTAAAACACTTGAAACAAGGCAAATCTCTGTGAACCTCTGTGTTCTTTGTGCCTCTGTGGTAAAGAACATCCTCCATCGATCTAAGCGAAGGCTTTACCACAGAGGCACAAAGAACACAGAGGTACACAGAGAGTTGTGACAAACAAAAAGCCCCGCAGAAAAATTGCAGGGCTTTCTTATGGAGGGTTTATTCTCTTATTTTTTAGGGTCCTCTTTCTTACCCAGTGCTCTTGTTTTGGCGAAGTCTACCAGGATAGGCGCCGCAACAAAGATGGATGAATAAGTACCTGTTACCACACCCACCAGCATTGCGAAGGCAAAACCACGGGTTACTTCACCACCAAAGATGAAGAGGATCAGGATAGTTAAGAATACCGTTAACGAGGTCATGATGGTACGGCTCAGTGTTTCATTGATCGCACGGTTGATCACCGATGCGTTATCGGCACCGCGCATCAGCCTGCTGTCCTCACGGATACGGTCATACACGATCACGGTATCATTCATCGAGAAACCGATCACCGTTAGTACTGCTGCAATAAAGTGCTGGTCAATTTCCAGCGGGAACGGTACAATGCTGCGGCAATAGCTGAATATGATCAGTGTTACCAATACATCGTGCAGCAAGGCTACAATCGTACCTACTGAATACCTCCAGTCGCGGAAACGGATAAAGATGTACAGACAGATCGCTATGATACCGAATACCACCGCTTTTGTCGCGCCTTTTTTCAGGTCGTCAGAAATGGTTGGTAATACGGTCTGTGAACTCTGTTTGTATTTTTTGTCAAAATCTTCATAGCTCAGGTTGGCCGGCAGGTGATTCTTCAGTGCCGTAAATACTGTCTTCTCTACCAATGAATCGGTGTTGCTGTCTGTCTGGTGTATCAGGTAAGAAGTCGTGATATTCACCTGGTTTTTGGTATCCACCGTTTTAACGATAGGTGTTTCACCGATTGCTTTTTTCAGTTCATCACGGATCTCATCCGGGTTAACAGCTTTATCGAAACGTA
This sequence comes from Sediminibacterium sp., assembly GCA_965279635.1. GTDB lineage: Bacteria > Bacteroidota > Bacteroidia > Chitinophagales > Chitinophagaceae > Sediminibacterium. The sequence continues at coordinate 1,774,517 of OZ257253.1, read as the reverse complement.
CCGTATAGCTGCGGCCGCCAGAGAATTCCACACCTTCATCAAACCCGTTCCAGTAGGTGCTGATACCACCTGCCAGGATAACAAACGAAAGTATGTATGCATACTTCCTGTATTCAATGAATTTGAAGGAAGCATGTTTGAAGATGCGCTTGGAGATACCGGTAAAATATTCAAAGTGACGGTTCTTGTTAGTATAGATGTCAGAGATCAGTCTTGATACCAGGATACCGCAGAACAATGACAGCAGGATACCGATGATCTGCGTAGTGGCAAAGCCCAGTACAGGACCCAGCCCAAAATACGCGAGGATGATAGCCGTCAGCAAAGTGGTTACGTGCGCATCCAGTACCGGCGCGAGTGACCTCCTGTAACCATCGTTAACGGCCACCTGGTAACTCTTTCCTTTACTGAGCTCTTCCTTGATCCGTTCAAAGATGATAACGTTCGTATCCACGGCAAGACCAATGGTCAGTACGAGACCGGCGATACCGGGAGCCGTCAATGTAAAATGCATCGAGCTAAGGATACCTACGGTGAACAACAGGTTCAGAATAAGGGCGATGTTCGCCACCCAGCCTGCCGTGTTAAAGTAGATCAGCATCAAAGCAAAGATCACGATGAAGGATATCAGGAACGATAACGCGCCACCCATAACTGATTTTTTACCAAGGGTAGGACCCACTTCCTGGAACTGTACGATCTTGGCAGGAGCGGGGAGTTTTCCGCTTTCCAGTATCTGTGACAGATCCTGTGCCTCTTTCAGTGAATAGCTTCCGGAGATCTGTGAGCTTCCGGTAGTAATGGGCTCGTTCACATTGGGAGCAGAGTACACAAAATTATCAAGTACCACGGCAATCGGTTTGCCCACGTTCTGGGTCGTTAACCTGGCCCATCCGATAGTACCGATCTTGTCCATATTCATTTTGATGGCAATACGGCCACGCTCGTCAAAATCCTGTCTGGCGCTGATGCCTTCACCACCTAATGGTGCCTGGCCGTTGTCCAGTGTTTTGATGGCGTAGAGTACCAGCACATCTTTCACTTTCGCATCGGCACCCAGTTCTGCTTTACCATACATGAATGCCATATTGGTAGGGAACTTGGCTTTCACAATATCCATACGCAGGTAATCATTCAGTGTACCAGTGTCTTTGGTAGCGATATAACCCAGCATAGCAGGGTAGCTCACTTTACCGTCGGTACCCTGGTAAGGCTGTGCCACCTGTAATATTTTGCCGATAGGATTCACATTGGCAGAATCGGTTTTTGCTTTGGTAGCAGTTTTAGCGATGCCTGCCAGGTCAGAGATCCTGCCGGTTTGGGTAGTATCTGTTTTAGCCGCTGTGGTTTTTGCCGTGTCGGCAGCAGCTTTGGCCGCAGTATCGGCAGTAGCTGTTGGATTACCGTTGAGGTAATCTTCAATGGTTTTATTAGCAGCAGTCAAACCATTTTGGAGATCCCTGCTTTCCAGTGTGTACACTTCAAAGAACTGGAGATTGGCGGTTGACTGCAGGTAGGCTTTCACCCTTTCCCTGTCGCTTACACCTGCCAGTTCGATATTGATGATGCCTTTGGCCGCATCAGGATTGATATTGGGTGATGCCACACCAAAACGGTCGATCCTGGTACGCAGGATACGGAACGTGGTCTGGAACGCCTGGTCGGCCTGGTCCTTCAGGTAACTGCCCACCGCATCATCACTTGCGTCAATCTTGATCTTGGCATTGCTGCGTGATGCAAAGAAAGGTGCCAGTTTACCGGTAGGGTTTACTTTCAGGTATTCTTCACGGAAAAGATCGATCAGGTTAGCGCTGGTATTGGCTTTTCTCACCACCGCATTATCCAAAGCTTTGTTGAACTGAACGTCTTTGGTATAGTTGGCAAGCGACTTGATCAGTCCGTCAAGCCCTACTTCCATGGTCACGCTCATACCACCCTGCAGGTCGAGACCCAGCATCAGTTCCTTTTCTTTGGCGGAACTGTAGGTAGTCAATCCAAAAGCCAGTTTGGTTTCTTTGGTACTGTCGAGCAGGCGTTTCAGCCTGTCTTTTTTAATGTCGTCCAGCGTATCGGCGTAAGCTGCCTGGAGTTCTTTATTTCCGGGATATTTTGCTTCAGGAGAAGGGAACCTTGTGGTCATCCAGGTATCCGCCTTCTTTTCCATGGCGCTTTCGTGGTTTTTTACAAACCAGGTAAAGGATAATTGATACACGCATATCAGTATCAAGGCAATCGCAAAAAATCGCACTAAACCTTTCAGTTGCATAAGTGGGTCGGTTTACAAATTTTTTTAGAGCGGCAAAGATAGGGGAATGGGAATGAATTAGAGCCATCAGCTCTCAGCTATCAGTTGTCAGCCTTCAGCGCCTGCAAACAAGGCTGACAACTGACAGCTGAGAGCTGATGGCTCAGCGCTATTTAATATCGCTTACGGTCACATCAAAAAACAGGGGTTCATTGGCTTTGATGGTAGGTGCGCTTCCCGTGCAGCTATAAGCGAGTGCAGACGGGATAATGAGTTTGATCCTGCCACCTTTCTGAATAAGGGGGATCCCGATCTTCCAGCCATCGATCACGCCGCTTAAAACAAAGGAAATAGGGTTGGCAGTGGCTTCAAACACCGTATTGTCGAGGTGTTTGCCCGTATATACAGCAGAGACGGTGGAACTGGTAGTGGCGTATGGTCCGGATCCCTGGTTGATGATCTGGTAAAAAAGTCCGGAAGGATGTTTGGTATAGGTAATACCATTGGTATTACAATAAGCGATCAGTTGAGTTTCTTCTGAAGCTACCGGTACCGGCTGGCAGCCGGTATCTACGTTCTTACCACAAAAAACCATTGACAAAGACAAAAGAAGCGCAACAAAAGCCTGTTTCATAATAGATAGATATGTGTTTTAATAGACCTGAATAGTAGTTTTATAGCTGCTTGGCGGCAGTGGATTTAGCGTGATTTCTGCGTGCTTCCAGCTCCCGGAAGCGCTGTTCCATCATTTCCCACCTGAATTTGCGGTAAAAAAATGCGAGGAAAAAGGAGATACCCAGTATGGCCAGCAGCAGTACAAAGGAACTGAGTTTCGAATTGGCCTCCATTTCGGCCCGCTCGTACCAGCCGCTGGAAAGGGTCAGCATGATAATAATTCCAAGGGCAAAACCACAGGATAACCCGATCAGTAAAGGGCGGGGGCTTGTCCGCTGCTGTTCCCGGTTTTCTGACCAATAAGCATAAAAAACTTCATCTGCACTGTCCAACATGCGGCGAAGATAAGTATGAAAGATGAGCCGCAAAGCACGAAATTGGTATATTCGGTAACCGAAACCTGCGTATGTATTTGTTTAAAAAATATGGGATCACGTTGTTTTTGCTGCTGCTTGTAACACACTGTGTGTGTATCTATTTTGAAGCGGATACAGCCAGGCTAATCACCAAAGTATTATTGATACCCGTTTTGATGACCTGGCTCCGGTCGCAAACCGGTAATCACGTGCCATTGGTCGTATATATAGGGCTGTTCTTTTCATTTATGGGTGATATTTTGTTGACCGGATCCGGGGAGTTGTTTTTCCTGCTGGGTATGCTTTGTTTTATCATTACGCATATCTGTAATAGTATTTATTTCGTCCAGTTACGCGATCCACGTAACGGCAGGTTACGCGAGGCTTTTGCGGCGGCCATTGTATTGATCCTGCTTTCTGCCGTGGTTTTTGCCGTACTGAACCCTTACCTGGGCAGTTTCCGGTTACCGATACTGGTGTATATGACCATCATCAGCATCATGGCCATATTGGCCGCGAATACTGCTGCCAATACAGGCCTCCGGGAGGTGGCCCTTCGTTTCTTTATCCCTGGTGCGGCCTTATTCGTGGCCTCTGATGCTATTCTGGCTATGAATAAATTCCTGGTTCACCAGCCATTACTGGATATCGTGGTGATGGCCACGTATGGTGGCGCGCAGTATTTCCTGGTGAAAGGATTTAAAAATGCAAAAGAGACATTGAACATTGAAAATTGAGCGTTGAATATTGAACATTTCAATAAACAAAGAATGTTCAATATTCAACGCTCAATTTTCAATGCTCATTTTTTTTAAGCCCTAATTAAGGGGTATTTCTGGAGGCTTGCTATGCTTTTAACTAACATTGTGTCATGACTGCTGGAGGATTCTTCCGAAAAAAGATACTCGCTATTTTCTGGATAGTGCTGTTACTGCATTGTCTTTTCCAGTACCTCAAATGGCCCTATGTAGCGGTTACAAAGCCCATGCTGGTGCCATTACTAATGGCTTACTTGCTGGTCAGGGATAACAATATTGGAAAGCCTGTTGGAAAATTTATTTTTTACATGGGTATGTTCCTTGCCCTGTTCGGGGATGTGTTACTGATCTCGATCAACGATACTTTTTTCCTGAGTGGTATGATCGCTTTTATGCTGATGAATATCTCTTACAGCATCGCGTTCCTTAAACTCACACCGCTCGCACCGAAAGCAGTCCTGCCACTGGCACTTACCGCCATTATATTATTCATTACCGGGTATTGGTTCTACGATTTCCTGGCTGCTGAAATGGGTGCCTATGCCGTTCCTGTGCTAGCCTATATGGTTACGGTATCCTTTCTTGTGCTGGGCGCGGTTAATGTGGCACTCACACCGGTCAACAGGCCGGAAGCTATCCGCTATTTTATACCCGGTGCCCTTATTTTTCTTATTGAAAATGTGTTTGTGGCCCTCAACCGCTTTCATTTCGACAGCAACAAAGATGTCTATATCGGCATTATGTTCACGTATGGCCTTGCGCAGTATTTGTTTGTGAGAGGAGTGGAGAAGGCGTATTTGAGAATATCGAACAGATGAATGTAGAATATCGAATATCGAAGGAAATCTACTTCTACATTCATCTGTTCGATATTCATCATTCAAAAAAAATCCCCGCTACGTTTCCATAGCAGGGATATATCATTGTAAAACTCAGTACTAGTATCCGCCCATACCGCCCATATCAGGTGCGCCATGAGAATGTGGCGCTTCAGCTTTTGGCTTGTCGGCGATCACACACTCAGTGGTGAGTAACATGGCCGCGATAGAGGCTGCATTTTCCAGCGCTACACGGGTTACTTTGGTAGGATCGATAACACCTGCTTTGAACAGGTTCTCGTACACTTCAGTGCGGGCATTGAAACCGAAGTCAAGTTTGCCTTCTTTCACTTTCTGTACCACGATAGACCCTTCGATACCGCTGTTGGCAACGATCTGGCGCAGTGGCTCTTCGATCGCTCTTTTCACGATCTGGATACCGGTTGCTTCATCTTCGTTGGCGCCTTTCAGTTTTTCGAGACTGGCCACAGCGCGGATATACGCTACACCACCACCCGGTACGATACCTTCTTCCACAGCCGCCCTTGTTGCGTGCAGTGCATCGTCAACACGGTCCTTCTTTTCTTTCATTTCTACTTCTGTAGCGGCACCTACATACAGTACAGCAACACCACCGCTCAGTTTAGCAAGACGTTCCTGCAGTTTTTCGCGGTCGTAATCAGAAGTTGTGTTCTCGATCTGTGCTTTGATCTGGTTTACACGTGCAGTGATATCAGCTTTTTTGCCTTTACCGCCTACAACGATGGTATTGTCTTTATCGATGGTAACAGAAGAAGCCTGTCCGAGGTAAGTCAGGTCAGCATTCTCCAGTTTGAAGCCTTGTTCTTCGCTTACCACGATACCTGCAGTGAGGATCGCGATATCGTTCAGCATTTCTTTCCTGCGGTCGCCGAAACCTGGTGCTTTTACAGCAGCCACTTTCAGGGTACCACGCAGTTTGTTCACCACCAGGGTAGCCAGTGCTTCACCTTCGAGATCTTCAGAGATGATCAGCAACGGACGGCCGCTTTGCGCCACTTTCTCAAGAATGTGCAGGATATCTTTCATAGTGCTGATCTTCTTATCGTAGATCAGGATGTATGGATTCTGCAGTTCCACTTCCATTTTTTCGCTGTTGGTAACGAAATAAGGAGAGATATAACCGCGGTCGAACTGCATACCTTCTACCACATCAACCGTGGTATCGGTACCTTTTGCTTCTTCTACAGTGATCACACCTTCTTTACCTACTTTGCTCATAGCCAGCGCGATCAGTTTACCGATCTCGCTATCACTGTTCGCTGAAATAGTAGCTACCTGCTCGATCTTTTTAGAATCGTTGCCTACAGCCGTAGACTGCGACTGGAGGTTAGCAATAACAGCAGCAACCGCTTTGTCGATACCGCGTTTCAGGTCCATTGGATTGGCGCCTGCAGCTACGTTTTTCAGACCTTCGCTGATGATGCTCTGGGCCAGAACGGTAGCGGTAGTGGTACCATCACCGGCAATATCTGCGGTTTTGGAAGCCACTTCTTTCACCATCTGTGCACCCATGTTCTCGATAGGATCTTCGAGTTCAATTTCTTTGGCAACGGTAACACCATCTTTGGTTACCTGTGGTGCGCCGAATTTCTTTTCAATAACCACGTTACGGCCTTTTGGTCCGAGGGTTACTTTAACAGCGTTGGCTAAGGTGTCAACGCCTTTTTTCATTTTATTTCTTGCTTCGATATCGAAGAATATTTGTTTAGCCATAGTAGCAATTTTGAAATTTTGGGATTGGGAAATTTTGAAATTGTCAGATTGTTAAATGGTTGCATTGGTAATTGAACAATGCAACAATAAAATCAATTAAACAATTGCAAGAATATCGCTTTCGCGCATGATCAGCAGGTCCTCGCCGTCGATAGCGATCTCTGTGCCGGCATATTTGCCATACAATACGGTATCGCCAACTTTCACTGTTACGGGCTCGTCTTTTTTACCGGCTCCGGCAGCTACGATCGTTCCGCGTTGTGGTTTTTCTTTGGCGGTGTCTGGGATGATGATTCCACCTGCAGTTTTTTCTTCAGCAGCGGCAGGTCTAACTATTACCCTGTCGTGAAGTGGGGTAACGTTGATTTTTTTTGCCATACGTTATTCGGTTTTTAGTAATTGAGTTAATAATACAGCCTTTCGTCGATTATCGTGCCATTCATGCCCGGCAAGCCAAATTTTCAGCAAAAGGGTCAGAATCCGCCCGGGTTCTTGTCAGGACTGTAGAAACGGCGCAAAGATGGGGGAAGTTTTTGAATGTGGGGTGTCAAATTTGCACGTCCCCGACATCCGCCGGGCATAAAAAAACGTAGATAACCTGGATGTTAGTCTGGAGTGAGCAGTCAGGAGTCTGGAATAAACGTCAATCTAGTTACTCCTGACTTCAGACTTCAGATTCCAGACTTCGTCCTAAAACGCATTCCCTATAAGCAGGGTGTATCAAGGTTGAGACCCGCCCGTTCCCGGGTGGGTATTTTTTTGTGAAAGCTGATGGCTTAAAGCTCATAGCTGCCAGAATCCGGATTTTCAATACCTTCGCCGCTCCGAAACAAGTTCTTACTACATGATCAGCAGAAGAAATATCCGTGTGAAAGTGATGCAGTTACTCTATATGATAGAAGCTGCTGACAGTCCAGGCGCCTTTGCAAGACCCGTTGACACCTTACAGAAACAGATAGACAAAAGCAGGGAACTGCTTGTCTACCTCATTTATTTCCTTACGGAAGTGGCCCGTTATGCTGAGACCAGCGCCCAAAAAAGGGCATCCCGTAACCTTCCCTCGGAAGCCGATCTGAATGTCAATACCAAGATAGCCGGTAACCAGATGCTCTGGCAGATACTGGAGAATGACTCTTTCCGTAAATCTGTAGAGATGGACCATCCTTCCAAAAGGCTGGATAAGGACCTGGTAAAAAAGATCTACCAGGCATTGACCCTGACAGAAAAATACCAGGAATACATCACGGAACAGAGCCGCGATAAAGCAAAGGAAAAAGAGATCATCAAACTGATCTTTATGCAACTGATGCTGCCCGATGAGTCTTTTATCAGTCATATTGAGGAACAGTTCCCTAACTGGGACGATGATGCGGATATGATGGACCAGCTGGTGCTAAATTACCTCCAGAAACCCGCCGGTAACAACCTGCAGGAGATCATCAGCACCGACAAATGGGATTTTGCCCGCACTTTACTGACCACCACCATTGACAAGAAAGAATACTGCGCCGAACTGATCAAACCCAAACTCAAAAACTGGGATGCTGAAAGGATCGCCGCGCTGGATATGGTGCTGATGCGGATGGGTGTTTGCGAATTACTGTATTTTGAAACGATCCCCACAAAAGTGACCATCAACGAATATATTGACCTGGCCAAAGATTACAGTACGCCGCAAAGCGGGCAGTTTGTAAATGGCATACTTGATAATATCCATAAGGAAATGGTGGAAGATGGTAAAATCCAGAAAATAAGTTTCAAAAAATGAGATCACTGATTGCACTGATTTTTGTTATGATTTGTATGATTGGAATCGTTGCCTGTACGGGGAATGGAACCTCTGCGGGGTCGGTGGCGATGACGGATTCATCCAATTATACCACGATACAGTGGATTGATAGCCTGGTAACTTTTGATACCATCACGATGGGGGAGAAGACGAATGTTACCTTTCGTTTTAAGAATACAGGCGACAAGGCTTTATATGTAAATGAAGTAAAAGCCGGCTGCGGCTGCACGGTGGCGGATTATACCAAGGGTGCCATTGCGCCGGGACAGCAGGGAGAAGTAACGGGCGCATTCGACAGCAATAAATCACATCCCGGTGATGTAAGAAAAAGCATCCTGGTAACGACAAATACCAAAGGCGAAACCAAACACAAACTGATCTTTGATGGCTGGATAAGAGAGAAGCCTTCAGCTATCAGCCAATAGCCAGCAGCTTCTTTGCTGATTTTGATTTTTGATTCTTTACTTTTGACTTAATACTAAAAACTACACTACATGTTTACAATGAACCAGGTTTTATTACAGGCGGCCCCCGGTGGTGGTGGTACGGTGCAATTATTACTGATGGGAGGTATCATCCTCGTATTCTGGCTGTTTATGATCCGCCCGCAGGCAAAAAAAGCAAAAGAGCAGAAAAAATTCGTAGAGAATATGCAGAAAGGTGATAAAGTGGTAACCATCGCTGGTATCCACGGCGCCATCAACAAGATCAATGAAGATGGTACCCTGCAACTGGAAGTAAACCCGGGCAGCTACCTGAAGATCGAAAAATCTTCTATCAGCATGGAGTGGACAGCTGCTTTGAATAAAGCTGCAGCTGCTGCGTCCAAATAGGATCACGGATTTCGCAGATTTTTTTTGTGACTGATATTTTTAACCGCGTAAGTATGATTGCGCGGTTATTTTTTGGCCTTTACAAAGCCCTTTCCTTGAGCATTGAAAATTGAGCGTTGAATATTGAATATTATTCCGGCGATTAAATGTTCAATTTTCAATATTCAACGCTCAATTTTCATGTTCAATGGTATGCCGCAGGCGCTTAACCGTAAAAACAATACCTTAGCCCTCAATCATCCCAATCATACAAAAATCCGTGTAATCCGTGATCAGAGTGGGCATAACAGGTGGTATCGGCAGCGGCAAAAGCATGGTGGCCGGCATTTTTAAGGTGCTGGGCATCCCTGTATTTGATGCCGATAGTGTCGCGAAAGAGTTAATGCACACCAATGAAAGCCTGAGGACCTCCATCATCCAAACATTCGGCGAAGCCACATACCCCGCTGGCAAACTGGACAGGAAATATCTTTCCAACATCGTTTTTAACGACCCTTTTCAACTCGAAGTGCTGAATTCACTGGTTCATCCTGTGGCCATTGCTGAGGCAGACAATTGGGCAAAACAGCAACACGCACCCTATGTGGTAAAAGAAGCTGCCTTGTTTTTTGAAGCCGGTTCTACAAACGGTATCGATTATATGATCGGCGTATATGCCCCCAATCATCTCCGCATCAAACGGGTGATGGACAGGGATAGCATTACACGGGAAGAAGTATTGTCAAGAATGAACCGCCAGGTACAGCAGGAGATCAAAATGCGCCTCTGCGATTTTGTGATCGTGAACGATGAACAGCAGTTGCTGATACCACAGGTACTCAAACTACATGAACAATTCATAAAAGAATCTTCGTGACCCCTTCGTGCCTTGGTGTCTTAGTGGTTCAAAAAAATCTTGAACCACTAAGACACCAAGACGGCACTAAGAATAAACAATAATGTTATGATTGCTAAAACACCAGCACCGCCTTATTACGCGGTCATTTTTACTTCTGAAAGAACAGATGTGGCAGAAGGTTATGGAGAAACTGCGGAACGGATGGTTGAACTGGCACAGCAGCAACCTGGTTATCTTGGCCACGAATCGGCAAGGGAAGGATTGGGGATCACGGTTTCGTACTGGGAAAACCTGGAAGCCATCCGCGAATGGAAAAAGAATACCGAGCACCTGCTTGCACAGAAGAACGGACGTGAAAAATGGTACTCGGGTTACAAGACGCGTATCTGCAAAGTGGAAAGAGATTACGGTTTTGAGGTATAATGCAGAGTTCCGCGCTATTCGGAATAAGATAATATCTATTAATAATCGTCATTTTGATTCACTTTGGCAGTAAACAGCAAATTCCGGTTGTATGAACAGATTGCGTAAATGGTTACTGGTACTGGTTCCCGTTGCCTTACTGGGATGGGGTATTTATGCGTTCATCTTTAACTGGATCGTACCCAAAAGCGCCACCCTCACCATGCCCCGCAAATGGAAACGGATCCCTTTCCGGCAACCTGCGGAAACTGCGCATGGTTATTTCGGCACACCGGCAAGAACAGTTGGCAATATGGAAGAATGGACAGGAGGGATCACTGACCGCCGGTATTATCTCCGTATTTATTATGGATCTGATTCGACTGTTATCGCGTATAGCGTATATTATTCGTATAAGAGCCGGTTGGTTTCGAAGGATTATTTGATGGATAGCATCTCCTTACGCTAGATTTTTTTCAACACAGAACAGTTAAAAAGTACGAAATACGAAGTACAAAGTACGAAGTAACGCCTCGTACTTTGTACTTCGTATTTCGTACTTTACTTTATCAACCTGTAACACCATCGCTTCAACTTTCCCTCGAAATCAAATGGAGTAGTCGCACGCGTGATATCTTTTATCTCAGCAGCTTTAATGGCAGGTTCATCCAATATGAACCTCGTAAAATTGGTACTGAAATAAATAACACCTCCATCGGTAACTGCTGATAATACATCATTCAACAACTCCACATGGTCCCGCTGGATATCGAGAAAATCCTTCATCCGTTTACTGTTGCTGAAGGTGGGCGGATCCATGATCACCAGGTCGAAACTGTTGGGTGAGAGCGTTTTCAGGTATTGCTTTACATCCGCATGAATAAACTGGTAGCGATCCTTATCCTTGAACCGGTTGATCACGAGATTGTCTTCCGCCCAGTTCAGGTAGGTCTTGGAAAGATCCACCGAAGTAACCGAAGCGGCTCCACCCGCCGCTGCATATACAGAGAATGATCCTGTATAACAGAAAAGATTCAATACCCTTTTGTCCTTACAGATCTCCCGTACCATCTGCCTGGTGATACGGTGGTCGAGGAACAATCCTGTATCAAGATAATCCGTCAGGTTTACCTGGAACTTCAACCCGTTTTCCAGCACGGTAAAAAACTCCTGTTTCACATCCAGCTTTTCATACTGCCCCTCGCGGTGCGACATGCGTTTCCGCTGCCGTACAAACATACTTCCTACCGGTACACCCGTGATCTCATGGATAATCTGCAAACATTCATCCAGCCAGGCATCATGCTCTTCATCTGTCATCCCGTGACGGCGGAGGTATTCGGCCAGGTATAATTTGTCCTCATACAATTCAATACAGAACGGGAATTCAGGCAGGTCATGGTCGTAGATACGGTAACAGGCCAGTTCCTGCCGCCTGGCCTGTTTGGCGCGGTGCTTATACACTTTGGTCAGCCTGTTGCGGAACATGTCTGATTTGGGAGATTCGCTCATGGATGCAAAGATGGGATTTATGAGCTTTCAGCCATCAGCTTTCAGCCATCAGCTTTCACCATTTATTTTATAACAAACTTCGACTTCCCTTACAAATAAAAAGCTGATAGCTGATGGCTGAAAGCTGACGGCTCATAACCCAGTTATCCCTATATTTAAAACCTAAAACGCACTGAATGAGAAAACCCATTTTCCTCACGGTACTGTCATTCCTGTCGGCTATGGTATATGCACAGGATTACAGCAATGCCACCGAACAGGCTAACCGTTTACAAACGCTTGCTAAAAATTATTCCTCGCTGGTCTCCCTGAAATCACTGGCCAAAACCAGTGGTGGTCATGATATCTGGCTGCTGACCATCGGTACGGGTAAAACAGAGACCAAACCCGCCATTGCTGTAATAGGCGGCGTGGAAGGCAATCATCTGTTAGGCACGGAACTCGCCATTGGTTTCGCTGAGAACCTGTTAAAAGGCAGCGGTTCAGACAGTATCAAGAACCTTCTCGCACGTACTACCTATTATGTGTTCCCGAATATGAGTCCTGACGGAATGGAACAGTATTTTTCCAACCTCAGGTACGAGCGTAACGGTAATGGCACAGAAACAGATGAGGACCGTGACGGCAAACTCAACGAAGACGGTTTTGATGATCTCGACGGCAACGGAAAGATCACCCTGATGCGTGTAGAATCACCTATCGGTGATTACCGTGTGCATCCTGATGATGCACGTGTACTGATCAAAGCCGATGCTGCCAAAGGTGAAAAAGGAAAATTCATATTACTGACAGAAGGCTCGGATAATGATAAGGACGGTCAGTTGAATGAAGATGGCGCAGGCGGTATCTCCGTCAATAAAAACCTTACTTATAAACATGGCATATTCAGCGCAGGCGCCGGTGATTTCCCGGTAAGCGAAAAAGAGAGCCGTGCATTACTGGATTTTTTATACGATGCTTTCAACGTATATGCCGTGATCAGTTTCGGCAGCAACAATAACCTGTCCACACCCATTGCCTATAATGCTATCGCCGCACGCGAAAGACTACTGGCCGGTTACCTCGAACCCGATGCCAAAATAAACAGCATGGTAAGCGACCTGTATAACAAAGTAACCGGTCTCAAAGACGCACCAAAAACAACTGCCGGTGGCGGTGATGTATTATCATGGGGATATTTCCATTATGCACGGTACAGTTTCAGCACACCGGGCTGGTGGGTACCCAAGGCAAAACCGGATACGGCAAAAAAAGAAAAAGCATTTACCATAGAAGATCCTGCTGCCAATTACCTGAGATGGGCACAGCAGCAGGGAATCAACAATACATTCACTGAATGGAAAACCATTGAGCACCCGGATTATCCTTCCCAGAAAGTAGAAGTGGGTGGACTGGACCCATTTGTATTGATCAATCCTCCTTACAAACTCGTTCCGGATCTGGTAAAAAAACATACTGATTTCCTGGTAAAATTATCTGACCAGCAGCCTTCACTGGCGATCACCAACCTGAAAACAGAAAAATTGGGCGATGGCCTTACCAGGGTTAGTTTTGATCTGATCAACAAAGGCGGATTATCTACACATAGTAAACTGGGTGAACGCAGTTATTTTATCAAGAAACTAAGGGTAGTGGTAAAAACCGATAAACAGGAAGTAGTAGGTGGCAAAAAAGTAACCCTGCTGAACACACTCGAATCGTATGGAACACAATCTTTCAGCTGGCTAATCAAAGGCAGCGGGAAGATTTCTGTTGAGGCCGGTTGTCCTACCGGTGGTACCCAAACCGTTGACATAACCCTTTAAACAAACCAGTATGAAACGTATTATAGTATCTATAACGCTTATCGCGCTTTCGCTGGTGATAACCGCATCGGCGCAGAGTCCTGAACAGGTATTTAAAGCTGCGGGCTCACCTGCAAACCCCAAAGTTGCTGTTTCATGGAACCGCTATTATGATCATGCCGGCATTACGGAAATATGCAAAAAGATCGCTGCGGCGCATCCTGAACTGGCCAAACTGCAATCCATCGGTAAATCTTACCTGGGTAAGGAACTCTGGTGTTTGACCATCACCGATTTCAAAAAAGGCGATGCGGATAAAAAACCTGGTATGTATATCGATGGTAATATTCATTCCAACGAGATCCAGGGTTCTGAGTTTGCGATGTACACGGCATGGTATATGACCGAATCTTTTGTTGATAACAAGTTTGTACAGGAACTGCTGGCCGACAAAGTGTTTTATATCATACCCACGATCAACCCTGATGGCAGGGATAGTTATATGCACGAACCCAATACCGCCAGCTCGCCACGTTCAGGGTTGAAATCTGTAGACAATGATGGTGATGGAGAAGTGGATGAAGACAAGTATGATGACCTCAACGGAGACGGCAGCATTACACAGATGCGCCGGAAAAACCCCAATGGACGTTTCAAAATTGATCCCAAAGATCCCAGGGTTATGATCAGGGTGGGAGTGGATGAAAAAGGCGACTATGAACTGCTGGGTGGAGAAGGCATCGACAATGATGGCGACGGACGTGTGAACGAGGACGGCTATGATTTCCAGTACGATCCCAACCGCGACTGGGGCTGGGGCTGGCAACCAAATTACATACAGGGCGGTGCGTATAAATATCCGTTCTCACTTCCCGAGAACCGTGCGGTGATGGAGTTCGTTTTCAAACATCCCAATATAGCGGCGGCGCAATCCTTTCACAATTCAGGTGGGATGATCCTGCGTGGGCCAGGCGGACAGGAAGATGTTGGCACCTACAATGCACAGGATCTGCAGGTATATGATGCCATTGGAAAGAAAGGAGAGGAGCTGCTGCCCGGCTATCGATACCTGGTGGTATATAAGGATCTGTATTCAGCTTATGGTGGTGAATTGGATTGGTTCTATGCGGGCAGGGGTATCTATACCTATTCAAACGAATTATGGACAGGTTACCTGATGTATATGCGTGAACTGAAAGGCGATAATGAGAGCTATAATTTTAATAAGGACCTGCTGCTTGGTGATGCTTTTGCTCCCTGGACAGAATACGATCATCCGCAATACGGAAAGATCGAGATAGGCGGTTTCAAAAAGAATACGGGAAGAACACATCCGGGTTTTATGCTTGAATCAGATGCGCACCGCAATATGGCATTTAGTGTTTTTCATCTCTATGCCACGCCTAAATTATCAGTACAGGAAATCACAGAAAAAGACCTTGGTGGCGGCTTGAAAGAAGTAACAGCGGTGATCGCCAACGAAAGACTGATGCCTACACACAGCAGCCAGGATGTAAAGAATAAAATTGAACGCCCCGATTATATCACGCTCTCTACCTCCGGTAAAGTATTGGCCGGCATGACAGTGGAGAACCGCGATATGAATGCTACTACAGAACAAAAGAACAATCCGCAAACCATTGAAGTACCCAATATACCCGGCAACGGATCTGTTACTGTTCGCTGGATCATACAGGGAAGCGGAAAGTACACGGTGAATGTGGATAGTAAGAAGGGTGGGGTGGCGAGTGGGTCGAAATAAAAATCATTGCCACAGATTACACAGATGAACACAGATTTTCACTGATTAAAATCTGTGTTCATCTGTGTAATCTGTGGCAAAAATATACCTGTTACCAGAGTGACTATTCATGAATCAAGCAAAGACTGCACTTCTGCTTGCAGAACAGGCAAGTATCCGATTATAATACTCCAGATAATATCGTCAGAAATATTGTCATAAGCGTGGATAATCCTGTTTCGCGTATCGACGATCTTTCGGGAGTTTGAAATATGAATGCCTGGTTGTTTGGCAAGAATCCGGTTCAGGGCTTCGCCGATTATCTCAATATTTCTTTCGACTGCCCTGCGTGTTCTCAGATCGTTTTGATAGGCAGAGAATGTTTTTGAATCTTCAGAAAAGAAGGAGTCAATTTCAGATATGGCTTTGGAAATGTCATACAGCCATGCGCGTACTTCAATTTCCATAGATAAGTTGTTTCTTGTTTTCGATAGCTTGTAAAAAATAGGGGTTTTTGAGGGCTTTTTCTTCAAGAAGGTCAACTCGCCGATTCAATAACTGTTCCAGTGAAAACTTGAAATTATAATAGTTGTCGGCATATTCGCGTGTATTGATAGGCAAAAAATCCACCAGGAGATCAATATCGCTGTCACTATTAAAATTAGCCGACAAAACTGATCCAAATGCAAATAAATGCCTTACCCCATAGGTTGAACACAAACTTGTGATAGCCGCAATATGGTCAGCTAATTGACGCATAGCCAAAATTACGGATTTATTGGTACTGTACAGGGAAGCGGTAAGTACACGGTGAATGTGGATAGTAAAAAGGGTGGGGTGGCGAGCGGGTCTAATTAGTTTTTTTGCCACAGATTACACAGATTTTCCTATGCCGTTGCTGGTCGCCTGACCAGCAACTTTCGGTGTGTAATAGGTTGTTGGTGGGGCGATCACAGGTGTTCGGAAGATTTGCACGCAAAGCCGCAAAGATTTAAAAATAAGGCACCAAGGATAGCTTTGCGACTTTGCTTCTTAGCGTCTTTGCGTGACAATAAGTCTTTCAGGCAGCTATGTTCTGGCGACCAACAACGGCGAGGAAATCTGTGTTCATCTGTGGCTAAAAAAGCTTCACTTGGTACTCCGTTATTATCTTCGAAATTTGAAGGCGATAGTTTTATAAATTCGCAACATGCGTTCGAAAAGAATCTTGTCATGGATAACCGCTTTAGCCGTTTTCCTGTTTCTTGCCTGTCAAAAAAAGAATGATACTATAGGGAACACCCCTGTTCCACCGGTGATACCCGCTGATATCTACCCCAATCCATTGGGCCCCACCGGCGCTGATCCAGGTTCATTGTATGACGGGAGCAATTTCTATTTTTATTTTACTTCGGGAAATGGCACAGGTGCCATGCCGATAAAATGGTCATCCGATCTGCTATCCTTTACAGATAATGGGGCCCGTATTTTTCCGCTGGGGCAGTTTCCTTCGTGGGTCACAACAGGTAATTACTGGGCGCCGGAAGTAGCTTTCATTAATGGTAAATATGTCTGTTATTATTCCGCCAATGGTTCTGATGGATGGTTTAAGATCGGTGTGGCAACTGCCCCGGCACCAGGCGGCCCTTTCACAGATAAAGGAGCCCCATTGGCATCCAATACCAGCTACAGCCTGATCGATCCCAGCTTTTTCCGTGATACGGTTACAGGAAAGAATTATATTCTTTGGAAAAATAATACCAATGCACTTACCCCACCACAACCCACACGGATTGTGCTGCAGGAACTATCAGTTGATGGATTAAACCTGGTGGGTTCCCCAACAAACCTGCTGGTGAATGATCTTACCTGGGAAGCCGCCGTTATTGAAGCGCCTTCCATGCTTTACTACAAAGGGTATTATTATATTTTCTACAGCGGCAATAATTACGGCACCGATAAATACGCAATAGGGGTTGCCAGGAGTAATGCTATTGGCGGTCCGTACACCAAAATGCCGGACCCTATTCTTCAAAGCGACACACGGTTTGATGGACCTGGCGGGCAGTCCATTGTAACCAATTCATCCATCGGCCCATACCTGATGTTTTATCACGCACGTGTAAGAACAAATCCTTCCGCCCGGGTGCTGATGATGGATAAAATTACCTGGCGCGCTGATAACTGGCCCATAGTGAATGATGGAACGCCAAGTGATTGAATTCAGGAAAACACATAGGTACATAGTAAAAGAAAAGGGCACAATAGCTAAAACTACTGTGCCCTTTTCTTTTACTATGTTCCTATGTGTTTAATTAAGTTTGCCCAATGCCTCTTTAATCCTTCCCCAAGCCCTCTCAATATTCGTCATACTGTTGGCAAAAGAAAAGCGGACACATTTCGGTTCACCAAATGCATCACCCATTACAGAAGATACATGCGCGTTATTCAATAAATACATACTGAAATCAGCTGCATTTTTGATCGTTTCATTACCATCCGATTTACCGTAATAAGCGCTTACATCAGGAAACACATAAAACGCACCTTCCGGGGCAAAACATTTGAAACCAGGGATCTCATTCACCAGTTCCAGTGTTCTTGTGCGTCTGCGGGTAAACTCTTCCGTCATCTCCTGCGAGGGGCGCAGATCGCCGGTTAGTGCCGCTACGGCCGCTTTTTGGGTGATGGAACAGGTACCGCTGGTCAGTTGTCCCTGTAATTTTTCACAGGCTTTGGCAATGGCAACGGTTGATGCGGTATAACCCAGTCTCCAGCCCGTCATGGCAAAACCTTTGCTCAGTCCGTTGATCAGAACCACGCGGTCCTTCAGGTCCTCGAACTGCGCAATGCTTTCATGTTTGCCAACAAAATTGATGTATTCATAAATTTCATCAGCGAGGATGATAACATCCGGATGTTTCCTGAAAACTTCCGCCAGTGCTTCCAGTTCAGCTTTGCTGTACACCGCGCCGGAAGGATTACAGGGGGATGAGAACATAAACACTTTTGATTTGGGCGTGATGGCCGCTTCCACCTGTGCCGGTGTTGGTTTAAAACTCTCTTCCACAGTGGTACGGATCTCTACTACTTTACCACGCGCAATTTTTACCAACTCAGAGTAAGTTACCCAGTAAGGCGTGGGAATGATCACTTCATCACCTTCATCAACCAACGCAAGAATGGCATTGGCCAGGCTTTGCTTGGCACCGGTAGACGTAACGATCTGTTCCGGTTTATAATCAAGGTTGTTATCACGTTTCAGTTTTGTACAAACCGCTTCGCGCAGATCGAGAAAACCGGTAACGGGCGTATAATGGCTCCAGTTATCATTGATCGCTTTGATGGCGGCATCTTTAATGTGTTGCGGTGTATCAAAATCAGGTTCACCGAGGCTGAGGTCAATAACATCAACTCCTTTGGCACGTAATTCGCGGCCGAGTTTGGCCATTTTTAAAGTTTCAGGTTCACTAAACCTGTCTAACAACGAGGAAAGCTGCATACTAAATTCAGGTTGAAAAATGTGTAATTGGTTTCGGGGGCGGAAGTTCGTAAAAACTATCCAAACGGGGGTTAGTTTGTGGTCTGTGGTCTATAGGTTGTGGTTAAATACTGTAAAACAAAACAAACTACCCACTCTATACCACAGACCACAAACCAATGTACCTTTGCACCGCTATGCCTCATGAACCTATTTCTGTGTTTGATATGTTTAAAATTGGCGTTGGGCCATCCAGTTCCCATACCCTTGGTCCCTGGCGGGCTGCAATGCGCTGCGTGGAAACGATCAGGAAGCATACAACCCTTGATAATGTAGCGGCTGTAACCGTTTTACTGTATGGATCATTGGCCAAAACAGGCAAGGGACATGGCACCGATATCGCTGTTCTGATGGGATTGTGTGGTGAGGATCCGGTGACGATTGATGTTAATTCGATCACACAAAAAGTAACGACCATTACCCATGATAAGAAACTTCATTTGGGTGGAGAAATATGGATAGACTTTGATACGACAACACAACTGCAGTTTCTCTACCATGAATCACTGCCTTTTCACCCCAATGGTTTATCCTTTCTTGTTCAGTTGAAAAACGGCGATAACTGGAGCGAAACATTTTATTCAATAGGAGGCGGGTTTGTGGTAAAAGAGGGTGAAACCCATTCCGGTAAAACCACCATTGATCTTCCTTTCCCGATCAACACATCTGCCGATCTGCTTCACTGGTGCATGAAGGGTATGGCTATACATGAAGTGGTGATGGAAAACGAAAGTGCCTGGCGGCCCGATGAAGCCACACGCAAAGGCGTGCTGGATATCTGGAACGCGATGAAAGAATGTGCTTACCGCGGCTGTCACGCACAAGGCGAACTGCCCGGTGGTTTACAGGTGCGCAGGCGTGCATTCGATCTCAATAAAAAGTTGATCAACGGGCAGCAATACCATGATTTTGAGGAATGGATAGCCTGCATACAAAAAGGCGGCAGCAATTTCAAATACATACTCGACTGGGTCAGTTGTTTTGCATTGGCAGTGAATGAAGAGAATGCATCGTTTGGAAGGGTGGTAACTGCCCCCACCAATGGTGCGGCAGGTGTGATACCTGCGGTACTGCTATACTTTATTGTTTTCAATGAAGGCAACACAGCGGATAAGATCATCAAATTTTTACTGACCGCTTCCGAGATCGGCAGCATCTTTAAAAAAGGCGCCACCATTTCGGCTGCGATGGGTGGTTGCCAGGCAGAGATCGGTGTATCATCTGCGATGGCTGCTGCGGCATTGACTGAATCTTTGGGTGGCACACAACGCCAGGCATTGATGGCCGCTGAAATCGCGATGGAACATCATCTTGGATTGACCTGCGATCCGATTGGTGGTCTTGTACAGATCCCATGTATCGAACGTAACACGATGGGTGCCATCAAAGCCATTACTGCTTCACAACTTGCATTACAAAGCTCCCCCGATTACGCAATCGTCAGTCTCGATAAGGTTATCAAAACCATGTGGGATACTGCACTTGATATGAACAGCAAGTATAAGGAAACTGCCGATGGCGGATTAGCCATTCATGTGCCGTTGAGTTTACCTGAGTGCTAAAGTATCTCTGTGCAACTCTGTGCCTTCTGTGGCAATATTTTTTCGCCACAGAAAGCACAGAGTTACACAGAGATAGTATCAAAACCACATAAACATGTGAACCATCCGGCATGTATTTTGACTTTGGTAGGGTTGAAACAAAACCCTGCCTCATGAAAAAAAATCTACCCTTACTTATCATCCTCACACTGATTTCACTAAACAGTTTTTCGCAGGTACCATTAAGTGGGTATCTCAATTTTTCCCCCGCATTGCCTATGGGGGAGTATAAAGATGTTTCTGGACAAACCATCTGGGGAGGCCGTTTAGGAGTGCTTGTAAAGCCCTATAAAAAACTCCCGCTGAGACTGGGTATTGAACTGGGTTATGCAACACAGGGCTTCCGCACCCAATATTTTAACAGCATCGGCTTCAGCCAGTTCAGTGATTATAGGGCGAGGGCAAGACTGAATATGTTTTCGGGACTGTTCAATATCCGCCTGCAAGACGGTGGCAAGCAAAGATTGAAACCTTTTGTCGAAGCACTGATTGGCTGGAACAATTTTTACGGAACCACCAAACTGGAGGGCCGTAACCCGTCAGAACATTACAGTTGGGAATCGATAGACAAAGAAAGTACCAAAGGGTACTGGAGTCTTGCTTACGGAGGGAGTATAGGCTTTAATATATGCCTGGAAAAGCGTGAAAGAAATGCATGGCTTGAATGTAAGATTGCGTACCTGAAAGGCAATAACACAAAGTACTACACGAACCCTACGGTAGACGCAGGCGGGTTTGGCCACTATACACTGACCGAGAGCAAAACGGATATGCTGATTCCGCAGATAGGGATTAAGTTTGGGTTGTAGAAGCTGTCAGCTATCAGCTTTAAGCCATCAGCTATGATTTTATTTTAGAATAAACAGCTAAAGGCTGAGAGCTGACGGCTGAAAGCTGATAGCGAAAGTGCTACTGGCATAATTGTTTTGCATCTTTACACCATGAAACCTAAAATAGTCATACTCGGCGGTGGCTTTGCCGGTTTGCAACTGGCCAAAAAGATCAGGGATACCGGTTATGAGATCACACTCATCGATCAGTATAACTATCACCAGTTCCAGCCGTTGTTTTACCAGGTGGCTACTGCGCGACTGGAACCAAGTTCTATTTCATTCCCTCTACGCAAGGTTTTTCAGAAGAAAAGAAATGTACATATACGTGTGGCGAAAGTGAGGCAGGTGGATATGGCCGCCAAGAAAGTGATCACGGATTCTGGGGATTTTTTTTATGATTATTTGGTGGTTGCCACGGGGTGTACCACCAATTATTTTGGCAATAAAAATATTGAAGCGCATGCCTTTCCGATGAAATCGACTTCAGAAGCCATCACACTCCGCAACCGGATACTGATGAATTTTGAAGATGCATTGTCTGCAACAAAAGAAGCACTACCGGCTCTTATGAACCTTGTAGTAGTTGGAGGAGGGCCTACCGGTGTGGAACTTTCCGGTTCACTGGCTGAACTAAAGAAACATATTTTGCCGAAGGATTACCCTGATATGGATTTCTCGAACCTGAATGTGTACCTGCTGGAAGCGGGTCCTGCTACTTTGGGTGTGATGAGCAAAGTATCCCAGCAGAAATCGCAGGAGTATCTTGAAAAAATGGGTGTGAATGTTTGGCTCAACGCGCATGTGGAAGATTATGACGGCAAAACGGTTACACTGAAAGACGGCAGGGTGATACCATGCAATACACTGGTATGGGCAGCAGGTGTTACCGGAAATGTTCCGCAGGGTATCGATAAAGAGAAACTGGTTCGTGGAAACCGTATTAAAGTAGATGCTTATAACCGTGTAGATGGTTTTACTGATGTATTCGCCATAGGTGATATCGCTTATATGGAGCAACCCGATTGGCCCAAGGGCCATCCCCAACTCGCAAATGTGGCCAATGCACAGGCAAAAAATACAGCGGATAACCTCACCAGGCTTTTAAAGAATAAGCCATTCAAAGCATTCAAATACAAGAACCCGGGAACAATGGCAACGGTGGGTAAAAGAAAAGCGGTGGTAGATCTGCCATTCATGAGTTTCCAGGGAAGACTGGCCTGGTTTATCTGGATGTTCCTTCACCTGATGTTATTGCTTAATGCGAAGAACAGGCTGGTAGTATTTATTAACTGGATGATCAGTTATTTTACGAATGATACCACGCTGCGGTTGATATTGCTCCCCACAAAGAAAGAAAAGATAAGTACGAATTACGAGGTACGAAGTACGAATTAAAAAAAGAGAAGTATGAATTACGAAGTACGAATTAGGAAATGAAATCGTACTTCGTACCTCGTAACTCGTACTTAATTCAATTGTGGATTTATTTCAATTTCTTCGAGTGACACATCACTATAATCCCTGATCTCATTATACAAAGTACCTCTCTCTACCGGTTGTCGTTTTACCTGTTTGATCAGTGATACGAGTTGTGCGGTACTCATGGAAGGTGTTTGTTCTTCGCTACCCGCCATTGAGTAAATTTTTGTAGAGTCATCGATCGTACCATCAATATCATTTACGCCAAACGAAAGCGTGAGTTGTGCATTCTGCCTGCCCAGCATCGGCCAGTAGGCTTTGATATGCGGGAAATTATCCATGTACAGACGGGCCACTGCATACATGCGCATATCTTCCACCACGGTTGATTCTGGCACATTGCTCATATCATTCTGTTTGTTACGAAACTTGAGCGGAATGAACGTATTAAAACCACCTGTTTCATCCTGCAATTGCCGCAATCTGTCCATGTGATCAATACGGTGTTTGTATTCCTCGATATGTCCGTATAACATGGTGGCATTGCTATGCATACCGAGTTGGTGAGCAGTCTTATGAATATGCAACCAGCCATCCCCATCCACTTTATCCTCACATATCTGTTTGCGGATATCGGGATGGAATATTTCTGCACCGCCGCCAGGTAAGGAATCCAGTCCGGCCTCATGTGCAACCCGCATACCTTCTTCAGTACTCACTTTGGCCTTGCGGAACATATAATCCAGTTCCACTGGTGTAAATCCCTTGATATGCAGTTCAGGACGATGCGCCTTGATGGTACGCAGCAGTTCCAGGAAAAAATCAAGGTTCATTTTGGGATGTACACCGCCAACGATATGCACTTCTGTTACCGGTTTGCCATCATAACTTTTTACGATATGCATCATCTGTTCAATGCTCAGTTCCCAGCCTTCTTCGCGGTTGGCATATAAACGGGAATAGGAACAAAACTTGCAGGAGAACACGCACACATTCGTGGGTTCAATATGGAAATTTCGGTTGAAATAGGTTTTATGACCATGTTTTCCCTCGCGTACCCAGTTGGCCAAGGCGCCCAGCCATGGGAGAGAGGCTTTTTCGAATAAGGCTATACCATCATCAAAGGAGATTCTTTCTTTCAGGAGTATTTTTTCGCCTATCTGTTTGAGTTGACTATCGGAAGTAGCGGCTACGATTGCCTGTGGGGATGAAGATTCCATGAGACAAAATTAAGCAAAGCGGAGTATAAGTACGAATTACGAGGTACGAAGTACGATTGTTTTTTGTTCGTACTTCGTACCTCGTAATTCGTACTTATTAATGTTTTATCACTTCCAGGGCATTCCTGTCATGCTTATACCTGAATACCAGCGGAAACACAATTCCCAGCACCAATGCATATCCGGCAAATGTCAGCCATATATTCTGCCAGTTTTTAATACCGTCAACGGTAAAATGATCCACTACCCAGCCGCTTAATGTGCCGCCAAGGTAGGCTCCAATGCCGTTGGTCATAAGCATGAACAAACCCTGCGCACTGGCCCTGATTTTCATGTCAGCTTCTTTTTCAACGAACAGGGAACCGGAGATATTGAAGAAATCGAATGCCATACCGTAAATGATCATCGACGAAATCAGCATCCACAATCCCGGTCCGGGATCTCCGAAAGCGAATAAACCAAAACGGAACACCCACGCAAAAATGCTCAGCATCATTACATTCTTAATACCAAACCTTTTCAGGAAAAAGGGGATCGTAAGAATAAATAGCAATTCTGATATCTGCGAGATCGACAGCAGCAAATTAGGATGCAATACCCCAAAAGAATCAGGATACACTGTTTTAAAATCATCGAGAAAAGCGCCGCCGAATGCATTGGTGATCTGTAACGCCGCACCCAGCAGCATGGCAAACAGGAAAAAGATGACCATCTTCTTTTTATTAAACAACACAAAGGCATCCATTCCAAGCGACGAAGCTACACTGCGCTGCGTAGCTACTTTTACAGGCGGACATTTCGGCATGGTAAATGCATATATACCGAGGATCAGACCAGCAGCGGCGCTTATATACAACTGCAAAGGGCTTTTGGTCCATCCGGATAAATCAACTGTCCACATAGCGATAATAAATCCGGCTGTACCAAAGACACGGATAAATGGAAAATCCTTCACGATGTTCAAGCCGTTTTTTTCCAATATGATATAAGAAACCGTATTATTCAGCGCGATTGTCGGCATGAACACGAAAGAATTAAACAACATCAGTATATAAAATGTTCCATAATCCTTTACACCGGATGCCAGCAAAAGCAGCAATGCACCTGCAATATGGCAAAGTCCAAGTACCTTTTCTGCGTTCATAAACCTGTCTGCGATAATACCCATGATAGCCGGCGTGAACAGCGAGGCAATACCCATCGTGGCATATACGGCACCAACCTGCCCACCTGTAAACCCGAGTGTTACGATCATATATCCACCCAGCGAGATCAGCCAGGCTCCCCAGACAAAAAACTCCAGAAAATTCATCAGGATAAGGCGGAACTTGATGTTCATGTGCAGTGGATTTTGGGGTTAGAAATAACGAAGTTAAGATAGGGATATTTGAACAGATGAACAAGGAACAAGGAACAGATGAACGTAGATCGGAAAATTCATTTCAAACCTCCGATCCTTGTTCATCTGTTCAAATCCGCGCACAAAAAAAGGAGCATCTCTCAATGCTCCTTAGATCTTATCAAAACGCATGATTAAATATGCGCCTGTATTTTCTTATCCAATACCGATTTCGGTACAGCGCCAATCTGTTTGTCTACGATCTGTCCGCCTTTGATGAACAGGATAGCAGGAATTGAGGTGATGCCATAGTTAACACTCAGGTTAGGATTATGGTCAACATTTACTTTACCCACGTTGATCTTGCCATCATATTCTTTTGACAGTTCTTCGATAACCGGCCCGATAGCGCGGCAAGGGCCACACCATTCTGCCCAGAAATCAACCAATGTTAATTTATCACTGTCCAGTACGGTAGACTGGAAATTGGAATCCGTAAGTTCTAGAGCCATTGTCTTGTATTTAAATTGTTTATTATTCTGTTTTTACTATAGAGAAAGGATCAAATATATGTCCAAACACCGGTTTGTGCTGTTTTGACTTTTCCACCATTGTGATTAATGACTTTGCAGCAGGAAAACTGCCAACGGGGCAGGTATTTGGGGCCGGATAATCCACCCGGTGGGGCTTTTTAACAACCTTTTCATCATTGTGCCTTAGTGCCTTTGTGTGAAAATAATTCTCTCACAAAGGCACTAAGGCACAATGAAAAGGCGATTATCAGCCTATCACCCCTACATGCACATCCAGGTCGGGGTTGTTGAGCAGGTATTCCGCCATTTCTTCATTCATCTGGAACCCTTTTTCGAAGGTGTAGAGGCTCACTTTGAGGTTGTCCTTGGGTTCATAGATATTGAACCGGAGGGATGATTTACCGGGGAAACTCCGGATATTTTTATCAACAAATCCCACAAAATCAGGTGTTACGGCAGCAGGATGTACACTGATCTCCACACTTCTTGTCAGGGATTGTTTGACGGTTTCCAGCAAGGACATGCTGGTCACCTTAAAATCAAATTCATTGGGGCGATTATAGCGTGGGCGGAAAAAACCGTTGATCAGTACATTCTGCCCCTTTTCCAGGTAGTTCTGGAACTTGATATAATCCTCGCTCCAAAGTATGAATTCGGTTTTACCGGTAAAATCCTCGATAGAGAATGACCCAAAGTTTTTACCGGTCTTGGTAACCCTGTGCTGCACATCAATGATCAGTCCCGCAACACGCAATCCTTTACCGGGATTGGATTGCCCGGCCAGGCTGTCTTTTATCTCGTTAAAATCGCTTATCCGCGTAATCCCATAGTATTTCAACTCGAATTTGAAATGATCCAGCGGGTGACCGCTCATGAACATACCAGTCACGTCTTTTTCATGCTCGAGCAGTTCTGTGAGTGTCCATGGTTCACAATTCGGGATCTTGGGTTGCGGCACCTGCATAGCGGCGGGAAGATCACCAAACAGGGTATTGGTAGTACCGGTGGTCAGCATCTGCTGCGCCTGCCCGTATCCTATGATCTTTTCCAGGCCTGTTGTTCTTTCACCATCGGGCGTATGGAAATACTGCGCGCGATGATAGGCAGTAAAACAATCAAAAGCGCCGGAATACGCCAGGCTCTCCAATGATTTTTTATTGACGTTCTTTTGCAGTACCCGCTTGATAAAATCAAACATATCCGTGTACATGCCGCTTTTACCTCTTTCAGCAATGATATTATCCACCGCCGCATCACCCACACCTTTCAATCCACCCAAACCAAAACGGATCTCGCCTTTCTGGTTCACGGCAAAGCCTTTGAGTGATTCATTGATATCCGGACCGAGTACTTTAATACCCATCCGTTTACATTCTTCCATAAAGAAGGTGATCTTTTCAATGGCGCCTGCATGGTTCAGTACAGCAGACATGTATTCTCCGGGGTAATGTGCCTTTAAATACGCTGTCTGGTAAGCCACAAATGCATAACAGGTGGAATGTGATTTATTGAACGCATATTGCGCAAATGCTTCCCAGTCTGTCCAGATCTTTTCGAGTGTGGCAGCGGCATGTCCTTTGGCGGTTGCACCTGAAATAAACTGCGCCTTCATTTTATCCAGTACCGATTTCTGTTTCTTACCCATGGCTTTACGCAATACATCTGCATCGCCTTTGGAAAAACCGCCGATACTTTGACTGAGCAGCATCACCTGTTCCTGGTAAACCGTGATCCCATAAGTATCTTCCAGGTATTCTTTCATATCCTCGAGATCATAGCTGATTGCTTCGCGCCCATGTTTACGGTCGATGAATTTGGGGATATAGGCGATAGGACCGGGGCGATATAATGCGTTCATTGCGATCAGGTCATTAAATTTATCGGGTTTGAGTTCACGCAGGTATTTCTGCATACCCACACTCTCAAACTGGAACGTGGCATTGGTTTCACCCCGTTGGTATAACTGGAAAGTTTTTTCATCATCCAATGGCAGGGCATCCAGATCGATGATCTTACCATGGTTCTGTTTGATCAGTTCCAATGCTGTCTTTAAAATGGACAAAGTTTTCAGTCCCAAAAAGTCCATCTTGATAACACCCGCATCTTCGATCACGCTTCCTTCAATCTGTGTTACCCACAAAGCAGAATCCTTGGCCGTGGCAACAGGCAGGAGATCAGTGAGATCAGTAGGGGCGATAATGATACCTGCCGCGTGGATACCAGTATTGCGTACAGAACCTTCCAGGCGTTCCGCTTCTTTCAATACCTGTGCACGTATATCGGTGCCTTTATAGATCTCACGCAGTTTTTTGATGTTCTCTATGTCTTCCTGCTGGTAGGCTTCTTTTTCTTCGAGCGATTTTTCGCCGTCTTTGGCTTCTTTATTAGTGATGGGTGCTTTCAGTACACGGCGCAGCTCCGTACCCGGTCTGTCTGGAACCAATTTAGCCAGCATATTGCTTTCCGCCAATGGTAGATCCATTACACGCGCCACATCCTTGATACTCATTTTAGCGGCCATCGTACCATAGGTGATGATCTGCGCCACCTGGTTCTTGCCGTATTTGTCTACTACATAATCGATCACACGCTGTCTGCCCTCATCATCAAAATCCGTATCTATATCGGGCATGCTCTTACGATCGGGGTTCAGGAACCTTTCGAACAGGAGATTGTATTTGATGGGATCGATATTGGTGATACCGATACAATAAGCAACTACGCTGCCCGCCGCAGAACCACGCCCCGGCCCTACAAACACACCCATATCACGACCGGCTTTGATAAAATCACTTACAATTAAAAAGTAACCGGCGAAACCCATTGTCTTGATAGTGAATAATTCGAAGTCAATGCGTTCCTGTATCTCCGGCGTAAGGTCATTGTACCGATGCTTCGCACCGTCGCGGGTAATATGCTGTAAGTATTCCCATTGGTTGAGATTGGCATCTATATGTATCTGGAACTCCTTAGGTATAGGAAAAGCGGGGAGGAGAATGTCTTTTTTCAGGTTCAGTATCTCCACCTTATCAACAATGGCATTGGTATTGTCCAGCGACTCGGGTATATCGCTGAACAGTTTTTTCATTTCGTCCTGTGTCTTGAAATAGAACTGGTTATTGGGAAATTTGAAACGACGGTTCTTCACCTGCGTATCATCATTCACAAAATCGTCAAAACCAGGTGTGGCCTGTTTTTCACCGGTATTGATACAAAGCAGGATATCGTGC
Organism: Sediminibacterium sp.; assembly: GCA_965279635.1. GTDB lineage: Bacteria > Bacteroidota > Bacteroidia > Chitinophagales > Chitinophagaceae > Sediminibacterium. The sequence goes on along the minus strand of OZ257253.1, from coordinate 1,745,316 downwards.
GCATTGGAATCTTCCTGGTCAACATAGTGGCTGTCGTTGGTGGCAATAACGGGTACATTGTATTTTTTTGCAAATTTCAGGAGTGTGTTATTGATCAGTTCCTGCTCTTTGATATCATGCCGCTGGAGCTCGATATAATAATCTTCCCCAAACATATCCAGCCACCATTTGAATTCCTTCTCCGCTTTTTCTTCACCATCATGCAAAATGGTTTGTGGCACGTACGCGCCGATACAACAGGTGGTGGCGATCAATCCTTCATGGTATTTTTCAATCAGTTCCTTATCGATCCTGGGATATTTGCTGTACATACCCTCAATAAAACCCAACGAAGTAAGTTTAACAAGGTTCTGGTACCCCGTTTTATTCTTTGCGAGCAATACCTGGTGATAGCGCGCATCTTTCACGTCTTTGGTGAAGGTTTTCGCATGACGGTCCTTTACCACGTAAAACTCGCAACCCACGATCGGTTTAACCACCGGTTCCAGAACATCTTTCCCATTCGCATCTTTACCCACCACTTTGGTATTCTTCCATGCTTGGCTCACAAAATCAAAGGCCCCGAACATATTACCATGATCAGTAATAGCCAATGCCGGCATCTCATCCTTCATGGCCTTTTTATACAGGTTGCTGATACCTGCGGCCCCGTCGAGGAGGGAGTACTGGGTGTGAACGTGGAGATGGGAGAACTTCGGCATGAGCGATAATTAACAATTAGTAATTAATAATTAATAATTGATTGAACTGACAAATATCGTTTGTTTGGAGCTTTTTATCTTCTGACAATTTTCCACAAACCGCCCAATTATTAATTATTAATTGTTAATTATCAATTGCTTCTCCAGTTATCCACATTTATCCCGCGACTGTATCCAAAATCATAAAGTTATTCCACATGCTTTCTTTTCAGAAAGATGGCATTTAACTTGCCGATTATCGCCTTATGAAAATCTATGGCCTCTTAACCGGTTCCCTGGGTTTGCTGGTACTCACAAGCTGCTCTTCTGTAAGGAAACTATCAGACAAGGACAGTCGTGTTACCACCACTATGACCAAAAAATCAAAGACTACCGCTCCGCGCGAGTTTCTGGATATGGAACTGACGCCGGGAGGACAGGTGGCATCTTCGACAAATGTAAAAAATACGATTATCCGTTCAACGGTTACTTCCCCCAATAACAACAACACAGTCATTAAGCAAACAAAGCTTGGCCAGACCGATCAACCTGTCACCGGCTCAACCTATATCGAAACCGTTCATTTTCTCCAGTTAAAATATGCCATTGCAATGGATGTTACGGTAGAGGCGCTGACCAATATCGCTTTGTTAAGAGAGATCGATAAATGGTGGGGGACGAAATATTGTTTAGGCGGCAATACCGACAGTTGTATTGACTGCTCCGGTTTTACACTCGCATTGATGCGCGAAGTGTACCGGCAAACCCTTCCACGAACTGCCGAAGAACAATACCATGCAGCAGAAAAAATAGCCCTTGAAGACCTCCGCGAAGGCGATCTTGTTTTCTTTAATACCAGCGGAAGAGATGTATCTCATGTAGGTGTTTACCTTCTCAATAATAAATTCGTACATGCCGCTACCAGTGGTGGAGTGATGATCAGTGACCTGAATGATGTGTACTGGCAACCGAGGTATAGGGGAGCGGGGAGAATAAGTACGAAATACGAACTGCAGGGCAGTAAGTGAAAAAGATTCAAGGAACAAGAGACAAGAATGGTACAGATTTTTTCCTTGTTTCTTGTGTCTTGAACCTTGTTTCTTTATTGTCTTCTACCCAACCTTTTTAACAGCACATCATACAGCTGCCCCGCATCAGGTGTGAGTTTCCAGTAGAAAATGCCTCCTGCCATGATACCGGAAAATAATCCCACCCGCATAAAGATGCCCAGCCATCCATGCATGTCTTTTAGCAAAAGATGACAGATGAAATACGCTGCCAGGCCGAGTAAAATAGAATAGATTGTTTTGATACTAAATGGCTGCATATTGAATTTTCTGCGCAGGAACTCGAAACGGATAAAATTGAATACGGTATAAGCGATCAGCTCTGCATACGCAGATCCAATGATGCCGAATTTTTTGATCAGGAAATAGGTGAGGGGAAGGCGGAATGCCAGCAGGATAACACCACTGTAAAAATCAAATTTCCAGAAAGTGGATGTATTGATCACCATAGAATTGAGACCGGTACCTGCATCTACAATACGCACCATACCGAGTATAAACATTACGCTCAAACCATCAAGGTATTTTTTCTGGATATGTAATACTTCAACACCATCGCTGACATTGAGCCATATATGGCCGAAAATAAACAGCGACATCAGTAAAAGATTGATACTGGAGCGGGAATAGATACGGTTGATCTCTTTATAATCCTTGTCTTTCCATGCCCTCGCCAAAATGCTGGCCGAGATTGCCTGTATGCTTCGCATAGGCACCTGAATGAGATTGGCGGCATATTGTGCAAAAACAAAAATGGCGGTAGAACCGAGTCCCATTATACTCGCGATAATAAGGCTGTCAATCGTAGCAGAAACCGCAGCGATGACGGTACCGCTGTAGATCAGTAGTTGCATATTCACCATTTTCTTCCAGTACTTACGGGTAACACGGCTGATACGGAAATTGAAATACAGGTGGCCGGCCTTGTACAGGTAAACGAACAATACAATGAAAATGACCAGGTACTGAAAAGCAAACAGGTAAATAAACTGGCTGAAACTAACCACCTTCAGGTAAAATAAGGCAATTAAAATGGTGGTGATAATACGCATGCCCGTTTCTTTCAGGAAATTGGACAACACCGATTTTTGTACGGCCCAGCAAAAGCCCTCTATCACAGAAAAAAACAACATCCCCATCGCAAACGGGAACAGCCATACATAATAGTCCAGTACCAGTTTTGAATTCTCGATAAATTTTTTGACAAAGAATGGCTGAAAATACCAGCCCCCAACAAGGATAATGATAAACCCCAAAAAAGCCATCACCATTGCCCAGGTGAGCAAATCGATTTTTCTTTCTTCGAGATTGTCTTTGTAATAGGGATAGAACTTATAGATCACCGGTATCACACCCAATGAACCGAAAGCAAACATTATCTGCGCAAAATCAAAAAAGATCCGCGTAAGTGCATACTGTTCCAGTGTAAAATAGCCCTCCTTTGTGTACAGGAAATTATTGATGAACCCAATAAAGAACCCGATGTACACCAGTATGCTGGAGATGATGGTTTGCTTGCGGATGGAACCCATGAGGGATTAATTATTAATTTCCTTCACCGTTACATAATAATCTTTCTCAATCCCCGCCAGTTTATAAGCATCTGCCTCTCCCGGCCTAAGGTTCTTTGTGTTCCATTTATTGGATTCAGGTCCGAGTAACAATATGCCGTTGCCTGTTTTTACATATACCGGCAGATCGAAGCCATCTACACAGTTGGTCCAGCGAAAAGAAAGCTGTGTTTTATCCGCATTGATCGAATATTCAAACACCGGTATCTGCGTGGTACGCAGGTACTGGTCAAATATTTTGTTGAGTTTTATACCGAGGAAACTACCCATGGTCCCCTGTATGTCTTCGGTGGTCACTGTTTTGTGGTAGTATTTTTTATTCAACAGGCGAAGCATGTTGCGGAACTTCTCATCATCATTCACCGCGTGCCGGATGCTATGAAGCATGTTGCCGGATTTGGGATACATATCACCGCTGCCCTGTTTGTTCACACCGTAAGGCGCTATGATCGGCACATCATTGCGGATGCCTTTCCTGGTTCCGTAATTGTATTCATCACCTGCCTGTTTACCACTCTGGCACTCGGTAAACAATGTTTCAGAATAATTGGTAAAGCCCTCGTGTATCCACATATCAGCAAGGTCCTTACTGGTAATATTATTCGCAAACCATTCATGACCACTTTCGTGTACAATGATAAAATCCCATTTCAATCCCCAGCCGCTGCCGGACATGTCGCGGCCAAGATAGCCGTTCTGAAAACCGTTACCATACGCTACCGCACTCTGGTGCTCCATACCTAAATGGGGTGACTGTACCAGTTTGTATCCGTCTTCATAAAAAGGATAGGGACCCATCCAGTATTCAAAACATTTCAGCATTTCCGGTACCTGTTTGAACTGTTGTTTTGCTTTATCCAGTTCATAATCAAGTACCCAGTAATCACAATCCAATTTCCCTTTTTCACCATCGTAGGTTTCTTTCCAGTTCACATATTTACCGATATAAGGAACCAGGTTATAGGTATTGATTGGATTTTTTACTTCCCAGCGCCAGGTGGTATTACCCGGCTGAAAACTTTTCTTGCTCACCAGTTTCCCGTTACCTACCGCTACCAGTGAATCGGGAACGGTGATCTGCAATACCGCACCATTATCAGGCTCATCACTCTGGTGATCTTTGCAGGGATACCATACGCTCGCACCCAGGCCCTGGCATGCCACACTCATCCATGGGCGGCCCTGTTTGTCTTTCTGGAAGATCCACCCGCCATCCCATGGTGGTCTTTTGGCCACTTTAGGATTCCCTTTACAGGCCAGCGCCAGCGTGCCGATCGTGCCTTTCACAAGTGGCTTGGGAAACTCCAGGTAATATACATTGCCTTCTCTTGTATAAGGTATTTTCTGGTCCTTGTAATAGGCTTTGGTCAGTTCCATAGGCTCCTGCAGGTCTATCTGCATACGTTTGCCCGAAGCGGTTACTTTAAATCGTATATCGGTTTTCACCTCGATCGACTTGGCATCAAAATCCGGCGTCACATTTACTGTGTAATGCAAAACATCCCACCAGGACCTTTCAGGCGTAATGGTTCCGCGCAGGGTATCGGCACGGGTAAAAGGCTTCGTAATGGCGCCCAGTTGCGCCTCTGAAGAAACACACACAAGCAGGAAACAGGCTGCAAGGAATCTGATTTTTGTCTTCATTGTTTAAAATTATGATATTCGGGCAGCATGAATAGGAATAATCCCGTAAAGCCAGCCATAGTCGATAGACCATGGTCTATGGTCCATTGTCTATCGACTATAAGCAAACATACATTTCCCTTTGTTTATTTGTTGCTAATAATAGCAGGTATCCTGGCGATATCCTGTAACGATCAAAAAAAATCTGGTAAACAGGTGTTCTATTATAATGAGCAGGCAGGTATCGCTTCTCTCGATCCCGCTTTTGCCAAGAACCAGTCCATCATGTGGTCGGTACACCAGCTGTACAGTACCCTTGTTGAAATAGACAGCGGCCTGAACATCGTTCCATCAGTTGCCAAAAACTGGGATGTAAGCGATGACCGGTTATTATATACTTTTCATCTCCGTGATGATGTCTATTTCCACGATCATGAAGTATTTCCCGGCGGTAAGGGCAGGAAGATGGTGGCGGCTGATATTGTGTACAGTCTTGGCCGGATTCTTGATAAAGCCACTGCCAGCAGCGGCGCCTGGATATTCAACAACCGGGTAGACACGATACAACCATTTAGAGCAATCAATGATTCCACTTTTCAGCTAAAACTCCTGCGCCCGTTCCATCCCATCATGGGTATTTTAAGTATGCAGTATTGCAGTATTGTTCCGCATGAGGTCGTCGAAAAATATGGCAAGGATTTTCGCAGGAACCCCTGCGGTACGGGGCCGTTCCGTTTTGTTTCCTGGGATGAAGGAGAAGCCATGGTGTTTCATAAAAATGACAATTACTGGGAGAAAGACAGCGTCGGTCAACGACTGCCTTATCTCGATGCGGTACAGATCAGTTTCTTTGATAACAAAGCCACAGAGTTTCTCCAGTTCCGCCAGGGCGGGCTGAGTTTTGTGAATGATTTTGATGCGTCGTTCAAAGATGAGATACTCACGAAAAAAGGCGAATTGCGCAAAGAATGGGAGGGCAAGCTCATCATGCGCAAACATGCTTATCTCAATACAGAATATTTCGGGATCATGGTGGATGAGAAAAATCCACTCACCAAAAATTCTCCCACAAAGATCAAAGCTATTCGACAGGCGATGAACTATGCACTGAATCGCCGCCAGCTGATGATGTATATGCGCAACTCGATCGGTATCCCCGCAGAAGCTGGGTTTGCACCGGGGGGATTGCCATCGCGTAATGCAGAAATGGTCAAAGGTTATCCATACGATCCAGCTAGGGCAAAAAAAATACTGGCCGATGCGGGCTTCCCGGACGGAAAAGGATTGACCAGCATCAAACTGCTCACGATACCCGTTTATGCTGATATCGCCAGTTTTGCGGCCAGGCAATGGGAGGAACTCGGCATTCCCGTGCAGGTGGAAGTGATACAGAAAAGTTTATTGCTGGAACAAACGGCCAAATCACAGGCGCTGTTCTTCCGCGGCAGCTGGATAGCAGACTACCCCGATGCAGAAAACTATATGGCGATGTTTTACAGCAAGAACCCTGCACCGCCCAATTATACGCGTTACAAAAATCCCGCTTTCGATGTGCTGTACGAAAAAGCCCTACTGGAAACCAATGATTCCCTCCGCTATTCGCTCTACCGTGAAATGGACCAGATCGTGATCAATGATGCGCCGGTGGTACCGGTATGGTATGATATGGCCATTCATCTTGTACAGCCCAATATAACCGGCTTTTTCCCAAATGCCTTAAACCTGCTTGAACTTAGAAGCACGCGAATACAATAATCTCTGTGTACCTCTGTGTCCTCCGTGCCTCTGTGGTAAAGCCTTCGCTAAGATCGATGGAGTATGTTCTTTACCACAGAGGCACAAAGATCACAGAGGTACACAGAGAGGTTATTATTGCTTTTTCAATTTGTTCTTGAAAACTTTCTCAAACTTCTCCACCTTGGGTTGTATTACAAACCGGCAGTACCCCTGGTTCGGGTTATCATTATAGTAATTCTGGTGATAATTCTCTGCCGGATAAAAATTCTTGAATGCATCTATCGTGGTAACGATGGGCTTGCCCCATGCACCGCTTTTATCCAGCGCAGCTTTGTATTGCTCGGCTTTTCTTTTCTGCTCATCATTATGGTAATAGATCGCACTTCGGTATTGCGGACCCACATCATTGCCCTGCTGGTCTCGGGTGGTGGGGTCATGGGTTTTCCAGAATACTTCCAGTAATTCATCATAACTGATCTTGGTAGGATCGTACACGATACGCGCCAGTTCCACATGACCGGTGGCTTTATCACAAACCTCTTCATAAGTAGGGTTCTCGACATGCCCGCCGCCATACCCGCTTACCACTTCATATACACCTTCGAGCCGCTGAAAAAAAGCTTCTGTACACCAGAAACATCCTTCACCAAAAGTTGCGGTATCGGTTTGAACACCTGCGGGGATCGTTGTCTTCATAGGTTCTGTTTTCTTGGGTTTATCCTGCTGTGCGCAAGCTACCATCGTAATGGCCAGTAATACTCCGGAAAAATAGGCACGTATCATGCTTTTCATTTGATAAAAATACGATTTAGCTATGGAAACAGTTTGTGGTATACCGTGTTTAACCACCGCATTAACATTCTCTTCATACAAAACCGCGCCTTTGCGCCTTTGCGTGAATTTTCTCGCCAAGGCGCAAAGGCGCGGTTTAGGGGTTACTGTACTACATTTGCACAGCTAAAAAAAGGATCATTACATGCGCATCTACCCGGAATCGGCGGTTTCCCAACTGGAATTTGATAAAGTAAAGGCTTTGCTGCAGGAACATGCCAATACGGTATATGCCAAGGAAAAAGCCGCGCAGCTCCGTATACATACCAAAAAGGAATACATAGAACTGGAACTGCAGCAGAGCCACGAATACAAACTCATCATGGCGCAGGGTCAGTATTTCCCCAATGATTTTACCCTGAATATCAGCCGCGACCTGAAACTCTTATCCATCCCCGGCTCCATGCTGGTGGGTGAACAATGGATACCGGTAAGAAGACTGGCAGAGAATACAAAGAATATTTTCCGGTGGTTCAGTACGGAAAACAGGATGGCGTTTCCTGCTTTGTCAAAATTGATCGATGGCACTTATTATGAGAAAGCGATCATAGAACAGATAGATGAGATACTGGATGAAACCGGCAATGTAAAAGACAATGCATCAGAAGACCTCCAGCGCATCCGCATGAGTCTGTATAAAAAAAGAAATGAACTGCGCCGCATGTTTGAAAAATGCGTGGCCAAACTGATCAAAGCCGGTTACAGCGCGGATATAGAAGAAAGCTTCAGCAATGGCAGGAGGGTAGTGGCTGTTTTTTCTGAACACAAGCGACAGGTAAAAGGCATACTGCATGGTGAAAGCGATAGCCGCAAAACGGCTTTTATCGAACCCGAAGAAACCATCGAACTGAACAATGATGTGTATGCACTGGAACATGATGAGGGCAGAGAGATTCAACGCATACTCCGCGAACTGACAGCCAGGCTTTCTCCGTATGCAGCATTATTACAGCAATACCTCGAAACCAGCGGAGAATTTGATTTTGCCCGCGCCAAAGCAAAACTGGCGCTGGATATGAATGGACAGTTACCTAACCTGGCTGATGCCGCGCATGTGCATCTTGTAGATGCGTATCATCCGTTACTATATCTCTATAACAAATCATCCGGTAAGAAAACCATACCGGTAACCATTACACTGGATGACCAGAACCGCATACTCGTGATCAGCGGCCCGAATGCTGGCGGCAAAACCGTAACGATGAAAACCATCGGGCTTAACCAGATGATGCTACAGAGCGGCTTACTGGTTCCGGTGAATCCGGTTTCGCAGATGGGGATCTTTAAACAGTTGTTTATCCATATCGGTGATACACAGAACCTCGAGTTTGAATTGAGTACCTATTCGAGCCACCTGCTGCACATGAAATATTTTATCGAGACCGCGAATGGCAAAACCCTGTTCTTTATCGATGAACTGGGTAGTGGCAGTGACCCCAATCTTGGTGGCGCTTTTGCGGAAGTGATTATGGAGGAACTATCGCGCAAACATGCATTCGGTATTGTTACCACACATTATCTCAACCTGAAAGTGATGGCCAACCATACACAGGGCGTGATCAACGGCGCCATGCAGTTTGATGAAGTGAACCTCCAGCCATTGTATAAACTCATTGTTGGCAAACCCGGCAGTTCTTACACATTCGCCATTGCAGAAAGGATTGGTCTGCCCAAACACCTGATCGCCAAAGCGAGGAAACTGGTGGATGAGGATCATTTCAAACTCGACCGATTACTCAACAATACCGAAAAGGACCTGCAGCAACTCGACAAAGAAAAAAAGGACCTGCAACGTCTCTTACGTGATAATGAAAAGCTGAAAAAAGAAATGCAGGCGGTACTGAATAAAGAAAAACATACCCAACAGGTAGAACTCTTAAAACAGCAGAACCGGATTGCAGAAGAGCGTATCGTTTATTTAAAAGATATGGAGCGCAAGCTCAAACAGATCGTTCTCGACTGGAAAAAATCAGAGAACAAGAACGAAGTAGTTAAAAACCTCCAGAACCTGCTCTTCAAAAGCAAAGAAGCGATCGTGGTAAACAAACTGGCCAAAAAAGTGGACCTCAAATACAAGGAACAGAACATATCTATAGCTGTAGGCTCACTGGTAAAAATGAAAAAGAATTACCAGGTGGGGGAAGTGAAAGAGATCCGCGGCAAAAGAGCGATTGTACAGATAGGGCAGTTGCCTATCAGTGTAGAGATGGCTGATTTGATTGCAGTAGAAAAGATAAATGAACCCAGTAATCAGACTGAAATATAGCTTAACCGAAAATATGCTAAGCATTTCGCCGCGTTCCTAAGAGCCTGTGTAAAAACACGATCTTAACTACCTCGCGCCTTTGCGGTTAAATAAGTTCCATCTGTACATCAAATTCTCTATTTTCAGACAGAAATTCAAACCTGTCAATCATGCCTGCAACAAATTTACAATCTGTAATAAATCGTGTACTGTTTTTCAGCATCAGTTTATTATTAACCATTTCTGCTTTCTCCCAACAAACCCCCAACAAAAGTTTCAAACCCGGCGGCCAGTGGCTCGATGAAAATGGTATGCACATAGACTGCCACGGAGGAAATATCGTGTACGTAGATACACTCAAAACCTATTACTGGTATGGCGAACACAGGGGAACGCCACAAGGTGTTTCCTGCTATTCGTCCAAAGACCTGTATAACTGGAAAAAAGAAGGCGTAGTAATACTGAAAGGAGAGATACCGGTATTGGAAAGGCCAAAAGTAATTTACGATGCAGTGAATAAAAGATATGTCATGTGGTTTCACTACGATGGTGCCAGATATGATATAGCCGAAGTCGGTGTAGCAGTTTCTGATAAACCCGAAGGCCCGTTTGTGATGAAAAAACATTTCCGTCCCAATGGCCATGAGTCGCGTGATATTGGCATGTACTTCGATCCTGAAACCAAGAAAGCCTATATCGGTTATGCGGCGGATCATGTAAACAAAACCATACGCATGGTGGAACTTACAGAGGATTATCTCGATATGACCACCAACGATGTTGACATCAACGCCCATTGCGAGGGCCCCGGCATATTGAAACAGAAAGGTGTGTTTTACCTGCTTACCAGCCAATGCAGCGGCTGGACACCCAATCCCGGCACTTATTATACTTCATCAAACATACTTGGCCCTTATGCGGTAGGAGGTAATCCATTTATAGGGGATGCAGGCGCCAACTCATTCAACTCACAGCCCTGTTTTATTTTCAAGATACCCGGATACCGCAATGCGTATCTCTACATGGGCGATCGATGGAACGGCGGCGGCAAACCCAGTTCTGAATATGTATTCCTGCCAATCACCATTACTGCAGAAGGTAAAATGGAAATTCATTGGCTGAAAGAATGGGATTTGAGTTTGTTTACACCGGTACCGGTTAGACGGTAAGATTACAGAATAGGATTAAAGCAGGTATAAAAATAAGCACCTGTCTTAAAAATAATCTGTCTAAATTAATTGGAAGGGGTTGAGCGGTGTGGCTTTTTTTAACACAGAGATTCTGTGTTAAAAAACAAGAGGTTTACATCGTATCCTAATCTTGCCGGTATTCTTTCCCTTTCAGATCAACAAAGAAGTCTCCCCGTTTTGCGGTACAGGCAATACTCCATCTGGATATCAGGATGATACAAAGGTTACGAAGAACAGAACCATCTACATACCCAAATGGATTATTGCATCTTCCCTGTAACAGCTTTTCTTTTAAAGACAGTAATCAGTAAAATTCTCTAATAGAAGACCAGAAGCAGGTGTCATAAACCGGATCATGTTCTCTTTTTTTCTCTTTTTCTTCTGTCCTTCTCTTATTGAAATTTCTATGGCATCGGCAATATTGTATTTGTAAACCGGTTCCTTGTAACTAACATTCTATCATCAAATGAAAAAGTTCTCAAGCATATCATTTATCGTATTCCTGGCACTTAACACCTATGCGCAGGATCTGACACCTTTCATAGGCGACAACGGTAAATGGGGATTTAAAGATGCAGCCAGGAAACCGGTGATCCCCGCTAAATATGACGGAGCAGGATGGTTTTCAGAAGGACTTGCCGACGTTAGCCTGAACCGGAAATATGGGTTTATTGACAAAACAGGGAAGGAGGTCATTGCACTGAAATATGATTTTGCAGCAGGCTTTTCAGAAGGGCTCGCCCAGGTTAAGCTGAACGGAAAATGGGGTTTCATTGACAAAACTGATCATGAAGTCATCCCGCTCAAATATAGTGCTGCCGGAAGTTTTTCAGAAGGACTCGCCCCGGTGATACTGATCGGAAAATGGGCTTTTATTGACAAAATAGGGAACGAGGTCATCACGGCAAAATATGATATAGCTGACAGCTTTTCAGAGGGCCTTGCCCGGGTTAAACTGAAAGGGAAAGACGGGTTTATTGATAAAACGGGCCAAGAGGTGATCCCGTATAAATATGATTTTTCGCAACAATTTTCGGGAGGATTCGCTGCTGTAAAACTGAACGGGAAATGGGGGTTTACTGATAAAACAGGTAACGAGGTCGTTGCGCTGAAGTATGACTATGCAGACAGGTTTGCAGAAGGGCTTGCCTGGGTTCAAATAAACGGTAAATACGGGTCTGTTGACAAAACAGGTAAAGAGATCATTCCGTTTATCTATGATGATGCACGGCCTTTTGCAAAAGGGCTTGCCATGGTCGTATTAAACGGGAAAACTTTTTACATTGATAAAAGCGGCAGGCAGGTAAAATAAACAACCATGCATTAAATCCAGATATACAATGAGAACAATCTTAACGGTATCCTTGCTTTTTTTGACTGCCCTTACCCTGCATGCGCAGGACATGATGCGTTTTCAAGGGGATAATGACAAATGGGGATTGGTCAATAAAAAAAGAAAAGTAATTGTGCCGGCCAGGTACGATGATATAAGCATCATTTCAGAGGGATATTTCGCAGTTAAACTGAACACTAAATGGGGCTTTTTAGATGCCGCCGGGAAAGAGGTGATCACGCCGAAGTACGATGATGCAGGCCGTTTTTTGGAAGGACTTGTCCCGGTAAAACTGGATAATAAATGGGGTTATATAGACAAAGTAGGAAAAAAGGTCATACCGTTCAAATATGATGGTGCGATCTCTTTTTATGAAGGACTTGCACCGGTGAATATGGGAGGCACCAAAACAACCAGTCGTTTTGGAACAGTGGCAGGTGGCAAATGGGGGTTTATTGACAAGTCAGGTAAAGAGATCGTGCCATTGATGTATGATTTTGTTGTAAATTTTTCAGAAGGATTTGCTGTTGTTGAAATAGACAAACAATTTGGTTTCATAGATAAAACAGGGAAAGAAGTGATCCCCATACAATATGATGGTGCATGGAGTTTCGAAAATGGACTTGCCGAAGTGAGCTTGAACGGCAAAATTTTTAAGATAGATAAAACAGGTAAAGAAGTGAAATAAGAAACAGACCTGTTTCGAAAGATGCCTTAATTTTCACACCCACCCAAGTCAACCCAATGAAACCAGGCAAAATAACCAGCTATCTGCCCAATCAGCAAAACCTGTTTACCTGGTTGAATACGCTGGTAATGCTGGCAGGCTTATTATTCTTCCACTGGCGCCCGGTTATGATCGTCTTTGCGTATGTTTTTGAGACGATCATTATTGGGGTGATACATATATGTAAGCTATTGGCCGTTTACAAATTTGGGCGCGCCCAAAGGGAAGCCCCTTTATCAAAAGATCCGCGCAGCATGAACGGATTTGGCATCGTTCCTTTTTTTATCGTGCATTATTTCTTTTTCATTTTCGTACAGTCGGTCTTCATTTTTTCTTTTATTGGCAACAGCGTTCCCGGTATGGGTAATGATGCTTTTGATGTGCTGGCCAATTACCGGTTCCTGCTCGCGCAACCTGACATGCTTATGGCATTTGCCTGTATCTGTGCTGCTAATATTGCCTATGCTGTCAAAAATTTCTTCGCCCCGCAACGTTACCATGCGTTTACCCTGAGCCAGCTCTTTCTGCAGCCATACATACGCATATTTGTACAACAATTCGTGAGTATCGCCTCAGGCTTTTTTTTCATGCTTTTTGCTGATGGGGCCATGGCAGTTGCGCTGGTATTGATCCTGACCAGGCTTTGGATGGATCTGTACCTGTCAGCCATAGCCAACAACCAAAGTATGAAACGGGCGCTGATCAAAAAACTTACGAAAGATGGCAAAAACAATGCTGACAGGATCACTGAAAAACAGATCGACCTCTTCCTTGAATGATTTAGTTGTCTACATGCGCATACGAGGCCATAAACAGTCAAGAGAAAGTTTCTTTCAACGTAACAGATTCTTTTTTGGTAAATCGCTCTCCAAACTATTATTTTGCACCCGGAGAGTTGGCAGAGCGGTCGATTGCGGCAGTCTTGAAAACTGTTGACTGTAACAGGTCCTGGGGTTCGAATCCCTAACTCTCCGCATTATCGCCGAAGAACCCGTAATAATCAACTTGTTACGGGCTTTTTTATGTTTTTTTTGCCTATTTCGGTAACCAAAACGGTAACCTACGCTGTTTCAGATGGTAACCATTTTGAAGAAAAGGATGCTTTCTTTCAAATTATTATTACTTTGTAAGGCTCCCCCACTGCGCTTGCATTCCAAGCCTTTAATTCAATATCCAAAGACTTTAGTTAACGAGTTAAAATCAACACAATGAGCAGTAGAGACGACAGAATTGACTATTTAGATATTGAACGAAGAAAACTATGGGAGAAAATAACTCTCCTCGAAGATTTAGTGGCTCAAAAAACTTCTGATTACGAAGCCTCTGTAGGCTCCCCTTATTTTAGTGCCAGGGTTAATTAGAGTTTTCTAAGTTATTAATTTTTCGATAATACTGCTGTGCATAGTTTAAAGGCGACAGATAACCGAGTGATTTGTGTGGCCGTTCGGTATTGTAATCTATCCTCCATTCTTCGCTAAGGCACCTTACTTCTGCCAGACTGTTAAACAGGTATGCGTTTAATAATTCCCTTCTGATACTTCCATTTTTTCTTTCGATGTATGCGTTTTGTGTTGGTTTACCTGGTTGTATGTATTGCAGTGTGATTTCATTGTCCTGACACCATTGTTGTAAAATGTGACTGATAAATTCAGGGCCATTGTCAGAACGAAGGTTAGCTGGCTTTCCCCGTTGCGCTATGACACGATTTAAGACCCGTATTACCCGCAAGGATGGCATCGAAGTGTCTATCTCTATTGCCAACGATTCGCGGTTAAAATCGTCCAGTACATTGAACAACCGGAACCTTCTACCATCAACCAGCGTATCGCTCATGAAATCAATGCTCCAAACCTGATTCGGTGCTTCCGGTATGGTTAGTGGCTGTTTAACCCTATCCGGTAACCGTTTCTTAGCTCTGCGACGGATATTCAGTTTCATCTCTGTATAAACCCTGTAGATCCTTTTATGATTCCAGCCATACCCCTTATTCCAAAGGCGATAACAACACTGCCAATAACCAATAGCGGCATGTTTGGTAGTCAGGGCTGTTAGCGCATCCTGAACTTCCGTATCATCTTTAGGTTTTGCTTGGTACTGACAGGTGGTTCGGGATATTCCTATCAGTTTACACGCCTTGCGGTTACTTAGCTGTTCCTTTTCTACCAGAAAATCAACAGCTTCCCGTTTCAACTCAGGCGCTACAACTTTTTTTCAATCAGGTTCTTCATCGCCCGGTTCTCAAGACTTAATTCCGCAACCATCTTCTTGTACTCGCTTAACTCAGATTCCATCATCTTCATTTTTGCGACATCATTTACTTCCATTCCCCCATACTTTGCCTTCCAGTTGTAGAAGGTTGCTTCACTAATACCCAGTTCCCGGCTAATCTCTTTAACGGCTATCCCCGCTTCCTGTTTCTTCAATGCAGATACTATCTGCTGTTCGGTAAATCTTCCTTTTTTCATGACTATTAAAATTTAAAGTTAACAAACACTTTTGTCGTTAACTCTAATCTTACTGGCCGAACTTAGGGGAAGCTTACAGTAACACTCCGCAGATTCGCAGATGATTATTCAATCTGCGAATCTGCGGCCAAAATAAAGTTTTGCTTACCACGATATCACCACCAGCATCACTCCCTGTCTTTCCAGCGATATATCTTTTGTTAATACATTTTTTGTAACAGTTGTTTTCCGCTTATTATCGCCTGTTTCCAGTTGCCCGGCTTTGATAAGTGCTGTTACCTGCTGATCTGTCGGCTGCTGGGGTGACCCCATTTTTTTCCAGGCCTCATAGGAATTACTGTGTGCTGCATCGATCGTATAGGTGGTTAATGTAACAGATGGAGCGGTAATGCCGCTGATCGTTAGTTTAACAGGAGAGGGCATGCCGGTTTCGTCAGCATCATGGTAGTTCCAGATCATCACGGCCGCACGGGTTGTCGTTTTTGAAGCCAGGACCCCGATATCTGTCTGTGGTTTGCGGATACCTGAATCCAGTATTTCCTTTAATGCATACATCTTATCAGAAACTGCCTCCACCAGGCTGCCACCCATTTTTCCAAACATGCGGAACACATTCAGTACCGGTTTATCAACCCCATTGGTAGCAAGATCCCTGAACCCATAGAACCAGGGCTGGTCCTCGAATTCAAAGGCCCAGGTAACTGCCCCGGTTAGATTAAGCTGGTACTGGCGGGCCAGTTCGTACTTACGGGCAAAAGCGGCGGCGGTATAGCTCGAATACATGGTGCCATTGCGGTAAGCGTTCTGCGGATCGGTTTTCATACCACAGGCCGCGCATCCTTCGGGATCAGATTCCCCGATAATCACAGGTATGTTTTTCAACTGTGGGTAAGCGGCTATGACCCTGAAATTATCTTCAATATTCTTCAGCTGGCTGCGGATACCCATCACCACTTTCCCATTCATCACCCTTGGAGAACCTTTGGCATGAAACAGTAACAACTCAAGCGGTGTACCTGTTTTACCTGTGACATAATTGGTGTCAAAGAGGCAATGTTTGATAAATGCATCCAGGAACTTCATACCGCCACCGGTAATATTGGGGCCACCGATCTTTGCAGTTGGCAATGCCCTTTTTACTGCATCAACAGTATAATCGTAGAGTTTAAAAAACTCCTGCTGTGTGCCTTTCCAATAAGGAGAATTGGGTTCGTTCCAAAGTTCCCAATACCAGGTGTCCACTTCTTTTTTACCATAGCGGGCAACGGAATGTTTTACCCACTGGTAAACCAGCTCTGACCATTTACGGTAATCTTTCGGAGGGTATGCCCAGCCGGTATAGATATCGTTATATGGATCACCCGGTTTCCAATGGTGCCGGTAGGGCTGTGGTTTTGTTGACAATGCCTCGGGCATAAACCCGATCTGTGCCAGCGGTTTCATGCCCCGACTGATATACGTATCGAAAATACTGTCGATGATACGCCAGTTGTACACAGGCTTCCCATTTGCATCTTCTGTATAAGCGTTGGTGGAACCCCATTTCAGCGCCGGTGTTCCATCTCCTGTTACCAGCAGGCTATGCGCCCGTACGTACACCGGTACAGGGCTTAAAGCGGCAATTTCTGAAAGCAGTTTCCTGCCGTCTTTCATGTAGGTATAATTCGGTTCATCATAACCAAACCATGCCCAGATGGGTTTCATCGGCGTAATAGTCTTTGTTAGGTCAACACTGATATGGGCAGTATCGTTCTGCGAATAACTGTGTGATACAAACAAGAAAGCGCTAAACAGTAATAAGGTATTTTTCATAAACAATCAGCTGGTTTAAATATACGTAAAGCCGATGCAATAGGCATTCTGTACTTACCTGCCGGTAATTGGGTTGTCCTGGTATATTACATTGACACTGTTCCATACATTTATAGCAGGAGAAAACTATTATGCAAAAAGGCAAACCCGTATTTATCTTTATCATGGCGTTTTGCTGCCTGTTTTCAGTAACAGCACAACCGTTATTGACTACAGAACAACGGTCGTTCCTGGAAAAAAACGCTTCGGTCATATACAGCACGGATGTTTTTGTCAACCCTGACTGGCAACCGGTGGCCCGCCAGATAAAAGACAAAAAAATAGTATTGATCGGGGAGTTCAACCATGGGTCGAGAGAAGTATTCCTGTTGAAAAACGAATTGATACGGTACCTGCATCAGCACCATGGTTTTAGTACGATCTTATTTGAATCGGGGATAGGTGAAATGATCTTTTCCGAATGGTCAAAAAAAGAGTTGTCCCCGCTGCAGATGACCTACGGTTTATTTAACGGGTGGCGCAGTTCGGAATTCAGGGAGTTGATGGAATATGTTAAATCAAACAATATACATATTGCCGGTATTGATGTGCAGCGCTCGGGTGGTTCTTTTAAACGCGTACTTGCCGAAGTGGCCATACAGAAAAATATCGATTCGATGCTGTATGGTAACCTGGAAGACAGGTTCGCAACTGTGCAAAGAGATTTAGCGGGGAAAAATGTATTGAGTGATACACTACTGGTAAAAACCCATGAACTGGTAGCAGCGTATCAACAAATAAACGGCCTGCTGAAGGGGAATACTACCAATGACAAAGAAAGACTCATATCACAAACGATTACCAACCGCATAGGTTCGCTGCAATACATGTTACAGTTTGCCAAAGACAAGAACACCGGCCGCCGTTTTGCAGCAAGGGATTCCATGATGGCGGCAAATGTGGCATGGCTCTGTGATAGCCTGTATAAAAATGAAAAAGTGCTGATCATTGCGCACAACTATCATATCGCCAGGCATAATGATTCACTTGAGGTAATGGGCAGTATACTTGACCGCAGGTATGGAAACCAGCTTTATACAATTGGTGTTTTTGCAGGTAGCGGTTCTTTCGCAAACAATGCAGGCAATCCTGAAAACATGATGGGGCCGGATGCAACAGCGACCGATATCAAACATATCATTCATGCACTGCCGGGTTTTGTGAATTACCTGCCTGTTTCCAAAACAAAAGGCGCAGAATGGCTGTACAGGGATATCATCGTTAATGATACTTTTATCAACCTGGATGGGGGAAATAAAATGATACTCTCCAGGCATTTTGATGCTTTATTATTGCTATCAAAAATCACCCCACCGGTAAAATAAAACATCTTCTCTGTGCATTTCTGTGTCCTCCGTGCCTCTGTGGTAAAGAACATCCTCCATCGATCGAAGCGAAGGCTTTACCACATAGGCACGGAGGGTACAGAGTTGCACAGAGGAATTATACAGGCGGCGGTTGGTGCTGGTGTTTTTTAATTATTTTGTTTGTGCAAACACATCACTATGCGTACCGTTTTATCCAGCCGCTTACTGATATTAGTCACCGGCCTGCTTCTCTTACAGAGCTGCGTCTTTTCACAAAACCATTCCGCGCAAAAACCATCTTCCATCTGGGCCACCGAATGGAGCCATGATGGTAACTATATTGCTGTAGGAGGGGACGACAGTATCGTATGGATGTACAACGGTCATGATCATGCATTGTATAAATCATTCCTGATGAATAGTATGGTGAAGGGCCTAAGTTGGCACCCTTCAGAAAAACTGCTGGCCGTTGCCACTATGAAAGGCGTACAACTGCTGGATATGCAAACAGAACAACTGGTAACCATACCCGGTCTGCCAACAGGCGGCAGGGGCGTTGCCTGGAACTTTAACGGGCAGTTGCTGGCGCTGGCAGATGGCGCCGGTATTGTACAGATCATGGATAAACAGGGAAAGATCATCAAACGTATATCCAAATACAATAAGCACAGCTATCTTACGATTGACTGGCACCCCTCCAAAAACATACTCGTTACCGGCAGCGATGAGATCATTTTGTTTGATACATCGGGTAAGCAACTGGCTTTTATCAACCACCGGAAAGAACATACCAGCGTATTGACTGCCAAATGGCACCCCTCCGGCGAATTTTTCGCCACCGGTGATTATGGACATGAAAAAGAAGGGATGCCCACACTGCTGCAGTTCTGGAAAGAAGATGGTACATTGGTAAAAAGCATCAAAGGACCGCATCATTCCGAGATCAGGAACCTTCGATGGAGCCCTGACGGTAGGCAACTGGCTACCGCAAGTGATGCATTGCGTATCTGGTCAAAACAGGGTGAACTGCTAGGTACCGGAAAATCGGAAACCGATATCTGGGGTATTGCCTGGAGCAGGGATGGCCAATCAATGGTTACCGGAAACTTTGCCAATGGCGCTGTTAAGCTGTGGAACAGCAAGGCACAAATGCTGAGGGTATTATGAATGGCTATCAGCTATCAGCTATCAGCTAAAGATTAACGTTAACGACCCCCGGTTTTCTTATTCTCCTTCATAATATCCCAATACTCTTTACCATAGCCCACCAGTATCTCTTCCCCGGCTTGTATATCGCGAAGGGATTTGATGTAGACCTTTAACCCTTTGGTCACATACTCACTGTTATTGGTGATGCCTTTTACTTTCACCATTCCCCTTGCATCATTGGCATAACGCGCCAGCGCTTTTTTATGGGGAAGAGCGTCTATCACATGGTTTCTTGTTACATAAAACAGGTACCCATTGTCTGATACATTTTTTAATTCCTTCCAGGTATTTATCCTGCCTGTATATTCCACTATATGGGTTCCTTTCGGGATAAATGTTTTGGCAAAAAGGCCATTACCTGAGCCGGGAAGTTTGGAACGTTTTACTGCTAACTGTTTTTTGGGTACCATATCTGCGCGCATACTTATTTCGGGCAACTGCCTTTTGTTTTACAAATGAATTATGTAATTGGGTTATTTACGGGCAAGTGAAATGATCATATTGGCCAGTCTGACCAGTTCTTCAAAATCCGATGGTTTGATCAGGTACCGGGAGGCCCCGTTGGCCAGACAGCCTTCAATGATTGTGGGTGATGCCGCGGTACTGACGATCACTTTGGGTGTATCGTTGTATTGCTTCTCTGAAACCAGGCGTTTCAGAAATTCTTCACCATTCATCATCGGCATATTATAGTCTGATACAATAATATCCGGCTGTTCGGCCGGGATACAGTCGGTCAGGTATTGCAGGGCCTCATCACTTCTGGTGACGAACCGTACATCTACCTGTGTATTGGCTGAGTCAAATGCCTGTTTCATCAACACCTGGTCATCCAGGTCATCGTCAATTATAAAAACCCTCAATGTCTTTTCCATGGTCAGATCTGATAGCAATGATACAATAGATTGGCGAATAGTGGCTTGTCAGCTGTGTAGTAAATGGGTATCCGCCATTCTCCAGTCAAATTTGCGTAGTTCTACGCATATTATGCGTATTACTACGAAAAGCGACCCTCATATTATTCTCTAACATTACAGTACAAAAAGGTTGCCATCCTCGGGTGATAACCAGGATACAGTAATTATTTCATTCGAATTAGCCCCAAAGATGAGGCTGATACCGGGGGGAAGTCAGCCAGCCGTAACCTTTTTTGGCCTCTTATTGAAAAATGAGAGGCTTTTTTATGGGAATCAGCCTATCCGTTAATGAACATTACCTATTAGCCTGTTGCGTATTTCTACGCTCAAAAAAAGTAGAAATACGTTAGGTTGGTGCTGGTTTTTCATGCAAATTGCTATCACCAGAACCGAACCACCTTTACATGGATTAAATGAACTTACTCGCACATTATTCTGCTTTATCAGGTTATTTACCGGCCATTGCGGCACTTATCCGGTACAAGGATTCGCCGGCGATATACAAACCGTTTTTTATTTTGCTGTGGGTGGGCGCTTTAAACGATACATTCGGGATAATATGTGGTTATGTTTTTCACACCAATATTCTTAACTCCAATATCTATGTATTGGCTGAGTTTATATTCCTGCTGGTTATTTTTTACCGATGGAACGGATCGGTGCGTAAAAGCAAATATGTGTTTTTTGGTGTGATTGGTCTGGTCGTATGGATAGCCGATAACCTTGTTCTGCATAACCCGGTCCGTACAATCAATTCCCTATACCGGGTGTACTATTGCGCCGTAACCATTTTCATGAGTATCGACCTCATCAATCGTTTGATCGTGTTTGAAAGAAAAAGCCTTCTTACGAACCCAATGTTTATCATCTGTATTAGTTTTGTGTTTTTTTTCAGTTACAAAGCGTATATCGAATCGTTTTACATTCTTTCGCTCTCATTTTCCGAGGAATTTTATAACAAGGTGTTTTTCATTCTCGGGTTAATCAACGTACTTAGTAACCTGGTTTATACCGTAGCTATTTTATGCATCCCGAAGAAACAAGAATTTTATATGCAGTAGTGATAGCGTCCATCGTACTGGCGATGCTGGTGACTTTTTTTGTGGTAAACATTGTAAGGCACCAGCGTAAGAAGATGGCCCTGGAAAAAGAAAAGCTCGTAACGGAGATCTTACTGCTGGAAGGAGAACGCAGCCGTATTGCCGCCGATCTGCATGATGAACTGGGCTCGGTGATATCCGCGATCAAACTAAACCTGGAATGTCTGAATACGGTTGATGAACAGGATCTCAAAATACTGGCGCGTGCGGGTGGTTATATTGATGCTACCATGCAGAAAATACGGGAGATATCCAATAACCTGATGCCCAAGGCCCTACAGAAAAAAGGATTGTTTGCTGCGGTTAAAGAATATACGGAAATGATCGATCATTCAGGGTCATTATCAGTACGTTTCCAGTGCAGTGAGCATGATCCGGGGATCGGCCCCGAGAACGAGATACATATCTACCGCATCATACAGGAGATCACCAATAATGCGGTCAAACATGCACATGCATCCGTGATACAGGTACAATTGACGGGAAAAGGAAAGCTGTTACAGGTAGATATCAGTGACAATGGCCGCGGTTTTGACACACTGGAAGCATCGAAGAAGCAGGGGCACGGTCTACAGAACATCATGCGCAGGGTAGATATGCTGCAGGGAACCGTTTACCTGAACAGTTCCGCCAGTAAGGGCACACATTATTTAATTGAAATTCCTTTATGAGTGAAATAAAACAAATACGGGTCATCATTGCAGATGATCATGATATATACCGCGACGGTCTACAGCTTTTATTAAGCAAGGACCCATCCATACTCGTCGTTGGTGAAGCGGAAAACGGGAAACGGTTACTGGAACTGGTACCACAGGTGCAACCCGATATCATCGTTACCGATCTGCGTATGCCCATACTGGATGGGGTAGCGGCCATTACCCTGATCACCCGTGATTACCCCGCTGTAAAAACGATCGCACTTTCCACTTTCGACAGCGAGCACCTGATCGTAGAGGCGCTGGAAGCAGGTGCATTGGGTTATATCATCAAGAATGCTCAAAAAGGCGAGATCACGGATGCGATACAGACCGTTGCGGCAGGACATCCATACTATTGTAAGTCAACTTCCGTAAGACTTGTGAAAATGATCTCCAACAGCCATTTCAATCCCTATAAAATCAAAGAGGGCCACCTATTCTCCGATAAAGACAAAGAGATCATCAAACTGATCTGCGAAGAAAAATCCAATAAAGAAATAGGCGAGGTAATGTTTATGAGTACCCGCACCATCGAAGGCATCCGCTCAAGGATCCTGGAAAAAATGAATGTGAAAACCGCGGCAGGGATAGCGATTTATGCTATTAAGAATGCACTTTATAGGATCGGCTAATATCGAATAATGATGTTTTTGAACAGAAGAACAAGGAACAAGGAATGTTGAACAAGGATCGGATTTGTATCATCAATCGGAACTACTTCAACATTCCTTGTTCATCTGTTCCTTGTTCCTCTGTTCAATGTCTTATAATTTGCTGTTACTAATAAACGCCACCATCTTCCCATCCGGCGACCAGCTTGGTACATTGATCGTTCCCTGGCCGCCAAAAATATAGGCGATGTTTTTGGGTACGCCGCCTGATGCGGGCATGATACGCAGGTAAGTTTTCTTATAAAATGGATGCGTTGTAGGATCCATATCTTTTGGAAAGGAGATATACACTATCCATTTGCCATCAGGTGAAAAATGCGGGAACCAGTCATTGTATTCATCAAAAGTTACCTGTTCAGGTTGAGAACCATCCGGTTTCATGCGCCATAATTTCATCGTACCTGTCCGAACGGAATTGAAGTAGATATATTTTCCATCCGGGCTGTATTCAGGTCCGTCATCCAGCGTAACCCCATCGGTCAAACGGGTTTCTTTTTTGGTTTTGACATCTATTGCATAAATATCCCAATCGCCTTTACGCTGTGCGGTATAAATAAGTGTTTTGGCATCCGGTGACCAGCCATGCAAATAAGAATGTGCCGTGTCCATCGTGATCTGCTCGGGTTTATCGGACCCGGTTACAGGCAAAGTAAAAATGGTGGAAACACGCCTTTGTCCCACATGATGACTTATGCCCATCATCTTTCCGTCAAAAGACAATACATGGTCGTTGTTATTGCTGGTGGCAAATCCGGTATTGAGTGTAGTAATCGTGCCGGTAGCGATCTCGTATTTTTTCAGCAACCCTTCTTCGGCATAGATAAGGAATTTACCATCCGGTGTCCAGTTGGGTGCCTGTAAAGAATTGGGGGCGCTGTGCAGTATTTTGCGATGGCCCGTGCTTACATCCATGATCTCCAGATGGCTACCCAGGTAATCACGATAGGGGCGATAGCCGGCTGCAGGGGGAATGATGATCTGCACATTACTGAATACCGCCTGTTCCATAATATCAGCGCGGTGGGAGCAGAGGAACAAACCCACAAATACTTCTTCGTTCAACGGCATTTCTTTCGTTACAGAACGATAGTTCTGACCAAAGCTGGCCGCCGAAAAAGTAAAGGTATTACCTACGCGTTCCAATTCTATTTCTGTAGGATGAAAAGCAGAAACGACCAGCTGCCCCGTGGTATCCCCATCCATGCCACGGTATTGCAGCGAACTGAGTTCATCGCCATGTACACAGGCATCGGTATAACGGGAGTCGGCAGTCAGTTTATCCCTTGCCATGATACCGATCTTCCTGTGCGGGTCGGTTCCCTTACCGATAAAACGGACGGTGGCCCTCACCATAAAATCGCCCTTGATCTTTTTAAACGCATATTGAAACTGGTCGTTCTTCGCCCATATATTGGCGCCGGCGGCTGATAGGGTATAGGTCTGGTTTTGTTTATCGTAAACGGTATTTCCTTTTAATTGCGGATCACCCACATCCTGGTGATGTTCAAAAATACCTACCGGGTTATTCTGGGCCAGCGACTGGGAAGGAAAGACGGATATCATCACGCAGGCAGCAACGATGCAGCAAACAGCAGTCAGTTTTTTCATATTGGCAATATTGATGTTAAGTTACTTGAAAAAAATGAAAAATGAAACCGATTGCATTTTGAAAAAATCCTGTACATTAGCACCGCAATGATTGACCGTTGTTCCAAAAACAACCTTGTAATATGTGCATTGCTGCCAACGCCATTTTTAACAGACTGCTTACCGGCGTTGTATTCCGCCGCACCGCTATTCTTAGCGCCTTTGTTTTATTGACAACCTGTGTTTCCGCCCAGAAGATAACAAGTTTTGAGATCAAACTCAACAAACCCACCAATGGATTACAGGTACCGGCTTCTGCGGACCTGGATGCGGTTACTTTTCTTGCTGATAGTGTACTTAGCCTGGTAGAAGTACGTGGAGGTACCCGTATCCCGGTTCCTTACCAGATAGAAAATTCCGGTAAACGCATCATTCACTGGCTGGTGGATGCAGGAACCGATAAAACCAAGCGGGTGTATGAACTGGTACAGAACCCACCGGTAAAAAACAACGATAATATCATAGCGAAACCTGATAATGGTGCGATGGTGATTCAATCGGGTAATAAAAAACTACTCAGCTATTTTTTCAAAACGGTGTATCCGCCGGAAAAAATTGATACCACTTATAAACGCAGTGGTTTTATCCATCCCTTGTGGACACCACATGGGCAGGAGCTGACGCGTATCCAGGCCCCCGATCATTATCACCACTACGGTATCTGGAACCCATGGACACATGTGCTTTTTGAAAAAGATACAGTTGATTTCTGGAACATCCGCGGCGGACGTGCCAGTGTACGTTTTGCCAAATTCGTTTCTGTTACCAACGGCCCTGTGTACAGCGAATACGAAGCCTTGCACGAACACGTGGTATTCAACCGCAAAGCCGGTACCGAAAAAGTAGCATTGAATGAACTGCAAACCGTGCGTGTGTACAAACCCACGGAGAACAGTGATTATTATATAGTGGATATCACTTCCAAAATGAATTGTGCCACCGAAAGTCCTTTCGAAATATTGGCCTACCGCTATGCAGGTATGGGCTGGCGCACTACCGGTTACTGGGATACGAAAAATTGTGAAGTGCTTACTTCGGAAGGGAAAACAAGAAAGAACACCGACGGCACCAAAGCACGCTGGGCCATTGTACAGGGCGAATTGCCGGGCAATGATTATGGCGGCGCCGCCTTTCTTTCCTATCCCGCCAATTACGACCATCCGGAACCCATGCGTATCTGGGGAGAAGGCACAAACGGGCGCGGCGATATGTTCTTCAATTTTGCACCCACAAAAGATAAAAACTGGCTATTGGAACCGGGAAAAACATATACTTTACAGTACAGGTTAGTAGTATTCAACGGCCGTTTTTCAGGAGAGAAAGCAGAAAGCGCCTGGCAGTATTTTGCCACAGCGCCGAAGGTGGTGGTGAAAAAATAAAACAGTACACACATTCAAACACTCACTATAACAAACCATATGAAAAAAGAAAAAAAATCAGACATGTCGAGGAGGGATTTCCTGTCATCTTCTGCCAAAGCCACTGCTGCCACTGCCATTGTAGCAACGGGTTTTCCGACGATTGTTCCTTCCAGTGTGTTCGGACAGAATGCACCGAGTAACCGGATCAATATCGGCCAGATTGGTATTGGTCGTATTGCACGCGGCCATGATCTTCCCGAAACAATGAAAAACGATGATGCGAGGGTAATTGCCCTGGCGGATTATGATGGCGTGAGACAGGATCTCGGTAAAAAATACATCGAGGATTTCTATGCCAAAAAGAATACCACGGTTGATGTCAAAAAATACGATGATTACCGCGACCTGATCAACGATAAGGATATCGACGCTGTACTCATCAGTACACCCGACCACTGGCACGCACAGGTAGCTGTAGAGGCGGCGCTGGCAGGAAAACATATCTATTGCCAGAAACCTACTTCGCTGACCATTGAAGAGGGGCGTACCATGAGCGATATCATCCGTAAAACAGGTGTGGTGTTCCAGCTGGGCAGCCAGCAAAGATCGATCAGCCCCTGGCCACAGTTCCACAAAGCCTGTGAACTGGTACGTAATGGTCGTATCGGTCAGCTCAAAACAGTTAAAATAGGATTACCCGGCGATCCTGCCGGTGGTAATGCGGTAGATATGCCAATACCCGAAAGGTTTAACTACGATGCATGGCTGGGATCCACTCCCTACATCTATTATACACATGACCGTGTTCATACACAGAAAGATCCTGTCAATTCAAGACCGGGATGGCTGCGACTGGAACAGTTTGGTGCAGGTATGATCACCGGATGGGGTGTACACCATATCGATATCGCGCATTGGGGTATGGGTACTGAATATACCGGGCCTTCTGAAGCAGAATGTAAATCGGTAGTGTTCCCTAAATCACAGCTGTGGAACGTGCATGGCAATTTCGAGGTACAGATGAAGTACCCGAATGATGTGACCATGATCGTAAACCCTGAGTTCCCTAACGGTATCCGTTTTGAAGGAACCAAAGGCTGGGTATTCTGTACCAGGAGTGGCGGCGGCGCTACCGCAACCGATGCTCCCAACAGCATGAGAGGTATCACTGCCAGTGACCCGAAAATCCTTGAATCAGTGATCGGGCCAAAAGAGATCAACCTGTATAGAAGTCCCGAACAGCACCGCAACTGGCTGGATTCTATCAAAACAAAAAAGCCGAATATCAGCCCGATTGAAGTAGCGCACCGTTCGTGCAGCGCCTGCCTGGTGGCCCATGCAGCGATGAAGTTCCCTAACCAGCGACTGCAATGGGATCCGGTAAAAGAACATTTCAAAAACAATGCAGAAGCCAATAAGCTCTTATCAAGACCACAACGTTACCCGTATGGCACCAGCTATGTAAAAGTGCCTGCCGCGATCGCGAAAAAAGCATAATCGTTTTGTCAACCCTTTTGTGCCCTTGTGCCTTTGTGAGAAATTTTCATCTGCAAAGAACACAAGGGCATATTTAATTTCGCCTCTCTGTGAACCTCTGTGTTCTCCGTGCCTCTGTGGTAAAGCCTTCGCTTAGATTGAGGGAGTATGTTCTTTACCACAGAGGCACGGAGGACACAGAATACCACAGAGTATGCCGACAAACACAATTCTGGTATTTCGAATAAGAAAATATCTATTAGTAACTACATGCAAACACACAATAACTCCGGTAAACTCGGTATCGCATTGGTTGGATTGGGAAACTATGCTACACACGAGCTGGCGACTGCCTTGCAGGAAACATCCGATTGTTATCTCGCCGGTATCGTAACCGGTTCATCGGAAAAAGCAACAACCTGGCAACAGCATTATGCTATTCCAGCTAAAAACATTTACAGTTACCAAAATTTTGATGAGATCTGCAACAACCCCGATATAGACATCGTGTATGTGGTATTACCCAATGCCCTTCACGCAACATACGCGATCCGCGCCGCCAAAGCAGGCAAGCATGTGATCTGCGAAAAACCGATGGCGCTGAGTATGGAAGATTGCGATGCCATGATCGCAGCCTGCAAAGAAGCCGGCACTCTTTTATCCCTCGGTTACCGCCTGCATTTTGAACCCTATAATCTTGAGATGTGCAGGCTGGCCCGGGAAAAAGTGTATGGTGCTGTCAAACAAATAAAAACAGGTTTTGGATTTGTAGCAGAACCCGGTATCTGGCGCCTGGATAAAGCAATGGCAGGCGGCGGCCCCTTACAGGACCTCGGAATTTACTGCATACAGGCAGCCTGTTATACATTAGGAATGGATCCTGTTGCAGTAACCGCGCAGGAAGGAATCAAACATGACCCGGAAAAATTCAAAACAGTAGAAGAATCACTGACCTGGCAACTGGAATTTCCCGGCGGGGTAGTAGTGGAATGCAAAGCCAGCTATAACGAAGACTATTGTTTTTTACGCGCAGAAGCGGAACAGGGCTGGTTTGAACTATCACCGGCATTTGAATACAGGGGATTACAGGGTAAAACCTCCAATGGGAAAATGAATCTCCCGCATATCAACCAGCAGGCAAAACAAATGGATGCTTTTGCGCAGTCGATCAAAAATGGTCAACCCTCATCTGTACCCGGCGAAATGGGCAGGAGAGATGTGGCTATCATTGCAGCCGTGTATGAAGCCATGCGAACAGGAAAGAAAGTGAATATCGAATGATGAACAGATGAATAATGAAGTAACCTACCACTTCGACATTCATCTGTTCATCATTCAATATTCTTACTGCTCTGCATTCAGCAAATAGATATAAAACCTGCTCCCTTTGCCCGGTTCGCTTTCTACGCGGATATGGCCATAGTGGTTATCAACGATCTTCTTGCATAAAGCAAGACCGATACCAGTTCCCGGGTAAGTTTTCTGTCCATGCAGCCGCTGGAAAATGGTGAATATCCGCGCGGCGTATTTCTGGTCGAAACCGATACCATTGTCCTGTATCATGATCTCCGAATAATCCATGCCTGGCTGCAAACCCGGGTACTGCTCGCTTTCTTTGGGTTGCAAACTGCGTGAGCGGATAGTGATATACGGGTCCTTGTCTGAAAATTTGATGGCATTACTCAGCAGGTTGAACAAAAGCTGCTGCAACTGGATAGGAATACCTTTTACTACAGGCAATTTCTGATCGTCAATGACCACCTCACGCTCACTGATCTGTAATTCGAGGTCGGTTTTGATGTTTTCGAAGATGGGGTTCAGGTCTACCGGTTCCAATACTATATCTGTGACGGAAAGACGGCTGTAGTCCAGCACGGAACGTACCAGTTGCGACATTCTATTGGCTGCCGAACTGATCTTTTCCAGGTATTTGCGTGACAGTGTTTCATCATGGATATGTTTCTCCAATATCTCTGTAAATGTCTGGATCTTACGCAAGGGTTCCTGCAGGTCATGCGAGGCGATATAAGCAAACTGTTCAAGTTCCTTGTTTTGAGCCTCCAGTTCCTTCGCGTATTCCCGCATTCTGTCCTCGGCCATTTTGCGTTCTGTAAGATCACGTGTCACTTTTGAGTAACCGATAATATTGTTATCGGCATCATGCAAAGCGGTGATCACAATGCTACCCCAGAATATGGTATTGTCTTTTCGGATCCGCCATCCTTCATGCATGGCCCTGCCTGTTTCCGCTGCTTCACGCAGCAGGGTTTCGGGCAGCCGGTTTTGCTGGTCCTTAGGCAGGTAAAATTTCCTGAAATGTTTTCCGATGATCTCCGACTCATGGTATCCTTTGATCCTTTCAGCGCCCTTATTCCAGTTCAGAATATAACCCTCGGTAGATAAAAGCAATATGGCATAATCCTGTACCTCTTCCGCCATTTTTGAATACCGCTCCTCGCTCTTTTTCAGTTCTTCATTGCTTTGCAGGAGTGACAGGGTTCTTTCAGCCACAATTTTTTCCAGCATGGCTTCCTGGCTTTTCTGCTCTGTAATATCCATCACAATACCATACATCCTGGTGAGTTGCTGGTTGCCGCCAGGTATGATCTTGCCATATACTTTTACCCAGCGAATACTTTGATCGGGCCAGATGATCCTAACCTCGTAAATAAGACCGCCTTTCTCCTTAGAATCAGCCACTGCTTTGTCACGGATATGCTTATCCTCAGGATGAAAACGCGACATCATTTCTGCATGTGACACTTCCGATCCAGCTGCAAAACCGAAGATCTGCAGCACACGGTCAGAGCTGTGAAAAATATTGGCAGACAAATCCCAGTCAAATGTTCCCAGGTCAGCGGCCTCAACGGCTATCCTTGCGCGTTGTTCACTTTCACGTAAACTGGTTTCAAAAGTTTTGTATTCGGTGATATCAACAACGGTCCCGATAAACCGTTCGGGTTGGCGCTGTTCATTAAAAAAGACTTTCCCTTTCGGGTGTATCCAGCGCACAGACCCGTCATCAAACCGTACAATCCGGTAAGTGAGATCATAATTGCCGTCACCCGATGGGTCCATTGCAGCCTCTACCGCCTGTAGTACATGATCTTTGTCCTCAGCATACAGATGATCGGAAAAGGCAGACATGTCCACATCAATATTATCCCTTAACCCATATATCTTTCTGCATTCCGGCGACCAGTGCAGTTTTCCCGTAAGCGGATAATATTCCCAGGTACCTAACTGTGTAGATTCAATAGCCAGCCGCAGCCTTTCTTCATTCTCTTCAATCCGGTTATCTAAATCAGTCATAGAGATGGTTATCGTGTATGATCTTAGCCAGCCTGTCGGTAAGCGCCTGCAACCCCGGTGGTTTTACAATAAAATCAACGGCACCAAGCTCCTGGCATACTTCCCTGAGCCTTGTATCTGCCGATGTGGAATAGATAAAGACAGGTACACCGGCAAGTCGTTCTATTTTCTTTATTTCTGCCAGACATTCTTTGCCATTCATCCGCGGCATATTCAGATCGATAAAAATGCACGACGGGGCAAAGCTTGTATCGACCAGTTTTTCCAACGCCTCAATACCATCATTCGCAAAAAAACAAGTGGCGGATGGGGATATCTCTGTTATGGCCATACCAAATATCTCCTGGTCATCTGTATCATCATCTATAAAAAAGTATACCATGCTGGGGATTTGGAAATTGTGGAAAAGAAACAGGACACAAGATACACGATATAAGAAACAAGGCCCAAGAAACAAGGTACAGGAATCCGCCTGATTACTTACTTGATTCTTGTGCCTTGTTTTTTCTTCTGCCTTGTACCTTATGTTTCACATACCACTTGTACATCTTATACCTTGTATCTTGAACCCTGTCCACTAACTTTGTCAAAATTCTCTTCGGTTGAAACATCTTGGGGCGCTCAATGCATATTTCTGGAAATACCGTAACCGTTTTTTTATCGGGATATTGTTCGTGGTATCGTCCAACTATTTTGCCGTACTGGCCCCTCAGATAACGGGTTTCGTGGTAAACGAGGTACAGCAACGTTTACCCGGTGCAAAACCCGCCCTTAATCGCCCTGTACACGACCAACTGGTGGATTGGTTCATCGACGGCGTTCAATCCATGCATATCAGTTTTGGCTGGCTGATCGCTTTGTGCAGTATTACCATATTATTGCTGGCGGTGATCAGGGGCATCCTGATGTTCTTTATGCGGCAAACGATCATCGTGATGAGCCGGCATATCGAGTATGACCAGAAGAACGAGATCTACCAGCATTACCAGAAACTCGATACCAATTTCTACAAAACACACAGTACCGGCGACCTGATGAACCGTATGACGGAAGATGTGAGCCGTGTACGTATGTATATCGGACCCGCTGTGATGTACCTGATCAATCTTGTTGCACTCATCGGTTTCTGTGTGGTAAATATGCTGCGGAAAGATGTAGAACTCACTTTACTGGTACTGGCACCATTACCCATACTGGCCATCACTATTTACATCGTCAACAGCATCATTAATAAGAAGAGTGAAAAGATACAATCGCTCTTATCAGATCTAACCACCAATGCCCAGGAATCCTATTCGGGTATCCGTGTGATCAAATCTTTTGTACAGGAAAAAGCCATGCTCGGTTTTTTCAAAAAGAACAGCGAGGAATACCGTAAGAATGCGGTAGGACTGGCCAAAGTGGAAGCCATCTATTTCCCCAGTATGGCGCTGATGATCGGTATCAGCACCCTGATCACCATCTGGATAGGTGGGATGCAGGCACTGCAGGATACCAGTAAAGTGGGACTGATCGTAGAGTTTGTGATCTATCTCAACATGCTCACTTTCCCGGTAAGCGCCATTGGCTGGACCGCCAGTATGATACAACGTGCAGCGGCTTCGCAGAAAAGGATCAATGAATTTCTGCAGACAAAACCCGTGATCGTAACTCCTGAACAACCGGTTGCCGGCCCTGTAAACGGGGATATTGTTTTTGATAAAGTCAATTTTACCTACCCGCATACCGGTATCCGTGCCATACAGCATTTTAATGTGCGCATCAAAAAAGGAGAGAAGGTATTACTGT
Source organism: Sediminibacterium sp. (assembly GCA_965279635.1). Classification (GTDB taxonomy): domain Bacteria; phylum Bacteroidota; class Bacteroidia; order Chitinophagales; family Chitinophagaceae; genus Sediminibacterium. Next base: position 1,712,507 of record OZ257253.1, on the reverse strand, counting down.
TAGGAAGAACAGGCAGCGGAAAATCAACCATCGCGCAGTTATTGCTGCGTTTTTATGACCCGGTAAAAGGCCATATTTCCATTGGCGGTACCGATATCAAAGATATCGATCTGAAAACATTACGTGAACAGATCAGCTATGTACAGCAGGATGTGTTCCTGTTCAGTGATTCCGTAAGCGATAACATCAGTTTCGGTCTTGCCAACGGCGCTATGCACGAAACCATCGAACAGGCAGCCAGTTTTGCCAGTGTTGACCGGGAGATTAAGGGATTTTCAGAAGGATACAATACCATGATAGGAGAGCGCGGTGTAACACTTAGCGGCGGACAGAAACAACGCATCTCCATTGCCCGTGCATTGATCAAACAACCCGGTATCATTGTTTTTGATGATTGCCTCAGCGCCGTTGATGCCAAAACCGAGAACGAGATCATCGGTAACCTGTACCGTTACCTGCATGATAAAACTGCCATCATCATTACACACCGTATATTCTCCTCCTTTCGTTTTGATAACATCATTGTGCTGGATAATGGCGAAGTGGCGGAACAGGGTTCGCATGAAGAACTGATGATGAATAATGGCTACTACGCCGAGCTCTATCGCTTACAATTAACTGAAAGAACAGAACCAGCAGAATAAAATTTCTCTGTGTAACTCTGTGTCCTCCGTGCCTCTGTGGTAAAGCCTACGCTTCGATCGAAGGAGGATGTTCTTTACCACAGAGGCACGGAGGACACAGAGTAACACAGAGACAGCCTACTTTTATTGCTCTTTAAGCCCCTTCGCACTCCTGTCTTCAAACTTAGGACGCGGATAAATCACCCTTGGTTTTTCTTTTACCAGTTTCAAAGCTTCCTCAACGGCACGCACCAGTTGCGGATCAACGCCTTTGGCGAGTTGTGCAGGGTCATCCCATATTTCAATTTCGGGTTTAATGCCATAGCCTTCGGCGAACCATTTTCCATCGCCGCCAAATAACCTGGCATCAGGTACGGTAATACTGCCGCCATCCATCAGTTGATGACCGGTGGCGGGCCCTACCAATATACCTAACGTTCTTTCCCCGATGATCGGCCCGAGACCCTGTTGCTGAAATGCCCAGGGAAACGCATCACCACCTGATCCTGCCCAGCCATTGATGAGCATCACTTTCGGTGCATTATTTCCTTTTTGTGGTGAGGGTGTGATACCGGCATTGCGCCAGGCGATATTGTACACAACAGGACGGTTCAGCATTTCAATAAAACGATCACCCAGTTGTCCGCCCGCATTAAAACGTTCATCGATCACAAATCCTTTTTTGTCGATCTGCGCGTAAAACTGGCGCATCAGTTCTGTCTGTCCATCGCCGCCTGTATTCGGCATATACATATAGCCAAGCTGACCGTTGGAAAGCGTTTCCACTTTTTTACGGTTGCCCTCTATCCATTCGAGATGACGGAGCCTGCCTTCCTGTTGTGGCATCAATGTTTTTATGATCACTTCTTTCGAGCCTTCCAGTGTCGGTTTACTATTCACACGAAGCGCCACCGCTTTTCCTGCCAATCCTTCAAACATGGCATAGGGGTCGATCGCGGGATCGAGTACACGGCCGTTTACAGAAAGTATGTAATCGCCTTCTTTCACACTGATACCCGTACCTGTCAATGGCGAACGAACTTCATTATCCCATGCACCGGGGCGTACAATGCGTTTTATTTTATAGGCATTGTTATCCAGTTCCCAGTCAATACCCAGGAACCCATGATCGCGGTTCCTTGCCTGTTCCACATCACCGCCACGTACATAGGTATGTCCCGCACTCAGTTCTGCCACCATTTCCTGCATGATATTGGTCACATCCCAGCGTGTGATGGCATCATCCATCAAGGCGCTGTATTGTTTACGTACCACGTTCCAATCCACCTGCTGCATAGCGGGGTCATAAAAGAAATCACGGTAACGTCTCCAGGTATCGTTGAAAAGTTGTTTCCATTCTTCGCGTGGTGTAAGGATCATTTCCATCTCTGCCGTGCGCAATTGTTTTTCCATACGCTGGTCCGCTGCCGGCCGAATGATACCAAACCCGCTGCCGCTGCGAACCAGCAGGCTTTTACCATCATTCGATAATGCATACGCACTGGTATTGGCCATGATGGTTTTATCGGTACGTGTTTCAATATCATAAAAATTCAAGGAAGGCGGGCCGGGAGCGGCGCCTGTATTGGAAAAACGCCTGTACAATAATTTTCCTTCCACGACCGATAAGTCGCCGATATTACCCGAAGGCACGGGAAGTATCTCTACACGCTGTTCAATCGTTTCCGGCTGGATATTGGCTTCTGCTGTAACAGGTTTTGCTTTTTTAGTGGTATCGGGTGCGGCTGGTTTTGCGGCTGCACCCGTATCGATTTTGATATCATCATTTTTGGCAAACAGCAGGGAAGTGGTTGACGGATCGAGTGTACTCACTGCGAGTTGCGTGGTATTGGGATAGATCCAGGTATTATCAAGACTGCTGTAAGAAGGAGAGAAGTTCCTGTCGGTTGTAAAGAACAGGTGTTTACCCGTTACATCAAACACGGGATTATCATCATTGTAATAACCCGATGTGGCCTGTGCTACTTTCTTCTTGTCAAAACTGTACAGGAAGATAGCATTGTTCACATTCGGAACACTTTTCGCATACGTGAGCCATTTGGAATCGGGCGACCAGTTCACCCGGAAACCCTGCAGCGCATTGTAAGAGTTTTCGGTGGTTTTATCGATGATCTCAATGGCATTTGTAGCTACTGTAAGTACTTTGATCTCCTGCAGGTCGTTGATAAAAGCAATACGTGTATTATCGGGCGACCAGTACAATTGCCAGCCCATACCTGTTCCGAAAGAAGTCATTTTTTTGACAGTGGAAGCGCTGTTATCACGCAGCATGATCTCCCATTCACCACTGGCATCACTCCAGTAAGCCAGCCACCTGCCGTTGGGCGACCAGGAAGGGTATCTTTCCCATGCCCCGCTGGTATTGGTCAGGTTGATGATGACACCATTTTCCGCGGGTATGCTGAACAGTTCGCCACGTGCCTCAAATACAGAACGTTTGGCATCGTGCGAAAGATCAAAATTGCTGATGCTGTTGCCAACACTCACTGTACGCGGCATTAAAGTGGATTGATCGGCCACTACATTTATTTTTACCTCGTTGTATTTGTTGTTGGAGGTATTCATGAGATACAGTCTTCCGCCCGCTTCAAAAACCAGTTCATCCGGCCCTGCGGTCATGTGGTTGATATCTGTATTATCGAAAGAAGTGACCTGTTCTTTTGTTTTCTTATCCGTATCATACACCCATATATTGCGGCGCTTGTTGGTCCCGATATCTGATACATAAAATACCTTGTTCTTTACCCAGGCGGGTTTGCCATCAGTGGCATCGTTCTTCGTGATGTTTTCGGCGGTCTGTTTGACAAGATCAAAAAGATATACATCAGAAGCATGACCGCTGCGGATCCGTTTGAAGGGATAGTTTTCAGTGATCTTGGTCACATACGCGATCCTGTTGCCATCGGGAGAAAAAGAAGCCAGTTCACCATAGGGAACAGGCAGTTTTTCAGCCATGCCGCCTTTTTCAGAAACCAGGTAAAACTGGCGGTAGGCAGGTGTACCACTTTCCCGACCGGATGCGAAGAGCACACGTTTACCATCAGGGTGCCAGTCGATCACACGGTCGGCGCCTGCATACCAGGTAAGCCGGGCAGGTACGCCACCTGATACGGGCATGGTATATACATCCGTATTGCCATCATAGGTAGCAGAGAAGGCAAGTTTTTTACCATCGGCAGAAAAACGCGGGAACGATTCTTCGCCGGTAGAAGAAGTGAGCCGGTTGGCGGTACCACCAGTTTTGGGAACCGTCCATACATCGCCCCCATAAACAAACGCGATCTGTGTTGCGGATACATCGGGATAACGGAACAGACGCGCATCGATCTGTGTATGGCCACTGAGGCTTGCGATCATTACAAAACAACAGATGAAAAGATTCTTTTTCATACAGTCAGCTTTAGGTTTGGTTGGTGGATAAGAAGGGTATGAATATACCAAGATTTGCGGGCATTAAATAGCTAATTACTGTGGTGCAGAAAATATGAGCGCACAAAGACACAAAGGCACTATACACGATATTAAAACAGGGATAATGGCTGTAAAGTCATCAAAACGATACTTTTTTGACCGATAATTTTTTTCTTAAAAATTTGGTAATTCTGAAACATTCCTATATATATTTGTCAATACTTAAAAAATTAAGAAACCAAAAACTACAACTGTGGCTTACGAGAACAACGACAAAAAAATGGACAGTGTTTACAGCAAACGTATCAGGGCCGGCAAGAGAAGAACCTATTTTTTTGATGTAAGGGCAACCAGGGGTAATGATTATTTCCTGACCATTACGGAGAGCCGCAAACGTTTTGACGACAATGGTTACGACAGGCACAAGATCTTCCTGTACAAAGAAGATTTCAACAAGTTCCTGAAAGCATTGGGCGAAGCAATCGACTACGTAAAAACAGACCTGATGCCTGATTTTGATTTCGACGCATTTAACCATGAATACGCTGAAGGCGAAGGAGAACACACCGGAGGAACCGGAGTTGGTGTTGAATCCAACGGAACAGAGGCCGAACCGGTTGCACAGGCCGAGCCTGAACCGGTTGTAGCTGAAGAAGAACCTGCACCCGCCGCACCCACACCCGTTGCTGATGCAGCCGCTGCTGCGAGTCATGCGTCTGAAGAAGTTGATAAATGGTAAAATATCATTCCAGATAATAAAAAAATCCCCGCCTTATATATAGTGGGGATTTTTTATGCCTTGACGCGTCCTTGCGAGCGTAGCGAAGCAACCTGTATTGCAAAACCAACGTTGCCGGAACCTTGGCAGATATTTATGCATAGCGCAGTTTCGAAACACAGGTTGCTTCGCTACGCTCGCAAGGACGTAATTTTATATTGTTTTAATCATCCAGATACCACAACCGGTATGACCTGAATTACCGAGTGGGCCGGAAAGAGAAACAAACCCGAATTTCTCATACACACTCACCGCTTTTTTCAATTCCGGCATAGTTTCAAGATATACCTGGGTGTACCCGAGTTCTTTGGCAACCTGCAGGCACTGATCGATCATCTGCCTGCCAAGTCCCAAACCCCTGGCATTTTTTGTCAGGTACATTTTTACCAGTTCGCAGGTGCCGCCAGGTAAAGCATCGGTAGGAAAGATGCCTGCGCCGCCGAGTAGCTCATTGTCTTTTTCGGCTATGTAGTAACGGGCATTCGGTGTTGCTGCAAACAATTCAAATAAATGATCGGTGGAATCATCATAGTACACCGTACCGGGCCTGTTGGCGCCAAATTCTTCCAGGCTGTTGCGGATGATTTTCGCAATAGCGGCGTTATCAGTGGGCTGGATATTTCTGATGATGATGTCTTCCATAATGCGTCATCCTGTATTTTGTGAGGGCTGGTTTCGCTAAGAGTGGATAAGAGAGAAAGAGCCAAAGAGATTTCTCTTGTCCTCTCTTTTTCTCTTATCCACTCTTAGCGAAACCCAATTATTTCCGGAAGCTCTTGAATGCATTGATCAACCCATTCGTTGATGAATCATGAGCGCTTACCGTTTTATCATCGGTCAATTCCGGCAATATGGTATTCGCCATCTGCTTGCCCAGTTCCACCCCCCACTGGTCAAAGCTGAAGATGTTCCAGATAACACCCTGTACAAATATCTTGTGTTCATACAATGCGATCAGGCTACCGAGTGTATAAGGCGTTACCTGTTTTACCAGGATGGAATTACTCGGTTTATTGCCTTCAAATAATTTGAACGGTGCCAGTTTCTTGATCTCATCGTCGTTTTTATCGGCTTTCATCATCTCGATCTTTACATCGTTCTCACTCTTGCCATTCATCAACGCTTCTGTCTGCGCAAAGAAATTGGACAGGAGTTTTACATGGTGATCGCCGATAGGGTTGTGGCTGATGGCGGGCGCAATAAAATCGCAGGGGATCATCAGCGTTCCCTGGTGTATCAACTGGTAAAAAGCATGTTGTCCGTTCGTACCGGGTTCGCCCCATATTACCGGGCCGGTGGAATAATTCACCGGGTTGCCGCTGCGGTCAATGCTCTTGCCATTGCTTTCCATATTTCCCTGCTGGAAATACGCCGCAAAACGGTGCAGGTACTGGTCATACGGCAGGATAGCTTCACTCTGTGCGCCAAAGAAATTGGTGTACCAGATACCGATCAGCGCCATCAGTACGGGTATGTTCTTATCAAATTTTTCTTTCTGGAAATGTTCGTCAACGGCATAAGCGCCTTTGAGCAACTGTTCAAAATTGTCGTAACCGATCGTCAGCGCAATAGATAACCCAATCGCGCTCCACAAAGAATAACGGCCGCCTACCCAGTCCCAGAATTCAAACATATTGGCCTTATCGATACCAAAAGCGGTCACTTCTTTTTCATTGGTACTGAGCGCCACAAAATGTTTGGCCACATGTGCCGCATCTTTGGCGTGTTCGAGAAACCAGTTTCTTGCACTGTGTGCATTGGTCATTGTTTCCTGCGTGGTAAATGTTTTGGATGCTACAAGGAAAAGCGTTTCTTCCGGGTTTAGTTTTTTGAGTGTTTCGGCAATATGTGTCCCGTCGACATTGCTGACAAAAAACGACTGGATACCATCCTGCCAGTATGGGCGGAGCGCTTCTGTTACCATAAAAGGTCCTAAGTCGCTTCCTCCGATGCCTATGTTGACGATGTATTTGATTTTTTTCCCGGTATAGCCTTTCCAGTTTCCGCTGTGTACCCCGTTGCAGAATGTCTTCATGTGCGCCTGTACTTTGCGGATACGGGGCATGATATCTTTTCCTTCCACCAATATCACCGTATCGGAAAAATTACGCAGGGCAGTATGAAGTACGGAACGTTGCTCTGTTTCGTTGATCTTGATACCGGCAAACATATCATGAATAGCTTCCTTTAGTTTGCAATCATCCGCCAATTGCAACAGTAACTGTAATGTTTTCTGGTTGATAATATTCTTGGAGTAGTCAAATAAAATATCATCGAACTTCAATGAAAATTTATGAAAACGGTCCGCATCGGCACTGAACAGGTCGCGCATGTGGCGGCGGTTCATTTCTTCCTCATGGTGTTTCTGTAATAAAAACCAGGCTTGTGTATTGGTGGGATTGATTCTTGGTAACATAGCTCTTGCTGATTATTTTCTCCGTACAATTCTATAATGCTTTGATAATATCGATGGTCTGCTGCACCATACTTTCCGTAATATCCAGGTGAACAACTATCCGCACCTGTGTAGGGGATATGGCGATCACAAAAATGCCTTTCTCCTTCAGTTCTGCGGCCAGTTCCTTGGCGGTAAACCTTCCTTTCACTTCAAATATGATGATATTCGTTTCTACAGGCAATACTTCTCCTGTAAAATCTTTTTCCAGTAAGGCTGCTGTGATCAATTGTGCATGGAGGTGATCGTCTGCCAGTCTCGCCACCTGGTGTTCCAGCGCATACAAACCCGCTGCTGCCATAAAACCCGCCTGCCGCATACCACCGCCAAATACTTTACGTACCCGTCTTGCCTTCCTGATAAAATCAGCCGGGCCAATCAGTACACTGCCAACCGGGGTGCCCAGCCCCTTGCTCAGGCAGATCGAAATGGTATCAAACACCTCTCCATATTGCCGGCAGGTCTCATTCTTTGCCACTAAAGCATTAAACAGACGCGCTCCATCTAAATGCAGTTTTAGATTATTTTTCAGACATACTCCTTTAATAGCTTGTATATCAGCAAATTCATAACAACTTCCTCCACCACGGTTGGCGGTATTTTCCAATGATACCAGGGTAGTAACGGGCCTGTGAACATCATCAGGATTAATAGCTGCCTGCACCTGCGCGGCTGTGATGCGGCCACGGTCGCCATCGATCAACCGTACCGAAGCGCCTGAATTGAAGGCAATGCCGCCACCTTCATATTGGTATATATGGGATAATTTTTCACATATTACTTCATCACCGGGCTGGGTATGACATTTGATGGCTATCTGGTTGGTCATGGTGCCGCTGGGACAAAAAACAGCCGCTTCCATCCCAAATAAGGCAGCGCTAACGCTTTCCAGTTGATTAACAGAGGGATCCTCGCCAAACACATCATCGCCCACAGGGGCGGTCATCATGGCATTGAGCATGCCGGGTGTGGGGCGGGTAACGGTGTCGGAACGAAAATCAATCATGGTCGGCGAAGATAAGTACGATGTACGAAGTACGAAATACGAAGTAGGATAGAATTACGATGTTTTGTACTTTGTACTTAGTAATTCGTACTTAATTTTGCTCATTTTACCGAGTTTTTCCACAATTACTGGCAAAATCCGATGTTGCAACGTACCTTTGCACGCTTCTGGTGGACCGTTTAAAAATTTAACGGTTTCCTTACAGCGTTTATAAAACAAATAGCGTCTTATAATCGTTTATCTATAACAAGTAATCATCTATCATGAGGCAACTCAAAATCGCTACACAGATCACCAACCGTGATTCGCAGGCCGTTGAAAAGTATTTGCAGGAAATTTCGAAGATCCCGATGATCACCCCCGAAGAAGAGACCACGCTGGCACAGCGTATCAAAATGGGAGATCAACGTGCTTTGGATAAACTGGTACAGGCTAACCTGCGTTTCGTGGTATCCGTTGCCAAGCAATACCAGCATCAGGGGCTTTCGCTGAGTGACCTGATCAATGAGGGCAACCTCGGCCTGATCAAAGCCGCCCAGCGTTTTGATGAAACCAAGGGTTTTAAATTCATTTCATACGCTGTATGGTGGATCCGTCAGTCAATTCTGCAGGCTTTGGCCGAGCAGGGCAGGCTGGTACGTCTTCCGCAGAACAAGATTGGTACTTATAACAAAGCCAACAAAGCCTATATGGCTTTTGAACAGGAGCATGAGCGTGAGCCTTCCACCGAAGAACTGGCCGAGATCCTGGAAATGAGCGAAACCGAGATCAACAATATCTTCCAGAGCAATACCCGTCACACTTCACTGGATGCACCCGTGCACGAAGCTGAAGACGTTGCCATGGGCGACCTGCTCGAAGGCAGTGATGATACTGATGAAGATGTGATGAAAGATTCACTGCGTGAAGAGATCCGTCGTGTATTAAAATCACTCAGCCCACGTGAAGCTGAGATCGTAAATGCTTATTTTGGACTGGATGGAGAGAATGGCGTTACCATTGAACAGATCGGTATGAAATACGACCTGACCAAGGAACGTATCCGCCAGATCAAGGAAAGGGCCATCAAACGCCTGCAGAAAGCGCGTTACAGCAATGCACTGAAAGCTTATTTGGGATAGCGATATCCGGAAAAATAGTAAATAAGCCCCTCTGCGAAACAGAGGGGTTTTTCATAATCGGTATTTTTGTATGATGAAAATGGGATGGATATTAGGGATGCTTATTTGCCTGGTGGCCTGTGAAAAGACCATCACCATATCCCCTGATGAAAAAGAGTCCAGACTGGTGGTGGAGGCGCAGATAGAGAATGGGCAGCCGCCAATCGTTTCCTTATCAAGTTCACTCAATTATTTTTCAGAGATCGATTCTGCCACCCTCGCCAATTCGTTTGTGCATGGTGCGAAAGTGTCTGTTACCACCGCCAATACCACTTACCCACTGACGGAAAGTTCTGTATCACAGGCAGGTAATACCGCCTACTTTTATTCAACCCCACAGGTGATCCTTTCAGGAATACCAGGCGCCAGTTATACATTAACGATAGAAACAGGCGGCAGGAAATACACGGCCAATACCACCATACCCCCATTAGCCAAAAAAGTGGATTCCCTGTGGTGGAAAAAAGCGCCTTTTGCCGATGACAGCACGGAAGTAATACTGATGGCCCGTATTACCGACCCGCCGGGTTTGGGCAATTATATCCGTTATTTTACCAGGGTGAACAGGGGAGTATTCCTTCCCGGGTTTAACAGCGTATTTGATGACCAGATCATTGATGGAAAAACATACGAGATAGAGATAGCGAAAGGCGTTTCCAAAAATGAGGTGCAGAACCGCCGTGATGACAGGAACTTTAAAAGAGGGGATACAGTGGTTTTTAAACACTGTAATATCGATAAAGCCAGTTACGATTTCTGGCGTACCTGGGAATTTGGCTACCAATCAATAGGTAACCCATTCTCTTCCCCGGGTAAAGTAACGGGTAACATCAGCAATGGGGCGCTGGGTTCGTTCTGCGGGTATGGCGCAGAGTATAAAACGCTGATTATCCCCAAATAATCAAAATTGTGTAAAACCGTGGTATCATTCAGTGCAGGGGAATGATACATTTGTCGGGCTAAAATTGAAAACAACAGATATGGCAAATGAGGCTTCAGAAAAAGTACATGTACTGATCATAGGTTCGGGTCCGGCCGGCTATACGGCTGCCATTTACGCGGCAAGGGCCAACATGAAACCGATGCTGTACCAGGGCATTCAACCCGGTGGACAGCTGACGATCACCACCGAGGTGGAGAACTATCCCGGTTATCCCGATGGCATACAGGGCCCGGAAATGATGGTGCATTTTGAAAAACAGGCAGCGCGCATGGGCGCCGATATCCGTTACGGTCTGGCCACCAAAGTAGATTTCTCGCAACAACCTTATAAAGTATGGATAGATGAGGAGAAGCTTATCGAAGCCGATTCAGTCATCATCTGCACCGGTGCCTCCGCCAAATGGCTGGGATTACCCAGTGAAGAGCGCCTCAATGGTTTTGGCGTAAGCGCCTGCGCCGTATGCGACGGGTTCTTCTTCCGCGGAAAAGAAGTGGCCATCGTTGGGGCAGGGGATACAGCGGCGGAAGAAGCATTATATCTTTCCAAACTCTGTACCACCGTGCACATGTTCATCCGCAAAGAAAAAATGCGCGCCAGCAAAGTGATGCAGGACAGGGTACTCGCCACTCCCAATATCAAAGTTTACTGGAACACGGAGACCGAGGAGATACTGGGTGATAAAAAAGTGGAAGGCGTACGCATCAAAAACAACCAGATCAACGAAACACAAACCATACCTGTGAATGGTTTCTTTGTAGCGATCGGTCACCAGCCCAACAGCGATATTTTCAAGGGATGGCTGGACATGGATGAGACAGGTTATATCCAAACCATACCCGGCACTTCCAAAACCAATATCGAGGGCGTATTCGCCGCCGGCGATGTACAGGATAAAACCTACCGCCAGGCAGTAACCGCCGCAGGCAGTGGCTGTATGGCGGCGCTGGATGCGGAGAGGTATTTGAGTGCGAAGGGACTTGCCTGAGAGTAATTAATAATTGATAATTAGTAATTCATAATTATAATGCTGGTAACAGTAATATTAAGAGGCGCTTATCCCAATTATTAATTACTAATTATTAATTATCAATTAAGCGCATGCTTTCCATTCACCTTCACAACATCCAATTCTTCGCTTACCACGGCATACATGAAGAAGAGCGCATCCTTGGTAATGAGTTCGAGGTGAATATTACTGTGAAACATTCCCCAAAACAACTGCCGGTAAAACATTTGCCGGATACGATTGACTATATTTCGGTGTATGAACTGGTGAAGAAGCGTATGGCCATACCTACGGCTTTGCTGGAAACATTGGCTACCGATATTGCAAAACAGATACTGGTGGATTTTACCTTGGCGGAAGCGGTGTTTATTTCTATCAGAAAACGATATCCTCCTGTATCGCAGTTAAGGGGTAGTGTGGGGGTTAGTTTTGAATTGACAAGAAAAGAACTTAATACGATACCATTATGAAGCGATTGTTTTTGATCATGCTGGGAATGATGGCCCTTACAGGTTATGCGCAGGATATCAATATACTGCTCAAGGAAGCCGATAACTTCGAGAAACAACAGAAAGAAGCCGACGCACTGGATAAATACAAACAGGTGCTGATACAGGAGCCTGCCAATATGAAGTCACTCGTAAAAGCAGCGGAACTAAATGCATCCATAGGATCGCGTACAACAGATAAGGCCACTAAAAAATTATACATTGAAAGCGCGTATGCATTTGGACAACGTGCCTGGAACACAGACAGTACACAAGCCGATGCCAGTTATGCCATGGCACTGACTTCGGGCAGGATGACGGAGGTTGAATCAGATAATAAAAGACTGGTGGCCTATGTTAAGGATGTAAAGATGTATGCGGATAAGGCCGTTGTGTTAAATCCCGATCATGCAAGGGCCAATCACCTGCTGGGCAGATGGCATTATGAGATGACCAATCTTTCCGGTATCAAAAAAGCGGGGATGAAAGTATTGTATGGCGGACTGCCTGAAAGCAGTTTTGAAGACGCTATCAGATACATGGAAAAATGTAAGTCACTAGAACCTTATTTTGTGGGCAACTATCTTGATCTTGCCAAAGCCTACAAAGAAAACCGGCAGCCGGCGCAGGCGATTGAGGTATTGACAAAATTGGTAAAATTACCGACGCGTACTTCGGATGATATAGCATTGAAAGCGGAGGGAGCGAAGCTTCTCGAATCGATGCAGTGATCGGTCAGGCCGCTGGAAGCGGCCCGACCGATGGCACGCAAAAAACATATTATTTCAAAATAAAAAAAAGGATCAGGCCGCTCCAGCGGCCCGATCCACTTAACAACATACCTCATGGAACTCCAACAACAATTCGAACAGGCAGTAGCCAACAGCAAAACCCTTTCCGAAAAGCCAGATAACGATACATTACTGAAACTATACTCGCTTTATAAACAGGCAACAGAAGGTGATGTTTCCGGTGATGGTCCGGCGAATGTGTTTGATTTTGTGGCAAAGTTCAAATACGAAGCATGGGCAAAACTCAAAGGCCTTTCAAAAGAAGCGGCCATGCAACAGTATATTGATCTTGTTACGCAATTGAAAGCATAATACCCAGTCATGCAGTAAGAACAAAAGAATCAGATCTTTTTGTTTTTCCATCGATTACTGGATATATACCAGAACGAAGGAACCAGTATCGTAAACCAATAGATCCACTCACTTGCCCAGGCCCAGGTAATAGGCATTTTAAATACTTCCAGTGTAAGGTACACGTAGACACAATAAAAAGTAATCGCTGTTACTTCAGAAAAAAGGTTCATCTTGGAATTACCAGTGCCGGTAACAGCATTCATCCACACTACCGATACAGACATCAGTACCAACGCTGTGGACACTACACGTGTAACCGGTATAGCGGCCTGTATAAAATCTTCTCCCTGTCCATAGATCGATAAGAACGCATGCGGGAATACATTGAGAAAAATACAAACGACCACAGCGAATCCGGCACTCCAGCAGGTAAGACGATAGATGAGTTTTTTTACCTGCGGCTGCAATCCCTGGCCAATCACATTACTGACCATCGTATTGGTGGTGGCGGCAAATGCCCAGGTAAAACAACCAAAGAATCCAAAAATATTACGCATGGCATTGGATACGGCAAGATCACGCTGGCCATGGTGTTCTATCAATATGTAAAAGAATTCCCAGCTACCCACGCTGATCACATGTTGCAGTATCAGTGGATACGATTGGTTGAGGATGAGTTTTACATTTGCTGCATTATAGGCCCAGTTGCGGAATAGTTGCAGTTGTTTGGTGATACCATACCCCCTGATCACAAAAAAGATCACCACCAGTCCCGCGATCTCGGAAATGATCGATGCATAAGCCGCTCCCTGAAAACCCAGGGCAGGAAAACCGAAATGGCCATAGATCAATGCATAATCAAAGAATACATTGGTAACACCCTCTGTGGCGGTACCAATAAAAAGATATTTGCTTTGATTGGTGCCAACCAGCAAAGCATTGCGCATCTGGTAAACATATAAAAACGGAAGTCCAAGGATACGGACATTCAGAAAGTTCACACAGGTACGCACACTTTCCGGGTCATGCAACGACCAGCCCAGTACAACAGGGGCCACGAACCAGGTCAGTAAGATCCCTACAACAGAAAATACCAATGCTATACGGATCCCCTGCGCAAACAGGTTACCGATATCGGCTATCCGGTTTTCGCCGGCACGTCTTGAGATCAATGCCTGTAGCCCGTTATTCAATCCATGCCCGGCCACAGCAAACACGAGATAATACACCCCCGTTATACCCGCCAGCGCCAGCTCACGCTGACCCAGTCCACCAAGAAAAATATTGTTGATGATAAAATTGATCTGCGGAACAATAATAGAAGCAGTGATGGGCAGCGCAATACTCAATATCTGTTTATTGCTGATATTGACCTTCAGATTGATTTCCCTTGCAGTAGCCATAATGATGCCCGAAACTACTAAAGGTTTGCGGTTTAATAGTTGATAGCGGGCCAGTTTGAAAACATTGAAATTCAGTTTAAGCCGCAGATTCGCAGATTATCTGCCTATAATCTGCGAATCTGCGGCTTAATAACAGCATCGAATACATAAACTTTTTCAAACTGGCCCGCTATCAACTATTAAACCGGTAAACTTTTTTATCATTGCATCTCCAATCTGTCTCATGAGTCAAAAGATCATCGGTTATTATAGTGATACTTTAGATGCTGTTCCTGGCCCCGGCAAACTTGTGCTGGAAATAGGGGAGCATGAAGTGGCCTGTATCGTACCAACCGGTACAGGTGAGATCAGCGGCTTTGAATTATTTTCGATCGGTTCTGAAGGGAAGGATTGGGACGACCTGCTTTCCGAATTGCAAGCTTCTTCCAGGCTGTTGAACAAACACTACCGCGAAACAACCTGCTATTACAATTGTGAAGAAGCCATGGTGATACCGGCTGACAAATTCAATACTGCTGCTGCAGAGGCCTATCTCTCACTGGCATACGGAGAAAAATACCGGCACGATATCAGGCATGATGTGGTTGGCAAAGAAAAAGAACTGGTGAATGCCTACCGGATACAAAGAGCCATGCACGACCTGATAGGAAGACATTTTGTACTGTATCAACCACATCATTCGTTTTCGGTATTGCTCAATGATGTATTATCCCGGTATTATTTACCCGGCTATTTTGTAAAACTGCAGGTCTACAGTAAACATGCGATCATCTGCCTGGTAAAAGATGGCAAGCTGCAACTGATCCGTTCTTTTCAATACCGATTACAGGAAGATCTCCTGTATTATCTCGCCAGTATCGTTCAGCAGTTCCCCGTAACAAAAGCCAATGCTTACCTGGAACTAAGCGGTATGTTACCCAAAGATCATTCGCTGTTTGCAAAACTGTTTGGAGAGATCAATTATGAAGAGATGCCTTTAACAGATTCGGCAATGATGGAAGCCTTATCGGATCACCCTTCCTATTATTTCACTCCCTTTTTCAAACTCATAGTATGAGGATCATTTCGGGGAAATGGGGGGGAAGAAGAATTCATCCGCCGGCCAATATGCCGCATACACGTCCCACGACAGATATTGCCAAAGAAGGACTGTTCAATATATTACAGAACCGCATGGATTTTACCGGTATCAAAACCCTCGACCTGTTTGGCGGTACCGGCTGTATCAGTTATGAACTGGCATCACGCGGCGCAACCGACCAGACCATCGTGGAGAAAGACGGTATCATGCATGCCTTCATCAAAAAAAACCTGGATATGCTGGGCGCAGAGAACTACAAGCTGCTGAAGATGGATGTGTTTGCCTATCTCAATACCTGCTCAGAGAACTTCGATTTTATTTTTGCCGGTCCGCCGTATGCATTGGGTACGATTGATGAATTACCCAAAATAATTGTATCCCGCAAACTCATTTCCCCCGGTGGCTTTTTTGTACTCGAGCATACCCCCCGCAACCAATACGAAAAATTCGATGGTTTCAGTTTTGTGAGGAATTATGGTACTACTTTATTTTCTTTCTTTGCAGGGAATTGATGGTCCATAGTCCATAGTCCATAGTCCATGGTCCATGGTCCATAGTCTATGGACTATGGACCATGGACTATGGACTATGGACAACCTCAGTTAATAACCGATTTTTTATGCGTCCCATCTTCATCATAGGCATTGGCACCGATGTAGGCAAAACCCTTGTCTCAGCCATCATCACCGAAGCATTACGGGCCGATTACTGGAAACCGGTGCAGGCAGGTTTTGAACAGGGCACCGATGCGCAACTGGTAAAAGAACTGGTGAGCAATGACCGTTCGGTTGTACATGATGAATTATACAGGCTGCATACACCGGCGTCTCCGCATATTTCCGCCCGGAAAGACGGGATCACGATACAACTCGATATCATTGTCGAACAGGCAAAAGCATTACAGGCATTAAGCGGCGGCAGGCCATTTGTGATAGAAGGTGCGGGCGGCTTACTTGTTCCGCTGAATGATGAACAGATGGTAGCGGACCTGGTTGCCGCACTCAATGCAAAGGTTATTATCGTCAGCAGGAATTACCTCGGCAGTATCAATCATTCTTTACTGACCGCAGCTTATTGTCGCAGCAGAGGACTGGATGTTGCGGGATGGATATTCAATGATGATTATCTTTCCTATGAAGATGAGATCGTACAATGGAGCGGCTACCCATCATTGGGAAGTATCACGAAATTATCATCCATCAATAAAGAAACGGTAGCAATAGAAGCAATCCGGTTGCGGGAAACATTGCAATCAATCACCTAATCCAACCGCGCCTTTGCGCCTTTGCGAGAAATTTTGCACGCAAAGGCGCAAAGGCGCAAGAGAAACATGACTAAAAAAGAACTTAGACAATTATATAAGTCAAAACGCACCGGGCTGGATACCCGGGACAGGTTGCGGTATGATGACCTGTTGCTGCTGAAGTTCCAGGAATTTGATTATGGCGCTATTAACACTGTATTGACTTACTGGCCCATGCCTGGTATGGCCGAACCCAATACACATCTTTTTTCCGGTTACCTGCGGCACATTGTGCCGGGGCTTACAATGGCGTATCCCAAAGCCGATAAAACCACCCACCAGCTGGAAGCACTGGCCATTGATGAAGACAGTGTTTACCTCGTAAACGAATGGGGCATCACCGAACCAAAAGAAGGCATCGCCCTCGACCCGGGAGCTATTGATCTTGTATTCGTTCCCATGCTTGCCTGTGACCTGAAGGGACACCGGGTTGGCTATGGAAAGGGATTCTACGACCGGTACCTGGCACAATGCCGGGAAGATGTGGTAAAGATCGGTTTTTCCTATTTTGAACCTGTTGAACAGATAGCCGACACCGGTCAATTTGATGTACCTTTGACCTACTGTATCACACCCCAGGCCGTCTATGAATTTTAACACGCTTTTTCTCAAATCCTTCCGTGTTTTATTACTGCCGATAGCGATCATGTATGGATTGATCATCTATCTCCGCAACCGCCTGTACGATAAGAAATATTTCAAATCAGCCACATTCAATTTCCCGGTTATCTGCGTGGGTAACCTCGCCGTGGGCGGAACAGGTAAATCGCCGATGGTTGAATACCTGATCGAACTGCTGCAACCGCATTTTAAAGTGGGCACACTCAGCCGCGGCTACAAACGCAAGACAAAAGACTATGTGCTGGCCAATACCCAAACAACCGCACTCGATATTGGTGATGAACCCATGCAGTTCCATGTTAAATACCCCGGCATTGCCGTAGCAGCCTGCGAAGAAAGGATCGTTGGCATCCCGCATTTATTACAGGACGTACCGGGTTTGCAAACCATTATACTGGATGATGCGTTCCAGCACCGCATGGTGCAGGCGGGATTCAATATTCTCCTGACTGAATGCAGCAATTTATATTCGCATGATTTTTTCCTGCCCACAGGCGACCTGCGTGATGAATGGGCATCCGCCAAAAGGGCGCAGGTGATCATCGTTACCAAATGCCCGTACAATCTTTCCGCAGAAGCCAAGCAAAAGATCATCCGCAGCCTCAAACCAACGGCTTCACAAAAAATATTCTTTACCACCATTGAATACGGAACCCCTTACCATATCATCAACCACAAAGACGAATGGATGCTTACACCAAGGGATGAAGCATTACTGGTATGCGGTATCGCCAATCCCAAACCCTTAAAAGAATACCTGCACGAGAAAACACACACGTATTACCAGCAGGATTATTCCGACCACCATATTTTTTCCATTGACGACCTGAACGAGATCAAAGAACGTTTTGAAGACATACAGGCAACCGATAAACTCATCCTCACAACAGAGAAAGATGCCATGCGGCTGATGAAATTCAGCGATCACCTGGTGTCACTTCCTTTGTATGTACTGCCTATCCGGCATTATTTTTTATTTGATGAGGGGGATAAGTTTAATGAACTGGTTTACGGTTTTATCTGGAACTTTCCATTAATCCAACAACATGAGCAAGAAAAAAACTAAACATAAATCAAAGAACGCCGGCAAGCCATCCGTGAGCCAGCACCTGGTAAAAGGCAGGCTCGAAGTAACCCGTTCGGGCATGGGCTATGTGATCGTAGACGGATCGGAGAATGATATTTTTGTACGGCAGGGTGATCTTGGCAATGCATTGAACGGTGATACGGTACGGGTGAAACTGGTCAAAGAAAACATGCGCACGGGCAAAAAAGAAGGCAGGGTAACAGAGATCGTGGAAAGAAAACAGACCGAATTTGTGGGTCATATCCAAGTATCCAACCATTTCGCTTTTTTTGTTCCTGATACGGATAAACCCATGCCGGACCTGTTCATACCCATCAACGATCTGAATGGCGCAAAAGACAAAGACAGGGTAGTGGCCCGCCTGGTAAAATGGGAGAGGGATGATAAAAAACCGGTAGGCGCAGTAGTAAGCATCATGCAACCCGAAGATGAAAATGATGCCGCGATGAAAGAACTGCTGGCATCAGCAGGCTTCCCGTTATCCTTTCCCGATGATGTGATGGAAGAAGCGGCACGCTTACCCGAAATACTGGCGCAGGCCGAGATAAAGAAAAGAAAAGACTGCCGCCAGCTGCTCACATTCACCATCGACCCGGTAGATGCCAAAGATTTTGATGATGCCATTTCCATCCAGCCGCTGGAGAACGGGCTATACGAGATAGGCGTTCATATCGCCGATGTAAGCTATTATGTGGAACCGGATACCGCACTGGATAAGGAAGGATACAAACGCGCAACATCCGTGTATCTCCCTGACCGCGTAAACCCGATGCTGCCTGAAAAGATCTCGAATGAATTGTGTTCTCTCCGCCCGCATGAAGATAAATTTACTTTTTCAGTGATCTTCCAGATGAATGCCAAGGGCACTGTAAAGAGTCATTGGATCGGCAGAACGGTCATTCACTCAGATCACCGTTTCAGCTACGAAGATGTGCAGGAGATCATCGAAACAAAAACAGGTATCCATGCGGAGCAGGTATTGTTCCTGAATGAACTTTCACAAAAACTGCGCAAAGCACGTTTCGGTAAAGGCGCCATTAATTTTTCCTCGCAGGAAGTACGTTTTAAACTGGATGAAAAAGGCAAACCCATCGGTATCGTAGTAAAAGAAAGTAAGGAATCTCACCAGCTGATAGAAGAACTGATGCTGCTTGCCAACCGCACCATCGCAGAAACCGTTGCCAAACAAAAGATCAGTAAGAAACCCATACCGTTCCCATACCGTGTACACGACCAGCCCGATGCAGAAAAGCTCGCGCCGTTTATCGTGTTTGCGAAAAAATATGGTCACCCCTTCAATACCACATCACCACAGGCCATCGCAGAAAGTTTCAACAATATGTTGGCCGCTGCACAGGGCAAACCCGAACAGCATGTACTGGAACAATTAGGCATCCGCACAATGGCCAAAGCCATCTATACAACAGAGAATATCGGCCATTACGGACTTTCCTTTGAACATTACTGTCATTTCACCTCACCCATACGCCGCTATCCCGATGTACTCGTACACCGCGTACTGCAAACATTGCTCGACGGCAACCCCGCGAGTGATAAAAAAATGGAGGAAAAATGCAAACACAGCAGCGAACGCGAACGCGCCGCTATGGAATGCGAACGTGCCGGCAATAAATACAAACAGGTAGAATACCTGAAGGAGCATGTAGGCGAAATATTTGAAGCAGTGATCAGTGGTGTATCCAGCTTTGGTTTCTGGTGCGAAACAGTGGCGCATAAATGCGAGGGGCTGGTAAACATTATGAGCTTATCCGACTACGATGATTTCCGTTTGGTAGAGGGAGATTATAGTTTGGTAGGAAGAAGAAGTGGCCGTGCTTTCCGGATGGGTGATAAAGTAATGATCCGCGTCGTCTCCGCCAACCTCGAAAAGCGCCAGCTCGATTACCAGTGGATCCCCGGTAATGGTGAAGAGCCAACCGAAAAACCCAAACCGAAAAAAGACAAAGGCTCCCGGAAGAAAAAGTGATTTTTTTTAACACAGAGATCACGGAGATAAACAGAGGGCCCTCTGTTTATCTCCGTGATCTCTGTGTTAAAATATTCGCTCCGGTTAAGACACAGAGATTTCTCTAAAAGCAATACCCTGGTTTTTTAATTCTGTCAGCACGGGCTCATAGATATCAGCAATAGTGGGAATATGCAACCCCCTCGCAGCTATCTTACCATCCAGCAACAACCCCGCCGTAATACCCAACGGAAGTCCAACCGTTTTCGCCATGGCTGTACGGAGATTATTCTCGCCTTTTACTACCAGTTCACTTTTGACTTTTGATTGTTGACTTTTGACTTCAAACTCAATCTCATGCAGCATCACGATCATATCCTTGTCATCCTCCTTCAGCGCCCATTTTTTCTCAATGATCCATTGCAGGATATCTGCCGAACAGGCTTCGCCTTTATTGATGAGTGTATCATCATCCAGTCCCAAAAAAAGGAACTGATCCTGCAACCCGCCATTATCCAGTGTGGTTGATAGTTTACTCCTGTCAAAATGTGTTTTCAAAAAGGCCCCGATCGACATACTATCCGTCTGGTACGTATTTTTCTCATCCGTCAATCCCAGGTCAACCACAGTTTTCCATCCTTTGCAAAAGCCGGGATAACGCAAAGTGGTACGGATAAATGTACCGGCTTCTTCCAGTCCATACACCGGTATATAACTCAACGAATCGCGGTTGGGATAATACGCTAGCTTCCCGATACCTGCTATGCTTACCTGCTGACATTCATCAAACAACTGTTCATACTTCAGTGTTTTTACGGAACTATTCTCTTTGAAAACAGCACCGGCCTTACCCGCCAGTACCACGCTTTTCGGGTTCCAGCTGATCTTATAGTGCCAGGGGTTATCATCGCTTTCCGGGGCAACCAGTCCGCCGCAATGCGATACAAAAGAACTGATCCGCCCACCCTGGCTTTTAATATTATCGATCATCTGCATGGCACTCATGTGGTCGATGCCGGGGTCAAGTCCCATTTCACACAGGAAAAGCACATCCAGTTGGTTGATCTCTTTGGCCATACCCGCGATCTCTGCATCAACATAAGAAGCCGTCAGCAGGTGTTTGTGAAACAGCACACAATCCTGCGCCACAAGATAATGCAGCGCGGGTGGCAGCAGGGATATCACCACATCCGCAGCCTGTACCAGCTCTTTCCGTTGTGCTTCATCATCGATCGATACCTGCACCGGTTTTACCCAGGGATGGTCGCCTGTTTTTGCCTGGGCCGCAGTGAGGTTTGCATCTGCTACGGTTACGCGCCACTCCCTTGCCACGGATAATTCCTTGAGATAATCGATCAGTACCGTGGCCGATTTGCCGGCGCCAAAAAGCAGGATATGTTTACTGGAATTCATACTGCAAAATCGTGAAATCTCTGGTATAACAATCATCGGGCCAGTTCAAAACCCTCCTTTGCTCTTTTTCTCCTATCCTCTTATTGAAACCAAACATCCTGCCCGGCGGAAAATTTCAATAAGAGGATAGGAGAAAAAGAGAGGAAAAGAGTTCGGGGACAGGTCTGTAACTTTATTAAGGTTTCTCCGTTTCACACAAAACACACCTAATGAAAAAGATCATACTGCTTGTTTCCCTATTCGCGGCCACCACTGCCTGGGCGCAAAAAACCATCCAGGACGAGAATGCGGTTGCCCGCCCCGCCAAAGGCTTTCATGCCATTGAAATGTCGGATGGCATTGACCTGTACCTGACACAGGGCAATACAGAAGCCGTTGCCGTAAGCGCATCCAGCGCAGAATACCGGGATAAAATAGAAGTAGAAGTAGTGAATGGCGTGCTGAAGATCTATTATGAAAAAGAAAAAGGGTCCATCTGGAGTTTCAGGGGCATCAACCGCAGGCTCAAAGCGTATGTATCGGTAAAAACGCTCGACCGGCTCAGCGCTTCCGGCGGTGCCGATGTATTCATTGAAAACGAACTGAACGCAGGCACCCTGAACATGGATATTTCCGGTGGTTCTGACCTCAAAGGCAGGATCAATGCCGAATCCCTGTCCATCACAGCCAGCGGCGGTTCTGATGCAGACATATCCGGCAAAGCCGAAAAGATCAGTATCCACGCCAGCGGGGGCAGTGATGTGGACGGCTTTGATATGGTCACCAACTATTGCAACGTATCCTCCAGTGGCGGCAGCGATGTGACCATTACGGTCAACAAAACCATCAGCGGCAATGCCAGCGGCGGCAGCGATATACATTACAAGGGAAGCGCCTCCTCAGCCAGCACCAGCAAAAGCGGCGGTTCCAGCTTCAAGAAAGTGAGCTAGGAAAACTGAATAGTGTGCGAAAAAGGAGCCCCGGGAGTGGCTCCTTTTTAATATCCAATATCGAACAGAAGAATGTCGAATTATGAACTGAAAACAAGTTCATAATTCGACATTCTTCATTCAACATTCAATATTCCCCACCTGTGGATAAAACCCCTCAAAAAACACCCTTTTTTCCTCCCATTTCACCCTTAAAAAAGGTATCTTCGCCAACCCCTCAAAAAAGGGGGTTTGAATATTGAATATCGAACGGAAGAATGTTGAAATAAGAACCATAAAATTTCAAAATTCGATATTCGTAATTCATCATTCGATATTCATTTCTTCGAACTAAAATCTACACGGAACCACACACATGGAAGAAAATCAATTGCCGCCCGAGCAGACCTCCGATAACGACCGCACGATACGGGTAAATATTGAAGAACAGATGAAAACCGCTTACATCGATTATTCGATGTCGGTGATCGTTGGCCGCGCACTGCCCGATATACGCGATGGCTTTAAACCCGTTCACCGACGCGTATTGTACGCGATGAAGGAACTGGGTAACCTGAGCAACAAACCCTATAAAAAATCCGCACGTATCGTCGGTGAAGTGATCGGTAAATATCACCCGCACGGTGATAAATCCATTTACGATACGCTAGTACGTATGGCGCAGGAATGGTCCATGCGTTACCTGCTGGTTGATAAGCAGGGTAACTTCGGTAGTCCCGATGGGGATCCGCCGGCTGCCATGCGTTATACCGAGGCGCGTCTCGACCGCCTGGCGGAAGCCATGCTCGATGATATCGAAAAAGACACCGTGGATTTCCAGCTGAACTTTGATGATTCACTGGAAGAACCCACCGTACTGCCTACACGTATCCCGCAACTGCTGGTAAACGGTTCATCAGGTATTGCCGTAGGTATGGCTACCAACATGATGCCGCATAACCTGAATGAAGTGGTGGATGGCTGTATCGCATACATCGATAACAAAGAGTTGACAGCCGAGCAACTGATGACCTACGTAAAAGCGCCCGATTTCCCCACAGGTGGTATCATCTATGGCATGGAAGGCATTCGTGAAGCCATGATCACCGGTCGTGGCAGGGTAGTGGTGAGAGGGAGATGTCATGTAGACACCAAAGCAAACGGCCGCGAACAGATCATCATCACCGAAGTACCTTACCAGGTGAGTCGTGATGCACTGACTGACCGCATTGGTCAACTGGTGAACGATAAAATCATCGATGGTGTAACGGATGTCCGTAATGAGAGTAACAAGGAAGGAACACGGATAGTGATCGAACTGCGCCAGCGTGATTCTGTGGCACAGCTGATCATCAACCAGCTGTATAAATTTTCCGAACTGCAAACCAGTTTCGGTATCAATAACGTGGCCCTGAGCAAAGGCAGACCACGCATCATGAACCTGCGCGATCTGATCAGCGAATTCATCGAGTTCAGGATGGAAGTAGTGATCAGAAGAACCCGTTTCGAACTGCGCAAAGCCGAAGAAAGGGCGCATATCCTCGAAGGCTACCTGAAAGCACTGGATCACCTGGATGAAGTGATTGCATTGATCCGCGCCAGCCGTACACCGGATGATGCCAAAGAAGCCCTGATGAACAAAAGCAGGGAAGAAAAATGGTACATCAACCAATCCATTTTTGAAGGCGCTGAATTTTACAAACAGGCAGAAGGTCTTTCCGACGTACAGGCCAAAGCCATCCTCGAACTGCGTTTACAGCGTTTGACAGGTATGGAACGTGATAAGATTGTGGATGAGTTCAATGAACTGATGAAGATCATCAAACACCTCAATGAACTGCTTAACAGCGAGAGCATGCGGTATGACCTGATCAAAACAGAATTAGGAGAAGTTAAAACGAAATTCGGCGACGAACGCAGAAGCGAAATTCAATACCTCGCGGATGAAATGCGTATCGAGGACCTGATCGAAGAAGAGGATGTGGTTATCACGATCTCACATCTTGGCTATATCAAACGTACATCTGCTACCGAATACCGCCAGCAGCGTCGTGGCGGCAGGGGAGCGGTAGGTTCCAAAACACGCGAGGAGGATTATGTAGAACACCTGTTCGTGGCATCTACGCATGATACCATGATGTTCTTCACCGAAAAAGGGCGTTGCTTCTGGATGCGTGTGTACGAGATTCCCGAAGGCGAAAAACAAAGCAAGGGCAGGGCCATTCAGAACCTCATACAGTTACCCGGTGATGATAAAGTAAAAGCCATCATCGATGTAAAAAAACTCGACGACAAAGAATTTGTACAGAACCATTATATCATTCTCTGTACCAAGAAAGGTATTATCAAGAAAACCTCGCTGGAAGATTTCAGCAGACCAAGGGCAAATGGTGTGAATGCGATCACCATTGTAGAAGGTGATGAATTGCTCTATGCTGAAATGACCGATGGCAAACAGGAGATCATGATGGCCGTAAAAAGCGGCCGTGCGATCCGTTTCCCTGAGTCTAAAGTGCGATCCACCGGTCGCGGCGCCATTGGCGTGGCGGGTATCGAAGTGGATAACAGCAACGATGAAGTGATCGGTATGATCTGCGTGGATGCCGATGATAAAACCCGCACCGTACTGGTGGTAAGCGAAAAAGGTTTTGGTAAAAGAACGGCCATTGACGAGTACCGTATTACCAACAGGGGAGGAAAAGGTGTTAAAACTATCAATGTCACCGAAAAAACCGGTAGTTTGGTCGGCATTTTGTATGTAAAAGAGACCGAAGATCTTATCATTACCTGCAAATCAGGCATCACCATCCGAACCGGTATCCTGGATATACGCGAAGCCGGCAGGGCCACACAGGGCGTGACACTGATACGAGTTGATAACGGTGATGAGATCGCTGCCATTTCGCAGATAGAAGAGGAACAGGAAGAAGATGTTAAACCTGAGGAATCTGAGATCGGCGGGCAAACCGAAGCGGAAGATGACAGTCAAACTAAAACAGCAAACAACAACGATACAACAACTGAAAATCAACAATAAAACTCCCGTTATGAAGAAATTTTTATTGCTTGCCATTTTTGCGGCTTGCGTGCAGCTAACGATCGCACAGGACCTGAAAAAAGTGGAGACCGCTGTGGTGATCAACAAACTGGAAGATGCCAAAGCAGAGGTAGATAAAGCCGTTCTTGATCCAAAGCAGCAGGGAAAACCCGATCCCTGGTATTGGAAATCGCGCGTATATGCCGAAATGACCCGTGATGAGGCAATGCGTACCAAATACCCCAACTTGGCGACCGATGCCGAAGCGGCTTTTAAAAAATACGAAGAACTTGACCCGGCGTATGCGCTTGTAAAAAGCAAGGGGCCTGAAGGTTATTTCGCTATGTATGCTTCCTCAGTGGCGCAGGGAACAAAAGTGTTTAACGACAAGAGTCCGACCAAAAAATGGGAAGATGCGGGAAAATTATTTGAAACTGCCAACAACTATGTAAGCACCATTATCAAAAATAAGTGGACGAACATGACCGTTGCATTTGATACCACCACGATATTATATGCGGGGTATGCTTACCAGAATGCAAAACAACCTGAACAGGCCGTTAAGTATTACACGATACTGGCAGACAACAAACTCTCGGGTGAAGGCTATGATGAAATATACAAATACCTGGCCCTTCATTACATTACCACCAAGAACGAGTCCATGTTCAACAAATACCTGGCAATCGGTAAAGAGGTATATCCAAAAGAGGCATGGGATGAGTATGAGATAGAATACATGGATAAGAACCTGACGCTCGAAGAAAAAGCAGCCGCGTATGAAAAAGGGGATGCGGCAGGCACACTTACCGAAATGCATTACCTCCAGTTTGGCGACGTGTTTATCAAAGCCAAAAATACAGAGGGCATGGATAGCGCCAAACAACAGATGTACACGCTGAAAGCTGCGGAATCTTTCAAAAAAGCTTATGGCAAAAACAACCAGAATGCGATTGCCGCTTTCAATGCAGGTGTTATCTACTATAACATTTATGTTGATTACGACGATAAATATGCATCGAATATCCGTGCTATGCAAACGTTGAATGCCGACAGACCGGTAGAAAAGGATCCCAAGAAAAAAGCTGCTACAGAAGCCGCACTCAAAGCCAAAACGGACCCGATCAGGGAAGCCAATACCAAACTGGAAAAACCATTGATGGAAAATCTGGATATAGCAGTGGAATGGCTGGAGAAATCATACACCATCCTGAAAGACAAAGCCAAAAGAACCGGAACAGAAAAAAGCGTGATCAGCAAAGATGTTGACTTCCTCGCCAACCTGTATGCCTACAAGCGCGACAAGTCACGTGGCAAAGATGCCAAAGCCTTTGACACCTATGAAGCCAAATACAAGGAGTTCGATGCACTCCACGGAAAATTCTAACATGATATTGATTCTATTCAAAAGCGCTGGCCGGTTGGCCGGCGCTTTTTTTTTGCCACAGAAGGCACAGAAAATACAACAGGCATATTCTGTGCCTTCTGTGACAAAAAATGTACCCACTTGGCGTGATTTTTGAAACAACTATGCAGATCGGCTCTTTCCAGATTCGGTAACTTACAGTATCCTTCAAAAACCATCCTTATGTCATTCATCAAATACATCCGCAATATCATTAGCTGTTTAATATTGATTATCGCATTCGCATTTTGCGATACCAAAACAAGCGGCCCAACATCCACCGAAGAACCGGCAGCAGAACCCGGTGTCAAGATCAATACGCTTGTAACCGGCCACGATATCATTTGGGGACTGGATTTTCTTCCCGACGGCGAATTGATCTTCACGGAAAAGCGCGGAAAGATCTTCCGTCACAAGGCAGGACAAACAACAGAGATCACCGGTTTCCCCGAAGTAAATACAAGCGGGCAGGGGGGATTGCTGGATATCAAAGTGCATCCTTCGTATGCAGCCAATGGCTGGATATATGCCAGTTTCGCCGGGTTTGATAACGACAGGAAAGGCGCAGTTACACTGGTACGCTTCAAACTCAACGGCAATACCGTTAGCAATATGCAGACATTACTGAAAGCCTCCACACCCAATACCATGTACAACCATTACGGCAGCAGGATCGTGTTCGACAATGCCGGCATGTTGTACCTGTGTACTGGCGAGGGAGGGGCCACCAGTTATGGCGGCAGCAGTTCTCCCAATATGAATGCCCAGAATGTAAAATCAGAATGGGGTAAGGTACACCGTATGAAAGACGACGGCACCGTACCCGCCGATAACCCGGTATTGCCCGGTAACACGGTGCCTACAACCGTCTATTCTTACGGCCACCGCAACCCGCAGGGAATGGTATTCAATCCGTTTACCAATGAAGTATGGGAAAGCGAGCATGGCCCAAAGGGAGGAGATGAAGTGAACATTATCAAAGCCGGAAAGAACTATGGCTGGCCACTGGTATCCTTCGGCGTCAATTACGACGGAACAACGATCACCAGCCAGCCGGAGCAAAATGGGATAGAATCACCCATCCATACCTGGACACCCTCCATGGCCCCCTCAGGCATGGCCGTGATCACCAGCGATAAATTCAAGGCATGGAAGGGCAATCTGCTGGTAGGCGCGCTGGCGTTCCAGTATATGGCCAGGCTGGAAATCAAAAACGGAAAGGTTACCAAAGAAACCAAAATGCTTCCCGATATCGGCCGTGTAAGGGCCGTTAAGCAGGGGGCTGATGGGCATATTTATGTGGTGGTGGAAGGGCCGGGGAGGATATTGCAGTTGGTGGCGGAATAAGGATTACAGCTCACTTGATTGCATAGTTGCATTGCGATATTAATAAGCCGCAGATTCGCAGATTGATAACCAATCTGCGAATCTGCGGCTTATTTTGTCTGATGATACGTTTGCTGTACGTCATGTAACCAGTATGACCAAACAATACTAAGCACCGTTTAAAGTGTTAGATTACGCGAAAGCAACGCTGTGGCACTTATTACAATCGAATTTTATTACGAAAGTCACCCGTATGACCATTCAACCAAGAAGTTTTCGCCTGAAAGAATAAACGAAATAAATAAAGCGCTCCAGTCACTATACGATGATTTTGCAGGAGAGATCAATAAAGAAGGAGGAGTTCTCCGTGTAAAACTAGTAAAACCGATGGCTGATGCCGATTTTTTTACTGTTCAAACGGCTTTTCTGAATGTATCTGATGATTTATCGTTTCGTATCCGGAAGAGCCAGGAAGACGATAGTGAAGAGATTTGATTCGGAATAAGAAACCTTATGTTAATCCATCCTTACCGTTACCAGTGCGGGTGGGAGAAAAAAAGAAAACAAGGACTTTCGCTGTGCGCCATTTAACATAAAAGTTAGTTATCAGATTAAGGTATTTCCTTGAGTTTGAGACCGTTGCGATTTTGGATGCGGGCTATGTGTGTGGAGTTGTGCCAAAATCGCAACGGTCTCAAACTCCCCTGTGAGCGATAGCGAACCCACTAAAAGAGAATACCTGGTTATGATAACCCTATATTATGTCTCAGTCGTTAGCCTCTGTGTAGCCCCTTTTGTAAATTTAGCGGTAGCGGTTACAAAAGGGGCGATGCGGGCAGGTTTTAAAAGAAAAAAGAAAAGAAGGATAAGGTGAGGCGACAGCCGAACAGTACTACGCACCGTTACTTGCGTAATCAGGTTTGAATTTGTAGCTTGTCAAAAACACTTAATATGGAATGTAACAAAGGTTGCGACAACTGGCTTGCCAATGAGAAATCAATGCGCCGATATTTATCTCATAAATATTGGGTTGAGACAACGATAGTCTTAGTTTCATTCACTGCCATTATAGTTAGTGCATGGCAGGGATATATCGACAAAAACACAACGGGCGCGTTGTTAGGGGTAGCAGTTGGCTATGGATTAAAGGGGTTCAGGAAGTTGCACAAGTAATTTATGGCTTTGATATTCCTTTATAAGTTGAAATACATCCAATGGCAACTATTGCAAAAATGATTATAACAGGAATCCAGACCATAGGTTAAAACCCATCGGAAGGGTTTACCAATTTCTTCAAACCTATTCGCTACGGTAAAAAGTAGAAGCGTTGGCCTTTTCTTTTTTCTTTTAAAACCGTTGTGCGCGACTTAACATAATATTAATTATAGGGTAAATATATTATCTTTGTAACCTTGCCACCATTCCATAAAAAAGCTACGATAGAGATATCGTAGCTTTAACTGAATGTAAATCAATACTATAAATGGGTTTATCCCTTTTTAGCCAGCTTGAAAACCAATCCACCACCAAGTCCGAACTGGTAGATAGATGAATAACTGGCCAGTCCCGCACCGGCGCCGCCGGTTCCAAAATAAAATGCACCGCCCACAGCCTGTGTGGCTGAATACAGATCAGCCTGCAGTTTGATGCCGACGGATTTGCTGAAAAAGATATTGGTACCGCCTTTGATACCCCAGGCAAATTTGCTTCCGGAACCACCGTTGCCGGATACCGGGTTTGTCAGGCTAAAAAATGCGATACCGGCTTCGATGCCAAAAAATGGTTCAAAATTGTTCTTCTGCATGTACCGGGTGGCTCCCAGCATCAGCCAGTTGGCGCCGAGGTCGAAATTGCGGTTTTTGATGCCGCCATCATAATACTCGGTGGGCATATTTGTATCGAGTCGTTTATAATTCAGGCTGATACCCATATTGGGCCTGGTCATGTATTCCAGTCCGCCGCCCCATCGAAACCCGCCTTTGATGATGCCGTTATAATACGAGGTATTGCTGTAATAAGAATCTACACGGTCATCAAATACATATCCCGTGTACACATTCACCCGCATCTGCTGGGCAGTTATCACGGTACAAAAAAAACAACCAATAAGAATTGTAAGCAGTTTCTGTTTCATGGCTTTGGTTTTAGAAATTAATAATAATCAATCGGGTCAGAAAACTGACCAGAATTAATTCTACTCATGTTCTTCAGTTGGGAGCCGCAAACAAAAAATAGCCAGCTATGATCAATGGGTATTGACTATATAAATGTAAATTATTTTCTATCAGTTTACATCCATTTTTTGCCACAGATGGCACAGATTAACACAGATTTTTACTGTGTCATCTGTGGCAAAAGGGATCACCTACTTTCCTGGAACGCTGTGAGTAAATGGATCTGGTTCTTTGCACGCACCAGGTTCTGATCCGGGTAACGGCAACCATAATAGCTATCGTTATTCAGGTAATCGGCCAGGAAACGGATGGCCTGCATATAGATAAGCATCTCGCCTGCAAAATAAAAATGGTCCTTTTCAAAACCGGTTAATGTCGCACCCATGGCCGACAGGTATCCCTGCTCTATGGCATCCATAAATTCCCTGCGGACATGGATCCTGTCAAGATCAGCTTCTTCCTCGGATACCGGGCATGTATAGGTCCGGAATATATCGCCCACATCACTGAGAAAATAACCGGGCATTACCGTATCGAGGTCTATCACGCACAGGCCATTATCGTTGTTATCAAACAACACATTGCTGATCTTGGTATCATGGTGCGTAACGCGGATCCTGGCATCAGGATGTTGTATAAATGCTTCGTAACGCGCTACTATGCCATTTTGAGCGCGTATATACTGTATGGTTTCAGCAGTTGCCTGGATCCGTTCGGGATTTCCGTTCTGAACCGCCTGTTCAAATTGCAGGTAACGTAGTGTAAGGTTATGAAAATCAGGTAATGTAGTGTGTAATTTACCTGCATCAAACCCTTCCAGTAATGCTGTGAACCGGCCGAACTGGCTGGCGGCCTCGTAAGCCTGGGCCGGGTTTTCCGCCACATCAATTGTATGCGATCCTTCCACCCAGCGGAATACACGGTAATGTTCCTCATCAATAACCAGCAGTCCTTCCCCATTCCTGGTTACAACCGGTGCGGTGAACAGGTAACCGGGCGCATGTTGCCGTAAATAATGATCCAGCATCTGCAGGTTGGCATCAATGGCTTGCGGATTCCTGAATACATGGGTATTGATTTTCTGTAGGAGATAATGATCGTTACCCGTGTGTATTTTCCAGGTGGAATTGATAAGACCCGAGCTTACAGGTTCCATGACCATCTCTTTCCATCCGTAGGCAGATCGTATCCTGTCCTGTAACTGTTGATCCATCATTTTATCAGCAATAAGGTCCGCTAAATTAAGTGTATCGCGTGAGATCGGTCTGTCGAATAATTGTTACAGCTAAACTCTTTTCTCCTCTTTTTCTCTTGTCCTCCTCTTAGTGAAATTTCCGCATGTCAGCGTGTTTGTTTCACTAAGAGTAGGACAAGAGAAAAAGAGGAGAAAAGAGATATTTCAACAAAATGACCCTTTCTCAAAGTATCGATGAATAGTATCAATCATTACCTTTCCAAAAATATCAGTATGCGTGTGTATGATACTTTGGTAGAGGCATTACAGGACCTGAAATCACGCGGGTTCAACACCGATTTCAATCTTGCTTTTGATGCGATCCAATGCAGCAGTACAGGTATCTGCCTGCGGGCGGACGAGTTTGAGATCGTGGAGCATTACCGTTTTGAAGCTGAGACCAATCCCTCCGATTCCAGTGTACTGTATGCTGTTCAATCCAAAGATGGTGGTATGAAAGGCGTGCTGGTAAATGCTTATGGCGTGTACAGTGAAGCGGCAAGTGATGACATGATCAGCAAATTATCTGTTCATGAAACACGCTGACAGGTACGAGGTTAGAAGTACGAAGTACGAACGATAATACTGCCTATTTTCATTATTAATTATTCATTCTCAATTACCCCTCCCTATGCTTCGCAGACGTTTTCTCCAACTCGGCACACTTAGTCTGGGTGCATTTACGCTTAAAGGATGTGTTACCACCGGCAAAGCCGACGCGCACAAACCGATCGTTATCTCTACCTGGGAAGCCGGGCTTGATGCCAACAAAGCCGCATGGCAGGTATTACGCAATGGCGGCCGTGCACTGGATGCGGTGGAGAAAGGTGTGATGGTAACAGAAGACTCCATTAACTGTTGTGTGGGTCTGGGCGCCAACCCAGACCGTGATGGGTATGTAACACTGGATGCGTCCATCATGGATGAACATGCCAATTGTGGCAGCGTGGCTTTTCTCGAGCGCATCAAACATCCGATCTCTGTAGCCAGGCGCGTGATGGAAAAAACACCGCATGTAATGCTGGTAGGTGCAGGCGCGCAGCAGTTTGCCATTGAACAGGGATTTCCGCTGGAGCCGGCAACGCTTTCACCAGATGCTGAAAAATCCTACCGTAAATGGCTGAAGAAAAGCGAATACAAACCGCAGATCAATATTGAAAACACCCAACCCATCGCCGCCAATACCCAGGCTCCCGCCAAACTCGATAACGGCGCCTGGAACCACGATACCATCGGTATGATAGCCATGGACGCAGCCGGTAACCTCAGCGGCAGTTGCACCACCAGCGGTATGGGTTTTAAAATGCGCGGCAGGCTGGGCGACTCCCCTATCATCGGCGCCGGCTTGTTTGTAGACAATGAAATAGGCGCAGCAACCGCCACCGGCCAGGGTGAAGATGTGATCCGCATCAGCGGCGCGCATCTTGTGGTGGAACTCATGCGCCAGGGACTATCACCGGAGAATGCCTGTAAAACAGCGGTAGAACGCATCATCAAGATCAAGGGCGAAAAAGCAAAAGATATCCAGGTAGGTTTTATCGCCATTAATAAGAAAGGAGAATATGGCGGGTATTGTATCCAGACAGGTTTCAACTTCGCGGTTTGTTATGCGGATGATAAAAATTTCCTGGTAGATGGTAAATTTTTAATTTAAAAAAAATCTGTGTCCCTCTGTGTCCTTTGTGCCTCTGTGGTAAAGCCTCCGCTTTGATCGATGGAGAAGGTCTTTACCACAGAGGCACAAAGGTCACAGAGGATACAGAGAGATAGCTTTATGTTAGAGATCGCAGTATTTAATATTGAATCAGCATTACTGGCCGCAGAAGCCGGCGCCGACAGGCTGGAGTTATGTGAGAACCCATTGGAAGGAGGTACTACCCCATCCTATGGAACACTAAAAACCGTAAAGGAAAAGATCAGCATCCCCGTCTTTCCCATCATCCGCCCGCGTGGTGGTGATTTTTTATACAGTGACGCGGAGTTTGCCTCGATACAGCAGGATATCCGTCTCTGCAAAGAACTGGGCTATGAAGGAGTGGTGATCGGATTGCTGTTCCCAGATGGAAGTATTGATATAGAAAGAACAACACAATTAGTACAACTCGCTTACCCGATGGACGTTACGTTTCACCGTGCCTTCGACAGGTGTAAAGATCCTTTGCAGGGACTGGAAGATACCATCGCCTGCGGCTGTACCCGTATCCTCACCAGCGGCCAGGTACCCAATGCGATGGATGGAAAAGAACTTCTTAAACAATTAGTAGAAAAAGCAGATGACCGCATCATCATTATGCCGGGTTCTGGCGTACGAAGCAGTAATATCAAAGAACTCGCTGATTATACCGGCGCAGTGGAACTACATTCATCCGCCAGGAAAAATATTCCCTCTGCCATGCAGTTTGCCGCCAGTGGTATGCATGAAAAAATGGAAAACACCAGTGTGGATATTGATGAAGTACGAAAAATGAAACAGGCTTTACAATAAACTCTGTGTTCCTCTGTGACCTTTGTGCCTCTGTGGTAAAGCCTTCGCTTCGATCTATGGAGGATGTTCTTTACCACAGAGGCACAAAGGTCACAGAGGAACACAGAGAATTTTAGCTGATAAGTGTTTACTCACACATGAACATACGCGAAGAAATATTACAGGAACATTCCAAAACACAGGCGCTGAAGATCGCTGCCTACGCCTGCTCATCCACCAAACATTTTAAAGAACTGATGCAATGTTTTATGGAAGACGATTACCGTCTTTCCCAAAGAGCGGCATGGAGCGTAGCATGGGCCGCCAAACAAAAACCGGCGATGGTAATGCCTTACCTGGGAAAGATCGTTGCACAATTGCAGAATAAAAAAGTGCATGATGCTGTTAAACGCAACGCTGTCCGCATACTCGAGACCATCGATATACCTGAAGAACTGCATGGCGAAGTAATGAATGCCTGTTTCGGCTTTATCGAAGATCCTGCAACAGCAGTGGCCATCAAAGCTTTTTCATTGACGGCACTGTTTAACCTGTGTAAATATTATCCTGAAATAAAATCAGAATTGAAGCTGATCATTGAAGAAAGATGGGATACGGAGACTGCGGCATTCAGGAGCCGGGGTAAAAAAATACTGGCAGCTTTCAAATAAAATCTGTGAATCTGTGGCGGTAATTCTTTCGCCACAGATTCACAGATTTTTTAATAGAGTACACGGACCTTGATCGTTGCTTTTACTCCTTTAAGCAGTTCCACCGCCTGTTTGGATAATTTTTTATCTACATCCAGCACCACATAACCGATCGCATCATTTGTTTTCAGGTACTGGCCTAGGATATTGATATTGTTGGCCGATAATGCCGTATTGATCGCACTCAGCACACCCGGCACATTGTTATGGATATGCAGGATGCGGTGTGCATTCTCTACCGGCGGCAACCCGATGGCCGGCACCGTATGCGAGCCGTTGGTGATACCGCGTTCGAGGTACTGGAACAGTTTTATACTCACATCCTCCCCGATATTCTGCTGCGCCTCCTCGGTAGAACCACCGATATGCGGTGTAAGGATCACATTGGGCAAACCCTGTAGAGGTGTTTCAAAACTATCACCGTTCTTTTCGGGCTCCCATGGATATACATCGATAGCGGCACCATTGAGTGACCCATCCTGTAGGGCAACGGCAAGGGCTTTCAGGTCAACCACTTCACCACGCGCGAAATTGATCAGTATCGATCCTTTCTTGAAATTCTTCAGTAGCGCCTTTGTGACCAGGTTCTTTGTCTGCGCAGTTTCCGGCACATGCAGGGTAATGATATCCGATTTGGAAACCAGTTCCTTCATATTTTTTGCAACCGATGCATTGCCCAATGGCAATTTGGTCTCGGTATCATAAAACAGCACTTTCATACCCAGCGCTTCGGCCAGTACACTTACCTGTGAGCCGATATTGCCATAACCGATAATGCCGAGTGTTTTGCCACGCATTTCATAACTGCCCTTGGCTTCTTTCATCCAGA
Organism: Sediminibacterium sp.; assembly: GCA_965279635.1. Taxonomy (GTDB): domain Bacteria; phylum Bacteroidota; class Bacteroidia; order Chitinophagales; family Chitinophagaceae; genus Sediminibacterium. The sequence goes on along the minus strand of OZ257253.1, from coordinate 1,676,570 downwards.
TGCCCTGGTGGGCGGCAATGTTTTTATCGGGAATACGGCGCATGAGCATGATCCCGCTACCGATCACCAGTTCGGCTACGCTGCGGGTATTGCTGTAGGGTGCATTGAACACCACTACACCTGCCTTGGTAGCCGCTTTCAGATCCACCTGGTTCACACCGATACAGAAACAGCCGATGGCCTGCAGTTTGGTGGCGGCCGCCAGTACTTTGGCCGATATATTTGATTTGGAACGGATGCCAAGCAGGTGTACATCTTTGATCTCCCTGATCAGTTCTTCCTCGCTTAATGCACCGCCCAGTTTGCGCACATTTACATAGCCATTCTGTTTGAAATGCTGTACTGCTTTGTCACTGATATTTTCCAGGAAAAGGATATTTATCCGCTCTTTGGGATAGCTGGTAGTGGCCGCTTTACTCATACCCGCAAAATAAATGTTATTTATTAAAGTACTATGGGTATAGTTTTCCACGTTATAAGCATAGCCCTGCATGGGCCTTATATTTGCTATTTACAAAACTAAACGCTTTAATGCCAAGGGCGATGATGTTAATGATTCAGATATTTACGGTACTTATTATGGCCTGCAACCCAGGCTCAAAACAGGCACCCAAAGACAGCACCACCACCGTACACCCGGTGGTATCTTCCGGGCTTTCCGCGGCCACGAAAGCTTATTATGCTAATGCCATACAGCCCATTTACCAGTCTATGTTGTTACGTACAGGGTTTAACGGCAGCATACTCGTTGCCAAGAATGGCGAGATCGTTTTTGAAGATTACCGCGGAATGATCAATTTCAAAACAGGCGAACCCGTTACCGCCACCACCCCTTTTCATGTGGCATCCGTTTCCAAAACATTTACCGCAATGGTGGTGTTGAAACTCATGGAAGAAGGTAAGGTATCGCTTGAGGACCATGTAGAAGACTACCTACCCAATTTTCCTTACGCCAATATCACCATAAAGGATCTGCTCAATCACCGGAGCGGTCTTCCCAAGTACGATCATTTTATGTCGGGTACCACAACTATCGTGACTACCCGTAAAACGAAAAAAGGACGGCTGATCAAACGGTACAAAACCGTTAAATCACCTGTACAGATCACCGGAATCGCTTCCAACCAGGATGTATTGAATTACATGATCAAATACCGGCCGGCACCGGCTTCGTCTCCCGACCGGAGGTATAATTACTGCAATACCAATTATGCCATGCTGGCGCTGATCGTTGAAAAGATCACGGCTACGCCTTTCCCTCAATATATGCTCACCAATGTATTCAAGCCTTTGGGCATGAACAACACGTATATATTCAGCATCAAGGATACGGCGAATTATGTTCCCTCCTATTACCCCAATAAATCACCTTACCGGCTCGAAAAACTCGACTGTGTGTACGGTGACAAGAACGTATATACCACAGTACGCGACCTGCTTTTATGGGATAAAGCCTTATACAACGGAACTTTTGTGAGCCAGCAATCGCTCGACCTTGCGTACCAGCCCTATAGTCACGAGACCCGCGGTACCAAAAATTACGGACTGGGCTGGCACCTGATCGTAAACCCACCCGACCCCACGATTGTGTACCACAATGGCTGGTGGCACGGCAATAACGCGGTTTTCAAACGGCTGGTGGCAGATACCGCAACGGTTATTATCCTTGGTAACCGCTTCAATAAAAATATCTGGTCAGCGGGCAAAATGAGCTCTGTGTTTACAGGTAGGCCGGATACGACGCAGTTGGAAGAGGTTGAGGGAAGTGACTAAGAGCCTGTTTAAAAACACAATCTTGATGCTATTCAAAAAATTTCACTAAGAGAAGGTCAAGAGAAAAAGAGCTAAAGAGTGTAGGTATGTATCTCTTTTACACTCTTTTTCTCTGGTTTTGCTCTTAGTGAAACTTTTTGAATAGCATCAAAAATGCATTTTAAACAAGATCTAAGAGGATAATTATCAATTATCAATGCTCAACTTTCAATGGTTTTTCGGAAGCCGTAAGATGCCTGATGCTTCAAATACCTGAAAATTGAACATTGAGCCTTGAAAATTGAACATTCTCTCTAATTACCAGTTATTTATAGCACTTGCTTCCTGTTTTCCTGTGTATTTTTCTATTTAACGGGGCAACTTATCAACTATTCAACATTTCCCCCCAACACCTCTCTGCATAACCCCTTTTCCCCCTATTTTTGCAGACTTTCAAAACAAATACAGATAGAAACCGACCTTATGGACAAAATGTTGTTTTATGCCGTTCCGGCGATGGGTATCATAGGCCTCTTGTACACACTGGTTAAGTTTAAATGGGTTAGCCGCCAGGATGCGGGTAACGAGCGTATGCAGGAGATCAGCACCTATATCGCCGAAGGCGCTATGGCCTTCCTGAAAGCTGAGTGGAAGATCCTTACTTATTTCGTAGCTATTGTTGCTTTATTATTAGGTATCATGGCCAAAAGCAACCCACATTCGCATTGGGCGATCGCTGTTGCCTTTATACTGGGCGCCGTTTGTAGCGCCGTTGCCGGTTATATCGGTATGAAAGCCGCTACCAAAGCCAATGTGCGTACCGCACAGGCCGCAAGAACAAGTCTCGCCAAAGCACTGAAAGTGTCTTTTACAGGTGGTGCGGTAATGGGATTGGGTGTTGCGGGTCTTGCCGTGTTGGGATTGGGTTCTGTTTACCTTCTTTTACAAAATATATTCGCTCCCGGCGCTCCGGCCAATTCGGAGGAGATGCTGAGGACCATCGAGGTATTGACCGGGTTTTCACTGGGCGCTGAATCCATTGCCCTGTTTGCACGTGTGGGTGGTGGTATCTATACCAAAGCTGCCGATGTAGGCGCTGACCTGGTGGGTAAAGTAGAAGCCGGTATCCCTGAAGATGATCCGCGCAACCCTGCTACCATCGCCGATAACGTAGGTGATAACGTAGGTGATGTGGCCGGTATGGGTGCTGATCTGTTTGGTTCTTATGTGGCCACTGTACTGGCTACGATGGTACTGGGACAGGAAACCATTTCCGAAGATAATTTTGGCGGTTTCGCCCCTATCCTGCTGCCGATGCTGATCGCGGGTATAGGTATCTTATTATCCATCATCGGTACTTTCTTTGTGCGCATCAGTGAAAATGCCGGTGTGAACACCAGCACGGTTCAGAAAGCGCTGAACATGGGTAACTGGGGTTCAATCGTTATGACCGCTGTAGCCTGTGCGGGTTTGGTATATTATATCTTACCTGAAACCATGAGCCTCCGCGGTCTCGAATTCACCCGTAATGGTGTTTACGGCGCCATCATTGTGGGCCTGGTGGTAGGTACCTTGATGAGTATTATTACCGAGTATTATACCGCAATGGGTAAACGCCCGGTAATGTCGATCATTAAACAATCTTCTACAGGTCATGCCACCAATGTTATCGGTGGCCTGGCTGTGGGTATGGAATCTACGTTCCTGCCGATACTGGTACTGGCTGGTGGTATCTGGGGATCGTACGAATGTGCGGGTCTCTATGGTGTGGCCATTGCCGCTGCAGGTATGATGGCAACCACTGCGATGCAACTGGCGATCGACGCGTTCGGTCCTATTGCTGATAATGCAGGCGGTATCGCTGAAATGAGCGAATTACCTAAAGAGGTTCGTGAAAAAACGGATGTACTTGATGCCGTAGGTAATACCACCGCTGCCAGCGGTAAAGGTTTTGCGATCGCATCTGCCGCCCTTACGGCGCTGGCTTTGTTTGCGGCTTTTGTGGGTGTAGCAAAAATTCCGGGAATTGATATCTATAAAGCGAAAGTACTGGCCTCTTTGTTTGTGGGCGGTATGATCCCATTCATATTTTCTTCACTGGCTATCCGCGCCGTGGGCGAAGCCGCTATGGCGATGGTGGAAGAAGTGCGCAGGCAGTTCCGTACCATTCCGGGTATCATGGAAGGAACGGGTAAACCTGAGTATGATAAATGTGTGGCCATCTCTACCGAAGCATCTATCAAAAAAATGATGCTGCCGGGCGCGATCGCTATCGTATCTCCTTTGATCATCGGTTTCCTGCTCGGTCCGGAAGCATTGGGTGGTTTCCTGGCGGGCGCTACGGTAAGTGGTGTACTGATGGGTATGTTCCAGAACAATGCCGGTGGTGCATGGGACAATGCAAAAAAATCATTCGAGAAAGGTGTTGAGATCAATGGCGAGACCTTCTATAAAAAATCAGAACCACACAAAGCATCTGTAACAGGTGATACCGTGGGTGATCCTTTTAAAGATACTTCAGGCCCTTCTATGAATATCCTGATCAAACTGATGTCGATCGTTTCACTGGTGATCGCTCCTACTTTGGCACAGATGTATTCTTCAGAAAGCACACTGGTAAAAGGTCCATTGACCGAGCAACTTACAGAAATAAAGATTACTGCTGATGGAGCACAGGCAGAGAAAGATACCACCATCCGTGTGACCGAAGTGGTTGTGGATACAAAGAAAGAAGGTGGTGAAACCTTACTCTCAGCCTTACAAGCTGATGGCTTTGATACAAAGAATATCAATGTCACTTACAAAAAAGGAGTGCTGGAGATCAACGGAGAAAAACAAACAGCGGCCGTTATTGCCAAATACAAACCCTATTTCATCGGGGAAGGAAAGCTTGATTTCGAGATCAAGAAAAAAGTCAAATAATTAAGCTGGTAAACGTATAAAAATCCTGGTTGTAATGACCGGGATTTTTTTATGCTATCTGTGCCTTCTGTGGCGGAAATTTTGCCACAGAAGGCACAGATAATATATTTTTAGGGTATGAAACTGTATCCATTTATCATGGCAGTGATAATCGTCGCTTCCTGTAAGAACAACGATAAGAACCCTGCTCCTTCCGACAGCACTGTTGTCATCTCTAACGATACCATTCCCGAAACAAGGACCTCGGTAAAAAAAGAACCCGTTGCCAGTTACAGCCAGCCGGTAAAAGACGAGTTGAACGACTGGAAATTTGTTGTACAGATCTATGAAACAAAAAAGACCTTTCAGTTCACACTGCGTGTACAGTATAAGGAACTGCGGGTATCGGATTCATTGAAGATCCCCAACTTCGGAATAAGGCCGGTTGTTGAATTGAGAAAAGGTCCTGAGCCTTTTTCCTGCATCATTGGTTTCCTTGATAAAAAAGGCGAATTCAAAGAATACAGGAAGGCCTATATCAAAAACGACAATCTCAAAATTACTACGTTGAATAACTATTATGTGGGTTCCTACCGCACACCGCAAAAATAGTCTTTCTCTGTGTACCTCTGTGTCCTCCGTGCCTCTGTGGTAAAGCCTTCGCTAAGATCGATGGAGGATGTTCTTTACCACAGAGGCACGGAGGACACAGAGGCACACAGAGGTGCCCCATCCTTCCATAGAACCGTTTAACGAAATTTTATTTCAGATAATACGAACGAGGTCGTAAATTGCTTACGAACAAAATCGTACCAATGGCCCCAAAGAACCTGAAACCTACGGAAAGTGAACTGGAGATACTGCGCGTATTATGGGACAAAAACACCGCCACCGTAAGAGAAGTACACGAAATACTGAGCGAACACAAGGATGCCGGTTACACCACTACCCTCAAACTCATGCAGATCATGTTTGAAAAAGGCATCGTAAAACGTGACGACAGCAGCAAAACACATATTTATCGCGCCAATATCACCAAAGAAAATACACAGCAGCAGATAGTGGGCAAGATGATCAATTCTTTGTTCGGGGGTAATTCCACGCAGTTGGTGATGCAGGCACTCGGTAACCAGACACCCAACAAAGCGGAACTCGAAGAGATACAAAAGCTATTGGATAACCTGAAAAAACAATAAGTATATGCAGACCCTGTTTCAGTCGGCATTCTTACAGTCATTGGGTTTTGCGATCGCCAACAGTTTGTGGCAGACTGCATTGGTATGGCTGGTGTACCTGCTGGTGAGCCATATTTTCCGCCTCTCATCTGCGGCAAAATACAGGATGGCAGTAGCGGCACAGGTCACCAGTTTTGTGTGGTTCGCCATCACGATCCAGTTTTATTACGGGCAGTACAGCGAAGTATTGCGTAACAGTTCTTCCCTCCTTCCCGCACAAAACATACAGTCTGTGCTGGCCGGCGAACATAGTTTTACTTCTCAACTGATCCGGTACATGGTAAAAGCCGAGCAGGTATTGCCTTATGTATCGATGGCTTATTTATTGCTGATGCTGGTATTGGGTATCAGGTGGGTAAGCGGCTACCGCAAAACGCAGTTGATACGCACACAGGGTTTACAAAAAATACCGGTTGACTGGCGACTGTTTGTAAAAAGGATCGCGTCGCAGTTAGGTATTAAAAAAGATATCAAACTCTATCTCTCTGAAACGATCACCACACCGCTAACCATAGGTTTTTTAAAACCGGTCATACTGATCCCCATTGCGAGTATCAATCATTTGACCACTGCGCAGCTGGAAGCGGTATTGCTGCACGAACTGGCGCATATCAAACGTTACGATTACCTGGTCAATATATTATTATCCGCTGTGGAGATCAGCCTGTTCTTCAATCCTTTTACACAGCTGCTGAGCAAAAGCATCCGTAAGGAAAGAGAGAACAGTTGCGATGACTGGGTATTACAGTTCCAGTACCAGGCCGCTGATTATGCAGAAGCTTTGCTGCGCATCGCCTACCTGCAGCATACATCCGCTTTCGCTATAGCTACAGCGGACAAGCCCGCTTTCTCCGTGGCTACAGCGGACGAGCCTGGTTTTGCCATGGCGGCCACAGGTAAAAAGAACGACCTGCTGGTGCGCGTAAAACGCATGATCGGTGAAAAAGAAAATCATTTCAATTACAGGAGACAATTGCTGGCGCTGGTGATGGTGACGGGTATGCTGGGATGTATCGCCTGGATCAACCCAACAGTGACTGCCAAAGAAAACAAACAAGCTGTTGCTGCTGTAAATACATCCATCCCTGTCAGACAAAAACAAACCATAGCCGTTGAACCCATGGCGATGAAAGTGGATAACCCGCTGTTCAATCCCATGTTCTTTTTATCAGAGCCGCTGAAAAAGGAAATGAAGAAAAACCTGGATGCCGCCAAGCAGGAAATGGAGGCGCTGGTAACACCGGGCGGGCGTCATGAAGGATTGATCGAATCCATTCCACCGATGGTGGCGAATGCCTTGGAGCAGGCTTCTATCGGTATGGCTGAGGGGAAAAGGAATTTTGATAAAGAACTTGCCAGCATGGAACAGGCAAAGCTGAACCTTGAAAAGATCATCACCGACAGTCTTTCTATTCCTTTACCATTCAGGAGCGCCATCAAAGACGAATTCTCAAAGTCATTACAATCCATGAAGGTTGATATTGAGAAAGCAAAAATAGAAACAGACAAATTCTTCCAACTGAAAGACAAAGTATTGTTCGACGAGGAAAAAGTAAAGAAAGATATTAAGATCGCCATGGATGAGATCAGCCGCATCGATCTTGATGGATTGGTGTTCGGTTCACTGAAACTGGCTGGTATGGAGATGGAGCCGCAGGCAAAAAAACAGCCGATGAAAACGAGGAAACCCGTTGCAAACATCCCAGCTGAAGAAAAAAAATTGTTGGTTCCGCCAATGCCTGAAACACCGGATAATATGTTCCGTGAGATCTCCATGCCCAAAATGGAGATGAAAGAACTGCAAGGGTTGTATGAAGTAACGATCTCACCATCGGTTATCAAAGAATTGGTGAGCCTCGCAGATTTCGTAAAAAATAATCCACCGCAAAACCTCTCACCCGATAACGAAAAAAAGTTCCGCCTGAAACTGGAACTGATCCAGAAAATGTTTGAAAAGAAAAACAAAGTGGTGAAGACAGTTGCTAAGGAGGAAGAAAAAGAAGAAGAGACGATCGTTATCAGGATGCAGTAACGGCGTTCATCTTATTTTCGCCACAGATTCACAGATTTTTTTACACTAATCTGTGAATCTGTGGCGTTTCAATTATCCATTTGTCAGACTTCACACTACCACAAATTCCTCGGGCACCAATCCCCATACTTATTACCGAGCAGGAACCCGATCAGTATTTCATGTGTGCCTTTGCTGACCGTATTGAGATTGGAGGTCTGCATATCATAAGAATAACCCACATTGATCGTATTGCTGATATTGAAGCCTACCATAGCAGCAAATCCATCTTTATACCGATAAGAACCACCCAGCCACAACAGGTCCTGGTACTGGAGTTTTACATTCACATCAAAACCGATCGGCAACGGGCTCACATAACGCACGAGCGTGGAAGGAAGTAAACTGATATTATCTGTAAGCGATAACCGGTAACCAGCACTAAGGAAAAGATGCGGTACCAGTTTGCCATCCTGCAGGTGAACGGTATTGTCTGAAAATGCGATCTGTTGAGGTATGATCTGCTGCGCGGACAGTCCCACAAAATAATTGGCTGAATATAACCAGAGCCCGGCGCTGATATCGGGTTTGATACGGTTGATCACCCCACTACCCGCTACTGCGGGATCTACGGTGGTGGTGCCGAAGTTCAGTTTGCTCGCATCAAGACTCACATTGGTGATACCCGCAGAGACACCGGCAGATAAACTTGTGCGTGGTGATAAACTGATATGATATGCATAGGTTCCGTACGCCGCAAAACGGTTTAGCGGACCCGTCCTGTCATTGAGCATCGTAAAGCCTACGCCGTGATGTGGTTCGGGCGAAACATAATCGCGCCAGTATGCCTGTCCCCTTGGGTTGGCGCCGGTGGCATGGAAACTGGTGGCCGACTCACGGTCATAATCACTTTTCTGCAGCGGGCCATGAATGGTGATATAGGTGGTAACGGGTGCATCCTGTAACCCTACCCATTGCAGCCTGTGACTGGCTTTCACATCCCAGTAATTCTCAATACCTGCTACCGCAGGATTGATGATGTAATTGTTCATGATATACTGGGTATAATAAGGCCGCTGCTGTGCAGACGCTTGTATACAGCCCATCAAAACAATCATACAAAGAATACGCTTCAGGCTCATAGCTATTTAATAATGGTTACCGAACCCGTGATCACCTGTTTTCCGTTACGCGGGTTGATGATATAATAATACGTGCCTACTGATAATGGTTTTCCCTGGTAAGTGCCATCCCATGGCTTGTCATAACCCACCGATCTGTACACCACCTGTCCCGAACGGTTATACACATCAACCGTTGCTCCCGGGTACCCGTCAAGGTAGTTGATATACCAGGTATCGTTGATGCCATCTCCGTTCGGTGAAAATATATTTGGCACTTCCGGTCCTTTCAAAACTCTTATAAATGTAGTATCTGTTGCGGTACAACCGCCTTCTGCCGTCACAATTAATTTATAAGTTATGTCATTGGCGGGCGTGGCCTTAGGCTCGCGCGCCGTATCGCTGCTGAGCGAAGTGGCGGGTGTCCACAGGTATTGCAGGCTGTTTCCATACACCCAAACAGGTTTGATGGTAAGTATACCACCCTCCAGCACTACCTGTTTGTGTACCAGTGTAACCTGCGGGTTGGGGTAAACGGTCAGTGTTTTCGATGCTGTATCACTGATACAGCCATCAACATTCGTGAAATGCAGGCTTACGGCCATCAGACCGGAATCATTGTATTGCCTCGAAGGGTTTTGCCGGGTAGATGTATTGCCATTACCCAGCTCCCATACCCAACTGGTGGCCGAAGATGATCCAGGGTTACTATTATCGGTAAAGTCCACGATCGCTCCTGAACATGCCTGTGAGGCCGACATAGCGAAAGCAGCTTTGGGTTGCGGGTACACCGTAATGGTTTTGCTTACCTCGCTCACACAGGAGCCACCACCTGAATAGGCCACCATCCTGACCGTATATTGTTTGGGAGAAGATGGATCAGGATAAGAATGCCCGTATAATTTACCCGGTGCGGGGCTTTCATCGGTTTGTTTGACCGTTGGAGCGCCGGTATTATCCCAGAAAATTTCCAGCCGGGTAACATTACCGAAATCAACTGTGGAATTGTTTTTCAGTTGTACCACTTTGGTACCGCAATATGGTCCGGCATTCACCATATCGAATGCCGCTTTGGGTGTGGCGCCATTCACGGTAAAGTCCTGTATAAGTGTAGACGCGCATCCTTTATCGGAGGTAACGGTAAGGGATACTTTGTAATAACCCTTGTCATTGTAATGAACCTGTGGGTTCTTTGCTGAACTGCTGCTCACAGTAGGTCCCGGGCTAACTACAGGCGTACCCACATTGAACAGCCATGCATACGATACATTGGATCCTTCAGCAATAGTAGAAGTATCTGTGAACTGTGCGTTCGCATCATTCAGACAGATCTCCGGTATAATAAAACCGACAGCAGGCAATGCATTGATCTTAACCACCTGGGTATAGGAATCGCTTTTACAACCGGTATTGTTTTCCACCTGCAGGCTGACGTTGCGCGTACCGGTGGAACTATATTTTGTGGTAACGGATGCATTGGTTGTATTGATGATGGTAGCATTGCCATCATCGAGGTTCCATGTCCACTTTACCAGCGTACCGCTGGATGTGGTGGATGCATCTGTATAGGTGATGTCTGCATTGGAACAAAGGAGATTGGGGAGGTTGAACCTGGCGATGGGTTTGTCGGTGATCGTTACTGTTTTAACAGCATCTACCGAACCACATCCTACATCTGATATGGCTTTCAGTTTGATCAGGTAATTACCGCTGCTGTTGTATTTTTTATTGAAGGTCACTGCCGAATCGCGTAACACCGTACTACCATCCCCAAAATCCCATAACCATTGGCTTAGTAAGCCTCCTGTATATATGCTTTTATCACTCAGTTGTACAGAATCATTTACACAACCAGTGTGTGTGATGGTGAAGTTGGCAACGGGAATCTCGTTTACTTTAACCGGTATCGTAAACAACTGATCAGTACTGCCACAGCCATCGGGTGTAGCGGAGGTAGTGTATAGTTTGATCGTATCACGTAAAGCGATCGTATTGGCTTTGGAAAATGTAAACGTAGTACGCGGACTATAATAATACAATCCTTTACTGATACTATCATACACCGGTGGTGTATTAGCAATGGTTGCAGGAGGAAGGATGCCGGGTGCAGCAGAAAAATCCCATCGCATACTGGTAGGCTCAAAATTAAACGGAATGGTCATCTGAAAGGGAGAATTGACACAGGTAACCGCCGAATCGATCCGTTTATAAGCATTCTGGAAAACCGCTACCTGCGAAAAGTCTTTTACATTGGTACCTGCATTATACCCATACGATTCTACATTGCCGAAACCATAGGCTATAGCAATAAAACTGGAATCGGCTGTCAGCGTTTGTACAGGATTGGTAAGCGTAATAGTCGTAACATCTTCCTGTAAATAGGAATAAGCCGTTCCTGTGATAGGTATAAAAAGAGCAGTTGGCGCGTTCCCGTTTATTTTAAAACTACTCACTGAATTACTTTTAATAACAATATTCAGGTAGCAGTTAGTGATACCACTTTGCTGGGAGGGAACATAGTTTCTATGAGCAGAAAAAACAGTAATATTATTTACTGTTTGCTCCACCGGGTTAATTACCACCATTTCAGGATCTCCTATAGTGGCCCCGGCCTGGCAGGACATGGTGGTAAAATACTGGATAACAGAAGCGGGTTTATCAGATTGAATAAAAGTAGGGCTGCCGGTTGTAAATTCGTAATAACTATTATTCACCAGTCCCGTTAAAGTACTGGAAATTCCGTTTTCTATTTTGGTAACAACAGTCGTCGGATCGATGACAAAAACCCTGTATATATCTGCTATCCGGGTTTTTGCCGGAACGGTCGCAAAGTTCTTACCCCATGCAGCTGTTGGGAAAAGCTGTTGATACAGGTTATCACCGCTTGTAGCCCCTGTACATCCGAATGAAGACCATGTGGTACTTGAAAACACCGCAATTTTCTTACAGGCAGTACTGTTGCCAGCAACAACTGACTGTACAATGGTACCTGAAATATCTGCACTTTGCTGAAACTGCACCTGGTAAACATCGCCAGGATTGGGAAGCGTTACCTGGAACGGCACTCCTGCCGGTCTCCCCGTCCTGGTGGTAACAGGGCTATTTATCTGTATGGTGGTATTTGCCTCTGCCGCTACCACCGTAATCGTTCCATAACCAAATTGTTGACCGGTTTGATTACCCAGGTTTCTATAACTGGGTACGATGTATTGTTTACCCCAAACATTGCTTGGTAAAACCAAAGTGGCTCCGGACCTTGATGTATTGATGATGTGTGCATACACCGCTACCGGGTTATCAGAAACAACATGAATGCCTGCATTCGATGTAATAGCATCATCCTGGGTCAGGTACACTTGCGAATTAGCAGCATCCGCTCCCGCTATATTGGTAATAAATTTTCTTTCCGCAGAATTAGGTGCTACTGTGAATGGTATTGATTGCGATCCGACCTGGATCGTTCCGGTGGCAGCTACATCCGACGTAATATAAATACCCATTTTTGAGGCCAACCCATCAATATGTGCAGGATAGGTTATCCAGAAATCCCTTCCCTTATTGGAATAAACCTGTCCCTGCCCTAAAAAATGTAGAAACAAAAAAACACCACAAAACACTGGTCGGACTAGCTTCATCGGGGGGAGGTCTGCTGATTTAACATCGGGTTAGTGCAAGTTGTTTGATGGCAATGGCTAAAATTAAGGTTTCCCGTCATTGCAGCCACTTTTATAGAGTCCTGAAAACGTTAAAATGTTGCCTTTTAAGGGGTTTTTCATGAACAGATGAGCAAGGAACAAGGAACAGATAAATGTTGATCGGAATTTACAGCAGATTCCAAAACACCCCAATCCTTGTTCACCTGTTCCTTGCTCATCTGTTCATCTGTTCCCTTCTCAAAAGGCTCCCTGTCTCCGGCCCTGCACAGAATAACAAGTCAAGAATACTGAGATTAGGCAAAAACCCGGTGCGCTCTTCAAACACCTGGGTGTAGCGACAAACGGCTGGTTGCTCCTGGAAATTTTTGGGAAGGATACGACCACGTAGGTCAGTGATCCCTTCCGGGTATTCTTTCCGGTAGGATTCGCTTACTGAAATATTTGCCGGGGGAGCCAACACTTTTTTCAGCCAGTCCAGTATCGACATATTCTTGTCAAACAGGAAAACATCTTCCTGTTCCCATAGCCTCCGCACATCATCCCGGTAGTATTCATAGAAAGGGGAACGGCTGTAACAGGAGTCCAGTGTCCGCAAATGTTCTTTCCGCCAGCGCCCCGAATAATTGATCCGCACCTCCTTTACCAGCTCCTGGCGATCCCTGCCTTTTTCCAGCGGAACCGACAAATGCACCGGCCCATTGCTCCCCGCCACCACGCAACGGTTGCGGAAACTCATTTTTTGGTACGACTCATATTGTTCAATAATAATATTTGAAAATTGAAACAAACTTTTATACCAATTAGTTGTTCCAAAAAATTGATTTTCAATTATTAATGTAATATTTTTTGACTCAATATCCATACATGGCAAATTCAGTTAAAATATGTCTTTCAGGGTTATTTTTTTATTTACTTTTAGTTTTGGTATAACTCATAAATTATTGAATATTATAAACTTATATTCAATTTTATAACACTACTTATTTTAGTAATTAAATTTTATGCCAATTACTGGCATTATACTATACATTTTAGTATATTTAATTTTATTAATGTATCAATCTCCAACTTTCCTGCCACTGTCTAAAGGTAAAATTCGCTCCCTCTCCTTCTTTCACATTCTACCCACATTCCGCATCCGTTAATGATCCGTGAATCAATCAGCATAGAAATGGAAAATTGATCTCCCTCACCTATTTTGCAGGTAAATAATCCTCTCTTGAAAATCTTCGGCTTTTTCCTTGTCTCCTGTTTTTTACTGGCAGCCTGCAGCAAACCCCAGGCATTCGATTACCGCGATATCAAAAACTTCCGCGTGGAAAGTATCGGCTACAACCAAACCGCCCTGGCCATGGACCTCGTGTATTATAACCCCAACGGTTTTGGTGTGGATCTGCGGAGAGTGGATTGTGATGTGTACGTAGATAATTCTTACCTGGGAAAGTTCCTGCTCGATACGCTCATGCATATCCCCCGCCGCTCAGAATTTGCACTCCCGTCGCGGATAGTGGTTGACATGAAAACGGTGCTTAAAAACAGCCTCAACGTATTATTCAGCCAGGAAGTCCTGGTAAACGTAAAAGGCACTACCCGCGTTGGGAAAGCGGGGTTCTTTGCTACTGTGCCGTTTAATTATGAGGCGAGGCATAAGTTGAGTTTCTTTTGAACAGAAGAACAAGGAACAAGGAACAGATGAACAAGGATCGGAGAATTATACTTCAACATTCCTTGCTCATCTGTTCCTTGTTCTTCTGTTCAAAAGAGTTCAATACGGCTGAACATGACACGGCTTCCTATCCTTCGGCCCGCCGCCATCTGCGGCGCGTTTACAGGCATTGGGGACCTTTTTATAGGATTCTTCATCGGCCTTGGTATCATCGGCATCAAAACCGGCGTTGTTCATAGCGGTTTTGATCACTTCGGGACTGGTGCGGTCAGGTAAATACTGTACCTTGATCTCTCCCTGGAGCAGGTTGATCTTCCATTGTATCATGCCGCTTTCCATATTGGATTTGTTCTCCACGATCAGGTATCTGTCGAGGCTCTCTTTACACTCCCAGCATTTGAGGTTATTGGATTTGATGGTGATCCATAAAGGCTTGGGCTGTTGTGCAGAAACGGAAAACGCGGTGGCAATTAATATAAAAAGTAAGATACTGTATGGTTTCATATAGAGGGATTGTTATGCTTTGAACGGAGCGAAGATTTTAACACAGAGATCACGGAGTTTAACAGAGGGCCCTCTGTTTTATCTCTGTGAACTCTGTGTTGAAAAAAATCAATACCGGACCTCGTTTATTCTTATACGCCTTTCCAATTAGCGGGATCACTGCTCCAGTCAAGGAGTAATTGTTCCGTATCACCCGATACCTGCCCTTTTTCAACGGCCAGGCTGATCAGGTTGGGGTAATTGGTCAGCGAACGGAAAGATACGTTGGCATCGGAGAATGCTTTCTCGGCAACTGCAAATCCATAGTTAAAAATGGAAACCATCCCCACAACCTCCGCTCCTGCCTGTCGCAGCACGTCCACCACCTGCAGGCTGCTTTTGCCGGTTGAGATCAGGTCCTCTATCACCAGTACTTTCTGGCCGGGGGTAAATGCGCCCTCTATCTGGTTGCCCAGTCCATGTTCTTTGGGTTTGGGGCGTACATAGATATACGGCAGCTTTAACTGGTCAGCCGCCATCGCTCCCCAGGGAATGCCCGCGGTGGCCACACCTGCCAGCACTTCTGCATCGGGGAACTGTTCGAAGATCACATTGCACATTTCGCTTTTGATAAAATCACGTACAAAAGGAAAGGACAATACTTTACGGTTATCACAATAGATCGGGCTCTTCCAGCCACTTGCCCAGGTAAAGGGTTGTTCGGGACTCAGTTTTACAGCGCCTACCTGTAACAGTTTTTCCGCAACGGCTTTTTCGTTTGTCATGGAGCGAAAGTAAAGGCAATTTTGGAATTGGGAATTGGGAAATTGGGAAATTGTAGTCACATTTGATGATCATGAGTAAACCCATTATTGTTGCCGCAGGCGGACTTGTTAAGAATGAATCAGGTGAATTATTGATGATCTATCGTCGCGGTAAATGGGATCTGCCGAAAGGGAAACTGGATGAGGGCGAGGATATTGAAGCCTGTGCGGTAAGGGAAGTGATGGAAGAAACGGGGTTGCGGGATGTGCAGTTGGGAAAGCTGATCAATATTGGGTACCATGAATATTTTGACAAATACCTGGAGAAGGATGTGATCAAAGAAACACATTGGTTTGCCATGAGCGTTCACGGTGAACAGCAACTGGTGCCGCAAACAGAAGAAGATATTACTGAGATCAAATGGGTAACCGGTAAAGAACTGGAAGATTGTTTGAAGGATAGTTTTCCTAATATTGTAGAGGTCGTTCAGAAATTCAAATTATAAAGTCGCCACAGAAGGCACAGAAAAAACAGTGCCTTCTGTGGCAAAAAAAATACACATGAAACAGTTACTGACACTATTCTCCCTATTCCTTACCGTTTCCACTTTCTCCCAAACCCAATCTTTGTTCAACGGCAAGGACCTTACCGGCTGGAAGATCAACGGCACTGAAAAATGGTATGTGGAGAATGGTGAACTGGTTTGTGAAAGCGGACCCGATAAACAGTATGGTTATCTCTCTACCAATAAATCCTATAAGAATTTTATCCTCACGGTCGATTTCAAACAGGAGGCCAATGGTAACAGCGGTGTGTTTTTCCGTTCGTCGATTGATGGTGTAAAAATAAACGGCTGGCAGGTAGAAGTGGCACCGCCCGGTAAAAACAGCGGTGGTGTTTACGAATCGTATGGCCGTGGCTGGCTCATACAGCCCAAACCCGAGGACCAGCAACGCGTAAAGATGGGTGAATGGAACACCATGAAAATAAAAGTAAACGGTGATGAAATGAGTACCTGGCTGAACGGCTTTCCCATTATTAACCTGAAAGATGAAAAGATCGGTAAGGGCGAAGGATTTATTGCCTTACAGATACATGATGGCGGCGGTATCAAAGTAAAATGGCGCAACCTGGTGATCGAAGAGTTGAAATAACCGGAGTAGTGCCTTTTTCGTCTTACTATCAGCTGATTATAAGCCGCAGATTCGCAGATTTATGCAAAATAAATCTGCGAATCTGCGGCTTAACTTTTTGCATGACCGCGATCCAATGCCTTTTTTTATAATTTCTTGCATACTTGCCATAATTCTTCGCAAAACTCGGCCCTCTCTTATACGCTTGTTCCTGACAACCAGAGTAATTTGCTTCATGAACCGGACATCAATTCAGCAATAAAGAACGGATGTAACCTGCGTTCATGATTTGTTCAGCACCCCCTGACAGAAATTGTGTAACAGTAATACTGACTGACCATGGTATGATACTGCACAGATGATCAATACATAACGATATTTTTTGGATAACCGGATTCTATACATAAGGTTGTTGTTCTTGGTTCGAAAAATTACCAGGTAACCCCAAGGTTAGCTGTTCCATTACTAACTGAAATTCACTGATCATGCAGAAATTTCTACGCTCATACTGCCTGTCGATTTTTTTATTGTTAACTGTTTTTCATTCAGGCAGTTTCGCTCAGTTTACCATCAACCAGAATTTTAAGGGTAATACGGTTGGCAGTGATATTGTATTGGGAGGCAATCCCAATACGGCTTTTCTTACTTCCGGTATACTGGATCCTGTCAATGACGGATGGCTAAGAATAACCGGCGCCCAAACCAGTCAGAAAGGATTCGCTTATGTAAATACGCCTTTCCCCTCTACCCTTGGGGTGTCGGTTGATTTTGAATACAAAAGCTGGAGACATTATAATGACGGATATAACGGCGCAGACGGGTTCTGCGTGTACCTGTTTGATGCCGCGGCCAATTTTCAACTGGGTGGATTTGGGGGGTCGCTAGGTTATGCACCGGGATCGGGTAGTTCAACGGGACTTGCCGGCGGATACCTTGGTGTGGGTATAGATGAGTACGGCAATTTTTCAACCTATACAGAAGGCAGGGTTGGCGGAACGGGTAGCAATCCCAGACCAAACTCCATCGTACTGCGGGGACCAACTACCAACAATTCAAATACGACCAACGAATACCTGGCATCTGTTCAACTGCAGCCAAACTCAGGCTCCAACACCAATTCCGTCGATTATAATACTATCACCTCAACGCGTCCCACGCTCCAGGAATTTTACAGGAGGGTAAGAATACTGATACAACCGATAGGAACCGAATCGAACCCTTTGTACAAGATCACGGCTACCATCAGGACCAGCCCTATCGGGCAGGATTATACAGTTACCTATAATATCTCAAATCCGCCACCCAAAAACCTGAAAGTAGGTTTCTCCGCTTCCACAGGGGGCGGTGTGAACAACCACGAGATCCGTAATCTTTTTGTGACCACACCGGGATATGTGAGTATCGATAAAGCAGTAGACAAAGCCAATGCAGCAGTGGGTGATCAGCTCACCTATATTGTGAATGCCTATAATTCTACTGATGCCCCTTTGAGCAACCTGGTGATCAACGACACATTGAAAAATGCGGATGGAACCCCGCTGAGTACCGGTCCGGGTGGCAATTTTACCATTAACAGCATTACCTATTTCGACAATGGCTATAACGGTTCATCCTCTGCCAATTTTACGACAGGCGTCCCCAAAACATCCGGTTTCACCAATCCTTTCAGTGATGTATTGAGCATGCCGGCGAACAGCCGTAATACTTACCTGATAACGGGAACAGTGAATGCAAGACCGCCTGGTGGCATGATTACGAACTCCGTAAAGATCGACCCCACAGGCAGCGGTATCACGGACCAGGATCTGACCAACAATTCTTTCACCGTCAATTCTACCATATTGTCGGGCGATGTGGATTTTGTGATCACCAAAACACTCAATAATTTCTGCCAGAATAAAACAGGCGGTAACTCTTATGCGATCACCGTTTCCAATAATGGTGTCAATGCAAGTTCCAATGGCAGGGATGTGACAGTAAAGGATACGATCCCTGCTGGTTTTTCTGTTACATCCATTGATGCTGATGGATGGAACAGGTCAAACAATGGAAATATTTATACTTTCCGGAGAGACGACAAGTTAAATTCCACTTTCTCCTACCCCATCATTACGATCAATGTAACACCCAATACCAGCGCACAAACCCAATACATCAATGGGGCCACTGTTTCGTATGACGATGATGAATCCAACACGAATAATAACCGCGCAACAGTTACACTGTATGAAAAACTAAGTCCGCCAACCGTTACTTCACCTGTTGTATATTGTCAGAATGCTACTGCTGTGGCATTGACCGCAACAGGCACCAATCTTTTATGGTATGATGTGCCTGCCGGTGGAACAGGTACGCCTACTGCACCCATACCATTGACCACCAGTGCAGGTGACACAAAATATTATGTGAGCCAGACCAATGGCCTGTGCGAAACCAATCTGGCCGAAATAACCGTAACTGTTAACCCTACACCAACGGCACCTTCAGGGGATGGTACACAAACTTTTTGCCAGTCGGAGAATCCCACGCTTGCTTCCCTGCAGGTATCGGGATCGAATATCAAATGGTATGCAACGCCTTCAGGTGGTACCGCATTACCGGCTTCAACACCTTTGGTGAATGGCACCACTTATTATGCCAGCCGTACAACAGGCAGTTGTGAGAGTACTGCACGTTTGGCAATCACTGTTACCGTAAATGCAGCGCCTACACCCACCGGCAGCACTACACAGAATTTCTGCCAGATAGATAATCCTACCGTTGCCAGTTTACAGGCTGCGGGTACAAATATCAAATGGTATGCAAATCCTACCGGTGGAACACCACTGGATAACAATACGGCATTGACCAATGGCACTACGTATTATGCGGGACAAACGGTTGGCAGTTGTGCTACTGTTGTGCGTTTGGCAGTACTGGTAAACATTGCATCACCTGCGGCACCTGCGGGCAACGGTCAGCAAAGTTTCTGTCAGTCTGCCAATCCCACAGTGGCCAGCCTGCAGGCAACAGGTACCAATGTGCAATGGTATAGCGCGGCATCAGGCGGTAGCGCATTATCCGCCGGTACAGCATTGGTGAATGGAACCACGTATTATGCAGGTCAGACAGTAAGTGGCTGTATCAGTGTAAACCGTTTACCCGTACTGGTCACTATTTATACCACGCCTACTGTTGCGAATGCGAATGTTGACCAGGTACAATACAATTCAGGCATATTCAATCTTTCTGCGAATACAGCGGCATCGGGTACCGGTGTATGGAGCGTTGTGTCGGGAAGCGCCACGATTGCGAACCCGGCCAGCCCTACCAGTACCGCCACCATTGCCGCCAACAGTACGGCCACTTTAGCCTGGACCATTACCAATGGTGTATGCGCAGCCAGTACGGATAATATGGTGGTTACTTATACAAGACAGGTGGATGTGGCAGTAACCAACACTGATGGCGCAATCACTTATACACCAGGAACAAATGTTACGTACACGCTTACCGTTACCAATAATGGCCCCTCTGATGTAATCGGGTTAACTGTTTTCGATCCATTGCCTGCGGGTATAACCACGGCAAGCTGGTCGGCAAGTTCACAGGGTGGCGCTACGGTAAGCGGTAGTGGTACCGGTGGTATCAACCAAGTGATCAACATACCATCGGGCGGAACAGTTATCTGCACATCCATCTATTCAGTACCTGCAGGATTTACGGGTAACCTGTCGCACACACTGACGGCTACCATGCCATCAGGATTCACCGATATCAATCTTGCCAATAATACAGCAGCAGATACCGATGCCCCTGACCTGCAGTACAATGTTACTGCTGTTAAAACAGCGCCGGCCACCGCTATTGCCGGTACGCCGATCAGTTTCCAGATCGTATTCAAAAACAATGGCCCTTCTAATATGACGGCCGCGGCTTTCGCTGACCTGATCCCGGCAAGTGTTACCAATGTAAGCTGGACGGCCACTATACAAGGCAGCGCCAGTGTAAGCAGCGCATCGGGTACCGGGAACAATATCGCATTTACAGGCAATATTGCAGCCGGTGAAGCCAATGGTATCACCGTTACAGTAAATGGTACCGTAAGCGCTTCGGCAACAGGCACGATCGTTAACACCGCCAGTGTAACACCCCCGGGAAAACCATTGGTCAATTCAAATACCACTACTACTGTTTTGCAAACGCAGACAGGATTGCAGGTAGTGAAGACCGCATCAACACCCGGCGCTATGGCCGCGGGGCTGCCTATTCAATACACGGTTACCATTACCAATGCCGGTCCTTCAGATGCAGTGAATATTGCTATCGCGGATATCGTACCATCTGACATCATTGATGTAAGCTGGACCGTTTCCACGCAGGGCAATGCATCAGCCAGCACCGCAGGCGGTACGGGTAATTCGATCAATTTTACAGGCAATATTGAAGCAGGTGGCGGTAATGCCATCATCATATCGGTATTTGGTACGGTTAAATCTTCTGTAACCGGTTCCGTTGTAAATACGGCCACCGCTACAGCCCCGGGTGGTTCACCGGTAACGGGTCAGAACACAACAGCTATGGTAAGAAATACCTCGCTGTCGATCACCAAAACAGGACCGGCCAATGCCGCAGCGGGGTCACCTGTTGTGTACACCATCACGGTAAGCAATAACGGCCCTTCAGATGCGGTGAATATCAATATCAGGGATATTGTTCCTGCTTCCATACAAACTGTTAGCTGGACAGCCGTTGCCACAGGTGCTTCAACCATTTCTGCGGGTGCGTCGGGTACAGGTAATAATGTATTGGTAACAGGAGATATTCCTTTTGCGAATGGCAATACCATATCCGTACAGGTAAATGGCATTATCAAATCATCGGAAGGCGGCACCATTGTCAATACAGCGAGTGCGGAACTGCCGCTGAAACCGGCGGTACTTGCTTCGGTAACGACCAATGTGCTAAATCAACCCGGGTTCCTGATCGCAAAATCAGGTCCGGCAACCATTAATGCAGGCGCTAATATTACCTACACTATTGAAGTGGCGAATGCGGGTCCTTCAGACGCAGTCGGTGCAGTTATATCGGATATCGTACCTGCACAGATCACCAATGTTACCTGGACAACCAGTGTAGTGCAGAATGGTATTGTAACAGAGGGCGCAACGGGCAGCGGTAATCTTGTGAGTGTAACCGGTAATCTTCCGGCAGGAACGGCTAACCGTATCCTGGTTACCGTAACAGGTAAAGTGAACCCTGCATTTGTGGGAACATTTACCAATACCGGATCGATCGTATCAGCCGGACAATCTCCTGTTGTATCGGCACCGGTGACTACAGTAGTAACAGCTAAACCCAATGTAACGATACAGAAAACAGGTCCGTCAACACTTGCCGCCGGACAGGATCTTAACTATACATTGGTTGTATCGAACAGCGGTCCATCAAATGCAACGGGACTTGTGATTGCTGATGCCATACCGGTACAACTCACCAATGTTAGCTGGTCAACAGAGTTAGCGGGTGGTGCAAGCTTAACAGCTGGCGCTACCGGTACAGGCAATACACTCAATATTACAGGCAGTTTGCCGTCAGGTGAGGGTAATACCATCACAGTTAATATCACCGGCAAAGTGGATCCTGCATTTGTGGGAACATTTACCAATACGGCTACTGTAGGCGCTACGGGACAGTCCACTGTTTCTTCTGGACCGGTGGTGACCAATATATTCAATCAACCAGGTGTAACGATCAGCAAATCAGGTCCCTCAAAGATCAGTGCGGGTACAATAATTACTTATACGCTTGAAGTACGTAACTCCGGTCCTTCCAATGCACCGGGCGCTGTGATTACAGATGCCGTTCCTGCACAGATCACTGGTGTCAGTTGGACAGCAACGGCACCGGGTGCGGCGGCTGTAACAGTTGGCGCAACAGGCACGGGCAATGCATTGTCTGTAACGGGTAATATACCGGCAGGTATGTTAAACAAAATACTGGTCACGATTACCGGCACAGTGAATCCTGATTTTGCGGGTACTTTCACCAATACGGGAACGGTAACACCACAGGGACAGGCAGCCATCGTTTCGGCACCCGTTGTTACGGTAGTGAGTAAGGTGGCCGATATCAAAATACTGAAGAGCGGTCCTGAAAGCATTGTAGCGGGACAGGATATTGTGTACACCATTATTGCGGGTAATGCGGGTCCGTCCAATGCCAACAATGTAAGTGTGCAGGATGTGGTGCCTACTGATATCGAGAATGTAACATGGTCGGCAGTTGTTAGTGGAACAGCTACCATCAATGGCGCTGCATCGGGAACAGGCAATACAATAGCCTTGTCTTCTAATATGCCTGCGGGAACTGCCAACAGGATAACCATAACGATCAAAGGCAGGGTAAAATCATCCTCACTTGCAACACAACTTGTGAACACGGCTACCGCCACTCCCGAAGCAGGTACCACAGATGCAACACCAGCTACAAGTACTGTAACTACTGCTGTCAGCCGTCAGTCCGATCTGCGTATTGTTGTATTTGGTCCGGCTGATAAGGCAGTGAACCAACAGGTACGGTACCAGATGATAGTTACCAACGCAGGTCCTTCTGATGTTACCAATGCAGTGATCAGGGATCTTGTTCCCTCACAGGTAACCGGTCTCACTTCATCGATCATCGCTACTGGTAATGCCAGCGCAACCGGTAGTTTCCAGGGCAATGCCTTTTTAAGCACCAACGCTTCGCTGAGAGCGAACAGCGGGGATGTATTGACCATAACGATCACAGGCACCGCTACTACCGAAGGTCTTGCAAAGAATACGGCAACGGTTACATTGCCTGCCGGCATCACTGATGAAAACATCAGCAATAACAGCAGCAGTGTTACCACGAATATTTCAACAGATGTAGGTGTGCTCATCTCAAAAAGCGGTTCAGAAAACGCCAATATCGGTGAAGTAGTGAATTATACGATTGAAGTAACCAATACCGGGGCTTCCAATGCATTGGGTGTGATTATTACTGATCCTGTACCGGCAGCTATTTCAGCTGTAACATGGAATGCAGTGGCTACCGGTAATGGGGCAACCACGATTACTTCAAGCAGTGCAGGAGCCGGTAACAATATTAGTTTAACAGGTAATATTGAAGGTACCACCAATGGCCCGGGACTAATTACCATTAACGTATCCGGAATTGTAAATGCAAGTGCGGGTACCACATTTACCAATACAGCTATGGCTGAATTTGGTGGTATTACCAGAACAAGCAGCTCTGCCAGTGTAGCAAACAATTCTGCTAATTTACGAATCGTAAAATCGGGACCAACTTCAGCTAAAGCGGGCGACCGTATTGTATACACCATCAGCGCATTTAATTTAGGCCCTGCCAATTCTGTAGCTGCAAGTATCAGCGATGTGATACCGGCAACAGTAACCAATGTAAGCTGGCAGGCTGTTAGTGCCGGAGCCGCAGTGATAAACGGTGCTTCTACAGGTACTACCAATACGATATTGATCAGTGCGGATTTGCCTGCAGGATCAGCCAATAATATTTTAGTAACCGTTACCGGAATTATCAGCCCAACATTTAGCGGTACTATTATCAATACCGCCACTATCGTACCTACGGATGGCAAACCCAATACAGTGCCAAGCCTTGCTACTTCTACCGTGCGTACAGTAGTTACGATAGACCCCTCTTTGCAAGTTGTAAAATCCGGACCATCCTCAGTATCTGCGGGACAAACATTTGCGTACACAGTTGATGTAACCAATAACGGTCCTTCTACAGCCAGTGGTCTCGTGATCACAGACCTGGTACCTGCGCAGTTACTGAATGTGAGCTGGACAGCAGCAGCATCGGGTGTAGCAACTATATCAGCGGGCGCTACCGGTACAGGTAACACAGTGAGCGTAACCGGCAACCTGCCGGCAGCTGATGGCAACAAGATTACCATCACCATTACCGGCACGATGAATCCTGCATTTACCGGATCCATCACCAATGAAGCTACAGCGACACCGCAAACAGGTACGGCGATTATTTCCGATCCTGTTGTTACTACTGTGGTGAATACACCGGTATTATCCATACAGAAATATGGCCCGACAACCGCCAATGCAGGAGACAGGATCAACTATGCATTGCGGATATTCAATACCGGTCTTTCTGATGCGAAAACAGTGACCATTGCAGATGTGATACCATTGCAGATCACGAATACCGCATGGTATGCAGTGGCAACAGGTACCGCTGTAATAGCAGGCGGGCCGCTATCGGGACAAAGCGGCAATGTCAATTTCATCGCGGATATTCCTGCGGGCGCAAACAATATTGTTACCGTAGTGATAACGGGTATCGTTAATCCTGATTTTGTGGGTACGCTCACCAATACGGCTACCGCTACACCGGCAGGAAAACCAACTGTCAACTCTCCTGTTATTACTACACAGATAGTGAATACGGCAGCCTTACAGATCATTAAATCCGGACCGCCATCTGTGGTTGCGGGACAAAACGTAACCTATACATTTGATGTTACCAACAACGGGCCATCCAATGCCAACAATATGGTCATCACCGATGCGGTGCCCGTTCAGTTACAAAATGTAAGCTGGACCACAAAAACGATTGGTGGTGTTGTGATAGCATCTGGCGCAACAGGCACAGGTAATACAGTAAGTGTAACAGGTAATATACCCGCCGGCAGCGCTCACGGTATACGCGTGATTGTTACAGGTACAATGGATCCTAATTACATCGGCACGGTTACCAATACAGCGGTTGTTACACCACAGTCAGGCACCCCGGTAACCTCAAACCCTGTTGTAACACTTGTTATCAGGAAAGTAGCCGTAGAGTTACGGAAATTTGCACCGGCTGCTGTGATTGCGGGTAATACCATACAGTTTGGTGTGCTGATCACCAATACCGGCAGGTCCACCACAGGTAATATGGCCATTAGCGATGTGATACCTTCTTCCGTGCAGAATGTAAGCTGGAAATCGCAGGCATTTGGTACGGCAACGATCAATGGGGCCACTACAGGTACCGGCAATAACGTAAGTCTTAATGTAACCATACCCGGTGGTGGCGGAAACAATTTTATTGCACTCGTCATCACAGGAACCGTTAACCCAACATTTGCCGGTACGATCAACAATACGGCAACTGCATCGATAGTGGGCGATCCTGATGTCAGTTCCAATACTACTGCCACTAACGTTGTACAAAATGCAGAACTGGGTATCATCAAAACAGGTCCTGTATCAGTATTTGAAAACAACCCGATCGTATGGCGCATACAGGTGATCAATAACGGACTCTCCCCTGCCAACGGCGCCACCATTACGGATATCATCCCTGCATCAGTAACCAATGCGACGGTACAGGTGATCGGCACATCTGGTGGCGCAGCAGGGGTAGCGGCTGCCATCAATGGTAATACTATGAGCGCATTGATCGCAACCTTACCGGCGGGCGGACAATGTGTACTTGAAGTAACCGGTCTTGTCAGAAACGGAACGATCAGTGATATTGTAAACACGGCTACAGTAGCCACACCGGCTGGTATCACGGATCCTTACATCAGTAATAACTCGTCGCAGGTACAGACATCTGTAATTCCCAAAACACAGTTACGGATCAGGAAAGCGGTACTGAGCAATACGCCTTATTTTATCGGGCAGAACATCACTTATTCCATAAAAGTGTACAACCCCGGTGGTGTGGGTGTGAAAACGGTGGGTATGGTAGATGTACTACCGCCCATTACCCATATAGCCGCACCGGTAATCGCTTCCGTAACAACCGGTACGGCCAGTTATAATGCTACTGCGAATACGATCAACTGGAACATCGGTTATATGGCGGCGGGTGATAGTACACAGATATTGTACACCGCAACTATCCTTGACAGTGGTACACTTGTCAATACAGCAATAGTCGCTGCTTCTCCTTCCGTATCATTACCGGATACGTCAATTGCCAGCATTTTCACCAGTCGGTATGCGGACCTGGCTGTAACCAAAACACTGAATTCACCCAAACCTTATAGCGTAGGTAAAAACATAACGTTTACCATCACGGTAAGGAATAACGGACCCAACAGTGCCACCGGTGTGGTTATGAGTGATGTGTTGCCGGCCAACCTCGACAGGGTGATCAATATGGTTTCCTCTGCGGGTACAGCCAACTATAGTCTTGTTAACAACAGGATCGACTGGAACATAGGCAACCTCGCGGTCAATGCAACGGTAACACTCACATTCGAGCTGCGTGTGAACAGCGGCGGCAATATCACGAATACGGCAACGGTAACGGGTAATGAGCGTGATCATATCCTGTCTAATAACAGCGCATCCATCATTGCAGAACCCATTACCGGTGAGTTCCTGTTCATACCGAATGTGATCACACCCAATGCCGATGGTAAGAATGACCGGTTTGTGATACTCGGGTTGAACAGGTATCCTAACTCTGACATGACGATCTACAACCGCTGGAACAACCTGGTGTACCATTCACCAAACTATGCCAATGACTGGGATGCGAAAGGACTGAGTGAAGGAACCTATTACTATGTATTGAAACTGAATACACCAACAGGTATCGATATCCGCAAGGGATGGATACTGGTAAAATCAGCAAGATAACATGACACATAGACAAACATATACTAACGGGTCATCTTACATTTTATCAAAGAAATGTGATGTTATGAATAAACGAATCTTATTACTGGGCATATTGCTGATGCTGATATCGGTCGGGTATGCACAACAGAACATACAATTCAGCCAGTATGTATTTAACGGGCTTACTGTCAATCCAGCCTACGCGGGATATAAGGAGAACCTGTATTTCAATGCTACCTACCGCCAGCAATGGGTAGGCTATCCCGGTGCGCCGCAAACAGGCGGTGTGTCACTGGATGGATTAACCGGCGACAGGTACAAACGCATGGGCCTCGGTGCACAGGTTACCTGGGACAAACTCGGCCCGCAGCAAACCCTGAATGCATATGGCTATTATGCCTACCGTATTCAACTCGATGCGGCCGATACAAGAAGGCTCTGTCTCGGTATCGGTGTAGGTATCAACCAGTATTCGATTGATGGCGGTGCCTTGATCTATGTTGATCCCAATGATCCGGATGTGCCGGCGGTAAGGGTGAATTCTATTTCACCGGATGCAAGATTTGGCATCTATTATTACACCCCTAAATTTTACCTGGGCGCTTCTGTGATGGACCTGTTTGCCATCAACGGTGCCAATAAAACCTATTCGAGTAATGGGGTATTATTTTCTTCCATCAAAAAAACACCGCATCTCTACCTCACTTCCGGTGTGTTGCTGGATGTGTCGGATAATTTTAAACTGAAACCGTCTTTGATGCTGAAGGAAGATTTTAACGGACCTACCAGCGTGGATATTAACCTGTTTATGTTATTGGGAGAAAGATTATGGATAGGCGGATCATACCGCAGCGCGGTAAAAATATGGAGCAAGGAAAACCTGCAGCCCGGTCTTGAACAGAAAGGAGCAGCCAGTGCTTTGATGGAACTGTATATGACGGCCAACCTGCGCCTGGGGTATTCGTATGATTTTACCACCAGTGGCATTTCAACGTATCAATCGGGAACACACGAAATATCATTAGGCATATTGTTCCCCAACAAACGGGACCAGGAACGGATCAGGAGCCCGAGATATTTTTAATACAAGCAGCTATATGATTACGCACGATCATAAAAAAATGAGCACAATGGGATCCCTACTTATACAAAAATCAAGACTGGGCGCACTGTTGATTTTGTGTTGCCTCTTACCGGGTGTATGTGTATTTGCACAGGAACAGCGGCAGACAAAAGACAGGGCCAATGAAGCGTATATCCGGTATGAATATGCTGTTGCAGCAGAACTGTATGAAAAGATCACCAAACAAAAGAACAGCAAAGACAGTATTGCCATATTCACCCGTCTCGCTGATTGTTACAGGGAACTGAACCGGTTTGAAGAGGCTGCAAAATATTATGGAATACTCGTGAATATGCAGGACGCACCGGTGGAGAGCCATCGTTATTATGGGGATGTACTCAAGAACCTGGAACAATACGCAGCAGCCAAAGACGCTTACAAAAGATACCTGCAAAAAAAAGACACCTTACTAACCAAAGAACTGGCCGGCTGCGATAGTGCGTTGAACTGGATGGCACATCCATCCAACCATACGCTTCAAAACCTGAAAGGTGTGAATACCGGTAAATCGGATTGGGGTGCGGTATGGTATGGAAAAAATAACCAGATCGTATTTGTCTCCGACAGTTTCAGGACCACGCAAATGC
Organism: Sediminibacterium sp.; assembly: GCA_965279635.1. Lineage (GTDB taxonomy): Bacteria > Bacteroidota > Bacteroidia > Chitinophagales > Chitinophagaceae > Sediminibacterium. The sequence goes on along the minus strand of OZ257253.1, from coordinate 1,647,515 downwards.
TGTCCAAACTCAAAAAATCGGATAAACGCATCTATGGCAGAACTTCCACCGGTTTCCAGAAAATATATGTAGTGGATACCAACAGCCGCGGTCTCGATATGAATTATATCCATGACTTCTCCCCTTCGCTCAATGGATTTCATTTTCATACCGGGCCAGTAGTATTCAGCCCGGGTTTTGATACGGCGTATTTTACATTAACCAGTCCCATACTGGATGATGAAAAAACAAAACGCATCCGCATAAAGGGCCGCAACGTTGTTTACGGAACCAGAAGACTCGAAGTATTTGTAACGGAAAAAGATACGGCCACCGGCGAGTGGGGCAAACCACATTCGTTTGCACATAACAAACCTGAGCTGTATTCTATTGGGCACATCGCTTTAAGCAAAGATGGCAACCTGGTTTATTTCACCAGCAACATGCCCGGCGGACAAGGTGGTCTCGATATATGGTATAGCGAGAAAAAAGCGGATGGGTCATGGTCCGATCCGCAAAACTGCGGGGCCGTTATCAATACAGCTGCTGACGAAGGATTCGCCACCACAGGAAATGGCAATACGGTTTATTTTTCCAGTAAAGGGCATACGGGCATGGGAGGATTTGATCTGTTCAGAACAACCGGTTCAAAAAATAACTGGGACAAACCCGTGAACATGGGCTATCCGGTAAACTCTGGAGGTGATGATTTTTATTATACGGCGAAAGACAATCGTACCGGTTTCTTATCCTCTAACAGGAAAGGCGGTGAAGGAAGCGATGATATCTATACTTTTTCTTTGCCCGAACCGCCAAAGATCATAAAACCTTTACCGGTACTGGTACTGGAGAACACTGTATTTGATTCAAGCGGAAGGGTACTTACAGACTCTGTGAATGTTACACTCAGGAATACGGCAAAGAATATTTCCTGGAGAACACCGGCTAATATCAATGGAAAGAACTTTTTCATCCTCGAAGCCAATACGTCTTATTTCATCAGGGCCAGCCGCAAGGGGTACCTGCCTGACAGTACTAGTTTTGTTTCACCTGCGGTCATCAACGGAATGGATACTATCTATACAAAGCTCCACCTGCGTAAACCTATTTACCGTGTAGGTTTTGTGTTTAAACTGGAGAACCTGTATTATGCCTACAACAAATCTGATATCAGGCCCGATGCCGCACTCGTGCTCGATACACTCGTGATGTTGCTGAACCAGCACCCAAGCATGAAGATCGAGTTATCCTCTCATACAGATTCGAGGGGTGGTGATGCGTATAACTATGCGCTCTCCGACAGAAGGGCGAAATCAGCCGTACAATACCTGATCAGCAAAGGCATTGCCGCCGACAGGCTGGTGGCACGCGGTTATGGTGAAACACGGTTGGTGAACAATTGTGCGAACGGTGTGGCCTGTTCTGAACCTGATCACCAGATGAACAGGAGAACAGAAGTGAAGGTGTTGAAAATAGATGAGGAAGAGGGGCAGGATAAATGATAATTGCTTAATGAAACGTTCTGTGAACCTCTGTGTGCCGTCCTTGCGAGCGAAGCGAAGCAACCTGTGACTAGAAACTAAAAGCGTTCTACATCTGTAAAGATAATAACAGCCTCAACTTCGGAGCCACAGGTTGCTTCGCTTCGCTCGCAAGGACGCACTGAGAACACATTACCCAGAGAGAACATAAGATGTAATTCCGGAGCCGGAAAGAACAGATTACTTTCTTTTCTCCAATATCGCCACAGTGATCCTGCTGATACAAACGAGTCTCTCCTGCTCATCATAGATCCTGATCTCCCATACATGCGAGCTGTTGCCGATATGCACAGGCTTCGTAATTCCTGTAACGATCCCTTCCCTTACACCACGCACATGATTGGCATTGATCTCCTGCCCTACACAAATAAATTTTGCGGGATCGATCACCATCGCTGCCGCCACACTGCCCAGTGTTTCGGCAAGCGCCACAGAAGCGCCGCCATGTAATAATCCATAAGGTTGTTTGGTACGGTGATCTACAGGCATGGTGGCTTTGATATAATCCGCTCCCACTTCTGAAAAACGGATCCCGATATGCTCTCCAAGTGTTTGCTGGCCTAGACCGTCAAAATCACTTAACGATAAATCCTGCTTATACCAGATGGACATAGTGTTTATGATTGACGGTTTACCAGGGAAATATTGACAGCTTCAGGCAGGAACAATGAAGCATCGCCGCCATTGCGGATGATATCGCGTACAATGGTGGAAGCGACGGAAGTATATTTGGGTTCCCCCGTTAAAAAAACAGTTTCGATATTCTTGTCCAGCGTACGGTTGGCATCGGCGATCGCTTTCTCGTATTCAAAATCACTCACATAACGGATACCCCGAAGGATAAAAGTAGCACCAATGGTTTTGCAGTAGTTGACCGTCAGGCCATCATAGGCCACGCTCTCTACTTTCGGTTCGTTATGGTAGATCTCCCTGAACCATTCCATCCGCTGTTCAGCGCTGAACATGGGGCTTTTGGAAGAATTGATACCGACCCCCACATAGATCTTATCAAACAAAGGCAGCGCCCTGTCGATGATATCGATATGACCCAGTGTTACAGGATCGAAGGTTCCGGGGAAAAGACAGATACGTTGCATGATAAGTACGAATTACGAGGTACGAAGTACGAATAAAAAAACGAATATCGAATATTGAACGGAAGAATATGAATATCGAACAGAAGAATGTCGAATGATGAAATATTCTTTTGCCCGCAAATGTGTCCTCACATTTGCCTGCGGGGTTCCTCAAAGAAAAAACAGCAAATGTGGGGACACATTTGCGGGTACTATAAAAACATCGAATGATGAAATTATATCTTCAACATTCGACATTCTTCTGTTCGATATTCAATATTCGATATTCCCTAGTTTTCCCGGTTCGCCAGCAGGTACAGCACCGCCATCCTTACCGCCACACCATTCTCAACCTGGTCGAGGATGATGGAGTATGGACCATCGGCTACATCACTGTCGAGTTCCACGCCGCGGTTGATGGGTCCCGGGTGCATGATCACGATCTCTTTGCCGAGGCTCTCCAGTAGTTTTCTTTTGATACCGTAAGCGAGGTTGTATTCGCGCAGCGAGGAGAATAATGGCTGGTTCTGGCGTTCCAGTTGTATACGCAGCACATTGGCCACATCGCACCATTGCAGCGCTTTTTTGAGGTTATATTCTACCCGCACACCCAATGCCTCGCTGATGTATTTGGGGATCAGTGTGGGCGGTCCGGCCACGGTTACTTCAGCGCCCATTTTGCGCAGCAGGTAAATATTGCTGAGCGCCACCCGGCTGTGCATAATATCGCCGATAATGGCCACTTTGAGCCCCTCGAGCCTGCCCAGTTTCTCTTTCATCGAGTAAGCGTCCAGTAAAGCCTGTGTAGGGTGTTCATTGATGCCATCCCCCGCATTGACAATGGCGGCAGGGATATTCTTCGACAGGAAATGCGGCGCCCCGGAGGCACTGTGGCGCATCACCACCATATCCACCTTCATACTGAGGATATTGTTCACCGTATCCAGCAGGGTCTCGCCCTTGGCGGAAGAGGAACTGCTGGCCGCAAAATTCAGTACATCGGCCGAGAGCCTGCGTTCGGCCAGCTCAAACGACATACGGGTACGGGTGGAATTTTCGTAAAACAGGTTCACGATCGTCACATCACGCAGTGAGGGGACTTTCTTAACTGGTCGCTGTAATACTTCCTTGAATTGCTCGGCGGTAGATAAAATGAGCTGGATATCTTCCCTGTTGAGATCTTTGATACCAAGAAGATGTCTGGTAGATAGTTTCATTAAAAATCAAAGATAGGGCATTCGGGGAAATTGAAAACATCTCTGCGAAAACTCTGTTTCTCATGTTCTCTGCGGTGAATATCTTCTGGATAATCGGTCACCCTGGAATGCGTAGCTTTTTTCACCGCAGAGAACGGGAGTTACATGAGGTTGCGCAGAGTCAGATCAGGACCACTTCATCAACATTGTCTTTTTCTTTCCAGCATACTTTGACCTTTTGTGAAATAAAAGTATCGATGGTTTTGCCAGCATAATCCGGTTGTATAGGCAATTCGCGGTTAAAACGACGGTCAACCAGCACACAAAGCGATACTTTGGATGGACGACCAAAATCCAGCAGGGCATCCAGCGCAGCGCGGATGGTGCGGCCGGTATAGAGGACATCGTCTATCAGGATCACTTTTTTATTCTCAATGCTGAAAGGAATATCCGTGCTGTTGGCGATATGCAGGCTCTTGCGCACATCATCCCGGTAAAAAGTGATATCCAGTTTACCATAAGTGATCGCTTTGGGGTCAACAATGCTTTTCAGCTCATGCACGATACGGTCGCTGAGAAAAATGCCACGGGGCTGTAAGCCGATAATGACCGTATCGGTGAGTGAAAGGTTATTCTCCAGGATCTGGTGGGCCAGTCTTTTTACCGTTAGTGCCAGTTGTTGTTCAGAAAGTATCGTCTTCAATGCCGAAATTTTAATAAAAATAAACGCTTTCGGCCAGACTGTGAATTATTCAGCCCGCAGGCTGTAATTTGCCGCCCGTGCTCAGCATCCGTTCCATATCGTTGACCCAGTTCCGCAATTATGTGCAGCGGAAGTTTGTTTTTACCGAACGGATCGTGGGTATCTGCGGCAGTAACGGCACCGGCAAAACCAACCTGCTGGATGCGATTTACTACCTCAGTTTCTCCAAAAGCTATTTTTCCCGGCCCGATAGCCAGAATGTACACCACGGTATGCAGGGACTGCGGCTGGAAGGAAATTATGAACTGAATGAGGACCCGCAACAAATAACCTGCATACTCCGCGAAAACAACCGCAAAGAACTATCCCTCAACGGCGAAGAATACAAGAAATTCTCCGACCATCTCGGCAGATTTCCCTGTGTAATGATAGCGCCGGATGATGTAGTACTGATCACCGGCGGCAGCGAGGAAAGAAGGAAGTTCCTGGATACCCTGCTTTCGCAGATCAATAAAAGCTATCTCCACAACCTGATCGACTATAACAAACTGTTACAGCAACGCAACAGTTTATTAAAAAGCGCCGCCGAAACCGGCCATATCGACGAATCATTGTTACAGGTACTGAATGAACAGTTGGTTGATAAGGGCACTGCGATCTTCCGCGAACGCAAACAGTTCCTCACCGGCTTTCTCGCCCGCACCGGCGCCATCTATCACCGGATAGCCGGTAAAGATGACGGGCTTGCCCTTGGCTATGAGAGCCAGTTATTACATGGCGAATTTGCCGCGCTGCTACAGGCCAACAGTCAAAAAGACAGGCAGCTGCAGCGCACCAATGCCGGCATCCACCGCGACGATCTTTCTTTTTCCATGGATATGATGCCCTTTAAAGCAGAAGCCTCGCAGGGCCAGCGTAAAAGCCTCCTGTTCGCCCTCAAACTGGCCGAGTGGGAAACATTAAAAGAGATCAAAGGCTTCACCCCTATCCTCTTACTCGATGATGTTTTTGAAAAGCTCGATGAACAACGCATGTTCCAGCTACTGCAATGGGTTTGCGCAGAAAGTGACGGGCAGGTGTTTATTACGGATACGCATGGGGAGCGGCTGAAAACACAGCTGGAGGCGATAGATGTTATTTATCAGTTGGTGGAGTTAAATTAATAATTGATAATTAGTAATTAATAATTATAATATGTTAATTACTTAATTATTCTTGTCAGGTATTTGCTCACCCATAATTATTAATTATTAATTACTAATTATTAATTAATAATTTCACCCCATGTCTGAGTTCCACATCGGCGATGCCATCAAAGGTTTCCTGAAAAAAAGCCCGCACCGCAACGGTATCCGCGCCGTGCAGATAGAAGAGATATGGGAAACACTGATGGGTAAGACCATTGCGAAATACACCGATAAGATCCAGATCTTCCACGATAAGTTATACATACAGACAGCAGTGGGTCCCTTGAAAAACGAACTGCTTTACCAGAAAAAACAGATCATCGAGAGAGTGAATGAGGCGTTTGGGGAGAAAGTGATTTCTGAAGTCATTATACAATGATATTTCGCCACAGATTCACAGATTAGATGCTGAGTAATCTGCACTAATCTGTGAATCTGTGGCGAAAAAAATTACCGAACACGCACACGAGGATCCACCATCCCATACAACAGATCAGCAAGGATATTTACCACGATAAAGAAAGTAGCCGTAATCAACACACTCCCCATCACCACTGGAAAATCCAGTTTCTCCAATGCATCCACCGTCACTTTACCGATACCTTTCCAGCCGAAAATATATTCAACAAAGAAAGCGCCTGCCAATAGTTCCGCAAACCATCCCGTGATAGCAGTGATGACCGGGTTGAGCGCATTACGCAATGCATGACGAAACACCACGGTTCTTTTACGCAACCCTTTGGCATACGCGGTGCGGATATAATCCTGGTCAAGCACATCCAGCATGGCGCTTCTCGTAAGCTGCGTGATGATCGCCAGGGGACGGATACCCAATGTTATGGCAGGCAATATTAGGTTCTTCAACTGCAGGTTTTTTCCGCTGAAGGCATCGATCGCAAATAAACCACCTGTCATGTGTAGTCCGGTATATTCGCTTAATACAAATCCAAATAAATAAGCCAACACGATCCCCATAAAAAAGGAAGGTGCGGAAATACCCAGCACGCTGGCAAATATGGAACCGGTATCCATCCAGGTGTTTTGTTTCACTGCGGCCAATACGCCAAGCAATACGCCAACAATCGTTGCAAACAACATGGCCGCCAATGCCAGCACCAATGTTCCCGGCAATGCTTCAAACAGCACTTCTCCTACATTCCGTTTGGTTTGATAGGATCGGCGGAGATAAGGAAGTTTAATACCGACTTTTGTTTCTCCACCCACAAAAAAACCTTTGAGCTGTTTCTGTTTGATCTCCTGCTGTGAGTGCACAGCAACAGGCGATACATCATTCAGGTATAGAACAAACTGTTTCCATTTAGGCTGGTCAAGCGCCAGTTCGCGGCGGATATTGTTGATGGTGGTACTGTCACCTGATTGACCCAGTACCAGCCTGGCAGGATCACCAAATCCCTGAAACAGGAAAAACACCACCACCACCACACCGGCGAGTACCAGTAGGCCGTAGAGAAGTTTTCGGGTGATGAAACGTAGCATGGGAGAAATTCTAAATTCAAAAATCAAAATTCAAAAGTCAAACCCATTTTTGAATTTTGACTTTTGAATGTTGAATTATTTCAGTGTATTGATCCTGCTCAAAATCCTCTTCTCATCTGCATAGCTGATCTTATCAATAATATTGGCTTTCTGCATCATGAAATAAGTAGGTATGGTGCGGGCTGCTGTCTTCATGACCGTGGCATCGCATTTAAGGATGGAGATATTGGTGAACAGTTCCTGTGCTTTGCCGGAATCGGATGTAACCATGATCACCGGGATCTGTTTCTGTTCAGCGGCTTTCAGTATTTTTTCAAAACCTGGTTTCCAGCGTTCGGTATGTTCCATGTCTTTGGCAAAGACAAGTATATACGGTTGCGGCTGGCCAAGTACTTCGGTGGTGGTATCCAGGCCATCGATCGTAAGAATGGAGAAGTCAACGATCTTGGGTTGCAGGCCATTGCCTTTTTTTACGACTTTGTCTGTACGGTCGATGAACTTATAGGTAGTATCAAAATCAGCCGGGAAATTTGATTGATCAAACTCGAGTGGTTTACCGTCTTTCTCATATTTGAATACGATCGACATACTATCGGGTATCGCGCCTTCCGGTGTTTTCATCTGGTCGAGTATATTGTTACCGGCTTTGTAAGGCAGACAATCTACAAATGGTAAATGTTTCAGTACATGGAACTGGCCGTAAGTGGTAACCGCTGTTACCAGTATTAACACGATCAAAGCTGACATAGGTTTGATGGCCGGTTGTATCTTTTTACGCATCACAAACAAAACCAGTATCAATACCAGCAGGAATATATCTTTCCCAAAAGACTGTGCCGGTGTCAGCGGCAGGCAATCGCCAAAACAACCGCAGGTCTTGATCTTGCCGGAGAACAATGCATAACCGGTAAGGAACGTAAAGAACACAATCAGCAACAATAACAGCCAGCTGAACAACCGCATCTGCCAGCCGATGATAACGGCTACGCCTGCCACTATTTCAAATACATTCATGATGAGCGACATCGCCAGGGTATAATCATGCAGGCTGGTAAATCCCCATACCTCGAAGAACTCCTGCATTTTGTAACTGAGACCAAGCGGATCGTTTGCTTTGACCAGCCCGGAAAAAATAAATAAGAGTCCAACGACCCAGCGGATGATAAGCAGTGTTGTTTTCATGATTGCGGTCAGTGTTTACCTTCTTCGATCAAGATAAGTGCAAAAACGGAATAATTGATGATATCTACATAATTGGCATCGATACCCTCGCTGATCAGCGTTTTGCCGTCGTTGGCGAGTATCTGTTTGATGCGCAGCAGTTTCATGAGTATCAGGTCGGCAAAGCTTTGCTGGCTCATTTCGCGCCATGCCTCACCGTAGTCGTGGTTCTTATCCTGCATGGTAGCTTTGGCAAAGTCAATGGCATTGCTATACATTTTCTCTACCTGGTCTACGGGCAGTTCCTCTACCACAGGCACACCCAGTTCTAACTGCATCAGGCCGATCACGGCATAGTTGAGTATGCCTTTGAATTCGGAAGGGATATCATCCCCTACCTTCTGTGTGTCGAGATCCTGTATGGTGCGGATGCGGAGGGCCTTGATAAAGATCTGGTCAACCACAGAGATCATACGCAGTACGCGCCACGCTGTGCCATAGTCCTTGGTCTTCTTAATAAAGATTTCCCTGCTTTGATTAACGGCGTGGTCGTATTGCTGGTTCGTGTTTGACATTACTGGTATCTTTGAAGCGAACGCAATATAGGGGAATTGGGAAATTGGGGATGGGGAAATTGGGAAATTGAGAGGATTTCGCTAGTAAAACACCTCTGCGTAACCTCATGTAACTCATGTTCTCTGCGGTGAAAAAAAGTCTTGTTATTCGGGGTGTCCGGATGTGCAGTAGTTTTTTCACCGCAGAGAACATGAGAAGCGGAGGTTACGCAGAGAAAAAATATCATGATGTTTACACTCAACTGCAGGGGAAAATTACTGGTGATCGACCGGCCGGTGGTGATGGGGATCATCAATACCACGCCTGACTCCTTTTACAGCAATAGCCGCCAGGCAGGAATAGACGCAGCCCTGCAGAAAGCCGAACAGATGCTCACCGAAGGCGCCACAATACTCGATATCGGCGGCCAAAGCACCCGCCCCGGCGCAGAACTGCTGGATGCTGCGCAGGAACAGGAGCGCGTATTACCAATCATCAAAGCCATCCATACCCGTTTTCCAGATGCCATACTGTCCATAGATACTTATCATAGTACAGTGGCAAAGGCGGCGGTAGAGAACGGTGTATCCATCATCAACGATATCAGTGGCGGACTATTTGATGCAGAGATGCTGCAAACAGCTGGTGAATTACAAACGCCGTTTGTATGTATGCATGTAAAAGGCGATGCCGCCACCATGCACGGGGCGCCGCATTATGACAACGTAGTGCAGGAAGTGCTCGACCATTTTATCAAACAGACAGGAATCTGTAGCCAGGCAGGCATACAGGATATCATCATCGATCCCGGGTTTGGATTCAGTAAGACGATTGAACACAATTTTACATTGCTGAAGAACCTCGAAGTATTCTCTATGCTGCAAAGACCTTTGCTCTTAGGTATCTCCCGCAAATCAACCATCTATAAAACGCTGGGGATTACTGCGGAAGAGGCATTGAATGGCACTACGGTTTTGCATACGGTTGGGTTGATGAAGGGGGCATCGATATTGAGGGTACATGATGTGAGGGAGGCGGTGGAAGTGGTGAAATTGGTGGGGATGATAGGAAATAATCTTATTAATTTCGCGGCACCTTTGCCTGAGGCAGGCAGATCCACCAAAACCACGCGCCAATGAATACAGGAAGCCTGAATAACTTAGTGATCGTATTGTTGTGCGGGGCGCTTGTATTGCTGGCTTTTTTACAGATCGCCAATCCTACCAAGGTAAACAGAAAGGCAAACTGCTGGTTCGGGGGATTTTTGTTGTTGTGGGCCACATTCTGGCTCGAAGAGATCGCAGTCATCACAGGTTTCGGCGTCTTGAACAGTTATTTCACAGAAATCATACACTACCTGCAGATCTTTGTATGTTTTTTTTATTATCTGAGCGTTGCGTTTTATATCAACCCCGAGTATCGTTTTCAATGGAGAGATACCATACACCTGACCATACCGGCGGTATACCTGTTACTGCGGCTGATACAGGAGTTCAGCGATACTGAAAAGAACGGTATCGGGATTTTGCTGGTGGCCCTGGCTATGTGCCAGGGAATTCTGTATACGGTCATCATCTTTCTGAAAATCCGGAAACACCAGAAGAAAATAGAATTATTTTCTTCTGATACCAACGAAATAGATCTGAGTTGGCTTGAATATATTATTGCAATGCTTTTGGGTTCAAGCCTTTTATTTGGCGCATACAGCGTTCTGAATAATGCATCTGCTCCAAACCTGTATATCAATTGTGCCCAGTTGATAGCAGTCTTGTTTGTTGCCTATTATTCTTTAAAGCAAAAAGAAATATATCCCCTCGATCAAAAACAAAGGGTTGAACTGATCGCTTTTAATGAACAACCGGCTGCGGATCTGAAACGGAAAATTGTTCCGGATGAAGAAGTTGCCGCATTAAAAGAACAGTTGCTTGTATTAATGGAAGCACAAAAGCTTTACCTCGACAGTGACCTGAACCTGGTAAAACTGGCCGAAGAGTTGAAGGTTTCTTCCCATCAATTGTCATACGTGATCAATACGGGGTTTGCTGAAAATTTTTTCCAGTTCATCAATAAATACCGGGTTGAGAAAGCCAAGGAACTTTTGCTCAACAGCGAAAAAAATAACTATACCATCCTCGGGATCGCTTTTGAATCCGGCTTCAATTCAAAAACATCTTTTAATACCACTTTCAAGAAATTCACCAACCAGACCCCTTCGGAGTTCAAGAAAAAAAGCCCGGCTTTATAAATCCGCACACATCTGTGCCGTTCGACATCCCTTTACAGAACACTTAATAGTTTGTAAATCAATATATTATAAAATCATCAGGGAGCATTGTACTGAGATAGTACCATCCTATAAAAGGGAACATTTACGGCAGCTAACACCTTCAATTTTGCCGTAAAAAATAACTGTTTATGCGTTTCATTTTATTTCTCGTCCCGGCGCTATTATTCTGCGTGGGAACCAACTGTTTTTCACAGTCCGTCACACAAACCATCCGCGGTACCGTGGCGGATGATGCTTCAAAAAGCCCCGGAGCCTATGCTTCCATCAAACTGTCTGGTATGGCTACCGTAAAAACGGCCATCGCAGATAGTAACGGTAATTTTGTATTGACCAATTTGCCAGTAGGCAGGTACGATCTGGAAGTATCGCTGGTTGGATTTCAAACAGAGATCATCAAAGAGATGCTTGTCAATGCCGGTAAAGAAACCTTTGTTGCGGTTTACCTGAAAGACAAAGGGTTAACACTTGCAGGCGTAACCTTACAGCCGCGTACCAACAAAAGCCGCCCTATTAATACGATGGCTGTGGCCAGTGCGCGGATGTTCAGCGTGGAAGAGGCCAAACGGTACGCAGGTGGCTTTGATGACTATGCCCGGCTGGCCGCATCTTTTGCTGGTGTTGCGAGCAATGTGGGTAATAACGGTATCATGATCCGCGGCAATGCTCCCCGTTTACTGCAATGGAAAATGGAAGGTGTGGAAATCCCCAATCCCAATCACTTTGCCGACCTCGCCAGTTTTGGTGCGGGCGGACTTACCGGTCTGAGCAGCCAGTTGCTGGATAACTCTGATTTTTTTACCGGTGCTTTTCCTGCCGAATACAATAATGCCCTGGCAGGTGTATTTGATATGAATATGCGTAAAGGAAATCAGCAGAAGAAAGAAACCACGCTCCAGCTTGGCTTACTGGGTATTGATATTGCCACAGAAGGGCCCTTCAAAAAAGGTGGACAATCATCTTACCTGTTTAATTACCGTTACTCAACATTGGGATTGCTCCAATCTATTTTACCTGATGACGCCGGCGGTACCAATTACCAGGATCTTTCTTTTAAACTGAATTTTCCAACCAAACGAAGCGGCACTTTTTCTGTATGGGGTATTGCCCTTGCAGACAAATCCGGCGCGGAAGCGGAAACCGATACAACAAAATGGGTGTATCTACAGGACAAGGAGAGACAGGATGTATCGCAATACATGGGCGCTTTGGGTATCAGCCACCGTTATTTCTTTAACAGGAAAACGCATATCAAAACAACATTGGCTGGCACCATCAATGGCATTGATATGGTTACAGACAGGATGAACAGTAATAGCCAGTTATTGCCACAAAACGTGATAAAGAATACAACAGCCAATCTTGTGCTGTCAAGCTATCTCAATACAAAATTCAGTACAAGGCATACCAATAAAACGGGGATTACAGCAACCGCATTGTTCTATGACCTGCTGCTGAAAGAAGCAAGACCCGAAGCCGCACCGCTTGAGACCATTGTTGCGGAAGATGGCAACAGTTTATTGCTGAATGCGTACAGTAGTTCTTCTTTCAGACTCTCATCCAGTATGGTATTGAATACAGGGATCAGCAGTCAACTGTTCACATTGAACAACCAGTTCACTGTTGAACCAAGATTAGGTCTTACCTACCAATTGAAGAGCAGGCACTCATTATCCTTTGCGTATGGTTTGCACAGCCGGCTTGAAAGACTAAACTATTATTTTACCAAACCTTTCCCAGCAAGCACGATGTTGCATAATAAGGATCTTAGGTTTACCAAAGCGCACCATTTTGTGTTGGGTTACGACTGGAAAGTTTCGAACGATATGCACATTAAGATCGAACCGTATTACCAGGCATTATTTGATGTGCCGGTTATTCCTGACAGTTCTTACTCATTTATCAATATGGAAAATGACTGGTTCCTCAATAAAAAATTAAACAATACAGGAAAAGGAAGAAATATTGGTATTGACATCACCGTTGAAAAATACCTGACAGAAGGATTTTATTATTTAGTAAGTGCATCTGTGTTTGATTCCAAATATCAAGGAGGTGATGGTGTGTGGAGAAATACACGTTTCAACAGGAATTTACTGCTCAATGTTCTGGGTGGCAAAGAATGGCAGGTAGGTAAAGAAAAGAAAAATGTGCTAGGATTAAATCTCCGAATAAGTTACCAGGGCGGAGATCATTACATTCCTGTAAACGAAGCAGCATCCGTGATAGAGGAAGATGTAGTCTATGATGGAAAAAAAGCTTTTGAAAAAAGCATCGATCCCATGCTGCTTGCACACCTGACCTTTAGTTATAAAAAGAACAAAGCGAGATCATCAAGGGAATGGTCGCTGAAAATCATCAACGTAACCGGACAAAAAGAGTTCAACGGCTTCCGTTATAATTTTGCAAAGCAAAAAACTGAGATGCACATGGAGTCTCTTTTTGTACCGAACCTGAGTTATAAAATAGAGTTCTGACCGAAGTATAACGCTGTTCCTGCTAAATAGTCCCGCAATTGCGGGACTATTTAGCAGTGTCTCATTGTGAAAAATTTTAGCCGCAGATTCGCAGATTAACATTACACATCTGCGAATCTGCGGCTAAAATCCTATTCCCTTCAACAGGATATTTCAAACTGAACCACTACTGACTATTTTATGACCGGGAAGTATCCCATTTTTATTCGTATGTGTACCCCTTGTGTATTTACTGCCAATAAAGTAATTTATACGCGATAAATAAATCACTCTTCCATGATCCTGATAAGAAAAGCCACTGCAAATGAAGCTGGAGATATTGCTTACTGCTTTCTCTTAGCCATGGAAGAAATCGTCTACAAATTCACAGGCTCCAGAAACCCTGAAACAGCCAAAGCATTCATGTTGCATTTTGTAGAAAGAGAAAACAACCAATACTCTTACCAGAATTGTTGGGTGGCAGAAGAAGACCAAAAAGTTGTTGCCGCTGTTAATGTATATGATGGGGCATATTTAGAACAATTAAGACAACCCGTTATCGAATACATCCAAAACCGTTTTCACACAAACCTGCAATGGGAGAATGAAACACAGGCAGGAGAATACTATATCGATTCCCTTGGCGTAAATCCCGGTCAACAAGGCAAAGGCATCGGTTCGCAGATGCTGCAGTTCTTAATCCGGGAATATGTTGTCAGGCAGGGCCAAACCTTGGGTTTACTGGTAGATGAAGAAAACCCGGGTGCCAAAAGATTATATATAAAGCTGGGATTTACAACTGTAGGGCGGAAAACATTGTTTGGCAAGAATATGGAACATCTTCAGATCAAAGGTTGAAAAATGCGATGCTGTTGATGTTTCGGGCAATTTCAATAAGAGAAAGACAAGAGAAAAAGAGGGATGTCTGATTGTTAAAACTCTTTCAGCTCTTTTTCTCTTGCCTTCCTCTTATTGAAACCTTGCAATCTGCACAAAGACCTGCCTGTTTTTACTAAACAGTTTCTTAATCCTTTTCTACAAACTCCAGTATATCCCCCGGCTGACAATCCAATGCCTTACAGATCGCTTCCAGCGTACTGAAACGAACGGCTTTGGCTTTACCTGTTTTCAGGATAGACAGATTAGCCAGTGTCAGGTCCACTTTTGCGGAGAGTTCGTTCAATGACATCTTCCGCCTGGCCATCATTACATCTAAGTTTACAATGATCGGCATGGCTTATACGGTTAATTCGTTTTCGGATTGGAGCTCTACTCCTTTTTTAAACACCTGCGCGATCACATACACCACTCCTGCCAGGAAAATAAATTCTCCCGAAATAAGATTTTCAGGGAGGCCGTCCACTCTTTTCACTAACCAGTTGATATGTGCATTGTACAGCATGGACACGACCCATGTTCCCAGTATGATATGACTGATCTTCTCCAGCAGTTCAGCGATTTCCATGGTAAATGGGTTCGCCAGTTTGATACCGGACAGCACCTTGATCACCAGGTATGCCGTATAAGCCTCTAAAAGGGCTATAGCAACCTTAAACGATACAATAGCGGTGTACTGCCAGAAATCGAACTGACGCAGGTTGTACAGGTCCGATCCTTCATACATTTTTTTTATGGCATCCGGGTTTACGATCCCTACAGTGTAGGATACCATAATGGCCCCTGCATTGATCAGCATGGCAATGAATGTGATCCAGGACAGGATATGTAACACTGACAGGATCTGGTGGGTTCTCGTTTTCATAAATTGATTTGCGTGTTAGGTGACAATGCAAATGTAAATAAATATTTATTGAATAACAATAAATATTTTTATTTAAGCAATAATTCACTAAAACTGAATGGTCAGGGACCAGACTTACAGGAACATCAGTGAACTACCCGGAAAACGGTGCTTTTATTGCCACAGATTAACACAGATTTTTTCTGTGTAATCTGTGGCAATAAAAAGGGGTTAAAAAGCAATTATGCCTTTTAACCCCCTTTAACTTCTTTAACCTGCCACCTTATTTAGGCATCTGTGTACCCGGCGCACCTTGTGCCGGTAACGCAACCACATCAACTACTTCTATATCGAAGACGATATTTTCATAAGGCTGTATGGCAGGCGGGTTACCACCCTGGCCATAAGCAAGCAGGGCAGGTATGAATATTTTTCCTTTTCCACCCTTGCCAAAAAACCGGAGCGATTCTTCCAGGCCCTTGATCACACCGGCGGCGCCTATATCCACTGTCAGCGGCTGGCTGCCCGCGCCTTTCATATTGGAGTCAAACTCTACACCGCTGAGTGAGTACCCGCGGTACATCACCAATACCCTTCTTCCTGAATCACCTTTTACCGCTTCACCTGCATTCTCCACTGCTACCAGTGCACCTGAAGGGGATGATTGTACTTTGATGCCTTTTTTGGCTACATGATCCTGCAAAGCTTTGATCTCACGTGCTTTTTCCACTTCGATCTCTTTGTTAAAATCAGCCTGTGCCTCTGCTGAATTCGCAAAAGATTTCAGTATTTCTACCCGGCCCTTGATCATATCCCTTGCATGGAACACATTGTTGTATTCGAGTTTTCCCTGGTTCTTTAAGGTATCAACACTCATCAGGAACTCGATTTTGTCGCCGGGAGCTGTTTTGTTGATGATCTCGAGGAAACTGTGTTTTTCACGGTTATTGCTGTCGATCATCAGGTACATGGGTATATGCCCGTAAGTAGATACCCCCAGAACTGAGTCCTTAGGCATGATCTTATACTCCATATTCAGTTTTACAAACTGGCCTTGCTTCAGCGTTTCCTTGCTGCCGCCACCTGATACTTTGTATTTAAACCCCGAAGGAGTTGTTTTGTATTGGTTACAGCTTGCAAGCAATACGATCGCTGATAGCGCGGTGATGATTCTCTTCATTAGTATTTATTGTAGTTGGATTTGATATGCTTTGATCACTTCTTTGAATTTTTTTACGGTTGCCTCGATACCCTCACTGCTTCTCCCTCCTGCCGCATTTGCATGTCCCCCGCCTTCAAAATGGTCGCGGGCGAATTTGTTCACATCAAACTCCCCTTTACTTCGGAAGCTCCATTTCCGTTCTTCTGACCTGTCTATCACAATGGCGCCCAGTTTGATGCCCTGTATCGTTAGCAGGTAGTTCACCAATCCTTCTGTATCGCCGGTTTTGATATCGTATTTATACAGGTCCTCCTTTGTAATATACATCAGCGCCGTATTATATTCATACAATACCTCCATCCTGTTCGACAATGCGAACCCGATAAATTTAAGGCGGTTCTCGAGGAAATTATCATAAATATTCTCGTGCACCCTGGAATGTTTCAACCCAAGATCCTTCAGATCGGCGATCATACGGTGAACAGAAGCGCCGGTGGCGGGGAAACGGAAGGAACCGGTATCGGTCATAACACCCGTGTACAGACATTCTGCGATATCGATATTCAGCAGGTTGGAATGACCCGATTGAACGATAAAATCGTACACCATTTCGCAGGTAGAACTTTTGGAAGTATCGCTCATCCCGTAGCTAAACGCATCGCGCTGTGGCTGTTCGTGGTGATCGATCAGTATTTTGGTACAGTTGGCCTGCGTAAGCGGCTGCTCCATGTTTTTGGTACGATGGAGTATGTTGAAATCGAGACAGAAGATCAGTTCAGCCTCATTGATCAGCGTTTTGGCCTTTTCTCGGTTGCCTTCAAAATCGATCACTTTCTTCACGCCGGGCATCCAGTCAAGAAAATCCGCCCAGTTGGTGGGGGAAATAACGGTGGCATCATGTCCCAGTGCGGTTAGAAAATGATAGAGTCCCAGTGCAGAACCCATCGCATCCCCATCAGGCTTCTGGTGCATGGTGATCACCGTTTTGGCGGGTGTGGGGAGTTGCGGGTAAAATTGTTCGATCGGCTGCATAGAGGTCGGCAAAATTGCGGTTTCCATGCTATTCTATCAAATCAATTTGCCGCTATTAACAATTTAGCCCTTGTATTCCCGCTAAAAAGGATAGTTTTGCGGCCGAAATTCGACAACGTTATGAGCAACAGAACATTTACCATGATCAAGCCGGATGCCACTAAAAAAGGCCATACCGGGGCAATTTTAGACCAGATCATCAAAGCGGGTTTTACCGTAAAAGCGATGAAATGGACACAACTGACCGAAGAACAGGCCGGTTTATTCTATGATATCCACAGGGAAAGACCTTTTTACGGCGAACTGGTGGAATTCATGAGCAGCGGCCCAATTGTAGCGGCCATCCTCGAAAAAAGCAATGCAGTAGCTGATTTCAGGAAACTGATCGGCGCTACCAACCCTGCACAGGCCGAGGAAGGTACTATCCGTAAATTGTTTGCAGCATCTGTAGGTGAGAATGCGGTGCATGGCAGTGACAGTGATGAGAATGCAGCTATTGAAGGCGATTTCTTCTTCTCTAAGCTGGAAAGATTCTAATCTTGATTAACTGATAAGTAAAAAGCAACCAATTTGAATTGGTTGCTTTTTTATTTGAGCGAAGGTTTTAACACAGAGGCCACGGAGAAAAACAGAGGGCCCTCTGTTTTTCTCCGTGGCCTCTGTGTTAAAAAAAAATCTTCAATTAACAACAGCTTTCTCTGACACAGCCGTCCCACGAAACTTTACCTGCTTCATAAGCCCATCATTAAACAGTATATCCGCGGTCTTCACGAATTCCCCATGCGCATCGCCATTAAACCCGAGTACGATCAAAGTAGACTTACCAGGTAATATCTTTTCATTGGCCCTGAATTTAGGGGAAGTACAGCCACAACCCACTTTTACATCCTGCAGCACAAGCGTATCTTTTTTGCTGATGTTTTTGATGGTCAGGTTGTATTCCAAAGGTTTGCCGGCGCTGATCTTTCCCATATCATAATCGGCATTGGTGATACTGATGATCTTATCAATATCTTTTTTGACAACCCCGGTAGTATCCTGCGCACCTGCGTAGATAACCGCCAGTAAAAAGTAGACGAAAACAACAACACGTTTCATACGACCGGTTTAATTCAAAATTAAGGGAAAGATACCACGGGATTGCGTTGCGTTTGCGGGTAATCACTTAATTTTAGATCGCCTATCCTGGTAAAACCGCTACAACCAAAACTGTTATTATGAAGAAATGTTTTACTACGGCGATCCTTTGCTTTGCAACATTCGCGGCTTTTTCACAAACCGCAAAAAAGACCTTTATCATTACTTCTACCGCCAATAACCCGGCGGCATACAACCATATCAGTTCCATTGATATCAGTAATGGCAAATCACCGGATGATATTTACGAGGTGGGCAAACGGTACGGCTACCGCAACCATGCATTGCGTGCGTATGAGAAAAAGGAGAATGACCGTTTTGAAAGAACACCCATGGCTGGTGCAGTGGCCTGTATGGCATTTGACGCAAAGAATAACCGCCTGTATTATATCCCCCAGCAATTATCGGAACTGCGTTACCTCGACATGAAACAGCCGGAACCTTCTTTTACCTGTTTCGAGGGACAATCACTGAACCTGATGCATAACAAAGACGATGTGGCCAACCAGATCTCGCGTATGACGATCGGCGCGGATGGTTTTGGTTATGCACTCACCAATGATGGCGAGCACCTGGTAAGGTTCAGCACACAGGAAACACCGGTGATACAGGACCTTGGTGTATTGGTTGATAATCCCACCAACCAGGTAATGGTGCGTTCGAGCTGTACTTCGTGGGGCGGAGATATTGTGGCCGCAGCGGACAACAGTTTGTACCTGATCGCGGGACGCAACCATATATTCAAAATTAATACCTCTACTAAACAGGCCGATTATGTGGGTATGATCAAAAACCTGCCGCAGGATTTTACTTCAAACGGCGCATCTGTAGATGAGGACGGCAACCTCGTGGTAAGTTGCGGTGCTTCTTTGGGCAAGAGCTTCTCTCCTTTGTACAAAGTGAACATGAACACACTCGAGGCGCAACCGGTTGGTGATAAAATAAAAGGATTGGGTAATATCTCCGATATGGCGAGCAGCAACCTGTTGTTCCAGAAAAACGAGGGCAAGAAAGTAGCTGGCAGCGATATAGCTTTTATGCCAACCATTACCACAGAAACAACAAACGAACTTCCTAAGATCAGTATTTTCCCTAACCCGATCATCACGGGTGGCAGGTTCCAGGTAAGGACATCTAACATCAAAGAAAAAGGCGAGTACAGAATGATCCTGCTGGATGCTGCCGGCAAATCTATCGTGGAAGGAAGGATGAATATCGGCGGTGGTAAAACAAGCACGAACTCATTCAATTTCCCGGCGCGACATGCCAAAGGTGTTTATATTGTACAGATAGCAGATGCCTTTAACCGAACGGTTTATTCTCAGCAATTGATTGTTGAATAAAGCAGGGTAAGTACAAGGACTAAGTACGAATTACGAGGTACGAAGTACGATCAAACATATTCGTACTTCGTACCTCGTAATTCGTACTTAAACAAAGATCCTGCTGATCCTCACAAATCTCTTCCTGTATTGTTCATTCAAAGGCGTGATGGTTACGCCCATCGCTTTACCTGAGGTGGAATGTATAAAATGCAGTCCGTTCTGATCATTCGATACCACCAGACCCATGTGTCCCACATCCGTATCAAAAGCGCCGGTGCCGGTAAACAGGATGATATCCCCTCTTCTTGCTTCAGACATATTCACGGTTTGGCCAACATGTGTAAAATCAATTGAAGAACGCGGCACATCGATCTGAAAATGTCTGAATACATAGGTGATAAAGCCCGAACAGTCAAATCCAACTTTTGGATCCGTAGATCCATATACATAAGGGGTCCCCATTAGGGTTTCTGCAAAACGGATCAGTTCTTCACGCGTAACCATGCCTGTTTGAATACCAGTTTCAACAATTGAACTATCAATAGGTTCGATTGTTTCACGCATGGCAACCGGGTTGATGGCTACAGAATCTGCTTTGGTGTTCACCAATGCATTATCTGTTGCCGATAACTGCTTATGCACAAGATTGTTCTCACAGGCCAGCAGGAAAACAGGCAATACTGCCAGTAGAAGTGTTTTCATAGGTATGCTAATGAAAAAATCAGTTCCGGGCAATAGGCTGTCGGCAGCATGTGTTTAGGGATATTTTTCTACAGTTTTATAAATGGCGGGCGGCGGTTATTAAGCAGGAGTTTTCTTTTTAAGCAGGTTAACTCTCGAAGAAATTATCACGCCAAGGCGCAAAGGCGCAGTTTTAACCTAAGTACACTATACCTTCATCTATAACACCACTGCCCTTTGCGCCTTGGCGTGAACCTTTCCATTTAGTCTTAACTCACTAACATTAACCGGGCATGGCGCAGAATTTTCATGTGTATAATCAGTTATATTCAACCATATGGAAAAGCTAAACCTTACCACCATTGTTATCATTGCCATCATTGGTCTGGCGCTGATCATTTTTGTTACTGTGCGAAACCAAAAGGACAAGAAGGATCTGAACCCCGATGCCACGAATGCGGTAGAGGAAGAAAAGACCGATGAATTGAATGACAGGCAGCAGTTATGATGGATCAAGGACGACACAAAAAATAGCCCCGGCTATACAGCCAGGGCCTGGAACAAAAGATCCATTATACAGAACTGGTTACGGTTTCAATTCATTGATCGGTACCTGTGGGGTTAATACTTTGTTCACCTTCGACACTACGATCTCTTTTGCCAGTGTGAAGGGAGCTGTCAGCCTGATCTGGTCAGCAGCCGCTCCTATTTTCACAGTATAGCTTCCCGCCTCGGCCACCCAGGTGGTATTGGGTGTATAGAAAGAAGCCAGTTCTTCGGCACGGATCACAAAACTGATCGTTTCAGACTCACCGGGTTTGAGTAAACGGGTTTTGGCAAATCCTTTCAATTCTTCGGAAGGTTTATCCAGTTTACTATGCGGTGCACTTAGGTAGAGCTGTACCACTTCTTTGCCTGCCACTGTTCCATTGTTCACAATAGTGATGGTAGCGGTGATCTTTCCGTTAAAAGAAGCCGAGCTCAATTTCAGGTTGCTGTAGGTGAAGTTGGTATAAGATAACCCATGCCCAAATGCATACGCAGGTTTTACTTTGAAAGTATTGTAATAACGATAGCCTGTATAGATACCTTCTTCATACGTTACTTCTGCGGGTACCCTCCTCGTAAACCCACTCCCGGTAGCCTTCTCAGGAGATTCTTTACCAGGGAAGTTTTTGGCAGAAGACACATCCTTATAATCCATTGGAAAAGTAGTGGCCAATTTTCCGGAAGGATTCACTGCACCGCTCAATACATCTGCAATGGCATTACCGGATTCCAGTCCGCCCTGCCATGCCAGCAGTATTGCATCCGGTATATCGCGCCAGCTGGCTATTTCGATCACGCCTCCGATATTGAGTACAACAATGGCTTTTTTGTTTTTTGCATGAAATGCTTTTGTTACGGCGTTGATCAATTCTTTTTCAGCCGCAGTGAGGTAATATTCTGTTTCCAGTTTCCTGTCTGCGAATTCGCCGGAACTTCTCCCGATCGTGATCACCGCTGCGTCAGCACTACTCGCCTGCTGAGCGATCACATCACTATTCAATACCATTTCTGCAATCGGCACAATAGGTTGAAACATACCCGTTCTCGGGCGTTTGGCTTTGGCATCCGTAATATAAGATTGATAGCTGTTCTGTAACCCTGCATCTGTACCGTAACCCGCATTGTTCAATCCCTGTATGAGTGAGATAATGTAAGCTTTGTTCACATCTCCGCTACCTGTACCTCCGGCAATGATATCATACGATGTATTACCGAATACAGCCAGCTTCCCTTTTTTCAAGGGCAAGGATTGTCCCTCATTTTTCAACAGCACCATTCCTTCCGCTGCGGCCATGCGTGAAATATTTGCCGCTGTTTTCAGATCGGGTTTATCGGAATAAGGATACTGTTTGAAAGCAGGGCTTTGCAGTACGATGTTCAGCATCCTCTCCACATTCAGGTCAAGCACTTTTACATCAAGCGAATCATGTTGTACGGCAGATATGATCCTGGCAGCCTGGGCAGGCGTACCCGGCATCAGTACATCATTTCCCGCATTCATCTGTGCGATGGGGTCAATACCACCAAACCAGTCCGTCATTACAAACCCCTTAAACCCCCATTCCTTTCTGAGAATGGTGGTCAGTAAATCGTAATCTTCAGAAGTATATTTTCCATTGATATAATTATACGAACTCATCACTGTCCATGGCTGCGATCTTTTAACGGCTATCTCAAAACCTTTCAGGTAGATCTCCCGCAGCGCTCTTTCGCTTACCATCGTATTTACTGTATTGCGGTTAGTTTCCTGGTTATTGGCAGCATAGTGTTTGATGGAAGTACCCACACCATTCGATTCAATACCATTCACAACAGCGGCGGTCATGGTACCTGATATGAGTGGGTCCTCTGAATAATATTCAAAGTTTCGTCCGCCCAACGGGTTGCGGTGTATGTTCAAAGCCGGCGCCAGTATAATATCCACGCCATACTCATGCGCTTCCCTGCCAAAAGCCTCCCCTATTTTCTGTGCCAGCACCGTATCCCATGACGAAGCGATCAAAGTACCCACGGGAAACGCAGTTGCATAATAGCTTTTGGTACTGTCTTTGTTCCGGAACGGTGATATACGCACACCTGCAGGTCCATCTGCCAATACCATCGATGGTATGCCCAAACGGGGTATAGCGAAGGTTGTACCCGCAGCACCCGGCACTTTATCCTGTGTTTGTCCCACTGTCGGTCCTCCGCCCATTCCCGGCATACGGAAACCATTACCGACCAATAATTTTGCTTTCTCTTCCAGCGTCATCGCAGCGATCACTTCCTTTACAGAAGATTTGCCGAGTTGCGGCGCCTGTGCATACGATGCTATGGATGATGCGATACAACAGATCAGGAATATTTTTTTCATTGTATTTGGTTAAGCAGTTAGCATTAGTTGATGACTTTATTACTTCATATATATCTTATCTAGGAAAATATACCGACTACGGTCCTGTTCATTCTCCGCTTTTGTATTTGTATCGATGTTGATGAATTTGACAGGGGTATCCTTGGTATTCGCGGGCCATTCCGGAACAGTTTTTCCGTTGGGGTTACCATTTTTGATGAAGTTGGCAAAATAGGTAAACATGGTTGCTGATACCTTATGATCATCTGCTGTCCACGGATGTTTATTGTTGTTGGTTAACAGGTTACCCATTGCATATTCGATCTCCGATGCATGAGAAGCGCCCACCGGTGCGCCACCCCTTTGCGGTGCAGCTGATGCAGGTGGTTTGATTTTTGAGAACAGGTAACGGTACACTGGTTTGTTGCTGTATTGGTTGTGCAGATCCGCCCATTTCCAGGTGCTGTACACGATGAAGCGGTCGCTGGCTAATGCGGTGGCAGATCTGATCACTTCTTCCTGTGTGCCTCCCGGGTATAACTGTAATACTTCGGCTGCTTTGTCGGCATACAATGCCTGTAGCGCTTTTTGATAGTTTTCGGGAGTAGGCGGATCTGCTCTCAAAATAGACTGGTGAGGTATTTCTGCAGAGTTCCATCCAACCATCAGAGGTACCTGCGCCTGTTCACCTGCTTTGAATATCTCAGGCAATGATTTGGGTAAGATGTAACCATCGATAGTGGCAGACATCGGTATCGGTCCAAAACCGCCAGCCGAATCCAGCAACTGTGCAGCAGGAATGGCGCGCAGTTGCGCAATGGAAGATGTTTTCATTTTTTGTGCAAAAGCAATACCATTTTTTTCACCTTCAGCCAATGGTACAGGCGCCAGTGTGGGATTGATGGCCGCACCGCTCTCACCTATTGCACCTGCGATCAGGTTTCTTGATAACGGCGATGCCATTTGCACAGATACAGAGATAGAACCCGCAGACTCACCCGCAATGGTCACACGTTTCGGATCACCGCCAAATGCAGCAATGTTCTCCTGTACCCATTTTAACGCAGCGTTCTGGTCGAGATAACCATAGTTACTGGAAGAATGATGGGGTGATTCTTTTGTCAGTTCAGGATGTGCCAGAAATCCAAACACACCAAGCCGGTAATTCACCGTCAATGCAACAATACCCTGCTTTGCCATCGCTTCACCATCATACCTTGCTTCCGATCCATCGCCCGCCACGAGCCCACCACCATAGAAATACACCAGTACCGGTAATTTTTCTTTGCCAGGTGTGGCGGGTGCCCACACGTTCAGGAACAAACAATCCTCGCTCATTCCAGCAGAGCGGAAACCCATATCGCCAAAAACCGGTTTCTGCATGGGGTTATTACCAAAGCGATCTGTCTTGCGTACGCCTGACCAATTGGCCACAGCCTGCGGTTCTTTCCAGCGCAGATCACCCACAGGCGGTTGCGCAAACGGAATTCCTTTGAATGAACGGATACCGGATGTTTCAGTAACACCTTCGATCAATCCGTTGGCAATCCTCACCTGCGGCGCTGTTTGGGAAATAATGGGTGAAGACAGCAGTTGCATGACAAGCAGTGCTGAAGCAATTTTTTTCATGGCAATAGTGGTTCGTTAGGTTTGTCATTGCGTCATTGTAACACAATGATACAATAATACTTATTTTGAGGGAAAAGCAAAAGTTTTTGTTGAACTACATACCATTGACCACAGACCATAGACTACATTAAAGCCCCTCCTGTAGGTAACAATGAAAAATACTGCCTGAACCCGGGATACTTTCAGCGATGATGAAACCGCCATGCAGTTCGGCTATTTTTTTGCAGAGGGCAAGTCCTTTTCCTGTGCCGGGATATTTACCCCTGTTGATGCGCATGAACACATCAAATATCCTGTCCTTGTACTTTTGGTCGAAGCCGATTCCGTTGTCAGCAAAATGTAACACCAGATATACAGCAGTTGCGTCAGCATCGGGGTGCTTGATGGTGGATCCCTGCTGTTTTTCCACGCTGATATGTATCTCGGGAACAGATCCCGGTTCCTGGAATTTTACTGCATTACTGACAAGGTTTTGAAAAAGCAGCACCAGCATACCGCGGTGGCCATGGTATACCGGCAGATCATCAGCTCTGATAAAGGTCCGGGAAGAGATCAGCTGTTCTTCCATTCTTTTCAAAGCCAATGAAAATACATCATTGAGATCAACATTTGTAAAATCAGCTTTTTCTGCATCGAGACGGGAGAAATAAACAATATCATCCGCGAGCAGCCCGAGCCGCTGTAAGGCTCCCTGTATCTGTTTGAAATGCGTTCTGCCTTTGTCAGAAAAACGGGATAGATCCTGTTCAAGCAACATTTCAATCGAAGTGTAAATCCTGCGGAGTGGTTCTTTAAGATCGTTACTGCTGATATATGAAAAAGCATGCAGCTCTGCGTTTCTTCTTTTCAATACGCGGTTTTGTGATAGCAACACATTATTCAGTTGTTGCAGGTCATACGCATCATGCAGTATATTTTCCCGGCTGACAGTAATTGCATCAGGAAAGAACGACGAATGCTCCTTTTCCTTCTGCCTGGTGATATCCTTCCAGAAACCATATAGATAGTTCCCGTTTTTGCTATCTGAATATCGTTTCCCTGACTGGTGAATATACACAGGCTTTTCATCATTGATCAGCCGGAATTCATATTCAGGAAACTCATTCAGGTTATGTATCAGGTTAAATGTATCCGTTACCATGCTCCTGTCGGCCGGATGTATCAAATGAAAAAAATCACGGGGTTTTTGTATGGAAGTAAGTCCCAGTATCCCGCAGAAATTCTGTGAGAACCGGAATGTACCTATATCAATATTGAATACCCATGTACCTATTCCCTCACGATATTCCATTTCATGATACAACGCATGAAAAACAGGATGAATCGCCTTATCTGTATTTGGATATAACATATCCAATACCTATCAATTACAACACCATTCACTTTGTTGAATGTTTTCCTCAGTTTTGAATATGATTTATGAAATGATTTGCACTTTGCACTGGTAGTTCTGAAGATTATGTTAATGCGGTCTTATTGTATTGGGGATTTTTTTGCCACAGATTAACACAGAAAAAAATCTGTGACAATCTGTGTAATCTGTGGCAAAAAAATACCAGGTGAGTGTACAAAAATTACAACGACCACCCAATACTGAACCCGAATAAATAATCGACTTCCTTACCTGCCACCGCCGGCCGGTTATCATAGTTCATCGTCAGGTTCAGTTTCAGATAAATATCAAGCGGCAGATCATATTTGGTATCGATTCTGAAATCCGAACGCCAACGGCCTGATTCTGTAAAACTGGGATAGACAAATAAGGAACTTGCAAGGCTGAAATCACCGATATCAAACAGGTTAAGATCCGTTCCCATAAATCCCTCAAGGCTGTTCCGGCTGGGTGTAGTATTGGTAAAACTTTCCTTGTTAAAAGAAAGCCCGGCACCTGCACCCCAGTAGGTTTTATTGGTATGTATGAAAAATTTACCGCCGCCTAATTTCCCCACAAACCGGAGCTTCAGGGCCTGTTCGGTATTGGACAGGAAACTGGTAGATGCAGACAGGAACCAGTTATGTGACAGGTAATATTTAAAACTAACCCCGGCATCCGTTCTTTTGGTAGGTTCAATACTGTCCTGCGAAGCCCTGATCACATTATAATACGCATCAGATTCCCACTTGTCGGCCAGGTAACCAAGTTTACTGTTGATGGTTAGTTGTTTGAGGTTGTTTGCTTTAGCGATACTCAGACCAAGATCAACACCGGCTTTCATACGGCTCCAGAAACTCGATTCCATCTCTTTGATAAATATCACAGTACTCATAGGGGCCTCAATATTCGTTCCCTCCCTTGTCCGCAGGTTTATGGTTCTTGCTGTTTTATTAAACCGGAACACACCATCCCCGCGCTGGCCGTTTTCCAGTCCGATCAGAAAGGACCTGTCAGAATAAATTTCATTGATCCCTGCCCATTTAACCGTGAAATCATTTTTCGAATAATCGGTTTCGATGGTAAGCACACCCCCGTTGAGGTTTTTGATCTTTCCTACAATGATATTGCCGTTAACCAGGATCAATGAATCTTTCTGAGCCAGGCAGCTATCTGCCGTAAAAAAGAAAAACGATGCTAATAAGACCATGGTCTGGTACACTTTCTTAATTCCCATTGCTAAGCGTTTAGATGATCGTTTTTTAAAATTAAATGGCAATGTATTAATTGAGTATTATATACCCTTCTTTCTTGCACAGATTCCGCAACTCCATGCTATTCTGTATAAATTTTGGCAGGTTTTTTATAAAGCAATACAGACATTCTGGTGAATAATTCGCAGAACCCCATTTCGTTGACCATATCAGTCCGGTTTTGACGGGTTTCTATCCCAGCCAATAATAGTTATTGTTACCGCCTTATCTCGTCCATCTTTGTCTGATTTGGTGAAATAGGGGCAATTTGCGTGGATCTTCCACAAAGTTCACCAGCCAGTCAAAAAACATGATATCACAATGATGAAATGGCAGTTTTTAAGCAGATCTGGGAAAACGAGATTGAAATTTTACTACTTTTGATAGTATCATATGATACTATCATGACACCGCCTTACCAGATTTCCCCAAAAATTTTGCATTTAATCAGTTCTATAGCTGAAAAAATAGGTGAAATCAACGCGACGAGTTTACAGTTACCGAAAGCTGAACTGCGAAAGAGTAACCTTATCAAAACCATACAATCATCTTTAGAAATAGAAGGTAATACTTTAAGCATTGACCAGGTGACTGCTCTATTAAATCATAAAAGAGTGGTGGCTCCTAAAAAGGATATTCTTGAAGTTCAAAATGCTATCAAGGTGTATGACCGTTTAGAAAAATTTGAAGGTACAAGCCTACCTTCTTTTTTAAAGGCCCATGCGTTATTAATGACCGGTTTGATACCAACAGCCGGAAAAATACGCAGTGGTCATGTAGGAATTGTCAAAGGTTCAAAAATGACCCATCTCGCGCCTCCGGCACATTTGGTTAAATCCTTGCTGAATGATCTTTTCAATTATGTAAAAAAGAATAAGGATCCTATGCTGATCAAAAGCTGTGTGTTCCATTATGAAATGGAATTCATCCATCCTTTTGCCGACGGTAACGGCAGAATGGGGCGTCTATGGCAGACTATATTGGTAAAGCAGCAGTACCCGGTCTTCGCTTTTGTTCCGGTTGAGACTATTATAAAAAGGAGACAGAAAGAATACTATTATGCGCTATCTGCTTCTGATAAAGCTGGCAATTCAACAACTTTTATTGAGTTCATGTTAGCCATTCTGAATGATTCCCTGGAAGAGCTACTTTCCATACAGCAACCAGCTCTTTCATCTGTTGACAGAATGCGTTTATTTTCAAATCACATCCGCAATATCTCCTTTACCCGTAAAGATTATTTGCGTTTTTTTAAAGAGATTTCACCTGCTACTGCCAGTCGCGACTTAAAGGAAGCTGTTGATAATGGAACCTTGAAAAAGCAGGGAGAAAAGCGGTTAACTTTCTATCAGTTTTGAAAAGATATGTTGTAAGAAGATGAATTACGCATACGTCAAAATGGGTTTCGGCTTGTCAAAATCGGACTGAGGTGGTCAACGAAATTGGTTTCTGCAATTAAACTTATTTCATATTAAATAATTTTTAGTATATTGTTTGCAGTTTATACAACATGAGAAAATTAACACTTACCGCTTTCTTATTAGGATGCTGATTCCCTCCGTTGCACAGAACAATAAAAAGGCCTATGATTATCCTGTTAGAAGGGGCCACGCTGCATGGGATACATTAAAAACCTTTGATCAAAGAAGGGCAGCCACCCAGGTGTCGGCGAAGTTTATAAAAGAGTCAAATACATCCGTTTTGCTGGAAAGTATCCTCAAGTATCCTCTCCTGGGTGAATTATTCTTTTACAACAGTTTTCAAACTGGTATCGCAAGGCTTCGAACTACTTGTACCGCGTTAGACAGTCTGATGAAAAGAAAGGACATGTGTGAAACTGTTCTGGATACCTATAGGGCAATTGATATTAGGTTAGTGGATTCGCTCCCTAGCCTGGGCTTTAGCAAGATTATTGCCGGCAGAAAAGGCATCCCGTGCTGGACTACCCAAACAATTTCTAGCTTCAGGAATGCCAATGAACAAAGAAAATTTAGATTCCCTTTTATTAACGGTGAGTGAGCATATTAAAATCCAATAAATCCGATTTCTATGAAAAAAATAATTTTGTTTTTATGTGTAGTGGTATTGTTTTTGACTGCCTGTGACAAATCCGGGAAGGCCGATATACCAATTCCTCCTGTAGTACCACCTGGTCGGCAGACTGTAACCATAGATACTGCCCAATTGATCTGTAATAATGATCTGGCATGGCTAAAGGAAATTATCAAAAAAGGAGACGAAGACTTGGCTACAAAGAAATATGGCGGCCGATATAGAGGCAGGATCTTTCTATACGCTTATAACTCTACCCCATTGTTTTTTGTTGAAATGTCGATGGGAAGCAATTTAGCTCCAGGGTTTATATATGACTGTTCGGGATCATATTACACAATACCAGGCAATGGTTGGGGGACATGGATGAGTGAAGCCCAAGAAAAAGGAAAACTGCTTTATACAAATGTCTCCTATTAAAAAAGTCGGGACGACAAGATTTGAACTTGCGACCCTCCCGCCGTAGGCGGGATGCGCTACTAGGGTACATGACATCTAAATAATTTTTGCGAAAACGAAAAAGCCACCTTGCTTTTGGCAAGATGGCTGTACTTGTCGGGACGACAAGATTTGAACTTGCGACCCCACGCCCCCCAGACGTGTGCGCTACCGGGCTGCGCTACGTCCCGAAAAAAAATGCTTATGCTTATAAAGCAGGTCAACCCTGTTTTAGGGGTAAGGGGCTGCAAATATAAGAGCGAAACGAAAATTTCAAGCTATATTGCAGAAAATTTTACCGCCTCTCGATGAAGATACTTGTAAGGCAGGCAACCATCGCCGATCCAGGCTCTCCTTTTAACGGACAGGTTTCAGATATTTTTATTACCGGAACTAAGATAACCAGGATAGCAGCTTCCATTACGGATGCTGCTGACGAAGTGATCGATGTTCCCGGATTGCTGGTTTCCCCCGGCTGGGTAGATATTTTCGCGGATTTTGCCGATCCCGGTTATGAATACCGTGAAACACTGGAATCCGGCGCAGCCGCAGCCGCTGCCGGTGGTTTTACCCGCGTTTTCGTGGTGCCGAATACCCAACCCGTGGTTGAAAGCAAAACACAGGTGGAGTATATCGCCAGGCAGTCTTACACACTTCCCATAGATATCCACCCGCTGGGCGCCATTACCAAATCAGCCGAAGGCAAAGAACTGGCCGAAATGTATGATATGAGGAACAGCGGGGCCATTGCTTTCTCGGATGGCATCTATCCGGTACAGTCGCCCGGTCTTCTCGTAAAAGCCCTGCTGTACACCAAAGCGTTTGATGGGGTACTGATACAGGTGCCGCTTGATAAAAGCATTGGCTCAGGCGGATTGATGAATGAAGGGGTGATTTCCACACGGCTGGGTCTACCCGGTATCCCTGCCCTGGCAGAAGAAGTGATCATCAAACGCGATATTGACCTGCTTCGCTATACACAGTCAAAACTGCATATTACCGGCATTTCTACTGCCACCAGCGTAAAACTGATACAGGCTGCCAAAAAAGAAGGGCTGCACATCACCTGCAGTGTAACCCCTTACCATCTTTTCTTCTGCGATGAGGACCTGGCTGAATATGATACCCATCTCAAAGTAAACCCGCCGCTGAGAAACAAGGCCGATATGATGGCCCTGCGTGAAGCTGTACTGGATGGCACGGTGGATTGTATCGCTTCGCACCATTTCCCACAAAACATTGACAGTAAGAACTGTGAATTTGAATACGCTAAAAACGGGATGACAGGGCTCGAAACATCGTTTGCGGTCATCAACCATCTCCTCCCCGAACTCAGTAATGAACAGTTGGTAAAATTATTTTCGCTGAATGCGCGTAATATTTTTACCTTACCAGCAACAAACATCAGCGAAGGGGCCGTAGCAGAACTGAGTTTGTTTTCCAGGAGCGGAACTACTTTACTAACCAAAGGGTCTGTAAAAAGCAAGTCAACGAATACTCCTTTCCTGGAAAGAGAACTAACAGGCAAAGTGGTTGGGATCATCAACAAGGCGAACGTAATTGTTAACCAAACTATATAAGCACCATGGAAACCAAAATCACCCCGGTATGGATGAAGATTGTCATTATCAGTCTTGCCTCAATAGTGTATGGTCTCATCCTTTATTTCGCTGACCTGTCCCTTAACGAGGGATTGAATTATGTGAACTATCTTATTCTTTGCGCTGGTGTTATTTATTTCTGTATCCAATACGCTAAACAACATAACGCCAATGTCAGTTTTGGAAATGTTTTCGGACATGGCTTTAAAATAAGTGCAGGTGTAGCTGCCCTTATCATTGTATGGAGTATTATCGCAATGACATTTGTCTTTCCTGATCTGAAAGAGAAGATCATCGAGCAGACAGGCGTAAAAATGGCCGAACAGAATAGCAATATGAGTTCTGAGGATAGAGAAAAAGGATTAGCCATGATGAGAAGGTTTTTTATTCCAGGCATGATAGTCGGCATACTTTTCATGTACGCGATCGTTGGCGCCATCGCTTCGCTGATCGGTGCCGCAGTAGCCAAGAAAAATCCTAACCCCAATCCACTTTAGCAGTATATATGGACCTGTCGATCGTAGTACCACTGATCAATGAAGATGAATCTTTGCCGGAACTGTGTAGCTGGATAGAATCCGTGGTTACGCAGCACCAGCTTTCCTATGAAGTGATACTGGTAGACGATGGCAGTACCGATAACAGCTGGGATTTCATTGAAAAAAAATCAACTGAGAACCCGAATTTCAAAGGGATCAAGTTCCAGCGCAATTATGGCAAATCAGCCGCACTCAATGAAGGCTTTAAAGCCGCACAGGGCGATGTGGTGATCACCATGGATGCTGATATGCAGGACTCTCCCGATGAGATACCCGAACTGAGACGGATGATCATTGAAGACGGTTATGATATGGTGAGCGGATGGAAGAAAAAAAGATACGACAGCACATTAACCAAGAATATCCCCTCCAAACTGTTCAATTCAGTGGCACGTGCCAGTTCGGGTATTGTTTTACATGATTTTAACTGCGGACTGAAATCTTACCGCAGAAAAGTGATCAAAAGCATAGAAGTGTACGGTGAGATGCACCGCTATATTCCCATCCTCGCCAAATGGAGTGGTTTCAGGAAGATCGGTGAAAAAGTGGTGGAACACCGCCCGCGCAAATATGGTATTACCAAGTTTGGCTGGTCGCGTTTTGTCAATGGCTTCCTTGACCTGGCCACGATCATGTTCCTCGGAAAATTCGGCAAGCGCCCTATGCAGTTTTTCGGTTTGCTGGGAACCTTATTCTTTCTGTTGGGGTTTGGATCAAGTATCTACCTGATCATCACCAAATTTCTTGTTACCGACTTTTCACTCACCAACAGACCCAGTTTTTACATAGCGCTTACCACCATGATCATTGGTATGCAGCTTTTCCTTACCGGCTTTATCGCTGAACTGGTTACAAGGAACGCACCGGAAAGAAATTTTTACCTGATAGAGAAGAAAGCAGGATTAAATTAAGTCAAAATTCAAAAGTAAAAATTCAAAAATGACGATATTCTCTTTTGAATTTTTACTTTTGAATTTTGACTTTACATCTTATGGCAAAAAAAGTAATCATCATCGGTCCCGCATGGCCCCTGCGCGGCGGACTGGCTTCGTTTGATGAGCGGTTGGCAAGACAATTCATATCAGAAGGATACGATACCACTATTTATACTTTTTCATTACAGTACCCCGGCTTCCTGTTTCCGGGCACAACACAGTATTCCTCTGAACCTGCACCCAAAGATATTCCGATCAAAGTATGCATCAATTCCATCAATCCCTTTAACTGGTGGAAAACAGGCAATGAATTAAAGAAACTGAAGCCTGACATCATCGTGGTCAGGTACTGGTTACCGTTTATGGGTCCCTGTCTTGGAACCATTCTCAGAAGGGTAAAAAAGAACGGTCATACCAAACGCATCTGTATTGCGGATAATGTAGTGCCGCATGAACACAGACCGGGCGACAAACCCTTTACGAAGTATTTTGTAAAAGCGGTGGATGCTTTTGTCACGATGAGTGAAAAAGTAAAAAAGGACTTGGCACTGTTCACACAAAAACCGGTACAGCAGGTAGTACATCCGCTGTACGATAATTTCGGGGAAGCGGTTTCCAAAACGGAAGCAAGGCAACACCTGGCTATACCCGGATCTGAAAAGATCATCCTGTTCTTTGGGTTTATCCGGAAATACAAAGGACTTGATATCTTACTCGAGGCGATGAATGATACACGTATGCGCCAGTCAGGTATCCGGTTACTGGTTGCCGGGGAGTTTTATGAGGATAGGAAAGAATATGATGCATTGATCGAGCAACTCAACATTTCATCGCAACTGATTCTGCGTACGGATTTTATTCCAGACAGTGAAGTAAGGTACTATTTAAGCGCTGCTGATTTTGTGATACAGCCTTACCGCAACGCCACCCAAAGCGGTGTTACGCCCCTCGCCTATCATTTTGAAAAACCCATGTTGGTGACCAATGTAGGCGGGCTTCCCGACCTGGTGCCGGACGGGAAAGTCGGTCTTGTCGTGGAGCCAGATCCCACTTCTATAAGTACCGGAATATTAGAACTTTACAAATTAGGTGAAGACTTTTTTTTACCACATCTTCGCAGGCAGAAAAAAAATTACAGTTGGCGGTATCTGACAGAAACCATTACGCAATTAACAAATTCTTAAAACAAGTATTAAAACATGAACCAAAAAATCTACAACAATATCGCTTCATCGATTGAAGTAAAGAAAAAAATAATGGCTGATGGAGAATTCCTCCAAAAGATTAATGAAGTGATCAATGTAGTTACAACCGCATTCCAGAATGGGAACAAAGTACTTTTTTGCGGTAATGGTGGCAGCGCAGCAGATGCCCAGCATCTTGCAGCGGAATTTTCTGGCCGTTTCTACAAAGACAGAAAGGCACTTCCTTCCGAAGCATTGCATTGTAATACCTCATACCTTACCGCGGTGGCCAATGATTACAGCTATGATGTGATTTATTCGAGGATCATTGAAGGAACCGGTGCAAAAGGAGACGTGTTAATTGGCCTTAGTACATCCGGCAATTCTAAAAATATCATAAATGCCTTTGCTACTGCCAAAGAAAAGGGCATGATAACCGTTGGCTTTACCGGCGCAAGTGGTGGCAATATGCGCGATGTCAGCGATCATCTTTTCAATGTCCCTTCCTCTGATACGCCACGTATCCAGGAAAGTCATATTTTATTAGGTCATATTGTCTGTGAGTTTGTCGAAGCTAATTTATTCGGAGCATGAGTGTAACAGAAGCTATTATTCTTGCCGGCGGTCAAGGTACCAGGCTGAGATCGGTATTACCCAATCTTCCAAAATGCATGGCCCCAGTGAATGGACGTCCATTTATCTGGTATGTGATCGATCATTTACACAAGAGCGGTATAAAACATTTTATTTTTTCATTAGGCTACCGTTCTGATGCTTTCATGGCATTTTTAAAAGATACTTTACCCGGGATGAATTATGATGTGGTCATAGAGAAAGAACCATTGGGCACTGGTGGCGCTATACAGCTTGCCTGCAGATCAGCAAAAGAAACACAGCTACTCACATTGAACGGGGACAGTATTTTCAAGATCGATATCCAGCAACAGGCCGCATTTCATAGTCAACAGGATGCAGACTGTACACTGGGATTAAAATACCTGACGGATTTTGACCGGTATGGCGCTGTAGAACTCAATTCGGATAACAGTATCGCATCCTTTAAAGAAAAACAATTTTTTAATGAAGGGTTTATCAACGGGGGTGTTTATATACTGAACCGTGAGAGGTTTTTATCAGAAGGATTACCGGAAAAGTTTTCCTTTGAAACTGATTATTTACAGGCGCATTACCGGCAAAGAAAAATGTATGGTCTTCCACAGGATGCCTATTTTATAGACATAGGCATACCGGAAGATTATACAAGGGCACAAACAGAATTAATGGACTGAACTATGCTTGACCTGAAAAATACCGACAACAGCTGGACATTGTTCCTCGACCGAGATGGGGTACTCAATCACGAAAAGAAAAACGATTATATCCGTAACTGGGAGGAGTTTAGGTTCTATGACCAGACGCTGGAAGCATTATCCATTTTATCGGGATTGTTTGACAGGATCATTCTTGTCACCAACCAGAAAGGAATTGGAAAAGGATTGATGACAGTAGGTGATCTCGACAGCATCCATTCCAATATGTTATCGGAGATAGCGGCAGCCGGTGGCAGGATAGACAGAACTTATTATTGCGCTGATCTTTCAGATGATTCGCCGCACCGCAAACCCAATGCAGGTATGGCCCACCAGGCAAAACAGGAACACCCTGAAATCAATTTTGACAAAAGCATCATGGCAGGCAACCGAATGAGCGATATGGGTTTTGGCCGCAATGCGGGTATGCATACGGTGTTCCTGGCAACCACACATCCCGATACCCCTTACCCTGATCCGATGATAGATCTTCGTTTTAACGACCTGTTTGGATTTGCACAGGCGTGTTTATCACTAAGGAAACCCTAAAAATTATACCCATTACCACGTAATCTGCTGTGCTTAGTGATATTTGCACTATGAGGCGAATCATCCCTGTTATCCTGTTCCTGTTGACTGTCAATTTTCTCCATGCGCAGCCTAAACAACCCGTATCCGTACAATTGTTGTCGCAACTGGAAGAAAACATGCGTGGCTATGCCAATGAAATAGTAAACGCAGAAGAGGTGGTGGACCGTTTCCGTGCAGACAGTTTTTTTGTACGCTCGCTCGTAAAGGCATTGAGGGTTCCTTATTCGTTCTCCTACCCTTTTGATTCGCTGAAAACGATTTCTGTATTGTATGCCCCGGACAGCAGTTTCCGTATTATCACCTGGCAGGTAATGAAGGATTTTACCTACTACCACCAATCGGGCGCGATACAGATGCACACAGTTGACGGCTCATTGAAATTGATCCCTTTGTTCGATCATTCGGATGGTGTTGAGAACCCGACAGATTCAGTTCGGGATAACCAGCACTGGATCGGCGCGGTCTATTATAACATCATCCAAAAAACACATAACAACCGGAACTATTATACATTACTGGGATACGACGAGAAC
Organism: Sediminibacterium sp.; assembly: GCA_965279635.1. GTDB lineage: Bacteria > Bacteroidota > Bacteroidia > Chitinophagales > Chitinophagaceae > Sediminibacterium. The sequence goes on along the minus strand of OZ257253.1, from coordinate 1,610,484 downwards.
GATGCCCGCAGCACCAAAAAATGGATGGAGGTACTGACCTTTGATGAGAATGGCCGCCCACAATTCGGCGGAAGACTTTTCAGTTATAATCCCGATGAAACCAAACCACCCCAGCCGGCTTACCGTTTCTGCCTCGAGTTTAAAAAAGAGGCGAATGCGAAACTGAACTATGATCCCGCACTGGATATGATCATTCTGGCGAAACTTACCAGTGAAACGGGCGATAAAGGCATAAAATACACATTGGTGCCCGAAGGAAGTTTCGAAGGTTTCAGATGGATGAATGGCCGCTGGATACATGTGCCATTAATCCGTGAAATGGATCCAAGATCGAATATCAACCCGCAGCAAGGGGAAAGACCGGCGAAGAATCCGGATTTGCCGAAGAAAAGGATAGGGAACAATTGAACAGAAGAGCAAGGAACAGATGAACAAGGATCGGAGAGTGAACTATCGAACTTAGCCGTATAACTACCAACTACTTCATCTGTTCCGTGCTCTTCTGTTCCTTGTTCATCTGTTCAACTACCTAGTCTAGCTTCAACACCGCCAAAAAAGCTTCCTGCGGTACTTCTACGTTGCCTATCTGGCGCATACGTTTTTTACCTTCTTTCTGTTTTTCGAGGAGTTTACGTTTACGGCTGATATCACCACCATAACATTTGGCGGTAACGTCTTTGCGCATGGCGCTGATGTTTTCGCGGGCGATGATCTTGGCGCCGATGGCGGCCTGTATGGCGATCTGGAACTGTTGTTTGGGTAACAATTCTTTTAATTTTTCGCAGAGCCTTCTTCCGAAATCTTCGGCGCGGCCACGGTGTATCAATGCGCTTAGAGCATCTACTTTTTCATTGTTCAGCAGGATATCCATTTTAACGATATCTGCCTGGCGGTAATCGATCGGCGTATAATCAAACGATGCATAGCCGCGTGTAGAGCTTTTTAATTTATCATAGAAATCAAATACGATCTCTGTCAAAGGCATTTCAAAAACCAGTTCCACACGCGTAGGCGTAAGATAGCTTTGGTTGATCAGGATACCACGTTTACCCAAACAAAGCGTCATGATATTGCCGATATAGTCTGGTTGTGTGATGATCTGTGCTTTGATAAACGGTTCTTCGATTTTTGCAATCTTCACCGGATCGGGCATTTCAATCGGGTTATTCACGTTGATTTTTTCACCGCGGGTTGTGTAGGCGATAAAACTTACGTTGGGTACCGTAGTAATCACGGTTTGATTGAATTCCCTTTCCAGGCGCTCCTGGATAATTTCCATGTGCAGCAGGCCGAGGAACCCGCAACGGAAACCAAAACCCAGCGCCTGAGAAGTTTCCAGTTCAAATACCAGTGATGCATCGTTCAACTGCAGTTTGCCCATGCAATCACGCAGCACTTCAAAATCATCAGTATTTACGGGAAAGATGCCTGCAAATACCATGGGTTTCACTTCTTCAAAACCATGAATCATTTCGCCCGGGTTATTGGCCAGGGTGATCGTATCTCCTACTTTTACTTCTTTCGCATTTTTGATACCGGTAATGATATAGCCCACATCACCTGCTTTTACTTCTTCTTTGGGCGTCATGTTCAGTTTCAGTACGCCTACTTCATCAGCAAAATGATCCTGACCCGATGCCACGAAACGGATCTTATCGCCTTTCCTAAGTACGCCATTCATGATACGGTAGTATACGATGATACCACGGAAACTATTGAATACACTGTCGAAGATCAATGCCTGCAAAGGCGCTTCATAATCGCCTTTAGGTGCAGGTATGCGTTCAATGATCGCATGTAATATTTCTTCAATGCCAATCCCTGATTTACCGCTGGCAAGCAGGATATCTTCCTGTTTGCAGCCGATCAGGTCAACGATCTGGTCGGTCACTTCCGGTATTTTGGCACCATCCATATCGATCTTGTTGATCACCGGGATGATCTCAAGATCATTGTCAATTGCGAGGTATAAGTTGCTGATTGTCTGAGCTTGTATCCCTTGCGAAGCGTCTACCAACAGTAATGCTCCTTCACAGGCGGCCAGTGCGCGGCTCACTTCATAGCTGAAATCAACGTGGCCTGGTGTATCGATCAGGTTAAATACGTATTGCTCACCTTTGTACGTATAGTTGATCTGTATAGCGTGACTCTTGATGGTAATGCCTTTTTCACGTTCCAGGTCCATATCATCCAGTACCTGGTTCATCATATCGCGCTCGCCGATGGTTTTTGTGTGTTCCAGTAACCTGTCGGCCAAAGTACTCTTCCCATGATCAATATGCGCGATGATGCAGAAATTCCTGATATTCTTCATAAGGCGCAAAGATAGGTTAGGAATAACACGAATTATGACAATAACACGAATTATGACGAATTACACGAATTATGACGAATTACACGAATTAGCAGTTAATATTCACGCCAATTCGTGTAATTCGTCATAATTCGTGTTATCCCATGTCTCTACTTAAGTGAATCGATAATCGTAACAAATTCATCTGCTACCAGTGAGGCGCCGCCTACCAATCCTCCATCCACATCAGCCTGACCGAATATTTCGGCGGCATTGGCAGCTTTTACGCTACCCCCATAGAGAATAGAGATGGAATCAGCGATAGACTGTCCATATTTAGCCGCCAGTTGCTGGCGGATATAAGCATGCATTTCCTGCGCCTGTGCGCTGCTGGCAGTTTTACCGGTTCCGATGGCCCAGATGGGTTCGTAAGCGATCACAACTTTGAGCAATTGTTCTGCGGATAGATGATATAGTGATTCTTCGAGCTGCTTGGCAACAAAGGCATTTTGTGTACCGGCTTCGCGTATCTCTAAAGGCTCGCCGCAGCAGAAAATAGGCAGCATATCGTTGGCAAGACAGATATCCAGTTTTTCAGACAGCAACTGGTTAGTTTCCTGGAAATATTCCCTTCTTTCGGAATGTCCCAATACCACATACTGTACACCGATGGATTTCAACATTTCAACAGATGTCTCACCAGTATACGCGCCGCTTTTCTTATTGGAGCAGTTTTGTGCCGCTATGTACACGTTGTTCTTTCCCGCCACTTTTGCCTGTGCCATGGCCAGGTATGGGAACGGCACTGCAAAAACAACCTGGTGGCTTTCTTTTGAAGGAGATGTTTTACTTAGCACATCCTGTAATAATTTTTCACCCTGCTCAGCAGTCAGGTTCATTTTCCAGTTAGCCGCGGCTATTTGTTTTCTCATATAAGTCTGGTCTGTTTTTTATAAGCTGTCAAAGATATACTCCAGTACGGATGTTTCTGCCGGGGTCAGTTCTTTCCCTTTTAATTTTTTCCAGTTATCAATATCCCGGATGGCTTTTTCGAGAGAATAGGTATTGCCTTCCACGCCCCAGCTAAAATGATGTATCAGTGTGGGTAGCAGACCGCTGCCAAAAACATTACAGCTCACCCCGATCATACTGCCGGTATTAATGGATGAATTGATGGCCACACGTGAATAGTCGCCCATGATGACGCCGCATTTCTGTCCAACATATACACATTCCTGCCTGCCCATCTCCCATACTTTTATGTCACCTGCCGTATTTTTGATATTACTATTGGAGCTACCTGCGCCAAAATTACACCACTCACCTACTACGGAATCTCCCAGGTAACCATCATGCGCTTTATTGCTATAACCCATCATTACCGAGTTCTTTATTTCACCGCCACCTATACAATGTGGGCCAAGCGTTGTGGCGCCATATACACGGCTGTTCATTTTTAATACGGAATGATCCCCCAATACAAAGGGCCCCCTGATGGTACAGCCTTCCATTATATCCGCATATTTGCCTATGTAAACAGGTCCAAAAGAAGCGTTGATGGTACAATGGGAAACTGTGGCTCCTTCTTCAATAAAGATATTACCGGGATGCACAGAATGTACCGTATCATTCAAGGGTTGTGAGGCCCTTCCTCTCGTCAACAAAGAGAAATCCTTACGGATCCTGTCATCGTTCCATTGCATCAGTTGCCATGGGTATTCGATCCGCTGGACAGGTGCATGTTCATTGACGCTGCTGAAATACGCCGTCAGATCGTCGGTGTTTGTATTTGCAAAAGGGATGGCGGTCCTCCCAACGATTACGCCCTTATCATCTGTAAAACAGGTGTCTGGCAACAAATCATCCAGCAGGGGCCGGATATCCTCGATAACAGCCGCATCAATCCACACATGTTCGCCATCAGGTAAAGGCTCATACAAAGCCTGCAGGTAATCTTCTGTATGTATATATACTTTCTCACCTGTCAGCTTTTCCCATCTTTCACGGATAGATAATATCCCAAACCGCAGATCCGCCACGGCCCTGGTAGCTGTAAACGGTAGTAAGTGCTTGCGAAACGGGTTGTCGAAAAGAATGATGGCCATGGGAATAGCGAATGATGAATGTAGAATGATGAATGACGAAGGTATTGAACAGATGAACAAGGAACAAGGAACTGATGAATGTTGATCGGAGAATTTGGCAAACAACCAGATAACCTTCGAAATTCAAAATTCTGTTGTTCGATATTCTTCTGTTCCTTGTTCATCTGTTCTATTTCCCATTCCTTACATTTGCACCTCAAATCGAACATCTATGAGTCTTGGTACTTTTTCCTACCCTATGCCGGTAAACGAACCGGTATTATCGTATGCCCCCGGTACAGCCGAAAGAGCGGCTTTGAAGAAAGCCTTAATCAGTGCTAAACAGAAAGCCATTGAGATCCCGATGTTCATCGGCGGTAAACACGTAAAAACAGGTAACAAAGTAGCGATACATCCGCCACATGAAACCGCCCATACACTCGGTCATTTTCATGCAGGAGAAGAAAAACATGTAAAACAGGCCATAGACGCAGCATTAAAGGCCCGTGAAGACTGGGCCAATATGAGTTGGGAAAGCAGGGCGCATATCTTCCTGAAAGCCGCTGACCTGCTGGCTACCAAGTACCGTTATACCATGAATGCGGCCACCATGCTGGGACAAAGCAAGAACGCCTACCAGGCCGAGATCGACAGCGCCTGCGAACTCATCGATTTCCTGCGTTTTAACGTGCATTTTTTAAGCGAGATCTATAAACAACAGCCCATTTCCTCACCCGGCATGCATAACCGCATGGAATGGCGCCCGCTGGAAGGATTTGTACTGGCCGTTACCCCTTTCAACTTTACAGCCATTGGTGGCAACCTGCCCGCCTCTGCGGCCCTCTGCGGTAATGTGGTGGTATGGAAACCAGCCAACACACAGGTATATTCTGCGCAGGTATTCATGCGTATTATGGAAGAAGCCGGTTTACCGGCAGGGGTGATCAACCTGATCTATGTGGATGGCCCTACCATTGGTAAAGTATGTTTTGCACACAGGGATTTTGGTGGTGTGCATTTTACCGGGTCAACAGGTGTTTTCAATAATATGTGGAAGACCATCGGTGAGAATGTGTCGAAATACAAGTCATACCCAAGAATCGTGGGTGAAACAGGCGGCAAGGATTTTGTCATGGTACATAAATCGGCGGATGTCGATACAGTTGTTACCGCTCTTGCCAGAGGTGCTTTTGAGTACCAGGGGCAGAAATGTTCCGCTGCTTCCCGTGCCTATATCCCAAGCAATATGGCAGAAGAAGTAAAGACCAAACTGGTAGCCGCTATCAAATCCATGAAAATGGGTACGGTGGAAGATTTCAGCAATTTTGTCAATGCAGTGATCGATGAAAAATCTTTCAACAGCATTGCCAAATACATCGATAACGCGAAAAAAGACAAAAAGGCTAAGATCCTCGTAGGTGGTAATTACGACAAGAAAAAAGGCTGGTTCATCGAACCAACCGTGATTGAGGCCAAGGACCCGAAATATGTGACCATGTGCGAGGAGATCTTCGGCCCCGTACTCACCATCCATGTGTATGATGCAGAGAAATTTGAAGAGACCCTGAAACTGGTCGACGGTACGTCTAACTATGCTTTAACGGGCTCTATCCTTTCCCGAGACAGATCAGCCATAGAACTGGCAACAAATGTATTACGTCATGCCGCCGGTAATTTTTATATAAACGACAAACCAACAGGTGCCGTAGTGGGCCAGCAGCCATTCGGCGGCGCCCGTGCCTCCGGCACCAACGACAAAGCGGGCAGTATGCTCAATCTCTACCGCTGGTTAAGCGCCCGCACCATCAAAGAAACCTATAACCCGCCGGTGGATTATAAGTACCCGTTTTTGCAGGAAGCGTAGTTTAAGTACGAATTACGAAGTACGAGGTACGAATTTTAGAGCTCCAGCACGCCTCTAAATTAATCGTACCTCGTACTTCGTAATTCGTACTTACTTCCTTCTCCCCTGTTCCATTGTTCTATTGCTCCCATTCCCTATATTTGCCCCTCTAAATTTCAGATGAGTGCCCACTAAATTTTCAAAAGAAACTTACCTGTACTGGTACGAGCTGATGCAGCTGATCCGCCAGTTTGAATTGAAAGCTGAAGAAATGTATAAAATGGCCGGTAAGATCCGCGGCTTTTTCCATGCCTATATTGGCCAGGAAGCGATTGCCGCCGGGTGTATGACCGCCACCAACCACGACGACCCCTTTATTACCGCTTACCGCGACCATGGTCTGGGACTGGCAAAAGGTATGTCGGCCAATTCCTGTATGGCGGAACTGTATGGTAAAGCTACCGGCTGTTCCAAAGGAAAAGGCGGCAGTATGCACTTTTTCAGCCTCGAACACCGCTTTTTTGGTGGCCACGGTATTGTAGGCGCCCAGATCGGAACGGCTGCAGGACTGGCATTTGCTGAAAAATACAAAGGCACCAAAAATGTGGCCCTTTGCTTTTTTGGAGATGGCGCCGCCCGTCAGGGTATCCTTCATGAGACCTTTAACCTGGCCATGCTCTGGAAACTGCCCGTGATCTTTATCTGTGAGAACAACAACTATGCAATGGGTACCTCGGTACAGCGTACCAGTAACGTAGTGGATATTTATAAACTGGCCGATGCGTATGATATGCCTGCTGATATGGTAGATGGTATGATACCGGAAAATGTACACGAAAGCGTGGCCAGGGCGGTGAAAAGAGCGCGTGAAGGCGATGGCCCTACCCTGCTGGAACTGAAAACCTACCGTTACAAAGGACATTCCATTTCCGATCCGCAGAAATACCGTGCAAAAGAAGAAGTGGACGAGTACAAGAACCAGGATCCTATCACAAAAGTGAAGAATACCATTCTTGAAAACAAATTTGCAACAGAAGAAGAACTGAAAGTGATTGACGACCGTATCGACGGTATCGTTGATGAAAGTGTACGATTTGCTGAAGAGAGCCCATGGCCCGATGATAGCGAACTGCTGAAGGATGTATATCTTGATCAGTCTTACGTGTTTGAAGAAGATTAATACAGATCCTGACAGGTATTTCAAAACTAATAGTTCAATCCATTTTTATAAAATACAAGTATGACTGAGAAGCATGTAGAAACGAACCAGGCAGTTGCCCGTGTGCAGGGATTCTGGGGAAAATTTCAAAAACCCATATTGATCGTATTAGCGGTGATCGTGATCGGTGGCGGTGGCTGGTATGGCTACCAGAAATATATCGTCGCGCCTAAAGAAGACAAAGCAGCTGATGCCCTGTTCAAGGCGCAGCAGTATTTCGCGATGGATTCATCTAACCTGGTTTTGAACGGCGACGGGCAAAACAGGGGTGTATTATATGTGATCAACAATTTCGGAAGCACCAAAGCGGGTAACCTTGCTCATTATTATGCAGGCGTAAGCTACCTGAAACTGGGTGATTTCAACAACGCGGTAAAACACCTGAAAGATTTTTCTTCAGATGCCAAACAGATACAGCTGATGGCCTATGGCGCATTGGGTGATGCTTATTCTGAACTGAATAAAAAAGAAGATGCCATCGCCAGCTATAAAAAAGCGGCAGGTACATTTGATACTGATGAGAACAATTCATCAGAATACCTGTACCGTGCAGCATTGCTGGCTGAAGCAAGCGGTAATGCCACACAGGCCCTCGAACTGTACAAAGAACTGAAAGACAAATTTCCAAGAACGGAGAAAGGTGTACAGGCAGATAAATATATCTATCGTTTAAGTATCGAAAAGAATTAAACTGCTAATGGCTACCAAAGGCAATACATCGCTTAACAAAGGCATCCCTTCCCTAAAGGATGCCTTTGTTGTAATAGTGAAAACCGAGTGGAACGCGCATATCATTAACAAACTGGAGGCGGGTGCCAAGAAGATATTCGCCGAGCAGGGAATCACTTCTAAAACCATCACCGTCCCGGGCGCTTTTGAAATACCGTTTGCGGTGAAAACACATTACGCCTACAGCGAAACCCTGCCGGATGCCTATATCACTTTCGGAACCGTGATCAAAGGCGACACCCCCCATTTCGAGTATGTCTGTAAAGCCATCACAGAAGGCGTGTTGCAGTTGAATCTCGCACTGGATGTACCCGTTATCTTTGGTGTACTCACCGTAGATAATGAGGAGCAGGCAAAAGAACGTATCGGCGGCAAACATGGTCACAAAGGAGAAGAAGCCGCCATTACCGCAATAAAAATGATAGCTTTAAACAGGAAACTCAAATAACCTTCTTCGGCTAATATGACTGTACAATTATTCGTCCCCTGCTTTGTAGACCAGTTGTACCCACAAGTGGCTTTCAATATGGTAAAGGTGCTGGAGAAAGCGGGTTGTACGGTAACCTATAACGCCAACCAGACCTGCTGCGGGCAGCCTGCATTCAACGCCGGTTTTTGGGGCGAGGCAAAAGATGTATGCAATAAATTCATCAAAGACTTTTCCGGATCAGATTATATAGTGGCACCCAGCGCCAGTTGCGTAGGATTTGTTCGCAACTACTACGAAAAAATATACCAGAACAGCGCCGATCATTCCTATAAAAAAACAGCGGCCCGGATCTACGAGTTTTCAGAGTTCCTGGTAAAGGTTTTACAGATCGAAGATCTTGGCGCCACATTTAATGGAAAAGCTACCTACCATGACAGTTGCGCCGCCCTGCGCGAGTGCCAGATAAAAGAAGAACCACGAAGGCTATTAAGTAAAGTAAAAGGCTTAGAGATCGTTGAGATGAACGATGTAGAAACCTGCTGCGGTTTTGGCGGCACTTTCGCTGTAAAATTTGAACCCATCAGCATCGCCATGGGCGATCAGAAAATAACCAATGCATCTGCTACAGGTGCAGAATACCTGATCAGTACCGACATGAGTTGCCTGATGCACATTGATGGCTGTAACAAACACAAACATGCCGGGTTGAAAGTGATGCATTTGGCGGATGTGTTGGCAAGTGGATGGTGATGGGAAGTACGAAGTACAAACTACGAAGTACGAAAATCATAATGATATGAATTACTGGTTGGTTAAGTCTGAACCTTTCAAATACAGTTGGGACCAGTTTAATAAAGATGGTCAGACATGCTGGGACGGTGTGCGTAATTATGCGGCGAGGAATAATCTCAGGGCGATGAAAAAAGGCGACCTGGTTTTCTGGTACCACAGCAATGAAGGAACAGAGATCGTTGGTATTGCCAAAGTGGTCAAAGAATCTTACCAGGACCCCACCACAGAGGATCCCGCATGGCTGGTAGTGGATCTCAAACCATATAAAAAACTCAAAACGCCTGTTACCCTTGCACAGATAAAAGCTGACAAAAGACTGGCAGATATGGATCTGGTACGTTTAGGAAGGCTTTCTGTTCAGACTGTAAAAGAAGCGGAATGGAACATTGTTCTCGCCGCATCCGGCCGCTGAAAGCGGCCTGATGCTTTACACGCAAGCGCTGAAGTTCTCCGCAGTAAAAAATGTTTCAACATTCGAATTACCCAAACAGTTCTTTCACCGCAGAGAACATGAGTTTATGCAGAGATTTTCCGTTCGGTCTCATTTTACATACAGTAATGATACCCTAACAAAGAAAACAAACACGTATGAGTACTAAGAAGAAATTATCATCCGCGCAACAAAAAGAACTACTCAGCACATTAAAAGCCCGTTTTGAAAAAAACATGACCCGCCATAAAAGTCTTGAATGGGCCAAAGCACAGGCGAAGCTGGAAGCGGCTCCTGAAAAACTATGGTCGCTTAATGAAATGGAAGCAACTGGCGGCGAACCCGATGTTGTTGGGTATGATAAAAAGACGGGAGAGTTTATTTTTTATGATTGCGCAGCAGAAAGTCCCAAGGGCCGAAGAAGCATTTGTTATGACCATGAAGCACTGGAGGCAAGAAAAGAACATAAACCGGCAAACAGCGCTATGGAGATGTCATCTGACATGGGCATTGAACTCTTAACGGAAGAACAATACCGCGAACTGCAGCAACTTGGCAGGTTCGATACAAAAACATCCAGCTGGATAAAAACACCTGCCGGTATCCGCAAACTCGGCGGTGCCATCTTTGCTGATTACCGCTATGGCACTGTTTTCGTGTATCACAATGGTGCAGAATCTTATTATGCTGCCAGGGGGTTCCGTGGCTTGTTGAAGGTTTAACCAAAAATATGCCGAGTATGTTTAATAGCTACGCGGTATTAGGTAATACTGCGACTATAAAATTAAATGAATTTTTTACCGCAATAATTACTTCCCGATTTTTTAACGAACCATGTTGGGTTACATTTTCACAGTAAAACGTATTCATATACGCAGGCCTGCATTTTAATTTTTCACAATTAAAAACCTGTAACCATGAAACGTTCAACCGTTGCTGCAATCATTATTGCAGTCCTGCTTATTGCATCATTTGTATTCATTAAATTTTACCACAACAACCCCGCTCCTTCCTTCAGCATTATTGGTGAATGGCAGGTTGATTCTGCGTATGCGCCACCATCTGCACCTGATACAATCAAGCAGCTCACTGATGCTATCTCGCGGCACAAACTGTACTTTCATTTTCGGGGAGACAGTACGCTTGATCGTCCCAATTTCAGGAGTAGTGCCATAGAAAAGTATTACCTGAAAGATTCTCTGCTGTTCATTGATGAAGGTGAGGGGTACACTCCGTATACTTTCAAAACATTTTCAGATAGCCTTATTCAGTTATCCGGTACCGACAGTGTGGTATTTGTTTTGAGAAGAAAATAATTTCTGACGATTGCCTGCCTATGAAATGCTGCCAGCATACAATCGAAATAAAACTGATTTCCCGATGATAGTTTAGCAGCAACCCTCTTATCTGTGTTAATCTGTGTAATCTGTGGCAATGATTTTTTTTCGCCACAGATTTCACAGATTAGCACAGATTTTAGCTAGAAGCCGGAGGTTCTGTATTTTTAGGTATGGATAAGAAGAAACTGGTCGTACTCACCGGCGCAGGCATCAGCGCTGAAAGCGGTCTGAAAACGTTTCGTGATAGTGATGGTTTATGGGAAGGCTATGATGTATATGAAGTAGCCACCCCACGCGGCTGGAACAAAAACCCTGAACTCGTTCTGAATTTTTACAATATGCGCAGGAAAAATGTGGCAGAGGCAATGCCCAATGCCGCACATACGGGTTTGGCAGAACTGGAAAAGGATTTTGATGTACAGATCATCACACAAAATATTGACGACCTGCATGAAAGAGGCGGCAGCAGCAAGGTGCTGCACCTACATGGAGAAATCTTTACCATGCGCAGCGTGAATGATCCGTTTACGACCTACCCTATTCATGGTGATATCCGTTTAGGTGATAAAGCACCCGATGGCTACCAGCTGCGCCCGAATATCGTTTGGTTTGAAGAACCGGTACCGATGATCGAACCAGCTGCAGAGATAGCCGCTTCGGCAGATATTTTCGTGGTGATCGGTACATCGCTCGTGGTATATCCTGCAGCGGGTTTATTAAATTATGCGCCACGAAACATTCCGAAATTTATCATTGACAAACATATACCACCTACTTCGGCTGTCAACAACCTTACAACCATTGAAGCCAGTGCATCAGAGGGGATTCTTATACTGAAAGAAAAATTGCTCGCCTATATTGTGTGACTAAGGTTGTGTTTAAAAACCCAGCCGTGGTGAGATTCTAAAAGTTTAGCTAATATTCTAAGCCCTCCCCGCCATCTTTCCAAGTAAGAGGGCAAAACCCAAATTCACCAGATAAAAAGTGAACAGGATCGCTATCATCACCCCTAAGAACTGGAACATTTTTTTCAGGTTATGGAATGCATACCCCAGGAGAATATCATTTTTGGATTGCAATGCATATTGGGTTTTAGCGGCAAATTGGTATAGGTACAAGCATGGAAAAAAATACAATACTGCTGCCAGCGTATAAGAAACAAACATTCCTATTCCGCCAATTTTTCGGATTGAGCCGCTTCGTGACTCAACAACAGAAGAGAAAATCGTTCCTCCAAATAAAGCAAACAATATCATCAATCCACAACCCACAAATCCTACAATAGCTATAAATTTTGCCCATTTTGCCACCGCAATTAATGACTTTTGGGCAAAATCATTGATAGTTACCGGTTGTTCTGTTTCAGGAATTGAATTCAAATCCATAGTTATATTTCAGGAAATGAATATAATAATTATTTTATTTGAAAAAGATATAAGCAATGAAAATCGCCGATATCACCCCAATCAAATCGGCCAGCATACCGGCCCAGATAGCGTAGCGGACTTTTTTGATGCCGACACTTCCAAAGTATAAAGCCACAATATAAAATGTGGTATCAGCGCTTCCCTGGAAAGTAGAGGCGAGTTGTCCTATAAAACTATCCGGTCCATGTGTTTTGAAGATATCGAGCATCAGTCCCCTTGCACCACCCGCACTAAAAGGTCGCATGATGGCCACGGGTAATGAAGGCACAAATTCACCATTCAATCCTATCGAAGCAAAACACCAGGTGATCCCATTGATGATGGCTTCCAGCGCACCGCTGTCGCGGAACACACGGATACCTACCAATAACCCAACGAGGTAGGGCAATACTTTGATGATCACTTCCCAACCCTGTTTGGCGCCTTCGATAAAGGCATCAAATACATCCACCTTTTTAATATACCCTCCAATAATAAAAGAACAAACCACCAGCAACAGTATTATGTTGCCCAATACGTTACTGAATGTTTCTTTGGTAAACAGGCTCGGGTGCGGTACATCTTTTTGTGATGGCAATCCATATACAAACCCTGCAAACAGTAATATAGCCGTGATGATACTGATCAGCCATAACAACAATACCCTATCAAACCGCAGACGCTGGTAAATACCCGTAATGATGATACTCGCCACGGTTGCTACTGTAGTAGCGATCATCAGCGGTACAAATACACTGGTTGGATTGGTACTGCCGGCACCGGCACGGTAAGCAATAATGGAAATAGGGATCAGGGTAAGACCGCTTGTATGCAGCACCAGGAACATGATCTGCGAATTGCTCGCCGTATCTTTTGAAGGATTCAGTTCCTGCAGGCTACCCATCGCTTTTAAACCGAATGGCGTGGCCGCATTATCCAGTCCCAGCATATTGGCGCTGAAGTTCATCACCATCTGTCCCATGGCCGGGTGTTTGGGTGGCACTTCAGGGAATAGTCTTTTCATAAATGGGTTCAGCAGGCGTGCCAGGAAATTAATCGCACCTGCCTTCTCTCCTATGTTCATCAGCCCCATAAAAAAGATCATCACACCTGCCAGCGGCAGACCAATATCCATCACCGATGATTTGGATGCGTCAAAGATCCCTTCGACCAGTTTTTTGAATATCTCGTAATCCTGGAAAACGATCAGTTTGATCAGTGCGATAACCAGGCCGATCACAAAAAATGCGATCCAAACATAATTGAGCGCCATAGGGTATGATTAGGGGATGAAAATAATGAAATACATCGAAGGTGGGAAGGTTTGGTTAAATATGGATAACTACCTCCTGTTGTTCTGAAAGTTTCGCTAAGAGTGGATAAGAGAGATAGAGCTATAAGAGAACGTCTGTGTCCACTCTTTTTCTCCTTTCACTCTTAGCGAAACACATTATGTAAATTTCTGACATCTCATCCTGTTATTATCCTACAAAATACCCTTACATCCCATCTTCACATTTTATCATCGTGAACAATCCATAGTTTACCTGTCAAATCAGTCAACATGAGATATTGCCTTTTACTCGGCTTAGCCATACTGTTTGCACAGTCGTCATCCGCACAGTTCAAGCATGATAATATCGCTTTTCGCACCGTGTACATCAATGATCTCTGTGATTCATTAAAAAGATTTCCGGACAGGCTCATACTCGATGTACGCAGCCGTGGCGAATTTTCAGATACCTCCTCCTCTCCCAGTTTAAACATAGGCAGGTTAAAAGGTGCAGTAAACATTGATGTCAATGAAGTAAAGAACCGGCTCAATGAAATCATGGCCTATAAAAACAAACCCGTTTTTGTGATCTGCTCGCATAGCCAGCGCAGCCGGGTCTGCTCGAAGATGCTTGCTGACAGTGGGTTTACAAGGGTGATCAATGTAAACGGTGCCATGACAGAATTCAACCTGGTCAAAAACAGTTCCATCCCTTGTGCCAATGACCTGTATGAAACCGCCAATCAATTCCGTTTACTGGCACCGCAGAATGTGGCGGGGCTTATTTCATCTCAAAAAAATATTTTTATACTGGATGTACGCAGCGACTCTGCATTCAGGGGTATCAGCACCGATGCTTCCGTCAATGCACTGGGCAGATTTAATGGCGCGGTAAATATCCCCCTGGCACAACTGGCTTCCTCCTTGTCAAAAGTACCGAGGGACCGGCCCATACTGGCAGTAGCTGATTTCGGCCGCGAAACCAATCTCGCTGCCAAACTGCTGACGGATAATGGTTATACAAATGTCTCTGCCGCTTTCAATGGGTTGAGTGAATGGGTCAATACTTCCGCAAAAGAACTCAGCCTGAAAAATGAGTTGTGGAAACACAATGACAAATTCAACTATATCACTGCGACAGATTTTGATGAGATCATGACAGCCAATCCCGGCACTTTTATACTCGATGTACGCAACAGCAACGAATTTGCCAATAAAATGACCGACAGGCCATGGATGAACCGTGGCCACATACAGGGCGCCATCAACATCCCCAATTCGGAACTGGCAACAAGACTATCCGAACTCAACGCCTATAAAAACAAAGACATCATCCTCTACACCTTCAGCAGCAACCCCGAAGCCTTCCAGGCCGCCAAAACCCTCACTGACAACGGTTTTACCCGGGTACACCTGCTTACAGGCGGCCTCTGGTCCCTCCGCGCCAAAGCCGCCAACCTGAAAGGGCTTACGCGGCTGATGAAATGGGTGGTGGATGTGCCGGAGGAGAATTTATAATTTGGAGTTTGGGGTTAGGAGTTTGGCGTTGTTGGCAGTTGATTCCTCACTTCAGAATCGACACACCTTCAATCATTTAGCAACCCCAAACCTCAAACTCCAAACCACAAACCATAATGTTCTATATTTGCCGCCTCAAAAAACAACTCTCCAATCATGGCTTTACAGGCAGGCATCGTGGGATTACCGAATGTGGGTAAATCAACTCTTTTTAATGCGGTGAGCAACAGCGCTAAGGCGCAGGCAAGCAATTACCGTTTTTGTACCATCGAACCCAATGTGGGACTGGTGGATGTACCAGACCACAGGCTCAATAAACTGGCCGAACTGGTGATACCGGACCGGATTGTACCTACCCAGATGGAGATCGTGGATATCGCGGGCCTGGTGCGGGGTGCGAGTAAAGGGGAAGGATTGGGAAACAAGTTCTTGGGCAATATCCGCGAAGTGGATGCCATCATCCATGTGATCCGTTGTTTTGAAGATGAGAATGTATTGCGTGAAGAAGGGGCCATCAACCCTATCAGCGATAAAGAGATCATTGAAACGGAACTACAGCTGAAGGACCTCGAAAGCGTTGACAAAAAATGCCAGCGCGTTGAAAAGATGGCCCGTGTGGGTACCGATACCAAAGCAAAGGCCGAGTACGAGATCCTGAGCCGTTGCAAGGAACATCTCGAAAAAGGAAAAAATATCTATACACTCGGGTTGAGCAAGGAAGACAAAGCAGCGGTTGCTGACCTTTTCCTGCTTACCGATAAGCCCGTGTTGTATGTTGCGAATGTGGATGAGGCCAGCATGCATACCGGCAACAAATATTCAGAGGCACTCGGTGTTGCAGCAAAAGCCGAAGGCGCCGAAATGATCGTAATGTGCAACAATATTGAGGCACAGATCGCTGAAATGGACAATGCGGAAGACAAGCAGATGTTCATGGAAGAATACAAAATGACCGAACCCGCGCTCAACCGTTTGATCACTTCTGCCTATAAGCTCCTGAACCTCGATACTTATTTCACTGCCGGTGTACAGGAAGTACGTGCCTGGACCATCCACAAGGGCTGGAAAGCACCACAGGCCGCCAGTGTGATCCATACCGATTTTGAAAAAGGCTTTATCAAAGCCGAAGTGATCGCTTACGAAGATTTTATCAAGTACGGCAGCGAAGCCGCCTGCCGCGATAACGGCCGTTTACGGATAGAGGGAAAAGAATACCTCGTTCAGGACGGTGATGTGATGCATTTCCGTTTCAATGTCTAACACTTTGTGAAACCTTAGTGTCTTCGTGTCTTAGTGGTTCAAAAAAGGAACCACTAAGACACGAAGACACTAAGGTTTATTTATATTTATAGCAAGATTTTACCATGAAAAGAATAGCTGTACTCATCATGCTCGCCGGACTTGCTTCATGCAGGGATGAGAAAACGGACACAGAGACCGTGGCCCAACCCGCGGCACCAGCTTCCATCGCTTATACAGTGGTGAAAATGTACCCACACGATACTACTTCTTATACACAGGGACTGGAATGGCACGACAATATCCTTTATGAGGGATCAGGCGACCCGGATTATGATCATAATCCTGCTGCACCAGGGGAAAGCAAACTGGCTAAGATCAACCTGGCAACAGGTAAGGATATCCAGAAGATCAACCTCAGTGATGCTTTTTTTGGTGAAGGTATCACGATCATGAACGGCAAAATTTACCAGCTGACCTGGAGAGAACACAAAGTATTTGTGTACGATGCAGCCAGTTTAAAAAAGACCGGTGAATTTGACTGGACCTATGAAGGCTGGGGACTTACACACAACGATAGTTTACTCATTATCTCTACAGGTGAGAGTAATCTGTATTTTGTAAACCCGGAAACTTTCAAAGTAGTACGCACACTGGGTGTTACTGACAATAATGGCTACCTCGATTCGATCAATGAACTGGAATATGTAGATGGAAGCATTTATGCCAATGTATATGGCAGGAACTATATTGTTAAGATTGATCCAGCTACCGGGAATGTAACCGGCAGGATTGACCTGTCAGATATCCTGGCCAAAAACGGCATTGTTTATGCTCCTGAAAAAATCGCCAACGGGTATGTACTGAACGGCATCGCTTATAACAGCCAAACTAAAACCTTCTTTGTTACCGGTAAAATGTGGCCGGCCCTCTTCGAGATTAAACTCAATTAACGATGGTCGTCCTTGCGAGCGTAGCGAAGCAATCTATGTCTCAAAATGGATAACGTTTCATACCCACTGTCTGCTGCAACCTTTTGCTTCGAACCACAGATTGCTTCGCTACGCTCGCAAGAACGTTACAGTGATCAACGTGAAAAAATATAAATCACCGAGCTGCATTTCTTAGTATTACTCATCGCTTTCAGGTTAGAAAGCATCCCGTTCCAGAAAGCACCCATGATGTTCCCTGAACCATTGCGATACTTTTCACTCAGCATCGATACATAAAAGCTGTCAAACCACATCGGCTTTACCTGCTGTAAAACAAATCCTTTTGATACACCCAACTGTTCCATTGCCCTGGGAGAAAAATGATACAGGTGTCTCGGTACATCATAAGCCGCCCAGGATGTTTTATATACCGCGGCATCATAACTGGTATAATTGGGAACAGCAATAATGAGTTTGCCCCCCGGTTTCAGTATGGTAAAGAATTTTTCGAGATAGCCGTGCAGGTCGTGTACATGTTCCAGTACATGCCACAGGGTAACTGCATCGAACTGGGCCGGTGGCAGATGGTATAGTTCCTCAGAAGCAAGCAATTTCAATCCATACTTACTCAGTGCATTCTGGCGCGCGGTTTCATCAGGTTCAAGTCCTGTCAGCTTCCATCCTGCCGATTGCATGGTATGGGCAAATGCGCCGGTACCGGCGCCAACATCCAGCAATGCGCCGCTTTGTTTACCAGTGACCTGTTTCAGCAAAGCAAGTTTGGTATCCAGTGTATGATTACGTACCCGGTGGTATAACCTGTTGATGAGACCTTTCTGTGTATCGGAATGAGATACATACGCTGCCGACTGGTAATAGGGCCCTATGGCCGAAACAGAAGGGATATCCTGTGTAAAACGCAGCGTGCAATCTTCACAGTGCCATATTTCGAATGATTCCTGTGATACTGTATGATCTTTTGCGGATAAAGCGGGATACACAGCAGTTGACCTGCAGGCGGGACATTCGGTGTAATGGATGGTTTCGGGCATGTGTACTTCTGTAAAAGCGGCAAATTACTGGTAATAAAACAACATTGCCAAAACACCTGCTGCCAGCAGCAGAATGGCATATATCCACCAGCGGTCCGCCGGAATAATGATCTCTTCTTCTGATTCCTCAATGACCTCTGTTGCCGGCTCCTCCGCTCTCTCTTCTTTTATGGATTCTTTCTGTCGCTTAGCCGTTTTTTTGATCTTCACTTCCGCAACTATGCCTGTTGACCAGGGTACGGGTGGCAGCAGTTCGAGCAGGTTATTCTCGGGAGTGAAAAACAGGTCCCCTTCCGACCGTTTGTTGATCCGGCCAATACCGCCCAGGGCCGCCATATTGTGTTCATGGATATTGTTGCGGAAAGCAAAGCAGTAATCATGGAACTCCCTGATGGCCGCTATCTCATCTACCACCAGTTCTTCGGCAAGGAAATGAAAGAATACTTTATCGGGATGTTGCTGCTGACTGCTTTCGTGAAAACGTATTACAGGTTTAGGGGCGAATAATAACCCACTGTCTGCATCCACGCGTGCAGGTTCATCTTCAATGATAAAACTACCTACATGCGGAATGTCCAGCCTGCGGTAAAGGATCAGAAATTTATACAGATGCTGCTGCAAGAATACCCGTTTATTTAAACGAATATACGATGCCTCCGACAACATTGAAACCTAATACCGGATATTGGTTCCAGCGTTGATAGGTGGTGTTCAGCAGGTTGTTCATCTGTACCCACAGGTTCAGTTTGGGAATGACGGTGAATTCTGCGCCAAAATTAAGGTCAAGCGCAGGGTCGGCCTTGCGTGTTTGTGATGACAGGTCGCGGTAAGCCGCGCCATCCCATGCAAACAGATCGGCTTTCAGCTGCAGGTCCTTCAGTGGTCTCCATTTGGCAGAGCCCGTCAGTTCCAATGGCAGCAGCCCCCATGGTTTGGCATTTACTGAGAGTGAATTGTATTGTGAAAAGGTTACCCCTGATACAAAAGAGAATTTTTCCTGTAACGTATAACCGAATTCGCCATGGATACGTATGGCTTTCATAGTTGGCTCGTAGGATACGAGGAACTTGCTTCCATCGGTCAGATCATTGAGGAATAATGGCTGGTTATCCAGGTTAATCAAAGAAAACCGTCCCTGGAAAGTAAAATGATTACCCGTTGCACCTCTCACACCTACATACTGTTCGCGGATACGGGTATTCTTCAGGTTGCTGATATGATCTATCCATGGATTGAACATCGCCAGTGAGCGGTAGGTATTCTTCTGGAAATAACCTTTCCATCCTGCTTCAAACACTAATCCGGCATCAGACAGTTTTGCTTCCGCCGTAATATCCGGCAACATACTGAACTGCTTGTTATCCCAGGAAGGTTGTATACCTGCATTGATCTTTACATTCGGTGTTTTGAACTGTATCGACGGATTCAGGTAATACAGGTTGTTGGTGAATTTGCCCGGTGAAACCCCATGTGTCATGGTTGCAGTGGACATATCAGCCGTAAGCCCCAAGTTGAAAGCATAGATCCTGCCAAATGATTTACTGACAGGCGCTTTGATCACAAAATCATACCCGCTGGCCTCTCGGTTATCTGAGATACGTACAAAACTTATTTGCGGATGATACGTGATGCCATACGAATTCGGTATTTTATTGCGCATCCCGATATCTATACCCACCGTATTGTATTGCACCAACAGGTCATCTTTCAGGTAAGGCAAAGTGGCGGGCTGAAAACCGTAACGGTATTGTGTTTGCGTGTTGTAAAAAGCATGCGTGGTCCATTCATCATCCTGTCCGCCGTTGAACATAGACAATACATCTATCCCCCACCTGCTGGCCTGCTGCGCAAAATCATGACCGGTGGATGTTAAAAAATTACCCTTGATATTGGTCACCGAATGTTTGCCATCCCCAAAAGAAAAAGCCGCTTCCGCCACATAACTGCTGAAATTACCGGCGCCCGCTTTGATATACTGGTGGTTTTCCCAGGCATAACCCGAATCAACCGCCAATGCCAATGGCTTAATGGCCACCGGCTGGTATGAAAAGAATAAATTCTGAGAAGGTATCTGGTAGCTGACCGGGATTTTGGAAGAATCAATCACCGGCGAAGCCGCCGTAAAATTCACTTTTGCCGCATTCTTCAGAAATGGTTTGAAGGCGGAGGTGATGGTAACGGTTTTGGGCGCGGAAGTATCTGCTGTTTCCTTTACAGGAGCAGGTGCTGTAACTGTTTTTTTCGCTGGTTTCTTCGCAGTTGTTTTTTTCCGTTGTGCGGATACGCCCACAGACACCAGTGCCAGTAAACCGATCAAACTTATTCTTTGCAGGTATTGCATATAGATAGCTTCTTTACTGTTGTTGTTCGACTTTATTGGTTTTATTCTTCTCTTCCAGTACGGCGTTCAGTTTCTGCTGGGCCTCTGCTTTCAACTCCGGTATCGTTGCATTGTCCACTATACTTTTAAAAGTGGCTTCTGCATTGAAGAGGTCCTTCTGCTGTATATAGACATCTCCTAACAACAGGTAACTTTTGGTAACCCAGTAATCGTACGAGCCATGTTTCTTGATCGTTTCAAAAGCTGCTTTCTCGGCATCAACGGGTTTGTTCTGCAGCAATAAGATCTCAGCTATGCGGTATTGCGATTCTGCCGCGTATTCAGATTTACCCGCTGCGATCACCTGTTTATAGGCGGTGATGGCCGGTTCCGGTTCATTACCCAACTGGTGGTTTTTGGCCACTACCATGCTGGCCATCATCCTGTCGTCGGTGGCGATGCCTTTCTCTAATAAAAGATCCTGTGCATTGGCCGCAGCTTCCTGCCATTTCTGCGCCTTGAACTGGCAGCGCAAGAGTCCACGCATAGCTTCGAGCCTGTTTTCCTGTAGTGTAGCGATCGTTTTTAACTGGCCGAAATATTTTTCTGCGTTGACATAATCTTTCAGATCGAAATAATAAATACGCGCAGCCTGTAACGCGCTCCGTTCTGCATACTTGTTCAGCGCCTCATTGGCCACGGCTGTATAAAAAGGCAGTGATTCTGCATTGGCCTTACCGGCCACCAGTATTTCAGCTGTTAGGTAATTAGCTTCGATATGGTATTTACCGTTAGGGAACTTCGCAACATAAGCCGCAAAACCTGCCCTGGCCCCTGCCATATCTTTCGCTTCATAACGCAACATCGATGAGCGGTAAGTCAGCGAATCCTCTTCATCATCAGAGATCGGTTTTCCATTCTGGCGCATGAAGGTGGCAAACTCACCAGCTTTCTGCGTCTCTACAAATATGTTACGGATATACTCGATCGCATCATTGCTTTCCTGAGTATTGGGATACGCAGTGACCAGTTTTTTAAAATTGTCGAGTGCATCGTCATTCTTATCCAGGTTAAAATAAGCTACCCCTAATTTCAAGTAAGCCTGCGGACCCAATGTGCCGGCTTTGGTATTGCCTGCAACCTTTTTCAAAGGAGCAATAGCTGCCTGGTAATTTTCGTCCGCGAGATAGGTGTTTGCTATTTCAAGATTGGCATCAGGTACGAGAGGCGATGTTGGATGTATACGCTCCAGTGAATTCAGCAGGTTGATCTTGTCGGCATTCTTATTCATTGCCCCGGCAATGATCCCTTTCTGGTAAAGTCCATAATCCGCCGAAGGCAACTGCTGGTTGATCACCGATTCATACATGCGTAATGCCTGTGGAAATTCTTTGTTCATGAAATAACAATCCGCACTACGCACAAATGCATCCTGTTCGATGGCGGTGGACAGTGGCGACACCGATTTGGCGATCTGCTCAAAATAATTTTTGGCAGAGAGATAATTTTCTTTTTTGAAATAGCCATAAGCCAGTATGTATTTCGCATTGACTGGATTTACTTCTCCATTGGTTATCGGGTACTTCATATAATTCAGCATGTGCTCAATAGAAGACTCGATATTATCATTCCGGTAAGCGATCTCCCCTTTCCAGAAATGAGCCAAAGGCATCTGAGTTGTATTATAAGGAGTTGCCAATAATTTGGTCAGCAGCGAATCTGCTTTGTCTATATCCTGGTCGTTGATGGTTTCTACAGAAGCGCCATACAGAAGACGTGGATAAATCTTTACTAAATTATCACTTCGGCTGCCCAGACTTTCGTATAAGCGAAGTGCCTCACGATAGTTGGAGGTATTGGCCAGTGTATTTACAAGCAGTTCCCTTGCTTCAGGTAAATAAGTGGATTTTGGATAATTGCTGGTAAACGACTGGAAGGTTTTCAGCGCCGCATCCATATAGCCTAATTCATACGAGAGTTTGCCATAATTGAATTCAGAAACCTCTTTCTGAACGGCATTGCTGTTATTGGACGCACAGAACTGGAACGCATTTCTTGCATTGACCTTATCATTGGTCTTAAGATAGGCATCCGCCAGCAGGTACATACTGTTCTGCGCCAGCGAATCCTGTGCACCACCCAGTTGTTTGAACCCTGCAATGGATTTCTCCCATCTTTTGGCTACATAATAACAGTAAGAAAGTTCATACAGGTCCTCGCGTCTTACCTTATCATTGGCATCTACAAATTTTTCGAGGTAAGGAAGTGCTTTGTCAAACTCTTTCTTCTCAAAATAGATATGACCCACTAACTGGTGCAGTTGCAGATCGTAGTATTGACCTGTTTTACGGATGGCCCTCTCACCATAATCAAGTGCTTTATCCCTATCGCCATTAAAATAATGGATCTCTGCTACATAGAAAGGTACCACGCTCTGGTAGTCGGTTGACTTTTCTGCCACCTGGAAACTTTCAAGCGCCTGGCTATAGTTCTTTTCTGTGAAGGCGATAAAACCGTAATAGTAATTGGCATCTACATAATTGGGATCCTTGGGTATCTGTCGGATGGAGTTGAAAAGTGGTTTGGCCTTATCAAACTGCTGCATCGCAAAAAAACCATAAGCCTGGTGAAATTTCATGTCCGCTATCTCGCGGTTGCTGAGGTTGGCAATATGGCTTGTTTCATATTGTTGCTGCGCCTTGAGGAACTCTTTTCTCCTGTAATAATATTCGCCAAGATGAAAATGCATCATCTGTACCCTGGCGTTGTTATTCTCCAGGTCCACAAACTCCTGTGCCTGTGGCGCAGCAGAAGAATCATTGAGTTGCAGACCGCATACGATCGAGTAGTATTTGCTTTCCAACTGTACAGTGACCGGTATCTCGCTTTGCGGGACACCATTGCTGTATAATTTTTTGAACACAGGATAAGCAAGACTGAACTGCTCTTTCTGGTAGAGATCCTTTGCAGTCTTGAACTCGGCATCCGGATCCAGGTTGGCCTTGGTGAGTTGTGCATTCAGTGCAAGACTCAATGCTACTGCAGGCAACAGCAGGAAATAGTGAATGGTTCTTTTCATAAAGGGTTTGGCTACGACAAGCAAAGATTTCTGTTTGTTTCTTAAAAAAAAGCGAAAAGCTGTTTTAAAGTTAGTATTAGCCTTTCGTTAGCAAACGTTATACCATGATTTGTGGAAAAACATAAAGAGCGCGTAAGTTTGTCAACAAATTAAGATATCATGTACGAACACATCACGAAGATCAGGGTAAGGTATGCTGAAACGGACCAGATGGATATTGTTTATTATGGCAACTATGCGCAATACTTTGAAGTGGGTCGTGCAGAATGCATCAGGGAACTGGGGTTTACTTATAAGAAAATGGAAGAGATGGGTGTTCGTATGCCCGTGGTACAAATGGAGGCAAAGTTTCTCCGTCCGGCTCATTATGATGACCTGATTTCCATCAAAACAATACTGAGAGAGTTGCCGTTACAGCATGAGATCACATTTTATCATGAAGTGTATAATGAGGCCAATAAATTACTGACAACAGGAAAAGTGACACTTTATTTTATCGATAGCAAAACCAATAAGCGGGCGAATTTGCCGGAGCACCTGAGACAAACGCTGGCGGGCTTTTTTGAAAGCTAATCGGTGCGGGTAATTTTTAACACAGAGGCCACAGAGATAAACAGAGGGCCCTCTGTTTATCTCTGTGGCCTCTGTGTTGAAAAAAAATCACGACCCACATCAACCATGTTACACTAAGACGATCCCCTCAAACCCTATAATGATCCGCCTTCCAGTTTTGTATAGCAGCTTTGATCTCCCTGCTTCTTAGATTTTCAGTGATGGCCCTGCTCACAAGCCCCGGCAATTCAGCATCCGGTGCAAAACGTAACGCAATGATCTGTCCCATTCTTAATTCAGCAGGGAAAGGTTTGCCTGTCAGTATAAAATAGCGCAAGTTTTCCTCGGCACGTATCGCCCTGTCCTGGGCACGCAGGGCAAAAATGCGTATATACCAGGCAAAGGAGGCCAATACCAGGCTTGCCAGGCAGAGTAAGGAAGCACTATACAGGTTATCCGCAGATGACCTGTATAGGTTCACAAATGCACCGGTCAACAAGGTAAGTATGGCAGTGCAGGTAATATAATGATAGCCCGTCACCAAACGTGTATGGTTAGCAAAATTCTGTTCTTTCATGGCGATGGTTTTGGTTGATATTGTAAGCTACGGGGAATATGTGAAACTCCTGTTATTCGTGTATTTCAATAAGAGGATAGGAGAAAAAGAGCAAAGGAGTGATTCTCTTTTAACTCTTCTTCTCCTATCCTCTTATTGAAACCTATTACATGAGTTATTTCAGCTCATCCAATACCTTAAACATCTTACTCACTATCTGTCCCGCAGTACCCTCATAATTGTTGATGATAATGGCGACCGTATACGCTGTTCCATCTTTTGCGGTATGATAACCTGCAAAACTTTTGGCGCCGCCGATGGTACCGCTTTTCAGTTTCATCTGGTTGAATAAAGGCAATGCATCATAATAATATTTGTACCAGGATTGATCCTTCGAATACTGGAGCACTTTTACGAGTGCATCGGCGGTTACCCGGTTTTGTGGTGATAAGCCGCTGCCATCCATCATCCGTATAGCGGAACTTTCAATGCCACGCTCCTTCCAGAATTGTTTTACCAGTTCAAGGCCCTTATCAGCAGACCCAAAACCGGTTTTCTCGTAAGCGATCGTTTTGATAAATGCTTCTCCATAGAGATTGATACTTCTTTTCAGAAAGAAATAATTCAGGCTGTCCAGTGGCGGTGATTGATACACCTGTAAGGTCGTGAAAGTGGGGATGGCTTTTGCCGATGAGACCGAAAATTTCTTTGATTTTATCTTAGCTGAATCCATTTTGTCACGCAGTGTCGCTACTGCCTGCAGGGCAGGGTCAGGAAAAGAACCCGAGATGGTAAATGCTTTTTCATCTACCGGTATGGTACCACGCACTACACCACGAAGCGCCATTGGCGGCAGGTAGATATAAGAGTTATCACCGGTGCCTTTTGCAGCAGCTGATACCTCGCTTTCCAAAGCAATATGGTAAGGCCTGGGTTTTGTTCCCGCGATGACTACCTGTGAGCCGATCGTACTGCCTGAACGGAGCATGAGGTCATACTGGTTCTCGTGCCAGTTTAGCGCTGAGCTGCCCGCTCCATAATAGTTGCCCATATCATCCCATATCCAGCCGCCGGGTAATATTTCGGTTTCCCATTTACCGTTATAACCGATAAGGTCGCCATCGATGGTTTTGATACCGCCTTGCTGCAAAGCAGCTATCCATCCGTTCAATACCTTATCTTCTTTGGTGGAATCATAGCGCCAGCTTCCGACGCTTGGGTCACCGCTGCCAACCAGGTAAATATTTCCTTTAAGGATGCCATTTTTGATCTCACCATCATGACCCAACAATGTTTGATAGCGATAAGCGGGCCCTAACAATTCAAGCGCAGCGGCACTGGTAATGATTTTCTGACAACTCGCTGGTGCTAAACCTGTTTGCGCATTTATCTCAAATACTTTCTCACCCGTTGCAGTCCTTACCACCGACAATCCCAGGATCGCATGTTTCATCTGCGAATCGGCCAGCAGCTTCTGCGTGGCGGCAGCCAATCTTTCGTGTACAGGTTGCGCAGTAACACTTAACGAATACACCAATAAACCAATGACCCAATAAATTTTTCTCATGTTATATGCAAATTATTTGATCGTAGCGATAGGCCCCTGCCAGAGTACATTACGGATCATCCACTTGTTATTTGTCTTCTCTAATAAAATATAATCAATACCCCACCATGCTGTTACTTTCCCGCTGGCCACGCTTTCCTGTACATCAAACACTTCTACTTTTTTAACTGCGGTTGCCGGCTGCTGGCGGTTCCGGGCTTTTATATTGTTGGCATAGCTGATCATTGCCTCATAGCTCATGCCTTCGCCGCCATACTTAGCGGTTTTATCATCTTTCCAAAAACCGTACTTGATAAAATGAGCCGCTATGCTTCTCGTCAGTTTTGCGGTATCGCCTTCATAAAACCCTTCGATATAATCCAGCAACGCCTTTTCAACGTCTTTTTTATCCTGCGCGGTTTGCGCGTACATGCAATTCACAGACAAAATAAAACATGCAGTGATAAGAAATGCTTTTTTCATGGGGTAATTTTTTGAGGTGATGAATCTGTAACGTGTACTACTATCTATATTGTCAGGTTTTCTTTGTGTACCCTTTGTGTCTTGGTGACTTAGTGGTTCAGAATGCATTGAACCACTAAGTCACCAAGACACAAAGATGGCACGAAGAAACTCAATAGCACAACACTGTACCAAATAACTCAATAAAGTCCAAAGCTTAGCTTCTTTTCCATGATTGGTAAGTACTTTGCAGGAAATTTACATCGACCCATGGAAAAAGTCTTTGCCTCTATCATCACCATCGGCGATGAACTGCTGATCGGCCAGGTGATAGATACCAACAGCAGCTGGATGGCGCAGGAACTGAATAAAATGGGCATACTCGTACGGCACCGGGTAGCAGTGGGCGATGTATGGGAGGATATATGGGAGGCACTTGACCAGGAAAGCAAACGCTCACCCCTGGTCTTAATAACAGGGGGCCTCGGCCCTACTGCAGATGATATCACCAAACAATTACTCTGCGAATATTTCGGCGGGAAAATGATCATTCACCAGCCTACACTCGACCAGGTCACTGTTTTTTTTAAAAAACTACAGAGACCCATGATCGAGCGCAACACCAAACAGGCCGAAGTACCCGATGTGTGTACGGTTTTAAAAAATGAAAGAGGCACCGCACCGGGTATGCTGTTTAAAAAAGACGGCAACATTTTTATTTCATTACCCGGCGTGCCACACGAAATGAAATGGCTGATGACCCACCAGGTATTGCCTTTGTTACCGCAACTGTTCAACACTGGTCATGTTGCACACAGGACCATGCTTACAGCAGGTCTCGGCGAATCTTTTTTAGCGGAGCAGATACTCGATATAGAAGAAGCACTTCCCTCTCATATCAAACTCGCTTATTTGCCGAATTACGGCATGGTACGTTTACGGCTCAGCGCTTATGGCGCTGATAAAACCATTTTGGATGCAGAATTGGCTACCCATTTCTCACAGCTAACAGAAAGACTGCAACAATGGCTGGTGATCGATGAAGACATACCCCTCGAACTGGCTGTCGGCCGTTTACTCCAGCAAAAAGGAAAAACACTGGCTACTGCTGAAAGCTGTACAGGTGGTTATATAGCCCATCTCATTACCAGTCACGCCGGTTCTTCTGCATATTTTATGGGTAGCGTAGTGAGTTATGACAACAGTGTCAAACAAAACATATTACATGTCAGCCCCGAAACCCTGCAAACCAATGGTGCGGTAAGCGAAGAAACCGTACAGCAAATGGCCAAAGGCCTGCTGGATACTATCGCTGCTGATTATGGCATCGCAGTCAGTGGTATTATGGGGCCGGGTGGCGGCAGTGAAAGCAAACCGGTGGGGCTGGTATGGATAGCCGTATCCGACCGGGAAAGGACTATTACGAAGCAATTTAATTTCCGTTTCGACAGGCAACGGAACATTGAAATGACCGCCACCAATGCACTGAACCTTTTACGCAGTTTTATTGTGGATAATCAGGGCTGAAAATCGGGCAGATAGCTATACATTTGTCGGGTGCAAACGGTTGTTAGTCAGCCCGTGAAATACGGGCTGACTCCTGTAGCGGTCACCCATTAAATAAACAGAACGATAGTATGGCAATTGCTGAACTGGTGATGCCCAAGCTGGGCGAAAGTATCATGGAAGCCACCATTCTCAAGTGGCACAAACAGGTGGGCGATCCTGTGAAACAGGATGAGACCGTATTGGATATTGCCACAGACAAGGTAGACAGCGAGGTTCCTTCCACTGCCGAAGGTGTGATCACGGAGATATTATTCCATGTAAATGATGTGGTTCCTATCGGAACTGTTATTGCGAGGATTGAGACCGGCGGAAATGGACAGCAAAAACCCGTGGTACAAGCACCGGTAGCAACGGCCCCTGTTCCCGAAACCAACAACATACCACAGGAAACCGTTACCCCGCTTTCTATGCCAGAACCGGAAGCTGGTAATGTAGTAGATATGGCGCAACAGTACCACGCAGAAACAGAAGAAATACCATACATACCACAGGAAACGGCAAAACCGGTGGAACTCACTGACAAACCCAATACCAACCGTTTTTACTCCCCGCTTGTCCTCAATATCGCCAACAGCGAAGGCATCCCTTTAAGTGATCTTGAAAGAATTCCGGGCACGGGTAATGAGGGAAGGGTTACCAAGAAAGACATACTGCAATATGTAGCGGATAAAAAAGCGGGGCTCATCGCACCGGTACAAGCCCCCCCGGCAGCAGAACAAAGACCTGTGGTACTGCCTAAATTAACCGTACCCAAGCAGGAAAACATTTTTGCTGCGCCGGTATTGTCTACTTCAGGCAAACTGGCCGATCCTTCATCAGTAGTACTCAGCGGTGTAACGGAAATAGTGGAAATGGACAGGATGCGCAAACTGATTGCCAAACACATGGTGGACAGCGTGCATACCAGCCCGCATGTAACCAGTTTTGCAGAAGCCGATATGACCAATATGGTACGCTGGCGCCAGAAAGTAAAAGATGAGTTTGAGAAACGCGAGGGTACCAAACTGACCTTCACACCGATGTTTGTGGAATGTATCGTGAACGTGATGAAACGTTTCCCGCTGATCAACTGCTCGCTAGACGGGGATAAAATCATCATCAAAAAAGACATCAATATCGGCATGGCCACTGCCCTGCCCAGCGGTAACCTGATCGTACCCGTTATCAAAGGAGCCGATCAATTGAATATTGTGGGATTGAGCAAAGCAGTGAACAACCTCGCGGATGCCGCACGCAACAGCAGGCTGAAACCGGAAGACACACAGGGCGGCACCTTCACACTCACCAATGTAGGTACCTTCGGCAGCCTTATGGGCACACCCATCATCAACCAGCCGCAGGTGGCCATCATGGCCGTAGGCGCCATTAAAAAACGTGCCGTAGTGATAGAAACACCCGAAGGAGATACGATTGGCATACGCCACATGATGTACCTCTCATTAAGCTACGACCATCGCATTGTAGATGGAAGTATTGGCGCCGGGTTCCTGTCAGAAGTAGCGAAGGAGTTTGAGAAATGGGATGAGGGGAAACAGTGGTTCCAGTACCTGTGATCATGGATTGCACAGATTTTGATCGCGGATTACATGGATTTTAGTATGATTTGAAAGGATTTTTATACGCCTGCTTTGGCATTAATAGTTTACTACATGAGATTTCGTTTTTATAAAGCCATCATACTGGTGGCTTTTGTTGTATCCCTTCAGAAAGGAGCTGCACAAACAAAGGGCCTGGGTAGCTGGAACGTAGTGAGCAGCATGTTTACGATCGATGCAAGATGGAAATTCTTTGCCGAGGCACAGATCCGTTCGCAGCAGTTTTATTCGGATTTCAGTTATTACGAGGCCAAGGGCGGTATCAGTTACAGCTTCAAAACCAATGGATGGGTATTGCTGGGTATGGGACATTATGAGACTTATCAACCTACCGGTGATTTTGTAAAGCCGCATGTTACAGAGTTCCGGATATGGCAGCAACTGGTGCTGAACAATAATATCAACCGCCTGAAACTCGAACACCGTTACCGTATTGAACAGCGGTTTATTTCAGGTAATTACCGCAACCGGTTCCGTTACCGTATTAATGCACTGCTTCCCTTTAACAACAAAGTGATACAGAAAAAAACATTGTATGCAAGCGCCTACAATGAAGTATTTCTATGCAACGAAGGACCGTTCTTTGAACAGAACCGAATCTTCGGTGGACTGGGCTACCAGTTCGACGACCATTTTACCATACTCACCGGAGTTGTGAACCGCTTCGACAATGTATCGCCTGCGTTACAGGTACGTAAGAACTTCTTCCAGATCAATTTTCTTTTTTCTATCGGAGAAGCCAAGAGTGGCAGGGAAAGACATCCGAGTACGATGGATTGATTTTTAAGCCACAGCTTAGGACAGAAAACAAAACTCAGCGTGGCAACATTTGGAAAGTTTATAATTTTCCAAATGTTACTCATTATAACGTGACGTGGATATAGTTATCACAATAATTTCTTTAGCTCAATTATTAAGCTTCGCACTCTGTGATTATATTTTCTTTCAACCTGAAGTTCGTTCAGCCACTTCAACGCAGATTCTAAATATCCCTTTGCAACTTGATCTGCAAAAAAAGCAACATATTCTAACGCTTGTTCAGCAAATGTAACAGCGTGATATGTCTTCCTTTGATCATCCGCATAGCACTTCATCAATATTTGCATACTCCTGTCAAGCAATCCCCTAGTTTTTGCATCATGTTTTGCCGCATTTAAATTTGCCTTAAACAAGATAATAGCATGAGTATTTTCAATCGAAAAAAATCTTTTATTACTTGTTTGAATAGCCTTGTCAATTTGAAATGCAGCCTCAGTATAGTGCCGTTTTTTTACAAGATATAATGCACATTGTTGAAGTATAAATGGCGTACTGTCAAACTTATAGACAGTTTCATAGAATTCTAAACCTTCTTGCCAATCGTTAAAAGCTTTGGTCGTATAATAAGCATCATACGCACTTCTTTTGAAAATGTAGAATTGTGGAATAAGATGCTTAGGGACGTTTTCATGAAATTTTTTATATACTCTCTTAAAATAGGAAGATTTTGTTTGATTTATTATAGTCTCAGAAAGAATTTGTGACCTAGGTTGATAATAGTCTTGATCATTACTAATATCAATAATACTTCCAATAACTTCATTTACCATTCCCTTCAAAGAATCCATGTATTCCAGAACTTGTGAATAAGAAAACCCCTCATCAAAAAGAAATGCATTTGCAACATCGAAGGAAACAGGGATTCGACATGAATGCAAATAACATGTCATTAATAACAAATCCAAAAGGACTGGATCTTTTTGTTCTAATTCATCTAAAATAGGTGCATATCGTTCATTTATATTTGTTTTATTTATGTTATAATTGACAATCTCAAAAATACTCGGAATTTCATCTTTGTCAATTTTTGTAACCATTGGCGATTTGCGAATTCCTAAAGGGATTTGGTCATAAATACCTTGTATATCTTGTGGTAATAAATCAGAAACATCATAAAATTCATATTTTCTGCTATTGAGTTTATGCATAGAAATATCAACATTGTAATACCTATCAAATCCAATTAATTTAATATTTGGGTTAGTTTCTAGATTTATGAATGCATCAATATCATTTGTACAATTATCTATTAAAATAACCGTTGGTGTTTGAATCTCGCTTTTAATGATGTTGGTTTTGTTGACACTTATATCATTAAAAAGTAAAACTCTTTTAGTAGAGTTTAATCTTCTTGCCAATTGGAGCATAATTGTTGATTTTCCAGATGCAGGAATTCCGGTAATCAATATGTGCTTATTCAATTCAACTAGATTTAGGATACTGTCCAGATGAGAAGTGCTATAAATCCTATTTGAAAGTATATCAGACCAAATCGGAGCATCTCCAAGAAAAAACTCTTCAATTGGGCGAACCTTTAGGTTTGAAGTGTAAGCTTCCCCTAAGTTCGGCCAGTAAGATTAGAGTTAACGACAAAAGTGTTTGTTAACTTTAAATTTTAATAGTCATGAAAAAAGGAAGATTTACCGAACAGCAGATAGTATCTGCATTGAAGAAACAGGAAGCGGGGATAGCCGTTAAAGAGATTAGCCGGGAACTGGGTATTAGTGAAGCAACCTTCTACAACTGGAAGGCAAAGTATGGGGGAATGGAAGTAAATGATGTCGCAAAAATGAAGATGATGGAATCTGAGTTAAGCGAGTACAAGAAGATGGTTGCGGAATTAAGTCTTGAGAACCGGGCGATGAAGAACCTGATTGAAAAAAAGTTGTAGCGCCTGAGTTGAAACGGGAAGCTGTTGATTTTCTGGTAGAAAAGGAACAGCTAAGTAACCGCAAGGCGTGTAAACTGATAGGAATATCCCGAACCACCTGTCAGTACCAAGCAAAACCTAAAGATGATACGGAAGTTCAGGATGCGCTAACAGCCCTGACTACCAAACATGCCGCTATTGGTTATTGGCAGTGTTGTTATCGCCTTTGGAATAAGGGGTATGGCTGGAATCATAAAAGGATCTACAGGGTTTATACAGAGATGAAACTGAATATCCGTCGCAGAGCTAAGAAACGGTTACCGGATAGGGTTAAACAGCCACTAACCATACCGGAAGCACCGAATCAGGTTTGGAGCATTGATTTCATGAGCGATACGCTGGTTGATGGTAGAAGGTTCCGGTTGTTCAATGTACTGGACGATTTTAACCGCGAATCGTTGGCAATAGAGATAGACACTTCGATGCCATCCTTGCGGGTAATACGGGTCTTAAATCGTGTCATAGCGCAACGGGGAAAGCCAGCTAACCTTCGTTCTGACA
This sequence comes from Sediminibacterium sp., assembly GCA_965279635.1. GTDB lineage: Bacteria > Bacteroidota > Bacteroidia > Chitinophagales > Chitinophagaceae > Sediminibacterium. The sequence continues at coordinate 1,576,975 of OZ257253.1, read as the reverse complement.
ATGGCCCTGAATTTATCAGTCACATTTTACAACAATGGTGTCAGGACAATGAAATCACACTGCAATACATACAACCAGGTAAACCAACACAAAACGCATACATCGAAAGAAAAAATGGAAGTATCAGAAGGGAATTATTAAACGCATACCTGTTTAACAGTCTGGCAGAAGTAAGGTGCCTTAGCGAAGAATGGAGGATAGATTACAATACCGAACGGCCACACAAATCACTCGGTTATCTGTCGCCTTTAAACTATGCACAGCAGTATTATCGAAAAATTAATAACTTAGAAAACTCTAATTAACCCTGGCACTAAAATAAGGGGAGCCTACATAATCATGTTATTTATTGCTAAAAAATGAAAGTACTGAATTGGTGTGACTTATTTCTTATATAAGAAGAAAGTGAACACGTTTTATGAGTAGATAGAGAATACCGAGATAATCATCGAGTCATAACTTACAAAAATTCCCTGCTCACCACCCCCAACACTTTCCCCACCCCCGCATACTTCACCGCAGTCTTACCATCAACACCCAGTTCTATCCCAACACCGATTAACAGGCTTGAATCAGCAGGCAGTGCTTTACCATTGGGTATCTGCAGGCGGTACACCTGCGCAGGCTGCCCCTTGCGGGTAGGTACGGTCCAGTCGCTATAGGTTGTGGGTACAGCCTGCCCCGTATGCGAAACCGGTTTATCGGGCAACAGAAACAGGCTGAACACCAGCCGGTAACATCCAAAACTGCCCGGTAAATGCAGGTTGGCACCGGGTATGAATGCCGGTACATCTATTTGTACAGAACAGTTTTGTGTATCTGCTGTATATGACAGCGGGCTGCGCAGAACGCTGTCGAATGAGTCACGGCGGCTGAGGTTATATCCTTCAAGCAGGTACGGGTGGCGGCTGAGCTGCACCTTGCGCTGACCGAGTTTGTGTGCCGTGTCGAGCAGTAATATTTTACGACACAGGGCGGTCAGTGGCGGCACAAGATTGTGGTCGGCTATTTTTTTCAGTGGTTGCAGCGCATAGCGCATGGCCGCCGCCATACGCGCGCAATGGCCGAACTCAGCATTGTTCTTCCGTGTAATGCTGAATTTGGGCGACCTGCGTATCTTCTCTTTCGATGGGCCACCCTTTCTGCGGATGATAATACTGTCGACGCCTTTCATGCGGTAAGCCGACAGCATACCGAGCGAGCCGGTAAATAAAATATCCCCCTGGAGCTTTGCCATGGTATAACAGTTTTAGCTCGGGGGGATGGTACTAAAATACATACCGGTTTCTGAAAATGCAAGTACTTCTTTGTATTTCCTAGATAACCCGTAGATATCCCGTCTCTTTAAAGGGAGGAGATATCTACGGGTTATATACCTGTTATATAGAGAATAGATAAACACACACCAGCTATGCGCTGCGTCTTGCGGATACGTTTCTGCTGCCTTGTCAGGGGAGGATAATAGTGCCAGCATTCTTTTGCCACAGATTACACAGATTAGCACAGATTTCTTTCTCTGTGCTAATCGCTGGCTAACCTCTCTCCCACTAAAATAGTTTCAGACTTTTTCACATAGTGTTAGTAAACAAAATGCTTACCGCCAATGTCTTATCAGTAAATTCAATTAACCAAAGAATCGATATGAAAACCTTATCACAGACCTGGTTTGCAGATGGGTATATTGACTTTGAACTGAAAAAATATACCTTACTCGCCTACTTACAGGAGATCAGCACTTATTTCTGCGAACGCAAATTGTACCCCCAGCTCGCGGACCTTATCTTTCACTACAACAACCTTGTCGCTTTCCGCGAAAACAAAAAATACCTGCAGGAGCAGTTCCCGAAAAGACTGACAGGTATTCAGCTGGAGAAACTACAATTACTGTATGAATCACTGGTAGAAGATGACGAACTGATGCAGGAACTGGAAGACATCATCAACTATGCTTCTTCTACGATGAAGAAAGCCATCACTACCGGCAGCGAGATCTATGAATTTGTTGAGACACAGCTCATCATCGAACCCGTAGGCATTATGCCGCTCGATCACCAGGAAGGTTATTTCCTCTTATGCGAAGGCAGCTGCCGCAACACCTGGGTGTACCAGTATCGCCTGAGCATTTTTGAAAAGCACGACGAAAAATACCGCAGCATCAAAACCGAATTCATCGATGTATGGCAGCGGAACTTCGTGAACACCTATCACAACATAAAGGCACAACTGATACGCAACCGTTCCGATCTTCCCAACCCGGCCGTATATGCAGTGGAGACCGGTCTTACCCTACCCATGGAAGAAACGCTGTTGCCCATTGCTAAACGTAGCCTTGTTAGATATATTACCAGTAACAGTGCATAAGATATGCACGCCAAGGCGCAAAGACGCAGTTGAATCTTTCGAAATCGCTGAGAGTACTATTACCGTTAGGGTTCAAACCGCGCTTTTGCGCCTTTGCGTGAAATTTTTTTCCAATACCGCCGCTCATCATTAATCCGTTTTCAAAAATTTGAATAGTTTCTAAATTGGATAGTAAACAACCTACTATGCCAAAACAATTCAAACTACTGATCCTTGCCCTGCTGATGGTATTGGGAGCTACCCAAACCTCTTTTGCACAAAACAATCCTGAAGAAGATTCTGTCAGGGCATGCCTCGCCAACTATATGAGCGGTGATGGTGCCCGTGTTGAAAAAGCCTTTCATCCCTCCGCATTTATGAAATACATAGATGCACAGACAGGCGAGTTCAAAGATGTACCAATTGCCGACTATATAGCCCGTGTGAAAGGAGGAAAACCATCAGAACGTAAGATCGCTATCGAGTCCTTAAACATAGAAGGCAATGCCGCCCAGGCCAAAATAAAGATCGAATCCGGCAATGCGATCCTGAATGATTACATGAACCTCTTGAAAATAAACGGGGAGTGGAAGATCGTGAGTAAGATATTTTCGAGGAAAAGCAAATAGTGGAGGAAAGTACGAATTACGAGGTACGAAGTACGATCATTTTTTCTTCGTACTTCGTACCTCGTAATTCGTACTTTCCTAAGTTTTTTCTTTCTCCATCATCAAAAAAGCCTTGATAAACCCATCCAGTTCCCCATCCATCACCGGTGCGATATTGCCTACTTCATAGTCGGTACGGTGGTCCTTGATCATTTTGTAGGGATGGAACACATAGCTGCGTATCTGGCTGCCCCATTCGATTTTCTTTTTACTGGCATTGGTGGCATCGATGGCTTCCTGGCGCTTGCGGAGCTCCTCTTCGTATAAACGGCTCTTGAGCATTTTCATCGCCAGCTCGCGGTTCTCACCCTGTGTACGCGCCTGCTGGCACTCTACAATGATTCCGCTTGGGGCATGTTTTAAACGGACCGCAGTTTCCACCTTGTTCACGTTCTGTCCGCCACTGCCACCGCTGCGGTAGAAGGCCCATTCAAGGTCAGCGGGACTTACATTGATCTCGATACTGTCATCGATCAATGGATAAACATATACAGAAACAAAAGAGGTATGTCTTCTTGCATTACTGTCAAACGGGGAAATACGCACCAACCTGTGTACCCCACTTTCCGCTTTCAGAAAACCATAGGCGAAATCACCATCAAACTGTATCGTGGCACTTTTAATACCGGCACCATCGCCTTCCTGGTAATCGATCTCGGTCACTTTCCAGCCCTGTTTTTCGCCATACATGCGGTACATGCGGAGAAGCATTTCGGCCCAATCCTGGCTCTCTGTGCCGCCAGCGCCGGGATTGATCTGCAATACTGCGGGTAGTTCATCTTCCGGTTTGTTGAGTGTACTCTTGAACTCTGCATCTTCGATCTGCTCGAGTGCATACGTATAAGCGGCCCTTGCCTCTTCTTCCGTGGCATCACCGGCTTTCCAGAATTCGAATAGTACCACGAAATCTTCCACGCCTGAATCTACCTGCTTATAGAGTTTCAGCCAGTATTCGTTTACCTTGATCTCTTTCATGATGGCCGTGGCGCGGGTATTGTCGTCCCAGAAGCCCGGCGAAAGTGAGAGTTGGCGGTCGGTTTCTACTTTGTATGTACGGTTATCGACGTCAAAGAAACCTCCTCAGGACAACTACGCGGTCCCTTATAGATTTGATCTGTTCCTGTGTCATGGCGCAAATGTAACGGGGAAATGTTGGAATTGGGAGATTTTGGAATTGGGAAATTGGGAAATTTGAGCAGTGTGTTCAATTTCCCAATTTCCCAGTCCAAAATTTCAAAATGCTACAAACCTCATAAGCCGGATTCTGTTTCTAAACTATCATTTATCTGGCCCCGTCATTACTGGCGGGATCTTGCTGCCTACCCTGGACCTCGGGCGAGCAGCCCTCAAGCGATCCTATACATGGCATTACAGCACCCAAGGTTTACCCGTAACGGGTGTTACCATCCGCTACTGTGAGCTTTTACCTCACATTTTCACCTTTTCCCGCCTAAGGCGGGTAGTTATTTTCTGTGGCACTTTCTCTCTCCCACTTTCGCAGGAGGCCGGCGCTTAACCGGTGGGTTGCTCTGTGCTGTCCGGACTTTCCTTCCGCCTAGGGCGGACGATAGCTCGGGTTTGTAGCAAGGGCAAATATACAACACGGATTCAAACCGTGTCTTTGTGCCTTTGTGCGAACATTATTTTGCTCACAAAGGCACAAAGGCAGGGTTATTATACCTTTAGAGCAGTGAACAGCTACGACTATAAAATATTACCAGAACTGCGCGAATGGCAGAAAGAGATGCTGAGAAAGCCCGGCTTCTTTAACAAACTTTCAAAAAAACTACAGGTTAAGATCAATAGCTATATTCCTGAAAAAGTACACAAAGCGCTTACCGAAACCATCAAACAAATGGTGCGCGCGGTATTGTTTGGGGCTGGTATTACTACCTCCTTACCCGCAGAAGAAAGATCCTTGGAAGTTAAAGAAGCGATCATAGAAGAAAAGATCAAATTTTACCAGAAAACGGCTGCTACCGAAGGAGGCATCACCGGTGCAGGGGGCATACTGCTTGGACTGGCCGATTTCCCTTTGCTGATCGCGATCAAGATAAAAATGCTGTACGATATAGCGGCATTGTATGGTTTTAATATCAATGATTACAAAGAAAGACTTTATATCCTGCATATTTTTCAACTCGCTTTTTCGAGTCATGAACAGAGAAGAAAAGTGTATTTACAAATGATTGACTGGGATACGAGAACTCATCTGTTACCAACTGATATCAACAGCTTCGACTGGCGGATATTTCAGCAGGAGTACAGGGATTATATTGACCTCGCAAAAATGGCGCAACTGGTGCCGGTGATCGGTGCGCCGGTAGGGGCCGTGGTGAATTACCGGTTGATCAGGAAACTTGGGGTTACTGCGATGAATGCATACCGTCTGCGTTTGATGTAACGTTGCGGACGTCCTTGCGAGCGTAGCGAAGCAATCTGTGGCATTGAAGTTAATGCTTCTGTTAACCCGCGGGAAACATTCCTGCCTCATTTCATTATCACAGGTTGCTTCGCTGCGCTCGCAAGGACGTGTTAGTGCTTGAAAAAAATCTCAGTTGCCCCATATCCAAACCGTGGATCATACTGGTTGATGAAATTCTTCACTTCTCTTTTTGTTTTGAGGATATCATGCACTTCATCGCGAAGCTTTCCCTCTCCCACACCATGTATAACAATCAGGGAAGCCTGACGGTGCGCGATCGACAGGTCGAGCCATTTTTCAAACTCTCGTAGTTGAATGGATAGTATTTCGAGGTTGCTGCGTTTTTCCCAGTTATCGGCAAGCTTTTCAATATGTAGATCAACCACTGAACGCGCCGGTTCAAGGTTCTGTCGGATCTTTGAGGCATCGTACACTTTAAACCCTTTGGCGGCGAGCGAACCCAGTTCCAAAAAGTTATCTTCTGCTTTTTGAGGGTAATCTGTAAATAACTGGTATGAAATGGTTGGCTCATTGTTCTCTTTCATTTCCTCGATCTTCTGAAAAACCTGTTTGGGTTTCAGCTTGAGGGAGGTTTCGAAATTAGGGGCCTTTTTCTTATCAGGGTTCTGCAGTGAGAAATCAAAAGAGAAAGATGGGCTGTCATTCACCGATTCAAAAGAAATATCATGCAGGTAAAAATCATGGAAAGCGGCAACCTCATTCACCAGCTCAAAATTATCCCGTCCCAGGAACTGTTGGATATAATTGAACTTATACGCTACAGGCGTTCTGTTAACCAGGTGGATCTTTAATAACTCCACCACTTCATCATTAAAATCGTCGAGCGCAAATTTGGGTATGAAAGAGAGCCATACACCATCGGCCACTTTTATCTCGTTGGGCTTAGGTTTTTCTTTGGGAACCTGGTCAACATATACTTTGTTCTCCGGCTTTTTTTCGGGAACGATCTTCTTTTTGGTGAACCGCTGGAAATAAGGAAAGTCTATCTGGTCCATGTAGGCCGGGAACTTTACACCACGCACTTCTATCATCACCATCTTATCATTCATGATCTCTACCACCCTGCCTTCTTCATTGCTGTGCAATACGAGTATCTCGTCACCTACCTGGTACTTCATTGTCTGTATTTTGAATCCGCAAAAATACGTCTAAAATAACCGCGCCTTTGCGCCTTTGCGTGAAAATTGCTCGCAAAGGCGCAAAGGCGCGGTTTAATTGTTTGTTTAGGCGTTTTGCGCCAGTTTACTTTTTTTGACCCCGTATATAAAATAGATCACCAACCCTATCGCCAGCCAGGCAAGGAACCATGCCCAGTTGCTTTTGGTCATACCGGTAAGCAGGTACAAACAGGAACTGAGTCCCAGCAAAGGTATCAGCGAATAATTTTTAATATACGCGGCAATGGCCAGCAGGATACAGGCTATCCAGAAAAGAATCAGTGATATTTTTGGGGTTGCGGCATCCATGTAAGAGATAGTACCGGCAGTATACTCAGCATTGCCTGAAAAATCGAAATTGAACAGATCGCTGAAATAGCCTTCTGAGAAGATTGCAATCGCAGCCAGTGTACCCAGTATCAGTAAAGGAAAAATGATCCTTGCATTTACATAAGGCATATTGAAGCGTCCGGCTACTTTTTCCTTTCGTGGAAGTAACAATACACCACCGCAAACAAGCACGAAAGCAAACAAGGTTGCAATGCTGGTAAAATCCAGTACAAAATCCTTGTCCGTGAAAATGATGGATATACCTACTATCAGCCCGGTAATAATGGTTGAAAAAGCGGGTGTTTTATATTTTTTATGGATCGACTGGAACACAGGTGGCAGTAACCCATCACGGCTCATGCTCATCCATATCCTTGGCTGTCCCATCTGGAACACCAATAATACACTGGTCATAGCGATCACTGCACAGATGGATACGAGGAACTGCATCCAGCCGATATTAAGGTTCTCCGGTTCGAATATAAATGCCAGCGGATCACCTACATTTTCAAATTTGGTAAAGAATACGGCACCAGTCAGTACAAGGGCCAGCAGTATATAAACGACCGTACACAATACAAGTGAAATGATCATACCGCGGGGCAGGTCGCGCTGGGGGTTTTTACTTTCTTCGGCCAATACGCTTACCGCATCAAACCCGATATACGCAAAGAACACACCGCTCACTGCCGCCATCACACCACTAAACCCATTGGGCATAAAAGAACGCGTACCTTCGGCATTGGCAGGCAGCCAGTTGGCAGTAAGATCGTTTGAAAAGATCAGATAGCCACCTACCATGATCACCAGCAATACGACTGCGAGTTTCAACACCACCATCACATTACTGAAGTTGCGGCTCTCTTTGATACCACGGTACACGAGGTAGGTGATGAATACATTGATCAATAGTGCGGGAATATCTGCAATGATGCGCAGACCACCGATGACACTCGCATTGTTCCAGGCATTTACCAGTTCGAGGTTGGCTTTTTTGGAAAGAAATTCTGTCTTTGCCGCTTCATCCGCAAACGCTCCCAGTTTTTCAATGGCCGCTTTTGCTTCGAGATAACTACAGGTAAAATATTCCGGCACATGTATATTGATCCGGCTGAGAAAAGAAGTGAAATAATCACTCCATGAAAATGATACATAGATGTTCCCGATCGAATATTCCATGATCAGTGCCCACCCGATGATCCAGGCAAACAGTTCCCCAAAAGAAGCATACGCATAGGTATAGGCGCTACCCGCAACAGGAATACGGCTCGCAAATTCCGAATAACAGAAAGCCGTGAATGCACAGGCAATACCACAGATCACGAACAATAACACCACACCCGGTCCGCCGGAGAAAACCGCACCGGCAAGACTGCTGAAACTACCCGCACCGATAATAGCGGCAATACCAAAAAAAGTAAGGTCACGAACAGTGAGAACCCTTTTCAGTCCGGTTCCATGACCTTCATCCTGTGAAGCGGAATCGGACATTATCTTATCGATGCTTTTGGTACGGAAGAGAGAATTGGGCATGTGGTTTATTTTGGGTTTGCTTTAAAGCTAAGTGTTTTTTTATCACGGATTACACGAATTTTTTATATGATGGATATGAGTGAAAACGTAACAACCAGTTCATACCAATCATATAAAAAATCCGTGTAATCCGTGATCAATAGTCCCGCTGTATCAGGAACTCCGCCAGTTCTCTCAGGGATTTTTTGCGTGCAGACATGACAGCGATCGCATCAAGATGACCTAAAGCCGTCTCGAGATATTTCTCTTTTAACTGCATGGCCCAGTCGTCTACATTACAGTCTTTGAAAATGGATAAGACAGCCGGCACTTTATCTGGTGCATCCTCCCGCATCAGTCGCTGTAATTGCTGTTTCTGTTTTGCATCGGCCACTTCGAGTGCATGTAAAAGCAAAAATGTTTTTTTATTCTGACGGATATCCCCCCCTACTTCTTTGCCGAATTTTTCAGGATCACCGAATGCATCAAGATAATCGTCCTGTACCTGGAAAGCGATACCTAGATTTTTTCCAAACTCATAGATATGCCGGCAATTACCTTCGCTGGCGCCGCCGATGATGGCGCCCATTTCGAGACTGGCAGCCAGTAGCACAGATGTTTTCAGGCTGATCATTTCGAGGTAGGCGTCCAGGGAAACATCCGCCATGGTTTCAAAATCAATATCCAGTTGCTGGCCCTCGCAAACTTCTTTGGCTGTTTTATTGAACAACGCGATAATGCGTTGCAGGTATTGTGCATTTACCCTGTTGAGGTATTCATACGATTGTATCATCATCACATCACCCGTAAGCAATGCTGTATTGGGACCATATTTCATGTGCACGGTTTCCATTCCCCTGCGCAACGGGGCCCGGTCCATGATATCATCGTGTATCAGTGTAAAGTTGTGAAACAGTTCTACAGCCGTGGCCACTTCGTAAGTATCCTTATGAATATCGCCAAACAATTCATTACCCATCAGGCACATCACGGGACGGATGCGTTTGCCTCCCCATGATAAAAAATATTCCCCCGGTTCATATAAACTTGCAGGTGTCGCCGGGAAATGTCTGGTGGCGAAACGCTCCCCGAAATCTGTTACGAGTTCCTTAAATGTGTGCATAATACAAACCTAAATCATAAACCGAAATCAACCTTAACTATTCTTTGAGAGAAGGCCTTGCGGGATTGGCATAGTTTTCTGTCATCATTCAAAAACCAAACAAATTATGAAACGACTATCGGCTTTATTAGTAATCATGATCACTGCTGTTTCTGCCAACGCACAGATGAATGAGAGTACGGAATACCGCACTGCACTGGGCGTAAAAGTGTATCCCGGCGCTGTTACCCTGAAACATTTTCTCCAACCCAACCGCGCAGTTGAAGCATTGGGGTATATTTCTACTGATGGTTTCCGTCTTACCGGCTTGTATGAATTACATTATGATATCAACACGGTACCCGGACTGAAATGGTACCTGGGTGGCGGCGGCCATTTTGGTGTATGGAGCGACAGGTGGAAAACAAAATATCCCGAACGCACCGCAGGCCTGGCTATCGGTATCGATGGTGTACTGGGACTTGATTATAAAATAGAAGGCGCCCCGCTTAATATCAGTTTCGACTGGCAGCCATCATTCAATGTGATCGGGTATAATTATTTTGAAGGAGGATGGGGTGGATTGGGGTTGAGGTATACATTTTAACAGAGAAGAAGTCTTTTGAACAGAAGAACAAGGAACAAGGAATATTGAACAGGGATCGGAAATAAGATGCCCGCAAATGTGTCTCACATTTGCTGCTTTTTTTCAGTAACGCTGCGGCAAATGTGGGGACACATTTGCGGGCATCAATCCCGGTTAATAGAACAACTGCGAAAGTGCGTCTGCCGGGTTATTGGTGGCAGGCTTCATACCGAGGAATTTACTCATCTGGTCCTTTACAAGTATACCACCCAGTTTTGTTTTGAGGCTGTTAAATAACCCCGATTGTTTTTTGGTGTACTCAGCAGGATTACTGGACTGTAAAGGAACGATACTTGATTTCTGGCCTAAAAAACCAGAAACAGCATCGGTAACCTGTGGTTGCTGTGCAGAACTAAGGTTTAGCCCGGGAACCAGTTTCCCCATAATGCTATTGGTAAGCTTATTTACGTCGAAACCTGCTGCGGCGGCAGTTGCTTTGGCTTTGTCTGCAATACTGCCCAACTGTGCCTGTGTGAAGACAATTGTTCCGAAGCTGAATACGAACAAGAAAATGGCCTTTTTCATAGACAATAATTTTACGGTAAGGTAAAATTATTTGTCCAACTTAAAAAGGCTGTCGACAAACTCATGCTTATCAAAAATGATCAGGTCATCGATCTTTTCTCCTACACCAATATACTTTACCGGTATTTTAAATTGATTGGCGATAGCTAGTACCACACCGCCTTTGGCTGTCCCGTCCAGTTTGGTGATGCTGATGGCAGATACATCTGTGGTAGCGGTAAATTGTTTGGCCTGTTCGAGTGCGTTCTGCCCGGTAGAACCATCCAGCACCAGCATCACTTCATGTGGTGCATCAGGGATCACTTTCTGGATGGCACGTTTGATCTTGCCGAGTTCGTCCATCAGGTGCAATTTGTTGTGCAGGCGGCCAGCTGTATCAATGATCACCACATCCGCATTTTTAGCAACGGCGCTTGATACCGTATCAAAAGCAACGGCGCTGGGGTCGGAACCCATCGCCTGTTTTACAATCGGCACACCTACCCTTTCGCTCCAGATGGTCAGTTGGTCCACGGCTGCAGCACGGAAGGTATCACCAGCGCCGAGTATTACATTGTTGCCGGCTTTTTTATAATTGTGTGCGAGTTTACCAATCGTGGTTGTTTTACCAACACCATTTACGCCTACTACTAATATCACATACGGCTTTTTACCTGCGGGCAGACTGAAATCTTTATACGAAGCCTCCGCAGCATCTACCAGCATCGACTGTATCTCTTCCTGCAGCAGTTTATTCAGTTCGGAGGTATTGATGTACTTATCCTGCTTCACACGCTCTTCAATACGCTCTATGATAGCAACTGTTGTTTCAATGCCCACATCGGCGCTTACCAGCGCTTCCTCGAGGTTATCGAGTACTTCTTCATCCACCGTATTCTTGCCCGCCACCGCCCTGGTGATCTTGGAGAAGAACCCTTCCTTGGTTTTCTGTAAACCCTGGTCGAGACTTTCTTTTTCCTGTTTACCGAATAATTTGTCGAAGAAACCCATAGTACAAAATTAAAGATGAGGGATGAAAGTTGACAGATGACAGATAAATACTAAATCAACATTGAAACCAGCCTGACCGGAATGACTCTTTTAGCTTTTTTTCTCTTGTCCTTCTCTTAGTGAAACTTCCCGATTTGCAGTCTTTTTGTTTCACTAAGAGAAGGACAAGAGAAAAAGAGAGAAAGAGAAATTCCTTTTGAACTATTTTCAATGTCTGATTGGTATAACCTATCATCTTTCATTTATCAACTTTCATCTGATCTGATGCAATAAATACAAAAAGCCTTCCTGCAAAGGAAAGCTTTTCAATATTGTAAAGACGCACGGTTATTTCTCCGCGAGGAATTCTTTTACTTTATCCTTGTGTACGATTTGCTCTTTGAAAGTATAAGCACCGCTTTTAGGGCTGCGTACAGCCTTGATCACTTTGGTCCAGTTTTTTGCCTCGGCTGCGGCCTTCAGGTCTTTTACTTTCGCGTTTTTGGAAGCTGCTTTTGCCATGATTATTTAATTTCTTTATGAACAGTTACTTTTTTCAGGATGGGGTTTAACTTCTTCAGTTCGATACGCTCTGGCGTATTCTTTTTGTTCTTGGTAGTGATATAACGGCTTGTACCGGGCAGACCGCTGGTCTTATGCTCCGTGCATTCCAGAATCACCTGTACCCTGTTACCTTTCTTTGCCATTGTGTGTTGTTTTCTTTTTTGTTAATTAGATCTTCGCGCCGCCCGCTCTCATTTCTTTGATAACGGTATTCAGGCCGTTCTTGTTGATGGTTCTGATAGCATCCGTAGATACTTTCAGTGTTACCCAACGGTCTTCTTCAGCAAAAAAGAAACGTTTTTTCTGCAAATTGGGTAAGAAACGACGTTTGGTTTTGATGTTGGAGTGGGAAACCGAGTTTCCAACGATAGGCTTTTTACCAGTAACCTGACATACTCTTGCCATGACTCTTGTTTTTTGTCCGATTTTTTTCGGGAGGCAAAGGTAGGGAAACCGACTTAATTATCCATACGATTTTGCCTTTTTTTGGATAAAATACTAACAGGGGCGGGATATTTTAGTTTGGAAATCAAGGGAAATGGTGGTTATCCACATTTTTAGTCTGGAGTTAGGAGTCTGGAGTCCGGAATAATGCTTCTCTATTCCCGACGCCAGACTCCTAACTCCAGACTGCTACATCCTATCCAGACTGCTTACATCCTAATAATATCCCCAAAAAACACTGCATTCAGAAAAAGCTTTGTCGTTCCCAGCCAGAAAGCCCTGAAATTCAGGTTGTCTACCATGGAGATCACTTTCCCGCGGCCAAGGTTGTCGATATTGATGGCAGCGGTGTTTTTAACCGTATTCTTATGCCCCCGGTACATATAGCCGCTCTGTAGCGGATTGTCTGTGTACATAACCGGCGAATCGTACAAGCCATTGTTCTGGTCCATGAACAGCGTATTTGACTTAAATATGCTCACGGTAGAATCTGTATAACCATAGCAAAGCGGGTGGGTAAGCTCCAGTTTGGCCTCGAAAAGTGATCCGGGCATGTCTTTGGCGCGTGTTTCATCGGACCGGAGATTATACGGTAACTGGCGGGTACTGTCCTTTTTTTCCTCACTGGTTTTGAATATTACTTTGGTAAACCCATTGGTAGCGAGGTACTTAGTGGCATCTTCTGTAGCTACAAGTGTGCCGCCGTCACTTACCCACTCACGTAATTTGTCCTGGGCGGGCTTACTCAGTGTTGAATATGTACCCGAAGGCATGATGATCACGTTGTATTTTGAGGGATTGATGGCATTAAACCGCTCCACATCCACGATACTTACGGGGATATTGAAACGGATATCCATCAGGTGCCATATCTCACCCACATCCGTGGCACTGGTACCGGTGCCGCCAAACATCATCACTTTGGGTGTTTTTACATTGTTGAAGCTGGCGCTGCCAAGGTCGATGCCACCGCTTGCATAGCCGGTTCCAATCGAAAATATTTCCACGCCACTATTAGCGGCAGATTCATCGATCAGTTTATCCAGCGCCTCGCCTTTTGTTTTCTGTAAGCCGGTTGGAATAATGATCGTTCCGTAATCAAAGCTTTCTTCCCTGCCATTGACCATGATACTGAATTTCTGCGTGGCCACTTTGGTCATGATCCCTTTCGATTGCAGGTTGTACAGCAGTTTAGGGGCATTGAACTCGTTCCAGCGGAAAGCATAAGAAAAAGTGTTTGGGGCATGATGCACATTCAATGCAGGTGCAGCAATGGCAGTAACCCTGCTTCCTTGTGAAACCGATCCTTTTACTTCGCTGTAAGGCAGGTCAAAAGCCAATGGCATTGTCCAGGCCGTTACATCGTAAAACAGGCTGTCTTTGTAATCAAATGTTTTTTCAAACACAGTTTTGATGATCTTGAACTGTTTCTGATCCGTAGGTATTATGTAAGATGAACCGGCTTTAAAGGTTTTGCCGTCGGCAGTATAATCCTGTTTCAGGTTGTAGATCTCAACCTGGTGGCGGAGCAGCATCTGGATAAATATATTGGTCCGCACTTTATCGTTCTCATCACCGATCACATAATTCTTGATGGCGAATGCATTGCCTTCTTTTTCTACTTCCTTATAAAAATCACGCTGGTAGCTCAGGAACTCTTTACGCAGGTTAGCCGCGCCTTCCAGTGTAGACAATGCGGTCACAAATTGGTTACGGATCGTGAATGGAAAAGTAAGCAACCCATTCTCTGTTTCCTGCGAATGTCCGCGGCTGCTGGCCTGTTCAAACAGGATACCGATGCTGCCGTTGATATCGGGATAGGTAGAACCTTTTCCATAATAGAAATCATCGTACCCTTCTTTGGTAAAATATAAGGAACCGATACTGTCAAGCGATTTTGCATGGTATTTACCCAAGGCAGCGGTCAGGTCCTGGTTCTTCCCCGGGGTATTGGGATTGACACGTGACGGCACTCCCGGCTGAAAAAAGAAGCTGGCATTGCTTCCCTGTTCATGATGGTCAGTAAGGATATTGGGTTTCCACTGGTGAAACATAGCAAGACGGCTCTGGCTCTCTACGTGCTGGGCAGGCAGCCAGTCGCGGTTAAGGTCAAACCAGTAATGATTAAAACGTCCGCCGGGCCACATTTCATTGAACTCACGGGTATTGGGGTCACTTACCGTGGTCATGCTTTTATTGGTATTGGCCCAGCTCGCAAAACGGTTGAGGCCATCGGGATTAAAGGAAGGATCGACCAATATCACAGTATGTTCCAGCAATGCCTCTACCTGCGGTCCCTGTGCCGCCGCTAAATAATAAGCAGATAAAAGAGATGCATTACTGCCGCTGCTTTCATTACCATGGATACTATGACCTATCCATACCACGATGGGCATATCGTTCACATTCAGTGAAGATGATTTACCCGCATCCGTTAACTGTACATGCTGCTGGCGGATGGTTTCGAGGTTTTTATGATTTTTGGGAGAAGTAACGATCAGCACCACCTGTGGGCGGCCCTCATAAGTGTAACCCATTGTTTGCAGCGTAACACGGTCAGAAGCCGCGTCGATGGCTTTCATATAATTGACCAATCTGTCGTGGGTAACATGCCACTCGCCTACTTCGTGACCGATCACTGATTTGGGTGTAGGTATAGCAGGGTCGTAAGTAACGTTTTTGGGCAGGTAATAATTCAGGTCCTGTGCCTTTAGCGTAATAACAAGTACCAGCAGGAATACTGTCTGCAGAAGCTTTCTCATGTGTATGATTTTGGGATGCGGAAGATAAGCACGAAACCGTAAACTATGTATATTCGGTAGATAACAGCTCAGCATTTCCGAAGGGAAAATCATTCCTGTACAAGGTCTTTTGCCGGCTACCGATCGTAAAAAGGTGCCTGCACATTTACCTGCTGAGTTCTACCTTGCCGCTCTTAAATAAAAAACAAATGAATCCGAACAAAGCTCTCTGGGAAAAAGGCGATTTCACAGTAATGGCTAAAACCATGCGTCAAAGTGGCGAGGCCCTTGTAGGCAAATTGGGTGTTACAAAGGACATGCAGGTACTGGACCTCGGCTGCGGTGATGGCACCACTGCTGTTCCCGAGGCAAAACTTGGCGCACAGGTACTGGGCGTAGATATCGCACGGAACCTGGTTGCAGCCGGTAATGCCCGTGCCGCTGACCTGAAACTGGACAACCTGTTTTTTCAGGAAGGTGATGCCACCAACCTTGAAGGGTTGAAAGACCAAAGCTTCGACTTGGTGGTAACGATATTCGGTGCGATGTTCGCACCAAAACCTGTAGATGTGGCCAAAGAAATGGTACGCGTGACCAAACCCGGCGGCCGTATCGTAATGGGCAACTGGATCCCGGGTGATCCAACGCTGGTGGCACAGATCCTGAAGATCAGTTCTGCCTATACCCCGGCACCACCGGAAGGTTTTATCAGCCCGATGTTATGGGGTATGGAGAGCCACGTGATAGAACGGTTTGGGCAAGCGGGTATTACACCGGAGAATATCACCTGCGAGAAAGATACTTTCACTTTTGCTGCACCTTATCCTGCATCACAATTCGTCGCAAATTTCAAAAATTTCTATGGCCCTACGATGAACGCATTTGCGGCAGCCGAGGCGGATGGGAAAGCGGGTGAATTGCAGGCAGAACTGGAAACTTTATTCAATAGCCAGAATAAGAGTGGTGATGCCGCTACTACTTCGATCGATGCTACTTTTTTGAGAGTAACGGTCAAGGTCTGATTCAGGATAAAAAAAGCCGCAGATTCGCAGATTAATTGTCGCACCTAGTGCTATAATTAATCTGCGAATCTGCGGCTTAAATAACATTAACCTTCGGTTCTTACAATTCTCTTTTGTCAGATCAATTGCATTTTGGCCACTTTAGGGTCCACATGCACAGTATCATGTTCAAAATCGAGTTTGATACGCCATTTCTGTAAAGTGGCTGCGCCGATAACAGCCTCTTCGCTTAGTCCTGGAACAACAAGGAACTCATCACTTAACAAAACATCCTCGATATAAAAATCCAGAAGAACCCTTTCTTTAATAATGATAAAATGCGCCTCACTTGCGGTGGCTATTTTTCTTTCCCTGCCTAAACTAACCGGTCGGGAAATTTCCTCGGCGTATTGGGGGCTGATGCATGATAAATTGGCCCCACTATCAAATAACGTGTATAATATTTTTTCTGCTTTTTCGCCGGCAAATAACAACGGTAATTTAATAACAGACATATTTCCCGATTTTGACACCAATTTACAAAACAAAAGTCAGCCCGAAAGCTGACTTGCGTTAAATACCCGTAATAAATACTTAGTGATTTATCTTACTTATACATCTCTTCCCTCAGCTCCTTCACACGGCTGTCCTCCATGTATTCATCAAAGGTCATCAACCGGTCGATAATGCCTTTGGGGGTCAATTCGATGATGCGGTTGGCAACGGTTTGCATGAAGGTATGGTCATGAGAAGTGATCATTACAACACCGGGGAACGTCTGGCAGCCTTCGTTAAAACTCTGGATGCTTTCCAGGTCGAGGTGGTTGGTCGGCTGGTCAAGGATCACCAGGTTGGGGTTCTGCAGCATCATACGGCTGACCATACAACGCACTTTTTCTCCCCCGCTGAGTACATTTGTTTTTTTCTGGATATCATCGCCGCTGAATAACATTTTACCGAGGAAGCCGCGGATAAAAGGTTCATCCGCATCGGTTACATGTGCCGGCACATACTGGCGCAGCCAATCCATCAACGTTAATCCCTGTGTGAAAAATTCTTCGTTTTCCTGCGGGAGGTATGCTTTTGTGATGGTGGTTCCCCATTCGAATTTACCTGCGTCTGCCTGTGCATTGCCATTGATGATTTCGAAGAAACTGGTAATGGCCAGCGGATCGCGACTGAGGAATGCTATCTTTTCTCCTTTGTTGATACTGAAATTGACTTTGTCAAACAGTTTTCTTCCATCCACGCTTTTACTCAGGTTCTCTACATTCAGTATCTGGTTACCCACTTCACGCAGGGGCTGGAAGATGATACCGGGGTATTTTCTGTTGGATGGTTCTATCTCTTCTATGGTCAGTTTTTCCAGTGCTTTTTTACGCGATGTGGCCTGCTTACTTTTTGACGCATTCGCAGAGAAACGCGCGATAAAGTCGAGAAGCGCCTGGCGCTTTTCTTCGGTTTTCTTGTTCTTATCCCCTATCTGGCGACTCATCAGTTGTGATGATTCGTACCAGAAGGTATAATTACCCGTGAATGTTTTGATCTTTGACCTGTCCACATCCGCCACATGGGTACAAACCGTATCCAGGAAGTGACGGTCGTGGCTCACCACCAGTACGATATTCTCGTAATCGGCGAGGAAGTTCTCCAGCCAGCCGATGGTTTCTATATCCAGTCCGTTGGTAGGTTCATCCAGCAGCAGTATATCGGGATTGCCAAACAGGGCCTGCGCCAGCAATACACGCACTTTGAAATTACTCGGTATATCACGCATCAGGCTCTGGTGCAATTCTTCTTTCACGCCCAGGTCGCTCAGCAGGCTGCCGGCGTTGCTTTCTGCTTCATAGCCGCCCATTTCACCAAACTCACCTTCCAGTTCACCGGCTTTCATACCGTCTTCTTCTGTAAAATCGGCTTTGGCATAAATGGCATCACGTTCATGCATCACATCCCATAGTCTTTTATGACCCATGAGTACGGTATTGAGTACGGTGGTATCATCAAAACCAAACTGGTTCTGTTTCAGCACGGCCATCCGTTCACCGGGACTGATGTCCACAGTTCCCTTGTTCGGCTCGATCTCACCGCTGAGTATTTTTAAAAAAGTGGATTTACCGGCACCATTGGCACCGATCACACCATAACAGTTACCCTTGATGAAATTGATATTCACTTCATCAAACAATACCCTTTTGCCATAAGCGAGGGTGATATTTCTTGCGCTGATCATATTGAGTTACCCGTTTTCAGGGCGCGAAATTACGATTTAACGGCGGGATTTTACCAGCTATTTGGTATTAATAATGAATTGGGCCGGAGGCCGGGGATAGTCGTCACCCGGCGGAGCCGGGCGACTGCCAGGGTTTGGGGTTGTTTTTGGTTAATATGGTAACTAACCCCAAACTCTAAACCGCAAACCTTTCTCACCACTCCGCCCTCGCAGTAGGTCCTGTTTCCAACGGCGCAAAATCGCCTGAGAGATATTTATAGTAGGCAGTGATAGCGATCATCGCTGCATTATCGGTACAGTATTCAAAAGCGGGGATATAGGTTCTCCAACCATGTTTCTGACCCGCTTCCTGCAAAGCTTTGCGCAAACCGCTGTTAGCGCTTACGCCTCCTGCAATACAGATGTTTTTTACCTTGGTTTGATCGACGGCTTTCTTTAGTTTTTTCAACAGGATATTGATGATCGTATGCTGGATGGATGCACAGAGATCTTTCAGGTTTGCTTCAATAAAACCCGGGGATTGCTTCTGCAGGAAATACAGCACGGAGGTTTTTAGTCCGCTAAAAGAAAAATTCAGTTCAGGTATCTGCGGTTCCGCAAATTTGAAGGCAAGCGGGTTGCCTTCTTTGGCATATTTGTCTACCAGCGGTCCGCCAGGATAAGGCAGGCCCAGTAATTTGGCACTTTTATCAAATGCTTCCCCAGCCGCATCATCGATCGTTTCACCGATCACTTTCAGGTCCAGTGGTGAATTCGCCAGTACGATCTGTGTATGACCACCGCTTACGGTAAGACATAAAAACGGAAATTCCGGCACATCATCCCCGATCAGGTTGGCCAATACATGCGCCTGCATGTGGTGTACGGCGATCAATGGTTTCTCTAGTGAGAGCGCCAGTGATTTGGCAAACTGCGCACCTACCAGCAGGCTGCCGATCAGGCCGGGAGACTGGGTGAAAGCGACTGCGTCAATAGTCTGTAGTCTGTGGTCTGTAGTCTGTAGTTCGGGGAAAGCGTTTTTGAGTGCAATATCAACTACGGGTACAATGTTTTGCATGTGGGCGCGACTGGCCAGTTCGGGTACTACGCCGCCATATTGCGCATGTATGGTTTGATTGGCGATATGATTGGACAATATCTTCCCATCCACACAAACAGAAGCAGATGTTTCATCACAGGAAGATTCTATGGCGAGGATGGTGGGCATTTAGTTG
The DNA here is from genome assembly GCA_965279635.1 of Sediminibacterium sp. GTDB lineage: Bacteria > Bacteroidota > Bacteroidia > Chitinophagales > Chitinophagaceae > Sediminibacterium. The sequence goes on along the minus strand of OZ257253.1, from coordinate 1,557,083 downwards.
ATAGTTGACAAATGAGAGATGGTAGGCTTTTGACCGCAAAAGTAAGCGCTAATAGAATAGCATTACCTCTCACTATCATCCTCCAACTTTAAACTAAGCTTATTTCGTCCTGATCGCCACCACCGGATCCATCTTGGCAGCGGTATAGGCGGGAATAATACCAGAGATCATGCCCATAACAATACAGACAGTCATCGCCATAGCAATAATATCGGGTGCGATATAGAGAGGGAACGGTAAAATGGTACCCAATACCAATACAAGTCCTTCTACCATCAATAACCCCAGTATACCCCCTATGATACAGAGGAAGGCGCTTTCGAGCAGGAACTCGGTGAGAATGGTTTTTTTCTTGGCGCCGATCGCTTTTTTAAGACCGATCTGGCTGGTTCTTTCACGCACGGTCACAAACATGATATTGGCCACACCGAATACACCCACGATCAAACTAAAAATAGCGATCACCCAGCCGCCTACTTTCACATTGCCGAAAAATCCGGTCACCTGTTCGCTGAACTGGGCCACATCATTACAGGAGAAATTATCTTCTTCAGTAGGACTTAATCTTCTCGCCTGGCGCATGATACCCGTCAGTTCATCCTGCAGGGCGGGAGAAGGAATATTCGCCTTGCCCTGTACCATGATGAAGGGATTATTGTTATCAGGATTATACACGCTGGCGAAATAACGGTAGGCAACGATCACCGACTGGTCATAATCAAACCCGCCCACAAAACTCTGGCCCTGTTTCTTGATCACGCCAACAATATTCAGTCTTCGCCCGTTATACGATATCTGTTGCCCGATCGCTTTTTCAGCGCTGGGAAATAATTCTGTGGCCACCAGGTTACCGATCACCGCAGTAGTAGTACCCCTGAGGAACTCGCTCTCGTTCAGGTAACGCCCGTAATCGATCTCGATGGTCTGGATGGAAGTAAATTCTTCAGAAACCCCATACAGATTAATATTACTGAGCTGGTTATCCTTATAATTCAGGTTCACATTGTTCGAAACGACTATCGCCGCGTTGGCGGCCAGCTGGCTCTTTGATTTGACAAAATGCATCTCATCGATCCGCATTTGTGGGCGCTTGATGTATTTCCACCAGGGATATTGTCCGCCATCATCACCTCCGCCATAGTTCCATTTGTCGATATAGATGGTATTGTTACCAAAAGCCTTGATATCGCTCTGCACTTTACGTTCCAGACTGTCAACCGTTGCCAGTACGCCTATGATACAGAATATACCGATGGTAATCCCGAACAGCGAAAGAAAGGTCCGCAGTTTATTTACCCGCAGTTCCTGCAGGGCCATACGGAAACTGTTCCATAAAATGCTGAGAAGTTTGAACATGTATCAAATGTAGGATAGTCTACTTTCAGTAAAGCAAAATTTTATGTGAGCGGCTCTCTGCGGCAACTCCTGTAACTCCTGTTCTCTGCGGTGAAAAAAGCTCCGATCTTCAAGATGTTCGTATCTGCAAGCGTTTCTTCACCGCAGAGAACAGGAGGACAGAGAGTTTACGCAGAGGAATCCCGATAACGATTGCGTGAAAAAAGTTTTCGCTTAGCATCCATTCCTGACCTAAATTTGCACCGAATTTGACAATCTAAAACTGCATTATGACCTGGAAACAAGTCTTCACATCGTCAATAGGTAAGAAACTGGTGATGGGATTTACGGGTATCTTTCTGATTCTGTTCCTCATCATTCACGTTGCGTTAAACGCCTGTATCTGGGCAGGTGATGGTGGTGAGATGTTCATCCACGCGGCGCATTTTATGGGTGGAAACTGGGTTCCAAGGGTACTGGAGATCGGTCTTTTTGCCGGCCTGCTGCTCCATATCATCCAGGGTTATATGCTCACTGCCCAGAACAGGGCCAAACGTTCCATCGGTTATGCAGTGGATTATGGTAATGCCGGCAGTAAATGGTATAGCCGCAGCATGGGATTGCTGGGTACCATCATTTTACTGTTCCTGGTGATGCATATTTCTCATTTCTGGTTACCCAACCGTTCTAACCAGGGTTTCTTATTAGGAGAAGAGATCAACCTGTTTGAAAAAATGAAAACCGTCTTCAGCGAACTCTGGGTGGTGATCGTATATGTTCTGGGTTGTATTTCGCTGGGATACCATCTTGCGCACGGCTTCAAAAGCGCGTTCCGTACGATCGGTGTTCATAACAAACGTTATTTTGACATGATCAAAGTAATCGGCTATGCATTCGCCATCATCGTGCCGCTTGCGTTTGCGATGATGCCGGTGAGTTTTTATTTAGGTTGGGTAAAATAGTCCATGGACCATGGTCTATGGACTATGTCAACAAATCACAAACGACAAATTCTCTCTATATGTTAGATGCGAAAATTCCTTCCGGCCGCTTAGAAGAAAAATGGGTGGATTACAAGGGGCACTGTAAACTGGTGAACCCTGCCAATAAGCGCAAACTGGAAGTGATCGTCATTGGAACCGGGCTGGCCGGCGCTTCTGCGGCCGCGTCACTGGGTGAGCTGGGTTATAAAGTAAAAGCATTCTGTTTCCAGGATTCTCCGCGCCGCGCACACTCCATCGCCGCACAGGGTGGTATCAATGCCGCCAAGAACTACCAGAATGATGGCGACAGCGTTTTCCGTCTTTTTTATGATACCATCAAAGGTGGCGACTACCGCGCACGCGAGGCCAATGTGCATCGACTGGCAGAAGTGAGCGCCAATATCATCGACCAGTGTGTGGCACAGGGCGTTCCTTTCGCACGTGAATATGGTGGCTTGCTGAGTAACCGCTCATTCGGTGGTACACAGGTACAAAGAACTTTTTATGCTGCGGGCCAAACCGGTCAGCAATTATTGATAGGCGCTTACCAGGCGCTGGAAAGACAGGTGGCACTCGGTAATGTGAAGATGTACAGCCGCCACGAAATGCTCGAGATCGTTACCATCGATGGTAAAACACAGGGCATCATTGCCCGCGACCTGGTCAGCGGTAAACTGGAAAGACATTTCGGTCATGCCGTACTGCTTTGCAGCGGTGGTTATGGCAACGTATTCTATTTATCAACCAATGCCATGGGCAGCAATGTTACCGCGGCATGGAAGGCACATAAAAAAGGCGCCACATTTGCGAACCCCTGTTTTACACAGATACACCCTACCTGTATTCCGGTGAGTGGTGATCACCAGTCGAAGCTGACACTGATGTCGGAATCACTGCGTAATGATGGCCGTATCTGGGTACCCAAACAAAAAGGCGATACCCGCAAAGCAAGTGATATCCCCGAAGAAGAAAGAGATTATTACCTCGAAAGAAGGTACCCCGCATTTGGTAACCTTGTACCTCGTGACGTTGCTTCACGCGCTGCGAAAGAAAGATGTGACGAAGGATACGGTGTAGGCAGCAGCAAACAGGCCGTGTACCTCGATTTCAGCGCAGCCATCATCCGCTATGGAAAAATAGAAGCAGGTAAAGAAGGCAAGGACAACCTGAGCCAGGAAGAGATCATTGTACTCGGCAAAGAAGTAGTGAAAGAGAAATACGGTAACCTGTTTGATATGTATGAAAAGATCACAGGCGAGAACCCGTACGAGTTCCCGATGCGCATCTACCCTGCCGTACACTATACCATGGGGGGCTTGTGGGTGGATTATGAACTGCAGACCAATGTCCCCGGATTATATTCATTAGGCGAGGCCAACTTCAGCGATCATGGTGCCAACCGTCTCGGCGCCTCTGCACTCATGCAGGGACTGGCTGATGGATACTTTGTGATCCCTTATACGATCGGAAACCATTTGGCTGATGAGATCTATACCAAAGCGGTAGATACTTCACACCCTGCATTTGAAGCAGCAGAGAAAGCGGTATCCGACAGGATCCATACACTGATGAACATCAAAGGCAAACAAAGCGTAGAAAGTTTCCACAAACGCCTTGGCAAGATCATGTGGGAAAAATGCGGTATGGCCCGTAATGCAAAAGGATTACAGGAAGCCATCACCGAGATACAGGCGCTGAAAAAAGAATTCTGGAGCGATGTACGCATACCCGGCGAGATCGGTGAAATGAACCCTGAACTCGACAAAGCCAACCGCGTAGCCGACTTTATTGAACTGGGCGAACTGATGTGTAAAGATGCACTGAACAGGAATGAAAGCTGCGGCGGACATTTCCGTGAAGAATACCAGACAGAGGATGGTGAGGCGATGCGTGATGACGAGAAGTATATGTATGTGGCTGCATGGGAATATGCAGGTGAAAGTAATTGGAAACTACATAAAGAGGATTTAAAGTACGAGTTAATCAAGCCAACACAGAGGAATTATAAATAAAAAAGTTGAAAGAAAAATTAGTCATAAAAAATTTTGGACCAATTACAAATGTTGAGTTAGAACTTGGCAGGTTTAATGTATTGATAGGTGAACAGGCTACAGGAAAAACCATGATTGGAAAAATTTTATGCTGTTGCCGATATTTTTCTTATATAGCATTAGACGATCAACCTTTTTTTGCAGGCCAGTCAAAATTTTCGATTGGATTAACTCAATGGGGGTTAAAGGAGTCTATTAAAGAAAATAGCTACATTTTTTATGAATGCTCAGACTATTCGCTAACAGTTAGTCAGAAAACCTTTATTGACGCCAGGGACAACAACAGTAAAATATTAAATCTTACTGCAACGCTGATCCCAATTTCAAAAGATTTTTCAAACCTATTATTGGAATTAAAAAAAATACAATCAACTCAGAGTGATGACAATAACCCTGACCCTACAAATAGAGTTATACCTACAAGTTTTTTTCTGAATGATGTTGCCCCTGTAATGAATAACCCTCTTTTCATCCCTACCGAAAGAGGGCTACAATCTATCTTTTCATTAGGGAAAGATAGCATTTCCAATATCGATGACTCACTATTTAACCAGTTTGCAAAAGCAGATCAAATACAAAGACACTTCAAAACTGAAACAATAATAGAACCTTTAGGCATTGAATATAAAAATGAAAATGGCTATGGATCGTTTAGAAAATCTGGCGATTCCGTTTGGTATAAAATGGGCAGTGCCCCATCTGGTTACAAAACAACAATTCCGATTGTGTTGGCATTAAAATATTACAGTGAAGAAGAAAAAAGGAAATCGCTTGTTATTGACGAACCTGAAATCAGTTTATTCCCTTCGGCACAGAACAATCTGGTTAAGTTCATCGCAAATGAATTCAACAAACACAATGGTTTCTTTTTTATAACGACTCATAGCCCATACATTCTTACCTCGTTAAACAATTTAATCTATGCTTATCAGGTTGGGCAAAAAAATAAGGATAAAGTAAATGAAATAATTGAAGAGAAATACTGGATAAACCCCAAAGACATAAGTGCTTACATTTTAAAATTCGATGCAGAAACAAATGGAGTTGTTCAAGAAAGCCTTCTTGATAAAGAAGGCTTAATAAAAGCAGAAAAAATTGATAGCGTAAGCGCAGCACTCAATACTGACTTTAGTGCTATTATGGATATAGAATTAAATATTCAGAAATGAGACCTATATCCGAATGTATCATAACAGAAAGAGGAGCGGAAATTTACAGAGAAGAAGAAGGAAAATCAATTTCTTTCCGACATGCAGAGTATGAAATAGTTTGCGATGTAATTCCGATCGAAAGATGCGTGCTTACTCACGCAGAAGATGGGAGAAGATGTGACTATTTATTTTTATTTGACAAAGAAAAACAGCAGTATAATTATTTAAAAAACAATCCATCACCCGCATACTATGTGGAGTTGAAAGGAATAGAATTGATAAAAGCATGTGAACAGATACTCAACTCTATTGAGAAAACGATCGATCAATTACCAGCGTTTTCGATTAATGCATTGGTAGTATCATCAAGAGGGTTTATCCCTAGATATGACAATAATGAATTTTATAGAAACGTTAAGCGAATTACAAAAAAGGACATCCAGTTTGAAATAACGCCATTCACTATAACTTTATAATCTACATCTAATATAACGGATATGGAACATTACCACATGAATCTCAACCTCAAAGTATGGAGGCAAAAAAACGCTTCTTCAAAAGGTGTTTTCAAATTATACCGTGTAGAGAACATTTCCAGTGAAATGAGTTTCCTCGAAATGTTTGATGTGCTGAATGAACAACTGATTCATGATGGCGAGGACCCCATCACTTTCGACCACGATTGTCGTGAAGGTATCTGTGGTTCATGTTCCATGTACATCAATGGCAAACCGCATGGCCCATGGCACGCAAATACTACCTGCCAGCTGCACATGCGCGCGTTCCAGGATGGTGATACCATTGTGGTGGAACCATGGAGAGCCGATGCGTTCCCTGTTATTAAAGATCTGATGGTTGACCGTACGGCATTCGACCGTATCATACAGGCCGGTGGTTATATCAGTGTGAATACCGGTAATGCGGTGGATGGTAATGCATTGCCCATTCCTAAAGATAATGCCGATGCTTCTTTTGCGGCAGCCATGTGCATCGGTTGCGGCGCCTGCGTAGCGGCCTGTAAGAACAGCAGTGCCATGTTGTTTGTGGGTGCGAAAGTTTCCCACCTTGCTTTATTGCCACAGGGTGAACCTGAACGCAACAGCCGTGTAATCAACATGCTGGCGCAGATGGATAAAGAAGGCTTTGGCTCCTGCACCAATACCGGCGCCTGTGAAGCTACTTGCCCCAAAGAGATCTCGCTGGATTATATTGCGCGTCTCAACAAAGAATATCTCTCAGCCAGCCTGACCAGCAACAAATAGTTTTAAAGAGACAAGGTCCAAGACACAAGTTACAAGGGACAAGGTCCAGGATATCAGGAATAAAACATATTTCTTGGATCCTGGACCTTGTCCCTTGTAACTTTGATGTATGAGTTATACTGTTCCACCTCAAACACGTATCGGTCATGTACATCTGAAAGTATCCGACCTGGATCGCGCATTGGAATTCTACCAAAAACTGTTGGGATTTGAATTGATGCAGCGATACGGCACGCAGGCGGCTTTTATTTCCGCGGGCGGTTATCACCACCATATCGGGTTAAATACCTGGTACAGCAAAGATGCAGGGCCAGCGCCTGTAAAAGCACCGGGATTGTTTCATACCGCCATCCTCTACCCTACACGTAAGGACCTTGCCGCTATTTTACAAAGACTGATCGATGCAAAATATCCACTGACCGGCGCATCCGATCATGGTGTTTCCGAAGCCTTGTATTTAGATGACCCTGATAAAAATGGGGTAGAACTGTACTGGGATAAACCCAAAGAACAATGGCCACTTGATGCGGACGAAAAATTACAGATGGTAACAGAACCGCTTGACCTGCAGAACCTGTTAAATGAATTATCGAAATAATATCGAACAATAGAATATCGAATGATGAAGTAAAGAAGCATCCACTACTTCATCATTCAATATTCTATTGTTCGATATTCATCATTCCCAATGTCAAACACCTACTTCCAATTCAAACAATTCACCGTACACCAGCAACACTGTGCCATGAAAGTGTGTACGGATGCCTGTTTGTTTGGGGCATGGGTGGGAGAAGCAGTCAGCAGTCGACAGCCAGAGGTCAAAAATATATTGGATGTCGGAACCGGTACGGGGTTATTGAGTTTACTGTTGGCACAAAAAACGAATGCACTTATCGATGCCGTTGAAATAGAAGAAGCCGCTGCACAACAGGCTGCTGATAATTTTGAAGCATCCCCCTGGAAAAATCGTTTACAGGTATTGCAGGGAGATATACGCACGATCCATCTCGGAAGAAAATACGGGCTCATCATTTCCAATCCCCCCTTTTTTGAGAACAATCTGAAAAGCCCGGATGGCAAAAGAAATCTTGCCTTGCATAGTGATATGCTCGGACTGGATGGATTGGTTGCTATAGCCAAAAACAACTTAGCTGATGATGGCATGTTTGCCGTGTTATTACCCTACGAACGGAAAAATGAGTGTGTGCAGATAGCACGGTCGAATGAATTGTATCTTGTTGCTGAGGTCGCAGTGAAACAAAGTACACAACACGATTATTTCCGTACGATGCTATTGTTTGGAACCACGGTTATTGCTTCCGTTGCTTCAGAAATAACAATCCGCGATGGAAACGATTACCATCCCGATTTTATCAGGCTATTAAAAGACTACTATCTCCATCTGTAAAACTGTGCCTTCTGTGGCAATATTTTTCGCCACAGAAGGCACAGTTTTCATAGATCAATGTCGGGCATACTCAGATAAATAGTTAAAATGATCCGTAAGTTTCCCGTTTTGCAAAATGGTGGCCCTGTCAAGTGTTTCACTACTGCCGATGCGGAGATCATTCAATACATATTTGATCAGTTGTTCACCAAAGTAAAGACTGGCATCACGCGGTAACTCATTGGGCAGGTTGCCTACGGCCATTACATCTATGCTGCCGGTAAGATAAGGGGCTGTTTTATCACCAGTCAATTTACCAACTCCATATACGGGATCATCAATCGTTGCATCCCCGAGATTACAGGGAACACTTCCATTTTTATCATCAGTGATATCTGCAATGGTCTGTATCCTGAAACCGGGCTGCTTTATATCTTCCATAGAAAACAGGCGGGGAATGCCTGCATCCCAATAGATCCCGTTCATGAGTATGTCTGTATGTATGCAGTATTCGTTAAACACACAACGGTATTGTTCAGGATGCTGGTGAAAATCATCCCGGTTGTATCGGTCAGTTTCTTTGTGGCGGTACAGGTCGTTCCCTTTCAGGTGTACATAAACCGGGTATTGAAAACTGCGGCTGGTATATTCTTCCGGTTCCACTTCCTGTACATCCATCAGGTTCATGATCTCGAGGATACCATGCGCCACGCGGCCACTACCCGTTACAGCGATCTTCACGGCAGGCAGTTTAAGCCCGAAATAAGTATGGATCAATTCGCGGTAATCTTTTACTTCCACTACCCTGTTTAAATGATAATCCCCTGTTCGTTTGCCATAAGCCATGATGCCGTTATGCGCACCCACGATCCCCGCAAAAAAACCAAAGCCGATGATCCGCTGGCCATCCTGGTGTTCGAGACATTCATAATCTACCAGGGTAATACCTTTATCCATCATTGCATGTAACAATGCCTGGTTATACGCCTGTTTTTTGCGTGTATGTGAAAAGAACAGGTATTTTTTACCCGGCAGCAACTGGTCCACCGGAACTTCTTTAATACCCATTAACAGGTCACATTCCTCCAAACTCTCTTTTACTTCAATTCCCGCGTCAATATATTCCTGGTCGCTGAAACAGCGGTTGGGAGCGCTTTGTACGATGATGCGGGTACCCGGCACCTGTTTCACCAGCCATTTACACTGCTGCGGCGCCAGCGCCACCCTGTTATCCTGCGGAACTTTTCCCTCTCTGATAAGTCCAATGACAAGCATTGTGTTAATTTTGGCGCAAGATAACTTGAAAAGTCTGTAGTCTATGGTTTGTCGTCTATAGTTGTTATTGGTTGATCATTTACAGTTAACCAACAAATAACCATACACTACAAACAACCACAGACAACAGACTACAAACCACAGACCAATCCATGGATCACTTCACCCTCTATTCCCTCCCCATCACCCTGCAACCCGACCCGGCTGTTGTAAAAGAAAAATTTTATGAACTGAGCCGTAAGTACCATCCTGATTTTTACAGCCAATCCACCGAAGAAGAACAGGCGGAGATGCTGGAACATTCCTCGCAGGTGAATATGGCGTATAAGATATTTCGGGACCCGGATGCTACCATCAAATATGTATTGCAGTTAAAGGGCCTGCTGGAGGAAGAAGAAAAATACCAGCTCTCACCCGACTTTTTAATGGAGATGCTGGAACTGAATGAACAGGCTATGGAGATCTCAGGGTCCGAAGACAAACAACAACTAGAACAAACCATCGCAAACACCAAACAGGAAATATATGAACCCGTGGAAAAGATTATGGCAGATTATCAGGAAGGTATTACTTCCGAAAAAGAATTGCTGCAGGTGAAAGAGTATTATTACCGGAAGAAATACCTGGACAGGATACTGGAAGGGCTGAATAAATAAGCTGTTCCTAAGTTTATTCAATGGTTTCTATATGAAAAGCCGTCACCTTCCATGCACCTTTAACAATTTCCAATAGTGCAACCTCACTGCCTTCTTCTACTCTATGAATATAGACGATACATTTCTTACTGTTTCTTTCATAAAGCATAATAAAAACATCAATAGCAGACTCCCAATTGGGGCGTAAATCCTGGGGACTCACTATGGTCATATTATTTCTGTTTACAAACTTTATATTCATTCGTTTTGAAAGGTTGGTGGTATCCAGGAACTGACTGTTCTCCAGAAGTTTTCTGATCGTTGGAGTATCCGATATGTTGAAAGTAGAGCTGATCAGTTGCCAGAAATGAGTTGGTGGATATTTTATGAGGTAGTCAATATATTCCGCGGAATTGGGTGTGTACAGCAGTACCGGTTCGATTTTACGATCTTTGGTCAGTACCTCTTCAATAATAACCTGGCTTAAATCGGCATCAGAAACTGCGGCAGGGTTTTGTACGTTGGAACAACTGATGTTGAGAATCATTATAATCAGTACAAGATATTTCATCCAGGTATAGTTTATCAATAGATCCAACATCTACAAAATTCCATATTGTTACTGAAATACAATCACTATTCAACAGAGCTTGTGTAACCGCTGAAAACCCATTTATTTTTAAAAAGTTAACTTTGCCGCTGAATCAGTGCTATACAAAGTGATTTGTTGCAAAAAATGCAGTTTATCCGTTTAGCCCCAACAAATAACAAATCACGTTTTATTTTATGCGAAGGATTTTAAATTACAGGAAATTACTGGGTGTTAATGAATCTGCCGAATTGAAAGAACTGAAAACAGTGTACAGAAACCTGATGAAAGACTGTCATCCTGATAAATTTCAGGAGACCACTGAAAAACAGGAAGCAGAAGAAAAAAGCAGGAAAATCATTGAAGCGTATCACTTTCTGGTGAGCATTGCCCCGGAAACACATGCGCAGACAATTGACGCATATACAGAAACTACCACCGACTCAAGCATCATTGATTTTGAATATAAGGCCGAAATATTGTCTATCAGTTTTTCAGATGGCTCGGTCTATGAATACTACGGGGTTCCCAAAGCCATGTATGTAAAGCTGATCAATGCTGAAACGCCCGCCCGATTTGCCAGGCGGCATATTTACCATGCGTACATTTATAGAAGTACGAGTAAGCAGGTTGCTGCGATGTAATGCTTTAGAACTCTTAGAGGGAAATAACAACATCTCAATTAATACCCTAAATATTTTTTCTGCGGTATACCGTACGCCATCATCTTCACATACAGATCATGTCTTGTCATACCGGTTGCCTCTGCCAGTTGCTCATGTGTATCCGTGCCGTCAACATACTTTTCGATGAGATTCTTTTCTTCAAACAGGTAATCCCTGACCTTCATCAACAATCTCCCTAAATTATTTTCGCCCACTCCACCGCATACACCCCAGAACGTATCTTTCCATGTATTTCCTTCGATCAGCTCCGCATTTCCGGTTGCCATCAGTGCTCTTGTTAAAAACGGATCTTTGCCACCAAACTTCAGGAATAATAATGCTTCCATCACTAACAGCTTCCGGGGAACTGTCCAGCTAACTGATGGTACCATGTTGTTGCCTGCAAGCCATTCTTTTGCTTCACCGGGTGTAGCGCAGTACCGGATGCTCTTTTTTACAGCAGGGTCATCTGTTCTCGAAGCGGCATAGGCATGTTCCAGGCTGGGATAAACCAATCCTTCCCATACAATCTGGCAGGGCCAGAAATTGGAGAGGAACCGATGGTCTCCCTGGAATGAGGTGATGGCGTTCATCCGGGTGGTTTTCAAGAAAGGTAAGTTAAGAAATTCTCACGCCAAGGCGCAAAGGCGCGGTTTTAACCTGATGGTAATATCTCTTCAGATATCATTCAACTGCGCCTTTGCGCCTTGGCGTGAAATTTCCCATTTAGTATTAAGTAACCCCTATAAAGAAAATCGCTAACCCGACTGATTAAAAGATGAGTTCTTCCGGAAAACGATCAATCCCCGGGCCTGTAGTTGGCGTTCCTTTGATGGAACTTACCAGACAGGATAATAATTTTTTCATGCAATGAGGTTTTATAAGAAAGACGAATCAGGATCAGTTGTATTGCATGACCCGGTTAATTTCTTTCTGTCCGGACACAGAAAAGCATGGATAAATACAGTAATTTCATAGGCATATCCCCTATTTATGAGTTCAAATAAAATCCTGATCATTACCGGCGATGCCGGCGAAAGTTTTGAGATACTGTATGCCAGCCACCGCCTGCGCGAAGCGGGATGGGAACCGGTGATTGCAGCACCCGCTGTCAAACGCATGAACCTTGTGATCCATGATTTTGAACCGGGCTGGGATACCTATGTGGAACGAAAAGGTTATCTCGTGGAATCGGATTTATCGTTCGATGAAGTCAATCCTTCCGACTACCATTCGCTTCTTTTCCCCGGCGGAAGGGCGCCCGAATACCTGCGCAATGACCCACGTGTGATCAACATCACCAAAACATTTTATGATGCAGGCAAATACATTTTTGCCATCTGCCATGGCGTACAGATCCTCGTTACTGCAGGACTTGTAGACAAACGCAATATCGCCTGCTATGAGCATGTGAAATTTGAAGTGGAAAGCTGCGGAGGTGTGTATGTGAACGGTGAAGAAGCTGTACAAGATGGTCGCATCATCACTGGCAAAACATGGCAATCGCACCCGGAATTTTACCGGCTGGTATTTCAATGCCTCAACGGAGCATAAGCCATGCCCGTCTATAAAAACTACAGCCAGGAAGAACTGGACCGCCAATACAATAACCGTGTCAATGCACCGGGATTTGAATACCACCTGCAGCAATGGGAATCAGTAAGTCGCGGGGCAGGAAATAAATACCCGCTTCACAAAGACATTCCATACGGGGAACTGGCAGAAGAAAAACTCGATATTTTCCCCTCACAAAAACCAGGTTCCAAAACACTGGTGTTCATCCATGGCGGTTACTGGCACAAACATACACGCGCCGATTTTTACCTGCTGGCAGAAGCGTTCCATGCGTATGATATTACGATAGTACTCGTCGGGTATCCACTGATGCCCGCATTTTCCATGGACCGGTTGGTTCAGTCATGCCGCAGCGCAGTCAGTTGGGTGCAGCAACATATTCATGGATATAATGGTGATTCGCAGCAGGTATATATTGCCGGTCATAGTGCCGGCGGGCATCTTACTGCGATGACGGCAGTAGCTGATCCACTGCTTTCGTCGCAACATCTCACTATTAAAGGTATCTGTGTCATCAGTGGCTTATACGATCTTTTGCCGATACAACTTTGTTATGTGAATGCCATCCTGCAAATGGACAGGACAACGGCTCTCAGGAATAGCCCGGTAAGTTTGCAGCCATCACCCGGTTGCCGTATCGTGCTGGCTGTGGGGGGTAATGAAACGGATGAGTACCTGGCACAGAGCCGTGCGCTGTTTGAAAAATGGTCCTCACCGCTCAACCCTTCCGTACTGCTGGAGATTCCTGGTCATGATCATTATTCTGTGCTTACATCTATACTCGATACTTCATCGGTGTTGCACCTGGCTATCCGGAAACTCATGCAGTTATAAAAGAAGTGACTTGTTGTATTAATCCTCTTCGAGCATCCCCGATTAGATGCCTCATACTGAAGTGATTTATGTAGTTCCTTAGGAGAATTAACAACTACCTTTGCGCCTTATACCAGTCTATGACATTTGATGACCTGAATTTAAACACCGCTTTACTTACCGCATTAGACGAGTTGGGCTATACCAATCCAACCACTATCCAACACAAGGTCTTCCCGGTCGCGATGTCGGGCAGGGATGTTTGCGGTATTGCTCAAACGGGTACCGGTAAAACATTTGCTTACCTGTTGCCATGTTTGCGCCAGTGGAAATTCAGCAAGGACAAAGCGCCACAGATACTGGTGATCGTCCCTACACGTGAACTCGTGGCACAGGTAGTGGAATCGGTAAAAGCATTAACCTCCTACATGAGCCTGATTGTAGTGGGTGTGTATGGTGGTGCCAATATCAACACGCAGACACTGGAACTGGAAAAGGGAGTGGATGTTCTGGTAGCCACACCAGGCAGGTTATACGATCTTGCCATGAACGGCGCTTTCAAAACAAAGATGATCAAAAAACTGGTGATCGATGAAGTAGATGAAATGCTCAATCTTGGTTTTCGTACACAGTTAAAGAATATACTGGACCTGCTACCTGCGAAACGACAGAACTTACTGTTCTCCGCAACCATTACAGAAGACGTGGAAGCATTGATCGATACCTATTTCAACGATCCTGTAAGAATTGAAGCGGCACCTACCGGCACACCTTTGGAAAATATCATCCAGAAAGGGTATGCGGTTCCCAACTTTTATACAAAAGTGAATTTCCTGGAACTATTACTGACGGAAGATGCAGACATGACGAAAGTATTGGTATTCGTGGCAACCAAAAAACTGGCTGACCAATTGTATGAACAGCTCTCAGAAAAATTTCCCGGCACTGCGGGTGTGATCCATTCCAACAAAGAGCAGAACCATCGATTCAATACGGTGAAACAATTCCAGGAAGGCAACTACCGTTTTATCATAGCAACAGATATTGTGGCGAGAGGAATTGACATTTCAGAAGTAACACACGTTATCAATTTCGATATGCCGGAGGTTCCGGAAAACTATATTCACCGGATAGGCCGTACCGGCAGGTTCGACAAAAAAGGTATCGCCATCACATTTATCACGAAAGCTGAACGACCTGCACTTGATGCCATACAGGCGCTGATGAAATACCAGGTACCCATGTCGGCATTGCCTGCCAACCTGGTCATATCGGATGTATTGACGGATGATGAACAGCCCAAAGTGTTCATGAAAATCATCCAGCCCAAACTCAAAAAAAAGGAAGAAGCCGGCCCGGCATTTCATGCAAAATCAGCAAAGAACAGTAAAGTTAATGTGAAAGTAAGCAGGAAGGATGTGATGAAGAAAAAGTATGGCAAACCTATTAAGCGTAGTGGAAAAAAATAATTGTCATGCCTTTTAACACCAGTATCTACCTGTCAACGGGTGGTCGGATGCCTTGATTTAGATAGCTGGTCACAGCTTCCTTCAAAGTTGGAATGTGATTTTGAATGATGTCAAAAATTATTTCAATATCCATCAGGTCATAGTGGTGTGAGATGAGGTCCCGAAAGCGAATAATATTACTCACTTCAATGTGTAGTTGCGCTTTGCAAAAGCCAGGTTCAATGTCTTCTATCTTTTTAATGTTCTCCCCTATTGATTGAAGACGCATCAGAATCGAATCATAAATTATCTGTCCGGCTTCTGTTTTAAAATCTGCAGGTGAAGAAGCCCCTTTCGTACGATGCTCCAAAACAACAATGTGTTCTGCAATCCCTTCAAGTCTTTCCTGGATAATTTGTTCAGGCATAAAGAATTTCTTTCTCGATTGTATCCAGGAAAGGTTTACGTAAATGTTCTCCGTCTCTTACAATATCCACTTTAACATTGAATTCCTTTTCAAGGGTGTCATACAATTCGCATAAGTTGGCAAAATGGGCTGGCATTTTTACAAAAATATCAATGTCGCTGGCTGCAACAGCTGTACCTTTCGCATAAGATCCGAACAGGCCAATACGCTCCACCCCCAATTCAACTAACTGGGTATTACAGTTGCGTAAAGCTTCGAGTATGATATCCTTGGTTAACATTCATGTCAAATTTACACTATTTCCCCGGATTGATCTAACAGCATACGCTCGCACTACCTTGCGATAACCAGATTTTGAGTCTGAATTGCGCATTGAGGACCAATGCGCCGCGCGTCTATTTATTGCCGCCACAAAGGGCATTCGTCAATGGTTTAGTGCGATTTTCAGTGCAATTTTTGAGTAACAATTCTTAATTTAAGAAGCGGACTTAAGCAAGCTTTCGGGTATGAAGGCTTGAATTTCTTTATCAAGTTGATTAAGAATTTGAAAGGCGTTTGCCTGACTCAATAAAAAAGAAATAGATAAATAATAGCCCATCAATATTCCATTTTCAAAATCTTTCTGAACATCTATTTTTTTTGCAGATTCAATTAGCTGTTTAATTGAATCGTTTAAGTAGTTGATATAGTCGCTATCCATAGGTGGCTAATTGTAGTGATAAATATAAACAACTCCTCATATTGAATGGGTGACAGTGCAACTTTCAGTGCGAGGTTCAATTCCGGTCACAAAAAAAGCGATTACACCTTGTGCAACCGCTTAATCTAAATGTGCCCAGAACAGGAATCGAACCTGCACTACCTTGCGATAACCAGATTTTGAGTCTAGCGCGTCTACCAGTTCCGCCATCTGGGCCTTGAACAGTTGGTTTTGGTTGGGGGTGCAATATTAATGTAACAATGGTTTCCTGCCAAAAAAAGGTAGTGGGTCAGTTTGAAAACAGTGAAATTCAATTTTAGCCGCAGATTCGCAGATGATAGGTGGATAATCTGCGAATCTGCGGCTAAAAAATCGCATATATACATTTTTTCAACCTGGCCACTATGCGCCTCCTTCCCACGGCCCAGTACTGTTTTTCAACCCGAACATTGTATATTCCATGTTCATAATACCCATACCTGCCATGATGAAAAAAGTACTGCTTTGCCTGTTTAATGCAGCTGTTGTTTTTACTGTAGCCGCCCAGTCTCCTGATAACGGGGTAACCAAAACCGGTGATGGCATTACCGTATATCCAGATACCCGCTTCTCAGGCAATACACAGGCAGTAAGGTTGCAGGTGATATCCGATAAGATCATCCGTGTCACCGCTTCGCCGGCTAAACAGTTCCCTGATACTAAAAGCCTTGTTACCGTATATACCCCTGTAAAAACCAACTGGACAAGTGAAACACTTAACAATAAAGTGATCCTTAAAACCGCTTCGCTTACAGCCAGTATACAACGTTCTACCGGTGCGGTTGCTTTTACGGACAAGAGCGGCAAACCGATCATCGCTGAAAGACAGTATGGCGGCAGGAAACTCTCCCCCGCTGTTTTTGAGGGTCAGAAAACCTATGGCCTTTCGCAAATCTTCGAGACCACCCCCGACGATGCCTATTACGGTCTTGGCCAGCACCAGGACGACCAGTTCAATTACAAAGGCGGGCAGGTGCTCCTCTTCCAGAACAATACCGAAGTGGCGGTTCCTTTCCTACTCAGCAGCCGTAACTACGGTATTTTATGGGATAACTATTCGCTGAGCACGGTAGGCGATACCCGGAATTACCTGCCGCTTTCTTCGCTCAACCTGATTTCTAAAGACGGACATACGGGCTGGCTCACGGCATCGTATAGTAATGACCGTAACAAACCCAATGAAGTTCTGCTTGTGAAAGCGGAATCAGAGATCAACTACCCTTACCTCGGTGATACACGTAATGGGCTGCCCAAAACATTCAGACCGCAGAATGGTGTGGTTACCTGGGAAGGAACCATGGCTTCTGATTTTACCGGGAAACATATTTTTCGTTTCTCTTACGCTGGCTATTTAAAAGTGTGGATCGACGGGCAACTATTACTCGACAGGTGGAGACAGGCATGGAACCCCGGTACCGGCATCATGACACCGGAAATGAGCGTCGGCAAAAAATATGCAGTAAAAATTCAGTGGATCCCCGATGGCGGTGAATCGTATCTCTCTGCCAAATGGATCAACCCGGTCGATAAAGCCGATGAAAACAGCTATACCTTCTCTTCTGAAGCGGGCAAACAACTCGATTACTATTTCATCAGCGGCAGCAGTATGGATGAGGTGATCTCCGGTTACCGCAAATTGACCGGCAAGGTTACCATCGTTCCCAAATGGGCCATGGGTTTCTGGCAGAGCCGCGAACGCTATAAAACACAGGATGAATTACTTGGTGCTGTAGCGGAGTTCAGGAAAAGAAAGATCCCGCTCGATAATATCGTACTCGACTGGAGCTACTGGAAACAGAACGACTGGGGCAGCCAGGAATTTGACAACACGCGTTTTGCCAATCCCGACAGCATGATCGATGCCGTGCATAAACAACATGCGCAGTTCATGATCTCTGTATGGCCCAAATTTTACGAGGGTATACCGGCCTTTAAAGAGTTTGATAAAAAAGGATGGTTATATCCAAGGAACGTGGCCGACAGCCAGCGCGACTGGATAGCACAGGGATATGTTTCTACTTTCTATGATGTGTTCAATAAAGATGCGAGAAAAGGTTTCTGGGACCTGCTGCATAAAAAACTATACACCAAAGGCATCGATGCCTGGTGGATGGATGCCAGCGAACCCGATATCTTATCCAATGTAAATCCCGAAAAAAGAAAAGCACAGATGACACCGACTGCGGCCGGTCTTGCGGCTGAATACCTCAATGCGTATCCGCTCGAAAATGCAAGGGGCATTTATGAAGGACAGCGTTCGGCCGATCCGGATAAACGGGTGTTCCTGCTGACACGTTCGGGTTTTGCGGGATCGCAACGCTACGGTGCCACTATCTGGAGCGGTGATATCGCTACGCGATGGGAGGATATGAAAGCGCAGATATCAGCGGGATTGAATTTTTCCATGTCGGGTCTCCCCTTCTGGACCATGGATATCGGCGGGTTCTCGGTAGAACGTCGTTATGAAAGACCCAAACCCGATGACCTGGAAGAATGGCGTGAACTCCAGACACGCTGGTACCAGTTTGGTTCCTTTGTCCCACTGTTCAGGGCGCATGGACAATTTCCGTTCCGTGAGATCTATAATATTGCGCCGGAAACACATACCGCTTACCAAAGCATGTTGTACTATAACAAACTGCGTTACCGCCTGATGCCTTACCTGTACACACTTGCCGGTATGACCCATCATGATGATTATACGATGATGCGTGGACTTGTGATGGATTTCCCCAATGATACAAGGGCAAAAAATATCGGCGACCAGTTTATGTTTGGTTCTTCCCTGCTCATTAACCCCGTGTATGAATACAAAGCCAGGAAACGCACGCTTTACCTGCCTGCCGGCCGTGGCTGGTATGATCTCTATACAGGAAAATACCAGGACGGTGGTAAACAGGTAACCGTAGACGCTGCCTATGAAACCATGCCGGTATTTGTAAAAGAAGGCTCGATCCTTCCTACGGGTCCGGAGCTCCAGTACACGGCGGAGAAACCGGCAGACACCATCACATTGCGTGTATATACGGGCAGGGATGCGGATTTCCGTTTATACGAAGATGAAAATGTGAATTATAATTATGAAAAAAATAAGTTCAGCTCAATTTCTTTTCACTATAACGAAACAACACAGCAACTGGTGATCGGCGAACGGCAGGGCAGTTTTGAAGGTATGCTGCAGAGCAGGGTCTTTAACATTGTATGGGTGGGCAAAACAAAACCAGTACAACTTGATTTTACTGCCCGCCCGGATGCAAGCGTAGTGTACACGGGAAGGACGATCACCATACAACGTAAATAAACAACCGGTATTTCAGTTAGAAAAATTTTAGCCGCAGATTCGCAGATGATAGTTCCTGATCTGCGAATCTGCGGCCAAAATGCCAGAGCATAGAACGATTTTATTAAAAAAAAGCTGGCTTATTTTTTCACTTTGAAGGAATTGAAAAACTGTATCCTGTCGGATTCCTGCAGTCTCGCTTTGCGCTCGTAATAATAGAGGCCATATATTTTGTCGCCCACAAATACATTTTTGTTGTAGAGGATCAGTTTGTCGGCATCGGCTTTGGAACTGCTCCTGTCCACCGTAAACTCATACGAAGGATAACCGCCAAGTTTCGACTCGGCCTCGCCTATCAGTGTCGATCCTTTCATTTCACCCAACAGGCCATTACGGAACTCCAGCAGCGATTTTGGGTCGGCCAGCATTTCCTTTACGGCTGCTGAATCCATACCCAATGCTTTCATGTCGATGATCGCTACCGAGCAGGTGGTCAGTTCACTGGTAAACGTCCAGGTATCACCATTAGGTTGTACGGCTTTTTCCGGCTTACCGGGAAAGGAGATCGATGCCTTACTGTCGATGGCCTGTGAAAACCAGTCTGCCTTGATAAAGGCAAACAATGGAAGTATGAGCAGGATCAATACGGTTTTTAGTGTTGTATGCATGGGGCAGATTGAACCCAATTATAATTATTCTTTTGTAAACTTCCAATTATCCCGGTGGATAGTACCACGTATTCAAACCGCGCCTTTGCGCCTTCGCGTGCCTATTTTCACGCAAAGGCGCGGTATATATTTTAGAGAGTTCAAAAACCTCAGTACATTGGCGGAACATAAAACAGAAAGATGAAAAGGATATTGATCATAGTTTGCCTATTCAATGTATTGGTGATAAATGTACACTCCCAGACAGGCGAAGAAACCCTTCGCCGCATGCACAATACCTTTTATGGAAAATGGTACCAAACTTTCAGTTTTGTACAGCAGACAGAATTGTACCGCAACGATTCATTACAGAAAACCGCTACCTGGCACGAGTATGCAAAATTCCCCTATGAACTGCGTATTGATATGGAAGAACCTACGGGTATTAACACAACCATTTATAAAAAAGATTCCACTTACCGTTTCCAGAACGGCCAGTTGCTGAGAAGCACCCCCGGTACCAATCCTTTTATTTTCCTGATCGGCGGTTTGTATATGGTGCCTTATGACTCTGCCAAAGCCTACCTGCAGTTCAGCGGTTTTGATCTTTCCAAAGGATACACCACTACACGTAACGGAAGGAAAACATTTGTGGCAGGTGCATTGCAGGGCGATACGACCAGTAAACAGATCTGGGTAGATGCCGAACACCTGTACCTGGTTCGTTTTATTGAAAAATCACGAGGCACACTGATGGATGTACACATGAGCCAACAGGTAAAACTTGGTGGCGGCTGGACAGAGACCTGGGTTGAGTTTTACTTTGACGGCAAACTCAGGCAATTGGAAAAATACAGTAACATGAAAGCCAACCCGGTGATGGATGAAAAGATATTCGATCCACATTCATTTGTAAAAATTAACCACTAAGACGCTAAGTCGCGAGGTTACGCAAAGGCTTCTTGCTTGATTTCCTTTGCGTTCCTTTGCGCCCTTGCGTCTTAGCGGTTAATCTACCAGTATCGACCCGGATGGGATCTTATTTTAATACCCCCGCAACCTGTAACAATTCAAGATCGGGATTGTTCCTTACTTCACATTTCACATCAAATATCATAGTCGTTCCATTACCCGCAGTATAAGCTGGCCATTTCGGCAGGCCTTTGGCATTCGGATCACCTGTGCGCGCAAAGTTCATCCATGCCCTGCTCATTTTACCGGCGAGTTCCTGTGCATCTTTACCGCCACCGGTCATTTCGCGACAACGATCTATATTATCAAACTGGAAAGGGAGGTCCATGCAATGCATGGCTTTGTACATACCATTGTTCACCGGTGATTGCCAGGTGAACAGGTACATGTACACTGGTGCCGCACCGGCAACACCTGATTTCATATTGGCCTGTTTCACCGTAAGCGGTCTGAAATTGAGATCGATATCTGTATAGCCTGATGGCGCTGTGGTATTGGGATACGCTGCTTTTACAGCGTTCATGTACGCATCTGTTTTATCAGCGTATTTTTTCTGCAGGCCTGCTTTCACATCTTCCAGTGTCTGGTTACCGGCAGCAGGTACAAAGGGAGTGAATTCATTTTTGGTAGAGCCAACCAGCAATGGAACCGTTCTCGATAATTCAATGGCAGCCGCTTCGGAAGGTTGGTAAGGAAGAAAATTACCATCCAGACCGGCACCCCAGCCTGCAGCAGGTTTACCTTCCTTGATCAATTCTGCCGATACTTTTCTCACTGCCCTTGTACTGGCGGCGCTCAATACCTCATAACTGAGTTTTTGTAATGAATCAACCTGTGATGGTTGCAGTTTCAGATCTTCCAGTAAAGCCGCAGCCACTCTTTGCGTGGTAGATTTTTCAGCAAACGATGTTATATAACTACCACTTTGTACGATCGCTTTGTGAAACAACCCTTTGGCGGAAGGCGCATTCATCAGGCAGGTTACTTTGCCACCACCACCCGACTGGCCGAAGATGGTCACATTATCTGGATCACCGCCAAACTGCGCGATGTTTTGTTTTACCCATTGCAGGGCCATGACAAGATCAAGTAATCCTGCATTGGCAGAACCCTTGTATTTATCCCCGTAAGCTGACAGATCTAAAAAGCCCAGCACATTCAAACGGTGATTGACGGATACCAGTACCACATCTCCTTTCTTAGACAGGTTCTCACCATCATAAGAAGGTAATTCAATAGATGATCCGGCAGTAAACCCACCGCCATGTAACCAAACCATTACGGGACGCTTTTTACCGTCATTCAATTGTTGTGTCCATACATTTAAAGTCTGGCAGTGCTCATTTGTATATCCCCAGTTATGGTTGAATGCAAATTCAATGGGATCATTTACTGTAGTGGTAGGATTTGTGGGACAAACAGGACCATAAGTCATGGAACTGCGCACATTGCTCCAGGGAGCCGGTTTTACCGGTGCCGTAAACCGCTCTGATTTAGCATAAGGAATGCCTTTAAACGTAAAAATACCGTTGTTGATATACCCTTTTACTTTCCCGCTTTCTGTAGACGTAACGCCGATATCGTCACCGGCGATAAGCGGATCATTACTTTGGCAAAAAATGACTGTGGGTAAAAAAGCGCTAAGCAGGAGCAGCAGTAATCCTGTGTTTTTTTTCATATAGTTTGGCGTTTAATAAGGCAACCTTGGGCATTAAGGTAGACATTATTTACCAACTATGGAAACATTGCGTCATAAAGACACAAAGATTTAATAAAACGGTTTCAGATTGGTGCTGACTGTTGAAAGACAGAGATCTATTTGCGACAGAAGGCACAGATTAGACCCGGAAAATCTGGAACTGATCTGTGCCTTCTGTGGCTGTTTATTTTGAATGATCTGAAGCAATAGTTATAAGGTCATAGCATCTTTTACCAACCGACCATCCGCATTAAAATAGAGGTATTTTTTATTAAGGTCGCTTTTGCGTACATAAATACGGAACAAGGTTTCCTTGTCTTTTTCCCTCAGTTCTTTTACCTCACGTATCTCCCAATCCGGGTATTTACTTTTTTTAAACCCGTCTTTAACAGCAACGGCGAGTGAATCAAACTTTCTCAGTCTTTCTGTTTCCTTCCATTCTCCTTTATTACTGTATTTGGCCACCGTTGCATCACCGTTCCATTCGAAACGTGCCTCATAACTGGCAAAACCACTTTTCCAGGTAACATTTTTGGCAGTGGGATAAGAAGTAGTAAAAGCATTGGTCACTTCAGCAGGCACTGTTTTGAACTGTGCAAAAGAACTGCTGACCATCACTAACACGCCAATAAAAAGAACACTCAATTTTTTCATACTCGGTTTTACTTAAGAATTGCAATACTTATGCCATCACGGTGTCTTTGATTAATATGCCTGTTAAAATAATGCGCCACAGATTCATAGATTAGGAACAATCTATGAATCTGTGGCGAAAAAAATAAGCTATTCTTCCAGCCCGCCTTTGTATTCCTTGTCTGCATCCCCAACTTCATCACCTTCAAGATGTGGTGTAGCATCGTCAACAGTATCATCCCCTTTCAGTGTTTCTTCCTGATTTTTGGGTCCGGTATCCTGTGTTAAAGTTCTTTCGCCTGCGGGCGTTTCATTCTTCCTGGCTTCTGCTGCAGAATCAGCTTTTTTAGATTTGTCTTCCATTATCTGTTCTTTTACTGATTAAAATATATCTTATCATTAACTGAACTTACGAGGATCTTTTCCTGAATACAATAGGGTAAGCTTGTCCGCAGAGCCAGAAAATGCATAAGAGTATGCAAAGCGTTATCATGTTAAAGCCTTTTACTTTATTATCTTATAAAAAAACTCTGCCAGGATGAGGAATAAGGGGTAAGGGTCAAATTACAGTTGCCTGCGATTACTGAATTAGAGATATGATCTACCATCCAGGCTTGTTGTGATCCATTACAATCTCCCCTACATTGGTTTCACTACCGTCAAATACTTCAATGCCGGTACGGGTAGTTTGTTTATACGGAGGTATTGCATCAATTACCAGTACACAGCTACCTGGTTTTACGCCCGTTATTTCAAACACACCATTCCTGATGGCCGCACGTAAAGTATCTTTTTCGGACAGCAGCCAAACCTGGGTGGCGCCATCGGGCGGGTTAACACTGCCTTTGACTGAACCTGCTGGTGGATATATGAATGAGAATAATACAATACTGATGATGGCTATGATAAAAAAAGCCAGATAATTCCTTTTCATGTCTGAAGATTTAAATTGAGCTAATGTTTATGTCCTGTCTTTCACAATCATTTACACAATGGATACCTTGACAAAATAATACCACGCGCAGGATTTCCACAGGTTGTTGAACTTATGCCCCAGTCTCTGTTAAATAGCATTAACAAGTGAGGAATGAATTATACACACAACATATTTCGTAGCGTGAAACCCCAATCAAAAAAGGCACGAAGCTTGCGGCATATACTGTTCAGCAACAACAGCTCCTATGCAACAACATCCATTACAGGAAGAAAAAATAGAACTGCGGGTGATCAACTGGCTCTCGGAAAAAGGTTTTCACCTGATCAAACGAAACTGGCAGTATTGTCACGGACAGGTGGATATTATTGCTTCGCAATCGGGCCAGCTCCATTTTATAGGGATTGCCACCAAAAATTATCCAGAGAACGGATTTTCCGACCAGTGTATCACGCGCCGCAAAATGTTATCCTTTCTCCAGGCCTCCCAACAATACCTCAAACGCAACCCGCAATGGGAAAAAGCGGTGATTGATGTATTGACCATTATGATGGTAAAAGATGAGCCGGTGGAGTGTAGGATGGTGAGGGATATCAGGATGATTTGAACAGATGAGCAAGGAGCAAGGAACAGATGAATGTTGATCGGAAAATGATACAGCGAAAGCCCGCAAATGTGTCCTCACATTTGCAGCTTCCCGATTTTCAGCAAATGTGAGGACACATTTGCGGGCCTAACATTCATCTGTTCCTTGTTCATCTGTTCCTTGTTCATCTGTTCCCACTCTTATGGTTGCGGGCTCACGCTCGTCCAGCCCCCATCTACAATAAGGCTTTGCCCAGTGATGTGTTTGGCGGCATCTGATACGAGGAATAAAGCTGTGCCTGCTATATCCGAAACAGTTGCGGGTTTACCGATCGGGGTGAGAGATGACCATGTTTTTTGATAGGCCGTATCCTGCTCTGTTCTTTCCGTTAAAGTAGCGCCGGGGGCGATCGCGTTTACCGTGATATGATAAGGCGACAATTCTACCACAAGGTTTTTCGCAAGCATTTCGAGTGCGGCTTTACTCATTCCATAAGCCGCCAGGTCCTTATGTGCCTGGTGACCGGTTACAGAAGACATGAACAGTATTGATCCGCCTGTGTCTTGTTTTTTCATGGCTATCGCAGCGGCCTGTGCCAGGAAAAAACTACCTGCGAGATTTACCTGCATCACGCGGGAAAATGATTCGGGTGTATAGCTAAGAAAATCTCCGTACAAAGTGATACCTGCATTTGCGATCACGATATCGAGTTTACCAAAAGCCGTTACAGCGGTCTGTACCATTGCGCGTATAAACAACGGATCGCCAGCATCGCCGGGGCAACTGATACAATTTGCAGCAGGTATATTTTTCAGCAGACCTTCTACCGCTTTTGTTGACAGGGAAACATCAACATCATTGAGCAGTACATTGGCTCCTTCAGCAACCAGTTGCCGCGCTATTTCAAGCCCTATCCCCTGTCCTGCGCCGGTAACAATGGCTGATCTTCCTGCAAAATGCATCATGGGGTATTTATTTCTGTGCGATCTCTACGATCTTATGAACAATGTCATTGAAATCTTCCATGGTTACCGGTTTGATCAGGTAATCGCGGGCACCGGCCCGTATACAGAATTCCTTATCCGGTTTTGCAGATGATGTGGTCAGTATCACCACAGGTATTTGCTTTATATTATCGGAGTCTTTTATCTGCGTAAGCACTTCTTTACCGTGCATTTTAGGCAGATTAAGATCCAGTATAATCAGATCGGGGAAATTTTTACACAATTGTAAATGCCGGAGTACCTGGTCGCCCTGTGTAATCACAGTGCTTTGAAATAAAATGTTATTATCCCGTAAGGCGGATTCCAACAGGTCTACATCATCCGGATCGTCTTCAACCAGGAGTAACTGGAGTGGATTTTGCATGACCTGAGTAGATTTTGTTTGATAAATATAGGACTGCATAATGAAAAATGAAAGAAAAGAAACAAAAACACATTACATAGTCGGCATCGGCGCTTCGGCTGGCGGCATGGAAGCACTGCATGAATTTTTTGATTATATGCCGTCGGATTCCGGGATCTCATTCGTGGTAATACAGCATCTATCCCCCGACTACAAAAGCTTGATGAGCGAACTGCTGGCCAAACATACCATGATGCAGGTATTTGAGGCAAAAGACGGCATGCCCGTTATACCGGATTGCGTATATGTGATCCCCAGTAAGAAACTGCTTACTATCAAAGCGGGTAAACTGCAACTTGCCGATAAAGCAAAAAATGTTCATCCCAATAATGCCATAGATGTTTTTTTTGAGTCGCTGGCCATCGATATAAAAGAGAAGGCAGTGGGTATCGTATTGTCAGGCACGGGTACTGATGGCACAAAAGGAATCGGGGTCATTAAAAATAATGGCGGAATGGTGATTGTTCAGGACCCAATCAGCGCCGCTTTTGACGGGATGCCGTCAAGTGCCATTGCCACCGGTTTGGCTGATATGGTTCTTACACCCGAAATGATGGCAGATGAGATCGTAGAATACCTGAAGGAATCACCCATCTTACGGTCACTGGGTGGCGGCCCTGAAAAAGACGAGGCCATGCTACAGGAGATATTGCACGTTGTGAAACAGATAACCGGTAATGATTTTTCGCACTACAAGAGGCCTACGCTGTTCAGAAGACTTGCCAAAAGAATGATGGAGGTGTCTGTTACCGATATCCAGGAATATAAAAATTTAATTGAAAAGAATTCAGCAGAAGGTAAAGCATTGGCTAAAGAGTTCCTGATCAATGTAACACGTTTTTTCAGGGATCCCGAAGCATTTGAAACTTTACGCAACCAGGTATTACCGGCAATTTTTACAGAAAAAAAACAACGCGACCAGGTAAAGATCTGGGTAATGGCCTGCAGTACTGGTGAGGAAGCCTATTCCCTTGCCATCCTTTTTGCAGAATACCTGAAACAGAACAGGAACAGCGATATACAGGTAAAAATATTTGCCACCGATATTGATCCAACTGTGCTTGAATACGCTTCCAAAGGTGTTTACAATCGTAATCTTGATAAAGAGGTGCCGCAATACATTCTTCAGAAATATTTTATCAAAGAAGACAATGGTTTCCGTATATCTCCTGATATCCGGAAGATGGTAGTATTTGCCAAACATGATATCCTGAAAGACCCTCCTTTCAGCAAGATGGACCTGTTGCTCTGCCGCAATATGCTGATCTATTTTGACCCATTCCTCCAATCGAAGGTTTTGCAGAAAATACATTTCGCGCTTAATATCCACAGTTTTCTTTTCATGGGTTCCAGTGAAAATATTGGGGCGCTCACTAGTGTAACAGAAGAGATCAGCCGAAAATGGAAAATTTTTAAATGTATTTCCAAGACCAATGTCATCGAAAGCGAAACCTTCATTATTCCGAACGCCAATAAACTCAGTTTTTTTGGCGCCCCATCGCAAACCAAGAACGCGCTGAACAACCTGGCCGAAATATTCAAGGAAACACTGATCGAGGACCGTGTGATAGCGGGTATTTTTATTGATAAGGAATTCAATGTAAAACAGGCGATCGGTAATTTTAAAAATTTCCTGGAGTTCCCGGAGGGTAATTTCCATCTTAACCTGCTTAAAATGGTGAACCCGGATATTTCAGTGGCGCTCGGTCTCAATATCAGGAAATCAATCACACTCAATGAAAAAGTGATCGTACGTAATGTGCTGATCCATGGCAATGGGGTCAATAAATACGTAAACATCATCATCAAACCATACCTGTTCCCCAAAGAATACAGCCAGCCCTTTGTGTTTATTATACTTGAAGAGAAAGACGCACCGGCAAAAGATGTACAGACCTTACACGATACCTCACTGGCATCCCATACAGAACAACTGGAAAAGGAACTGCGTGAGAGCCGCGAGAACCTGCAGGCCATCATCGAGGAACTGGAAAGTGCCAATGAAGAGTTGCAAAGCAACAACGAGGAAATGATCTCAACCAACGAGGAACTACAGAGCACCAATGAGGAACTGCAATCACTAAACGAAGAACTGCATACAGTAAGCGCCGAGCACCAGAATAAAATAAAAGAACTGCTCGAACTGAATGATGACCTGGACAATTACCTGCTTAACTCAAGTTCAGGACAGGTATTTGTAGACAGGAAATTAACCATCCGCAAATTCAGCCCGGGCGTAACGCCGATTATTAACCTGATCTCAAACGATATCGGTCGTTCATTGTTGGATATTGCCAATAATATGAATGATACAAACTTCATCAATGATATCAAAGAGGTGATTAAATCAGGAGCCTCTACTGAAAAAGATATCAGTCTGGAGGATGGGCATCATTACCTGATGCGTATCAACCCCTATGTAAAACGGGACTCTTCCATTGATGGAGCTGTGATCAATTTTATTGATATCACTGAATCAAAACGCTTATCCGGTCTGCTGGACGCAGTATTCAACAGCAGTACAAATGGTATAGCGGCCAAGAAAGCGGTGCGTGATGAGGAGAACAATATCATTGATTTCCGTTACCTCACTGCCAATAGTAGTTATGCAGATATGTACGGCAAGTCTACAAAACAGCTTATTGGTCATACACTAAAAGAAAATTTTCCAGATATATCACCCGACTACTTCCAGATGTGCATAAAAGTGGTAGAGACCAATCATGCCCACCGGTCAGAGTATTACAGACCGGAAGAAGGCAAATGGTTTGAAGCGATTGTAGTGAAAATGGATGACGGCATCGTAAGTACACATACCAATATCACAGATAAAAAAAGAGCTTCAGAAACCATTGCCAACAATTACCAGGAACTGAAAAATACTTCCGAGCAACTGATCGACTCCAATATGCAACTGGAGAGGTCTAATATGGACTTGATGCAGTTTGCTTCCGTGGCCTCGCACGACCTGAAAGAACCCTTGCGGAAAATTCAGGTCTTTGGCAACATACTCAGCGATAAACTAAAAGAAAAATTATCCGCAGACGAACTTGGCCACATGCACAAGATCACACAAGCATCCAAACGGATGCAGGTGTTGATAGAAGATGTACTGACACTTTCCAAACTATCCAACAGCGAACTGGCAAGAGAAGAGGTTGATCTTGCTAAGGTGATTGGACGTATTATTGATGATCTGGAAATTACCATCAATGAAAAAAATACAAAAGTAACAGTAGGTGACCTGCCCGTGATACAGGCAGTACCGGGACAGATGCACCAGGTATTTCAGAACCTGATCAGCAATGCGTTAAAATTCAACGATAAAAATACACCTTCCATTACGATCACAAAAAAAACCGTTACCGGAAAAGCGTTCAAAGAAACCGGCTTACCCGGTGCAGCAAATGATTATACCTGTATTGAAGTAAAAGATAATGGCATCGGCTTTGAAGAACAATACGGGGAAAAGATATTCGGCATATTTCAGCGTTTGAATGGCCGCCAGTTCGATGGCACGGGTATCGGGCTGGCCATCGTTAAAAAGATAATCGAGAATCATGGTGGATATATCAAAGCCATGAGTGTACCCGGAAAGGGAACCGGTTTTACGATGTATTTACCCAATAAATAACCCGTTCTGTTGCGGCTTAGGGTAATTTTATTAAGCGCCTGTTTATTAATGGTATTAATCCACTGGTACATTTATTTTTTAAACACAGAGATCGCAGAGTAAACAGAGTACCCTCTGTCTTTTACTCTGTGATCTCTGTGTTTAAAAGACATTTGATTGCTTATTACCTTTCAGATCAGTTATTGAAAGCTGAGTTGAACTACTGTATCAATCTCATCTATCTGTTCTGGTTTAATAAATACAAACACTCCTTCCGGCTGCTGTTTGAACTGCAACTGTGATTTGTCCTTAAACATAGATACACCCGTAACTTTTCCACTTACCTGCGGAATGAAAATATAGGGCTGGTTGATCTTTTTGATGATATGCACAAACCAGTTCTTATCACGCGCCGTTACCACTCCCCATTCCTGCGGCGGTATGATATTACCTCTGGTTCCATAAATACTGCCCCCGTATGTACGCATCCATGTGCCCATCACTGCCAGCGTATCCACAAATTCGTTTTGTATTTTACCGTTTGGCATCGGTCCTACATTCAATAAAAAATTTGCATTAAGTCCTGCGGCATTCACTATATAATGTACCAGTGTTTTCAGTGATTTGTATTTTCTGTCAGTGATATTGTAACCCCATGAATCATTCATCGTTTCGCAGGTCTCCAATGGCAATTGCGAAACACTGGCACCGCCAAAACCGGTGCTGTTTCCGCCGGGTAGGTCTTTTTCAAAAGCCTGAAAATCTTCCCCCGGTATGGGTGACAAATGGTGGTTATTGGCGATCAGACACTGGGGTTGCAGTTTGTGAATCAGTTTATAGATCTCATCATACTGCCAGTCAACTTTTGATTTCAGGGTTTTATCATGGTCGTTGTCGAGTTGGTCCCAATGACCATCAAACCAGATACCTCCGATGGGTCCATAATTAGTGAGCAGTTCCGTTAACTGCGCTTTCATAAAACTGATATAACTTTTCCAGTCGCTTTTTTGTGTGCGGCCGGTACCCTTACCTGTTTTACCGGTTTCCCATTGGTAATCGGTACGATACCAGTCGAGGAGGGAATAATACAGGAAAAGTTTGATGCCCTGTTTCTGACATTCTTCGGAGAGTTGTTTAACGATATCTTTCCGGTAAGGGGTATTGGTCACTTTCCAGTCAGACTGTTTGGTATCCCAGTTGCTGAACCCGTCATGGTGGCGGCTGATCAACGTGATGTATTGCATACCTGCATTTTTGGCGATACCCACCCATTCTTTTGCATCAAAATCCTGCGGGTTGAACACCCTGATCAGGTTGGTGTATTCGGGAACACGGATGTTCCGGACATTCATCACCCATTCCCCATTCGCCAGCACACTGGAAGCGCCCCAGTGAATGAACATACCGAATTTCATATCCTGGAAATTTTTCCTGGCGGCGAGGTTTTCGGGTGTGGGAGAATAGGTCTGAGCGTTTGAACCGATAGTGATAACAGATAGCAGAAAGACAATTATTTTTCTCATATAGCAGTTTTAATCTCAGATTCCGGGGATTTCTGATATGATTAATAGGATTATTTACACATAAATCCTATCAATAATACTGGAAATCTGCGAAATCTGAGAGCCCCGGGTACAAATCATATCAATCATTCTACAAATCCGCGAAACCTGAGAACCGCAGGTGCATATCATATCAATCATACTAAAATCTGCGAAATCTGCGATAAAAGGAAACCCCTGTAAAAACAGGGGTTGACCAAAACTAACTGCTATATGAAAAAAAATGTTCGCGAACGATTATGGATTCCTTGGTTTTACACGAAGTGTAACTGTTTTCCTAAAAAACATAATTAAAAACCCAACTGCCGAGATGAGTATTACCGATAGTATAAAGCCGGTTTCCATAGTGAACGCTTTACACAAATTTCTTAACCATCCCTGTCATTATCATTACATAAGGGTGGAATGAAATTGTATAATTCTCACTTTTCTCCTTTGGAGAAAGAACAATAGAACAAGGAACAAGGAACAAGGAACAAGGAACAAGGAACAAGGAACAAGGAACAAGGAATATCGAAGTTCGAATGTAGAATATTGTACAACAAAAGACTACAGACTACAGACTACAGACTATCTTCCTAATCCCTGCTTTTTCCAGTCTTTCAACAACCGGATAACGCTGTCTGAAAGGGGTTTGTCTTTCGAAGGCATGTAACCGCGCTCTTTGGGTTTGAGTTGTATGCGATAGATGATATCGTTGATCTGTGCGCGAACGGTATCGTAGTTGTCGAGGGGGCCGTCTTTGCCATCACTTTCCGGGAAATGACAGGGGGCGCAATAGGTAATAATCAGTGGATCGATGTGTTTGGAATAGGTAACGGTAACTGCCGGCAGCGTATTTACCGATGGCGGGGATACAACCGCAACCGTTCTGGACGATGCACAATAACAAAAAAAGACAAAACTACTGATCCCCAGCAAACAGGCGGTTCTTTTCATAATTCGGGCGCAATGTAGGTCAGGACGGCAAGGGTGATTTTCGAAATGGGTAATAGGGTTTACGAAATGGGGAATTAAGCACCATGAAGACATAAACTCCGCGCATCTGTGAAAACCTGTCTTTTCGTTATCTTTAAACGACCAACCCATTAGAATAAAAAAACAGGTATAACTACATGAATCGAAGAAAATTTATTGCGCAGACAGGTATCCTTTCAGCAGCAGCCATATTACCTATCCCCGCTTTTTCTGCGCCCGCCGCGCCAAAATTTAAAATGGGGCTGCAACTCTTTACCATCCGCGCTGATATGGCCAAGGATCCTGTGGCCACCTTAAAAGCCGCAAGGGCCATGGGTTATGAAGATGTGGAGACCTATGGATTCAATCCTGACAAAGGCACTTACTACGGCTACCCATCTGCCGATTTTAAAAAGATACTCGATGACCTGCAGATCAGCGCATCCAGCGGACACTATGATTTTGCACCGTTCCTGAATAAACCCGATGATGATGTAAAGCGGTTTGTGGACCAATGCATCAAAGGGGCGCAGGCTACAGGCATGAAATATATCACCTGGCCATGGATAGCGCCGGAACAGCGGAACATCGATAGTTTCCGTTTACTGTCTAAAAAACTTAACCTGATAGGTAAACAGGTAACAGCTGCGGGGCTTGGTTTTGCATATCATAACCATGATTTCGAGTTCAAAGATCATAATGGCCAGATAGGCTATGATATTATTCTCAGCGAAACGGACTCAGCACTCGTGAAATTGCAAATGGACCTTTACTGGGTGATGCATGCATCGAAATTATCCCCGAAAGAATGGATCAAAAAGCAACCGGGACGTTTCACCATGTGGCATATCAAAGACATGGATAAAGTGACGAGGGATTATACCGAACTGGGGAATGGCTCTATTGATTATACCACTATACTGCCTGATCCAAAACAGTCTGGGTTGGAATTTTATTACATAGAGCAGGGTGGCAATTTTGCGCAGAACCCTATGAAGAGCATTGCGGATAGTGCGGATTATTTAAAGAAACACTTGCAGAAATATCTGTAGCGTTCATTTGCGGCATTTTTTTTCAACACAGAGGCCACAGAGAAAAAACGGAGGGCTCTCTGTGTTAAAAAAATACTTACAGGATAAAATTTAAAACTGCAAAGCAAACGCCGATCCCGTCCCAACCACCGATTGCACCGTAATGTTTCCCTTGTGCAGCATCATGATCTGCTTGCAAAGACTGAGTCCGATACCGCTGCCATTCTTTTTCGTACTGAAGAAAGGAATAAAAATATTCTGCATCACTTCTTCCGTCATGCCATAACCGTTATCGGATACTTTGATGATCATCTTACCGGTCGCGGATAGTCCGGCTGATAAAATGATACGCGGGTTCTCCGCATCTTTTACTGCTTCTATGGCGTTTACGATCAGGTTAATGAGTACTTGTTCGATCAGGTTGGTATCTACGTCCAGCATCAGTTCCGGATCTTTTAGGATGATCTCCATTTCGATGCCTTTCTGGTTGAGCGTGGGCTGCATCAGGTTGTGCATGTTCTCAAACAGGTCGCGCACAAACACATGCTTGAGGTTCGGATTGGTGATCTTATTCAGGTTACGGTACACTTCCGCAAATTTCAACAGGCCCTCGCTCCTTCTTTTGATGGTATTGATGCCTACTTCGAGATCTTCTACTACCCCATTGCTGTTATCAAGGTATTGAACCGATTGCTGTAGCCTGTTCTTTAATGTATCCGCCAGTGAAGAAATAGGCGCCACCGAGTTCATGATCTCGTGCGTCATTACGCTCAGTAGTTTCTGCCAGGCTTTTGATTCGGTCTCATCCAGCGCTTCATTCACGTTCTGGAACGCGATCAACTGGTATATTTTTCCTTCTGTCTGGAAAGCTGTTGCCGATATCAATATTTTGAAACTGTTTTTTTCCTGGTGTACGGTGGCGATATGGCTGTTACCGGGTTTGAGTTTGATCACTTCTTCATACAATAACGTATCCCTTTTCTCCAGTAAATGTATCGTACGCAGGTAAGGAAGTTGCAGCATTTTTTTTAATGACTCATTCATCCATACCACTTCACCTGTCTCTGATTCATAGGAAAGGATGCCCGTATCCACCAGTTCCAGTATTTTTTGAAGATACTGGTATTGTGTTTCTTTTTCCCTCGAAATAACTTTGAAAGCACTGTTGATCTGGTTAAACCCTTTTCGCAAAGGTTTTAGTTCCAATGGCGCGCTCGACACATTAAAATTCCGGGAAAAATCACGGTACTGTATCGATTCCACAAACTGCTCCACTTCTATCTGCGCCAGTTTGTGGAAACGGTAAAAATCAATCACCTGGTAAATGATCACCGGCAATACCAGTATCTCATAAACATAGTATTCCTTTACCAAAAGGAACGCGCCACCCGTTATGGTGATCATCAAACAGATCACGCGGATCAATATATCCCACTGGAACTTCCTGTTAAATATCATATTTGCTGAGTCTCCTGTATAAAGCGGTGCGTGTCAATCCCAGTTCTTTGGCGGCTTTACTGATATTGCCGTTGTGTTTATCGATCACACGGAGAATGGTATTTTTCTCCATCGTACTCAGTTTGAACACCTCATCCTCCTGTATTTCTTCCTGTTTCGCTTCTATGGGCGAAAACAACAGGTCGGCTGCTTCCACTGTATCCGAATCGGCCATGATGATGGCACGCTCGATGGTGTACTGCAACTCACGCACATTACCGGGAAATGCATACTGCTGCAATTTATCCAATGCGGAGGAATGAAACTGTATATTGGGTTTTAAATATTTATTGGCATATATCCGGGCAAAATGTTTTGCCAGCAACAGTATATCCTCTTTTCGTTTGCGTAATGGCGCAACAGTGATCTCTACGGTATTGATACGATAGATCAGATCTTTTCGGAAACGGTTCTCATTGGCCAGTTCACTCAAGGGAATATTGGTTGCGCAAATAAGCCGGATATCGATGGGCATCGGCTGGTTGGCCCCCAGCCTTGTCACCTGCCGGTTTTGTAAAACAGTAAGCAGTTTCGCCTGCTGCTGCAGGGATATATTACCGATCTCATCCAGGAAAAGCGTTCCTCCATTGGCCGATTCAAACCTGCCCATCCTGTCTTCACGGGCATCTGTAAACGCTCCTTTTTTATGACCGAATAATTCGCTTTCAAAAAGGCTCTCAGTCAACGCCCCCACATCCACTTTAATAAATGGCTTATCTGCACGAAGCGATTGTTCATGGATGGCTGTTGCGATCAGGTCCTTACCCGTACCATTCTCCCCCAGTATCAGGATATTAGCATCGGTGGGCGCTATCTTATCAATTTTATGAAAGATATCCTGCATCACTTCGCTCTCGCCGATCATACCCGGGCTGGTCTGGCCGGGTTGTACGCGCATACCGGCAACATTGGTTTTGTGCTGGTCGCGGTTTTTGAGCACATTGGTGAGTGTAGATAACAGTTTCTCATTGTGCCAGGGTTTTACGATAAAATCTGCCGCGCCCTCTTTCAGCGAACGTACGGCGAGATCGATATCCCCATAGGCAGTGATCATGATCACCGATATATCGGGCCGGATCTCTTTGATGCGTTGTAACCAGTAAATACCCTCGTTACCGGTATTGATGGATGCATGAAAGTTCATATCCAGCAGTACCAGGTCAAAATTGCCTTTGCCCAGTAAATAAGGTAACTGTTCGGGATTCTTTTCAGTCACGATCTCTTTGACCTCGGTGCGTAATAATAACCGTACAGCAGTCAGTACATCCGGGTCATCATCTATTGCGAGGATGCTTGCTTTTTTAAGACTCATGTTGTAATGGGTAGAAGTTGAGTTGTTTAATGACTTAATTGTTACGGTAGTGTAACCATTCCCTGCTTTCTGCGTTATCCGGTTGGCTAAGTAACAGTGAACAGGTGATACAACAATGCAACAGTTAAGCAATTACCCAATAAGCCATAAATATACCAGTAAGATAATTATTTGAGTGAGAACACTTTAAATAAACGGGTATAAAAGCGAGTGTATCAAAAGCGGACAGTTTCTGTACCAGATGCGTACAGTTAGTCAGCCGGACAAAAAACAAAGAGTTGATAATCAGGATAGTTAGATTTTGGCATACTATTTCACTTAGTACGGAGACAACCGAAGTTATGAGAACCCTATCACGACATAAAACCGGACTGATCGCCACCATTGTTTTGGTGGGAACCATCGGGTTGTGGATGCTGGTTTACATAACCTGCCGCCCGCAACATTGTTGTGAGCAGCAGTCGTTCATCGATAATGTCAGCCTTATTAAACTCATTTAAACGTTCAACCAAAATCTAACTAAGTGGACAGAGTCATTCAAAAAAAGAAGTGGAGTACCAAAAGAATACTGACAATTGCGATCGTGGTGGGTATCGTGGCCCTGGCTGCGGGCAGTTATTATATGACCTCGGGTAAATCCAAACTGAACGTTGACACGGAAAGGATCACCATCAGCGAAGTAAAGAAAGGACCCTATAAAGATGCTATCCCGGTAAATGGTATCGTTTTACCCGTTACTTCTATCTACCTGGATGCAACAGAAGGCGGTCGCGTGGAAGAAAAATACGTGGAAGACGGCGCGATGATGGTAAAAGGGCAGCCCATCCTCAAATTATCCAATACCAACCTGCAATTGAGCCTGGTAAACCAGGAAACTTCTGTTTACAACCTGCTTACCCAGATGCAGATCTCAAGCAATGCAGCCCAGCAGAATACGGTGAACAGACTTAACCAGATGACGGATGTACAGAGTTTGCTGACAGAAGCCGAGCGCCTGTACAAACTGAATAAACACCTGTACGATCAAAAAGCGATCGGGTTACAGGAATTTAAAACTTCTGAAAACAACTATAATTACCTGCTGCAGAAACAAAAACTGACTATGCAGATCCTCCAGCAGGATTCTCTTTCCAATAAGCAGCAACTGCAACAGGACAGGCAATCTTATACCGGTTCACAGAATGCATTGAATGTAATGCGTAAAAAAGTAGGCGACCTGATCGTACGCGCCCCTATTGATGGACAACTGACCTCACTGGATGCAGAGATCGGCCAGACCAAACGTGAAGGCGACCGATTGGGACAAATAGATGTATTAAGCGGCTTTAAAGTAAGGGTGGACGTGGATGAACATTATCTCTCCCGCATTTTCACAGGTCTAACCGGTGATTTCACTTTTGCCAATAAGAGTTACAAATTAAGGATCACCAAAGTGTACACCCAGGTTACCAATGGAAGGTTCCAGGTAGATATGTTGTTTGTGGGTGAAGTACCACAGAGCATCCGTCGCGGACAAACCTTACAGATCTTACTCGCATTAAGTGATGAAACTACTGCGATACTGGTTCCCAAAGGCGGTTTCTACCAGCAGACCGGTGGTAACTGGATATTTAAAGTAAATGAGAGCGGCACGATGGCTTATAAAGTGGATATACAGCTAGGCAGGCAGAACCCGGATTATTACGAAGTATTACAGGGGTTACAACCTGGTGATAAAGTAGTGACATCGAGTTATGAAAATTATGGGAATATGCAGGAATTGGTGTTGAAGAAGCCATAAGCTTTGAGCCATCAGCTGTCAGCTATGAGAGGGGAGATTGAAAATACAATTAATAAAATATAATGTTTTGTGCTATTAACACTGTTGAAACAAGGCTATTCTCTGTGTACCTCTGTGTTCTTTGTGCCTCTGTGGTAAAGCCTTCGCTCGGATCGATGGAGGGTGTTCTTTACCACAGAGGCACAAAGAACACAGAGACACACAGAGCCATTCAATAGCACAATACGTAAAATATACTAACTACTAATAGACCAAAACCTAATAACTGATAAGTAAAAAACAAACCAAAATCAATCATTCAAAAGCTGAAAGCTGATAGCTGAAGGCTGAAAGCTAAAAAACCAACACATGATAAAGATCACCAATCTCGAAAAGGTTTACCGTACCGATGAAGTAGAAACCATTGCGCTGAACAAATTAACGATGGAAATCAAAAAAGGAGAATTTGTGGCGGTGATGGGCCCCTCCGGTTGTGGAAAATCAACATTGCTGAATATACTTGGTTTGCTGGATGATCCTGATGCAGGAAGTTTTGTGTTCAATGACACCGAGATCGCCAAATTCAACGAGCGCCAGCGCGCCGATCTGCGTAAGCATAATATCGGGTTTGTGTTCCAGAGCTTTAACCTGATTGATGAACTGACCGTTTTCGAGAATGTAGAACTTCCTTTGATCTATACCGGTGTAAAAGCCGCCGACAGAAAAAAACGTGTGGAAGAAGTGCTTGAAAAAGTACAGATCATGCACCGCCGCAATCACTACCCGCAGCAGCTATCAGGTGGTCAGCAACAGCGTGTGGCCGTTGCCCGCGCTGTGGTAAATCATCCTAAATTAATTCTTGCGGATGAGCCTACCGGTAACCTGGATTCCTCCAATGGTAACGACGTAATGGAACTGCTCACCAATATGAATGAACAGGGAACCACCATTGTAATGGTAACGCACTCCGAACATGACGCAAGGTATAGTCACCGCATCATCCGTATGCTGGATGGGCAGACCGTGACGGAGAATATTTTGATATAAGTACGAAATCCAAAGTACGAGGTACGAAATACGAAGTACGAACTACAGAGAGGGAATTAGCAGCTATATACAACACGTGAGAAACTGCCAATGGTAGCAGGTGGGTAATGCTACGCCAAAACGTAAAATATGATCAGGAACTATCTCAAAATCGCGGTAAGGAACCTTTTGAAGAACAAGGGGTTTTCTTTTATCAATATTCTTGGACTGGCTGTTGGTATGGCCAGTGCTATCCTTATTATTTTATGGATCAATTACGAAGTCACCTACGACCAGTTCCATGAAAAAAAGGGCCGCATTTTTGAAGCATGGAATAAGGACACCTTCAGTGACAAACTCCAGTGCTGGAACACCACACCAAAAGTATTTGCGCGTATAGCAGAAAAAGAATTACCTGAGATAGAAATGGTGACGCGTGTAGACTGGGCCAATACCCGTCTTTTTTCCATTGGTGACAAAAGGATCAATGTTCCCGGTATTGCCGTTGATTCTAATTTCCTCCAGGTGTTCAGCTTTCCTCTTGCAAAAGGATCCCCAAAAACAGTTTTATTCGATCCTTATTCTATTGTACTTACAGAAAAATCTGCTAAGAGTCTTTTTGGCAGTGAAGATGCGATGGGCAAAACCATCAGGATCGATGACAAACAGAACTATACAGTAACAGGGATATTAAAGGACCTGCCTTCCAATACACGTTTTAAATTTGATTACCTGCTGCCCTGGGATATTGTTCGTAAGAACGGAAATGATGACCAGCACTGGGGAAATAACTCCACCCGCAACTACGTTTTGCTCAAAGAGAATACCACACTGGCTTCTATTGCACCAAAGATCAAATTCATCAAGAGAAACCATACCAAGGACGAACCCACCAATGAAATGTTCCTCTACCCCATCAGCCGCTGGAGACTCTATTCCAATTTTACAGAGGGAAAGGAAGATGGCGGCTTGATCGATTTTGTAAAAATGTTCGCGGTGATCGCTTCTTTTATACTACTGATCGCCTGTATCAATTTCATGAACCTGAGTACGGCGCGCAGTGAGAAACGTGCGAAAGAAGTAGGCATACGCAAAGTAGTAGGTGCCACTAAAGGTTCGTTAATAAGCCAGTTCCTCGGCGAATCTACGCTGATAGCATTGATTGCTGGGTTATTCGCATTGCTGATTGTACAGGTATCCTTACCTGCATTCAGTGAGCTTACGGATAAAAAATTACATGTTGATTACAGCAACCCTTGGTTCTGGTTAATATTTGTCGGTTTTATCATCCTTACCGGCTTTATTGCAGGCAGCTACCCTGCTTTTTATCTCTCTGCATTCAAACCGGTGAAAGTTTTGAAAGGTACTTTCCTGAAAACTGACAAGGTGATTACCCCGAGAAAAGTATTGGTGGTACTGCAATTTACTTTTGCCATTATACTCATCATCTGCACAGCAATCGTGAAGGAACAGATACAACATGCACAGGACCGGGAAACGGGGTATAATAAAGACAAACTGGTCTATAATTTTCTCAACGGGACATTACCCGACAAATATCCATTGGTAAAGAACGAATTGCTCAGCGCCGGCATTGCAACATCTGTTACCAAAACGAGCGCCCCCTTAACAGAAGGATGGAGCAATACCTGGGGCGTGGAATGGAAAGGCAAAGCAGTTAATGATAAAACACTGTTTGAAATATTCAATTCAGATGAAAACCTGGCCACTACAGCGGGCATGCAGATCGTAAAAGGCAGGGATATGAACCTGAAAGAATATCCTACCGATTCTACCGCTATGCTGCTGAACGAATCTTCTGTCAAAGCAATGGGCTTTAAAGAACCGATCGGGCAGATCATTAAGAACAATGGCACCGACTGGCATGTGGTGGGTGTGGTAAAAGATTTTATCCTGCAATCCCCCTACTATCCTGTCAGGCCCATGATCATACAGGGCGCGAAAGGCTGGTTCAATGTGATCCATTTTAAGCTGAATGGCGCTAATACAACAGCCGACAACCTGAAAAAAGCAGAGGCCATCTTCAAAAAATATAACCCCGAATACCCTTTTGAATACAAGTTCGTTGATGATGAATACGCGGCGAAGTTCAAATCGGAGCAACGCACAAGCACATTGGCCGCTTTGTTTGCAGGGCTTACCATTTTTATTTCCTGTCTTGGTTTGTTCGGTCTGGCCGCTTATATGGCAGAGAATCGTGTAAAAGAGATCGGTGTACGCAAAGTGCTGGGGGCATCTGTAACCAATATTGTAAAACTGCTGTCGAAAGATTTTGTCGGACTGGTGGCTGTCGCATTCTTACTGGCGGCACCCGTAGCATGGTGGCTGATGCATAGCTGGCTGAAAGATTACCCGTACCGGGTAACTATCGAGTGGTGGATCTTCGTTTTTGCAGGCGGACTAAGCGTATTGATCGCATTACTTACGGTTAGCTATCACGCGATCAGGGCAGCAACGGCGAACCCGGTGAAGAGTTTGAGAACGGAATAGGAAGCTGTGAGCTTTCAGCTATCAGCCATCAGCTTTTAGTTGCCAGTGACACAGAAGATATCATAG
Source organism: Sediminibacterium sp. (assembly GCA_965279635.1). Taxonomy (GTDB): domain Bacteria; phylum Bacteroidota; class Bacteroidia; order Chitinophagales; family Chitinophagaceae; genus Sediminibacterium. The sequence continues at coordinate 1,515,256 of OZ257253.1, read as the reverse complement.
ATATTTCATCCAAAGTTCAAAGCTGATCGCTGAGAGCTGAAAGCTAAAAGCTAAACCCATCATGCTTAATAATTTTTTCAAACCCACTTTCCGCAATCTCTGGAAAAACAAGACCTATAGTTTCCTGAACATCTTCGGATTGGCCATTGGTGTGGCCTGCGCCGGGTTGATCTTTCTATGGGTGGAAGATGAAGTGAATTACGACAATGTGTATGCGAAAAAAGAAGCATTGTACATGGTACGCACCAATCAAACCTATAATGGGGTTATCCGTACGTTCAGCTCTACGCCAGGTCCATTTGCGGAAGCGGTACGAAAGGAAGTGCCGGGTATTGCCAATGCCACACGTATGAATCGTTCCGGCAGCCTGTTTACTTATGGAGACAAAGGTCTTACGCAAAACGGGGCCTATGTAGACAGTAATGCACTCAGTATGTTCACACCGGAATTTGTACAGGGCAGCCGGGCAGCCGCATTCAAGGATCCCAATTCTGTTGTTATCAGTGAAAATATGTCTGAACGTTTCTTCGGCAAAGGCACCAATGCGATCGGCAAAACATTGAAATTCGATAACAGGGAAGATTACCTGGTAACAGGTGTCGTGAAAAATGTTCCGGCCAATACCTCTATGCAACTGGACTGGTTCATGCCTTTTTCCTCTATTATCCGTCAACGGCCACCTGGCAATTATGAACGATGGGGTGCAAATAATACCACTACCTATATTGAACTGGTACCCGGCACCGATATAGCAGCAGTCAGCAAAAAGCTATATGATTTTATAGAGAAAAAACAGGATGGCGCTACGGCCCGGGCAATACTACATTCCATGAACGACTGGCGGCTACGCGATAAATTCGAGAACGGCATACTGATCGGTGGAAAGATCGAATACATCAAAATGTTCAGCATTATTGCATGGATCATATTACTGATAGCGTGTATCAATTTCATGAATCTGGCAACAGCAAGAAGTGAGAAGCGTGCTAAAGAAGTAGGTGTACGCAAAGTGATCGGTGCGCGAAGAGGATCACTTATCTACCAGTTCATCGGTGAGGCCCTGTTGATGTCTTTTATAGCAGTGATAGCGGGACTGGGTATCATTTACCTGATATTACCGGCTTTCAACATACTGGTGGAAAAACAACTCACACCCGGATTAAATAATCCTTTACACATCCTTTCACTACTTGCGATCGCTTTGTTATGCGGTCTCGTAGCGGGCAGTTATCCCGCCATTTACCTATCCGGTTTTAAACCGGTGAATGTGCTGAAAGGGTTAAAACTGAAAACAGGTAAGGCTGGGTTAGTACGCAAAGCACTTGTGGTAACACAGTTCTCCGTTTCCATTATACTCATCATCAGCACCATCATCATCTACCAACAGATACAGCATATAAAGGGTCGTGAGCTGGGGTATGACAGGAACAACCTCGTCACAATGTCCTCACGCGGAGAGATCGTTAAAAATTTTTCTGCCATCCGCCAGGACCTGCTCAACACAGGACTTGTTGAGAACGCGGGTCTGAACAGTTTTAATATCATGAACATCGGTAACAACAGTTCGGGTTATAGCTGGGCGGGCAAGGACGAAAGTAAAGATCCCCTTTTCTCCCAAAGAAGCATCAGCCCCGAACTGATACCCACACTTGGATTGAAGTTTCTGGAGGGAAGGAATTTTGGCAGCAATATTGAAGCCGACAGCAACAATATCATCATCACCGAATCCATTGCCAGGATGATGGGTACCGGCAATACGATCGGTAAAAAAATATACAGGGATGAAGAAAATTATACAGTAGTGGGTGTAGTGAATGATTATGTGTACGGTGATATGTATGGAGAAGGCGACCCCATTATTTTCTTCCCCGAGCCACAGAATGCAACACGGTTGTATGTGCGGCTAAAAGCCAATACAGATACAAAAACCGTTCTGGCAAGAATGGAATCCGTTTTGAAAAAGTATAATCCCGCCTATCCCTTTGAGTACACATTTGTAGACGATGATTTCAACAATCTCTTCAAAGGCGAATCGCTTATCGGTAAATTATCAAGAGTATTTGCGTTGCTCGCGATCATCATTTCCTGCCTGGGACTGTTTGGCCTGGCAGCTTTTATGGCAGAAAGAAGGACCAAAGAAATAGGTATCCGGAAAGTATTGGGTGCGAGTGTAACAGGTATTACCGGGTTGCTGTCAAGAGACTTTATACAGTTGGTGATTGTTTCAGCCTTGATAGCATTCCCGGTTGCCTGGTGGGCAATGAACAAATGGTTGCAGGGATATGCGTACAGGATCAGTATCCAATGGTGGATATTCCTTGCCGCAGGTGCGGGTGCTTTATTGATCGCATTGATCACCATCAGTTTCCAGTCTGTAAAAGCAGCGCTATCGAACCCTGTGAAGAGTTTGAGGACGGAGTAGATCAGTTTGGTGTTTGGGGTTTGGGGTTTGTGGTTCGGAGTTCTTCAACCACAAACCCCAAACACCAAACACCAAACACCAAACTATTATCAACAACAAACTACTCAAAATGATTCAGAATTATTTCAAAATGGCCTGGCGTAACCTGATGAAACATAAGTTCATCTCGTTCATTAACCTGTTTGGTTTGACAGTAGGTCTGGCCTGCTGTTTGCTGATTACAGTATATGTGTTGTATGAGACCAGTTATGACAAGTACAACAGCAATGCCAACCGCATCTACCGTGTTACCCGGTCGTTTAACAACCAGAATGGTGTGGTATCACTCAGGTTGAGTACAGTCGCCCCTCCTTTCGGGCCAATGATCAAGAGTTATTTCCCCGATATACAAAAGATGACAAGGTTATTGCCTAATGGCAGAACGCCGATCAAGTATGGCGAGAAGATGTTCAACGAGAACAATGTATTCTTTGCGGATGAAAACCTCTTTGATGTATTTACCGTAAAAGTGCAGAAAGGCAACCCCCAGAAAGCGCTGCTGGATCCTTTTACCGTGATGCTGTCAGAAGAAATGGCTAAAAAATATTTCGGCGCTGATGATCCGATGAACAAAATGATCCGCGTCAATAACCAGTTCGACCTGAAAGTAACCGGGATATTCCAGTCTTTTCCTGCCAATTCGCATATCCATCCTGAGATCATGCTGTCCTTTAATACCTTGAAAGACTCTGCGGTGTATGGCGACAGGCAGTTACAGACCAACTACGGCAACAATTCCTTCTTTACCTATTTTTTACTGCCTGAAAATTACCCGGCAGAAAAAATAGAGGCGCAATTCCCAACCTTTTTGGATCAACGGGTTCATTTTCCGGGGGCGCCTGTGAGTTATAAACCTTCTACCGGAACCAAACTTGGTTTGCAGAAACTGACAGATATTCATTTGTATTCGCATACCGATTATGAAGCGGAGGAAAACGGTGATATGAAACGGGTATATATTTTTTCAGGCATCGCTTTGATTATTTTATTGATCGCCTGTATTAATTATATGAACCTCTCTACGGCAAGATCAACCCTTCGTGCCAAAGAGATAGGCATCCGTAAAGTGACGGGCGCTACCAGGTCGGAACTGATCGCGCAGTTCCTCAGCGAATCGGTATTGATCTCCTGGCTATCTATGCTGCTCGCATTCGGGCTCACCGCACTGGTGATACCCTGGGTGAATAAATTATCAGGTCTGCAATTATCGATCGATATATTGCTCCAGTGGAAATGGATCCTGGCGATCTTACTCATTCCCGTGGCAGTAGGTATCATATCGGGCCTCTACCCTGCCCTGTTTATGTCTTCCTTCCAGCCGGTCAAAACATTAAAAGGTTTGTTTAAAGTGGGCGGAAGAAGTATTTCTTTCCGGCAGGGGCTGGTGGTTGTACAGTTTGCGATCTCGATCGTATTGATCATTACCACTTCCATTGTGTTCCAGCAGTTAAACTATATGCAGAAGACAGAACTGGGATATTCCAAGGAGCATGTGATCGTGTTACCGTATAATATTGCCACTACCGGTCAATACGAATCTTTCCGCAACACATTGCTCAGTAAAACAGGTATCAAAAACACAGCACGCTCTTCCCGCATTCCTACCGGCAGGTTATTGGATTCGCAGGGCGCTTCGATAGTAGACAGCGATACATTGCAGCCCGTGAATACAGAACTCAAATACCTCGGCATCGATCACGATTTTATTCCTGCCTACAATATACAGGTATTAAAAGGCAGGAACTTCTCACGCGAATTCGCAACAGACACCGCCAATTTTGTGATCAATGAAGCCGTAGTAAGAACATTGAACTGGAAAACAGAAACTGCCGTAGGTAAAGAATTCAGCTATGGCGGTACAAGGGGAAGGATCATTGGCGTGGTAAAGGATTTTCATTTTGAATCGATGCACCAGAAGATCGCGCCCATCGTGTTCTCATTGCCCAAACCTGATCAAAACAATTTTTACGGCCAGTTGTCCATTAAGATTGACGGCGCCAATATCAACAATACGATACAGTCAGTGGAGAACGCCTGGAAAAGCGTTCTTCCCGAAGTGCCGTTTGAATACAGGTTCCTGGATGAGAATTTTGAAAGACAATACCAGTCGGAACAACGGCAGGGAAGCCTGTTTACCATTTTCGCGTGCATCGCCATTTTTATCGCATGTCTGGGCCTGCTGGGACTTTCCGCTTTCGCGATTTCACAAAGGATCAAAGAGATCGGTATACGCAAAGTACTGGGCGCCAGTGCTGGCAGTCTTATTACGCTTTTATCAAAAGATTTCCTGAAACTGGTGGCTATTGCTGCGGTGATCGCCTTTCCTGTTGCCTGGTATGCGATGGATAAGTGGTTGACGGATTTTGCTTACAGGATAAATATCAGTTGGTGGATCTTCCTGGCAGCAGGGGTTATAGCAGCGGCTGTCGCTCTTGTCACTGTAGGTATACAGGCGTTAAAGGCGGCGATGAGTAACCCGGTGAACAGCCTTCGCTCAGAATGAGTCCCGGCTGTTGAAAAGAGTTTGAGAACAGAATAGAAGAAAGCTGTTAGCAGTTGACATTGGCTGTTAGCAGATATACAAAACCAATAGCTAACAGCTAATACCTAAAAGCTCACAGCCATGATAAAGAACTATCTGAAACAAACATTCCGGAACATCAGCAAACAAAAACCCTATTCATACCTGAACATCATCGGTTTGACTGCGGGGTTAACCTGTTTTGCATTGATCTCATTATGGGTGAATGATGAATTTAGTTATGACAGGTTCAATAAGAACTACGACAGGATCGTAAGAGTGACCGGTATCACCAAAACGGAAACCGGCATCGAGGAATCTGCGGTATCGAGCGCACCGATGGCAAAAGCACTAAAGAATGATTATGCAGAAGTAGAAAATACCGTTCGCATGGATATGCGCGAAGAGATCGTGCAGCATGATGGCGGACAGGTATTGCAACCGGGTATTTTACTGACCGATCCTTCGTTTTTTGATGTCTTCAGTTATTCATTGACACGTGGCAATACCACGACCGCATTACAACAACCGTATTCACTGGTACTGACAGAATCCTCGGCAAAAAAATACTTTGGCAACGCTGACCCTATCGGCAAACAGCTTGTTCTAAACATGCATGACAGCACAGGGACCGGTGCAGCTTATACGATAACAGGTATTATGGCAGATCCTCCGCAAAATGCACATGTCACTTTTAATATGCTGATATCTTTCAGGACCATTGAAGCGGCAAATCCGAATGTACTGACGGTAGACGGATGGGGTGATGCCAGTTACTATACTTACCTGCTGCTGAAAAAAGGGGTCGATCACAAAGCTTTTTCAGGTAAGATCTCACAGTTCTATGCAAAATATATCGGTGACAGGTTTGCCACCTGGCGCAATATTTATTTTTACCAGCTGCAGCCATTGGGTGATATCCATCTCCGCTCACACCTACAATATGAAATAGGCCCTACAGGCAGTATCACCAATGTATATATTTTCTTATCAATAGGCATTTTCATCCTGCTGCTCGCGGGTATCAATTATACCAATATGGCCACCGCCCGTTCTGTGGCGAGGGCAAAAGAAGTAGGCATCAAAAAAGTAGTAGGGGCTTTAAAAAAACAACTGATCCTTCAGTACATTTCAGAATCGGTTATCACTGCATTGCTGGCATTTGTTCTTTCATGTGTACTCGTCGTGTTCCTGAGACCATTTTTGCTGCAACTGACAGGTAAGGATCTATCACTGCTCTCCTACCCTGTGTTGATTTTGTTGCTGGCGCTGGTAACAGTGGTGCTGGGTATCATCGCGGGTATTTATCCTGCGGTGGTGCTGTCTTCTTTCAAACCCATCGTAACCTTAAAAGGTTCCTTTAAATCGAGCAGCAAAGGCATCGTACTGCGCAGGACACTTGTTGTATCACAATTCGTCATTACACTCATATTGATCACTGGCATTATTGTTATCTATTCGCAGATGTCGTTTGTAAAGAACAAAGATCTTGGTTATGCCAAAGATGCTTTGTTGTCTATCAAAGTGAATGGCAACACGGATGTGATCGGTGGTTATACCGCTTTTAAAAATGAACTTATATCCGGCACATTGGTATCAGGGGTTGCTACTTCCAACTCCATGATCGGCGGCGGTGTTGGAACAGGTGGTTCGCAGACAGTGGACAATAAGGGCAATCCATTACAGGTAAATACTTCCAGGCTTCGTGTAGATGACCGATACCTGGACGTCTACGGGATCAAACTGGCAGCAGGTAAAAATTTCAGCCAAACAGCAGGAACAGATTCCATCAGACCGGTAATACTGAACCATACTGCTGTTAATAAATTTGGCTGGCAAAACGATGAGGCCGCCATAGGCAAACCATTTAACATCGGCAACCAGCCGGGAACAGTGATCGGTGTAATAAATGATATTCATTTCAACTCATTGCGCACAACCATTGAGCCATTGGCCATTTACCCTGTAGCACCCAGGTTTTCAAGGATCACCCTCAAGATAAACCTGGCCAGGGCAGATGAATCCCTTGCCCTTATTGAAAAAACATGGCGCAAGCATTTCCCTTCTTCCCTGTTCGATTACAGCTTTCTTGACCAGCAGATAGAACAGGTGTATGCAGAAGAAAAACGTTTCTCAAAAATATTCCTGTATTTCTCTATCCTCTCCCTGCTGATCGCCTGCCTGGGTCTGTATGGATTGATTGCCTATACCGTATTCCAGAAAACCAAGGAGATCGGCATACGGAAGATATTGGGCGCCACGGCCGGCGGTATTGCAGCGATGCTGTCAAAAGAATTTTTAAAACCGGTACTGCTGGCCTGTTTTGTTGCAGTACCCGTTTCCTGGTATGTCATGAATAGCTGGCTGCAGAATTTTGCTTACCGCATCGGCATCACCTGGTGGATGTTCGCAGCGGCCGGTGCACTGATCGTGTTCATCGCCCTTATCACTGTCAGCTTTGAAGCGATAAAGGCGGCGGTGTCCAAACCGGTGAATAGCTTGAGGACGGAATAGCCTTCAGCTTTGAGCCATCAGCTAACGAATGTAACAAATACAATACTGATCCGTTTTATGAGGCTGTAAACCAAATCATCACCCTAAACACACCAACATGAAAAAGTATATCTTATCTGCGCTGTTGCTGGCCGCAACCTTTAGTGTATCCGCACAGAAAACAACGGAACCCTATATGGTTAAGCCGTTTGCCGGCGCAAAACCCACCAATGTACACGCAGAAACAACCGGTGGTAATATCACCATCATCGGCGAAGCGGTCTCTTCACCCAAAGTGGAAGTATTCGTTGAAGGGAACAACGGCAAACGTGATAACCCGCTTTCTAAAGAAGAGATCCAGAACAGGCTAAGTAATTATGAACTGAATGTAAGTATCTCGGGCAGCACCATCACAGCGGTTGCCAGGTCGCTGAAAAAAGGCCGCGACTGGGACTGGCGCGACCAACTGAGTATCTCATTCAAAATATATGTTCCCAAAAATATTTCTACCGATCTCTCCACCAGCGGCGGTAATATCAAACTCTCCGATCTGAACGGCACACAGGAGTTTCATACCAGTGGAGGTAATCTTACCATTAACACGGTAAGTGGTAAAATGAGAGGAAGAACATCCGGTGGCAATATCACGGTAAAAGATTCGAAAGATGATATCGACCTGACAACCAGCGGCGGTAATGTAACAGCTGATAATTGCAGCGGCACGATCAATCTAGGTACATCAGGCGGGAACCTGCAATTGTCTGCATTAACAGGTAATATCAAAGCCAATACAAGCGGCGGCGGTGTACGTGCAGAAAAGATATCGGGTGATCTTGCGGCCCATACTTCAGGTGGCAATATCACTTTAAAAGATCTGACCGGCGGAGTGGATGCTTCCACCAGCGGTGGCAGGCTTGATGTAGCGATCACAGATGTCAGCAAACCCATCAGGCTCAGTAATTCCGGCGGCGATATTTATGTAAGCCTGCCTAAGAATAAAGGGATGGACCTGCGGATCACCGCTGACAATATCCGCTCAGAAAACATCAGCAACTTTAAAGGCACCCAGGATAAGGAAAGAATAGAAGGCGCTGTCAATGGCGGCGGCACCTCTGTTCGTGTGAATGCGGGAAGTGGTACGGTGCGTCTCGTGATGCAATAATGTTTAATTATTCAGTAGTGTTTCATTTTGAAAAAATATTAGCCGCAGATTCGCAGATTAACATTCCTTAATCTGCGAATCTGCGGCTAAAATCCTATGATCTTCAACAGGATATTTTAAACTGAGACACTACCAATGTTCCATAAAACATAAACTCCTACCCATGATCCGCCACTACCTTAAAATCGCCGTACGCAATCTCTGGAAAAACAAGGTTTTCTCTGTGATCAATATCACCGGTCTAACAGTAGGCATTACAGCCTGCATACTGATCGGTTTGTTTATTGCAGATGAATGGAAATTCGATAAGTTCCACAGCAAGCGCGACCGTATTGTACGAACGACCATGGAATACAGGAACAGCGGTGAGCCACGTACCAGCGTGTACACAGGAACAAGGGTTGGTCCGCGTTTGAAAAATACTTTCCCATGGGTTGACGATTATGTGCGTACTATTAAATCATCGCGCCAGGTAAGCTACCAGGAAAAACAGTTTGCGGAAAAAAATATCCTGTATGCCGACAGCGCTTTCTTTACTGTGTTCTCCTTTCCTTTATTAAGCGGCAACAGCACTACTGCCCTCTATGGCAATGACAAAGTAGTCGTGACAGAATCTGCGGCAAAAAAATATTTCGGATCAACAGATGTGATCGGGAAAACATTACGCATCGGCAGCACAAGGGATTTTATGATCACCGGGGTGGCAAAAGATATTCCTGCACAGTCTCAAATACAATTTGACTTTGTAATAAATTTCGCCGCCCTTGGTGAAAGGGACCAGTGGTGGACAGCCAATTTTGTTACGTATTTTTTACTGAAAGAAAATACACAACTATCCACCATCCAGCCACAGGTAGCTGCTTATATGGCAAGGCCCGATATCAAAAAAGAAGCGAGGCTGGAAGGCGACAGTTATCTCAAATATGTCTTTCAACCCATCACAGATGTGCACCTGTATGCTGAACTGGATGGGTTTGAGCCCAATGGCAATATCACCTACATCTACATACTTTCTGCTATCGCTTTACTGATACTGGTGATTGCCTGTGTGAATTATACCAACCTCGCCATCGCACAGTCTGCCACCAGGAACACGGAAATAGGTGTGCGCAAAGTGATGGGCGCCGTTAAAAAACAATTGTTCGCCCAGTTTATGGGAGAATCGCTTACCGTTACATTCCTTGCCATCCTGCTGGCAGTATTCATCAGTATCCCGTTATTACCTATGTTGAATACGGTTACAGGTAAATATATCCAGACCGCCGATCTACTGCAGCCCATTTCCTTACTGGTGATCATTACCTGTGGCATACTGCTAAGTGTATTGGCGGGGATCTACCCTGCCATTGTACTGGCAGGTACGGCTATCATTAAAATACTCAAACCCGGTTTTAGTTTTTCAACAAGAGGGGCAGGCTTACGTAAAACACTGATCGTTGCGCAATTCGTGATATCGCTTTTCCTGATCAGCACCACAGTGGTGATACTACAGCAGATGAATTATATCCGCAACAAAGACCTGGGATACAATAAGGACCAGGTACTCATATTACCCATCGATAACCAGATACTTACCAAATACGATGCACTCAAAGAATCGCTGAAACGTGTACCGGGTGTGAAAAGCGTAAGCGGCGCTTACGGGTTACCCACTTTTGTACAATGGAGCGATGGGATCACTGCCGATAATGGTTCGGGCAAAGTAGAGGTTCCGGTAAAAGCCATTCCTGCCGACCAGGATTTTATCGAGACGATGGATATGAAACTGGTGGCCGGTTCAGACTTCTCCCGCTCGGACCTGGCACTGATGGATACCAGTAATAACTACGCCAATTTCAAACACACCGCGATACTGAATGAGACCGCTGTAAAAAATCTTGGATGGACACCCGAACAGGCCATTGGCCGAACCGTGGAAAGAGGCAGTCCCGCGATAATAAAAGCGGTGGTCAAAGATTTCCATTTTGCCTCTATGCGTGAGCCTATCGGGTCGCTGATGATTTTCCACGACAAAAGTTATGTCCGCAATATTTTCCTGAAAGTGGATACGAAGAATATTCCGACATTGCTTACCAGTCTGGAAGCTTTCTGGAAAGAACGTGTTTCTGACAAAACATTTACCTATCGTTTTATGGATGAAGACTTCAGCAACCTCTATAAAACAGAACAACGTACCGCCGCCATATTTACTGTAGCTGCGGGGCTGGCCATCTTCCTTGCCTGTCTCGGTTTATTCGGGCTCGCGGCATTTACCACTACACAGCGTACAAAAGAGATCGGTATCAGGAAAGTACTGGGCGCGAATCTGGCAGACATTACGGCATTGTTATCGAAGGACTTTATCAAACTGGTATTGTATGCGATCTGTATTGCCACACCTGTTGCCTGGCTGGCGGCACATACATGGCTACAGGATTTTGCTTACCGCATTAACATAGAACCCTGGATATTTGCTGCTGCAGGTATTGCTGTAACATTCATCGCATTGGCAACAGTGAGCTATCATGCGATCCGCTCGGCGCTGCTGAACCCGGTGAAAAGTTTGCGGATGGACTAAACAGTAAAACAAGTACGAATTACGAGGTACGAGGTACGAAGTACGAGCATGGCATTTCATTCGTACTTCGTACCTCGTAATTCGTACCTGATAACTGTTCGAAAACGGACAGTTTTTGTACGTTTATGAAACACAATTTTTGAAATAAATTCGCAACTTGCTGTCTATCAAATCATTTCAAGAGATGGCACAGGGTTTGACCAATACTAACCAGTTTATAAAAACAAAACCATGATCGAGCTGCAGAAAATTTATAAATGGCATAACAACGGTAATAACCGTGTCTTTCTGCTGAAAGACATCAATCTTACCGTGGAAGAGGGCGCATTTATTTCCATTATGGGTCCATCGGGTTCGGGTAAATCCACCCTGCTCAATATCATCGGTATGCTGGATGAACCATCAGAAGGTGCGTATGCATTTCTGGGGCAGGATGTGTATAAGATCAAAGAGAAACAACGGTCAGAATTATACAAACAGAATATCGGTTTTGTTTTCCAGGCATACCACCTGATTGATGAGTTGACCGTTTATGAAAATATTGAAACGCCATTGCTGTACCAGAACATCAAATCAGCGGAAAGACAGGCGATCGTAGCCGATATACTCGACAGGTTTAATATTGTAGGCAAGAAGGACCTGTTTCCGGCACAGTTATCCGGCGGACAGCAGCAGCTGGTAGGTATTGCACGTGCATTGGTGGCCAAACCCAAATTATTACTCGCAGATGAGCCCACGGGTAACCTGAATTCCAAGCAGGGCGAGGACATCATGGAACTGTTCAAAAAAATCAATGAAGAAGATGGGGTAACGATCATCCAGGTGACCCATTCCGAAAAAAATGCCGCTTATGGCAAACAGATCATTCATTTACTGGATGGAAGAATTGAAAAAAGATAAAGAAAGAAGACCGCACAGAACTAACATGAAAAAACTGATAACCAGCATCGCCCTTGCCTGTGTATTAACAGGAATGACACATACAGGTTTTTCGCAGGCACCTGCACAGCTTAGCCTGAAACAGGCCATTGAAACTGCGATCAACAATAATTTACAGGTGCGCCAGGCAGAGTACCAGAGCCAGTCCGATAAAGTTACCCATGAGCAGGCCAAAGGCAACCAGCTGCCGTTTATTTCCGGGAGCATTTTTCATGGATTGAACCAGGGACGAAGCATTGATCCTTTTACCAATAGCTATGTAACACAGGAGATCAGTTTTGCGAATTACGATATCAGTACCAGTGTGACTATCTGGAACGGTTCATCCATCCGCAATAACATCAAACAAACAGAATTAAGTTATAAAGCCAGCCAGATGGATTGGCAGCAGGCAAAAGACAATATCACCATCAATGTGATACTCGCCTACCTCCAGGTATTGGGCAGCCAGGAACAATTGACCGTGGCCCGCAACCAGGTTGATGTAACCCGCAACCAGGTAAGCAGGCTCGAGATATTGAACAACAGCGGGGCCATTGCGCCTTCCGTATTTTTTGACCTGAAAGGACAACTCGCCGGTGATGAACTGTCGGTGATCAATATCAAAAACAACCTCGAAACAGCGAAGATCACACTGGCACAGCTAATGAACACCCCTTACAATACAGCCGTACAACTCGAAGCGATCAATACACAGAACGGACCTGTTTTGTATGACGGTACACCGGATAATATTTATACAGCTGCCACTCAGCAACTCGCCATTATAAAAGCGGCGGAATACAGAACACAAAGCGCAGAAAAAAGGGTACTGGCCGCAAAAGGCCTCATGTTGCCTACCCTGAGCTTCAATGGCGGACTGGGCACCAATTATTCAAGCGTGGCCAGCACACAGCAACTGGTGGGCACATCGGATGTGGCCACCAGCAGTTATGTAAATATCGGCAGCACCAAAACACCGGTATTCTCTCCCCAAAGCAATTACAACAGCCAAAAGATCTCCTACTTTAATCAATGGAAAAATAACTTCAATTCATCATTGAGTCTTGGACTACAGTTCCCGATACTGAATGGGTTACAGGCAAGAAGCCGGGTAAAACAGGCAAAGATCTTCGAAACACGCACGCAGTTTGAAACACAAACGGTCAAAACACAATTAAGACAGAACATCGACCAGTCATACGTAAACATGACCAGCGCCCTTGAACGTTTCCAGGCGCTGAGCCGACAGGTAGAACAATACTCCCTGTCATTCAAAGCCGCTGAAGTACGTTTTAATGCCGGTGTGAATACCTCTGTTGAATACCTGATCGCCAAAAACAACCTCGACAGGGCCAACGCCAACCTCGTAGCCGCCCGTTATGATTATATACTACGTGCTAAAGTGCTGGATTTTTACCAGGGGAAACAGTTGTGGTAATATGAATATCGAACAGAAGAATGTCGAATGATGAAGTGTACCTTTTTTTACTTCATCATTCGACATTCTTCTGTTCGATATTCCTTATTCCTTGGCTATTTTTTTAAGATGATTATCTGTCCTAAATGATACGCATCATGCTGCAAACATCCTACCAGCAGGCCATAATAGGTCTGTTCCTTTTTGGGAGAAGGCATGTGGAGTATTCCTTCATCAAAGTCGAGTATAGCCTTTTGCAATGCGTGGTATATGTCTCGGAAATGGATAAGCGTGTCCTGCCAGTTGGTATCATCAGCGATCTCCGGAACAAAAAAATCCGTCATATCCTGTAGTGTATCACTCCCGTCTAAACGGCTGATCACTTCCTTGCGCCAGTAGGTCAGGTGGCTCACCAGTTGCCATATCGTATTGCTGCCTGCATGGTTTTTTTGCGCGGCTTCGGCTGTGATACCAGCCAATGCTTTTTCCATATTCATGCCTATCCAGCACTCGCCCTGTTGTAATTTTTCAAATTCCGCGGCTATCCTTTGTAATTCACCCATGGTTTTCAATTGTACTGTAATTTAGCAGGAAATATTTTTCGCCCACATACTATTCCATGAATAAATACACCCAACCATTACAGGTACGCTGGAGCGACCTTGATCCCAATTTTCATGTAAGGCATTCCGTTTATTATGACTGGGGCGCTTTTGCCAGGATCGCACTGATGACTGAGAGCGGTTTGACACCGGCGACCATGCTGCAGCATCATATCGGCCCGATATTGTTCAGGGAAGAATGTGTGTTCAAGAAGGAAATAAAATATACGGACCATATAACGATCACAGTGCAGCTATACAAAAGCACACGCGATAGTGGCCGGTGGACCATGGTGCATGAAATATGGCGTAACGGAGATACTTTATGCGCCGTTCTTACGGTAGATGGTGCGTGGATGGATACACACGCAAGAAAACTGGCTGTGCTTCCGGAAACATTCCGGCAGTCGTTTGAAAGCATTCCACGCAGTGAGGATTTTGCATGGACGGAGAAGTAATTAATAATTGATAATTAGTAATTAATAATTTTTTATGATTATCAATTACTAATTATTAATTACGAATTATTAATTAAAGATTCGTATCCAGGTTAGCGCGTTTCATCTTGCGCTGGATGTTCCATAAATCAACGGCTCCGAATACGGAACTGCTGCGATTTACTTTGTTTGCCTGAATAGCATCTGTAGCTACGGTTTCTTTTACTTCTTTTACCAGTTTTTCCAGTTCATTGGCCTCTATTTTGACAATAGAAGGCATAACATTACTCTTCATAATATTTCTGTTTTTTAATATTAATAGTTCGTCTGAGCGGTAAAGCGGGAAATTCAATTTCAACCGTTAAGAAGAGGACTTTCGATCACAAATTCATTAGGAATTCTTCGTGTAAACCGTACACCTCGCTCAGTTTCAGGGTGCAAAAGTACGAGTTTATATATTAGTAAACAAACAAAAGTGTAAATAATACGTTAAAGCGCTGAAGGACAAGGCACAAGAGATCAAGCCACAAGCAACAAGGTTCAAGAAACAAGCATGTTTTTCATACTTATCCTTGAACCTTGTTACTTGTGCCTTGTATCTTTCTCCCTATTCTATACTTAGCTCCACATCAGGTTTTGATTGATCCGTAAGGGCCACTTTGCCCCTGTTCTTTCTTACGATGCGGGAATAGAGCGATATTTCTTTATCAAACAAAAAGCGGAAAAACAGTTTTGTCCAGGAAGTATGATAAGACAACGTGTTATAAAACGCCGGTGCCCCTTCCCTGATCTTTGGTAACCTGTTCCAGGGAACGGAAGGGAAATCGTGGTGCTCGTTATGATAACCTACGTTGAACGCTACTTTATTCAATACACCATAGTAACTATAGGTTTCCTGTTCGCCATTGGTAAGATAGTGTTCCTGTATCCACCGGGCGCCAAGCGGATGAAGACCCACAGAAAAGAAAAAACTAAACGTCAGAAACATAATAGATTTTGTACCCAGCAACAGGCATACGGCAGTAACTACGGCAGCCTGTACGAGCCAGTTGAACAACATCCAGCTGTCAAATGCTTTGATCTCCTTTAAACGTGGGATCCTGAATAACTGGAAAAAAGGATACAACAGCAGCCAGATCACTTTACCGATAAAAAAATTATTGATGAGTTTGGCTTCCCAGTAATTGGGCAGATCGCCATCCAGTTCATGTATCCCCTGGAAAGAATGGTGTTTGATATGGTATTTTTCAAAAGAAACAGAACTGGGTGCTATCAGCGGCATATTCGCAAACATACCTGCCAGGCGGTTGGCTGTACGGCTTTTGAAGATCAGTTTATGCGTGGCCTCATGTATCATCACAAACAGGGCATGATCCGCAAAGGCCCCTACCGTATAGGCTGCGATAATGATCAGCCACCACGACTGGTCGGCAAGCAGCCAGGCAAATGTTCCCTGTACAGCAACCAGGAACAAAATGGCAAAAATGGTATTGGGGTTCTTACCTATCAGCTTCCGCATATCGGGGAACTGTTTGAGTATTTCTTTCGTACGGTCCCTGTGCGGTTCGCAACAGTCCACATTCACAAAGTCGGTTTTTGTCTGCATATTTTTGAAGATATAAGTATTTCGATAGAAACAAAGAAAAAAAGTGAAAATCGTGCAATTTTTTTATGCAATTCTGCAACAACAGCGGATGGTATTAGCAATAATTTCATACATCGAATGAAAAGGATGGCAAACAACGGTTTACGCATCATTTTACCAGTGCTTTTGCTGCTGGCAGGCTGTTCTGTAAACAAACATTTACCACAGCCTAAAAAAGGGATAGAACTGCTGAGTGGGGGCTGGAAAATAGAAGCCAGCTCAGATAATAATGCACTGCTGGGTTCTATGATCACTGTATATGCAGAATCCGGTGATGGACTGGTTAGTTTTCTGCAAAACAACAGTTACTGTATAAGACCCAATGAGGTGATTTGGAAAGATATCACGACGATCAATAATGAAAGTTTCAACATTAATTCACTTGTCAACAGTTGCAAGAGCTCACTGGTTTATAAACCGGCAACGCTTACGCTGACCAATTCAGACGAATTAAAATTATCCGGTACAACGGCGGCAGGTAAGGAACTGGTACAAAACTGGAAACGGGTTCCGAAACAATGATCGGTCGATGAGAAATGTTCAGAAAATTTTCACGCAAAGACGCAAAGATAAAAAATAAGGCGCCAAGGGTGGCTTTGCTCCCTGGCGCCTTTGCGTGAAAAAAGTGGTCAGCGATTATGAAAAGCTACGCTGTTTTCTTTGTCTGCAAGCCATTAACCAGGCCTACAGTTCCTCCTACCAATGCAGCCAGCACAGTACCCGCAAGAATATCAACGATGATACTTTTCAGGGTGTACAAACTGGTTGTTGCATACAGGCCAAAGTCAAAGGCGGCTATCATCAACAGGCCAAGTACGGCGCCTGCTGACAAACCAGCACCGAAAGAATTGATATTGGCCCAGCGGTTAAACACATACGAATACACCAGGCCCGTTACAATACATCCTACTACCAGCGACCACCAGATCATATCCGCTTCAGCGAGCATAGCTACTTTGCCGCCGGGACCTGCATTGTCTGCGAAAAAATCCATCAGGGCTATCCCGTAAACTAGATAACCACCGAGAAAAGAAATGATACCGCCGGCAATACCGGAAACAAGCATTTTTTGCATGTTCATAAGCAATCGTTTTTGGGGTGAAGTGAATTGGGTAAAACAAGATAGATACCTGCATTGACAAATGCAATAGCGCTGCCCCGGCAGGGTTACGAATGTTCACAACTAGTCATAATTGTGTTTTAGTACTTGTTTAAAATGCATTTTTGTTGCTATTCAGAAAGTTTCACTAAGAGCAAAACCAGAGAAAAAGAGGGTAAAAGAGGTGTATCCCCAAACTCTTTAGCTCTTTTTCTCTTGACCTTCTCTTAGCGAAACTTTTCGGAATGCTATTAAGATCGTGTTTTTAAACAGGCTCTTAGTGCCTTAGTGTGCAAAAAATATTTCGCACACAAAGGCGCTAAGACACAGTATTCGGTCAACTTATTTTACTTTTATTACATACAACGAAATAACCTATGTCCGCAATCAAAACAGCCGTACTCTCCTTTGGCTTATCAGGGAAAGCATTTCATGCCCCGTTTATTCAGCTACACGAAGGATTTGAACTCTATGGTATCTGGGAAAGAACCAAATCTGAATCATTGCCTTTTTACCCAGGTATTAAGATATACCGCTCACTGGAAGAAGTACTGGCCGATGATGCAGTGGAACTGGTAATTGTCAACACCCCTACCAGCACCCATTTCGACTATGCCACCAAAGCGCTGGAAGCAGGTAAACATATTGTAGTAGAAAAAGCATTTACCACAACCGTTGAGGAAGCTATTGCACTAAAAGAACTCGCTGCAAAAAAAGGCAAAAAGATCTCTGTGTTCCAGAACCGCCGCTGGGACAGTGATTTTAAAACAGTGGAAAAGATCATCAAAGAAGGCTGGCTCGGCGAGATCATGGAAATGGAAATCCATTTCGACAGGTTCAAAGATGAACTAAGCCCCAAACTGCACAAAGAAGTGCCCGGTCCGGGTGTAGGTATATTGAATGACCTTAGTCCGCACCTGATAGACCAGGCCGTTTATTTATTTGGCATGCCGCAATCCGTATTTGCCGATCTGCGTATTACCCGCACCCTATCGCAGGTGGATGATTATTTTGAAGTGCTGCTCTACTACCCTACCCTTCGCGTGCGTCTAAAATCTTCTTACCAGGCAAGGGAACCGATCCCATCCTATAGTGTTTTTGGCAGAACGGGAACTTTCCTGAAAAGCCGCGCGGATGTACAGGAAGCCAACCTTGTTAAAAACATGCTGCCCAATACCACCGACTGGGGTACCGAGCCGGAATCGGAACAGGGTTTATTACACACAGAAAAAGACGGGAAAGTTATACGCGAAAAAATACCCACACTGCAAGGGAATTATTATGGTTATTATGATGGGGTTTATAACGCTATCCGCAATGACAAGCCTATGCCCGTTACCGCAGAAGACGGGATTCGTGTGATGCAGATCATTGAAGCTGCGGTTAAGAGTAACCGGGAGAGAAAAGTGATCGATCTCTAATAATTTTTTTTGCCACAGATTACATAGATTTCCACTGATTATAATCTGTGTCCATCTGTGTAATCTGTGGCAAAAAAATTTAACCCGCCATTTCCATGAACCCCTATTTACTCCCCATCACCCAACAATTCAAACAACATTCCAATACCGAAACAGCCATTGCCGCGAAAGCCTATATGCTGAACCAGTTTGATTTTTTTGGTTTGTACACCCCGCAAAGACGCGCCCTCTGCAAGAACCATTACCGCCAATACCCCGTTGCCGGTAAGAAAGAACTCGAAGCGATCGTAAAAGAATGTTTTACACTTGCCGAACGCGATTACCAGTATTTCGGGATAGAACTTTTTACCTTCCACAAAAAATCATGGACAGCATCATCCATCAAACTGATAGAGCATTGTATCATCACCAAAAGCTGGTGGGATAGTGTGGACCATATTGCGAGTGAATGGACCGGCCCCTATTTCAAATTGTTCCCCGAAAATATGGTTCCTGTTACTTCACGCTGGAACCGCTCGGATAATATGTGGCTGCAGCGAAGCAGTATCATGTTCCAGAAAGCCTATAAAAAGAATACGGATACAGCATTACTCTCTGAATACATTCTTCATTGCCGCAATTCAAAAGAATTCTTCATTCAGAAAGCCATCGGCTGGGCACTAAGGGAATATTCAAAAACGGACCCGGGTTGGGTAAAGAACTTTGTAAAGAAAAACAAACTGGCACGTTTGAGCGAACGTGAGGCATTGAAAAGAATAGACCGTGGATAATTCTTATGGTATCTTCTCTGTGTAGCTCTGTGCCCTTTGTGCCTCTGTGGTAAAGCCTTTGCTTCGATCGATGGAGGATGTCCTTTACCACAGAGGCACAAAGAGCACAGAGGTACACAGAGATTTATATAAAAAAGAGATGCCCCGTAAAGCAGGGCACCTCCAAAATCATATTCAAAATCCGCGCAATCCGTGATTACATTTTTTTCGCATCCTCCAAAAACTTCGCCAACCCGATATCCGTCAGCGGATGTTTCAGCAATCCTAAGATGGAATCAAGTGGACAGGTACAAACATCAGCGCCCAGTTCTGCGGCTTTGATGATGTGTAATGCATTGCGGATAGAAGCCGCTAATATTTCTGTTTTAAAGCCCTGTACATCGTAGATATGACGCATCTGCCCGATCAGTTCCATACCATCCCAGCCGCTGTCATCAATACGGCCGATGAAGGGAGAAACATAAGATGCACCCGCTTTGGCAGCCAGTATGGCTTGTCCGGCAGAGAACACCAGGGTACAATTGGTACGGATCCCATTATCGGTAAACCATTTGATCGCTTTTACACCGTCTTTGATCATCGGTACTTTTACCACGATATTCGGATGGATGGCTGCGAGTTTTTTACCTTCTTCCACGATAGTGGCAAAATCAGTGGACAATACTTCTGCACTGATATCACCATCCACCATTTCACAGATGGTTTTATAGTGGTTGGCGATCGCCTCTTCACCCTTGATACCTTCTTTGGCCATCAGGCTGGGATTGGTGGTCACACCATCCAGGATTCCTAAATCGTTGGCTTCTTTGATCTGGGCGAGATTGCCCGTGTCGATGAAAAATTTCATACCCTGTAATCCCCGAAGGGGAAATTGATGAAGAAATGATCATTACCCCTTATCACTCCCCCATCAGGGGGCAGGGGGGTAAAAAAAATGGCAGGCTACTCACATCGCACCGCTACAACCGCTTATCCTTGCTGCATTCCTGCCCTGGGGAGGTTCAGCAGGAGCTGGCCGTGTAAGACCTGCCGGCGCAAAAGTAGGGAATATCGAATAATGAACAATAGAATTTCGAAGTAGTTTTGAACAGATGAATGAGAGGCCGCAAATGTGTCCCCACATTTGCTGATTTTTCTTTCAGGAACCCTGCTGGCAAATGTGAGGACACATTTGCGGGCCGCCAGTACTTCTTCATTACAAATCGCATTCGACATGCATCTGTTCCTTGTTCGTCTGTTCTACTGTTCAATATTCGATATTCACACTCACCTGAGTAGCCTCGAATTAACGGTCGACACTCCCATCAACTCATCATGCCGCGCACTGAATGGACGATAATAGAACAGGATGGTGTACTCATTCTCTGTTTCCCAGTAGTTGCCATCGGTTAATGAAGCGTCTGCTTTGGCGGATGGGTTGCGGGTATCTTTGGTTACGTAGGTATAATTATAGTATCCCTGTTTTAGGAACAGTGTTTTGGTGTAAACACCTTTGGCGGCATCATAGTCCATTTTAGAGGTATCGCCTATCTTGTTTCCTGCTGCCTCTCCCAGCCAGTACACATGCTTACCTGCAAAAGGCTGGTTGTTATTGGGTGTGAATGTAAAATGCACATACGCATAATCGCTCTGCCACCAGGGGTTGATGGATTCAGTTGTGCTGATCTCGTTCCATCCATTTCCGTCTGTAAAAGAAATGTACCGGAGATTGTTGCGCTCAAGATCGGTCTTGATGTATATTTCATTAGGGATGGTTGTTTTGTCTACCCTATCCATCCTGTCCGTTAAAAAACGAAAACTCCGCAGATCGGCCCATCGGTATTCTTTACCTGCGGGAAAAACACAATCGCGTTCTCCATTGTATTCCATTACGTTGCCTCTCACAAACGAGGGTTGTATACCTGTGACCGCATCATCCCAGCGGTTGTTCTGCATGATCACCACTTTTACCTGTTGCGGACTTAATATATTCAGTTGCTGTGTATTAACTGAGAACTGTACTTTCTGGTGCGTACGCAACACCTCGTTGTCAAACGGATGCTGTACACGCGCACCAATCAGTACTTTGGTATCCAGCACCAGTAGCCGTTTGGTAAATGCCAGTTTGGAAGTATCCCCATCCAGGTAAACTTTTAATAAATAATTACCGCTTTTGGAAGGCACGCAGTTTCGTTCCGGCAACAATGCCTGGTAGTGTACATATTTGGTAGTGGCTATGGAAGAAACACGGTACTGCGTTAACCTGTTCTGGGTAAAACCCTTGATATAATCAAATACATTGAGATTGGCCGGTGTCCAGTCTGCATTGCAGAGTTCCATTGTATAATAATAATTTTTGGGATAACCCGACAGGTCATCAAAATGCAGTTCCAGCAATTCGGATGATCCGAGCGTCCATAGCGCCATGCTTTGCTGGTTATTCTGTTGGAAAAGTTTAATAGTACGGATGTCTTTCGAGAAAACCTGGTCGGGTGTTCTTTGTGCAAACAGGATGTTGGCACTGGTCATAAGGATACAAAAACACAAAGCTTTTAACATATCTAACAAATCTTATTTAAACATACAACATTCCTAAATGCTTTTGCTGTATTGGAACGCTGGGCGTAGTTTTGAAGGGAACTAAAATCATGCCGATTGAACCTGGCCCTGCATATTGCCAAACGCATCGCTTTTAACCGGCAGAAATCATTTTCCAGGTTTATCATCCGTCTCTCGGTGGCAGCTACGGCGCTCAGTGTGGCTGCGATGATACTGACACTGGCTTTTGTCAATGGTTTTCAGCAAACAGTTTCCAAAAAAGTATTCAGCTTCTGGGGGCATATACGGGTGCAGGAATATGAACCCAATAAATCACTCGTTGCAGAAGAGATCGCTATTGATAAAAATGATTCCATAGAGCTGGTCCTCAAACAACAACCCGGCATCAAACTGGTACAAAGCTTCGCCACCAAATCTGCGGTACTCGAAAAAAACAAGGAAATAGAAGGCGTACTGCTCAAAGGCATCGAATCCACCTACGACAGTACAGAACTGGCCGCTTATCTTGTAGAGGGCAGGTGGTTACGGTTTACAGATTCGGCATACAGCAAGGAAATACTGGTATCGGCTCCTC
The DNA here is from genome assembly GCA_965279635.1 of Sediminibacterium sp. Lineage (GTDB taxonomy): Bacteria > Bacteroidota > Bacteroidia > Chitinophagales > Chitinophagaceae > Sediminibacterium. The sequence continues at coordinate 1,492,638 of OZ257253.1, read as the reverse complement.
TTGCTTCGCTGCTGAACATACAGGTAAAGGATACCGTTACGGTCTATTTTATTTCCACCACCGACCGCAGCAAAACCTATCGCAAACTCAGCGTGGCAGGGATCTATAAAACAGGCATAGAAGAATATGACAAACTTTTTATACTGGGCGATCTGCGTTTGATACAGCGTGTGAATGGCTGGGAACCGCAACAAACAGGTGGTTACGAAATTTTCCTCGACGATTATAAAACAATTGACAGTATCAGCGCAAGGTTATCCGATAAACTGCCTATTGAATGGATGAGCCGCAGTATCCGCGAAGTGTACCCCAATATCTTCGACTGGCTGAGCATACAGGATGTAAACCGCAACGTGATTTTTATTGTGATGGCGGTAGTGGCCATCATCAACCTCATCACCTGCCTGCTGATACTGATACTGGAAAGAACACGTATGGTCGGTGTTCTCAAAGCATTGGGCGCACCGGATGGTATGATACAAAAGGTATTCCTGTACCATGCAACCGTTATTACAGCGGCAGGTATCGGTATTGGTTTTATAACAGGCATCGGCATCTGCCTGTTGCAACAGGCAACAGGGTTTATCAAACTCGATGAAGCATCCTATTATGTATCCACCGCGCCGGTGTACATTATCTGGTGGCAGGTATTACTGGTATGTGTGGCAACAGCGGTCGTTTGCTACCTCGCATTGATCTTACCGACCTGGCTGGTAAAAAAGATCAGTCCGATAAAGGCGGTACAGTTTAGATAGGGGATTGAACAGATGAACAAGGAACAGATGAAGTTTATTGTTCCTATTGTAAGACCTCACACTTCCGATCAACATTCATCTGTTCCTTGTTCGTCTGTTCCTTATTCGTCTGTTCCTTGTTCCTTGTTCATCTGTTCCCTATCGTTTCAAATACGAAACAATAATCCCCGCAGCCACCGCCGCATTCAACGACTCGGCGCCACCTGTCTTAGGGATCGTAACAGGGTGAGTGATCAATGATAATAAATGGGATCCAATGCCTTTTCCTTCGTTTCCTATCAGCAAAACACCGTCAGTAGCGGGACTCATTTCATAGATATTCTTTCCCTCGAGTAGCGCCCCAAACACCGGAACAGTAATACCAGCAAACATCTCCTCCAGTGATCCATACCATACATTCACCCGGGTAAAACTGCCCATGGTGGCCTGTATCACTTTGGGATTATATAATTCTACGGTATCAGTACTCGCAATTACCTGGCTGATGCCAAACCAGTCGGCAATACGGATAATCGTACCCAGGTTACCGGGGTCCTGGATACCATCCAGTGCAAGCGTTAACTGCTGACTGAAGAGGGGCTGGCTACTGAGTGTTTTCTGTTCTGCAATAGCCAATACCTGGTTGGGAGATGTTTGTACACTGATCCTGGCCAGTTCTTCTTCTGTAACCAATTGCGCCTCTGTACCGGGATGATTTTGCATCCACTCCTCAGTGGCATATATCTTTTTCGTCCGGTAACCGGCCTGCAACAATTCATCCACCAGCTTTACGCCTTCGGCAATAAACAACCGATCTTCCTGTCTTTGTTTTTTATGGCCCAAAGATTGAATATATTTGGCCTCATTCTTGCTTAACATCAGCTATGCGTTTTGCCGTTCAAAAACCACCATTTCTTTCTGTCATTATTCTTCTCTCTGTATTGGCGATGGTGAGTTCCTGTTCGGTAATAAAAAACTACCCGGCCAATACTCCGTTTGTATATGACAATAAACTTGAGCTTACCGGTGATATGTCCAAAGATGAGAAAAATCGTTTAACAAACGAACTTATCAATTACTGGGATGACAGCCTGAAATCACGCAGGGTTCAGACCTTTTTTGGTTTTAAAGATAAACTTACCAGTCCTCCGGTATTCGACACCGCCAATATCACCCGTTCAGTCAGTTTCATGAATGCCTACCTGAATTCGCAGGGTTATTATTATGCCAGCTTTCATGATTCGGTTCGGATCGATACAGTAAAAGATCAGTTACGCACCAGCATTAGCATGTACATAGATGCTGCCAAAAACATCAGTATCGATTCAGTCAGTTTCGATTTAAAAGATACCACTTTACAACGCATTACCCTGCAGGAACAAGGCAACAGTTTATTGAAAAAAGGCAACCCATACAGTAAACAGGTGATCGATGCAGAACTCGACAGGCTGGTGGGTCTGTACCGGCAAAACGGGTATTACTATTTTACACGCGAAGATATACACGCCCTGGTAGACAGTATTGACGCAAGCCTGCTGACGTTAACGCTTGACCCGTTCAAACAGGCGCAGATCATTGCAGAAGCGGCAAAGAACAGGCGGAACAACCCTGCATGGGATATCACTATCCTGAGAAAACCTGTCGCCGATTCCAATAAACTTCGGCAGTACCATATTGGCAAAGTCTATTTCTATCCCGAAACAAAACTCTCGGATATACCCGACAGCTTACTGAATCAAACTGATTTTCTGGAAGTGAAACGACGGGAACTGGTGATGCGCTACAAAAAAGGCACATTTACCTACCAACCCCTGCGCGACCACTCCTATTTCAGAACAGGTGATCTATACAATGAATCGAGTTATTTTAAAACCATGAATACGCTCGGCCAGTTAGGTGCCTGGCAACAGGTCGATGGAAGGGCAAGGTCAAGAGATAAGGATTCATTGGATATTTTCTATTTTCTTATCCCGTCGATAAGACAAAGTTACCAGCTGGGTCTCGAAAGCAGTCTGAATACAACCGATATCGGTGTTGGCAATGTGGTAGGTATTTCCGGCAATATTGAATATACCAATCGTAATGTATGGAAACAGGCCATTCAATCGATCACTACTTTCCGTACGGGTGTGGAACTGAACATCCTTTCTGCCAATGATGACCCGGTGATGCAGACCTTTCTTGTCAACCTGGGACATACCTATTCTTTTCCAAAACTCATCCTGCCTTTTAAAAGCACCCGTCGCAAACTGGCTGTTATTGACAACAAGCGGACATTATTTTCCATCAACGGATCGTATGTGGACAGGTACAACTATTACCAGTTGCGTTCCCTGGTAACCAGTTGGGGATATGAATGGAAAAAAGGAAACAATGTATGGCTGTACAAACCCATCAATATTGAATTGTATTCCATCGATAAATTACCGTTGCTCGATACGCTGATCAAGAAAAACCCATTTCTCAATACTGCTTTTAATGAAGGAAGGATCATCAGCCAGCAATTTTCACTGACTAAAAATTTTAAGTCAAAGAACAACCTGAATACAGATCACCTGATCAAACTGGGTGCAGAAGAAGCCGGTGGTTTGTTTGGACTCATACCGGGACTTACCAACAATATCTACCGCTATATCAAATTAACAGGTGAGTACCGCAAAGTGATCAAGTATCATAAAACAGATCTGGCCTGGCGCGCATTTGCGGGTTTTGGATACAATTACGGAACTGATTCAGTCATCGGGCAAACACTACCCTTCTTTAAACAGTTTTCCGCAGGTGGCCCATACAGTATGCGTGCCTGGGGACTGCGGCAACTGGGCCTGGGAAGTTCGGACTTCAGCGAAAGAGATACCGCGGCAAACAGTTACCGCGACCGGTTTGGTGATATGCAACTTGAGGTGAACGTGGAATACCGTTTTCCTATCGCTACCATTGCAGGTATCAACCTGAGCAGCGCGTTATTTGCAGACATGGGTAATATATGGAACGTAAAGAACAAGGATATCGATCCCAATGCACAGTTCAGTTTCCAGCATTTGATGCGTGATCTTGCGATTGGTGTAGGAACCGGGTTAAGAATTGATGTGTCCTATTTCCTGATAAGACTTGATTTTGCCTACAAAGTAAAAGATCCTTTGCGCCCCACGCATCACGGATGGATGAATAGTTTTCAATTGCAGGAAACACGGGCCAATGGATTGCGTGTAAATAATTATGCGGTGCAGTTGGGGATAGGCATGCCGTTCTAGGATTTCATTTTTTTAACACAGAGACCACGGAGAAAACACTGAGGGCCCTCTGTATTTTCTCCGTGGTCTCTGTGTTAAAAATCTTCGCTTAGGATATCAAAAGATAGCCGCAACCAATATTAAACAACTGCGGTAGTCAGCTTACTGATTTCAGATTCGAATGTACTCATCGACAGTGCTTCCTCAACATGAAAATCCCCGATACGTGTCCGCCGCAGACTGCTCATATACCCTCCCACTCCCAGTTCTTTTCCAAAATCATTAGCGAGGCTGCGGATATACGTGCCCGTAGAACAAACCACCCGGAAGTACACAACAGGCAGTTCAATTTTTTCGATAACAAATGAATAAATGGTAACAGGCCGAGGATCAAGCTGCACATCGATCCCTTTTCTTGCTGCGAGATAAACAGGCTTGCCATCTTTTTTGATCGCCGAATGAGCAGGCGGCATTTGCATGATGCTTCCGGTGAATGGAACCGTAGCGGCATGGATCATTGCTTCGGTGAGATGCGAGATATCTTTAAAATCGGTTGGTTCACTTTCCAGATCATAAGTTGGTGTAACAGAACCCAGCGTAAAACTGCCGGTGTACTCTTTTTCCATACCCATGTATTCATTGATCTTTTTGGTAAATTTTCCCGTGCAAACAATGAGCAGACCCGTAGCCAGCGGATCGAGGGTTCCTGCATGACCTACTTTGGTGATGCGTGTGATGCCCCTTATCTTCCTGATCACGTCAAACGATGTCCAGTCAAGCGGTTTATCAAACAACAATACCTTACCATCAAGATAAGGTTGCAGAGCGGGATGTATGGGTTTTTGTTTCATTCAGAATAATCTCTGTGTATCTCTGTGTTCTTTGTGCCTCTGTGGTAAAGCCTTCGCTCCTATCGATAGAGGGTGTTCTTTACCACAGAGGCACAAAGAACACAGAGATACACAGAGATTAATTAATAGGCTCTTGCAAATAATACCCGCTGCGAAGATGGGTTACCGGTAAGAATACATTTTCCTTCCTCCACAGGATTATCCAGCGGTATACAACGTATGGTAGCTTTGCTCAGTTCCTTGATCTTGTCTTCTGTCTCAGCGGTACCATCCCAATGCGCTGAGATAAATCCTCCCTTGTTATCGAGCAACTGCAAAAACTCATCCCAGTTCTCGGTGGCGGTGATATGTGAATCACGGTATTCTTTTGCTTTGTTGTACATCGACTGCTGGATGTCTCCAAGCAGTTCGTGGATATATGTTTCAATACCATCCAGCCCAATGCTTTTCTTTTCCTTGGTATCTCTTCTCGCAATTTCCACCACATTGTTTTCCAGGTCGCGGGCACCGATTGCCATACGCACAGGTACGCCTTTCAATTCATATTCTGCAAATTTCCATCCGGGTCTTGCATTATCTGAATCATCATACTTCACAGTAATACCCAACGCTTTCAGTTTTGTGACGATGGCTTTTACTTTTTCATCTATCATCGCTTTCTGCTCATCGCCTTTATAGATGGGAACGATCACTACCTGTATTGGTGCGATCCTTGGCGGTAATACCAGTCCATCATCATCACTATGCGCCATCACCAGTGCGCCGATTAAACGTGTGCTTACACCCCAACTGGTGGCCCACACATAATCCAGTTTATTATCCCTGTCGGAGAATTTCACATCAAATGCCTTGGCAAAATTCTGACCAAGAAAATGGGAAGTACCTGCCTGTAATGCTTTGCCATCCTGCATCAATGCCTCTATACAATAGGTATCTTCTGCACCGGCAAAACGTTCATTCGGACTTTTAACACCTTTGATCACCGGCAGTGCCATCCAGTTCTCTGCAAAATCTGCATATACATCAAGCATCTGCCGCGTTTCTGCTATAGCTTCTACTGCGGTAGCGTGTGCGGTATGCCCTTCCTGCCATAAAAATTCCGCGGTACGCAGGAACAGGCGCGTACGCATTTCCCATCTTACCACGTTGGCCCATTGGTTGACAAGGATGGGCAGATCACGGTAAGACTGTATCCATCCTTTATAAGTGTTCCAGATGATCGCTTCGCTGGTGGGGCGAACGATCAGTTCTTCTTCCAGTTTGGCTTCAGGATCTACGATCAATTTGCCTTTGTTATTAGGATCGGCTTTTAACCGGTAATGCGTTACGATGGCACATTCCTTGGCAAAACCTTCTGCATTCTTTTCTTCCGCTTCAAACAGGCTCTTTGGTACGAACAAAGGGAAATAGGCATTCTGGTGACCCGTGTCTTTGAACATTTTGTCCAGTACATCACGCATATTTTCCCATAATGCAAACCCGTATGGTTTGATCACCATACAGCCCCTTACGGCGCTGTAATCGGCCAAACTTCCCTTGATCACCAGGTCGTTATACCATTGCGAATAATCCTGTGCCCTGGATGTGATTTCCTTACCCATGTATATTTTATAATTTCTTTAACAATTAAAACAGCTAACATTTGTTAGCTGGCAGAACATTTGCTGCTAATCGGTCGAATGCATTTAGCAGCATCGCAAATGTATGTAACTTCACATTTATCTAACCATCAATCTGCTGTTATGAAACGCTTTATACTCTTCTCCGCCTTCAGTATCACCCTTTTAGCGAGTTGTTCCACTGCGTACAAAGCAGGCCAGACACCGGATGATGTGTATTATTCTCCCGGCCGTGAGATCGCTTCTGCCAAAGAAGAAGAAAAAGCGCAACAGGAGCAGGCGCAATACGAAGAATACATCAGCAGCCAGGACGACCGTTACCTGCGTATGAAAGTGGCCAACCGCAGCCGCTGGAACTCACTGGACGATTACGATTACTGGTACGACAGCCGTTATGATTTCTGCAGGTACAATGCATACAGCAATTACAATTTGTATAATAACTGGTCGCTGACCATAGGATATGGTAACAGGCCTTACATGGGATATGGCGCTGGTTATGGCTATGGTTACGGTTATGGCTGGAACAGCCCAGTTTATACATTGATCTCCTATGGTACCCCTAAGTTTTCAGGCGGTGGTGGTTATACCTCCGGCAGCAATATATCTGCCTATCGTAACAAGACCTACAACAACACAAACTATGGTTATATCGATCCAAAAACAGGTTCGTTCAAACCATCCAGCAATAACAGCAGTTTTGGTAACCTGCTGAAGAGAGTATTTACTACTTCCTCAGGTACCAGTGTTGACAGAGCTGCACGTACGTTCGACAACAGTTCACCCAACAGAACTTCTACTACCCCACCACCCGCTACCAGCAGTAATGCAGGCGGCAGCAGCGGCGGTTTTAAAAGTACAGGCTCCAGTACCAGCACTGGTCGTGGCGGCAGGGGTTAATCTATCATAATGCAATTCATTGTTTAAGGCAGACAACTGCTTTACGGTTACCCGTATATCCAAAACCCATTGTATGAAAAAATATTTACTCTGTATATTTTCTCTCAGCTGTTTCACTGCTTATAGTCAAACACCAGAGGATGCTTTGCGCACTGCCTGGTACACACAAAACGGTACAGCGAGGAATATGGCCATTGGTGGTGTGATGGGTTCACTTGGCGGAGAGATCAGCGCCAACCATATCAACCCAGCCGGTATCGGTTTATACAAAACAAGGGAACTGGTATTGTCGCCCGGTTTTGCATTGAACAACAACAAATTCAACTATCGCGGAACAGATACGGCCAACAGTAAAAACAATTTCAATTACGGAACATCAGGATTTATACTTGGCGGCAATAGCCGTAGTAAGAACAGCAAATGGACCAGCAGTGCTTTTGCCTTATCTGTGAACCAGGTGGCCAATTACAATAACCGCGTACAGTTTAGCGGATATAACAACGCCAGCTCGTTTTCAGAACAATACCTCGAAGAACTTACCCGCGACAGGGCCGATACCAATGCCGCATTAAGTAATTATATTTTTGGATCATCACTGGCTTTCCGCACTTACCTTATCGATACGATCAGGGGTAATGCCGGCCAGGTACTGGGTTACCAGAGCCTGGTTCCTCTCTCATCGGGTGTGAACCAATATTATGACGCGATCACGCGTGGCGGGTACCACGAGATTGCATTAGGCCTTGCCAGTAATATGGAAGACAAGCTATATGTAGGTGGCAGTCTAACACTTCCTGTGATCAGTTATAAACGCGACCTGACCTATAGTGAAACGGATGTAACCAATGATGCGACCAACCAGTTCAAAAATTTTGAATACAAAGAAACGTTCAGCTCTTCCGGTTTTGGTGTAGGTGCCAAACTGGGTATCATTTACAAACCACAGGAATTCTGGCGGCTGGGTTTTGCTTTTCATACCCCGCAATTCATTTCGTTTACCGACAGGATCAGCTCTTCCATATCCGCGAATACAGAAAGCTATGCCGGTACCCGCAAAGAAAGCAGCGATGCACTGAACAGCGGCAACGCAGGCAAAAGAAAATACAGCCTGGTCACACCATGGAGGGCATTGGTAAGCGCGAGTTATGTATTCAGGGAGATCAATGATACCAGGCGCCAGCGCGCTTTTATCAGCGCCGATCTTGAATATGTCAATTACCGCGCCGCACGTTTCCGTCCGGAAGATGAAAATGATCTTGCCTTACAGGATTATTACGACATGATCAACAACACGATCAAGGATGTCTACAAACCCAATATCAATTTCCGTCTTGGCGGTGAACTGAAGTTCCATACGTTCATGTTCCGTTTGGGCGGTGCGTATTATGGCAGCCCTTATAAGGACGATAACATCAAAGCCAACCGCATACAGGCCACAGGTGGCCTCGGCTACCGCGATCATGGCATTTTTATTGATCTTACATACGCCCATACTTTTATGAAAGATGCGCAGTTTGCCTACAGGCTCAATGATAAGCCCAATACGTTTGCAGAACAGGGCGGCAGCAGGGGGAATATTATGCTGACGGTAGGGTTTAAACTGTGATGACAAGATGAGATAAGATGAACAGGATGTTTTTAAAGGACTGATTATTTTACCAATCTAAATAACAGGTATGAAATTTCTTTCCCTTATCGCCTTTCCATTGCTTCTTGGTTTTGCTTCCCATAAGGATGATAAAGCCCCGAAAAAAGTATTTTATTTCTGCGATTCAAAAACCATATCGCCAGAGAAACTGACCGGCAAAATATACATTTCCTACACCGGCATACAAGAATTGGAGAACGATTCAGCACTTATCTGGAAGAGGACCCGGGAATGGAGTGCAGTAACTAAAAAAGGTTGTGAAACCAACCGCTGCACAGCCGACCTGAATTTCTATTTTACCCATGAGGATGCACAGAAGCAATTGCGGAATACACTACAGGGATATGCTGATACAGGCAAGTACACCGTAACAAAACTAGATTTCTAAACTGTCGATACTAACTGCAAAACAAAGGCGCTGATTAATCAGCGCCTTTTTGTTTGCCACAGATTGCACAGATTTTCACTGATTTTACTGTCGCTATTCAAAAAAATCTGTGTTAATCTGTGAAATCTGTGGCTATAAAATTCTATTTAATATCTTCTACCTTCAACCCCTGGTTCACTTTCAGATCAGTAATATCAATATTGATCTTTAACGGCCCCTGGTCGATGGTTAGTTTTACGGGGATCTTTACACCGTTAATCGTTTTGAACTCTTTATTGGTCACAGAAACCACAATAGAGTTACCTTCTGCTTCTTCTGTTTTGGATTCTTTTACACGCAGTCCTGAAGCAAGATCATAATAATAAGTAAACGTTCTTCCACTGGGTGATTTGATCTCAACGGCATACGCATCTTTTCCTTCCACCTGCTCAATACCTTTTGCGGCATAAGTGTACCCGCCTTTCTTCAGCATATATCTTTCCAGGAACAGACTTGCCGTTTCCTGTAGATCTTCTTTGTCCTTGTCTTCAACCGGCTGTTCCGCTCCCTGCATACTGATGCTGTATTTTCCTTCCTTCACAGATTGCTTCATGATCACCATACCTCCCGCGCTGATCGACTGTACAAAACCGGAAGGCAATACATATTTCTGGGAAAAGCTAAGCTCCTGTCCCATTACACTCGCTGTACCATTGGTACTCACATCTGTTATGGCGGCAATAGCAGCTTCTCCACCCTGTGCCTCGATACTTTTTTTCAGGATACTCTCTCCTGTAATACCGGCATCCAACTGTTTGGAGGAAGGCGCCGCTTTGGGATTGCCATATACATCAAAGTATTTTACCTCACCATATTTCTCCAGACCGGGGGTTATCTCTTTTGCATTGCCTACGATGACAATATGTACACCCGATGGCACGATGAATTTATTGGCCATATTCTTTACCGCAGCCGCATCTACTACAGAAAGGTTCCTGAGATAATTCTGGTAATAATCTTTGGGAAGATTATACCGCGCCACATTCAACGCAAAATTGGCAATGGTGCCGGGGTTTTCCAGTGAACGGGCAAAGCCACCGCTCATTTCATTTTTTGTCTGGCTGATATCCGCATTATCCACCGCTTCATTACGGATACGGTTGAACTCATACAGGAACTGCGCAATAGCACTATCCGTTTTTTCATTACGCACAGAAGCGCCCGCAGTAAAACTACCCACCAGCCTGTTTGATTTGATACCGGAATATGCCCCATACGTAAACCCATGTTTTTCACGGAGGTTCTTATACAGTCTTCCTGAAGCGCCATTGCCCAGCAGGTTGTTCATAACGGATGACGGGATCGCATCAGGTGTGCCGGGTTGTAACTGGATAGGTGCAATAATACTGATCACACTCTGTACAGAACTTGGCCTGTCAACCACTGCGATATACGTTTTCGCTGGCGGCTGCGGTGTGGTATAAGTCGGTTTTGGTGTTACCCCTTTCTGCCATGTGCCAAAATGAGTTTCGGTTAATTTTCTGGCTTCTGCCGCGGTAATATCTCCTACAAAGATCAGGTACGCCACATTGGGTTTCCAATAGGTTTTGTAAAATGTTTTTACATCTGCCAAGGTTACTTTTTTTACTGTCTCTTCTGTTTCCACATCACCGTAAGGATGATTTTTTCCATACACCAGGCGGTTAGATACATTACCGGCAATCGCATTGGCATCTTCATTGTTTTGCGCAATACCCGATAATTCCTGTTTACGGATCTTTTCCAGTTCGTCTGCAGGAAAAGATGGTTTCAATGCGATATCTGCCATCAGCGAGAACAGTTTTGGAAAATTATTCTTCAATGAAAACCCACTCACACTTAAAGCAGTGGCATTGATACTGCCACCCAGGTAATCGATCTCTTCGTCCAGTGTGGCTTTGTTCATTTTGGAGGTACCACGCATCAGCAACTGGCCACCAAGACTGGTCAACCCCGCTTTATCACCTTCCATGATGCCATCGTAATCAAGCGTAAGTGTGGCCGATACACGGGGCAACTTGGTATTCTGTACCACGAATACTTTTAAACCGTTGGGCAAAGTAAAACTGGCAGGATCGCCTACTTTAATGGTTGGCGCCGGTCCTGGTTTAGGGGCCGTCGTCCTGTCTACCTGCGCCTGACTTACCGCAGGTAACATGAGCAATAGTATATACAATATTTTTTTCATGGTCATTTGTTTAAGGATGTTCGATCTGGTAACTGCTTAATTTGTTTTAGAACCTTTGGGTACATAATACAGCGTTACGCGGTTGTCTTTGTTCAGGTATTTCTTTGCCACATTCATCAGGTCCTGCCTGGTTACTTTGTTATACCGCTCGATCTCGGTATTGATCAGGTTGGCATCACCAAAGTACACTTCGTAATTGGCCAGTGTTTCTGCAATACCTTCCATGGTTGAGTTGCGTGTAACAAAACCGGTGGTGATCTGGTTGCGCACTTTTCCAAATTCCCTTTCATTTACCAAAGCCGTTTTTACTCCATCGATAACAGAATCGATCGCTTTCTCGAGATCCTCCGGTTTTACCTGCATATTGGCGATACCGAATGTGATGAACAAACCGGCATCTTCCAGCGCGAAATTGAATGCACCTGCCTGTACAGCCAGTTGCTTGTCATCCACGATCACTTTGTTCATACGGGAAGAATTACCGTCGGATAAAAGCGTTGACAAAACATTGAACGCATAATATTCCTCACTTCCCTGTTTGGGTGAACGGTATGCCTGCACTACGGCAGGTAACTGGATATTATCTTCAATCACATCCCTTACTTCCCCACCCAATGGCGGCTCGGTAATATTCGGGCGAGGTATCGCTTTTTTACCCTTGGGAATCGACCCGAAATAAGCTTCTATTTTTTGTTTGATCTCCGGGATATCAAAATCCCCTGCAATACTCAACACACAGTTATTGGGTACATAGAATGTTTCATAGAAATCTTTAAAATCCGACAGTTTTCCGGCACTCAGGTGTTCGAGACTGCCTATCGGCTGCCAGCGGTACGGATGTTCTTTGAAAGCTCTTTTGAATATTTCACCAATGATGGTACCATAAGGCTGGTTATCTACACGCTGGCGTTTTTCCTCCTTCACAACTTCTTTCTGCGTATTCACACCCTCATTCTCAATTTTGGCGTGCAGCATACGCTCGCTTTCCAGCCACAGTCCCAATGCATACTGGTTGCTGGGAAACAATTCAAAATAATAGGTCCGGTCCTGCGAGGTGTTGGCATTATTGTATCCCCCTGCGTTGGATGTGTACTTATCAAACTCACCGCGTTTGATATTGTCACTTCCCTCAAACATCAGGTGCTCAAAAAAATGCGCATACCCGGTACGCGCCGTATCCTCGTTTTTTGACCCTACATGATAGAGCGCAGAAACTGCCACCACCGGTGCTGATTTGTCCTGGTGTAAAATAACCGTCAGACCATTGGCCAGACTATACTTTTCAAAAGCAACTTTAGGCGCCTGCGCGTTTGCTCCTGTCGCCAGCAGCAGGGTAACCGGCATCGCCAATAACCATTTTGTCATAGTCGTGTGTTTTGTATAATGCAATAACTTATTTAGGTTGAAAATACTGAATCGGGCAATTGGGGGACTTCAAATTTATTCTATAATCACATACGGATATGATAAATCCTTAACAAAATATCCATTCCTGGTTTTGTATATTTACGTAACCGCAGCGGTCGGGCCGATATCTACCCCCTTGCGGTAATTTCTTACAGTCTTACTGTTTTATGCGCGATTGACATGCAAAAAATGATAAAAATATTATTCCCGCTGGTATTGATCTGTTTTTGTAAACAGGCTAACGCTGATGAGAAGGCATTTTTAGTCAAATCAGATACACTTGGTCACTCCAATAGTCATTACAATTTTTTAACCGTTGCTCACAACCCTCTTTCCAGCAAAAAAGTAAAAAAAATCAAGCGTTACCGGTTTTGCCCTGTCTGTCGCAGGGATACTGATGTTGTTCCGGTTGTGTATGGTTACACAACCCATGAAATGTTTCTCCTGGAAGTGAAAGGTGAAATTAAATTGGGGGGCTGTGTCGTGAATAAGAAAATAAATGATTACTGCAAAAAGGATATGCACTACTTCTAACACTACAGATATGCGGGAATATTTGTACTAACAGGTTCCATCCATTGCATCTCAGCGTCTTTCTTAAACCAGGTCATCTGCCGTTTTGCATACTGGCGGGTATTGGTTTTGATATTGGTGATGGCTGCTTCGAGACTGCATTTCCCATCCAGATATTCAAACATCTCACGATAACCTACCGTTTGTAAGGCATTATGTGAACGGTAAGGTTCCAGCGTTTTTACCTCTTCCTCCAAACCTGCTGCTATCATCTGGTCAACCCGTGTATGTATATTTTCGTGTAGTTTTTCTTTGGGTAATTCAAGTCCAATTTTAATGATACGGAAAGGGCGCTCCGCTTTTTTCTGTGTTCTGAATGCCATGATGGAACCACCGGTGGCATATAAAATTTCCAGTGCCCGCATCAACCTTTGGGGGTTTTGCTGTTCGGCAACTTTCCAGAATTCGGGGTCCTTCTGTTCCAGCTCTTTCTGCAGCCAGATCAATCCTTTTGTTTTATATCCATCAACCACCTGTTGCCTGATCTCTTCAGGAACCACGGGCATCGGGTCTATCCCTTCGCAAAATGCTTTGATGTACAAACCGGTACCACCAGTCATCACTGCCACTGGATTTTTTTGAAATATTTCTTCGGCCGCGGTCAAAGCATACCGTTCAAAACTACCTGCATTCAGATCATCTGTTACACTATGGGAAGCGATAAAATAATGCTTGACAGCAGCCAGTTCTTCTTCTGAGGGTCGTGCAACGCCGATCTTCATTTCCCTGTAACACTGGCGGGAATCTGTAGAGATGATGTCTGTTTGAAAATGTTTGGCAACTTCTATTGCAAAAGAGGTTTTCCCAACAGCGGTTGGTCCTGCTATAATGATAACGGTATTCTCCATAGTGATAAAAAACCGCGCCTTTGCGTCTTTGCGTGCATTTTTTCACGCAAAGGCGCAAAGGCGCGGTTGTAAGTATTATTGATTAAAAATCATCCTGTGTTTCATCGGTACCAACCGCTTCGTCGGTATCTGCTTCACCGCTTTCACCATCTTCTCCTTCGGTTCCAAAGCCTTCTGCACCTTCAGAGAGATCGTATTTTTCTTCGATATCAGCGAATTTATTGCCGAGCAGGCTCTTGGTACCATACTGCTGCGGGCCGATGCCTTCTGTTCTTGAAACAGATGGGTAGGTGGTTTTACTGCTTTCTTCTTTACTTACATTGATCAGTTCAACAAGGAACAACCAGTGTTTTTCAAAATCGTATTCATACACAAATTTCTGGTTGGTATCGCGTATCTCTGTACCGATGGGAACTTCCGACATGATCAAGGGTTCTACCACATACGGTTTGTCGTATTTCTCAAAACTGATCTCTCTGCCCCGCTGCCAGTTATCGTTGCTGCGGTAGAAAGTAGCTTTGTGTTTTGAATCAAACTCATACGACTTCAATATCGTCTGGTGCAGTTCCTGGAAATTCTGGGTGTGCCTGATCACGATATCCCTGTACACTGCATCATCTTCTTCGAGATATATCCTGAATTTAAGTATCGCCATTCGGGAAAGATTGGTTTTTGGGTTTAAGACTGACGACCGTCAACCGACTACGGACGACCGATTATCAATCGGTACGGTGATCGGTATTCTGTAGTCCGGCGTCGGCTAACGGTCGTCTATTACGGCCGAAAATACAACTTATTCAACTGCCTGCAAGTTCAGTTCGGATGCCTTCTCCAGCATAAACCGGTAGGCGGCTTCGTATTCATTTGGTATCACGCCGTCAAGTATGGCTTCACGGATGGCGTCTTTGATGAGTCCCACCGGTTTACTGGGCGATAACCCAAATGTCTGCATGATCATTTCCCCAGTTATCGGGGGTTGCCAGTTACGGATCCGGTCCTTTTCATCTACCGCTTCCAGCCGCTGTCCTACCAGTTCAAAATTCTGCAGGTAACGTTTTACTTTCGAAGGGTTCTTGCTGGTGATATCCGAATTGCACAACATCATCAATGCATCGATATCCTCCCCGGCATCAAACAACAAACGGCGGATGGCGCTGTCTGTGATGTTCTCTTTTGTCAGGCTAATCGGCCGCAGGTGTAACAGCACCAATTTCTGTACCAGTTTCATTTTTTCATTCAAGGGCAGTTTCAAACGGGTAAATATTTTAGGCACCATCCTTGCCCCTACCACTTCATGTCCATGAAATGTCCAGCCATGACCTTCTTCAAATTTTTTGGTGGCCGGTTTCCCGATATCATGCAATAGCGCCGCCCAGCGGAGCCAGAGATCCCCTGTTTTCTCCGACATATTATCCAGTACCTGCAGGGTATGGTAAAAATTATCCTTATGCCCCTTCCCATCTACATATTCCGCGCCATGCAGGTCAACCATCTGCGGAAAGATCAGTTTCAGCAGGCCGCTCCTGAACATAAGGTCCCAGCCAACCGATGGTTTGGCGCATAGCATGATCTTATTCAACTCATCCGTGATTCTTTCCTGTGAAACGATTTTTATACGGTCCGCATTATCCGTAATGGCCAGGAAAGTGGCGGGTTGGATGGTGAAATTCAGTTGGGCCGCAAAACGGATGGCCCGCATCATACGCAGCGGGTCGTCACTAAACGTTTGTGCGGGGGGCAACGGGGTCTGGATATTTTTAGCGTCGATATCGCTGATGCCATTGAATGGGTCGATCAGTTTGCCAAAATCAACTGTATTCAGACTTACCGCCAGCGCATTGATGGTAAAATCCCTTCGGTTCTGGTCATCTTCAATGGTGCCCGGTGATACTTCGGGTTTACGGCTGTCGTAGCGGTAACTTTCTTTACGCGCGCCTACAAATTCTATTTCAAAATCCGGCAGTTTGATCTGCGCGGTACCAAAATTCTTAAAAAAAGAAACCGGTGGCCTGGGATGAAACAACTGTGCCACGGCATTGGCCAGTTCAATCCCATCACCTATACAAACGATATCCGCATCTTTGGTCGGTCTGCCGATGATCTTATCCCGCACAAATCCACCCACCAGGTAGCAAGACACCTGTAATTGCTCCGCCGCTTTTCCTATTTTTTGAAATATGGCCAGTTCTTTCTCTGTCAGCAGTATATCCATTGGTGCAAATGTAAGATGTAAGATGTTAGCGATTGGCTGTTGATGGATACGATCCTGTTACTATGCGGGCAGTTTCAATAAGAGGATAGGAGAAAAAGAGCCAAGGAGGAAGAACCCAGATCATCCCTCTTTTTCCTCTTTTTCTCCTATCCTCTTATTGAAACCCTGCAACAAGCATAAAAACCCGGCCAGCCATTTTCGGACAACTCCTAATACCCGATGCTTTTCAACAACTGCGATACTTCCATATGCTTTGCACAATGAAAATGCCCTAACGGGCAGGCATTCCGCCCATGCAGGCCGCAGGGGCGGCAGGCCAGCGGTTCCTGTATCTCTACGATATGGCTGTTATCTGAAAGCGGCCCAAACCCAAAGGCAGGAATGGTGGAACAATAAACCGCTGTTACCGGAGCATTGACAGCGGAAGCAAAATGCATCGGTGCCGAATCATTTACATAATTCATCAGGGCCTTTTTCTGCAATGCGGCTGATTGTAAAAAATCGAGTTCCCCGGCCAGATTGGTAACGGTATCTTTTGCTGTTTTTGTTGTGATCTCCTCGCACAAAGCCCGGTCGCCAGGGGCACCTAACAGGTAAACAGGTATGTCTGCGGGTAATGCATTGATAAACTCTGTCCACTTATCCGCCGGAAATTGTTTGGTGAACCATACAGAGGCCGGAGCAATACAGATATAGGGTGATTGTTTCAGGTGTTCAACAAATGCCTGATCAGCATTCGTTGGATACAGTTTCGGTTTAGCCGCATTGTCATCGGTTATTGATCGGATCAACTCGTGATTGCGGTTTATCTCGTGTACAGATTGTTCATCATGATGCACCTGATGCCGTATCACTTCAGAAAAAAGAAAACTGAATGGGTTCTTATCAAAGCCGATCGTATGTTTTGCTTTTGACAAAACCGTGATCAAACCGGTAGCCGCAAAGCGCTGTATATTCACCAGCAGATCATACCGATTCGTTCTTACCTGTCGGATGATTTTCCAGAGATTGTTGTATTTGGATATTTTTTTATCCCATACCAATACTTCATGCAGAAAAGGATGTCCCGTGAACAGGGTTTCATTTCCTTTTCGCACCAGTATATCAATACCGGCAGCGGGATAATGCGCATGTAATTTTTCGAGAAGACCGGTGGCCAGTACTACATCACCAATAAAAGCAGTCTGGATAACCAGTATCTTTTGCATGATGCTGCAAAACTATCGTTTTAATCGATGGAAAGAGAAAGCCGGATGATCTGTAGAATGATCTATTCGAATTCGAGTTCATTACTGTAATACTCCCAGCCAAACAACATACTCATCAATGAGTTTGATATCTGCCGCTTCTGTTGTATGGTTTTGCGGTATCGTTTTGAGAGGATAGATCGCGTATCTATCCCCAGATTAATGATTGCGAGCAAAAATGATTGCATCTTATCCGGGGGGATATTTACACTGATCTTGGCCATAGCATTTATTTTATGGAGTATTAAATTGGTGAATTTGTTTATTATCATCCGTAGAATAAATTCTAAATTCTATGCCAGATATGATAAATGAAGGATAACTTATTGTAAAACAATAAATTAACAAAAAAAGGAAATTACCAACGGGGTTATGCACAGTTTTGCGTCAGGGGCGGATGATGCTGAGTGTCCCATCTTTTTCCCATTTGATGATGGAAGAAGGCTTTTTACATTCTGTATCGTCCTGGCGATAATTCACCACATAATCGACCCCATGGAGGATGGCCGGCTCAATATCCTTAAAACATTGCGGGGCAGGGTAACCGCTGATATTGGCCGAACTGCTCACCACCGGTTTCCTGAAACGTTTGATCAGGTGACGGCAAAAAGACTCTTCACAGATACGGATGCCGACAGAGCCGTCCTGTGCCAGCAGGTTATCTGCCAGTTCTATGGCCCCGTCATAGATAACCGTGGTGGGTTTGCTTACGCCTTTGATAAAATCAAATACCTGTAGGTCGGGCTGGGTTACATACCGGAGTATATCCCTTTCATCTGCCACCAGTACGATCATGGCCTTGGAATCGGAGCGCTTTTTTAACGCATATATTTTCTCCACAGCTACAGGATTGGTGGCATCACATCCAATACCCCATACCGTATCGGTGGGGTACAAAATCAGTCCCCCTTTCTCCAGTTGTTCAAGACAGGCTTCTATATCATTATTAAATGGCAGCATAGCAGGTAAAGTCGGGCGCAAAATACAATAAAGCTTTGAGCTCTCAGCTATCAGCCAGCAGCCTTATTTTAGTTGACGTATGCTGCAATAAAATTGCGGCAATAGGCTTTGATCTGGTCACGTACCAGCCTGAATTCCTGTGCAATTTCCGCCTCTGTGCCTGTTGCCCTGGCAGGATCGGGGAAATTGTGGTGAAACTGTTTGGCTGTTGACGGGAAAAAAGGACAGCGTTCTTTGGCATTATCACAAACAGTGATGATGAAGTCAAACCCAAGATCTGCATATTCCGTCAAATTATTGGAGGTATGTGCGGATATATAGATCCCATCCTCTTTCATGGTAGCAATGGCACGCGGGTTTACACCATGTGTTTCCACGCCTGCGCTGTACACTGCTGCTTTTTCCTGTGCAAAATGCCGCAGGTATCCTTCCGCGATCTGGCTGCGGCAGCTATTGCCGGTGCAGAGAACAAGAATTTTTTTCATAGCTCTTTTTTAATTACAGCAATCTGTACCACAACAGGCTTGCTCAGTCAATGGTTTTTGTGCAAATACCGTTATGCTATAAATGCCTGAATCACTATTCCTGAATAGGGATATTTCTTCCGGTGATAAATAGTTCAGCAAAATATCATCAGGCACAATGATCTGTTTTTCTTTTTGAACGGTGATATTTTGAAAACCGTTTTGTTGTACCAGTTCAAGATAATGATCTTTCTGAACGGCTCCCGATACGCAGCCCGCATACATTTCGGCAGCTTGCTGCAGGTTGGGTGGCAATACACCTTCCAATACAATGTCTGAGATACTGAAATGTCCACCGGGTTTTAAAGCACGATAGATCTCTTTGATCACACCATCTTTATTGGGTACCAGGTTGAGTACACAGTTGCTGACAATCACATCAGCAATTCCGGAAGCCACAGGCATATTTTCGATATCACCCTGACGGAAATCGACATTTGTGTACGCTAATTTTTCCGCATTGGTTTTTGCGAGACTGATCATGGCGGGTGTAAAATCAATACCAATAATGGTACCGGTTTCGCCGGTTTCTTTGCGTGCAATAAAGCAGTCATTGCCGGCGCCGCTTCCCAGGTCAATTACCGTATCTCCTTTTTTTATTTTTGCAAACTGTGTTGGCAGTCCGCAACCAAGACCAAGATCCGCATCGGCATGATAGCCTTCGAGACCCGTGTAATCATCAGTCAT
This sequence comes from Sediminibacterium sp., assembly GCA_965279635.1. GTDB lineage: Bacteria > Bacteroidota > Bacteroidia > Chitinophagales > Chitinophagaceae > Sediminibacterium. Next base: position 1,472,604 of record OZ257253.1, on the reverse strand, counting down.
AATATTATATACTTCTGTGCTGCAACCACCGGCGCCACAACAGGATGACTGATTCACGCCTTTGTCCTGAAGAGCAATTTCACCGTATTTCTTTTTTACCAGTTCTTTGAGTTGTTCATCTGTTTGCATAAAACATGTTTTTTATTGATTGTAATATTGCGATTAATAACTATAAAAAAAATCAACAGCACTTCCCGCTCAGGTCAACATCCTTAAAAAAGCTGCTGAATAGCTCTTTGTATTGTTTCCATACTTTGGGATCGATGCAATAACAGACACTCACCCCTTCGATATTGCCATGGATGATCCCTGCATTTTTCAATTCCTTCAGATGCTGCGATGTGGTTGCCTGTGCCAGCCCCAACTCTTCTACAATATCCCCGCAAACACAGGCATTTGTTTTCACGAGGTACTGAAGTATGGCAATACGGGCAGGATGTGCCATGGCCTTGGCCATCGTAGCCAGTTCGTTCTGTTGCTTAGTAAATAGATCTGTTTTTGTAGCTCCCATAATATATCGCAATATTACGATTAATATAATTACTGCCAAATTAATTTTCTGATTTTTATGTTCCATGCGCATTTTTTTGACCGGGGATTCATTTTTAGACAGCCTCTAACCCCGATACTGTATGTTTGCAAAAAATCGAAAAACTATGCCGCTGCAAGCACAGATACTGGAAGCCTGGAACAACCGTGAACTACTGAAAGACAATACCTACTCCGATGCCGTAAGGAAAGTGATCGAAGAAGTTGACAAGGGCCGTTTACGTGTGGCCTCTCCTTCCGAAAATGGCTGGGTGGTGAACGAATGGGTAAAACAGGCTATCCTCATGTATTTCGGGATCCAGCAGATGCAGACATGGACGCTTGCCCCATTCGAATTTCATGATAAAATGCTGCTGAAAAGCAATTACAAAGAACTGGGTGTGCGTGCCGTACCCCATGCTGTTGCCCGTTATGGCGCGTATGTGGCCAAAAACGTGGTCCTGATGCCCAGCTATGTAAACATCGGCGCTTTTGTTGACGAAGGCACCATGGTAGATACCTGGGCCACTGTGGGCAGTTGCGCACAGATTGGCAAAGGTGTACACTTAAGCGGTGGCGTAGGCATCGGCGGAGTACTCGAACCTTTACAGGCAAGCCCGGTGATCATTGAAGACGGTTGTTTTATCGGCAGCCGCTGCATCGTGGTAGAAGGTGTGATCGTAGAAAAAGAAGCCGTACTCGGCGCCAATGTGGTACTTACCCAATCAACCAAAATAATCGACGTAAGCGGACCGGAACCCATCGAATACAAGGGCCGTGTACCTGCCCGCAGCGTAGTAATACCCGGCAGCTATACCAAAAAATTCAATGCAGGAGAATACCAGGTAAGCTGCGCACTCATCATCGGTCAGCGCAAAGCCAGTACCGATCTGAAAACAAGTTTAAATGATGCGCTGAGGGATTTTAATGTAAGCGCATAGTTTTAATTAATAATTAGTAATTAACAATTAATAATTTGAAAGCACTGTTTTTTATTATTCACACAATTATTAATTATTAATTAATAATTGCCTCTCATGAAACCTTCCCACCCTATCACACTCGCAGGTTTTACCATAGCCATTGCCGGTGCGATACTGTTTTCGACCAAAGCCATTTTTGTCAAACTCGCTTTTCGTGAAACACAGGTGGATGCTTTGACATTGCTGGCATTGCGGATGCTTTTTTCTTTGCCTTTTTATCTTGTTGCTGTATGGCTGGTTTCGAGGAGAGAGAATGTGCAACCCCTTTCGCGCAAAGACTGGCTGAAAATACTCGCCATGGGTGTACTGGGGTATTACCTGAGCAGTTTGTTTGATTTTATAGGGCTGCAGTATATTTCGGCAGGTCTCGAAAGACTGATCCTTTTTCTGTATCCAACATTTACCGTACTCATCAACACGTTTTTCTTTAAAACAAAACTGAACCGCATACAATTCATTGCGCTGATGCTTACTTACCTGGGTATTGGTATTGCCTATTTTGGAGAACTGCAGATTGATACATCAAATCCTAACTTCTTTTTCGGATCAGTAATGATTTTCCTTTGTTCAATTACCTATGCCTGTTACCTCGTAGGCTCCGGCAGAATGGTGCAACGGGTGGGTGTTACAAGGTACACCGCGTATGCCATGCTTACGGCAACGCTCGGCATTTTTATTCATTTCCTGCTGGCGCAGGATGTACGGAACATTCCATTCACACCCACATTAACCGGCTATTCTATTGCCATTGCTGTGATTGCTACGGTACTACCCTCTTTTATGGTGAGTAATGCGATGAAACGTATCGGCAGCAACAATGTATCCATCATCACCAGTATCGGCCCTATTTCTACGGTTATCCAGGCCTATTTTTTTCTTGGCGAACACATCATTGCTGCGCAGATCTTAGGAACGGTACTCGTAATTGCGGGGGTGTTGTTGATTGGATGGCAGTCGAAGAAAAATACTGTATCCGAGGGGTGAGAGCCTGTTTACTATCGAACTTTTTTTTCAACACAGAGATCCACAGAGTTGACAGAGGGCCCTCTGTTTACTCTGTGATCTCTGTGTTGAAAAAAAATAGGCTACTGAACAAATCAACTATTATTCAACAGCCTCAACTCCCCGCACTAGCATCGGACCTGGCTTTATAAAGATCTCCCTGCGCTTTGTTATCCATCAGGTAATAGATATCGCTGACATTTTTATAGAACCTGGCCAGTTCCTTATGTACAGGGCCACCGGTTTGCAGTATTTTGTTTTGCAGGGCTTTTTCGTAATTGTCTAATGCATTTCCATAGTCTTTCTTTCCCTTATAGGCATTGCCCAGGTTGGTAAATGACTGGATCACTTCCACCCCATTTTTACCAAAAACCTTCTCCCGTATTTTCAAGGCTTTCAGGTGTGCATCGATAGCATTATCATAATCCTTACTGTTGACATACACATTGCCGATATTTCCATAACTGGTGGCCACATCGGCATGATTTTCGCCCAGTTTTGCGAGGCGGATGGACAATGATCTGTTATGATACCACAATGATTGGCTATAATTTTCCTCTGCATTAGCAATCACCCCCAAGGTGATATAAGTAGTAGCAATCGATAGCGAACTGGAATCGGGTAAAAAACGCCCGGTGGCCAACGCTTTCTCCAACCAGGTTTTGGCCCTTTCATATTTATCCTGCCGGGTAAGCAGGGTAGCTGCCTGGTTACAGGCATTGACCAGATTTTCAAAATTGGTATTCTTTTCGAATTCAACAGCGGCTTTTTCGTAAAAGAAAATAGCGCTATCCGGTTTTGCATTTTTCCTGTATACTTCTGCTGTTTGGTAATAGGTATCTGCAATTGTGTTAGTTTGACTATTGGCAGTATATGCCGTAACTAACAGGAGTCCGGTATAGACGATCAGTTTTTTTAACGGTATCATATTGCTGATATTTAGAGGTAGACAGGGAAATAAGCTTGCTTTAAAAATAACGCATATTACGCTAAAACGATCCCGTCTTAGCTGATCGGTAAATTCGTTTCACAGAGTAGCTTATTAGCGGGTTTAACGGTTATACCGGGAGATTTTCACGCAAAGGCGGAAAGGATAGCTTTGCGCCTTTGCTCCTTAGCGGCTTTGCGTGAAAAATTAATCTGGCATCCAGCTTCACCGACCATTTCCCGCCACTTACCGCCTTTTCACCCGCAATGGCCTAATAGCGCTTTCCCGGCTTTGAAACGGGGTATAGATTTGTATCAAATAAAAAACAATGTCAAGGAACAAAAGAAAATATAAATCCTACGATAACAACGACAGGTACTGGACAGGGTTGGTACTGCTGATCGTAGGTGGGGGTTTACTGGTCCAGAAAATGGATGTCGGTGTACCCAATTGGCTGTTTACATGGCCGATGTTATGTATCATCATTGGCCTGGTGATCGGTTTAAGACACGGGTTTCGCAACCCCGCCTGGCTCATCCTGATGGGTGTGGGTGTATTCTTCCTGTCGGATGATATCATCCAAGATGTTAATATCAAACCATACTTCTTCCCGGTAATGATCATCGCAGTAGGATTGTTATTCCTGCTGCGCCCGAAAAGAAAATGGAACTTTGAGAAAAGCGAAGAAGATTTCGATGCCACTACCCCGCCACTATCCGGTTTTCAATCCGCCAGCCCATCCGATAAAGAGTATGCCAAATACGGTCACGGAGACAGCATAGACAGTGTATCCATTTTTTCCGGTGTGAAAAAAGTGGTGACATCCAAGGATTTTAAAGGCGGAGATATCGTATGCTTTATGGGTGGTGCCGAAGTGGATCTTACCCAGGCAGATATACAGGGCCCGGTAGTGATCGAATTTGTCCAGATGTTCGGCGGCGCCAAACTCGTGGTTCCACCGCATTGGGAAGTACGCACATCCGAAGCAGTGGCCATATTCGCCGGCCTCGAAGATAAACGCCCCGCCCAACCCGGCAACTTCGATCCCAGCAAAGTGCTTATCCTCAAAGGGGTGATCATTTTTGGGGGAATAGAGATTAAGAGTTACTGATTGGTCTGTAGTCTGTTGTCTGTAGTCTTTGGTTATAACCATGCTGCAACAGCAAACTACAAACCACCAAACAACTACAAACCAAAGACCACAAACCACAAACCCACCTGCTATGCACTGGTACCTCGCCAAACTCGTTTACCGCATCATTTGCGGGGATGGTGATCACAAAGCTCAGTTTGATGAACAGTTGAGACTGATCTGTGCAGAAGACGAGCTGCAGGCTTTTAACAAAGCGCACCTGATCGGTGAACGTGAACAGGATCATTTCCTGAATGAAGCGGCTAAACCGGTACAATGGAAATTCATCAATGTGACCGAACTGCATGCACTCGAAGAATTGACCGATGGCGCAGAAGTGTATTCAAGGATACGTGAAGAAGACGACGGTGATAACTACCAGCATATCGTACATGTAAAAGCCGGATATTTGTCTGAACGCTGCACCGAACAATTCATCCAGTCTTTATAAAGTATGGTCAAATCCATTACCAAGGGTAACCGGTTCCGCATCAGTTTTATCACCTGGTGGATCATCTGGTCGTTGGTACATGCATCTGTCATCAGCAGTTACGGGGCCACCACCTGGGAAAGTATTACAGACAGCCTGCTTTGCAACCTGTTACTGGCCGCCTGTTGTTTACTGGTGTCCAACAATATGAAATACTATCTGCCACAAAAAGAAAGGCATTGGTATGTATTGATCATGGGGCTGGTATTAAGCAGTATCTGGTTATTCGTGGTAAAGCTGACGCTTGGTTTCTTTTTTAAAACGGATGCTGATTACCTCATGCTGTTATCCAATTCCAGCGCGGTCAGGTTTATTCTTTGTTTTTTGATGATCGGTTGCATGGCGGTGATCAGTTTATTATGGTACACTTTGCAGGAACAGCAGGAGGCCAACCGCCGGAAAGAAGAAGCAGAAAAAATGACAAAGGATGCTGAACTGTTTAAACTCAGACAGCAACTGCAACCGCATTTCCTGTTCAACAGTTTGAACTCCATCAGCGCATTGGCGGGCAGCCAGCCGGAGAAAGCGCGGCACATGGTATTACAGTTATCGGATTTCCTGCGGGGTACTTTAAAAAGAGATGAACAGCAATGGGTAACACTGGAAGAAGAATTGCGTCACCTGGAACTGTATCTGGATATAGAAAAAGTACGTTTTGGCGAGCGCCTGCAAACAGAGATAGCTATTGGAGATACAGCCAAACAAATGCATATCCCCTCGCTGCTGCTACAGCCTGTTGTGGAAAACGCGATCAAATTTGGCTTATACGATACCATCGGGGATGTAACGATCACCATCAGCGCAGAGATGACAGCAGACAATAACCAGTTAGTGATCCGTATCACCAACCCCTTTGATGAAGAGACCGCCGTGAGTACACAGGGAACAGGATTCGGGCTGGCATCTATTAACCGGAGATTATTCCTGCTGTTTGCCAGGCATGATCTGCTGCAAACATCCAGGTCAGACAATATTTTTATCACAACGCTATTGATACCGCAATACCATTATGAAAGCAATCATCATTGACGACGAAATGCTCGCACGTGGCATCGTAAAAGAATACCTGCAGGGGTATCCGGATATAGAGATCGTACAGGAATGTGGCGATGGGTTTGAAGGCGTAAAAGCCATCCAGCAGCACCAGCCCGATTTGATTTTCCTGGACATACAAATGCCCAAGATCACCGGTTTTGAAATGCTGGAACTGGTAGAAAATCCGCCTGCCGTTATTTTCACCACAGCTTTTGAAGAGTATGCGATCAAAGCATTCGAGGCACATGCAGTGGATTACCTGTTGAAACCCTTCAGCAAGGAAAGGTTTGACAAAGCCATACAAAAATGGCAACAGCAGCAACCACAGGAAAGACAGGCCGAAACAGACAAATTACTGAATACCCCAGATCTGAATCCTGCGCAACAAAACAGGATCGTATTAAAAGATAACGGAAAGATCAAGATCATCCCATCGGCCCATATCCATTTTCTTGAAGCGGCCGATGATTATGTAAAGATCCATACAGCAGACGGTGCCTTCCTGAAAAACAAAACCATGGGATTTTTTGAACAGGCGCTCGATAAACAGAATTTCATCCGCATCCACCGTTCCTACCTGATCAATCTACAATTGATCACAAGACTCGAACCTTACGAAAAAGATAGTTATCTCGCAGTATTAAGTATAGGTGTAAAACTACCGGTGAGTAAATCGGGGTATGTGAGGTTGAAGCAGGCGTTGGGAATATAGGAACGGTCTGTGGTCTGTGGTTTGTTGTCTGTAGTTTGTTGGTGGTTTGTAGTTTATAAAAACAACTACAGACGACAGACTATAGACTATAGACTTTATGCTGTTTCACCTTCTCCACAATAGCCGGGATCATTTGAAAATCGCGTGATTTGTCGAGGAAATAGTCTGCACCGAGGCGCATACATTCATCGCGGTAGCCGGCGAGTGTGTTATTGGTGAGCATGATCACCACGGGGCGGATGATCTGTTTGAGTGGGAGTTTTTTCAGCATTTCAATTCCGTTCATTCCCGGCATATTGATATCAAGCACCATGATATCAGGCTCATAATTGTCAAGCATCGCAAGGGCCTCTTCAGCGCTCAGTACTGCTTCTGTACTGCTGACCTGCTCCAGTTCTGACAGTAATGACTGCAGGTGCTGCAGCACTATCTGGGTATCATCTATCAGCAATATTTTTAAACCCTTGGTATGGATATTCATTGTATTAGCTGTATGAAGGTAAACGCTGTCGTCAATACAACATGTCGGGTTGATAACAAAGATGCAGTAGTGTATCAACTACTTTCAAATGCAACATGGGAGTATTGCAATTAAAAATCGATCATGTGCATTACCGATGCTTACCGGTTTATTATTTCCATTCTCACAAACGTCGCCAAACAATCACCGGAAAATCTGAAAAGGACCCTGTAACAGTTACAAGGTCCTTTCAGAATAGTCCCTGGTTTTTATAGGATGCATATCTTTAATAGCCGCAAGCCGCTATAGATTTCTCAAGGTTGTTCAAGGGATTGTTAGGATTGTGTAGTGCCCGTATGAAAGGACGCACAGTAACCAAATCGTTACCGGTGACGCAAAGTAAGGTACTCCCGAATGAATTCAGGATAGGGAAACATCGTTGTTTGTGTAGTAATTAGTCTACTAAGCTTCCCGACTAAATAATATTGTTCATGATCGCATACTTCACGAGGTCTGCATTATTCTGTAAATGCATTTTTTCCATGATCCTGGAGCGGTAGGTACTGATGGTATTTACGTTAAGCGAGAGAATCTCACCAATAGCAGATATACTTTTACCCGTTACGATCATTTTGAACACTTCGAATTCACGATCGGACAATTGTTCATGTGGCGCCTGAGAATTGTTTTGCTCGATAGAACCGGCAAGCACTTCTGCCACTTCACTGGTAATGTATTTACGTCCGCTGAGTATCTGCTGAACAGCTTTTACCAATTCATAAGGTGCGCTTTCTTTGGTAAGATAGCCGGAAGCGCCTGCTTTGAGAGAGCGGACGGCATATTGTTCGGGCGCATGCATGCTTAACATCAATACAGGTGTTTGCGGTGCATGTTCCTTGATCTGTTTTAATATTTCAATACCGGAATACCCGGGCATGCTGATATCGGAAATAATGATATCCCATTTTTCCTGTATCGCTTTTTTCAGCAGGTCAGCTGAATCGGCAACATCATGGATATCCGCAAAAGGAAAAGATTCTACCAATATCTTTCTTAGTCCTTCTCTAATCAGTGTGTGATCATCAGCTATCAGTATTCGCATTAGTCCGGTTGCTTTTGGGAATAAATTTAAAATTATTATTTAAAATTATATCGATTGGCAGGTAAATAGTTAGATAAACAACTTTGCAAATTCCCGCAAATTCAGGCAAAACTACGCATTTAAGCAATAGACAAAAAAATAAAGGAACGAATTACCGCTCCTTTATCTCATTCCTTCATTGGTTTTCACATAGAAAATTGGATGCTAAAACAGTCCAGCCTGATTGGTTTCATCTAATTGAGTACCAAGTTATTACTTATATACAAGCAAACAAGGTGATAAACACCGAATTAAGGGCGTTAAAAACACCGAATTTGAACCGATTGCATTTTTAACATTTCATGCATGAACATCCCCATTCCATAAAATAAGTTTTCCTGATTTAATGGAAACCAGGTTTCTGCTCAACCTTTTCCGGTTTTTGCCCGTATTGTAGCTGATGAAGTTGAAGAACGATGCCATTATCCTGCTGATCCCTGGTTTCCCTGCTGATGAAAGTGATAGTTCCTGCCTGCCTGCGCAGCAATCGCTGGTGCTTGCCATTAACCGGTTGTTTCCTGTTTTACAGGTGATCATTGTCAGTTTTCAATACCCGTATAGCTCCGGGCAATACCGGTGGAACAATAACCTGGTCATTCCGTTGAATGGCCGCAACAAAAGCAAAGCCCACCGGGTACTCACCTGGCTACGGGCCTGGCAAACACTATCAAGGCTGCATAAAAGAACAAATATCATAGGCTTGTTCAGTTGCTGGCTCAATGAAACAGCTTTGATCGGTCATTATTTTGCAAAGACGAAACGCTATCCGCATTTTACCTGGCTACAGGGACAGGATGCAATCGCCACCAACAAATACGCCAGCTGGTTGCGACTTGATGCCCAATCGCTGGTGGCCATGTCTGATTTCCTGGCGGATGAATTTTATAAAAACCATGGTGTACGTCCTGCACATATTATCACGCATGGTATTGATCCGGATTTGTATGGCCCTGTGGCTCCAGTAAAAGATATCGACATCATGGCAGCAGGTTCCCTGAACCCACTAAAACAATACGCGGTTTTTATAAAAATCATTGCGGCCATTCAGCAGCAATTACCCGGTTTATCCGTGGTATTGTGCGGGGATGGACCTGAGAAAGCCAAACTACTGTCATTGATCGATGAATACGGGCTTGGCAATACCATTACGCTTACAGGACAAACACCACATAGCGAGGTGCTGTCTCTTATGCAACGGAGCAGGTTATTATTACATACTTCTTCTTATGAAGGATTTGGAGGTGTATGTATTGAGGCGCTGTATGCGGGTGCCCATGTCATCAGTTTTACCCGGCCGATGAATGCCTGGATCAGGCACTGGCATATTGCCGACAATGAAAAAGCGATGACAGCGCTGTCGCTGCTTTTACTACAGAACCCTTCCCTGCCCCACACACCGGTGTTACCTTACCGAATGTCTGATTCTGCCAAAGCGATCGTATCACTGTTTGATTACAATGACGCTGTGATCTCCTGAATCCGTTTTGCGATAGCCGCAAAAGAGAGTTGTTGCTGGAAATGCGATTGGATTTTCTGTTTTTCTGCTTCCCTATCCATTGCGGGTATTTTTCCAAGAACCGATTGCAGTGAAACTGCATCACCCACTTCATACAATAACCCACAGGTGCCATCCCCCGTAATTTTTCGGAAGGATGGAATGTTTGTAAGGATAGGAATACACCTACAAGACATCGCTTCTGCCACCACGGCGCCAAATACTTCAAAATGTGAGCTGGAAATAAAAAAATCCGATGCATTGAACCATGTCTGCATATCCTCATGTGGTACTTTACCCACCATTTGTATGCAGTGATCTGTATCGTGTAGCGACAGGTGCTCCTGTACCTTCTCCAATAATTCATCGGTCTGGTAGATCATATACAATGTTGCACCGGGACACTCATGATGGAACCCTAAAAATGCTTTTATGACGGTGAAGGGATCTTTGTTATGGTTAAGTCTGCCTGCCCAGAGAAATACAGGTTCTCCTGTGATATCTATCGCCGTCCGTGCAAGGTTTTTATCTGATGGTTGAAAAAAAGAAGAGCCGACCATCACTTCGTGTATTTTTTTATCGTTGGCGATCAACCCCTGCTTCAGCCAGGGTTCGCTTAACTGGTCAGAGGTAAAAAAGTAAGCATCAATGCATGTATCGGCGATACGCTGGACGATTTTTTTAAGACCGGATGGTGTTTGTTTCCCATGACTTTGCACAATGATCCGAACTTGTTTGCCCAGCTTTATTCTTAACTGAATTACCTGTAAGGGAAACTCCATGCCATGGATGAGAACCACATCGGGTGACAACTGTTTGATAAAATCATGTTGTTTCCGGGGGAAGAATGACCGTTTCTTTCCAAAATCTTTAAAATGATATTGCACCCCATTGTGAAGATGATCCCCACTGTAATTGATCTGTTCTATACTGATCACTTCATGCTCGTTGCTCAATGCTTCGAGTACGCCAAGATAGGCCTGGATACGATGTATCCACTCAAACGGCTGGTGGAAACCCGGTGTACGTATATATCCTGCAAAAACAAATCTCATACGCTAGAAAATATCGATATCCGCAAAATTGAATTTGATCCTGTTCAGTTCCCATCCAGATCCAAAATCCTGGAACAATACAGGAAATGACGGAATGGGTTGCCATTGTTTTATCAGCAGTTGGTGTAAACCGGTACCCTGACTTGTATGCAACTGTATCTCTGTAAGCCCAAGTTTTGCCGCCAGTTTTTGAAGGGATGCCATTAACCCGTAAAAATCACCTGTTACGTTCATATCGCCAATGATCAATCCATTGTTGATCTTTATCCATACCAGCGATTCTCCAATGCGTATTACAGAACGATCATAGTAGGTTTTGTATTTCCAGTAAGCTGCATCGCGGTACACACCCGCATAACCATCCTGTATTACTGAATTATCCATTACCCAGGGTGATCTGTATTTACGAAGAACCCATTGCGTGTACTTTCTGTACATTTTTTTTAAAAGAACATTTTTTCCTGATACCTTTTCGAGCGGTAATGCTTTAACGGGTATGATAAAACAATCCATTGTTTCGGTCATACGCCAACCCAGTTTGTTTATCGCCCCATTCAGGGAATGTTGGTTAGGGAACCCGAACACTATGGGAATTTTCTCCTCCCTGCACAGGTCAAATACCCTAAGGGATAATTCTACAAACAATCCTTTGAAACGGTATCCCGGATGGGTCATCGTATCAGCAGACTGGGCGGCTAACAGCATATTGTCGCCGTCATGCAGGAAACAGGGGATCACACCATAATAGGCTACCGGTATCCCATGATCGCTGTAAGCGATCAGACCTATATATCCGATACCTGTAAAAGCAGTGTTATACTTCTTTACAAAAAACGATACCGGTATTTTTTTCCCATATACAGCATGATGCAGCACGGCAATATCGCCCAGCTTTTCTTTGGTTAATCTTTCAATATAATACCCGGCATTATGATTCATAGTTGCCCTTGATGATTGCATACATTTGGTTCTTCACCGATATAAAAGGGTTGATACCCATGCGCTCTTTTAATACAGGATTGTCCTTATCAGCAGCGTTTTTGAATGATGTGGTCAGCAAGTAACGGTAACCTGCGTTTACGCCTTCTTCCACCACAGCAGCAGTATAATTCCCATAGGGAAATGCAAAGAGATAAATGGGCTTGCCAGTAACCTGTTCGAGGTAAGTTTTGGAAAGATGCAGTTCTTCAGCGGCATCGGCAAGCGGCAGCTGTGACAGATCATTGTGATAATATCCATGACTGCCTATTGTAATGAATGGGGATGCGGCTGTTCTCCTGATCTCTTCTACTGTCATCTGCCGCCAATAATCGGAAAGCGCGTTGGTATGCCTGAATACAGCATACTGTTGCAATAGCGACATTAATTGTTTTTTTGCCTCGTAACCATGTTGCTGTAAAGTAGCCGACAGGGTTAGTCCTGTTGCAGTTGAAAAATAGGTCCTGTTATGTTTTTTCCGGAACAGTTCTTCCTCAAAGACCAATTGTTTGGGGCCGGTAACAGATGCCAGTGTGAGAAAATCGTTCCAGAGAATATCGGCTCCATCGTTGCGGATGGCGGTAATAAAAAAAGTCGCCGGCAACTCATACTTTTCAAGAAGCGGCAAAGCATAATGACAGTTATTGGCAAACCCATCATCAAACGAAAGACAAACATTGAACCTGCCGGAACGGAACTGCCCGCGGCAATAGTCATCCATACTGATTACATGGAAGTATTTTTTATAAAAACGCAGATGTGTCTCAAAGGTTTTTTGTGTTATAAATAAGGTATTGAAACGGGTGGGTCTGGTTTTGCAGATACCGTGGTAAACAATGATACGTGCGCCCCTGGCTTCCTGGTATGTTGTTGTGTACAAACCCAAAGCCGCCTTTAGCTCCTGCCTGACGAGACGGATCCTGCGTTTGATCTTAGAAGATATGCGTTGTACTATCGCCATTCAACAATTATACAGGCTCTGCGGCAGCCTTTTTGATAGAATTTCCGTATCCGAAAAGGATACTGCTACTGGTCATTAAACGATACTGCCATTTTGATACATCCATTACCTGCTGTGCCAAAAAGAATCTCATCAACTGATACGTGGCGATCCGTGTTTTTGTTGCCTGCAAAACTGGTGGTGTTTTTAACGCGTATCATCTATCAACCACTTTTAATAAAATATCTCGCCAAAGAAAGGGTATATACCTACCGGTCGATACGTCTCCGCATACATCCTGATGTGTTTCACCCAGGGTTTTTCTTCAGCACAAAACTTTTGCTGAAGCAGGCACTTTGTTTTCCTTTGGCAGGCAGGTCGGTACTTGAGCTTGGGGCGGGCAGCGGGCTGATCTCATTGGTAATAGCCAGGGCCGGGGCAAAAGTCACCGCCAGTGATATCAATCCATCAGCCGTACAATACCTTTTATTGAATGCAAAAGCCAATAATGCAGCGATACAGGTAATAGAATCGGACCTGTTCAGCAATATAAAGCCTCAGGTTTTTGATATGATCCTGATCAACCCACCTTATTATTTTAAACCTGCCGGGTCGTATAAAGAACGTGCCTGGAACTGCGGAGAAAACGGTGAATACTTCCGGCAATTATTTGCCCAGGTAGGCAACTATGCCGGCAAAAACACCGTTATCCTGATGATATTATGTGAGGGCAGCGAACGGGAGCGGATACAGGAACTTGCGAAAGAAAACGGACTACAGTTTAGCTGTATTAAAACGACGAATAACCTGATCGAGAAAAATTATATATACCGGGTAATATTTACCGATAACACGTAACAGCTCTGTGAAACTCTGTGTCTTTGTGCCTCTGTGTTGAGAAAGCCTTGCAATTGAAACAGGCTCAAAAAAATTTAGTTTTCAACACAGAGGCACAAAGACACAGAGTTTCACAGAGAAAAATGACCCAGATATTGATATAGCATGAAACGGATACTATTATTCAATCCCAAAAGCGGGAACAGGAAATACCGGGTCCCCAATTCAATCATGAATATTGCCGCTTCGGTAGAGGGCAGATACGACTGGGTAATAGTAGATGGCAACCGCGAGAACCATGTATATGACGCCATCGCCGCTTATCTGCGCAAAGGCGATATCCGTTATATCGGTTTTACCGTAATGCCCGGCCCACAGTTGAAACAGGCCATTCCGCTGGCAAAAAAAATCAAATCGAATTTCCCGGATACCATTATGATTTGGGGTGGTTATTTTCCTTCGAACCATTACAAAAACGTATTGGATTCAGGATATGTTGATTTTGTGATCAATGGTCCCGGTGATCATGCTTTTCCTTTACTGGTAGATGCACTGGAAAACAATACACCTTATGAACTGATCAAGAACCTGGTGTACAGATCCGGTCATGATATTATCAAAAACGCCAAGCAGGACCTGATCGAACAGGATACACTTCCTCCCCTTCCTTATGATAAACTTGACAGGTTTTACCCGATGGAGAAATACCTGGGCAAGACCTACCTCGGTAATAAAACGCTCGCGTATCATTCCAGTATCGGCTGCCCGTTTACCTGTGGTTTTTGTGCGGTGGTACCTATTTATGAAGCCAGGTGGAAAGCCAAATCTGCGTCACTGGTGTACAAGGACATCAAGTATATCAAAGACAAATGGGGCGCCGATGCGATCGAGTTTCATGACAACAATTTTTTTGTATCTGAAAAAAGGAGCATCGAGTTTGCCAAACTGATCAAAGCAGAAAAAATGGTTTGGTGGGGCGAGGGCCGGATAGATACGCTGGATAAATACAGCGATGCTTCTCTCGCACTGATGCGCGAATCGGGCTGTAAAATGATATTCTTTGGAGCAGAAACCGGCAACAACAAAATATTGCAGCAGATGGATAAGGGCGGCACTCAAACCGGTGAACAGATAGAAAAATTTGCAGCAAGGATCAAACGGTTCGACATCATCCCCGAATATTCCTTTGTACTGGGCACGCCGGGATCTACTCCCGGGGAAGTGATGGAGCAGATAGATTTTGATATCGCATTTATCAAAAAAATAAAATCGATCAACCCCGATACGGAGATCATCATCTACACCTATAGCCCCGTACCCACGGAAGGGTCTGACCTGTATAACCGGGTACTGGCAGAGGGATTTCGTTTTCCGCAACAGCTGGAAGACTGGATAAATCCTGCCTGGGAAAATTTTGACCTACGGAAAAATCCTTTGACACCCTGGCTGGAGCCCGCGATGATCCAGAAGATCAAAAATTTTGAAACGGTACTGAATGGATACTACCCTACCGTTTCGGATATACGGTTAACCCATATTAAACGCTCATTGGTAAAATTCATTTCCGGTATGCGGTACAAAATGGGTTTCTATCAATACCCGTACGAGATCAAATTATTACACCGTCTCTGGAAATACCGGCAACCGGAAATCCAGGGTTTTTAATACACAAATGATACTTCCCGATTCAGCCATATTGAACAATTTATATATACCCGGTATTGCGATGCCTGACCCGCGGTTTGAAAAAAGCTATATCACCTGCCGCAATAAAGAGAATCGGGTGTATAGTGATGAAGAAGTAAGCAGGCTACCGGATTGCGGGGTATCGCACCCGCATTACCAGGAATGGCAGGTAAGAAAAGCTTCTTTCACTAAATTATATAGCTATCTCGAACAAAAGAAACAGCCGTTGAACATATTGGAAATAGGGTGTGGTAATGGCTGGTTATGTCATAGGTTATCAGCGATCTCAAGAAGCCGTATCACCGGTGTAGATATCAACTTTACAGAGCTGCAACAGGCCGCAAGGGTATTCAACGGGCTGCATAAGATCAAATTTATGTTTGGAGATATCCGGGCCGGTATTCTTGAAGACAGGAAATATGATATCATTCTTTTTGCCGCTTCTATCCAGTATTTTAAATCGATTGACGAAATACTGGAACTCAGCCTGCAGCACCTGCAGCCAAATGCTGAGATACATATTACCGATACAAGGTTTTATTCATCCACAGAGGCGGAAGCTGCCAGGATCAGAACAGAAACATACTATGCGTCATTGGGTATGCCCGACATGTCGGGGCATTATTTTCACCATACACTGCGGTCGGTGTTCCCGTTCAATTACAAGGTATTGTATGACCCTGCTTCTTTCATGAACCGGGTATTGCACAGATCACTTCCTTTTCACTGGATACGCATTACTAAAGACTGATCCATGTTTGCACAACCATTATATCGCACTTACCGTCGCTACCGCAGTCTGCAAACCCATCGTATCAGCGCATTGCCTATCGTGATCCTGATGCCGCACAGCGCCTGTAACTGCCAGTGTGTAATGTGTGATATCTGGAAGGATAACAGGAACCTGAAACAATTGAACGAAGATGATATTACAGAGCTGCTTGGCTCATTCAAAAAACTTGGGACACAACAGGTGGTCATGTCCGGCGGAGAGGCTTTGCTGAACAGCCATTTTTTTCGTTTCTGTGAATTATTGAAAGGACAAAAGCTGCGCATCAGTTTATTGTCAACAGGACTCTCCATCAAGCGTCATGCGGATGATCTCTTGAGATGGGTAGATGATATTATCGTTTCACTTGATGGAGACGAAGCGATTCATGACAGCATCCGGAATATCCCCGGTGCTTTCGGCAAATTACGCGAAGGTGTGATGTATCTCAAATTTCTGAACCCAGGTTATCAAATAACGGCCCGTACAGTGATACACAAACTGAATTTCAGGAAATGGCCCGCTATTATGGAAGCTGCACAGGAAATGGGACTTGACCAGATCAGTTTTTTACCGGCTGATGTTTCAAGTCATGCATTCAACCGGAAAGAGGTTTGGGAAAAAGACAAACAAAACGAAGTATTGCCGGCAGAAGAAGAACTAACAGCATTGCAGGAAATGACCGACAGGATACGGTTACAATACAAGGATCTGTTTGAAAGCAGGTTTATTGCAGAATCGCCTGAAAAACTGCAGAAGATACATGACCATTACAGCGCCACTTACGGGCACAACCCGTTCCCTTACAAAAAATGCAATGCCCCATGGGTATCTGCAGTAGTGGAAGCTGATGGAACCGTGAGGCCCTGTTTTTTTCATGAAGCGGTTGGTAATATCAGGGAGCAATCACTGGAAGAGATTGTAAATGGTGAAACAGCTTATCATTTCAGAAAAGGACTTGATATGCGTAAAAATGATACATGTATTAAATGTGTCTGTTACCTGAACTTACCACCTGGCGCAAGCGTATAATGTAATATGTTGTGTTATTGACTGACTCTGTGAACCTCTGTGTCCTTTGTGCCTCTGTGGTAAAGCCTTCGCTCCGATCGATGGAGGGTGTTCTTTACCACAGAGGCACAAAGGACACAGAGGTTCACAGAGAGTTGCTAACAATAGAAGTAAAAGCAGAGTTCATTATGGTGTAACTACACATTTTTATTTAACAGATGAAACGTATCCTATTTACCCACTCCTATTTTCTCCGTTTTGATCCCAAACAATGGATCACCGGTCAGCCGTATGCCCCATTGGGAACTTTGTATGCGGCGGCATTGATGCGAGAAAACGGTTTTGAGACCAGTTTGTTTGATACGATGTTTTGTGAAAAGGCGGAAGAGGTCACGGCCGCGATAGATTCGTTCCATCCTGCTGTTTTTGTGATCTATGATGATGGTTTTAATTATCTCACAAAAATGTGCCTGACCAATATGCGCGAAGCAGCTTTTCGCATGTGCCGCATAGCGAAAGAGAAGGGATGTACCGTGATCGTATCAAGCTCTGATTCCACTGATCATTATGAAAAATATTTATCCCAGGGTGCAGATTTTGTGTTACTGGGAGAAGCGGAATACAGCCTGCTGGAACTGGTGAATACAATTGCAGCAGGCGATACCAATTACCAGCAGGTACAGGGCATTGCTTATCGCGACCAGGAAGCAGTCATTAAAACACAACGAAGGGCGGTCATCAAAGAACTCGATAGCCTTCCGTTACCGGCCTGGGACCTGGTGAATATGCATCCTTACCGGAAAATGTGGCTGGAAAGCAGCGGCTATTTTTCCCTCAATATCGGCACTACACGTGGTTGCCCGTTTAAATGCAACTGGTGCGCCAAGCCGATCTATGGCAACCGGTATAATTCCCGTTCACCTGAAAATGTGGTCAGGGAACTGGTGTACCTGAAAGAAAAATTTTCCTTCGATCATATCTGGTTCTGTGATGATATTTTCGGGTTAAAACCAGGATGGGTGCAGGAGTTTGCCTCACTTGTCAGGGAAGCAGGTGTATCATTCCAGTTTAAGATACAGTCAAGGGCCGATCTGCTGGTACAGGAAAATTATGTGACTGCTCTTGCATCCGCCGGTTGCGAAAATGTATGGATGGGCGCCGAAAGCGGATCACAAAAAATACTGGATGCCATGGATAAAGGTATTACGATCAAACAGGTACACGATGCAACCCATCTGCTGAAAAAACATCATATCAAGCCTTCTTTCTTTATCCAGTTTGGTTACCCGGGTGAAACAGGAAAAGATATCCGCAAGACCATCCAATTGATCAATACTTTGTTACCACACAGTATCGGCATTTCTGTTTCGTACCCGTTACCGGGAACAGGATTTTATGAAAAAGTAAAAGCCGATATGCAGGAGAAGACCAACTGGACCGATTCCAATGAACTGCACCTGATGTTCCGCAATACCTATCAACCGGCGTTTTATAAGCAGTTGCACAGGCATGTACACAAAAGTCACCGCAGAAGCATGGCTTTGGAACAGTGGCGTGAAATAGTTAAAAAACCGTGGCGGACAACCACACATCAACTCAAAAAAGCTTTATCTGTTTTTTATTATGTACCTGCAGAGATCATTTCAGGGATACAGATGCGCAGGCTTGAAAAAAACGGGATAGCATGAACCAACTGGCATCATCCCATAATGAAGCAGTAGCAGAAAAGGCTTTTACCAGGCAGTCAATGATATTTGACAGCCTGTATGGCCAGGATACGATCATACAATATAAAAGAGAACGGGTAAGAAATCATATAGAAACTTACCTGCAACCCGGTAGCCATATACTGGAACTGAATGCTGGCACCGGTGAAGATGCCATTTATTTTGCGCAGAAAGGACATTATGTACATGCTACTGATATTTCTATAGGCATGTTACAGGTACTCGAAAAAAAAATAAACGATACCGGTTTGATGAAACAGGTATCGCACGAGTTATGTGCATTTACCCAATTGCAGCAGCTTACCTGCAAAGGACCTTTTGACCATATCGTTTCTAACTTCGCAGGATTGAATTGTACAGACAGGCTCGATACAGTATTGCTGTCTTTGTCTCCCTTATTGCAAAAAGGCGGGTGCGTAACGCTTGTATTGTTACCGAAGTTCTGTTTATGGGAATTTCTGTTAGTATTCAGGGGCAGATTCAGAACGGCTTTCAGGAGGTTTTCGGGAAGCGCGGCCGCACATGTGGAAGGGGAACATTTCAGGTGCTGGTATTATAACCCCTCGTATATCATAAAACACCTTGCATCCGACTTTGATTTACTCAATATAGAAGGATTGTGTACACTCGTACCCCCTTCTTATATGGCGGGTTTTGCAGAAAAAAATCCTCGCCTGTACCGTTTTTTGTGCAGGATGGAAGATCGCTGGAAATATTACCGGCTGTGGAGATCGATAGGCGATTACTACATAATTACACTGAGAAAGAAATGATGGTTAGAGCAATCATATAGTATTTTTTAACCGCTAAGACGCGAAGGCGCAAGGTTGCGCGAGGGGAACTTGCAGATTAATTACCTCGCGTTCCTTTACGTCATTGCGTCTTCGCGGTTAATTTTTGCCCATTATTCAGGTGATCTGATTTTCAAACTTAGGCATTCCCTTATTCACTGATATTTTCTCTATTTCCTGCAGCCTGACCGCATACAGATCAAGGATCTTTTTTTGAAAATGATCGGGATTCGGTCTCGCATAATGCCTGTCTATCCTGATCGACATGGGACCTCCCTTCATATTTGTTTTACATTTTCTTTCTTTCCTGAGCCAGCGGCCCCGGGTGATACGCATAAGCCGGATATCCAGTAGGTCCCCTATCTTATTATCAAACAGGTATTCTATCCATTTTGTTTTTTTTGCTTGTACAGGGCAATCAGCAAAAACATGATTGGGAAACTGATCAAGCGCCCAGTCATTGACAGCAAAAAATTCATGGAAAGCACTTCCCGATATAGGTTTCAACGTAAGCAGTTCTGTGGCGATAAACCGGTTTTGTTCGGGCATGGCCAACGCTTCTTCATCAATAAAATAATTCATACAGTACCAATGCTGTTTACCAAACAGGTAACTGATCTTTTTGAGGCAATGCAACAGGCTTCGGGCTATCCATAGGCGATTGGCTTTGGTAATGATAAAAAAATCAATATCCGCATGCTCATCTGCGAAATTCTTTGATAAGGATCCGGAGATACCCACTCCCCTGACAAACGGAAATTTTCCAAGCAGCCTGCCGATACGGTAAGCCACCGGCAGCAATCGTTCTGCTCTTTGTGTGCCGTTTATTCTCCGCTCTGCAAGTGATGGCTCATTCTGCAAAGAATAAAAACCGCCTAGACTGTAAATGCCCTTTTTTGCAGTCAATTTATTCAACACGGTCTGTATTTCACCTGTAGATGTGGGCTGGTCCAGGAAAAGATGGATATCAGTATTGGTCAGGGGGTAGTGAAACATATCAAAATATGCCAGCACCCGCAATATACTTTTCTCTGTATCCAGAAAATTCATCAGTCCAAAAACGAGAGAAAAACCCCGCTGGTTGCTTCTGATCCGATATCAACAGCTATTCAACAAAAGAAGCACAAAATTATTCTATAAGCAACCTCACCAGTCATTTTTACGAATACCTGAGTATAGTTTCAGATACTTTATTAACCACACCTGTCAGCAGCATGTTTGAGCACGCATCCATTTCTCCTGTTAGCGTTTTGCCGGTAAGGTTGTCTGCCCTGCCATCAAAAAACCGATATCGGGATATTATCGATAAAAAAAGAAATTTCTTTATAC
Organism: Sediminibacterium sp.; assembly: GCA_965279635.1. GTDB lineage: Bacteria > Bacteroidota > Bacteroidia > Chitinophagales > Chitinophagaceae > Sediminibacterium. The sequence continues at coordinate 1,451,575 of OZ257253.1, read as the reverse complement.
TGAAACGATTTTTTGATATCTTTTTTTCGGTTCTTTTTATCAGCTGTGTATTAAGCTGGCTATTACCCGTACTCTGTTTACTGGTCAAACTTACTTCAAAAGGCCCTGTATTATTCCTCCAGAAACGTATTGGTTTTGGAGGCAGATCCTTTACCTGCTATAAACTCAGAACAATGGTAGTGAATGACGAATCAGATATACTACAGGCTTCCGAAAACGATACCCGTATTACCAGGATCGGGTGGTTTCTACGAAAATCCAATATGGATGAGTTCCCGCAATTTTTTAATGTGCTGAAAGGTGATATGAGTATTGTGGGTCCAAGACCACACATGTACACAGACTGTACGCGTTTTGCCTCATTGCTGCCTGCTTATAAATTCAGGAATATGGTGAGACCGGGTTTAACGGGTCTTGCGCAGATCAAGGGTTACCATGGTCCGGCTACTAACTGGGAGCGCATCCTGATGCGTTATCAATGGGACCATTATTACATCCATCATGCGGGCTTTATCATGGATGCAGGCATCATTCTTCGCACCATCGCTCAACGTATATTGGCTATCGTGTTATCGTTTCCTTTACTATTACCTTTCTCGTTCAAAAGAAAAAGAGAAGTGTTACCCGGATGATCACCATGCAAGAACAAATCATTGATATCATACCTGCCCGTGTACCACAAAACAGTTTCTCCATTACAGAACTGTTAGCGCGGTCCATTGAAAAAACAAAACTCAGGTTAAGGGCAGGAAAATACCTGCACAAGGAAGATCCTGCCGGTGTACAATACATAAGGGACACTATTATAAAAGATGCTGTTGTTTTTGATATCGGCGCACATAAAGCTGGTTATCTCTATTATTTTCTGCAGCAGTTACACCATTCGGGGCATATTTACGCTTTTGAACCTCAGTCGGTATTGTACACTTACCTGACGAGGCTGAAACATTTGTTCAACTGGGATAATGTAACGATCGAATCATTTGCCGTATCTGAAAAAAACGGTACTGCTTCATTGTGTGTACCGCATAATCATGGGAAAGCATCATCGCCCTGCGCTACCATCATTGATAGTTGTATGCAGTTCGATTTTCAATACAGCGAAGAAGTGCAAACCATTTCAATAGATGACTATTGCAGGAAACATGCCATCATCCCTGATTTTTTAAAAGTAGATGTGGAGGGAAATGAATTACCGGTGTTCAAGGGTGCAGAAAAAACTTTGCAAAAATACAAACCGCGGATATTGTTTGAATGTGAGGTTCGTTTTGTGGGGCATGAAAGACTGGCTGAAACACTGCAGTTTCTTTCCGGAATAGGATACAATGGATACTTTATATCAGGCAAAGAGACTCACCCGATAGCAGGATTTGATCACCGGGTACACCAGGATTTAGCAGCGGATAGTTACTGCAATAATTTTATTTTTGAATAGATCCTATTAGCTGCTGGAGACTGTTCTAAAAAACTGATTCATCTTTGTATTTGATCACCAGTGTTTCAATAAGAGGATAGGAGAAAAAGAGCAAAGGAGGGATTCTCTTTTCACTCTTTTTCTCCTATCCTCTTATTGAAATTACCCGAACATTAGTAAGATTATATTTTTACACCACCTCTTAGATAAAAGGCAGAAAAGAAACAGGCAAAAAAGAAGATCCCTTTATTTGCGTCCAGCACATTTTCCGAAAAAAAGACAGCTGTTATAATTACCAGGAACCCGCAAAAAACCACGTCTTTATTTCGCAGGGCTACTCTGAATGCATATCCCAGCATCAGCAAAAAAATACCTAACCCCACAAATCCGGTTTTGATCGCCATACTCAGGTACTGGTTATGTGCATTCAGGTCATTCAGGTAAGAATTGTACAGTTTATTATCGAAATACAGTTCTTTCAGCAAAGCTACTTCGCTGCCGCTTCCATGTCCGTACACAGGAGAAGTTTTGATCAGTTCCCATGCCATCTCCCATCGTTTCACACGGGGTTCGAATACATTGTTTTTTGTGAGCTCATCTTTCAGTTCAGTGATGAATCTGTTCTGCAATGCATCTGTTTGTGTAATGATGAATAATACAGTGATTGAGAGCAGCATGGAAACAATGATACATTTGATCCGTGCTTTTCCGTTGAAAATCAAAAAAGGGAATACCATATTCGCAATCACCGCTGAAGCGATCAACACAGCTCTCGAAGACAACTGGATAAGACCTATGAGCAATATTATCAGCATGAACCCATAGACAATCCGCAAGATTTTTGAACCTGTTATGGTGATAGCATACCCTGCCGCTACCCCTGACAGAGCGATATACATAGAAAAATACGTTGCGTGCATATCAATCGGTGCAGAAAACTGGTGATTGATAAATGCTTGACTGAAAATGGCCGAAACCGGCAGCCCAAGCCGGTTGATCGTATCAAAAGCAGACAGGTACAGGTACAATATGGTAAGCGTGCAGCTGATGGCCATTGCCAGTAAAACAGGCAAAAAATATTTTCGCAGATCAAGCCCATTACATAAAAGCACCAGCGGGAAGAGTACCAAAGCGAGCTGGCGCTCCCATTCATACAATGCTTCCCCGGTATAGCTTGTGTACATCGTGCCCAGTAACGTGAGTATATAAACAGTGGATAAGAACGTTACAGAGCGCCAACTGATCCCCGCGACCCTGTTTTTTCTGAGATGGATACAGGTGTGGATACATAAACTGATCAGTGCCAACTCGCTGTACAGCCTGTCAAACGGCAATGCCATGACAAACACCGCCAGGTGATAGAAACTGATCCTGTTTACAAGGGTATCTGGTATGGAAGCTATTTTTTTCATTGTACTGATCGCTTGCAATCCATAAACAGCTGCTCATAAGAATCGGTTACTTTTTTCCAATTGTGCGTGATGGAAATTTTCGCGGTATTATGATGCACCATGCTTTTGTCCAGGGATGCCCTATTGCAGATCTCTGTTATATCCTGTGCCGTATGAAAGTAATACGCGTCGTTTTCCAGTATCACCCGGTTAAATGGGTTATCGTGCGCACAGATCAGTGTACCACTGGCCATGGCTTCCAGTAAGGATGGATTGGTGCCTCCTACACTGTGCCCGTGAAAATAGATATGACAGTATTTACGGAGTGAATGAACCGCCACCTGGTCAAACGAACCGCCAATGAATTGCACACGGGGATGATGACCAAATTTTCGGAACATTTTCTGACCGAACCTGGTGGCAGTATTTCCCACGACCACTATTCTGCGACGCTGATGACTGTTACAGACCCCTTCTAAAATGGGTTCAATATTATTCTCCGGTTCAATCCTGGCCATTAACATATCATATCCATTCTTTTCAAGGCCATACGCCGCCAAAACGGAAATATTTTCTTCCTCCATGATAGCTGCCCCATAAGTGATATGGTGGCTTTGTACAGGATACTTATTATCCAGGTAGGCTTTTATGGCCGGGGAATCCGCAACAAGCCTGTCTGCATATTTTACCGCCAGTTTTTCAGCATACAACAAAAACTTCCGCACCGGGGTGGCATATTTGGAACGTTTCCATTCCCATCCATCCATATTGAAAATAATGGATGCCCCGGAAGGATATAGCCAGCCCCATACCGAACTGCTGGTATAGCCCAGCATAAGTATGATATCGTACTGTTGTTTGCGGGCATGTAATACACAGTTAAGATCATACACAAACTGCCCTGCCGTACCCAGCAGGTTCTCAGGATCATAGCAATGAATGATAGTCACTCCTTTCCAGCGTTTTTCCTGGTAGCTATGGTTATGTGCGTTGTAAACGCTTACAGCATGGCCCCGCTGCACCAGTTCATAAGACAGGCTGGATGCCACCTGTTCAAATCCGCCATACCTGTTTGGTATGCCACGGGTACCCATAATCGCTATTGTAAGTGGCTTCATTTTATATCAATTCTTGATACGCCTGTATCGTTTGCCCAGTTGCCTCTGTCCAGGTGTATTGATCATGTATCCATTGCGCAAGTGCCGGGTTAACGGGTGCATTGGCGGCCCTGTCAATAGCATCGTAAATGGAAGCGGGCGAGGCAGGATCGCAATAAAAAGCATAATCACCAAAATACTGTTGGGCATCTCCTCTGTCAGTGATCACAATTTGGCATCCCATGGCGGCGGCTTCCAGTGAACTCAGTCCTGTGGTTTCAAACCAGCTGGGCAATACATGCACTTTAGCCTGCCTGTAATAAGCCAGCAATTCTTGCTGTGGTAAAGCGTCGATGAACTGTACATTACTGGCCGCGATACGGCGACATTTCTGGTAATATGCCTGTTGACCGGGTGAACAGGCACCGATCAGCAACAGACTGAACCGGGAATCATTCAGGCCACGGATAAGGTTCAACTGGTTTTTGATGCCCTCAATTCTTGCTACACAGATCACCAATTGCGGGTTCTTTTCAAGGGGTGTATGGTTACGAAACAAACTGGCATCAATACCATTCGGAATAACCCGGCACTTATCGCTGCATCCATATCGTTTATGGATACGCTCCGCCTCTGACTGTGAATTCGGCAGGATCAATGATGCGTTGGATATTATTTTATCAATTAATTTTCGTTGTCCCTGCCAGAGATAAGAAACTGTGATCAGTTTATCCCTTCCCGATAACCAGCGCATCACCGTTTTTACATATTCAATACCATCCTGCGAAAAATAACGCAGTACCCATCCTGACATACCTTTCCTATGCCGCTTATCGTATTCACTGTAATCAATAAAAATGGGTGAAACCACATAAGGCTTTTTTGATCTGCGGATATGGTACCATATATCTGCGGGACGTGTGATATTGAAGAAATGAAGTATGTCGTACAGCCCATAGTCTATTGTTTCATCTGCAAGATGAACGGACACATCAACACCCGCTTTCGTAAGATGTTTGGCTGTCTGTAATACCTGGACCGTATCCCCACCCTTTACGGTGTACAGCGTTGACCGGGTTATCATGGCTACTTTCATAGGTCAGCGCTTGAGTGGGTTTCTCCGGTGAAGCCACCCGATAAAAGTTTGTGGCAGGTAGCTGATGGTCAGTAACACATAGTTATCAAACCGGAAAGGATTGCTGCGGATAGCTTTGCCAATGTGTTCACGCGCTTTTACAGGCTGGTAATTGTTAACCAGAAATTTTTTTCCGCACAAAGCATGATAAGCGCCTTCCCTGATATGCTGTACGTCCTGTGACTTTAAAATAGCTAACAGCATATCCCCTTCTTCCTTCGATATACTTCCCTTCAGGATACTGTCTTTTTTGATTTTTCGGAACCTGCTGCCACGCCATTTTTCATCGATGGTAACCGATGAAGGATTAAAGCGGACCTTGATCAGCCGTTCAGAAAGATTATACAACTTCCCTTTCATAGCCAATTGTGTCCACAACAAATAATCCTCGAAATTATGCGCATGGACAGAATAACCTCCCAGTTCCCTGACTGCTTCGCAGCTATACATAACAGAGGAATGAATAAAAGGGCAATAGACATACAATTGTTGCCTGATCTCTTCGTCTGTATGGGCAATACATGAAAAATGGAAAAGATGCCGGCCGTCTTCCATGATGTATTCCGCATCGGAACCCACTATCACATATTCTGGGTATTGCTGAAAAAAACTGTATTGCTTTTCAATGCGTTCAGGTTCGCAGATATCGTCTGCATCAAACCTCGCTATATACGCTCCTTTGGCAGCGGCCAATCCCTTATTAAGACTCGCAGCCACACCCTGCCGCTCCTGGTTGATTATGTATATCCTGTTATCATCAAATGATGCTATCACCTCCGATGTATCATCTGTTGAGCCATCATTGATAATGATCAGTTCGAAATAGATGAACGACTGGTTTAGCACAGACGCTATAGCCTCGGCAATATACCGCCCTGCGTTGTAGGCAGGCATGATGATGGAAACTGCAGGCTTAGTCATGGTGTGCATTTTCCTTTTGCATTTTTATGTTTGCAAGCATCAGCAATTCAAAAAGTATCACTACGGACAATTGTTCAAACCAGTATTCAACCCATAGCGACGATAACAACAACAGCAGTATTGACCATGCAAACCCGTTGAACCGGATACGTCTCAGGAAATAGGTTACATACAATACAAAAAAACAAAGTAACCCTATCAACCCATACTCACCGGCAAGCTGCATGTAAACAGCATCGGGCGTATTGGAGGCGCTATGTTTTATCTGCCATTGTGCATGGTAATACAGGTAAATAAACAGGTGTCCATTCATAAAAAATGGATGGATATACCCAAACCGGGATGGATAGCCACCGGCCATACCCAATCCAGTAGCTTTGAATGCCAGCCTGGAAGAAAAATTACCCATACCTGCGCCAAGCCATACTGCACCGGGATATGTGTTAAAAAAATGAATCGTGTTCTTAAGCGCCAGCCATTTGCCGGGCAGTTCCCAGTTATGGGATATTGTAAGACTGTCTTTCAGTGTAGAATCATACCCATTCCTTACAAATACTGCGAAACGGTTCTCTTTATCTTTTACCGCCTTGGTTGCCCTGTATTCATAAAAAATCTTCCCGGCATTTTTAGTTGCTGTTTCTGGATGCAGCACACCCGGTGAAACTGTCAGTGTTTTCATAGTAATCCCACTAATGCTGTCGATATACAGCAAGCCCGTTTTCCGATTCCGCTGTTCGGCATCCAGCACTGAGTCAGGCATCTGTTTGAGTGCTTCATTGGTTATTATTTTAACAGGGGGCAGGTAATAGGGTTTATCAATGATCTTATAGAGCAGGCTTACTACCAGTTCATTATTCTGGGGTGACACTTTTACCATGAATGCAAGAAACATGGTCATACACACCACTATGATGCTTTTCTGCACTTTATCGGACCTGAACACAAATACCAGCAGGAGTATCAGCACGATAAAAATATCAGTAAGGTTACTGCTCACTACCAGCAGGCCACCCATACTCAGCACAGTTAGCAGGTATTTTTCTCTGTACAGGAAATACAATAACCCGAAAGCACAGATCATAGCCGTGGTAACCGGACTGTCAAATGTGATCCCCCGTATATAATCACCTGTACTTACATAATATTTCTGGTTAAGACCTTTGTAGGTGTATGGATTAAGGGTACCCGCATCTATCATGATCCACAGCAGATGCAACAACACAATGATAAGGTTAATGGTAAAAAACAGGTCGAAACTTGCCTGTGTACGCGTTACGGTACTTTTCTGTATAAGCATATATGCTTCATACGAGGCAATAGCCGATAGCCCCCAAAACAATAATCCTGTAACGGTAACAACTGTGTAAGGAACTGTGACCGCTTTTAATTGCAGCACAAAATTGATGCTCCCGATCAATATCATGGCGAGATAAAACCAGGCAAACCGTTGCTTTATTATTAGACGAACGGAAAAATCTTTTCTCAATACTAAAAAGAATACCAAAAGCACAATAATTTTCACGACCAGTTTCACATTCAGTACCAATACAAGAAAACAGAGAAGCCGCCAATCGTATGGTAGTAATATCCTTTTTATTTTATCCCATTGCAGTTCTTTCATCTGGCATCGATTTGAAAATTTGTTTCCCCGTCTTTAAGCATCGTTGTAATTATTTTAACATCGCCCCTTTTCAGTTGTTTGCAGACAAGTACCAGCACGGTATATATCCCCAGCGATAACACCAGTTTCGCAACCACAGAAATAGTTAGATACTCCACAGAAAACCCACTTATCAAAGCGATCAGTATACAGGTAATCAGGTGCCGGGAATCAGCGCTGGCTGTTTTACCTGCTTTGTACAGGTAGAGCAGGTATTCGGTAATCATCGCCGCCAGGTATGCCAGCGCAGCGCCGGTGGTATTCAATAATGGTATCAGCAACAGGTCGCCCACGACAATGATGCTACAGGTTACCGCTGTAATACGCAAAATGGACATCAGCCTGTTTTGTGCAAAGGCAGTTGTCCAGTACAGGTTGATCATATACTGGAAGGGTATTGACAGTGACAGGATAAAAAAAACGGTTTTGGCAGAAGCCCCGTATTTACTTTGGGTAAGTGTATCCATTAAGGGTTCCCATACAACATTCAGCACCAATGGCAGTACCGTAGCCATGATCATTTCAATACGTACCAGTAACCGGATAGTTGCTGTATGCTGTTGTAAAGAACGGTTTGTATCGCCACTATAATAAGCAGAAAACCTGGACAATAATATAGGACCTATGATCAGCAATGGGAAAGGCGACAACTCAAAAACCTTATACGCAAAACTGTATTCCGCCACAAATACCTGTGTGGAAAATATGCCAAGAAGGATCCAGTCGATCCTGGCAATACAAGCATTCAGAAATACGATCCCGATCTGTGGCAGGGATGCACGAAGCAATGAGGTATAATCCGGCCAATGCCAGTTACGGGTAATGCTGATCCCGGTTTTCGCAGCAAGCAGGTAGACACTGACCACACATTCGGCCAGTGAAGAAAAAAGATAAACGGCAATGACCAATTGCAGGGTAATGTTTGAAAATAAAACCGCCACTGTCAATGCCAGCGCCCTTATGGCATTGGCTGTAAGCGACATCACAGCCAGCCATCCGAAATGTTGTTTACCTGCCGCAACCTGTTTAAATGGCAGGGACATCAGCCCGAATAACTGGCTGGCCGCAAGCGCCAGCATCAAATTATGCCTGTTGAAAAACTCAGCGAACCACAGGCTGCCTGCAAACAATACCAGGTAAAACAGTCCCCCCATCAATCCTACATGTACCGTAAAAATGGTAAGTACATGCGGAGCATTTTCACCTGTTGCTACTTTTCGTACAACAAGCTGTTCGATCCGCAGACTCAGGAGCGTAATGATAAAACCCATCACTGCAAGCGTCCAGTTAAACTCGCCATACTCATTTTTTGAAAGATGGCGGGATATCACAACAAATACCACCACACCCAGTACCTGGTTGAGTAATACCTGTATGGTATTTGCTGAAATATCTTTAAGCAGTTTCATGTTAGCGATGCCTGGCACAGTTTATTAAAAATTCATTGCTCTGAAAAGGCGTTTACATGTATCAAACAGGGATATGTTTACAGGATCCAGCTGCACCAGCTGTTTCTTTCCCTGCCGCATATCCCTGAGTATAGATGCAGCACCGGCAAGCGGCTGGTACCTGTTCAATACCAGTTCCCTTGCTTCCTGCAAGGCAGGCAATCTTTCGTTCCAGTCATCAGCAGCTAAGGCATCCTCTACTATGCGAATGGCCCGTTCAGGTTTGCGGATATCCATTTCGATCACTGATTTTTCAGGGAAATACCTGCTGATATTGGTACAGCCATAATACACCGGCACGGTATAGGCAAGAAAACAATCGCTGATCTTTTCGGTGAAATACCAGGGCGCTGAACTGTTCTCTATTGCAATACTATATTTATAAGGAAGCAGCCCATCCATTTTATCCTGCAAGGGCCGTGTGTGTCTACCAAAAAAATCAATACCGGGTATTTTCTTTTGCAGCTGTTCTATAAATTGATTACGTAACCTGTGGCCCTTCAGTTGTGCGAGTCCTGACGAAATACAGGACACGCAATTTGTTTTTTGCGGTATTTCCATGGTACACAGAGATGGCCAGTTATGTGGTGAATACCATCCTGTAAAGCCATGCGAGCTTACTGTATTTGCAGACTTGCCAACCGGTGAGTACACTGCTGCATACTGCTCCAGTTTCCGGTACATCCACGGGTGCCGCGAAGGGATGCCCGGCTCCATCATAAAAGCCACCACCCTGGCAGGATCAGAGATCATACTGACCGGCTTTGAGGGTGTGTTGAAAACCAGGATGGCATCTGTTTCATCCAGGTCATCAGTCATAAAAGCAAATTCATCCCAGTATGCATATCCTCCTTCATACGATTGTGCGTATTTTTTTATCCAGTCAAACAGGTCATTTCCTGCAAGGAAATTGGCATCCACTTTAACGGTTAGCAGGTTTTTATTTGTATGTATGTGGGAGTGCATCCGGGTTATACCATATAACGCTTTTTATTGGGGAAAGGCTGCCTGTAGAAAAGATAATTTTCAGTATGCGATTGGATTGAGAATGGTTTCGACAAACCAGGCAGAACAACATGCTGTCACCTGCAACATTACTAATTCACAAAAGGGACGATACTATCGGGCGACGGTAATGTCCCAGTTTGAAAATCCGTTTGGGGGCTAAAGCCCTTATCTATTCGTTTTCATTAACCCCAGCCTTAAGGCTGGGGTTAATCCAGGAACAGGTTCTGGGCTTTAGCCCCCAAACGAACTTTCAAACTGGGACACTATCTAAACTCTTACCTGAACATTGAGAATTGAACATTGAAAATTTCTGCCGCAATGGCAATTTTCAATTTTCAATGTTCAATGCTCAATGTATCAAAAAAAAAGAGCCTGAATACTTGGCAGCATTCAGGCTCTTATCATGTAAAAAGCAGTACTTATTTTTTCAGGTTGTTGCTCACGATCTTGGTGAGGTCGAACATGGAAATCTGTGCTTTACCAAAAAGTGGTTTCAGTTTCGCATCAGCATTGATCATGCGTCTGTTCTTTGAATCCTGTAATTTATTCTTCTTGATGTATTCCCAGATTTTTTTCACTACTTCGGTTCTGGCCAGTGGCTTGGTTCCTACTACTTCACCCAGTGTAGCGCTTGGCGTTAATGGCGCCATGAAAGCAGCATTCGGTTTGCGTTTTACTTTTGCTTTCTTAGGAGCTGCTTTTTTTACTGCTTTTTTAGGAGCGGCTTTTTTTACTGCTTTTTTGGGAGCTGCTTTTTTTGGGGCTGCTTTTTTAGCTGCTTTTTTGGGAGCTGCTTTTTTAGGAGCGGCTTTTTTTGCGGCTTTTTTAGCCGGCTTTGATTTTGCCATCTTTTTTAGAATTTAATGTGGATAGATGATTTTAGCATGGCTAATATAGGGAATAATCCATTCAAACAACAAAATCTCCTCTGAAAACAGCGTTTTTTTAGTACACAATATGTTTATATCCCACTGTGTTTTCCCTGTCAGTAAAAGCCGGAAAGACGATATATTCCGGCAACACACCTGCTTACTAAGTTTTCGCAGTAGTGATAGCTGGTATGCTGTTTTTGTTACTGATGGCATGTAACGTTTTTAATACCCGGTTGTTTTAACTGCGCCTTTGCGTCTCTGCGAGAAAATTTTCACGCAAAGGCGCAAAGGCGCAGTTGACAGGGTATCGTATCCAATATTTGGAAAATCAATCCGTTTCCACTTATATTTGCAGCCCGTTATAAATAAAACTGTAGCGGCAGACCTGATCTTTTTTTACTGCCCAGATGGCGAAATTGGTAGACGCACTGTGTTCAGGTCGCAGCGTCCGCAAGGATGTGCTGGTTCGAATCCAGTTCTGGGCACTTAAACCCGTTGAATATCTTTGATAATCAGCGGGTTTTTTCTTTTTTAACCCAAGGGTATCGTATGGGTTTCATTCTTCGCAGGTTGTCTCGAACAGGTTACCGTTTACCCCCATCATCCTTTATCGCAGGAGGTTTTTTGAACCACGGGGACACAAAGTACACTAAGGCGCACAAAGGGGTTGATGATTGAAACAAGGATCCGGGTAATCTTTGTGCTACTTCGCGCACTTTGTATCCTCGTGGTTCAAAAATTGCGTCGCAAAACAGGGGTAAATGAATTTACCTTTTGTGGCAGCGTCCTTATTCAGTTGAATACCTATTGTCTACATACATATCGACCCACTCAAAGAGTTTTGATTCGTGAAAAATGGAGGACATCCTTAGCGCGTCGCCTTTGGAGTTCTTATTGCATATCAGCCCAAAAACCGTTGTAGAGGGGGTTATTCCTGCCTGGTTTCCAAGTTCGGTCTTTGTCTCTGCGATCATTTTGTACAGATCGTCCCGCTTTTGTGCATCAAAAATTTTCACAAAGAAAACATTTTCGTAACCCCTCACACAGCGATTTGCGAATGGCATTCCGGTCGAATAATCAATACAATCATCTGTCTGTATTGCATAGTGAGCATACTTAACCACCGGGTTCTTCCACAAAGTGGAGACCAGTTCAGTTATTTCTTCGCAGCTTTTCGGTTTTCTGAATTTCAGGACCACTGAGTGGCTAAGACTAATTTGATATTTGTAACCTGGATCGAAGTCTTTTACAGAGGATATAAAACTTCGTATTTGGGGATCTCCATTTGGAAGATCTCTATAGGCAGGGTCGACACCGAGTACAATATAGTCGCTTGCTAATTTCTCCAAATTTTTTTTCACACCCCTGACATAATGATAGGGGGTATAACTACATGTACCGGAAGGCATTTTTTCCGCTTCATCCTTGCTGCAATTTGAAATGAACAGGACGAAGAATAGCATTAAATAAGGTTGCCTTTTAGTCATGCTGCTGCCATTTGGTTAGCGTGGCGTAAAACAAATTACGACAGCCAAGTCAGAATTCCTAAAGGGGTTGCAACACGCATTCTTTATTCATTGTTAGCCCGCACTCATTTAATTCCGGCGCAATTATTTAAACGCATTCAACCCCACCGTCGGCCTCCCCGAATTATCAAATGCGCCCAGTTGATACCCCTGCCAGCCATTGTACGATTGCGGTTCCCAGTAAAATACACCCAGGCCCTTGTTACCATTTACCGACGCTGTTTTGGTTAACAGATCGCTGAGAAAATTATTGCAGGCAGCAGCTTCCGCTACAGGCATGCCTACTTCGCATACCATGACTTCCTTGTTATACCGCGCCACCATATCATTCATATTGGCAAGGCACTGGCTATTATAGGTACTCCAGTTGGATGCAGAGGGATACAGCGACATACCGATGATATCCCATTTCCCACCATTGTTTTTAAGACCATCATACAGCCAGCGAAAAAGCGCATTATCATACCCATTGGATACATGCACCATCACTTTGATCGCCGCATCGGATGCTTTCACCGCATTGTACCCGGCATTGACCAACGCTGCAAAACCCGCCATGTTTGTTGAGGCTTTTCCCTCGGGCCATAACATGCCATCATTAGTTTCATTACCCACCTGTACCCATTCTGGTGTAATGCCTGCATTTTTTAAGGCAGTCAGTACGTTTAGTGTGTGATTGTAGACAGAGGTTTGTAAGGCAGTAATATCCTGGCCTGCCCATGCCGCCGGTTTGGTTTGTTTACCCGGGTCGGCCCATGAATCGCTGTAGTGGAAATCGATCAGCAGTTTCATACCCATATTTTTGGCACGCACCGCTTTGGCCACCATATCGGTTGTATTGCACCAGCCATTGGAAGGATTTACCCATACACGCAGACGGATGGCATTTACACCAAGGTCTTTTAGTATCTTATAACAATCTTCCGCTACACCGGTTGCATTGTAAAATTTTATGCCTGCAGTTTCCATTTGTGTAACCCAACTGATATCCGCGCCTTTGGCTAAGGTTGTGGTCGGCGTTGGTGGTGGTGTGGTACCGCCACCACCTGTTCCCCCACCCGGTACATCACTTTTGCGGCAGGAACCGGCGACCAACAGCAGGAGGAAAATATATACTCGCATTAATCTGAATTTTTACGTGGTGTCCTCTGTTTAGTAATGTGTCCTACCAAAAATGAGATCTCTGGAATCGCGTGATTTTTTTCAACACAGAGATCACAGAGTTAACAGAGGGCCCTCTGTATTCTCTGTGGCCTCTGTGTTAAAAAAAATAGTATGCTGTTGAACAAATCAACTATTTGTAACCAAGCCAAAAAATGCTGGTTATAAAAACAGAAAGGAAGTAGACACTTCCCTTCTTGCCATTTATAGAAACTAAGGAAGTTTACCAACCTGCTTGCTTGTACTACAGGCAAACCTCCTGTGCTCACTGTTTAGTTCTTTTTCAGTTTATAGGTATAGTTCCATGGTGCGCGCAGGTCGAGCGTAATCGTATAATTGCCCGCCGAAGTGATGGAAATATTGGCCCCATCATACTCCATTACCTGGTCTGCACCGGTATCACCAAAATTCATCGCCCAGTCATCATTGGCCCTGAACTTGATGGCACCCACATTCAGGTTAGTGGTGATTGTCCATAACTGATCGGTTGTACTAAAGGTCAGGTCCTGGTCAGAGTTCCATCCGCTTACCGGCACAGCATCCCCGATTATTCCCCAGGTGGTGAGTGTACCCGACCATGTATTGTTATTCTTATTCGCCTTTAAAATATAATAACCCGAATTGGGTACAAAAAGATCGCCACCGGTTGTGTTCATGGTACCGGTTACATTATTACCGGTGGTAGTACTGCTGGCCCATCCGTAATTGGTATTGTTCCAGTTGGGGTGACTGGTGATTTTAAACTTTTTGTTACTTGCGGGTGTCATGTACAGGTATCCTTCATACACACCATTGTCCGCTTTAGAAGATATTTTAGGTGCGGTTGCAGGATCCCATCCCTGGTAATCACCCGGAACCCACATCGACGGATAGTTGATCACTACCAGGTAAGGTGTTACTGCCACATTCACAACGTTGGAATAGATGGCGGGAATTGAATCTGTAAGCGATGATTTCACCCTTACTTCCAGTTGCCCCGGATTACCCGGTGCCAGTCCCAGTAAAATAGCCATCTGGTTCAGGTCGGCACCCGCATATTTTAGCGAGGATCCGCTGGCAACACTTACTTCTTTGGGCGCGGCAAAACTGGTACCGCTTTTCGCTACCTGTACACTGTAACGTACTGCTGCACTAAAACCATATTGCGCCGCTGTCCAGGTAAATGCTTCTACCGTATCCGCTGCGTTGGCTGCAGTGAGTACCAGTGTTGTCTGGGAAGCGGTTAATGTGGAAGGAACACCAGTTTGCAGAATAACCTGAGTCTCCACTTTTTTACAACCATACAAAATGCCTGCAAACAGCAGGGTGAGTATGGCTAGTTGAATAGTATTTTTCATACAATTTATTTTATAGTTTGATCAGTATTAATACCCGCTGTTCTGTACCAGTTTCGGATTGGATGATAGATCCGTTGCCGGTATCGGGAAAACATTGTACTTCGCATCAACCGCTCTTCCTGCCCTTATACCGCCTTTCCATGCCCAGAGATAATTGGCAGTAACGAATTTGTCATAACGGATCAGATCTGTCCTGCGCTGTGCTTCATAATACAGCTCCCTTCCCCTCTCATCAAGGATAAAATCAAGGGTCAGTTGTCCCGCAGTGATATTGCCGGATGCATTGCCATAGGCCCTTCCCCGTAACTGGTTAATCAATGTAAGCGCTGTTGCGGCATCTCCACCTGCTCCACCACGCAGTACCGATTCTGCATAGATAAGATAGGTTTCAGCCAGACGGAACAATGGAAAATCAATATCCACAAAATTACCCGCCGGATCCGCATGAGGCGCTGCCGCACCGGTCTTTGTTTTGTTCCTGTATTTATTGGTAGAATAGCCATCCGTTCCTACATACAGTTCTGTCATGGCGAGATTCTGCCCTGTAGTATAGAATTGCGGACGTTTATCTGTAGCGCCGCTTGGGTCACTGAACAGGTTCACAAAATTCTGTGTCACCCGTAAACCACCCCAGTTACCATTGGTACCAGAGATACTTCCCGGAACCGCTGCGGGACCGTGTGTAAGATAAGTGGTGCCCCCATAGTTCTGTGTGTAAGTGGCATCATACGCAATTGAGAAAATAAATTCACCGATCGTGTGGTTATCTGCCAGCATCAGTTCCTGGTAATTGTTGTGCAGCGTGTACAGCGGACGGATCTTGTTGCAATAGGTGATCGCTTCTGTGAACTTATCTGTACCCGTGAACACTTTGGCATTCAGGTAATTCCTTGCCAGCAATGCCCATGCCGCAGCTTTGTCGGCCCTGCCGTATTCATTGGTTTTAGGATCTTTCAGTAATGTTTCTATTGCTTTCAGTTCAGACTCCACATAGGTGAATACTTCTGCACGTGTTGCCTGTTTGGGAAGTCCTGACCCGATGCCATCGGCTTCTGTTACAAAGGGTGGTTTGGCAAACAGGTCCATCAGCACACTGTACTGGTAAGCACGCAGGAAACGCGCTTCGGCCTTGTAGAAACGGATCTCATCGGCAGCGGTTCCGCTGATACCACGCTCTGCGAGCAATGCATCAGATGACTGCCTGATAAAATCATTACAAACCGTGATCTGGAAAAACGCACGGTAATACACACCACTTACAATAGGATTGGTGGATGACCAGCTCATTTCATGCAGACCGCGTACACCTGCATCATTCTGCCAGGTCCAGGCAGCTTCATCAGTCGTCAGTTCCTGCAGGTTCCAGTACAGTCGTAGAAAATCTGAATTACCCTCATCAGAAATGATCTGTGGTGGTATATCCGGGCTGCCTGTGGCGCCCTGGTTACCCGTGAGGGCGAAAGCGCCATACAGTTTGGCAAGCGCCTGTTTATATCCCGCGGCATCTTTATACACCTTATCGGGGGTGATATCGTTGGTGGGCAACAGTTCCAGTTTTTTTGTACAACCCGCGGCGAGCAGGATGGTTGCCAGTATGATATAATAATAATTCTTTTTCATGGATTCGTTGTTTTAAAAGTCAAGATTGATACCGAGTGCAAAAATGCGTGGCCGTGGATATATATTATTATCGATACCGCCGCTAAGCTCAGGATCGAGTCCCTTGTATTTTGTTACCACAAATACATTCTGAACGTTTCCGGTCAGGCGAAGTGTTGCCTTGTTTTTGAAAACGCTTCCCACGTTATAACCGATGTTCAGGTTATCCATGCGCAGGAAGGATGCGTTCTGTATGTAATAATCACTCAGCAGTTCCAGACTGTTGCCTATAAAATTTGTTTCGAGGTAATTGACAGACGCATTATACAACACGGATGCGTTACCCAGTATCTGGTTGCGGGTGCCTGTCTGGCTGTAGTTGTTGTTATAGACATAATTGTCAAACGCTGCCCTCATCACAAAACCTGCGCTCCATTTTTTATAGGTGAAATTCGAACTGAATCCCATGAACACCTGCGGATCGGCACGGCGGCTACGGTACAGGTCGTTCTGGTTGATGATACCATCTTTGTTCAGGTCCTCGAATACACCTTCTACCGGTTTGCCTGCTTTATCATATACCTGTTTGTAGAGGAAGAAAGTATTCTTGCTGTAATCTACAGAGTTGATGAACACAAACTGTCCGCCGATACCTCCTGCAATACCGCCGGTTGGGAAACCAACATAGTTCACATCTTTTGGCAGTACGGTAAGGTTGGTGATGGTGTTCTTGTTATAGGTTACATTATACGATGCATCCCATGTAAAATCTTTTTTTCTTATCACCTGCCCATTCACACTAAACTCTACGCCTTTGTTCTCCATATCACCCACATTGGCAATAATGAAAGCGGAGAAATTGGTTCCCGCAGGCTGTGGTATGCTGTTGAGCAGGTCGGTAGTTTTTTTATGGTAAAAATCAATGCTACCATTGATCCTATTATCCAGGAACCCGAAATCCAACGCCAGGTTGGTAGTAGCTGTCTGTTCCCATTTGATATTGGGGTTGTAACCACTCGGGCGGTACATCTGGAAAAACGCATTGCCAAACTGGTATGTGGCATTGTTCGCACTTAATGCATAGCTCGACAGGTAATCGTAGTTACCGATACCATCCTGTTGTCCTGTAACACCATATCCTATGCGGAGTTTAAAGGATGAGAACGTATTGTTCTTGGCGAAAAGATCTTCTTTCATGTTCCAGGCAAGTGCCACTGAGGGAAACACTGCCCAACGGTTGGCTTCCGCAAAACGGGAAGAACCATCACGGCGAACAGTGGCGGTGAGCATATACCTGTCTTTGAAAGAATAATTCAATCGTCCGAAATAAGAGATCAATGTATTCTCAGGTTTGTTGAACGGGAAATTAGGATCCGTGTTCGGATACTTCACCCCTTTTGCATTATAGCTAGCATAGTTGTAATTGGTGGTCTGGTAATTATTGAAAGAATAACCACCCATGATATCGATCCGGCTTTTAATGCCGGGAATATCTTTTGCATAATTCAGATACGCTTCCAGTACAGTATTGGATTTTGACTGTTTGTACTGGTTATTCTGTCCGCCGGTTCCTCCTGCGAGGTAATCAGATGCGGCGCTGTCTGACACATAGATAGTACCCGCTCCTTTGGATACATCATACCCAAGGTTCAGGTTGGCTCGCAGTTCTGGCAGGAAATGGAATTTATAATCCAGTTGCAGGTTACCAATGCTGCGCATGGGTGTTCCTTTGTCTACACGCTGGTTCAACAGCCCAACAGGGTTTCTTCCCGCAAGGTTGGTAAGACCGGTGGCAGTGGCAGGATCGAGGTATTCAAAATAACCACCAAAGCGGGCGCCGTTTGAATAGACAGGTTGTGTAGGATTGAAACTGATCGCCCCACCGATAGCTCCCTGCGGAGCGAACCTTGATTGCTGTGTGGTGGCTTTGATGTTCAGGTCCACTTTCAGGTGATTATTGAAAAAAGTAGGGTTAAGCACGAGCGCGGCAGAAGCTCTCCGCATATAACCCGTTTTCAAAATACCATCCTGGTTCAGGAAACCGATGGACACACGGTAAGGCAGTTTGTTGATGCCACCGCTGAAACTGATATTGTTATCCGAAGCAAATGCGGAACTGTATATCTGGTCCTGCCAGTCTGTATTGGCCGTTCCCAGCATGGCCTTCTGTGCGGTGGTGCCGTTGGCATTGACCACTGCGCGGAACTGATCAGCATTTAAGATCTCTACTTTTTTGATCAGTGTGGAGATAGAATTAACGGTACTGAAATTCACCCTTAATTTTCCTCCCATACCTTTTTTAGTCGTGATCAGTATTACACCATTGGATGCCCTGGTACCATAGATGGCCGCAGCAGATGCATCTTTTAAGATGGTGAATGATTCGATATCATTTGAATTGATCATACTGAGTGAATTCGGCGAACCCGATACGCCCCCATTATCCAAAGGCACCCCATCCACCACGATTAGCGGGTCATTGCTCGCACGCAAAGAGGAACCTCCCCTGATACGGATGGTACTTCCCGCACCCGGCGCACCGCTGTTGGAGATAACAGATACACCCGCCACTTTTCCGGCGATCATTTGTTCCGGTGTAGTGATCATCCCTTTCTGGAAATCTTTGGCGGTAACCGTAGCAACAGCGCCGGTAAGATCCTTTCTGCGCTGTGTTCCGTACCCGATCACGATCACTTCACCCAAACCGGTTGCACCGGGAGTAAGTGTAATGTTCAGGTTATTCTGGCTCCCCGCAGTAACCTCCATATCGCGGAACCCTACATAACTGAAAACAAGTGTGGTTCCATTGGCAACGCTGATGCTGAAGCGCCCACTATTATCTGTCTGAGTACCTTGTGTGGTACCTTTAACAGTAACAGAAACGCCCGCCAAAGGCAGTTTGTTTTCCTGGTTCGTAACCGTTCCGGTGATCGCTCTTTGCTGACCGAAGCCAAGTGTAACAACGAACGATAGCATAAAAAGCAATAGTGTTGGTTTGGGGATTTTCCTGGCTACTGCATAACGCCATGTTCCTGCAGTTCCATTCCCCGGCAAGCAATGTTTCATAAGTCGAAGTTTTAGTTTTTTCATTTGTGTACCGTGTACACGTTTTGTATGGCGATGTTAAATTACGAATATTATTGTGTATTTTATACACAATTAATGAAATTTCAATAAATTCCTTATCCCGGTCCTTTGGTTTCTATATATTTCTTACTGATCGAGTCGTACATTTTCAGGAAATCATTTGATTTTCCGTCACGATCAAACACGGATTCCCAGGTGTTGAGCGGCTCCCAGATACAGGTGCCTTTGCCTTTTCCCCCGGGCAGTTCAAATGCGATCTTATTGACCTCCTCTTTTCTGGCGGAATATTCCACCACGATCACATCTTTATTATAGCGTTTTACCATGTCTTCGGCATTGGCAGAAAGATCATCCAGTGTGCCGTGCCATTTTGGGTAATAGGAAAGACCGATCACATCAAACGGTATTTTGCGTAACAGCAGCTGGTCATAGAAAAATACTGATTCACTGTTCTGCCCGCCGAGGGCCAGGTGCATCATGATGATGATGGAAGGGTCCACCGCTTTTACCGCTGCCACGCCCGCGGCCAGTAGTTGCGACATACTATCCATATTACTCACATTTCCTTCCGGCCATACGATACCGTGGTTGATCTCGTTGCCTACCTGCACCATATCGGGTGTGGTATTCTGGTCCTTTAGTTCCTGTATAACGTTTTTTGTATAGTCATACAACGCTTTCTTCAAACCGGGGAACGGCAGTCCTTTCCATGCCAAAGGTTCATGCTGTTTGCCGGGATCGGCCCAGGTATCGCTGTAATGAAAATCCAGTAACAGTTTCATTCCCGCTGCTTTTACACGCCTGGCCATTTGTTTGGTATGCGCGAGATCGCAGAAACCTTTTCCTTTGGAATAGCCGCCATCACGTGCGGGATCATTAAAGATGCGCAGACGGATATAGTTGAACCCATGTTCCTTCAGTACCTGTATCGCATCTTTCTGCACACCGTTTTCCGTGAATTTGATACCGCGGTCCTCCAGTTGCGGAAGAAAAGAAATATCGGCGCCGAGCATTTTGGTGGTTTCACGCGGTTTGGCCGCTTCACCTTTCAACAGGTAATCTTTGTCAATGGTAACAGAAGCGATGCTTCCGGCAGGTACGGTAATGATATCCGTAGAAGCAGTTGCCAGTCCCTCTGATTTTGCTTCAAATTTGATCGCGCCTGTCTTCCCATCAGACTGAACAATCACCTGGCATTTGCCATTGAATAAACTACGTTGCCAGCTCTCTCCCTCTTTGTATTTATCCGGTTCATGACTGCTCGGGTCGCCATTACCCACACCTATAATTCTACCCGGACCGGAAATCGTGAAACGGACCATCGCATTGATATCAGGTATTTCACGCCCCTGTCTGTCAACAGCGGTGATATTGATAACGCTTACATCTCTTCCGTCTGCCAGAATTGTTGTCTTATAAGGTGTCATCACCAATTCAGCCGCTGCTCCCGTTGTTTCTACTTTTGTATGTAATCTTTTTCCTTTCTTATACGCGACCGCTTCGAGTTTGCCGGGTTCATAATTCACCGACCATTGCAGGTGGCTGTTGCGGGGCATATCTTTTTTGCCGAGGCTCTGCCCATTGAGAAAGAGTTCAACATTATCTGCATTACTATTCACCCATACATCGATGGGCTGTCCTTTTTTATCGGGCCAGTTCCAGTGTGGGGAAATATGCAATACATCTTTATCTGTCCACCATGACTGGTAGTAGTAATAAATATTTTTCGGGAACCCGCACACATCCATCACCCCAAAATGTGAATTGATATTCGGCCATTTGTAAGGTGTGGGTTCGCCGCGGTAATCAAAACCTGTCCATATAAATCCACCGAGTATGTAAGGATTTTCTGCAGCGGGTACCCACCAGTCCTCTGCCCTGCTCGCCCAATACGGGAAACTGATATCCTGGTCGGGTACATAGGCTTTGATGGTATCTTTTGTATAGATGCCACGGGTGGATACCGTACTTCCCATTTCGGTACCGAGTATGGGTTGGTTGGGATGATCCCTATGATAATCAGGTACGAATTTGTGACGGTAGTTGAAGCTGCGGATAGGTATCACTTCATTGATACCCTTAAATACATTCGGCAGATCCGCTGCATACGTACTTGTGCGGCTCGGATCGAGTTCTTTCTGTTTGGCCAGCATGGTTTGTGCAATGCGCCTGCCTACATCGGTTGTGTGTATCCATCCTTCCTCATTACCGATGGACCACATAAATATGGAAGGATGGTTCCTGTCGCGCAATACCATCCGTTCAAACTGGTTCATGTATTCGGGACTGCTGTTCAGTAAACGCGTTTCATCCATGACCAACATTCCCAAACTATCGCAGGCATCGAGTAAGACAGGTGTTGGCGGGTTATGACTTGTGCGGTAGGCATTCGATCCCATATTTTTCAACAGCCAGATGCGGTAGTACTGGAGTTCATCGGGTACGGCGCTTCCCACACCAGCATGATCCTGGTGGTTGTTGGTGCCTTGTATCTTGAGGTGTTTACCGTTGAGGAAAAATCCATTGGTTGCATCAAAACGTACAGTGCGTATGCCGAACCTTTGTTTCACCGTATCTACCACTTTGTCTCCTGATTTTACTACAGATACTACCCTGTATAAATAAGGATCATCCAGCGACCATAGTCTTGGGTCAGTAACGGATAATTTTTGTTTTAAGGAAGTTTTGCCATTGACGGCAAGCGTGAGCGGCTGTTCCTTTGTTCGGGCGAGCATTTTACCATCACGCGTAGTAATGTATGAATACACCGTACAGCCTGCGGTAGAAAAACGTTTATTTTCTACCGCTGTTTCAATATACACATCTGCACCCTTACCTTTCACATCCGTATATACAAACAATCCTCCTTCCGGGATATGCAGGTTATCAAAACGGTTCAGCCATACATCACGGTAAATACCCGCGCCCTCGTAAAACCAGCCTTCGTACTGGGTGGCATCAACACGTACCGTGATGACATTATCCGCGCTAAATCGTATATAATCCGTGATATCATTCGACACACCTATATAACCACTCAGGTTAGTACCGAGGTAAAAACCATTGAGCCATACAGTGGCGTTCCGGAATATACCATCAAACTGTAACTGGAAACGAGAACCCGAATCTGCTCTTGCGATCGTAAAATGTTTGCGGTACCAGCCGATACTGGTTTCGGGGAAAAACCCGCCCACTGGTTTGTATCCATGCGATTCTACATCGGAACTGGGGGAATTGGCAAAGGGCAGTTCCACCGCCCAGTCGTGGGGAACATTCAGCGAGCGCCATTTGCTGTCATCAAACCTCGGATCGATCGCTGTATTATAAGCGCCGCCGGATTTGGAAAAAATGGTATTAATACTATAGTTGAAATCTTTTGTGGGATCAGCAGCATGTCCAAAATGAAATTTCCAGTTCTCACTGAGATTAACCTGTTTCCTGGCCACTGGTTGTGCATGAATGGATAAGGATAAACAACAACACAACATGACCAATGCCATGCAACTGATCACTGCTGATTTTATGGATACCGATTTTTTTGCCATGGGTTTGCTCACTTATTTTTTTGAAACCATATTGATCCTATCTCAATTGTATATTGTTTTTTGAACTCTGAAACAGGAACATCACTGCCGGCGCTGATCTCTACTTTCTCTACATCCTGTAACCTGAAAGCTGTTGTTCCCGAAGATTTGAACCAAAGCGGCATAAAACCGGGATAGGGTCTTGGCAGCAACAACGCCGAATCAGCTGTAAAATCTTTCAGGGTAAGTACGATGTCTTTGAAATCATTGGTCAGCATGGTGTATGCTGATACCGCAACCGCATCTTTATCTACTAATGTGACCTTGATCTTTACCGGTGTGGCGGTTGCCCTTGCCCTGACCACCAGCTGATCATCCGCAGTAACAACAGTTCCTTTCAGTTTATCCCCGACAAACTGCTGGAAACCGATGGTATGGTCGCCCGAAAGTTCTGTTGCTGCTAAACGGAACACCATAGGGCCCTGCGCTTCTGCTGCTGTGTAACTTGAACGGAAATTGCGGATAAATACAGGGTGTACGCGGGCCGTTCTGTCGGTGGCTGCATTAAATACTTCCAGTTTCCCATCAACAGGTGTGATCGCTGTTTTTGTTTCTTCCTTTGCCACTAATGAAGCCGGCGAGGCAGGCGGCGCTGCAAATTCATGTAATGCGATGGCACCGATATGCTGTACAGTTGTATTGCCTGTTTTACCTGAACGCACCAAGAGATAGGTACCGGGTTCAATCGAAAAACGGTTAGCGCTAACACGTGTGGTATAACTGTTGCCTTCGTTCAATGCCTTTACGGTAAAGCCCGATCCCAAACCTGGCAGCATTACCTGCATAGCATGCGGGCACCACCTGATACCGGTAACGGTTTTATCCGGTGAGGCGCGTTCAAACGGGTCGCTGATGCGGACCGCATCAGGCATCAGTTCCAGCCGCCATACGCCGTCTTCTATTTTGTCTAAGAAATAGGCACCGCTTCCTTCATACTGCACCACGGCTGAATTTCCGACACCGGCAAGCGCTGATAATTTTGCCGCATTGACAGGTTTGGTGGCTGTTGTATTTGAATAATAAAATTTATCCGGCGTGTTCATCTCGCTCAGGTTGTTGCGGTAGCTTACCCTGAAAGCATCAAACAAACTATCTGCAGGGTAATTGCCGTAATTTTTTAACCGGGGTACGCGCCTGAAAGCTTCCCCGGCGATCATAAAACTGATGGCCTTGGAAGGTGTATAAGCGAGGTTGAGGTAATGTGTCTGGTACTCGGTATTTACATGGGCGATCACCATCGGGTCATACGCAAACTGCGTGGCCCATTGAAAACCCGCTTCGCGGAAACTGCGTGCGATGGCGGGATACATATAAGATTTCAATACATCGGCCGCATCAAATTCATAGACCATCCTTGTTTTATTGCGGTACTCCGGCACCGTATCAAATGGAATCGTATAGTGATCTACATGCGGCAAAAAATTTCCTTCCACTTCCCTGTTGGCCACCAGTCCCGTTGGGTACCACTGGAAACTGACGCCGTCAATATTTGATCTGGATACTGCATCATTATAATAAGGTGACTGTGCGATATTATAATATACCGGTTTTGACCAGCCCGTACTTCTTACAGCCGCGGCCAGCCGGTTGATATAATTGGTGATATTGATCTTTGGACCGCTATGGCTGGGTTCATTGTTGATCTCCATCGCTATCACATTGGTATCCTGTATATACGTGCGCTTGGTATAGGGATTGATATGGCTGAAGAACTGCTTCAGGTAATTCTCCGAAGCACGTACAGCGGTGTCATTAGTGGTGGATCCCAGTTTACCGTATTTTCTGGCAAAACCCGGGGTGGCTTCATCCCTGTCGGGGTAGCCGTTGCCCCAGAAAGCGATGGGGGTAATGATCGTTTTAATGTTCCGCTTAGCCAATTCTGCCAG
Organism: Sediminibacterium sp.; assembly: GCA_965279635.1. Classification (GTDB taxonomy): domain Bacteria; phylum Bacteroidota; class Bacteroidia; order Chitinophagales; family Chitinophagaceae; genus Sediminibacterium. The sequence goes on along the minus strand of OZ257253.1, from coordinate 1,426,449 downwards.
CAGGAAATCGAATAACCGTAAATGTTCATTTTCCAGCAGGTTGCCGGCCGTATCGGATATCTCAACATCCCAGACATGCACCCGGAAAGCATTCAATCCCAGCCGGGCAAAATGGTACACATCCTGGCGGATGGCTTTCTCCATATCAACATTCAGTGCTTTATGGGCGCGGTAGGCATGTGCAAAAGGCGTGGTATAATTCACCCCAAAGAATGAGGCCTCGGCGTTGTTTTTTGTCCAGCGAAGTACCCCCTGTTGGTCAACATATACAGGATTTTCCATTTTGGCGGACTGGCTACGGAGCATACCGCCGGTAATGATGACCAGTAACAAAGCAATCGTTATTCTCATAGCCATTATAATTAATGCAACCAAAGAAGCAAGCAGTCCCAAATATAAATTTCATTCTGCCTGTTGTCTTATCCGCCCGTGCTTAATTTTAGTCCTATCCGTCTATTTTGTCTTTTTGATGCACCAAACCATAGGGTTCTGTTATCTTTAATACACGCTGCCCGGTATAACAGGACACCCAATTGCCAGCTTATTATGCTTTTAATACGAAGATTTTTACCGATTTGTTTCTGTACCGCTTTCACCATTTTACTACAGGCGCAACCGCCCCGGCTTAGTTTTAAACGGATCAGTATTGAACAGGGTTTGTCCAACAGCACGGTGGAAGCTATTTACCAGGACCACCGCGGATTTATCTGGGTGGGTACACGTGATGGACTGAACCGCTTTGATGGCTACCAGATGGTAGTGTACCGTTATAATGCCGAGGACCCCAACAGCCTTAGTGATAATTATATCCGTTATATATATGAAGACAGTAAACAGAACCTGTGGATCGGCACCATCAATGGGCTGAACCGTTTTGACCATGCCAAAAACCGGTTTACGCGGTATAAGCACATCCCCGGCAACTCACAAAGTTTGAGTAACAACCTTGTCACATGCATATATGAAGACAGGAAAGGCAGTTTGTGGATAAGCAGTTTTGGCGGGGGCATAGATCTTTTCCTGCCTGACAAAAACGGGTTTGCCCATTTTCAGCATGATCCAACAAAACCCAAGAGCCTTGGCGATGACCGTGTTAATTATATGTACGAGGATAGCCGCTCTAATTTCTGGATCGCCACGGAAGACGGTCTGAACCTGTTTAACCGCGAGGGAAAAACATTTAAAACCTACCAGCACTTACCCGGCTTTGCCGAGAACAGGGATAATAATGCTATCCGGCTGGTGAAAGAAGACAGGCAGGGCAACCTGCTGCTGGGCACAGCGGGTAATGGCCTGATCGTTTTTAATGAACGTGAAAAACTGTTCCGGCAATACAGGCACCAGGAAAAGGATCCTTCTTCGCTGGCCAATAACCTGGTAAGAAGTGTACTGGTGGATAAGAAAGGTGATACCTGGGTGGGCGGGGTGAACGGCGGGCTTGACCTGTTTCATGCAGGCACCGGTACTTTCCGGCATTACCAGAATGATCCGGCTGATATGTCGAGCCTTTCCCAAAGAACTGTTTCCGCACTTTTTGAAGATAACCAGGGAAATCTCTGGGTAGGCACACACCGCGGGGGACTGAACCTGTACACACCGAATACGGAAAAATTTAAACTGTACCGGCAGGAACGCAACACAAAAAGCCTGAGCTATAATGATGTAAAAGCATTTGCCGAAGACAGCGATGGCAATATCTGGATAGGCACCGATGGCGGCGGGCTCAACCTGTTTGACCGCGACAGGAATCTATTCACCCATTACCGATACGACCCTTATAACCCGCGTTCGCTTGGATCGAACGAAGTGCTGAATATTATGGAAGACAGCGGCGGCAATGTATGGATAGGCACCTGGGGCGGCGGTTTGAGTCTTTTACATAAGAACAGGAAAGATTTTACACGTTACCTGAATGATCCGGCGGATAAATACTCGATCAGTTCCAACTTCATACAAAAGATATTTGAGGACCGACAAAAAAATCTATGGATTGCCACTTATTACGGGGGGCTGAATCTTCTTGACCGAAAAACAAACAGGTTCACACGTATCATTGACGATCCAACACAAACTACCCGGCTGATGGGTAACAATATTGTATCACTCAACGAAGATAAAAAAGGAAATATCTGGATCGGCACCGATGACAAGGGGCTGAATTGTTTTCATGCAGATACCAAACAGTTCAGCCATTACTTCAACAAAGAAGAAAAAGCGCCCGACCTGCGGGTAATATTTATCGACAGTAAAGACAGGATCTGGGTCGGGCAGGCAGGGTTGTATCTCTATGATCCCAAAAAAGATTCTTTTTCGTTGTACACAGATAAAGCGGGTCTCTCCACGGAATTTATCAAAGGCATCACGGAAGATGACCTGGGTAATTTCTGGATCGCTACATCAAATGGTATGACGCAGTTTAACCCGGATAACTTCTCTGCTAAAAAATACAATACAGCCGATGGATTACAGGGACTGGAATTTGAAGCAAACGCTTATTTAAAAACAAAAGACGGAGAAATGTTCTTTGGCGGCGTGAACGGGTTCAATGCATTTTATCCTGAGAATATCCGTATCAACAATTTTGTACCCCCTGTTTATATTACCGATTTCCAGGTCTTCAATAAAAAAATATTCCCCGGCGAAAAAGATTCGCCGCTGGAAGAAGACATCAGTATCACAAAAGATATCAGGCTCTCTTATAAAAATTCTACTTTTTCTTTTGGCTTTGCCGCATTGAATTATATGGTGCTTGAAAACAACCAGTATGCGTATAAACTGGAGAACTGGGACAAGGACTGGAACTATATCGGCAATGAACGAAAGGCTTCTTTTACCAATGTAAGTCCGGGCAGCTATGTATTACGGATCAAAGCATCCAATAATGACGGTATCTGGAACGAGGCAGGACCCGCTATTCATATCACCATCACACCGCCATTCTGGATTACCTGGTGGTTCAGGTTGCTGGTATTATTGGTGATCAGTTCGGGGATCATTGTTTTTTATCGCTTCAAAAGAAAACTGGAGTTCAGGAAACTGGAGGAGAGAAAAAAAGAAGAAATGCACCAGGTACAGTTGCAGTTCTTCACCAATATTTCGCACGAGTTCCGTACACCGCTTTCCTTGATACTCGGTCCTATAGAAAAATTGCAGAAGGAAAATCCATTGCCTGGAAACAAGAATTATTACAATGTGATCTACCGCAATGCATGGCGGCTGATGAACCTGATCAATGAACTGATGGATTTCAGGAAATCAGAAGCAGGTGTACTGAAATTGCATGTGATGCCGGGTAGTACCAGTTTGTTCCTTCATGAAATGCAGGAAGAATTCAGCGAACTCGCGGTGCAGAAAAATATACGGTTTGAAGTGATCGCACCGAAGAACAATACGGATATCTGGTACGACAGGCAGGTATTTGAAAAGATCGCCATCAACCTGATAGGCAATTCTTTTAAATATACTGCTGCCGGTGGATCGATCACCGTTGAGATATTGGATTCGCTGGCAGATCTCAAACCCTCTTTTGCCAATGAACTGGTACTGAAAAACGATTACCAGGGTAAAAAATATATTTACCTGCGTGTAGCCGATAGCGGTATCGGTATCTCGAAAGATTCCATTGTTCATTTATTTGAACGCTATTATAAGATCACGGAATCACACCTGGGTTCGGGTATTGGTCTCGCATTTGTAAAAAGCCTTGCCCAGTTACACAAGGGCCATATTCATGTTTACAGCGAGCGGAACAAAGGCACTGAGATCATAGTAGGTATCCCGGTCAGCAAAGAAGATTATGAGGATACTGAATTGTGGATGCAAAATAAACAGGCACCAGGTGCGAGACTGGAAAGTATCCACGCAAAAAATGAACACGATCTTTCTGTACTGGATGAGCATACACAACCCGCCGCCGAGTCCCGCACCATTCCTTATATACTGATCGTGGATGACAATGAAGAGATGCGGAATTTTTTAAAGGATAGTCTTGACAAAGAGTACCATATCATCGAAGCAGTGGATGGACACAGCGGGCTGGCCATCGCCAATGAAGAGTTTCCTGACCTGATCATCAGTGATGTGATGATGCCGGGTATGGATGGCATCGAGTTCTGCAGGACCATTAAAGAAAATATCGAGACCAGCCATATCCCCTTTCTCATGCTCACGGCCAAAGATTCGATAGAAGCCAAACTGGAAGGCGTTGAATCAGGCGCCGATTTTTATTTTGCAAAACCGTTAAGCATACAACTACTGGTACTCACCATACGCAACATCCTGAAACAAAAACAAAAACTAAAAACAAAATATTTCAGGGATCACTACACAGAAGCCAAGGAACTGGTGCACTCGCGTAAGGACAAGGATTTTATGGAGCAACTGATCAGCATCATCGAATCACATCTCACCAATCCTGATATGGATGTTGACTATGTATGCACCCAGATAGGCATGAGCAGAACAAAACTTTACCAGAAGATCAAGAGTGTGACCGGCCAGTCTATCGGCGAATTTGTGCGCACCCTCCGGTTAAAAAAAGCGGCACAACTGATGACGCAACAGGATATTTCATTGACGGATGTAATGTACAGTGTGGGTATACAGACACAGTCTTATTTTACCAAAGCGTTTAAGAAAGAATTTGGCAAGACGCCTTCGCAGTTTTTGAAGGAGTTGGAGAAGTAATAGCGCTCTAAGCATCGTTTATTATGAGATAGGAATAGTATGCATGGAGAAAATATATTTATCCAAAGACATTGACAGAAATTCATCGCTTATTTATGCAAAAAATAAATATTGAGGATGATTTTATTGAAAAACTGGCAGTTTTGTTGACATATAGTAGCTTTTTTTGAACATCTGTTAATAAGTAGCCATAGTTCTAATAGGTTTACTACATTTAAGCCCTTCCTTCATATCCAAACACTTTATTTATGACTGACTTATCAATTCAAGAACAAATAAAGGACATTAAAAATGCTACTGAAAAAGCCCTTCAATCAAAAGAAGCATCATTAGCTATTTTAATAGCTGCTGGTATTATACAAATTGCTCCCCCGCAAAAACCAGTTATAGTAAAACCCAAATAGTGTGGTACATCACCGTACTAAACACACCTATAAAAAAATACTACAACAAAAAGTTAACTGATCATGCTTGACACTATTGGTAAAGTATTGTGGTACGCTATGTTCTTTACACCTGTAATAACAATCCCATTATCTTGGAAGTATTGGAAAGGAAATAAAATTGAAAAAATTATTACTGGTAGCGTATGTGCAGTTTTGCTTTCCCTCTTTTTTTTCGCTATTAGCTTTGGATTGGCACTTAGGAATGGTCTAGGACCAACTTAATTTTATAATATTCCACAAATCAATCACATAATTATACCTGCATGTAAATGGGTACGTGTGTCTTCTTTAACCCATACCTGAAATCGAATAGCAAATAACAACCGCTGATTTCCCTGTTGATTCTTCAAGTAATCAAAATAAATTTTCTCTGCATTTCTTAATTCCCAATCCCCAACCCCGTTTCCACCAAAAGACTACACCCCCTTATATCACTATTATCCAACCTTCCCCACACTTCAAAACTACCATCTTCATACACAGTCCCCACATCTTCCGTTGCAATAAATGAGCAACTGTACACATTGGCAAGATCGATCACCTGCAGCAGGCCGCGGCCTGTGGATTTGATGAACATCGGGTCCTCTTCATCTCTTACCAGTACCCGCATCCAGGGCGGGCAAATAAACCGGCCCTCTCCTTTGGAATAGGCCTGGCTCAATAATTCCGTCATCCCGTATTCTGAATGAACCGTTTTTACACCCAACCCGTTCTGTAATAAATAGTGAACCTCTGCACGTGTGAGTTCTTTTCGACGGCCTTTCATGCCACCGGTCTCCATTACTATTGTACTTGTCAGTTTTTGCGGAAATATGGAGGCGAAATCCAGCAGACCGAAAGTTACCCCTATCAGTAAAACAGGCTGTTGTACTGCTTCGAGTTTTTGCAGTTTTTCAGCGAGTTCTTCATGTTCGTTCAGGTAGAAACCGTTATCGCGATATCCGCTTTTTTTCATCAGCGCATCCACCATAAACACCAATGACGACTGTTGCCGCTCGAGATATGCGGGAAGCAGGCCAAGTATGCACCAGTCACGTGGATTACCGTAAAACATTTCAAAACAGCGGAGAAAACTCTCCGTGTAAAGGCTTGCTTCCTTTACCAGGTGACGGCTGGTAGTAATGCCGGTGGTGCCACTGCTTTCAAAAACGATCCCCGGTTCAAAATCGCCGGTAACTACTGGGTGTGTTTTAAAGAAGGATATGGGCAACGCAGGGATGTTTCCCGGTGTCTTTACATCGTCGGGAAGAACGGCTGTCAGATCGCACCATTGACGGTAAACCCGGTTATGGGCATATTGGTACTGAAATACCTGCAGGCATAGTCGATCAAACCCGCCTGAATGGCTGTCAAGAGAGAAAATATTGTTAACATCAAAGGGAACCACAGCCATGTATTGTAATGTTTTAACTAAATTTGAATTGACAATGAACCGAATGAAGACAAAATTATTGATACTATTGGCAATCCCCTTTGTGTTTTATGCCTGTAAAAAGGAGGACTATACCACCAAGCCACAGATATCTTTCAAAAGTATCAATAATAAACAACTGAAACCAGGCGATATCCTGGTCTTCCAGCTCAACTTTACCGATAAGGAAGGCGATATACAGGATACACTCTGGGTGCAGAAGATCTCCAGAATCTGCCCCACTACCGCCGGCGCCCAGTTTACCAGCAGGAACCGTGTACCCAATTTTACGCCCACCAGCAACCTCAAAGGCATACTGGAAATCGGTTATGCCTATAATTCAAGTGTAGGTGGCTACCAGACTATGTCGGGATGCGGCAATAAGAACGATACGACTTATTTCAAGTTCTGGCTAAAAGACAAGGCCAATAACGTAAGCGATACCATTATTTCTGAAAACATTGTTTTACTCAAATAACAAGGCGTTGAATGGTGTAACCCGCTCACTGTTTTTCGGTAATTATTTTTACGGTGTCTGTGCCGTGGCCCTGTCGATAGAAGCTGCCCTGCAGCAGTTATACCCGCTTTCCTCTCCCGTATATTATCTCGCAGTATTCTCCGCAACAGTATTGTACTATACACATGCCTATATTTCAGAGCCGGCTGGCACCACAGCGCTTAATCCCCGTTCGATATGGTACCAGCAGCACAGGCATACAATAAAAACATCACAGGTCATACTGACCATCGTTTTACTGGCAGCAGGTGTTTATCTACTCGTCGGTATATGGGACCAGGTTCGTGCCATCAACTGGCAGGAATGGGCGCTGATCGCTGTGTTCCCACTCGTGGCCGCTTTGTATTATGGCAGCGCCAAACCCGGTTCGGCCACCCATAGTCTTCGCAACCAGGGATGGATCAAACCCTTTGTGATCGGTTTTGTATGGGCCGGGCCGGTAACGCTGTACCCCGTAATACTGGATACTATCAGCAGGCAGACACAGTTTACACTGACATTGCTGGGGTTCCTATTGTTTATTAAGAATTTCATGTATATCACCATGTTATGTATCATGTTTGATATAAAAGACTATGCAGCGGATCATAACCATCACCTGAAAACATTTGTGGTTAGCCTGGGATTGCGGAAAACCATTTTTTACATTCTGATACCATTGACCACGGTGGGCCTTGGCACTTTTATCCTGTATGGTATTTTCCGTGATTTTCCGTTATTGCGGATCCTCATAAACACCATCCCCTTCCTATTGTTGATAATTGTTGCCTATTCAATGCACCGTCGTAAAAGTATTCTCTATTATCTTGCAATTATTGACGGGCTGATGCTGGCAAAAGCTATCTGTGGCATCATTGGCATCGCGTTGATCAAATAACCTCTATGGCAAAAGCAAAGAAAACAGTAACAAAGGCAAAATCGACGATCCCGGCTACGTCTCTTGCATTTTTAAAGAATTACATCAATACCCCCTCTCCTGTTGGTTTTGAAACCGGCGGGCAGAAACTGTGGCTGGAATATGTAAAACCCTATGTGGATACCTTTTATGTGGACCCTTATGGCAGTGCCGTGGGCATCATTAACCCCGATGCGCCCTTTAAAGTAGTGATAGAGGCCCATGCTGATGAGATCAGCTGGTTTGTGAATTATATCACCGAACAGGGATTGATCCATCTCAAAAGAAATGGCGGTGTGGATCACCAGGTGGCGCCCGCCAAACGCGTTTGGATCCATGGTAAAAAAGGACCGGTAAAAGCCGTTTTCGGCTGGCCCGCCATCCATACCAGGCTGGGGAGTCCCGATCAGAAAGAACCCGTTCCCAGGGTGGATAATCTTACACTCGATTGCGGCGCGCGTACCAAAAAAGAAGTGGAAGCTCTCGGTATCCATATCGGCGCGGTGGTTACCTATGAAGAAGGATTTGATGAACTGGGCTACGACCATTATATCGGTCGCGCATTTGATAACCGTATCGGCGGTTTTATGATCGCAGAAGTAGCGAGATTGCTGAAAGAGAACCGTAAAAAACTCCCGTATGGTCTGTATGTTGTCAATGCCGTACAGGAAGAGATCGGTTTGCGTGGCGCAGAAATGATCGCCCGCCGTATCAAACCCAATATAGCCATTGTTACAGATGTTACGCATGATACCAGCACCCCGATGATCAGCAAAGCGATCGAAGGCGATATCCAGTGCGGCAAGGGCCCTTCCCTCGCCTATGCGCCGGCCATCCACAACAAACTGCTGAAAGTGGTGGAAGAAGTCGCCGAAAAGAAAAAAATCCCCGTTCAGTTCAGAACCCTCAGCCGCAGCACCGGCACCGATACCGATAGTTTCGCCTATGCCAATGATGGCTGTCCATCTGTACTGATATCCATACCGCTGCGCTACATGCATACCACGGTAGAAATGATCCACAAAAAAGATATTGAAGAAACGATCCGGTTGATGTATGAGACATTGTTGGTATTGACACCGAAAACTAACCTGAGCTATTTATGATTTTGGAATTGGGGATTGGGAAATTTGGAAATTGAAACAGGAAGCGACTTCGCTTAAAAGACAATTTCCCAATTTCCAAATCCAAAATTTCCCAATCCTACGAACTATGAGTGAACATGAAAAGAAAAACATCCGCATAGCCATCCTCGACCTGTACGAAGGTCAGGCCAACCAGGGTATGCGCTGTATACGTGAGATACTGGAGCATTGGGGTAAGGCCAATGGGTACGATGTGCAGTATGATGAGTTTGATGTACGACTCGGATTAGCCGTACCGGATACTTCCTATGACCTGTATATTTCCAGTGGCGGCCCCGGTTCTCCATTGGAGAGTGAGGGTTCGGAATGGGAGGAAAAATATTTCGGCTGGATACGCAGTATAGAAGAATGGAACCATGGAATGGACCATTTCCCTAAGAAACAGGTGTTCTTTATCTGTCATAGTTTTCAGCTGGCCTGCCGCTATTATGCGCTGGGAAATGTTTGTAAACGGAACTCCACCGCTTTTGGCGTGTTCCCTATCCACATGCTGCTGGACGGGAAAAATGAACCGGTATTTGACGGGTTAAAAGATCCATTCTATTCGGTTGACAGCCGCGATTACCAGGTGATAGAACCCAACCATACCCGTATCAGGGAAATGGGCGCTAAGATACTTGCCATCGAAAAAAACAGACCGCATGTGCCGTATGAAAGAGCGGTGATGGCCATCCGTTTTTCCGAGCATTTTCTTGGCACGCAGTTCCACCCTGAAGCCGATGCTGTAGGTATGAGCATGTACCTGCAGCGGGAGGATAAAAAACAAACCGTTATTGAAAACCATGGCGAAGAAAAATGGAAAAGCATGGTAACACAGTTACAGGATCCCGAAAAGATCATGTGGACGTACCAGCATGTATTACCCAATTTCCTCAATATAGCCATCAATGAACAGGTGATCAGCCAGTAAACTGTACTATCGGAATACATTTTCTCTGTGACCTCTGTGAACTTTGTGCCTCTGTGGTAAAGAACATCCTACATCGATCACAGCGAAGGCTTTACCACAGAGGCACAAAGTTCACAGAGGTACACAGAGGTTTTTATTTGTAAGATTTTATCCCGACAGCAACAAACTGGACCACGACCGGTTAAACAATCATTACCTCTATCCCATTATCAGGTTTTGTTGCTATTTTCAGTATATAAACAGACGCATTATGGTGCCGCAGATCAGGGAACAATTCAACGCCGCTTTTACCCAGGGAAAATACCAGGCTTTTCTGAAGGAACTGGATAGCAAACATCCCGGTGCGATAGAATTCCGCGTAGCAGAAACACCGGTATTTGTTGACAAGGTTTTCAAAACAAAAGTACTCGCCGCCTGTGAAAGCATTGTGGATGTGATCACACAATTCAATTTCAATACACTCAGTTCACATGCCATACCGGAAAACGTACGTGTTCCGAATGAGAATAAACACACCCATTTTATTGCTTTTGATTTTGGGATCTGTGAAAACGAAACCGGTGAACTAGAACCGCAGCTGATCGAAATGCAGGGCTTCCCCACCCTGTTTGCTTACCAGATATGGCACGACCAGGTGATGAGGAATCATTTTACAATACCCGAAGGTTATTCCGCTTACCTGAATGGTTTTACAGCGGATACCTACCAGCAGTTTTTAAAAGAAGTGATCCTTGGCGATCACCAACCGGAAAATGTTATCCTGCTCGAAATATTACCGCACCAGCAAAAAACACGGGTCGATTTTTATTGTACCACTGATTATACCGGCATACCGGTTATCTGTCTTACCGAGCTGATTCAGGAAGGAAAGAAACTCTACTATGAAAAAGATGGCAAGAAGATAGCCATCAAACGCATCTATAACCGGATCATTTTTGATGACCTGCAGCAACAATCACCGGAAATACAGGAAAAAGGAAAATTGTTATTGTCTGATCTTGATGTAGAATGGGTTCCGCATCCCAACTGGTTTTACCGCATCAGTAAATACACCCTGCCTTTTATCGACCATCCTTACGTTCCGAAAACAAGTTTTCTCAATGAACTGGAAGAGATTCCAACTGATCTTGAGAACTATGTACTAAAACCATTGTTCTCTTTTGCAGGACAGGGTGTAGTGATCGATGTAACCAAAGCAGACATTGAAAAAGTAACCGATCCCGAGAACTGGATCCTGCAGCGGAAAGTAAAGTATGCAGATGTTATTCAAACCCCTGACTTGCCCGCCAAAGCCGAAATACGCATTTTCTATTTCTGGAAAGAAGGTGAACCGCGCCCTGTTGCCACCAATAACCTCGCAAGGTTAAGCAAAGGAAAAATGATCGGTGTGCGTTACAACCAGGACAAACAATGGGTGGGCGGCAGCCTGGTGTATTTTGAAGAGTAGTATTTCCTGGTACCTGTTCAAAAATGATATTTTATCCCTTTTTGTAGATTTTTTTCAACACAGAGATCACAGAGTAAAAACAGAGGGCCTTCTGTCTTTACTCTGTGATCTCTGTGTTGAAAAAAAATATCGCCTTGTTTTAGACCTTTCAATTAGTCAGACAAATCAGCATTTCAAAACAGGAACTAAGCCGGCACAGATCACCACAATAGCGTATTTTTAAGACCATGAACGCTTTCTGGACAAAGATCATCACCGAACTCATTCTTCATGAAAAAGAGAAGAATGTTGAACGTGCGCACGAATACTCCAAATACGCGTTGGCCAAAGGGTTCCGCGAACTGAAGATCAATTTGCTGCGCGGTTTGAAAGATGTGGTGCTTGTCGTTGCCGGTATTGCCTCTGCGGCATTCGGATTGGAAGGTTTTTTATTACCTAATAAGTTTATTGATGGCGGCGCCACTGGCATTTCGCTGCTGCTTACAGAGCTGACAAATGTGCCGTTGTCCGTTCTCATCCTGCTAATCAATATCCCTTTTGTTTTTCTTGGTTTCACTACAATAGGCAAATCATTTGCCATCAAAACAGCGCTGGCTATTACTGGTCTGGCCATCTGCATAGCCATTTTTCATTTCCCGGTAGTTACTGATGACGATCTGCTGGTTGCAGTATTTGGTGGTTTTTTCCTTGGCGCAGGGATCGGACTTTCTGTAAGAGGCGGCGCCGTGATAGACGGCACCGAGGTACTGGCAATTTTTCTGAGCAGAAAACTGGGAACTACTATCGGCGATATCATCATCGTCATCAATATCCTTATTTTCTCTGCCGCCGCTTATCTTTTACCATTGGAAACAGCTTTGTACTCCATGGTTACTTATTTGGTCGCTTCCAAAACATTGGATTTTGTGATCGAGGGAATTGAGGAATATACGGCGGTCACCATCGTATCCTCACATAGTGATGAGATCAGGGAAATGATCATTCAAAAACTCGGCCGTGGCATTACCGTTTTCAAAGGCAAGCGCGGCTATGGCAGTCATGGTGAGAAAAAAGATATCGATATCGTGTACACAGTGGTTACCCGTCTTGAATTGAATAAACTCAATGTAGAGATCTTAAAAATCGATGCCAACGCATTTGTGGTGATGAACAGCGTAAAAGATACCAAGGGTGGAATGATCAAGAAAAGATCTCTGAAACACTAACGTTATTTAAGCACATTGAGGAATAACCATTCAAAACTGATCAACCAACTTGTTTTTGACATTCGTGTCATATCAGATCCCAGTTGAAAACGGTAGCCAATATTCAGTTTGGCCTGGCTGCTAAAGATCAACTGCATGGCTGGGGCCAGGTCAACATAATACTTTTTCATGTCGAGCGCGTTTTGTCCCAGCAACTCAACATATACATTCAGGTTGGTCTGGTTATAGTCCGTGTAAGCCTTTGGCAGAACCAAGTATCCCGTAGACAGTGAGTACCCAAATGCACGGCGGGGTTTTGGCAGCACACTTATCTCATCCGGATGCTGCACAATTTCTGTCCAGCTAAGCGTAGATGAAATAGCCAGTTTGTGCAATAACTGTGTAGCGATGATACCCGCCTGAAAACCGCTCTGGTCCCCGTCAAGACTCATTTCATCAAACAACCGGTCATTACGGCTGTATGCGCCTTCTGCAAAAACAGCCATACGGAAATGCCTGTAAAGTTCATCAGTGGAAAGAAAGCGGTATTTACCATACACACGCATGCTTTCAAAACGCGTGTTCTGCGAAAACATATTCGATAAAGTACCTGCGAGATGCAGCATCAGGTCCTTATTCATCCCCAGCATCAACTCAGTGGTATGACGACCCATGCTACGATCTGTACGCAAAAACTTAGCGGTCTGCTTAACAGATAAGGAACGTGAAGGCATATTACTGGCAGGCTCCGAAAAAACATACAGCTCCTGCGCAGACACTTTGAGGGAAATAAAAGATAGGATCAATAACCATTTTCTCATATACAACTGTTTAAGCCTGTCTTACAATAAATGTTCAAGTTTTATAAAACCCTACTGAGGGGATACCTGCTACATGGTAACATGATACACCCGTTGTCCATCCATGGTGCCCGACTGAACACATTTCATCGATGATAATTTCTCATACTTCTTTTGTTCCTTGGCGGAAACAAATGTCTTATCAACCAACTTTACTGTTTTTTCGCCATTCAGCGTTTGAGATGGTGTGTTCATAAAATGAAATAACTGCCCTCCTACATTTACATGCGTGTCATTTTGAACCTGCACATTCTGGAACTTAGCCGTTGCTTTCAGCATTGATACAGAGAATCCTGCATCAATCACTGCTTTGCTTAAAGCATCAAATTCCACTTTGCTTCCCGGTTTAAACGAAATTTCATACGTGGATAACTGTATATTGGGTTGTACTTTTTCTACAAAAGGAACCGCAGCCAAGGCTTTGTACACCGCTTTGGAACACATGGCGCAGGTAAGCCCGCTTGCTTGTAAAGTAGCCTTTGTAACCTGTGCATTTGACTGCACTGAAACCAGTACAGCTATGATAAATACTAACTTTTTCATATCAATGATTTAAAAAATAAATACCGATCACCTGTCAGCGAAGACAGGTGACAGGATACTGTCAATGGATCTATTTCTGTTTTGCCGGAGTAGTTTTGGTTGCAGCCGGTTTCCTGTCGTACTTACAGCATTCGTCAAGTTCATTATAGGCTTTGTCATCGCCTTTCAGGTCTTTGGTATCGTAACCGGTTGCAGCTACTTTTTCCTGTATCTGTTGACTGCTGGTTTTGGAGGACTCAAATTTTACCGCCAGTACCTTGGTATCCTTATTCCATGATGCATAAGAAGCTCCGGCGGATTTTGCGGCTTTCTCAATATTTGTTTTGCACATGCCGCAATTGCCCCACACTTTGATGTTTTCAGACTTAACGGTGGCTTTATCCTGTGCGATAGACGTGATAGAGATCAGCAGGAAGAATAGACCTGCAATAGATTGTATTGTTTTCATGATGATTGTGTTTGAATTTGATAGTTGGGTCCATAGCCGATAGTTAATGGACCATAGCCAATAATAAAATGATCAATGGCATTCATTATGCCAGTCCCTTCCAACGCCATAGTCTATGTACCATGGTCAATGGACTATTGACTATGCATCAAATCAGGAAAACACAATTCTGCAGGTAAATATCCTGCACAGGTAATATGGGAGGTGAGTGCCCGTTTGGTCTGATCGTTTCAGGGGCATTATACAGGGGGGGCTGTAATAGATTTAATTCGTTCGCAATGATGGCAAAGGGCGCCACCATGTTATACACGGCATAAGAAGCTTTCTGCTCATCTTCGATCTTAACGATCTTGAATTCCGTTTTGCAGCAGCTTTTCTTATCGGATTTTTTTTCAGATTTACCGCAGCCACAGGTTTTGGCGCCAAGAATATCCAGTTGTGCACCAAGCGATTTGCCCATGCAATAATGGATATTCATCACCACCCCACTACTGATAGTGAAGTAAATAATGGCTAATATGGCTACCAGTGAACGCTTCATTGCGGAACAAAAATAATAAACTTTCTGATTGATGGCTGTTAAAGCTCAATTTACAAATGACCACCACAACCCAAACCGTATCCACAAACCGGGATTGGGCGTTGTAGGGGTAACAAAATTGAGTTTGGTGAAGGAGAATCCATCCGAAATATTCAACGTATTCAGGTTTTCGAGCCTGAAAAACCCTTTGAAGCTTTTGATACGGAAATGTACAAAAGCATGGATATCCGGCCGGTTGCTGATCGTTTGACCTGTCTGGTAAAAATACTTCCCGATAAACGGGGAATAATTGTCCATCTTATACCCTGTATTGTAACGGAACTCTATCCCCGTTGATAAAAACAGGTTCGTATAAAAATTTCCTTCAAAAGCAATACGGTTACGTGTCAGCAGCAAAGGCAGGTTCACAGCGGCATCGCCTGTTTTCTGTTGAATATGTATCTCACTGTACAGGTTCCAGTGTTTGGATAAGCGGAATTTTTTCTCCGCGGCTATATGCAATACATTGAACAGGGCGGCCTCCTGTTTTGCCGAAAAGAAACTGTCATAATACATGTAATTCGTAACCGCGAAATACTCGCCGCTCAACTTCCAGGCATTGCGTGTGTTTTCATACTGCGCAAACAGCCGTATGATATTTTCCTTGCCATAACCTGTCCTGTTATTAATAGGAAATCGACTCACCGGATCCAGTATCATAGATGGCGACCTGTTCACATTCTGGAACCCGACCATCAGGCTGCCAAGTTTTTTCAATGATCTTGCCATGCTGATATAGGCGGCATAATCACCCGCATTATTGCCATTGAGGTATAACTGGCCATTTGCTTCAATATCCCATAACTGGTTGCGGGTACGGTTACGGTATTCGCCCAATGCATATACATTGTAATAACCACTCACCCCTATCGTATCATCAAAGGTTCCTGAAAAATTCTGTAGGGCAATCCCTGCTTTCAAAAACTGCGACTGGTTATTCTTATCCGGAAATGAGATCAGGCTGAATTCATTGACAATGCTTTTCCAGGCATCCTTATAGCTTACTGTATCCCTGTTGATTGGGTAATTAAAATAATTCCGGTAACGGGCGCTGTCAACAAACTGGTCATAAAAATTATAACTGTTCTGCGAATACCGCAAGGTATGTTCGACCCTGAACCTGGGATAAAACAATTGAATGGTCACAGAATCCGTTACCAGTGAATCACGCTGCCCAAGATCATAATGGTGACGGAAAAGTACCGTGGTTTCTTTATACACATTACCCGTTCGCACCGTGGTATTAAAAGGATTCCGGCTCGATGCACCCGCCAGTCCAATACGGGTATCGAGTTCATACGGATCGCCCAGGGAAAGACTGTCAAGATCCTTGGTATCCTGCAGACCCCCATTCTCTGAAGAGGCGCTTTTGTTGGTGATAAAAATCAGGGATGCCCCATATCGCTTATTCAATGACTGGTAATCAGCTGTAACCCGGAAATTACTCTGGCTGGCATTCTGTGTTTTGAGGATACCCGGTGCATTACTGAAACGGTATTCGAACGAAAAATTGAAATTGCTTTTGCGGTTTTGCGTATGCATGATGCTGAGCATCTGCTCTGCTTTACTCCCCAGCAGGTAAGATAGTTCGGTATAAGGGCGTGTTGTCTGGAAAAGTTTGGTATTCTCCGGTGTGAACCGGTAAACATCATACTGATGGAACCCTGCATCAAACCCTGCTTTCATCAATGGATTAAAAAAAAATGATTGCGCCGCTGTTCCATGATTACCCAATGTGTAATAATGCCAGGGCATCGGGAAACGGTTCGTAAAATCGTTTATGGAAGAATCCAGTGTATGCAGCCTGGACGAATCGTAATAGTGATAAAAGATGGTAATCGAATCTTCGTGGAGATTTCTGCGCTGTAGGGAATCGTTTCCCTTGTTCTTTCTCACCATCCTCCCCTGGCTGTCATAAGTAACGTTACTGTTGGCATTCTGGATGTTCCCCATATTCCTTTGGGTATTCTGCGCCAGCAAATACGGATATGCCGCCAACAGCAGCATGACAACCACCAGTATGTTTTTCCGTAACTGTGAATGCATGAGTTCAGTTTGGAGTTTGGAGTTTGGAGTTTGGAGTTTGGGCAGTAATTTAAAACAACCACAAACGCCAAACCCCAAACACCAAACTTTTATAACGCTTTTACCAACTCTGTAAACAACAAAGTAAGTTTCGGTTCTGCATCTTTTGCTGCCTGCAGCACTTCTTCGTGGGTAATGGTATTTTCTTCTTCACGTATACCGATATCGGTGATCACACTCATGGCAAATACTTCCATCCCGCAATGAATGGCGGCAATGGTTTCCTGTACCGTACTCATGCCTACCGCATCTCCCCCTACCAGGTGGATCATTTTGTATTCTGCACGGGTTTCAAAAGTAGGTCCGGTAACACCCATGTACACGCCCTGCTTTAATTCAATATCATGCTGTTTGGCTATTTTCTGTACCTGCTGGATCAATGCTTTGCTGTAAGGCTCGCTCATATCGGGGAAACGTGTTCCGAGTTCATCGAGGTTTTTACCCAGCAAAGGATTTTGTGTAAGCAGACTGATATGATCGTGGATGATCATCAGGTCGCCGATCTTGAAATGTGTATTCACCCCTCCCGCCGCATTGGATAATAACAGGGTTTTTACACCCAGTAAACGCATCACCCGTACAGGAAAAGCCACCTGTTGCGGCGTATATCCTTCATAGTAATGAAACCGGCCGGCCATTACCCATACTTTTTTACCACCAAGCTCGCCAAATATCAGGCGCCCTTTATGTCCCTCAACGGTACTTACAGGAAAATTTGGAATCTCGTTATATGGGATCTCTTTCTCGGTTTTGATCTCATTGGCCAGGTTGCCCAGGCCGCTTCCTAAAATAATCCCGATAGATGATTCTTCGGAAACAAGCCCGCGTATAAAAGCCGCTGTTTCCTGTAACTGTTGCATAGCCTCTGACATAGTTGGAAATTAGGTGGCAAATATAAGGTAATGGTCCATAGTCCATGGACCATTGACTATGGACCATCATCCACGCCAAAAGAAAAAGGCCACCCTGTAACGGATGGCCCTTATTCGTAAGAAAGTGTTTACGTAATTAGCTTACACGCTTAACGTTCACAGCATTCAGACCTTTACGGCCTTCCTGCACATCAAAAACCACTTTGTCATTAGCCTCGATCTGGTCGATCAGGCCTTTCGCGTGTACAAAAGTTTCTTTTCCGGAATCATCATGCTTGATAAAACCAAAACCTTTCTCTTCATTGAAGAACTTCACAGTTCCTGTAATTTGTGTGTCCATTTGTAAATTGTAAATTGTGTGTTTGAATAAGGCGCAAAGGTAGCTGTAAAATCGTTAAGAGCCTAATGAAAAGGGAATTCAAGTAGCGGAAAATAGTTAAATACGTTAAAATTAGTTAAAAACGACAGCTATAAACTCGCTCACTCCCCAATTTAACCCCAATTAACCCTTTTACCCCCTTTAACCTCTTTTAACCCATTTAACCCCTCTAACCACTGTCAACTCTTTACCCACTATCTCTTATCTTAGCATCCAACCGTAAAAAACTTCTTGTTTCATGAAAAAAATGACAGCGTTCAGCATATTGCTGCTGGTTTGCATAGCTGCGCAGGCGCAGAAAATCTCTTACAAAGTTTCTTTCCCCAACGCCATCCATCACGAGGCGCATATTGAACTGACCGTAACCGGTATCACGGCCAAACCCGCTGTTTTCAGAATGAGCCGCTCTTCTCCCGGCAGGTATGCCACTCATGAATTCGGAAAAAATGTATATGATGTGAGCGCTACCGATAAAAACGGGAAAAAAATCACTGTCAACAGGACAGATGGCGATATATATTCCGTTCCTGCACACGACGGTACGGTTACCATCAGCTATACTTTGTATGCCAATTATCCCGATGGCACTTATGCCGGTATCGACCCTGAAAGCATTCACCTGAATATGCCTGCCTGTTTTATGTGGGTAAAAGGAATGGATAAAACCCCTATCGAAATCAAATTCGATCTGCCGAAAGAAAACAAGGGCGTATATGCCACGCAGCTGGTTGCAACCAATGACCCCAACACGTACACAGCGCCGGGTCTGCAGTATTTTATGGATAGTCCCACCAAAATTGGCGACCTGATCATCCGTCAATGGACTGTCAGCAATCCCGACGGAAAAAATTACACCATGCGTATCGGCCTGGAAGCAGCCGCCACCAATGAGCAGGCTGATGAACTCGCGGAGAAAGTGAAAAGAATGGTGGAAGAATCAAGAGCGGTGTTTGGAGAGTTTCCCAAATACGATTACGGGACCTATACATTTATTGCCAGCGCCAACCCTTATGTACAGGGCGATGGGATGGAACACAGGAACTCGACTATGATCTCTACTCCTATGGGCAATTTCAGCGCCAACAGGTTGTTGGGTGTTTTTTCGCATGAATACTTTCATAACTGGAACGTGGAACGCATCCGTCCAAAAACACTGGAGCCATTCAATTTCGAGAAAAGTAATATGAGCCATGAACTATGGTTCGCGGAAGGGTTCACGCAATATTACGGCAGCCTGTTACTCGTGCGTGCCGGGTTAAATGAAAGTTTTTTATCTACTGCCGCTTCGCTGGCCGGCTCAAAACTGAACTCGCCGGGTGCTCAGTTCTATTCTCCTGTAGATGCCAGCAACCATGCTGTTTTTGTCGACGCATCTGTTTCTATCGATAAGAATAATTACGGCAATATGTACACCTCGTACTATTTCTACGGCGCGGCGATCGCATTGGCGCTGGAACTGGAACTTCAGACAAAGTATAACAAATCGCTCGACGATTTTATGCGCGCCATGTGGAAAAAGTTTGGCAAGCCTGAGATCCCTTATACCATCCCGGGAATGGAACAGGCACTGGCTTCTGTAA
Source organism: Sediminibacterium sp. (assembly GCA_965279635.1). Lineage (GTDB taxonomy): Bacteria > Bacteroidota > Bacteroidia > Chitinophagales > Chitinophagaceae > Sediminibacterium. Next base: position 1,406,461 of record OZ257253.1, on the reverse strand, counting down.
CAGATGCAAAATTTGCAGCAGACTTTTTCCGCAGTTATATCAACGGGCATGAGGCCATTGACTACACCTCCTTATTCGCTAAAACAGGTTATGAACTGAAGAAATCAGGTGAAGGAAAAGCCGCCATCGGAATCAGCTTGGGTTCAACCGATCAAACCAAAGCGGTTATCGGCAGCAACACGGTAAAAGGATCAGCCGCGTATGAAGCAGGCCTGGATATTGGTGATGAGATACTGAAACTGGATGATACGAATATTAAAAACAGTGCGGATATCAACAGTTTCGTTCAGTCAAAGAAACCAGGGAACACTGTAACCGTAACATATAAACATCGTGGCATAGAAAAAAAGACCACACTGACATTGAAAGAGCAGTCCTTCCTGACGATCGCCCCTTTTGAACAATCAGGGAAAACGGTTACGGATGAGATGAAGCGGATCCGGAAGAACTGGCTGAGCAGCCATGTTAATTAAACTTTGCACACGAAGCCATACATCGCATGAACAAAGAACTTTTCAATAAACTTATTGAAAGCAAGACGACTGATTTTTATTCGGGCGAGCCTGATTTTTTGTTGTTGTCAAAATACAAACACAAGCTAAAAGACACTGCGTATTTCGACTTCCTGATCGAGAGTCATAACGGTGGTTTCTTTTACAAACAATCGTTGCATATATACAGCTACTCCCATAACCGGGAGTTCAATGATATTGAATATGTGAACCAGATACTGAAACAACAGTACAGTGACATGGTCAATGGCCTGGAAGCATTTGCCCAGGACCTGTTCGGCAACCAGTTCTGTTTTGATATGGCCAATGGCAACAGAATCGTATTCTTCAATGCCGAAACCGGCAGAAAGGAAGCTATCGCTGAAAACTTTATGGGATGGCTGGATGCATTGTACCAGCATTTCGGGTATTATATCGGTCTCAAACTGATCAATGACTGGCGCGCAAGAAACAATTTTGCTTTTAATGAACGTTTGTGTCCAAAGATTCCGTTTGTAAGCAGTGGCGATTTCAGTATTACCAACCTGCAGACGGGAACCTTTCCTTCTTATTTTGACACCTATGCATTTATTGCCAAACAGGTGCATCATTTACCGGAAGGAACTACTGTAAAAATCTCTGCTCGTAAATAAACTCTGCGTAAACTCCCCGCCCTCATGTTCTCTGCGGTGAAAGAGGTCTCGATAATCGGAGTGTCCGAACTTCAAGGCGTTATTCACCGCAGAGAACATGAGGACGGGGAGTTTGCGCAGAGACGGGAAAATGGGATCAACGTCATTTTGAGAAATGGTTTATCTTCCCTTTTCAAAATGCTGCTATGAAAAAAAATATTTACTTATTGGCGGGTTTACTACTGGGAAGCCTGTCAGCCATCTATGCCCAGAAAAGGGAATATTATGAGATCAAGGTTTACCACACAAAAACGCTTGAGCAGGTAAAACAGGTTGACCAGTTTTTACAGAACGCTTACCTGCCTGCCCTTCATAAAATCGGTATTGCTAAAGTGGGCGTATTTCACGATACAAAAAATGATACAGCCGCAGATAAAAGGGTCTTTGTTTTTATACCATTGGGAGGTATTAAACAAATAGCCGAAGTGGAAGATGTGGTTTTAAAAGATGCTACCATCAAAGCCGACAGTTATTGGAACACTGCGCATACGAACGCCCCGTATAACAGGATCGAGACCATACTGCTGCAATCTTTTACCATGATGCCGAAATTCAAGGCCCCTTCCCTTACCGGTAATAAGACTGACAGGATCTACGAACTGCGTAGTTATGAAGCGGCTACAGAAAGATTATACCGCAAGAAAGTGGAAATGTTCAACGAAGGCGGTGAAGTGGCTTTGTTCAGCCGTTTACAGTTCAATGCAGTATTTTATGGGGAAGTGCTTGCCGGCAGCCGTATGCCAAACCTGATGTACATGACCAGCTTTAATAACCGGAAAGAACGCGATGAACACTGGGCCGCATTTGTGGCCGATCCTGAATGGAAAAAATTATCGGCGATGGAGGAATATAAAAACACTGTTTCGTTGAATAATACGATGTTGCTGAATCCTACGGAGTTTTCGGAGCTATAAGAAGCCGCAAATGTGTCCCCACATTTGCTGATTTTCGTTCGAGAACCCTGATGGCAAATGTGAGGACACATTTGCGGGCATCCCGTCTCTTTAGTTACATTCAATTGCATTACTGAAAAAAAATAAGCCGCAGATTCGCAGATTAAATAAGTATCAATCTGCGAATCTGCGGCTTGCATTTTACTATATCAACGATACAGATCCTTTTCCTTCCCAGCCTTCATACTCCGCATCATCCCTACAAAATCCTGCCCCTTAGAAAGTGCAGTGATCACCTGGGCGATACGTTTGGCCACGGCCGCTTCTGTTTTTACGCCACCCAGCCATTTGATATAATAATTGCGGTGCGATGTTTTCATGTCAGCAAAGAATTTTTTAGCTGCCGGTTCATCGTCGAGACAGTCAAGAAATCCGGGTGGCGCCGATAGTGGTTTATTGTCAACCGATAATTGTACTTTCAGCATGGCCCCTTTCTTTTTCTTTGTTCCCTGGCGCATGGAAGCATTGAAAGGCATAATGAAACCGCCACCTTTCATCGGCAGCAGGGCCACTCCTTCTATCGCAAACGAATCCAGCTTACCTTTTACACGAAAAGACTGACGGTTGCCTGATTTTAGCTGATCTGATATATCCTGCGGGATCTCAATATATGTCCACCCGGTTTTCTCTCCCTGTTCCTGGAACTGTAATATGGTGGCAGTAAACGTGATCATGATCGATCCAAGATAGAAAATCTTTCGAAAACATATCTTAGTGTTTCCTTTGTGCCTTCGTGTCTTAGTGGTTCAAAAAACCGGAACCACTAAGACACGAAGGCACAAAGAATTCACAAAGAACCACTGATTATTTTTTAAGACGCAGTAACTACTTTTTTCTCCGTTTCCTCATTCCTAAAGATCACGATCCCGTCAAATACATCCACAAGTACTGTTTGGCTTCTATCAATATCACCAGCCAATATTTTCTTGCTCAATGCATTCACAATTTGTTTTTGCACCAACCTTTTTAAAGGCCTTGCACCAAACTGTGGATCATAACCCTGGTCCACGAGGAAATCAACCAGGTAATCACTAAACGCCAGGTTGATCCCATTATCAGCCACCAGTTTCTTCAATCCCTCCAGTTGTATCTTAACGATGCCGCGTATCTGTTTCTTCATCAACGGGTGGAACATGATGATCTCATCCACCCTGTTGAGGAACTCAGGACGGATCGTTTTACGTAAAAGATCCATCACTTCTGTTTTCGCTTTTTCCGTTACCTCATCAACATTGTCATCATTCACATTTTCAAAAGCATCCTGTATCAGGTGGCTTCCTATATTGCTTGTCATGATAATAATGGTGTTTTTGAAATTCACTACGCGACCCTTGTTATCGGTCAGTCTTCCGTCATCCAGTACCTGCAATAACACGTTCCATACATCGGGGTGCGCTTTTTCTATCTCATCGAGTAATACCACGCTATATGGTTTCCTGCGTACCGCTTCAGTCAACTGGCCGCCTTCATCATAACCCACGTATCCGGGAGGCGCACCGACGAGTCTTGATATGGTATGTTTTTCCTGGTACTCGCTCATATCGATACGGGTCATCATCGCTTCATCGTCAAACAGGTATTCGGCCAGCGCTTTCGCAAGTTCTGTTTTACCCACACCGGTTGTACCCAGGAATATAAACGACCCGATCGGTTTTTTAGGATCCTGTAACCCTGCACGGCTCCTGCGGATAGCATCTGCAACAGCAGAAATAGCTTCCTCCTGCCCTACCACACGGTTATGCAACTCATCTTCCAGATTCAGTAATTTCTCTCTTTCGCTCTGCAGCATTTTTGATACGGGGATACCTGTTGCTTTGGCCACATTCTCTGCAATATCCTCTGCATCCACTTCTTCTTTCAGCAAACGTTTGTCTGTAGAAGCATCCAGCTGCGCTGACAGTTTACTGATCAACGCTTCCTGCTCCTGTATTTTCCCGTAACGTATCTCTGCTACTTTGCCATACTCACCATTGCGTTCTGCCTGTTCCGCCTGTAATTTCAGGTCCTCAATAGCGGCTTTGGCATTCTGCACCTGCTCTACCAGTTCTTTTTCCTGCTGCCATTTGGATTTGAGTGTATCGCGTTCTACAGACAAATTGCTGATGGTAATATTGAGTTCTTTCAGTTTGTCTTTATCGTTCTCACGTTTGATGGCTTCCCTTTCAATTTCCAGCTGGCGTATCTGCCTGTCGAGTTTATCGAGTTCTTCCGGCATCGAATTCATTTCGAGACGGAGTTTGGCGGCGCTTTCATCGATCAGGTCTATCGCTTTATCCGGCAGAAAACGGTCGGTCATATAACGGCTGGATAATTCCACCGCTGCAATGATGGCTTCGTCTTTTATGCGTACATGGTGGTGGGTCTCATACCTGTCTTTCAATCCACGCAATATCGAGATTGCGTCTTCTATGGTTGGTTCATCGATCACCACCCGCTGGAAACGGCGTTCGAGGGCCTTGTCTTTTTCAAAATATTTCTGGTACTCGTTCAGCGTGGTTGCACCAATGGCTCTTAATTCACCACGAGCCAATGCGGGTTTGAGGATATTGGCCGCATCCATCGCTCCTTCACCACCACCCGCGCCTACCAGTGTATGTATTTCATCAATGAATAAAATGATCTCACCATCACTACCGGCCACTTCTTTTACCACACCTTTCAGTCTTTCTTCAAATTCGCCTTTGTATTTCGCACCAGCGATCAGTTGCCCCATATCAAGGCTGTAGATCGTTTTTGACTTCAGGTTATCCGGTACATCGCCATTAACAATACGCATGGCAAGTCCCTCTACAATGGCTGTTTTACCTACACCCGGTTCACCCACCAGCATGGGATTGTTCTTGGTACGGCGCGTGAGGATATGAAGCGTTCTGCGTATCTCTTCATCGCGACCGATCACAGGATCCAGTTTACCCTGCCGTGCAAATTCATTCAGGTTTTTTGCATACTTATTCAGTACATCGTGCTGCGATTCCTGTGTTTGTGATTTGATCGTATCGCCTTTTCTGAGGTCCTTAATAGCTGTCACGAGGCCTTTTTCTGTAAGACCGGCGGCTTTCAGTGTTTTTGCCGTATCATCATTTACCTGTAGTAAGGCAAGCAGCAAATGTTCGGGACTGATAAATTCGTCTTTGAACTCCTTCAGCACTGCATTTGCTTTCAGCAATACATTGTTCAGGTCGCGGCTGATGTTCTGCGCAGGCTCTGCGCCCTGCGCTTTGGGAAGTTTGGCAATGCTTTCATCTATTTTAGATTCGGTGAAAGCAGTATTCACATTGTTCCGTTTTAACAGGAACTCCACAGGACTGTCCTTATCGGCCAGCAAAGCTTTCAGCAGGTGGTCGGTCTCAATATTCGGGTTCCCGCTATTGAAAGCCAGTTGCTGGGCAGACTGGATGGTTTCCTGTGCTTTGATCGTATAATTATTCAGGTTCATGTTTTATCGCTTCGTTTGAGAAAAGTGAGGATTTTGATAAACTTCTTATCTTGTTCAAACGAATCCCTAATTTGTATGCAAAAATTGTTCTTAGGCATTTTTGCACCTGTAAACCTGAAAATATGTCCGTCAAAACCGTTGCCACCTGTATGAAAGTCAGTTTTTTACTGATCAGTATGCTATTCTTTCAGGTGGGGAATGCCCAATACGATCTGAGCGCTATTGACCAGAAAATGGAAGCAGCCAAGAAAGAACTGGGTGGCGATGCTTTTGTAATGGTGTATAAAGACGGCAAAGTCGTTTACCAGAAAGGCGTGGGAGAATTTACTGCCAAAACACAGGTACCGATCGCCAATGCCAGTCAATGGCTGACTGTGGCCCTGGTCATGACTTTTGTGGATGAAGGCAAGTTATCACTGGATGACCGGATCAGTAAATTCCTTCCCATATTCACCAAATATTCCAAGGGATATATCACTATCCGTCATTGCCTGAACCATCTTACCGGGATCGAATCGGACCCTGTCCGTTCTTACAGCCAGTTAAGCAAAAGAAAATACAACTCGCTGGATGAAGAGATCGAAAATTTTGCTTCTAAAAAAGAGATCGAATCAAACCCGGGCCTTGAGTTCCGCTACGATAATACGGGACTGAATATAGCGGCCCGTGTGATTGAGCTTATCACCCGAAGAAGTTTTGACCAGTTGATGCAGCAAAGGATCACGCGTCCATTGATGATGCGGACCACCAATTTTAATAATATGGTATTAGGCGCGCCGAATCCTTCGGCCGGAGCAGTTTCCTCCCCGGTGGATTATACCAGTTTTTTATCCATGCTGCTTAACAAAGGTATGTTCAATGGCAAACAGATATTAAGTGAAAAATCGGTCGCAGAAATGCTTACTTCTCAAACCACACCAGCCATGATCAAGTATGCACCCAAAGCCGTTACCGGGTATAATTACGGTTTTGGCGGATGGATCATGCAAACCGATGAAAACGGCAATGCATCTGTTGTGGCTTCACCCGGCATGTTTGGTACCTGGACCATGATAGACAAATGCCGTGGCTATAGTTTTGTGCTTTTTACAGATGGTAAACAAAGCGAAGAGAAAAAAGAATTGGTGCTCGCTATCAAAGAGATCATAGACAGCCAGATAAAATGTAAATAACGCATGGCAAAGGGACTCTTGTTATATGAACACAAATCGCAGCCACTGGCATCGCGAAAAGTGTATATGAGCCGTGTTTACCGGAATGTATTGCTGGCAACGGTTATCATGCTCATCTGTTTATTGATCGGGGTAATTGGCTACAGGTATGGTGGTCCTATGGAATGGATCGATGCTTTGCACAATGCTTCCATGATCCTGAGTGGTATGGGACCTGTTGCAGAAATCACCACGGTGGGTGGAAAGATATTTTCGTCTGTGTATGCGATATTCAGCGGTGTGGCCTTCATCACCAATATCGGCATACTGATAGCGCCTGTTGCACACCGGTTCTTTCACAGGTTGCATGCGGAGAAATAAAATACCTTCGCAGGCAGAGCAATGGCCGATCGCACAAAACATACCGCATTTATCAAACATCTCTCCCGGGAACTAGGCTTTTCCTATTGCGGCATTGCCAAAGCAGAAGCATTGGATGAAGATGCAAGGCGTCTTGAAAACTGGCTGAAACAAGGCATGCATGGCAGTATGCAATACATGGAAAATCATTTTGACATGCGTGTCGATCCCCGCAAACTGGTACCCGGCGCTAAATCAGTGATCACCTTATTACAAAACTATTTTCCTGAAGAACAGCAATCAGAAGGATCACCCCATATTGCCAAATATGCATTCGGGAAAGATTATCATGAAGTGATTAGGGCCAAACTCCGTGATTTTTTATCACGCATTAATGAGGCGATCGGTGAAGTACAGGGTCGCGGCTTCGTGGATTCTGCGCCTGTACTTGAACGAAGCTGGGCATTAAAAAGTGGCGCAGGATGGCTGGGAAAGAACGGCAACCTGATCACCAAATCAAATGGCTCTTTTTATTTTATCGCTACTTTGATCGTTGATCTTGACTTGCTGTATGATGATCCTTTCGTTAAAGATTTTTGCGGCACCTGCCGTAAATGTATTGATGCCTGCCCTACTGAGGCCATACTCGATAACAAAGTAGTAGATGGCAGTAAATGCATCAGCTATTTTACCATCGAACTGAAAGACGCATTGATACCCGGTGAGATGAAAGGAAAATTCGATAACTGGCTATTCGGCTGTGATGTGTGCCAGGATGTTTGTCCCTGGAACCGTTTCAGCGAGCCTACACAGGAAAAACAGTTCAGCGCTATTCCCGAAATCCTCAACCTGTCCACCAAAGAATGGGAAGAACTGACGGAAGAAAGATTTAAAACTATTTTCAAAGATTCCCCGCTCAAGCGTACCAAATTCAAAGGCATACAGCGTAACCTTTCGTTTATATCGCTCAATGATACCTCAGCAGATGCGGCAACATTACAACCTGTACCCGATTTTTAAGATGACCCTGTTAAAAGTATAGTTCAACCTTCTTTGTTCCTGGGTACTGCCATAGGGAGGAAAATCCCTGTAAACGGTTTCGGTATATGTTTCCTCCAGTGTTTTGGTACTAAAACCCAATCCAAGCTGAAAATCTTTTTTCTGTTTGTTCAGGAACGAATAGCCAAAGCCCGCTTCACCAAGCCATCCACTGTTGTATTTATTGTCTGCCTGGTACCACCATCCACCACTGGTGCGTAGCTGCGTTGATAATGGTGCCGCTATGTTCCAGCCAACATTCGCATACGCAAACAAGGGCCATTTGTTGATGGTGAAACTCCTGCGCAGGTCAATAAAAACCGGCACGGTCCGCACTTTATAATAATCCACCCCCGAGCCAATTCCGAATCCCCACCCGTTACGTTCTATCCCGCCCACGAGTGTGACCTGGCCGCTCACATACTGATCACCATTCAACAACCCTGCCTGTGGAATGATATATAAACGATTAGCGTTGCCTGTTTGCGATTGTGCCGCAAATACACACAATAGCAGGATAACGGTTACATATATACTGATCTTCATGATTACTTGGTTTGAATGAGTACTTTACTGATCTCTTTGGCATTGAATGGATCACTGTAATCGATCACATGCAATCCATCAACTGCTACCACGATCGCTATTCCCTGCTGTGCGATCACATCGTGTGGTTCAAATCCGGTTAACTGTTTCAATAATGTAACGGATGATGCAATGGCAGCATTGAATATTTTTAACCCGGCTTTCCCGTCACAGATCAGCAACAGGTTCCCGTCTTTTGATAATCCCGATGGAGAAGTAAGCGGGTAGGTTTTTACCAGTTGCGGCGATAGCAGGTTTTTTACATCCAGTACATCCAACTGGTTTGCCGCACCGCCACAGATTCCACCGCCTTTAAGCGTTACATACGCGTAGTTATTGTCAGCGATCACAGGGTCGCAGGTACGTACATGCAGAAACTGGCCGAGTTTCTGCGGCTGATCAGGCGATTGGGCATCATAAATAAACATACCCGTTTGCGAACCGATGAATAATTTATTCTGGTAAGGAAAAATAGTTTCGATATTGTTATTCTGCAGGTCGAGTGTTTTGACATACGATGGTGCAGCCTGGTTTACCACATTAAAGACTTTCAGGTCATCACTACTGACTGTGTACATACGTTGACTCATCAGAGCAAAACGCGCGGTGGAACCTGCAATACCGACTCCTGCGGTACCGCCTCCTCCTGATTGGGCAGCGGAAGAGGAAAATGCCAGAAAGTCCATCCTGCCGCCGCCCTGAGGATAATACATATTTTCAGAAAATCTTCTTGTAATGACCGTATCTACGCGCACCCAGTCGGCTATCACATTGTTAGTATCCGCACGGAAATTATTGTATATCCTGTGCGGGAACACACCAGCGAGAAACTGTTTTACAGAAACATGCAGCGGATCCGTAATATCGATCGTTACCAGATCGGTATAGCAATCTGCATAGAGATAATTTCCGTTTACAGCAAGATCCACACAACCCGGAATACTGATATAAGAAACGGTTTTTGCCTGGGCAGGATTGCTGATGTCGACAATATGTATCCCTCGATCCACATCGTTCACAAAAACATAATTGTCTTTCCATACCAGCTTACCTACTTTTTGTATGGACTGAATTGCACTGTTTTTGATGTCGTTCCGTACAGCATCTTTTGTTTTATACATGGGTCTGTATATCACATAATGATCTGTAACCGTATCCTTGGTACAGGCCACCACAAGGCTGAGCAGTATCAATAGAAAGAAGGCAATCTTTTTCATACAGTTGGTTTTGCAGTACTGACACAACAGTAATGATCACCGTTGCATTTACTTTTTCTTTTTAGGAATAGCAAAGGTCGCCCTGATTGCTGCGCCAAAAAGATGCCGGCTGCTGGAAGGTTCCTGCGAAGTTTTACTCAGGAAGTAAGTGAGTTGCGGGCCTATGAAGAATGCCTGTTTTTTACCAAGACCAATATCAATTCCTGTAGAAATATTCCATTGCAGATCTGTCAGTAATGAACTGTTCCGGTACAATCTGCCCCTTGATTGATCAAAATGCAGTGAATTGCTTGACAACAAAATACCCATACCCATACCCAAACGCCAGCGCAATGTCGCAGAACTGCCCAGTTTGAAATGCCTGTAATAATCCGCACCCAGGGTCAGGAAATGATAAGCATTTGTATATCCGATACTGTCTGTGCTTATATAATAATAATTCTGATCACTCTGCTGGATGATACTATCCACTTTCCTTCCCACGCCGATAACAGCGCTGTAATGCGCATACCCGGCTGAAACACCTATGCTGCTTTTCTTTCCTACAGATTTGATGGCCTGTGCCTGCAATCCGAAAGACATACCGTTACTCCTGGAAGGGGTTTTATAAAAAACACCTCCTGTACTGCTCAGACCGTTCCCCGGTGCAAAAAATGACCCGTTCCCTATATTGCTTGCCGAAGCAAAATCCAATACATTTCCCGCACTGCGTAATGATCGTATTTCACCGCTTGTTCCTGCTTCCACAGACGCAAAGAACTGCCAGGGCCGTTTGTTTTGCTTCTTTTCGGTTATAACAGCAGTTGGTGCAAGCGGCTGTTCAACTGTTTGCGAACTATCAGATCTTGTGCTCGCAACAGGTTCCTTTGTCGCTTCTTTTTGCTCATTTGATGCCTGTTCTACTACAGCTTTACTATTGTTATTATTGTCGGTGATTTCTTTTTGGGAGATCGCAGTTTCGTCTTTAGTGATGGCATCCGCAAGCTTTTTGTCAGACCGATCCATTACCAATGACTGTTGTTGTTGTTTTGCAGGTAAATCCGGGCGCAATGCAACCGGTTTATTTGATATTTCAGTAACAGTGTTACGCTTATTTGGTTGTGCAGATTGTTTCTTTACCACCACACGGAAATCAACGGGTACATTAGAGCTGATCGGTTTATCCTGTTGAATTTGTTGTTGCTGTTTTCCTGGTAAAATCTGTTCTGTGTTGGCTTCTTTCCCGGATGCTACAACGGTTTCTTTATTTGTCTCAGTTTGTTGTTTTGACGGTTTATCAACAGTGATTTGTTGATTGTCGGTTGTATGACCGATATAATAATATAATCCGGCAGAACCGCTGATTACCAGCAATGCAAACAGCCATACCAGCCAGCGGCGTTTTTTCTCCGTATGGAGCTCGGCTTCCACATTTTGCCAAACCATCTCGTCTGGTTGTAGGCGCAAGGCTTCCAGTTCCTTCCGCACCTGTTCCTCGAATGAGCTATCCGCCATAATTGTCTTTTTTGCTGTTAATGGAATGTTTTTCCAGCCAGCCGATCAGCAGGTTTCTTGCCCTGGCGTACTGCGAGCGGCTTGTTCCTTCCCTGATGCCCAGCATTTTGCCAATTTCAACATGTGTATATCCTTCCACTGCGTGTAAGTTGAAAATGGTCTGGTAACCGGCAGGGAGCTGTCTCACCAGGTTCAGGATATCTTTCATATTAACCGATAAATCCGGTGAATCCCTCTCTACCGGGTGCAGGTAAGCATCTTCAAAACTGAGATCGAGCTGGTAACGGGGTTTTCTTTTCAGGTAATTAATGGCCGTGGTAACCATGATCCTGCGTATCCAGCCACCCAGTTCCCCTTCGTGCTTAAACTGGTGCAGGTTGCGGAACACTTTGATAAACCCCATTTGCAGTACTTCCTGTGCGTCATTCATACTTTTGGTGTACCGGTAACAGATGCCCAGCATGCTTTCCGCAAACAGGTCATACAATTGCTTCTGGGCAATTGCATTGTTCCGTAAACAGTCTTTCAGCAGCTTCTGTTGATCCACCATGGTATTTGTTCGCATTCCTGACACAATATTATCCCCTATCGTTGCACCTGCCCGCAAAATTATTGTTACCGGGAGAGACTGGAGATGAACGGCAGAAACAGCAATCCGACTACATTTGTTGCATGAGTTTAACAGACAGGGATAAACAGGTAATCTGGCACCCTTTTACAAGGCAGAAAAATATGCCCGCTCCTATTCCCATTGTGAAAGGGAAAGGCAGTTTATTGTATGATGAAGCAGGAAAAACGTATATAGATGCCATCAGCAGCTGGTGGGTAACCTTGCATGGCCATGGCCACCCCTATATTGCCGAAAAGATCTATCAGCAGGCCCTACAGCTCGAGCAGGTCATTTTTGCCGGTTTTACACACGAACCTGCCGTACAACTGGCCGAGAGGTTATTACCCCTGCTCCCGGGGAAATTCGCCAGGATATTTTACAGCGATAACGGTTCCACATCTACCGAAGTAGCACTCAAAATGGCTATCCAGTACTGGTGGAACAAAGGAGAAAAACAGCGCAGGAAAATACTTGCTTTCGGAAATGCATACCATGGAGATACATTCGGGGCCATGAGTGTGAGTGACAGAAGCGTTTTTACATTGGCCTTTCATGATCTTTTGTTTGAAGTGATTTTTATTGACACCCCTTCACACGAAAACATCGATGAGGTCAATGCAGTCATCAATGAACATGCCGATGAGATCGCAGCATTCATATACGAACCTTTGGTACAGGGCGCAGGCGGAATGAAAATGTATGATGCAGCATACATGAACCAATTGATCAATTCTCTACAAAAGAAAAATATCCTCTGCATAGCAGATGAAGTAATGACGGGCTTTGGCAGGACAGGTAACCTATTCGCCAGTGAATACATGTCTGTGAAGCCTGATATTATTTGCCTGAGCAAAGGTTTGACAGGCGGAACCATGGCTTTGGGAGTAACAGCCTGCACCAATGAAATTTACCAGGCGTATGTGGATGATGACACTTATAAAACTTTTTTTCACGGTCATTCTTTTACCGCCAACCCGATCGCCTGCACAGCGGCACTGGCCAGTCTTGATCTGTTTGAAAAAGACAACTGTCTTGAAAAAATTCAATGGATGTATGCATCGCATCAACGATTTGCAGAGGAGATACAAACCAGGAACTATCCTATAAAAGATATACGGGTAACAGGCACCATACTCGCATTTGAAATAGAACAGGGAGAGGATGGTTACCTGAATAATATCAGCAAGCAGATAACCGATCTTTCTCTTGCAGAAGGCGTGTACCTGCGGCCATTGGGGAATACGGTATATACCATGCCGCCTTATTGTATTACAGAAGAAGAGTTGAACAAAGTATACAGTTGTATGTTATCTGTTTTAGACAAACTTAACAACCCCTAAAACCGCGCCTTTGCGCCTTTGCGTGAGAAATATTCACGCAAAGGCGCAAAGGCGCGGTTGGTGACTATTGTTTACTCTGCTACTGTTTTCAGACGGTTGAGATTCTTTTCCATCATCGTGCCGAGTATCTTATCATTCATTATAGAACCCAGTCTTTCCCATGGATACCATTTCAGTTGCTGTTCAAACTGCCATTGTACCACTGTAATTTTCTTTGACTGATCGCCGATCAGGAGTATGGTAGCGGTCTGTTCACTACCACTTCGGGCCGTCCAGGAGGAAATAACTGTTGAGTCAGTCAGTTTTCTGATGACTACGTCTGTATTGCCCAGTTTTGCACTGTTAGCGGAATGAATGACAACGGAAGTATCCTCCATGCCTTCCATCCATAATTTCCATTGCCGGATATCATTTGTATAGGGCATAATGGAATCCCTGTACTGGTTAATATTAACCGCACGTGATACGAGTACATGGGAAGGCAATAAAAGACCAAGCAAAGACGCCAACACAAACAAGATAACAATACTGGTAATGGCAAATTTTATTAACCGCATACTTATTCCCACTTAAAAGTTTTGAATGCTACTGCATATACAACTACTATCCAAATTCCCAGAATTCCTATTTCCCGCCAACAACTCGACAGGCTGGCGCCTTCAAAAGCGATATTACGCATGGCATTGTTGAAATGGGTCAATGGCAATACCCTACAGATAGGTTGCAGCCAGGAAGGGAAAGCCTCGATCGAAAAAAAGGTTCCTGCCAGTAAAAATTGCGGTAAGGTAATGAGGTTGGCGAAAGGCGGTATCGCACTCTCATTCTTAGCCACACTACTTACGATAAAACCAAAACCCATAAACAGAACCAAGGCAATAAAACTCAGTACCATGATCTCTAAAAATGTCTGTACGCCATTGACCAGTGTAAATTTGAACAGAAAAGTTCCCACACCGATAATGATCACAGCCGTCATGATCTGGAAGATCACCCTGCTTAGTGTTTCACCCAAAACAATGTAAGAACGCTTGATGGGTGTTGCATAAAATCTTTTCAATACCAGTTGCTGGCGCAGGTTGAAGAACAAAAATGCCACCCCAAAAACACCGGAACTCAGCAAAGAAAATCCCAGCTGGCCGGGTAATATAAAATCAATGGTACGGTAAATACGGCCCGGTATCTTTTGTACATTATTGCTAACCATGGCGATAGTAGGTGCACCGGCATAGGTTTGTTGGTTGATCCCTGCTATTACTGCATTCAGGATAGATTGCAAGACCTGGATATTCTGTGGATTGACCGCTTCTGAACTGGTGAGGTTGATGGTATAAGGAGGATTTGACAATCCTGATTTTTGAATTTTGATAACGGCCGTGATTCTTCCTTTTTCCAGGTCCTCACGCAAGGCATCCCCTGTTTTGGGAGAGACTTTGATGCCTGCTATGCTTTTGATAACCGTATATATCGGGTTAGCGGTATCGGTCTGCGGATCAAACGCCACTGTAACTGACACCCTGCCGCCACTGCCTACGAAACCAAATACCAGGATAAAGATCAGGGGAAAAGCAATACTGAACACCACAGCGGAAGGGCTGCGGAAAACAGCCCGCAGGCTGGCTTTGGTGATCGCAAACATCGCCCTGGACTGGCTGTAAGTACCTTTCATAACGGTTGTATAGACGACAAATCTATCTTTTTATTGACCGAAACCAAAAATGCCAAAGAACTTTCTTTGACGGATTTGGAAATACGCTGCTGATTGAGATTTTTTTCAACACAGAGGCCACAAAGTTAACAGAGGGCCCTCTAATTATCTCTGTGGCCTCTGTGTTAAAAAAATCAATTATTTCAGGGTTTTATAAAATATCGCCAAAAGTCGTATATTTGTACGACAAAAGACGTGTTATGGCAAAAGTGCAGAAATACAGGCAGGAGAAGAAGCCCCTTTCAAAAATGGAAGAGCCTTTTGTGCCCTACCTGCCCGTCAAGAAGCCGGTTATTGTAGCAGAATACAGTTTCCGGAAATTAAAGAAAATTACAGATACCGTTCCTTTTACACAGAGCGAATGGGCCAATATGCTGCACCTGTCAGAAAGAACCTTGCAGCGGTATGCCAAAAACAATTCTTCGTTTGAGGGTATTTACACTGACCGCATCCTGCTTTTGCAGGAAATGATAGAGCTTGGATTAGAAACCTTTACCGATGCAGACGCTTTTTACCGTTGGTTAAAAAAAGACAAACCGGTAATGGGGCAGTTACTCAATTTTGAATCCCTTTATTCAGACAGGGGGATCCAGGAAGTGATAGACCAGCTTGGAAGGATACAACACGGCGTTTATTCATGATCCTCTACAGATTTGCACATCCGAAATTTGCACGTGATCTGTCGGGTACAGGTGCCCGTATCATGGGCGGAAGATGGAACCCTTCGGGTGTACCGGTTACTTATACGAGTGAACATATTTCCCTTGCACTACTGGAGATATTGGCCAATACCGGCACCTTTGAAGAACTGCGGATGATCCACCTGGTGGAAATAGCTATCCCGGATAATGCGCCTGTTCATGAAGTAAAATTATCGGGATTAAAAAAACAATGGTTCCATGATTTTGACTATACCCAGTGGATGGGGCAGGAAATATTAAAGAACAACAAAGCCTTACTGATCAAATGTCCCTCTGTGATTGTGCCTACAGAACATAATTTCCTGATCAACCCCTTACATGCCGATTTTAAAAAGATAAAACTGGCACATGCCGCAGATTTTTATTTTGACGAACGCCTTTTCAAGTACCACAGAACTACCGCACCTCAACAGTAAAAGGCAGTCTTGATTGTGGTGTACCGATCATCTGCTTTACCTGGCGGTATTGCTTCAGCAGTGTCATTTGCTCCTCGCCTATTTCTTCTTTGATAAGGTCTTTTTTGATTGTTTTCTTATAGTTATTCAATAGCTGGTCAAAGAAACTTTTCTTTTCAGGATACTCCCGGATACGGTATTCATCCAGGTCTGCCATACGGGCCGCGCAGTCAACGGCATCCTGCAAGGTGCCTATTTTATCAACCAGTCCAATCGTTAAAGCATCTGCACCTGTCCATACCCTTCCCTGTGCAATACTGTCAACATAACCGATATTCTTTTTCCTGCCATCAGCTACGCGCGACATGAATGTTTGATAAATTGAATCAACCGCGGCCTGGAAAAATCTTTTTTCCGGTTCAGTAAGTGGTCTTTCGGGGTTACCCATATCAGCATAGGGACCTGTTTTTACCCGATCGAAAGTGATCCCCAGTTTATTTTTAAAGAACGATTCGAAATTGGGCAAAATGCTGAATACGCCAATGGATCCTGTTATGGTATTGGCATTGGCAAAAACTGAATCGGCATTACAGGCAATATAATAGCCTCCTGAAGCGGCCACATCGCCCATACTTACGACCACAGGTTTTTCTTTACGTGTCAGTGCCACTTCCCGCCAGATCACATCGCTGGCCAATGAACTGCCGCCGGGCGAGTTTACACGTAGCACCACAGCTTTGATATCGTCATCCAGTCTTGCTTTACGCAGAATGGCCCTGAATGCGTCGCTGCCCACCTGTTCTACATCATCACTACCCCCAACGATATCACCATCCGCAAATACTACGGCTATCCTTCCGCCATTGTGTTTGCGCCAGCCGCCGGTTTTTGCATAACTACCAAGGGTTACAAAATTGATGCCTGCTGTTTCCCTGAGATCCAGTTCTTCCAGCAGTTCACTTTTTACCTCATCGTCATATTTCAACCCATCCACCAGTTTGTTATTCAATGCATCATTCGGGGTTTGAATGGAACCATTTACAGCAAGTGCGCGTAAAGTAGCTGTATCAATTTTCCGTGATGCCGATGTTACCTGTAAGAAATGATTGTACAATCCCCCCAGCCACACAGAAGTTTGTAAACGGTTGGCATCCGTCATTTTTGTTTCGCGGAAAGGTTCTGTGGCGCTTTTGAATTTACCTGCATAAAATATCTGGGGCTGTATCTCCAGTTTGTCAAGCGTGCCTTTCAGGAAAAGCAGATCAGCGGAAAATCCTGACCAATCGACACCGCCCTGTGGATGGCAATACAGTTTATCGGCAACACTGCCTACATAATATCCTTTCTGCGTAATGGCCTCGCCATAAGCGATCACAAATTTTTTGCTGGCCTTAAATGCTGCGACTGCTTTGCGCAACTCTTCACTGGCAGCGAAACCGTTGGTGTTGTTCCCACATAGTATATATATTCCTTGCACAGAAGAATCGGATATGGCATGATGGATGATCTGCACCGCATCGAATAAAGTGGGCAGGTCATTATCCTCCCCGCTAAAGACCGAACCTACAGGATCATCGTGTGATTGTTCTTTAAAATGGCTGGAAAGATCCAGTACCAGTACCGCTTTCTGACCAATAACCGGCTTTTCAGGGCTTGCTATAGTGGCAAGAAACCCGAAGAAAAGAAATACTGCCAGTATCGAGAAAATGATCAATGCCAGTAGTGATGCAAAAAATGTTTTAAAGAAGCCCCTCATGATTTTACTGATTGGTATTGAATTTAAAGATATTTGAACCTGAGAACACTTCCAATTTATGAATACAGCTTATTTGTTGACAGGCGGCAATTTGGGGAACAAATCGCATTATCTCAGCCAGGCGCGTGAGATGATAGAACAGTTCTGCGGGCAGATCATCCATATTTCTTCCATTTATGAAACCGCAGCATGGGGTCTTACCGACCAACCTTCGTTTTATAACCAGGCCCTGGTTGTTGCCACCCAACTCGACCCGGCATCGCTGATGCGCGAATTATTGCTGATAGAAGAAAAAATGGGGAGAAAAAGAGTGATCAAAATGGGGCCGCGCATCATTGACCTGGATATTTTGCTGATCGGTGATCAGGTTATTTCAACTGATTTATTAACATTACCCCACCCTGCTTTGCCTGAAAGAAGGTTTGCCTTACTGCCATTGGCAGAGATCGCTCCCGACCTGTTACACCCGGTTTTACACAAAAGCATCCGTCAATTATTGTCAGAATGTACGGATGAACTGGATGTGCAAAAAAAATCTACTGACGCTGACTGATGGCGGTTAATTTTGACGGCTATCGGGTATTATTCATGAAGCATCATTTCATAACTGTAGAAGGGAACATAGGAGTCGGCAAGACCACGCTGACCCATTTGCTGGCCAAACATTTTAATGCAAGGCTGATACTGGAAGAATTTGCAGACAATCCTTTCCTGCCAAAATTTTACGAGAACCCAGCGCAATATGCGTTTCCACTGGAACTGTTTTTTATGGCGGAAAGGTATAAACAGTTAAAAGACATGCTGCATACAAAGGATCTTTTCCAGAGTGTGACCATTTCTGATTACCTGTTCACCAAATGCCTGCTATTTGCCAAAGTGAACCTGCCGGAGGAAGAGTTTCGTTTATACCAGAAACTGTTTGACATCATTCACCAGCAACTGACATTCCCGGATATTCTTATCTACTTACATGCGCCGGTTCAAAAATTACAGGCCAATATCAAGAAACGCAACCGTTCGTATGAACAGACAATTGGTGATGAATACCTTTTTAATATACAGGAGACATATACGAGTTATATCAAACAACATAATATCAAGACCATTTTCATTGATGCGAGCAATGCAGATTTCCTTGGTAATGAAAAACACCTACAGATCGTGATCGATGCACTGGATAAGGATTTTGAGGATGGGCAGCATTATTTCAGCCTGCCGTAGAGAACAGAGGAGCAAGGAACAAGGAACAGACGAACAGAGAACAGGGAACAAGAAAGAACTACAGACTACAGACCATAGACTATAGACCATAGATTACTCAATGACATCCACCCAACAAAAACACGACCCTTTTGCCGCAGTAAAAATTGCGGAATACAGGAACCTGCTGATGGGGCGTTTCCTGTTTATTATGGGGTTGCGGATGATGGGAACATTGGTGGGTTGGTGGGTTTACGAGTTGACCAATGATCCGTTTGCGATCGGGTTGATCGGGTTGGCGGAAGTGATACCGGCGGTTTCTCTCTCGCTTTATGCGGGGCATATTATTGATATCAGTGAAAAACGAAAGTTATTACTGCGCGGGGTTGCGCTGTACCTGAGTTGTGCCATATTCCTGATCGGATTATCTACGCATTACACAACGACACAGTTAAGCAGTCACTGGATCGCTTTTACTATTTATGTGGTGATCTTTTTTACGGGCGTGTTCCGCGCGTTTACCGGGCCCACTTTTGGCGTAATGATCGGATCCATTGTTCCGAAAGACATTTTACAGAACGCCACCACCTGGAACCAGGCCACCTGGCTGGCTGCTTCTGTTACAGGGCATGCCACTGTTGGTTTTTTAATAGCTGGTGTGGGAAATACTATTTCGCTTATTATCATTTCTATACTGATATCTGCCGGTTTCTTTTTTATGTACCAGTTAAAACCCAAACCTCCATTGAACGAACGTGGTGAAAAGAAAACCATGGACAGTGTAAAAGAAGGTTTGCGTTTTGTATTTACCACCAAAGAAGTACTAGGCGCCTTATCGCTCGACCTGTTCGCCGTACTATTTGGCGGCGCTGTAGCCATGATCCCTGTTTTTGCAAAAGATATTTTAACTGTGGGTCCTATTGGTTTTGGATGGCTTAACGCGGCTTCTGACATAGGATCGATCGCCGTTATCATTATCCTTACGCTTTTCCCGATGAACAAGGGACAGGGAAAGAAACTGTTATTGGCGGTTGGCGGATTTGGTGTGTGTATCATCGTTTTTGCCCTGTCGAAAATATTCTGGCTATCCTTTGCCGTACTGCTGCTCAGTGGTATACTTGACGGTATCAGCGTAGTGGTGCGCGGCACCATTCTACAGCTAAAAACCCCCGATCACATGCGGGGACGCGTGATGAGCGTTAATTCGATGTTCATCAATAGCAGTAATGAACTCGGGCAGTTTGAAAGTGGCGTGGCGGCTAAATTATTAGGTGTGATACCTTCTGTTGTGTTTGGCGGTTCAATGACACTGCTTGTGGTGTTGGTTACATGGTTTAAGGCGCCGAGTCTTCGGAAAATGGAATATTAGGAAAAGGTACAAGGTACAAGGCACAAGGAACAACCACAGACTACAGACCACAAACCTCAGACTATTTCAGTCTTTCCAGTACATAGTACACGATCGGGCAGAAAGTAGAATTCTTTAAAGTAATGGCAGGACGTTTAATGAGTACATCTTCGTCTGTATAAGGGAAACGGTGACAATCGGAAGGTCTTACATCATAAATACTGCAGTAATTATCAGAGCCAAGAAAGGGGCAAGGCTTAGTTTTCGTTACATAGTCTCCTTCTGTATCCAATGCAAGGTAAGTTTCAATAAAATCCCCTTCTTTCATACCCAGGTAACGGCTGATGCGTTTGATATCGGGGGTTTTGAAACGGGGAGAATAATTTTTGCAGCAATTTGCGCAGGTAAGACAGTCAATTTTATTAAAAGCATCTTCGTGCAGTTCGGGCAGTTGTTTCAGCACTTTGTTCTTATCGGCCCTTTGCAAAAGCTGTTTGTACTGCTTCTGGTGTTCAGCGCTGCGTTTTTCCCAACTGTCCATTTTAACATTATCCATAAGCTTAACACTAATTGACAGCCTATATAGCGACTATCTGTTATTTTGCAGTACAAGATTAGCGGGAATTCCTGATAATCTGCTTACTTACGGCAATTTTATGGATACCTTAAAAGAACAGTGGCTGATATTGCTATCCACACCAGTGTACCTGGTCTTCATCGGGCTAGAGTTACTGCTATCGCATTTACAGCACCGAAAAAATTACTCGCTAAAAGATACGGTTGTCAATGTTTACCTCTTACTGCTGAACTCGGGAATTGATCTTCTATTTCGCATCTTTTACCTTATTATTCTCCAGTATTTTTTTGTACACGCAGTCATTACCATTGAAAATACTATTCTATACTGGCTTTTACTGCTCTTACTGGAGGACCTGCTGTATTACTGGCTGCACAGGTTTGATCATGAAATACGTTTTTTCTGGGCCACGCATGTTACACACCATAGCAGCGAACTGATGAATTTTACCGTTGGGTTCCGCTCGTCGGTTTTCCAGCCACTGTACCGATTCATTTATTTTATTCCATTGGCATGGCTGGGTTTTCAGCCGCTGGATATTCTCTTTATCTATGCCGTTACGCAGATCTGGGGCATTTTTGTGCATACCGAACTGATCAAAAAGATGGGGATACTGGAATATTTTATGGTCACACCCTCCCATCACCGTGTACACCATGGTTCCAATCCAAAATACCTGGATAAGAATATGGGCATGTTCCTCATCATCTGGGATAAACTATTCGGCACTTTTCAACCGGAGCTTTCGGAGGAAGAATATGGGCCGATCAACTATGGCCTTACAAAAAAAATCGAGAACCCAAATGCCGCTTCCGTTATTTTTCATGAATGGAAACAGATCATCAAAGATGTTTCGCAGAAAGGGATCAGTTGGAAAGAAAGAATGCAATACATTTTCGGCCCACCCGGATGGAGCCATGACGGCAGCCGGATGACCTCAAAACAACTCTTAGAGAAAGAAGTGGGTACAGAGCCTGTGAAAGCCGAAGAAAAAGAACAAGTTTTCGATGAGGCTATCAGCTTTTAGCTGCTGGCTATCGGCCGTTAAGCCGATCCTTCCAATAGCCAACAGCTAAAAGCCAACCACCTGATTAACAGGTTATTAACCAAGCCCACAAAAGCCCTTTTTTTCCCGCCCGCAGGGCTTACCTTTGCGCCGATTTA
Source organism: Sediminibacterium sp. (assembly GCA_965279635.1). Lineage (GTDB taxonomy): Bacteria > Bacteroidota > Bacteroidia > Chitinophagales > Chitinophagaceae > Sediminibacterium. The sequence goes on along the minus strand of OZ257253.1, from coordinate 1,384,248 downwards.
TTGTTTTGAACCTACCAAATTACAGACCTTTTACTATGCAGTTATTTGATCAGCAATCCACAGAGTTCCAGCGCAGGCATATCGGCCCCAACCCTATTGATACGAAATTGATGTTGGAGACCATCGGAGCCGCTTCGCTTGATGAATTGATCAGTAAAACCGTTCCGGCTTCTATCCGTATCAACAAAGCGTTGAACACACCTGCCCCCATCAGCGAATTTGAATACCTCACGGAACTCAAAAAAGTAGCGTCAAAAAACAAAGTCTTTAAAAACTATATCGGCCAGGGTTATTATGGCACCATCACCCCCAGTGTGATACTCCGTAACATTTTTGAAAATCCAGGATGGTACACACAATACACTCCCTACCAGGCAGAAATATCACAGGGCAGACTGGAGAGCCTGTTGAATTTCCAGACCATGGTGACCGATCTTACCGGCTTACCCATTGCCAATGCTTCTTTGCTTGATGAAGCTACTGCTGCTGCGGAAGCCATGGCCATGATCTTTCACCACATCAACAAAACGGATGTGATCAGCAAACCAAAACTGTTTGTTGACAACCATATTTTCCCGCAAACCATCGATGTACTGGTAACACGCGCACAACCTATCGGCGTGGAACTGGTATATGGCGATTATACAACCGCTGCATTAGATAATACCTATTTCGGCGCGATCGTACAATATCCGAATGATAATGGATCGGTAGAAGATTATCGTTCATTCATAGACAAAGTACATGCGGCAGAAGGCCTTGTTATCATGGCCACTGATCTGCTGGCGCTGACCATCTTAACACCTCCGGGCGAACTGGGTGCAGACGTAGCAGTTGGTTCGGCCCAACGTTTTGGCGTACCAATGGGTTTTGGCGGACCACACGCTGCCTTCTTTGCCACTAAAGACGATTTCAAACGCGGTATGCCCGGAAGGCTGATCGGCGTGAGTATCGATGCGCAGGGCAACCGTGCCTTACGTATGGCGCTGCAAACAAGGGAGCAGCATATCAAACGTGAAAAAGCCACTTCCAATATCTGCACAGCACAGGCATTGCTGGCCAATATGGCCGCGATGTATGCTGTTTACCATGGCGCACAGGGATTGACAGATATCGCCAACCGAGTTCACCTGCTTACTCAAACAGTTGCTCAGGCGCTTGACAAAATGGGTGTCACACAAACCAATACCAGCTATTTCGATACACTAAAAATAACCGGCGTCGATGCACAAGCAGTCAAAGCCATTGCCGAAAAACACCAATCTAATTTCCGCATTTTTGCAGATGGAAGCATCGGTATCAGTATTGATGAAACAGCGTCTATAGACGATATCAATACAATCATCAGCATTTTCGCAGAAGCCACTGGCAAGAAAACCGTCAACAAAATAACCACAAACGAACTACAGACCACAGACTACAAACCACAGACTGGTCTAGAGCGTTCTTCTACCTTCCTCACTCATCCCGTATTCAACACCCATCGCAGCGAGAGCCAGATGATGCGCTATATGAAGATGCTTGAGAACAAGGACCTGTCGTTGAACACCAGTATGATCAGTCTCGGCAGTTGTACCATGAAACTCAATGCCGCTACGGAAATGATTCCGGTCAGCTGGCCCGAGTTTGGTGGACTGCATCCTTTTGCACCATCCTCACAGACCGAAGGTTACCAACAGATCATCGATGAACTGAACCGTTTTCTCTGCGAAATAACCGGCTTTACCGCCTGCAGCCTGCAACCCAACAGTGGTGCGCAGGGTGAATATGCTGGTCTGTTGACCATACGTGATTACCATGTCGCAAGAAATGAATCACACAGGAACGTGGTATTGATCCCGATCAGCGCGCATGGCACCAACCCCGCGAGTGCAGTAATGGTTGGATTTAAAGTTGTTGTTGTAAAATGTGATGAGGCGGGCAATATCGATGTAAGTGATATGAAAGCAAAAGCGGAACAATACAAAGATTCGCTGGGCGCATTGATGGTGACCTACCCTTCTACGCATGGAGTGTTTGAGGAAACGATCAAGGATATCTGCCAGATAATACATGATAACGGCGGACTGGTGTATATGGATGGTGCCAATATGAATGCACAGGTTGGCTTGACCAGCCCCGGTTCTATCGGCGCTGATGTTTGCCACCTGAACCTGCATAAAACATTTTCTATCCCGCATGGCGGCGGCGGTCCGGGTATGGGACCTATTTGTGTGAATGATAAACTGGCTCCGTATTTACCGGGGCATGTGTTTACAACACATGGTACAAGCGACAAGGTACAAGGGGCTGTTAGCGCTGCTCCTTATGGTTCTGCGAGTATTTTGCTGATCAGTTATGCGTATATCAAGATGCTGGGAAGTGATGGTATCCGTATGTCAACCGAGTTCGCGATACTGAATGCGAATTATATGAAGGCCAAGCTGGAGAAGTATTATAAGATATTATACACCGGCAGCAACGGAACCTGTGCGCATGAATTTATCATCGATCTCCGTCCGTTCAAACAAACAGCTGGCGTGGAAGCAGAAGATGTGGCCAAACGATTGATCGATTATGGTTTCCACGCACCTACCATGGGCTTCCCTGTTCCGGGAACGATCATGGTGGAGCCTACCGAGAGTGAAGACAAAGCCGAACTTGACCGTTTCTGTGATGCCATGATCGCTATTTATGATGAGATTATGGCTATTGAAAGCGGCAAACAGGACAAAGCAGATAATGCTTTGAAAAATGCGCCCCATACACAGGCAGTGGTTTGTGCGGAAGAATGGGAACATGCTTATACACGCAAGGAAGCTGCTTTTCCATTGTATTATGTAACACAGAATAAATTCTGGCCTAGTGTGGCAAGGGTAAACAATACACATGGCGACAGGAACCTGGTTTGTACCTGTGAGCCTACTTCGGCATACGCAGAGAATTAACCTGTATACAATTCTTACTTGAACATTGAGAGTTGAGAATTGAATATTGAACATTTTAACTTGGGAGAAATTTTCAATATTCAACTCTCAATTCTCAATTTTTTTCTTTTACAAAAGAAACCAAAAGGACCCTCACCGGGTCCTTTTGTATGCAGACTGACCGTTCAGCCGCAACTGGTTTTCCATGAGTGTGATTATTTTGTCTTTGTCCTCAATCGTTGCTTCCAGTTTCTCGATCTGTTTTTGTAGCAGTTTGATCACCTCATCCTTGGAGGTGAAATAAATATGTTGCTCTTCATTCAGTTCGTTTACTTTTTTTTCGTTTTTGGAAGAATGGGGAGGTGACAGCAGCATGGTACCTTTTCCTGTAACCAGCCATACCAGGCTCAGGTCTGTGTATTTCTCTTTGATACGTTCGAGGATATCGGAGCCGATGGCGCCTTTGCCTTTGAGCTGTTTGCTCAGGTAGCCATTCGATAATTCACAGGTATGCTCAAAGGCATAAGCAGTTATCTTATAATAAGTAAGGTATTGCTGCAGGCGTTCGACTAATCTCATCAGGTATAAATACGTTAGAAAATAGGGTGGTATTTTTTTGAAAAATCATCGACCATTTTATACTATTGCTGTACCATTCAGCTATTACGAAATAACCAATTACCCATAAACCGGCCAATCGGTTTATACCTGGATTTGTCTTTTTTTTCACGGGCGTATTTACCGCAGGCAGATCTAACGCAAAACATTTTCTTCGTAAAGCAGGCCCATTTAAAACGTTCTGTATGCCTTTACGGAAACAATCCCTGCCTGCACCGGTTTTTCATGTATTGAACAGCCGGGAGATCGATAATCCCCAACTGGTTTTAGAAGAGCTGTTTGATTTTGCAGATATCAATGATATCAGGGCATTATTATGGGAATGGCTCAAAACAACCGTTACCGCCAATTACCACAAGGAGCTGAATGCCACAGAGCGGGCAACCATCCTTACCCTGTATGAAAAGATGGAAAAACTTGTGGAAGCTGCTTACCTGATTAACCAGCAGGGAAATAAGCACGCACCCACTCGCCTAAGCTTAGCGGGCGAGAAGCCGCTAAGGCACAAAAAATAACCGCGCCGTTGCGCCTTTGCGTGCCAATTAATTAATAGGTATATTAGTATCCCTAAAACATACCTATGGATCAGCGTATCATCAACCTTTACGACGAGTACACACATAAACCATTATCAAGAGAAGTTTTCCTGAAAAAACTCGCCATGATCACCGGCAGCATGGCCGTTGCCATGACAGTACTTCCCCAACTCGAAGGCAATTACGCCAAAGCCGCCACCATCCATACACAGGATGATGACCTTGATACCGAGACCATCCTGTATGATGCCGATGGTGTTTCCATGCAGGCGTACACGGCTAAACCTAAAAAAGGCATCAACCTTGGCGGGGTGCTGGTGATACATGAGAACAGGGGGTTGAATGAACACATCAAGGATGTAGCCCGCCGCGCCGCCAAAGCCGGCTTTTTTGCGATGGCCCCCGATGCATTATCAGGAACAGGCGGTACGCCGGCCAATGAAGACGAAGCCAGGAAACTGATCGGCGAACTTGACCAGAAGAAAAACCTCAACAACTTTCTCAAATCACTTGCCTATCTGAGAACGAGGAAGGATGTCAATAAAAAAACAGGCTGTGTTGGGTTCTGCTGGGGCGGTGCCATGGCCAACCAACTGGCAGTAAATGATCCTAAACTAAATGCAGCGGTTGCTTTTTATGGGATGCAGCCGGTTGCGGCTGATGTTCCTAAAATTAAAGCGGCGGTGCAATTACATTATGCAGAGCTCGATGAACGCGTAAATGCAGGCATAGCCGTTTACGAAGAAGCGTTAAAAAATGCGGGCACGAAATATGAACTATACAAATATCCGGGTGTGAACCATGCTTTTCATAATAATACCTCTACCGCTCGGTATAATGCAGATGCTGCCCTGCTTGCATGGAAGCGCACAACAGATTTTTTAACTACAAATTTGAAATGATTTTTTTGCCACAGATTTCACAGATTAACACAGAAAAAAATCTGTGCTAATCTGTGAAATCTGTGGCGATAATACTACCAACATGCAAAAGCTGCTCCTTTTATCCATTGCATACTTTTCCATTGTTCCTGTTTCCGCCCAGGAAAAAACAGATCCCTGGCTGAAAGAACTACTCTACAGCAAAGCCTCTCCCCTGCTGAAAAAAGTACTCGACAATCCCGATAGTTTTCACTACCAAATTATCTACACAAAAATCGACAGGGATAAACGCAACAAACCAGGCTTTACTGATTATTATTTCCATGTAGACAGGAATCAATACTTCAATCCTGCATCCACGGTTAAACTACCCACCGCACTGATCGCGCTCGAAAAAATGAATGAATACCGGAAAAAGTACCGCATCGATAATTTCACCCCGATGTTCACCGATAGTTCGTATGACCACCAGACAAGGGTTTTAAAAGATACATCGGCGGATAACGGAATGCCATCTGTTGCACAGTATATCAAAAAAATATTCCTCATAAGCGACAATGATGCCTACAACCGATTATATGAGTTCGACGGACAGGAGACATTGAACCAATGCCTGCACCGGAAAGGATACAAAGATGTACGCATCGTACGCAGGTTTGTTACGGCTACTGAAGCAGAGAACCGGCACACCAATGCGATACGTTTTGTAAAGAATGGAGAGACTGTATTCACACAGCCCCCCGCAGAAAGCAAAATGGGATTTGACTACAGCAAGACATTATTAGTTGGTAATGCACATTTCAACCGTTATGATTCACTGATCAAAGCGCCGTTTGATTTTACCAGACATAACAATCTCCCGTTAGAAGATCTTCACCAGATGGTCAGATCAGTTATGTTTCCAGAATCTGTTCCCAAAGAACAACGTTTTAACCTGACTAAGGATGACCTGCAGTTCCTCCATCTTTACATGTCGAAGCTCCCCTCCGAGAGCCGTTACCCCAACTATGATACTACCGAGTACTTTGACAGCTATACCAAATTCTTTCTCTACAAAGCAGGCAAACAGAAACCGGCACCACATGTACGCATTTTTAACAAGACCGGCTGGTCGTATGGGTACCTGACCGATGCGGCATATATTGTGGATTTCAAAAACAACGTCGAGTTCCTCATCAGCGGGAATATTTATGTGAACAGGGATGGGGTTTTGAATGATGATAAATATGAGTACAAAGAAATTGGTTACCCTTTTTTTAAGGAGGTTGGGGAGATTATTTATCAGTATGAATTGGAGAGAAAACGAGCGAATAAACCTGACCTTTCTTCATTCAGGATTAAGTATAATGAAATAAAAAATCATTAATTTCGACATTGCAAACCTACTTATATGCTAATCCAACGAACAAGTAAAGAAGTGATTATCAGGCTACCATCATACGTGAACACTGATGGACTTCAAAGTCTTGTGGATTTCCTGACTTATAAAGAGGCGACTGCCAAATCTAAAGCCAAACAGTCAGCCGTTGACAAACTGACCAAAGAATCCAAATCAGGCTGGTGGGCCAAAAACCGCAACAGGCTTGTGAAATGAAAATTGTGGTAGATACCAATATCATTTTCAGTGCATTACTCAATACGAATAGCACCATTGGCGATTTACTTTTCAACTCAGACAAGCACTTTGATTTTTATAGTTGCAGCTATATGCGCTACGAAATCAAAAAAGCATTGGGAGAAACTCAAAAAAATCTCCAAACTATCAGACAAACAACTCCGGGAGTCATACAATTTAGTGATTTCGAAACTACACTTCATTAACGAAGAAATAATACCTGTAGAAACCTGGTTAGCATCCGAAATGATAACAAAAGATATAGACATTGATGATACTGATTTTGTCGCATTAGCTAAATTCTTACGTGCTTCCCTTTGGACCGGTGACAAAATGCTTTACAATGGTCTCAAAAAGAAAAAGTTCAGGAAGATTTTGAATACTTCTGAGTTGGAAAGTCTCAGAAAAAGCAAGGATCAAAAGTAAACGGTCCTAAATTTTCAATTACAGATCTATCACATCCCCCTCTTCCGCAACCTGAAAACCATCCGCTCTTACTTTATTCTTTTCTGCCGACCTGGTTTTGAGTAACGGATTGGTATGATTGAAATGAATGAACATCACCTTGGATTTTCTGAAGCAGGTAACAGAGCCATTTTTTGCATGGTCTCGGATACAAACGGGTGCGGTACTTCACGCATGTCCCTTCCTTTCAATTCTCCATCCTGATAAAATGTTCCATCGATCAGTGCCATATCTACTTTCCTGATCTCAGCAATGATATTCCTGTCCCATTTTTCCCATTTATCTGTATCAGGGATAAACAGTATTTTCTTTTTGCCGCTTTCGATGATATATCCAACCGTTTCAGAAAATTCATCACGATGTGGTACTTGTATGGGCGTTATTTTCAGGTGAGCGCTTAATGAAACCGTACTATCCGCTTTCAATGGCTGCAACTGGATATTTTGTAATGATACCAATTGGCTCCATGGCCCATTGCTGCGCAGGAAAGAATCCATTCGCGACATCGCCCATACCGGTATTGATCTGGCGCCCATTGCTTCCCTACCCAACTGCATCAACCCGCTATAGTGGCCTATATGCGCATGGGTAAGAAAAATACCATCAGGTGAATAATCCGGTTTTGTTGAGAGATGTGATTGAAGAACAGATAACTGTTGGGTAATATCCGGTGTCGCTTCAAATAACCAGTATTGCTTTGTGGTGTTATCAATCAGCGCCAGGCTGGTGATATGCTTTTTAGTTTCTTTTCCCGACCAATAAGCCGTGCAACATTCTTTCTCACAACCTACCTGGGGATAACCGGCATCCTGTGCCGTTCCCAGCACGACCAAAAACTGTTGAGATGAAAAACTTTTATTGGGATTGGCAGTATTTTTGAAACGACAACCTCCTGGGAATACAATAAGGCAAAACAAAATACCATGTATCAACATACGCAATACATGGTAAGACATATAGCTGTCTGTGTGCCTGTATTTTGTATCCTGTATCTTTTCCATCTAAGCGCCGAACTGTCTTAAATGATGATCCAGGTGCTTCCAGGTTAGTATGCTCCATTCTTCTGGTGTCAGTTTCCCAAAAAAAGGATGCGGGTCCTTGATCATACCACCAGGACCGGCAGTGATAAAACGATTAATAATGGTAACCAGCTTTCCCTTCTCTGCATCAAAATCATGCTCAGATTTCCTGATGAATGAGGGATCCGTGGGTAAATTCCTGCTAAAAGGTTTCTCATTCATCATTACCTTTTTTGCGATCCGTCCAAATAAGATGCCGATCAATGCCTGTTTCAGTTTTTTATCTCCCAGCGCCACTTCAATGCCTGCCTGCGCGTGTGACAGCATCTGCGCCACATTCATCTTACCCCATAAGGCCCGGCTGCCGGGTTGAAGACTGCCGATCCGGGCAAGTATTTCATCAGTATCGGTTTTGTTGAAAATGTCTTTCATACTAATCACATTGATACGGAAAAGTAAGAAGAAGATTCCTGATAACCAATTGAACATTGGGTAGTGAGCGTTGAATATTGAACATTTAAATGCTCAATATTCAACGCTCAATTTTCAATGCTCATTTTTTGAGACCCGTATTTAACCAGTATCTAAAATCTGAACAAAAACTTAACCATCGCCATCCTCGGCCTTATCCGATAAGCAACCTCTGAAATACTGTTTGATGAAAGATAGACATTCGTATAGGTGTCTGTTCCCGCAATATTGGTCAGCGAAAATTCAAGATCGGTTTTGAGTTTATCGAGTTTCCAGGTCAGGTACACATCTGCAAACGTTACCCGCACATCCTGCGCTCCCGGTACGAGATAGGTATAATTATCCGCAACAATTTTCCCAAACAATGATTTAGTGATCGTAATGGCCGCATCGGCAGCATGCTGCCATTTTTTTACAGGAGGCGTGGCGGGCCGTTTGCTGCCATGCAGGTTATCGATCGTTTTACTTTGACTGGTCACAAACGAACCCGTGTACCCAATTGTCAACCAGTCGGTAAACTTGGTACTGCTATTGGCGCTTACCGAATACACATTGTTCACTATCTGCAAAGGATCCCCGTTCTGTATCGCATTGGAACGCGACTGTTGCATATTCGCTTTTGCCCCGATGGTTGTCATCAAGGGAAAAAGATACTTACTCACAGTACCAAACACCCCCCTGGTTGTGTACTCATTATCATAAGGTATCAGCTTGGATTGCTGCACCATAGAACTGATCTGCTGATCGCTGATCGTGTTCCTTTGAAAAACACCATACGTGACACCTGCCGAAAAGAAAAAGATCTTTAGTGTGTTCCTGAAATTATACGACATCGATGTATTGTGACTCTGGCTCTCGGTCAGCAGCGTTCCATTTGAATAAAAATTTCGGTAGTTGCGCATGATATAACCATCATATACCTGGTCGATACCCGCCCAACTGTTTCCATACATATAAGTAAGAGCAACATAGGCTTCCTTACCGGTGTTATACCTAAGATTGACACGTGGCGTTATGGGCAGGTTTTGTAAATGGTTATTCACTTTGCGGCCCGTGTAACGGATATCCTGGTAAACAAACGGTATTGACAGCATCAACTGCAGTTTGTTGGTGGTATAGGTATAATCAGCCTGTATATACGTTCTTATCTTCTGCCAGTCGAGTCGGTTGATAAAACTGTCGGCTACGATATTTTTGTTCCCGCCCAATTGTTCCGCAGACAGCAGTGATTCCAGGCGCTGCTCCTGGTAATTGACACCTATCCTGTATTGCTGCCTGAATTTTGTGCCGGGAAAACCAAAACTGATATAGTTATCTGTCATAAATGTGGGAATAGCCGCATCCTGCGCCAGGCCGGCATAAGGCACACCTCCATTCAGTTGTGGCGCATACAAACCAGGTTCCACCAATAAAGTTTGCGGATTGCGTATATGACTGATCAGTGAAAACAATTCATAACTCGAACCCGATGATAATTTTTTGATCAGGTTAAAACGGTTGGAAATACTGGTGGTGGTGCCGCTGAATTGCTGGGTCACAAAACCGTTACCCGTTGCATGCAGACTCGAATTTACCAGCAATGGTGTGTTCTCCAGGGTCGTTACATTGTTGAGGAAATAATCTTTGCGGTTGGCCATAAGCGTAAACTGCGTATTGAATGTATTGGTCCTGGTACGGCTGTCCAGTACTTCTGCATTGGCTATGGTATCATTGGGCATGTATAACGCAGAGTAGGATTTGTAAGACTGGTACTGCTTATCATGCAGGTAATACGCATTGATACGCAATTGCCAGTCATTTTTTAAATTGACCAGATCGTTGGCCGTAACCAGCACTGAGTTGTTGAACAGCCATCTTCTTTTAGCAAGATCAGGATTACCGGCAGTGCTTGCACTCATTAAAGCAGGAGGTGGCGCAGCTTCGTTTGAAAAGAAATTCATGACATCATTCGCCAGATCGTTGCCGGTATTATTCAGCTTGGTATAATTGATGAACTTGACACGTTTTTGAAACAGCATTGCATTGACAGAAGCATTGTATGCATCCGGTGTACCCACCGCGGCATCGCCGGTACCCATCAACCTGAGTTTAGCTTTGTCTTTTAATACAATATTCATGGCTGCCTCATCACTGGGTACCGTACCCTTTAACACTTTTGCGGGTTGGTGATTTTCGAGTACCTGTATTTTGGAGACCGCATCGGCAGGGATGCCTTTTGTGGCCATATTATACCTGCCATCGAGCAGGTTATCTCCATCAATATAAAAACGGTTGATCGGCTTGCCGCCGTAAGATATCTGTCCGTTTTCTGCCACATCCACACCCGGTAGTTTTTTGATCACATCCCCTATTGCCCTGTCCTGCGGGTTACTGAATGATGCCACATCATAATTCAATGTATCGCCTTCTTTGCGCAGCATTGTGCGGCTGTTAACACTTACATTGGGCAGTTTATTGACAGAAGCTGACAGTTTGAAATCTGTGGCTTGTACAGATTGTGTTACCGGAACCGTTTTTTTTGTAAAACCCATGGCATTTACATCCACAGACAAAGTATCATTTGCAGATGAACCTGCGTGCTGAATTTTAAACATACCGGATGGATTGGTAATGGCAAACGCCAGTATTACCCCATTTTTCTTCACCAGCGTAACACTGGCTGATGGTACAGGTTTACCGAGGCTATCCGTTACCTTACCGGTAATAGCTACCTGCGCACCTGCATCACTGAAAAAAAGTAAAAGAAATAGTAAACAGTATGCGGAATATTTTTTTTGCATGTCAGTTGGTATTCAAGATGGTATAGTAGGCTTTTCTTCGTGCCATCTTCGTGTCCTGGAGTCTTAGTGGTTCAAAAGAAATTGAACCACTAAGACTCCAGGACACGAAGGGAGGAACGAAGGATTTGATAAAAAACCGGTGGCGCAAAAAATCAACAGTACTGCATATTAATTGATCCCTCTTTCGATCGGGTTATTATTCACCCTACGCCGTGTGTTCGTGTTGTGTAATTTATCAGGTACTAATTTTTAACCGGCTCTTCTTTTTCGATCGGGTTATTCATTTCTCTTGGTTTAGCAGGTTTTCCATCCGGCCCCATTGCAAAACCGCTTACCACCATCATACCGCCACTACTGGCTCCGCCTTTTGAAGCTGCCCCGTCTTTCAGTAATGCATCTGCATATTGTTTATACTCTTTGGGAGATGCCCTTACTACCGTAGAGGGTATATCGATAGCCGTAGGTTTTTCTATCACAGACTCAAACCCAGTAAGCGTAAATACCACTTCTTTTTTTGTATCGGAGGCTTCCAGAATCAATCCCGGCAAACCACCCAGTTTCCATGGGCCGTTACTATAGGGCAACTGACTGCAGAACCAGGCTTCGTAATCACGTCCTTTGAACCTGCCTGTTGCTTTCTGACAGGGCATACCGAGAATGGTTTTTGTTTCCGAACTGATGGTCCAGTTGATGGCAGGCGTGCTTTCAGTTACAGCAAAAAGTTTTTCACTGTACCTGGGTATCGTTAAATAGATCATCTGCGAAGCGTTGATGTCTTTATACAATGACCCACTATACATATAGATATTCATTGACCCTGCCGGCACAGTAACCGCCGAGATGGTTGCGCCGCCTGAAGCTGCACGAAAAGTGCCACCGGAAATACCACCGCTCACAGCTATATCTGATACTGTGGTTGTGCTACCAGGAGGGTTCCTGTCATACATATAGCGGCTCATATTTGTACCCAGGTACAGGATCATATTTTGCTTGATAGGATTCTCTGGCTGGGTGGTATCCATAATATGCGTAAGACGGTAATGGGCCTGCACTACCGTACTGTCAACCTGTGCAGTAACTGATAAGCAGATAAGTGATACGAGTGCAATCGAAACTAACTTTCTCATAATAATGTGGTTAAGATTTTAGGAGCCTTGAAGGCGATTTAAAAGCAATATAACTATTTTTTTAGTTCAATAACTATTTTTTTAGTTTTTATTGATTTTAGTTATGTTTATTTTGAAAAATTTTAGCCGCAGATTCGCAGATTGAGAACCTTAATCTGCGAATCTGCGGCTAAAATTCTATGACCCTCAATAAGATATTTTATACTGTGACACTACATGTATTTTTACTGTCATGTCTTTATACATCTTCCCTTACCTTCGCGAAAACATACACACATGAGTGCAGCAGAACAATTAGCCCAGGCAAAAGCGCAGAAAGCCGCCGCCAATCTTACAGCGGGACAGGATTTTTTAGCAGCCAATAAAAACAACCCCGGCGTTACAGAACTACCCAGTGGATTACAATACGAGGTACTGACAGAAGGAACAGGCAACAAACCAGCCGCACACAATACGGTTACCTGTCATTACCATGGTACATTGATAGATGGAACGGTATTCGATAGTTCCGTACAAAGAGGAAAGCCTGCAAGTTTTCCGTTGAATATGGTGATCAAGGGCTGGACAGAAGGTTTGCAATTAATGCCCGCAGGAAGCAAATGGCGCTTTTTTATCCCACCACATTTGGGTTATGGCGACAGGCAGGTAAGCGCACAGATAGGACCGAATAGTACATTGGTGTTTGATGTGGAACTGATCAGCTTTACCTAGCGCCGCAAATGTGTCCTCACATTTACCGATTGGGGACTTGTGAGGACACAAATCCGGCGTAGGCCGCAAATGTGTCCCCACATTTGCATCAGGGATTTGTGAGGACACAAATCCGGCTAGACCATCTCACTCAACTCCAGCCACCTCATTTCCTTCTCTCCGAGTAACTGGTCAATCACCAGTATCCTTTCACTGAGTTTCTGAAGCTCATCAAAAGCTATTTTGCCATCACCCATTGTATGCGTGATGGTTTGTTTTTCTTTTTCCAGTTCGGGCATTTCTTTTTCCAGTAATTCAAACTCACGTTTTTCTTTAAAGCTCATTTTCTTTTTCTGTACAACGGCAACATTACTCACGACTGATGCCTCACGGCTCACAACAGCAGATTCAGTTGTTTCACCCTTACTTTTCCTGGCCTGCAATACATCCCATTTATTTTCTTTCTTCTCATTATCCTTTAGCCAGATCCGGTACTGTGTGTAGTTGCCGGGAAAATCCCTTACCTCTCCTTCTCCCTCAAACACAAACAGGTGATCTACCAATCGGTCCATAAAATACCGGTCGTGGCTCACGATGAGGATGCAACCCTGGTAATCATCCAAAAATCTTTCCAATACGGCAAGCGTTGGCAGATCAAGGTCATTGGTAGGCTCATCGAGGATCAGGAAATTGGGGTTTTTAAAAAGAACACTCAATAATTGCAGGCGTTTTTTCTCGCCCCCGCTCAATGAGTTCAGGTAAGTATATTGTTTGTCGGGTGTGAAGAGGAAGAGTTCCAAAAACTGCGCGGCACTCAAACTGCCTCCATTGGCCAGGGGAAAATGTTCAGCGATCGTTTTTACATATTCAATCACACGCATGTTTTCCTTGATCACGAGGCCCTGCTGTGAGAAGTTGCCGAATATAACTGTATCACCTACATTGATCTTTCCATTGTCTGCCGGTTCCAGCTGCTGGAGCATATTGAGAAAAGTGGATTTTCCCACGCCATTCTTTCCAATGATACCCACCCGCTCTCCTTTGCTGAATGTATAGTCGAATCCTTTCAGTACCTCCAGGTCGCCATAGCTTTTGTACACTTTTTTCATCTCTACTACCTTACCTCCCAGCCTGCTCATTTTTACCTGTAACTGTACCTGTGCATCTTCTATTTTCTGTTTGGCCCGGGCCTCTACTTCATAAAAATTATCCTGGCGGCTCTTGCTTTTGGTAGTTCGTGCTTTGGGCTGCTTGCGCATCCATTCGAGTTCTTTGCGGTACTCGTTTTTGGCTTTGTCGATACTGGCCATCTCGCTTTCTATACGCGCCGCTTTTTTCTCCATGTAATTCTCATAATCGCCGCGGTACACGTACATGTTTTCCCTTTCCAGTTCCCAGATCTCTTCGCTCACGGCATCCAGGAAATAACGGTCGTGGGTAACCAGCAGGAGCGTAACATTTTCCTGGTTAAGATAGTTCTCGAGCCATTCGATCATTTCAACATCCAGATGGTTGGTGGGCTCATCCATCATCAGCAACGTATGCTTATGGTCAAATCCGATATCGATCAGTGTTTTGGCCAGGGCCACACGCTTGCGCTGACCACCGCTCAGGTCGCTTACGGGCTGCTCCAGGTGATGAATATTGAGTTTTGTGAGGATCTGTTTCACTTTTACTTCAAACTCCCAGGCATTCAGGTCATCCATCTTGCCAAACAACTCGGCCATCGCCTCACCGTCTTCGTTTTCGGTGGCCATTTCATACTCCCGGATCACGTTCAGCACCGGATGATCGGTGTGAAAGATATTTTCCAGTACGGTCTTTGTCTCGTCAAACTTGGGATCCTGTTCAAACAGGGCAACGGTCACATCTTTGTTGATGTACAGCTTACCCTCATCAACCGTTTCCTCTCCATTCAAAATCCGTAAAAGGGTGGATTTTCCCACGCCATTGCGTGCGATCAGCGAGATCTTGTCACCTTCATTAATGTGGAACGAGATATTCTTAAACAGGGGATTGATACCATAACTCTTCGTCAAACCTTCGGCAGAAACATAATGCATCCGCAAAACTACGTTTTAAGAGACAAGAAACAAGGCACAAGAAACAAGAAACCTCAACGATTCTTTCCTTGTCCCTTGTACCTTGTGCCTTACCGCGCCAGCGGTACATTTTTTGATACACAGCCTGCCATTCGTGTCCCATTTTAAAGTACTTTCGTAACCTTTATGAAGAAGATAGAACTGGAAATAGTGGCCCTATCGCACAGTATTACCCAAACGCACTCCTATGCCGTGGTACTGGGCGAGATCAACGGGCTCCGCAGGCTGCCGATCGTGATCGGCGGTTTTGAGGCGCAGGCCATTGCCGTGGCGCTCGAACACATGCAGCCCAGCCGACCGCTTACCCATGACCTGATGAAAAACTTCATGAACGCCTTCAGTGTGGAACTCCAGGAGATCGTGATCAGCGACCTGCAGGAAGGTATCTTCTATTCCAAACTGGTTTGCTTTACAGAAAACGATACGGTGGAAATAGATAGCCGCACCAGCGATGCGCTGGCATTGGCGGTACGTTTTGGTTGCCCGATCTATACCTACGAACATATCCTCGAAAATGCCGGTATCCTCATGGAAGACGGCGGCTCCAAAAAAGCAAAAGGCGAAGCGGTAGGTATCGAAGAAACCGGCCCCAACCGCGAAAACCTCGATTCCATGAACCTCGAGGAATTACAGACCCTGCTGAACGAAGTACTGGAACAGGAAGATTATATCCGCGCCATTTCTATCCGCGACGAGATCAATAAAAGAAAATAGTGATCACCTTTCCCAACTGCAAGATCAATCTCGGTTTACACATCACGCGTAAGCGGGAAGATGGGTATCATGACCTCGAAACCGTGTTTTACCCGGTGCAATTGCAGGATGCTTTGGAATGTGTGAAGCCTGGAATTGGGAATTTGGAATCGGGAGTTGAGTTAGCCAGTTCCGGCTTACCGGTTGCCGGTTCAGTCGAAAATAATCTTTGCGTAAAAGCTTACCATCTCCTGAAAAAAAATTTCCCTGCTATCGGTCATGTACAGATGCATCTTCACAAAAACATCCCTATGGGTGCGGGATTGGGTGGTGGCAGTGCCGATGGCGCATTTGCACTGGGCATGCTGAATAAGATGTTCCAACTCAACTTATCACAAGATCAGTTAAGCAACTATGCCTTGCAACTTGGGAGCGATTGTCCTTTTTTTATACTGAATAAACCCTGCATCGCAACGGGACGAGGTGAATTGATGGAAGCAATCAAACTCGATCTCTCTGCCTATACTTTTGTGATCGTGAATCCTGGCATACATGTTTCCACCGCGAAAGCATTTGCAGGTATCACACCCGCACCGCCGGCACGCCCGCTCCGTGAGATCGTTCAATTACCGGTTGGAGAATGGAAAAATCTGCTGGTAAATGATTTTGAAACCACGGTGGGCAGGGATCATCCTGAAATTCCTGCCATCAAAAACTCACTCTATGCAGCCGGCGCCGTATATGCTGCCATGAGTGGTAGCGGCAGTTCGGTATATGGGCTGTTCAAACACGGCGCAAAAATGCAGTTCTCCTTCCCACCTGCTTATTCTATCTATTCGATAGAATAATAACAATCGTTAGTTTTGTGATTGACAATATTCAACAACTACAGCACTTCATTGAATATTATCAACCTATCTGGATAATTATTCTGCAATACCGTTTGATAAACCGCGATTTTTTTCATATTTTTCCATTACGGTTGCCTGCCATTTCATTTAAGAATTATTAGACATGCTGGTTCAAGCACATAGCGAAGGTCTCTACGATCCTTCCTTCGAACATGATGCCTGTGGTATAGGTTTCGTGGCAAATATCAAAGGCAATAAATCCCATGCGTACATTTCGGATGCGTTAACGGTATTGGAAAACATGGAACACCGCGGCGCCTGCGGTTGCGAAAGCAATACGGGTGATGGCGCGGGTATCATGTTCCAGGTACCACACGAATTCTTTTTTGATGAGTGCCTGAAACTGGGTGTACACCTTCCCGCAGTGGGAAAGTATGGTGTTGGATTTATTTTCTTTCCCAAGGAAATAAGATTGCGTGAAGAATGTCGCGCCATCTTCAACCGCTCCGCAGAAAAATTCGGACTGGAGATACTTACCTATCGCAAAGTTCCCGTTAACAAAGAAGATATTGGCCAAACA
The DNA here is from genome assembly GCA_965279635.1 of Sediminibacterium sp. Classification (GTDB taxonomy): domain Bacteria; phylum Bacteroidota; class Bacteroidia; order Chitinophagales; family Chitinophagaceae; genus Sediminibacterium. Next base: position 1,366,914 of record OZ257253.1, on the reverse strand, counting down.
GCGCTTTCAGTAGAACCCTGCATGGAACAGGTATTCATCGGTTGCCCGGATAGCATCACCAACCCCGATGATTTTGAAAGAAAACTATTCATTCTCCGTAACTACGCTGCACATACCATTCGCAACACAGTTAAACAGGATGAGATCGGTTTTTATCTCTCCTCGTTATCTTATAAAACCATTGTGTACAAGGGACAGCTCACCAGTATGCAGGTACGCGGCTATTTTCCCGACCTGAGTGATAAAAGAGTCGTGTCTGCTTTCGGCCTGGTACATTCACGTTTTGCCACCAATACCTTCCCCTCCTGGAAACTGGCACAACCCTTCCGTTACATCGCGCACAATGGAGAGATCAATACGTTACAGGGTAACCTGAACTGGTTACGCACCAGCGAAAAAGGATTTACGTCTCCCCATTTCACCAAGGAAGAAATGGAGATGTTACTGCCCATTGTAACAAGTGGCCAGTCCGATTCTGCCTGTCTCGATAATATGATCGAACTGCTCACACTCACTGGCCGTTCATTACCGCATGTAATGATGATGCTGATACCCGAAGCATGGGATGGCAATGAACAGATGGATGCGGTGAAAAAAGCATTCTATGAGTTCCACGCCTGTATCATGGAGCCATGGGACGGACCGGCGTCTATTTCATTTACAGATGGAAAGATCATCGGCGCAACGCTCGACAGAAATGGATTGCGTCCGTCGAGATATACCGTAACACATGATGACCGCGTGATCATGGCCTCTGAAACAGGTGTGCTGCCGATAGATCCCGCAAACGTAAAAGAAAAAGGAAGGCTACAGCCAGGTAAAATGTTCGTCGTGGACATGGAACAGGGACGTATCATCAGCGATGACGAACTCAAACAAACCATCTGCTCACAAAAACCGTATGCAGAATGGCTCAACAAATACAAGATACGTCTCGAAGAATTACCTGAGCCACGCGTGATGTTCACCCATCTCGAACACGACCAGGTATTCAAATACCAGAAAGCATTCGGCTATTCAACAGAGGACCTCGATACCATCATCGCCCCGATGGCACTTGATGGAAAAGAACCCATCGGCTCAATGGGCACAGATGTACCGCTGGCCATTCTGAGTGAGCAGCCGCAACACCTCAGCAGTTATTTCAAACAGTTGTTTGCGCAGGTAACCAATCCTCCAATCGATCCGATACGTGAAAGGATGGTGATGTCTCTCGCTACTTTTGCAGGAAGCAATGGTAATTTATTGATAGAAGATCCATTGGCCTGTCACAGTGTGGCGCTGAAACACCCGGTACTCAATAACCATGAACTGGAAAAGATCCGGAGTATCGATACCGGCATCTTCCAGGCAAAAACATTACAGACCTATTTCCGCGCAGATGGAAAACCGGGATCGATGAAAGCCGGCCTGGACCGTTTGTGCCGTTATGCAACCGATGCAGTGGAAGACGGGTTTGAAGTAATTATATTAACCGACCGTGCCATAGATTCCGATCACGCACCGATACCATCCTTACTCGCCACAGCCGCTGTACATCACCACCTGATACGCAAAGGGTACCGCGGACAGGTAGGTATTATTGTAGAAGCCGGTGATGTATGGGAAGTACACCATTTCGCCTGCCTGCTTGGGTTTGGCGCAACTGCTATTAACCCTTATCTCGCGCTGTCTTCTATCCGCGATATGCGCTTAAATGGCAAACTGGTGACGGATCTTGATCCTGAATACCTGAAGAAGAATTATGTGAAAGCAGTAAATGAAGGTTTGCTGAAAGTATTCTCCAAAATGGGGATCTCCACACTGCAGTCTTACCAGGGTGCACAGATATTCGAGATCATTGGTTTGAATAAATCGGTTGTTGACCAGTATTTCACCGGCGCCACATCGCGTATACAAGGTATGGGACTGGATGAAATTGCGAAAGAAACTTTGTCCAAACATTTCTTTGCTTTCAGCAAACAGGAACAACCCGTTGACAGGTTGCCGGTAGGCGGTATTTACCAGTGGAAACGCAAAGGCGAGTTCCACCTGTTCAATCCACAGACGATCCACCTGCTGCAACATTCTACCAAATCGAATCATTACGAAACATTCAAAAAATATTCAAAGCTGGTAAACGACCAGGCAGAAAAAGCCTGCACCTTACGTAGCCAGTTCCGTTTCAGGCCTAATCGTCCTTCTATTGCTATTGACGAAGTAGAACCGGCAGAAAACATTTACAAACGCTTCGCAACAGGCGCCATGTCGTTTGGTTCCATTTCATGGGAAGCACATACTACCTTGGCCATAGCGATGAACCGTCTCGGCGGCAAAAGCAATACCGGTGAAGGTGGTGAAGATGAAATACGTTATCAGAAATTAGCGAACGGCGATTCCATGCGTTCCGCCATCAAACAGGTAGCATCGGCAAGGTTTGGTGTGACCAGTTATTACCTCACCGAAGCAGATGAACTCCAGATCAAAATGGCGCAGGGCGCCAAACCAGGTGAAGGTGGTCAACTGCCGGGACATAAAGTAGATGACTGGATCGGTAAAACAAGACATGCCACACCCGGTGTGGGATTGATCTCGCCACCACCGCACCACGATATTTATTCCATTGAAGATCTTGCACAACTGATATTCGATCTGAAGAATGCGAACCGCGCGGCACGCATCAATGTAAAACTGGTTTCCAAAGCCGGTGTGGGAACAATCGCTGCAGGTGTGGCAAAAGCCAAGGCTGACGTGGTATTGATCTCTGGTCATGATGGAGGCACCGGTGCCTCTCCTATCAGTTCCATCAAACACGCAGGACTTCCGTGGGAGCTCGGCCTCGCAGAAACACACCAGACACTTGTTAAAAATAAATTGCGCAGCCGCGTAGTGGTGCAATCGGATGGCCAGATGAAAACCGGCCGCGATATTGCCATCGCTACTTTATTAGGCGCAGAAGAATGGGGCGTAGCCACCGCAGCGCTGATCGTGGAAGGATGTATCATGATGCGCAAATGCCATGTGAATACTTGTCCTGTGGGAGTAGCTACGCAAGATCCTGAACTGCGTAAACGTTTTACCGGCGATCCTGAGCATGTCGTCAATTTCTTCCGCTTTATAACAGAAGAATTACGCGAGATCATGGCGGAACTTGGTTTCCGTACCATTAATGAAATGATCGGCCAGGTAGATTGTCTCGAAATGAGGGATGATATCACCCACTGGAAATATAACCAGCTCGATCTCTCAGCCGTTTTATACAAAGAACCTGCTGAAGGAACCGGCTTATACAAACAGGAAGAACAGGATCATGGTCTCAGTAATGTACTCGACTGGAAATTACTGGCAGCCGCACAACCGGCACTCCAGAAAAAACAGCGTGTGTCCGCTTCGTTCCCTATCATCAATACAGACAGAACTGCGGGAACGATCCTGTCCAACGAGATCACCAAACTATACAAAGCCGAGGGTCTGCCTGAGGATACCATTCATTTTACATTCAACGGTACCGCCGGGCAAAGCTTCGGCGCTTTCAATACCAGGGGTCTTACACTGGAACTGGAAGGTGATGCCAATGATTATTTCGGGAAAGGATTGAGTGGCGCCAAACTAATCATCTATCCATCGCGCCAGGCAAGTTTTGTACCGGAAGAAAATATATTGATCGGCAACGTAGCATTCTACGGCGCCACATCAGGCGAAGCCTATATAAGGGGTAAAGCAGGTGAACGTTTTGCCGTGCGCAATTCAGGAGCCAATGTGGTAGTGGAAGGCGTAGGCGATCATGGCTGCGAATACATGACCGGCGGCACTGCTGTCATACTCGGCAGCACCGGCAGAAACTTTGCAGCAGGCATGAGCGGTGGCATTGCCTATGTATATGATGTGAACGGAACATTCGACAGCTTATGCAATAAAGAAATGGTGGACCTCGACCCCGTGAGCCAGGAAGATGCACAACTGCTGCACGACATGATCACCAAACACTATGCCTACACCATCAGTAGTGTAGCAAGGTTTGTACTGGATGATTTTGAGAACCAACTGAAGAATTTCATCAAAGTATATCCGAAGGATTATAAAAAAGTAATGGCGGAGAAGAGTTTGAAGGAGAAGGTGAAAAGCGAGAAATAGTATTCATTGGGAAATTTTGGAATTGGGAAATTGGGAAATTTCTCTGCTCAGTTCCAAAACTTCCCAATTCCAAAATTCCAAAATTAAGTCATGGGCAAACCAACAGGATTTATAGAATTTACCAGGGAACTTCCATCTAAACGCGCGGCGAAAGAACGGGTGAATGATTACAATGAATTTGTAGAACGTTTTCCCGAAGAAAAACTCAACCAGCAGTCCGCACGCTGTATGAACTGCGGCGTACCGTTTTGCCATAGCGGTTGCCCTTTGGGAAATATCATTCCTGAATTCAATGATGCCGTGTATCGTAAAAGCTGGGAAGAAGCTTACGAGATATTAAGCGCTACCAATAATTTCCCGGAGTTTACCGGTCGTATCTGTCCCGCACCTTGCGAGAGCGCGTGTGTACTCGGTATCAATCAACCACCAGTGGCTATAGAAGAAATAGAAAAACATATTATCGAGATCGCATTTGACAAAGGTTTTGTCAAATCAAAACAACCTAACCTGAGAACAGGTAAAAAGATTGCGGTCGTTGGTTCGGGTCCTGCCGGTCTTGCCGTAGCAGCGCAACTGAATTATGCGGGACATAGCGTTACTGTTTACGAGAGAGATGATGCACCCGGTGGTTTATTAAGATATGGTATCCCTGATTTCAAACTCGAAAAATGGGTGATCGACAGAAGGGTTGCTTTGATGGAAGAAGAGGGCGTTGTTTTCAAATGCAATGCCAATGTGGGTGTGAAAGTGAGTATCAACGACCTGCTGCGTGAGTGCCAGGTAGTGGTATTGGCGGGTGGTTCTACCATACCAAGAGATCTGCCGGTACCAGGAAGAGAATTAAAAGGTGTGCATTTTGCGATGGACTTTCTGAAACAACAAAACAAACGTGTCAGCGAAACAGCATTTGACAGCGAGGATATTTTTGCCACGGCGAAAAATGTGGTGGTGATCGGTGGTGGAGATACGGGCAGCGACTGTGTGGGCACTTCCAACAGGCATGGTGCATCATCCGTTACCCAGTTTGAATTATTGCCCAAACCACCCGAGAGCCGCACGCATACCATGCCATGGCCCACTTACCCGATGTTATTAAAGAATACATCCTCGCACGAAGAAGGCGCCGACAGACACTGGGCCATCGCTACCAAAGCATTTATCGGTGATGAGCAGGGGCAACTGAAAGCCTTGCGCGTAGTGGACCTCGAATGGAAAACACCAGCCGGTGGCGGACCAGCGGCTTTTGAAGAGCGCCCTGGCTCTGAACGCGAGATCCCTTGCGAACTGGCACTGCTCGCCATGGGTTTTGTACACCCGCAACATGAGGGCCTGATCAAACAACTGGATATTGACCTGGATGCAAGGGGCAATGTAAAAGCAGATGAACAGTCTTACCAGACCAGTATCCCCAAAATATTTACTGCCGGTGACATGCGAAGGGGACAGTCATTAGTTGTCTGGGCCATCAGCGAGGGCCGCGAATGCGCCCGCAGGGTGGATCAGTACCTGATGGGAAGCTCTATACTGGAGAGCAAGGATAAAAGCTATCTAACCAGCATATAAATAAATCACATATAACATTTTCAAGCCCGGCACCTACACATGTCGGGCTTTTTTGTGTAAAAATTACATTAATTAATTTTCAATGAAAGCTGAGTCAGGTTTAAATTTTATATGATAAAATTTAAAATGTTAATATTTTAATCAAAAAAATCAATTTTTAATCGTATTTTAGATTATTCAATTGTTATATTATTATTTTCTAATATTACCAAAACCTGTTGAAGATGCAAAAACTGACTTTCAAACAACTGGCACCTTTTTTAGTGCTGGTGATTGTAGCCGTCGTGGCGATTTTTACCCCATCCCTACCCAATTTTGATGATGCCGGTACTTACAGTGCCGCAGACATTACCTGGCTGATTGTGGCCACTGCCCTGGTATTTCTCATGACGCCAGGTCTCGCCTTCTTCTATGGCGGTATGGTACACCGCAAGAACGTGATCTCTACCATGATCAAAAGCGTGGTGGCAGCAGGCGTTGTCAGCATCTTGTGGGTGCTGGTAGGTTACGGTCTTTGCTTTGGCCCATCGCTCGGTGGATTTATCGGTAACCCGCTCCCGCATCTTTTCTTTAAAGGAGTGAATTCCGGCGCTGCATGGAGTCTGGCACCAACTATTCCACTTACTTTATTTGCCTTGTTCCAACTGATGTTTGCGATCATTACACCAGGACTGGTAGTAGGTGCCGTAGCAGAAAGGATCCGTTTTACGGCCTACATTCTTTTTATCGCCCTGTTCAGCTTATTAGTATATGCACCAATCGCACACTGGACATGGCACCCCGAAGGGTTCCTGTTCAAAATGGGCGTTCTTGACTTTGCCGGTGGTACCGTGGTACATATTTCAGCCGGTTGTGCGGCCCTTGCAGGCGCACTGGTGCTCAAACGCAGGCAATCCCATTTACAGCACATGGAAGTTCCACCCGCCAACGTACCGTATGTATTGATCGGTACCGGCTTACTGTGGTTTGGCTGGTTTGGATTTAACGCAGGCTCTGCTGTTGGATCGAATGCACTGGCGGTTTCTGCTTTTGCCACCACCAACACGGCCGCAGCCGCTGCGGGTCTTTCCTGGATGTTCTTTGATGTGCTGCGTGGTAAAAAACCTTCCGTGATCGGTTTCTGTATCGGTGCCGTAGTGGGTCTTGTGGCCATTACACCGGCAGCAGGTTTTGTGGCCATCCCGCAAAGTATCTTTATCGGTGTGATTGCCGCGATCATTTCCAACCTGGCTTCGCACTATAAAACCAAGACCAGTCTCGATGATACACTTGACGTGTTCCCCTGTCATGGTATCGGTGGCATGGTAGGTATACTCATGACCGGCATCTTCGCCACTAAAACCGTGAACAGCGCCGGTAATGACGGTTGGTTCTACGGAAATTTTGATTTTTTCTTTACGCAGTTAAAGGCAATGGTGATCGTTGTTGCTTATAGCTTTGTGGTATCCTTTATCATATTCAAATTCATCAACTTCATTTTACCATTGCGTGTAAGTGCAGAAGAAGAAGAAATTGGTCTGGATGCCACACAGCACAATGAGAAATACGGCAGGACACCGCAGATGGCCTGATCCGGATGATGATAGATGATACATGCCAGCTACTATTTTAGAATGATAGCTGATTCGAAAATGATCTGCTACTAATCAACAGGATGATTCGCAAAACCCCTGACCGGGTTGGATCATCCTGTTTCTAACGAACCCAAAAAAATAAGGTACAGCCATTGTGATAAACCTCTGACCAGGTTTACAGGCTGTACCTCTTTGTTAATCATAAAACCCATTGCAATGTTACACAAAATTTCAGCAGCCTGTATCGGATTTTTGGGCTGCGTATCACTGTTTGCACAGTCTGATTCAACCAAAACATCTACCACGACTTTTACCGGATCCGTAGACGCTTATTACCGTTTTAATTTCTCCAACCCACCCACAGGCACCAACAACCTGACCAGTTTTACCAATTCACAGAAATCATACGAACTGGGTATGGCTTCGCTGCGGGTTGACCATAGCTATGGCAAGGTTTCTGCCACCGCAGATTTTGGTGTGGGCAGAAGGGCGCAGGAGTTCTCGTACAATGATGCAGGCAGTTTGAACATCATCAAACAGGCCTATATCTCTTATGCCCCATCTTCCAGTGTGAAATTCACCATTGGTAAATGGGCCACGCATGTGGGCTGGGAACTGCTGGACGCTTATGCCAACAGGAACTACAGCATGTCGTATGGTTTCTCATACGGCCCCTTCTTTCACACAGGTGTAAAAGCTGATTTCTCACTGGGCGGAAAAACCAGTCTGATGGTGGGTATTGCCAACCCTACCGATTTTGTGACCACTACTTCCCCTACCAAAGTGGCCATTGCACAATTCGCCACCGGCACCAACAATGACAAACTGAAAGTATGGCTCAATTTCCAGGGTGGTACAGGACTCACGCATTTTAACCTGGTGGTGAACGGTGTACTGAGCGACAAATTCAATATCGTTTACGATGGTAATTTACAGTCGACCAAACAGGGTACTTCCAATTCAAGCTGGAAGAGCCATGCATTGTACCTGAACTTTGATCCTGTTTCCACCTTCGGTCTCACACTGCGTGGTGATTATTTTGATGACAGGGCGATTAATTCTGTAATACCATCAGCCAACAAAATATTCGCTACTACCCTTTCCGGAAACATCAAAATTGATAACCTGACCATCATTCCTGAACTCAGGCTGGATAATGCCAAAGGCGCCATCTTTACAGACAGTAAAGGAGCAGGTACCAAAAACACCGCGAGCTTTATACTGGCGGCCACGTATAAATTTTAGTGCTGCCCTCCATCGTCTCTTATTGATTAACTATAGCTGAACTTGCGAAAATCAAATAGCCTTCGGTTTGCCGGAGGCTATTTTTTTGATGAATGTCTGTGCCTTCTGTGGCTGAAAATAATTGCTACAGAAGGCACAGTTTTTTTCTGTTACATGCTACGGTTTTTATAACAATTCATTTTCCCGTAAGTTCGATGCATGAAAATGTTCCGCAGGCTGCTGCATGAAGTGTATTGTATCTATGCGCTGTTGCTGTTTGTTGTGATCATGCTGCTGGTGTTCCCATTTATTATGCTGTCGCTTTTACTGGGTAAGATAGCGGGCGGCAATATGATCTACCGGCTATGCGCTGTATGGGCGCGTACCTGGTATCTCCTCGTTGGGTTACGACACAAAGAAGTTTACGAAGCGCCCCACGACAGAACAAAGCAATACATTTTCGTAGCCAACCATATTTCTTATATGGATATCCCCCCTATTGTGCTGATGATACACCAGCCCGTAAGAGTACTGGGGAAATATGAGATGGTAAAGTTCCCTGTCTTTGGATGGATCTACCGCGCCGCTGTGATACTGGTTGACAAACGCGACGCCGAAACACGCGCCCGCAGTGTACGCGCTTTAAAAGCCGCGCTGAAAAAAAACATCTCGATATTTATTTTCCCCGAAGGCACATTCAACATAACACCCGAGCCGCTCAAAGATTTCTACGACGGCGCATTCCGCATAGCCATTGAAACACAGACACCCATCAAACCCATACTACTGGTAGACACCCTCGACCGCCTGCATTACCGCCGTTTTCTTTCCCTAACACCCGGTGTTTGCCGCGCGGTGTACCTGAAAGAAGTGCCGGTGGATGGATTGGGGTTTAAGGATATCTCTTTCCTGAGAGAGAAAGTGAAGGGGTTGATGGAGGATGGATTGCGGAGGTACAGAAAATATCCTGCATAAACTGCGATGCCATGTCCCGTCAGGGACAACCGCTTAATAGTAACAAGCAATAGATAATATTTATTATGCCTCGTAGGGGCTACCCTCAGGTGCAATAATCTACAGACGCCACGGAAAGCCTGGTGTAGCCCCGATGGGGCATTGCTTTCTAATAACATGCCTGCCTATTAAGCTGTTGTCCCTGACGGGACAGATTTATAAACCGCACCTTGTATTAGTTATCCCATCTATTGCAATGCTTTGATATAATGCGTATTTTCAAAGGCCGGAAATCGACCAACCGGTGTTCTATCTACCATAACCAACTGCGCCATCATGAAAAAACAATTGCTGCTGCTCCTTATCCTGGGAGCCTCTTTACTATCCACCGCACAAACCGACAAACAAAAAGCAGATGCCCTGCTCAAAAAAATGACCCTCGAAGACAAAGTGGGCCAAATGACACAGGTAACATTTGCCGTGATCGCCAAAGGCGGCTGGGGCAATACCGATGGCGCCATTGATGCCGCCGCATTAAAAAAAGCGGTGGTTGATTACAGGGTGGGATCGATACTCAATACAACGGCCCATGCCCTGTCGATGGATACCTGGAGAACAGTGATCACACAGATACAGGACGAATCGAAAAACACCGCGCAGAAAATACCTGTTATCTATGGACTGGATGGCATGCATGGACAAACTTATACCTTGAACTCAACACTGTTCCCGCAGAACATTGGCCTCGCCGCCACACGCAACCCTGCATTGGCAGCAGCCATAGCCAAAGTAACCGCCAAAGAACTCCGTGCCTCGGGCATACGCTGGAACTTTGCACCCGTACTCGATATCGGCCGCCAGCCATTGTGGTCGCGGTTCCCGGAAACCTATGGGGAAGATGTATTCATTGGCAAGACCATGGGCGCTGCGGCGATAAAAGCGTATGAAGAAGATGGGTTGAAGAATATGACTGCCGTGGCAAGCTGTATGAAACATTATCTCGGTTATTCCAATCCGAAGAACGGCAAGGACCGCACCCCAACCTATATGCCCGAAATAGAAATGCGCGAGTATTATTTACCGCAATTCAGGGCCGCCGTAAAAGCGGGTTCATCCACCATCATGATCAACTCGGGAGAGATCAATGGAGAGCCAGTACATTCCAACAAATATTTACTCACCGATGTACTGAGAAAAGAACTCGGCTTCGAAGGCCTGATCGTAACAGACTGGGAAGACATCAAACGCTTACACGAAAGACACAATGTGGCCGCCACACCCCGCCAAGCAGTGGTGATGGCCATCAATGCCGGCATAGACATGAGCATGGTGCCCGGCGATTTTTCTTTTTATGACCTGCTGGTAGAAGCCGTAAAAAAAGGCGAGGTACCCATGAGCCGTATTGATGATGCGGTAAAAAGGATTCTGGCGCTGAAATACAAACTCGGATTGTTTGATAACCCCTATCCCGAAGATGCCGCCAAAGCCAATTTTGGTTTACCGGCATATCAAACACTGGCACTGGATGCTGCGCATGAAGCCATGACACTGCTGAAGAACAAAGACAATACGTTACCCCTTTCAAAAAATACCAAAGTACTGGTAGCCGGCCCATCGGCACAAAGCATCAGCGCGCTGAATGGCTGCTGGAGTTATACCTGGCAGGGTAAAGAAGAAGAATGGTATCCCAAAGACAGCAAAACCATTTTTCAATCCATCCGTGAAAAGGTGGGCGAAGCCAATGCCATCACCACCACCGAAAAAGGATTTGACAGCAAAGCGAATTATGATGTTGCCAAATTAACTGCCGCAGCCGCCAACGTGGATGTGATCGTACTCTGTATTGGTGAAGATGCCTACGCCGAGAGCCCCGGCAATACCCGCGAACTGGCACTGCCCGATGAGCAGGTAGCGCTCGTAAAAGCCGCAGCCGCCACCGGCAAACCGGTGATACTGGTATTAACAGAAGGGCGCCCCCGCTTTATCACCAACATTGAACCCATTGCCAAAGGCATACTCATGACCTACTGGAGCGGTAAGAAAACCGCGGAGGCCATAGCCGATGTATTGTTCGGCGATTATAACCCCGATGGCAAACTGCCGTTCAGCTATCCCAAAAGCATGGGCGAGATCGTTCTCTACGACCGCAAACCCACTGAAGAAGTACGCGAAGTATTCAACGACAATATCAACACCGGTTATGAACCATTGTTTGCATTCGGTCATGGCCTGAGCTATACCAGTTTTGAATACAGCAACCTGCAGTTAAGCAGCAATACATTAACCGCAGCCACTACCCTCACGGTTAGCGTTACCGTAAAAAATACCGGCAGCCGCGATGGTAAGCATAGCGTAGAACTGTATTCACGCGATCTGTATGCAAGTATCACTCCCTCCATGCAGCGGCTGCGTGCATTTGAAAAGATCAACCTGAAAGCAGGTGAAAGCAAAACAGTTTCTTTTAAGATCGGGAAAGATGATCTTGCTTTTGTGAATGCACAGTTGAAGACGGTGACGGAAGCTGGGGAGTTTGAGGTGATGGTTGGGGGGAAGAAGGGGAAGTTTGTGTATCAATGAAAATAATAAGATTCTTTGGTAGGCGATAACTTATCTATATGCATTTTTTTTGCTGGTTTAAGAAATATTTTAACCGAGAGGTGTATATTTAAGCACGGGCTATAATTAGAATAAAGTATATGAATTTGACTAACATTTTAGAACAGGTAAGTAAAATTCAGGTTAAGAGTATTACTGATTCTCTATTTAAATATGGAGTTTATATACTAATAGTTGGAACTACTTCGGCGATATTTAAGACGGCAAATTGGGTGACAATTTCCCTTTTTTCATTAGGCGGTTTTTTTGAAATTACCGGATTGATAACTTTTTTCTATTTCGTAAAGAAAAATCCAGACTATTTGCGATCAGAAGGATTCCAACTCAGAAAACAATCAATTGAAATTCTCGGAGATAAAACCAATAAACTAAATCCCAATTTGAAAGAAATTGTCTCCATTACTAGCCCTTATTCAAAAACAGAAGAAACCGAATTATAAATGTTTAAGAAAGTATACATACTAAATTTTGATGTTTTATATGGCGATGGCTTTGATTATACAAAGTTTCATGAGACATTAACTACAGCACAAGGATTAATAAATTGGTGGCACTATTTATCTAGTTCATACATTTTGATTGTAGATAATACAACAACTGCAACATCAATAACAAATTTTGTAAAACAGTTAGCCCCCAATAAAAATTTTTTTGTTTGCCAATTAAACTTGAAAGATCATAGTGGCTGGCTTCCAAAAGAAGCATGGGATTGGATTGCTGCTAATATTAATTACACTCCTTATATATCCTAACTCGCCAAACAATGGCTTTCATTTTTAACAGTTCTAATTAAACAATCATTGACAAAAATGAATATATGGAAAACAATTTTACAAAAATCAAGAGTTGGATATTGGCAAGTTTTCAATTCATCACGGTAGGACTACTAATTTTTGCTGTTGTCTTGATATTAAAACAACAAAATGACATTAGTAATCTAAAGTCAAGGTTAAATTTGATAGAGAGTAGTGTTGATGACTTGAGTAGTGGAATTAATGATATTGACAATAAGTTAGATGATGTTGAGAGTAATTTAAGTAGTGAAATTGACGACGTAAAAAGAACAGTAAGGATATGGAGTAATTAAACCCTATACTCAATATTCATTCTCCGAACAGTGTCCTTTTTATTCTCCGCAGGGTGTACTCAAGCCATTTAAAAGGAGGGTCTCCGCGGGGTTTCTCGATAGAGAACCCAGCGGTGCACACACGGCGGGCTGACAATGCCAAATATGTTCTAAGATGAATTGTAGTCAACTGATGATATGTGCTACTAAGCCACAGGGTCACCTACGGTAGACCCCGTGGAGAACTGTTCTTTTTTGTTATCTTTAAATGGACCCCCTGCGGAGAACAAAGCGGTAGTCCCTCCGGGACTTTTTTGGGGAACCCTAGTTTGTAAAATATCATAACAAAAGATGTGGATACATAGTGGCCCTTTCGGGCACTCACCTGAGAATAAAGAGCCGTAGGCTCAACAATATTGTAACAACGGATTTCAATCCGTTGCCACAAACCGCAGCATACCATAGAGTGCCGTAGGCACGATACATCTGTAGCAGCCTATATATGCCGAACCTACGGTTCTTGTCGGTAAAGTACCTGTCCTGCTCAACGGATTGAAATCCGTTGTTACAATATCTGAAGAGCCTACGGCTCTTATAGGAAGTTTTCTGCCAAAAGGTTTTTCATGTTCTCAACAGCAGCTTTACCCACAACACCCAGGATAATCTGGCACATACCTCACCAACTAGCTTGTACAGTGCCGCAGATTGAACAGATAGTATACACACGCAATGTTTTTATGAAGTTTCGTATATTTCAGAGTTGGTGGCTATTACCCTCAAGGGGTAATAATAACTATAAAACCTACATACATGAAAATCAAACTCCTTGTATTACTCTTCGCCTTTATCGGTTTGCTAGGCTGTAAAACCAGTCAACTGATACATGCTTCAACAGCAGGAAATGAATTGTTTAAGGTCGCAGTTCTCTATCCAAACGGGGATGGAAAAACTTTTGACATGGTCTATTACGAGCGTACACACATGCCGATGGTGGCTGGATTCTTAGGTAAAAACTTACAATTCTATGAAATTGACAAGGGCATAGCCGGCAGAACGGCAACTGATAAAGTGCCTTATTTAGCGGTTGGTTATTTTTATGTGAAGGATGTGGCCGAATACAATAAAGCGATAGGGCAAAACAGAGAGACAATAGTCAATGACTTTAAAAACTATACAAATATCCAGCCTATTATACAGATAAGTGAAATCAAGCAGATAGGTTTTAATAATGCCAAATAAAGAATAGCAACAGCGTACAAAATAACGCATCAGTCAATAAACCCAAACACTAACTATGGGGCCGGGAGATAAAGTATTATTCTTTTTCAGTGCTTTGGGAGCATTTAACGGACTCGTGCTGAGTATTTACTTTTTCTTTTTTACCTCCAAAAAACACCTGTCCAACTATTTGCTGGGCGCCTTACTGTTTGTACTGAGCATCCGGATAGGCAAATCGGTTGCGTATTTTTTTGATTATGGCTTACCCAAAATATACCTGCAACTAGGATTGACCACCTGTTTGTTTATCGGGCCATTTTTGTATTTCTTCATCAAATCTGAAACCCGCCAGGTCAGGAAAATGCCTGCATCATGGATATGGCAGTTGCTGTTTTGGTTTCTGGTCATTGTATCAGTGGGTGTTATGTATCCTTACCAGCGCTTCCCTCCTCTTTGGGGAAAATACTTTATACCCCTTATTTACCTGCAATGGGGTTTGTATGTAGCATTCGCCGTGTTTTTATTGATACCGCTGCTGAAAAAAATAGCCCGGAAAGAAACATTGAAACCTTTTGAAAAATGGATCCTGGTTATATGCGGCGGGGTATTACTATTGTTTGTATCCTATGTCTGGGCGATTTTGAATATTACCAGGGGCAGCTATATCAATGGCGCTGTCTATTTTTCTTTGATCATTTATTTTGTCGTATTTGCCTTATTGTACCGGAAGAAAACAAATGACCTGTCTTCTTTTTCTACCCAGAAATATGCCGACAAAAAACTGGACCAGGCGGAGGCGCAGCGGATAACCGATAAATTGAAAAAGGTTATGACGGAGAAAGAACTCTTCAAAAACCCCAACCTGAAAATAAATGACCTGGCCAGGGAGATCAATATTTCCGGACACCAGTTATCGCAGTTGCTGAACGACAATATGGAGAAGGGATTTACGCTGTTTGTCAATGAATACCGGATCAATGAGGCCTGTAAGTTATTATCGGAGAAGACCAATCTAACCATAGATGCCATTGGCGATGAAGTGGGTTTTAACTCCAAGTCTACCTTTTTTGCGAGCTTCAAAAAGATCAAGGGCCTCACGCCCAGTGCTTACCAGCAGTCAATTACTCCGGATTTATAAAACCGTACTACTGAATTATGGTTATTATACCATCTTCTTAAACATACAGCAGACATTTGAGAACTGAAATGGGTGGTGACCCTGGTTGAAAATTCGTTTGGAGAACCAAAGCCAATGTCATTAAACTAAATGGAAATATCCACGCCAAGGCGCAAAGGCGCAGTTGAATGATACCTGAAGCGGTATTACCCTTAGGGTCAAACTGCGCCTTTGCGCCTTGGCGTGGATATTTCCTTAACTTAATAACATTGGCTTAGTACCAAAAAGGATTTTCTACAGAATATACTACCCCAAAATGAACTGTTTCATTTCCCTAATCAATTAAAGTATTGTAAAGATGAAAAGACTAATCCTGCTTGTAAGCCTACTGGCCGGTTTTACCCCGGCATTTTCCCAAAACGATCCTACAGAAAGACAATTGATCGAAGCCACCATCCAGCTCTATTTCGATGGCTGGGCCACGGGTGATACCAACAAAGTGGGCAAAGCCATGCATGCCTCCTGTCATTTAAAAAATTATAGCAATGGAAAATTCACCGAGTACACAAGGAACCATTACCTCAGTTTGTTCAAACTCCACGAACGGCCCAAAAACCTGCGGACCAGCATAGTGGCACTCGATATCACTAATAATATGGGTAGTGCCAAAGTAGAGATCAGCACCGAGCGCGATCTGTTCACCGACTATTTCAACCTCATGAAAACCACCGAAGGCTGGGTGATCGCCGATAAGGTATCTACCCGCACACCCCATAAAATCTTTGACGTAAATGCCATACGCCCCGTTAAAGAAACGATCCTGGAAGGACTGAAACGTCCCTGGAGCATGGCTTTTATCTCAGAAGAGGAAGTATTGATCTCGGAGAAAGAAGGTGACCTCGTAAAATTCAATCTACTGACAAAAGAAAAAACTAAGATACAGGGCTTCCCCACCGACCTTGAAGACAGTCTCGGTGGTTTTGGAGATAATACCGGCAGGTTCGAAGTATTACTTGATCCGGGTTTTAAAAACAACAATTACATCTACCTGTCGTATGCATCCAAATCGCCCAAAGGAAGAACCACCAAGATCATCAGGGCAGTGCTGGAAAATGAATCTTTACAGCAGGTCAAAGTATTGTTTGTTGCCGAACCTTATACCTATGAGCGGGTGCATTATGGTGGCGGAATGGTGTTTGGGCAGGATGGCAAACTGTATTTTACCATCGGTGAACGGATCTTTACGGAAAAAGATGAACCTGCACTTCCGATAGCACAGGATATAGCAGATAAAAGAGGGAAAATTTACCGGATCAATCCCGACGGAACGATCCCGACAGATAACCCTGTTTTTGGAGACAAAGCAATACCGGGATTATATGCTATGGGTATCAGGGCAGCGCAGGGCCTGGCATTGGAAACTGCTACCAACAAGATCTGGTTCAGCGAGCATGGTACGCACCAGGGAGATGAGATCAATGTACTAAAGGCAGGTGCCAATTTTGGCTGGCCCATGAAGACTACCGGTAAATACCGTTTTGCGGAGTTTACGCCAGCGGCTATTCCTGCAAATAACTATACAGAACCCGTATGGTCCTGGCTGCAAACTGTTGCGCCCACCGGTCTGCATTTTTATTCGGGCAACGAATTTGCTGCCTGGAACCGTAACTTACTCGTTGGTGGATTATCAAAAGGTAGTGTATGGCGGATGGTGACAGAAGGTGAAACCATCAAAAGTACCGAAGAACTTTTTACAGACGACCGGGTAAGGGTACGGAAACTGCTACAAAGCCCGATGGGTAAATTGTATATGCTTACTGATGAAGTGAATGGCAAATTGATACGTATAAAAAACGCGGCTCTTTAAGAATAACGCTCTGTGTACCTCCGTGTCCTCCGTGCCTCTGTGGTAAAGCCTTCGCTTAGATTGATGGAGTGTGTTCTTTACCACAGAGGCACGGAGGACACAGAGTTTCACAGAGGCATTTCTATTGATCTGACTTTTCCAGCAGAAAGATATCCTCAACAGTTTGCCCAAGTGTCTTTGCGAGTTTCAAAGAGAGTATGACCGATGGAACATACCTGTTTGTTTCAATAGAAATAATGGTTTGTCTTGATACACTCACCAGCTCGGCCAGTTGTACCTGTGTAAGCTGTTTGGTGAGACGTTCTTCCCGTAGTCGATTCTTCATTTTCTCAATCTGATATGAATGATATAATGAAACCTCGCGATAAAAGAAAGCCAGAACAGGAAGATGAGGGCGATGAAGAAGAGCATCAGACCTGTGTCACCAGGTTCCTTATACAAGAGCATTGTCAGAAACCCAATAATAATACAGGTTATCTGCACCATAGCTGCAAACTGGAAACTGTCGAGCCTTGTCCGTTGGATCATTTCGTCTTCCACTTTTTCCCTGGAGAAAATAATAAAACAGATACCCGCCAGGAATGAAAAAAAAGAAAGGATAGCGATAACAGCATTGGTGATATGATACGGTGACGCATGAGCAGTTTCTCCAAAAAGAAAAACAAGTGCGCGTTTGGTATATCCCAACTGCATCAACAACCAAAGACAAAGACCTGACGGAGCCATCACAGACCCCATTTTCTTAAACCGGTTGGGTAATAGGTATGACATGGAGTTCAATTTTAGTACATTTCAAATGTAAAGCATACTTTACATTTTAAAAAATATCTTTTCACTCCCTGTTCGGCAGCCTGCCAGTAACTCCATTTTGAATAATCAGGAAGTTTCGTTTCGCAAAACAGATTACGAAAATCTCTGTGTGCCTCCGTGTCCTCCGCGCCTCTGTGGTAAAGCCTTCGCTAAGATCGATGGAGGATGTTCTTTACCACAGAGGCGCGGAGGACACAGAGTTTCACAGAGGTGTTCACATACAGCAGAACAATACCTTATTTTTGAACAAACGCCAATGGATTGTTCGTAGAAGTCATTATACCACTCGCCTTACCCAAAAATTTCACCTGGTCGGTACCGGAAAACCTACAGGCTGTTATACAGCCGGGTGTGCGGGTGGAAGTGGTATTGGGGCGGAACAAAAGATATGCAGGTATTGTACGGAAAATACTGGATGCCCCACCGGAAGCTTTCAAGCCGAAAGACATCATCAATATACTGGACACTGAGCCTATCGTTCATCCGGCGCAACTACAGTTATGGGAATGGATCGCCGAATATTATATGTGCAGCGAGGGAGAAGTGATGCAGGCCGCCATCCCCTCCAACCTGAAATTATCCAGCGAAACTATCCTGCAATGGAACGAGGAAAGAAGTTACGATTTCAGTGACCTTTCAGACAATGAATACATAGTAGCGGAAGCGCTGGAAATGAAAAAAGAACTCCGGTTAAGCGAGGTACAACAACTGTTGGATACTGCCAACACCTACCCTGTTGTTAAAAAACTGATCGAAAAAGGTGTGTGCCATGTATGGGAAGAACTAAAGGAAAAATACAAGGCAAAAACCGAGACTTATGTTGTACTAAATCCGGAATATAATAACGACGATAAATTATCTGAGCTACTGAACAACTGGAGCCGTGCCCCTAAACAGATGGAACTGCTGCTCTCCTATCTCCACCTGGTAAAAACAATGGGTGAAGTAACACAACCCGAGCTTCTCAAAAAATCCAGTGCTACGGCGGCGCAGTTAAAAGGTCTGTCGGATAAAAACATATTGCTGCTTGAAAAAAGGTCGAGGGACCGGATACGTTCACTGCCAAAAAATATTCAGCTCAATTTTGATTTGTCACCCGCACAGACAACGGCATTTGAAGAGATAAAGAAACATTTTACAGATAAGAATGTCTGCCTGCTGCATGGCGTTACCGCCAGTGGCAAAACTGAGATCTATGCCAAACTGATCGAAGAACAGATCCTGCAAGGCAAACAGGTTTTGTATATGCTGCCCGAGATAGCGCTCACTTCGCAGATCATCAGGAGACTGCAGCAATATTTTGGCGGGCATATTGCGATCTATCATTCAAAGTTCAACCCGAATGAGCGCGTGGAGATCTGGAACAAACTGAAAAGCGGTGAGACTAAAATCGTATTGGGCGCACGCTCCTCTTTGTTTCTTCCGTTTGCCGACCTGGGATTGATCATTGCTGATGAAGAACAGGATGCATCGTACAAGCAACAGGAACCCGCGCCAAGATACCATGCAAGGGATACCGCCATCTATTATGCATCGCTTTTCCATGCCAAAGTGTTACTGGGCAGCGCCACCCCATCTATCGAAAGTTATTATAACTGTGAACAGGATAAATATGGCCTGGTACAGCTCAATGAAAGATATAACCAGGTTGACCTGCCGGTAATCGATACGATCGATCTCACCAAACTGCCGCCATCGAAAGAAAAAGGCAAACCGGCATTGACACAGGTTTTGATCAATGCGATTGACACTTCTTTACAGCAAAAAAAACAGGTGATCCTTTTCCAGAACCGGCGTGGTTATTCGCCGTATATGATCTGTTATACCTGTGGGTGGATACCGCAATGCCAGCAATGTGATGTTACGCTTACCTATCACAAGGCCAGGAACCAACTCACCTGTCATTACTGCGGCAGCCATTACCCCGTGATCAATACATGCGCGGCCTGTGGCAGTCATAATTTTATACAGAAGAATTTTGGCACGGAAAAGATAGAGGAACTGGTAGCAGAACAATTTCCTGATGCGCGGGTATCGAGGATGGATTATGACAGCGTGAAAGGCAAACACGATCATGATGCACTCATCAAATTGTTTGAACAGCAGCGTATCGATATACTGGTGGGTACACAGATGGTGGTAAAGGGACTGGATTTTGAACATGTGAACCTCGTAGGCATTATCGATGCGGACGGGATCCTTAATTTCACCGATTTCAGGGTAAATGAGCGTGCTTTTCAACTGATGGAACAGGTAAGCGGAAGGGCGGGCAGGAAGGATGGTAAGGGAAAAGTACTGGTACAGGTGAGCAACCCGCTTCACCCGGTATTGCAGTTTGTGAAAGAACATGATTTCAAACGGTTGTACTCGTTTGAAATCGCCAACAGGAAGCAGTTTGATTATCCCCCTTTTACAAGACTGATCCGCGTGGTATTCAAACACCGGGAAAAACATATCGCAGAAGAAGCCGCTAACATTATGATGACGGGATTAAAACCCCGCTTCAGTCATGAATGTAATGGCCCGGCGCAACCGGTGATTGACAGGATCCGCAACCAGTATCTCTGGGAAATACTGATCAAACTACCCAAGGATGCAAGACGTATCAAACAATGCAAAACAGAGATCAGGCAGCAGGCGGTGATCATTCAATCGAATAAACGATATCGGGGGGTGACAATTATTGCAGACGTTGACCCGGTATAAAACATCTCTGTGTACCTCTGTGTACTTTGTGCCTCTGTGGTAAAGAATATCCTCCATCGATCTGATCGAAGGCTTTACCACAGAGGCACGGAGGGCACAGAGGTACACAGAGTAACCAGTAAATGAAAATAGCAGAAAACATATCACTCAAACCCTACAACACCTTCGGCATAGATGTATCTGCCAGGTATTTTGCAACATTCAGTTCAGCAGACCAACTGCATGATGCCCTCTCATCAACGAAGGGCCCCATAATGATATTAGGCGGGGGAAGCAATATCCTCTTCACAAAAGACTATAACGGACTCATACTAAAAAATGAACTGCATGGTATCGAACTGGTAAAAGAAGACACCGATCATTACTACGTAAAAGCAGCCGCCGGCGAAAACTGGCATGGCTTTGTGCAATATTGCATAGATCATAACTATGCGGGCATCGAGAACCTCAGCCTCATACCCGGTAATGTGGGGGCCTCCCCCATGCAGAATATCGGGGCCTATGGTGTAGAGATCAAAGATGTGTTTGTTGAACTGGAAGCGTTCCATCTGCAGGAAAAATATACCCGTGTATTCAGCCTGGAAGATTGCGCATTTGGTTACAGGGAAAGTGTGTTCAAAAAACAATACAGGAACCAGTTTGCCATACTCAATGCCACATTCAGACTCCGCAAAAAACCGGTATTCAATACCAGCTATGGCGCTATTGAACAGGAACTGGAGAAAATGAAGGTTCATGAATTATCCATCCGATCGGTATCCGAAGCGGTTATCCGTATCAGGAGCAGTAAACTGCCCGATCCCGCTGTTACCGGTAATGCGGGTAGTTTTTTCAAAAACCCGGTTATTCCCCAGTTACAATATGCAGGTCTGAAGAAAACATACCCGCTCATACCGGGCTTTGTTACAGATGAACAGGTAAAAGTACCCGCCGGCTGGCTGATCGAACAATCTGGCTGGAAAGGATACCGGAAAGGCGATGCAGGCTGTTATGATCAACAGGCATTGGTACTGGTGAACTACGGACAGGCTACAGGAAACGAGATATTCTCCCTATCGACAGCTATCATTGAAAGCGTGAATGAGAAATTTGGTATCCTCCTCGAAAGAGAAGTGAATATCGTTTGACCCCTCTGTGTTACTCTGTGTCCTCCGTGCCTCTGTGGTAAAGAACTCCTCCATCGATCAAAGCGAAGGCTTTACCACAGAGGCACGGAGGACACAGAGTTTCACAGAGATGATCAAAAAAAAAGCCCCTTCGCAAAGCAAAGGGGCTTTTTATCAAGTGCATTAAAAATTATTTAGGCTGCTGGGTATAACCAAACATTTCCACTCTCCTGTTCTCTGCACGGCCTTTTACTGTTTTGTTATCAGCAATCGGTTTATCTGATCCGTAACCGGTAGCGGTCAGCCTTGATTCTTCGATACCCTGTTTTACGAGGTAGGCTTTTACTGCTTCAGCACGTTTTTGTGACAATGGTTTATTGATCTTATCATTACCAGTTATATCGGTGTGTCCTTCGATGTTGATGGCCACATGTGGGTATTGCTTCATCAGCGCCACGGCTTCATTCAGTGCCGGGAATGATTTGGCCAATACGGTTGTGCCATTGGTAGCGAAGAATACGCTCCTGGATGTTTTGGTCAGCTGTGTCTGAATTTCAGGACAACCTGCGTTTTCTCTCACACCTTTTACATCAGGGCATTTGTCTTCTTCATCATTGATACCATCACCATCTTTATCCGGTATAGGACAACCCTGGTAACGGGCCACGCCTGCTACGGTAGGACATTTGTCTTCTTCATCATTGATACCATCTTTATCGGTATCTGGAACAGGACAACCGTCATATTTAGGCAGCCCTTTTACGGAGATACATTTATCGTTCTCGTCATTGATGCCATCGCCATCCGTATCAGGAACAGGACAACCGTCATATTTGGCGATACCGGCAACTGCAGGACATTTGTCTTTGCTGTCAACAATACCGTCATTATCCGTATCAGCTTCTACCACTGGGGCAGGAGGCGGTGGTGGTGGTGGTGGCGGAACAACCAGTTCTTTTTTCTCTTTTAATGGAGAAGCAATACCGATGGTGTAGTTAAAATGATTGATAGACAATGCAGAAACCTTTGCATTATAGACAAACCTTGTATTGAGATAGGTTCCTTCACCCAATCCCACCTGTAAACCCAAACCCATCGGCGCGTAAGCGGCAAAATAAGTTCCGGCGTACATTGACGCACCTACACCAAATGACAGGTAAGGCACCACAACGTATTTATCGGACAAAAGTTTAAGATTGACATTGGCATCCAGTTCCATTAAAAACTTGGAATCGCTGGGCATGGCAACACCGGAATTATAGGAAAACGGATACTTCAGAAAAGTACCGCCGAGGTTGGCCATGAAATCGATCTTTTCAGTAAGTCCATTCAGGTAAGTCAGGCTGAGACCAGGAGACATCTGGCCTATTGGGGTCCATTGGCCCTTAGATAATACATCAGAAATCGAGCTGTGATCGATCAAATTTGCCGTGTACATATCTTTTAAAACGAAATTGAGACCGAGACTGGGTCTTTTTTTATAGCTAACAGGCGTTTGGGCAAAAGAGGCAGCAACAAACCCAACAGCCATTAGTGATAAAAGGAATTTCTTCATAGACAGTTTTTTAGAGTTGGACAAAAATACAGGGTGAACCCGATTAAACGAAATTTAGATTGGTGTATAATATACCCAATTTGTTCTATGGCTTACCGGAAGTTATTCGACGGTTCCTTCCGGTACAACCTCTACTTTGACCTTCGTTAGTCCTTTTTTGATAAAATCCAATTTCTTCGCAGCAAGCCTGCTCAGGTCCACAACCCTGCCTTTTTTCTGCATTCTTGGATGCATCCTGTCGTTGATACGAAGCACCACTGATTTATTGTTATCCAGATTGGTGACCCTTACCCATGTATTCAGGTCAAAATCGTTGCTTGCCGCACTTAAACGGCTGTTGCGGAATATATCGCCCGTGGCAGTCTTCTTTCCATCAAAACCCGGACTGTAAAAACTGGCGATACCCATTTTCGTATTTGTTTCTTCCATCACTGTTTTGACCGAATCAGTTGTTGTCAATGAGTCGGTCACTGTTTTGAGGCTGTCCTGCTGTCCCTTCACCTGCGGGGAAAAAACAAACTCAACCGGCTGCACTTTTACTTTGGTAAGCCCTTGTTCCATAAAGTCCAGCTCCCTGGCGGCGGCCCTGCTCAGATCAACAACACGTCCTTTCTTTTTCATACGGGGGTGCATCCTGTCATTGATGATTACGATCACCGACTTCTGGTTACGCAGGTTGGTCACCAGCACCCATGTATTCAGTTTGAAATTATTACTGGCAGCGGTGAGTTTGTTGTTACGGTACCTGTCGCCGGTGGCAGTTAATGTCCCGTCGAGGTTGGCGCTGTAAAAACTGGCTATTCCGTTGATCGCTTTTCCTTTTGGGCGGAAAGTGTTGGGAGCCAGCGAATCAACTTTTAGTATAGTATCATTACTTTTTGATAATGAATCATTTGAAACTATTTTCTCAATTTTTACTTTAATTGAATTACTCCGGGTGACACCGATGTTTTTAGCGGCCTCGCGACTAAGATTGATCACTGTACCACTCTTTGCCTGGCGTTTGGAGATCCGGTCATTGATCCGCAGTATGACCGATCTTTTGTTTTTGGGATTGGTGACAAGCACCCAGGTATTCAGCGGCAGCGCGTTGTAGGCGGCAGTCAGACGGATATTCAGGAAGACCTCACCCGAAGCTGTTTTGCTGCCATCCAGACTGGCCGGATAGATAGCGGCTAACCCATTAACCGGCCTACTAATCTTCGTGAATGCTGGCTTGGTGGTGTCCTGCACGGCTATGGTATCAACCACGGGTACCATAGAATCACGCTGCGCCAGCAACGGGAAAAAAGAAGCCGTAAATAATACCAGGCAGATGATCTTTTTCATCATTGAATATGTAATTTGACGCATCAACCTTTTACCACAACCGGTAAAATAGCTAAACCAAATGGATTTTCGATGCTTTGAATCTTTTTAGTCACCCGCACCGGCCAAAGATTATGCCACAAAGCATACTAAATTAAAATTTTAAAATAAATAAACTGTCTTAATAGATATATAATCAATACATTATATCACAATATTAAAAAATGAAATTATTGTTTCCTGATAGAAAAGACGCTCCCTTAACGACCAGCATATTGCCTTTTGTCTTCCTGATCCTGTCATTATCCGATGCAAAGAGTCAGCCACAGGCAGGGAATTACAAGTTGATCCGGATAGACAACCCGGTCAATAAAACCCTCACCGAGATAGACATGCCTGACACGCTATCATCCAAAAAGAAAACCTTGCTCATTTTTTATGCCCTGCCAAACGGCAACAGCATTGAATGGACCCGGGGCAAAAAGATGGAGCCTGGCGATGACTGGCATTTTGATATCCAGCATATCGCGGCCCAAACCCGTTACCTGCGGCAGGTGATGCCTGACCATAATATCATTGTGGCCTACATGGCCAATCACCTCAAAAGCTGGCCGGCCTGGAAACGGCAACCGCCGGGCGGTCCGGCTGAGATCAAAAGACTGGTAGATTCTGTTTCGGGCATGTTTGCCACCTACAAACCGCAGATCATGCTTAACAGCCATAGCGGCGGGGGCAGCTTTATCTTCGGGTACCTGGATGCGGTTGAACATATCCCCGAACAGGTAAGCCGTATCGCTTTTATAGATAGTGATTATGGCTATGAAGATTCCATGCATACCGCCAAACTGGTTCGGTGGCTATCAGCCAAAAAACATCACCTGAACGTACTGGCCTACAACGACAGTGTGGTGATTTACAACGGCAAACCACTGGTTAGCCCTACAGGCGGTACCTGGTACCGGACACAGTTATTACAACGTAAGCTGGCTGATCATTTCAGGTTCATCTATTCTGCTGATACAGTGTTTATCAATTATACTGCTTTATCAAATAGAATTGACATTCATTTGAAAACCAATCCAGAAGGTAAAATATACCATACTGAACAGGTGGCGAGGAATGGGTTTATCCATACAGTATTAAGTGGCACTAAATACGGTAGAAAAGCTAAGTATGAATACTGGGGAGAGCGGGTGTATGGGGGGCTTATTGACTAAACTTCCCCGTCTTTTCCTCCCCCGTAATATCCCCTTTGCTGCGGATCTGGATCTGTACGCTGGTGATCCATTCGGTGCAACCCTTTTCGTATAAGCGTTCGTTTACCTGGTGCAGGACTGCCATCACTTCATCATAGGTTCCTTCCAGTACGGTAGCAAAAGGGCCGACTTCGCATTTAATACCAGAGGCTTTGATCAGGTCGATGGCTTCATCTACCCATTCATAGGGGTGCCTGTCCTGAACAATCGGGAGTATCTGGATAGACGCATTAACGAGGAACTGGTGCATAGGGTTTAGATTTCAACAACTTCAACTACGGCATCCAGGTTGAGCGGACCGTGAATATGAGGGAATACCTCATTAATAGAACCGGCCAGTTCAAATATCAGCGGACGCTCCACTTTTGCGCGGTCTATGACCAGTTTGAGGAGGTTTGACTGTCCTTTGAAGAATCGGTCGAGTACACCGGCTACCTGGTCCTGGGTACTGCAATGCATGTATCCCTCGGTGGCCAGGGTATCGGCTTCGTATTGGCCCTTTGCCTGGGCATCGGCCCATTTTGCGGGGGTGGTGATATGATAAATCAGTTCTGGTTCCATCAGGCAAGCACGGGTTTTATCTTCTGCGACAGCAGCATCAGGTCGGTGAGTACGATAGCGGTTACTGCTTCCAGGATGACCGGTACCCTCAGCGCGATGCAGAGATCATGTCTTCCTTTAACGGAAAAAGGCTCCACCGTATTGTTTTCCCAGTTCCAGGTCAATTGTTCTTTTGGGGTGGAGGATGTGGGTTTGATAGCAATCCGGTACACCAGTTCGTTGCCATTGGTGATACCACCTACTACCCCGCCGGCATGATTGGTGCTGGTTTTGCCGGATGCCCCTTCAATAGCGTCATTATGGTCCACGCCAAACATTTTGGCGGCGGCAAACCCGGTACCGAACTCCACACCACGTACGGCAGGTATGGCAAACACGATGTGCCCGATCAGGGATTCCACCGAATCGAAGAAATGCTCACCCAACCCTAGTGGCAGGCCATTTACCCGGCACTCCACAATACCGCCTATACTGTCTTTGGCCTCAATGGCTTTGTCGAGGCCTTTTTCCAGGTCGGTTTCTCCACCGATCTCGAGTATGGTCGACTTTACGGAAATATCTTTCAATAACTTTTTGGCGATCACTCCGGCAGCCACCATACAAACCGTGAGCCTGCCGCTGAAATGCCCGCCACCGCGGAAATCTTCAAACCCGCCATATTTGGCATGCGCGGTAAAATCAGCATGACCGGGACGCGGAACGGCCCTTTGTTTTTCATAATCACCGCTGCGGGTATTCTTATTCTCGAACAAAATAGTAATAGGTGCGCCGGTGGTATGGCCGTTGAATAGGCCGGTTTTGAAGATTGGTATATCGTCTTCTTTGCGCGGTGTGGTGCCTTTCTGTACACCGCCTTTTCTGCGTTCAATGTCTTCGAGAAAATCTGCTGCTGATAAAGCAAGACCTGCCGGGCAACCATCAATAGTTAACCCAACACATTCGCCATGCGATTCGCCGAAGATATGTATGCGGAATATGCGGCCGAAAGAGTTCATTCGTTTATTAGTTTATTGATCAATACTTACTCCCGCTCCCAATTTCTCCAAATGCGCATAAAAATCGGGATACGATTTATTGATGGCCTCAGCATCTTCTATTACCACTTCTCCATCTGCTTTCAATCCCGCTACCGCACAGGCCATCGCTATCCGGTGATCGTGGCGTGAATGTGTTACTGCACCCTTCACACCTGTTCCCCCTTTTACCAGCATCAGGTCGTCCTGCAAGGTTATTTCGATGCCCAATTTACCAAACTCCTCCTGTAATGTGAGTGCCCGGTCACTTTCTTTATGAGCAAGACGTTTCACACCTTCAATAACCGTCGCTCCTTCGCAGTAAGCGGCCAGCGCCACTAATGGGGGGAACAGGTCTGGACAATCATTGGCATTGAAATGAAATGCTTTTAATGGCAGCGGACCAATTTCTAGCGGACCAATTTCTATCTGATCGGCCTGGATAGATAAACTACAGCCGCAATCCATCAGCGCCTTCAGCACGGCTTTATCGGCCTGGGTAGAAAACGTATCCAATCCTTTTACCGTGACAGGGCCGGCAATGGCTCCTGCTACGAGGAGGAACGCGGCGCCGCTCCAATCGCCCTCTACGGTGTAGTTTGGAGTTTGGAGTTTGGAGTTTGGAGTTTGAGGAGCCTTTGACTGAAGACTGCTGGCTCCAGGCTTCTGACTAAAATGAAAATTTTCGTAATTATCGTTCTCTACTTCCCAGCCAAAATGTTTCATGACCTGGAGAGTGAGATCGATGTAGGGTTTGCTTTTGAGATCGATGACGGTGATGGTCACATCATTTGCGCCCGCTGCGCCGTAAGCCATCAGTAACCCTGTGAGAAACTGGGAACTGAGAGAGCCATCTACAGTAATATTTGCAGGTTGTAACGGGCCCTGTATGTGTAAGGGCAGCTTGCCTTTGTTTGAGGTGATCTTTACGCCTAACTGCGGTAATATCTCATCAAAAAAATCCATGGGTCTTGTGAGCAGGCTACCGGTACCGTTTAAGATGATGGGCTGATCGCTTAGTGCAGCAATCGGTGTGAACATGCGGATACCCAAACCGCTTTCGCCACAATTGACTTCTGTGTTTTTAGGATGTATCCCTGTTGAGTTGATGACCAGGTCACCATTGTCTTTATAGGAAATAACAGCGCCGAGTTTCTGGATAACATCGATCGCGGCAAGGTCATCATTGCTTTTACCGGGGTTGATCAATATAGTTTCGCCACCATTCAGTAAAGCCGCGGCACAGGCACGCTGCATACTGCTTTTACCGGCAGCGGCAGTAATGGTTCCTGAGAGTTGTGAGGGTTGTATTCTGGTAATCATGTATCAATGCTGTACTGTAGGTGATCAATCGGTATAGGCTGTGGTGATTATCGTTTCCAGTTCCGTAAACAGCAATGGACGGATAATACCTTTTCCTATTTTCTGCAGTAATATATAGTGTACACTGTCTTTGTCTTTTTTCTTATCCTTCTTTAGTATTGCAAACGCTTTTTGTATATCAAATTCGGCAAAGGTTGGTAATCCGTATTTTGATAATACGGTGGCCAGTTCTTCTGTCTTGTCAAAACCGGTCAGCTTTTCAGAAATTACCGATGCATATACCATACCGATACTGATCGCCTGGCCGTGACTCAGTTCATACATGTTCTCAATGGCGTGTCCGAGGGTATGACCAAAATTGAGCAGCTTTCTTTCACCCTGTTCAAACTCATCATTGACCACCACTTTTGTCTTGATCAGTACGTTGCGTTTTACCAGCGAAGACAATAGTTTGGGATCTTTCTGAAAATCGGAAAGTTTGTGCGCCTGCAGCAGCTTGAACATGTCCGCATCTTTGATACAGGCATGTTTGATGATCTCTGCAAACCCGTTCTGCCATTCGGTTTTCGGTAAAGATTTCAGTAGTAAAGGATCGAACAATAAAAATTTCGGCTGGCGGATCAATCCCACCATATTCTTATACACACCAACATCTATTCCATTCTTCCCACCAATAGAAGCATCTACCATGGCCAGCAAAGAAGCAGGTACAAACCCACAGGCAATGCCACGCATATAAATACCCGCCACATAACCGGTGATATCTGTGATAACCCCGCCCCCTACTCCAACCAGTGTGGTTTTACGATCAGCCCCCAGTGACAATAACTCAGCGATAATGGAATCAACTGTTGATTGCGTTTTATACTCCTCACCCGGCTTTAATACAATCGTACTCCACCCCTTGAATTTCCGTTTGTGTGAGGCAAATACGTTTTCGTCAGTAATGATCACAGCATCCGTTTTTGATACCAGTTTTTCCAGGTAAGAAAAATCTGCATCAAAATAATAATCGACTTTGGCGGAGGAGAATGTGAAGGTCTTCTTGATCACGGATTAAACGGATTTTATCACGGATTACACGGATTAAATCACGGAACACACGGATTTTTTATATGATTGATATGATTAAGACAATTTCTATTGTTACATCATATCAATCATATAAAAAATCCGCGAAATCCGTGATCAGGTGTTCATTATTTTATTCTGGTGATTGATGCTCTCCATGTGTACAGCATCAAAATATTTCGTCACGAATTCTTTGCTCAGTCCCATTTTCTCGCCCTGTACAAATGCTCTTTCGAGGATGGCGTTCCAGCGGTTGGTCTGGAGGATGGTGATGTTATTGTCTTTTTTGTATTGACCTATTTTATCCGCCACTTTCATACGCTGGCCGAGCAGTTGTAACAGTTCATCATCCAGCTGGTTGATCTGCGAGCGCATTTTTTCCATGGCGGCATGCATTTCTTCGGAGCTGATATCTTCTTTTCTCCAGATGATGGAACCGATCATTTCACCCAAACGTTCAGGGGTTACCTGTTGTTTGGCATCGCTCCAGGCATTATCCGGGTCTATATGGCTCTCGATGATCAGGCCATCAAAATCAAGATCGATTGCTTTCTGCGCCACATCCAGCAGTATATCCCTTCTTCCGCAGATATGCGAAGGATCATTGATCAGTAACATACCTGGATTACGGCGTTTCATCTCGATAGCCAGGTGCCACATAGGTGCATTACGGTATTCTGTATTTCCATAAGAGCTGAAACCACGGTGTATCAACCCGATATTTTTGATGCCGGCTTTTGCCACACGTTCCACAGCACCGATCCATAATTCAAGATCAGGGTTAATCGGGTTTTTGATCAGCACGGGTACATCCACACCACGCAAAGCATCCGCCACTTCCTGAACACTGAAAGGGTTTACGGTGGTACGTGCACCTATCCAGAGAACATCGACATCAAAATGCAAAGCATCTTCCACCTGTTTGCCTGTAGCTACTTCAATGGCAACGGGCAAGCCTGATTCTTTACGGGCGCGCTGCAGCCAGGGTAAACCTTTGGTACCAATGCCTTCAAAACTACCTGGGCGGGTGCGTGGTTTCCAGATACCTGCACGCAGAATATCCACTTTGCCTGTTGCGGCTAATCTCACGGCAGTTTCTACTACCTGCTCCTCGGTCTCGGCGCTGCACGGACCGGAAATCACCAATGGGCGCTTCTGCAATAAAGCTTCTACCGGTGTTGTTTGTACTGTTGCTTGCTCCATATAGGTTTGTTGGTCTATTTTAATGTCACTGTTGCGTACATTATCTCTTTCCACCCGTATCCGCATCATTCATCCGTATCCTTCTTCCTTTGTAATTCTTTCCATCAAGAGCGCGGATCATTGTCTGGGCGGCTCCTTTTTCTATCTCGATCCAGCTGTTCATGTCTTTCATATCGATCTTGCCCAGCACTTCTTTTTTCAGATCGCTCATATCAAGGATGAACTGGAGGAAACTCGCTTTGTAAAAACCATCCTTGGTACCCAGGTTCACAAATAAACGGCTGTAGCCGCCGCCACCACGTGGTGATGAACTCCGGCTATCGCTTCGTTCACGGCCCCTGTCTTCTCCCCTGCGTATGGTATCGTCTTTGCGACGTTCGCGAACATTCAGATCCTCGGCGTTTTCGTAGTATTTCAGGAAACGGTCGAATTCCATGGCCGCTACGCGTTTAAGTACATCTTCCTTGGTTACGTCTGCGAATTTCTCTTCGAGCATCGGAACATAGGTTTCATAATCACCATGACTGATATCGGTAGACAGCAGTTTGTCCATGAATGAGAAGAACTGTTTGCGGCAAACATCTTTACCGCTCGGGATATCCAGTTTATGGAATTGTGAATGGTTGATGCGTTCAATCTGTTTGAACTTATACATCTCTTTCGCGTGAACGATCGAGATACAGATACCCTGCATTCCTGCGCGGCCGGTACGACCGCTTCTGTGGGTGTATATTTCTACATCATCCGGTAATTCGTAGTTGATCACGTGTGTGATGCCCACCACATCAATACCGCGTGCGGCCACATCTGTTGCGATGAGCAACTGCAGGCTTTTGTCGCGGAACTGTCCCATCACTTTATCCCGCTGCTGCTGGGTAAGATCACCGTGTAAAGCATCGATATCGTATCCTTCCCTTGTCAAACGCTCGGATATTTCCTGTGCATCCACTTTGGTACGGGTAAAGATGATCCCATAGATCCCGGGATTGAAATCGATGATCCGTTTCAGTGTTTCATACCGGTGCATCGCCGTAGTAACATAGTACTGGTGATCGATGCTCTTGTTGGCAGTGTTCACTTTTCCTACGGTTACTTCTTTGGGATCCTTCATGTAACGCTTGCTCACCTTGCGTATTTCCGGTGGCATGGTAGCGCTGAACAGCCAGATACTTTCGCGCTCAGGTGTGTTCTTCAGGATGAATTCGATATCATCCTGGAAACCCATGTTGAGCATTTCATCCGCTTCATCCAATACTACATACTTGATCTTACCCAGATCGATCGCTTTTCTTTCGATCAGGTCGATCAGTCTTCCCGGTGTGGCCACCACTATCTGCACGCCTCTTTTCAGATCGCGTATCTGTAAACCGATAGAAGATCCGCCATATACTGCCACTACAGATACTGCGGGTATGTATTTTTTAAAGAGCTCTATTTCTTTTACAATCTGCAAACAAAGTTCCCTTGTAGGGCAAACTACGAGTGCCTGGGGGTGTTTTGCCGCGGCATCGATCACATGTAATAATGGTAACCCAAATGCTGCTGTTTTGCCGGTTCCCGTTTGGGCAAGACCGATAAAATCCTTTGTCCCGCTTAACAAAACGGGGATCGCTTGTTCCTGGATGGCTGTGGGGTTTACATAACCCAATTCATCCGTTGCACGGATGAGTCTTGCATCAAGTCCTAACGCTTCAAATGTCGTCATATTCAAAATTTGCGCAAAGGTACTCTTTTATGAGCCGTTTTGCGTGTTTTTTCATTGAGCTGTCAGCTCTCAGCCATCAGCCGTCAGCTATGTGTCAAATAGCCAAAACCACTCCGCTATCAACAACGCTGAAAGCTGATGGCTGACAGCTGATAGCTCATACTCTCCCTCATTTCAAAATCCTCGTGATCCCATTCGCATGCTCAATCAGTTCCTGCAGGTACGCATAGTTCTCTTTCTCGAGGCTTGTCTTGAATTTGCGCAACTGGGTGATATGTTCATTTAATACATCTAAAATATTTTCCCTGTTCTGCATGAAAATGGGCACCCACATGGCCGGATTGCTCTTTGCAAGACGTACCGTGCTCTCAAAACCACCACTCGCCAGTTCAAAAATGGCATCTTCTTCTTTTTCTTTCTCCAAAACTGTGTTGGCAAGGGCAAAAGAAGTGATGTGCGAGATATGGCTCACATAGGCCACATGTACATCATGGTCCTTTGCGTTCATGTAAACCAGGTGCATACCCAGTGCTTTGTATATTTTTTCAACAAGTGCCAGTGCATCTGCATCGGTGTCTTCCCTGTTGCAGATAACGGTGGCTTTGTCAACGAATGCACCGCGTATGGCCGCTTCGGGGCCGCTGTATTCGGTACCCCACATGGGGTGCGTGGCCACCAGTTGTTTTCGTTTGGGATGACCGTTGATGACATCCAGTATGCCTTGTTTGGTGGAGCCTACATCCATCAATACCTGGTTGGTTACCATATCCAGTATAGAAGGCAGTAATTGTTCTGCTATGTTTACGGGTACCGCCAGTATAATCAAACCGGATACTGCAATGGCTTTATCCAGTGGCAGTATTTCATCCACCAACTTCAACTCGATGGCTTTCCTGGCGTGAGATTCATTGGCATCCACCCCAATTACTTTTTCGGCAATACCTTTTTCCTTCAATGCGAGTGCCATTGAGCCGCCTATTAAACCGATGCCTATGATGGTTACCGTCATGGTAATTAATAATTAGTAATTAAGCATTAATAATTGTTTGTATTCTTTGGATGGCCTGTTCGAATCTTTCGATGCTGCCGCAGAGACTGATGCGGATGTAGCCATCACCGGCGCTGCCGAAAATACCGCCGGGGGTGATGAATACGTTTGCATTGTATAATACTTCATCGCTTAGTGCATATCCATTCTTGTATTTTGACGGGATCTTCGCCCATACAAACATGCCGACTTGTTCTTTGGAAAAATCGCAATTGAGCAATTCGAGTAATTCAAACACTTTTTCTCTTCGGTTTCTGTATGTGGCATTTACTTCGTCGTACCATTCTTTGCCCAGCCCCAACGCTTTGGCTGCGGCCAGTTGTACGGGAAGGAACATACCGCTGTCCATATTACTTTTAAACCTGAGTACTTCGTTGATACGATCTTTTGATGCGCACAGCATACCCACCCGCCAGCCCGCCATATTCTGGCTCTTGCTTAGTGAATTGAGTTCGATCACCACATCTTTTGCTCCTTCTACGCTTAATAAACTCATGGGTATATCATTCAGTATAAAACTGTATGGGTTATCATGACAGATCAGGATATTGTGTGTTTTACCGAATGCAACGATCTTTTCAAAGATCTCTTTGGTGGCCAACTGTCCGGTGGGCATGTGCGGGTAATTGACCCACAACAGTTTTACTTTCGACAGATCTGTTTTTGCCAGCGCTTCAAAATCGGGTTGCCAGTTGTTGGCTTCTGTCAGTTCATAACTTACGGCTTTGCCACCGGCAAGTTTTACAGCGCTGCTGTAAGTTGGGTAACCGGGGTTAGGGATCAATACTTCATCACCTTCATTCAGATAGGTCATACAGATATGCATGATCCCTTCTTTGCTGCCGATCAGCGGTAATACTTCTGTTTCAGGATCAAGAGATACACCATACCATGTACCGTACCAGTCAGCGATCGCTTTGCGCAAAATGGGCGAACCTTTGTAATTCTGGTAAGCATGTACATTGGGCTTCGCCGATTCTTCCTGTAATGTTTTGATCACATCGGGATGCGGCGGCAGGTCGGGACTACCGATACCCAGGTTAATGATGTTCTTGCCCTGTTGATTGAGTTCGTCTATCTCACGCAGTTTCTGCGAAAAATAGTATTCACCGATACCTTCGAGGCGTTTTGAAGTAGTAACCATCATAAAATTATCCTTTAACAACTTTTCCTTTTTTATAGATACCGAAGATGCGTACATTATTGGTGAGCGATGCAATGGATTCAAGCACATTGTCCAGTTGAGTACGTTTGTCAAATTCCATGTCTGCATAAAACCCGTATTTGAAATTGCTCCCGGGAATAGGCATGCTTTGCAGTTTGCTCAGGTTAATATCTGCTTCGGCGATCTTTGTAAGCACTTTTGCCAGTATTCCTTTGGAATGATTTGTCTGGAAATAAATAGACGCCTTATCTGCGTTGATCACTTCTTCCGCTTCTTTCTCACGTTTCAATACAAGAAAACGCGTCACATTATTTTTCAACGTATGAATATCAGGGGCGATAATATCCAGCCCGTATAATTCCGCTGCGAGTTTGCTCGCGATGGCTGCGGCATGTTTGCTGTGGTGCTGGTGAATATGTTTGGCGCTTAAAGCGGTATCTTCTGTCTCAACCAGTTTCCAATGATTCTTCTCTAAATAATCCATACACTGCAAAATCGCCATCGGGTGACTGTGTACTTCTTTGATATCAGCCAACTTCACGCCGGGGTTTACCAGCAGGTTCTGGCTGATGGAGAGATATACTTCACCGATCACTTTGAGGGAACTCTTCTGTAAAAGATTATAATTCGGAAGAATGCTTCCCGCAATAGAATTTTCAATGGCCATTACCGCGCCGGCCGATAATTTTTTATCGGAAGTAATGCGCACCAACTCTCTAAACGTATCGCATGGAACCACCTCTACCTGTTTGCCAAAGAAATAACGGGCCGCTACCTGGTGGAAACTGCCTTCGTAGCCTTGTATGGCGATACCCGAAGCCTCACCCCCCTGCCCCCTGAAGGGGGAGTTAGTATCTTTTTGATTTATTTTTTGTTTACTCATTTTTTAATCTCTTTTCTTAACTCCCCATTTAGGGGGCTGGGGGGTGAGGCAAAAAAAATCCCGGCCGTTAGGCCGGGATCGTATGTCGATGATTTGTTTTTAGATTCTGACAAATACTACCCGGCTTCTTTTTTCAAAGAAGTAATAAAAGAAAAAATAGAAAGTATTTGCGATGGTTGTTTTCATCAGGATTCAAATATAAGGACTCAGAACGATTCAATTTTTTTTTGTTGCATATATTATACAAACGTTCGTTCGTAGCCGCTTCAGTAATACCCGATTCATTTTACTGCGTGAAATTTCAATAAGAGAAGGACAGAAGAAAAAGAGAAAAAAAGGGTCAATCAACAACCCACCTATCAACAAATAACAACCCCAAACCCCAAACCACAGACCCCAAACAAAAAGAAAGCCCCTCCGTGGAAACGGAGCGGCCTCTAACGATTGCTTGCCATATGAAAAAATCTTTACTCAGCTACCAACCCTGCCGGCAAGCGGGCGCTACACTTCTAAGCACGGTAGCTGGCTTTTAATTACTTCTTGGTAGTATCAGCCTTAGCTGTAGTGTCAGCAGTAGCTTTTGCAGTACTGTCAGCTACCCATGCAGCGTGAGTTGAATCAGCAGCTTTGGTAGAATCAGCAGCAGCTTTTTCTTTGTCAGCAGCATCATTGTTACAAGCAGCCATGAAACCGGCTACAGCGAGGATTGCGAATACTTTTTTCATGTTTTGTAGTCTTTTTGTGTGAGTGAATTTGAAGGTTAATACCCGACCATAATAAAAGGTAACCCGTACCCCGATATATTTTTTTAAAATTAATTTTAGCCATTATCTTGGGTTACTTTTGCCCCCCTTCCCGTATTAAATGAACTGATAGTGAAAGCTGACACCACAGAACAAGCATTGCTGAAAGGACTGGCTAACAATGATTCCAAGGCCATCGAGACCATTTATAAGGACAATTTTACGATGGTGCAGACTTTCATTCTCCAGAACAACGGGTCCTATGACGATGCCCGGGATATATTCCAGGAAGCGGTCATAGCCCTGTATGAAAAGGCCCAGAGCCAATCCTTTGTACTAACCTGCCAGATCAAAACCTATGTATATTCAATATGCAGGCGGTTGTGGCTCAAGCGGTTACAGCAGATGGGGCGGTATTCGAACCAGGTCGACAGTCTGGAGGAAACGATACCGGTGGAAGAGGACCTGGACATACATGAGAAAAGGAACGCGGAGTTTGCGATCATGGACAGGGCGATGAAAAGCCTGGGGGAACCCTGTAAGAGTTTACTGGAAGGTTATTACCTGAAGAAGATGTCGATGCAGGACCTGACAAACGAATTCGGGTACACCAACGCAGATAACACGAAGACCCAGAAATACAAATGTTTAATGCGCCTGAAGAAATTATTCTTCTCGCAGTACAATATAGGAGATTGATGATATGGACGACATTCTTTTACTAGAAGCCATCGAAAGGTACCTCAGCGGCGACATGAATGCCTCTGAACGTGCGTATTTTGAAACACTTCGCAAGAATACACCGGAAATAGACCAGATGGTGGTGGAGCACAGCATGTTCCTGCACCAGATGGATATTTATTCGGTACACCGTAACCTCAGGCACAGCCTGCAGGCAACGCACGCCAAACTGCTCGAAACCGGGGAAGTGAACGAAGGCGGGGAACTCACCACCAAGGGCAAAGTGATCCAGCTCTGGAGAAAATACAAGAAAGTGACCGCCATAGCCGCTTCCGTAGGTGGTGTGATAGCACTGATTATCAGCGCACTTACTGTGTATTTCAGTTCCGGTAATACTAACCAGCTGATTGAACTCACAAACGATATCAGCAGAACAAAAGGCATCGTAGGCGCTCACGGCAAGATACTTGAAGACAGTAAAGTACCTACTGGCAGTAAAATGCTTAGCGGTGGTTCGGGATTTTTAATCGATACCAAAGGTTATATCATTACCAACGCGCACGTTCTGAAAGGCAGTGGTGTTATCGTAGTAGACAGTAAGGGACACGAGTACAAAGCTATTGTGGTCACTATGGACCGCGTCAAAGATCTGGCACTGCTCAAAATAAGTGATAATGATTTCCAGCCACTAAAATCCCTTCCTTACAGCATCAAACGTGGTAATTCTGATCTGGGTGAACATATTTATACGCTGGGCTATCCCCGCAACGATATCGTTTATGGTGAAGGTTATCTCAGCGCACGTACAGGTCTTAACAGCGATTCAGTTACCTACCAGCTCAATATCGACGCCAACCCCGGCAACTCAGGTGCACCGGTGCTGAACAGTCATGGAGAAGTGATTGGTATCCTCAGTACGAGGCAGGCGGAAACAGAAGGTGTGGTATTCGCTATCAAATCAAAGAATATTTACAGCATGGTGGATGATCTGAGAAAAGACGATACCAGCGCTGCCAGAATTAAAATATCATCACGTTCTTCTTTAAACGGCCTGGACAGGCAGAAACAAATCACCAAAGTGGAAGAGTGCGTGTACACCATCAAGGCATACAATTAAGCAATTACAGTTGGATTTTATATGGCCCTGCTTGAAAAAGCGGGGTTATTTTTTAGCAAGACAAAATTGCTGACAAATGAACATTGAAAATTGAAAATTGCTCTTAGCAGAATTTTCAATTTTCAACGCTCAATTTTCAATGTTCAATGTATTCTATGCCCAGAGGTTGGAAGGGTACTCCCCTGCTGCTACTAATGCGTTGATACTGGCCTGCACGCCCGGCGCATCTTCTTTATAGGTAACCCCAAACCATTTGGCGGATGTGGGGATGACTTTTACCTGTCCCTGTCCCGATAGAATAAAATGTTTGGTGGCTGTAGGAATAAAGAATTCCGATTTGGGTTCGTTGCCGTGTTTATCAAGAAACTCACCGAATTGTTCTTCGCATACTTTGATAAAGCTGGGATCGAAACACAGGTAGTTCATGCTTACCAGACTGTCTTCTGATACTTCGTATTTACCGGTGGTATCTTCGTAAGTGATCCTGCCATTTTCACCGCGGTAGATGCTGGTGCGTTCGTTGATATCGGTGAGATTGTTATTGGCATCCACTTCACAAACACCGCGGCTTACGCTGCCGTTATCGCTTAATGTGTTTTTTAATTCATATCCAACAATACAATAGGTGTTCTCATTGCATTGGGTGGTTAAGAAATCGTAGGCTTTTACAAAAGCATCGCGCCCGTAATAATCATCGGCATTGATCACGGCGAAAGGTTCGTTCACTTTTCCTTTGCAGCATAGTACTGCATGTGCCGTGCCCCAGGGTTTGGTTCTGTCGGCGGGTATGGCTCTTCCATTGGTAAACGAATTGAGGTGCTGAAACACATAATCTGTTTCAACACGGCCATTCAATTTAGGCTCGAAAATGACTTTAAAATTATCGGCAAATTCTTCGCGGATGATAAAGACCACTTTTCCAAATCCTGCGCGGATGGCATCGTAAATTGAATAATCCATGATAGTTTCGCCACTGGGACCGAATGACTGGATCTGTTTCATACTTCCGTAACGGCTGGCCATTCCTGCGGCTAACACAACAAGTGTGGGTTTCATATAGTAGTTATTTTCAAAATGCGAAACTAAGGATTCATCGCGTTCTAAAACAGGAATGAAAGAATTATGCAAAAGTTTACCATTACTATTCAACAGATCCCGGGCTTATCCACAGGTGATATCACAACAGATATACTGCGGCTGGATGAACTGCACCCGGTTGTTTCGGGTAATAAATGGTTTAAACTTCAATATTATATAGCAGATGCGCTGGCAAAAGGGAAAGATACGATTGCTACATTTGGAGGCGCCTATTCCAATCATATCGTAGCTACGGCTTATGCTGCGCAGGAAGCTGGGTTGAAAAGCATCGGTTATATACGGGGAGAATCCGCTCCTTCCCAGCCAAGCCTGGATGAGGCCATTCAATATGGTATGGATATCCGCTTTGTGGACCGTGAAAGTTTCAAACAAAAAAGAACCCTGATACAGCAGGAACACCAACCCGGCTGGCACTGGATCATGGAAGGCGGCTATGGACCTATCGGCGCCAAAGGCGCAGCAGACATCCTCAGATCGGCAGAAACCGGTTCTTACACACATATCCTCTGCGCGGTGGGTACAGGCACCATGATGGCGGGACTGGTAAAAGCCGCTGTTACCGGCCAGCAGGTGATCGGTATTCCCGTACTGAAACATCCATCGATTGAAAAAGAAGTAAGTGACCTGCTGACGAAAGCCGAGAAAGACAAAGCTTTTTCCCTGTTGCATGATTACCATTTTGGGGGGTACGCCAAACACCCGGAGCAACTGGTCAACTTTATGAATACGTTATGGGAAAGTGATCAAATACCTACCGATATTGTCTATACCTCCAAACTGCTTTTCGCGGCACAGGATTTGGTCAGTAACCAATATTTCCCTGCGGGAAGCAGGCTGCTATTGGTACATAGCGGCGGACTGCAGGGAAACCGCTCGCTGCCAGCCGGCAGATTAGCATTTTAAATAAACGATACCGTTTTATATTTGCCGACCATGAAGTATGTACGCCCCCTGGTTATTGGAACGTTATTATCGGTTCTGTCATCTGTCAGCTATGCACAAGGTATCTTACCCGATATCAGTGTACGGGAACTCACCAAAGGAAAAGTGCAGATCAGTTGGAACAACCCCTATCAATCCTGTATACAACTCGCGATACAGCGTTCTACCGACAGCGTTAATAATTTCAGGACCATTTTTTCCAGCCAGTCGCCGGAGCTTCCTTCTAATGGATATGTAGATAACAAACCGGTACGCGGCATCAAATCCTATTACCGCATTTTTTATGTGTTGCAGGGCGGCGCTTATTATTTTTCGAAAATTGTTGCAGCAGATATAAAATGGGAGAACCCTGTGGTTACTGCACCGGTGATGAAAGGCCCAATGGTTACAGAAAAGAATATGATCAGCATTTATGTGAAGGGTTCGCAGGTTTTTACATTCACTAAAGCAGCATACGCCCGTTTCAGGGACTCGATCAATAACCGCACCAATGATGGATTGAGCCGCATCAATGAAAATACCATTGAATGGATCCCCAGACCGGTAAAACGCAACAGTGATCAGAAACTAATCAGCGTTTATGGAAAAGAGGGGTTAATAGTCCGGCTGACGGAAAGCGCGTACCGGAAATTCAAAGATTCTCTTGCAGGTACAAAGGATAGCCTGTATATGATCGACCCCTTCCGTATTCAACTGCGCCACTATGTAAAAGTGCCTGATTTTATATCGGTGTTCCGTAACGACAGCCTGATCAGGCAACTGGAGATCCCTTTGTATAGAAAATTCAGGGATTCAATGGCCAGCACAACCAGAGACACTTTATTTGTGATTAATAATTACCGGCTGGATATTCACCCGTACCTGCCAAAATATGTATGGCGCCCATCTGTGTATGTGTACACCAATGCCAAGGGATATGTTACCCTACTGCTGCCTTTGGTAAAACAACACCGCTACCGGATTGTTTTTTATGAAGATGAAGCGCATACGGCTGAACTGTTCCAGGTAAAATCCGTAAAAGAGGCTGAGTTGGTATTGGATAAGGCCAACTTTATGCACGCAGGATGGTTTTATTTTGAATTATTTGAGGATGATAAACTGAAAGAGAAGAATAAATTCTTTTTATCCAGGGATTGATATCCTGCATGATTTTTTTTAACACAGAGATCACAGAGTTAACAGAGGGCCCTCTGTTAACTCTGTGATCTCTGTGTTAAAATCTTCGCTCTGATAAGCAACATCAAACAACCCTACACGCAAATATTTTCTCAAAATTACGTTTCACTTTTTCAGCAACTTCTTCCATAGAAACGCTGCGCCCAAGCTCTTTTTCCAGTGAAGTAACCTGTTTGCCCTGTATCCCGCAGGGGATGATGTGCTGGAAATAATCCAGGTCGGTGTTTACATTCAATGCAAACCCATGCATGCTGATCCAACGGCTGCATTTGATACCCATGGCGCAGATCTTACGCTCACGGCCACGGATGGTGGTATCGAGCCATACACCCGTTTCACCAGCGCTTCTCTCCCCTTTCAATCCATATTCGGCCATGGTGGCAATGATGACTTCTTCCAGACTGCGGAGGTACCAGCCAAGATCCGGGCGAAATTTTTCTAAATCAAGTATAGGATAACCCACTAACTGGCCGGGGCCGTGAAATGTGATATCGCCGCCACGGTTGATATGAAAATATTCAATCCCGCGCTGGTCCCTGTCCTGTTCATTGATGAGTACATGCACATCTTTCCCATTCTTGCCCAGTGTGTACACCGGTTCATGTTCTACAAACAGTAAATGATGCACGGTAGGCAATTCAAGCGGTGGCACAGGGGTATTTGCCTGGCGGGATACAGATTTGATCTCCGTATTGCTTTTCAGCAAAGATTCCTGGTAATCCCATACCTCTTTATACCGTCTGCGG
The DNA here is from genome assembly GCA_965279635.1 of Sediminibacterium sp. Taxonomy (GTDB): domain Bacteria; phylum Bacteroidota; class Bacteroidia; order Chitinophagales; family Chitinophagaceae; genus Sediminibacterium. The sequence continues at coordinate 1,324,386 of OZ257253.1, read as the reverse complement.
CCCAGGTGCTGGAACAATACTTGTTGCATGAGGCAAAAGTAAGGAACAGTTGGGAGTTTGGAGTTTGGAGTCTGGAGTTGTCTGTGGTCTATTGTCTGTAGTCTGTGGTTGTTATTAGTTGGAGGTTGTTGGTAAATCCCTTGATAGAGACATAACTATCGACTATTCACCATAAACAACCAAAGACTACAAACCACAAACCACAGACTGTTTCCTTATTTTTGCCGGATGCTGGACGAAACAGAGCAATTACCGGAAGAAGGTTCCGAAACGTTGTATGAACGGAAGAATTTTACGATTGATAAGGGACAGGAGTCCGTACGCATCGATAAATGGCTGCAGATGCGGCTCGAGGGGGCCACACGTAATAAGATCCAGAATGGTATAGAAGCTGGTTTTGTGACGGTGAATGGCAAGATCATCAAGAGTAATTACAAGATCAAGGCTGGGGATGAGGTTTTGCTGATGAGCCTGATCAACCCTGAGCATACTGTTCTCAAAAAAGAAAATATCCCGCTCAATATTGTGTATGAAGATGATACCGTAATGGTATTAAACAAACCTGCCAATATGGTAGTGCACCCGGGCGTGGGTAATTTTAGTGGTACCCTGCTTAATGGCATCGCTTATTACCTGGATCAGCAAAACCCGGGGATTGATGAAGATTCACTACCAAGGTATGGCCTGGTACACCGTATCGATAAAAACACAACCGGGCTGATCGTACTGGCCAAAACAGCGGATGCGGCGGCACACCTGGCCAAGCAGTTTTTCAATCATACGGTCAACAGAAAATATGCAGCGCTGGTTTGGGGGGATGTGGAAGAGGATGAGGGAACCATTACCGGCCATATTGCCCGACACCAGCAGCACCGGAAAATGTTTGATGTATACCCGGATGGTGAGATAGGCAAACATGCCATTACCCATTATAAGGTACTGGAACGTTTTCATTATGTAACCCTGGTGGAATGTGTACTCGAAACCGGTCGTACGCACCAGATACGTGTGCACATGAAGCATATCGGTCATACGCTGTTCAATGACTGGGAATATGGCGGTGACAGGATATTGAAAGGAACCATCTATACCAAATACAAACAGTTTGTAGACAACTGTTTTGAGCTATGCCCACGGTGTGCACTGCATGCCCGTACACTCGGGTTCATCCATCCTGTTACGAAAAAAGAAATGCTGTTTGAATCCGCTTTACCGACAGATATGGAAGCTGTGATACAAAAATGGAGAGGATACTTAGGCAATAAACATGAGCAAGAATAAATTAATTCAAGGCACAAGATCGAAGGTCCAAGGTACAAGGCTTGTTACTTGAAACTTGTGCCTTGTATCTTGTGCCTTTGCAGCAAAAACTGAGACTGAGCCCCTACTGATTTTACTTTTGATTTTTGACTGTTGAATTTTTACTTTTACGCCCATAAACGATACTTATGTCAGACATGCGGAACAACTGGACCATCGAAGAGATACAGGACATTTATCACGCTCCCCTGCTGGAACTTGTTTTTAATGCAGCCAGACTGCATAGAAAATACAACGATACCGCCGAGGTGCAGGTATGTACCCTGTTAAGTATCAAAACAGGTGGTTGCAGTGAGGATTGCGCTTATTGTCCCCAGGCCGCACGTTATAACACGGGTGTTGATGTACAGGCATTGATGAAAAAAGAAGAAGTGCTTGCCTATGCGCAGAAAGCAAAAGATGCCGGCAGCACACGTTTCTGCATGGGCGCAGCATGGCGCGAAGTAAGGGATAACCGTGATTTTGACAGGGTACTTGATATGGTAAAAGGCGTGAACGAAATGGGTATGGAAGTATGCTGCACTCTCGGTATGCTTACCGGCGACCAGGCACAGAAACTCGCAGACGCAGGTCTCCACGCCTATAACCATAACCTCGATACCAGTAAAGAACATTACAGCGAGATCATCACCACACGTACCTATGATGACCGTTTGCAAACACTCGATAATGTACGCAAGGCAGGTGTTACGGTGTGCTGCGGTGGTATCATCGGCCTGGGAGAAACGCATAATGACCGCATTAAAATGCTGCATACGCTGGCCACCCTTCCCGAACATCCTGAAAGCGTGCCCATCAATGCACTGGTGGCGATTGCGGGCACGCCACTCGAAAACAATGCAAAGGTGGATATCTGGGATATGGTACGGATGATCGCCACAGCACGGATACTCATGCCCAAAACAATGGTACGCTTAAGCGCAGGCAGAACAGATATGAGCATTGCCGAACAGGCGCTTTGTTTTATGGCCGGCGCCAATTCTATTTTCGCTGGTGATAAACTGCTTACTACCCCCAATCCAAGTTTTGATGAGGACAATGTAATGTTCCAGTTACTGGGATTGAAGCCGAGGGTCGCGTTTAAAGAAGAAAAACAGCATGAGGAAACTATTGGCTTTTAGCGAAGAGCCTGTTTACACAATAAATCTTTGACGCTTTTCGAGATTTTTTTCAACACAGAGATCACAGAGAATGCAGAGGGGCCTCTGTATCCTCTGTGATCTCTGTGTTGAAAAAACACCGCACTGTCCGACCTATATAAACTGTCGATGCCAGTTTCAACGTTGCCCCCTGACCAGGATGGGAAATAAAATCAACAGCCATCTCTTACCGCTTTGCCAGGTTGCTGGAACAGTTTTTTTTGTACCTATTCAAACACTACTGTATGAAACTTCTGGTAAAGAATATGGTGAGCAACCGTTGTATCATGGCGGTCAAGCAGTTACTTGGTGGCCTGAATGTTGATTATGCAGATGTAACGCTGGGTGAGATCTCATTAAAAGACAACCTAGCCGCTCACAAACAGGACCAGTTAAAGAAAGGCCTGGTCGATATCGGCCTGGAACTGATCTCTGACAAAAAAACCATGATCATTGAAAAGATCAAGAACTCCATACTGGAACTGGTACATTATACAGATGAGCCACCAACAAAAAAATATTCCTGTTTCCTGAGTGAAAGATTAAAGTACGATTATACCTATCTCTCCAACCTGTTTAAAAAATCAAAAGGCATTTGTATAGAAGATTATATCATTGCCCATAAAATTGAAAGGGTGAAACAATTGCTGGTGTACAGCAATATGAACCTGACAGAAATATCTTACCACCTGAATTACAGCAGTGTGGGGCATTTATCCAACCAGTTCAAGAAAGTTACCGGCGTTACTACCCGCCATTTTAAGCAGTTGGAGAATAAGCAGTTTATTCCGTTGGAGGTATTATAATTTACGAGATTACCTCTGAATTGAACCAATATAGCGGATGACCCAATGGGTCATCCTTTTTTTTGTGGATTTTTTTCTACAGGAAATCATTAAAGTCTAAACAGAATATGCCAAGCTGCAATTACCAGTTAGTTTTCAATACATCGCCATACGGCATAGGATTTTGAAATACAGGGTATGACTACCCAAAGAAACGCGCTGCCATTTTATGCGAAAACTACTTTTATCCTGCTGTTGCTGTGCCTGATCGGGCTGCTCGTTTATTATTTAAATGGCATTCTGTTCCCTGTCTATTTTGGATTGCTGCTGGCGATGGTACTCATGCCATTGATCATGCGGTTGAATAAAATGGGCATACCCAATGTGGTATCGATAATTATCTCGCTATTTCTTGCTACGGCCGTGGTAATAACCATTATTTATGTATTGGTCACACAGGTAGCCTCTTTTATGAAAGACTGGCCGCAACTCCAGCAAAATTTTGAGATATACCTGGTAAACACCAACCGCTGGCTGGTGGACCATTTTCATGTAAAACCGGATTTTCTCAACCAGCAGATAGCCAGTCTTAGCGGGCAGAGCGGTGCGATTGTTACTACCACCCTATTCTCGCTCACCGATATATTGAATAATGTAGTGCTGATACCGCTGTACACTTTCCTCATCTTATACTACCGTAAATTACTGATGAAGTTCCTGCTGGATCTTTGTGAGGTGGATCATGCGGCCCGTATATTTGAAGTGGTCGATGCATCCAAACTGGTTATCGGGAGCTATATTTTCGGTTTAGTGATAGAAATGATCGTGGTTACCCTGCTCAATACCGCGGGGTTATGGTTTGTGGGTGCCAAATATATCCTGCTCATCGCAGTGATGGCAGCTATACTCAACCTGATCCCTTACATCGGTATGATCATCGCGAGTGTGGTTGGTGTATTGATCACCATGAGTTATACACAGGATATCAGTATCCCGATCGGTATCGTTGTCGTATTGGTAGTAGTACAAATACTGGATAACAACTTTATCTTCCCGGCCATAGTTGGCGGAAAAGTAAAACTCAATTCGCTTTTTTCTGTCGTGGCGGTATTACTGGGTGGTATGCTGGGAGGCATCTCAGGTATGTTCCTCTCCATCCCTACCCTTGCCATCATGAAAGTTACATTTGATAAGATCCCCCATCTGCAGCCATGGGGAATGGTACTGGGTGATGATATCCCCGTCAAATACCTTACCTGGAAACACATGGCTAAACTGTGGCGGCAGAAACAGGCTGCTGCAAATAACCAATAATGCTAAATGCCTAACGCCCAACGCAGTTTTACTAGCGTTGGGCGTTAGGCGTTTTGTTCTTTAACTACACAATGTTGTTCGCTTCACCAGCAGCTTTGCCTGCAAATGATTTTCCTTTCTTAAAAAGATCCTCTGTCAGGTTGCAAAGCGTGTCGCCCATATTGTTGGCTTCTTTCTTTACACTTTCAATAAGTTCCCTTCCTTTTTCTGTGCGCAGTAAATAGATCACTGCTGCACCTGCTGCGAGTCCGATTAACCATTTCATAACGGTTCAGTTTTTAATTGAATAATGATGTTTATTAGGATAGAGATACAATAACTATTCCCAGTAAACGATGGTTTATCGTGAAATTTTTGCCACACATCGACATCATTGCTGCCTTGTCTCCTTCGCTCTTTTTCTCCTTTAACCTCTTATTGAAACCAACATCTCGAATGACGGGGTTTTGGTTTCAATAAGAGGTTAAAGGAGAAAAAGAGGTAAAGAGATTATTAGGCAACTGTAAATACGGGTTCTGTTACTACGCCGAGGGTGACTGTTAAAAAATAGAGTTCTACAATATGCGTCGCTCCATCATTATTAAGCGGTAACCGATTGCCGGAAAGTTCTTTGCCATCCAGTACCAGTCTCGGTCTATCATCTGCTGACAGTTGGTTACAGGTAATGGTATATACTGTTTCACCATACCGGTAAATGATCGTAAATGTTTTCCATGCCGCCGGAACACGCGGATCAAAATAAAGTGCATCAGCTTCTTTTCGCAGCCCGATAAATGATTCCAGTATCAACTGGTACATCCACCCTGCAGATCCCGTATACCAGGTCCAGCCGCCTTTGCCTTTGTGCAGCGGTACCGCATATACATCGGCGGCCATTACATAAGGTTCTACTTTGTATTCATTGATAGCATCAGCATCAGCACCGTGGTTGATTGGGTTGATCATCTGTATCAGTTCCCATGCTTTTTCCGTATCTCCCATGGCTGCATACGCCATCACCAGCCAGATTGCGGCGTGGGTGTATTGACCACCGTTCTCACGTACACCCGGCACATAGCCTTTGATATAACCAGGGTTCAATGCTGATTTATCAAATGGCGGATCGAACAACTGGATAATACCAGCTTCTTTGTTCACTAAATATTTATCCGCCGACAGCATGGCCAGTTGCACCTTATCCTTTTCACCCGCTCTGGATAATACCGACCAGCTCTGCGCAATGGAATCGATCTTACACTCATCATTTTGTGCAGAACCCAATGGGGTTCCATCATCAAAATAAGCCCTGCGGTACCATTCACCGTCCCATGCATGGAGGTTGATGTTTTCTTTCAGGTTCTCAGATGTGTTCCTGATCAGTTCGGTCAATGCAAGATCCTGTTTCTTTTCGGCCAATGGCAGAAACTGTTGCAGGATGGAATAGAAGAACCAGGCCAGCCATACACTTTCTCCTTTACCATGTTCCCCCACTTTATCCATGCCATCGTTCCAGTCACCGGAACCCATCAATGGCAAACCATGTTCACCCACACGCATACCATTTTTCAATGCCCGTACACAGTGTTCGTACAAGGTGGCTGATTCATCTGAACGTATGGGCATATCGTAATACGATTCTTCACCCACATTCAATAGCCGGCCTTCTATAAAATGAATGGAGGTATCCAGTATTTCTGTATCACCGGTTGTTACTACATATTTAGCGGTCACAAAAGGCAGCCAGAGAAAATCATCCGAGCAGGTGGTTCTTACACCCCTGCCCATGGGCGGGTGCCACCAGTGCTGCACATCGCCTTCGCGGAACTGGCGCGAGGCACATAACAGGATCTGTTCACGTACAATGGCCGGGTGGTTGTGCATGAGCGACAATGTATCCTGTAACTGGTCCCTGTACCCGAATGCTCCGCCCGATTGATAGAACCCGCTTCTCGCCCATATCCTGCAGGCAAGCGCCTGGTAATTGAGCCACCCGTTTGTAATAATATTCAAAGCTTCATCTGGCGTCTGCACCTGTACGGTGGTTAATGTCCTGTCCCAATATTCCTTTACTTTCTGTAATGCGGCAGCAGCAGTAGATGGGTCCTTGTATTTTTTGACCAGTTCCTCCGCATCCGCTGTATCCCTTCCCGTACCGAGATGGAACACGATTTCTCTTTCTTCTTCTTCCGCCATATCAAATGTTACCTGGATAGCTGCACAGGGATCAAGACCCGCACCTGTCCGTCCCGATAAACGTGCGCGGTTCATCCCGTTTGGATTCTGTAAAGTACCGTTACGACCGATAAACTCTGCCCTGTCTGTGGTGAATACACGGTTTGCTTCATCCACATCAAAGAAAGCGATCCTGTTCTCAAACTCTTTGTTGTAAGAATTGCGCGCGAAGATGGCGCCCGAGGCAGGATTGGTTTCTGTGATCACATGCATCTGGTTCTTTGCACGCTGGTCACCCAGTACCCATTCAATATAGCCGGTGGCAGATAACCTTCTGGGCCTGCCGGAAACATTGTGCAGTTTGATCACGATGAATTTTACAGCATCTTCGAGATCAACATATACACTCATTTCTGAATGGATCCCATCTTCACTGTATTCAAAAATGCTGTAACCAAAACCATGACGGGTGATGTATGCCGATTTACCACGGTTGGGCATTGGCGTGGGCGACCAGAAACGTCCGCTCTCTTCATCACGCAAATAAAAGGCTTCTCCCGCCGTGTCAGATACCGGATCATTGTGCCAGGGTGTTAAACGTAAGGCATGGGCGTTTTCTATCCATGTGTACGACTGCCCGTTTTCTGATATCACTGTACCAAAATGCGGGTTGGCCATTACGTTTACCCATGGTGCAGGTGTTCTTTGTGTTGGAGTGGTAGTTATGATGTATTCTTTTCCATCCTTTGCAAAACCGCCGATGCCATTGTAGAATAGCAGGTCCTTTGGCGCTTCCACGGAAGTGGGTACGGTTGCATAAAATTTCGATGGACTGAAATACGGAATATTTCCTTTGAGTTTGGTGCGACGGTTGATCTGTTCTTCGAGTGAGCCGAGTCTGTCGGATATTACTACCCTTGCCACGCTCTGGAACAGTATCCTGTCCTCGATAGATATCTGGTCAGCTGAACGGATAAAAATTCCTCCCGGCTGATCTGTAATATTACCGGAGATACCGGGCGCTACAATACCGAGTAACTGATTCTGTAGTGTCTGCCTGTAGCCGCCGTGATCCTCGTTCCATATCACCAGGTCAACCAATAAACCTTTCATGCGCCAGTAAGCATGCGCCTGCACCAGTTGTTTGGCCAGTTCGATCTTGGCTGAATCTTCTATTTGTAATAAGATAATGGGAAGATCCCCCGATATCGCATATCCCCAAAGCCCCGATTGGCCGCGATGATTTTTCAGTATGACCGATGGATCAGTACGAAGGGATGGATTGACAAAAATGATGGAGCCCGCCAGCCTGCCATACATCTGTGCATCGCTTTCCGTTGCATCTATCTGGCGAAGTATCACCTGGCTATGTGTCCATGCCAGTTCAAAAGCACGGTTGGCCATAAAACGGTCCTGGTATTTTTCAACAAGTCCATCACAAATTTCTTTCGTATCACCGATACCGATGGCCAGATCAATAATGGCGGATGCCTGCGGCTCTATGGCAATACGGTATTGAATGGCCATCACCGGATCGAGCACAAAGCCCTGTGTATCCGACAAAGGATCTTTGTGCTTCAATACACGCGGATTATGAATGGTATTTCCCCTGCCGATAAATTGGCCACGATCTGTTTCATAGGAAATATGGTTCACTTCCGCATCATGTACTTTCATCAGGTGAAACATATAGGGCATCTGCACATTGGCGGCACGGGGACGTCTGGTACATACGATCGCATGACGTTTGGGAACGATCTCCGTCTGTATAAATAAATTACTGAATGCAGGATGTGATGCATCCGCATTGGGATGTGTGAGTACCACTTCCGAATAACTGGTAATCTCTATGAATCGTTTCTTGCGTGAACGGTTGGTGATGTGTACGCGGCGCAGTTCCACATCATCTTCCGGCGATACCACGATCTCGGTATGTGTTTCCAGTCCATGATCACGACGGCGAAACTCTGCACGACCCTGAGAGAACACCGCTTCATAATTTTCGCCCTGCTGCAAAGTAGGCTGGTGCGCGGTTGACCAGTAGGCATTGGTCTCAAGGTCGCGGATAAAACAAAAGGTGCCCCAGTTATCAACGGTACTGTCTTCGCGCCAGCGGGTAACAGCGATATCTTTCCACCGGCTATAGCCGCCACCGGCATTGGTGACCATTACATTGTAACGGCCGTTTGATAATAACTGTACTTCCGGTATATCGGTTTGTGGTGTATTGATCACACGCATCGGTGTTTCAATATCCGGCATGGCACTGGCATCAGCTACATGTACACCCGGAGAATAGAAGGTGGTGATACGCGGGATCCTTTCCTGCAATAAAAGTAAGGTGGCCTTGAACTGTGTTTCCGCTTCAAACCGTTTCTGCATGGGTTTGTCCAGCAGGCAGTAGGCGATTGAGAGAAAACTCATTCCCTGGTGGTGCGCCATAAACGAGCGTACGACTGCATTGGTTTGCCTGCGTGGTAAACGTGATGGTGTATAGTCGATGGCCTCATAAAAACCATAGCTGCCCATAAAGCCTTCTTCCTGCATCAGTTTCATATTGCGGGTGGCTTTCTCTGCATCCACCATCAGCGCCATTACACTTGCGTAAGGTGCTATCACCAGATCCTCTCCCAGTCCGCGTTTGAAACCCGTTCCGGGTACACCGAATGCGCGGTATTGGTAATTCAGGTTGGCATCAACGAGGTTATATCCCGATTCTGAAATGCCCCATGGCACGCCACGTTTTCTTCCGTATTCAATTTGCTTATTTACGATGGCCCTGCCCGTTTCATCGAGCAATGTGTTCTCATACGATGGCATTACGAGGAACGGCATCAGGTATTCGAACATGGAACCGCTCCAGGAAAGCAGCAACGGCGAAGTTCCCGCAGCAGTTAACTGTCTGCCCAATGCAAACCAGCTCTCCTGCGGAAGTTTACCCTGCGCGATTGCCGAGAATGTGGTGAGCCTTGCTTCGGAAGCCAGCAGATCGTAAAAACTCTGGTCACGTTTATGATCCTCGATATTATAACCAATGGACAGTAAATGCTGCGACCTGTCGTAAAGGAAATCATAATCGATATTGGCCAGGTCATTACATTCCTGCGATAAACGCTGTGTCATTAACAGGAACTCTTTCGCACGCTGGCTGCCCTGCAGGATCAGTACACGGAACTTATCCAGCCATTCATTTTCTTCTTTTGTATTCTCATCGCTATAATAACTGTTGATATTAGGCAGCAGGTACTGCTCAATCCTCGCCAGTTCCAGGAAACTGGGCATTTCGGCCACCAGTGAAAATGCATTGGTGAATTTTGCAGGAATGGGTATCAGCAGCCAGGGCAGGTACGAGAGTAGTTCCTGTGATACATGGTTACATTGTTCTACCAGTTTCTGTCCCCATTCTTCTATTTCACTGTCAGGTACCGAACTAATACGCAGTACCATGTTGCGTGCAGATGCATGTATTTTATCCAGTAAAAATTTAAAAGCGATCAGTCCTTTTGGTTTTGAATCACATATACGGATGACTTCATCGAGAAATGCCCCTGTTTCTGCATGACCAGCTGTTTTTTCATGCAGCACCGCAGCCGTATCGCGGATGCCGTCAAACACGGTAGTCTGCACGATCTTATCCTGCTGCATTGCCAGCAATCCCTGTTTTAGTGTAAGCAGGTGTCCTACAAGGTTCCCGCTATCCACGGTTGAAATATATCTTGGATGGAGTGGTTTTAATGTTTGTGTATCATACCAGTTATACAGGTGGCCGCGGTATTTTTCCATCGACTGCATGGTGGCCAGTGTATTGGTGGTGCGTTCTAGCAACTGGCTCGCAGTGATATAACGGAAATCATAGGCTGTTAACCCGGATAGCAACGATAACCCAATATTCGTAGGCGATGTGCGGTGCGCGATACGTTCGGCAGGTTGCTCCTGGTAATTATCGGGTGGCAGCCAGTTGTCTTCTTCACCAACAAAAGTTTCAAAGAAGTACCAGATCTTTCTCGACAGTGTGAAGAGGAAACGGTTATCCGATCCCGACAATTGCGCCCTGGGTCTTTCCACCGGCAGACTGATCCACCAGGAAAAGAATGGCGCTAAAAACCAGATGATCAATACCGGTAATGCAGAAAAAAGCCGCATCGGATGATTGAATACCACAAACAGGAAAATAGCCGCGCTGATCGCCGGTACAAACCACATGGATACATAGGCCCTGCCTACACTGGCATCGTCTTTCTGGTTATTGAACGGGTTCCATTCGAGTAATTTCTTTTTGGATACCAGCATCCTCCATCCGGTACGAATGACCGCATCGGTATTCATAACGGCCTCATAGGGAAGAAAGATCAGGTCCAGACATTGCTGTGCAAAACTGCTGACCGCCGAGCGAAAAGCAAACCTGACATGTGGCAAAAACAGCACGTCTTTGGGTTTACGCAGCACGTCCCATCCCAGCGAAATAAGTGCAGGAATTATTTTAATAAGAATAACCGCCAATGTCCAGAACCATGGTGCGGATGAATAGATCCATCCGTATAACAAAAGTGTGAGTAATGCCAGCGGTACAAAAGAGCGGCGCAGGTTATCAAATATCTTCCATACCGAAAGTGCAGAAACGGGATTCTTATGTAACTTCTTATCATAGCCCCTCACCAACGGCATTACCCATTGCGCGATCTGCCAATCGCCACGTATCCACCTGTGACGGCGTTTGGCATCGGCCTGGTATGAGGAGGGATATTCTTCATACAACTGTACATCACTTACCAGTCCCGCGCGTGCATAACAACCCTCGAGCAGGTCATGACTTAAAATACGGTTATCGGGAAAACGGTTACAGAGCGCTTTTTCAAAAGCATCCACATCATAAATACCTTTACCTATAAAGGAACCTTCCTGAAACAGGTCCTGGTACACATCTGAAATGGCACGTGTGTACGGATCGGTACCGGGCTCATTTCCATGAATCCTTGCATACATCGAACTGCCATCCATGGGTAAGCTGTTGGATACACGTGGTTGCAGTATGGTGTAGCCCTGAACGATCCTTTGTTTTTTTTCTGAATACCATGCATGGTTCAAAGGATGCGCCAATGTACCCACCAGTTTCCATGCTGCATCCCTTGGCAGTTGTGTATCCGTATCGAGTGTGATCACAAATTTTACTTTGCGGTACACTTCTTCCTCTCCCAGTATCAATACAAAATTCTCTTTACCATGACCACGCAATAACCCGTTCAGTTCACTGAGTTTCCCTCTTTTCCGTTCAAAACCCATCCAGAGGTTATCCTGTGCATTCCATTTGCGGGGTCGGTGAAACAGGAAAAAAGTATCGTTCAGGCTGCGACCGTATTTTTTATTCAGTTCAATGATCCTGTCTTTGGCTTCGAGCAGTAAAGCATCATCACCCGGCATATGTTCATTGGCCGCATCTTTAAAATCGGTGAGTAATGCGAAGAATAGATTTTTATCGCGGTTGGCCAGGAAACGTACCTCCAATCCTTCGGCAAGTTTATCTATATCCGCAATGGAATTGAGCATGGTAGGTATCACTACCATCGACCTGTATGCATCCGGGATACCTTTTGAAAAATCCATCCGCTGCATCAGGAAGGGCCTGACGATCTTTGTAGCGAGCCAGTTGGTAATGGTCAATGCCAGTTGACTGGTGGCAAGCACAATCACGAATAGTGTGACCCAGTGATACCATTGGATGGTTCCACCTGTGTACACATTGTTCCATAAGGGCCAACTGCATAAGGCGGTAAATAACAATATGGAACCGGTATAACCCGGTAATGGAATTTTATTGAATTGTTTACGCAACCCATCACCAAAAGATGTTTTCATCGAAGCATGACGCTCCACTTCGCGAACACCTTTATCCACCAGGTAATAACCTACATGCCATTTGGCCGGATCCGCTTCTTTTCCTGCATGGCTCTCATTGGAAAGCTGTATCGCATAGGCGGCTACCTCTTTTTCTGACAGCTTGCTGCATTTGGCGATCTTTTCAACGGCATGACGATACTGGTCACGTGTAAAAAAATCCATCGCCGGATACACACCCGTGATATCCTGCGACAAAACCCTTTCCACAATACTGGTAGCTTCCACAAATTCGCGCCAGTCGTTGCTGCTTAAAAAACGGAGACTGCTGATGCTGTTGCTGATGGAGATCTGGTCAGATGCCTGTTTCTGATTCTCTATGTTTACCAGTTCTATGCTGCTGGTGCCGATATCGGAAAGTGTTTGTTCTATCCATGTTAACGGCAATGATAAAGCAGAGCCTTTGCCATGCAGTTTCCGGGTGAGTTCCGCAACAAACGGGCTGATCATCGGAGGGTTTGATCGCGCCATATCTGATATCACGAGTATCAGGCTCTTGGGATCTTCCTCTGCCACACGTATCATTTCATCGGCCCAATAGCTTGCGAGATTTTTATAGGTAATATCGATGGCCACCTGTATAGCCAAACGGCGCAGGTTTTCGATCAGCGCCAATCGCAGCATAATAGGAATCGCCCATAACTCCCCTATCTTTAAAAAAGTGACCGATTGGTAGGCATTTACAAAACCGGTAAGACTGTCAAGGTCAACCCTGCCATCACTGTGTGAGATAATTTCAACAGCGATATCATACACACGCGGTAACCCGGCAGAAGCGCCTTTCTGTAATTGCGGGAGACCTTTGCTGTATCCTTTCGGTAAGTGTTTTTTACCGGTGTAAATCTGTTCTTCTATTAAATAAAAATTATCCAGCAGCCATTCGCCTGCCGGAACGATGCGGTGGTTAGCCTTTACAGTTTCGGTAAGCAATGCCTGCACATCCAGCAAAGCCGATTCATTTTCGGCCAATCGTTTCAATAAATGTTCTGAAGGCTGTTCGGAGATCAGTACATGGTTACGGGCAATTTTTTTTGCGTAGGATTCTATCTGCGCGGCGCTGAATAATTCAGCACGCAGCGGAGGACGCTCGTTGGTATATTTTTCAACGAGGTTACTGCTGGTAAATGGCCGGATAATATTTTTCTTCAAAACCGAGATCGCCCTCGGGAGCATGTCCAAAATATCATTAGGCTCTCCTTTGGCCTGGAATCCTTTCATCTGGTTATATTTTCTTTAGATCCTGTTTACCTTATCAGTCGAACATTGAAAATTGAGCATTGAATATTGAATATTTTATCAGTTCAATTTTCAATACTCAATGCTCAATTTTCAATACTCAATTCTCAATTATTATTCCCCCGGCACCAACGCTCCTCCATGTACCATTTCCAATGGAAGACACTCCACCCCTATATAGCTGCCACTGCACTGTAGTGCGGCTTTCTGTATAAAATTTTTAAGTTCACGGATATTATCATACCAGGTATACGTTTTCAACATCGATAATGCTCCGGCGGTAATGCCCTTGATATTCGTACCCAGCGCATCATTGTTCATTTTCAAAAAATGATTGGCCAGGTCGGGGATTTCTTCATTTCTTTCACGCAATGGGGTGATGGATACGGTAAATTCATTGAGCTTGTGATACAGGTCCTCCACCAATTCGCCCCTTCGGGTAGCATCCCATAACAACTGGCTGCTGGCAATAAAAAAACGGATATCCATCTCAAGTTCCCTGCCGCCACCCTGCCGGGTCCATGCACGCTGGCGCATATACTGCAATAGTTTAAACTGGATATCCTGCGGCAGCAGCTGTGGATCGGTCATAAAAATGGTTCCACCATTGGCCTGGTCAAACAATCCCTTTTCTTCACCAATATCCGTATAGGCGCCAAAAAGTATTGCCCCGATATTTTTTGGCGAAACACCGGCAGGATTCAACAATACAAACGGGAGATGCGCCCGCTTGCTGAGTTTGTGTATCTCACGGCCAACAGAACGTTTGCCCGTGCCATCCTCCCCGTAAATTATTACATTATGATTCGTAGGAGCCACCAGGTGCACCTGCCTGAATAATTTTTTAGATGACTCATGATTGCCCCAGCAATAATATTCCTTCACTTCCTTATCGCTGAAATGATAGCCGGAGTTGCTGAGCGCACCACGCTTGCGGCTCTCAAGTGCATCCTGTACCGTTAACAACATTTGTTCGGGCAACAAGGGCTTCATTACATAATCAAAAGCGCCCTGCCGCATGGCGATCGCTGAAGTTTTAATATCGGAGAATCCGGTAATGATGATCACCGGCAGGTTGGGATACAATTCTTTAGCCCTGTTAAGTAAACTGATGCCATCTATATCTCCCAGGCCGAGATCACTGATCAGGAGATCAGGTTCGTTATTTTCCAGGTATTCCATCGCCTGCAACCCTGCATACATGACTGTTACCGCGTACCCTTTTCGCGACAGAAAACGGTTCAGCAGGAAACAGAGATCCTTGTCATCATCAACAATCAGTATTCTTTGCATAGGTATTTATGCCAAAGCTGGCTTTGCGTACGGTATTAATTAAAAACTCATACCGTTAACCAGTGCAAAAAAAAGGGATAAAATATTTGAGTTACAGGTAGATAGAGACTGTTACAGGAGCAGTTTGTTTTTTGTGTGGAATTAATTCCCCATGAGCTGTTCACTCTTTTTGCCACAGAAGGCACAGATTAACACAAAAAATCTGCGTTAATCTGTGCCTTCTGTGGCAAAAAACAACCCAATGTTTAATGCGTAGTTTGCATAACAATAACTATAGTTGACAAAGCAGACCAGATTTGGTCCAAAGTTTTTATACTTCTTAAAACATTATCATTATGCCCAGCAAATCCAACCCCAGTTTCAGTTACCGTTTTGAAAGAATGTCCAGCTTTGTAACCAAAGCAACAGGGAGCCCGTCTGCTTTGATCACGGCCTGCCTGATCATTATCGTATGGGGCATCACCGGCCCGCTGTTCCAGTATTCAGATACCTGGCAACTGGTGATCAATACCGGCACCACCATCGTAACCTTTATCATGGTGTTTATCATCCAGCATTCGCAGAACAAGGATACTACGGCCATACAGTTAAAACTGAATGAACTGATCGCTTCCAATAACAAAGCCAGTAACCGGCTTGTCAACATCGAGGACCTTACTGAAGATGAACTGCAGGTATTGAAAAAATTCTATATCACATTGTCCAAACTTTCCGAAAAGGAAAAAGATATTTTCACTTCACATTCCATTGATGAGGCGCAGGAAAATACCCGCGACAAACATTCCACCCGACGCAAATAGCCGCTTATGACCACCAGCAGGATCAGTCACCGCAAACATTTATCACTGGTAAAAGATTATTCGCAGACTGCGCGTGTGGCCAAACTGGTGT
Organism: Sediminibacterium sp.; assembly: GCA_965279635.1. GTDB lineage: Bacteria > Bacteroidota > Bacteroidia > Chitinophagales > Chitinophagaceae > Sediminibacterium. The sequence continues at coordinate 1,308,365 of OZ257253.1, read as the reverse complement.
ATGTAACGGATAAGGAACCGGGTATTACACGTATCAAAAAAGGAAAAGGTTTTAGCTACCTGCAGGATGATATCCCGGTAAAAAACAAAACGGAGATCAACCGCATCCGCAGTCTCGCTATTCCTCCCGCATGGACAAAAGTATGGATCTGTACCAGGGAGAATGGTCATATACAGGCCACCGGTTTTGACGCGCGTGCAAGGAAACAATACCGTTACCATCCTTTCTGGAATATACTTCGCAATGAAACCAAGTTTCACAAACTGAAAGAATTCGGGGAGAAACTGCCGGCACTGCGTTTACAGCTGGAAAAAGATCTTTCGCTGCCACAACTGGATGCACAGAAAGTAATCGCCGCTGTGATCAGCCTGATGGAAAGAACCTATATACGGATAGGCAATGCCGAATATGAAAAGATGAACGGGTCGCATGGCCTTACTACCCTGCATGATAAACATGTACTGATAGATGGAAAAGCCTTGCAGTTTTCTTTTAAAGGAAAGAAAGGCATCTATCACAAAATCACACTTCAGAATAAAAAACTGGCCCGCATTGTAGAGCAGTGCCGTGATATACTGGGTAAAGAACTGTTTCAATATTATGATAAAGACGGCAACCGACATTCCATTGACTCAGGTATGGTGAACCAATACATCAAAGAACAGATCGGCGACAGTTTTTCCGCCAAGGATTTCCGCACCTGGGCGGGCTGCCTGAACCTGCTGCGCGCATTCAGGGAGATAGGGCTGTATGAAAATACCACACAATGCAAACGCAATATCAACCTTGCCCTGGACCAGGTAAGCAGTAAACTTGGCAACACACGCACGGTCTGCAAAAAATATTATGTACATCCCGGGATCATCCGTTTATACGAAGAGAATAAAATTGACAATTATCTCCAGCAGCTGGATAAGATAGAAAAAAATGATAACCGGGCTTCGCTTACCAATGAAGAGAAAATACTGATGGCTTTGCTGGATGTTGTTTCATGAAAATGTCTTGATACCGTCCTTGCGAGCGAAGCGAAGCAACCCGGTCATAGTCCCTTAGGGACTACCGCTTAATAGAAAACAATGCGATTTTATTATTAATGATGCCCCGTTAGGGGCTATCCTTCAGCCTTACATTTATAGGGTAACCCCTAACGGGGCATTGGTATCTGTTATAGGATCTGTGTGCTATTAAGCTGTGGTCCCTATGGGACCAAGTCCGTCAGGATCGCTCGATTCAGGAGAAGAACCTGTGTATTTATTATCAAAAGATGTGGGTAAACAGTAGCCTCTATCGAGAGACCCCGGAGACCCTCCATTTTGAAATGGTTTGAGTATATCGGAGACATCTGCAGGGAATAAAAACACACAGAACTGCACAGAGGTCACCACCCAGTTCATAAAAAAAAGGCGCACATATACATGCACGCCTTCTATAATTGGTTTTTCATACTATTCTCTAGAAAGTATACCTCGCCGCAAAACCACCCCAGCTTCCTACAAAGCCCCTGCTGTTTCCAAACTCGAATGACGGCTGCCAGTCGAGCGAGAAATTGATGGGGGCGCCATTGATCTTATAATCCAGTCCCAATACACCATCTACTCCAAAAGAGCTTGACCCTCCGTTTGCAACTTTGTACCTGTCATTATAGAACCCTACGTGTGCTCCCGGTCCTATATACCATTTAAGCCCATGCGCGCCACTGATATCGCCATGGATCTCGTAGAGACCGGTAAGACGGAACCCCTGGTTCCAGAAAAAACCTACAGCTTCGAGTGCGTGGTTATTGCTGACAAAACTTTTCAGGCTGATGCCTGCTCCATCTAATACTTTAACGCCAAGTGCCGTTTTATACGAGTGTGAATGGGTAGTCGATTGTGCAGTTGCGGCATAACTCAATAGAGCAAATACACCAAGAAATAAGATCCTTTTCATTATAGGGATTTTGAGATGAATGAATGTTGATTTGTGGAACAGTATAAAAATTTCATACCAGCATCCCCATTCCGGTAATGGGATTAGGGTATTTCTTTCTACAATTTCCCCGCTGATCCTCAGGCTAATAGGCGCTGGCAGATGGCACAGGATTTTTGCTTTTCAGGAAAAATTGAACCATGAAAACAAATGAAGCTTTAATAGAAACACTGAACGACCTGATCAGGATCAATAACGACCGTATCAATGGATATGAAAAAGCTGGTGATGAGATCAAGGACACCGATGTTGATCTAAAGGCCATATTTTCCAAGATGGGAAATGATAGCCGCGATTACGCGCGTGAACTGAGTAATGCAGTTGTAAAATTGGGTGGTGAGCCCGCTACAGATACCACCATTTCCGGAAAGATCTACCGTACATGGATGGATGTAAAAGCAGCTTTTGCCACCAAAGAACGACTGTCTGTACTCGAAGCCTGTGAATTTGGCGAAGATGCCGCACAGAAAGCCTACGATTCTGCCCTGAAATCAGATGCAGAAATGGATGCGGAAACAAGACAGATGATCATGGATCAGAAAGCATCCCTGCGTAATGCGCACGATGCCATTAAAAAATATCGCGATCTGCATGAGGCTGTTGCCTAACAACGCTTCCTGGTAGATGCAACATGTTCTGCGGGCGAGATATGCTGACCCTTATTCTTCTAGCTTGCCGAGGTTAAGACGGAAACGGGAAAGCTTACTTATCAAACCTGCAGTTACAGGCTGGTGCATTTTGCCCAGCCTTTTTCTTTCACCTCATAAAACCATCTATATGAATGCAACTACCGCCCCCACCCCAGCCTACCTGAAAACCCTGGTTGACTGCCTGGCAAAAATGCGCCACGACGGGTATAAAGAAGATTATACAGTGAAAGATGAAACGCTTCTGTCTTTTGGTACCGGCAAATCGTACAAGGCCGACCAGGTTAAGATCGTGAATTTCTTCCGTTTTGAGGGACAGTCGGATCCTGCAGATGCTGCTATCCTGTATGTGATCGAAACCCATGATGGCTCGAAAGGAACCCTTGTTGATGGCTACGGGCTTTCTTCCGATACGGATACCAGTGAGTTTATTTTGCGGGTAGAGAGTATACATAAGAAGCCAAAGGCTTAAATGTTTTATCGTTGACTATTTTTTAACGGCTCTAACCTCTATAATTTTTTAACACAGAGACCACAGAGTTTAACAGAGGGCCCTCCGTTAAACTCTGTGGTCTCTGTGTTAAAAAAACACCCTGAACCTCAACACACTCAATGGAAAAGCCCATCCTTTCTACTACAAAAAAGCGCCGCATAAAGCGACGCTTTCAGGGAGTACATGGAATAATATGCAGTACTAATCAGATGAACGGTTAATCACGCCCAATAACAGAGAAATAATAGCCAGTATCAGCAGGATATGTATCAATCCGCCTACGCTATACGCGAAAAAACCTACCAGCCAGCCGATCACCAGGATAACAGCCACTAAATATAATATACTACGCATACGATGTTTTTTAAGAATGGTTACAAATAATTCCGGTTCTAACTTCTTTTTGTTCTTACCTCGGTTTTGATCTTTGCATTGGTATGCTTGTTCTTGCTTTTCATTTTAATACCACTTGACTTATTGTTTTTGCTGAATGCATTATGCACTTTTTCACCTGTTGTAGTGGTGGGTTTTACTTTTGTTTTGTAATTTTTGGTGGATACCTTCTTCTTTACCGTTTGTGCGGTAACTGATGTAGTACTGCCTATTGCTATCGCAAATGCCAGCCAGATGAATACTTTTTTCATGATTGAATGTTTATTGAGCTTATTGGACAATTCCATACTACTTATCCAAATTAGTGTTCCAGCAACCAGGGATCTTGTTTGTACAAACTATGTGTAGAATAAATTCCCCAGTTTCTTTTTTACAGGATTACCACTATATAACACAAAACAAAGGCAGCATGGCAGGGTTTTTTAACCCTGTACATAGCATTTAATAACTGCTATTATGCGTTTATTCAATTTTCTTATCGGCAACCCCTTCCAAAAAGCAATCATCTATACTGGCATTATAGTAATGCTGGCAGGCTGTGGCGCTTCCGGTACCAAACAGCCTTATACCTCTCCTGCGGAATATGATCTCAATACACCGTACAAGATCAATATCTCTACCCAGCTGGATGAAATTTCGGGGATTGAATTCTATACAAAAGATACCAGTGTTTTTGCCATCGTGGATGAAGAAGGCTGGCTATATAAATTCTTTCTTAAATCAAGGCTGATCCAGAAATGGAAATTCGGGAAGAATGATGACTACGAAGACCTGAAACTCGTTGACAGCACTTTTTATATCCTCAACAGCAAAGGTGATATCACCAGGGTATTTTTTACTGGCGGGGATTCCTTGCACGCCGATATATTTGAGTTTCCTGAAAGCGGTAACAATGAATTTGAGAGTATTTACTATGATAAAGAAACCGGGCTTGTCAACCTGATCTGCAAAGACTGTACAGCAGATAAGAAAGCGGCTGTAAGCATCTGGTCGTTCAATACCAAAGATGGTTCCTTTATACAATCCCCTATGAGCATTGATGTATCGCCTATTGCACAGGAACTGGATGTGAGCAAAGTACGATTCAAACCATCCGCCAGCGCTGTGCATCCAGAAACGGGTGATATCTATATGGTATCGGCCGTAAACAAAGTGCTGGTGATAGCCGATAAAAAAGGCAAAGTAAAAGAGGTACATCAATTGAACCCTGCTTTTTTCAAACAACCGGAGGGCATCAGTTTTACGCCCACCGGCGATCTCCTGATATCCAATGAAATCAACCTGGGCGAATACGCCAGCATTCTCATATTCAAACGTAAAAGTGTAAGCAAGTGAAAAGAAGCCTTATCATTATCCTTTACCTGTTTTCCTGTATAAGCGCTATTACCGCGCAAAAAGATTCCGTATCGGCAAGGATCGTACTGATCGGCGATGCGGGTGGTTTAAAAAATGGCCGTCACCCGGTGGTTTCCGCTGTAAGGACCCATATTAAAATGGATAGCCTGACTACCGTGCTATATCTTGGCGATAACCTGTACACCTATGGGTTGCCGGATGATTCCTACTCGCATTTCACGGAAGCCGCGATCATCATTGATTCTCAGATCAACATTGTAAAGAATACAAAGGCTAAAGCTTATTTCATTCCCGGCAACCACGACTGGGATCATGAGGGGCCCGATGGCTGGAACGCTGTAATGCGTGAACAGAATTACATAGAACGTAATGGGGGCAGTAATGTTTCGTTTTATCCGAAAGATGGCTGCCCTGGTCCCGTTGAAGTGAACCTGGGTAAGGATGTTGTGCTGATCATCATGGATAGTCAATGGTGGCTGCACCTGTATGACAAACCGGGGATCGAATCTGATTGTCCTTTTAAAACAAAAGAAGAAGTACTTAGTGAAATAGAAGATATCATCACCAAGAATTCCAAAAAACTGGTGGTGTTTGCTACGCATCATCCTTTTAAAAGCGATGGCATACATGGGGGTTACTTTACTTTAAAGCAACATGTTTTCCCGTTGACAGATGTAAGTCCCAACCTCTGGGTACCACTTCCCATCATCGGTTCTATATACCCGATTACCCGCGGCATTTTTGGCACCGCACAGGATCTGAAACACCCCGCTTACCAGAATATGATCCGTGATGTGGAAAAAGTATTGAAGACACACCCGAACGTGGTTTTTGCAGCAGGACATGAACACAATCTACAACTGATCAAGGACAGCAGCTATAATTACATAATCAGTGGAAGCGGTACCAACACTACCAGGGTATCGGGCAGTAAACGCTTACAATATGGTGCAGAAGAAAATGGTTTTGTCACACTGGAAGTGATCCATAATAAAAATGTAAATGTTGCCTTTTATGTTACCAAAGGCGATTCTGTTACGAAAACATTTGAGCAGACATTATTTAACTTCTCCAAACTGCGTCAGGGAAATGATTCAGCGGCCACCGTGTCTACGGTAACACCAACCGAAGTACCCTTTGAAGACAGTGTAATGGTACCCGCCAGTGAACAATATGGAAAGGCATCACCATTTAAACGGTTTATTTTCGGTAACAATTACCGTGATGAGTGGTCGACCAAAGTAAAACTGAAAGTATTTAATCTACGGAAAGAAAAAGGTGGCTTTACCATTGTGAGTTTAGGTGGCGGAAAACAAACCACTTCCCTGCGTTTAAAAGACAAGGAAGGAAGGGAATGGACATTACGCACGATTGATAAAAATCCTGAAAAAGCCGTTCCTGAATTTTTACGCGGATCCGTTGCCGAAGATATTGTATCAGACATGATCTCCGCTTCACATCCTTATGGCGCACTGGCCGTACCCGACCTTGCCAAAGCCATACAGGTACCCACACCGGAACCTGTGTTTTATTTCGTTCCTGATGACCCCGCATTTGGTCCTTACCGTTCGCGTGTGGCCAATACGGTGTGTATGCTGGAACAACGTGACCCGACACCTGATGAAACCGATACCAAAAGCACCCAGAAAGTAATTGCCAAAATGCTGGAGGATAATGATGACCGTATCGACCAGCAACAGGTATTGAGGGCGAGGTTACTTGATATACTGATCGGTGATTGGGACAGGCATTTTGACCAGTGGAAATGGGGTACACGTGATACGGGTAAAAAAGGAAAAGTGTACTATGCAGTTCCACGTGACAGGGACCAGGCTTTCTTTAGTTCGGATGGCAAATTGATCAAAGGCATTTCTTCGCAATTGTTCCCTTATCTGAAAGGATTTTCTGCCGATATAAAAGATGTCAACTGGTTCAACTGGGAAGAAAGGGATATCGACCGTTTTTTCCTCAACAGGCTGGACAAGCAGCGCTGGATCAATATCATCGACAGTTTCCAGCGTTCACTTCCTGATAGCCTGATCAATATGGCGGTAAATAAAATGCCGCAGGAGATAGTAGCACTGAACGGTGCAGGTATCATCGCCAAATTAAAGGGTCGCCGCGACCAGATGATGGACAAAGGCCTTGAATACTATCGGTTCCTCTCAGAAACCGTAACGGTATTGGGTACAAATGATAAAGAGCATTTTAAGATAACTTCCATCGGTGATACTTTACAGATAACCGTACACAAAAGAGACAAGCAAACACTTAAACTCGAAGAAATCCTATACGAAAGAAAGTTTGATCCTCATGACACCAAAGAGATACTGATTTATGGATTGAACAATGATGACTATTTTGATATAGATGCCAATGCCGATTCCAAAATACGGGTACGTTTCATTGGTGGTAAAGGAAACGATACATTTAATATTAATGGTAATGTTCGCAACTATGTATATGATCTGACTACAGAAAAAAATTCCGTCGAAGCTGACAGCCGGTCCCGCATTAAAACTTCAGCAAGCCCATATATCAATAATTACTCCCCTGTTAGTTATAAATATGATCTGTGGCGTTTTCCGCAACTGAATATCGGTTTCAACGCAGAGGATAAAATGTTGGTGGGCATAGGGTTCACCAAGCGGACCTTTGGTTTCAGGAAGGACCCTTTTGCTACAGAGCAACGTTTCTCTACCCTGTATGCATTTAACAGCGGCGCTTACCGGTTAAGGTATCTCGGCCAATTCAACCAGGTACTGGGCAGCCTTGATCTGGTAGCCAATGCACAACTCAGCAATCCGGTACTGAATAATTTCTTTGGCTTTGGCAACAAGACCGAGATCGATCCCGCCAAGGACCCTGAATACTACCGTGTACGTTATAAATTCCTGGAAGGTGAATTGTTTGTACGGAAAAGGGTTAACCGCGTGTTAGAGGTATTGGCAGGCCCCATTTTCAATCACTACTGGGATAAGTATGAGAACAATGTCGGAAAAATAATGGAGAAGCCATCAGTTGTCGGATTGGATTCGGCACAGATATATGCACAGAAAACATATATAGGCGGTAAACTATTTATCCGTATCAACAACCTTGATAATGTACTGTTGCCTACAAGAGGCATTAACTGGAACACCGAATTTACAGCGGTAGGCGGTGCCAATGCGAATAGCAAGCCATATACCATGCTTCGTTCAGATATGACCGTACATGCAGCTTTAACAGAACCTGCCAAACTGGTAGCCGTAATGCGTATTGGCGGCGGGCATGTATTCAGCAAAAATTATGAATACTTCCAGACACTCAACCTGGGTGCCAATAATTTCCTGAGGGGGTTCAGGAAAGACCGTTTTTCAGGCACTTCCCTGTTTTACAGCAGTCTTGAATTCAGGGTCAAACTATTTGAATCCAAATCATACATATTCCCGGGTGCGGTGGGCTTGGTGGCCTTTAATGAACTGGGCAAAGTGTGGCTGAAAGATGAAACCTCCAACAGGTGGCACTACTCCTATGGAGGCGGACTGTATTATGCTGCTTATAATTTTGTATTGCTGTCTGCTACAGTAGGTTTTTCCAAAGAAGAACAACTGTTTAATTTTTCGATGGGTACCAAGTTCAACTTAACTTTTTAACTACCTATATGGATACCACCATCTATAAAAAGACCGAAGACTATATCAGCGACCTGTTTGATAAAATGGACAGTACTGATCTTGTATTTCACAACCTGCACCATACCGAAACTGTGGTACAGCGTGTAAAGGAAATTGCCGCGCATCATGAATTATCCGAAAGGGATATGATGATACTGTTTATTTCTGCATGGTTTCATGATATCGGCTACCTGTTTACAGGCGCACCGGGTCATGAAGAAAAAAGCGTGGAACTGGCGAGGAATTTCCTGGTGATACACCTGAATGATCCTGAGCTGATCAATGAGATAGCTGCCTGTATCCTGTCGACCCGTTACCCACGTGACCCGCAAAACCTGCGGGAAGAGATCATCTGCGATGCAGACACCTATCATTTCGGCACAAAGGAATTTAAAGACACCAATAAACAGGTGTACAAAGAGATTTCACTGAAAGAAGGCGAGATAGACAAACAGGAATGGCTCGAACGCTCACTTGAATTTATCCAGGCGCATACCTATTACACCACTTACTGTCAGCATCTACTGGATGATAAAAAACAGGAAAATATTAAGAAATTGAAATCGAAAATTGATAAAAAAACAAAATCAGGCATAGACACTGAACCGAAAACAGATAGTGATATACTAAACCTGTCGGACCAGAAAAATCTACCCAACAAAGGTATCCAGACCATGCTCAGGCTTACCTCAAGCAACCATCTTGACCTGAGTGAAATGGCCGATCAGAAAGCGAATATCCTTATTTCTGTTAATGCCATTATCATTTCCGTGATATTGGGTGTATTGTTCAGGAAACTGCAGGATGAACCTTATCTCACTATCCCGAGCATTATTTTCCTGCTGGTATCGGTAACCACTATCGTGGTCGCCATTCTTGCCACAAGACCCAAAATAAGTGGCGGTACTTTTACCAATGAGGATGTGATCAATAAAAAAACCAACCTGCTGTTCTTTGGTAATTTTCACAAAGCGCCTTTTGAACAATACAACGAGGCGATGCGCAAAATGATGCGCGATCCGAATTATTTATACGGTGCCCTCATCAAAGATATTTACCAGTTGGCCGTGGTGCTGGGAAGAAAATACAAACTGGTAAGACTTGCTTACAATATTTTCATGTTTGGCATCATCATATCCGTGCTGGCATTCTTTATCGCTATATTTTTCTTTAAACAGGATGCTGTTGCCGCCACCACAGGTAATGGTTTCCCCTTGTAAACAGAACCCATGCTTGTTAACAGAGATATCAGTTGGCTGGAATTTAACCTGAGGGTATTACAGGAAGCGACGGACAAAACAGTGCCATTGTATGAGCGGATCAAGTTCCTCTCCATTTTTTCCTCTAACCTGGATGAATTCTTCCGGGTTAGATACCCGTATATTACCACTTTATCAAAGCTGGATAAAAAAATACGCAAGCAGGCGAGTGTGGAACTTAAAGACGATGTTGCCAGTGAGATACAAACAGAGATCCACCGTCAGCTTGATATGTATGGGCATGCCCTGGAAGAACAAATCATACCGGAATTAAAGGAGAACCGGATCAACTTTTATTACAATACCGAGATAAGACCGGAACACCTGGCTGAAATAAAAGAGCTTTTTCTCTCACAGATATTATCCTTTGTACAGCCGCTGTATCTCGATACAGATGCCAACCAGAAATTTATTCCTGAAAACAGCAAGTTGTACCTGTTTGTTTCCATGAAGGACCATGAGCCGGGTACATTGAAACATGGTATTGTAAATATTCCTTCTGATAAACTGTCAAGATTTTATGTGCTTACGCCCATTGATGGCTACCAGTATGTCATTTTTATTGATGACATCATTCGAATGAACCTTCCTTTTCTGTTTCCGGGATGGGATATACAGGGGGTGTATAGTATCAAGTTTAACCGCAACTCAGAGATCTGTCTCAACAATGAGCTCAGCGGTGATATCATGTTCAAAATAGAGAAAGAACTGAAGAAACGTGAACTGGGTGCGCCATCCCGTTTCCTGTATGAATCAAACATGCCCCGGAATGTGCAGTTTCTCATAGCCGGTATATTTAACCTGCATTTTGATGAAATGTTTGCCGGCGGTCATTACCACCAGCTCAGTGACCTGTCTTCTTTTCCCAAATTTGATACTGATCTTACCTATCCCAAAATAAAACAGTTACTCCTGCCGGAACTGCAGGACACGGCTGATATTTTCAACGTACTGCATACAAGGGACATACTGCTGCACCTGCCCTACCAGTCATACAATCCCGTATTGTCATTCTTTAACCAGGCGGCTGTTGATTCGGGTGTAACGGAGATCTATATTACGCTTTACCGGGTTGCCGCAGAGTCGCATATCATCAATGCATTGATCAGTGCTGCCAAAAATGGTAAAAAAGTAGTCGCTTTCATTGAATTGAAAGCCAGGTTTGATGAACATAATAATATCAAGTGGAGTAAGGAAATGAAGAAAGCAGGGATTACGATCATCTACAGCCTGCCCAATATCAAGGTACATTCCAAGATCGCCATCATTAAAAAAGTAAGTGGCAACCAGATTTTATCCTACGCGCTGCTCAGTACCGGTAACTTCAATGAGGTAACCGCACAGTTTTATACCGATCATGTATTGATGACATCTGATCCGTCAATCATCAATGAACTGATGACCCTGTTCAGGATATTGCAAAAAAACACGGCTGACAGGCTGAAAACCAAAAGCAGTTTTGAAAAATTACTGATCTCCCAGTTCAACATGAAAGAGCAGTTTGAGAAACTGATCGATAACGAGATCCAGAAAGCAAAGAATGGCAAAGAGGCCATGATCAGGATCAAACTGAACAACCTCGAAGAAGCCGGTCTGATCAACGCCCTGTACAAAGCCGGGGAAGCGGGCGTAACGGTACAGATCATCGTAAGAAGTATCTGCTGCATGATACCAGGACACAGTAAGCATATTACCATCAAACGGCTGGTGGACCGCTACCTTGAACATTCCCGCTTTTTCATTTTTGGCAATGATGCCAATGCGGAAATTATTATGGGTTCCGCCGACTGGATGAACAGGAATATCCATCACCGCATTGAAGTATGTGTACCCATAGTTACCGCCGACTGTAAAAAAGAATTACTGGATTATTTTCGTATCCAGTGGAACGATCATACCAAAATAACTACGATCGGCGCTGCTGAACAGTACACCGCTTCAGCCAATGGTGCCGATAACCGCAGCGCACAACAATTGATATACGAATACCTCGAAAATAAATAAGCGACCCATGCCGGCAATGATGAACAGGTTAAGTGCGTTAAAAAAATACCGGTACCGGGTAGTACTGTTTGTTGCGATATTCTGGACCGTCGTAGACCTGTTGGTATTGCTGATCTTTGATAAGCACCCTGCACAGGAATTTTTATCGTATCTTATCCTCAGGGAAGTGATTGTTTTTTGTATGAGTCTGGTGATGGGCTACCTGCTGGTATTCATACTACGCAAACTATTCAGGAACTTTTTGTTGTGGAGTTCGCTTTTACTAAAGAGTCTTACCCTGATCGCCGCCGCATTTTTGATGAATGGGCTGATCTATGGTCTGAGTTCCATCTTTTCATCCGTGCCTCTCCAGAGTGCGTTCAGGAATTTCTTTTATGAAATTGAACACCCCAGCCTGCTTTTACAGAAAATGTCTTACTGGATGGTGTTAATTCTTATCACACAGCTGATCATCGAGATCAATGAAAAATACTCACCGGGGGTTTTTCTGGCGATACTAATGGGGAAATATGTAAACCCAAAAACAGAGAACCGGATCGTGATGTTTATTGACCTGAGTGAATCTACCACGATCGCAGAAAAGCTGGGACATACACAATACTTCAAGTTCATCCGTGAATTTATTTACCAGGTATCCAATGCGCTGATCGAATATGACGGCAGAATATACCAGTATGTGGGTGATGAAATTGTTGTATCCTGGATGTACAATGAAAAGACCAGTAAACAATGTCTCAAAGCGATCATTGAGGCAAGAAAAAACATCCAGAAATCCAGTACCCAATTCAAAAGAGATTTTGATACCATACCCGAATTCAGGGTAGGGATTCATATAGGTGAAGTAACCGTAGGCGAAATTGGCGTGATCAAAAAGGATATTGCCATGAGCGGCGATACCATGAACACCACCGCCCGCATCCGCAGCGCCTGTAGTGACATGAATAAGAAATTCATCGTCTCCAAAGACTTTATCGAAAAAAGCTCGCTGGAAGATTTCCAGTCGGAAAGTCTGGGGCTGGTAGAGTTAAAAGGGAAAAGAAAGGAGATAGAGCTGTTCCATTTAAAAATATAATCTATCTGCGCAAACTCTTCGTCCTTGCGAGCGAAGCGAAGCAAGGACGAAGAGTTTGCGCAGATAGATAGTTATTCTCTTCACCAACTGGCATAGTTTTTACTCTCTATTACCATATCGTTAAGGTTTTACCGCATGAAAAAATACCTGTATATACTGTTATGCAATTGCATGTTAACTTTTACAGGCTATTCGCAGCAGGTAGATACATTGGTAAAGAAACTGGACAGCCTGCGGAGTGTAAATGATACTGCCAAACAGATCAACAATACAGACAAATCTGTATTTACAGAAGAGACCAAAATCGACCTTGGAACTTACTTTATCCTGCTCGGTAGTAATATGAAGCAATCCTTCACCAAGCCTTTTCACATGAAGAAAAAGGACTGGACCAACCTCGCGAAATTTGCCGCCATTGAACTGGCTTTGACATTTGCCGATAAACCTATCCAGCGAAATGCGGTTGACTGGCGCAACAACAGCAGCACCGTACGCTGGATCAGCGATTATACCACGCGTTTTGGCGGGCTATACGAGGTGTACGCCTTGCTGGCATTGACGGCTGAAAGTTATATCACCAATAACCGCAAGCTCAGGACCACCACCCTGCTGGCCTCTCAATCATACCTTACAGCGGGTGCCATACAATTCGCTGCAAAGTTTTTATTCGGCAGACAGCGTCCCTCTTATGCTGATAATTATACACTGGATGCAGAACCCACATTCAGGGGACCATTCTATAAAAACATTGACGGCAACGGCAAGAAAACAAACAGTTCTTTCCCGTCAGGGCATACTACCGGCGCTTTTGCTGCGGCCACGGTTTATTCGCTTGAATACAAGGATAAAGCCTGGGTACCCATTCTCAGCTACAGCGTAGCATCGCTTATCGGCCTTAGCAGAATCACTGAAAACAAACACTGGCTTACAGATATTGTTGCCGGCGCGGCGCTGGGATTTATTACCGGCCAGCAGGTAGTAAACAACTATCACCGCTATGCAAAGATCAAAAGCGGCGAAACATCATTGAAACCCAAAAAGAAAAATACGCTTTCATTTAATCTTTCTGTTTCGGAAGGAGTTGTTATGCCGGGGGTGATTTATAGTATTAGGTAGCAGGGGAACAGATGAGCAAGGAACAAGGAACAGATGAATGTTGATCGGAGGCCGCGCCTGCAAATGTGTCCCACATTTGCTGACGCATTCTTCAGGAACCCCGATGGCAAATGTGGGGGACACATTTGCGGGCAACATAATTCATAATTCATAATTCATAATTCATAATTCATAATTCATAATTCATAATTCATAATTCTAGAACGGGTATCCTATCGCAATATTATACACAATATGCTTTACCGCATTCTTCATCGCCCATTCTTCTCCTTTGGGATTGGAAGGTACACGCAGTGGTAATCCAAGATCAAGACGGATAATGAGGAAGGTAATATCCAGCCGCATACCCAATCCTGCATCAACCGCCAGGTCATTCAGGAATTTGTTGGTGAGCTGGGCCTCGGGGCCGTACAGGATACCGTCTTTCATCCATATATTACCGGCATCAACAAATACCGCCCCTTTGAGTTTGGCTACTATCGGGAAACGCAGTTCGGTGTTGATCTCCAGTTTATAATCACCACCTATCTGGGGCAGGTACAATTGCTGCTGGGGTGTTGTTTTAACTCGCCCCGGGCCCAACTGTCTTACCTGGAAACCTCTCAAACTGTTGGCGCCACCAATAATAAACTGGCGCGAGAATGGCAGGAATAAAGAATTACCATAGGGGAACCCGAGACCTACCACGAGCCTGTTCACCCAATTGATCTCTTTGGCCAAGCGCATACTATACCTCAGATCGAGGTCTATTTTTGCATACTGTGCATAATAGGCATTGAACACTTTACCTGTATAGGGTTTTGTGGCTTTGTTGAACAATCCTATCAGGTTGCCTGCCACATCTATGTTTCCATTGAAAAAAAACAGGTTGGGCGCTTGTCCATTGCGGGTACGATACGTATAATTATAAAACGATCCGGCAATGATCTCAGGCAGGTTACTGATCTCGAGGCCGGGTACCTGGGGAAACAACTGCTGGTATTCGGGACTGAAATCGCTGGTAGTATTGTAGACAATATTAAAAGGCGCGAGTACATGGCTCTTATTAACCGCTTCGCGCCATGCCAGATCGTATTGAAAACGGAAATAATTTTTGGTATAGAGCGCCTGTCTCCGCATCCACTCATAGCCGAAAGTAAAACTGGTTTTCGGTGGGAAGGCAAAACTATCACGGATTTTAAAAGGGGCTATAAAACGGGGGAACACCAAAGAGAGTTCACCACCTAACCGAAAATTATTATTATCCCTCAGCGAATCCACGCCCGCACTTTCCACCGCACCATACACTTTCAGCCCAAGTTGTTCCGCTCCTTTGAACACATTCCGGTTTTTCCAGCTAACACTACCCTGAAAACCTGTGAACGAATTGGTTTTGGTAAAAGCCCCTATTTCGGCCTGCAGTGTTTTTTTAGGCAGAGGTGTGAGGTAATAATATACATCAAGCCATCGTGGCAATAATGTATCTCCATTTATTTCGTACCGGTTCTTGACAAATTTAAACACGCCTGTATTGATAAAACGGTTGAGTGTACGGTCCTGTGCACGAAGATTGTACAGGCGACCGGGTTTGTAGGTGATCGGGCGGGTCAACGTTGCATCGTTCAGGTAATGTACCGTATCGCGGATATAAATATCATTTACCAGACGCATACTCTGTCTTGATGTATCGGGTGGCGGTTCTATCAATGTATAATTGGGAAATATGGTAATGCTGCGTATCCGTTGTGGTATCACAGCCGATACCGGCACCTCATCTTTTAGTTTGAAAAATACATTGACTGAATGGTCACGGTTGGAACTGTCCACCCATGCCTTGATATAATCCGGTCCGAAATAATAATACCCGCGATTCTTCAACACGCCATCTACCCTTGTCCGCTCGGTTTTTATATTATCAAGGTTAAACTGTTCCCCCTTTTTAACTGCTGTATTCGCCGGAGGTACCCGGTTGATATCTTTGCCTATTTCAGATAAAGTATCTACCAGCCAGCTTACCTCATTAATGGTATAAGGTCTTCCGAGTTTTATGCGGTAATTGGCTTCTACTTTATAGCCCGTAATTGTGGTATCGCCAGCTGCCTGCGAATTAAAATGTCCCTTGTTGATCAGGTAATTGGTAAAACTGGCAGCGCTGTTTTTTGTATTGACCACGGTACTCAGCACAGGTTCCTGTCCTATCCTGTACCGCAACCAGTGCCTAAACCCTTTATCGCTTTTGGGTTCACCTACCAGGTACCAGAAGGCAACACGGTAAGGATAACCGAAAATGGCCTGGTTGGGCTTAGGTGTATTGATCGCTTTTAATTGTTTCGTAATGGTGCGTACAGATGTTTTATCCAGCGAATCTTTTTCTATTGCAAAACTGGCCCCTTTGTACAACTGCGTTCCCGGGGGCAAATGCTTTCGTACACTGCATGAGGACACACATACAGTCACTAACAAAATTATGAACGATCTGATCCGCATCTATTTTTTATTTCTCCTTAGTATTTCGTTGAATTTATTGTAATCCATCACCAGGCTGAAAGCCACACCGGTTTCAATAAAATATCCATCCAGTACCGCTTCATACTGGTTACGCTGGTAGGCTTTCAGCATATAACGCCCGTCTCTTGATAATTTATAGGTGGTAGTGATATCCGGTATGAATGCCTGGTTGGCGTTGCCGCCTTTTACACCGGGCTCCTGCCCTTCCACGGTAAAACTTTTACCAACCGTAACACTTAACCTGTCGTTCATAAAACGTTTGGAGAATGCCACATTCAGGTCCGTTCTTTCGGTGGCAGTAGAATAATCCTGGGCCGTTGCCAGGTCAACATTGATATCAACCCCTTTGATCAGATTGGCCGCTGCCTGGTTTACTGCATCGGTAAGAAAACGACTCACGCTTTCCTTGACGATCTCGTCAGCGCCATAACCGCTGCTGCCACCTATATTGCCAAAAAAGTCTGTACTTTGATCACCGATAAACCTTCCCATGAGCAACAGACCGAATACCTGTTTGTTCATGGTAGAAGCATCGCTGCGCATCTGCTCCAGTTTGTTGTCGATGGTTGTGGCAAATGTATAGTTCAGTCCTGCTGTATTCTCTTTCAGTTTGATATCAAACGCCAGTTGTGGTGCAGAAATGCGTCCGGTGATACGCAGTAATACCTGGAAAGGTACCCGCTGGCTATACAGTTTGCTGTCGATACCGCTGTTATCAGACACCTCGTTACCGATCAGGTCATAAGGTGAAGCATCAACATCATATACCGCAGTGATATCTGCCATTGCATTCATAGGATCACCGCTGAACACAAGGGTACTGCCTTCCTGCAGGTCAAATTTTCTCCTGATAAACTGGTAGTTCATCTGGTAACTGCCCCTTGATAAATTGTAGGCACCTGTGATCGAAACAGCGCCATTAGGACTTATACCGGCATTCAGTTCACCGGCACCCCTTACCTGTAACTCATCCCTTGTTGACGGATCTATAATGACATTGAACTGGGCATCTTTGCCGATATTGATATTGAGGTCGTATTTGAATACCGAATAGGTGGGTACTTCGCGTTGTACAAGCGGTGCGATAAAATCTGTTTTCACCGTATCCATATCCACAAACTGCATAATGTTTTCACGCTCTTTGGCTGTGGCGATAATGGGTTGTTTGACGAATGTAATATTCGATCCATCTTTTAAAGCAACAGAGCCGGTAACATCCGGTCCCATCAATGGACCCGTGATCCTGGCATCAGCATCCACAATGGCCAGCCCATACAGCATATTATTTGCCGATGAATTACTGTTCATGACAACAAAATCTTTTGTCTTAACCGTAAGATTGGCATCCGGGATGATCTGTTTACCCTGTGTGAGAGAGCCATTCAAAACCAGTTCATGGTTCAGGGAATCCCTGACAATAAACTGGTTAAAATTTACAACAGGATATTTTAGATCGATGCTTTGGTTATGGATCGACAATGCTGTACCGAATTGTGTGATCCTTGTACGCACAGAGTCAAAACGGAGACTGCCGTTCCATTCAGGCTGTGTTAGTTTGCCGGTGATATTGATCGGCCCGTATACAGATCCACTTGAATTTTTCAGACTACCCATCACAAAAGGTTCGATGGTTTTAAACTGCACAGGATTAAGGTTGATCTGTGCATTAATATTTTGCTGATTGTAGGTGCCATTCAATGTTACATTATTCCCGTAGCCACTGATCGCACCCGTCAATGTTACAGATTCACCACCGGTAGTTGTTGCTTTTACATCAACCCTTCCGATAGGTATGCCCTGGTATTGCAGGCTGTCTACCGCAACCGTTCCATCGAGTGAAGGAAGCGGCTGGTTAAAGTCTGAAACTTTTACGGCTGCATTCAGCCTGCCGGTCAGTTGTAAAGAATCTGTATCATACAAAGCCGTGATATTGCTGATCTCAAACTGATCTACTTTCAGATCAACCGGCGCATTCATTTCACTGCCCTGGCTATTGACAGCTATCTGTTGCGCGCCTTTGCTGATGGATAATTGTGATACATTAAAACCTGTTGTTCCAAAAGCAATGTTATTATTACCGTTTACCTGCCAATTATCGTAATTCAACTTCAACTTATCAGCCAGTTGCAGGTTGTACCTGTCATTGTTCGCATTACCGGTCAAAGCAAGCGCAAATCTTTCGGTACCGGCCTTATCGTTTGTAGAGATGGCAGCAGCTAAATTACCTTTTTGTAAACCACCACGTATAGAAGTTGTGTAGAGGAGAATAGCACCTGCTTTTATAGTATCTGCCTTTACTACGAAACGCAGTGAATCTTTTATATCTACGGCATCCAGTTTCAGGTTTGCGAGTGTGTTTCCATTATAGGTGATACCCGGTGCCGAAATATCTACATAGCGGGAGCTGTCGGTGCGGTTATCATCTATCCGCGCACGCATCACAATGTTTTGATCGAAAAACAATCCCGGTAACAATACGGCATAGATCGCGTCGGGTTTCAACTGTGCCGATATATCTATGCTGTACGAAGGTGTTTCAGGCAATACGGTTTTATCATTTGTATAACGGGCCATGGTTTGCTGGAAAATAGTACCCAGCTGCGTATAATCATACTTCCCCTTCAACAGCAGGTCAGCGGGCGAAGAATTAAGCGTGATATGTGTAAACCCGCTATCGATATATCCTTTGGCAAGCAGGCTATCCGTACGAAATGTGCGGCCGGCCTGGTATATGACCGTACTGTCAAACCTGACAACTGCATTCAGTAAGGCCGGATCAAGATCTTTGATATCGAATGTGGCCCTGGTAGCAAACGACAAAGAATCTTTATAAAATCCTAAAGCATACGGATTGGCATTCTTCACATTCAACACTCCTTTACCCGAAGGATATTTTCCATTAAGATTCAAATTTACATTGGCATCGAAATCTGTCTGTAGTAACGGATCCTCTGTATTGCCTTTTACATCATAAACACCGTTCTGCCCCGCGAGATCAGCATGGATACCCGTATAGGTATGATCCAGTATCCTGAAAGATGCCAGGTCGATGCCTGCCTGTATATTCGCCGTCTTAAAATCAATACCTGATCCTTTGATGCTTACCACCCCATTTACCTTGCCCAGCAGGGAATCCTGTTTTACCCATTTTCCGGTTTCCAGTTCTTTTGCGAGTACATTCAGGTCATAACCCAGTTTTGCCGGTACCATAAAATTCTTTACCGATCCTTTTACAGTAGCTATGCCATATTCACTGCTGGCTGTAAGGTCATTGGTGAGTTCTGTCATGCTTCCCTTCACGGTTCCTTTAATACTCATGGTTGGGGGAAGCGCTACCTGTTGCCGCATCTTATCGGTCAGGAACCCATCTATCACACTTCGTGTAAGATTCAACTGATTGATCTTTGCATCAAATCGCAATGCGTTTTTACTGGTTGCATTCAATACGGTACCCGAAGCATCTACAACAATATCTTTCCTGTTTGAATAGGCCCTGATCCTCCGTATAACCATCCGCCTCGCATTACCATCCGCATCCGCATCCAGGTAAATGGTGGAGATCCCTGCCAGTTGCCTGCTGTATTGGCTGGTAAGTTCCGGCACCAGCAGATCGAGGTCCTTTTTAGAGATGCTATTATTGATGAACCTGAGTTTGTTCTGGACATTCGATTTGTCACCAGGTAACAAACTAAAAGGGTACACCAAAGCCGAACCGGCGATGCGTGAATACGGTGTGGCGACCATAAAATTATCTACGGCCATTACCGAATCCATGACAGATATATTTCCATGAAGGCTGTCGACCGTCAACCCGCTTTTATCTTTTCCTGATACAAAAGCAAGCCCTGCATTGATCTTTTTACCGGTATAATCAATATCACTTCCATACGCCTGTAGGTTGCGTATGGCAATATGGTGCATATCAAATCCTCTTCTCTTATAAGGCTGCGCAATATCATTGTACACCAACCGGGTATTGGTAACCTCCAACTGGTTAATATGAAACACACCCAAAGAATCATTCACCAGTTTACCTGTCAGGGTATCCAATCTCACCTTGGCATTATCAAATGAGCGCCTGTCAACAGCAATATCGGATCCTTCCAGGTCAACCTTACCCATGGCAATACTGCCGGAAGCCTGTAGCCTCATACCGGTAAGTTGCAGGTCACGTATAAGATCGTCTGTACTGATGCCCGTGTTCTCATCATTATATACAAAACGTGTCCGTTCAATATGTGCATTCCCTATGCTGATTACGGGGAGTGTTGGTTTTAACCCGTTGCTCATGGTTTCTGCTGGTGTTGCCTTCATGATAAAAAGCACATCCGACATATTAGCCTGGCGTATGGCAAAATGCATTTTATATACATCGATGCTGTCGATCAGCAAATGCATCCTGCTGATCTTTGCATTTAGTGCTGTGCCGACCTCTGGATCCACATAACGTAAACCCGACTGATTGATCTGGATCTCTTTCAGGGATAATACCAACGGTGTTGCCTCTTTTTTCTGTCCGGTTGATTTAGTAGTAAATGCATCGATCAGGAACTGGTAATTGAACGTAGTGTCGCCTGGTTTTTTGATGGCATCTACATATACCTTATCCAACTGTACTTTGTTGATCTCGTAAGTACCACTGAGTATTTTTAAAAGGTTAATATCGACACGTATTTTTTCCCCGGTAAGAATGGTGTCGCCTGTTTGGCTGCGTACCGATACGCCATTCATCTCTATCCATTTGGGAAGCCGGTAATTGATAGCGGCAATACGAAACTGCCCCCCGGTTTTGGTGGTCAGGTAGGCCTCAAGCTTGCCCCTGATCAGGTTTTTGGCAAAAGGCGTATGCAGGAGAACAATAAACAATATGGCCAGGAGTATGATACACAGCACTATATTCCTGATCCATTTGGCCGATTTACGCATACACTTATAAATAATACTACATAAGTTAGGAAAACTACCCAAATAAGTTACAAAAACATACCAGCGGCATTCTCTCTTAAAGCCTTAGCCATAGCAGGTTACAGCCTGTTTTTGGGCAATTAATTCTACAAAACCCCCTTCTATTTCAAAGGCATCGACCGGGTACAGATTTTTAATACGTAGAACAAAATCGAGTGTATGAATCCGAATAACCAACTGGAATTTATCACCAGCAAGATACAGGAACTTGAAACAGCAGTACTGCATAGCCATTGCAATAACGTGCTCAATATAAAATCAGCCATTGTTTCTGCAAAACAGATTGATGAGAATGGTCATATCTGGTTTACCGTTTCAAAACCCTTACAGGAGATCACACAGTTTGAAAAACAGTTCCCCGTAGCGCTTAATTATTACAAGAAGGGTTCTTCTTTCTTTATGAATGTATTTGGCGTGGCAAGAATTGTGCACGATCCGGAAGAACTCATCTGCGCCGATCTTAACAATGATATCCGGAACAACAGTTCTGACAAAATATTACTGTGTGTAAAAATACTGAACGCGAACTATTACGAAAAAGAACCAGCGAAGAACACCAGCTGGATCACCAGGTGCAAGAATGCGTTGCTGAGTATGTTTGCGATTGATGAGGACAATAACTATTATTGGAACCTCAAGGTTGATAATGATAAAACGTTCGCCTAATAATCGCGGATTACACGGATTTGGATCGCAGAATACACGGATTTAGAATATGATTTTCGCAGATTTTACATATTCGAAATCATAACTAATCATAAAAAAATCCGCGTAATCCGTGATGAAAAATCCGCGTAATCTGTGATGAGTGTGGTTTCTTTTTATATAGGTTTTGGGTTTTAAATGAAGAGGCGGGAGGCATAGTTTGCTTCCCGTTTTTTATCGCGGATTGCACGGATTTTTTAAAGATTATTATGATTTTGGAGGTGTTAAAAATCCCCGAAATCATACTAAAAATCCGTGTAATCCGTGATTAGCGATTAGGGGTTCTGAAACATAAGACGAAAAGTAGTTCCCTGATCTATCTCTGAACTCACCTCAATATCCGCATGGTGCGCCCTGAGGATAGTAAGTGTGGTAGCAAGACCCAATCCCATCCCATTACGCTTGGATGTAAAATAGGGTTCAAACAAACGGCTCTTATTTTCGGGGCTGATACCGCAGCCATTATCGCTGATCAGGAGCAAGGAATGCTTACTGTGCGGTTTTACCTGGATATCTATTACCCCGCTTTCATCTTTTACGGCTTCAATCGCATTGATTACAATATTAAGGATGGCCATTTCGAGTTTGGCCATATCTGCTTTGATCACTGGCGATGTTTCTACAGGTGTATAATTGATCTTTATTTTTCTTAACAGTACCCTGTCCTCAACAGCATTGATCACATTCTGCAAAACATCATGCAGCAGAACGGGTTTGAGGTCCATATCGGATGGTCTTGAACTATGGAGCAGTTCCGTTATGAGGTCGTTGATACGTTTCCCGTTCCGTTGTATGATCTCCAGGTAAATTTTGTCGTCATCATTCACCACCTGTTCCAGCAGGTTTTCAATGGAAAGGTTGATATTGTTCAGCGGGTTGCGTACCTCATGCGCAAGCGTACGTATAAACCTGCCTGACGCTGCCAGTTTTTCTGCCTGCAGGGTTACGGTCTCCGCTTTTTTCAGGCTGGTGATATCGTGAATGATCCCCTGCACATACTTGCTCTCATTTCCTTCCAGTTCTATAGAAGCTGATACCTGGCATAGCTTTACTGCCTGGTTTTTTGTTCGCATCTCCACTTCATAATTTTCAATCTCACCCTCTGCTTCCAATGTTTCCAGGAAATGGTTTCGCTGTGCAGGCGCGTTGAAAAAGTCAACCAGTTTTTTCCCAATAGCTTCTTCCACCGATATGTCAAGAATATCCGCAACCGCATCATTGATATTAAAAACGGTGGTATCTGATTGGGCCAGGAATACGATATCCTTTGACTTCTCAAAAATACTCCTGTATTTACGCTCGCTGTCACGCAGTTTCTGCAGGTTACTGATCCTTTCGAGTGTATAACGGATAGTACGCTCTAATTTATCGCTGTCAAGATCGGCTTTGATCAGGTAATCAAATGCCCCTGCCCGGGTAGCTTCAATATCGATTTCATAATTACCGCGGCCGGTAAGCAGAATCACCGGCGTGGCGCTGTTTCTTTCCTTGATATCCCGTATGAGATCGATACCGTTTTTGGCACCAAGACGGTAATCAGAAAAGCAAAGTGTATAGTTATTCCTTGACAGCTCTTCTACAGCTTCTTCATAGCGGTATATCCATTTTACTTCGCATTTCCAGGCGCGCAGTTTTTTGAGGTAATCGTTGATAAGCAGAAAATCATCTTCATCATCTTCTACAACAAGTATATGCAGTACATCGTTTGGATTATACATGCTTTGATAGGTGTTTCGGTAAAATTATATAAAAACTGCTGCCTTCCCCCGGTACACTATTGGCAAACATGAGCCCGCCATGCGCCGCAACGATCTTTTTACAAATACTCAGCCCGAGACCGGTTCCCGGATACTCGTGTTTGCCATGCAGGCGCTGGAACAACTGGAATATTTTTTCTGCATACAAAGGATCGAAGCCAATGCCATTGTCGGTGATGGTGATCATATCATAGCCGTTGTCAACCGGCAATTGGTACTGTTGTTTCTCCTCATTTGTCAATTCCTTACCCGTTACCGTCACAACCAGCGCAACTTCTTTTTTACTAAACTTTACAGCATTACTGAATACATGCTGGAACAACTGTATCATCTGTGATGGCACCGCCTCTATTACCGCCAACGTCTCTGTATTCACTACAGCGCCGGATGCCGCAAGCGGCAGCGAAGTATCTGCCGCAATCTCAGCAATGACTACATTCAGATCCACCTGTTCCATGGCATCTTTGTTCCTGCCCGCACGGGAAAATTCGAGCAGATTATCGATCAGGGTGCGCATATTACCTGCGGAGACCTGGATACGTTGTATATAGAGATCCACATCTTCATCGCCCGTATCTGTCAGTTTTTGCTGTAAGCGCTGTATGAAAGTGGTGATCTTACGCAGTGGTTCCTGCAGGTCGTGTGAGGCGATGTAAGCAAACTCTTCCAGTTCTTTATTTGCGAGGTTCAGTTTCTCCGTTTGCTGATCAAAGAGAGCTTTACTGAAGTTGTTTTCGTAATCGTGTACAATAGTCAACTGCATCACATAGCAATCCCTGTACAAAAGCTTGCTCAGCATGCGGCAATGCAGTTCCCTCCCATCCTTCATTTTCACTAGATTGAGAGCAGGCATTGCGTATTCATCTGCTTGTATTTCCCTTGGTAATCTTTTCAAGGTTTCTATATCGGTTACCGGGATGAAAAGTTTCTTTAACAGGTAAGACTGCTGTGCCAGGTCACTGGCAGTATAGCCCAGTTCCTGCGTAAAAAGTCCGTTCACGTGAACGATACGGTCCGAGTCAGCGAGGTAAAGCAGTGCGGGGGACATGGCCAAAAAAGAAAATTCCCTGTCAAAGAATTCCGGGATGGTTTCTTTGTCAAGGAGTTCTTTTATTGACCCGATTTCGGAGACAATAGATTCTATCATGCAGGCATTTTATTGCTCATTGAATTCATTGTACTGTTTCATTTTATTATAGAGTGTCTTCCTGTCAACATTCAGCAGTTTCGCAGCCTTGCTCTTGTTATAGTTGGCTTTTTTCAACGCCTGTACGATCATTTCGTATTCTGCATCTATGCTGGCCGTTTTATAGGCATGCTCATTAACCTCTACCGGTCGTGTCCGAACTACATGCGGCACGGGTTCTTCGGGTGGTGTTGACGGGCTATAGTCTCTGGGACTTACCGGGGCAGCATAAAATGATTTCTCTTCCAGCTGTTTGCTTTCATAAGATTCCTGGGAAACAGTGCTTTCGTCAAACATCAGCTTGCTGTGGTTTACCAGTTCAAACGGTAATGCGGTTACATCGATCGTTGTTCCATCGGCCAGCAGGGCTGAACGTTTTACCACGTTCTTCAATTCACGCAGGTTGCCCGGCCATGAATAGGTTTTGAAAATATGTTCCACTTCAGGCTGAAAACTCTCTACCTGCTTGTCCAGCTCTGTGTTTGTATGTTCGAGGAAAAAATGCGCAAAGGTCATGATATCCTGTCTTCTTTCGCGCAAAGGCGGCACATTGATGCTGAATTCATTGAACCTGTGATATAGATCCTCTCTGAATTTTCCTTTTTTGGTGGCTTCCCATAACTTTTCATTACTCGCCACGATGATGCGTATATCCAGGTCAATATCTTTATTACCCCCTATCCTTCTCATTTTTCTTTCCTGCACCACACGCAACAGCGATACCTGTACATCATAGGGAAGATTGGCTATCTCGTCGAGAAAAACAGTGCCGCCATTGGCCAGTTCGAGGCTACCTACTTTCTGGTTAAGCGCACCGGTAAAGGAACCTTTTTCGTGACCGAACAATTCACTGCCGGCGAGTTCTTTTGACAAAGCGCCGCAATCAATGGCTATAAATGGTGCATTTTTACGTTTGCTCCGTGTATGGATCTCCTGGGCGATCACTTCTTTACCGCTTCCGCTCTCGCCGTAAATGATCACACTGTAATTGGTTGGCGAAACAAGATCCATCTGTTTAAGGATATGCTTGAATTCTTTGCTGTCGCCAAAAATATATTTACCATTACCCGTTTTCTTGATCTTTCGTGCAGCTGTATCCGCAGGCAAAGCAGTCTTTGTTTCACCGCCGGTGACGGTTCCAGGAAGACTGGTACTGCCCATGGATGGGCTCTTTGAATCGGTAATGGCCTTATTAATAGTGATCAGTATTTCCTGGGGGAACAGGGGCTTGGTCACATAATCATAGGCACCATGCTTGATCACCTCAACGGCGATCTTGATATCACTGTAACCGGTAATGATGATGACAGGCACATCCGGAGATATGGATTTGATCTGTAGCAAAAGGTCCTTTCCATCGGTATCTTCCAGACGGAAATCACAGAGGATCACATCGGGAGAAAAATTATTCACTTCTTCCATTCCCTTTTTGCCTGTGTGGGCAAAATGGACCTCAAAGTTATTTCTTACCAGGAACCTTTCCAGCAAACGGCACATATCCAGATCGTCATCAATGATCAGTACTTTACTCATTGGGGCGCATTAATTGTTCTAAAGTTAAATGAATTCATAGTATTACACTGTTTTTGCCCATAACCTGCGCATATCTCCTACAGGTATATTCATGATATCCCTGTATTTGGCCACAGTACGACGGGCGATCTTGATACCATTCTCGTGAAGTAGCGCCACCAGTTGCTGGTCATTGTATGGATTTTCCTTGTCTTCTACCTCTATGATCTCTTTCAGTTTGATCTGAACCACTTTGTTGCTGACAGCGGTACCATCTTCGTTTATAATGCCTTCTGTGAACAGGTTCTTTAATAAAATATACCCAAATGGCGTATCGATGTATTTGTTGCAGGTAACACGTGAAATTGTAGATATATCCAATCCCACTTCATCCGCAATATTTTTCAGGATCATAGGTTTGATATTCGATACATCACCGGTAAGAAAATACTGTTTTTGTTTTTTGATGATCGCTTTGATGATCCGTAACATGTTTTCTTCGCGTTGCTTGATCGCATTCACAAACCAGATGGCAGATGTGAGTTTGCTTTTCAGGTATTGCATCGTTGATTTCTCTTCCGATGTTCGGCCCTCTGAATGTTCCACCGAACTCATCAGTGATTCATTGATAAAAAGATTTTGTGAACGCGGGCGGAAAAGATCTACCATCACACTTTCTCCCTCAGTAGTGAGTATGAAATCGGGGATAATGGTTTCTTTTACCAGGCTGTTCTCATTTGATTCATTGATCGGCTTCAGCTGTAACGTGCTGATATGCTTGAGTATGATCGGCAGTTCTTCTTCGTCAATATCCAGGCCGGTATATATTTTCTCGAAATTCCTTTTCTGTAATTCTGTATAATAACTTCCGATCAGTTGGGTACTTTTCTTAACGATCGGGCATTGTTTCTGGGATGCCAGTTGCTTAAGTAAAAATTCGCGTATGTTACGGCAACCTACGCCCAATGGCTCCAGTTCCTGTATTTTCAACAATACTTTTTCAACATCCTTCTCTTCTACAAACAGTTTCTGTGAGAAAGAGATATCATCGGCTATTTCACCGAGGTTTCTTTCCATAAAGCCATTGTCTTCCAGGCAGTCGATCACATACTCTGATGTTACTGTTTCTTCGGGACTGAGGTTGAGGTTAATAAGCTGCTGTTTCATAGCCGTGCGGAAATCAACAAAATCACGCATCGGTATGTTCACATTATTGCTGTGTATAAAACTTTCGTTTTCGACCTTGTAATCGGGGATATCATCATAACCATATTCTTCCCAGTCCTGGTAATCCTGAGGCTGGTCCTTTTCGGTACCGCTTTCGAGCAGTTCTTCACTGGCACCTTCGAGTAAGGGATTCTCATCCAGTTCGTCTTTGATCCTTTGTTCCAGCTGGATGGTATTCAGGTGGTAGATACCCAGCATCTGGATCTGCTGCGGCAGGATCTTAAATGATTGTTTCTGTAGTTGTGATTGATGAAGCATGGTTAGTCTTTTAAGATCAAATAAGTTTAGCTATTCTATATAAAACAAGAACGAGACCAATTATCACTTATGATTAAAATATTCGCAACAGATTGATTTTCAAATACTTTAATATTACCATTCTCACATCAACAGAATATAAAAAAATTGTTCTTAGGGGACTGGGGAAATATTTCCACAAGAATCAGTCTCAAAATCCGGTTTGAGGAAAACCGGTACAGTAGATGGTATTGTTTAAGCTCTTTTCTGTAAAGCGGCAATATGCAGTTCACATTCATCAAAAGCGTTATCGATTGCATCTTCCAGTGTCTTGGCTGTGGCTGCAAGACGAATGATCTGTTCATCGGCCATCATGATATCGAATGTTGCCTGTTGCAGTACGCGACCGTCTTCGCGGATCTCTCCCAACGCTATGTTGGCGATGCTACACACACCGGCCTCGGCACACATGTTTTCCAGTTTAGCGGTGATTTTTTTCAGTATGGAAAAAAATACGCTCCCACATAGGGTTTCATTCTGTATGGCGATCTTCAGTGTCATATTGTTTTACGGTTTTAGTATGCGGCCAAACAATCAATGCTTTTTGCGATTCAGGATATAGGATTTCAAGGTATCTATATCCACTTCCACCCCTGGAAAAAAAACGCACCCGCACAGTATCTTAATTACACTTTTCATAACCTCTTCACTTTTATTATTGATTCTTTTCTTATGGATATATAGAAAACAATATGCCAGAATGGCCCCATGGCTATGTAGAATTATTTGCGCAGAAAAAGGTTTCGATGAGGTATGATTTTTTCATTTTGGGAAGAGGTTCTGTATAGACCTTATTCAAAAATTATTCACCTAAAATCTATCACCATGTTACGCTGGACAGTCATTTTTCTCATCGTAGCCATTGTCGCTGCCGTATTTGGCTTCGGCGGTATCGCAGCAAGCGCCGCCGGTATTGCCAAAGTATTGTTCTTTATTTTCCTTGTATTATTTGTTCTGTCGCTGCTGTTTGGCCGAAAATCTGTGGATTAGCCGGTCGTTAAAGAGTTTACAATCAAAAGTCAAAAGCATAATGGTATGCTTTTGACTTTTTTTGTGTTCATTCTCTGTTAACACCAGACTGAAATGGTCAATGAAATCGGAATCTGCAATATGTCGTATCAATTCCGAATTATTTCTGTATTTCTACGATTTTAAGACTGTCTGTAAAACTTACCCGAATATGGTCTTTAATAGAATTGGTATTTACATAATATCCGAACTGGCTGGTCGGCAGGGTGGAATCATGTAAATACACCGTTACGGTAAATACTCCTTCATAAAGTTCCTCTTTCAGAATAGAAAACTTTTTTTGTGATTCCTTTCCGGGTGCGATCTTTGGGAAAGCGAATGAAACAGGACCGCCAATCCTTATACTATCTATTACGGAAGATGAATTGTTGGTTATTGAAATGGTTTTTTGGGAATTGTTCGAATTGCAGGCGAATAAGCACATAGTAATTGCTGGAAAAATGATTTTTTTCATGGTTATTGATTTTAATTCTCGCAGGTATCCATTCAAAGATGACAAAAATACACACTACGGAGAAGGATTCACTATGTGACAACGGGACTAAAGTCCCAAAAAATTATCATTACAGATCTTTACCCCCGCCCTGAAGGGCGGGGGTAAAACTGAGATCTTCTTTTCGTTTATTTTCATACGCCTTGCTCTCTTGTTCCTTATTCCTTGTTCCCTGTTCCTTGTTCCTTGTTCCTTGTTCTTCTGTTCCCTATTCCCTGTTCGCCAAAAAAAGGCCTGATCTCCAAGAGATCAGGCCTTACAACTGACTACCAATTACCACTTATGAGAGAAACTTAATTTCTGGTTTTCAGATTTGGATGCGGAGCAGGTACCGTTGTTGGTCCTGTTTCAGTAGTTCCCTGGAGATCTACTGTGTTGGCATCACCATCCTGGCCGTACTGGAACAATAACCTGCTTTCAGAGATACCTTGTTTTTCGGTCAGGTATTTGATCACAGCGTTCACTCTTTCCCAACTCATCTGTTGTGCAGCTTTGCTGGAAGCGCCATAACCTACTACCCTGATATTACAGTTAGGGTTGGCTTTGATGGTTGCGGCAGCGCTTGCCAGTACATTTTCAGCTGTCCTGGTCAGTTTCGCACTGTTATTGGCAAACTGTACACTTGGCAAACCGCCGATAGTACATGTTGGAGCTTGTGTTTCAACCGGGCGTTGTGCCAGCAGATCCCTGATCTCTTTGCAGCAGGCTGGTTCAGGACATGTGCCTACACCATCGCTGTTTACAGGGAAACATTTCAGTTGAGTGAGTATTTCTTTATCACGGCAATCAGGTACACCATCGCCGTCAGTATCTTTTGTTACACCATGTGAATCAACAGGGCAACCTTTAGGAGTGTTGGGTTCCAGATCGAATTGATCGGTTACACCATCACCATCACCATCAGGCAATACCACTTTAGGCAGTTTCATGTGACGTGGCACATTCAGCTCACTATACACATAGTTGTTGGGGTTAAGCCAGTACAAAGGCAATACACGTTTTTCTTTGCTGCCTAAGTTGAATTTGAGTTGTATAGACGCCAGGCTGAGCAGATCAGACGTACCTGTATTAATCGCATCCTGGTCGCCACTGAATGTATTTGTTAACCTTTCTTCGAGTCCAAGATTGAACCTGTCAGAAATTTTGTAAGTAATACCGCCACCAAATGTAAGTGCATGGTTCCACAAGATATTGCCATCACCAAGATCATCTCTTCTGAACCTTACAGGCGCATTGCTCCAGTTAGAGCCTGGGTCACCACCGCTGCTCAACAGGTTGCTAAGTTCAGTTTGTACACCGTGTCTGTTTTGTGAGTAATCAACGCTGAAGAAATTAAATGGTGTTGTACCACCTTGTGCCAGGCGCACATCTACATCGGAGCTAACCAGGGCATAACCAGCGAACAGGTACACATCCCATTTAGGATTACCGCGATAATTGCTTAATGCTGCCAATGACGCAATCAGGTCAAAATTACCACTTACCGATCTGTTGCGGTAATTGGCTGCAAAACCACGTAGAACAGGATTAGCGCTGGTAGGTTGGAACTGCGTATACCCAGCGTAAGTATTAAATCCACGATAAGGCCAGGTAGGTCCGAAATATCCGTCTACGGCGCTACCACTCCATAATTTGGCATCAATACCAATGCTTTTCTGGTATTGTGCAGCGATCCTCCACGAAAATACATGACTGATCGATTTACGGATAGATAGGCCCATACCATAACCGAAACCATAGTTGGCAACATCACCGAAAACCTGTGATTTACCGCCATAGATCGCCAGTTCTGTCATCGTTCTTGGTTTGGCAGGATAGATAGACTGGTTGTTCAGGAATTCCACATGCTGTGCCATGCGTTTTGCAGGGATCTTTGAAGTGTCGGCCCAGTCCCAACCAAGGTTGGTAGTGGTGGTTTGCGCATTGATGGAGACAACCATCAATATGCTTAGTGCAAGAGTTACTAGCTTTTTAATGTACATAACAGTTAATTTAAATTTTTAAGAATATTGATTTTTGTTTCCAGATGTTGTTTCATTGTCGGTTTTCATTTTGTATTTAGGGATTCTTGTTTTGCTTTTTCTTTCATCGTTTCGTTTGCATATATGGAAAATTCTACACGCCTGTTTAATGACTTACCCGATTCTGTATCATTGCCGGTTTTAGGTTGTGATTCTCCGTACCAGGCCGTTTTGATCCGGTCGTTTTTCAGACCCTGCAAAGCCAGGTAACTGGTAACTTCTTTGGCCCTTTTTTCTGATAGGGTAAGGTTATAGTCTGCAGTACCAGTGTTATCGGTATGTCCTTCCACACGTACATAAGTGTCTGGATATTTATTCAGCACTTCGGTCAGTTTTACCAGGTTGTCTTTGGCGGCGGGATTCAGATCCGCACTGTTGGTAGCGAACAAAACACCTGATTCAAAGGTTATATTGATCCCTTCTCCTACACGTTGTACCTCTGCACCGGGTATTTTTTCAATTTCTTTGGCCTGGTCATCCATTCTTTTACCGATCAGTCCTCCAGCTACACCACCTACGGTAGCACCGATAATAGCGCCCAGTGCTGTATTGTTCAACGCTTTACCTACACCCGCACCTACTGCACCGCCGGCGCCAGCGCCGATCAATACACCTTTCTGTGTTTTGTTTAAACTTTTACAGCTTCCGAGTGTGAGAGCTGTCAATAGAAGTATACATATAATGTTTCGCATGGGTTGATTGGTAGTTTATGAAAGCATTTTGTTAAAAAAATATGCCTTGTTAAATCCGCTTTCTTTGTAGAAATAATTCCACAGCAATCCCCAATAAACAGCGGAGATTTATCAACGGTCAAATGAAAACAGGGCCGCATCCCTGTTGGTTTTCCCCTTGATAAGATCAGTAACGATCTTTGCTGCGATCAGGCTGAAGGTGATCCCATTACCCCCAAATCCAAGCGCAAACAAACAATTGGGCAACCCTGCATACGCACCGATATACGGGAGACCGTCTTTGGTAGAACCAAACACACCCGCCCAACTGAACTCTGCCCTGAATGGCATACCGGGCACCCGCTTTTGAAAATCTTTTACCAGGAGACGGGATTTTTTTGTGATCAGCTCATCTCTTTTAGCAGGAGAAAAAAAGTCTTCATCGCGCCCACCTGTAATGATGCGGTTATCCGCAGTTGCCCTTGCATAGAGATATGGGTCCGCAGTACTCCATAAAAGCAATTGATGATCCCGCAATGTGTTCTTTCCCATCAGCTGCTCACTGGCCACCGCATACGTGGAGCTGAGTTGTACAATCTTTTTCCTGATATACTTCACCGCCTCATAACCCGTGGCCATTACCAGTTTTTTACACCGGATGCTGAACCCTTCTTTTGTTGTGAGCATCACACCGCGCTTATGTGTATCGATCGTGTTGATATAGGTTCTGTCATATACACGCATCCCTTTTGCGCAATTATGCTGGTGCAATGCATGTGTCAGTGTATAAGCATCTGTTTGGGCCGCAGGTTCAGAAAGTATGGCCGCGGGTGCAAGGATACCATAGGTATGCTCTAGGTATTGCTGATCGAGCCAGTTGATCTTTATACCCATTTCTTTTCTAGCGGCAAACTCTGTTAACAGGAACGGAATATCTTTTTCGGTATCGGCGTAGTACACACTACTGGCAGCGGAAAAGCTATGTACATGGTTGTCTTTGGCGATCTCACCCAACTCATCAATAGATGCTGCACATAATTGATACGCATGTATTGCATGCCCGGTGCCTATCATATCCTGCAACCGTGACAACGGCGTATCTATTTCATATTGCAGTAGTGAAGTGCTGGCGCAGGTGCTTCCTAATCCTATGGTTCTTCCATCCACAACCATAGCATCTACACCGGCCAACCGAAGATAATAAGCAGTAAGGGCACCGGATATACCGCCACCCATCACCACTACATCTGCACGCGTATTTTCCTGGAGTTTGGGATAATCATAGGGAATGCCGTTACGGATCAACCAGAAAGGGTACCCTGAACTAAGTTTCATACAATGCTGGTCAATGCGCCGGACCTGCGTTTAACTGAACTGTTTTTTGAAGAAACGGCCCAGCTTCTGCATCCATCCACCGGTATTTTCTTCTACTTCGTGTGAGAGATAATTACGGACAAAAAGCGGCATCAACAGTTTTACGATCCATCCTGCATTACGCAGCAATACATTCCGCAAAAGAAAATTGACACCTACTTCGATACCGGTACTGATCAACGGGTTATGCCTGTCCTTAGTAGTGATCTTTTCGGTAAAATCGATGATCGTACCCAATGGTTTGAGTTTCGTTTTGATCACTTCAAACTCAGCTTTGACTGCGATTTCCCTTTCAGATAAAAGCAGTTTTAGTCTTTTCTTTTCATGAAGCAGATCCTCGTATGTGGTGATATTACTCATAAATGCTTTTTACGATCAGATTTTTGATGAATGGGTAGAAGAATTTTTTACGGCCCAGGAACAATCCAATAAACACAAGCAGGTAAAATACCGCTACGATCAGGAATCCAAGTGAAGTACTCCCAAGCATGTCGCCCACCCAGAAAGAAGCAGCTATTCCGAGGAACATGAACACAAAAAATACGATCATGCCGGCCAGCATACTGAATGAAGCCACAGCAGAAATATCTGTTGTTTTCTGGTTGATGTTGACAACTGTGAGCTTCAGGTAAGTTTCCAGGTAATCTGATGCCAGTTCGGCAATATTTCTTTTGTTATCAGTTTCTGTGGTTTCCATCATACGGATTGTTGGTATAAAGGCGAACCGGTGATTGGGTTCGCCTTTACAATTTTTTTTGGATTATCAGGCTACTGTTTCTTTTACACGTTCGCCGCGTTTCACAGCATCATTGATCAGGCCATCAGCCTGTTTGGTAACCGTACCGGCTATTTCATCAAATTTTTCTTTTCCCTGAGATACAAGGTCACCTACACGTGAAGCCAGGTCACCAGCTGTATCACCGATCCTTTTCCTTAAATCAGCGCCTTTTTCAGGAGCCATTAACATTCCTATTGCAATACCTGCAGCAGCAGCTCCCAGGAGTCCGAGGATGATCTTACTTGAATTTTCCATAACACAATTTTTAAGGTTTGTAAATATTTACTGATATCTTTAAAAAACCGTTCCGGTATGCTGCCTGATTACCTCATTTTATTAGAGGAAATTATTCTACAATAAAAACCCTGCCTTTAACGTTACTTTAATGGCATAAAAATTAGAACCTACCTTACCTGATGAAACGAGTATTAATAGTAGACGATGAAGTGGATCTGTGCATGCTGATCAAAAACTATCTGAGCAAGAAGAACTACGAAGTACGCACGGCTCATACCCTGTCAGACGGCTACCAGAAACTGGAATCATTCAGTCCCGACTCACTGCTCCTGGACAATAACCTCCCTGATGGCATGGGCTGGAAAGAAGCGGAAAATATCCACAAAAAATTTCCCAACCTGCATATCACACTGATCAGCGCCTACCAGACACCCAAGGATTTTGTGAATCATACAAATGCACAGGTAAATGTGCTGGAGAAACCTATTACTCTTAATGATATTGAGCGCTACCTCTGATCACGGGTTCCGCGGATTTTTTGTATGATTTCTCGGATTATACTATTCGGATTGGTCAGACTCCACGCATAAAACAATCCGCGAAATCATACAAAAAATCCGTGTAATCCGTGATCAGAAGTGAAGATCCCCATGCACCCCTACTTCCTGCTTCTTACCCGTAACAGCTGATATGGCAATCTTTACCATCGCTCCCACTTTCGTTTCATTGGTATCCCAGTAATGCGCTTCATCTGCTTTTACCTTTATCAAACATAGCGCCGGATCATCCACACCATCAGGAAACCAGGCTTTCACAAGCGGGTTCCATTTGTCTTTTATGTATTGAGGGTCATTTTCAACGCTGGCCCGCCCATGCACGGTAAAAAATGTATCCTTACCGGGATGCGCGAATACAACCTGTACCTGCTGGTCCTCTTCGATATCCATTACTTTGTTGGAATACTTCGAAGCATAGAACCACAGGTTCCCGCTTGTATCCGTATCTACCACAGCCATCGGCCGGGTAGCATTTTTACCGCATTTGCCGGAAGTGATGAGCATGCCTGTTCTTACGGATCCTATCAGGTTCTGTAATTTTTTAATGGCCTCTGTGCTTTGCAAATTCTTTTCCATAGCTGTTGTTTTATTTTCCTTTCTTATCCATCGCCACTAGTCCGATCCCCAGAAGACCTACACCAATACCTGCATATACCGGCCACCCAACTGTTTTTCTTTCGCTTTTATTGATCTCGACCGGACCCAGATCAACTACTTTTTCTTTTTTGGTAAATGAGAAGGTATTGAATACACACATCAATACACCTACTACAATGAGTACGATACCGAGGATTTTCATACATGTGATTTAATGATGATCAAAAAATATTATTGTCGGCGGGATTATCCGGCCATTCTGCTTTGTCCATTGCTGTAGCTTAACTTATGAAAGAAAGTTTTCGATCTTATGCATGATGCCTGATACCGGCCCTTCCATGTGGTTGGTCTGGTCATCCCAGGAACTATCATTCAATATTTTACCCAGCTTAAGATCAAGGGGAACATAAATAAGAATGTTGTGCCTTTGCGCCGACATAAAATCACGCACAGTATCTGTTGTCACATTATTAGGGAGTTCCTCATGGATAATCAGCAGGCAGGTATGTGCAATACGGCGCATCAGGTGTTCTGTAGCTGCTTCATCAGCAATTCCATATTCAGCAACTTTAGCTACTACATCGGGTAATTGCGTTCCATAGGCTTCTGACAGGTCAAGCCAGATATCGTTCTTACCGGATAACAACAGGCGCACGCAACCTTCATTGGTTCGGGTGATCTTGTACAATGCACCGGCAACAGTAACCAGGGCCACCTGGTGCATTGGAGCACGTGGTAATGTTTGCTGGGGACCGAGATCTTTTTCCGGTGTGATTTTCACCAATTCAGGAAGACCTAAGCGTTGTTGAATGGCTTCTATTAATTGGATAGACATAGTCGTGGTTTTCTATTACCTCAGAAATATTTATGCCTCTCCGAAACAGGAAACATTTTTCACACTATCTGCAAACTGTAGAAAAGATTCCCCGTAGTCTTTTAATAACTGGGGTATGATGTTTTCATATTATGAACGGAATAAAAAAATCAATGAGAACTGCACCATTTTTAACCAACTTATTTGAAGAAAGCGGCAACCAGGTAGAATTCTTCCGCCGTTTTGTACGTAATGTTTTCAGGGGTGGTTTCGAATGGAATGAGTTTATCCGTCAGTGTTATATCATTGGCTACAAATCCATCGGTATTGTAACGCTTACCGGTTTTATACTTGGGTTTGTACTGACGCTGCAATCGTTACCTACCTTAAAAGCATTCGGTGCACAGAATTATGTACCAAGCATGGTATCTATATCCATGATGCGTGAGATAGGACCCGTGATCATCGGCCTGATCTGCGCAGGCAAGATCGCCTCAAGCATTGGAGCAGAACTGGGCAGTATGAATGTAACCGAACAGATAGATGCAATGGAAGTATCCGGCGCCAACCCTGTTCAATTCCTGGTGGTTACCAGGATCCTGGCCTGTACCATCATGATACCAATACTCACTTTGATAGCTGATGCCGTGGCCCTCGCAGGCGGTTTCTTTGGAACCAATCTTACGATGAACATGAGTACGCAGTTGTACTTTACCAAATCATTCAATACCGTTGTATTCGGTGATTTTTTTCCTGCAGTAATCAAAACATTCTTATTCGGCTTTATCATAGGTTTTATCGGTTGCTACAAGGGATTCAACTCCAATAAAGGCACCGAAAGCGTAGGTATTGCCGCCAATACATCAGTGGTGAGCGCTTCTGTATGGATCATACTGATAGATGCCGTAATGGTACAGATCACCAATACGTTTGTATATAACTAACGTGTTGTGCTATTAACACTGTTGAGACAAGCCAATACATTATAACAAAATAACCGGATCATTCGCAACAATTCGTTTCAAATGGAAAATGTTATAGAGATACAGGGTTTACAAAAATCTTTTGGCACCAAACAGGTACTGAAAAACATCACCCTTTCCGTAAAGAAAGGCGAGAATGTAGTGGTGCTGGGTAAATCGGGACAAGGCAAATCCGTTGCGATCAAGTGCGTAGTAGGCATGATCGTGCCTGATGCAGGTTCTTTAACAGTGCTGGGACATGACATACAGGGTATCACAAGGGATGAATTAAAAGAACTCAGAACACGTATCGGTTTTCTTTTTCAGAACGGTGCATTGTACGATTCCATGACGGTTAAAGAAAACCTGGAGTTCCCGCTGACTCGGGTATTAAAATTGAAGGATCAGGAAAAAATAGACAAATTATGTGAAGAGGTACTGGAAGCAGTTGGCTTAAGCGAAGCGATCAATAAAATGCCATCCGAATTATCAGGCGGTATGCGCAAACGCATGGCACTCGCAAGAACATTGATCGTAAAACCGGAGATCATTTTATATGATGAACCAACCACCGGACTTGATACGATCACATCCAAAGAGATCAGTCACCTGATCATGGATATGCAGAAAAA
This sequence comes from Sediminibacterium sp., assembly GCA_965279635.1. Classification (GTDB taxonomy): domain Bacteria; phylum Bacteroidota; class Bacteroidia; order Chitinophagales; family Chitinophagaceae; genus Sediminibacterium. The sequence goes on along the minus strand of OZ257253.1, from coordinate 1,270,097 downwards.
ATACCAGACCACATCTATCATCATTACCCATGATATCCCCTGCGCAAAAATAACAGCGGATCGTATCGTGATCATCAACGAAGGGGAATTTATTGCTGAAGGAACCTATGATGAATTGTGCAACAGTGACGACCCATTCATTAAATCATTCTTTAAATAAACCACCATGAAACTTTTAGCATCGCAGAAAATTAAAACGGGGGCCCTGGTACTGGTGGGTATTATACTACTGGTACTGGCTATCTTTTTCATTGGCAGTCAAAAAAATCTTTTTGACAAAACCTTTAAGGTACAGGTAAAGTATAGCAATGTATCCGGTTTGCAGGTGGGCAATTTCGTACGCTTCACAGGTATCAATATAGGGACCGTGGAGTCTATACGGATCGTAAATGATTCTACTGTAACTGTAACCCTGGCTTTACAAAAAGACGTTCAGCAATTCATCAAGAAAGATGCCTATGCAGGTATCGGCAGTGATGGACTGATGGGTGATAAACTGGTGATCATTGAACATGGCAGCCCGAATGCACCTGTGGTAAAGGAAAATGATTACCTCGAAAGCGAGGATCCCGTTGAGATGAGTGATATACTCGCAAGAATGGGTGATGTGGCAGATAATGCCACCGTACTTACCGGCAATCTCGCAGAGATCGTTTACAAAGTAAATAACGGTGAAGGTTCATTGGGAAGACTGATCAACAGCGATCAGTTGGCAAAAAATCTGGAAGGAACCATGGCCTCCACACAGCAGGCGGTGAAAAACATAGGTAAGGGTGCCGAAGGTTTCAGTGACAATATGGAAGCCGTAAAAAGCAACTTCCTGTTAAGAGGCTATTTTAAAAGAAAGGAAAAGAAACGGATCCAGGATTCAACCAATGCGGCCAAAGCCAAAATGCAGGCCGTGGATCCTAAAAAGAAAAAACAATAACTATCAAAAGATACAAGTGCCAAGTAAACAAGTAACAAGAACCCTTTAAAAGAAGCATTATGAAGTATAGTAAAATCCTGTTTGCCGCCGCCTGCCTCGGTGCAGTATGTTTTACCGGGTGTAAAAACGACAGGGCAGACGATTCGCACATGGACACGACAACAGTGGCCACTACACCTGTACCGTACGAGGGACAGTCTGTTCCCGCTGCTTCCACTACCATGGATTCTATGATAGGACCAGACAGTACATCATCAACAGCAGCAGTAACCGTAAAAACTGAACCCACAGATACAAGAACCCGGAAAACCAGCCGTAAGGGTCGCATCATACTGGCATCGTATAAAAATACCAGTACCGATAAAATAGCACCTGACCGTGATGGCATTTACAACCGCGCTGAAATCATGCCCTCTTATCCCGGTGGTGAAAACGAACTGGCCAATTACATCGCCAACAATATCGAATACCCGCAAAGGGCACTTGACAATGATGTGCAGGGAACCGTTAAGGTATTTTTTGCTGTAGATGAACAGGGAAAAATTTATGCGCCTACTGTGATCTCTTCCAAACTGGGGTACGGACTGGAAGAAGAAGCATTGAGGGTGATCAGCCGGATGCCTAAATGGAGTCCGGGACAGATCAAGGGAAAGAATGTAAAAACACGTTTCTCCTTACCCATTACCTACCAGATTGAGTAAAATGGGTAACGGTTTTTGATTGGATAAGGTCAAATTGGGGAAATATTTCCCCAATTTGACCGTTTTGTGTTGCTATAAACTGTAAAAAGAATAAAAAATGCCTGTGTACAGGCTTTTTTTATTGGCATTATATATGCAACTTACTATTGACCACTAATGACTGAACTGGCATAATACGCATACCTGGCAGAAAGGCTTTGTATGCGTTGTTTGGTATAGTGGCACCTATATAAAACCTATATCAGAACCCTACCAAACCTTACTAATGAGCACCACGAAAGCGCGTACCAAGCCCTCTTCAAAGACCAAGCCTGCCCTATCTAAAAAGGTCAAGGGACTGGCTCAACAGGTTGTTTCAAAAAGTTCCGGCAAGCAAAAGCCACCATCCAATGGATCGAATGGAACGCATACCAATGGTCAGACACTTTCTGATGATCGGTACCTGTTGGAAGTATTAACACAAGTCAAGAACGGAAACTTTAGTGTACGGATGCCTATCGACAGGGATGGCCTGAACGGTAAGATCTGTGATACCATCAACGATATTATTTCCCTGAATGAAAAAATGATGCTGGAGTTTACCAAAGCCGGCAATACCATTGGTAAACAGGGTAAACTCACACAACGTATTGAGGTACCCAATGCCAAAGGTTCCTGGAGCACCGGTGTTGATTCATTGAACACATTGATCTCCGACCTTGTACACCCTACTATCGAGATCGCACACGTAATCAGCTCTGTGGCAAAAGGAAACCTGTCGCAGGAAATGCCGCTCGAAATAGGCGGTCATAGCCTGCAGGGTGAGTTTGGCCGGATCGCCAAAGAAGTAAACGACATGGTGAAGCAGTTGAACCTCTTCTCCATGGAGGTAACTCGGGTGGCGCGTGAAGTGGGTTCGGAAGGTAAACTGGGCGGACAGGCAAAAGTAAAAGGTGTAGGTGGTGTATGGAAAGATTTGACTGACTCTGTGAACCAGATGGGTAGTAACCTGACGGCACAGGTACGGAATATTGCCGAGGTAACAACAGCCGTGGCAAAAGGCGACTTATCCAAGAAAATTACGGTGGATGTAAAAGGTGAGATTCTTGAGCTGAAAAACACGATCAACACGATGGTGGATCAGCTCAACTCCTTCTCATCGGAAGTAACGCGTGTGGCGCTTGAAGTAGGTACCGAAGGTAAACTCGGCGGACAGGCACAGGTAAAAGGTGTGGCCGGTACATGGAAAGATCTTACCGACTCCGTGAACCAGATGGCATCTAACCTTACGGGCCAGGTGCGTAATATCGCGGAAGTAACAACCGCCGTGGCAAAAGGTGATTTGTCGAGACAGATCACGGTGGACGTAAAAGGTGAGATCCTCGAATTGAAAAATACCATCAACACCATGGTGGATCAGCTCAACTCCTTCTCTGCGGAAGTAACGCGCGTTGCGCGTGAAGTGGGTTCGGAAGGTAAACTGGGTGGACAGGCAAAAGTAAAAGGTGTGGGTGGTGTATGGAAAGATTTGACGGACTCTGTGAACCAGATGGGTAGTAACCTTACGGCACAGGTACGTAATATCGCCGAAGTAACCACAGCGGTGGCGAAAGGTGACTTATCAAGAAAAATTACGGTGGATGTAAAAGGTGAGATCCTTGAGTTGAAGAACACGATCAACACGATGGTGGATCAGCTCAACTCCTTCTCATCGGAAGTAACGCGTGTGGCATTGGAAGTGGGTACCGAGGGTAAACTCGGCGGACAGGCACAGGTAAAAGGTGTGGCCGGTACCTGGAAGGATCTGACGGATTCTGTGAATGGTATGGCTTCTAACCTTACTGGCCAGGTGCGTAACATCGCGGAAGTAACAACGGCCGTGGCAAAAGGTGACTTATCCCGTAAGATCACCGTGGATGTGAAAGGTGAGATCCTCGAATTAAAGAACACCATCAACACGATGGTGGATCAGCTCAACTCATTCGGATCGGAAGTAACGCGTGTGGCACGTGAAGTGGGCTCGGAAGGTAAACTCGGCGGACAGGCCGATGTACCGGGCGTGGGTGGTACATGGAAAGACTTGACGGATTCTGTAAATAAAATGGCATCCAACCTGACCTCGCAGGTACGTAATATCGCCGAAGTAACAACAGCGGTGGCAACGGGTGACCTGTCGCGTAAAATTGATGTGGATGTAAAAGGTGAAATTCTTGAGTTGAAGAATACGATCAATACCATGGTGGATCAGTTACGTGGTTTTGCATCGGAAGTAACGCGTGTGGCGCGTGAAGTAGGTTCGGAAGGTAAACTCGGTGGCCAGGCCGCGGTGGAAGGTGTAGGTGGTGTATGGAAAGATCTGACAGATTCTGTTAACCAGATGGCCGGTAACCTTACCGGCCAGGTACGTAATATCGCGGAAGTAACCACTGCCGTAGCCAAAGGTGACTTATCCCGTAAGATCACCGTGGATGTGCGTGGTGAGATCCTTGATTTGAAGAACACGATCAACACGATGGTGGATCAGCTCAACTCATTCGGATCGGAAGTAACGCGTGTGGCGCGTGAGGTAGGTACCGAAGGTAAACTCGGCGGTCAGGCCGATGTACCGGGTGTGGGTGGTACATGGAAAGATTTGACGGACTCGGTAAATAAAATGGCATCCAACCTTACCTCGCAGGTACGTAACATCGCCGAAGTAACAACGGCGGTGGCGAATGGTGACCTGTCGCGTAAAATTGGTGTGGATGTAAAAGGTGAAATCCTGGAGCTGAAAAACACGATCAATACGATGGTGGACCAGCTCCGTGGTTTTGCATCGGAAGTAACGCGTGTGGCGCGTGAGGTAGGTACGGAAGGTAAACTCGGCGGACAGGCCAACGTGCCTGGTGTGGCCGGTACCTGGAAAGATCTGACGGACTCCGTGAACCAGATGGCTGGTAACCTTACCGCACAGGTACGTAATATCGCCGATGTGGCCATCGCGGTGGCGAATGGTGATATGTCGAAGAAAATTACGGTGGATGTACGCGGTGAGATATTACAGTTGAAGGAAACACTGAACACGATGGTGGATCAGCTTCGTGCCTTCGCATCGGAAGTTACGCGTGTGGCGCGTGAAGTGGGTACCGATGGTAAACTGGGCGGACAGGCATTCGTACCGGGTGTAGCGGGTACCTGGAAAGATCTGACGGATTCGGTAAACCAGATGACGGGTAACCTTACCGCACAGGTACGTAATATCGCCGAGGTAACCAAAGCGGTGGCATCGGGTGACTTATCCAAAACAGTGGCCATCGACGTAAAAGGTGAGATCCTTGATCTGAAGAATACGATCAACACGATGGTGGAACAGTTGAACTCATTCGCCTTTGAGGTAACACGTGTGGCTCGTGAAGTAGGTACCGAAGGTAAACTGGGCGGACAGGCCGAAGTACGTGGCGTGGGTGGTACCTGGAAAGATCTGACGGATTCTGTGAACATGATGGCATCGAATCTTACCAACCAGGTGCGCGGTATCGCAAAAGTAGTAACCGCCGTGGCAACCGGTAACCTGAAACAGAAACTCGCCATCGTATCACGCGGTGAGGTGGCGCAACTGATCGATACCATCAATGAAATGATCGATACCCTCGCGGTATTTGCCGACCAGGTAACAACAGTGGCACGTGAAGTGGGTGTGGATGGACGACTGGGTGGACAGGCATCCGTACCAGGTGCATCCGGTATCTGGAAAAACCTGACGGAGAACGTGAACCAGCTGGCGCAGAACCTTACTACGCAGGTACGTTCCATTTCGGAAGTGGCATCCGCGGTAACAAAAGGTGACCTTACCCGTGAGATCTCAGTGGAAGCAAAAGGTGAAGTGGAAGCGTTGAAAGATACCATCAACCAGATGATCGCCAACCTGAAAGAAACCACGCTGCGTAACCAGGAACAGGATTGGCTGAAATCGAACCTTGCCAAGTTTACACAGATGCTGCAGGGACAGAAGGACCTGAAAACAGTAACGCAAAGGATCCTCTCAGAATTGGCCCAGGTGGTAGTTGCACACTATGGTGCATTCTATATCTTAAATACCAATGAAGAAACACAGGACACAAGACTGTTCCTGTTCTCTGCTTACGGATATAAATCAGATAAAAATATTCCATCCGATTTCGCCATTGGTGAAGGATTGGTTGGACAGGTGGCTTTTGAAAAAGAAAGGATCATCCTTTCCAATATCCCGGGTAATTATATCAAGATCAGTTCTGGCTTAGGTAAATCCAAACCCGCCAACCTGATCATCCTGCCGGTATTGTTTGAAAACAATGTAAAAGCGGTGATCGAACTGGCTTCCCTCGATAACTTCAGCCAGACACACCTTGACTTCCTTGAACAGTTGACGGAAAGTATCGGTATCGTATTGAACACGATCGAAGCCAGTACACGTACCGAAGAACTGCTCGCTCAATCACAATCACTCGCGGGTGAGTTGAAAATACAACAGGAAGAGTTGAGCCGTACCAATGATGAGTTACAGGATAAAGCATTGCTGCTGGTGAAACAGAAAAATGAAGTGGAAGACAAGAACCGTGAGGTAGAGGAAGCCAGGAGGTCACTGGAAGAAAAAGCGGAACAGCTCACATTGACTTCCAAATACAAATCAGAGTTCCTTGCGAACATGTCGCACGAGTTGCGTACACCGCTGAACAGCTTATTGATACTTGCACAGCAATTGTATGAAAACGCAGAAGGTAACCTGAACGATAAACAGATCCGGTATGCGAAAACCATTCACTCATGTGGTGATGACCTTATCCAGCTGATCAATGATATCCTTGATCTTTCGAAGATCGAATCAGGGTTTATTACCGCGAATATGTCGGCAGTACGTTTTGCAGAGATTGCATCCTTTGTGGAAACAACTTTCAAACCGATCTCAGAAGCAAGGCATTTACGTTTCACCATCGAAACAGATGCCAAACTGCCTGTAATGATGGAAACCGATTTGCAGCGTTTGAACCAGATCCTCAAAAACCTTTTGTCAAACGCCTTCAAGTTCACTGAAAAAGGCGATGTAAAACTGAAGATCTACGAAGCCGTTAAAAGCTGGAAAGCGGGTAACCCCAACCTCGATAATGCAAAGAAAGTGGTTGCTTTCGCCATCAGCGATACCGGTATCGGTATCCCGCAGGAAAAACAGAACATCATCTTCGAGGCCTTCCAGCAGGCAGAAGGTTCTACCAGCCGTAAATACGGCGGTACGGGTCTTGGTTTGTCGATCAGCCGCGGTCTTGCTGAACTATTGGGCGGTACTATTGAACTCGAAAGTGATACTACTACGGGTAGTACCTTCACCCTCTTCCTGCCGGTAGAAAGTGTAGCCGGCCTCATGCCAAAAGAATCACCGGATCTGGGGAACTATCAACTTGGCCCCGACAATACAGAGATTGATACGCTGATACATTCCATGCGTGTAACCAATGAAGGTTCAGACAGCAAGAACCTGAATATCGTGAATGAAATGATCAATGAAACCGGTGACGACAGAACCAATATCACCACATCCGACAAAGTGATACTGGTTGTAGAAGATGATCTTCGTTTTGGAAGGATCATCATTGAAAAAGCACATGAGCATGGATTGAAAGCCGTTGTGGCAGTGAGTTATATTGAAGTATTTGATTTTGTGAACCGCTTTGCACCAGTGGCCATCACCCTGGATGTTAAACTACCCGATACCAGCGGCTGGAAAGTACTTGACCTGTTACGCAATGATCTTAACTACCGTCACATCCCTATCTATTTAATCTCAGGCGAAGAAAACCGCAGCCTTGCATTGAAACGCGGCGCAAGAAGTTTCTTATTGAAACCACTTGACAATGATTCGCTGAATGAATTGTTTGATGATATCCTGTCCTTCTCCAATAAACAGATTCGTAAGATCCTGGTGGTGGAAGACAATGAACTGGAATCCTCACAGATCGCCAAAATACTGGAAGGTGATGCGATGGAAGTAACCATTGCATCCACCGGTAAAAAAGCATTGAAGAATATCGCCAATAAGGATTATGACTGCATCATCCTTGATTATACATTGCCGGATATTTCGGGAACAGAACTGGTTGACCAGGTGGGTGAGGCCAAGAAAAAATTAACGCCTGTGATCGTGTACTCGGCCAAAGATTTCAGTAAAGCGGAATTAAACAGTATCAACCGTACATCGAATACGATCATGATGAAGGGTGTTAATTCTCTCGAGCACCTGCTGGAAGAAACGGTATTGCACCTGCATTATTCCCACAAGGAACTGCCACCTGAAAAACGGAGGGTGATCGAGAATATCCGTATGAAAGAGGATATCCTTACCGGTAAGCACATACTGGTGGTGGATGATGATGTGCGTAACCTGTTTGCACTGACCACCGTATTTGAAAGGTATAATGTAAATGTGATCACAGCAGAAAGCGGTAAGGAAGCGATACAGATCATCAGCGATAATAACCCGAAAATTGATATGGTGCTGATGGATATCATGATGCCGGAAATGGATGGTTATGAAACCACGCAGAAGATACGTCGTGAGCATAAAAACAGTAGCTTGCCGATCATAGCTGTGACCGCTAAAGCGATGAAAGGCGACCGGCAGAAATGTATTGAAGCGGGCGCATCGGATTATATTACGAAACCTTTGAAAATTGACCAGTTGCTTTCGCTTATGCGTATCTGGTTCTATAAATAATTGCTGATGCCCCAGAAGATCCTATTGGTAGATGATCGCGACGACAACCTTTTTTCACTGGAAACCATCCTGGAAGCAGACGGTTATGATTTTGTGAAAGCGAGTTCGGGACGACAGGCATTAAAGATCCTACTCACAGAGTTTGATTTTGCCCTCATACTCATGGATGTAAAAATGCCCAACCTGAACGGGTTTGAAACCGCCGCGCTGATCTATGAGCGGGAAAAACTGAAGCATATTCCCATCATCTTTATTACGGCCAATAATTATGGGGAAGAAAATATCTTCAAAGGGTATCGGTCCGGCGCAGTGGATTATATATTCAAACCCATCAACCCTGAGCTGCTCCGCGCAAAAGTGAGTGTATTTATAGAACTCTATAAAAAGAACTACCAGTTATTGATGCAGGAAGAAAAACTGCGGTCGATCAACAAGAACCTGGAAAATGAGATACGGGAAAGAAAGAATTCAGAGGAAAAGATCATTGACCTGAACAAAAAACTGCTCACCAATATCGAAAGTCTCGAAACGGCCAACAAGGAGCTTGACAGGTTTGCTTTCATGGCTTCGCATGATATGCAGGAACCACTCAGGAAGATCCGCACCTTCAGCGATCTGCTGGCGATCAAACACAAACAGCAACTGGATGATGAGGCACAATCCAAAATACGCATCATCCAGAAAGCTGCGGAACGTATGCAGGGTTTGATCAAAGACATTCTCACTTTCTCAAAAATCTCCACCGAAAAAGAGCCTTTTGTTACCATCGACCTTGGTTCGCTTGTTAAGGATGTGGTGGAAGAACTGGACAGTGCGGTACACGAGAAAAAAGCCATCATTGATATCGGCCCCCTCCCTGCCCTATCTGTCAACCCGGTTTTGATGAAATCACTTTTCCTCAACCTGATAGGCAACGCCATCAAATACAGCAAACCCGGTATCCCACCCGAAATAAAGATCTATTGCGATAACCTTGAAAATGACCAGAAAAAAAATGCACATACCCGTTACTACCGAATTTTCATCAAAGACAATGGCATAGGGTTTCACCAGAAATATGCCGAACAGATCTTTGATATGTTCAAACGCCTCCATGTACATACCGAATACGAGGGTACCGGCATCGGTCTCGCGCTGTGCAAACAGATCATGGAAAAACACCATGGCTACATCAACGCCGTAAGCGCCGAAAATGAGGGAGCTACTTTTATTATTTCCCTTCCCGCTAAAGAAGTTGAGGTGCAGCCTGCTTTGCAGAATTCATTAAATTGAGCCTGTTATCAGAAGTTGTATCCTATCCCGTCACTCGGATTCTTCTCTGTGCAACTCTGTGTCCTCCGTGCCTCTGTGGTAAAGCCTTCGCTTCGATCAACGGAGGATGTTCTTTACCACAGAGGCACGGAGGACACAGAGTTACACAGAAGTTTGGGGGGGAATGTTTATCCTGTAATAGCGAGTTCCAGACGCTTACCCATTTCATAAAAAAAATTACCTTACCTGTGATTTCCCCCCGCTTTCAGCGAATAACCATTACAGAAGCAAGTTTTCATGACCGATCCAACTGCAAGGGAAGCATTTTTACAACTGGTACAACAGCACAAAGGCATTATTATCAAGATATGCCACTCCTACTGCTATAACAGGGCCGAACATGAGGACCTGGCGCAGGAGATCATTTACCAGTTATGGAAATCATGGAAAACCTACCGCCCCGAATACACTTTCTCTACCTGGATGTACCGGGTGGCGCTGAATGTGGCTATTTCGTTTTACCGGGTAGAGAAGAGATCCATACCCCTGGTATCATTGGATGACCAGCACGATTTTCATGACATAGATACCGATGCTGAACTGGAAGAAAATATCCGGCTCTTGTATTCTTTTATCCGTCAACTGAAAGAACTGGACAGGGCATTAATACTGCTGTACCTCGAATCCAAACCCTATAAAGAAATCTCCGGGATACTCGGTATTACTGAAACCAATGTGGCCACCCGTATCAGCCGCATCAAAGAAACCCTGAAACAGAATTTTGCAACTGTTCAATAACCTATTATGAAAGACATAGAATTACAGGATATGTGGAAAGCCTATGACCAGCAACTGGAACAATCGCGTGTACTGAACCTACAGTCATGGGTATTGCAACTAAAATCTTTTGAGATGATGCAGACTTTTAAAGCTAAATCCAGGCTAAGCAGCTTGTCATCTTTTAAACAAAGGGCCGTTGCATTTGGCATCCTCTGGATATTGTTTCTTGCCGTGCTTTTATACGGCAACCGTTTTTCAAACCTGTATTTTTCGTTATCGGTCGCTATCCTGCTGTTGATTAACCTTTTTGTAACAGGCACTTATATAAAGCATATACTGCTGATCAAACAGATAGATTATGACCAGACGGTTACAGCCATACAGGCCAAATTGGCCAAACTACAGACCTCAACCGTTCAAGGGACGCGTATAGCCTGGTTACAGATGCCTTTGTATACTACCTGGTTCTGGCACGAGAGCTGGGTAAACTTCACGAATACCCCTTTTTTACTGATCGCATTGCCCATCACCCTTTTCTTTGCCCTTGCCGGGATATATCTGTACAGGAATGTGACCATAGACAATATGCACAAAAAATGGGTGAGAACCCTGCTGATGACAGGCCCCGAATACAGCTCTGTATTAAAAGCCAAAGCATTTATAGAAGAAATAGAGGCTTTTAAAAAGAATCTCTAATCGGTCAGGCCGCTGGCAGCGGCCCGACCGATTACACGCATTAACAGGTTTTTTCGAAAAAAATACCACTCCTACCAGTTTTGGTACTGAAATTGCTCTAAGCCCCTGATTGCCGTATTTTTACACCAAAACCCAGCCCCTGAAGCGCTTCTTCAAAATATTACGCCGTACCCTTCTTATTATCTTAGCTGTTATTATCCTGCTTTTTATCGCTATACAAACGGAACTGGTGCAGAACTGGCTCGTAGGTATGGCCACCAAACGGCTCTCTACCCAATTGGGTACCAAGGTCAGGATCAAAAAAGTAAGTATCGCCCTGTTTAACAGCCTGAATATGGAGGGTATGCTGGTACGCGACCGGCAGAAGGATACCCTGTTATATGCCGGGCAGGTAAAAGTGCGCATCACCGACTGGTTCTTTCTCAAAGACAAAGCCGATCTCAAATTTGTGGGACTGGAAGATGCTACGGTTAAAATGAGCCGCAGGGATTCTGTATGGAACTACCAGTTCATACTCGACTATTTCAGGTCACCTTCTACCGGCAAAAAAAGCGGGGGCATTGTATTGAACCTGAAAAAGATCGATCTCAAGAATGTGCATTTTATCCAGAACGATCTCTGGCGCGGTGAACGGATGGATGTGAGCATGGGCAGTCTACTGGTAGATGCGGATAATATCGACCTGCCTAACAACAACTATACGATCAACGAGGTCAGGATCGATAATCCTTATTTCGGCACACAGGGCTTTAAACCCTTACGCCCTGATTCATTAAGAAGAAAAGCTTCCGCCGTTACAGACACTGGTATGTATTTCAACAGGGGTGATATGGCCCTGCGTGTTAAGAACATCATCATCAACAATGGTAACCTCTTCCTCGACAGCGATACAGATAAACCTTTACCCGGGTTTGATGGCAACCATATCCGCTTGAGTAAACTCACGGGTACACTCAGCAGTTTTACTTTTATAAAAGATACGCTCCGTGCAAAAGTTGATCTGTCGGTAAAGGACCGCTCGGGTCTTGAAATCAAAAAATTAAAAACAGATTTCAGGCTCACCCCACAGATCATGGAACTCGCAAAGCTTGACCTGCAGACAAACAAAAGCAGGCTCACCAATTATTATGCAATGCGGTTCAAGGACTTTAACAAAGACTTTGGTGATTATGAACGAAAAGTGATCATGGAAGGGCATTTCAAAGATGCCAGAATCAACAGTGATGATATCGCTTTCTTTGCATCGGAGGTGAAGGACTGGAAAAAACAAACCATCCTCTCAGGCAATTTTCTTGGTACAGTGGAGGATTTTGTTGTCAAAAATCTCTCGGCAAAAGTGGGGGCCACCACCAATATCAATGGCACCCTTTCCATGAAAGGTGTCACCGATATCAACACAGCAAGGATATCGTTAACCAATGGTACACTCAATACCAACTATAACGACCTTGCTATATTTATCACTGATCTGAAGGATATCAAATCTCCCAACCTGGCAGCGTTGGGCAATATTATTTACAGGGGTAATTTTAACGGAACCATCCGCAATTTTGTAACCTCTGGTAATTTCAGTACCCAACTGGGTGGATTGAAAACCAATCTGAGTCTTAAAATACCCGAGAAAGGGGAACCTTCTTATACGGGCGATATGGAAACCGTTCGTTTCAATATTGGCAAATTCCTTGATAATGAAAAACTGGGACTGGTTGATTTCAAAGGAAAGATCACTGGTACCAGTTTTGAAATTAATAATCTGGTAACCACGCTCGAAGGAAATATATCTTCACTTGAATTCAACAATTATACATACACCAACATCATCACCAATGGCACTTTCCAGAAAAAATATTTCAGTGGTGAGGTAAAGATCGATGACCCGAATCTTGATTTCAACAGTACCGTAGAAATAGATCTTACTGATACTACAGCGCCACATTTCAATATTGTAGGTGACTTGACCAATTCCAACCTGAGGGCGCTGAACCTGTACACCGATTCCACTTCAAAAGACTCCCTGAAACTGACCGGTCTGCTTGACGTTAACTTCAGCGGTACCAATATTGACAACTTCCTGGGTACTTTCAAGTTTTTGAATGCCAATATCAGCAGCGGCCCGGTTAACCTGAATTTTGATTCATTGAACCTTGCATCCAGTTATATCGATTCTGTAAAGACACTGCGTCTTGGCAGTAATGAATTAGATGCGGTGATCAGTGGTAAGTTTAATATACAGGATCTTCCTGCCAGTTTCCAGGGCTTCCTGAATCATTATTATCCTATCTATATCAAACCTCCCGCGTTCATTCCACAGAACCAGCGTTTCAATTTTTCTGTGAACACGCATTATATTGAGCCATACTTTCAACTGCTCAGCAACAGTACCAGCGGATTCAACGATGCAACCATTACCGGCTCAGTGGATACTTATAACAGTGCGTTAAACGTAACGGCCAATGTACCTTTTGGCAAGTTTGGTAAATTCAGTTTTGCGAATCTCGAATTAACCGGCAAAGGCAATATTGATACCTTATCGCTGATCGGAACGATCGGCAGCGTACAGGCAAGCGACAGTATCCGTTTCCCCAATACCAAATTACATGTTGTTTCCTCCAATGATCATTCGGAAGTGTCCATCAAAACCAGCGCTGACAATACACTCAATGATGCTGACCTGTTTGCAGATGTATATACTTTGTCAGATGGTGTTCGTGTACAGTTCCGCCCCTCTTCTTTTGTACTGAATGATAAAAAATGGAACATCGATAAACAGGGTGAATTGATCGTACGCAGCAATTTTGTACAGGCACAGCAAGTAAAGTTCACACAGGGGTTCCAGGAAATAACGGTTGAAACAGAAGAAGAAGATGGTGGCAACACACAAAATCTGGTAGTCAAACTGAAGAATGTGATCCTGGGCGATATCACTTCGCTGCTTTTTAAATCCCCCAGGCTGGAAGGTGTTACCTCAGGCAATATCGTCATGACTGATTTTTTCGGACAGTTCAATGCAGTAGCCGATTTGAAAGCAGAACAGTTCAGGATGGATGATGATTCGGTGGGCCTGGTGAACATACAGGCGAGGTATGACAGCAAGACCGGCGATATACCTTTCACTGTACAGTCACCCAATGAAGGCTACCGTTTTTCTGCCAAAGGAAACTACAATACCAAAGACACCACCGGTCTTTCATTTAATACGGATCTGAAACTGGAAGATTCGAGGATCGATATCCTGCAACAGTTCCTTAGCGGTATCTTTTCTGATATCAAAGGACGTGCAACCGGTAGCTTGAACATCAGCGGCAATCCCAATGCACCTGATCTGCTGGGCAGTATCAAATTACGCAATGCCAGCATGAAGGTGGATTATACACAGGTCAGTTATTCGATCGATTCTGCCGACATCAATTTTGAAAAAGACGGCATTGATTTCGGGCGGTTTGCGATAAAAGACAAATACCAGAATACCGGCACTGTGAGAGGCAAGTTGTATGAGAAAGGGTTTAAGGACATGCGGTTCGATTTCAACCTTGTGACCAACAAATTATTATTGATCGATACTCGTTCATCGGATAACCAGCAGTTTTATGGAAAGGCCATTGGCAAAGCTACCCTCAATTTTGTAGGACCCGAATCCAACTGCCGTATGACAGTGGTGGCAGAGGCCAATGATACCTCGCATATTTTTATCCCTAACTCCATTACCCGCGAAAGTGGTTCTGCTGATTTTATCGTGTTCAAACAATACGGTACGGAAATGGCACAGGCATCTTCAGGGGGTGGACTGGACCTTACAGTGGAACTCGATCTTACCGTTAACAACAATGTGACCATTGATGTGATACTGGATGAATTATACGGCGATGCGATCAGGGCAAAAGGTGATGGCAAACTTAAAATAGTGGCCGGCACAACCGCACCACTCACCATGAACGGGCAGTTCAATATTGACAGCGGGAACTACGTGTTCAATTTCCAGGGATTTATCCGCAAACCATTTGTACTTCTTCCCGGGGCAGGTAACTATATCAGGTGGTCTGGCGATCCCTTTCTGGCCGATCTGCATATAGATGCGCAATACACTGCCGAACGTGTGAGTCTTGGCGAACTCATTGGCAATAATCAGTTCAACGAAAAAATAAGAGGATATCGTGGAGATGTGTATGTGATCGCGCAGTTACGTAACAAGTTGAATAAACCCGATATCCGTTTCAAACTGGATTTTCCACAAAACAGCCCGGTAAAATCAGACAATGATTTTACACAATACCTGAACCGTCTTGAAAAGGACCAGGACCTTATCCTTAACCAGGTAGCTTATGTCATCATTTTTAACCAGTTTGCGCCACCGGCCAATAGTGGAAACAACAACATTATTAATCCCTATACCATCGGATCTAATCTACTTTCACAAATATTGTCAAAAGGGGTCAATAAACTGTTTTCAAATCTGCTGTACAAGATTACCGGCGACAGGAGCCTGCGTTTTGATATAGGCACCAGTGTGTATAGCAGTTCGAGTATTATAGATCCATCCAGCACAGGTAACAAAATTGACCGGACGCGTGTTGACCTGAAACTAACAAAAGCCATCGCCAATGATAAGATCATCATCACGGTAGGCAGTGATATTGACATGAGCCTAAACGGCAGTTCAGCCATACAAAATGGAACCACGCAATGGCTCCCTAATGTAAATGTGGAATTTATTCTTACCCAGGACAGGAAACTCCGTCTTATCGTATTTAACAGGAATAGTCTCGACCTTAACGGATCCAGTTTCGGGCGACGCAACAGGCAGGGTGTAAGTATTTCTTACCGCAAGGATTTTGAAAAATTATTCGGTAATAAAGAAAAAGAGATAGAACTGAAAGCGCCTGCGGATTCTGTGAATACGGGCGGGAAATAGCATGGCTTAATAAATATTTCGCCACAGATTCACAGATTATGGTAAAATCCAAAATAAATCTGTGAATCTGTGGCGAAAAAAAATGCAGGGCTAATGTAAATTAATAACTCGCCTGCACCCTTATATAACTGTTGATCTCATCCCTGCTCGTCTGGTTCTCAAACAACTCTATCACCTGCGAAAAATTAGCAGGATCAGTAATGCGTGTATACGCCAATTTAGCAAGCTCTATTTTACTGCTTTCTGACACTGACAAAATTCCACTTGTACTACCCGACCCCACCAAAGCGATCAACTGCTTTGCCTGGTAACTGCTGAAATAATTCTGCGGGTCAGTAAAGGCTGTTTTCACATCTGTGTACCTGCTGGTGGGTCGTATATGGTTACTTGATTTACGCAGCAATGCAGTAAATGTCACATCCTGCATAGGGGTTCGTACTGCTACCAGTACATTACTTCCTGTTCCGCCGTTGTTGACAATATAGGTATTCAGTTCTTCCCTGTTCGCCTGTGTGGTAAACAAGGTAAGAAGGGTATTGAAATTATCCCGGTCCGAAACAGTACTATAAGATTGTTTGGCAAGATACAAACGGTCAGGTTCAGAACTGATGGCCCCTAACAACTGGCGTATCTGTGTTGTTGTAAACGCGTAGGAATTGTTACTGAATGCATTGTTTACAATAGTGTACTTCCCTGACTGGTAATTATTTTTGTTCAGGTTCTGTATCAGTATTTCATAATCGATAGTAGACAACAATGTCCTGTTGGTAACAGTACCTGTTGCCTGATTATTCGCTACCGTTTGTACCCGTACATATTCATCCAGGCTATTCCTTGATGACTGACTATCGAATAAAAGATTCAGTTCACTATAATTTGCAGGATCAGCAACAACGCTATAAGCTGTTTTAGCTAGGTCAAGCCTGGCAGTTTCTGAATTAACAAGTGTCAATAATTGACTGATCTGGTCAGTAGTAAAATAATCAGCAGAACCCAGCGTAGTGCGGATAGCAGCGATCCTTCCATCCTGGTAACGGTTCTGTCTTATTTTCGTTAACGCCTTTTGGAAATTAGCAGCAGACATAGCGGTTCTGTACTGTCCGTTTGCATTCGTTGCCGGGTTTATTTTTTCACTAAACGTGATACGGTTGCCATTCACTGTAATTGTCATATCATAATCACGACGCAACTGAAAATTATTGGTGTACACCAATTGTCCGCCTGTACTGCTGGAAGCATTGGTGGTGCTGTATATCTCGATCCTGTGACTTCCGGGCTGGAGATCATTGAGGGTTAACGCACGGGCACCCACTGCATTGGCAGCGGTATAAGAAGCTGTATAGGCAGCAGAACCGCTTACAGCATTACTTGAATAATAACGCGCGCCATCTATCATCACCCGGTAATTTTTTCCCTGGTTGCCACGGAATAATAACGTGACTGATTGTGCAAAGCTGGTTACGCATACAAAAATGCTCACCAGACCTATCATTAGCTTTTTCATAACATTTATAATTTAAATCGAAAATGTTATGGGTACAATTACCAAGCCAGCGGAAAACATCAGGTGGCAAACTGATCAAACTGTTCCGGTTATGCCCCATTCTGTAGAAAAAACGAGACAAAAAGGGCATACGATATCAATTTAAAATACAAACTGGTCTCCAGGAATTTTAGCCGCAGATTCGCAGATTATTACCCAATCTGCGAATCTGCGGCCAAAAATGTACACCCTATCTTAAATGTAGAAATGATATAAGAATCTATAAAGCAGGCACAGGAAGCTGTTTGCAATTCTTCAACCGGTACACATAAAAATACCTGACCACCCTGTTGCTTCTTTTTTGTACAAAGACAACGGGAGCTTCGATGGAAGAAAAATAATTCCCATACGCCTGCTGTATATCAAGCGGAAGATTAGAGGGAACAATTGCGTAAGCATCCTGTGTTAAAGACAATGGCCGCCTGTCTTTATTCAGCCAGGCAAATTTGTGTATGTCCTCCAACTTACCTACACCAAGCAAAGGCAAACCACTCGCCCTTGAAGTATAAAACTCCAGGTGTCCGCCGGGGAACCATTTATCAGTGAGTATGGGTGAGGCCGGTTTCATACGGTTATTGGCCATATCTTCTTTCACCAGTACGGCAAATGAAGCGCTGAAACTCTTCCAGCCGGAAAGATCAAGTGTTGGACAGTATTCCCCAAAATTTTGCCTGTCATGACTCCCAAAATTCACCGGCGATAACCTGATAAGTGTTGTACCGGCAATCAGCACAATCACGACCAGCGTACCCGCCACTTTCAGAAAACCCGGCACCGTTTTGAATGATCGTTGTTCAAGATATAAGGCAGCAACAAAAAATAACGGAATATAACCCGGCCCGCTCCAGTGAGGAAGTGTAGGATTCAATAGAGATATACCCCAGAACAGCAGGATCATCGGTAGGCTCATGCAAAGCAGCCAGGCAGATGCTTTTTTGCGGTTGAACCGGATCCGGTTACGAAACATCGCAACCAATGCAACTACGATCAACAGAAAAATTACCGGGTTCTGGTAAGCGATCTCTCCTCCTATCTCTCTTCCCAGCATATCCCATTGCAGCGTCGTGTTGGTTACTCTTTCTGAATGGAACCGATAAGTAATAAAATCATTCAGAAAATTCCAATACACCACAGGCAGTATGCAAAGGATCGTTACGCCTATCCCTGCATACAAGCGCCAGTTAAGCAGCCATTTGATCCTTGTGAGCAACAGGAACAAGCCAAAACCCGCCCAGAGATACAGGCCATGTATCTTACAAAGTGCGGCCAGTCCTATCATCAACCCAAGCAATAACCAGATACTTATTTTCTGATCATCATTTCGGATAAACAGGTGCGACATGATATACAATGCACCCGTCCAGAAAGGCATCTGGGGTGAATCGGGCAGAATAAACAACCCGGCAATAAAACCTGTGTACACCGAAAAATGATAGATCAACGCAGCATACCATCCTGCTTTTTCATTCGCCAGCAATTTGCCTGTTTTAAAAATGAACCAGGTGGAAATGGAAGCACAGAGTACACTTCCCAGCCGCAATGATAATTCGCTTACCCAATTCAGGTTTAGTGTGGTGAGACGTATCAGCCAGCCCACCATGGGAGGATGATCGAAATGGTTCCAGTCGGGCTGCAATGCGTAGGTCCAGTAATATACCTCGTCATTACCAAGTTCCAGTAAAGGAGATACGATGATCTTGACCACAGCGCTGATCAGGATCAGCCAAAGCACTTTACGGGAATATCGTTGGTTCATAGGTGGGTCGTAAAAGACAAATATCGTACCGGTCAGTTTTAGAATATCATATTTTAACACGAAGTCCCGCTGCGAACATTTGTCAGTATTTTATATCAAACCTCCCATCGGCAATGATAATAGAATCTGTACGGGAAATAGCATTAGTAGTATCCTGTGCTCTATTGAACAAAATCCCAAAAAACTCCCCTGCTATTATTTTTTTTGCGGTATCGAGTTTTGTCAGCCTGACGGTGAAATTGGGATTCAATAATGATAGTACATATTCTTTTTCCCGTTTTCCAGGTTCCGAATAATAATAACCCAGCAAAATTGTATCATTTGCAAAAGAACTATAGGTGCCGATACCTCTATGATTTGTTGATAGATTAATACTTATTGATTCTGAAGTACTCCAGGAGCCCTTTTTGTAAAGAACCCTGTCTGCTCCAAGCCGTATATCTCCGTCCTTATAGTGATACCCATCGATATTTTTTCTGCAGCCACTTCCAAACAGAAAACAAACCTGTCCGTAATTAGTCCAGACAATGGGACCTAACATAAAGCCTAATGTATTATTCCCGGTTTGTGTTTTTTCCGGGAGGGAAAACACAATCCTGCTATCGTCTTTTTTACAGGAATAAAAAAGAGTTACAGTTATGGCTATCATAATCAGTGACTTCATAACACCAATTAAAAATGTACCAGTATATGTGAACATCTAAACTAAATACGTTCAATCAACCACCGTACCGCCAACTCATATCCTTTCAACCCCAGTCCAAAAATACTCCCGGCGGACTTACCGGATACATGTGATAATTTCCTGAAATCTTCCCTTGCATGTACATTGCTGATATGCACTTCCACCACCGGCGCTTTAATTGCTGCGATGGCATCGCCGATTGCAACAGAAGTATGCGTATAACCGGCAGGGTTTAACACAATACCATCATACGCAAAACCCGCCTCTTGTATATGCGTTACGAGTTCTCCTTCAATATTGCTCTGGTAGTAATAGAATGTAACAGAAGGGAACAATTCGCGCAGTTCACCTAGGTATTTTTCAAACGACATATTGCCGTAGATATCCGTTTCACGTTTACCGAGTAGGTTAAGGTTGGGGCCGTTGATGATAGCTATTTTCATAACACGAATTGCACGAATTAGAACGAATTGTATGAAAGATGATTGTATTGCAAGTTATTCATTTTTTATAGTATATCAGAATATACTCATGCAACTAAATCCCCAAAAGAAACCGCGCCTTTGCGCCTTTGCGAGAAATTTTCACGCAAAGGCGCAAAGGCGCGGTTGTAACTGTTTTGAAGATATTAGTCGTTCCCTAAAAAATTCGTGTAATTCGCCCGAATTCGTGTTATTTCCCGTTCATCATGTCAACGAAATTGTCGAACAGGTAACGGCTGTCATGCGGCCCAGGTGTACTCTCCGGGTGATACTGTACACTGAATGCTTTACGATCCTTTAAACGGATACCTTCTATCGAATCATCATTCAGGTTCACATGCGTTACTTCTACGTTAGGATGATTACGCACCGCTTCGGGATCCACACCAAAACCATGGTTCTGTGTAGTGATCTCGCATTGGCCGGTAATGATATTCTTAACCGGGTGGTTCAATCCCCTGTGGCCATGGTGCATTTTAAATGTCGGGATATCGTTGGCAAGTGCCAGTAACTGGTGTCCAAGACAAATACCAAATACCGGTTTACCTTCTTTCAGAATATCTTTCAGGGTCGCAACCGCATAAGGCATTGCTGCAGGATCTCCGGGGCCATTGGAGATAAAGTATCCGCTAGGGTTAAATTCCTTCAACCTGCTTAACGGTGTTTTGGCAGGATGTACCCTTATATGCGCCCCTCTTGATACAAGACATTCAAGGATATGTTGCTTCACACCAAGATCAAGTACCGCCACTTTCAAAGAAGCATTGGCATCTCCAAGCTCATACTCTGTTTCAGTACTTACTGTACTCGCCAGTTCCAGTCCATCCATATCAGGCACTTTCGCCAGTTCTGCTTCCAGTTGCGCGATATCGGTGATCTCTGATGATATGATACAATTCATCGCACCCTTGGTTCGTATATGCGCTACCAGCGCCCTTGTATCAATGCCATCTATCGCTACAATATTATTTGCGACAAGGTAATCCTGCAGGTTGCCTTTCGCCTGTAAGCGGCTGAACTGCTCTTCCAGGTTACGGGCTATCAGGCCGCGGATCTTAACGCTGCTGCTTTCCACATCCGCATCTTTCACACCATAATTGCCGATATGCACGTTGTTCATGATCAGCACCTGGCCGGTATAACTGGGATCTGTAAATACTTCCTGGTAACCCGTCATACCGGTGTTAAAACATATCTCACCGGTGGTGGTGCCTGTTTTTCCAAATGCATGTCCGTGGAACACATGTCCATCGGCGAGTAACAAAGTAGCGGGTTTATTCGATTGGGTCATTTCCTGTGTTTATTTCGATTGCAAAAAAAGTTCATCCTGTTTAAAATATCATATAAATTTTCGCACATTGTTTGTTACTCAGGCGAAGTTGTTGGTCGGGCGACCAACAACGGCATCCGCCATTGCCGGTCGCCTGACCGGCAATTTTGCACCCGGCAGTTTCATACAACAAAAAAGGCACCCTTTAAAAAAGGATGCCTTTATATGATTTTCTCTTGTCATTCAATTATTCAGCGGCTTTTTCTTCTGTAGAAACGGCTGCTTCTTCTACCGGTGCTTCTGCAGCAACGGCTTCAGTAGCTTCTGCTTTTTTAGGAGCGCGGCCACGACGTGTTTTCTTAGCAGGCTCAGCAGCTTTTTCAACACCTTTGCCGTAGATCTCGTTGAAGTCTACCAGTTCAATCATCGCTTTTTCAGCATTGTCACCTGGACGGATGCCTAATTTGATGATACGGCTATAACCCCCCGGACGGCCGGCTACTTTAGGACCGATCACTGTGAACAGTTCCTTCACAGCGGCTTTGTCCTGCAGTTCCGCAAACACGAGGCGGTGGTTGTGGCTGATCTGGAGTGCATCTGCCGTTTTCTTGGTTTTGGTGATCAAAGGCTCTACATAAGTTCTGAGCGCTTTTGCTTTTGCCAATGTGGTAACGATACGCTTGTGCGTGATCAATTGGCTGGCAAGGTTCTGTAACAAAGCAACCCTATGTGCTTTCTTACGACCTAAATTGTTGATTTTGTCTCCGTGACGCATGACTTGTTGTTTTAATCTTGTACCGTGTCAGGAATTACAAGATGTTATGAAATAGCTGTCAGCTTTGAGCTTTCAGCCACGTTTTTTGTTCGTGGCTGATAGCTGATGACTGACAGCTGATAGCTTAGTTATCGAGATTATCCAATCCCAGTTTATTCAGATCCATTCCAAAGCTCAACCCTCTTTCAGTCAGCACCTGCTCAATTTCTGAGAGTGATTTCTGGCCGAAGTTGCGGAACTTCATCAGGTCTTCCTGTTCGTACTGTACCAGTTCGCTCAGGCTGTTGATCTTCGCTGCTTTCAGGCAGTTGAAGGCACGCACCGACAGATCGAGGTCTTCCAGTGGTGTTTTCAGCACTTTGCGGAGTTGCAGTACATGTTCATCAACCACATCTTCTTTCTTGTCTTCTTTGTTGTCGAAAGTGATATTCTCATCGGTGATGATCATCAGGTGCTGGATCAGGATGCGTGATGCCTGTTTAACAGCATCTTCCGGGTGGATGGTTCCATCGGTAGCCACATCCAGTACCAGTTTCTCGTAATCGGTCCTTTGTTCCACACGGTAGTTCTCAATAGCGTATTTCACGTTCTTGATAGGTGTGTGGATAGAATCGATTGCGATATAACCAAATACAGAATCTTTGATCTTGTTCTCTTCTGCAGGGATATAACCGCGACCTTTTGCAATGGTCAGTTCGATATCCATTTTAGCAGTAGTGTCCATAGTACAGATCACCAGCTCAGGGTTCATTACCTGGAAGTTCTGAGACAGTTCGCCGATCATAGCGGCATTGAACTCTGTACGGCCTTTGATAGACAGGCTGATCTTTTCGTTCGGAACGTCGTGATCTCCGTTCTTTTTAAAACGCACCTGCTTCAGGTTCAGAATGATCTCGGTCACATCTTCAGTCACACCTTTCATAGTTGCGAACTCATGGTCCACACCCTCGATCTTGATACCAACGATAGCATACCCTTCCAGTGAACTCAGCAACACCCTGCGTAAAGCGTTACCGATGGTCAGACCGAAGCCTGGCTCTAATGGACGGAATTCAAATTGACCTTCGAAATCATTTGCTTTTTGTAAAACGATCTTGTCCGGTTTCTGAAAGCTTAATATGGCCATATTAAAACTTGTTTTTTTTACTTGATTGAATCCGCCTCAGGCGGAAATTGGGTTTCGTCAGGCGTGAGACGTGAGTCGTGAGAAATAACCCACGCTTCACGTCTCACGATTCACGTTATTTAGAATACAACTCGACGATCAGTTGTTCTTTGATATTCTCAGGAACGTTTTCACGCTCTGGGTATGTGATGAAAGTACCTTTCTTCTCAGCTTCACTCCAGTCGAGCCAGCTGAACTTAGGGTTCTTACCGCGTACTTTACTGGTCACACCTGAATTATCCGCACTTTTTGGTTTGTAAGTGATGATATCACCTGGCTGACACTGGTAAGAAGGTATGTTCATGGTTTCGCCATTCACCAGGATATGTTTGTGGTTAACCAGTTGTCTTGCTTCAGGACGGCTGGCTGTTAAACCTAAGCGGTAAACAGTATTGTCCAGACGCGCTTCCAGCAATTTGATCAGGTTTTCACCGGTAACACCTTTTAAGCGTTGCGCTTCTTCGAATGTTTTACGGAACTGGCGCTCCAATACACCATAAGTGTATTTTGCTTTTTGTTTTTCACGCAGCTGGAGGGCGTATTCACCTAAGGTTTTACGCTTACGTGCCGCACCATGTTGGCCGGGAGGGTTGCTGTTTTTACCTAACCATTTGCCATTGCCCAGGATAGGCTCTCCGAAAATTCTTGAAATCTTGGTCTTAGGACCTGTGTAACGTGCCATTTTTTTTTGTTTGCGATTTTTTAATGACGACTCATTATCATAAAAATCTAAAATCGATAATGAACCCTTTATAAGTACGAATTACGAGGTACGAAGTACGAAGTGAATTTTGCGATTCGTACTTCGTACTTCTAACCTCGTACTTCATTAAACTCTACGTTGTTTCGGTGGACGACATCCATTATGCGGCAGAGGAGTTACGTCTTTGATAGAAGTAACTTCGATACCGGATTGTGCGATAGAACGGATAGCACCTTCACGGCCGGAACCTGGTCCTTTTACGAAAACGTCTACGCGTTTCAGACCTGCGTCCATGGCTACTTTGGCAGCATCTGCAGCGGCCATCTGTGCAGCATACGGGGTGTTCTTTTTAGAACCTTTGAAGCCCATTTTACCGGCGCTGCTCCAGCTGATTACCTGGCCCGCTTTGTTGGTAAAACTGATAATGATGTTGTTGAAGGTTGCAGAGACACGCACCTCACCGGTTGCATCTACTTTTACGACCCTTTTCTTGGCAACAGCTTTCGCGCTGTTCTGTGCCTTTTGTGGTTTAGCCATGTTTGTTTCTTGAGGTGATCTTTAAAAAATAAAATCCCGAAGCCCGGGAACCGGTGTTTCTCCTCCTTTGCAGGGATCCAAAACAGCCGGAATTTATAATTGATAATTAGTAATTAATAATTTGAATACTTCAATTATTAATTACTAATTATTCATTGTTAATTATTTCTTAGCGACTTTCTTCTTACCCGCAACCGTCTTCCGCTTACCTTTCCTGGTACGGCTGTTGGTTTTGGTACGCTGTCCGCGGACAGGTAATCCTTTACGGTGACGGAGGCCACGGTAGCAGGCGATATCCAATAAGCGTTTGATGCTCATGGAAACCTCACTGCGCAGGGCGCCTTCCACCTTAAATTCGTTGTTGATGATGTTACGGATAGCCGTTTGCTCATCATCGTTCCACTGGTTAACTTTCTTGTTGTAGTCAATCCCAGCTTTGTCGAGAATATACTGAGCAGTAGAACGTCCGATTCCAAATATATAGGTCAGACCGATTTCTCCTCTTTTATTCTTTGGTAAATCTATACCGGCAATACGAGCCATAGTTTTATTTTAATTTATTCTGTACTTGGTTTAATCCGAATTCAAAATTCAACATTGAGAATTCAAAACAGGCATTACCCTTGGCGCTGTTTGAAGCGTGGGTTCTTTTTGTTGATCACGAACAACTTTCCTTTTCTCTTCACGATCTTGCAATCAACACTGCGTTTTTTAATGGAAGCCCTAACTTTCATTGTTTGTTTTTTTATTCATCCACCGAAGCTTCAGCGTAGGTGGATTTCGTTTTTATATCTGTTTTCTTGTACCTTGACTCTTGTTCCTTAGACCTTATTATTTATACCTGAATATGATCCTTCCCCTGCTCAAATCGTACGGACTCATCTCAACACCCACTTTATCACCAGGCAAAATCCTGATATAGTGCATCCTCATTTTCCCAGAGATGGTGGCCAGTATTTCGTGACCATTTTCCAACTTTACCCGGAACATAGCATTGCTCAGGGCTTCCAGAATAACTCCATCTTGTTTAATCAGTGGTTGTTTCGACATACAATTTTTGGGGCTGCAAAGATAGGAATCTGCAACCGGAATATGAAAAATTCGTGTATAAAATTCAGTTTTTTGTGGAAAACTCCCCTAAAATTCCCCCGAAACGGCAAATATACGGCCTAAAACAGGTTCACAGGCAGGATAATCTCCCAGGAATTGGGATTGGTCGTTCCCCGGAACTCATTGTTTAACAGGCGGCTGTAACGTATCCCGAAAGTAACCGGCTGCTGGTTCCACCAGCGGGTATCAAAGAAAAGCTCCGTTCCCAGCGTATTAAAGGGGTATTCGATACCGGTCCGCAGGCTTTTACCGCGGGAATAATCATAGAAAAGGTTGGCCCTGATGCGTAAAAAATAGACCATTTGGCCAAAACCCCAGTCGGGGTGGGCCAATGGAAGGTGGTAATTAGCCCCAAACTTCCACATCCGCGGAACATCCACAGCGGTATATCCCCGGGCAAAAGGAAAATTATTGGAAAACACGTATTGGTTCATGGTATCCCTTGCATGATAGGCCGCTGACAGCACCAGGTTGTGGTTATTGGCCAGGCCGGGGAAATACAATGAGCCGGTGGCCAGCAACTGGTGAGCGGTGTTGGTGACCGCACTTTTATACTGCAATACAAATGTCTGGGCCCAGTGGGGATAGATCTGCTGTACCGCTTTCTGGATCTGGCCGGAATAGCTGATGCGGCCGGTAATATAGTTCACCTGCCTATCCCTCAGCAGTTTGGTGGCCAGCCCTGTCCATTTGATAGCATCCAGGTTAAAAGTGCCGGAAAAGGTCAGGTAACGGAATTGTTTTCCGCCCGACAGGTTTAGCGGCAGTTGCAACCCAGCATACCCTACCAGCTCGTTCCAGTTCACTACCGTATCGCCACTGAAAAATGCGGAACGTTGCCAGGTTTGGCTGATACCGAATACGGGTTGGAGATAAGTTCCCCCGAAAATGCCATTGTAACCCAGTTTATGACTGCCTTCGTTCTGGTTATAGGTATAGGCCAGTTCGGAACGCAGGGTATTCAACACATTTTCGCCATATACGGTAAAAGAATACTCGGGATCTTCAAAATAAGGGCGGTAACTATGGAAATTGACTAGCTGGAAAGACTTACGGTATTTTGTTACCTCGTATGGTGC
Organism: Sediminibacterium sp.; assembly: GCA_965279635.1. GTDB lineage: Bacteria > Bacteroidota > Bacteroidia > Chitinophagales > Chitinophagaceae > Sediminibacterium. The sequence goes on along the minus strand of OZ257253.1, from coordinate 1,243,024 downwards.
AAACCGGCTCCGCATAAACCTGTCGGGTATGGCAGTATGATCGGTTTCACTGAAAACACCCGGTACATATAAGGGAGTAAGCGTAGTAGCTGCTTCCGCTTTTTCCCATTTCGGTTGCAGGGATGCCAAACGATACCCATCTGCCGTAAATGCGGCGCTTACCAGTTTTCCGCCGGGTAAAAGAGCCGCCTGGTAAAGACCGGTGGAATAGGATGCCAGTCTGAAAGGCCCTTTGTTTTCTTTCCGGTCGATAATTGCCCATATTTCATCCCGGCCTTTGTTGGTGATGGTAAACAGTACTGTATCATGCTGTACATTGATATAACTGATCAGGCGGTTGGCATAAGGCAATAAGGTTTCTTCGCCTGAGCCGTATTTCAGTAGAGCCATTTCACCCGATTCCCTTCTTGCCGTAACATAACAGTGCCGGTCATCCGCCGCAAATTTCGGGTTAGCGAAAAACACGCCCTCATTGATCACTGAATCAAGCAACTCTCCTGCTGTATTGATGGTCACCAGTTTTGATCTTAGCTGTTCATCTACGGCAACAGCCATGATCTTCTGTCCATCATGTGAAATATCCGGTGAAAAATATTTCGAACGGGTTGCGATTGTTTTTTCTTCTTTGGTGGTTATATCAACCAGTTTGATCGAATTGAATTCACGGAAACCCCATCTTGTATCCGGCTGGTAAGCAGCGTACACGATCTTACCGTTATTGTAAGAGAAATAATCATTGACAACGATATCCCTTGTGGCGATCTTTTCTTCTTTCCTGTCCGGGTAGACCCTGTAAAACGCGGGGATATTTTTATAACTGTTCTTTAAAGTTATCAATGATCCATCAGGTAAGGCATAAGGGTATTGATAATTGATCACGTTATTTTTATCAACGCCTGTGATCCATTCAGGCTGCTCCACCGGTTCTTTGCTCCATTGCTCACGGTAATACTGCATAGCGTTCGCTACAAAATTATTGAATGGCACACCTGTATGTTTCTTTACCGCACCCTGGAAAGGATAGAACAATGGTTTGAACCGGGCCGCATCATCGGTTACTTTACGCCAGATATCCTCACCATATTGTTTACGACCATACGCTACCAACAGGTAGCCGAGATCATAATGATCGGGAACATATTTACGAAGTGAACCATTACGCATTTGTGCATAGCTGTAATCACGCCTTGTATTATACAACGAATGATAACTGCTCATGAAGAATGGCAATGCTCCCCTGCCCTGTTGTGTGAGCATGGTTTCGTTATACACAGCATCACCTTCAAAAAACCAATCGGGTATGGCCGCGGCATTGGCCACCGCCTGTCCCTGTTCTCCCAAAATAATGGAAGCAAATTTCGATAACCCTTTATTGAAATTATTGTACTGCTGCGCATGCCTGAATTCATGAATGGTTAGTTTATCGCTCCAATTCACAGCGTCTAATTCGAATGGATGTTGCGGCGGGGTCAGGTACCACTCACTTCTGTAAGGGGCCAATCCAACATACCCGTTGGATGCCATTGTTTCATTGTGGAGGATGATATCGATCTTACGTTTACCGTCACCAATTGTTTTTGAATAATCGCTTTGGAGGATGTTTGTGATCCTGGCTATTTTCTGCGCCTTATCTTCCAGACCTTTCGGGAATATGATCCTGACAGCATCCGTATTGATCTGCTGCCATTTAACAGATGAAGGATTACCACCGAACTGTTGTGCATACAATCCGCTGATACCAAAAAACAAAACTGCCAACGCCGCGAACTTCTTCATAAAAGAAATTTAACCTAAGATAATAAAACCGTGCCTTAGTGCCTTTGTGCGCCAATAATGCTCACAAAGGCACTAAGGCACGGTTTGAATATGTTGTATTATTTACCGTATATCTCGGCCAGTTTTTTCTCCAGCTTTGCCCCATCCAGGTTTTTGGCAATGATCTTGCCGCTGGGATCAATCAGCAGGTTTTGCGGAACGGCCTGTATACCGTAGAGTTGGGCCACTTCATTCTGCCACCATTTCAGATCCGATACATGTGTCCAGTTAAGATTATCCGTATGAATGGCTTCCAGCCACCTGTCTTTCGCGCCGGGTCTGTCGAGACTTACCCCCAGGATATGAAAATTTTTATCCTTGTATGCCTGATAAATTTTTACCACAGCAGGATACTCCGCGCGGCAGGGATTGCACCAGCTGGCCCAGAAATCAACCAGCACATATTTCCCCCTGAAGGAAGAAAGTGTAACGGGCAATCCCAGGGTATCGTTCTGTGTAAAATCAAGCGCTGTTTTGCCGATGGCTGTTTTCTTTGCTGTCTCAACGATTCCGAATAATTTCTTTGTGGAGTTGTATTGTTTCTGTTCTTCCGGTAATTGTTTCAGGATGGCTTCTATTTTATCTACATCAATGTTCCATCCCGCGTATTGAGAAGCTGCAAAAAAAGCGATCGGTGATTTGGGGAATTTTTTGAGATAGGTTCCATATACTTCATTGATCAATACATCCATCGAATCCAATTTTTTCCCCACCGCTTTTTTGGATGCTTCATCCCTGGCAGCATTGGCCTTATTGTATTCCGCACCGAAAACTGCAGAGACATCACTGGGTGGTTTCAGCATTGCATTAAGTTCCACAAACGCATCGTTTACTACAGACCCCTGCACTTTCGCGTTGGCAAAAGAATCAACAGAAGCAATATAGGTGGTTACAGGCGACAGGAAAATCGTTGCAAAATCACGGGCGGGAACGGTGCGTAATGGTTTACCATCGGCTGCAGGTTGATACCTGGCTCTCAATCTTGCCAAAACAGGCTCCGTTATTTTACCCGCAAATACATAACTGCCATTATTTACTACTGCACTATCGGTGATCTCTTTTTCTCCATCCTTATAACTCAGGAATACTTTTACCACAGGAAAAACAGTTTGGCTGATCGTTCCTTTGATGGAAAAGTTTTTAGGCTCCTGCGCCACAGCAGTCAGCGCCATTAATACAGCCAATATCACAGTAACTTGTTTCATAGATTATTTAATCAATAATTGAAATGATCCGCTAAATATAAAGAATCACGGATTACATGGATTTTTTTATGACCTTGAACACGGATTACATGGGTTTTTGTATGATTTCACTGCTATCATACAGTAAACCCGTAATCCCAGATCTCATTGATGTATTGTATGATAGCAGTGAAATCATACAAAAATCCGTGTAATCCGTGCTCAAATAAGAAAGCCCACTATCTGGTGGGCCTTCCGTGAAAATCATATAAATAATCCGTGTAATCTGCGATCACATGGGTGCGTCGGTGAGATGTATTTTGGTCATATCCAGGTACTGATTCTGTAACTGGTGTATATAATGCACGTTGGGGTTATGGCGGCGGTCCTCGCGGTACCACATTTCTAGATGAGAAAAATCACCGGCAACCGGCGTAACCAGGCGGAACGATCCTTTCATGTACTTGACCGATCCGTCATCATTTGCCTGTTTCTGAAAGCCTAAACGTGTTAAGGAATCATCGGTAAGCGGTATCGGATGCAGGTGATCCGTTGCATACCAGGAAGGCTGAACTTCCGTAGTTACTTCTACCTGTTTTTCATCCCCGTTCAGGCGTGTTACTTCGCCATCCCAGGTTTTACCTTCATACTCGGCTCTTACATAATCCCCGATTTTGATGTCACTGAATTTGATCATATGGCTAGATTTTTATTGGCGATAAGTTAGGAATTTATTTTGAATTTTTTATGTTGAATTTTGATTGATAAGTATTCAAAAGGCATAGCCCGTCTGTCATTCAACATTCAAAAAATAGCATTCAAAATAAAAATCATTCCGCCCAACTCATCGTATACCCCGGGTTCTCTATCCGTAAAGCTTCCTCTGTCAGTTGTAAGGGGTGAAAAGTGTCTACCATTACTGCCAGTTCATTGGTCTCTTTTTTCCCGATACTTTTTTCAACGGCCCCGGGATGCGGACCATGCGGAATGCCTGCGGGATGCAGGGTGATCATGCCCCTTGTCACATTTTTCCGGCTCATGAAATCGCCATCCACGTAATACAGCAGTTCATCGCTATCAATATTACTGTGGTTATAAGGAGCAGGGATCGCATTGGGATGGTAATCATACAAACGCGGGCAGAAACTACAGACCACAAAATTATGCGCATCAAATGTCTGGTGCACGGGCGGCGGCTGGTGTACCCTTCCGGTGATGGGCTCAAAATCATGTATACTGAAGGCAAAAGGATAGCAGCATCCATCCCATCCTACCACATCAAAAGGATGATTCGCGTAATGCAAACCGTACAATACCCCTTTTTTCTTTGTTTTGATCAGAAAATCACCGGACTGATCGATGGTTTGTAATTGCTGCGGTCCGCGTATATCGCGTTCACAATAAGGAGCATTTTCAAGAAGTTGTCCGTATTTGCTTACATACCGTTTAGGATAACGGACAGGGCTGAAACTTTCCACAATAAATAGCCTGTTCTTTTCATCTGCAAACTGTATCTGGTAAATGGTGCCGCGGGGTATTACCAGGTAATCGCCGTATCCAAAAGGCAATTCACCATACTGTGTAATGAGTTTGCCTGATCCTTCATGTATGAACAGCAATTCATCGGCATCTGCATTTTTATAAAAATAATCCTGCATACTATGTCTTGGCGCGGCGAGTACAATATGACAGTCATTGTTCACCAGTATTGCTTTACGGCTTTCTAAAAAATCATCTGTAGGTTCAATCTGAAACCCTTCAAAGCTGCGGTGTTTCAGCATTTTTTCTTCCGCCACTTTGGGCATTACATCAATGGGTTCATCTGTATGCGTGATCTGCGTAGGCGGATGAATATGGTATAACAGGGAATAATCATTACTAAACCCTTCTGTTGAAAACAATTGTTCTGAATACAGACCACCATCGGGTTTGCGGAACTGTGTATGGCGTTTGTGCGGAATGGTTCCGAGTGTATGGTAATGAGGCATGGGAGATTAATTAATAATGGATAATTAATAATTAGTAATTGGGAAGTGTAAGTCTTAAGCGCCTTATTTAGCTAATTGCAGGGAGAGCATCAGGAAATAATATTTCCAAACACGTTTATCTATCCAGTAGGTGAAATTGCGATGGAGGGGCATACGGCAGGTATCTCTTATAAAATTACGGAACATGGCCGATAAAATTCAATTTAGGGGAAAAGGAACAAAATCGGCTCTAACCGCGCCTTTGCGCCTTTGCGTGAAAATTTGCTCGCAAAGGCGCAAAGGCGCGGTATAAGTATCGTATCAGTAACTACTGCAAAAGATCAATAAGCGCTGAAAGCTCTTCAGATGTGTTAAAAGCATGAAGCACAATCCGCAACCGCTCTTTACCCTTGGGAACAGTTGGGTATAAAATAGGACGGATATCAAAATTATTTTGCTGTAGTTTTTCAGCCAGCTGTTTGACAGCTTCATTTCCGGGAACGATCACACCCTGGATGGGGGTCGCAGATTGTATCTTCTCATACTTTATACCAGCAGCCTGGAACTGCGCGATCATTTCCTGTAAACGCTTACGTTCATCGTGCATGTGTGGGAAAATGGCATAGCTTTTTCTGATAGCATCTACGGCCTGTTCGGGCAATGCGGTGGTGTACACAAAACTTCTTGAGAAATTGATGAGGTATTGCTTCAATTGCTGCGAACCCAGTACCACTGCACCATGGCACCCGCAGGCTTTTCCAAAAGTATGTACCCTGGCAAATATTTTTTCCTGCAAGTGGCGCTGTTGTACCAGGCCCTCTCCTTTTCGCCCAATGATTCCTGTTGCATGAGCCTCGTCAATAATAAGGTGTGCCTGGTATTTTTCAGCAATGGCTACAAGCCCATCTAATGGACAAAGATCGCCGTCCATACTGAATACAGATTCTGTGACGATGAAAACAGTACCGGTTGCCTGTGTGATTTTCTTCTTCAGGTCCTGAAGATCATTATGAGCAAAAGAAAATGATTGCGCAAAAGACAACCGTATCCCATCCCTGATAGACGCATGGCACAAATAATCATACAAAACAGTATTTCCTTTTTGAGGAACGGATGACAGCAGCCCGATATTGGCATCATAGCCCGAATTAAAGATCAGGGCCGCTTCTGATTGATGAAATACAGCGATCTCTTTTTCTGCGGCTTCTATCAACGGGTAATTGCCGGATAACAGTCTGGAACCGGCAGAACCATGGGATAGTCTGTGGTCTGTGGTTTGTAGTCTGTGGTTTTTTGCGATGCCGAGATAATCATTGGAGCAGAAATCTGTTTTGCCTACCGGCAGGCGTAATGAACGCAGTGAACCGTCTTCTTTCCTTGCCTGTAGCTTGTTCTGCAAAAAATCATCGGGGTACATCTGTCAAAGCTAAAGGATTGTGGCAGATATTTGCAGGAGAAGAGAACAAGGAACAAGGAACAAGGAACAAGGAACAAGGAACAAGGAACAAGGAACAAGGAACAAGGAACAAGGAACAAGGAACAAGAAACAACCACAGACCACAAACCATGGAAGACCTCTCCCAGCATACCAAAAACATACTCGGTCTTCAATTACCGACTGACCCGAGATGGGTTGACCTGGCTGGTATTTCTCTGGAAGCCATCCTGACCGATCATGCGTATTGTGAGCAGAAAGCGGCCACTACCTGTATCACTTTGATACAACGTTACTCTGATAAGGAAAAACTGGTATTTGAACTGGCGCCGATAGTAGCAGAAGAATGGGGACATTTCCGGCTGGTGTTGAATGAACTGAAAAAAAGAAACCTCAAACTGGGCAAACAACGCAAGGATGCGTATGTAAACAAACTGATAGAGTTTCAGAAAAAAGGCGGCAACCCCGAGGATCGCTTCCTGGACCAGATGCTCACCATGGCGCTGATTGAAGCCCGGAGCTGTGAACGCTTTAAAAGACTGAGTGAAGGTTTACAGGACACTTATCTGCAGAATTTTTATCGCCGTTTTATGGAAAGTGAAGCAGGGCACTACACTTTATTTATTGAACTGGCAGAAACCTATATTGACAAAACAACTGTGCGAAAACGCTGGGAAGAATGGCTGGCTTATGAGGCAGAGATCATGTCGGGACAGGAAGTGCGTGGTGACAGGATACATTAAATCAGGTATAAATACCCTATAACCGTTCGTGATTTTTTTTAACCTTTGTCAAAACATACCACTATGGGACTCGTATATGCAGATATAGAAATCATCAATGGGGGCGACCTTGAAATGGTTCAAAGGGGATATATGGATCAGGATGAGGTTAAGCGGATGCATGTGAATTTTCTTGTTGACTCCGGCTCTTTCATGTTGGCTATCAATGAAAACATACAGGAAATATTAAAGCTTACTGTATTTGAAAAAAGAAAAGCACAACTCGCAAATGGACAGATAATTGATTGTGATGTAGTAGGACCCATTGAATTACGTTTTGCCAACAGACGCTGTACCTGTAGTGCGATGGTTCTGCCAGGCGACGCAGAACCCTTGCTCGGTGTGATTCCAATGGAGGATATGGATGTCATCATCCATCCTCTCAAACAGGAACTGGTTGTCCACCCTGATCATCCTCTTATCGCCCAAATGAAAATGAAGGAACTGGTAGCTTAACCACTTTCAAGGTTCTTTTGAAAATAATCCAACTCAGCAGAAAAATCAAGATAAGTATGCTGGTCCTGTAAGGTTTTTGTCTTTGTATAATAAGAACGGAGAAATTTCTGGTGGTTCTGGGTGGAAGGATTGAAAGGCGTATGCTGGTGTGCCAGGTTGATCTCTGCAATTTCTTTCATCAATGCCCGGGTTGTTTCCGTCATACAGGATTCTGTAAATTTTTCCCATACATATTGAGTGGCCTGGTAATTGGGATGTACCAGGTCCTCTGCATAAAAACGATAGTCGCGCAAATCGTCAATCACGAGTTCATACGCGGGGAAATAATATAACTGTTCATATTTTTCTACCAATGCGTGTACGGTCTGGATCAATACGGCTTTACTCCTGTTATTCTCTATCACGCCTTCACGCAGATGACGTACGGGGCTGATCGTAAAAATGACCTGCAAAGCTGGATTAAACTCCAATAAACGTTGCAGCATTTTTTCCAGTAACCCCGTAACCTCTCCAGCTTCCAGCAAACGCTTTGAAAACCAGTTTGCAGGAGCTTTGTGATTATTGGCAGCGACAGATCCCTCAACCGCATTGGCAGCTTCTGTAGTAAGGGTATATGTCCATGCAGAACCTAATGTAATAAGGAGGTGATCAGTTGTTTGCAGGTACTCATGTGCATTTTGAGTAGACAGGTTGATCTTTTCCAGGCATTCTTGCTGACTGGTACCTGAATAACGGCTATGATGTTTCCAGCTATGCCAGGTTTCATTGTGTTCAAAAATATCGGCTGCAGTATATATTTTGTTAGTGATATACTGATCGACGGCTTCGGCAACACTCACGGGATTGAAGAGTATACCGTTCGGGTTTTCCAACACCTCAAACTTATGCTTACGCAGTTTCTCCCCGATATTTTCTGTAAAGCAGGAGCCTATCAGCAATAATTTATGCGGATGCTGAATGGGATGCGGTGTTTTTTTAATATCAAATGCAAAATGAAATTTCATATCGGTTGTGTGAAAGTCTACACAAATATTTCGCCGGCTATGCGCAGGCTTTCCTGTAATGCTTCTTTATCCAGTTGTTTGAATATTTCCTTTTCTTCAAAATACCCGATCATTGACAGGGTATCCATGTTCCCTACAAGATCATCCTGCGCCATCGGACAACCGCCAATACCATTTAGCGCCCCATCAAACCTACGGCAGCCTGCCAGCCATGCTGCATCCAGTTTATCGCGCCAGTTATCTTTGGTTGAATGGAGATGTACACCGAATTCAGTAGTGGCGTATTCCGGTATCAATGTGTTTACCGCAAAATTGATCTGTTCAGGTGAGGCCAGTCCGACAGTATCTGCTAACGAAAGTATCCCGATCTCTTTTTTTACCATTTCGCCTGCCCAATACAACAGGGTATCGGCGTTGTAAGGATCGCCATAAGGATTACCGAATCCCATACTGAGGTAAACAACCAGTTCCTTATTATTCCTGACACAAAGTTCCTGTATCGCATCTACCCGCTCCATGCTTTCCTCCATACTACTGTTTGTATTGCGCAATTGAAAGGTAGGAGATATTGAAAAAGGAAAACCGAGACAACTGATCTCATCATAAACCACTGCTTCTTCGGCCCCACGCTGGTTGGCGACGATCGCGAGCAATTTGGTTTTTGATGAAGCCATATCCAATCCTGCCAATACCTCTTTGGTATCCGCCATCTGGGGAATGGCTTTGGGCGAAACAAAACTGCCGAAATCAAGCGTATCAAATCCAACTTTCAGGAGGCTGTTGATATAACGGATCTTTTGTGCAGTAGGTATATGACGAACCCAGCCCTGCATGGCATCCCGGGGACATTCCACCAGTTTTACATTACCAGGTTTGTTTGACATGCTTATCATATATGGTTAATCCATGCGGTGCTTCATCGCCTCATACAGTATGATGCCCGCAGCCACGGAAACATTAAATGAATCAAACGAAGATGCCATCGGTATCTTGAAAAAATGATCCGCGGCTTTGGCGAGATAAGGCTGTACCCCTTTCCCTTCCGCACCCATAATGATACAGCAGGGATCTGTGAATGGAAGTTCAGCTACATGCATCTCGGCCCGCATTTCGCTGGTAAATACTTTAATACCGTTAAGGTGTAAGGTATCCACTGCTTTGAGTAAACTGCCCACACGGCAGATATGCAGTTGCTCCAGTGCACCCGCACTGCTTTTCATGGCCTCTTCATTCAATGCGCCTACCCCTTTGTCCGGGATGATCAATGCCTGCGCCCCGCAGCAAAGCGCACTGCGCGCAATGGCACCTATATTACGTACATCAGTAATGCCATCCAGCATCAGGAATAAAGGGGCATTGCCTGCGGATACCACATGATCGATCACTTCCTGCAGGTCAAGGTACTGGACCCGGGCAACAAATGCCAGTACTCCCTGGTGATTGGCTTTGGTAAGACCGTTGAGTTTTTCTACCGGCACGATCTGTATAGGTACATTCTTTTCCCTCGCGAGTTGCCGGATACTCTGTAATGAATCTCCCGATGCATTTTTCTGGAGCATGATCTTATCGATCGGCTTACCCGTTTGCAACGCTTCCACCAGTGGCTGGCGGCCTATGATCAGTGAACTTTGTTTGAGTGCCATCTGCAAATGTATTACTTCAGTTTTCCTTCTGCCAATAACAGTTTTATTTTTATAATAGCTGCCACCGACATTGAATCGGTGATCTCACCACTTTCCACCATCCGCCAGGCTTGTTCGAAAGGTATTTTTTTGATACGCAATTGCTCGGTTTCTTCCGGTTCCGCCTCATGCTGTGTTAATCCTGAAGCGAGGTAAACGATAGCATATTCATCAGATACAGAATTGGATAAATGCATTGAAAGCAACTTCTGCCAGTTTGAAGCCTTTAACCCGGTTTCTTCCAGCAATTCTCTTTTGGCGCCTTCTAAAGGATCTGCATCAACCGGCGAACCTCCTTCCGGTATTTCCCAACTGTATTGATCCAAAGCAAACCGGTATTGTCCGACAAGATAAGTGTTCAGTTCCTCATCAATGACCATGATACCAATGGCCGTATTCTTGAAATGAACCTTCCCATAAATACCTTTTCCGCCTGATGGGTTGATAACATCATACTCGGTCAGCTCTATCCAGGGATTGGCATATATGTGCCTTTCTTTTTCAATTTTCCAGGGATTCGGTTCCATAGTTTAATGGTCTTTCTGTGCCTTCTGTGGCGGCACTAATGCCACAGAAGGCACAGAAATATGCTTTACTGATAAATGTCTGTCTCGTCCTAAAAATAAAAAACCTCTGCCCAAAGGAACAGAGGTTTTATTGATTTTACAGCTATTTTATTTTACACCAAAAGCTTTCTTCACTTTGCTCACATAATCCAGTTTCTCCCAGGTAAACAGTTCTACTTTTACTGTTTTGGTCTTTCCGCCCGGCAGAGCGAATTGTTTGGTAACAACCTCGTTCTTACGCCCCATGTGTCCGTAAGCAGCGGTTTCACTGTACATAGGTGTACGCAGTTTCAGACGCTGTTCGATGAAGTAAGGGCGCATATCAAATACTTCCTGTACGATCTTACCGATCTGTCCATCGGTCAATTGTACTTTGGCGGTGCCGTAAGTATTTACATTGATAGATGTTGGCTGTGCCACACCGATCGCATAAGAAACCTGTACCAGTACTTCATCAGCAATACCAGCCGCTACCAGGTTTTTGGCGATATGGCGTGTTGCATAAGCCGCTGAACGGTCAACTTTGCTGGGATCTTTTCCGCTGAAAGCGCCACCACCGTGTGCACCTTTACCACCGTAAGTATCAACGATGATCTTACGGCCAGTAAGACCTGTATCACCGTGCGGACCACCGATCACGAATTTACCGGTTGGGTTAATATGGTATTTGATCTTGTCGTTAAACAGCTTAGCATATTTTTTATACTTGGCTTTTACGCGTGGGATCAGGATGTTTACGATGTCTTCTTTGATCTTGGCAAGCATTTTCGCTTCTGTATCAAAATCATCATGTTGTGTAGATACAACGATCGCATCGATACGCACAGGTCGGTTGTTATCGTCGTATTCAAGCGTAACCTGGCTTTTCGCATCAGGACGCAGGTATTTGATCTGCTTGTTCTCTCTTCTCAGGGCGGCCAGTTCGATCAGTATTTTGTGTGCCAGGTCAAGCGCCAGTGGCATATAATCATCTGTTTCGTTGGAAGCATAACCAAACATCATTCCCTGGTCACCGGCTCCCTGCTCTTCTTTTTTCTTCTTGTCAACACCCTGGTTGATATCGGCAGACTGTTCGTGAATAGCAGATAAAATACCGCAACTGTTTGCTTCGAACATGTATTCGCTCTTGGTATAACCGATCTTGCGGATCACACCACGTGCAATTTCCTGAACATCGAGATACGCTTTTGATTTTACTTCACCAGCAAGTACCACCTGTCCGGTAGTAACCAGTGTTTCACAAGCCACTTTGGATTGTGCGTCAAATGCAAGAAAATTGTCAATCAAAGCATCAGAGATCTGGTCGGCTACTTTGTCCGGATGTCCTTCAGATACACTTTCAGAAGTAAACAGGTAAGGCATATATGTTTGGTTTTAATGCGTGCAAATATAGAGTAATGATAAATACCAGTTAGAGACGTGAGAAAATAATTCTCAACCGCATCCTGAACCGCGAATGTGTACCGCCACCAAGACGTACCCTCCCATCACCCGTTTCATTACCAATCGAAGGTGAGAGGTAAGTGACTGCGGGATCACTTGGAACAGGATAGGGATACTTGTAATAAAGAGAATCATTGGCCGGTGCGGATAACTGAAGCGTAAAAGAGGTGTCTTTACGTGTTACAATACCCTGTACATACCGGCTGATATTAAAGTTATAGGCCGCTATCCTGTCGTAACCCGGCACTGATTTGGAAGCCAGGTATCCACCAAACTCGGAAATATTCGGCCCGGATGAACTCATGATATAGTCATTGGGTACATTCCTGCTGCGGTTATTCACAGAATCAAATACACTCAGTAACAGGTACCGGGGCGCTATCATCTGTGTCTCCAGCATCAGGTTGGCATCGTCCGGCACCTGCTCGGCGATAAGTTCTGCCCTATGGATAATCCTGTTGGAAAGATCTTTCAGTCCAGGTACTTTGATACGTACATAGGTACCCGGGTTGGTCTGTACATATACCAATGAATCTGGTTTGGGAGTGGTAGCGGTTGCAAAATGCGAAGCTATCTGACTACCGGTTCTGTCCCTTGTCACAAAATTGGCATAACCCGTACGACCACTTCTAAAGTTGAAATAGCTGACAGTAGTGTCTCTTTTGGTGGCCCCTGTTGAACTGGAGCTGTAGTATAGTGCGAATTTTGAATTGGTATCGGTAAGACTGATCTTGATCAAGGCATTGGCCGGAGAAGAGGGGTCAGCAGTGATACCAAATCCTGCAAAATGCGTCCTGAGTGCAGAATCGCTTTTGTAAGCATTGGTAGAATCGTATGTTTTGATAAATCTATTGGCAAAAGATGCATTTAGTTTGATACGAAGCTGGTTCGTTGCATTTTCGAAACGGTTATTAACAGAATCCGTTAAACGCCTGATATCAACCGTTACAGGCGAGGCTATCGGCCCCGCAGTGGTGATAGGATCCACATTAGGATAGTTGGAAGGATATAACCTATCCGTCTTAATCGGAGTACTCTGGCTCACCTCTGAAACAGTCAACCGTAATGGTTGGGTAGAATCACCATATACCCCTGTATAGGAAAGGATCAGTACTGCAGAATCCACCACCACACTGTCTTTGTGTCCCTCTATCACAAATGGATAATACTCAGGCTGCATTTCGAAAAACATTGAGGCCCTGGTTTTACCAAAAAGCGGATCGAAGCTGATCGTACCCAGCAACTGGGCATCGGTACCATAAATACGTGTGGTATCTGTTGATGCGAAAGTTTCTGTGATCACATCCAACATAGTATCCTTGGTGTTTACCCCATCAATCGGGGGTATCAGGTCAGCGCCGAGATCAGTAGTAGTGATACGTGTACATGCTGAAAAAAAACCGGCTGAAAGAATACAAACAATAAATAATCTACGCAGTGTAATAAAAGAATGCATGTCAGTAAGTTACTTGCCCGCAAGGTCGTTGTACAATTCTAAATACTCTGTTAAATCGGAGTCCCATCCTTTGAACGGAACTACTTTTTTGCCCTTCACTTTTGCGAACTCATCCACCAGCTTTTTTTCTATTTTATCCGCACCAAAAGTGATCGCATCGGCATAAGTGGCGCCTCCTTTGAAAAGGGCCGTATTGGTAGCTTCTTTAAAAGGCTCAAGATCCTTTTCTTTGATATTGGCATTGATGATGGCTTTCTGCACAAAATCAGTTCCCAGCTTTTCCTTAAAGGTATTCTGACCGATGGTAAATACCACTTTGCTGTTGCTGAAAACAGGCTCTTTTTTATACGCCGTTTTTATATAAGCCGGGATCAGGCTGGTCATCCAGCCGCTGCAATGAATGATATCCGGCGGCCATCCGAATTTTTTTACCGTTTCCAGGGCTCCTTTGCAGAAGAAAACTGTCCTGAGCATATTATCGTCAAACCAGGTTTCATTTTCATCATGAAAGATCTGTTTGCGCTTGAAAAAATCTTCGTTTTCGAGGAAATACACCTGCAGCCTTGCATTGGGCAGTGAGGCCACTTTGATCTGCAGCGGGTAGTCATCATTATCCACAGAAACGTTGATACCTGATAACCTTACTACTTCATGCAACCTGTGCCTTCTTTCATTGATCACTCCAAACCTCGGCATAATGCACCTGACCTCCAATCCACTGTCATTGCTCTTGATCGCCAGCTTGTTGATCACTTCCGCGAACTCGGTAAGTTCGAGGTAAGGCGACATTTCAGTAGCAATGAATAAAATCCTTTTCTTTGTTGACATTAGCGCATGAATTTTAGTACTATGCTGCAAAAATAGTTGGCAAAGGTACTATAAATTAGACTGAAAACCAATACCCAACGGGCTTCCGCCCAATCCTGCTCCGATATGATACTGTTCAAAAAAGCGGCTGAGCTTACTAATTACCTGAAAACCATATCCGAAACGGGGAGGTCCATTGGGTTTGTACCTACTATGGGCGCATTACACAACGGCCACCTCGAACTGGTGAATGCCTGCCGCCGGAGCAACGCATTGTGTGTAAGCAGCATTTTTATTAACCCAACCCAGTTCAACGATCCGAAAGATTTTGAGAAATACCCGGTGACCATCGAAAAAGACATGCTGGCCCTGGAACAATCCGGTTGCGATGTACTGTTCCTGCCCGCAGTAAATGAAGTGTATCCTGGTGGCACGGTCTCTCTCTCCCATTTTGAGCTGGGATATCTCGAAACGATACTGGAAGGTAAATACCGCCCGGGTCATTTCCAGGGTGTTTGCCAGGTGATGGACCGGCTGCTGCGGATAGTGATGCCCGATGAACTGTTTATGGGCAGAAAGGATTACCAGCAATGTATGGTCATCAAACGTTTGATCCAGCTAAACAACTGGAATATTAACCTGGCCATGGTACCAACCGTTCGCGAAACTTCCGGCCTGGCCATGAGCAGCCGCAATATGCGGCTGGATGATACACAGAAACAGAACGCAGTGGCCATTTATAAAGCATTACAATACCTGAAAACACATATCAAAACAGGTAATACCAGTCACCTGATCACCACGGCCGAACAGATAATTACTGCGGCCGGTTTTGAAAAAACAGATTATGTAGCAATGGCCAACGCAGACACCTTACAACCCGTTACCGACTGGGATGGCCAGCAACCGCTGGTAGGATTGGTGGCAGCTTTTATGGGTGGGGTGAGGTTGATTGATAATATGCCTTTGTAGTCTGTGGTTTGTGGTCTGTGGTCTGTGGTCTGTAGTTGTTAGAAGTTAATGGTTGAAGGTTAGGATATGGTCACAATTACTACAAACCAATAACAACCACAGACCATAGACCACAAACCACAGACTATTCAAAGCACAAACTCCATTTTACTTAACTTGCCACCGAATGACGACGTATGACTAAACGGATTGGTGTACTGCTGAAATATCTTTTGTTCCTGGGCATAGGTATTTTTCTGATATGGTGGAGCCTGCACCAGATACCCACAGAAAAATGGGGCGAATTCAAACGTTCACTGGCTACCGCCAATTACTGGCTGATACTTCCCGTGTTCCTGATCCTTTCTGCCAGCCATATAGTAAGGGCCTTGCGATGGAAGGTATTGATGCGGCCAATGGGATATACCCCTTCTTTCGCCAATACTTTTTTTGCAGTGATGATCGGCTATATGGCCAACCTGGCTGTGCCACGACTGGGGGAAGTACTCAAATGCACCATCCTGGCCAAATACGAAAAAGTACCCGCAGAAAAACTGGTAGGTACCATTGTAGCAGAAAGAGCAGTGGATGTAATATCTCTAGGCATCGTGTTTTTACTGGCGATGATCACGCAATATGATGTGGTGGGTGAATTCGGGTCGCAGTTACTGAAAGAGTTGTTTGAAAACAGTACCGGGCAGTTCTCCTGGGTAAGACTCTTTATTGTATTAGGGATCCTGCTTGCCATAATCATTGCCATCAGGGTATGGTTCAAACAGTTTGCGCATCTGCAGGTGGTGATACTGTTCAAAAAAATACTCAAAGGAATATGGGAGGGCCTGAGCAGTATTAAGAACCTGCAGCAGAAGGGCCTGTTTATCTTTTACAGCGTGATGATATGGCTGTTGTATATACTAGGCACCTGGGTCGGGTTTCTGGCTACAGAAGGTACTACTGAATTGGGGATACAACATGCGCTGTCCGGATTGGCATTTGCCAGCATTGGCATGATCATTACACCGGGTGGCATCGGCGCCTATGCCTATTTTATGGCCGCTGTACTGGAAAAAAATAATATCCCGTTTGAAATCGGCTTCGCCAACGGCACCCTCCAATGGTTTGCACAGTTCATCATTGTATTAATTGTAGGTTCGCTTTGTCTTGCCTTTATTCCATTCTACAACAAACAGAAGAAACATGAAAGCCATTGATACCATAGAGAAAAAAATTCTCACCCTGCCACAGGCAATGTTGCTCACTGCAAGCTGGCGCAACACCGGTAAAACGATCGCTTTCAGTAATGGATGCTTTGACATTTTACATGAGGGACATATTTTTTCGCTATCACAGGCTGCCAAAGAAGCCGATTACCTGATCGTGGGTGTTAACAGCGATAGCAGCACCAAAAAATTAAAAGGCCCCGGCAGACCTGTGAACCATGAAAAAAGCCGCGCCCTGCTGCTGGCATCGCTGGTGATTGTGGATGCGGTGGTGGTCTTTGAAGAAGATACTCCGCGTGACCTGATCGTATCCCTGATGCCGGATGTACTTGTAAAAGGCGGTGATTATACAGTTGAACAGATAGCAGGTTCCAAAGAAGTACTCGCCAATGGCGGGCGTGTGGTGATCAATCCTATCGTGGAAGGGTTTTCTACAACGGGGATCATTGAACAGATTAAGAAATCTTATTCTTAAGGATTTTGGAATTGGGGATTGGGAAATTGGGAAATTTCTTTACTGCCTGATTCAAAAACTTAATATTAAGGGTTGGAACACTTTTTTATATTTGATCGTGTTGCCATAAAGCATGCAAATGTGTCCACACATTTGCCGCGGAGTGCGTGATTATCTAAAGGATACAACTACGCACTTAATAATAATTGAAATATTTGGTAGAAAAATAACGAAATGACCAATTTCAAAATTTCCCAATCCCAAAATTTCCCAATCACGCTCCATGTCTAAAAAGCTATTCATCCAACGCGATATCAGTTGGCTCAGTTTTAACGGGAGGGTTTTACAGGAGGCCAATGACCCCTCTGTGCCCCTGAAAGAACGTATCCGTTTCCTGGGCATTTTTTCCAATAACCTGGATGAATTCTTTCGTGTGCGTGTGGCCACATTAAAACGCATGATCGAGTTTACGGAGAAAAGAAAGAAACTCAATATGCACCTGGAAGAAGATCCGCAGGACATACTAGACCAGATACAGGTGATGGTACTCCAGCAGCAGAACGAGTTTAACCGCATCTGGGAAAATATTCTCGCAGAACTGAAAAAAGAAAACATCCTTCTTGTTGATGAAAAACACCTCAACAAAGAACAACAGGGATTTGTTAAGAAATATTTTGATGAAGAGGTCCGCTCCAATATCATCCCTCTGATGATTGAAAGCCTGCCACAACTTCCCTACCTGCGTGAAAAAAGCATTTACCTGGGTGTGGTTATGCGTAAAAAAGACTCAGCCTACCAACAAAAATATGCCCTGATAGAAGTACCGGCAAAAGCAATTGGTCGTTTTGTGCAACTGCCGTCCAAACCCGGCGAAAAAAATATCATACTGCTGGAAGATGTGATACGGTTTAACCTTCCGTTGATCTTTTCTTATTTTGAATATGACTTTTTTGACTCCTATATTTTCAAGGTCACCAAAGATGCCGAATTAGATATAGACAACGACATAAGCACCACTTTTGCAGAGAAAATAGAAAAGGGTGTCAAGAACCGTCGTAAAGGAAAACCCGTTCGTTTTGTATATGACAAAGAAATGGATGCCGGTCTCCTCGAATACCTCATACGTCGTTTGAACCTGAACCGGAAAAGCAATATCATCCCCGGCGGACGCATCCATAATTTCCGCCATTTCATGGATTTCCCTGATGTGTTTCACACAAAAAATACAAGACGTAATTCTTTTACACACCCGGAACTGCAAAGCTCCATGCGTGTGACAGATGTGATCGTCAAAAAAGATGTGATGCTGCATTTTCCGTATCACTCATTCGACGGAGTGATTGATCTCTTGCGTGAAGCAGCTATGGATCCGGATGTGATCTCAATCAAAATAACCGCATACCGCCTCGCCTCCAATTCAAAAGTGATCAATGCATTGATCAATGCGGCCAGGAACGGCAAAGAAGTAGTGGTGATGCTGGAATTAAAGGCACGCTTTGATGAAGAGGCCAATCTCGAATGGAAAAAAATACTGGAAGAAGAGGAAGTAAAAGTAATACTTGGCCCTCCCAAAATGAAAGTGCATGCCAAACTCTGTATCATCAAAAAAAGAAAAGGCAACAAAACCATACAATACGGGTTTGTCAGTACGGGTAACCTGAATGAAAAAACAGCAAGGGTATATGGTGATCACTGCCTGCTAACAGCCAACCGGAATGTAATGGCGGATATCAACCGCATATTCTATTATCTCGAAAACCTGAAAATAGGCATACAGCATTTGCGTACCTGCAAAACGTTGCTGGTATGCCCACTTACCATGCGCAGGGAAATTGTAACATTGATCAACCGCGAGATCAAATATGCCAGGGCGGGCAAAGTTGCCCGTATTATTCTGAAAGTAAATTCCCTGAGCGATGCAGCGCTGATTAGAAAATTAAATGAAGCAATAAGCGCCGGTGTGGAAGTAAATATGATCGTACGCGGCATTTTCTGCATGATGACACAGGGGAAAAAGCAGAAAGAAAATGTGAGCGCTGTCAGTATTGTGGATGAATACCTGGAACATGCACGCGTAATGATCTTCCATAATCTCGGCAAAGAAAAAATATATATTTCCAGCGCCGACTGGATGGTACGCAACCTTGATCACCGGATTGAAGCTGCCATCCCGGTGATGAGTCCCGCTATTTGTGAGGAGCTCAAAGAGATTATCCACATTCAATTAAGAGACAATGTAAAAGCAAGGATACTTGACAAAGAATTATCCAACAACTATGTACCTTCCACAGGTAAAAAACAGGTGCGTTCCCAGATAGAAACGTATCATTATCTGCACAAGAAAAATATAGCGAACAGTGAGGTTAGCCGCCATTGATATCGGGAGTAACGCCGCCAGGCTGTTGATCGTTGAGGTTACACAGGATAAGGAAGGGAAACCACAATTCAACAAACTCAACCTTGTACGTGTTCCACTGCGACTCGGGTTTGACGTATTTGACAAAGGCGAGATCTCCAAAGAAAAAAGAGGCATGGTATTGCAGACGATGAAAGCATACAGTCATTTACTGAATGCGTATGGCGTTAAAAATATCATTGCCTGTGCCACCAGTGCGATGCGTGATGCCGCCAACAGCGCCGACCTGATCCGTAAAATCAAACTCGAGACCGGTCTCGAAATAGAGATCATCAGCGGCGACCTTGAGGCTTCCATCATTTATGAGAACCATGTGGCCGAGAATATGGATACCGACCATAGTTATATGTATATTGATGTGGGTGGCGGCAGCACAGAACTTACTTTTTTTGCCGACAACAAACTCGTTTTCAAAAAATCCTTCAATATCGGTACCATCCGTATGTTGAAAGACATGGTGGATGATAACAAATGGAACGAAGTAAAAGATTTCATCAAAAACAAAACAAAAGGGTATAAAAAAATAGTGGCCATCGGAACCGGTGGTAACATCAACAAAGTTTTTTCGCTCAGCAAGAAAAAAGACGGCAAGCCCCTCACCCTGGAACTCCTCAAGGATTATTACAAGGAAATTTCCAATTTTTCTCTCGAGGACCGGATGAATATGTACAAACTCCGCGAGGACCGCGCCGATGTGATCGTTCCCGCCTTACAGATCTATATCAATGTAATGCGATGGGCTGATGCAGAAGAAATTTATGTACCGAAGATCGGTTTGGCAGATGGGCTTGTTCAGCACCTCTATTACGAGTTGGAAAGTAAGGGTATAACTTCTTGACTCTGCGAAGCCTCTGCTTCTCATGTTCTCTGCGGTGAAAAACGCCTCGACAACCGGAATACTTGAACTTCAAAATTTTTCTTCACCGCAGAGAACATGAGAAGCAGAGGTTTCGCAGAGTTAATTCTTCTTATTAATTTGCACCCGGCATTTGAATATGTTTTATTCTAAGCAGAGCCATATTCATTTTATCTTATCAACTTCAATACCTTTCAAATGTCCTCCCATAAAGAAATCAAAAAAATAACCACCAACACCCTTGCCAAAATGAAAGCCGCGGGTGAAAAGATCTCCATGATCACTGCCTATGATTATTCTTTTGCCAGGCTGTTTGACATGGCAGGCATCGATGTGATACTGGTAGGCGACAGCGCCAGCAATGTAATGGCAGGGCATGAAACAACGGTTCCCATTACACTCGAACACATGATCTATCACGCGCAATGCGTGGTACGCGCCATCGACCGCTGCCTGGTGGTGGTGGATATGCCTTTTGGCTCTTACCAATCCAATTCAGATATCGCGCTGGCTTCCGCCATCCGTATTATGAAAGAAACCGGTGCACATTCCCTGAAACTCGAAGGAGGTTCTGAAGCAGTGGAGAGCATCAAGCGCATTGTATCGGCCGGAATACCGGTAATGGGGCACCTGGGACTTACCCCCCAATCCATTTATAAATTCGGAACTTATGCAGTAAGGGCAAAAGAAGAAACAGAAGCCGAAAAACTGCGCACAGACGCACAACTCCTGCAGGAAGCAGGCTGTTACGCCTTAGTACTGGAAAAAATACCTGCCGAACTGGCCCGGGAAGTGAGCCAGGGCCTCACCATCCCCACCATTGGTATCGGTGCCGGCGCCGACTGCGACGGGCAGGTGCTGGTGATGCATGATATGCTTGGCATCAACAATGAATTCAAACCACGTTTTTTACGCCAGTACCTGAATTTACAGGAACAGGTAACCGGGGCGGTACAGCAATACATAAAGGATGTTAAAACAAAAGATTTTCCTTCACAGAACGAATCTTATTAAATTGTTCACCGATAAGAGCTGTGTTTTCACCCAAAATCTACGCAGGGTTCGGGCAGGGGTAATAGATTTGACCAGAAGACGGCCAGATTAGAATTTGATAAGAAAACCGACAGACGATAAATTGACAACCTGTATGCTTATTTTTAACCCTGCCATATAACCCATTTCTCTTGCGCACCAACAACAATAAAAAAATTGTCACCATCATTGCCCATTTTGCGGCATGGGTCTGTGTTTTTACGCTGCCTTACCTTGTGTTTTTTCCAAGACTACGTGAATTTTATATCAGTAACCACCAGCTGGCCTCTATCATCTGCAACAATGTGATATTGGTATCTTTTTATTACCTGAATACATTGGTGCTGATACCCCGTTTCCTCGTAAAGGAAAAATGGCTATGGTATGTTTTGTCGATTGTTGGTTCGTTGCTGTTTTTCCTGTATGTACCCAAACAGATCGCTACCTGGATAGCGGAACCTGAATTTACAAACCCTGCCAACAGGCCTTTTATCCGCAACCCGGCGTTCCAGGGCAAACCACGTTTCCCCGGTATGATGATGCGGAGCCAGCGACCGGCAGTATCGGATCCATATAATACCGTTTTGTTCCTGCTGATATTCACTTTTGGAACCAGCATATCGGTTATACAACGCTGGTTAAAGACCGAACAGACACGCAAAGAAACAGAGCACGAAAAACTGAATACCGAGTTATCGTTTCTCAAATCACAGGTGAACCCGCATTTCTTTTTCAACACGCTTAATAATATCTATTCATTGGCGGTAGTAAGAAGTGAGAAAACTGCGCCTGCGGTAATGAAACTGTCTTCCATTATGCGCTATATCCTTACGGAAACGCAGCGTGACCTTGTACCATTGAGCAATGAAGTGGATTTCATACATAACTTTATAGAATTGCAGCAGGTACGTTTGACAGACAAAGTGCAGGTGAAATTTTCTGCTGAAGGAAATACAGAAACATTACTTGTCGCCCCCCTCCTGTTCATTCCATTTGTTGAGAATGCCTTTAAATATGGTGTAAGTACCAAAGAGTCTTCCAATATTACCATTGAGATCAAAACGGAAGGAAATAAAATACTTTTTTCAGCGGTCAATTACGTGGTAGCCTCCGAAAACAACCTGATGGAGAACACCGGCATCGGTATCAACAATGTAAAGCGAAGGCTGGAACTGATGTATCCCGACAAACACAAACTGACCACTACAGAGAAGGACAATTATTATACTGTTCACTTAGAGATCGTAACCTGATTATGATACATTGTATAGCCATAGACGATGAACCACTGGCGCTGCAGCTCATCAATGAATATTGCGGAAAAATATCTTTTCTCAAACTGGAAAAGGTGTTTACCAATACAGATGAAGCAAAAGCTTACCTGCAGGAACACAAGGTTGATCTTTTGTTCCTCGACATACAGATGCCCGATATCAACGGGATGCAGTTCTACAAAAACCTGTCTGAAAAACCACCGGTAATATTCACTACCGCCTATAAGGATTTTGCAGTAGAAGGATTTACGGTGGATGCTATAGACTATCTATTAAAACCTTTTGAATACGACCGTTTCCTCAAAGCCTGTTACAAGGCCCGTGAATACATGGAGTTCCTGAGTACGCAGGAAATGCAGTTGAATTCGATCTTTGTAAAAGTGAATTACGAGATCATGAAGATCAATCTCAAAGAGATCGAACTGATCGAAGCGCTGGACGATTATATCAAGATATACATCAAACCCAGTCCCGTACTCACCCTGATGACGCTCAAAAGCATCCAGGAAAAATTACCCGCGCGTGATTTTGTACGTGTACACCGCTCCTTTATTGTGCCACTGGCCAAAATTGAGAAGTTCAGCAAAACCAAATTATGGATCGCCGGCAAGGAGATACCGATCGGCAGCAGTTACAGCCAGGTGTACGACCAATTACTGGCCCTCTCCAAATCCAGGTAGCCGTTCCCCGATTGAAAAGCTGCATACGCCTATTATTCTTGCTTTTTCCTGTGATGAAAAATAATTTCAGGTTGATATTTTTCATACGTGTCAAGCATTGCAATTGATAGTATTGCCGGTTGTTCTCAACGTAGGCAGTACTTTTTTGTTTCAGCTATCAGCTGTGAGCCATCAGCTTTTTTAGTCAATTGTTCTTACCTGCTACCTTCTAATTCTTAAATGATGGCTGATAGCTCACAGCTGATGGCTGAACGCTCATATCTACTACCTTTGCGCCAAACCAGTTACAAATGGAATTTTTACAGCAGTTAGGCATCGATGCAACCAATGCGGGCGTTTCAACAGGTTCGGTATGGATACACAGTTCAGGACCCGTTATTGACTCCTATTCCCCCGTTGATGGGAAGAAAATTGGTTCTGTAACATCCGCCGACAAAGCATCCTACGAACAACTGGTGGCCAAAGCGCAGGAAGCATTTGCCGCCTGGCGTTTATGGCCCGCACCCAAACGCGGTGAGATCGTAAGACAGGTTGGTGATGCACTCCGCGCTAACAAAGAGGCGCTGGGTAAACTGGTAAGCTATGAAATGGGCAAGAGTTTACAGGAAGGTTATGGCGAGGTTCAGGAAATGATCGATATCTGCGATTTTGCGGTTGGTCTCTCACGACAGTTATACGGTTTGACCATGCACAGCGAACGCCCCTCGCACCGCATGTATGAGCAGTGGCACCCATTAGGAATTGTAGGTATTATCTCTGCTTTTAATTTTCCTGTGGCCGTATGGAGCTGGAACAGTGCACTGGCATGGGTTTGCGGCAATGTGAGTATCTGGAAGCCCAGTGAAAAAACACCGCTCTGTGGTATTGCGGTTCAGAAAATAGTTGCAGAAGTATTTATCAAGAATGGCGTACCAGAAGGTGTGAACGGCTTATTACAGGGCGGACGAGAAACAGGCGAATGGCTGAGCAATGATACACGCATCCCATTGGTTTCCGCAACCGGTTCTACGCGCATGGGCAAGGCATTGGGCGCAGCCGTTGCTGCACGCATGGGCAAAAGCATATTGGAACTCGGTGGCAATAACGCCATCATCATTTCGCAACATGCCGATCTTGATATGTCATTGATCGGTTGTGTATTCGGTGCCGTGGGTACTGCCGGCCAGCGATGCACCACCACCCGCAGGCTCATCATACATGAAAGTGTATATGATGCCTTCAAAGCCAAACTGGTAAAAGCCTATGGCCAGTTACGCATTGGTGATCCGCTTGACACCAATAATCATGTAGGACCGTTGATTGATACAGATGCAGTGAACAGCTATCTCGCATCTATTGAACAATGCAAGCAACAGGGTGGGAAATTTATCGTGGAAAGCGATGTATTGGATGGCAAAGGATATGAAAGCGGCTGCTATGTTAAACCCTGCATCGCCGAAGCCAGCAATGAAATGGCGATCGTGCAGCATGAGACCTTTGCTCCCATTCTCTACCTGATGAAATATACCAATCTCGAAGAAGCCATTGCTTTACAGAACGGCGTACCACAGGGACTCTCCTCATCCATCATGACATTGAATATGCGCGAAGCGGAACAGTTCCTTTCCCAATCAGGAAGCGATTGCGGTATTGCCAATGTGAACATCGGCACCAGCGGCGCAGAGATCGGTGGCGCATTCGGCGGTGAAAAAGAAACCGGCGGCGGGCGCGAAAGCGGCAGTGATGCATGGAAAGCGTATATGCGCAGGCAGACGAATACGATTAACTGGAGTGATACGCTGCCGTTGGCGCAGGGGATCAAGTTTGATTTATAAAATCAAGTTTTTCTGGAGTGAATATTTTAGCCGCAGATTCGCAGATTGATTCTTTCAAATAATCTGCGAATCTGCGGCTAATTTTTTTTGCACATATTTTTGCCCTAGTTCCTTTGTGTGCATATTCCCACACAAAGGAACTAAGGCAAAAATATGTTCTAAAATTTACTGTCAGTTTGCTTAATAAAACTCCCCAAAATGCCACAAAATCCCCGACGGATCATGCATAAAACTTTCCCTCCCCCAAACTTCATTCCGGATCGGCGTTATTCTTACGCCTTCGTATTTGGCGGG
The DNA here is from genome assembly GCA_965279635.1 of Sediminibacterium sp. Taxonomy (GTDB): domain Bacteria; phylum Bacteroidota; class Bacteroidia; order Chitinophagales; family Chitinophagaceae; genus Sediminibacterium. The sequence goes on along the minus strand of OZ257253.1, from coordinate 1,217,436 downwards.
CAACCCCAACGCCTGTAATTCGCTCCAGTGACGGGCAACATCTTCTACTTCTAAAAAGAGCATGGTATTGTTTATCCAGTCCTTTACGTAAGCATCCTGTAAATAAAACGCCAGCCCATCTGTTTCGAAAACAGACATATTGTGACTGATCACAGTTTCCCGGAAACCCAGATCGCGATAGAAACTGCGGGATACTTCAAAATTCCTGGCACCAATGAAGGGGCGGATGGATTTGGCTTTGTGGTTCATGAGCGGTTTATTGGAACCAAGATACACAAAGAAAAACCTACAGTTTTATTGTTTGTATTTAAATAACTTACCACACAAACAATAGCAATTTATCCAACACTTTATGCCCCGCATCCTCCCCATCATCGTCCTCTCCCAATTCCTCTGCACTTCCCTATGGTTCGCAGGCAATGCGGTATTACCGGATATCATTCAACAGTTCGGTCTCGCAGAAAATTTTCTCGCCAATCTTACCAGCATCGTACAACTCGGTTTTATCGCCGGCACATTGGTATTTGCCCTGATGGCAATAGCGGACAGGTTTTTACCATCACGTCTTTTTTTTATCTGTTCAGTCGTTGCAGCAGTTTGTAATCTTATGATGATTATTGAAGGAATGAACATCACCGGGTTACTACTTTGCCGTTTTCTGACAGGATTTTTTCTCGCAGGTATTTATCCCGTAGGCATGAAGATCGCCGCCGATCATTTCAAAGAAGGATTGGGTAAATCACTCGGTTTACTGGTGGGCGCGCTTGTATTAGGTACCGCTTTACCGCACCTGTTGCGAACTTTTTCATTCAGGCTTGAATGGAACTATGTGATCATTTCCACTTCCGTATTATCTGTAACAGGCGGATGGTGTATGCTACGTTTTGTTCCCTCAGGGCCTTACCGCAAACAGGGACAACGTTTATCCATCACGGTCTTTAGTATCATATTCCGCGAACCCAAACTCCGCGCCGCAGCGCTGGGTTATTTCGGGCACATGTGGGAGCTGTATGCTTTCTGGGCCTTTGTACCCGTGATACTCAAAACCTATAACAGCCACTACCCTGCCGCCAATATACCGGTTTCATTATATGCATTCATTATTATTGCCGTGGGAAGTATTGCCTGTGCCATAGCAGGCTATTTATCACAAAAATGGAACACAAAAAAACTCGCCCTGTCAGCTTTGAGTATGTCGGGTATCTGTTGCTTTCTTTCCCCATTGCTCCTCTTGTTTCCATCGGTTGCAGTATTGATGGTTTTTCTGGTAATATGGGGACTGGTTGTGATCGCCGATTCCCCGCTTTTTTCTACACTGGTGGCACAAAATGCACCGCCACAGATAAGAGGCTCGGTCATTACACTGGTTACCTGTATGGGGTTTGCCATCACCATCGGCAGTTTACAATGCTTAGGTTACCTGTTCAATGAACATAACAGCAGGTTCATCTATTTGCTCTTAGGAATAGGTCCTGTGGCGGGTATTGTGGTATTACTTACACAAAAAGAAAAGGGCCACTGAAACAGTGGCCCATCCTGGTTTTTCAATAGGGGTAATAATTTCGAGCTGCATTCATTGAGAATTGAAAATTGAGCGTTGAATATTGAAAATTTTCTCTGCGGATAAATGTTCAATATTCAACGCTCAATTTTCAATTTTCAATGTTCATTTTTTTATACTATTGCGCGGTTGCAGATATCTGCCCACGTATCTCACCAGATGCATTAGCAGTAGTGCCTAACATATAATAGGCCTGTCCTGCCAGCAATGCGGCCTCCTGTTCTGCATTGAGTGTGGTACTGGCAGAGAAACTACCTGAAGTACTCAATCCACTACCCAATGACCATGCAGTAATGGAGGTTCCTGTTTGCCCTGTGGCACCTGCATACAAACCACCCATTACAGGTGCGCTGGTAAGGTTGCTCCAGGTACTGGTGTAGGTCATCACTTTCGTACTGGCATTATAGGTACCTGACAGCGTACCACTGCCCGAACTGTTGTTACCGGGGTTGTTGGTCTGGCTCGCAGACGCATTACCACTCAATGAATACGTAATGGATAAACCACTGCTATCATCTTTTGAACAACTGGTAAACATGGCTGTAGTTGCAAATAACATCGATGCAAAAAGGGTTGCTTTTGTAATTCTTCCAAACACTTGTTTCATAAATTAAAATTTTTACGGTTTAATATTGGATTCACTGCTTTTTCCCGCAGTAAACGCAAACCCAAAAATTCTGTGCCACGGGAGGCAGAAAAGCGCGGAAACGAAATGTTTACCTGTTTTCTTAGGAGTTCCTTAACAGAATGCTTTCTTCCTGACAAAAAAATGACAGAAGGTTCGTATTTGTAGCGGAACTGGTGCAACTTTAAAGAACAATCAGCCGCATGAAAAAACTGCTTTATGTATTACCCCTGGTGTTTTTTGCCTGTCAGCCCAAAGAGAAACCAGCATCAACCCAGGCAACACTCAACAGGATTGCGCAGGCGTATGTGCGTCTTGGTCTGACGATAGGCCAGTATGATGCTGATTTTGTGGATGCATATTATGGCCCAGATTCATTACGGCCAACATCCCCTAAAATGGCTGTTTTTCCCAAGGATAGCCTGCTCGCAAATACTGACCGGCTTAGCAACGAATTACAAAAGATACTCAGCGATGATCCCGCAGATACGATCCGTGTAAGAGTGGAATGGATGAAATCGCAGTTGCTTGCGTTCAGTCGCCGCATCAAAATTTTCTCTGGCGAGACGAGTTCTTTCGACGAAGAATCCAAAGAACTGTTTGGCGCAGCGGCACCATCCTACCCGGAAGATCATTACCTGCAACTCGTGGCAAAACTTGACAGCCTGTTACCCGGCAAAGGAAATATCAATGACCGCTTTCAGTCGTTGGCCAACCGTTTTATCATCCCTAAAAACAAACTCGACACCGTTTTCAAAACAGCTATCGCCGAATGTCGCAAACGAACCCTCGCACATTATGCCCTGCCGGTCAACGAAGATTTCAAACTGGAATACGTAACCAATAAATCATGGAGCGGCTATAACTGGTACAAAGGAAATTACCAGAGTGTGGTACAGATCAATACCGACCTGCAGATATTCATCGACAAGGTAATCGATGTGGGCAGCCACGAAAGTTATCCCGGTCACCATGTGTACAATATGCTGCTGGAGAAAAACCTGTATGCTGATAAAGGTTGGGTGGAACTATCGTTCTACCCTTTGTTCAGCCCGCAATCACTGATAGCGGAAGGCAGCGCCAATTATGGAATTGAAGTGGCTTTCCCAGAGGAAGAGAAAACAGATTTCGCAAAAAACGTTTTATTACCGTTGGCAGGATTGGACACAGCCGGTATCCATCTATACTTTACAGCGCTGGAAATAAAAGGCGAACTCAATTATGCCCGCAACGAAGTTGGCCGTGGTTTGCTGAGCGGAAATATGACACAGGAAGAAGCCTTGCGTTGGCTGATGGAATATGGTTTCAATAACAGGGAAACTTCTTTGAAATCGATCGCCTTCATCAACAAGTACCGCAGTTATGTGATCAACTACAATTACGGCAAGGATCTGGTGAAAAATTATATTGAGTCAAAAGGCGGGGCAGACAAACGATGGGAACTGTTCGGATGGCTGCTGAGTAATCCCGTAACCACCACCGACCTGTTAAAGAGTAAATGAGCTATCGGGCAATGTCATTAAGTTTAGGAATTCTCACGCCAAGGCGCAAAGGCGCAGTTTTAACCTAAAGGGTAATATCCCGTCAGATATCATTCAACTGCGCCTTTGCGCCTTTGCGTGAATCTTTCCCTTGGGTTTTAACTTAATGAGCTTGGCCTATTAGGACTGAATTTTATAATTTACTGATAATCATTTAATTGCAGAAATAGGGCTTAGACTTAACAATTTCATAAAACTGTTCTGTGACACTTGTATTATCAGTATCATTACGCAAATTTGTAGTTATAGTATAAATATACACAATGATGCATCGTGGGATTGTTTTAGCCATAGTGGCATTGCCACTCTACTTTTGTGCCAATGCCCAGTCAGAGGTCCCCAAGGGTTGGCATTTACTTGACCTGGGTAAAGATTCATTTTACGGCATCAGTCTCAACAAAGCCTATACTTTCCTGAAAGAAAAAAAGAAAGCATCGCAACCGGTCATTGTTGCGGTACTGGATTCGGGTGTGGATACCACGCATGAGGACCTGAAAAAAATATTGTGGAACAATCCCAAAGAGATCCCCGGCAATGGTATTGATGATGACGGCAATGGCTATGTGGATGATGTATATGGATGGAACTTCCTCGGTGGTAAAGATGGCCGTAACATGGTAAAAGCCTCCGATGAAAAAGCGAGGGTGTACTACCGTTTCAAAGAAAAATTTACCGGCAGGATCATAGACACTACTGAACTGGATGGCAAGGACAAAGACGAATACAAAATCTGGAAAACAGCAGCGGACCAGATGCAGGCCAGCGCCGATGATCCCGGTGAGATCGTATTCATGGAATCATTTGTAAGGGTGATCAAACGTCTTGACAAAGTGATACGCCAGGAAATGGGTTGTGATGAATATACCTGTGAGAAACTGGAAAAATTTCTCCCTTCATCTAAAGCCGGTAAAGACGCAAAACTCAATTACCTGTCTGCGTTCCAGAAACTGAATATCCCTACCAGTGAGAAGAACACAGATCTTATCTCTGATATCGAAGAAGAGATCGATAAATGGAAATCGAATTTTGAGGCAAAGATGTCCCCGCCCCCTGACTACAGGAGCGATATCGTAAAAGATAACTACACCAGCCTATCAGACAGGTTCTATGGCAATAATGATGTGATGGGGCCTGCCAATGGCGCTAAACACGGTACACATGTGGTGGGCCTGATAGGTGCCGAACGCAATAACGGTATTGGCGTAGATGGCGTGGCCGATAATGTAAAGATCATGATGCTGCGTATTGTGCCTAATGGTGACGAATACGATAAAGATGTGGCGCTCGCCATTCGGTATGCGGTAGACAATGGCGCCAAAGTGATCAATATGAGTTTTGGCAAATATTTTTCACCCGAAAAAAGATGGGTTGACAGCGCCGTGAAATATGCGGAACAGCATGATGTGCTGATCGTGCATGCATCCGGCAATGAAAGCAATGATCTCGACCTGAAAGAATGTTACCCCAATCCCTGGCTGAAACAATGGAACACACATGCCACCAATTTCATTACGGTTGGCGCAAGCAGTGACCCGAAAATATCAGGAAGCGTATCAGCCGATTTTAGTAATTACGGCAAAGAGAATGTAGACGTGTTTGCACCCGGCGTACAGATCTATTCTACTTTTCCCGGGACCACCAATTACGGCAGTTTGAAAGGAACCAGTATGGCGTCTCCCATCGTTAGCGGTCTTGCCGCCATGATCCGTTCTTATTATCCGCAGTTGAGCGCTGTACAGGTAAAAAAGATCATTGAAGGATCGGTTGTAAAACCTGCTGGTGAAGTACCCAGTATCAAACCCGGTTCAGAGGACCAGGCTTATCCTTTCGAGTTTCTCAGTAAAACAGGCGGTATCATTAACGCTTATAACGCTATCGAGGCAGCAGATACCATCAAAGTTACCATAGCTGTTAAAGAAACACCCAAACCTGCAGCCACAGCCAAAACCAAACCCTGATGCCCAGACCACAAATAAGCGATTTCCCTGAATTTTATGGCAAGTATATAGCAAGAGTGGATGTTGATAATCTCGCAGACGCGATCAGCACGTACGGTCCATTAGTCGAAGCATTTTATACGGGTTTACCCGAAGAAAAAGCTGAGTACCGTTACGCAGCCGGCAAATGGACATTGAAAGAAGTACTGCAACATGTGATCGATACGGAAAGGATTATGTCCTACCGTTTGCTGCGTATCTCCCGGAAAGACAAAACACCTCTTCCCTCTTTTGACGAAAACAGCTTCTCAGACAATTCGCAGGCAGGCAACCGCAGTTTTGCATCCCTCAAAGAAGAATTTCTGGCACTAAGAAAATCTACGGACCTGCTGGTTCAATCCTTACACGATGACCAGTTAACGGAACAAGGTACCGCCAGCAACTTACCTGTTACCGCAAAAGCAGTGGGCTATATTATTTATGGTCACATGCTGCATCATAAGGCGGTAGTGGAAGAAAGATACTTTTAAGTACGAAGTCAGAAATACGAGGTACGAATGTTCGTACTTCTAACTTCGTACCTCGTACTTGTTTTAGTATCTCACAAAATCACACCAATCCTCATCACAAAGCAGTTTCTGCAAAGAAGGATTCTTGAGCACTTCGGTATAATCCATCGCTTTTCCATCCACCCATACGGTTCGGTACACAAGCCGGATACCATGACTGTAATCTACCCACCAGTTGATATGGCCGGTATATAAAGGTTGTATCGGTTTCCCATCCAGTTTGTGCCAGCCATAGATGGCTTCGCGGTCGGGTTTGGTGTCGCGGGATAGTTTGCCGGATAGCACCACATCTTTTTTAATACCGGAGATCAGTCCTTTCTTTCCTCTTCGTTGTCCCTCAATGATGAGGTGGTGCTGCCACATGGTAACTGAACTGTCGCGGAACGCATACATGGGTACAGGCGCCAGTTTTACAACCGACTGCTCATAAATATCATTCACCATTTTTCGTGTTGGCAGAAAGCAATGAAAACTGTCTGCGATCACCTGCGCGGCCATGGGTGTGAGCGGGATGCGCGCCCAGTCATCATCGGTACCCAATGAAAGATAATCGGGTGCAACAAAATAATGAGCATTGATGGTTTTGCCTGTTATGCTATCGGTGAGAGATACATTAACACGAACAAATTTTGCCAGGAAGGAAGGATAATTACCTGATAAAATAAAAACTTTCGCCAATGAATCCCTTTCACGCCATTTCCAGGATGCTGTGGTTTGATAAAAAGCCGTGGCGCCGGTAGTATTGCTGCGCGAGGGCCAATGCATTTGTTTGGTGGTGCTGCAGCTAACTGCAAATACCATATAAATAATAAACAAATACCTCATTAGCTATGCGTTATAGTGGCTACTCTGTTTCCTCTGTGATCTCCGTGTTAAAAATTATCTCCTGGCCTATGCAATCACTCAAAAAGGCAAAGTTTTTTTCAACACAGAGATCACAGAGGAAACAGAGATACACAGAGAAGTTATAACTCGCGTATCTTAATATTTTTGAACCATGCTTCTCCCCCATGATCCTGCAAAGCGATATGGCCTTTTTTGGAGAGACCATATCCTTTTACATCTTTCCATTTACCGGTTTCCTTATGTTGTTTCCAGGCATCGGTCCAGAGATCATACGCAACTACTTTTTTACCATTCAGCCAATGTTCCACATGTCCCTTGTTCACAATGATCACTGTAAGGTTCCATTCGCCGGCGGGTTTGGTGGCATCGAGCATGGGCGCATCCATAGCGTAATTCGCGCCGGTGATCTGCCAGGTTTCCAGTTTGCCGGGATAGCCTTTGTCATCAATCAACTGGTATTCAGGACCACTGTGGTAGGATGAAGGGAACTCTTCCGTTACCATATACAAAATACCGCTGTTGGCCTGTGGGGCTATTTTCCACTCGATGGAGAGTTCAAAATTTTCATACTGTTTTTCGGTGATCAGGTCGGCATGTTTGGTATTGGGATCTTTGTTGCCTTTGTTGGACAGAACACCATCATTTGTCTGCCATGAATCTGCGGGCTTATTTTGATACGTGCGCCAGCCGGCAAGTGTTTTTCCGTCAAACAGGTTTGTCCATTTATTATTTTGTGCAAGAGCTGCGATAGATAACAACAGACAACTCATCATTAAACAGTATTTCATACAGGATACTTTTAAGGAGTTGAAAGGTAGAAACAATATTCTGAAACTGATCGGTGTACAGCGTGTAATTTATGCACGCAAAGGCGCAAAGGCGCGGATATGGTTTCTTCAGGATAACTTAGCTGTATGACAAGGATCGGGCTTATTTCGGATACACATGATTTTTTGGATGATGCGGTCTTCAAACATTTTGAACAATGTGATGAGATCTGGCACGCCGGTGATTTCGGCAGTGCAAAAATTGCGGATGCATTGAATGGCTTCAGACCCCTGCGCGGTGTGTATGGAAACATAGACGGCTACGATATCCGGGGCAGTTATCCTGAAACATTGGTATGGAACTGTGAAGAAGTGAAGATATTGATGATCCATATCGGCGGTTATCCTCCTAAATACAATACCGTATCAAAGAAGTTGATACAGGAACATACCCCACAACTTTTTATCAGCGGTCATTCCCATATCCTCAAGATCATGTACGATGATAAGCTGCAATGCCTCCATATCAATCCCGGCGCAGCCGGCAGGCAGGGCTGGCACACGGTAAGAACATTGGTGCGGTTTACGATTGATGGTAAAAACATCAAAGATTGTGAAGTGATAGAATTGGGGAAAAGAGGATAGAATAATATCCTGTTTATGAATTCCCGTTAGAAGAACATTTTTTTTCAACACAGAGATCACAGAGGGTCCTCTGTATACTCTGTGATCTCTGTGTTGAAAAAAATTTGAGAAGTTACACGAGCTCCGTTTTTAATTAGTTCCTAAGATCTTCTGCGTTTTGCTTATCATGGTATTTACCGATGATCAACGATAACGGCAACCCTATCATAAAGATCAGTATCAATACCGCAATAGTAGCCTGTTTAGGGTCAGCAGGAAATTTGCCGATATAACTTAACGGTATAATGATCAATGCGGTCACCATCCACGAAAAAACACCAAACATCACCGCGGTAAGCAATCGGTTTTTCGATAGCACGTTCCAGTAAGGATATATCCAGAAGAAAAATATAGTAAGACCGTACGCTATGATATAATGGAACAATAAACCCAGCAGGTACATTTCTGTTCCTCCTCCATAAGCCTTTTCCTTACCGATCGCTGCACTGGTAATGTATTTGAGAACGATCAGCGGACTCTTATGATTGTTGATATAAAATTGTGTAAAGGCGGCGAGAATGTCCAGTGTACCCGCAATAAAACCGGCAAGGAGGATGGTTTGCAAAGCTGTTTTGCGATGAGCAATTGTATTCATACATGTTGATTTATGATATACATATACACCACACTAACCTGAGCATTGAAAATTGAAAATTGATCATTGAAAATTAAATGCACAATTTTCAATGATCAATTTTCAATTTTCAATCAATTACATCCCCGGCGCCCACGGCCTGCCTACCACATCCCTGAACGGCCAGGGAACTGCAGCCAGTATCAGGATCAATGCCAACAGGAAATAAATAAATGCTTTCTTGTATTTTGTTTCATCGGGCACAGCTTTCTTGGACATGCCATGCGCGAGTGTCAGGAACACAATGGCCAGTATCATCGCAACAGGATGCTCTACCCAGAAAAAACGGAAGAACTTATCTTTCATCAGGCTGGTACCTTCCGGCAACCCTTTACTAATACCAAATCTTCCAAAACCCACCTGGTATAAACCCAGCAGCAGCGTGATATGCCCGGCGATCATGGTAAACAGCCATATTTTTTTATCGCCGGCGGAAAATACTTTTTTGCTCTGCCATCCGCTATAGGTTTTTACAATTGACACAAGTAACAATACTAAAATAATCCAGCGGAGAAGATTGTGTAGGTGTAATAATCCAGTGTCCATGGCAAGTGATTTTGGTTGTTGAAGGTATAAGTTATTTATTAATTAGCTGTCAGCTTTCAGTAGTCAGCCTTCAGCTTATAGATACTGATTAGAATGTCAACCGGCTGATTCAACAAAAAAAGCTGAAAGCTGATGGCTGACTGCTGATAGTTTTATTCTACCCAATCCGCCATAAACAAATTCGTATCCCTTGTTCCGCCGTTATTCCTGTTGGAGGCGAAGATGATCTTCTTGCCATCGGGACTGAACATAGGGAACGCATCAAACCCTTTATCACGGCTGATCTTCTCCAGGCCCTTTCCATCGAGGTCGGTCATGTACATGTTGAACGGGAACCCTCTTTTGTACTCGTGGTTGCTGCAGAAGATGATGCGTTTGCTGTCGGGTGTAAAATTGGGCGCCCAGTTGGCCTGTGACAGGCTGGTGATCTGTTTGGCATTGCTCCCATCTGCATCTGCTACCCATACTTCCATATTGGTGGGTGCTACCATGCCCTGGGCCAGTAATTCTTTGTATTCTTTTATCTCGGCCTCTGCTTTCGGTCTGCTGGCTCTCCATACGATCTTTTTGCCGTCAGGACTGAACCATGCGCCGCCATCATAACCCAAACTATGGGTGATCCTTTTTTCCTTTTGGGTAGCGAGGTCCATTACATAGAGTTCAAGATCGCCGTCTTTATCACTGCAGTAGATCATTTTTTTACCATCGGCAGATAAAGTGGCCTCGGCATCATAGCCTTTGGCAGTGGTGAGTTGCTTTACGATCTTACCATTCAGGTCGGCCATAAAAATATCATAGCTGTCGTATAGGGGCCAGATGTATTTATTGCCGTATTTGGCACGGTCAGGAACCGGCGGACAGCTATCGGCACCTTTGTGCGTAGAGGCGTAGATAATATGTTTCCCATCCGGTAAAAAATAAGCACAGGTAGTACGGCCCTTTCCTGTACTCACCATTTTATAGGTGAATTTTTCACCGGGTGCGGGTACTTTGCCGATAAATATCTGGTCGCATTTCAACCCTTCTTTGGCATTGGTACGCTGGAAAACGATGTATTTACCGTCATAGCTCCAATACGCTTCGGCATTATCGCCACCAAAAGTGAGCTGCTGTATATTCTTAAAATGCTTCTCTCCTGCAAAATGGACAGAATCGGAAGCTGATGTGCCGGGTTGCGCCACCAGGTTGACAACACTGGACATCACAAGACAAAAAATGACGATTGATTTTCTCATAACTGTTAATATGCCGCAAAAATAAGCGCCCGGGGAATGTGTTTACATAAAAAAATATCACATAAAGTGGTCACACAGTATTTTTACGGCATGAAAAAATGGATCCCCCTCCTTTTAACAGCCCTGCTCTTCGCCTGTACCAATACCAAAGACAAGGCCCCGGATAGCCTGGAGAAAGATGAGATGCCGGCCCATGTACGCAAACTGTTCCGGCAAACAGAAGAACGCCCCGACAGCATCGGTCTCAGGATGCAGCTGGTGGATGCGCTGGACAGTATCGGCGCTTACAGGCAGGCCATGGGACAGATGGATTCCCTGATTAAAAAAGACAGCCTGAATTATGCCTTCTGGTACCGGAAGGCACTGGTGCAGCAGAAAGGTGGCGATACGACGGGTGCGCTGGGTTCTTTCCGTAATGCCATCACTATCTATCCTTCACCCGATGCCGTACTCGCTGCGGCCAACCTGTTTGCAGAAAAAAAGGATTCGACGGCTTTATCTTTATTGAGAAGTATAGCTGATATGAGACTCGGCGGGGTGTATGATGCACATCTTGCCTTTATCGGTGCGGTATATTTTGCCCGCACAGGTGATAAGAAAAGGGCCATGGAGGGATTTGACTATTGTATCAGCAAAAGTCATACTTACATGGAAGCTTACATGGAAAAAGGGTTCTTGTATTACGATGACAAAAAAACGGCGCAGGCGGCCCAGATTTTCCAGACCGCTATCCGTGTACTGCCCATCTATGCCGATGCCTATTACTGGCTCGCCAAATGCCAGGAACTTATGAACAATAAAACAGAAGCGATCACCAATTACCAGATGGCCGTAAAATTCGATCCTGCTATTAAGGAAGCCCACGAAGCTTTAAAGAGATTAGGCGTAAAATAAAACCGTGCCTTTGTGCCTTCGTGTGCTGTATATTTTCTCACAAAGGCACTAAGGCACAGTTAAACTAAGAACGTACATTTGCCCATCCAAAAGAAAGATATGCCCATTATTGCCCCTTCCCTGCTAAGCGCTGATTTCCTGAACCTACAGAAAGATTGTGATATGCTGAATGCCAGCAAGGCCGACTGGTTTCACCTGGATGTGATGGACGGGCAGTTTGTACCCAATATCAGCTTTGGTTTGCCGATCATTGAAAAAGTGCGCAAGGCCACGACCAAGATCTGTGATGTACACCTGATGATACTCGAACCCGGCAATTATGCGGAAGCTTTTAAAAAAGCCGGCGCTGATGTATTGACCATACATTACGAAGCCTGCCCGCACCTGCACCGCAACCTGCAGCAGATCAAAAGCCTGGGTATGAAAGCGGGTGTGGCATTGAACCCGCACACACCGGTGTACCTGTTAAGTGATATTTTACATGATATCGATATGGTACTGATCATGAGCGTGAACCCGGGTTTTGGCGGGCAGCAGTTTATCCAGCATTCGCTCGACAAGATCCGCACGCTGAAGAAAATGATCACTGAAAAAAATCTTCCTACATTGATAGAAATAGATGGCGGTGTTACACTTGACAATGCGCCTTCCATCGTAAAAGCCGGAACAGATGTATTGGTTGCCGGTAACACCGTTTTCAAATCAGCGGACCCTACTGCAACAATCGCCGCTTTAAAAGCCCTCTGATAAAACCGCGCCTTTGCGCCTTTGCGTGCCAATTATTTTCTCGCAAAGGCGCAAAGGCGCGGTTTTACAATTTCCTAATTTCCCAATTTCAGAATTCCCGAATTACCCCATGGGTAGTGGCCTGAATTTTGCATTACCATCTATCCACACCTGTGTATAAGAAGTGCTAGGAATGGAACGATATCTCGGATTACATTTGGATAGGACGGGTTGGAAAAGCATGTAACCTAATTCTGTGAACCAAAAATTGAAAAAAGATTGACTGACACTATCATTAGCCTCGATTCCGTTAATCCCATCGAGTTTTTTGGCGTGAACAACGGAAAATTAGATTTGCTGAAAAAGAAATTCCCATTGTTAAAGATCCTCTCCCGCGGGACACAATTAAAAATGAGCGGGGCTCCGGAACAGATCGAAACAGCAAAAGAAAAGATTGATCTCATCATCCAGTACCTGGAAAGAAACGGACACCTAAGCGAAACTTATTTTGAACAGATCCTCGGTGGTGACGATGCCGAAACGGTTGACAATTTTGTTGACCGCAACCCGAACGATATACTCGTGTTCGGCCCCAACGGCAAAACCGTTCGCGCCCGCACACATAACCAGAAAAGAATGGTGCAGGCAGTTGACCGCAATGATATCGTATTTGCCATCGGACCAGCCGGTACCGGTAAAACCTATACTGCCGTAGCGCTGGCAGTAAGGGCGCTGAAAAATAAGGTTGTCAAAAAGATCATCTTAACACGACCCGCTGTAGAAGCCGGTGAGAGCCTTGGTTTCCTGCCCGGTGACCTGAAAGAAAAGATCGATCCTTACCTGCGTCCCTTGTATGATGCACTGGATGATATGATACCGGCGGATAAACTCGGGTATTATATGAGCACCCGCACCATCGAAATCGCACCGCTGGCCTATATGCGCGGACGTACGCTCGATAATGCATTCATTATACTGGATGAGGCGCAGAATACGAACGACCTGCAGTTAAAGATGTTCCTCACACGTATCGGCGCCAATGCCAAAGCCATCATTACCGGTGACCCTACCCAGGTAGATTTACCGAGGAACATGCGCAGCGGCCTGGAAAAATCGACAAGGATCTTACAAAACATTGATGGTATCTCACATATCGAACTGAACGAAGAAGATGTGGTACGTCACCGCCTTGTAAAAGCCATTATCAGGGCCTACGACAAGGAGAAAGAGAAAGAAGATGCGGATTATGAACAGCATCGTCACAGATAATTCAGATATCCTGATGAAAACAAAAAAAGTACCGGCATGCCGGTACTTTTTCTTTTCTCTGTGAACCTCTGTGTCCTCCGTGCCTCTGTGGTAAAGAACATCCTCCTTCGATCAGAGCGAAGGCTTTACCACAGAGGCACAAAGAGCACAGAGATACACAGAGATTACTCGCCTAGTATTTCGTGACCAAGTTTATCACGTTTTGTTTCGAGGTATTTGCGGTTATGGGTGTTGGGATGTATTTCAATAGGAACGATTTCTACGATTTCCAACCCATATCCTTTTAAACCCGCCCGTTTGCGCGGGTTATTACTCATCAGTTTCAGGTTGGTGGCGCCGAGATGGCGTAGTATCTGGGCACCTACTCCGTAATCCCTTTCATCCATACCAAAACCCAAATGCAGGTTGGCCTCAACGGTATCCATCCCTTCTTCCTGCAGTTTGTAAGCTTTGAGTTTGTTGATAAGACCGATACCCCTTCCTTCCTGGTTCATGTAAAGGATGATGCCTTTGCCTTCACGTTCCACCATGGCCATGGCGCTGTGCAATTGTTCGCCGCAATCGCAGCGGAAACTGCCGAGTATATCGCCCGTAAAGCAACTGCTGTGTACACGGGTAAGCACGGGTTCATCTTTCACCCATTCGCCTTTTACCAGTGCGAGGTGTTCGGCACCGGTTGTTTTTTCTTTAAAGGCCACCAGGGTAAAATGACCGAATTTGGTAGGCATATCCACCCTTACCAGTTCTTCGATCAGTGAGTCAAACCGTAACCGGTAATCGATCAGGTCCTTAATGGATATGATCTTTACATTGAATTTCTTTGCGATCTCCATGAGTTCCGGTAACCTGGCCATAGTGCCGTCTTCATTCATCACCTCTACCAATACACCAGCAGGTTGTAACCCTGCCAGCCTTGCGAGGTCAACTGCCGCTTCGGTATGACCCGTTCTGCGCAATACGCCACCGTTCTTTGCGATGAGCGGAAATATATGTCCCGGGCGGCCCAGGTCAGAGGCCAGGGTTTCGGGGTTGATCAGCGCCTGTACGGTTTTGGCCCTGTCATGGGCAGAGATACCGGTCGTGGTTCCCTGGCCGATCAGGTCGACCGATACGGTAAAAGCCGTTTCATGCAAAGATGTATTGGAAGAAACCATGGGTTTCAGCTCCATTTGTTTACAGCGTTCTTCGGTCAGTGCAATACAGATCAGCCCCCTTGCCTCCTTGCTCATGAAGTTGATGGCTTCCGGCGTGGTATGCTGGGCGGCAATGATAAAATCACCTTCATTCTCACGATCCTCATCATCCACCACCAGCACCATTTTGCCGTTGCGGATATCTTCAATCGCGTCTTCGATCCTGTTCAACATATCAGATTATTAAGTTGCAAAAATACACCAGCGGGTTCTTACTTAGGGCAGACACCGTTTTTTTTACCAATAACGCAACTATTTCACGGTAAAGATTAGCGGTAAATACCTAATCGGCCAATGGCTCCATTTCCGTTCTTAGCTCCCTGAAACGGATACGATGAACACTCTCGCAAAGTTGGCTGGCTGTATCACTGTATGGCTCATTTCCCTGCAAAGCATGGCGCAGGTAACCACAGGAAATATCACCGGGCTGGTCAAAACCACTACCGGCGAACGCATGGTGGGTGCCGTGGTGAAAGTCATTTATGAGCCGATGGGGAGCGCTTTTTTTACCCAATCCAACCGTGTGGGCATTTTTTATATGGAGAATTTACATCCCGGAGGGCCCTATTCCGTGGAAGTATCTTTTCTCAATTATACCACGGCGAAGAAAACAGGTATCTATATCAACCTGGGTGAAACGGCGCAGGCTGATATGGTACTCGAACCCAGGTACACCCAACTACAGCAGGTGACCGTACAGGGTACTCGAAAAGGCATACCGGGAAATAACAATTATGCTGTGATCATTGACCGTGACAAGTTGGATGCATTACCATCAGTTGGAAGGAACCTGAACGATTACCTGGTAACCACCCCGCAGGCAAAAACGGTTTCGGGTAATGAAGGGGCCATTTCTTTTGCGGGGCAGAACAACCGCTACAATGCTTTTTATGTGGATGGCGCTGTGAACAATGATGTATTCGGGCTGGCAGCTTCGGGTACCAATGGCGGTCAGGCGGGTATCTCTCCTTTATCCGTTGATGCCATTGAGCAGTTACAGGTGGCAGTTACCCCTTACGATGTATCCATCGGAAATTTTACCGGCGCGGGTATTAATGCAGTGACACGATCAGGTACAAATAAATTTCAATCATCAATCTATCATTATTTCAATAACAGTGCATTAGCTGGAAATATTTTTTCATCAGCAAACCAGAAACCAACATTTTTCAGAAGGACTTACGGGATACGAACCCAGGGACCGATAACCAGAAACCGGCTTTTCTATTTTATCAATATGGAAATACAACGCGAAAAACATAGCCAGCCATTTGCCTTTAATGAATACAGGGGCAATACACAGGACCCGAAATTGCTGAACATATTGGCCAATAGCCTGCGGTCTAATTATGGGTACGATCCGGGAGAATGTATGAATACCCGTGAACAGGTTTTTGCGGACAGAATAGTAACAAGACTGGACTGGATCATCAACCCAAGACATAACCTGTCAATAAGCGGTCGCTATATGAACGGGCAAAGGATCAGCAGCAATATGAGCGACGCTGAAACTATCCATTTCAGCCATAATGGCTATTTGCTGCTGACCCGCAACTGGTCGGGATCGGTTGAATGGAAAAGCCGTATCGGTAATAAAACAGGGCATCGCTTATTACTCACCTATACCAACGTAACAGATGACCGTGGCCCATCCGGGAAGCCTTTTCCAAGGGTGCGTATCTATGATGGAAACGGATCTATTGTTCTTGGAACAGATATCAGCTCAACCATCAACCTGCTGACGCAGCAAAACTGGAGTGCAGTAGATAATTGGTATTTTATTTCAGGTAAGCACCATTATCGAATTGGTATAGAAGCAGAATACAATCATACATACAATTCATTTATTCAAAATGCTTTTGGCAGCTACACCTATGGATCACCTGGCGATTTTCTGGCATATAACGCTCCGTCCGGTTACCAGTTGGGCTTTTCGCTGATAGACAGTGTACAGGGTGACCGTATCAATGCCGCAGCAAGGATCCGTTTTCTCCGCACGGCCATTTTTATCCAGGATGAATACCGGGCAACACCAGCCCTTAGTTTCCAATTCGGTCTGCGGCTGGATAAACAACTTTTCCTGTCTAAGCCAGTTGCATCGGCTTATGTGAACGATACGGCCATTTCGGCATTCGAAAAATACCATGACGTACAAGGTGCCCGGTCAGGCAACACGGTAACTATACCGGCTACCATTTCACCAAGGATCGGGTTTACCTATCAGGCACCGGCCGGCAACACCATTCTCCGGGGTGGGATCGGCATTTTTTCGGGGAGAATGCCGCTCGCATGGCCGGGCGGTGTGTACCAGTACAATGGACTTTTTACCGCTGGATACCAGGCAATCCCAGTCCAATTGAATAAAATACGTTTCCGCCCCGATCCATACCGGCAATGGCAGCCTGCTGAAATAAACGCGGCCATTAATAACGAACCACTGAATCTTATTGCCTCGAAATTGTATATGCCATCACTTATCAGGGCTTCATTATTAATTGAAAAAATACTCCGCAATTCATTGACAATTAATATTGAAGCAGTGATTAGTAAAAATTTAAAAGAAATCGCTTACACCAATATTAACCTACTCCCCCCTTTGCAGCAATTGACTGGTCCTGACATAAGATTTGTTTACACAGACACCAACCAGGCAAAGATCCCGATGAAAGCAGATGGGTCAAACCCGTATGCCTATGCCATTCTTCTTGGCAACCATGCATCAGGCACCGGGTATGCGTACAACTTCAGTATATCCCTGAAAAAACAAATCGACGATCGCTGGAGATGGGAACTCAACTATCATTACGGACTGTCGACCGTTTTACACGATGGAACCAATTCGGTAAACGTAAGCCAGTGGCGCGCGGTAGAAACGGTGAATGGCAGGAATACGGTTAGCAGGTCCTATTCAGATTTCAGCAGCGGACACAGGTTATTCGCATGGCTGAGCCGGAAATTCCAATATGCACGACGGAAATACGCCACAACCGTTTCTATTAGCTACAATGGCCAGTCGGGATACCCCTTCAGCTATGTATATGGCGGCAGCAGTATGGTTAGGGATGATGGCAGGCTGGGTGGCTACGACCTGCTGTATATACCTACTGCCGCAGATCTGGATGCCATGCAGTTCATTCCGAATACAGTCGCAAATATTGTTTTTACCCCAGAGCAACAGAAACTGGCATTGGAAGAATACATCAGTCAAAACAACTACCTGAAAAACAGGCGTGGACAGTATGCAGAAAGAAATGGTTCATTAACACCATTTACCCATATAGTAAATTTGAAATTAAATCAGCATATTCAATTTAAAATCAACAAGATAATATATCATTTAAATATAAATATTGATATCTTCAATTTTGGTAATTTTCTCAACCGCGATTGGGGTCATCAGTTTGTTCAGCCTTTCGACAAAATGGAACTGATCGAATTTGCCGGGTATGCAACAAACAATGGAACACTGTTGCCACAATACCGTTTTGACCCTTTTTTACTACAGTCTCCCCGCAACCCGGCCAGCAGGAGCAACTCCCCAGCCTATGCACCATTCTGGAATTGCCAGTTGGGTATCCGCTTCACATTTTGATAAAAAATCATGGAAAGGTAACATTCAGACTTTCAGCGATTTTTAAGTAGATTTTCTATTGAAAAACAGCCTGTTTTATCCACCGAATCGATACCAGTTTTCCCCAATCCTCCTCTTTTTGAACATTATTTAGAAAAGAGCAATTGAGAACGGCGGAGAAGTTTCATATTTGCAGCATCTAAAACTATGTTTATGCGAATTTTCATGAGAATTACATCGATGTTGACAGTGTTACTGATCGCTGTTACATCCATGGCTCAGGTAACCTCCAGTAGTATTACGGGATCTGTTAAAACAGGTGCCGGAAAAGAACTCGAAGGAGCTTCCATTACTGCCACACATACCCCGTCTGGTTCTGTGTACACAGCAGTATCCAAAAAAGGTGGCACATTCAGCCTGCAGGGTTTGCGTGTTGGCGGGCCTTATATTATTAAGATCGAGTATGTGGGATTAAAAACCGAAACAATACAGGATGTGAACCTAAGCCTGGGTGACCCCTATCTTGTTTCTTCTGTACTGGCCGATGCAACCAGCAACCTCACAGAGGTAGTGGTACTGGCACAGCGTGGAAGAGCGGCTGTTGAAAAAAGCGGTGCCAATACCGTAGTCGGTATCCGTCAGTTGACCACTTTACCAACGATCAACAGAAGTATTACTGATTTCACCCGTTTAACACCTCAATCAAACGGAAACAGCATTGCAGGCCGCGACGGACGTTTTAACAACGTTACCGTAGACGGTGCTAACCTGAACAATAATTTCGGTCTGTCTACTGACCCACTTCCGGGTGGTGGCAGCCAACCGATATCAATTGATGCTATCGAGCAGATCACGGTAAATATTGCACCTGTAGATGTGAGACAATCCAATTTCACAGGTGGTAATATCGCTGCGGTTACCAAAAGCGGTACCAATACATTCAGGGGTTCTGCTTACACACTTTACAAGGATGAAGCTTATGTGGGTACTAAAATAAAGAACACTGAACTCTCCGCATTGAGTCCTACCAAAACCAATATCTGGGGTGCTACTTTAGGCGGTGCGATCATCAAAAACAAACTGTTCTTTTTTATCAGTGGTGAATATGAAAGAAGGACCAATCCTCCTGTTACCTCATTTTCTCCCACTGGCGGAAAAGGTACAGGCAATATCTCCCAGGTAAAAGTAGATTCACTGAAAAAACTGTCTGATTACCTCAAAAGCACCTATGGATACGAAACAGGTGTGTATGATGAGTTCCCGAACTTCCAGACCAAGAATCATAAGATACTGGCACGTATTGACTGGAATATCAACAAAAATCATAAGCTGACTCTCAAGTATAACGATATGGTTGGCACGGATGACCGTGGTATGAGCAACAGCGTTCCGAACGGTGCCAGCACGGGTGGAGCGAACACCTGGACCGCAGGGGCACGTTTTGGTACTAACTCTATGTCTTTTGCCAATTCGCAATATGCATTCAAGGATATCGTAAAAGCAGCAACGCTTGATCTGACCAGTAATTTTTCCGGAAAATCATCCAACCAGTTCCTGGCTACTTATACTAAAATTCAAACTACCCGATCAACCCCAAGCACCCTGTTTCCTTTTGTGGATATTATCGGCAACCCAACCTTGAGCGGCACGCCTGCAACCTATGCCGGTGGCGCAAGGAACAACTATATGAGTTTTGGTTATGAGCCGTTTTCTTACAATAATGATGTACTGAATAAGATACTCAGTTTCACCGACAACTTTACCTATTATGCAGGAAAGCATACACTGACATTTGGTGCAGCCTATGAATACCAGTCGGTAGGTAACATGTTCATGCCGGGATCACAGAGCTATTATGCGTATGGCTCACTGGCTGAATTCATGACACCGGGCGCACGTCCGATTGCTTATTCACTGACCTATTCAAGGGTGCCGGGTAAAGAAGCCGTATATTCTGCAGAAATGAAGATCGGCCAGGGAAGCCTGTATGCACAGGATGAAGTATCACTGGGATCCAATGTGAAACTGACTTATGGTGTTCGTATAGACAAGCCTTTCTATCCTGAACAGCCGCTTGAGAACCCATCTATTACGGCGCTTACATTCCCAAATAGTGAAGGCAAGCCTACCAATTACAGTACAGGTATGTGGCCCAAATCTACATTGTACTGGTCACCACGTATCGGCGCACGCTGGGATATACATGGCGATAAAAGAGAGATCCTTCGTGGAAGCATAGGTTTGTACACAGGAAAACTTCCTTTTGTGTACCTGACCAATATGCCGACCAACAGCGGTATGTACCAGGTGAGTGTGATAGCAACCAATGCACAACTGGCCGGCATCAGCTTTAACCCTGATCCAAAAGCCCACCAGGGCCTGTTTACATCGCCAACACCTACCCCTAATACAGCCGGTTTTGTACTGATCGATCCTAACTATAAATACCCGCAGGTATTCAGGACCAACCTGGGTTATGACCGCCAATTTAATAATGGCTGGAGTCTGAATACAGACTTCCTCCTCACAAAGGATGTGAACCCGCTGGTAATGCGTAATGCGAATGAAATCGCACCAACTTCAACCGTATTCCTGGGTGGTGCAACCCGTCCAAGCTTCAGTACCAATACAACTCCAGCAAGAAGGTTATACAACTCGTATGCCAATGCCATTGTACTTGAAAATGGATTGAAAGGCGGATACGCGCTTTCTTTCACTGCACAGCTCAACAAAGCATTCCGCAATGGCTTTTATGGAACACTTGCGTACACTTACTCTGCAGCCAGCGATCTTACTGCGAACCCGGGTTCTACTGCCAGTTCTACCTGGGGTGGTAACCCTACTTCCGGCACGCAGAACACACAGGAATTTGCACCTTCACAATTTGTGGTTCCGCACCGTATCATCGCAACTGCTTCTTACAGGAAAGAATACCTGAAACATTTCGCTACTACCATCACATTCTTATATGAAGGCGCTATCCAGAGCAGGTTCAGTTATATTTATGGATCAGCCGGCGGCACGGCCCCTGCAGGCTTTGCCAATACTGGTGACGTGAACTATGACGGTAACAGTTCTGACCTGATGTATATTCCAAGAAATGCATCAGAGATCACTTTTACATCTCAGACCGTAGGTACAAGGGTCTATTCAGCACAGGAACAAAGTGATGCCTTCTTCAAATACGTGGCACAGGATAAATACCTGCGTTCTCACATGGGCCAGGTAGCTGAAAGAAACGGCGCTGAAACACCTTTCTATCACAAAGTTGATTTCAGGCTGGTACAGGACCTGTTCATGAATATCGGCAACAGAAGGAACACCTTACAGTTGACCTTCGATTGTCTTAATTTCCTCAACTATCTCAACAAGAGCTGGGGTATCAGGGATTTCTTTGTATCAAACTCCCCATTAAGGGCAACCAAGAATGCAACCACAGGAGTAGTTGCGTACCAATTGGCCACTTATGTTCCAGCAGGAACAACTACACCTATTTTGGTTGACAAAACATTTGTAGACAATTTCGGAACAACCAGTACTTATTCCTTCCAGTTAGGTTTACGTTACTCGTTCTAATATTTTTCACAGTCTGATAAAAAAGGACCTCCGTAATGGAAGGTCCTTTTTTATTGCACGTATTCCACCGCATTCCACCCATCCGTCGCTGCTGCTAAAATTAAACAACCGTGCCTTAGTGCCTTTGTGTGCAATTTTTATTCGCACACAAAGGCACTAAGGCACGGTTTGAAAGTTACTTTTTATTATTGATTCTTATCTGCAGCTCTCCCCCATCCCCATTTCAAAAACACCGGCAAGGCTTTGGCCCAGGTGGCCACATCATGGGTACCGTCTTCGAGTTGCAGGTAGCGTATATGTTCGTCGGTGTATCCTTTGGCTTTGAGTTCCACGATCAGGTCGAGCGCATCATCGATTGAATCGATCACACCATTCTGGTTACGGTCAGCTGTTTCATCTTTTGTACCACATTCAATAAAGAAACGGAGCCAGGGATGAAAAACACCTTTGCGCACCTGGAGGTGCATCAGCCTGTCCTGTTCATCACTGTACCCATCCTCGTAGCCTTTTCTTCTCCACCAGAGGGAGGCGCTGAACAAACCGATACGGGTGAATTCACTGCTATGGTTCCAGGCGATATCCATCGCGCTCAACGCGCCGAGTGAAAAGCCTGCAAAAGATTTATCACGGAAAGAAGGAACCTGGTAGGTTTTGCGGATATATGGAAGCAGTTCCTCAAATATAAATTTTGTGTACAAACCGGCTTTGGCACCCCGGCCCTTGTAATCGGCCGAATAAGCGGTGCCATATTCCATTTTTCTTTCCGGGCCGCAATGGATACCGATACAGCATACCGGATCCATTTTCTGCTGGGTGTACAGTTCATCCAGTATTTCGTCAAAATGCATGGTCACCAGGTCCTGCCCGTCATTGATCAGCAGTAAACTCAACTGGTCGGGCTGGATGGCCGCGGCAGGCAGGTACACATCAAACACCACTTCTCTGCCGAGGTATTCGGATGGTATAATTTTTTGTTCAACGATCACGGCAGAAACAGGCGTGCGGATACTATCAGACATAAGCCCCCAAAAATAATGGTTTCTGTGTTTATGGCTATAGAGTAATTACGATAGGTATTCATGAGAAATAGCTATGGATTTCTAGCGGGGTTTGCTTAAATTGAACTCATAAGGCTGAGACCCTATTCACTCACAAAATTATTATTTATGAAAAAGATCGGTATTCTGTTTGGGCAGGAAAGAAGTTTCCCCATGGCTTTTGTTGAACGCATCAACAGTAAAAACATTCCCGGTATTGTGGCCGAGCCCGTACGTATCGACAAAGTGATGCAGGGTGAACCCAGCGGTTATGATGTGATCGTGGACCGCATCAGCCAGGATATCCCTTTCTACCGCGCGTTCCTGAAAAATGCCGCGCTTTGCGGTACGGCCGTGATCAATAACCCTTTCTGGTGGAGCGCGGATGAAAAATTTTTTAATAATTGTCTGGCCACAAAGATCAATGTGCCTGTTCCCAAAACAGTGATACTTCCTTCACGCGACCTGCCGCCGGATACTTCTGATCAGTCGTTCAGCAACCTTTCGTATCCCCTCGACTGGGATGGTATTTTTGATTACGTTGGTTTTCCTGCTTACATGAAACCTTTTGCAGGCGGTGGCTGGAAGAATGTTTACAAACTCACTGACATGAATGATTTCTTTGAAAAACATGCAGAGACCCAGCAACTGGTGATGCTGCTGCAGGAAGAAATTATTTTTGAAGAATACTACCGCTGTTATTGTATCGGTGGAAAATATGTACGCATCATGTCTTATGAACCGCGCAATCCCCACCACCTGCGTTATGTGGCCGATTTCAAACCCTCTGCGGCAAAACTGAAACAGATGGAAGAGATCGTACTCCGTATCAACCAATACCTCGGTTACGATTTTAATACAGTGGAGTTGGCGCTGCGCGATGGCGTGCCTTATGCGATCGACTTCTGCAATCCCGCACCTGATGCCGACCTGAAAAGCGTAGGACAGGAAAACTTTGACTGGGTAGTAGAAACAGCCGCTAATTACGCTATCGAAAAAGCACAATCATTAAAACCCGGCGCGGATAACCTTACCTGGGGCGAGTATGTGAAGAGAAGCAGTGGAGGGAAGAAGTTGTTCTAACTTTTGGAAAGTTTACAACTTTCCAAAAGTTACCACCCCAAACCCCAAACTCCAAACCCCAAACTAACTCAATGGGAAATATAGACTACAAACATTTCACACTCGGTGTTGAAGAAGAGTACATGGTGCTTGATCCTGTTACGCGCGAACTGAAGAGCCATGAGCAGCGTATTGTACATGAGGGACAAAAATTCCTCAAAGACAAAGTAAAAGCAGAGATGCACCAGGCCGTGGTGGAAGTAGGCACTGATATCTGTAAGGATGTGGAAGAAGCGTACAAGGACGTAGCTTCCCTCCGCGGTAATATTTCGCAGATAGCCGGTGATCTTGGGCTTTGGGTGGGTGCCTCGGGTACACATCCATTCAGTCATTGGGAAACACAGCTAATCACTGATCATGCGCGGTATGCCATGATCGTAAATGAATTACAGGAAGCGGCACGCAGTAACCTGATCTTTGGCCTGCATGTGCATGTAGGAATGGAGGACCGCCGTATGGCCATCCATATCGCCAATACGGCCCGGTATTTCCTGCCGCATGTGTATGCGCTCAGCACCAATTCACCTTTCTGGGAAGGAAGGGATACAGGGTATAAATCGTTCCGTACAAAAGTGTTTGATAAATTTCCGCGCACAGGTATCCCCGATTATTTTGAAACCATCGAAGCCTATGAAAATTATGTGAACCTGCTGATCAAGACCAACTGTATCGACAACGCGAAAAAGATCTGGTGGGACCTGCGTGTGCATCCTTTCTTCAATACGGTTGAATACCGTATCTGTGATGTGCCGATGACCATCGATGAAACGATCACGATCGCCGCATTGTTCCAGGCCATCAGCGCCAAGATCTATAAACTGCGCAGGGAGAACATGAATTTTATGATCTACCAGCGGCCTTTGATCAATGAAAACAAATGGAGGGCCAGTCGCTATGGTATTGACGGTACCCTGATCGATTTTGGAAAAGAGACGGAAGTAAATACAAGGGCACTCATTTATGAACTGCTCGATTTTGTGGATGATGTGCTGGATGAGCTGGGCAGCCGGGAAGTGATCAACCATGTTGCCAAAATGTTCGAGACCGGTACGGGAGCCGACAGGCAACTACAGGTTTACAAGGAAACTAACAGCCTGATAAGCGTGGTGGATTATATACATGACCAGTTTTTGCAGGCGTAGTGAACAGGGGAACAGAAGAACAAGGAACAGAGGAACAAGGAACAGAGGAACGGACATAGTGGGAAGGTTCACGCCAAGGCGCAAAGGCGCAGTTGGCTGATACTTGAAAAGACTAATACTCTTAGGTTACAACTGCGCCTTTGCGCCTTGGCGTGAGAATTCCGATCTCCGAAATGATATTTTTGGCTTTAAAATCGAGTAAGGAGTCAGTAGAAATGGGCATTTTATATTGATTATCAATGCCATTCATGAAAAATGGCTCTCTAACGGGCAAATCATACAAAATCTGTTAAACCAGCGGTAAAACACAGGCAACGAAGTATCTTGCTACCGTATCTATATTACTGACCCAAACTACCAACCCACAAGTTGACAGAAGAATACGCACTCATCAAGGGCTGTATCGACCAGGATACCCGCTGCCAGCGCATGCTGTTTGACAGGTATGCCGGTAAGATGATGGCCGTATGCCTGCGGTATGCCAACGACTCTATGGAGGCCGAGGATATGCTGCAGGACGCTTTTATCAAAGTGTTCCAGTACATCGGGCAGTTCAAATTTGAGGGGGCTTTTGAGGGATGGATCAGGCGCATCGTGGTAAACACTGCCATCCGCCATCTTGAAAGAAAGAAAATGCATTTCAAGGATGTGGATGAAAACAGCTATGAGACACCGCAGATAGGCCCGCAGGCCTATACGCATTTGGGAGAGGGCGACCTGATGAAACTGATCAGCCAGTTACCGGAAGGCTACCGCATGGTATTTAACCTTAACGCAATTGAAGGTTACAGTCATGAGGAAATAGCCGTAATGCTGAATATTCAACCCGGCACCAGCCGCAGCCAGTTAGTAAAGGCGCGGAAGATGCTGCAACATCAAATATTACAATTACAAAAAGTTGCTGTATAGAATGATCGATAGCGAATTTGATGATTTCACCAAAGGCAGGCTTGGGGACCATGAGGTTCCTGTGCCGGCTGGTCTTTGGGATAAGATCGCAGATGCGCAGTTCGACCAGTTTTTTGGCCATACACTGAAAGATAAAGAAGCGCCGGTTCCCGGCAGTCTCTGGGATAAGATCACCGATACACAATTCGATAATTTTTTTGGCAATACACTGGCAACTGCTGCTGCCCCTGTTCCTGAAGGTGTATGGGATAAGATTTCCGATGGACAGTTCGACAGTTTTGTCAGCGGCAAACTTTCCGGCTACGAGTCGGCGGTTCCGGCCGGTCTCTGGGATAAGATCATGCCCAAAGACAATGGCCGCAAAGGCGGTTATATCTTGTTCAGATCCGCCGGAAGAGCGGTTGCTGCCTTACTTCTGCTCGTTGGGTTATTGGGTGGCGGTTATTACTGGTACACCATATCAGACAAAAACAATACAGCACTTACACCGGAACTAAGCAGCATACCTGCAAAGACATCTGTTGACCCAAAAGCAGACAATAATACAAACAGCAATACTATTGTAACAGTTCCATCTGAAGCAACCAATACAGGTAATACTCCTGTCAATAAGGATGCTAAAAAAACTGATGCGGCCAATTTACCTGCGCAGTCGTCAGACAATCGTTTGCAGACAGAAGACAATACTATCAATGCCTCTTCTTCATCTGCCGTAAGTTCATCAGCTAGAAAAACGAATCGCGCAGGGGTTCCTGTTGCTTCCGGTATCACAGGCAATGGGCAGAAAAACACAGCGATCATCCCATCTGCAAACAATACTATTGTGCAGAGCAACAATACCAATGGGTTACTGGCCGAGCCTTCAAAAGAAACCACAAACGATTTCGGTTTTATCGAACCATATCAAACCAATCATTTAACAGCCAGTACCATACCTTTCAACAACAGTATGGGTGCCGGTATGATCAATAAACAATTATCACCCAACCATGCCAACAGGCATAAAAGCATCATCATCTGTCCGGCTGATAAAGGCCGTAATACAGACTGGTACCTCGAAGGATATCTCTCACCCGATCTGGCTTTCAGTTCCATCACCAACAATACGGCTTCGCAACAGTTCCTCGCGCGTAAAGACAGCAGTGAGAGTATGAATATCGGTTTTACCGCGGGCATCAGGCTGGCAAAACCGATCACGGATAATATACTGGTGAAAACAGGATTACAGTTCACGCAGATGAACCAGAAATATGTGTACCGTACCGAGAATGAGATAAAGACCACCACGGTTGTTTCACAGCGCACCATCATCCGCGCACCGGGAGATACCCTGATCATTATGGATACCAGCGTGGTACAACAGACCGGTTTTAAAAACAATACAGTGATCAACCGTTTCCGCAGTCTTGATATACCTGTACTGGTGGGTTACCAGTTCGGAACAAAAGATGACGACCTGCGGATCGGTATCAATGCTGGTGTGATCGTGAATGTATCTTCCTGGTACCAAGGTGTGATGCTGGATAGTGCGTTGGCTACCGTTCCCATCGCCAAAGGAAGCAGCAATATGGTGTACAAAGACAAGGTAGGACTGGCATTATACGGCGGCATCAGTATCGTGAAAAAACTGAGTGATGATATGCAGGTATTTGCAGAACCTTATTTCCGCTACAACCTGTCGAATACAACCACCCCGAATGCGGCCTATAACCAGAAGTTCAGCGTAGGTGGTATTTCACTGGGTGTACGGCTTAATTTAAACAGGCAATAGGCAACGTTGGATATAGCAGTTGTATCTAACCCATATTATTAGTTACGTATCATGAAAAGAATCTTATTTTTTTTAGGTTGTGCAACAATACTCTTTCTGGCTTCCTGCAAGAAAGAACTCTCGGATAGTGCTGTCACACTGTATACCAACCACCCACTGAATGATACGCTCTGGATAAAAAACCTCCCTGCTACTGCCGAGGTTCATAATCTCATCCAATTACTTACTCCTGCCATTGTAGTCGATTCTTTTGATACGGACAAAGACACCACGATCACTTACGGCGATAGCCTGGATATCAAAATCACCGGCGGCTCATGCACAGGTACAGGTGGCGCAACCGTAACAGGAAAAGTAAAACTGGAAATATTCCTGTTGAAAAAGAAAGCCGATTTTATCAAAGCGTTCAAAGCAACCACCGTTGGTGATTCGCTGATGAATGCCAGGGTCGTATTTTTTATCCGTATCACAAAAGATGGAAAAGAGGTATCACTCAAACCCGGTACTTCCATTCGTTTGCGGGTAATAGACCATGGTAGCAATAACATACAAGGAAGCTTCTTAGCCCCCTATTCCGGTATGGAATCGAATCCTGTACCTGCTTCGGGACTTGATACCAGCTTCACCTGGAAAAAACTGGATAACACAACTGCATCGTTCCTAAAGCCTTACACCAAACCGGGATTCGGGAAGGGATATGAGTTCAATATAAATCAATTACGCTGGACCGGTTTACTGGAGGATGTAGACTCCCTTCGTGAGCGGAGTACCACCAAAATAACCACTTATTTTCCACCCAATTTTACCAATAAGAATACAGTTGTTTTTGCTGTGTACAGCAATGCAAATATTATTGTGAACCTCAAGTCAGACATGGCTTCAAAAACATTCTCTGCTGTTAATTTTCTTTCTCATGGCAGGATCAAAGTATTGTCCATCTCCAAAATCGGCAGTGATTTTTACCTCGCAACAAAAGAGGTGATCAATCCCGGGTTGAATACGGGCCAGGTCTTTAAACTCACACCTGAGAAGAAAAGTCTTAACGAGATCAAACAATTCCTCGATACCTTATAAATCTCTGTGTACCTCTGTGCCCTTTGTGCCTCTGTGGTAAAGAACTCCTCCATCGATCAGAGCGAAGGCTTTACCACAGAGGCACAAAGGACACAGAGGTTCACGGAGATATCCCTGATAAAAAGATTGATTGCAGTGACTGATTATTTCTTGAAATCAAACAGCGTAGCCGTAAAGATCGCTTTCTCGCGTTTTTTGAAGACCACATCCCAGTCGCCTTTATAACGTAGTATTTTGGGAACGGTGAGACCGGCGAATTTTGTCATTTCCACTTCCATGCTTACATCAAAATCATACACACCTGCTTTATAACTGAGCGAATAATTACGGGCCAGTACTTCCAGTGTTTTCATATCAAACCAGGTAACCATCTGGTCCACCACTATCCTGTCGTTGGTGGTGTTTTCATCTTTGGGTGTGATGGAAAAAACATAGGCAAGTGAGCCATGAAATTCCTGGATATCGAGACGGTAATCGTATAATTTATGCGCGCTTTCGTCGTACAGATCGAGTTTATCACCGATAAAAGGGATACCGGGTATTTTTTTACCGGGATTGAAGAACAGCATCTTCAATTGCTCCTTGTGTTTCTCCATTCCTTTTTTGCCGCTGAGCGACATCATGTGACCCTTCACAATGTTATTCTCACCACATATTTTTCCCTTGGTGAAGAACAGTCCCGCGTATAATTCAGGCGTCATGTAATTGTATGCCTGTTTCCTGTCATAGAAATCACCTGTTATCTTTTCTTCCAGTACCTCCATCGTACGGCAGCCGTCTGCACGGTTCTGGCGGGTTTTGCTGAATAAGGAAGCTTTGATCGCACCTTTCTTATCCATCATTTTGATATCGTTGAACGAAGTAAACCCTAGTACACGCAGGTTGCGGAAAGCTTTATAGAAAGTAGTGTCTTCCTTTATCTGTGACAGCAGTGTCCGGTAATCAAAATTATTACGTACCACTACTTCCGATAAAGTAAATCGCCCCTCATCAATGATAACAGAAGTATCCTGTGAAAATCCACGGGCAGAAAAAAACAACAGTATGATCAGGATACGATAGCGCATTATTTCAGGAAGATCATTTTATAGTCCACTTTCACTTTGCCTTTACTGATATCGGCGAGTTTACCCTGCAGCAGTTTCCTGCGCAGCGGTTTCAGGTAATCGATAAACAGTTTGCCTTCTATATGATCGTACTCATGCTGTATGACCCTTGCAGTAATGCCGTTGAATGTTTCGGTATGCGGCTGAAAATTTTCATCCAGGTATTCGACCGTGATCTTTTCAGGACGGTACACATCTTCGCGGATCTTGGGAATACTCAGGCAACCCTCATTATAGGGCCACTCATCCCCTTCCGATGCAATGATATGCGCATTGATAAATACTTTCTTTACCCCCGGGCCGTCAGGATACGCGTTTTTCTCTTCTTCTTCCAGGTTCTCAAATATCTGCTGGCTGTCTATCACGAACAAGCGGATGTCTTTGTTGATCTGCGGTGCCGCCAGCCCCACGCCATAACTGGCATACATGGTTTCCCACATATCTTCCAGCAATATGGCCAAACCGGGATAATCCGGGCTGATATCCTTACTCTGCTTTCTCAGTATCTGTGCGCCATAGGCCACAATGGGATAGATCATCTGTCGTTCATTTATTAAACGCTGCAAAAGTACCGGGGAAAATCGGGAATTTGAGATTGGGAGTGGGAAATTTGCGTTTGAAGGACGGTTTGGAGACCATAGTCCATGGTCCATGGTCTATGGTCTATTCTGCAAATACTCCTGCAACATCATCGTAGCCGCTATCTGGTCCACATTTCCTTTGTTCTGCCTGTCTTTTTTCTTCATACCCATTTCTACCATGGCGCGGGAGGCGAGTTTGGAGGTGTAGCGTTCATCGACTGTCTGGATGGGGATGGCGGGAAATTCTTTCTTTAATCGTATGATAGCCGCTTTTACCAGTGGGGTGGCATGGGTTGCGGTATCATCGAGGTTAAGCGGTTCGCCGATCAGTATCAGTTCTACCGGTTCCTGCTGGAAATATTTTTTGAGGAAAGGGACCAGTTCTTTTGTTTCCACGGTGGTCAATGCAGTGGCGATGATCTGCAAAGGATCGGTAACGGCGAGACCGGTTCTTTTTCCGCCATAATCTATGCAGATGATACGGGGCATGGGAATGATGAATTATGAATGATGAATTTCGATTATTTTGTTACTAAACTCTTTTGTATGGCGAAATTGTTGAACAGCGGGGTGTTTTTTTCAACACAGAGATCACAGAGAAAACGGAGGGCCCTCTGTACCCTCTGTGATCTCTGTGTTGAAAAAAATACCGCGACTGAGTAATATCCTTTTTTTAAACAACCCCATAAACACTACCCTCTCAAGAGAACCAAATCAGCAATAACGAGTCCCCCAAACACCACGCTGGCAATTCCATTGGCTGTCATAAAAGCGATATTGACCCTGCTGAGATCATCCGGTTTTACGATGGAATGCTGGTAGATGAGCATACCGGTAAATACCAGTACCCCTATCCAGTACAACCAATGAAAATCTCCGTACCAACCTGCTGTAATAACACAGGCCGCGCTGACCAAATGCAGGAACTTCGAAACAACCAACGCCCTGGATTTACCCAAGACACTTGGAATGGAATATAATTTTTGTGACCTGTCGAATTCTACATCCTGCAAGGCATAAATAATATCGAACCCGCTTACCCAGCAGATCACTGCCAGTGAAAAAAATATCGGCAATAAGGCAAATACGCCGGTTACTGCGAGATATGCCCCTATGGGAGCCAGCGATAACCCCAGTCCCAATACAAGATGACACAAAGGTGTGAATCGTTTGGTATAACTGTAAAACAATATGACAAACAAAGCCACAGGAGCCAGGAAAAAACAAGTTGGGTTGATTAAGAAACAAGCGACAAGAAACAAGACACAGGAAATAATAGTAAAAACCAATGCGCTGTTGGCAGAAATAATACCTGCCGGTATTTCCCGGATGGCCGTACGTGGATTCTTCGCATCAAAATTCCTGTCGAGATAACGATTGAAAGCCATGGCTGCGCTTCGGGCGGTGATCATACAAACAAGTACTAATAATAAACCGAACGTATAGGGCCACCATTGATTGATCCATCTAACAGCCTTTTCATACAGGGTGGGCTCTATGAAAGGATTTGATCCGTACCAATAGCCCTCATGCTCAGCAAAAACCCCAAGAAAAAAACCGATCATCGCAAATGGTAATGCAAAAATGGTATGCGAAAATTTAACCAGGCTGAGGTAGTTCTTTATCATGAGGGATTTAATTAATAATTGATAATTAGTAATTAATAATGATAATTACCAAATTGATCAATCATAATTATTAATTGTTAATTACTAATTATTAATTCCTTTCATCCGCAGCTCCGTCATCTTCCACAAAATAATCCCTGCTGCCACAGACACATTGAGTGAATGTTTGGTACCCAGTTGGGGGATCTCGATACAGCCATCACATAATGTCAATACTTCTGTATCAACACCCGTTACTTCATTGCCGAAGATAATAGCGGTTCTTTCGTTTTGCAGGGGGAAATTTTCCAGCGAAATACTCCCTTCGGCCTGTTCTACTGCGAACAGTTTGTACCCTTTTTCTTTTAATTCCTTTACCGCTTCCATGGTGGTAGGAAAATAGAGCCAGTCAACCGTTTCTGTGGCCCCCAATGCGGTTTTATGGATATCCCTGTGCGGGGGCTGCGGGGTATAACCGCATAAACAGATACCTTCTGCGAGAAACGCATCGGCGGTACGGAAAACGCTGCCCACATTGTGCATGCTACGGATATTGTCGAGTACCACCATCACCGGGTGCTTGTCTGCCTGTTTAAAATCATCCACCGACATACGGCCCAGTTCATCCATGCTCAGTTTTCGCATGGTGCAAAGGTAAACTCATCCACTCATATAATCGATGTGCGTAAAATGCCACAGATTCAGTATTTTGTCCGCTTCTAATCAACTAAAAACCACCATGAGAAAACACACCCCGTTCGCGGCGCTGCTGGCATTGTCGATGCCTTTTGCAGCGTTTGCGCAATCAGAAAAAATTGATGCTGCCATGATGCAGAAGATCCGTACAGAGGGTCTGAACAATTCAAAAGTGATGGATATCGCCTGGAACCTGACAGACAAAAGCGGTAACCGCCTGACCAATTCCGCTGGTTTTGCGCGTGCGGCCAATTACGCAAAAGAAACTTTGGCTGGCTGGGGATTACAGAATTCCGCGCTTGACCCTTGGGGTGAGTTCGGTAAAGGCTGGGAACTCGAAAAAAGCTATGTGGCCATCACCGCTCCTTATTACAAACCCATACTTGCTTATCCCAAAGCATGGACAGGCGGAACCAGGGGTTCTAAAGGTGGTGAAGTGATCGTGGTACGTGCCAAAGACAGCGCTGCACTCGAAGCCTACAGGGGACAACTGAAAGGAAAGATCATCGTGATGGATACGGTGGTTGCCTATAAACATACATTCAAAGCAGATGCAGAACGTTACCAGGATAGTGAGCTGGATAAAATGGCGGCTGCCAAACTGGAAGCGCCAAGACAATTCCCAGGTGGTGGTGGCGGCGGCCGCTTTGGCGGACCCAATGTAGGCGTTCTGCTAAGAGCGATGGCCAAATCTGAAGGCGCTATTGCCCTGCTGAGCCATGGCGGTATCCGCAGTCATGACGGAACCATTTTTGCTCAGGGCGGCGGTGCTTACAAAGGCACAGATCCTGAAAATTTCCTCGATATCGCACTTGGTATTGAAGATTACAATACCATCGTTCGTCTGGCAAAAGACGGAACCGTGAAAATGGATGTGGATGTAAAAACAAAGTTCCAGACAAAAGACCTGCAAGGGTATAATGTGATTGCTGAAATACCAGGTACTGATCCTGTATTAAAAGATGAAGTGGTTATGCTTGGCGCACACCTCGATTCATGGCAGACAGGTACCGGCGCTACGGATAATGCATCTGGTTCTGCTGTGATGATGGAAGCAATGCGTATCCTCAAAACCATTGGAGCACAACCCAAAAGAACCATCCGTATCGCTTTATGGAGTGGTGAAGAACAGGGTCTGCTGGGTTCAAGAGGATATGTAAAGAAAACTTTTGCTGACCGTGCTACCATGCAGTTACTGCCTGCACACGAAAAATTCTCTTCTTATTTCAATATCGATAACGGTACCGGTAAAATACGTGGTATTTATCTCCAGGGAAATGAAGCGGCGCGTGATATATTCACACAATGGTTCGCTCCATTCAAAGATATTTCCAACGGAACTGTTACCATCAGCAATACAGGTGGTACCGATCACCAGTCGTTTGACGCGGTGGGTTTACCTGGCTTCCAGTTTATCCAGGACCCGATCGAATACAATACCCGTACGCACCACAGCAATATGGATGTATATGATCACCTGAGTGCAGATGACCTGAAACAAATGTCTACCATTGTTGCCGCTTTTGTGTACAATGCCGCACAGCGTGATGCAAAGATCCCGCGTAAGGAACTGCCTAAGGTGGCGACACCGGGTGGTGGAAGACCGTAGGTTGTTTGGAGTTTGGAGTCTGGAGTCTGGGGTTTGGAGTTTGGAGTTTGAGGTTGAAAAATACCCCAAACTCCAAACCCCAAACCCCAAACTTTTTCTCCACATACCCATTTCATAGTCTAACCGCTTGCAGCCCCGCCCTATATTTGTTCCCCATGTCAAAATCCTCCGCAGATACTCCTTTAATGCAGCAGCACCGGGCCATCAAGCAGAAATACCCGGATGCGATATTGCTGTTTCGCGTGGGTGATTTTTATGAGACATTTGGGGAAGATGCGATCATTGCTTCGAAGGTATTGGGCATTACTTTGACCAAACGCAACAATGGCGCAGCATCTTCCAGTGAACTGGCGGGTTTTCCGCATCATGCGATGGACACCTACCTGCACAAACTGGTAAAAGCCGGTTACCGTGTAGCCATCTGCGACCAGTTGGAAGATCCCAAAACAGTAAAGGGTATTGTAAAACGCGGTGTTACGGAAATGGTGACGCCGGGTGTGGCCACCAATGATAAACTGCTGGAGCACAACAGCAATAATTTCCTGGCCGCTATTCATTTTTCAGATACGGGGAATGGTATCGCGTTCCTGGATATATCAACCGGTGAATTCTTTATCGCAGAGGGCAATGAAGAATACATTGATAAATTATTGCAGAGCCTGAAACCTGCGGAAATCATCTTCCAGCGCAGTTACCAGAAACATTTTAAAGAACAGTTTGGCGGCAAGTTCTATACCTATACCATGGAGAGCTGGATCTTTGACGAGGCTTTTGCCACAGAGAGCCTGCTCAAACATTTCCAGACACATTCGCTAAAAGGATTTGGTATTGGTAATATGTCATTAGGCGTTACAGCAGCGGGTGCCATATTGTATTACCTGAAAGAAACAGAACACCCCCACCTGCAGCATATTACCTCTGTGCAGCGTATGGAGCGGGATGATTTTTTATGGATGGACAGGTTCACCATCCGCAATCTCGAATTGCTGAATACCGGAACGGATGATGGAAACTGTTTGCTGAAAGTATTGGACAATACCGTGAGTCCCATGGGTGCGCGGTTGTTGAAGCGATGGCTGATCTTTCCGTTAAAAGATGTAACAAGGATTAATGAACGACTGGATGCCGTTTCCTTATTGATACTACAGACAGATATGCGCAAACAACTGTCGCATGCCATTAAGATCTGTGGTGATATCGAAAGACTGGTGAGCAAGATCCCGATGAAGAAGATCAACCCGAGGGAAGTGATGCATCTTGCCAAAGGATTGCAGCAGGTAGAGATCATCAAACAAATCTGCGCATCTGCGGCTAATCATTATCTCCAACGCCTGGGTGACGCATTGAACGGATGTCATCTTATCGTAGATAAGATCCTGAACGAGATCAGTGAAAATCCGCCAGTGGCCGCTGCCAAGGGTGGCGCCATACGCGAAGGGGTACACGAAGAACTTGATCAGTTACGCAAAATAGCTACCGGCGGCAAAGAATACCTTGTCAATATCCAGCAAAGGGAATCGGAAAAAACAGGCATCTCATCCCTGAAGATCAGTTTCAATAATGTGTTTGGGTATTATCTCGAAGTGACCAATCTGCATAAGAGCAAAGTACCTGCCGAATGGATACGTAAACAAACGCTCGCCAATGCAGAACGCTATATCACCCCTGAACTAAAAGAATACGAGGAAAAGATCACCGGTGCAGAAGATAAGATCCTGGCCATTGAACTTGACCTGTATGATAAATTATTACTGGCGCTACAGGATTATATCGCGCCTATACAGGTAAACGGTAACATACTGGCAACGATTGACTGTCTTGTATGCTTTGCAGAAAATGCGATACAGTTTCAGTACAAAAAACCGGAACTGCATGAAGGGTTTGAACTGGACTTTAAAGACAGCCGTCACCCGGTCATTGAAAGAAACCTGCCTGTTGGAGAATCCTATGTTTCGAACGATATCACACTGGATCCTGCTGATCAGCAGGTGATCATACTGACTGGTCCGAATATGAGTGGTAAGAGTGCGATACTGCGACAGACCGCACTCATTACATTGATGGCGCATATCGGAAGCTTTGTGCCGGCATCTGCTGCCAGGGTTCCTTTAACGGATAAAATATTTACACGTGTTGGTGCCAGTGATAACCTGAGTGGTGGTGAATCTACTTTTATGGTGGAGATGAATGAAACTGCCAGCATCCTCAATAATATCTCCCAACGCAGCCTGATATTACTGGATGAGATCGGAAGAGGCACTTCTACCTACGATGGCATTTCCATTGCCTGGAGCATTGTGGAATACCTGCATGCTTCTCCTGCCGCACCGAAAACATTGTTTGCCACCCACTACCATGAACTGAATGAGCTGGAAGAAAAGCTTTCGAGAGTACAGAACTTTCATGTAACGAATAAAGAAGTTGGTAACCGGATCATTTTTCTTCGCAAACTGGCGCGTGGTGGCAGTACGCATAGTTTTGGTATCCATGTGGCGAGAATGGCGGGAA
This sequence comes from Sediminibacterium sp., assembly GCA_965279635.1. Classification (GTDB taxonomy): domain Bacteria; phylum Bacteroidota; class Bacteroidia; order Chitinophagales; family Chitinophagaceae; genus Sediminibacterium. The sequence continues at coordinate 1,180,100 of OZ257253.1, read as the reverse complement.
TGCCGCCATCATTGATCGACAGGGCGAATGATATTTTGAAACAGCTTGAGGAAAAGCATGTGACCGATCAGGCCGCTGGCAGCGGCCCGATCGATGGCCCGATCGATAACAGCGACCTAGGCAAAAACATCAAGAAACTTTCCATACCCAAAATGCAACTCTCCATTTTCGATGCCCACTCTCAAACCTTTGAAGATATCCGCAAAATGCTGACCGATATGGATATCAACCGTCTTACTCCTGTAGAGGCTTTGATGAAATTGAACGAGATCAAAGGACTTTTGAAATAATACCGTTGCAACGGTTGGATGAAACAACTGTTGGCTAATGAAAGGTGCTTAACGATTTGCGATTTTTTAACACAGAGACCACAGAGCAAACGGAGGGCCCTCTGTTTTACTCTGTGGTCTCTGTGTTAAAAAAATCCGCACCCGTTTACAGATAACTCAACCACCATTTATCGTGCGTGGCCTTATACACACTGTATCTTTTACATATCGGATACAATATCAGAATCACCGCTATCCAGATCAGGTACACGATACCTAATGAGAACCCAAACTCATTTGGTCTGAACAGCATCATTCCTGTAGCCGCCTGTGACATGGAATAACCGGTGGCAAAGAATACGATCATACACAATATGTGTATCAGGAAAAAATGCAGGATATAATAGAACATCGGCACACGGCCGAATATGACCACAAAATTGGTCCAGCCTGCTTTTATTTTTTCGAGCCATGCGAGTATCAATAATCCAGGGCCAATCGTCATACAGATATACAATAAGGAAGGCGGGTACTTGGTTACGTTAAAGAAAGAAAGCAGGGTGGCCGTAGTATCTTTCTGCTCCGACCATGGGCGCAGATCACCATAGACATTGATCGAGCGGAGGATAACAAACACTGCAATGGTGACCAATCCCATACTGACCAGCATTTTTCTTCTTTTTACCGCATCATATCCTTTTGCATACAAGGTACCCAGGCAGTATCCCAGTAACATAATACCCGGCCATGGGATCAGCGGATACAGTACGCCAAAAAACCTATTTTCAGCGTATTGTGCAAAATAGGGCTGGTGTATGAGGGCCCAGATCATGGACCTGTCTGTACTATCCGGCGCATCATTGAAACGATCGAGGAAATTATGACCTCCTACCATTAACAGTCCTATGGCAAACAGTACTGGCACCGGTAAAAAATGTAGTGCTGCCAGCAATACCATCGAAACACCGGTTACCCATATTACCTGCAGGCCAATGAAATGATACAACGGATCAAAGCTGAAAATGAAATTGAAAATGGTGACTTCCAATACCATCAGCCAGATGCCTCTTTTCAACAGGAATATAGAGAGATCTTTTTTAGTGCGCTTCTGACCGGTAAGAAACACTGATGTGCCTGCGAGGAATACAAACAGTGGTGCGCAGAAATGCGTGATCCAGCGGGTGAAAAACAGGATGGGCGTGGTGGTTGCCGGATCTGTGGGATCGGTGGTCATGGCATTTACATGAAAAAAATCACGTACATGGTCAAGCGCCATGATGATCATGATGATGCCGCGCAATTGATCAATGGAATCTATTCTCTTTTTCAGGAGAGGATTGACTGTACTCATGCAATTAGTTTGCAGTAAAATACTGAATCTCCTGATTCCTGCAAGCAAGAATGTATAAACGAGTATTTTCTACAATAACTGGGCCTTTGCGCCTTTGCGTGAAAAATTCTCACGCCAAGGCGCAAAGGCGCAGTTGAAATTAATTTGATCTTCCTAAGTACGCTTTTACTTTATTATGTACACTTTCACTTAAAGGCACCACCGGCAGTCTTACCGTATTCTCGATCAACTGCTGTTCGGCCATAAAGGCTTTTACACCGGAAGGGTTGTTTTCAACAAACATCAGGTCGTAGGCTTCTATCAGCGTATCATTGATTTTTTTGGCTCCTGCAAAATCGCCTTGCAGGCAAAGCCTCACCATCTCAGAGAATTCTTTGGGAAAAGCATTGGCCGCAACACTGATCACACCCGACATACCGCAGGCGATCAGGGGTAATGCAATGGCATCATCGCCGCTCACCAGTAAAAAATCTTCCGGCATATCACGGAGTATTTCCATGCATTGTGCCATATCTCCGCTGGCTTCTTTCATACCGGCGATATTGGGTACTTCGTGCGCAAGACGTAACGTGGTGGCAGCGGTCATGTTCCTGCCGGTACGCCCAGGTACATTGTATAAGAGGATAGGTTTAGGTGATTCCTGCGCCAACACTTTGTAATGCTGAAAAATACCTTCCTGCGACGGTTTGTTGTAATTGGGTGAAGCGCTTAAAACAGCAGCGGCTTTATCCAGCGGAAAAGAATGAAGATCCTTTACCACATCGGCAGTATTGTATCCGCCAATGCCTACCACTATGGGTACACGGCCGGCTGTTTTTTCAAAAGTATAGTTGGCAATGTCCAGCTTCTCCTGCTTGTCCAGTGTAGGTGTTTCACCGGTGGTACCTAATGTTACCAGGTATTCCACTCCCCCATTGATCATGGCATCGATCACTTTGCCAAGTGCCTCAAAATCTACTTTGAGATCAGTAGTAAACGGTGTAACAAGCGCGACACCGGTACCCTGCAGTTGCTTGCGTAAAGACATATTATTAATTAGTAATTGATAATTAGTAATTAATAATTGTAATTCAATAATTAGTAAATAAACAGTTCAAAAACTATAATAATTATTAATTATTAATTATCAATTATTAATTAGTTTCCTCCCAGAATCCCATCTTACCATACTTCTCTATTCTGTCCTTTACCCTTTGTTTGGGATCTTTATGGCGGGTTTCGTCGAGTGCTTTTTTGATCTGTTCCTTTAGTTTTTCTGCGGCTTCTGCATAATCCCAGTGTGCGCCACCCAGGGGTTCTCCTACGATCTCGTCCACCAGACCGAACCCTTTCATATCTGTGGCTGTCAAACGCAATTGTTCGGCAGCGGTTTCTTTTTTATCCCAGCTGCGCCATAAAATGGAACTACAGCTTTCGGGTGAGATAACTGTGTACCAGGTATTTTCCATCATCAGCACTTTATCACCCACACCAATACCCAAAGCGCCACCGCTGGCACCTTCACCAATGATCACAATGATAACCGGTACCTGTAAACGGATCATCTCATAAATATTGCGGGCGATCGCTTCTCCCTGACCGCGTTCTTCGGCTTCCGGACCGTGGTATGCGCCGGGTGTATCTACCAGGCAGATAACGGGTTTATTGAATTTTTCCGCCAGTTTCATCAGTCGCAGTGCCTTACGGTAGCCTTCGGGGCTGGCCATACCAAAATTCCGCAGCTGGCGGGCCTTGGTATTGCTGCCTTTCTGCTGGCCCATGATCATTACAGTTTCTCCATCCAGCTGGGCAAAACCGCCCACCATGGCCTTATCGTCCCTGAAATTCCGGTCGCCATGCAGTTCCACGAAATTGGTACACATCTTGTCGATGTACTTGAGTGTATAGGGCCTGTCGGGGTGACGGCTTAACTGAACCCTTTGCCAGGGCGTAAGGTGCGAAGTGATCTCTTTCCGTTTTTCAAGAATAGAGGTTTCCAGTTGCTGTATGGTAGATGCATAGTCTATTTTGGGATTCTTCTCGGCCAGTTTTCTGGTGTCATCGATCTGCTCATACACCTCTTTGATCGGGCTCTCAAAATCAAGGAATTGTCTATTGGGGTATTGGGGCATTGCATTGGGTTAAGGCGGTAAAATTAGGGTGTGTTGCCGGGAATAACAAAAGCCTCTCAATAAGAGGCTTTTAAGGGTTCAGGACGAAATTAGCCGCAGATGCGCAGATTGTGAATACTAACCTGCGCATCATTACGGTCCGGAACTCAATAATCGATCCCGTTATTCTTTTGTTTTATTGAGAACCTGCATGATATTACTCATATCAAATGACTTGGAACCCTGTACCGGCGGGTAAGCAATCAGTGATTTTACATGCTCGGTGATCTTTTCTCCCATTGGTGCGAATATCCAGCTCACCTTTTGTACCAGGTGGCCATAGGATTCTTTATCCGAATACGATTCATTCGGGTCCATCCTGATATTGAACACGAGCGGCATGGTAAGCGGTACCACGTTGGCATAGTAATTCTCCTTGGTATTGAAATGTATTTTCCATTGATCCATGCGAATGGCAGCCAGTTTGGATTCATAGTAATAGAAGAAGTCGTGGCGTTTGGATTCATTGGATTTTCCTGTCCAGTAATCAAGGTTGTTTACGCCATCAATTACCTGTTTTTTTGTTTTCATCATATCATCCGCCACATTCGTTGATCCTGCTATGGCAGCGAAAGTGGTGAACATATCCATGTGTGCCTGTATGCCGTTCAATACGGTACCGGGTTTTATTTTGCCGGGCCATCTTACCATACTGATCACACGGATACCACCTTCATAGGTACTCATTTTCTCACCTCTGAATGGTGTAGTACCTCCATAGGGCCAACTGGAATGTTCCGGGCCGTTATCTGTACTGTACCATACAACGGTGTTTTCTGCAAGGCCATTGGCATCCAGAAAATCCAGTATCGCTTTTACATCAGCATCATGCTGCAGCATACCGCTGCCATGGTAATCCGCTTCTGATGTATATTTTTCCGCTGCATAACGCCAGTGGTCGTTCAGCCGGGTGTACAGGTGCATACGGCTGGTATTGAGCCATACAAAAAACGGTTTGTTATCGGCAGCGGCTTTTTTCATAAAGTCCATGGCTTTGGGTGCCACTTCTGCGCTGTCGAATAATTTCATCCTTTCCTGTGTCAGCGGTCCTTCGTTCTCTATCTTTTGTTTGCCTATTTTACCCCAGCGTGGCTGCACCGTGTTATCATCTACATTCGTTGCCCATGAATGTATCACTTCGCGTGTGCCGAATTTTTCCTCGTAAGCATTAAAGCCCCCGGGATATTTATTGGCTACACCCTTATAGTCGCGCTGTTCCGACTCTTCCTGTGTATTCAGATGGTACAGGTTGCCGAAAAATTCATCAAAACCATGTGCGGTAGGCAGGTGTATATTCCTGTCTCCGAGGTGGTTTTTACCGAAATGTCCTGTCGCATAGCCATTGGCTTTCATCACTTCAGCCAATGATGGCGACTCCGGTTGTAAACCCAATGCATCACCCGGAGAACCTACGGTTGTCATACCGCTCCTGATAGGATACTGGCCGGTAATAAATGAAGCCCGCCCTGCCGTACAACTTGGTTGCGCATAATGGTCGGTGAACATTACACCTTCTTTGGCGATACGGTCAATACCCGGAGTTCTATAGCCCATGGTACCGAGACCGTAAGCGCTTACATTCTACCAGCCAATATCATCGCCCCATATCACAAGGATATTGGGTTTATCGGTTTTCAGTTTGGGACTGGAGATCAATTTTTGATTATTGTTGGGGCCCTGTGCAACCCCCAGGCCTACAGTCATCACTAATGCTGCTGTTATTAAATAGACTTTTTTCATCTGCGGTTTTTAGAACCTAAATCTGACTAATGCTGACAGCAAAAACAACTATTGGCCATCGATCTGCGCAAATAGTTATAATGTTTGGCAAAAAGGCAATGAAAGTGCGTATCTCAGTGCCTGTTTAAAACACAATCTTGATGTTACTCAAAAAGTTTCGCTAAGAGCTTGTTTATAAATACATTTTGTTACTATTCAGAAAGTTTCACTAAGAGCAAAGCAAATTCAGTAGAATCCATCTGCAATATGAGCCTGGCTACTCATTGCATTAGCGCTCTAATCTTATTCTAATGTATTACACAGAACCTTCCAACAAGCTGGGTGTTATTTTGTATCGCTATACACTAATCATAAACAATTGGCCGATGAGACCGGGGCGGAAGGCAAAGTACCTGGTAAACTTTTCACATGGCATTAGAATGACGGCTTAACAAAGGACAAACATGAAACCAGTACAGATATTGCTCGTTTACCGCAACGAAACAGAGGTAGCAGACATAAAATATACACTCGATAAACTGGAGTTGTATTATGAACTGTCCTGGGCAAGTTCCGCTGCGGAAGCGATCATGGTATTACAGGATAAGACAATCCGCAGACAGATACCGGATATGGTATTGATCGACGAAGAATTGCAAGACAAAAAAGGGGTTGACCTGCTGAAGGATATACGCAGCCGGAAAGACTGGCAGCAGTTTTCCTGTTTCTTGCTGATCTCTCCCGATCATCCCGCAGCAAGCGAGCCAACTGATCTCCCGGGTTTGTCGGGCTATATCAATAAACCATTTAGTATGAATGGCGCGGCCTCTTCGGGGTCGCTGAATTTGGTGATGGACCTGATGAACAGGAACCCCGTTAAATATCGTTTGTAATAAGCACACAATGGTTGCACCCTGCCAGCTACAGGCATCAGGCATACTCCATGAAATAAAACGATTCTTTGGGCCTGGGGTGCTGCTGGCTGTTGGCCTGCATGTTGGTCATCAGCAGGTCGGCACCTACGGAGCGGGCATAGCTGATAAAACTGGCTGCCGGGTTACTGCTGCTGGTGAGGCAACGACATTCTACCTGTATATGTCCGCCGGGTTTTAAACGTTTCAGTGTTTCGGTTAAAAAATAGAACCCGGTTGCCTGTTGCTCCTTTTCATCCTTTGCTACGGTTACCAGGTGAATTTTGAGGTGTAATGAGCGCGCTATTTCTGCAATTGCCTGTATCCTTGTTTCGGGAATACAGTCGGTCACAGGCATCACGATCTGTTTCCATTCGTTCATCGATGCCGGACCCTCAAAAAAAGTAATGACCTGGCAAGGACTTTCCTGTAATACCTGTTCAAGGGGCGACCGGTTGAAAAGATTGCTTTTCAGGTACTCCGGTATATCGCGCAAAGCGATCATGTCTGCACCCGTATGCACAGACGAATCGAGAATACTTTTCTTTACATTGCCCCAGGTTACAGAAAAATGAACGGTGATACCATACTCTTTTTCCAGCCATCGTTTCCATGTCTGCAACAGGTCGGCTTTCTCCTTTGTCAGGCGGTGATATTCTTCCGCTCCTTTCTGTGTAAAAAAATGCAGGAACCGGCTGTTGCAATCGCTGAGTTTACCTATGTGCAACAGGTGCAGTTCTGCCCCATGACGGGTTGCGAACTCTGCCACCTGCCGCGCAAATTTAAGCGAGGCCTCATCAAGTTCTATGGGTGCAAGGATGCGTTGGATATTGTGTTCCATAAAATATTTTTACCCGAATGATGACGGGTCAGTGAATAGTATATAAAGTAACACCCGCCAGATACAGGCGGGTTAAGTCTGGTATTAGAAAACAATTAGAGTGATCAATAATCAGGAGGAAGGCAGAATAACAGTGATCAGCATTTTTTCCGCTTGCGCTATCTCGGCCCTGATCTCTCCTTTATGAAGCAGGATAATTCGCCTGGTGAGTGAAAGTCCAAGTCCATAACCTGGCTCCTTGCTCACATTGCTCCCCCGCTGAAAGGGTTGAAAGATGGTATCGATCTCGCTGGGATCAAAATAGGAATAGTTATTACTGAACAGTACCACGATTTTTCCTGACACAAATGAGAGCGAGACCAGCACCGTATGGTCTGGCGAATATTTGCAGCCGTTCTCTGCAATGTTCCGGAATGCCGAGATCAACAGTTCGCGGTTACCTTCCACTGTACTCAGGCTTTCATCATCCGGCAATTCATCAAAATGAACCTCCACATGGTATTCATCAGATACACCCCGGACCATAGATGGCAGATCCATCAATATCTCATCAATGCGCACTGGCTCTGATCTGAGGGCGCCGCCCCGCGCAGTTCGCGCGAGTGTCAGCAAATGCTGGGTAAGTTCTGCCATATGCCGCACCTCGGCATGTACGGATTGCAGCACTTTATGGTACTCCTCTTTTGATCTTTCATTCTGAAGCGTAACATCTATCTGGTTGATCACTACTGTCAGGGGTGTAGACATTTCATGGCTGGCATTGGATATGAACCGGCCCTGCAGTTCAAATGAATCCTGCAGTCTGCGCAGCAGGTTGTTGAATGTTTGTGATAACCTGTTCCATTCATCATTATATTTTGATTCCGGCAACCGTGCTTCGATATTGTTGGCCGAGATGGTAGTTACGGTGTGCGCAATTTTTTCCAGAGGACGCAGCAGTTGCCTGCTGAATATCCAGCCAGACACAAAAGCGAGTGCAATACCGGCAAACAACGCAGTGATAAGCGTACGCCGCAGGTCCTTTAAATTGTTCCTGCCGGTTTCATCCCTCGCAGCCGTTACCACCACAATGGGTGTGGCCGCCTGCGGGTAATAAGCGGCGAACATTCGTTTGCCATTTACCCGCATGGCAGTTGCATCCTGTGTTCGGGCCTCATTAAGGATATCTGCGTCTACGCTGATGGTATCACTGGTATCTTTATCGAACCGGTACAATACCTGGTTGTTGTTGTCTAAAACAAGGATGTTTTCTGATACCAGCAGGTTGGTAGTGGAACTATCAAGCTTGGAGAGAATTTCATAACCGTTGGCAGGGAGCCGCGACAGTAAGGTGGCCACAGTAAGTGTGCGGTTATGAAGCCGCTGGTTGAAATCCCTGTTTTGCTGCTCCGCCGTCATAAAGTAAATAAGCGCGCAGAGTGCGGCCAGCACGGTAACCGTCAGCAGCACGAATGCTGCTGTGATCTTGTAGCGTACTTTCATTGATTAGTCTTTTAAGATATAACCGAATCCTACCTGCGTATGGATAAGTTTGACATCGAAATCCTTATCGATTTTTTTGCGCAGGTAATTGATGTAAACCTCGATGGTATTGGTATTGGTATCAAAATCCATGTTCCATACACGTTCGGCGATATCTGCGCGGCTCACCACCCGGCGCTGGTTGCGCAGGAGGTATTCCAGTAACTGGAACTCTTTGGCAGTAAGCTGTATATTCTTACCTGAACGGGTAACCTGTTTGGTGGCAAGGTTCATTTCAAGATCGCTGATCCCTAACAGACTGCCTTGCGGAAGATTTTCCTGGGCATTTCTTTTCAGCAGAACGCGCACTCTGGCCATCAACTCGGCGAAGGAAAACGGTTTCACCATATAATCATCTGCACCTGCATCAAAACCTTCCAGTTTGTCTTCCACAGAACCAAAAGTGGTGAGCATTAATATAGGTACCGCCTTGTTTTTCTGCCGTATGCGCTGACTCAGTTCCAGCCCGTTGATACCGGGTAGGTTGATATCGAGTATGACCAGATCCGGGGTTTGCTGCGCGAATAATTTTTCACCGATACGACCATCATAGGCGGCGCTTACCTCGTAATGAAGTTCTTCAAGACCCTTCTTGAGCGAATCTGTGATCTTCTTTTCATCTTCCACAATCAGGATATGCATGTACTGGATTTTTTTATTGGATAAACTGGCCCTTTATCATAAACACTGTCATTCCGGCATCTGATCCTTGTGCAGGCGATCACCATGCTAATTCATTATGGGAATCAATAACTGAAAATCAGGCTCGCGTATCACAAAGTCTGCGGCTGCATCCACTTCGGGATTGCAGGAACAGAAAGATACGCCGATGCCCGCCTTCCTGAGACAACAAATATCGTTATCTCCATCGCCAACCACAAGGGTGTTTTTCATATCAACTTTGTATTGTTCGCAGACCCGTGTCAGCGCATGTATCTTGCAATATTCGTGCCTGCACCGGCCGGGAGCATCCGACACAAACAGCGAGGGGATCTTTACTTCACCGGTAACGATACTGCGCGAAAATTCCAGTTCATTGGAAATGGTAAAGTCAAACCCGAATTTATTTTTGAGATGATTGGTGATACAATCGTAACTGTCGCTGATGATACCGATGATATAACCTTGCTTCCGCAATTCCTGCAGTGCTGTGGCCAGGTTATCCGTTACAGGTATGCTGTCTGCCACGGATAACAGTTCGCCTATCGTTCTGCCCTTCAGCAGTTTTGCGATCAGTTTGGTACGGGTGAAGGAATTATGGCGTTGTGCCTGTATATGATCCAGTTCTGCGGTAAAGCCAAAACTTGCCGCGGCACTGCGGATAAAACTATCACGCAGGATGGTGTTATCCATATCAAAGACAGCGATCTTTTTTAGTGTGAGCAGGCTCTCTTTAATGGCAAACTCCATCTGCTCCCGGATCACCTGGATATTCTCATAGGTTTCGAGGTTGCGGATTTCGGCGCCGGAAGATTTTTGTAAGATCGTGCGGGCAACTTCACGCGACATTTTTCCGAGTTCCTCGAGTGGTTGCATGCGGTTTTCGATACGGCCAAGATGCACTTCCGTGATCCTTGCCCCTAGCCGGTGCATATCCATCAGTATACCGATGTCAACACCATACCCTTCTTCAAACACACACTGTTCAAAAAAATGCTTCCTTCCTGCGATCATGCCGCTGAGGGGTTGTTTGAATATAGGGAAAGATGGATAAAGGATATTCAGCAAAGGTTTTGCCACCAGTTCGGTAACGCGCCCCGCCTGGCGAGTAAAATAAGACTTCACAAAATCCGCATCGCCTTTAATGATGGGAACCGTCAGACGCTGGATCACGTTGTCGGGATAAGTCACAATATCGGCATCGAGGAACACAAGGATATCGTTGGCCGCCACCAGCGCACCGTCTTTCATGGAAGCGCCCTTACCCAGTTTGGTACTCGTGATCACTTTCGCGCCAGCCTCTCTTGCGATAGCAACCGTTTCGTCAAGCGATTTATCGTCCACAACGATGACCTCGGTTACGCCAGGCACATCTTTTACCTGTGCGATCACATGGCGCACGGTTTTTTCTTCGTTCAATGCGGGTATGATAACGGTTATCATTGTATCAGGAGTTTAAGGTGAGGTTGATGCAGGCGTATCTTCAGCCAGCCCCGGTGATGACTGCCGTTGAATTGACGTTCAGTCCGAGAGATGCGAAAAATATGTCTAACGGATTTTTCTGCATATTGTTTATTTAGATACAAAGCCGGGAGAAGAATCTCCCGGCATACAAAGGGCATTGAGTTCTCTCCTAAAACCTTTGCTGTCATGAGAACTCAGTTACCATGGGGTGGATCTTTTTCTTTATCAGTGTCTTTATCTTTGCGTTCCGCAGCATCCTGTTTATCGATCAGTTTACCAAGTATGTCCTTGTATTTTTCAGCGTCATCGTTACCGGGATCCAGCACGAGTATTTTATCATAATAACCCAGCGCATCTTCGTATGCCTTCTGCTCATTGACCTTGTAGGCTGCGATATAACCATAGGCCTGTATCAGCCATTTTTTGTTGTTGGCATCGGTGGTGTCTTTTTCAGCTACTTTGATCAGGTTCTCATAATGCGGTACTGCCAGACCGAACACCATGGCTGTATCAATTGCTGCATTGCTTCTTGCACGCCAGTAATAACCAAAACTCTGTTCAGGATATTTTGCCTGGTATATGGCAAACACACTGTCTGCCATAGTGTACAATTGCGCATTGTAATTGGCCACACCCCAGTTGAAAATATCTACATTGCTCAATGCGGCATGGTGGTTATACAATTGTTCGTACCAGTATGCCTGGTCCGCGTATTGTTTGCGTGTTTTTGTAAAAGCGATCAGTTTGCGTGTCATATCGATTTTTCTCACACTATCCTTTTCAAGACGGTAGGCCCGCGTAAGCCATAGCAGCGAAAGCGAATCCTCGCCTTTCCTTTCCAGGAGTTTCGCCATCAGTGACAGGTCATCGGGAGCAATAGTACTGTCAGGAGCGATAGAGAAATATTTTGTCAGGTACCTGTCGGCGTTGATACTGTCACGGGTACCATCATAACTATAGGCAAGTAATTTATAGATACGCGGTTTAGCACTATCTTTTTCTGCAGCGAGTATCTTTTGCGCCTCTGCTATCGACTCAGGATATTTTTTATTGATGTACAACAGGTCGGTCAGCAGGTAGGTATTTTGTATATCGGGATCAGCCAGGCTGATAAATTTTTGTAATGGTTCCAGCGCCTTGCCTGCATCTTTGAAATAGGTGGCGTAATACAACTGGTAATAGACAGGAGCAAACGATGGATCCACTGCAATGGCCTTGTTATAATAGTCAGTAAATACTTCTGTGTTTTGCTGTGTCTGGTAGATCTTACCTATTTTATAATAGGGTACAGGGTTGGCGCTACCAAGTTCAATGGCGCTTGTATAACTGCGCACAGCTTCAGAACCATTATACAGTTTACGATAAGCATCCCCCATCGCCAGATGAATGGCCGGGTTCTTACCATCGCGTCTTTCGGCTTCATTTAAAAGATGGAGTGCATAATAGAGGTTGCCTTTCTCCGCATCAATATGCGCCTGTGCAATGGCAAGTTGTATAGCAGGATCTTTTTTACGTGCTTTGCCCTGGGCCGCTGTAAACGAACTTTGTGCGGCGAGGGTATCAAGGTTCTGCAATGCCACCATCCCTTCCAGTACCCTGTAGAGCGGTTCCTCACGGGATGTAACCGGAACATCCTGCACAACACGGGCGGCCAAAGCTGGACTGCCTGCTGCATAATTGCTTCGCATTAACCAGAACCGTGCATGAAGATCGGCTGGACTTATTTCAGTGACCTTCTGCAGCAAAGCAGCAGCGCTCAGATACTTTTCCTGGTCATACAACCTGATACCTTCTCCCGTGGTTTGGGAGAAAGCATCCAGGCTTCCCATTATTAAACACATATATAGCAACAGTTTCTGTCTCATGGTTTGTCGCATTTTTATGAAAACAAACCTACTGGTGGCGGGTAAACAGACAGTAAGAGCGGTATTAGGATGGGATTAGAAATGAGGATTTTCACAGTTCATTAAAAAAGTGTGTCTCATTTGATCAGGCAGGAACATCGGATACATGCGATGTCAGCCCTCAAGCATATAACCCTTGCCATGAATGTTGGTGATACTGACAGCACTGTCGGCAGAGAGATGCTTTCTCAGCCGGGAAATAATCACATCCATACTTCTGCGGTTGAAGTAATCATTGCTGCCCCATACTTTTTTGAGTGCTGTTTCACGGTCAAGTAAGGTGTTCCGGTGTTGTAACAGCAGCAGCAGCATGGCAGCTTCCTTGGCCGTCATTTTTATGACAGAGCCGTCCGTTTCGAGTTGTTGGGCAGCAGGGTGAAACCTGGATCTGCCCAGTTGCAGCGACGCACCGGTACTTTTTACAGCCGGCACCGATGTTCTTCTTAACACTGCCTGGATACGGGCAACAAGTTCTTCCTCATCAACCGGTTTTGTGATAAAATCATCACAACCCAGTTTAAATCCTTTGAGTTTATCGACTTTCAGGTTTTTGGCAGTAAGGAAAATAAAAGGAAGGCTGGAAGCAGAAGCTTTTATCTGTTCAGCAATACCAAATCCATCAATTGATGGTAACATCACATCCAATATACACAAAGCATAAGGATTCTTTTTGATCAGGGCCAGTGCATCTTCTCCGTCTCTTGACCATGTCACTTCAAAGCCTTTCATGGAAAGATATTCAGACAAAATATATCCCAGGTTCTTATCGTCCTCTACCAGCAATAACTGTTTACCTGTTTCCATGTATGTAAGGTAACTGTAAAATAAATTCACTTCCTTCTCCAACCGTGCTTTTCACCGATACCGATCCGCCATGCAGCTCAACTATGGTCTTGACATAACTCAGGCCGATCCCGTAGCCTTTTACATCATGTAGATTACCGGTATGACCACGGTAAAATCTGTCGAACAACTGGTGTTTGGTTTCCATGTCTATGCCGATTCCGTTATCCGCGACAGAAAGTATAATATGTCTGCCCTTGTTAGTGGTACTGATGGTAATTTGCGCAGGGTGCTTCGAATATTTAAATGCATTGTCCAGCAGGCAGCAGACAGCGGCAGAAATATGTGTTTCATCACCTTGGATCGTATGCACCGGCGCTGTAAGCAATAACCCGATAGAGGCCCCCTGTTCCTTCCTGATCAGGTCAAAACTTTTCACTGCTGAACGTATCACAAGGTGGAGGTCGAGTTCCTTCCTGTCAAGTTGCATCGTTTCCTTATCCAGTGCGGAGGTTTCCAGTACCTTATCAACCAGTTGGGTGAGCCGCGAGGTTTCTTCCTGAATGCTGTCGATGTAGGAGCCCAGTTTTTCATTTTGCCGGATCTGCTCCTGTGCTGCCAGCATCCTGGAAGCAATAGAGATCGTGAACAGCGGCGTCTTCAGTTCATGGGTCATATTATTGATAAAGTTTTCCTTGGCCAGCGCAAGGGCTGATTGTTTCCGGATAATGGACACAAGTATCAGGAAGCAGACAAATAACAGGAGCAGTGAAATGCCTGAAATGACCACCAGGGGCAGCAACTGTTTGAACAGGAAGGCCGGTTTGGAAGGAAGGAATAACTTAATGAAATAAACATCTGCACCTTTCGGGCCGATATGGGATATTGTCAGCCGGGTATCGGCCAGGCCCGCTTCCTGTGAGGGGTCATTGGCCCATATCAGGTTGCTGCTGATCCGGAAACGGCTCCTGTCCGTATTTTCTTCCGGGTTTGCCAGTTTTCCAACGGCATATACATAACCGATGGGGATCTCATTACGGACAAAAAAAGTATCGACCAGTACTGTAACGCGCTTGCGGACAAATTGTATAACAGCGCTATCACTCGTAAGTGCATTCATGGCAGCGGTATCTTTTACCACCGCATCAGCAACAAACGGGGCTACCTGGAACAGCTTATCATTAAAATCCTTCTCCTTCCCTTTATAGGCACTATTCAGCAGCGGCCATTCAACAAGCGCCATCACAGCAAATGCTGCAAGTATCAGGTAAAAAAAAGAATTGCGGCGAAGCAGCCTGAATTTCATCCCTCTAATATACCCCGAAACAGGTTGAACGTATTCCGCGTAACATCCTGTTAACACTTTTAACCTTTGATTAGGCAGTAAAGTTTTCCTGTAACATTTCAGACGCCGGGCCAATAGTAATTTCAGAGATTCCGTTTCCTCACCAATGACTGCTATATGAAGTATCACCTTGCCATCCTTTTTATACTGATCACCTGCGGTACAGATGCACAGCCTGCAAAAAAAAATACGGTTCAACCGGTTCTCGGGTACCGTTCAGTCACCATTTTGAATAAAGACGGATTACAATTCAAGGACCTTAACCGCAATGGTGAACTCGACAGGTACGAAGACTGGCGCCTGCCGTATGAAGAGCGGGCTAAAGACCTGTTATCAAAAATGACGGTGGAACAGAAAGTGGGTTTTATGCTCATCAGCACGGCCAGTATGAAAGATGAACGGTCAGGTAACAGTGACTTCAATGAAGAGGACAGGGTATCGACTACGAATATGTTTACGCGCAAACCCCTACCCTCACCTATGATGAGTGTAGCCGGTACCACAAAAGGCGTTACAAAATTTCATTTACGTCATTTTATTTTCCGGGGTAATACCGGTGCGCGTGTAACCGCCGCATGGACAAACAGGCTACAGGCGCTTTGCGAAAGCGATGGTCTTGGCATCCCTGCTATTCTTGCCTCCAATCCCCGTAACCATATCACCAAAGACGCAGCGGCGGGCCTGAGTGTGGGAAGGACCGTTTTTTCTACCTGGCCCGGGGAACTGGGACTATCAGCTATGCATGATTTGAAACTTGTGAAGGAATTCGCGGATATGGCCAGACAGGAATGGGCAGCAGTGGGTTTGCGCAAAGGCTATATGTACATGGCAGATCTCAGTACGGAACCGCGGTGGCAGCGGATCGAGGGTACCTTTGGTGAAAACAGTGAATGGGTGGGACAGATGATCACGCAGATCGTACTGGGATTCCAGGGTGAAAAATTAGGCAGGGGTTCGGTAGCTGTAACAACCAAACATTTTCCGGGAGGCGGAGCAGGTGTAGGCGGACAGGACCCGCATTTCGACTGGGGCAAGGAAGAACATTTCCCGGGAGGCATGTTTGAAAATAACCTGGTGCCTTTTAAAGCAGCGATCAAAGCGGGAACATCCTCTATCATGCCCTACTATTCCATACCGGTAGGTACTAAATATGAAAAAGTCGCCTATGCGTATAACAAAGCAGTGATCCACGACCTGTTAAGGTTGCAACTGGGTTTTAAAGGGATCATCAATTCAGATACGGGGCCCATTGAAATGATGCCATGGGGCGCTGAAGATCTTTCTATCACCGAACGGTATAAAAAAACAATGGAAGCAGGCGTAAATCTTTATTCCGGCACTGCCGATCCTGCAAAACTGCTGGAGACCGTCAAAAGCGGAATGGTGGATATGAAATTGGTTGATGGATCTGTTCACCGGCTACTGATGGAAAAATTCCAGTTGGGACTTTTTGAAAATCCATACGTAGATGAAGACGCGGCGGAAAAGATTGTCGGTAATGCAGCATTCACTGCAAAAGCTAACGTGGCCTTCCGCAAATCAGTGGTTCTGCTTCGCAATGAAACAAAAACACTGCCTGTTAAACCGGGAACAAAGATCTATGTAGAAACCTATTTTCAAAAAACAGGTACCCCTTCTTCTCATGTATATGATACCCTTGACAGCCGCTATCAGGTAACCTTCGTAAAAACACCCGAAGAAGCGGATCTGGTACTGGTGTGGGTTACGCCTGCACCGGCTGCGCTGTTCGCTTCCCAGGGCAACCCGATACATCTGTCACTTTCAAAAAACAATGTAGATGTCTCTTATATCAATACATTGACTGGCAAGAAACCTTCGATCCTGGCCATCAATTACACGAATCCCTGGGTGATCGATGAAGTGTATAACCGTGAAAGGCCCGGGAATATAAAAGCAGTCATCGCAACTTTTAATACTACGCTGGATGCATTACTGGATGTGGTAACCGGTAAACTCAATCCGTCAGGTAAGATGCCGTTTACCACGCCCGTTTCCGAAGCAGTGGTCGAAAAACAATTATCGGATGTGCCCGGTTACCTGAAGGGTAAAAGCTACGCACTGTTCAAATACAATGAAGGACTATCCTACCCATAACTTTTAATAATACTATTTTAAAGATGCAAGAAACTTTCTTCGCAAGAAGATTGGTTTACGCCCTGTCTTTTCAGACGGGGCTTTTTATTGTCAAAATAGGTGAACACCACGTACCCTAATGACGGCTATGATTTTCCCATCGAAGAATGCCTGAACAGCTACCCGGAATGGGGCCGGAAGGGATTAAATGTTAAAATCGGACTGAGGTGGTCAACGAAATCGGTTTCTGCATTCTGCTGCCAATTTTACTACAAAAAACAAAAGCCCCCTGATAATCAAGGGGCTTTTTGCGGACTGGACGGGACTCGAACCCGCGACCTCCGCCGTGACAGGGCGGCATTCTAACCAACTGAACTACCAATCCGAACCGGTTCATTTCGGAACCACGACCCGTTTTCGGGACGGCAAAGATAAGGGGAAACAAGTTTCTTGAACAACTTTATTCAAAAAAAATTACCGGGAAAAATGGGCCGCTGAATGACCCTCTTTTTTGTATATAAAAACCATTATTTGTCCGCCGGATTTTATCCACTATCCCTGGCTTACAGTAGGTATAGCGGCTTATTTTATACCTCGATTATTTTCTGATCGATCATCAGCAACCGGTACGCATCCTGCATGGCCGCTCCATTTTCCGCCAGTATATATAATTCGTCCTGCGCCTTCAGCACGGTATTACCGGCGGGCAACATATAACTGTTGTTTCGTTTGATAGCAATGATATATACAGTAGCCGGTAACCCGATGGCAACGATCTTACGGTTTACCACCGGTGATGTATCGGGAATGTTTACCTGCTCGAGACTTGATTTATTACTGTTCGCAATTTCGAGCCCTATTTTCTTTTTGGCTTTGGTGGGTACGGTAAGATGCAGTTTACGCGCCACCCACGCAAGTGTGGTTCCCTGTAGTAATACAGAGGTGACGGAAATAAAAAATGCCAGGTTAAAGATCAATCCTGCTTTTTCAATACCGGCGATGAGTGGATAGGTGGCAAAAACAATAGGTACCGCTCCCCGTAGTCCCACCCATGAAACAAAGAGTTTGCTGCGCGTGTTCAGTTTAAAAAAATGGAGGCTGACAAACACACCGATGGGTCTTGCCACGAATATTAAAAATGCAGAGATGAGTAAACCGATACCAATCACGGGTAATATCTGTGAAGGGAACACCAGCAGGCCCAATGTAAGGAACAATATAATCTGCATCAGCCATGCCTGTCCTTCATAAAATTTGATCACACTTTTCTTATGGATAAAATCACTGTTGCCAAGTATGATAGCGGAAAGATAAACGGCAAGAAAGCCATTGCCCCCGATAAAATGGGTGGCGGCATAGGTAAACATGACGAGTCCCAATACCAATACCGGATATAATCCATCTGTATCCAACCGTATCAGGTTAATGAGTTTGGATGATCCCTTACCCATAAGGTATCCCATTGCCCCACCCAGTAAAAATTCTTTGAAGAACAGTGGTACCAGTTCTACCAGGCTCATATCCTTATTGACAATTAATGATGTCAGTGAAACGGTTAGAAAATAGGCCATCGGATCATTGCTGCCACTTTCCAGTTCCAGTACCGGGGCAAGATGCCCCTTTAATCCTATACCCCTGTTACGCAGGATAGAGAATACGGCGGCGGCATCGGTAGCGGATATGATGGCACCGAGTAAAAGACCTTCGGCCAGACTGAATCCCCACATATAATGCACGAATACACCCACTATGGCCGTGGTAAGAAACACACAGATAGTAGACAGCGCTACACCCTGCCATAATACGGGCCGTATGCTTTGCCAATGGGTATCCAGGCCTCCGGAAAAAAGAATAAAGTTCAAAGCAACAATACCGATCAGTTGTGTAACCTGCGGATCATCAAAATGAATACCGCCAATACCTTCTGAACCCGCCAGCATGCCTATCACGAGGAACAGGATAAGAACAGGCACACCAAAGCGGTTGGTGGTTTTACCTGCAATGATGCTCGTAAGGAGCAAAATAGATCCGACCAGTAATATATTCTCCGCAGTAATGTGCATATTCTTACTATGATTTTTTAGTATTATTTACGTTGGTGTACTATTCCTGTTTGGT
Source organism: Sediminibacterium sp. (assembly GCA_965279635.1). Classification (GTDB taxonomy): domain Bacteria; phylum Bacteroidota; class Bacteroidia; order Chitinophagales; family Chitinophagaceae; genus Sediminibacterium. The sequence goes on along the minus strand of OZ257253.1, from coordinate 1,160,970 downwards.
TATTTCTCTGCGCAACCTCTGCTTCTCATGTTCTCTGCGGTGAAAAACGTCCCGAAATTCAGTGTGCCGGAATTAACTGCTTCTTTTCACCGCAGAGAACATGAGAAGCAGAGGCTACGCAGAGATGACTAATAACAGCTTACTGTTTGTTTAATCCAATTGTTCTGTATTGTCTTTTTTCCTGTCGCGTTTGTTGATCTGCATCAGTATGAAAACAATCACTGCGATACCTCCAAGCAAATACAATAATGTTACGATATGGCCGGGCATAATTATCTATTTATAATAATGAAATACAGGTCACAAACGATTGTAACCTTATCAAAACAATACCTGCCAGGCCGGTCTACCAGAAATAATGAAAGGGAAAAATATAGGCAAGATGAACAGAGCGCCTCGCATTCTGTTGATACCTTGCTGTTGTGTTCCGGTTATGTGAAAGGGGAAATATTTCATTACTTACCTGCCAGAACTGGAGCGTTGTTTTTTTACCGGTCTGTTGGGAATAACCGGTAAAAGCATGTGTGCCCGTTAGTTCTATCTCACCACAGCGGTCGATGGCGCCGGAGAACTGGCTGTTGGAAGTAATGGGGGATTTTGCAGCAGGCTCATTGCCTTTTCCACCGGCACTCAGTTTGAGTGACAGCAATACAAGCAGTAAAAATACCTGTATTGTTTTATGAAAAAATTTCCTGCCCATGCGGCAAATATACTTTTTTCAGAGGGCTTCCTGAAAGGTTAGCTGTTAAAATGGAACTGGCAGGTTATTTTGAGACATTCAAACCAGCAGCAAACGCTCTGCAAGTGTTTGCCAATCGCTGACAGGTTCCTGTATGCCCATACGGTTAGCGATCATAGTATAGATATCTACAGGTTTATGACCATTGGCACGCAGGTATTGTATGGAAACGGCACCGGCAGATTTTGATAGCTTGGCACCATCCTCCACCAATAATGAATGATGATAAAAAACGGCATCCTGAAAACTATTTTCACCAAGCACGGAAGCAAGCCATTGCTGGGCCAGTGTAGAGGGCCAGAGATCCTCTCCCCTTACCACGAGGTCGACACCAAAAAAAACATCGTCGCACAACGATGCCAGTTGGTAGGCTGCGTACCCCTCTTTTCGTTTGACAATAAAATCCTGCATGATTACAGGTAACTGTTGATGTGATATGCCGGCAAAAGTCTTTACGGCAAGTGGCGTTGGTTCTGTGTGAATACGCCAACTCGTGTATTCTTTTTCGAAAGGGATCTCTTTCTCTTTACAGTGCCTATGATACATGTCATGATCCTCACTCTGCAAAAGATTCCGTGAACAATCGCAGGCATATAAACTGTCGCTGTCTTTCAGCAGTTGCAAAGCTTTTTCGTACAGCGGCAGGCGGTGTAATTGTGAATATTCCTTTTCGTATTCAGTAATATTTCCCGGCCCTTCATCCCAGGGAATTTCGAGGTAGTTAAGTGTATCAAAGATATCCTGTACATACCGTTTGTCGGCACGCTCCCTGTCAAGATCATCAATACGGAGCAGTATAGATGCACCCGTTCTTTTTGCCAATGCAGCAGTGACCGCAAACGACAGCACATTACCCAGGTGCAGGAAGCCGCTGGGTGTGGGGGCGATGCGAGTTTTTTTGAAAGAGCCGTACGGGATCATTTGCTGGATATGCTATCACTAAAAATACAGCAATCTTCCATAGGACAACCAACTTGAGAATTGAGAATTGAGAATTGAAAATTGAGCATTGAATATTGCGTATTCACTGCACATCAATGTTCAATGTTTAATTATGCGACCAGTTCGTGCGCATCAAAGGCAGGTCACTTGATGACAGGTACACAATAGCGCCTTTAGAGAAGGCCGGGGATTTTCATAGGGTACTGTGCCTGGAATAAAAACAAATATCAAGGTGTATTTTTATAAATAAGTTTTGCATTAACCAGGATCTGATTAAATAATTTTTGTCCTTCCTGAGCACCCACATTATCAATAATTTTTGTGCCCGAGCAGTCAAAAGCACAATATGAAACATAACTTATCGGCACACACATAAACATTTGTACCAGGAAAACAGGAGTATAATTATACGTTCCCAGATGGATCGTTCCTAGGTAACCGCCACCATACTTCATGGTAGCTTTGTCTTCATCCGCTTTTTTGATAATGTCCTTTAACCAGGAAAGGTTGGAACTACATTGTGTCTGCGCTGCAGTTATAGGGTCCGGTACCGGAAGCGGTACTGGATCTTCATCTTTTCCAGTACACCCTGAAAAACACAGGGTACCTGTAATCAGTATTATTAATATTGGTTTCATAGATAATTCGTTGAAGTCTGGAAGTACAACTACTGTTGATGTACAATGAGTTGTTTTCTTTCTATATACTTACCACTGCTGATTTCGACTAAGTAGTTACCTTTTCGCAAACCAGATAGTGATATCCTTGCCTGGGTGATTTTATTACTAAAAATACAGTAATCTTCCATAAGACAACCAACTTGAAAATTGAACATTGAAAATTGAGCATTTCACTGAACATTAATGTTCAATATTCAATCCTCAATTTTCAATGTTCAAGGCGATATGATACCCGGTATGATTTTTTTAGATGTCTCTGTACCCCTTTATCATAAACGCATACCCATGAAAAAATTGCTTTTGATTGCCGGATTGCTCGTTTGTCTCTTAGCAGAAGCACAACAGGTTAACCAATGCGGCATTATCATCCCACCCAAAAGACTGACTTCCACTTTCAATTCCGTGTACGAGGCCCGGGATTTTATCGACCGTATGCTCGACAGTATCAACTGGAAAGAGAATTTTACCGTTCGTGAACAGAATGGTATCAACAACGCTTACGCCACCATCCTGAGCGGGAAGCGGTACATCATTTACGATAACAATTTCCTGGAAAACCTGGATGCCTATGCTGCTACGCAATGGGCATCGGTTAGCGTGCTGGCGCACGAGATGGGTCATCATTACCGTAACCATGTAGTGGACAGCAAAGGAAGTACCCCACCCAAAGAAATTGAGGCTGATTATTTTTCTGGTTATGCCATGGAAAAACTGGGCGCGAGCCTGGAAGAAGCCAGAGCGGCCATGAACCAGATCGCATCGCCCCGGGCAAGCAGTACACATCCGGCCAAAGCAGACAGGCTTACCGCTATTACCAATGGCTGGAACTATGCAAGAGGGCTGACCAGTACCACGCCCGGCAGTATGCCATCCCAGCCACAGCAACCGGCGCCACAGCCACAACAGAATCCCCCACCTGCCAATACCGCGGATGCCAGTTGGATCTACCTGTACCTGTATGGCAACAACGATATGACCGTTTATCTTTCTGATGATGGCAAAACCTATAACCAGGCACCCCTGAAAACCACCCAGCCATTTGTTTTTAAATTTGACGTGTACAGCTATGGATGGATGCGATTCAGCAAGAGCAATTCTGCCAAAACATTCAGGCTCACACATGGTAAGGATTACGCCATTATCTGGAGCCGCAGAAGCAATGCATGGACGCTAACGGAGGTCCCTTTATAAAAATACCAACCGATAACCGCGCCTTTGCGCCTTTGCGTGAAAATTTGCCCGCAAAGGCGTAAAGGCGCGATTTTATATGGGTATAATTGAATGATAAACGGTGATTTCCTGTGTCCGGAATACAGTAACTTAGCCTTCCTCTAAATCAAAAACATCAAATCTTGTTACTATGAAAAAAGCATTCTTACTGGCTTTAACAGTGATCGGTTTCACTGCCTTGTCATTTGCCCAGAGAAGTCCTGATGTATCCGCTACCGGTACCATTAAAGGCGCCAATGTTACCATTAAATATGGCAGTCCTTCAGTAAAAGGAAGACCTATCTGGGGAACCAATCTTGTTCCTTATGGTGGTAAAGTATGGAGGGCAGGCGCCAATACCGCTACTTCGATCGAAACAGATAAGGATCTAACGGTAGAAGGTCAAAAATTACCAGCCGGCAAATACAGTGTCTATATTATGGCGGAAGAAAACGAATGGACCGTTATTTTTAATGCTGCTACCGGTCAATGGGGAATTACCCGCCAGGGAGAAACAACCCTTGATCCTACCAAGGATGTGATCCGTGTAAAAGTAAAACCTGTTAAGAAAGATACCCTGCAGGAGGCCATGATCTATACTATCAGCGACAAAGGCATTGCACTTCGTTGGGAATACCTGGAAGTACCTATTTCCGTGAAATAATTTTTTATCTCATTTTTAAAGAGGTTATCCTGAAAGATAACCTCTTTTGGTTTGAGCTTTTTTCAACACAGAGGTCACAGAGTCAAACAGAGGGCCCTCTGTTTGACTCTGTGACCTCTGTGTTGAAAAAAAATACCCACCAGTACATATTTTCCATCAATGATTAAGAACTGACTTATTACTTTTAATAAAAAAAGCATGGAAAATTTAGGCGTAGGTTCAAGGGTACAGCACCCGCATTATGGCAAAGGCGTGGTAGTAGAAACTGCCAGTGAGTTTTATACCATCTGGTTCAAAACACCGAATACTGCGAAGAGTATCGCTAAAGACTATACTGAGCTTGTTATACTCGAAAGCACAGAAGCCGGCAATGACGGTAACGGGCTTTCCCTCGCAGATATCGAGCAGGCGCTTGATAATGTGCTTACACAACGCCTACATGAATTTCAACTGGTACCTATGGCCACCAAATGGAACGATGGCACATTGATACTAAAACCCAAAGACGAGAGCCTGCAACCCAAAGAAGTCCCCATCGATGTTTTTTTCCACAAGATCATCATGATCCGCGACAGGATACGATTGATCGAACAGAAGATCAATTCCCATAAAGTGCTGACGGATGCGGAGAAAGTAGAACTACAGCAATACATTACCGCTGTGTATGGTTCGCTTACCACGTTTAATGTATTGTTTAAGGAAACGATACACCAGTTTAGGGGATCGAGCAAAGACTGAGGATAAGTACGAATTACGAGGTACGAAGTACGAAGTACGAATAAAAAAATTCGTACTTCGTACCTCGTAATTCGTACTTATTTAAAGATATTATTCAACAACGCCGCCAGCCTCACTCCTCCTTTCAGCAATTGCTGATCCAGTGTTTTCAGGTGATCGAAATTGTAGCGGTAGCTTAAACGGGTGGTTGCAGCCGATCCGATTTCCTTGTATATTTCTTCAGTGATAGTATAAGAATCAACGATCCAGTCTGCAATGGATTGTTTTTGCCATTCAGCGCGTTGCGCAGCGGTTGGATGGTTAACATGTTTGGCATACTCTGTATAGGACAACTGCTGAAAATCGAGCAGTTGTTCATCCCACATACTGTGCAGGTTGGTGCTTTTTCCGAACCAGTCAATTTTAACGGCATTGCCACCCTGGTCATCGGAGCGGGCCACGTGCATGGGTTGCTGCAGGTCGCCGGCGATATGGATGAGCAGACGGAGGTAGAGTAATTTTTTATCGGATGCCAGTTTGGTATTCTGCAATTCTTTAGACAAAAAATTCAGTTTGGTATAGGCATCTGTAGCGGTATCTGACTGGAGATAACCCCTCACTTCTTTTTCGGTGAGCCCGCTTTTGAAATTAATATAGTGCCAGTTACTTAAATGACGGTAAGCCGGATCTGACTTGATAAAATCCGCCCAGTTGCTGGCCATAGCCAGCGATTCATTACCCAATATATCCTGTATGGCTTTTTTTGCCTTAGGTGTGAGATATCCATAAGCGATCTCTCCTACGATCCTGTGACCGAGTAATCCCCATGCGTTGGAAGAAAAGGGCATTGCGAGTAAAAAAACGAATACGGTGATGCGGCTGATCAGTCTCATAAAATGTAGCGTTTGAGCGTTCAAAATTCGCGGCTAAGTTAGGGGACTGAGACTGTATTCTAATAAGTAAGCCGCAGATTCGCAGATTAAATAATCAATCTGCGAATCTGCGGCTCTACTCTGTGAACCTCTGTGTCCTCTGTGCCTCTGTGGTAAAGAACTCCTCCATCAATCAAAGCGAGGGCTTTACCACAGAGGCACAGAGGACACAGAGTTACACAGAGGTTTTTTATTTGGCTTTTCGTACGTAAATGCTGCCGTTGAAACTTTTGATCAGCAGTTCAGGTCCGCCGCCGTTGATCTTGCCCTGTACCCAGTCTTCGATATTGAGTTTGTACATGCCTTTTTCATTGCTGCGGGTAATTTTGGGGGCTGTCTTATCGATGGTCACATCGAAATCGCTATAGATCTGGCCCATATCAGATTTGGCTTTCAGGCTCACTTTGATATCAGCCGGCAGGGTAACATCCACTTTTCCATTTAGGGTACTGAACGCCATAGGAGTTTTACCGTCAACTGTTTTTAACGCGGCCACTATCCAGCCGTTGGTCGTATTGGCCACTACCGATCCGGAAACATTGGTTACCGAGATATCGCCGTTCGTATTTTCGATTTCCATCTCTCCGCTCACATTGCTGATACTGATATCACCATCGTTCACTGTACTTATTTTCAGTTTGGCTGATGACATGGGTACTTTGATCACGAAATCAATGGGACGTTTGTAAGAATCCGAGTTGATCGTTACACGGTTGCTTTTTTCTTCTACAGTGATCTCCATGCCATTACCGGCACCATTGAGACGTTTCATACCTGAAGCGTTTTCTTTTTCTTTGCCAAAAGGCTGAACATTTACATTAATATTCGTGTTCACCCCACCCTTTTCCTTCTCTTTATCCCTCAGTCTTTCTCTTTTACGGGCTTCGCCAGACACTGCATCGATCACGATGTCTTTTCCTTCATAACCAACTATTTTTATCGAGCCGTTTAGCAAGCCGATATTGAGGGTAAAAGGTTTACCGGGATCACTCAGTGGTACGGTTAACTGTTCTGTCTGTGCCTGTGATCCTGCTGCGAGCATCATGGCTGCTATCAACATAGCTGCTTTCATCTTTTTCATATTATTTGTTTTGAGAAGTATTAAGAAGTTTGTTTTTTGATATATACATTTCCGTTCAGGGTTTCGAACCGGTAGCTCTTTCCTCCGGTACCTATCCGTACATCTGTTCCTTTATTGATTTTGTAAAGGGTTCCATTGGCTTTCTTTTCTTCAGTCTTTGTCACTTTGGCCGGTAGCATGGCTACTTCAGGAAAATCTGTGTAGAAAGAACCGTTCATGCTTTTAAAACTGAGATCGGCAGAGAGACTGGATGGATAGGTGATGTCCAGTTTCCCATTGATGGTATGGTACTGTGCATCGGTACCGGGTTCTACCAGGTGGTTTACCACTACATCCCCGTTAACGGTGTACGCTTTTACAGCTGCACCTTTTGCATTGGCAATGGCAATATCACCATTTACATTGTGTACGTTCAGTGAACCTGTTACATCTTTCACAGATATATCACCATCATTCACCGTTGATATGTTGAGGTTCATCGCAAACGGCACCTTCACTGTAAAGCTGAGATAATATTTGTACGGGATCCGACGGCTATTTCCCCAGTTGTTCCTTTCCCATTCTTTTTTGGGTCGTGAATCATAGGGTTCTTCAATATAAGCGGTGATGGTATCGGCCTGCTGGTCAAATCCGAGTTTGAATTCTTTTTTGCCTTCTTCCAGACCCTCTTCTGTTTTGGAGGTAAGTTTCTGGTCCACTTCGATCAGTATCTTATCGCCTGCGTATCCTTCTACTTTTATCGAACCGAAAATATTGTAGATAGATAGCACCGTTGATGATGCTGCTTTCTGTAAACTGAATTCTTTGCTTACATGTGTTTTGTGTTCCTGCGCCTGAGCGGGTTGCGGCTGGGCACAGCAGAGTGCGCATCCTGCCAGCAGGATCGTGAGCATGTGTTTCATAAAATGAATTGTTTAAATAAGTTTGGTAATGGTTTGTTCGATCTTGTTACGTATCTGTCCATTCATATCTTTCTGCATCAGCAGTTTCCGGAACGATTGTACGGATCGTTTTTCCTGTAGCCTGAGCATCACATCTGCCATGGCCAATTGCATCATGGGCGATTCCTGCTGAACGATGGACTGTACCAGTCCTTCCCTTACCGCCGGATTTTTGGATGCCAGTGGCGCTAAGGCTTCGAGTGTCATCAGCCGCACATTTACATTGGGATCACCATTCAATGTGGCAAGTAGTGCATCGATCACTTCTTCGTTGGCGCCGCCTATCTCGCTGGTATAACTTACACCGCGGATACGTTCTGTAGCGGATGGGTTTTCGAGCAACGATAACATCATCATCTCTTTCATTTCACTTACCTGGGAAGAAAGCGCTGCGATCTGCTGGTTATCTTTTTTATCTTCTTTACGGTTGATAAGGAACCCGAACCCCAATCCCATCACTACCAGCACCACACTGTAGGCGAGTCTGAAACCGGGTTGCACGCTCCAGAACTGGCGGAACATATTACGGATATCTGCCAACGGACTCTTCCATTGTTGCTGCGATTCCTTGTACGTATCAAGCATCGCATAAAACCGTGGGCGCATGACAGCGGACGGCTCAGGAGCGGAGATCTCTCCCATCAGGTCCCATACCTGCTGGTCGGTTTCCAGTTCCATGCGGCATTCGGCGCATTGCGACAAATGGATCTCAAATTCCGCGCGCTCGGTTTCACTCATTTCGTTGTTGATCCAGCGCGAAAGTTGTTGTTTGTCGTTGTCACATTTCATTTGATTCCATTTTAAAGTAAACGTTCTTGAGTTGCTGCAGTGCGCGGTGCACCCTTACTTTTACCGCCCCTTCACTGATCTCCATGATCTTTGCGATCTCGTGGTATTTCAGTTCCTGGAAGCGGCTTAGCACCAGTACTTCGCGGCTCTCTTCGTTAAGAGATGCCAGTGCTTCGTGTAAAACCCTTAACTCCTGTTTTTTCTGTATGTGTTCATCTGCCACCACACCTCCTCCTATCTTTTCCGCGTACAGATCCAGTTCCTGTGAGCGGATACTGCGTTTGGCGGTTCTGCCCTCATCGTGTATCACATTGCGCGCCACATGGTACATCCAGGCCCTGAATTCGCCATCCCCGCGGAAAGTGTGCCGGTACTTAAGCATCCGGTAAAACACGTTCTGCACCAGGTCCTCACTCATTTCCCGCTGACCGGTCATGTGGAACAGGAAGCCCATCAATGGCCGGTGATGCCGTTCAAACAGCAATCCCATCCTGTCAAGATCGCCATTTTTGACCTTGAGCATCAGTGCGTTATCAGTAAGCGGGTCCAAGCAGCCGGTTTTGTTTGTTGTTAATAGATAAGGTAACTATCGGTTGGAAGAATGGTTACATAAAGAAAGGATTTTTTTTGGGAGATGGTCGGGCGGGATATTGGAGAGCCAGGGCAAACGCATCTAGTTTTGGACTGTAGAAGCTGATGTTGTGCGAAACTAACTGTAACAATAATAGCCCCCCTTTGCGGACGCTATCGCTCCTGGGCCGCGGGCCCCGTCCTTGCTCCGCGGCTGCTTTAGCTTCTGCCGGGATATGCTGCGCATTATCCCGTCTGCCATCGCTGCGCTCGGCACCGAACCTAAAGAGGCCGCTCCACAAGGACTGACTAATATCTGGTAACAAATACCGTGATGGTACAGTTTTTTCATATTTCCCTTTAAAAACGCATGAAACGCATTTTATTCCTGATAGCCTTACTTCCCTTATTCCAGATGTGCGCCACCAGGCCGAAAACCGATGAAAAGACCTGTTTTACGGGGAAACTGGTAAAACGGGGTATTTGCGGGCAAAGGGTGGTACAATTGATCGGTCAGCCATCTGGAGGATTGGCCGTTGCGGTTAACTGGACGGATTCACTGTCCAATAAGCCGTATGAAAATGTGTTTGCTGTGGGCAATGAATGTGATTTTCCCGCAACGATCAAAGAGGGCGAAGAGTTCAATTTTACCATGACCACACAGCCCGCCAGTAACTGCATCCAGTGTAAAGCATATACAGCTATACCTGAACAAAGAAACCATATCATCGTAGGATGTTCCCAGGATAAATAACCAGATATGCTTACGCAACAGATCATAGCTTTATTTATCATCGCACTTCCCATTGCCTGTATCAGCTGGACGGTGACGCATGAAGAAATTTTTGCAGGGCCACGTAATTTCTGCGTACGCCAAAGCAAGGAAAACAGGAATGTATTACTCCGCAAATGTTTCTACCTGTTTACCTGTGAATATTGTTTCAGTCACTATATAACGGCCATTTTTCTGGTCATTACAGGCTATACCCTGCTCTTTACCGGCTGGAAAGGATACCTGATCGGCGGGTTTGCACTCGTATGGATCGCTAATTTTTATATGGGACTGTTTGGGTTACTGCGACAGACCATCAAAGCTGAAAAGACAAAGATCAATCTTGATGAAAAAATCATCGAGAAACAGGAGAAACTGGCGAATTCAAATAACAAGACGAACAGCGTAAACGGTAAAAAAGGTTTATTTACCAAAAAAAGCAGTGTAGATCACTGGAACGATATCTGAGAGGCGTGCCCTATCTGTCTTCATATTGGCCGTTTTTCAAAAAAGGATTTGTGTGGACACAAATCCGGCGCTCATAAGACATTTAGAATATCGAATAATTGAATGTAGAATGATGAAGTAATTTGAAAAACAACCTTCGATACTCTGCTGTTCAACATTCATCATTCAACATTCACTCCTCTTTAACACCTGTCTGGCAACGTTTTTGTCTTAAAAGGTTTCTATCATTTATAACCGAAACCAAATCTTATGCAACCAGCCGTGAGCAGTATACAGAAACTGTTGAAACAGAAGCTGAACATCTATCCACCTTCACTAACCCTGCAAACCAACCTGAAAAAAGACCTGGAACTTGTTGATTGGGAAATGCTCTACCTGCTTAATGCAGTGGAACAGACCTGGCAAATATCCATTCCGCCCATTGATTCAGATAATATCATTTGTATTGAACACCTGCTGGCGGCAGTTAAGAAGCAGCGGAGTTGAGTTAGTCCATGGTCCATAGTCTATAGACCATGGACTATGGACTATGGACTATTTCAACCACGCCGCCAGTTCGCTCACTTTATCCGTACCTATCAGATCGGCCAGTAAGCGTTTTTGCAGTTGCCAGGAAGTAACCGTGTCAGGTGCCGCCCAGAAACGGATGGATTTACCGGCTGTATGAACACTGTCGATCTTGTGTTTTAGTATATGCTTATCTGCCTGGGGCAATTTGCCTATGCCTTTCCAGGCAGATAGTTTATTGAATGGCAGGCTCACCTGCCCTACCCGTTTCCATTCTTCGGGTGTATGGGGGAGTTTCAGGTCATCATCAAAGAACAGGTAATCGGGATAAAGCTGGTATTCTGACGGCGGGGGGCGCTGGCCGCTAATCAGTATGGTGAGTTGCCCTGCCGAAGATGCACTGGTAAGATAAGGTTTGAGCGGTTGTAATTCTTTGATCAGTAAAGAAAGAGAGAGCCGGTAATTGTCTTTGATATCCACCAGTAAGCGCAGATGCCGCAGGCTATCCGCTGACAGCATGGATAAAAGCGGTTGCAGGTATAATGCCTGCAGGGTATTGCCGGCGCGCATATCTTTTTCGTTATGTGCCACGTACAATGAACCATTTACCGGGAATATATCTGCCTCTATGGAACCGAAACCTGCGTTATAGGATGGATAAAATGGAACCGGATGGGCGTAATCATTGTGTGCATGGGCATTACTGACAGTGTAATTTTTTACACTGCAACCCGCTATCATCAATCCCATGTATCCCAACAAAAGCGCCCTGAACATATTCATGACTCTAAAATAAGGCGATAAGCGGGTGATATGGCTTCTTTCACCGATTTAAACCAGTTTTAATACTACCGGGCGGTCAAAGAAGCAAAAAATGGTTATTTTCGTATTCAAATATTTACCCCATGAAAAAAATAGTATTAGCCCTGATAGCGATTGTTGGATTAGCAGCCACAAGCTTTGCACAAACAGCACAAGTAAGTTCTCCCGGCGGCGGTGTTCAGTCAGTGATCAGTTTCGCTTCTGAAAAACATGATTTTGGAACCATTCCACAAGGCATACCGGTTAGCTATAATTTTTCTTTTACCAATACCGGTAAAGAGCCTTTGTTTATTAAAAATGCTACAGGCTCCTGCGGCTGTACCGTTCCTGAATATACACAGGAGGCCATAGCGCCAGGTGCAAAAGGATCTGTAAAAGTAACTTATAATGCTGCCGCTCTTGGCGCCATCAACAGAACAGTTACTATTTCCACTAATTCAGCTACTACACCTGTGATCGTATTAACGATTGGCGGTGAAGTAAAAGCACAGACTACAACCGCACCAGCTACTTCCGCAGCTGCCAAACCGGCTTCTGCCAGCAGCAAGCCTAAGACCAATTAATTATCGAATATCTTTTATAACAAGAACGCCTGTCAGAAATGACGGGCGTTCTTGTTCCTTGTTCCCTGCTTCACCCATTATTCCGCCGGCAGAAAATTAAACCTGATGATCGCTTCATGTGTTGGCTGGGTAAAATATACTTTATCGCCTATGCTTCTTCCGTAAGAGTAGCCAAAGCTCATTTTATCATTGATGCGTAATTCAGCAATCCCCAATACGGCATCATCGAGGCGGTAAGAAAATCCGACACCAACCAGGTTCTTAACCCAGAGACTGGTATTGGCATGTACTTCAAATACTTTTCCGTTCATCCATTTAAAAAAAACGGAGGGACGTACCTCAAAATCTTCTCCAAGCTGTGCGGTAATACCTGTGTATAATAATATCTGCATATTTTTAAATGATGCAGTGTTTAAAGAAGTTATTTTATCTACCTGTACGGTACTGATCAATAATGAGGGTGCAGAAAGACTGGCGAAAAAACCCGGTCGCTGGTAATACACGCCGATACCGGCTGTTGGCATCAGTACATTCGTATTGTTCTGAAAAGCCGGGTCATTCTGGTAAGGAAGCGCCACAGATGTGCGGTCGATCCTGTAATTCATAATACCCGCCTGTAGGCCTATCGACAAAAATGCGTCTTCATGATCCTTCTCAAATTTAAGCAGCGTGGAAACGCTGATATTGGCACCGCTGGTACGTTCCATGCCTACTTTGTTATCATACATCTGCAATGCACCACCCATGTGATGCTGGTAAAAAGGTGCATCTATTGAGAAAACACCGGTTCTTGGTGAACCGGGTACACCCAGCCATTGCTTATGAAATCCTGCGGTGATACTTGTCAACCCCCTGGCGCCTGCATACGCAGGATTGATATTAAGTGTATTAAAAAGGTATTGCCTGTTGGTGGCATCTTCCTGTGCATACGAATAACCCGTACCGTTTACATTCAGCAGAAGCACTAACAGGTATCGTAAAAAAAGTTTCATTCAGTTACTGTACAATCATTTCCATATTGAGATGAATCCAAAGAAAGTCTGTTGCTTGCCGGTGGCGGTTTCTGTTACCACTACTTTATAGAAATACGTTCCATCTTCCACACGCTGGTTCTGCGAAGGACCTCCCTGGTTGGAAATACCATCCCAATCATTCTTATAATTGGCGCTGCGGTACACGAGTACACCTTGTTTGTTGAATACCCATACCGCTGCATTATCGATACCCAGGTTGCCGATCAGGAACTTGTCATTCACACCGTCACCATTTGGTGAGAACCCCTGCGGCATCTGGTATTTGGAAGCCGTCAATGCAACAGGTGTTGGTACAGCCGGTGCCGCCGGATCTGGTGGTGTAACGCCGTCCACTGATTTATTATCGATCACATACTGTCGGTTATTGGATCCGTTGAGTGTTCCTTTCAGGAATGCATTGTTGTAATAATAGCCCTCCCGTTTATTGGTAGTCACATTCAGTACCAGTGTGATTGTATCCATTTTATGCGGGGCCAGGCTACTTGCAGGAAGCAACAGATCGGTTATGGTAACCCCATCAAAACTGTTATTGGCCACCAGCGTACCGGAAGTTTTTACAGAGCTCACTGAAAACGTGGCAGGCGATGTAAATACTTTATCAAGCGTATCCAACACTTTCAATGAATGGGCAGGTAATCTTCCGTCATTGTTTACCAGGAAAACATAGGTCACCAGGAAACTGCCATCCGGTTGCAATACAGGCACCAGCGCTGCTTTGGCGAGGGTGATGGAGTCTGATTTTTTGTCGGCGATTTTTGCCAGATAAGTGTTCCCTCCCAACGAGTCAAAACTACGGACCTGAATATGTGTATTAGGAATAGGCAGTCCGGTTGTATGCGTACCCGGTGAAATAATATCAGCAGGTTCGAGTGTATCCCATGTTTTAAGATGGAAATCATACCGTGAAATAAAACTATTGGCCCTGTGTACCGTAAAAATGGCTCCTTCATTACGTGCATGGTGCTGGATGGCCACAACAGCCGGTATTTTTGTATTCGGAAATTCGTGTCCGATATTCCATGTCTGCTGCACACTGGCAGGACTACCGGCAGTTCCCGCAAATGCATTACTGTAAATATTATCAAACACCCTTACACGAACATCCTGTGGTGCGGTGGCATTGAACATTACCGCCAATGGCGCATAAGTTTCTGTCAAGGCACCCACCGGAAAAATGACACTTCCTGAACTACCGGACACTTTTGAACGGTATAAAAAACCGCCTGTTGCCGTATTACCTGTTGCCACAAACCTGTTTTCTGTAAAACCGGAAATGATACCGGGATCATTCGTGCCAACTTTGAGGTTATTCCCGTTCAGCCAAAGCAATCCATTGTTAAAATGAAGTGAGGAACGTATCCATGCATCATCGCCGTATAACTGAACACCAAATGGATTATCGATAACAAGATGGTGAAAACCGGGGCCTGTTTTACCGGCAACAGCATACCCACCAGTAAGGTGTTGTTGTGATCCACTACCCAGGAAATGAAAAACACCGCCAACACCGCTAAATGAATTGCTACCGGTTTCATCAGGAAAACTTGCTCCGGGCGTGTTGCGCCAGAAATTGCCATACATATTAATCCTCGAGCCGGGTACCGAGCCAAACACACCGCTATTGATCACTTTCGACATAATAGACATCTGGAGTGGTCCATTTACATACAGGGAAGCATTGGGCGCTATATATAAAGCAAAAGTATCTGCACTGGCCGCTTTTGTGCTGCGTGCAAAACACATGCAAAAAATTATTGCAATAGAGGTACAGATGTTTTGATATGTGGGTGAATACTTTCTCACTTGGCTATAGCTGCTAGTTTTTATTGGCCAGTTTTTTGATCAATGCTTCGAGATCGTCGAGACGTTTTTGTAGTTCGGCGTTTTGTTTTTTGAGGGTTTCGATTTGTTCTTGTTGCTCCTGGATGGATTTGACTATGGGGGAAATCAGACCGGAATAATTTACAGAAAGTCGACCTGTTTTGCTATCGTTTGACACCAACCCAGGAAAGACTTCCTGTATTTCCTGTGCAATAAACCCAAGTTGCCGTTGTTTACCATAAGAAGGATTGATCCAGTTAAAGGATACTGGTCGCAATGAGAGGATATCCGGCATTGATGAAGGAAGATTATTAATATCCTTTTTGAATCTCCTGTCGGATAAATTATGCTCTGTAACACGATAAAGGTCTGTTGCATAAATATCTGTTGCGCTTATAGTTGCCGCAAAAATGGCTCCTGTTGCAGATAGATCGCTCATCTGGGCAAAGCCTGTTACCATTAAACCTCCATTGATTGTTGCCCCACTTGTTACAAGGCTATTGATTGTTCCAGTAACTGTACTCAGTGAGTTCGAAGTGATATTCCCTGTTACCGTTAAACCACCATTGACTGTGGCCCCACTTGTTACAAGACTATTGATCGTTCCAGTAACTGTACTCAATGAGTTCGAAGTGATATTGCCTGTTACTGTTAACCCACCATTGACTGTTGCCCCACTTGCCACAAGGCTATTGACCGTTCCATTCACTGTACTCAATGAATTCGAAGTGATATTACCTGTTACTGTTAAACCGCCATTGACTGTCGCCCCACTTGCTACAAGACTATTGATCGTTCCAGTAACCGTACTCAAAGAATTCGAAGTGATACTGCCTGTTACTGTAAGATTGTTAGAGAGCGCCAAGTTCGTCAGGTTTGCATCTACAGAACTAAGACTATTGGAGGTAATATTACCAGTCACTGTTAACCCACCATTGACTGTTGCTCCACTTGCTACAAGGCTATTGATCGTTCCATTCACTGTACTCAGTGAGTTCGAAGTAATGTTACCCGTTACCGTTAAACCACCATTGACTGTCGCTCCACTTGTTACAAGGCTATTGATCGTTCCAGTAACCGTACTCAAAGAATTCGAAGTAATATTTCCTGTTACCGTTAAACCGCCATTGACTGTTGCCCCACTTGTTACAAGGCTATTGATCGTTCCAGTAACTGTACTCAGTGAGTTGGAAGTGATATTGCCTGTTACTGTAAGATTGTTAGACAGCGCCAGGTTCGTCAGGTTTGCATCTACAGAACTAAGGCTATTAGAGGTAATATTTCCCGTTACTGTTAACCCGCCATTGACTGTCGCTCCACTTGTTACAAGACTATTGATCGTTCCAGTAACCGTACTCAAAGAATTCGAAGTGATATTGCCTGTTACTGTAAGATTGTTAGAGAGCGCCAGGTTCGTCAGGTTTGCATCTACCGAACTAAGACTATTGGAGGTAATATTACCAGTCACTGTTAACCCACCATTGACTGTTGCTCCACTTGCTACAAGGCTATTGATCGTTCCATTCACTGTACTCAGTGAGTTGGAAGTGATATTACCTGTTACCGTTAAACCACCATTAACTGTTACCCCACTTGCTACAAGACTATTGATCGTTCCAGTAACTGTACTCAAAGAATTCGAAGTAATATTTCCTGTTACCGTCAACCCACCATTGACTGTCGCTACACTTACTACAAGGCTATTGATCGTTCCATTAACCGTACTCAAAGAGTTTGAAGTGATATTACCTGTTACTGTAAGATTGTTAGACAGCGCCAGGTTCGTCAGGTTTGCATCTACCGAACTAAGACTATTGGAGGTAATATTTCCCGTTACTGTTAACCCGCCATTGACTGTTGCTCCAATTGCTACAAGGCTATTGATCGTTCCATTCACTGTACTCAATGAATTAGAAGTGATATTACCTGTTACTGTTAAACCACCATTGACTATCGCTCCACTTGTTACAAGACTATTGATCGTTCCATTAACCGTACTGAAAGAGTTCGAAGTGATATTGCCCGTTACTGTTAAACCGCCATTGACTGTCGCTCCGCTTGCTACAAGGCTATTGATCGTTCCACTAACTGTACTCAATGAGTTCGAAGTGATATTACCTGTTACTGTAAGATTGTTAGACAGCGCCAGATTCGTCAGGTTTGCATCTACAGAACTAAGGCTATTGGAGGTAATATTTCCCGTTACTGTTAACCCGCCATTGACTGTTGCTCCACTTGCTACAAGGCTATTGATCGTTCCATTCACTGTACTCAATGAATTAGAAGTGATATTACCTGTTACTGTTAAACCACCATTGACTATCGCTCCACTTGTTACAAGACTATTGATCGTTCCATTAACCGTACTCAAAGAGTTCGAAGTGATATTGCCCGTTACTGTTAAACCGCCATTGACTGTTGCTCCGCTTGCTACAAGGCTATTGATCGTTCCACTAACTGTACTCAATGAGTTCGAAGTGATATTACCTGTTACTGTAAGATTGTTAGACAGCGCCAGATTCGTCAGGTTTGCATCTACAGAACTTAGGCTATTGGAGGTAATATTTCCCGTTACTGTTAACCCGCCATTGACTGTCGCTCCGCTTGCTATAAGACTATTGATCGTTCCAGTAACTGTACTCAAAGAGTTCGAAGTGATATTGCCCGTTACCGTTAACCCACCATTGACTGTCGCTCCACTTGCTACAAGGCTATTGATCGTTCCATTCACTGTACTCAATGAATTCGAAGTGATATTGCCTGTTACCGTTAACCCGCCATTGACTGTGGCCCCACTTGTTACAAGGCTATTGATCGTTCCAGTAACTGTACTCAGTGAGTTGGAAGTGATATTGCCTGTTACTGTAAGATTGTTAGACAGCGCCAGATTCGTCAGGTTTGCATCTACAGAACTTAGGCTATTGGAAGTAATATTACCAGTCACTGTTAACCCACCATTGACTGTTGCTCCACTTGCTACAAGGCTATTGATCGTTCCATTCACTGTACTCAATGAATTCGAAGTGATATTACCTGTTACTGTTAAACCACCATTGACTATCGCTCCACTTGTTACAAGACTATTGATCGTTCCATTAACCGTACTCAAAGAGTTCGAAGTGATATTGCCCGTTACTGTTAAACCGCCATTGACTGTTGCTCCGCTTGCTACAAGGCTATTGATCGTTCCACTAACTGTACTCAATGAGTTCGAAGTGATATTACCTGTTACTGTAAGATTGTTAG
Organism: Sediminibacterium sp.; assembly: GCA_965279635.1. Classification (GTDB taxonomy): domain Bacteria; phylum Bacteroidota; class Bacteroidia; order Chitinophagales; family Chitinophagaceae; genus Sediminibacterium. Next base: position 1,142,473 of record OZ257253.1, on the reverse strand, counting down.
ACAGCGCCAGATTCGTCAGGTTTGCATCTACAGAACTTAGGCTATTAGAGGTAATATTTCCCGTTACTGTTAAACCACCATTGATTATTGCTCCACTTGCTACAAGGCTATTGATCGTTCCATTCACTGTACTCAATGAATTCGAAGTGATATTACCTGTTACTGTTAAACCACCATTGACTATCGCTCCACTTGTTACAAGACTATTGATCGTTCCATTAACCGTACTCAAAGAGTTCGAAGTGATAATGCCCGTTACTGTTAAACCGCCATTGACTGTTGCTCCGCTTGCTACAAGGCTATTGATCGTTCCACTAACTGTACTCAATGAGTTCGAAGTGATATTACCTGTTACTGTAAGATTGTTAGACAGCGCCAGATTCGTCAGGTTTGCATCTACAGAACTTAGGCTATTGGAAGTAATATTACCAGTCACTGTTAAACCACCATTGACTGTTGCCCCACTTGTTACAAGGCTATTGATCGTTCCAGTAACCGTACTCAAAGAATTCGAAGTGATATTGCCTGTTACTGTAAGATTGTTAGAGAGCGCCAGGTTCGTCAGGTTTGCATCTACCGAACTAAGACTATTGGAGGTAATATTACCAGTCACTGTTAACCCACCATTGACTGTCGCTCCACTTGCTACAAGACTATTGATCGTTCCAGTAACTGTACTCAATGAGTTAGAAGTGATATTGCCTGTTACCGTTAACCCGCCATTGACTATTGCCCCACTTGCTACAAGACTATTGATCGTTCCATTAACCGTACTCAAAGAGTTCGAAGTGATATTGCCCGTTACTGTTAAACCGCCATTGACTGTCGCCCCACTTGCTACAAGACTATTGATCGTTCCAGTAACTGTACTCAACGAGTTCGAAGTGATATTACCTGTTACTGTTAAACCGCCATTGACTGTCGCCCCACTTGCTACAAGACTATTGATCGTTCCAGTAACCGTACTCAAAGAATTCGAAGTGATATTGCCTGTTACTGTAAGATTGTTAGAGAGCGCCAAGTTCGTCAGGTTTGCATCTACAGAACTAAGACTATTGGAGGTAATATTACCAGTCACTGTTAACCCACCATTGACTGTTGCTCCACTTGCTACAAGGCTATTGATCGTTCCATTCACTGTACTCAGTGAGTTCGAAGTAATGTTACCCGTTACCGTTAAACCACCATTGACTGTCGCTCCACTTGTTACAAGGCTATTGATCGTTCCAGTAACCGTACTCAAAGAATTCGAAGTAATATTTCCTGTTACCGTTAAACCGCCATTGACTGTTGCCCCACTTGTTACAAGGCTATTGATCGTTCCAGTAACTGTACTCAGTGAGTTGGAAGTGATATTGCCTGTTACTGTAAGATTGTTAGACAGCGCCAGGTTCGTCAGGTTTGCATCTACAGAACTAAGGCTATTAGAGGTAATATTTCCCGTTACTGTTAACCCGCCATTGACTGTCGCTCCACTTGTTACAAGACTATTGATCGTTCCAGTAACCGTACTCAAAGAATTCGAAGTGATATTGCCTGTTACTGTAAGATTGTTAGAGAGCGCCAGGTTCGTCAGGTTTGCATCTACCGAACTAAGACTATTGGAGGTAATATTACCAGTCACTGTTAACCCACCATTGACTGTTGCTCCACTTGCTACAAGGCTATTGATCGTTCCAGTAACCGTACTCAGTGAGTTGGAAGTGATATTACCTGTTACCGTTAAACCACCATTAACTGTTACCCCACTTGCTACAAGACTATTGATCGTTCCAGTAACTGTACTCAAAGAATTCGAAGTAATATTTCCTGTTACCGTCAACCCACCATTGACTGTCGCTACACTTACTACAAGGCTATTGATCGTTCCATTAACCGTACTCAAAGAGTTTGAAGTGATATTACCTGTTACTGTAAGATTGTTAGACAGCGCCAGGTTCGTCAGGCTTGCATCTACAGAACTTAGGCTATTGGAAGTAATATTACCAGTCACTGTTAACCCACCATTGACTGTTACCCCACTTGCTACCAGGCTATTGATCGTTCCATTCACTGTACTCAGTGAGTTCGAAGTGATATTACCTGTTACTGTTAACCCACCATTGACTGTTGCCCCACTTGTTACAAGACTATTGATCGTTCCAGTAACCGTACTCAAAGAATTCGAAGTGATACTGCCTGTTACTGTAAGATTGTTAGAGAGCGCCAGGTTCGTCAGGTTTGCATCTACAGAACTAAGGCTATTGGAGGTAATATTACCAGTCACTGTTAACCCGCCATTGACTGTCGCTCCACTTGTTACAAGGCTATTGATCGTTCCAGTAACCGTACTCAATGAGTTCGAAGTGATATTGCCTGTTACTGTAAGATTGTTAGAGAGCGCCAGGTTCGTCAGGTTTGCATCTACAGAACTAAGACTATTGGAGGTAATATTTCCCGTTACTGTTAACCCGCCATTGACTGTTGCTCCACTTGCTACAAGGCTATTGATCGTTCCATTCACTGTACTCAATGAATTCGAAGTGATATTACCTGTTACTGTTAAACCACCATTGACTATCGCTCCACTTGTTACAAGACTATTGATCGTTCCATTAACCGTACTCAAAGAGTTCGAAGTGATATTGCCTGTTACCGTTAACCCGCCATTGACTATTGCCCCACTTGCTACAAGACTATTGATCGTTCCATTCACTGTACTCAGTGAATTCGAAGTGATATTACCCGTTACCGTTAAACCGCCATTGACTGTCGCTCCACTTGTTACAAGACTATTGATCGTTCCAGTAACCGTACTCAATGAGTTCGAAGTGATATTGCCTGTTACTGTAAGATTGTTAGAGAGTGCCAGGTTCGTCAGGTTTGCATCTACAGAACTAAGGCTATTGGAGGTAATATTTCCCGTTACTGTTAAACCACCATTGACTGTCGCCCCACTTGCTACAAGGCTATTGACCGTTCCAGTAACTGTACTCAATGAGTTCGAAGTGATATTGCCTGTTACTGTTAATCCACCATTGACTGTTGCCCCACTTGTTACAAGACTATTGATTGTTCCAGTAACTGTACTCAATGAATTCGAAGTGATATTACCTGTTACTGTTAAACCACCATTGACTGTCGCTCCACTTGCTACAAGGCTATTGATCGTTCCAGTAACTGTACTCAATGAGTTAGAAGTGATATTGCCTGTTACTGTAAGATTGTTAGACAGTGCCAGGTTCGTCAGGTTTGCATCTACAGAACTAAGGCTATTGGAGGTAATATTACCAGTCACTGTTAACCCACCATTGACTGTTGCTCCACTTGCTACAAGGCTATTGATCGTTCCATTCACTGTACTCAGTGAGTTCGAAGTAATGTTACCCGTTACCGTTAAACCACCATTGACTGTCGCTCCACTTGTTACAAGGCTATTGATCGTTCCAGTAACCGTACTCAAAGAGTTCGAAGTGATATTGCCCGTTACTGTAAGATTGTTAGACAATGCAAGATTCGTCAGGTTTGCATCTACCGAACTAAGACTATTTGAGGTAATATTTCCCGTTACTGTCAACCCGCCATTGACTGTTGCCCCACTTGTTACAAGACTATTGATCGTTCCAGTAACTGTACTTAATGAGTTCGAAGTAATATTACCAGTCACTGTTAACCCACCATTGACTGTCGCTCCACTTGCTACAAGACTATTGATCGTTCCATTCACTGTACTCAATGAATTCGAAGTGATATTACCTGTTACTGTTAAACCACCATTGACTATCGCTCCACTTGTTACAAGACTATTGATCGTTCCATTAACCGTACTCAGTGAGTTGGAAGTGATATTACCTGTTACCGTTAAACCACCATTGACTGTCGCTCCACTTGTTACAAGGTTATTGATTGTTCCATTAACTGTACTCAATGAGTTCGAAGTGATATTGCCTGTTATCGTTAAACTTCCGCCTACTGTTGCGCCATTCGCCACAACAAGACTACCAAGCGTACCTGTCACAGAACTGATCGAGGCTGATGTGATATTACCTGTTACTGTTAAACTACCACCTACTGTCGTTCCATTCGTTATGTCAAGATTACCATTTACAGTTCCGTTGCCTGTTACCGAAAGTGTATTGAGGATTGAATGATTTGTTACAGTAAGATCATTCCCAACAGTTAAGTTATTTGCGACTGCAAGGTTATCACCAATCGTGCCACTGGTCGTTACTGACAAACTACCACTCCGTGTATTATTCGCTACTGTAAGGTTATCACCAATCGTGCCACTGGTCGTTACAGACAAACTACCACTCCGTGTATTATTCGCGACCGTAAGGTTATCACCAATCGTGCCACTGGTCGTTACTGACAAACTACCACTCCGTGTATTATTCGCGACCGTAAGGTTATCACCAATCGTGCCACTGGTCGTTACAGACAAACTACCACTCCGTGTATTATTCGCGACCGTAAGGTTATCACCAATCGTGCCATTCGTCGTTACTGATAAACTACCACTCCGCGTATTATTCGCTACTGTAAGGTTATCACCGATCGTGCCACTGGTCGTTACTGACAAACTACCGCTCCGTGTATTATTCGCGACCGTAAGGTTATCACCAATCGTGCCACTGGTCGTTACAGACAAACTACCAGTCCGTGTATTATTCGCTACTGTAAGGTTATCACCAATCGTTCCGTTGGTCGTTATAGACAAACTACCACTCCTCGTATTATTCGCTACTGTAAGGTTATCACCAATCGTGCCATTGGTAGTTATCGATAAACTACCACTTCGCGTATTATTCGCTACTGAAAGGTTATCGCCAATCGCTCCACTCGCTGTTACTGATAAACTACCGCTCCGCGTATTATTCGCTACTGTAAGGTTATCGCCAATCGTTCCACTCGCCGTTACTGATAAACTTCCACTTCGCGTATTATTCGCCACTGTAAGGTTATCACCAATCGTGCCATTGGTAGTTATCGATAAACTACCACTCCGTGTATTATTCGCTACTGTAAGGTTATCACCAATCGTGCCATTCGTCGTTACTGACAAACTACCACTCCGTGTATTATTCGCGACAGTAAGGTTATCACCAATCGTGCCATTCGTCGTTACTGATAAACTACCGCTCCGCGTATTATTCGCTACTGTAAGATTATCTCCAATCGTGCCATTCGTCGTTACTGATAAACTACCACTCCGCGTATTATTCGCTACTGTAAGGTTATCACCAATCGTGCCACTGGTCGTTACAGACAAACTACCACTCCGTGTATTATTCGCGACCGTAAGGTTATCACCAATCGTGCCATTCGTCGTTACTGACAAACTACCACTCCGTGTATTATTCGCGACAGTAAGGTTATCACCAATCGTGCCATTCGTCGTTACTGATAAACTACCGCTCCGCGTATTATTCGCTACTGTAAGATTGTCGCCAATCGTTCCACTCGCCGTTACTGATAAACTACCACTTCGCGTATTGTTCGCTACGGTAAGATTATCACCTATTGTACCGCTGGTCGTCACAGAAAGACTACCACTCCGCGTATTATTCGCTACCGTAAGATTATCTCCTATTGTTCCATTCGTTGTTATGGAAAGGCTACCAGATGAAGTATTCCCGGCAATGGCCAGATTGCCGGCTACCGCTCCATTGGTTGTTACGGAAAGACTGCCCGTTCTCGTATTATTCGTGACCGCCAGGTTCTGGAAATTGGCCGTTCCCGAATTGAGGGTGGCTGAACTAACATTGCCTGCTACAGTAAGATTAGTCAGCACCCCTAATGTAGTGATAAAGGGTTGATGCGCAGTTGTGATAGTACTGCTGATCGTTGCCGATGTAATATTACCCGACACAACCAAGCTACCCAACGATGCCACAGTACCGCTGATAGAAGCAGTATTTATCAGCCCCGAAACCGTTAACCCCGTCAGTGTTCCCAATGAAGTGATATTGGGTTGTACCCTTACTGATACCGGGTTACCACCCCGCTGCAAACCCGATAGCATAGCAGCCGTATCAGCTTTCCGCAAGAGCCCCGAGAATAAAATACTTGTATCAGCTACCGGCCCATTCCCGATATTGATCAGCCTGCGGATAGAAACCTCACTCATTAATTCCACCCACCGGCCGCTCTTTCTTACAAAGAATCTTTGTAACCCGGAACTTTTTACAAAAATCATCATCCCGTCTGGGGGATTCAGTCTATTTATCAGGATGGTATCCTGTAGTCTGGGTATCAGTAAACCCAAGCTATCGCTTTCCATTTCAAGTATGGAAGCTTTATCTATGATGGTTGGATTGTTCCCTATCTTGACCTGCGCGGCAGCAGGTATAACAATTAATAACCATAGAATGGTTATTAAAATTCCATTAAGCAGTGTTTTTCCAGGATACATCTTGTAAATTATCCGAAGTTTTGGTGCGCAAAAGTGATGAAAATTAAGTAATTACCACTAACCGCTCGTACCGCTAAAATGCCAGTAAACATTAAGGTTGGCATCACATATACGCAAAAGAATCATACCAAGCTTTAAACGCAGCTTATGTCAAAACAAAAAGTAAAATTTGTAGACTATGCACTACACCAACGTAGAGTTATCTCTGTTTCGAAAAAAGATGCAACCAATAGGATGTGAATAATTTATAAAAAACTGGGGAATATTTTTTGGGAGGAGTGAAATGTAAAGACTGTAAACCATTAGAAATTTGACAAGGCTCTTATGGTTTACAGTCTTTGCTTGAATGTCAAATACTTACATTTTTGCTTTGATCGCTTTGATCATATCATAATGATGCTGTAATGCAGGTAATGTTTTCGCTGCAAAATTTTTCAGATCGGCATCTGTTGCATTTTTGGCAGCATCTTCAAAAAGCTTTACCGCGTCCTTGTGATCCTTCACCATTTCATCAACATAGGCCTTATCGATCTCTTTGCCCTGTTTCTTCATTTTCATCTTATTGATATCGTCCCTCTCGCTTTCAGGAAGACTTACCGGCAACACCACATTTTTAGAAACGGCGATCGTTTTTAATTCATCGGATGCTTTTGTATGATCAGCAATCATGGTAGCCGCAAAATCTTTTACATCCTGGCGGGTACCATACGACTGCTGCCACTGTGCCAGCTCAATTTCCTTCATACCCGCATTGGCGGCTTTGGTGGCAAACTCGATACATTTTTCATCAACAGTAGGTACACCTGCTTTTACAGAAGTATCAGGTTGGCTAACCATCACTTCTCCATCCTTGCTGGAAGCAATGGTGTCTGTGTCTTTTTTTTCATTGGCGCCATTGCCGCAGGAACAGAAGAAAATAGTACCGGCAAGTAATGCGATACAACTTAGTTTTTTCATAATGTGCATTTTTAGGGTGATATAAACCGCTAAAAATGAAAATATGATACCAGCTATAGAAGAACGCTGTCACGCAGCGAAGTAGAAAAAATTCCTCGTAATAAAACGGGAACTGTGGAATTATACACCATCACCATACATAACTGGCCACAGCACCCGGTTCGAGAGAAGAAACCAGTACCTTATTTTTCGAACTGATATGAAAGACCTGCTTTTGCTTACCCGTATTCAACACGATCAGTACCGTTTTACCCGCAGGTGTTACAAAAGCTACATTAGGCAGACCCGCTGCCATATTGGAAGCGATACGCACCGACCCCGGCCTCACCCATTTGGCTGCATGTGCAATAATATAATAAGCGGGGTTACGGGTGATATTGTCTTTATCGATCGTTACTGCACCCAGACAGCGGTCGCAGCCTCCCCTGTCTGTATGTGGTTTATACTGCGCATCCGAAGCCAGGTTCCATTCAAGCACGGTCTTACTCCAGTTGCGGCTCGCGCCGATAATCAGTTGTTCGGTATGCCATACCAGATCACCCGCTATGTTTCCGGGGGCGCCCACCCATTGTTCGGTGAAGTATAGATTTTTATCCGGGTGCGCATCATGCACTTTTGATAAAGCCTCTATTTTTCCTCCATATAGATGAAAAGCTGAACCATCAATATACTTTCTTGCTTCCGGATCATCCAGTATGGAAATGGGATACTCGGGTTTGTCTGCATTATGATCGTAGATAATGATCTTAGTCTTACTATTCGCTTTCCGGAATGCAGGACCTAAATGATCTCTCACAAAAACCGCCTGTTCATTGGCCAGCATCAAAAGACTGGGATTATTTCCGGGATGCAATGGCTCATTCTGTACAGTAACCGCATCTATCACGATACCTTCTTTCTTCATCGCCTGTACATACTTCACAAAATATTTTGCATACGCAGGATAATATTCCGGTTTCAGACTACCACCTCTTGTATCGCCATTTGTTTTCATCCATACCGGCGGCGACCAGGGCGAACCCATCAGTTTGATTGCTGGGTTAACTTTCAATATTTCTTTCAGTACAGGTATCACATCTTTCCTATCCTGACCAAGATCAAAACGCAGCATACCGGTATCTGTTTGGCCGGCAGGCAGGTCATTATAAGAAAACACAAATTCATTCAGATCCGATGCACCGATACTCAACCGCAGGTAACTCGTGCCGATACTGTTTTTATCTGTCGCAAACAGTTCCCTGATCAATGCCGTACGCGCAGCCTTGCTCATCTTCATCATATTCATGGCGCTGCCACCGGTTAAGGTATAACCAAAGCCATCCATTGACTGATATCGGTTTTCGTGATCCACCACAATAAGCGGCAGCCCGCTGCCCCTGGCAGATTCATCAGTTCTTAATGTGTAAGGCGCCTGTTTGCTAAACAAAACATGATTCGCAGGATCGGTGAGCCAGATCTCGGCTACTGTATCTTTTTGTGCCTTACTTCCTGTACAGAAGAAAAGTAAGCTGAAGAAAAATAATATTGATTTTTGCATGTGGTATGTATTTCATTTGAACATTGAGAATTGAGCGTTGAGAATTGAGCATTAAAATTTTCAATTTTCAACGCTCAATTCTCAATATTCAATTTTTTTTGTTAGCGGATAACCAGCGTACTGATCGAATGCGGCAAACTCTCCGCTGATGCCACCTGTCCCTTCATCCACAAAAAATATGGCAGTTTTTTGTCGGCATTATTCATGACCACTACTACGATACTTCCATCCGGGTTACGAAAAACCGTTGTCTGCAATTGCGTTCTGCTCGAAGAAGCGCCGATACGTTTTGCACCCGGCTTGATGAATTTTGAAAAATGCCCGATATAATAATAAGCATTCGTATAGATCAGTTTACCGCTTCTTGTATCTGCATGTACAGGTGCAAAACAGAAATTACCCACATGGTTGGGACCGCCTTTTTCATCCAGCAAAATATTCCAGTCTGTCCACGCAACGGTGCCGCTGTTAAAATCGTTGATCATCGAATACCCGTACTTCTCTCCCAGCGACCAGTTGTTCACGCTGTCGAGATTGAATTTTTCCTGGCAACCTTCGGTAAAGATCAGGTTCTTATCAGGGAAAGCTTTGGCCACCAGTCTAAGATTATCAAACTGCATCGGACCACCTGTCCAGGTTTCATACCAGTGAAAACCAATACCCCATACATATTTGGCCGCCTGCGGATCATTCAGTATCACACTGGCTCTTTGATAGATCAGGTCGCGGTTATGATCCCACGCAATCAATTTTTTACCACCCAACCCCTGCTTGTGCAATGTTGGCCCGAGATAATTCTTGATAAAATCACGCTCATCTTCCGCAGTAAACAAACAGGATTCCCAACGCTGTTTGGCCATCGGTTCATTCTGTACACTCAATCCCCATACAGGTATTCCTTTCGCCTCGTATGTCTTGATAAATTTCACATAGTAATCCGCCCATGACTGCCTGAACTCAGGTTTCAGTTTACCACCCTGTAGCATACTGTTGTTTTCTTTCATCCAGCCCGGCGGGCTCCACGGACTAACATACAGGGGCAGTTTACCACCCGCAGCCGCTATCGCCTGTTTGATAAAGGGGATACGGTATTGCTCATCATGCTTAACACTAAACGTGGATAATGATTTGTCATTCTCTGCCACATACGTATAACTGCCGCTCGAAAAATCGCAGCTATGAATATTGGTCCTCGCAAGTGAATACCCGATTCCTTTTTGTGGATCAAAATAGGCCGTGAGTAATTCTTTTTGCTGTGCCGCCGGGAGTTTGGCAAATGTTTCCGCCGATGCATCAGTCAGCGCCCCGCCGATACCCATAAAAGATTGGAAACTATTGGCAGGGTCGATAAAAATACAGGGTTCCGATTCAAACGGCTGTGCATACGGACGGAAACTAAGCGTTCCGGTTTCTGATAACCGTTGATTGGTTTTATCAGCAGTGGTGTACACCGTTACGGACTTCGGCAATCCATCTTTTTGAAGCGGACTTGACGACAGCATAAAACAAGCCAGGCATACCGGCAAAACAGCAAGCAGGTTCTTTTTCATAATAGTAGTAATAAGCAATTAGGTATGGTTTTAAACCGCGCCTTTGCGCCTTTGCGAGAAAATTATCCACGCAAAGGCGCAAAGGCGCGGTTTAAAGTGCTTCTAAGATACTGTAGCCAAAAGAAATCCATTCATATTTGATGGACTTTATCCTTTTTTCATTTGCCCGGGGTATTTTTGCCGGTAATCCTTTTGTGTTTATGTCCCTATTCATCGCTTCCCTTAATTCCGGCAGTAACGGCAATTGCTACTATATCGGCAATGAACAGGAAGCTATCCTGGTGGATGCCGGTATCTCCTGCAGGGAAACAGAAAAAAGGATGAAGCGGCTGGGATTATCGATGGAGAAGGTAAAAGCCATCTTCATCTCCCACGAACATGGCGATCATATCGCCGGTATCAATGTACTGGCCAGAAAATTCAGCTTACCGGTTTATATCACCACACCTACGCTGATGAATGGTGGCTTACAGATCGATCAGCGCTCAGTGATCAGTTTTACGCCACATACCCCTGTCACCATCGGCGATCTGACCATTACCGCCTTCCCTAAATACCATGACGCAAGTGATCCCTATAGTTTTGTGATCGGGTGCAATGAAGTAACGGTAGGTGTGTTCACAGACATCGGCGTAGCATGTACAGAAGTGATCCGCTATTTTAAACTATGCCATGCCGCTTTTCTCGAATCGAATTATGATGAAGATATGCTGGAGAATGGCGGCTATCCTTACCATCTGAAAAAACGTATCAAGGGAGGATTGGGACATCTCTCCAATACACAGGCGCTTGAACTATTCAAACTGCACAGGCCGCCATTTATGAGTCACCTGCTGCTCTCCCATTTATCCCGTAACAACAACACCCCGGAAATTGTACAGTCATTGTTTGATGCACATGCGGGTAATACTAAAATAGTCGTGGCATCTAGGTATAAAGAGTCAGACGTGTATCATATCACTAATGATGGTGTCATTAATATGCCTGTTCCTCTGCCTGTATGGAAGAAAAAGGTCGTGAAGGATCAACGTTCGCAGCTTTCGCTCTTTTCATAAAAAAAATGAACATTGAAAATTGAGCGTTGAATATTGAACATTTAATTGCATAAAGAATGTTCAATATTCAACGCTCAATTTTCAATGTTCAACTTTCAGGGGCATTAGTCTTTAGAACATAAACAACCTCTCCCCACCCACCTTCTTCTTCGCCCCGCCGATCGTACGGATATTATAAGTAAAGGTGGCCATGAAATATTGCCCCAATACATTGGTTTCAGAAGTAGTGACCATATTTCTCGTTGCATTCATATTGATACCTGCATTGCGGTCAAGTATATCAAATACGGTCAGTTTCAGCACCCCTTTTTCATCCTTGAGCATAGTGAAATTTATCGCTGCGTTCCACCGCACAACATCTTTTGGCATACCGATAGGTATATTGCCATTGTACGAATAATCCAGTTTGGTTTCCCAGATCACATGCCTTGGATAACGAACGATAAGTTCGGTATTGGCAAAATGTGTAAGCACTTTCAGTTTCTTAAATACGGGATTGGTATAACTGGTAAAGTTGTAGCCAATACTGTAACTGTTGTTCCACTCCACCTTATCATTGAAATTAAAATTCGTACCGGCCCACTGGTTCAGGTTAACGGTGCTCTGCCAGCTGGATTCTCCATTATACAACAGCTTTCCGCGGTTAAATCCATACCAGGCGCCAAAGTTCCAGGAGATGATCAGTTTCGGGTTGTTCTTGTACTGCCGGTTCACATTATAGTTGATCCCGAAATTGCTGGTTCCATCCGCATTAACAGGCGTATTGGTCTGCACACCTTTCTGATCAACAACAATATTCTGTATCACATCATTCTTTACATACCCACCACTCGCATTCAAATTGATGTTCAGGTTCTTTTTGGGATCATTCATGTAATAATACACAAACATATTGTGCCGCTCTGCCGGCAACAGGTTGGGATTACCCCTGCTGATCATGTATGGGTTTGTATTATCTGCTACGGGCAGCAGGAACACATACGCCGGCAGGTTGATATCTTTGGTATAGCTCGCAGTAAATTGCTTGTACTGCAGGTTCAACTGCGGTAACAGGTCATTCTGTCTTTGTTTGATCGGATCAGTCAACGAACTCAGCACATTATCCACACTTTGAATCAGGTATCGCACCGAAGGTGTGATCGTCAGGTTTTTCCCGATCTTAAATTCAAGTCCTGACAACAGGAAGAACCGCTGGCTCTCCCTGAAAAAATTCCTGCTCATACCCGTATTCAGGCTATCATACTTCTGGTTAATGCTGTTCGGATTGAATGTAGCAATCGCATTGGTGAGTTTACTATACTCATGTCTTCCACCCAGGCGAAGCGTAATTATTTTACTGAGCGGGTCGCTGTAATTAAAATTGGTAGCCGCATCTGTCCTCGGCACATCTTCCCTTCGCAACTGGTTCAGCAGGCTGTCATACGGTGTTGGGTTGATATAATGCAGCACCGAATTTGTATAATAATTATTGAAGCGGTTGTTTACATCGAGACTATGCGAAAGATTGAAACGACGCCCCTTTTTCACCGGCGACAATCTTGTGTACAGCAAACTGTGTCTGTACCAATACGTGTTGCTTATATTATTCTGGTTGATATCACCCAGGCTCAACGGCCCCAGTTTATTGTTCACACTCGCTATATCGCTGAAACGGTATTCATCCTGCAGACCGATGGTATAGTTAAGACTTACCTGTAAGGTCGTTACAGAATCAGGTCTGAATTTGCCACCGATACCGATATTATGCGCATTGGTGATCGAACTGCCCATCATGCCGGTCCGGTTGTCTATTATTGTGTCCTGGTTGTATTGTTTTACATCCGAAGAATTCTGCCTGTCAACCAATACATTACCATAGAAATATTGCGCAAAAAGAGATTGCTTGGTATTGGGCGCATGATTAAGGTTGATGCCTGCTCCTTTACTGGTAGCAATACCGCCACCACCTTGTATACCTCCAAAATTGATCCCGTTGATCGTGATGCCAGTTCCTGATCCATTGTTCCATATACTGGTGCTTCTGCTGTTCAGGTTACTGTTGGACCGTTCAATACCCGCTGTCTGCATCAGATCGGTATAGCTGAACCCGGGGCGGTTTAGGTTATTGGCATACCCGAGTACGCTTACCTGTAGGGTATCCCTGAATATATTGGCGATACCGCCGGCCTCAAAACGGTCATCCGTACCACCGCCTGCATATACTTTTCCGAACCATCCTTTTTTGACACCTTTCTTTAAAGTGATATTGACCACTTTTCCTACATTATTGATATTGTCATCACCATTACGCGCGAGTTCTTCCTTATCGTCTACTACCTGTACTTTGTCGATGATATTGGCAGGAAGATTCCTCGTGGCCATTTTGGGATCATTACCGAAAAATGTTTTTCCATCAACCAATATACGGTTCACTGCTTTTCCGTTTACAGTGATATTGCCATCAGCATCTACCTGTACACCGGGAAGTTTTTTCAGAAGATCCTCCACCAATGCATTGGGCAGGGTTTTAAACGCAGTAGCGTTGAATTCTATCGTATCATGTTTCATACTCACCGGCGGACGTTCTGCCATTACGATCACTTCATCCAGTTGATGGGAGGTGCTGGCCAGTTTTATCGTATCAAAAACAAGCGTACTGCTGGCCGCAGTTAACGTAAACTCTTTGCGGAAAGCCTGGAAACCCGAAAAAGTAACGATCATACGTAATGGCATATCCAATGGCAAACCGGTTACTCGAAAGCCTCCTTCAGGATTGCTTAACCGGTAGGTAACGATAGCCGTGTCTTTGGCTTTGAAAACGGTTACGGTAGCAAAAGCCAGTGCTTTATGACCGGAATCAGCAATATTGCCACTGATGGAACCGGTCTGCGCCGAAACAGTAATCCCGGAAATGATAAGAACAAAGAACAGCAATACCTGTCTCATAAATATGCTTGTTTTAGTATGGTTGGCTGCGTACAGCATTTTACATTGGTTATAAGAGTGTAGATAACGCAGTAAGTTGGAAAGCGTTACAAAAAAATGATAGGTTAGTAACAGGTCATAGCTCCGCCATTGGCCCACAGGGCTTTTATACGTACAGGATTGATGTTGGGATTTATTTTGCCGGCACCTCGTGGTTATCAAGGAAAATACCACGGCCCTCCACTTTTACATTACCATAGTACCAGCCACCGGTTTTGGTCACATATTTGGCCATTAATTTTTCATGAAGTTCTTTGGGCGGGTAAACTCCGTCTACGACCAGCCTGATTTTATCCAATGCAAACCAGCTTTTCTGTGTATCGATCTTTATATTTTCCTTTTCAAGGTCCTCAATGATGTTACGTATTACAGAGGCAGCAGCATTTCTTCTTTCATCTGCTTCCGCGCGTTGTATCCTCATTTTTTCCAGTTTCTCCGGGGATGGCCCGTCGGGATTTTTCTTGTAGGGCTTAGCAGAGTCAGCCTTAACGGGTTTTAACTGGATAGTTATATCTTTTTTGATTGCCGGCTTTAGTTGCAGGGTAATATCTTTTTTGAATTCAGGTTTCAATTGCAGGGTTATATCCTTTTTGAATCCAGGTTTTACATCAGTTTGATACGTAATGCTTTTATTCAGCCTGATCTCTTTTTCCTTTTCTTTCAATAACCTTTCGATACTTTCTGATTTCTGTTTTTGTTCGTTTAATTTCAGGCGGCTCTCGCGGTACTCGTTTTGTAATTTTCTTTTTTCGTCTTCCAGTAGTTTATTTGATTCTTTACTCTGTATTTTCAACTGTAGCTCGTGCTGCCTGTTTTCAACCGATTGTAAATGCTTCGATTTGTCCTGTTGATGTTCTTTTATTTTATCTTCCTGTAACCGGTGTGCTTCTTTATGCTGCATTTTCAACTCCAGCTCATGCCGCCTGTTTTCAACCGACTGCAAATGTTTCACCCTATCCTCTTCACGTTTTGCTTTTTTCTCCTCCTGCTTACGCTGGTAGATTTTTTCTATCTGATCCATTTCTTCCTTGTAATTACCATACTCAGTTTCCGGTATTTGTTTGCCATTCACAAACAGTTCTTTCAATACATCATTCACTTTCTTAAACCGGAACTCCTGGCCTGATTTAGTGGTGACAGTGAATTCCATCGTACGGGTGTCTCCCTCCGTATTTACATTCGTGGAAAAATTTTTGTACTCCTTACGGGTAGTATCCTGCAATTCATCCAGTGATGCTAATGCACCATCCAAAGGGACCATGTCTGTAGATAAAGGAGCAAGGGGTTGCAGTTCTAAAGCGGTTATTTTATTGGATACAAGGCTAAGATCAGGACTCAACCCTGTTCCATCTGACTGTATGCTTCCGGGAACTGCCTTTGGCTTTGCGGCAGGATTCATACGCTTGCCTGCCGGTGCCGGTGTAACCTTTTCTTTCTGTGCCGTTTTATCCTGTTTCAGGGGTGCATTCTGTGCGGCTACGAATGAGAACAGTATGAGCAAGGCAATACCAAAACTGATCACACTTTTCTCCGCAGCATTCAAGGTCTTGTTCCTGTCGCTGATGATCCTTTTTACGCGGTTGAGTAACTGGTTCTTATTCCCGGGAAATGCCATGCTGTGTGATGGATTGGAAAAATGATACTCCTGGAAAGAGATCAGCGCATTGATAAAATTGGTTTTGTTATTGGTAACAGCTATCGCCAGGTCATCACAACAGTTCTCCCGCTCCTCCCTGATCATGGAACTTAACCACAACAATGCAGGGTTAAAGAAGAAAATAGTTTCTGCCAGGCTCTGCAGCAGGTTCACAAAATAATCCCTGCGTTGTATATGGGCGAGTTCGTGTAATAAAATGGCTTCGATTTCATCAGCAGGTAAATGAGACAGCAAACCGAATGGTAACAATATCACCGGTTTCAGCATACCCATGGTCACCGGCACTTTTACAATACCTGATTCCATGAGACGGATCTTTTTATGAATGCCGAGTTTACGCATCAGCTCCTGTATCTTCTCCTTCCATTCATCAGCAGGTTCATATACTTTATAGGATTTCAGCCGCTGCACATACACAAGATTGGCAGAAAGCTTCAGGAATTTCGCCATGAAGACAATAAACCAGATGGTTACGATAAGCGCGGCGTGTGTATTAAAATAATCTGTGAACCGTTGCAGTATTGTTTGACTGGGAACACTGCTATTGACAGTTGCATTGGTAATCTCATTGATGGGAACAATCTGCTGAGCCAGCAGTTCCGTAGAAACGGTTGAAGCATGTGAAGCAGCCAGACCAAGCTCCCGGCAAAAAGTGATCACTGCGCCTGTAATAAAGAGAAAGAACAGGCCGGTTAATATCGTGTAGCGTTTTCGCGGGTGCGAACGGCGGGTTGAAACCATTACAATACCCGTTGCCGCAGCCAGCAATAACCCCTGCCAGATAGAATGGATCAGGGTCCAGCAGAGTGCCAGTACAAATTCGTTTTGCAGAAATGTGAGATTCATACAATTTGGTTTTGTGTATATGATTGAATCTTCGCGTGTCCTTGCTTCATCGCGTCTTAGCGGTAAAACTTCACCGCCAAGACGCAAAGGCGCGAGGGTACGCGAGGGGTTTATTTCTTGTCGAGTTTCTTTACCAGTTCCTTGATCGCTTCCAGTTCTTTCTTGGATGTTTTTTTATTGCCGAGCAATTGCATCATCAGGCTGCTGGCAGATCCATTATACATGGTATCCACAAAACGCTCCAGCAGTACACCTTTTGTCTGGTGTTCCTCCACCGCAGGGATATAAATATGTTTCATCTGCGATTCATCCCTTGTCAGCAACTGCTTATCCACCATGATCTGCATCAGCTTCAAAGTAGAAGTGTACTGCACCATCCTTTTCAGCTCATTCAGCTGGTCATTCACGAAACGCACGGTAGAGGGTCCATGCGCCCAGAGTACCTGTAATATTTCCAGCTCCGAGCGGGTAGGTTCAATTGTGTGGCTGTTTTCCTGTTTCATGAACCAAAGGTAGGAAATATTTCGTACGAATAAAACTTTAGGTTCATTATTTTCAAAAAAAGTTTATCCATAAAAAAAGTCCCATGAAAATCATGGGACTTTTTACAGGAATTATTAATTCTTAATTATCAATTACTAATTAATTCGTCGGCGCCACCGGCCCTTTCCGTATTGCCTTCACCGGCGCAGGCCATGTAGCTGGTCCACGACCACCACCCTGGCCGCCGGGTCTTCCACCGCCACCACCGCTGCTCTGCTGCAGGTCCGCTTTATCCCTGGGGAAGAAAGTCGGGTCCTCACAGGCCATATACACAAGTATTGCCGTCAGGATAGCATTGTTACGCAGGTCATCGAAGATTACTTTATCATAGGTATCCCTGTTGGTGTGCCATGTATAATTAAAATACGACCAGTTCAGCGCACCCAATGAAAAACCGGGAGCGCCAGCCGCCACAAAAGAGGCGTTATCAGAACCACCACCACTTGGCGAACCAGGGAAAGTAGTACGGATAGAATCTTTCATGCTTTTAGGCACAGCTTCGAGCCAGCGTTTGATATAGTCACCCGCATTTTTAAATCCCTGCCCACTGATATTTACCACACGGCCCGTGCCATTATCCTGGTTAAACAAAGCATGTAGTTTGCTTACGATCTCCGGATGGTCCTCTGTAAATGCGCGTGAACCATTCAAGCCCTGCTCTTCACTTGCCCAATGACCCACCAGGATCGTTCTTTTGGGATTTGGATAGATGAGTTTCAATATGCGCATAGCTTCCATCATCGTTAGTGTACCGGTTCCGTTATCGGTAGCGCCGGTTCCACCATCCCATGAATCGAAGTGCGCTGATAACATTACATACTCATCCGGTTTTTCAGTGCCTTTGATCTCTGCCAGTGTATTAAATACCGGTGTAGTTCCGGTATGTTTTGAATCGGCGCGGATACTGATCTGCGGGTTGTCGCCTGATTCTACCAAACGGTACAGCATACCATAATCTTCCAGTGCAATATCTACAGTAGGTATTTTTTCTGTGTATGCATTGAATATTTTATCTACACCAAAACCAGCCGACCAGTTATTGGTGATAATACCTTTCGCGCCTGCTTTTTCAAGAATGATGGGCAGCATACGCGCAGAATAACCTGTTTTACGGATACGCGCCGTCCATGCAGAAGTCTGTTCGATACGTTCTTTTTTCATTTTATCAAATGATTCTTTCGTTGCAAACTCCTGCCAGTTATAATCCGGTCTGCCGGTAGGTTGCAACATGGAGATCATCACAAATTTTCCTTTTGCATTCGGCAGCCATTGCTGAAACGCGATAGAATCTTTCAGATCGGGAAGGATGATCAGGTCCGCACTCACCGTTTTTCCTTTGGTGGATGGTGACCAGGCAAGCTGTGTTCCCTCGATTGATCTTGCACGTGGCGAGGTCATATCTATATGCGTGATGCCCCTTTCCCATGCTTTCCATTCGCCCCATTGTTCATTACGGGCAGAGATACCCCATTCGCCATACTTGGCCACGGCCCAGTCATTGGCCTGTTTCATCTGTGGTGTACCGGTCAAACGCGGACCGATCTTATTAAACAGTTCATGCGCCAGTTTTTCCAGTTGGGAATTGCTGTTCCCTTCTTTCACGATATTGTCAACGACTGCTGAACTCTGTGCATGTACCATCGTAGTCACAGAGATCATGACCATCGGTAACAGCCTGGCTATATGCCTGATATAACCTAAGCGGGGGGTATAGTTTGGTTTCATGGGGCTAAATATATTGAATGATCCAGTAAACCGGAAAATGCCTGGTAAATATTAGGCGTATCCCACATAAATAAAGGTGAACAGGTGCATTAAAAAGCCGCAGATTCGCAGATTAATATACAATCTGCGAATCTGCGGCTAAAATAAATCTTGCATTCCCCGCAGTCCTAATCTTCCGCCGCCACAACCCCTTTAAAATATCCAATAGATTCCGCAATACCCGCCAGCGGATCCGTCATATCCTTTTCAAATTCGATACTACAAATTCCCTGGAACTTTATTTTACGCAGGGATTTTACCACGGCAGGGAAATTGATCACCCCCCTGCCTATCTCGATGGCTTTACCGTCTTTGGCCGCAATACTTACGTCCTTGATATGCAGGTCGAACAAACGGTCCCTGAACTCGCGGATCGCTTTTTCAGGTGGCGCACCGGCACGCATGGCATGACCGATATCGATACAGAGTCCCATCCTGGCATCACGGTTTTTGATACGGTCATATACGTCTTTGGGGCCGGGGTACAAAGCATCCTCCGGTCCATGGTTATGTATCGCCAGTTTGATATCATACTCTTTTACTTTCGCCTCTGCATGATCGAGCAGGTCATAACTGGGTACACCTACGATCATATTCACCCCTACTTTTTTTGCATACGAAAAAGCAAGGTCAACCGCTTCCTTTGTTCTCATATAGATCACCCCCACCGTATAGGTATTGATACCGGCAGCCTTGAATTTCGAAACAACGGCATTGATCTTTTCATCACTGCTGTTCAATGGAAGGTGTATGTCTTTTATGGATAGATTAGTCACTCCTATCTTTTTCATCATGGCGATGGACTGGTCAACATCAAATTTTGCGAAAGTGTATCCTGCAATACCTACTGCTAAAGGCGCCGGCGCAGCGCTTACTTCTTTGATACCCATTGCAGCATTACCTAAAAACGGTACCGCCACTGATCCTGCCAGCCCCATGGCTGTTTTCTGAATAAAACTTCTTCGTGATGACATATTGGTTGGTTTACTTGTTGATTGGTTTGGTCGTTTTAGCAAATGTGAATTTTGTTCATTTTTCCCAGTATCCTGTGTCGGGTCAGTATAAATTTACGAAAACGATGTAGTTATAAGTACGAATTACGAGCTACGAAGTACGAAGCGGTGATCAAAAAATCGTACTTCGTAATTCGTACTTCGTACTTTACCCCATACCTCGTATTTTTAGTTATGGCAAACACAGCTTCTATCCACTGGGGTATTATCGGTTGCGGTGATGTAACCGAGAAAAAAAGCGGCCCCGCTTTTAATAAAGTACCCGGATCTTCTTTAGTGGCTGTGATGCGCCGCGATGCAGCCAAAGCAGCAGATTACGCACAAAGACATGGCGTACCCAAATGGTATGCAGATGCAGCACAACTGATCAATGATCCTGCTGTCAATGCCATTTATGTGGCCACACCGCCGGGATCACATGAAGCATACGCGATCGCTGCCATGCAAGCTGGTAAACCGGTGTATGTAGAAAAACCCATGTCCACCGATATCGCTTCCTGCCAACGGATGCTGGAAACTTCAGAGAGAACCGGTGTCAAATTATGCATTGCGCATTACCGGAGAAGGCTACCTATGTTCCTTTACATCAAACAATTACTTGCTGACCATGCAATAGGTGATATCAGGACGGTAAGGATCAGTCTTATGCAACCTGATAAATCAGCTACGACCACACAAACCAAAACCAACTGGCGCGTTGATCCTGCCATTGCGGGCGCCGGTTTGTTTTACGACCTTGCTCCTCACCAGCTAGATCTTGTATTGTATTTTTTCGGGTCGCCTGTTGATGTGTATGGCAACAGCGCCAACCAGGCAGGCTTCTACAAAGCAGAAGATGTGGTAACCGGCATCATGCGTTTACCAAATGATATTCTTTTCACGGGTCAATGGTGTTTTACTGTTGCTGATGAATTAAGGGAAGATGTTTTTGAGATCGCAGGATCAAAAGGAAAGATATCCTTTTCCGTATTTGATCACCACGTAACTGTTACAACAGCATCGGGAACGGAACAGGTAGATTTCACGCCACCGGCACATATACAGCAACCGATGATCGAAAAAATTGTACAGTATTTCCTGGGAAATGAAAGAAATCCCTGCTCCGCAGCAGATGCGATGGGTTCCATGCGGGTGATGGAAAAATTTGCGTACGGTTTATAAACCGTGTCTTAGTGCCTTTGTGAGAAAATATAATGCTCACAAAGACACTAAGGCACAAAGAATACGTACTTATGAATGCTTTTCACAGAAGAACGTTTATCCGGTCGGTGGCAACAGCTTCCGCTATTGTTGCCTCTGGCAATTTGTTGTCAGCGAAGGAAGACCATTCGTTACAGCCTACCGTTGATCCCAACCGTTTTAAGATCAGCCTCAATGCCTATTCATTCAATGAACCGTTACGCAGCGGTAAAACAGATCTGGACGCGGTACTTGATTTCTGTGCACGTGAGAATTTTGATGCAGTGGATATTACCGGTTACTATTTCCCCGGTTATCCTGCCGTGCCTTCAGATGAATACATTTTTCACTTGAAAAGAAAGGCCCACAAACTGGGCCTGGGCATCAGCGGCACGGGCATACGTACCGAATTTGCAGAACCCGATGCTGCCAAAAGAAATAGCGAGATAGCATTTGTCAAAAAATGGATCGAAGTGGCCGCCAAACTGGGTGCGCCTGTGATCAGGATATTCACGGGCAGGAATATCCCTGCCAATTATACCTGGAAACAGGTGGCCGACTGGATGGTGCCTGATTTACAAAAATGTGCAGCCTATGGAAAAGAACACGGCGTAATTGTAGCCATGCAAAACCACAACGATTTTATCAGGACCGCCGACCAAACTATCGAAATACTCAACAGGGTAAACAGCGAATGGTTTGGGCTGGTACTTGACACGGGCAGTTTTGTTACCAATGAACCTTACAGTGAAATACAGAAAACAACAGGCTATGCAGTAAACTGGCAGGTAAAGGAAAGACTAAACTATAATGGCAAATCGGAACTGATGGACCTCGAAAAACTATTTACGATTGCCCGTAATTCATCCTACAGGGGTTATCTCCCGATCGAAACACTTAGCCCCGGGGATCCTTTTAAAATTGTCCCTCCTTTCTTACAACAGGTAAGGAATGCTTTACAGAAAGTGATGAATGCCTAAGCGTCTACGCATTGATCCCTAAATAAAAATGTGGAATAGCTGCTACATTATTTACCGATGTCTTCCCCGGTATAATAATCGCCGGGACGGCGTTTTCTTTCTTCCAGCTCAATCTGGATGGCTTCCAGCTGCATCTTTACGTTGGTGGAATTGGGGTCGATCCTGCGTCCCGCAGAGAGGAGATTGGCCAATTCGGCGAGTTTATCGAGAAGGTCCTGTTTCTTAAACCGGGTGTATTTGTTTTTCTTTTCCATTGTCACAAAATCTAAAACTTAAAAGATTACACACATGTATTTAAAAAACCATACCAGCTGATTATAAGGGGTTCAGGATCAAGTACCTCCCGGTACAAAAGACGGTTTTTTGTAGTAGCATCCTTACAGCGCCATCCGGCCAAATTCTAGGAGAAATTAACAGGAACCCTTATTTTTTCCACAAATAAAGAGGAGTAGATTTGTTTATCACATTGAAAATATGTGATTCGATATCCAAAATCCTTAGAAAGACTTAATGGCCGGTCAGCTCAATCCAAGGCGTAAACCGGTCCGAAATCCATGAAAACCCAGTAGCGAAGAGCTACACGAGCTTTGTAGGTGAAGTACTCCTACAAAGCTTTTTTTATTAAGTAACAGGATACAAGCAAACAAGGCACAAGAAGTAATCCTTGTGCCTTGTTTGCTTGTGCCTTGTACCTTGCATATTTAATCAAAATATTCCTTCATCGCATCATTCAATTTCAACTCATCCAGGTTTTCGATGCTGAGAGGTTTGCTGATAAATTGAATCACCACCGGGTATTGTTTTGCGAGCGCAAAATCTTCAGGGTCGATGGTGGATGATAAGATAACGATACGTGTCCTGGTTAATTTATCCTGGTAAAGCGGCACATAAGACTGCAGGAACTCCCATCCGTTCATTACGGGCATATTGATATCAAGCAGGATCAGTTCAGGGGCATTGGCTATGGGATCGGGGTCTGTGGCAAACAGTTTTTCAAAGTACTCCAAAGCGTCGCTGCCATCTATTGCTGTCACTACTTCTTCCGCAAATCCTGTACGCTTAAGCAATAGCTGTGAAATAGTAAGGGAAATACTATCGTCATCTACGCAAAGTACTTTACTGATCATCAAGGTTTTTTTTCGGGGTCAGTCCTATAACGTAAGCAGGTGCAGAATGTTGCCCCGCCCATCAATTTTTCGGTAAACCCGCATTGAATGTACTCTATTTCGGGTGATTCTTTGCTTCTTACGGCAGTCAAAATAAACTCATATCTGCGGTACCTGCTTAAAAACGCGTTAAATTATTTTTCTGCACCACGCAAACGTTTGCGAAGATACCTACCAGCGGCTCTTTTCCCAGAGAACCGTTTGCCTCCCGGAAATATAGCGGAGCATACCCGCAATCATGGCCGCATTCATCATGCAAAAATAAAACGGAACAAACAGCCATCCGGCTTTTACCCTGCCCTGTTGCAGTAACCATCCCGCCGCCGCAACCGTATACCATATTACCTGTGCGATAAATACGCCGTGGATATAACCATCTGCTCCATACATAAACTCCCACAGTAAACTGATGATACATACAACGATCAGCATATAAGGGGCCACTACCCAACGCAGTACACGATGGCTGATATAGGCAAAACTCAACAAGGGCCGCTGAAAAGACAATAAGCTGCCCGACCTGCTACACATCTGTACACCACCCGCAGCGATCCGGATCTTTCGTTTCCATTCTGCGGCGATCGTTTGTGATGCCGCTTCCAAAGCAAATGCATTGGGGTCATAATGTACCTTATACCCCATCATTGCAATACCGGAAGAAAGAAAAAAATCATCCAGTAATGTGTCCGCCGGTGGCTGCCGGTATAAAGCGGTACGGATACTGAACAATTCTCCTGCAGCGCCCATTACGGTGTACAGTTCCGATTCCCATTGCTTGAGGGTTGATTCATACTGCCAGTACCATCCCTCTCCTGCTGTGGCACCTGAAGCCGCATCCGTCTTTACTTTTTTTTCGCCAGCCACTGCCCCAATGCGTGGATCGGTGTAATGCCGGCTGATATATAATAATGCTTCAGTATTCAACAGGGTATTCGCATCAGTGAATACCACCAGTTCTGTATCCACTTCCTGCATGGCGCGGTGAATGGCCGCTACCTTGCCTTGTCTCTCCGGCCGGTGTAGCAATTGTATTTGCGGGTAGCGTCCCACTATCACCGGTGTTTCATCCACAGAACCATCTGTCACAAAAATAAACCAGCATTGACCGGGTGGATACGCCAACTCCAAACAGTTTTGGATCTTCTGTTCAATACAGGATGCTTCGTTGTATGCTGCAACGATAACTGTCAGGGAAGGAGTATGCGTTTTCTGTTCAGCCTGTGACCTGCTGTAAAATATCCGCCTGGTACTTACTGCTGCAAACAGCACTATCCCGTACCCAATATAGGTGTACAGAACAAGGAAGAGACAGATAAGTAAAGCAGTTTCCAGAAAATGATTTTAAGTGAAAATAAGCACTGTTTGGTACAGTTGAACGCAC
The DNA here is from genome assembly GCA_965279635.1 of Sediminibacterium sp. Taxonomy (GTDB): domain Bacteria; phylum Bacteroidota; class Bacteroidia; order Chitinophagales; family Chitinophagaceae; genus Sediminibacterium. The sequence goes on along the minus strand of OZ257253.1, from coordinate 1,117,487 downwards.
CCCACTCTTTGTACTCTTTTTCTCCTATCCTCTTATTGAAATTTCCTGATAAGCGGGATGTTGGTTTCAATAAGAGGATAGGAGAAAAAGAGAAAAGGAGTTATTCCGGCATACTCTCAGCAGGTAAAAAGAAAAAATTGATCGCTGGCTGACCGGTAAAATCAATCAGCGATCCGTTTTGATGGATCTTTACGGTGTACCCCATCTTTCCAAGGAAATCGATACAGGCAGTGCGTCTTTCATTGTCCCACATTTCACAATAAATAACCGGTCTGTGTTTGCGGATCAATTCGCGCCCTCCGGTTAATACATACCATTCAAAATTTTCTACATCCAGTTTGATAGCGCTGATCTTTGTAAGCGTGGTCAGCTCTTCCATATCATCCATCCGCCGGATGGGTACAGTAACGCTCTCCCCTTTTATGGGTTGCTGTCCGGGTTCTATTACATGACTAAGTCCCTGCATCCTTGCCCGGCCTGTTATGGGCATCACCATATCAACCATCCCATTTGTATCACCCAGGGCTATTGGAAAGAGCCGCACATTTTGCAGTTGCTCATAAGCGATCAGTTTTGCGAGTACACGGTTGTTTACAGGCATGGGTTCAAATGCGTACACATCCGCATGTGGATATTCCCTCGCAAGTGCCGAAGTGGTGATACCGATATTGGCGCCGATATCAAGTATCACGGATTCACCAGGTAACAACTGCATAAAAAAACGGAACTCTTTTTCATAACCAGTCAGCCGCATCCTCCACCTGCCAAGTCTTGCAAACAGGAAAAGATACTGATCAAAACCCAGCAGGCGCTGGGCCAGGTTCCTTAGCAGGTTTTTGATCATATCTGGTTGATATTAAGGATCTGAGCAATGCCCCCGGTCAGAGAATATCCACAAGTTCACCCATGGCTGCCCAGCCTGATTGATTAATTATATATTTACCGTTATTAAAGCCATTCTATGCTGAAAGTAGGTGTTTTTGGGGTAGGTCATTTAGGGAAGTTCCATCTAAATAACTGGAAGGAAATAGAGGGAGTAAAACTGGTGGGATTTTTTGACCCCAATAACGATAATGCACGCGCCGTGGCGGAACAATACGGCCTCAAAAGATTTGCCGATGAAAGCAAGCTGATAGATGCCTGCGATGTGATCGATGTGATCGCACCCACTACTCACCACTTTGAGATCTGTATGCAGGCCATCCGCAAAGGCAAACATATTTTTGTTGAAAAACCGCTGGCGCATACCATACAGGAGGGCCGCGACCTGGTGAACATGGTACGTGAGGCCAATATCAAAATGCAGGTGGGACATGTGGAACGTTTTAATCCTGCTTACCTGGCCATCAAGGATATGCCGTTAAATCCGATGTTCATCGAGGTACACCGACTTGCGCAGTTCAACCCGCGGGGAACAGAAGTGAGCGTGATACTTGACCTGATGATACATGATATCGATATCATACTTAGCCTGGTAAAGAGTGATGTAAAACAGATCTCTGCCAGTGGCGTGGCGGTTATGACGGATACGCCTGATATTGCCAATGTGCGCATCGAATTTCATAACGGTTGTGTGGCCAATCTTACCAGCAGCCGTATCAGTATGAAAAAAATGCGCAAGATCAGGCTGTTCCAGAAAGATGCTTATATCGGTATTGATTTTCTCGAGAAAAAAACAGAGATCATCAAGCTGAAACAGCCGGATGACGAGAATGTTTTCTCGTTTGATATAGAAACGCAGAACGGAAAAAAAACGATCGCTATCGCCAATCCTGTGATACAACCCCTTAATGCCATCAAACTGGAGCTGGAAGCATTTGTAGATTCCATCATCAACAATAAGCCTACTGTTGTAAGTGAAATAGACGGCTTTCTGGCAATGGAAGTGGCTCACCAGATCCTTGATAAGATCAATAATACAAGTATTCTTGTGTAAAGATTTTCATGAGTGACCGCAAAAAGAATATAAGCCGCTACATCATCAGCGATTACATTTTTTCTGTAATTACCTGGCTGGCTTTTACCATAGGTGTACAGGCAGCGGCTTTTACACAGCAATCACTGGTCACCACCTTACTGGTTTCATCTGGCTGGATTCTTTTATATGCGTTTGCAGGCAGTTACCATACTTCTTTGTATGAAAAATCGCGACTGAATGAACTGACCGCTACGCTGGTACATAGTTTTATCGGGTGTTTTTTATTGTTTGCATTTCCTGTAACCGCCGGAGCCGGTTCTATCAATTATTTTTTCAGCTATTTTCTATTGCAGTTCTTGTTTGTATTCACCGGACGCAGTTTTCTTTTATATGGCGTAAAGCAATCTTTTCTGAACGGTGATATTTATTTTAAAACATTGATCGTAGGCAACAACGCGCATGCTGTCAAGCTCTATAAAGAACTCAATAAAAATTTCGGCTATCTCGGTTTCAAACCAGTAGGTTTTGTGACGGTTGACAATGAGAGTCGTAATGGTTTGAGTAAATGGATCCCGAATATGGGTACGATCGATGATATAGAAACAGTGATCGAGCAGGAACATATTGAGAAAGTGATACTGGCGCTTGCAAAAGAACAGAGTCATATTACAGAAGCATTGGTAAAACAACTCGCAGAAAAAGATGTGGACATCAAACTGGTGCCGGATACACTCGATATATTGGCCGGCTCCGTAAAAACCAATAACATACTCGGCGCTATGCTGATAGATATACAGAGCAGCGCACTATCGCCGCGGCAGCAGAATACCAAGCGGCTGATCGACCTGATCATATCGGTAACAGCATTCATGGTATTAAGCCCGTTATTAATATTTATCATTCTGCGCACATGGTTCTCTTCAAAGGGAGAAGTGATCTACCGGCAGCAACGGATCGGCTACAAGGGCAACCCATTTACCATTTACAAATTCAGGAGCATGATCTTTGATGCGGAGAGGGATGGACCTGCTTTATCCAGCGACAATGATCCACGCATTACAAAATGGGGAAAGATCATGCGCAAATGGAGACTGGATGAACTGCCGCAGTTATGGAACATCATGAAAGGCGATATGAGCCTTGTTGGGCCACGCCCCGAACGCAAAATATATATCGACGAGATCGCACAAAAGGTTCCCTATTACCGGTATTTACTGAAAGCAAAGCCAGGCCTCACTTCCTGGGGCATGGTGCAGTTTGGCTATGCGTCGAATGTGGATGAAATGATAGAGCGTATGGGATATGACCTGATCTATATAGAAAACGCCTCTATCCTGCTCGATTTTAAAATCATGATGCATACACTCCGTATCATATTATCCGGCAAAGGAAAATGATGCCGGAAGCATACATATTACCCTCTTCGCATATTGATGCACCTAAGTGGAACAAATGCATCAGCAACAGCCAGAATGGATTGATCTACGCATCATCAGATTATCTGAACGCTATGGCCGATAATTGGCATGGGATAGTGATAGACGATTACCGCGCCGTAATGCCCATCCCCTGGCGGATAAAAATGCGTTTCCGTTATGCCTATATGCCGGCTTTTATGCAACAACTTGGGCTTGTGGGTGATTACACCATGACTGACCTGGAAGCTGTGTTGCGAACCTTACCAGATTTTGTATCACTCGCTGATATTCATTTTAATTTTTCGAATACAGCTTTATCCTCCCGCAAAGAAGTAAGTGCAAAAACAAACCTGGTGATCGATCTCTCAGACGGGTATGATACCATCTATGCGCTATACCGGAAAGACCTGAAAGAGAATATCCGGAAAGCCGGACAGCTTTCTTATGAAAACTACACTGTTGAGCAAGCCCGTGATCTATATCGCAAACAGTATGCTGCACGTATGCCACACGTGAGCGACGTAGATTATCATCATTTTTCTGAATTGTGTGCAAGGTTCCATCAGCATGATCAATGCATTGTTCGTTGTGTACAGGATGAAGATGCAACAGTACTGGCCAGCGCCATTTTATTAAAAGATACCCGGCGCATTTACAACCTGGCGAATGCAGTCACACCCCAGGGAAGAGAGAAAGCAGCCAATGATTTTTTGCTCGACAGGATACTACATGAATTTGCGGGTCAACCTTTGATTTTCGATTTTGAAGGGTCGGAATTACGGGGTGTAAAAGCTTACTACGAAAAATTTGGCGCAGTTAACCAGCCTTATTTTTATTATCATTACAATGGACTGCCCTGGCCCTTGCGGCTATTCAAAAGATGATCTTTCTTCCAGGATGCTTTCTGCCACGAGCAGGTCGGCAGGACGGGTGATCTTTATATTTTCGTATTCACCTTCAATCAGAAATACTTCTTTGCCGGATGCTTCTACCACGGTTGCTTCATCGGTAAAAGATGACTGAAATTCCTGTCTGAATGCTGGTATCAGTATATCACTCCTGAATGTCTGCGGTGTTTGAATGATCCGTACATGATCCCGGTTGGCAACAGTATGCGCATACCCGTTCATGATCCGGATACTGTCCGTGGCAGGAATGGCCGGTATGGCGCTCCCCTTTTCAATTGCCTGTAGGTAGCAACGCTGTATCAATTCTGTTGTCACAAGGCAACGTACCGAATCATGTACGAAAATGATAGACGGCTCATTCACGAGGCGCAAGCCATTCTGAACCGACTGAAAACGGCTGTCACCACCTTCTACAAATTGTATGCTCTTAGCCCCGGCGAGGTCTGCACAAAGCTCTTTTCCTGCTTCGAGGAAACGCGAAGGCAATACAAGAATGATTTCCAGTTCAGCAAAAGCATTCACAAACACATTGATGGTGTGCCATAGCAAGGGTTTGCCTTTCAATAACAGAAATTGTTTGGGTGTTACTGCACCCATCCGCTGACCGGTTCCACCGGCTACTATCACTGCTGTTTTTCTCATAGTTTACGGCATGAATATAGCCAACAAAAAAGAGGCTGCCAAAGCAGCCCCTTTCCATTTTCTCATGTGCATTATTACGTGCGGATCAAATATACAAAAACAGTTGATTTATCCTGATTTTCGTAATTATCTACGATTTAGTCTTTTACGATTGTAGATCATCAAAAAAAATACAGAAATCATCAATTATAATAACATTTCACACTCCTGTAATAGTTTTTCTTTATTGATCGCTGCGGTGCCCACTTCTTCGCAAACCAGCCCCCCGGCAATATTGGCCATTTCTGCTGCGAGGTGCATGTCTTTGGAAGCGGCATACACCAGCGATGCAACAGCAATCACTGTATCACCAGCGCCACTTACATCTGCGATATCGCGGATATGGGTGGGTATGATACGGGCCTCATCACCCTGTTTGTAAAAAACCCCTTTTTCAGAAAGTGTGATAAAGGATATATCATGCTGAAGATGTTGCTGCAAGGCATTGTGCATCTCGTGTAAAGAAGACAGGTCGATCGCATCTGTCAATAAATTCAATCCTTCCTTTACTTCTTTCAGGTTGGGTTTAAAAATGGTTACCCCTTTATACGACAGGAAATTTTTTCTTTTGGGATCCACCGTGGTAACCACACCATGCTGTTTACAGAGTGCGATTAGTTCATTGATCAGTCTTAGCGTAAGTATCCCTTTGTTATAATCTTCAAATATGAGCACATCGGGTTTGTGTGCCGTAAAATAGGCTTTTACCTTATCGAGCAAAGCATCTTCGAGCTGGGTATCGATATCTGTTACCATTTCGGCATCCAGCCGCATCATCTGCTGGTTACGGCTCATGATACGGGTTTTATTGGTGGTGATTCTTTTAACTGAACTAACCAGGTAAGTTGTATCGATCCCGTTTTTGTTCAGCAATTGTACCAGTTCCTGCCCGTCGGTATCATCGCCTGTTACAGATATGATGGATGTTTGTGCACCCAGTGAAACAGTGTTTAAAGCAACATTGGCCGCTCCGCCCACGCGCAGTTCTTTTCTCTTCAGCGCTACAACAGGCACTGGGGCCTCTGGCGATATCCGGTCCACATTACCCCACCAATAGGTGTCCAGCATAATATCTCCCACTATCAATACACGCAGGGAAGAAAATTGGGAAAATAGCTTTTCAAAATCCATCTATGATTTTTTTGCGTTTGCCACCGCAATATAATACAAAGGGATACCGATCAGTGTAATGATCAATCCCGGCCAGGTAAACTGCGGTTTGTATATGATCAGCAAAGTACAGAACGTTAATCCCATCAGTATATAAATAGCCGGCAGCACAGGATAACCAAATGCCTTATACGGTCTTTCTATATCCGGTCTTTTTTTCCGGAGGATAAATATGCCTATGATGGTAAGCACATAAAATATCACCACGATAAAAGATACCATATCCAGCAGATCTCCATACTTACCGCTTAAACACAGTAAGGAAGCCACAATACACTGTGCCCATAATGCCCAGCCCGGTACTGCATTTTTATTGAGGGTTCCTGCTTTTTTAAAGAACAGTTTATCCTGTGCCATGGTATAATACACGCGCGCACCTGCCAATATCAATCCGTTATTACATCCGAAAGTGGAGATCATGATCATCACGGCGATCACATACGTGCCGATATTTCCAAAGATCACATTGGATGCGGATACCGCAACCCTGTCAGCAGGTGCAAAAGCGATCTCCTGTAACGGCAGCACACCCAGGTACATCAGGTTGGTGCATACATAAATAATGGTAACGATCAAGGTTCCCAGGAATAAACTTAACCCGATATTCTTCTTTGGATTTTTGATCTCACCGGCAATAAAGGTCACATTGTTCCATGCATCGCTGCTGAATATGGATCCTACCATAGAGGCAGCAATAGCGCCAACGGCTGCGGCGCCCAGTAAAGGAACAATGATGGTTGTATCAAAATTAATGGGGGTACTACCACTTGATGTCATGCTTTGAATGCGCCATGCATCTGCACCCCAGTTGGCGTTCCATACATCGCCTTTGGCCATCATAAAACCAAATACGATCAGGCCGAATAACGAAAGCAGTTTGGTAACCGTAAAAGTTGTCTGTATCAGTTTACCCCCCTTGACCCCTTTGGTATTGATATAAGTAAGAAAGACGATCAGCAGAATGGAAACGATCTGTGCCAGGTATATTTTGACACTCCCCAGCTGGACCAACACATTCGCATCAGTAAGTTCAAGTGACGGAAAAAAATACCCCGCGAACTTACAGAACGCCACCCCTACCGCAGCGATCGTACCGGTTTGTATAACGGAGAAAAAACTCCAGCCATATAAAAAACCCACAAGCGGGTTATAGGATTCTTTCAGGTACACATACTGCCCGCCCGCCTTGGGATACATGGCGCTTAACTCACCATAACTCATGGCAGCAGTAAGTGTCATAAAGCCTGTAATGAGCCATACAATGATGAGCCAGCCTGCGCTGCCCACATTACGGGTGATATCCGCACTCACGATAAAAATACCGGAACCGATCATGCTTCCCGCAACGATCATGGTGGCATCAAAGAGGCCAAGTGTTGGTTTGAAAGTGGTGGTATTACTCATAAAAAATCCCGCTTTTTATAGCGGGATGAAGATAATAAAATATGATTGAGTTTTACTTTTTCTTCTTGTACAGTGCATTCAAACCGCCTACCACATCGGGTGTGATATCGTAAACACCGTCTTTCAGGTACATCAGCTCAGGTGAATTTGTGAAGATATAGGCGTAGCCTTTATCCTGGTTATATTGTTTCAGGTACTCTTCGATCTTTTTCTTTACATCCTGCATTTTTTCAAAAGCTTCCGACTGCATTTCATCACTCAGCATTTTTTCTTTGCCCTGGAACGCTTTTTCCATCTGCATCAATTCCTGTTGTTTGTTCGCCAGTTCTGCCTGGGATAAAGCGGGAGCCGCTTTCTGCAGTTCCTGGTACTTACCGGCAAATACCGCTTTCAGATCGCCCAGGGTTTTGTTGTTCGCCTGTGCTTTTGCTTCGAGTTGATCCCTTACTTCTTTGTAGTAATCAAAATGTTCCTGTACAGAATCTATCTCGAAATACGCAATCTTAAATGCGCCTGCAGGAACTGCTTTTGAGGTTGCAGATGATACCGCTGCATTTTTGGGCGCAGAGGAGAAATGCAGGTAAAACAGTACGGCCACTGCCAGTACAAGCGCAATATTTAAACCAAGTGTAAAATTTTTCATCACAGATTTTTATGATTTTGGGGGTATGATTTGTTTGATTTTTCTGCCTCTATGGCTTCCGCAGGTTCACAGAAATATCCTATTCCGTGTAATTTGTATTATAATTCGTGTAATTGGTGTTCCAGATATGTTAAAAAAAGCAGGGAGCTTTCACTCCCTACTTCCTATTAATCATATAAAAAATCTGCGTAAATCCGTGATCCTATTCGTCATCATCAAAACTCATCGCTTCACGCGTAGTAGCCAGTACCTCGTACTCTTCTTTGCTGCCTACGATCATGTTGTCGAAGTCTTTCTGACCTGAACCGGCTGGTATCAGGTGACCAGTGATCACGTTCTCTTTCAGACCAAGCATTGCATCCATTTTGCCTTGTATAGCGGCCTGGCTCAGTACTTTGGTGGTTTCCTGGAACGATGCGGCTGAGATCCAGCTTTGTACGCCCAGTGAAGCTTTGGTGATACCCAACAGTACCGGTGTTGCGGTAGCTGGTTGTGCATCCCTTACTTCCACCAGTTTTTTATCGCTTCTGCGGAGGATGGAATTTTCTTCCCTCAGCTCACGCAGGGTGATGATCTGTCCGGGTTTCATCTTCGCGCTCTCACCAGCTTCTGTTACCACTTTCTTGTCAAAGATCCTGTCGTTCTCTTCGATAAAGTCGAAGCGGTCTTCCAGGTCCTCCTCTAAGAATTTGGTATCACCAGCATCCACGATCTCTACTTTCTTCATCATCTGGCGAACGATCACTTCAATGTGCTTGTCATTGATACGTACACCCTGTAAACGGTACACTTCCTGTATCTCGTTCACCACGTATTCCTGTACTGCAAATGGTCCTTTGATAGCGAGGATATCAGCCGGTGCGATCTGTCCGTCGGACATTGGCGTACCTGCTTTTACGAAATCGCCATCCTGTACCAGGATCTGTCTTGTCAACGGTACCAGGTATTTTTTCACCATGCCATCCCTTGATTCCACAATGATCTCACGGTTACCACGTTTCACGTTACCGAATGCTACCACACCATCGATCTCGCAAACGATAGCTGGGTTACCCGGGTTACGTGCCTCGAACAGTTCCGTTACACGTGGCAGACCACCGGTGATATCGCGGAGCTTACCAAGGATACGTGGGATCTTCACCAGTACCTGGCCGGCTTTCACATCATCACCTTCTTCTATCACGATATGTGAACCTACAGGAAGGTTGTATTGTTTGTTCTCTTTACCCGCAACGATGATCGTCGGGATCTTGGTTTTGTCTTTTGTTTCGATAACCACTTTTTCGCGGTGACCGGTCTGTTCGTCAGACTCGTCGCGGTAAGTGATACCGTCCAATACATTCTCAAATTTCACAGAACCTACCTGCTCAGCAACGATAACGTTGTTGAACGGATCCCATGTACAGATGATATCGCCTTTCTTAACCTGTGCGCCGTCTTTGATATTCAAGGTAGCACCGTAAGGAACGTTATTGGTGATCAGCAAACGGTCATTCTTCACATCCATGATCCTCACCTCACCGGTACGGCCGATAACGAGTTTCACTTTGTTGCCTTCGTTGTTTACTGTATCAACGGTACGCAGACCATCGAACTGGATGGTACCGTCAAATTTGGCGGCCAATCCTGATTCAACAGACGCAGAACCCGCAACACCACCCACGTGGAAGGTACGCAGGGTAAGCTGTGTACCCGGCTCACCGATCGACTGTGCAGCGATGATACCTACTGCATCACCTCTCTGTGTCAGGTAACCTGTTGCCAGGTTTTTACCATAACATTTCACACACACACCACGTTTGCTTTCGCAGGTAAGTACGGAGCGGATCTCCACCGTTTCGATACCAGCTTCTTCAACTGCTTTTGCATTTTCAGAACTGATCTCTTCACCGGCAACGATGATCAATTCATCGGTCAGCGGGTGATGAACATTATGTAAAGAAGTACGTCCTTCAATCCTGTCTGCCAGTGGCTCGATCACATCTTCATTATCTTTCAATGCACTTGTTGCATTACCACGCAGCGTGCCGCAATCTTCTTCAGAGATCACTACATCCTGTGATACGTCTACCAGACGACGGGTAAGGTAACCGGCATCGGCTGTTTTCAGGGCCGTATCCGCAAGACCTTTACGCGCACCGTGCGTAGAGATAAAGTAATCCAATACGTTCAGTCCGCCTTTAAAGTTGGACAGGATCGGGTTCTCAATTACCTCGCTGCCTGTGCTGCCGCTCTTACGCGGTTTCGCCATCAGACCCCTGATACCTACCAGCTGTTTTACCTGTGTTTTAGAACCACGGGCACCGGAATCAAGCATCATGAATACAGAGTTGAAGCCCTGTTTGTCGATCGCCATTTCACGGATCAATGTTTCAGTGATCTTCATATCCACACGTCCCCAGATATCAATTACCTGGTTGTAACGTTCGTTATTGGTGATCAGACCCATGTTGTAGCTTTCCCAAACCTCTTCTACTTCTGTTTTCGCATTGTCCAGCATCTCATTCCTGATCTCAGGAACGATCAGGTCATTCACGCTGAATGACAAACCACCACGGAAGGCCATACGGAAACCGAGTGTTTTGATATCATCCAGGAACTTAGCTGTTTTCGGAACGTTCGTGATCTTGATGATATCACCAATGATCTCACGAAGGCTTTTCTTGGTCAGCAATGCGTTGACAAATCCAACTTCCACAGGTACGTGCTGGTTGAACAGTACGCGGCCTACAGTGGTTTCTATTAATTTTTTAACCAGTTGCCCGTTCTCACGAACATTGGTTTTTACTTTGATGTTTGCATGCAGGTCAATACGCTGTTCATTGTACGCGATGATCACTTCATCCATACTGTAGAACGACATTCCCTGGCCCTTTACGATCTCATCACCGATTGTTTTCTTACCCTTGGTGATATAGTACAGACCCAATACCATGTCCTGAGAAGGCAGGGTGATCGGCGTACCGTTCTGCGGGTTAAGAATATTGTGTGATGACAGCATCAACAGTTGGGCTTCCAATACAGCGGCATTGCTCAAAGGCACGTGTACCGCCATCTGGTCACCATCGAAATCGGCGTTGAAGGAAGAGGTTACCAACGGGTGCAATTGAATGGCCTTTCCTTCTACCAGTTTTGGCTGGAACGCCTGTATTGACAGACGGTGAAGTGTAGGGGCCCTGTTCAACAGTACCGGGTGACCTTTCAAAATATTTTCAAGGATATCCCAGATCACAGCTTCTTTGCGGTCAACTAATTTCTTAGCAGACTTCACTGTTTTCACGATACCTCTTTCAATCAGTTTACGGATAACAAATGGCTTGAACAGTTCGGCGGCCATATCTTTCGGCAGACCACACTCATGTATCTTCAGTTCAGGACCTACCACGATAACCGAACGACCGGAATAGTCAACACGTTTACCAAGTAAGTTCTGACGGAAACGACCTTGCTTACCTTTCAGTACATCAGACAGAGATTTCAAAGCACGTCCACCTTCTGCTTTCACCGCGTTTGATTTACGGCTGTTATCGAAGAGTGAATCGATCGCTTCCTGCAGCATACGTTTTTCGTTACGCAGGATCACTTCTGGCGCTTTGATCTCCAACAGTCTTTTCAGACGGTTGTTACGGATAATTACACGACGGTAAAGATCATTCAGATCAGAGCTGGCAAAACGGCCACCATCCAATGGAACAAGCGGACGCAGTTCCGGTGGAATAACAGGGATGTACTGCATCACCATCCATTCAGGCTGGTTGGTGATACGGGTGTGGGCATCACGGAAAGATTCCACAACGCTCAAACGTTTCAGTGCATCTGCTTTACGCTGCTGAGATGTTTCAGTAGCGGCTGCATTACGCAGAGAGAAACTCAGTTCATCCAGGTCAATTTTTTCCAGCAATGCATGCACCGCTTCGGCGCCCATTTTGGCAACGAATTTCTGCGGATCATCATCAGGCAGGTATTGGTTATCTTTTGGAATGTTATCCAGTATATCCAGGTATTCTTCTTCTGTCAACAGATCACCCATTCCCAGGTTCTCTTTGATACCGCCCTGGATCACCACGTACCTTTCATAGTACACGATGGTCTCTAATTTCTTAGAGCTCATACCAAGCAGGTAACCAATTTTATTAGGCAGGCTCTTGAAGTACCAGATATGCACCACAGGAACCACCAGTTTGATGTGTCCCATGCGCTCACGACGTACTTTCTTCTCAGTTACTTCCACACCGCAACGGTCGCAAACAATGCCTTTGTAACGGATACGTTTGTATTTACCGCAGGCACATTCGTAATCCTTTACCGGTCCGAAGATCCTTTCGCAGAACAGGCCATCACGCTCGGGTTTGTACGTACGGTAGTTGATGGTCTCAGGCTTCAATACTTCGCCAAAACTCCTTTCCAGGATACTGTCGGGCGATGCAAGGCTGATGGTGATCTGTGAGAATGTCGGCCTCGGTTTGTTATCTCTTTTGATTGCCATATTTTTTGAGCTGTGAGCCTTCAGCTATCAGCTGTCAGCTTCTTTTTGTTTTTAAAAATGGGTTTCTTTCAGGAAAAAGCTGACAGCTGATGGCTGACAGCTGATAGCTTACTCAAATTTCAGATCAAGACCCAATCCCCTCAACTCATGTACCAATACATTGAATGATTCAGGTACACCAGGACGAGGAATGTTATCACCTTTCACGATCGCTTCGTAAGTTTTCGCACGGCCGATGATATCATCTGATTTCAGTGTCAGCAGTTCCTGCAGGATGTTGGCGGCACCATACGCTTCAAGTGCCCAAACCTCCATCTCACCAAAACGCTGTCCACCAAACTGGGCTTTACCACCCAGCGGCTGTTGCGTGATAAGACTGTATGGTCCGATAGAACGCGCGTGCATCTTATCATCCACCATGTGGTGCAGTTTGATCACATAGATCACACCCACGGTTGCTTTCTGGTGGAAACGGTCACCTGTTTCACCATCATAGAGATAAGTATGCCCGTTGTGCGGGATATCAGCCTGTACACAATAGTCTTCGATCTGTGTAGTAGATGCACCGTCGAATATCGGGGTAGCGAATTTCAGTCCCATTTTCTTACCGGCCCAGCCTAAGATGGTTTCATAGATCTGTCCCAGGTTCATACGTGATGGTACACCCAATGGGTTCAGCACGATATCAACCGGTGTTCCGTCTTCCATGAAAGGCATGTCTTCTGCACGTACAATTTTCGCAACGATACCTTTGTTACCGTGACGGCCCGCCATCTTATCACCCACTTTCAGCTTACGCTTAACAGCGAGGTACACTTTCGCGAGTTTCAGTACACCGGCAGGTAATTCGTCACCGATAGAGATATTGAATTTCTCTCTCTTGTAACGACCCAGTTCTTCGTTGAATTTAATGCTGTAGTTGTGCAGCAAAGTATTGATCTGGTCATCGGTCTTCGCATCCGCTGTCCAACCTAATGGATTTACGTTTTGATAATCGATGGTAGACAGGTTCTTTTGATTGAACTTGGCACCTTTACCGATCAGCATTTCACCAAAGTTGTTGCTTACACCGGTAGATGCTTTGTCTTTCAACAGCGTCTGCAGTTTATCGAGCAACAGTTCTTTCAGTGATTCTGTATTCTGCTGGTGAACTTTTTCAACTTTCTCCAACAACGCTTTCTCACGGATCTTGCCATTCTTATCTTTCTTCGCGCGCTGGAACAGTTTTTTGTCGATCACCACACCTTCTGTTCCGTTCGGAGCTTTCAATGACGCATCTTTTGCATCACCGGCTTTGTCACCAAAGATGGCGCGCAGCAGTTTCTCTTCAGGAGTAGGATCAGATTCACCTTTAGGAGTGATCTTACCGATCAGGATATCACCTTCTTTGATGGTGGCACCGATACGGATGATACCGTTCTCGTCGAGATCTTTTGTGGCTTCTTCAGAAACGTTCGGTATATCTGGTGTCAGTTCTTCTTCACCCAGTTTGGTATCACGAACCTCGAGTTCATATTCTTCAATGTGTACAGAAGTAAACAGATCTTCACGTACCACTTTCTCACTGATCACGATGGCATCCTCGAAGTTGTAACCTTTCCATGGCATGAATGCCACCTGCAGGTTACGGCCGAGCGCCAGTTCTCCGTCTTTGGTTGCGTATCCTTCTGTTAAGAAATCTCCTTTCTTCACTTTCTGTCCTTTTCTTACGGCAGGACGGAGGTTGATACAGGTAGCCTGGTTCGTTTTGATGAACTTGGTAAGCCTATACACCTGTAAATCATCGTTGAAGCTTACCAAACGGTCAGTATCATTACGATCGTAACGTACATGGATCTCGTTGGCATCTACGAATTCGATCACACCATTTCCTTCAGAATGCATCTGGATACGTGCATCACGCGCAGCCTTACCTTCCAGACCCGTACCTACGATAGGTACTTCGGGACGGAGCAATGGTACGGCCTGGCGCTGCATGTTCGATCCCATCAGGGCACGGTTGGCATCATCATGCTCCAGGAACGGGATCAGGGAGGCACTCAAACCAACGATCTGGTTAGGCGCAACGTCCATGTATTCCACTTCTTCTTTATCCAGTATCGGGAAATCACCTGTCTGGCGTGATACTACTTTATCTTCTGTGAATTGTCCTTTTTCATTCAGTGGTGAATTACTCTGGGCAATTTTTGCTGAATCTTCTTCTTCCGCACTTAAGAACGTCAGTTCTTTCATGTTCACTTTGCCATCCACCACTTTACGGTAAGGGGTTTCAATAAAGCCCATATCGTTGATAGACGCGTGTACGCAAAGCGTGGAGATCAGACCAATGTTTGGTCCTTCCGGCGTTTCGATCGTACAGAGACGGCCATAGTGTGAATAGTGTACGTCACGAACCTCAAAG
This sequence comes from Sediminibacterium sp., assembly GCA_965279635.1. Classification (GTDB taxonomy): domain Bacteria; phylum Bacteroidota; class Bacteroidia; order Chitinophagales; family Chitinophagaceae; genus Sediminibacterium. The sequence continues at coordinate 1,102,458 of OZ257253.1, read as the reverse complement.
CCCGCACGCTCACGGCTCAAACCACCTGGTCCGAGTGCGGAGATACGACGCTTGTGCGTGATCTCACTCAACGGGTTGGTCTGGTCGAGGAACTGGGATAACTGAGAGGTACCAAAGAATGAATTGATCACGGAAGACAATGTCCTCGCATTGATCAGGTCAACCGGTGTGAACACCTCGTTGTCACGAACGTTCATCCTTTCGCGGATGGTACGCGCCATACGCGCGAGACCAACACCGAACTGTGCATACAGTTGTTCGCCAACGGTACGTACACGACGGTTGCTCAGGTGATCGATATCATCTATCTCCGCTTTCGCATTGGTTAAGCGAACCAGGTATTTGATGATCTCGATGATATCCGGTTTGGTCAGTACTTTCTTCTGTAACGGGTAGTCAAGGTTCAGTTTGCGGTTAATTTTATAACGGCCCACTTCACCGAGGTCATAACGTTTGTCAGAGAAGAACAATTTATCGATGATACCACGCGCAGTTTCATTATCAGGGGCATCAGCACCACGCAGTTGGCGATAGATATGCTGAACCGCTTCCAGTTCACTGTTCGAAGTATCTTTATTTAAAGTGTTGTAGATGATCGCATAATCACCGCCTACATCTTCTTTCTGGATGAATACGCTTTTCACATCCATTTCAATAATGGTTGCGATGGCTTCTTCGTCCAGAACGGTATCACGCTCCATCACGATCTCGTTACGCTCGATGCTTACCACCTCACCGGTATCTTCATCAACGAAATCTTCCACCCATGTTCTCAGAACGCGGGCAGCGAGTTTTCTGCCAACCTGGTTGGCGAGTGATTTTTTATCAGCTTTGATCTCATCGGCCATACCGAAGAGTTCAAGAATGTCCTTATCTGTTTCAAAACCGATAGAACGTAACAGCGTAGTTACCGGGAATTTCTTCTTACGGTCGATGTACGCATACATCACGTTGTTGATATCGGTGGCGAACTCCATCCAGGCTCCTTTGAAAGGGATCACACGGGCAGAGTAGATCTTGGTTCCGTTCGGGTGAATGGACTGTCCAAAGAATACACCAGGTGAACGGTGCAGCTGGGATACCACCACACGTTCAGCGCCGTTGATCACAAAGGTACCACGGGGTGTCATGTAGGGTATATTACCCAGGAACACATCCTGAACGATTGTCTGGAAATCCACGTGCTCTTCGTCGTTACAACTCAGGCGGAGTTTCGCTTTCAGCGGAACGGCGTAGGTAAGACCACGCTCCATACACTCTTCAATGGTGTAGCGGGGCGGATCAATAAAGTAATCCAGGAACTCCAGCATAAAGATGTTACGCGTATCCGTAATCGGAAAGTTTTCCTTGAACACGCGGAACAAACCCTCAACATTACGTCTGTCGGGTGTGGTCTCTAACTGAAAAAATTCTCTGAAAGATTCTAACTGAATGTCGAGAAGGTCAGGGGCATCCGCTAAGTGTTTAGTTTTACCGAAGCCGACCCTGTTGTTCAATGTAGTTGTAGACATATTTGTGTAAAACCGGTTTTATACAAAAAAAATATTGGGGAGAACAGAGTGCTTCTCTTAGCGTACAATCGGCGCATTCACCATTCAAACGATAATGATAAAAATGTCCACCCGCTAAATTGCCCAAAAATAAGGACGGCAAAGGTAAGGAATGAAGGGAAACCTAAAAAACAAATTTTGGACCAAACCCGTGTTTGGGGATAACCTATTTTAACATTTCTGCCAGAAAGGCCCAATCCTGCCAAAATCTGTGAATCTGTGGCGAGAAAGCTTCGCCACAGATTCACAGATTAGCCCCTGTGGTTACCAGATTTTCGCCCGGTCCGCGGGCTGGCGGTACCGATAAACAACACTACAGCCGAACTGCCGAAATAGTATTTTCTGTACCTTTCGCGCCTCTACCGGAAGCCATGGGAAATTAGATGTATGCATGCGTTCTGTAACCCAAACAACCTCACAATCTGACATCAACATATGAATAATACTTGTGCCATCTGTGGGAGCAAAAGCGATCATATTCAATATAGCGTCAGGGAAATGCAGTTTGGAACACGTGAATATTTCCCGTATTTCGAATGCGTCGATTGCGGCTGCCTGCAACTGGCGGTCATTCCAGCAGACATATCCCGTCATTATCCATCCGACTATTATAGTTTTTCTTCAGACAGTAAGGCGAGGAAGGGTCTGGCGCATTGGCTGTACCATCACTGGGTGCGTTACCTGGTTACCGGTGATTCCATGATCGGTTTTATGGCATCGGTATTAAAAAAAAAGCGGGTTCTTCTGTATGAAACGTACAAAGCCGCCGGAATGCATACCGCCCAAAGGATACTGGATATCGGTTCCGGCGCCGGAAGCACGTTACAACCGTTGAGGATGGCGGGGTTTAAGGGTCTTATGGGGTCGGATGAATTCATAGCAGACGATATCCGCTATGATAACGGCCTGGTAATTCGCAAAGCCAACCTGTTCGATATCGAGGATGGCGGATGGGATATTATCATGTTCAACCACGTTTTCGAACACCTTCCAAAGCAACAGGATCATCTGCTGAAGGTGCATAGCCTCCTTAAACCCGGAGGAACCTGCATTATCCGGATTCCGACAACATCATCGTACGCATGGGAACATTACCGTGAGAACTGGGCGATGCTGGACGCACCACGTCATTTTTTCCTGCATTCGCATAAAAGCATCACGCTGCTGGCGGAACAGACAGGCTTTCGGGTAAAACAGATCATACAGGAATCACTTGCCTCCCAGTTCGCATCCAACGAGCAGTATATACGCGATATTCCCCTTTTCCGGGACCCGCGATCAGTTTTGGAAGGAAACAGGGCTTTATTCAGCGAAGAGGAATGGGAGAATTTTGATAAACTGGTCACGCAGCTTAACAATAGTCACCGCGGCGATTCCATAGGTGTGATCCTGACTAAGACTTCCTAAACAATCGAACTTCCCCAAACGAATTGCATAAAAAAAGCCGGCAGGAAACTCCCACCGGCTATATTTTCAGAGACTGCTGAAATTATTTAACTTCTACTTCAGCACCTGCATCTTTCAGTTTAGCTGCAACATCTTCAGCTTCTGCTTTAGAAACACCTTCTTTAACGGGTTTTGGAGCGCCGTCAACCAGGTCTTTCGCTTCTTTCAGACCGAGGCCTGTCAGTTCTTTAACGATCTTAACTACGCCCAGTTTGCTTGCACCGCCGCTAACGAGGATCACATCGAAAGCTGTTTTCTCTTCAACTGCTGCTGCGCCACCGCCGCCATCGCCAGACATTACAACTGCTGCTGCTGCTGGTTCGATACCGTAATCAGCTTTCAATACATCAGCTAATTCCTGAACTTCTTTTACTGTTAAGCCTACTAATGTTTCGGCTAATGATTTTACGTCTGCCATTGTGTTTAAATTTTTTCCGGCTTCATCTCCCTTTCTATGAGGATCCGTCGGAGGGTTTAAAAAAATTTGTTTTTATGTCAATCAAACAATTTAGCCATCTAACAATTGTTGTATGGTTTCATTGTTACATTGCTGGTTATTCTGCCGCTGGCGCTTCTGCTGCAGGTGCATCAGTTGCCGGAGCTTCTGGTGCTGGTGCTGCTGCTTCTGCTACAGGAGCTGCTTCTGCCACTGGAGCCGCCGGTGCTGCTTCAACACCTGCTGCTTTCTGTTCGTGATGGTGCAATAAAGCAGCGATCACGCGTTTAGCAGGTGATTGTAACAAGCCGATCACTTCACCGATCAGTTCATTCTTGGTCTTGATCTGGGTAAGTGCTTTCAGCGTTGCATCGCCTGTGTACACATCTCCATTGATGAAAGCCGCTTTCAGCACGGGTCTGTCACCATTGGTTTTCTTGCGGAAAGAACTGATAATCATAGCCGGATCTTTTGGATTCTCGGAGAACATCAGGGCCGTTACATTGTTCAGTGAATCGTAAACACCTGCATACCTTTCAGCATCCAGTGATTCCAGCGCTTTACGGATCAATGTGTTTTTGGCCACTTTCATTTCCACCTGCTTGTCGAAGCAAGCACGACGCAGACTTGATACCTGCGCAACCGACAGCGCCTCTGTATCGGTGATATAGAAGTTGGTGTACTGACTGAACTTCCCTTTCAGGACCTCAATCACTTCGTTTTTTTGATCTTTAGTCATAACTAATATTTTTTATAAACCCGGGTCATTTCCGTCTCAGGCGGATCACCAGGAATTAGTTCATTAATGATTTCGTGTCTAATGTGATACCCGGACTCATCGTGCTGGCCATGCTTACACCTTTGAGGTAGATACCTTTCGCTGTAGATGGTTTCAGTTTGATGATCGCATTGATCAGTTCGGCGCTGTTTTCTGCGATCTTCTCAGAAGAGAAAGATACACGTCCCACAGATGCGTGAACGATACCGGCTTTGTCCACTTTAAAAGCGATCTTACCGCCTTTTACTTCGTTAACAGCCGCGGCCACATCATTGGTAACGGTTCCTGTTTTAGGGTTTGGCATCAGGTTACGTGGACCCAGTACTTTACCCAGTTTACCGATCTTAGGCATAACAGCAGGTGTAGCAACGATAACGTCGATATCTACCCAGCCACCTTCGATCTTGGTGATGAACTCGTCAAGACCTACATAATCAGCGCCTGCTTCTTTGGCAGCAGCTTCTTTATCAGGCGTACAGAGAACAAGTACACGTTTGGTTTTACCGGTACCATGCGGCAGTGATACAGTGCCACGAACCTGCTGGTCGGCTTTCTTAGGATCAACTCCTAAGCGGATATGCAGGTCAACAGAACTATCAAATTTGGTACAGTTGATTTCTTTTACAAGTGTAGAAGCATCTTTCAGGGAATAAACTTTGTTTTTATCCACCTTGGTTACCGCTACTTTTCTTTTTTTGGTAATTGCCATTTTTAGAATGTTATAAGGTGAATAAATTAGTTTTCCCAAGGGGCTTTTCCGTCAACAGTTAAACCCATGCTGCGGGCAGTACCGGCAACCATGCTCATCGCGCTGTTCAGCGTAAAGGCATTCAGGTCAGACATCTTGTCTTTGGCAATAGCCTCAACCTGTTCCCAGGTAACTTTGCCTACTTTCTGACGGTTACTTTCCTTGGATCCTTTCTGGATTTTTGCAGCTTCCATTAACTGGACAGCGGCTGGAGCGGTTTTGATGATAAAGTCGAAAGACTTATCAGCATACACGGTGATCAAAACAGGAACTACTTTTCCCATTTTGTCCTGGGTTCTTGCATTAAACTGCTTGCAGAACTCCATAATGTTCACACCCTTAGAACCGAGTGCTGGGCCCACTGGAGGCGCAGGATTGGCTTGACCGCCTTTCACCTGCAGCTTCACGAAGCCGGAGATTTCTTTTGCCATTTTTTTTAGATTTAATTGGTAATAGCGTTCCGCATTAAGCGGAACTCCCAAATTCAATCATTCTTTTTGTAAAGAACTTTTGGGGCGGCAAAGGTAGGGAGTTTGGGAGGAAATACCAAGAAAAAAGAACAGTCTGTGGTCTGTAGTCTGTAGTCTGTTGTTAATCAATGCGTAACTCTATCCAGTAAAATATACCCACTAACAACCACAGACAACCGACCATAGACTACAGACCTCAATAATGGTACCTGCATTGCAGGATATAAATAGCATCATCATCCACCCTGTAAACCAAACGGTGTTCCAGGTTGATACGGCGTGACCAAAAGCCTTTCAGGTTCTCCTTCAATGCTTCAGGTTTGCCGGTACCTTCAAAAGGTGTGCGCATAGACTCCTTGATCAGCGTATTTATCTTCTTTAGCATGGATCTGTCATTTTGCTGCCAATACAGATAATCTTCCCATGCAGGAGACATGAATACAACTCTCATTCATCTACCAGTTTTTGCTCCTTACCCAACCCCTGGTTAAACTCATCAACCGCTGACAATAAACGTGAAGCATTTTTGGGCGACTTTAGTAAGTAAAAGGTTTCCATGATGCTGTCATAATCGGACTGTGACAAAACCACCACGTTTTCCCCCTTGGTCCTCGTTACAAACAAAGGACTCTGGCTTTTGAAGACATCGTCTAGATAAGACTTAAGCTTCAACCTGAAATCTGAATAGGAAGTTATCATTATACCGGGTATTGGAACAAAGATAAAAAATTGTACAATAAATGGTACAATTTAATTAGAAAAATAGTTGGCCGGAAGGTTTTCACGCAAAGACGCAAAGAGTAAAAATAAGGCGCCAAGGATAGCTTTGCTCCTTGGCGCCTTTGCGTGAAAATTTATATAACGATACGCTTTCCGAATAACGATGATTGATAACCAATAACTAACAACAACCACAGACAACAAACCATAGACTACAGTCTAAAGCACAAGTATTCCCCTTGCCTCCATTACCACTTCTCTCTTCGGCTCTTTGATTTTTGCGATCTCTTCTTTGCTTTTGCCCGCATCTTCTGCATAGTGGCGGAGTTGCTCAACACTGGTGATCTTTTCTTCGGCAACGCCACTGATCACCACGTTTTTACCTTCCAGGATAACAGGCACCAGGAATTTATGGTCCTTCATCTTTACCATCATGGGGCCGTTGGGTGATTTTACTTTGATCCAGCAGCCTTCCATCTGGCAAACGGTGGTTACGACGCCTTTCAGTTTGACAGTGGCTTCTTTCTTGCCTTCTTTGGCCTGGAGCTGGCTGAACAATTCTTCTACAGTGACAGCGCCATCGGCAGTTGTTTTTTCACCAAATACGGTTCCGGGATCAGCGGGTACTTTGGGTGGTTGGGCATTGACGATAAATCCGGAAGTGATCAATATTGCTATGGCAATTACTTTTTTCATTGAGTTTTCTTTTATTCGAAGTTAAAGAATTGCCACAGAAGGCACAGACAAAAAATTCTGTGCCTTCTGTGGCAAAAAAAAGCCATCCTTTTCGAGGACGGCTTCAAATATGTCAAATTATTTTTTAACTCAGCTTCTCTACCTGCATATAACTCAGTTCCACAGGCGTAGAACGTCCAAATATTTTCACGGTCACTTTCAGTTTTTTCTTCTCATCGTTCACATCTTCGATCACACCGTTAAAGTCGTTGAAAGGTCCTTCGATGATCTTGATTGTTTCTCCAACGATGAATGGTTCGCTCATGGTAACTCCCTGGTCGTTCATCTCATCCACTTTACCCAGCATCTTGTTCACTTCCGATTTGCGGAGGGAGATGATATTGCCTTTTGAGCCTTTGCCATCAGTTAAGAAATGCATCACATTGCTGATATTGCTGATGTGCTGCACCATATCATCATTCAGTTTGCCATCCAGCACTTCCATCATTACATAACCGGGGAAATAGTTCTTCTCGCGCATCACTTTTTTACCGTTCTGCACCTTGTACACTTTCTCCATGGGAAGGAACACCTGCTTGATGGTTTCCTGCCAGCCTTGGCGGATCAGATCCTTATCAAGGTATTCTTTTACCTTACGTTCCTTACCGCTTACCACACGCAGTACATACCATTTGGTTTCGGGCAATGGCGCCGCTGCAACCGCCGGTTCTGTAGCTACTGGAGTATCTATTACTGGTTCCATGTTGGTTACTTGAATAATGAGTAAATCAGCTTCAGCAACTGGTTGCTTGAAAAGTCCATCACCCATACCATACCGGTGATGATGATGGTAGCCACCAGCACGATAACCGTACTCTGCTGTAACTGGCTCCATGTGGGCCAGGTCACTTTTTCCAGCAACTCGTGGTAGCTTTCTTTGAAATAGGTTGAGATCTTGTTCATCTTTTGTTTATTGTTAAAAGGGTCAAGATGGTTAAAATAGTCTGTCTTGACGATTGTAACCTTTTTAACCACTTGGCACGGGCACTAGGATTCGAACCCAGATCGAAGGTTTTGGAGACCTTAATACTAACCGTTGTACGATGCCCGTAGAAAACCAAAAGCTATCCGCCTGAGGCGGACAGCTTTTAGAAGTATGTCGCAAATGTATATAAAAATCCCATTTGCTGAAAGCTAAAAGCTTGTGGCTAAGAGCTTATTTAACGATTTCAGTAACCTGACCGGCACCTACTGTACGTCCACCTTCGCGGATAGCGAATTTCAGACCTTTCTCCATCGCAATTGGCTGGATCAGTTTTACAGAGAGACCGATGTTATCGCCAGGCATTACCATTTCAGTTCCTGCAGGCAGGGTACACTCACCCGTTACGTCTGTAGTACGGAAATAGAATTGAGGGCGGTATTTGTTAAAGAATGGAGTGTGACGTCCACCTTCTTCTTTGCTCAGTACGTAAACTTCACCTTTGAACTCAGTGTGTGGAGTGATAGAACCTGGTTTACAGATTACCATACCGCGACGGATATCTTTTTTCTCGATACCACGTAACAGCAGACCTGCGTTATCACCAGCCTGTCCTTCGTCCAGTAATTTTTTGAACATTTCCACACCTGTTACGGTAGAGGTCAATGCTGATTCCATCAGACCTACGATCTCAACGCCTTCACCCACTTTGATGATACCACGCTCGATACGACCAGTAGCAACGGTACCACGACCAGTGATAGAGAATACGTCTTCCACAGACATCAGGAAAGCCATATCGATCGGGCGGGGAGGCAGTGGGATATACGTATCAACCGCTTCCATCAGTTCGTCGATTTTGCCAACCCAGGCTGGATCTTCAGCCAGAGCGCCTGTAGCAGAACCCTGTATGATTGGAGTTGTATCACCATCGAAACCATAAGAGGTCAACAGTTCACGGATCTCCATTTCTACCAGTTCCAGCAGTTCAGGATCATCAACAAGGTCAACTTTGTTCATGAATACCACGATCTTAGGTACACCTACCTGGCGGGCCAGCAGGATGTGCTCTTTGGTTTGTGGCATAGGACCATCAGTTGCAGCCACCACCAGAATAGCGCCGTCCATCTGGGCAGCACCGGTGATCATATTTTTCACATAGTCGGCGTGACCTGGACAGTCAACGTGCGCATAGTGACGGTTAGCAGTTTGATATTCTACGTGTGCAGTATTGATAGTGATACCACGCTCTTTTTCTTCGGGCGCACCATCGATCTCATCATACTTTTTTGCGACATTACCCAGACCTTTTTTCGCTAAGATGGTGGTAATGGCGGCTGTCAGAGTTGTTTTACCGTGATCGACGTGACCAATGGTACCAACGTTTACGTGAGGTTTTTCCCTCTTAAAGGTCTCTTTAGACATTTTTATCGGTTTTTAATTGTGTTTATACTAATTGCGGCCTTGCGGCCAATTTAACTGTTTGGAGTTTGGGGTTTATAGTTTGAGGTTGTTACCGGTTATAGTCAACCGCAAACACCAAACATCAAACACCAAACCTGTTCCGAGCCGTCAATGGGAATCGAACCCATGACCTCTTCCCTACCAAGGAAGTGCTCTACCCCTGAGCTACGACGGCTTACTTGGTCAGGAGTTTGGAGTTTGGAGTTGAACACCAAACCCCAAACTCCAAACCTCAACCCGATTCGTGAGCGGAAGACGAGGCTCGAACTCGCCACCTATAGCTTGGAAGGCTATCGCTCTACCAAATGAGCTACTTCCGCCTTTGTCCACCGAAGCTTTAGCGTAGGTGGATTGAATTTGTAAGAACTAAACTATTTAACCGTTAAACGATATCCTGTTAAACGATCAGGTCGCCTTCGCTACGCTTCGGCGACCAAGTGGGCAGAGTAGGGTTCGAACCTACGTACTCGTGAGAGAACAGATTTACAGTCTGTCGCCTTTAACCGCTCGGCCATCTGCCCGTAAAACAAGTACGAGGTACGAGGTACGAAGTACGAACTGGATATATCCTGATTCGTACTTCGTACCTCGTATTTCGTACTTAGTGAGCCGAAGATGGGACTCGAACCCGCGACCTGCTGATTACAAATCAGCTGCTCTACCAACTGAGCTACTTCGGCATACAACACAAAGAACTTCCCGTTTTCGGGACGGCAAAGGTAATGGAAAACTTAATTCAGCAAAATTTTGAATTGAAATTTTTCAGGCAGTTTTCAACAGGTTATACAAGCCTGTTTAAAATACGGCTTTTCAGGGTAGTTGCAGACTGCTTTCTTCGGGGTGTTTGGGAGAATATTTTACGGTTATTGAGTCATGTGGGATCACCTGGTTCCGTAGTTCCATGCTATCGTACACCCATTTATCTTCCACCTGGAAGCGATAGGTGATCATCAGTTTACCCTCCGGCTGTAACCGGCGCTGGGTGATCTGTCCAACGGTTTCCTGCTGACCGGAAGAACAGCCAACTGAAAAAATGATGAGGATGTATCCGATTAATCTGTTCATAAGTTGATTCGTATAAAAATAATGCCGCAGATTCGTTTAGTTAAAAAGGTCAGGATAGTTAAAATAGTCTTTCTTGACGGTTTTAACCATCCTGACCTTTTTAACCAACCGAATTGTTCCAAAAAGAAAAGGCTTCCCGTTAAGGAAGCCTTTTCTTTTATGCTGCTAATTTTTCTTTTTTACGTTTTATCTGTGAAACAATAGACTCCATTGTGCTATCAAAGGATTCTTCGAACGATTTAGAGGATGCTTTGGCAAAGAAATCGTACCGCGGAACATGGATCTTGATCTCAACGATCTTGTCTTTGATCGTGTGGACCACATTGTCCAGTTTCAGGTAAACCTCCACTTTTAAAATCCTGTCATGAAAGGTTTTCAATTTGTCAATCTTACGCCTTACATAATCTACCAGTTTTTCGTCAGCATCAAAATGCATGGTTTGAATGTTAACGTTCATAACAACTCACATTTATGGGTGAAAAAATAAAAATATGTAAAAGAACTTTTCTATTGGGGTGTCCATCCCTATTACTAATCGGGCTGCCCTAACAAGGTACACAAAAGCCGAAATAAAAAAAATATTATCCTGTCTTTTTTGGGTAATAATAACAGCTTGGTTCAGAACTTCTATAACCCGCTTGAAAATTGCGTATTGAGCGTTGAAAATTCACGCAAAGGCGCAAAGGCGCAGTTGATTAATACGAGGGAGATATTGCCTCTGAGCCTCACAAACCGCGCCTTTGCGCCTTTGCGTGCAATTTCCTGAACTCAGGCCTTCGGGTGCGCCTTTTTAAACACCTCCTTGAGCTTTTCTATCGTATTATGGGTATATACCTGGGTAGCTGCCAGGCTGCTATGACCTAGCAGTTCTTTTACGGCATTCAGGTCGGCTCCATTGTTCATCAGGTGGGTGGCAAAACTATGGCGGAGTATATGCGGGCTCTTTTTCTGGATGGTGGTTACGGCCCCAAGTTTCTCCTTTACAAATGCATACACGGAACGAGGCTGCAATGGTTTGCCTTTTTCGCTGACAAACAGGTTCGCAATTGGTTCCTTATGTATGGGCTTTTCCGAAATATATGCTTTCAGGTCATCTATCAGTTCCTTTGATACGGGTATGATCCGTTCCTTATTTCCTTTACCAAGCACTTTTAGCTGCGATTGCGAGGCATCCAGTTGGGATTCTTTCAGGTTGATAAGTTCGCTTAAACGCATTCCCGTGGCGTAAAAAAGAAGCAGTACCAGTCTTTCCGTTCTCCCCTTCCAGTCATCGGTAAATTCCACATGGTCAAACAGGGTGGACATATCCTTCTGTTCCACATATACGGGCAGTCTTTTGCTGATCTTGGGGGATACAACGGTGGTCATGGGTGTATGCAACAACGCTCCTGTCTTCAACTGGTATTTGAAAAAGGATTTAAGGGAAGATATTTTTCGGTTGATACTTTTGGCGCTGATATCCTCCTCCTTCAGTTCTGCGAGCCAGCTACGGATATACATTGGGGTGATACTGTCTATCGCCGGGGCCTCAAACTGGCTGGCGAGATAGGCAAAAAATTGCTCCAAATCGTTCTGGTACGAAATAAGGGTATGCTGCGAATAGCGCTTCTCAAATTTGAGGTAGTCGAGAAAAGGCTGTAATTGCGGGTATTGAAGTATGGACATAAAAAAAGTAGCCTAAAGTTACAAAACCCTGGCTACTAAATATGTTGGCTGGCGGGATCGGGTTATTTCTCGATCTTGCCGCTGGCTATATTCTGCTTGTAGATTGCTTTAAGCACCTCTGTACGGCGAACAACGGATGGCTTGGTGAAAGCCTGGCGTTCCCTTAACTGCAGCAGGGTCTTACTTTTTTCGAACTTCTTCTTGTACTTTTTAAGCGCTTTGTCGATGTTCTCGCAATCTTTTGAGTCAATGATGAGCATAACTGTTATACCTCCTCAGGTGTTTTTAAGGGTGCAAAGATAAGGGGAGGAAAGATTCCGGCCAAACGAAAATTAAAAATAAGGTCCAAGAGCCAAGAAACAAGGTACAAGTCTTGTTTTCAGACCCAAAACATTGTTCCCTGAACCTTGTTTCTTGTGCCTTGGACCTTGTTTCTTTACTTTGCACCCATGTTTACAGGAATCATAGAATGTACCGGCAAAGTGGTTTCGGTTACCGAAAACGGCACAAACCGCAGTTTCTGGGTAGAATCAGCCATTTCGGACCAATTGAAAGTGGATCAGAGCCTGAGCCACAACGGCGTATGCCTGACCGTGGAGGACCTGGATAACGGACGGCACCAGGTGACCGCTATCGCGGAAACCCTGGCAAAAACCGATCTTGGCAACTGGACCGAAGGAACGGAACTGAACCTCGAAAGATGTATGCTTATGAACGGCCGCCTCGACGGGCATATTGTACAGGGGCATGTGGATACAACAGCGGTTTGCGTAAACAGGAAAGAACTGGAAGGAAGCTGGACCTTTACCTTTCAATTCCCCGCTTCATTTGCCGCACTGGTAATAGAGAAAGGATCGATCTCTGTAAATGGGACAAGTCTTACGTGTTTTGATGTTACAAAAGATACCTTCACGATTGCAGTGATCCCTTACACGTATGAACATACCAATATCAAACAGGTGGAAAAAGGTACAATAGTTAATATTGAGTTTGATATTTTAGGAAAGTATATTCAGCGACAGTTGGCACTGACATAATATCGAACAATAGAATATCGAATGTCGAAGTAAGTTGAACTTCATCATTCGATATTCTATTATTCGATATTCATCATTCTCCAACCGTTTTCCCTTTCAACGCTCCACTCACTGCTGCATCCATTGCTCTCTCCGCAAACGGCCTCGTGATTTCATTGAGGGTTTCTATTTTGGAATGGATCAGGTCCTTGTCTTCCATGGTTAAAGCGAGTTGCAGCGCCTGCATGGCATCCGCCGTGGCGATCATTTCTTCTTTGTTTAGCAGTGACGTATTTTTTGCGATGAATTTTTCGGTTACATCGAGTATCTGCTCCCCTTCTGTTCTCGCTTCTACCAAAGCACGGGTTTTGATATCGTCTTCTGCATGGGTAATGCTTTCGAGTAACATTCTTTCTACTTCGGAATCAGTTAAGCCGTATTGTGGTTTGACTTCAATTTCCTGTTCCACGCCACTGCGAAGTTCTTTGGCCCTTACGAGTAATATTCCATCTGCATTGATCAGGAAACTTACTTCCACTTTTGGCAAGCCGGCGGGCATGGCGGGTATGCCTTTGAGACTGAATTCGGCAAGTTTTCGGTTGTCTTTTACCAGGTCACGCTCTCCCTGGAAAACGGAGATACGCATATCGCCCTGCGCATCTTTCTGCGTAGTGTATTGACGGCCGGCTTTGGTAGGGATCTTGGCATTGCGCGGGATGAGTACATCCATCAACCCACCCATGGTTTCAATACCCAAACTTAATGGCGTAATATCCAGCAGTAATACATCTTTATTGTTACCTGCCAGTATATCGGCCTGGATAGCGGCGCCCAAAGCAACCACTTCATCGGGGTTGACAGAATCATTGACCGGTTTACCAAAGAAACCGCTGACCGCATTTTTTACAGCAGGCACCCGGGTGCTTCCGCCCACCATCACCACTGTATCGATATCTGCTGTTGTCAATGAAGCATCTGCCAAAGCGTGGCGGCAGGATTCGATGGTTTGCCCGACAAGAGAGGCAATGAGTTCATCAAAAGTTTTTCTGTCGATCTCGAGTATATGGCTGTTCCAGGCAATGCTGAAACTATCGTGGTTGGTCAGGTGTTTTTTGGCTTCTTCGGCACGCAGGCGGAAACCTTGTGCGAGTTCCTGCTGGTGTTTCATTTCTTCTTCGGAAATACCAAATTGTTTCATCCAGTGCTGAACAATCACCCGGTCGATATCATCACCACCGAGATAGGTGTTTCCGTTAGTGCTTAATACTTCAAAAATGCCATTCGCAATACGCAGGATGGAAATATCAAAAGTGCCACCACCAAGATCATATACGGCGATGGTGGTCTCTATATTTTTATCAAGCCCTAACCCATACGCCAGGCTGGCCGCGGTAGGTTCATTGATGATACGGAGTACATCGAGACCGGCCAGTTTGCCTGCATCGCGTGTGGCCTGTCGTTGTGCATCATTGAAATAAGCAGGAACGGTGATTACCGCTTTGCTGACAGGTGTTTTGAGAATATGTTCTGCCCGCTGCTTGAGTTCTTTGAGGATAAAAGAAGACAGATCGATGGGCGAATAAAACTTATTGCCTACCTGTACTTTTACCAGGCTGTCCGTATCATCATCGATCACTTTATAGGTAAAGGATGCGGCATTGTCTTTTATATCCTTGTAGCTTTTACCCATCAGGCGCTTGGCGCTGAAGATGGTGTTTTGCGGATCGGTCTCTAAATATTCTTTGGCTTCCTCTCCTACTACTGCATTTCCGTTCTCATCAAAATGCACTACGCTGGGTACCAGGCTGCTGCTGTCGTGTTCTTTCAGTGCAACGGGGTTCCTGCTTTCGGGGTGTATGATGGCAACAAGGCTATTGGTGGTGCCGAGGTCTATCCCTACTATCATGTCAGGCTGCTGCAGGCTGCCGGTTGCTATATTGATTGCTATTTTGGCCATGGTAATAATTACTGGATGCCAAAAGTATAACAATCCTTATGCCCGCCGGTTGCGATTTGGGAAATGTTTGTTTGCCGGAGCGATCCCATCTGTGAAAATCTGTGTAATCTGTGGCGAAAATTATTGCCACAGATTACACAGATTTTCACAGATTTGTCAGGCTTCTATTACCAGGGTCTTACTGAGATGGTCATGGAGTGGTTTACCGAGGAACGGGATAAAGAACATATCGATCACAGTAATCCTAACGAGGCTGCGGATGATGATCCAGCCAAAAAAAGGCTTTTTGCCTTTGGCATTGACCACTTTGGAATAACTGAGCCATTTACCCGGCGTACGGCCAAACAGGCTTTCAAAAAAACTGTAATACACAAACACGATCCCGAAAAAGAACCATCCGAAATGGTAATAAGGATATCCCCAGTATTTCACCTGAAAGTTCCACCCCTTGAACGCATAAAACGCCAATATAAAAATAAGCAGGGTATCTACCAGGAAATTGAGGATGCGTGTTCCGTCGCCGACTGTTCTCATGGCGCAAAAGTAGTTAATAGTCCATAGACCATTGTTCATCTAGTCATCATAACTGTTCGAAAGACTTATTGGCACACATACTTTCACGCAAAGACGCTAAGGAGCAAAGTCGCAAAGCTGTCCTTGGCGCCTTATTTTTACATCTTTGCGGCTTTGCGTGAAAATCTTTCGAACACCTGTGATCCAGCCATTAATCATTATTTATGGACCATTGCGATTATCTAAGAACCCATTGACTATGGTCTATGGACTATGCTCTATGGACAATGCCCCATCATTCCTTACTTTTGCCCGAAAGAACCACAACAGATGAACCTGATAGAAGAATTACGGTGGCGCGGTATGATACAGGATATCATGCCCGGAACAGAGGAGTTATTACAGAAAGAAATGGTATCCGGGTATATTGGCTTCGACCCTACTTCCGACAGCCTGCATATCGGCAGCCTTGTTCCGATATTGATACTGGTTCATTTACAGCGGGCGGGGCACAAACCCTTTGCCCTGGTAGGTGGCGCTACCGGTATGGTGGGCGATCCGAGTGGCAAAAGCGAAGAAAGAAATTTACTGAGCGAAGAAGTATTGCTGCATAACCAGCGGGGCGTGCATAACCAACTGGCAAAATTCCTTGATTTCACCCCCGGCAAACCCAATGCCGCTGAAATGGTGAACAATTACGACTGGTTCAAAGATTTCAGTTTCCTGAATTTTATCCGTGATGTGGGCAAACATATCACCGTTAATTACATGATGTCGAAAGACAGTGTACGGAAAAGACTGGATAGCGAAACAGGTATGAGTTTTACCGAATTTACCTACCAGTTGGTACAGGGTTATGATTTTTACTGGCTTTACAAGAATAAGAACTGCAAACTGCAAATGGGTGGCAGCGACCAATGGGGAAATATTGTTACGGGTACCGAACTGATCCGCAGAAAAGCTGGTGGCGAGGCATTTGCTTTTACCTGCCCGCTAATCACCAAAGCGGATGGCGGCAAATTCGGGAAAACAGAAAAGGGAAATGTATGGCTGGATGGGGCTAAAACATCTCCTTACCAGTTTTACCAGTTCTGGCTCAATGCGAGTGATGATGATGCGAAGAAATGGATAAAGATCTTTACGTTGCTTCCCAAAGAAGAGATCGAAACTTTACTGGCAAAACATGAGACCGCACCGCATGAGCGCAACCTGCAGAAAAAACTGGCCGAAGAACTGACCTGTTTTGTACACAGCCGCAACGATTATGATTTTGCCGTAAAAGCATCTGAGATCTTATTCGGTAATGCCACCACAGATATTTTACAGACTTTAACCGAAGAACAGTTATTACAGGTAATGGAAGGTGTTCCCGCAATCGATATACAGGCATCTGCATTAGCGGAGGGCTATGATCTCGTAAGTTTCCTCTCAGATACACAGATATTCCCGAGCAAGGGTGAGGCAAGAAAAATGTGGCAGTCGGGAGGCATCAGTATCAATAAAGAAAAGATAGGTACAGATAAAACCGCCATCATCAAAGGCGACCTGCTGCAGGATAAATACCTGCTGGTACAGAAAGGAAAGAAAAATTACTACCTGGTTAGGGTGATATAATTTTTTTGCCACAGATTTCACAGATTAGCACAGATTTTAATCAGTGCTAATCCAGTACTATCCGGAGAAATATCATCATTTTATTACTCCTCTGCGATAACTCCTATAACTCATGTTCTCTGCGGTGAAAAATCGCTCCAAAATGAAAGATGTTCAAAGTATAAGGACCATTCACCGCAGAGAACATGAGAACGTAGAGTTTTCGCAGAGAAAACAAAACTATTTTTAAATTCCTCAGAATTTTTACCGGACAGCAATAGTGCTAATCTGTGAAATCTGTGGCAAAAATAAAATAAATAAAGAGGTATCAGTTTACAAAACTGATACCTCTTTTCAATTGCACATTTCCTATCTGGTAACTCTTGAATTCTTCTATAGTAATTATTCTTATGCTATTGCGTCTTCGAAATCACGTTTAGCCTCGTGGTTGGCTTTCCTGAAATACTTTCTTACTTTCTCGTGTACATTGCCTGCTTCATCAGCAAACTGGTGTAAAGCTTTTGAGGTTTTGTTACGGTTTCTCATGTATAAGAGAATACCTGCTGTGGCCGCTCCTACTAAGCCGGCTGCTACTAATATTTTTTTCATAGGGTTCATTTTTATTTCTGGTATATATACAATGCTTATACCAGTGGAACCCATACCCAGTTTGAGAAAGCTATTTCACAGTTTTGATCGTCTTCCACATTTCCTCTGCCACCACCAGGTTGCCGGTTGGGTTAAGATGTACACGATCTGTGGTGAGAATGCCCGATTCTTTGTTCTGCGGGTTGTTTTTAAGACTGTATTGCTGGAAGATCGAACGGAGGTCCACCAAAGGGATATTGTTTTTGGCGGCATAAGTACGCAGCCAGTTGCTATATAAGTTAAGATCGCCATCCTGCTGGTTGGAGTTATCGTTTCTTTCGCCAATTACCGCAGGCGTAGCTATGACCACTTTGATACCGGCCATTTGCAGTTTGTTAACGACTGCCTCGTAAAACTTGCCAAATTTGGGGAAATCGGTACCGGTGCCGCTGGAGGCTTTATGCCATACATCGTTCACTCCCACATAAACGACCACGATATCGGGTTTCTTTTGCAACACATCTTCCTCCATCCGCAGGTAAAGGTCATATATCTTATTGCCGCCGATACCCGCCCCTGCTGTTTCATAGTTGTTATCCTGTCCCTCCTGCCTGATCAGTGAATCTACCAGTTTCACGTAACCGCCGGGATTAACCCCTGCCTGGGTGATGGAATCGCCGAAAAAGAGGATCTTTTTCTTTTTCTGTTTGGCGAAATAACTAAAGGACATCAGTAGCATAGCGCCCACAAAAAGGGCCAGCAGTATCAGTTTGTTCATATAGCGGTTTTGAAGATAAGCGGGCTTCAATATACTAAAAATCTGATGGTTATAAACTTCGAGTCTTTGCGTCCCTTTGAGAAAACTTATTTGCACACAAGGGCAAAAAGGCACAGTTTAGGGTTAAAAAATTTGGAACAAGTCTTCTCCATACCTATTTTTGCACCCCATTCTGAATAAGAATGCTGGATTGCCTGATAGTATAAGGGTAGTACAACTGATTTTGGTTCAGTATGTCTTGGTTCGAATCCAGGTCGGGCAACAAAAAGCCTCGTTTATCAAACGAGGCTTTTTTTATTCCCCAGAGTGTATTTACACCACTCCCAAAGCGATGTTCTCCGCAGATGTCTCCGCGTAGCGGGACTCTGCGGTTCCCGCATAAGGGCTAACAATGTCTCGTCCTAAAATAAGTTTACGTGGTTGCTGTTAATCCTGACATTAGTTTACAATGTACTATTTGTAATTGATTTACCCCATCTTCTGTTGACCAGTAGATGTTTCTGGTGAACGATTTCTGGGGTAAGCATATTAATACTTTGATGTGGTCGTTCCTTATTATATCTGTTTACAATGCATTCTAATTGTTCCATTGCTTGAGCCTGGTTACTGATTTTATAGTGCTTTAGATATTCGTGCTTTATAATCCCATTTATTCGTTCTGCTACAGGATTTTCCAATGGATCCCCGCTCTCTGTCATACTTATCTGTATGTCATTCTCCTTTAAGATATTTACATACTCAGCACTACAATATTGTATACCGCGGTCTGAATGATGAACAAGGTTATTTCTTTTACCTATTGGGGTCCGCAAGGCCATTGCCAATGCCTTAGCCGTATATACTGCTTCAAGGGTTTCTGCAATATGGAATCCCATGATCTTATGCGAGTAAGCATCCGTTATTAGGCTCAGATATAAAAATCCAGTTGTGACCGGCACATAAGTAATGTCTGCCACCCAAAGCTGTTCAGGGGCATCCGGATACCATGATTTTGTCAGATTCGGATATCGCTTTAACCAATGATGGGATTGAGTGGTATTAATTTTTCGCCTCCTTCTTCTAACCAATAACTTATTGACTGCCAATAGGTCAAAGAGCGCATCACGGCCTATTTTGATCTGGTGATCTAACAAAAAGGGCTGAAGAAGACAATACAATTTCCTTGTCCCTATCACCGGATGTATTTGTCTCAGCGCCCTGACTTTTTCTAATATTAATTGTTCCTCCGTATTCAATTCTTCTACACGCCAAAAGAACTGGTAATAAGCCTGTCGTGTAACACCAAGTAATCGACATATCCTTACCAGGCTAACGGATGGATAACTGTCTTTCATCTCTTTGATTACTTGGTATTGGGCTTTTTTCGGATGGGTATTTTTAATTCCTTCTCGGCCTTTTCAATAATACGGATATAGGCGTCCGCACGAAGTTTCTCATCTTGCAGTTGACGTTCCAATTCCTCAATTCGCTTTTGAAGATCGAACTCCGTTTTTCGTTTTTTGATATTATCTGGCAAAAGTGTCCGGTTTGTACTGCTAAATTTAAGGCTTGGTGCTTTATAATTTTCTGCATATCCCAACCGCTTCATCCAGGTACTGATTGCACTCTTGAATCGAATATTGTATTTACGCTGTAATTCTATCTTCGTACAGCCTGTCGACAAATACTCTTCGATCACCTTTCGCTTAAAAGAATCGTCAACCATCTGACGGATTTCCATTTTATGTTCCATATTATCCTGATTTTGATTTACTTTTTGAGTAAACCTATTTCAGGACTAGACACAATGAAGAATGATTGTCTTCAAATAGTTGGTGTAGACTGTCGCAAAAATGTGAGTTGCTGGGGGTGCAGCACCGCAGAGTCCCGCTACGCGGAGACATCTGCGGGGAAGGTTGATGTCATTGGAATGTCGTAAGGATACTATGCGGAGGATAAAAGGCATAACTGTAAACAAGAAAGCCGGCTACAACCGGCTTTCTTGTTTACGTGAAAAACTTATTCAATTTCCGGTGTCCTGACCGGCGGTGTGTCTGGTATGTTCGGCGGCTTGATCTCAGGAATGGTCTCAGGTTCACTCTGCGGGATATGCGCGGGCTCGGTCTGTGGAACGGTTTCAGGCGCAATTACCGGGATATGCTCTGGTTGGGTAGCCGGGATATGCGGGTTGGTATTATTCATACTCTTTGTTTTTTAATCACAGCAAAGAACGCCCCGGATAAAATCCGCCACCTCATCCCCTGCTTTGGGCTTGATCATTCGTTCCTGTACCTTCCAGTTCCAGTCTTCGAGCGCTTTTTCCACCGTATTACCACAGGCGAAAACACCTGTTTGCTGGTCGGGGCCAAGTACCGCACAATAATTGTTGCCGTCATGCCATACCAGCGGCCGGAGTTCGCGGACGTTGTCAGGCAGTTCCGGGTCTTCAAAGTTGACGTCTACCGTTTCCAGGCCATCGCCTTTCATCTGTGTCATAATCATAGCTTTAGCCTGATTACTGAAAATCCCATACCAGTTGATAGAAACGGTTGGGTGATGGGCCATTTGGGTGACCTCCAGGTAGCGGACAGTGCCTAAGTCTACTCCAATATTAAATTTTACACGTCCGCGGAAAATTCCGCTTCTCGGCTTGCGCAACATGATCGGCTGCACTATTTTGCCGGTCCAATTCTTCATTGCCATGCAACATCATTCGACAACTGCAACGCCATCTTCGGTTCCCAATCTGAAATTTTTCGTGGAAAAGAAAACCCGCCTCAACGGCCTGGTACGTGAAATATATATCGCCCGCGGCTGGCTGCGTGCAAAAGACAAGACCAGGTCCCTCATCGAAATAACTTCCAAAGGATTACCGCACCTGCAATGAGAACTGATATTGCTTCTTTGTCAATAGCGGCTCAAGCAGAAAAGATTTATCACACCCTGGAGAACCTCGCGAAATTCCTCCACACTGCTTAACAGCCGTTTTTCCGGTATACTTTGTATTTTGTTCCGTATGAGACTAACGCTAAAAGATGATAAGACAGGCGGGGAACTGTTGCTCTTCAAAGAAGAGCCGGGATTTGACCGGCTGTTTTTCTCGCGAGACCGGTTCAACAAATATTTTACCATCGCCTGGAATCCTGCAGAAACTCAGGTAGTCATCATCGACGGGGCGGAACATTCGTTCCCGAAGGACTCGCTTTTGACATTGCTGTTCAACCAGTCTTTCAGTTTTGAAGATTCATCCACTATCGTTGCCTGGCAGTTCAACCGGGAGTTTTATTGTATCATCGATCATGACAGCGAAGTAAGCTGCGTGGGTTTCCTGTTCAGCAGCATCGATCACCTGTTTGTAAAGTTGGATGACCATGCACGACAAAAACTGCAGCTACTCTTTGATGTGTTCCTGGAAGAATTTAAAACAACGGATCTGATTCAGAACGAAATGCTGCTGGTACTTTTAAAACGCCTGATCATTTATGTGACCGGGCTGGCAAAAGCCGGATATGCGCCTGTGAAGAAACTGCCTGAGGAAAAGTTTCACACCATCCGGAAATTCAACCTCCTGGTGGAAGCCAATTTCAAGTCCGAACATTCGGTGGGGTTTTATGCAGGCCAGCTCTGCAAGTCGCCCAAAACATTGTCTAACCTGTTTGCGATTTTCAACCAAAAATCTCCCTCCCATCTTATCCAGGAAAGGATCACCATAGAGGCAAAACGGCTGTTATCCTACACCGACCAGTCTATCAAACACATTACGTTTGACCTGGGCTTTGAAGATGTCTCTCATTTTTCCAATTTCTTCAAGAAAAACAGCGGGGTCTCACCCTCGGACTTCCGAAATTCCGCTATTTATCCAAAGAAGGGAAGTATTGACAACTAAACGGGAAATCCGCTCATCGCTTCCGCCTTTGCCCGATAGCATCTTTGTATCGTTGAAACAAACAAAAAACTTCAACGCCAACCAAGATGAAAAAAACAATCAAAGCCGGCATCCTCGCCGCAACCGTACTTCTCGCAAGTGCAGCAAACACCACCAATGCACAATCAGTAAAGAATGTGGTACTGGTACATGGCGCCTTCGCCGATGGTTCCGGTTACAAAGGTATTTATGAGTCATTGACCAAACAGGGTTACAAGGTAACTGTCGTACAGAATCCTTTGACATCACTGGAAGATGATGTGGCAGCTACCAAACTCGCCTTGGACGCCCAGGACGGCCCAACGATCCTTGCCGGTCATTCATGGGGCGGCGTGGTGATCACCCAGGCCGGTAACCACCCGAATGTGGCAGCCCTGGTTTATATCGCAGCCTTCCAGCCCGATAACGGCGAATCTGCATTCAAATGGTTCCAGACTGCGCCACCTGCGGCTGAGAACGGTGTTTTGCCTCCCAATGACAAAGGCATCGTTTATTATGACAAAGCAAAATTCCATGCAGGGTTCTGCGCTGATGTAAGTAAACAAGAAGCGGAATTCATGTATGCTTCACAAGGTGCGTTCGCTGCCAAGTGTTTTATCTCAAACATCACCGATGCAGCATGGAGGGTGAAACCAACTTACGGTATCGTGGCTACAGATGATAAAAGTATCAATCCCGAAATACAGCGGGCCATGTACAAACGTTCCAATACTAAAGTGACAGAGATCAAAGGAAGCCATGCAGTATATATCTCACAGCCGGAGAAAGTAGCAGCGGTGATCATGGTGGCAGCAAAGGAAGTGGCAAAAAAGTAACAGCAGTTTCATTCTTCACACAGTGTACTTTTAAGCCACTTCAAAAAAAACAGTGGCCCCCGCGCATGTCTCACGAAGTGGACTGCGCGGTTCACGCATAAGTGGTGTGTCAAATAATCGGGTATAAACCGCAATAAATAATAATGATGTCTTTCATAAATTGTCTTCAAAAAATCTGTGAGTGTAAGACAAAAAATAGAAGAAACCAATGGAGTATATTTCATAACATTCACCTGCGCCCGGTGGTTGCCATTATTTGAGATGGTAAATGGCTATGACGCAGTATATAAATGGTTCAACTATCTGAAACAGCAGCATCATCATATTGTGGGTTATGTGATAATGCCCAGTCACGTGCACGCCCTTATTGCCTTCAGTGAAACAAGAACACTCATCAATACCACCATAGGCAATGGCAAGAGATTCATGGCTTATGACCTTGTAAACCGTTTACGCGAACAGGGTAAGACAGATATACTTACACAACTGGAAGGCTGGGTAAATAAAACACAGCGGCTTATTAACAAGAAACATGAAGTGTTCGAACCATCTTTTGACAGAAAAGAGTGTCGTAATATATCGTTTATGAAACAGAAAGCGGATTACATACATCTCAATCCGTGTAAAGCCGGACTGTCGAACCTGCCGGAAGAATATCTACATAGTTCAGCAAAGTATTATTATACCGGTGAACATGGCATCTATCCTGTTATTACCTATATGGAATTGCAGGATATTGATTTAACTTCATCGCCGGTCTGAATGGGCCTGTTATTTGGCTGACCTATGTGCAGCACCGCAAAGTCCCCTCCTTCGTCGGGAGACTATGCGGGAAATGGAATTAGTTGAATATCAATGATTCATCATTATACATTTCAGCTATCAACCTCAAATCTCTTACAAAGTTTATGGGATGGAAACCCAGCTCCCACAACAAAAAGCCTCGTTTATCAAACGAGGCTTTTTTTATTGCGTTTAAAAGAATTTATACCCCCTGCGAGGGTACTTTAAGATGGCCCGGCTAGATTATTCCGGATTATCTATCTTTCATGACGAAAGAATTTCATGGGTATGGGTAGTAATGAATTCTTAAACGGTAATTATGATATGGAACGCTGATGTATGGTTACAGGTTTCGTCAATGATCCTGGTTTTTGTTTCACTGCTCCTCGCCATTTTTTTGTTCACCGCCGCATCAAAAAATAAAACAGGAAATATCTTTCTGGGTATTTACCTGCTCATCAACGCAGTTGATAATGCTTCATTCTTTTACCACTCATTTATCACCACGTCGCCGGTTACAGAGATGATCCGTATCGATCTGGGATCGTTTGTAAAAAAGCCCTTCCTGTTTTTCTTTGCCCTTAGTATTCTTTATTCGGATTTTAAGTTGAGAAGGAAACACCTGCTACACTTTCTTCCTTTCCTGCTGAATACGGCTATTTTGATGCCGGGATTTTACCTGGCAGATGAAGAAGCCCGGATTCGTTTTTTTGACGATCATATACATTCCTTCGAAGGCACTTTTAACATTGTCTTTTCCTTAGCACAATTTGCATTTTACATAACCATTGTTTTTATTCTGCTGCACCGGTACAGAAAAGTAGTACTTGAAAACTATTCGCAATCCGGCCGGATCAACTACCTGTGGCTATTCAGGATGAACCTGTTTTTGCTCGTGATATTTACAGCATCTACCGTACACAATGTGTACAGGTGGGCATTTACCGGCGATTACATTACCGGGTACCGGTTGATCATGGTGTTGGCGCAGCTTGTATTTATATGCTGGCTGGTTCTGAAAGCCATGTATGCCCCCAAAATCTTTTCCGGTATTGATGCCTCGATAGCGCCGGTATCAAGCTACCTGACCGAACCCCATGTCAACAACAACATTCCTATCCAGCTCTCTGAGGAATTAACAGGCCAGATCGCCATGCTTCGTACCCATATGGAAAATCAGGAACCCTATATGGATCCTGATCTCACCATCAGGGGGCTGGCCCAACAAATAGGAATGGACACGAAGGCCGCCTCTCTTCTGATCAATCATGCCCTGAACCAGCATTTCTACGATTTTGTCAATTCCTACCGGATCGCTAAAGCTGCTGATATGCTAAAAGATCCAGGTAAAAGGAAAATGACTATCCTCGAGATCCTGTATCACGTTGGGTTCAACTCCAAGTCATCATTCAACACCGCGTTTAAAAAGCAAACAGGCTATACACCGACTGAATTTAGAAGGCGCCACCAACAGTAGCTTTCCCACGTCTGAAAACAAATTCGAACCATTTATTGGCCCAAAAAAGCGTAGGAATCTTTTATCCGGACATTTTTGCACTGTTTTCTTGCCAGTTTTGGCCAAAACAAACAAATGAAACATAAGGTCCTGATCGCATGGGTATTATTGACAACCTGTAGCCTTCCTGCGGCAACCGCACAAAAAAATGCTTTCCGTGAAAACAGGCAGTTGGTCCAAAAGCTGGAAATGCTGATCGACAGCACCATGAAGCAAAACAATATCCCGGCGATCTCTGTTGGAATTGTGACCGATGGCGTGTTAGCCTATGCCCGGGGTTTTGGGGTGACAGACAGGGGGCAAAACACACCTGTAGATGAGCATACCTTGTACCAGATAGGGTCAGATACTAAAAAATTCACAGCGATCATCGTGACCAATCTCCTGTCTGAGGGCAAACTTGCTTTGCAGGAACCCATTACTACCTACCTGAAATCCCAGTTGACTGATTCCGCAAGAAGAAAACTCTCGGCCATCACCCTTGAAATGCTGTTGCACCACACAGCAGGAATCCCCAACCGGGAGCCGAGCAATAAACGCAAAGATGGCGACGCAATGACAATTGAATTCTCAGAAGACTCTTTGGTGCGCGACCTCAATGTTATGAAACTGGATTTTATACCTGGTAGCAACTTCGCCTACTCCAATTTTGGATTTGCGATTATAGGGTACATCTGTGAAAAAGTAACCGGTCATTCCTATGCTGATCTGGTCAAAAAATATGTGACCAATAAATACAATATGCCCAATACTGGCGTGTACCTCAATGCTGAACAGCAAAACAGAATCGCCTGGCCATACAGGAAAGACAACAGAATGATAAAATCAACACCCTGGACAATGGGGAAAATGACACCCGCCGGTGGTATTTACTCAAACGTCAGGGATGTTTCCAACCAGATGATCGCGCAGATATCGGCGTACAGGCATTTCTCTGATAACAAACAAAGAGCTCATCCCCTGATACTGACAGACGATAAAAAGGAAGCACATTTTGGCTATGGCCTGGCTAAAGTTGTAGACAGCATCGGTGTGCGTTACGGTCATGGAGGAGACCTCGATGGTTATGCCAGCGGTTACGTTTTTGCGCCAGAAGAAAACTTTGGAATTATTCTACTGACCTCAAGTGGCGGCAGGTGGCTGGCGCGGCTCGAAAAGCAAATGCTTATCGAGATGATGAAAAGCCGGAGATAGATTTTGTTCGGAACTGAATCCAGTTCCGGTAACATACATTTCAGCTATCAACCTCAAATCTTTTACAAAATTTATGGTCAGTAATCCACTTCCCATAACAAAAAGGGAAAGACTTTTATCTTTCCCTTTTTCATTCTCCACACAGTGTACTTTAAGCCACTTCAAAAAAACAGTGGTCCCTGCGCATGTCTCACGGAGTGGACTGCGCGGTTCACGCATAAGTGGTGTGTCAAATAATCGGGTATAAACCGCAAGAAATAATAATGATGTCTTTCATAAATTGTCTTCAAAAAATCTGTGAGTGTAAGACAAAAGATAGAAGAAACCAATGGAGTATATTTCATAACATTCACCTGCGCCCGGTGGTTGCCATTATTTGAGATGGTAAATGGCTATGACGCAGTATATAAATGGTTCGACTATCTGAAACAGCAGAATCATCATATTGTGGGTTATGTGATAATGCCCAGTCCACCTCCTTCGTCGGGAGACTAAGCGGGAAATGAAATAGTTGGTGTAGACTGCCGCAAAAATGTGAGTTGCTGGGGGTGCAGCACCGCAGTCCACTTAGCCAAACGCCTTAGGTAAGTCGGGGTAAAATCGGTTGCCTGCTTCGTCCGTATGTATTATCTTTATATCACAAGACCAATCATGCCATCATCCAGTCCCACTCCACAATTCAATAAACGCATTTTTTGGGATGTGCGCCTGGAAACGATTGACCTGGAGGCAAAAGCCCGGTTTGTGATCGAACGGGTTTTTGAGCGTGGGGATGTGAGCGATATCCGGGAATGCAGAAGATACTACCAAAAGGAAACAATCGAATTCGCCCTACTCAATGCCAAATTCCTGCCAAAACATACCCTTTATCTGGCCGCAGCAGTAATCGAAAGAAATATTGAAGAATTCAGATGCTACAAACTCAGACAGTCGAACCAGGCACACTTGCCTTATTAAAACAGTTAATGGAAATACCCGAGCTGGCCGGTTTTTCGCTGGTTGGTGGTACAGCGCTGTCACTAAAATACGGGCACAGAACATCTATTGACCTGGATATGTTTTGTGAAGAGGATTTTGAACGGGAGACCATTTTAAAGATGCTGGAAAAAACCTTTGCAAAGTATTTCACGTATGATGGTAAAGTGACACGCTGGGCAATCTTTGGTTTTATACATGATATCAAAGTGGATTTCGTTCATTACCAGCATCCGCTTATTACAAGCAAAGAATTTATAGATGGTATAAGAATGTACAGTACAGAAGATATCATTGCCATGAAGATTAATGCCATACTTGGAAGAGGGAAGAAAAAAGACTTTTGGGATATCTTTGAATTACTTCACCATTATTCACTTGAGCAGGTTATTGACTGTCATTCCGGCAAGTTTCCATCGCAGCAGCTAATGATCTCCATACCACAGGCGCTTGTCTATTTTGAGGATGCGGAAGAAAGCGAAGAACCCATTGGCCTGAAAGGACAAACATGGGAAGGGGTTAAAAAATTTATTCAGCAAAAGGTTAATGATTTTTTGCGTTGACAACCTGTTTCCTTCTCCGTATAGTATAATTCCACTGCAAAAAAAGGAGACTTCCCCGCATTCTATCTTAAATACAATATGCTTATTATACTATATTCTTAAAAGCGGATCCGAAAATTAAATAACTGGTATTTCCACCGATCGTGCCCTCGTTTTGTCCCCATAGCAATGGTCAGTCATCGTAGTTTTCAAAGTGGTCGGGGGTTTATTATCCGAACAGTCTCCTTTCACCATTAAAAGAAAACTACTGATTTATTCAGTCAACTTTCGTTTTTTGAGTCGCTGATAACAAAGCAATCATCAGACCTAAGCCATAAAAAAAGATGAACCACCCAGTTCATCTTTTCTCATGATCAATTTTAAAACGGCAGATCATCCAACGGCTCCGTCAAATCACCCGCACTCACAGTAGGTGCAGATGCCGGTGCTGAGGACTGGTATCCGCCACCAGTGTCGCTACTGCTGCCACCGCCCTCTTTAGCGCCCAGCAATTGTACGCTCAATACACGTAGGGTAAGTGTTGCACCATTGCGCCCGTCCTGGGTGGTATAGGTACGTACATCGGGCTGGCCATCTACGTACACCTGTGTACCTTTCTTCAGGTAAGGGGCAACAGCGGTCCTGTCGGTCCAGTAGGCACAGTCGACCCAGATAGTCCTGTCCTTCTGATTGCCCTGTGCATCTTTAAAGCGTTCTGAATGTGCCACGGTAAAGTTGATCACGTTCTTTCCGTTCACATTGTTTACCAGCGCATCTTTTCCAAGATGGCCGATCACCTGTAGTTTTATCATGATGAATAATTTTGGTAAATATCAAAAGGCTGAAATTAATGCAATTAGGTATTTACCGCATAATTCCCGTTTTTTTCACTGGATAAATTGGGACTAACTATTGCACCGCCGGTGCCTGTAATGCCTCCTTGATCGATTTTTCTACCCAGGATACCGTATTCATGGCCAGTCCCGTTGTATGAAACAGCACTTTGCCCTGCCTGTCCAGCACCACATGGGTGGGGTATGAATTAACCCCGTATTTCTGGGCCAGGAAACGTGCATTGTCGATGATCTTATACGCAAAAGGAGTCGTTTTCAGGAACTCTTTGATTTCGTATTTTTCATCAAGCGCCAGGCTGATAAATACCACATCCGGGTTGCTTTTAAATGCTTCCACCACCTCATTCAGTTCAGGCATCTCCTGCCTGCAGGGCGCGCAATTGATGAACCAGAAATTCAGCACCACCACTTTTCCCGTCAGTTCTTTCAGGTTGAACCGGGTACCATTGATGTCTTTTTCGTTAAAAGAAGTGAACTTATCACCCGTCCGGAAAAAATTGCTTTCCCTGGGTTTAGGCATACTCATCATCCTGCGCAGGGCCTCTTCGTCTGATACCTTTACCAGCGTAGCAGATTTTCGGTCGTTGCTCATCCGCAAACTAAACTTTCCTGTAAATACCAGTTTCTGCCATAACGCCTTTGTGTACACCATGCCGCTGGAATCTGTCACCACCAGCTCATCCACATTTATTTTCGTTTTTTCCTGTGCCTGGGCAGTTATTGTCAGTAAGACAACGGCCAATAGCGTTATTAGGTACTTCATAGTATAGGTATTACACTCTAATATAATATCTTTTGCGTATACCTGTTAATTTTTCCCCTTTCGAAAGCCTGTTACCCCCCGTTCCCGATAGTTGTTTTACTTTTGCAGCTTATATTTTCCTGTATGAGTCGTAATGGTAAGGTTCTGGTCGCAATGAGCGGCGGTATTGACAGTACCGTGGTGGCACTTATGCTGCACCAGCAGGGCTATGAGGTAGTAGGCATCACCATGAAAACCTGGGATTATGCCAGCAGCGGCACCAGCACCAAGGAAACCGGCTGCTGTAATATCGACTCTTTTAATGATGCAAGACAGGCCGCAGTACACCATGGTTTCCCGCATTTTATTCTGGATATACGCGACGAATTCGGCGATTTTGTGATAGAGAATTTTGTAGATGAATACCTGGCTGGCCGCACACCCAATCCCTGTGTGATGTGCAACACACATATCAAATGGCGCGCCCTTTTAAAAAGAGCCGATGCGCTGGATTGTGAATTTATCGCTACCGGCCATTATGGTTTGATACGCCAGCATGATAACGGGCGATATGTGATCAGCAAGGGCCTCGATGAAACCAAGGACCAGAGCTATGTACTTTGGGGACTAGACCAGCAACTCCTTAGCCGTACCATGCTACCACTGGGTGGCTACCGTAAATCCGCTATCCGCCAGATGGCTGTTGACCTCGGCTATCCCGAACTCGCCAAAAAAAGCGAGAGCTACGAGATCTGTTTTGTACCTGACAATGACTACCGTGGGTTTTTAAAGAACCGTGTAGAAGGATTGGAAGAAAAAGTAAACGGCGGTTGGTTTGTTGATAAGGCAGGTAAAAAACTGGGACAACACAAAGGCTATCCTTTTTATACCATAGGCCAACGCAAAGGACTGGAAATAGCGATGGGAAGACCCATTTATGTAACTGCCATCAACCCCGAAACCAATACCGTTGTGTTGGGTGATGAGATCGACCTGGAACAAAACGATATGCTTGTTGGCAGGATCAACTGGATCAAATACGATGGCATTACCGATGGCATGGAAGCCATCACCAAGATCCGCTACAAAGACAAGGGCGCACTCAGCAATCTATATACTTCTGATAACGGCATTCGCGCACATTTTTACGAGAATGTAAAAGGTATTGCACCGGGGCAAAGCGCTGTGTTTTATGAAGGCGATGATGTGATAGGCGGGGGGATTATACAGCGGGGTGAACTGTTGAGATAGCTTTTTCAACACAGAGATCACAGAGTTAACAGAGGGCCCTCCATTAACTCTGTGATCTCTGTGTTGAAAAAAAACTATACCATGCAACCTATCCCTATTCAGTAGTTCTCCGCAACAACACCGCAAACATAGAATCCGCTTTACGGTCATACCCTTTCAGCCATTCCATTTTAACGACCTCTATTCCCGCTGGTAATACTGTCAATATATCTTCGTTCTCTTTTGAAAAAACAGAACAGGTACTGTATAAAAGATAACCGCCGGGTTTTACATGGGGCAGCACATGAGATACGATCTTACGTTGCAACTCCGCATACACATCGATCTTTTCTTCTGAAAAAAAATACAGTTGCTCAGGCGTTCTTCCCCAGGTACCGCTTCCGGTGCAGGGAACATCACAAATAACAAGGTCAAAATCCTTTACTGAATTTTTAGACAACGGCTGGGAAAGATCAGCTACAAAAACATGTTTAGTGTGTATCCCGGCCCGGTCAAAACGTTTACGCAGGTTTTGAATGATAGATAAGCGTATATCCGATACAACAAGTGTGACCGATGAAAAAATATCCTGTACAAGAATAGATTTACCACCACTTGCTGCGCAACAGTCCCATACCTGTAGGTACTCTTTAGAATCGATCGCTACCAACAGTTCAGCGATGCGTTGTGAACTGTGATCCTGTACCACTACTTCCCGGTCAATATTCAATACATCATCCACCTTAGTGCCATTAGGCAGGGCAATACATTGTTCATTGATGTTTTCAAAAAAAAGATGGGCCGCAGTTAATTTCTGTTTGACAACTTCAGCGTTTCCCGGACGCAACCGCAGGAACAGGTCTGGCTGTACAAGATGTGAAAGACTAAAAGCAACTGCATCATACGTATCCGTATTTAAACGATGCTGCCATGCAAAAATACCTGTGACTGAAAATGCCGGAAATTTTTGCAGTACAAAATGCACCCGGTCCTCCAATGAAGAGTGCCATTGACCGATCCACTCCTCTTCAAACAGTTCCTGCCATTCTGCAGGTGTATGCTGGCAAAGGAACAAAGCGATCCTGATACGTTCTTCAAATGCGAGATCCGTAACCGCTCGTCCGATCCGGTAGTAACAATAACAAAGATGCGAGATCCGCTTCCTGTCCCTCGACCCGAACTTTTTATGTTGTGCAAAATACTGCTTCAGAAAAGCCGCCAATGGCAGAGAGCCATCATACAAACTACAGATCTGTTCTGCTGAACGAACATATTGCCGGGCATAATTCATGATCACACAAAAATACTCGCCCGCAAACGAATAAACGAAACTCTCTTACTGATAGAAGAACTTTAGGAGGCTGGTTTTGGTGGGCGATGACTGGATCACCGTACCTGTAACAGGCATATTACCGGTATTGTACTGGTAACTGTAATTCAGCATGATTGCAGCCTGCCCGGTAACGGCAACGGTTGCTTTAGCGGGGTTATTGGCAGATGAGTACAAAGGATCCAGTCCCAGCAGCAATGATTCATTACCAAAACCCGCGGCATTGGTTTTATTATCGTACTCAAATGTATAAGTACCGGCCAGCACCAAAGCACCGGAGGACTGGCTGAATACTTTCTGGGTTACCAGGTTGCCGTTGAGATACGTATATACCAGGTGATTTACAGGCGCCATTCCCATCCCGATATCCTGGTATTGGTAGCTATCGGTAACCACTCCATTGCTATAAATATAAGTGACACTATCACGGAAAGTCAACCCGCTCAATTCAAATTTGAATGTCCTGTAATCAAAATTGCTGGAACCCGCTGGGTAATGGATATTCACTTCCAGGCTATCGGAACCCGATGCGCCACCCATTAATATATTACTGATGATCTTTGTTACCACACCCGAACTATTGCGTACATACCTGTAAACAGTAGTTTCTGAAGCATTATTTTCATCCGTAACTACATCTATCACTTTCACCACGCGGCGCGAAGCATTGTATTCAAAGTTCTGCGAGGAAGCTTCGCTGCTTCCGGTGGTTTTGGATTCAGTTCTGATCAATAAAGGTGCGTTGGGGTCGGAGGTTCCGCCACCTGTCGGTATAATGAGACCATCGGGTGCATACTTTTTTTGGCAGGAGACAAAGCAGATGGCCAATAAAGCAATGAAAAAAAATACAACCGGTCTCATAATAGTTAGTTTGCAACAACGGAACCGCCGTTAATGATACTCAATTTAAGAAAATCACACTTCCAGCAATGTTTTCACCGGATCTTTCCCAAATAACAGTAACTCGGGATTTTCAAGCAATTCTTTTACCCGTACAAGGAAACTGACGCTTTCTCTTCCGTCAATGATCCTGTGGTCATAGCTCAATGCCAGATACATCATGGAACGTACCACCACCTGGCCATTGATCACCATGGGTCTTTCCTGTATCTTATGCATACCCAGGATAGCGCTCTGTGGGATATTGATGATAGGTGTACTCATCAGGCTGCCAAATACACCACCATTCGTGATGGTGAAAGTACCACCCTGTAATTCTTCAGCTGTCAGTTTACTGTCGCGGGCCTTGCCTGCCAGTTCGACTACTTTCTTTTCAATATCAGCCATGCTTAAACTCTCCACATTACGAATCACGGGAACGGTCAATCCTCTTGGGGTACTTACCGCGATACTGATATCTGCATAATCATGATAAAGTAACTGGTCGCCATCGATATACGCATTTACGGATGGCCACTCTCCCAATGCGATAGAACAGGCTTTTGCAAAGAAGCTCATGAAACCAAGGTTCACATTATGTGTTTCCTTGAATTTATCCTTGTATTGTTTGCGTACATCCATGATGCGTGTCATATCCACTTCGTTAAAAGTAGTGAGCATCGCTGTGGTGTTCTTGGATTCAACTAACCTGCGGCTGATGGTTTTGCGCAGGTTGCTCATTTTTTCCTGGCGGACATTACGGGTGAACAGTTCTGTTCCCGCAAATGCTTTTTTGCCCGGGTTGGAGATGGCTTCCAGTACATCATGCTTCATGATCTTGCCACCCGCACCGGATGCTTTGATATCAGAAGGATTTACTTTCTTATCGGCAATGATCGCAGAAGCAACAGGTGTGGCTTTGATATCGTTAGGCACGGAAGTTACTGGAGCCTGGCTGGTCTGTGGTTTGTTGTCTGTGGTCTTTGGTTGTTCTTTGGTTACGGGTTGTGGGGTTGCTGGTTCTGCAGGTTTTTCGGTTCCTTCAGGTTTTGCAGCGGTTTCATCTATCTGTGCCAGCACATCACCTATATGCAGGGTATCGCCTTCATTTGCCTGCTGTTGTAAAATGCCGGCTTTTTCTGCGTTTACTTCAAACGTTGCTTTCTCACTTTCCAGTTCGGCGATCACTTCATCGCGTTCTACCCATTCGCCTGTTTTCTTTGTCCACTTCAGCAGTGTCACCTCATTGATAGATTCACCTACCGTCGGAACTTTTATTTCGATCATAAAAAATGATTTCTATTGAATTATTTAGGATAGTTATTTCTTCTGTGATAATTATTAATTAGTAATTATCAATTACTAATTAAATACTAAATGCTGTATCAATAATCTCCGCCTGCTCCTGCACATGTACTTTATGATACCCACTGGCAGTTGACGCACTCGCGTTCCTGCTGATCACACCAAAGTTGATCGACTTCAGGTTCATCTGCAGAAAACCGGCAGCGCCCATATTCAAGGGTTCTTCCTGAACCCAGAACCAGGTGGCTTTGCTGTATTTCCTGTTCAGCATATCCAGTTGTTTGTAGGGCAATGGATAGATCTGTTCGAGGCGTACAATAGCTGTGTCCTTCCTGTTTTCTTTCTGTTGCTTATCGGCCAGTTCAAAATATAATTTACCACTGCACAGCAATACTTTTCTAACGGCTGAGGCATCATCTA
This sequence comes from Sediminibacterium sp., assembly GCA_965279635.1. Classification (GTDB taxonomy): domain Bacteria; phylum Bacteroidota; class Bacteroidia; order Chitinophagales; family Chitinophagaceae; genus Sediminibacterium. The sequence continues at coordinate 1,067,525 of OZ257253.1, read as the reverse complement.
CAAATGTATCGTCGATCAGTTCCCTGAACCCGCCATGTGTAAAATCACTGATGGGACTATAGGTTGCCGGGTTACGCAGGTTGGCTTTCGGTGCAAAATTGATCAATGGCTTGCGGAAACTCCATGTCAGCTGGCGTTTTAATGCATGGAAAAGATTGGCCGCAGTAGTGATATTGGTTACCACCATATTCAGTTCCGCACACAATTGCAGAAAACGTTCCAGCCTGGCGCTGCTGTGTTCGGGACCCTGCCCTTCGTAACCATGTGGCAACAACATCACCACACCGTTCTGCCGCTGCCATTTCTGTTCGCCTGCGGCGAGAAACTGGTCGATCATGGTTTGTGCGCCGTTGGAGAAATCACCAAACTGTGCCTCCCATAATACCAATGCATTCGGGTTGGCCATGGCATAACCATATTCAAAACCCAATACACCATATTCACTTAACAGGGAATTATAGATCCGGAACTTTTCCTGTTTTTCCTGGAAATGGTTCAGGCGATTGTAGCCTTTGTTCGTATTCTCATCACGCAGTATCGCATGACGGTGACTGAAAGTACCACGCTGTACATCCTGCCCGCTCATACGAACGATATTGCCTTGTACCAGCAGGGAACCATACGCTAGCAGTTCTGCTGTGGCCCAGTCTATCTTCTGTTCTGTTTCGAGCAACTTGATCTTATCCTGCAATAATTTCTCCACTTTTTTCAGCGGCTGAAAATCTGCCGGCCATTGCATCAGGCTGGTAAACAGCCTTCTTACTTCTTCTTCTGGAATAGCTGTTGACGGTGAAGCATCAAAATCTTCTTCTGTGGCGCGGCGCAGGCTTTTCCAAACCAGTTCGGGTTGCTGGTATTTATAAGGTAATGGATTCTGTTTCACGCCATCAAGTCGTTCCTGCAGATCGCCCCAGAATTTTTTCTCCATATCCTTGGCCAGTTGCTGTGCATCTGCTTCTCCATTCTCAACAAGGAACTGGGTATAGATCTCACGCGGGTTCTGGTGTTTATCGATCAGCGCGTATAACTGTGGTTGTGTGTATTTGGGGTCATCGCCCTCATTATGGCCATGCCTCCGGTAACACACCATATCAATAAAGATATCGCTGTTGAATTCCTGGCGGTAGCGCGTGGCGAGCTCAGCGCATTTTACAACTGCTTCAGCATCGTCACCATTAACGTGCAGCACGGGCGCCTGTATCATAGCAGCTACAGAAGTACAGTAATCCGAACTTCTGGCATCATCAAAATCAGTGGTGAAACCTATCTGGTTATTGATCACAAAATGAATCGTTCCGCCGGTATAATAACCGCGCAGGTTACTCATCTGTATCACTTCATATACCACGCCCTGGCCCGCTACAGAAGCATCGCCATGAATGAGTATCGGTAATATCCTGTCGAAATCGCTTTGGTATAATACATCAGCTTTTGCCCTTGCAAAACCTACCACCACCGGATCAACCGCTTCCAGGTGTGAAGGGTTGGGCATCAGTTTTAAATGGATCTCTTTATCATCGGCTGTTGTTACTTCACTGCCATAACCCATGTGGTATTTCACATCACCACTACCCATGGTCTGGTCAAGTGTAGCGGTACCTTCAAATTCACTAAAGATCTGCTCATAGGTTTTGCCCATGATATTGGCCAGTATGTTCAGCCTGCCGCGGTGCGCCATACCGATCACCACTTCATGTACATCATTATTAGCTGCCACATTGATGATGGCATCCAGTGCCGCGATGGTGGTTTCACCCCCTTCGAGTGAAAATCTTTTCTGACCTATGTATTTTGTATGCAGGAATTTTTCAAACAAAACGCCCTGGTTCAGTTTTTCGAGGATGCGTTTTTTCTGATCAAGGCTCGCAGGTCTGGCAAAGTTCTTTTCCATCTCTGTCGTGAGCCAATCGATCTTTTTCTGATCGCTGATATATTTAAACTCGATACCAACATGGTTGGCATAAGTCTTCTCAAGATGCGTAAGTATGTTTCTTAAAGTAGTGGTACCGATACCGATCAGGTTACCTGCCTGGTACTCCGTATCCATATCCGCTTCGGATAAACCGAAAAAAGACAATTCGAGATTGGCTCCCCTGTCTTTCCTGGTTCGGATCGGGTTGGTTTTTGCCAGCAGATGCCCCTTGTTACGATAACCCAGTATCAGCCGGTACACCCTGATCTCTTTCATCCAGTCAATCCCGCTGGCAACAGCAGTAGAGCCGGTAGCCGGGGCAGAATTACCGTTTACGGCAGTTCCTGAGCCGGTAGAAACAGCAAAATCAAAGCCCTCAAAGAATTTTTTCAGGTCCGGATCTACGGTTTCAGGGTTTTTAACAAATTCGTTGTACAGGCTTTCAATATAAGCCGGGTGAGAATTAGTGATATACGAAAAGTCCTTCATTGCACGGGATTGTACAGCTTTTTGGGAAATGGTTGGCAAATATCGGTCATTAGAGGGAGAAAACCATCTGTTTTCCTGCTACGGGAACTACTGTATGTCAACTATTTTGCACCGCGCCTTTGCTCCTTTGCGAGAGAATTTTCACGCAAAGGCGCAAAGGCGCGGTTAGAGCCAGGCATGCGTAACAGGTGTCCGGCAACTTTTTTTGCTATATTTTTTCCTTTTTTCACCAATCCTCCTTACCTTTGCCGTCCTGAAAAAAACAGAACATGGCAAACCACGCAGCTACCAAGAAAGATGTAAGACAAGCTACTAAACGTCGCGAACGCAACCGTTACTACGGAAAAACCACCCGTAACGCTATCCGTGACCTGAAAGCTGGCGAAAAGAAAGAATTCGGTGAAAAACTGCCTGATGTGGTATCCATGATCGACAAACTGGCTAAACGTGGTATCATCCATAAGAACAAAGCCGCTAACCTGAAAAGCAAACTGGCTAAAAAAGCCAACGCTAACGCAGCCGCTTAATCTATCTATTTTCAATAAACTATTGATAACCAATCTGCCTGAGGCAGATTGGTTTTTTTATGCCCCTATTATTGGCTGGCCTTGGTAAGTGTAATGGTGAACCTGTTTACATCATTTGAAATGGGTGTATAGACAATCGTACCACGATGTATGGTAATAAACCGGTATGCGATGGGCAGTCCCAACCCATACCCCTTGGTTTTCAGCGCATTACTACCTCTGAAAAATGGAACCAGTATATTTTCCTTTTCATCCGCCGGTAACTGCGTACCCCTGTTGTCAAAATGAGCCATTATCGTATCGCCTGACGACTCCAGTTCTATATGCACCCGCTGGTCGATGGAATACATATAGGCATTTTTGATCAGGTTATTGAAAACAGAGCGCAGCAGGCTTTCATTGCCCTGTATCACCAGGTCCTCGGGGTTATCGGGCAACTCGCCAAAAGACATATCGATTGTCAGGCCGGGTAGTGTTTTTTTTGAATGACTGATGGTATCGTATAATACCTCATCAATACGCAGCATGGGCCAGCCTTCTACATAGTTCATTTCCTCTGACTGGGAGATCAGTAATAGCGAATTGGTAAGCGCTATCAACTCCTGCTGTTCTTCTTTTAATGAATTCAGTACTTTTTTATACTCCTCCGCGCTCAGTTCTTTGTTCAGCGCAGATTCTGTTTCTGAAAGCATTATGGCCAGTGGCGTACGAAACTCATGCGACGCATGGAACACAAAATTCTTCTGAAAATCAAAGGAAGCATGCAACCTGTCAAGTATGCCATTGAAATTCTTTGCGATCTCATTGATTTCATCCCGGTCATCGCCGACCGGTAACCTTTCAGACATGTTCCTGAAACTGGTCTGCTGCATCTGCAACCCCAGCCTCCGCATGGGTATGAAAATTTCTCGAACGAAATAAATGGAGATAAAACCCGCAAAAACAGCCGCTGCCGCAAATACTGTTATGGTAATGACCCGCAGGTAATACAATTTTTCTGAAAGCATCGTTTCAGGGCCATTGACCAGGTAATGATAATACAAAGAATACACCGCCCCTAACGAGATCAGCAGGATCACCGCAACCAGCACGGTAAGTAAAAAGGTAAAACGTAGCTTCAGGTTCATGCTCGGTTAGTTATTTGATATAATAACCAAAGCCGGGTTTTGTGTGTATGAGTTTTTCTTCAAAAGGTTTGTCGATCTTATTACGCAGGAAACTGATATACACTTCTATCGTATTGGTTCCTGTATCAAAACTGAGGTCCCATACTTTTTCCAGTATTTCCTGTTTAGAGATGACCCTTTCTTTATTTCTTGCGAGCAATACCAGCAAAGTAAACTCTTTGGCGGTGAGGTTGATATTGACACCGTTTCGAACCACTGTTTTGTTCAGAAAATCGATCGTCATATCGCTGATCACGATCTTATCTGTTTCGGAAGGAACTTCCGACCGTTTCAGGAAAACCTTCACCCTGGCAAACAGTTCTACAAAATGAAACGGTTTGATGATATAATCATCGGCACCGATATTAAAAGCCTCCACTTTGTCATGTATCTCCCCTGCTGCACTGAGCATAATGATCGGTATCTTCTTGTTCTGCTCACGAAATTCGCGGCATAACACAAACCCGTTTTTAAACGGCAGGTTGATATCCAGTAGTACCAGCGAGTAGGTATTTTCTGCAAACATCCTGCTGGCTTCCAGTCCATCGGTTGCCAGGTCGGCAGGGTAGCCATGACGGGTAAGTTCGTCGGCTATCACCTGTCCCAATTTTGTCTCATCTTCTACCAATAAAATCCTGTAACTGTTATTCGACATTTGTTGTAACGGCTTTTCAATCTTAGAATATGCACGATCTGATTAATCTTCTTTTTGCTTAATATCCCCGCTGCCGACGATATTTTTGATAATATTCGGGGAACCTTTGTAATATACCGAACCTGAACCGGCAATGCTCACATCCAGTTCCGCATCAGCAAATAAACGCACATTGCCAGAACCCGCTATCGAAACCCGGGCATCCTCCGATTTTAGATCATACCCCCTGTAATCGCCACTGCCACCCAGGTTGATGCGCTGCTTCTTTGTTTCGCCTTTGATAGTAATGGAACCGCTGCCTGAAATATCAGCGTCTATTTCAGGGGCATTCACATCAATATCTACTTCACCGCTGCCCGCAAGCGACAATGCCAGCCTGGTACTGCCTGTTAATTTGTTTTTACCGATCAGTTTACCACTGCCCGAAAAAGATAATTCTGATAGAAGGGGTGTGGTAATGTAAACGGTTATCTTATTATTCGTTGAGAAACTGAGTCCATCCCGCATACGGATATACAGTTTGCCCTCGTCTTCCTCCACCTGTATATAATCCAGCAGGTTTTCATCGGCTTCCACTTTCACGGAAGCTTTATCCCCCTGCGTGATCTCCACATCAAAACTTCCGTCGATATGGATCCTTTCGGCACGGTTTACCTGCCTGTTTTCAGAAGAAATATCACCATTGCCTTTTACCTGGTGAAATTCACAGGAGCTGAACAGGCTCACAGAAAGTATTAAAAAAAGCAGTATCCGTTTCATAATACCAGTTTTGGAATCGGAAATTACAAAAAAGCCCTTTCAAAATAATGATTATGTTGATTTCTTCCGCATAAGCGGCAATAAACGCCTGAAAATTTAATTTACCTTCGCGCCATGACGGAAAAAATACTCATTCTCGATTTTGGAAGCCAGTTTACACAGCTGATCGCCCGGGCGGTAAGGGAAGCCAATGTGTACTGCGAAATCATCCCTTTTCAGAAGTCTTTTGAGATAGACAGTACGCTGAAGGGCATTATCATGAGCGGCTCACCGTTCAGTGTTAATGAAGAAAATGCGCCTACTGTGGATATCGCTTCGTTTATACAGAAAGTACCTGTATTGGGTCTTTGTTACGGTGCCCAGCTTACGGCCAGAAATTTTGGCGGCCGCGTGGATAAATCCAATAAAAGGGAATATGGCCGTGCAAAATTGCAACTGAAAAAAGAAGATACCTTACTCAATGGTGTCACCAATGATTCACAGGTATGGATGAGTCATAGCGATTCCATCACCACCTTACCCGATGGTTTCGAAATACTCGCCACCACCGAAAGCATCCCCATCGCAGGTTTCAGGCGTACGGGCAGTGATGCACAGCCGCTGTATGGCATCCAGTTTCACCCGGAAGTGTACCACTCCACAGAAGGTAAAAAGATACTCCGCAATTTTCTCGTCAATATCTGCGGCTGTAGCCAGAACTGGACACCGGCCGCTTTTGTATCGGAAACCGTTGCCAAACTGAAAGAACAGATCGGCGACAGTCATGTGATCATGGCTTTGAGCGGCGGTGTTGACAGCACCGTTGCAGCTACGCTGGTAAGCAAAGCCATCGGCAACAGGTTACATGGCATTTTTGTAGACAATGGTGTGCTACGCAAAGATGAGTTTGAACAGGTACTCAAAACCTATAACGCGATCGGCCTGAATGTAAAAGGCATAGATGCGAAACAATTGTTTTATAAAGAATTCAAAGGCAAGACCGACCCGGAAGAAAAAAGAAAAGTGATCGGTAAGCTGTTCATAGATGTGTTCCAGGAAGAAGCGAAAAAAGTGGAAGGCGTCAAATTCCTTGGGCAGGGTACGATCTACCCGGATGTGATCGAAAGCGTAAGCGTACATGGCCCTTCACAAACCATCAAATCGCACCACAATGTGGGTGGTTTACCCGAAAAAATGCACCTGCAACTCGTGGAACCGCTGCGCTATTTATTTAAAGATGAGGTGAGAAAAGTGGGACTTGAATTAGGCATCCCGGCTGATATGATCAACCGCCATCCCTTCCCCGGACCCGGCCTCGCTATCAGGATACTGGGTGAAGTGACCGAAGAAAAAGTACAACTCCTGCAGGCAGCAGATGATATCTATATCAAAGGACTGAAAGAACGAAACCTCTATACCGAAGTATGGCAGGCCGGTACCATTTTACTTCCCGTAAAAAGTGTGGGCGTAATGGGTGATGAAAGAACCTATGAATTCACCGTTGCCCTCCGTGCCGTAACATCTGTAGATGGTATGACCGCCGACTGGGCACACCTCCCCTACGAGTTCCTCGCTGATATCTCAAACGAGATCATCAATAATGTAAGAGGCATTAACCGCGTGGTGTACGATATCAGCAGTAAACCGCCGGCTACGATTGAGTGGGAATAAAAGCAAAAGAAACAAGGCACAAGAAACAAGGAGTGCCATGAAACAAAAACGTTAACCGCGCCTTTGCGCCTTTGCGAGAAAATTCCCCGCAAAGGCGCAAAGGCGCGGTTTTATGATTGCTACGGTATGGATTTTGTATCTTGAGAACAAAACGAAGGATGCGGTTGCTGACTATTATAGGGATATTGGCGTGTTTACTGTCAAGGGGTAATTTGCAGGCGCAGCAGGATACTGTCAAACCATTCAAAATAGCTGTATTCGCACCCGTTTACCTTGATTCAGCTTTTGTGGGTGATACTTATAAACTGGGGCAAAACAATCTTCCCAAATATTTATTGCCCGGTCTTGATTTTTACAATGGCATGATGATGGCTGTTGATTCACTCAATGCAGAAAATGCGCATATAGAAGTCTTGTTTTATGACAGCAAAAATGCAGTATCCTCCATCCAGTCTTTAGAAACAGACCCCAGCTTCGACGGGACTTCGCTAATGATCGCTTCCTTTAACAACAGGAACGAAGTGAAACCATTGGCTGAACTGGCTATGCAACGGCAGGTGCCGCTTATCTCTGCCACTTATCCGAATGATGGCGGCATTAAAGCGAATCCATATTTCGTGATGCTCAATTCCAATCTTACTACGCATATCAGCGCCATTCATAAATACCTGCAGAAAAATTACCCGATTGAAAACATCATCGTGTTCCGCAGGAAAAGCAATGTGGCTGATTTTATACAGCACACGTTAGCCGATCTGAACCGGAAAACAGCAGGCATTCCCTTAAAACTAAAAACGATCGAACTCACGGATAGTTTTTCGGTGAACCAGGTTACCGGTTACCTCGACAGTACAAAGCAAAACATTATTTTTTGCGGTTCACTCGATGAAACATTCGGACTTAACCTTTCAAAAGCATTATCCTCCTCCAAAAATTATCCTGTATCAGTAATCGGAATGCCCACTTGGGACGGCATAAAAGATATCGGTAAAGGCATTGATATCACCTATTCTACTCCCTATAACCTTACACGCACAGACAAACTCAGCCAGCGGCTCACCACAAAATACAGGGAACTCTATGCCGGCAGGCCAAGTGATATGTTCTTTAAAGGTTTTGAAAGTGTCTACCATTTTACCAAGCTGTTGATGAAACACAAGGAAACCCTTATCCAAAACCTCTCAGATAAGAGTCATAAAATATTTGCCGATTTCGATATCCAGCCGGTAAAAGCTGACAAAGAAGCCACGGTGCCCGATTACCTGGAAAACAAAAAAATATATTTCATCCGTAAAGTGGATGGAAAGCTAAAGTCCGTAAGTTAATTCCGTAACTTTTCCCTGCCAGATCTTCTCTGTGTAACTCTGTGTCCTCCGTGCCTCTGTGGTAAAGTGATTGAAGCGGAGGCTTTACCACAGAGGCACGGAGGACACAGAATATCACAGAGAAATGAAACTGAATAAAACCACCGGATATACCATCATTACGGACTGGCTCCACGCAAAAGACTTCACTCCTTTTTTATTCCAGGAAGAAGCATGGCAGGAGATCATGAATGGCCAAAGCGGGGTAGTTAATGCGCCAACCGGTTGCGGTAAAACCTATTCTGTATTTCTCGGATCACTGATACAGTTCATCAATGAGCATCCCGCCGATTACAGGCAACAAAAAAACAATGGCTTACAATTATTATGGATCACACCCCTGCGCGCATTGGCCAAAGACATCGGCCGCGCCATGGAAGAAGTGATTACAGAACTCGGTATGCAATGGAAAGTAGGGATCCGTAACGGGGATACCGATGTAGCAGAAAGGCAAAGGCAGAAAAAAAATATGCCCGAAGTACTCATCATCACTCCCGAGAGCCTTCATTTATTACTCGCGCAAAAAGGTTACCCGGAGGTTTTTCAAACATTACGCATTATTGCCGTAGACGAATGGCATGAACTGATCGGTAGTAAAAGAGGCGTGCAGGTTGAACTGGCAGTGGCCAGGATGGTTAATAGTCGATTGTCCATGGTCCATAGCAGTTCTACTATGGACCATGGACAATCGACTATTAATGTCTGGGGTATCAGCGCCACTATCGGCAACCTTCCGGAAGCAAAAGAGGTCTTACTGATGCCTTTGCAAAAAGAAGGGGTGATTATCCGCGCAAACATTGATAAACGCATACAGGTCGAATCCATTATCCCGGAAGAGATCGAGAATTATCCATGGGCGGGACACCTGGGCATCAAACTTGCTGAACGACTGGTTCCGATTATCGAACAGAGTACCACCACGCTCATCTTTATCAATACCAGGGGTATGAGTGAAAGATGGTACCAGGTACTGCTTGATATAGCCCCGCAGTTTGCAGGCGCTATTGCCTTGCACCACGGCAGCATTGAACAGGAACTGCGTGTATGGGTGGAAGATGCCTTGCATACAGAAAAACTAAAAGCCGTTGTGGCCACATCCAGTCTTGACCTGGGTGTTGATTTCAGACCGGTTGATACAGTGATACAGGTGGGTTCTCCCAAAGGCGTTGCAAGATTTTTGCAGCGCGCAGGTCGTAGTGGTCACAGACCGGGTGAAGTGAGTAAGATCTATTTTCTTCCCACACATTCACTTGAATTACTGGAAGTGGCCGCATTGAAACAGGCCATACAGGAACAGGCCATTGAAAGCAGGCCACCCATGGTATTGTGTTTTGATGTACTGCTACAGTTCCTTTGCACACTGGCCATCAGCGAAGGTTTTACTTCGGAAGCGTTGTATGATGAGATCAAAAGCACGCATTGTTTTTCGGAAATGACCAAAGACGAATGGCTGGAAGTACTGGATCATCTGACACAGGGCGGTAAAGCATTACAGCAGTATGATGAATATAAAAAAGTGGAGATCGAGAATGGCTTGTACCATATCAAGAGCCCAAGGATAGCCATGCGCCACCGGATGCATATCGGCACGATTGTAAGTGATGCCATGCTGAAAGTAAAACTGATGACCGGTGGTTATATCGGGGTGATAGAAGAATGGTTCATCAGCCGACTCGATCCGGGTGAAGTGTTCACCCTCGCCGGAAGAAACCTTGAACTCGTGATGATCAAAGACATGTCTGTGATCGTTCGCAAATCCAATTCTAAAAAATCCATTGTACCCTCCTGGATGGGCGGGCGAATGAGTTTGACGGCTAATCTCGGTCATATACTCCGTCTCACATTCAACAAAGCATTGATCGATGAAACGGAAATAGAAATCAAAAGCCTGCATGGATTATTTCAACTGCAACAGCAGGTATCGCATATCCCGCGAAACGATGAATTGCTGATCGAACAGATCGAAGACAAAAACGGTTTCCATTTACTGGTGTACCCATTTGAAGGAAGACAGGTGCATGAGGCCATGAGCGCGATACTCGCTTACCGGATCGGACAGTTAACACCCATCACATTTTCCATCTCAATGAATGATTATGGTTTTGAATTATTGAGTGATCAGCCCATTCCTGTAGATGACAGCAATGCCCGTGAATTATTCACAACTGATAACCTGTTGCTGGATATACAAAAAAGTATGAACAGCACTGAAATGGCAAGACGTAAATTCCGCGACATCGCTGTTATCGGCGGATTGATCTTCCAGGGAATGCCGGGTGAGAAAAAGAAAGCAAGGCATCTGCAGTCTTCCGCTTCTCTGCTTTTTAAAGTATTTGAAGAATATGATCCGAAAAACATCCTGTTAAAACAGGCTTACCACGAAGTGATGACACACCAGATGGATGAAGAAAGATTACGCAACGCATTAGCAAGAATATCGGCGAGTAATATCATTGTTACTTTCCCTAAACAGTTAACGCCTCTCTCCTTCCCTATCATTGTAGACGGCCTGAGCCGCATTAATCTCTCCTCTGAAAAACTGGAAGATCGCATCAAAAAAATGCAGGTGCAGCTAACCCGTTCCTGATTGGTCCTCTGTGTAGCTCTGTGTTCTCCGTGCCTCTGTGGTAAAGAACATCCTCCATCGATCGAAGCGAAGGCTTCACCACAGAGGCACGGAGAACACAGAGATACACAGAGATAGTTACTAAGGCTAGTATATATTTGTAGTTGACATGCACGCCCCGGTTAAACATACCATAAACGATCAAACTTTCTGGCTCTCCCCTCAACGGTGCATTTTCTGGGAAGAACAGCAGGCTTTAATACTTTCCGACCTGCATCTTGGGAAAACAGGACATTTCCGGAAACATGGTATTGCCGTTCCACAAAAAATATTCACAGAAGATATGCAGCGGCTGATTGACCAGATCGCTTATTTCAAACCCAGGCAGGTAATCGCCGTAGGCGATCTTTTTCACAGCGAAGCGAACAAGGAGATGGACCTGTTCCTGAAATGGCGCAATGATTTTCCGGCGATCGATTTTATACTGGTGAAAGGAAACCATGATATCCTACAGACTGAATGGTATGCGCAAGCCAATGTACGGGTGTACCATGGCCAATGGAAACTGGATACGATCCATTTTGTACATGATCCGGGAGATATTGATGTTACTGTATCAGATGTACAATACATTTTTTCCGGTCACCTGCATCCCGGTATTTATTTTCATGGGGCAGGAAAACAGAGCCTGCAGTTTCCCTGTTTTCATTTCAGCAGCAGCCATGCCATACTTCCTGCTTTTAGTAAATTCAGCGGCATGGCGAGTGTGCGGGCAAAAAAAAATGATCGCGTGTTTGCGATCGTTGATGACAAAATATTTCCTGTATAACTTCTTCGTGTACCCTTTGTGCCTTCGTGTCTTAGTGGTTCAAAAAAAATTGAACCACTAAGACACGAAGGCACAAAGGATGCACAAAGAAAAAGCAGCCCGGAGACTGCTCTTCTAAACCCAAAAATCAATTCATTTTCTTTTTCAGGCTACTCACCTGTTCCTGCAGGTTGTTGACCATACCTGCCAGCTGGTTTACATCCCATCGCGGGGTGGCGTTGGCCTTCTGCATGATGTAGACCGCTTTCCATACTTCCAGTACATCTTCAGAACTCACATTATACGGTTCATACTGCGGGTTATCACTGATCAGGGTGATCTTGTTTTTGAGACGGTTATTCTTCATGAGACGTTTGTACACAACACCTTCGTTCCTTGACAACACTACATAGGTATTGCTGTTCTTTACGTCTTCGAGATCCTCCACTTTTTCTCCAACGATCACGCTGCCACTTGGTGTGGGTAGCATACTATCCCCTATAATTTCAAACGCACGGTATTGTCCGGGACCGAGCATCGGGAGTGTGAACGTATTCAGCTCATCCACAAATTCAGGATCGCCATACCCTGCGAGATAACCGGCGGCGGCTTTTACGGGTATGAACCGGATCTCAACAACGTCTGATTCCATTTTTAACTGTCGCCGCCTGTCGAGGTAAGTACCTCCCTTGGCTTCTGACAGATCTTTGAACAGGAAATCCTCCAGGCTCAGTTTAAAGATATTGCAGATCGCTTCCATCACTTCCAGCCTGGGTTCGGCGCGTTCTTCTTCATAAGCGCCCACGAGGGATCTTTTGATCTTGAGTTTATTGGCGAACTCTTCCTGTGTCCACCCGCGGAGTTTGCGCAGGTACCGTAAATTTTTGCCGGCGTTTGACATGGCTAACTGGTTTAGTGCAAAATACTAACATTTTTAGTTTCAACAAAATATTTTTCCACATTTTTTCTTTTTCGGGGATAGGTAGGGTAAAAAGCATGGTGTACTTTCCTTTTTCTAAATTTTTCTATGAAACGAATTTTGCTATTTTCCGCATCATTGCTTGTATCGGGTGTTCTCTTATCACAAACCAAAGCGCCCTGGCCCGAGGCCCTTATCATTACACCCGAGAAATCAAACTTCGAAAAAACATCTACCCATGCCGATGTAATCCAGTTCCTCAATACCATAAAAGGTATGAGCCAGCAGGTACAGATCAGTTCCATCGGTAAAAGCACCATGGGCAAAGACATTCCGCTGGTGATACTTTCTAAGAATGGTATCAGTACGCCTGAACAGGCAAAAGCTTCCGGCAAACCAGTGATATATATACAGGGCAATATTCATGGCGGTGAAGTGGAAGGCAAGGAAGTAACCATGATGCTGATGCGTGATATCCTGCTGGGTAAGCTGAATTATTTGCTCGATAACCAGGTGATATTATTTATACCTATCTATAATACCGACGGTAACGATAAAATGGCCAAAGGCACGCGCCCCAGCCAGGAGAACAGCCCATTGGAAGCAGGCGAACGCGAGAACGGACAGGGTCTCGATCTCAACCGTGATGGTATTAAACTGGAAGCGCCCGAAACAGTAGCGCTGATGCAAAACCTCATCAATGCCTGGGACCCGCAACTGAGTGTTGACCTGCATACCACCAATGGTACCTGGCACGGCTATTCGCTTACCTGGGCACCCAGTTATTTGTCTGCGGGCGAACCCGGCACGTACCGGTACACCAATGATATCATGCTTCCGTCGATCACTAAAAAAGTAAAAGATAAATCTGGTTTGTTCTTTGGTCCCTTTGGTGATTTCAGTACACGTGAAGGATGGCCGCTTAAAAAATTTTCTACCTATAATCACCATCCACGTTACCTCATCAACCAGTTTGGCTTACGCAACCGTATGGCGATCCTGAGCGAATCTTTTGCTCATGAACGTTTTTACCTGCGTATCAACAGTACTTATTCGTTTGTTTTCGAAATACTGGATTATTGCCATAAACACGCAAAAGAGATCATGAAGATCAACCATGATGCAGAAAACGCCGCCATCAAAAATGTACTCTCCAATGCGGGTAAAATAAAAAAAGGGGTACGTTTTAAAATGGTTCCCGCCAAAAAGAAACTGAATGGTTTCCGTACCTATGATTACAATGCATTCACCAAAGCTGACGGAACCACCAGCCTCGTTAAAACAGGAAGGATCGTTACATATGATAGTGTGGCATACTATGGTGACTTTAAAGACACTGTTCAAAGTACTTTACCAAGAGGTTATATCATACCGGCATCCATGAAAAATATTGCCGATCACCTGGTCAAACAAGGTGTGAAAGTACAGGAACTGGCCACTGATGAAACATTGAGTGGTGAAATATTTACGATCGAAAAATTCACAAAATCATCCCGCAAATTCGAGGGGCATTTGATGGCATCTGCGGAAGGAAAGTTCCAGCCTGCCACACGTAGCTTTCACAAAGGCGATTATAAAGTTGATCTTGCACAACCCCTTGCCAACCTGGTCTTTTATATGCTGGAACCGCAATCGGATGATGGCTTACTCGTATGGAACTTCTTTGATGCCTATCTTGAACAGAACGAGGTAAATAAAAAGGCAGTGGAGTTCCCTATATTTAAATACTTCCCTTCAACGAATGCTGCACCTAAAAAGTAGCCATGATTTGCCACAGAAGGCACAGTTTTTTCTGTGCCTTCTGTGGCAAATCATTCATATCCCCTTAACAGGTCCCAAAAAACTTAAATCGTATCTTGCAGTATGTCGAAAGCAAAAAGCCAGAAGAAAAAAAAGCCCGTTATTTTAGTGACCAATGACGACGGTGTAGGCGCACCGGGAATCAGGGCACTTGTTGAAGCGGTAAAAGGTTTGGGAAAAGTGATCGTGGTGGCGCCTGATAAACCACAGAGCGGTATGGGTCATGCCATTACCATCGGCCACCCGCTGCGTATGCAGAAAGTGAACCTGTATGGAGATGAAGTGGAAGCCTATAGCTGCAGCGGCACACCCGTGGACTGTGTGAAACTTGCCGTGGATAAGATCATTCATGATAAACCCACGATCTGTATCAGTGGTATCAATCATGGCGCCAATCATTCCATCAATGTGATCTATTCGGGTACCATGTCTGCCGCGCTGGAAGCGGCTATTGAAAGTATCCCCAGCATCGGTTTCAGCCTGCTTGATCTGAGTATTGAAGCGGATTTTACCGCCGCCAAAAAATATGCACGCATCATTGTTGAACAGGTTTTAAGCAGCCTGAAAACAGACAAGCATTTATGCCTGAACGTGAACTTCCCGAAAGGTTCTGAAAAAACGATCAAGGGCATCAAGATCTGCCGCCAGGCTTATGCCAAATACGAGGAAGAATTTGACGAAAGAAAGGACCCTCATGGACGCCGTTATTACTGGCTCACCGGTGAGTTCCTGAATTTTGACAAAGGAAAAGACACCGATGTATGGGCGCTGGAAAATAATTATGTAAGCGTAGTACCTGTTCAGTTCGATCTCACGCATTATGAACTGAAAAAGAAACTCGAAACCAACTGGAAATTCTGATGTTTAAACGGGACAACCTGAAAATGGGACTGGTACTGGGATTTATCTCCCCTGTCGCTGGTATGGCTATCTATTACCTGATGCGTTACAAATATTTTTCGGTCAAAGATTTTTTCCGCGTACTGATGATGCAGAAATCGCTGATGTCGGGTGTGGTCAGCGTAGCGCTTGTTGCCAATGCCATCATCTTCACCATCTATATCAACAAATACAAAGACAATACCGCCAAAGGTATTTTTATTGCCACGTGTATTTATGCTTTGTTTGCGTTGGGTTTGAAGTGGTTTGGGTGAGGCGGTCTGTGGTTTGTGGTCTATAGTCTGTAGTTGTTAGTGGTTCGTAGTTTATGGTTAACTATCAACAAATAACCAATAACAACTACAGACTATAGACCACAAACCACAGACTACTTCCTATTCGCGGGCATCGGAACAGGTGTTCCATTCGCCTGGGCTTCGAGAGAAAATTTATAGCGTTTTAATGCTTTTACAATTGCTTCTGCGGTCTTTTGCTGGCCGTCATCACTGGTGATGAATGCTTCTTCTTCGGGATGGGAAAGAAAGCCTACTTCGATGAGTACGGCCGGCATGGCCACGGCCTGGAGTACCCAGATACCTCTTTCATCACGCTGCTTGGCACCGCGGCTTACACGGCCCGACCGTACAAATTCATCTTCGATAGTCTCGGCCAGTTTGCGGCTGCGTTGCGCATACTCCTGCTGGCGCATGGAGCTGATCATCTTGGTGGTTGGATCATTGATGTCTTTGTAAATGGCAAGGGTTGAATCAACGAAGCTGTTCTCCATCAGCGCTTCTTCCTTATCCTTGTTTTTGGCAACACCCCAGAGAAATGTTTCTGTACCCATGGCAGGACTGGGTGTGTACCAATAACGGTATTGCGGCACCTTTTTCGTAACCTTCTTTCCTTTTCGTTTGGTTGTCTTTGTGGTATAGCCCACTATTTCGGAATGTCGCTTCGGTGGCGCCCCATTGCAATGAAGGGAAATAAACAGGTTACCCTTTGCTTCGTTGGCCTTGTCCGCTTTTACATGCACGTGGTGGAACACATCGGTGGTACGTGTCATAATAACGTCAACATCCGGTATTTCTTCATTGATGAGTTTCTGGAGTTTCAGACCAATGGCCAGCGCCACATCTTTTTCCTCGGCATGTTTACCGGAAGCACCGTAATAATCACCCGCTTCTGCGGCACTACCACCATGACCGGGGTCTATTACAATGCGCTTTAACGGTTTTTTTTGTGCGAACAGGGCCGTTGCCATGCATACTATCGAAAAAACAATTGCCAGTCTTCTGATCATGTAAATACTGTTATGGGCTTGTATAGACTACGAATTTACGCAATCGTTACATTACAGCCTTTATTATAACAGATTCTTATCAGACGGATCAATTCCTCGTACCGTATCCCACAACCGTTATCGGTGCTTTACTACCGGTATCAGCTATTGTATTATTCGCCACAAAAAAACTGACTGCCTGCCTGTATCCCATGTGTACGGGTTTGCCGTTGAGTTCAGCGGGTTTCCATTTAGGGCTTTTCTGGATAAGACGCAGCGCTTCTTTTTTACTGCCAAATCCCGGATCATTCTCTGCGCGTATATTACTGAGTTTGCCTTCGGGATCGACCATAAAATATACGAATACGGTGTACACGCCATTGGGGGCGCCGTGATTTTTTACAATGTCCTTATCAAGATTACTAGTGAGGTAAGTTCTCCAGGCAGTATATCCTCCAGGGAAAGAAGGCACCATCACATTGCTTCCCGAAACTATCGTGTTAATTGGAATGGTGGTTGCTGCAATAATATTACCGGGTATCAGTTTTCCTTCTACCACATTGGCCCCTTTACTCAGGGTTCCGCTGAATGTTCCACCTGTGATGGTCCCTGTTACTGTAAGATTACTCAGGGTACCCAGTGAAGTGATATTATTTAGTTTCCCAACACTGGAAATAGTTGGCTGGGCGATCTGTCCGATCTGTTTCATGGTGGTGATCTCTATGGCGCCATTCTTTCCATCCTCTCCATATTTTTCAATGGCCGAAGCGCCTTTGTACACCCTGATATAGGCTACATCCGCCGGTTTTACAGATCCCCAGGCAGATTTTTCGCCATCTACATACACAACTGGTTGATCGGCCAGTATGCCCTGGATCTTATAAACAGTATCGGTGTACCTTGATGGTCTGTTGCTGTATCCTGTAACCACAACTTCTGATACCGTATCACGCAATCCCGCCGGTGCAAGCGCATAAGCATCACTGCGCATAGTTCCTGAAAGCATTAGTTGTGTTAGCTGCGGGTCCTTGGTAATGATCGCGATCAATCCCTGGTTACCGGTTTTGTCATCGCCAGGAAATGTTTTGGGTTTCATGACAGAAACGCTTTTGATCCTGTCGGGACTTAATGTTTCCAGCGTGGCCTTATCCGTTTTTACGCCATCTATCGTAATGGTATAGTCAGAAATATCAAGATCGCTTTTCCTGATGGAGGCGCCCACTGTTTTTTCAGTGAGCGGAACGTCTTTCTGACGTATATAAACCGTCGTATCTGGCATGGAAACTGTACTGCCATCCGCCAATGTCAATGAGATGTCGGATACAGTAAGATCTGTTGATGACTTCTCTCCAAATCCATCCTTTACCGTACTGTACACATTCTCCATCACTGATGCCACTGAAATAGATTCATCCCGGTTCTTGCTTCTGAACGCAAACAAAACCGTTACCAATGCCAGTAACGGCAATATGATCAAACGCCTGATATAACTGAACCGCGGGTTACGGTTCTCGGTCAGCATCTGTAACCTTCTTTTGATAGGCGAAAAGAAAAAAGGATTGGTCATGGCAAACTTCTGCTGAGGGTAAGCCGCTGTTAACAGCATCTGCGCCAGGGAAGCAGTATCGCCATTATTGATCGCTTTTTTATCGGCGATGAATTCATGTATCATATCCATCTCCTTTTTTACCAGCCAGAAAAAAGGATTGAACCATCCTGCTACCAGCACTACCTGCATGAATACTTTGTCGATGGAATGTTTTTGCTGCACATGTGTCAACTCATGCTGCAATATTTGTTTGCCTGTTTCGGTACGTATATCGATTTCTTCGTTCCAGAAAATATAACGGAAGAAAGAGAAAGGCGTGCCATTGGCAGTGGTAAGGATCAGGTACACGTCTCCTACATTTTTACAGGAATGCGTTTTTAATAACCGGTATAACCTCGTAAATACCCTGACCATCAAAAACAAAAACACAGCGGATACCAATCCATACAATCCCGCCAGTATGAAACCAGCGCTCCATTCAAAACCACCCTTGCTGAGGCTCTGATCGATCAGTGAATTGTTATCAGCCACCACATATAGGAATTGCATCATCTGCGCATCCTCTGCCACCGGTGCATGGTTCAACTGAATTTTGATCAGTGGAACGATCCACGATAACAGGGTAATGGCCAGCAGGTAAAAGCGGTTATACTGGTGAAAACGCTTGTTGCGCAGTACCAGCCAGTAATAACCCATCATCAAACCGCTGCAGAGTATTACCTGCAAAAAGTAATAAGCTGTCGTTAGCATAGCTGATTATTTTTTTGTTTGCTTGATCTGGTGAAGCAGTAACTCCAGTTCTTTAATGCTGATATCTTTCTGTTTTACCATAAAAGATACGGCATCGCTGAATGATCCTTCAAAATATCCTTCTACCAGCGTTCGCATGGTGCTGGATGAATACGAATCCTTGGAAACAACCGGGTAGTATTGGTGTACGCGGCCGATGGGCGTGATGCCTACAAAACCTTTGTCCACCAGTATTTTTACAATGGTGGCCACCGTATTCGAATGGGGCCTTGGTTCCGGCTGCGCCTCTACAATGTCTTTCAGAAAGGCCGTTTCCAGTTTCCAGATACTGTGCATGATCTGTTCTTCTGCTTTGGTAAGTGGTTTCATGGGGGAGAAAATTGTATGGGATAAATGTAAAACTAATTTTTTAGTCCTGAAACTATTTTTTTAGTGGTGGATCTGGCCGCTGTGAAGTGTTTACGGGTTATC
Organism: Sediminibacterium sp.; assembly: GCA_965279635.1. Lineage (GTDB taxonomy): Bacteria > Bacteroidota > Bacteroidia > Chitinophagales > Chitinophagaceae > Sediminibacterium. Next base: position 1,047,979 of record OZ257253.1, on the reverse strand, counting down.
GGGGTGATGTGGCGGCCGGATCCTTCACACGCATAAAACGATTTGATCCATGTACAAGAACCAGGTTGCATGAAAATGGCCCAATCCTTTCCCCGAATAAAGCAACCCTTTTCACGTGCAAAGGATCAGGCCGCTTAAAACTGCCGCAACTCATGGAAGCGAGATAAGCGGCCGGATCCACCGATACATTTAAGTCCTTATTTTGCACCACGAATGAAATACTACCTCATTTCCGGCGAAGCCAGCGGCGACCTGCATGGCAGTAACCTGATCAAAGAATTGCGGCTGCTTGACAAAGACGCTGTAATCCGCTGCTGGGGCGGCGACCTGATGCAGGCAGCCGGCGCCACCCTTGTAAAACATTACCGCGAACTGGCTTTTATGGGTTTTGCGGAAGTGATCAAAAACCTGCCCACGATTTTACGCAATATCCGTTTCTGCAAAGAGGACATACTGGCTTACCAACCCGACACGCTGGTATTGATCGATTACCCCGGTTTTAACCTGCGCATTGCCGAATGGGCCAAAAAACAGGGCATACGTGTTGTGTATTATATCTCCCCCCAGGTATGGGCATGGAAAGAGAGCCGTGTAAAAAAAATGAAACAATGCATCGACAGGATGCTGTGCATTTTGCCTTTTGAAAAAGAATACTACCAGCAACGATGGAACTGGGATGTGGAGTATGTGGGGCACCCGTTGGTGGAAGTCATCGAGAAGGAACAAGGAACAAGGAACAAGGAACAAGGAATTGGGAATTGGGAATTGGAAAAAGACACTATGGACCATGGACCATTGTCTATAGACAAAAAGATCATCGCCTTACTTCCCGGAAGCCGTAAACAGGAAATTGCAGTGAAACTACCGATCATGCTGAGTGTTGCAGCTTCTTTCCCTGAGTACCAGTTTGTAGTTGCGCAGGCACCGGCAATAGAAGCTGGGTTTTACAGGGACCTGATCGGATCGATCCCCAATGTATCATCGGTGACCAACCAGACCTATGATTTGTTAGCTGTTGCTACTGCAGCGCTGGTTACAAGCGGTACGGCTACGCTGGAAACGGCTTTATTTGGTGTGCCGGAAGTGGTGTGTTACAAAGCGGGTACTATCAGTTACCAGATAGGGAAAAGACTGATAAAGATCAAATACATCTCCCTGGTAAACCTGATCATGGATAAACCGGTGGTGAAAGAATTGATCCAGCATGAACTGACCACTGCCAATCTTGTGGCTGAGTTGAAAGAACTGCTATACAATACGGATAAGATAGAAAGACTGCAACAGGATTACGCAGCATTGAAGGGTATCTTATCAAAAGGTGGTCATGCTTCTGCCAAAGCTGCAAAAAGCATTTATGATCTTACAGGTAGCTAATCAATTATTTTCTTGCCAGTTTGATAATAATGATCACTACCGCCACCAGGAACATGATGAGTGAAAGGCGGTTCATGCCATGCATATATTTCATCCATTGCGTGCGAGGCTCGTCAGGGTCCCTTTTTTTGATGTAGAGATATTCGGCGATTTGTTTCCAGACACCCATGTTGGTTCGTTTATACAAATTTATTGAAAAGAGGTTAGCAATTAGCATATACTGATCAATCCTGCTCACAAACCGCGCCTTTGCGCCTTTGCGAGAAATTTTCACGCAAAGGCGCAAAGGCGCGGTGGTAGTATTTAATTCAAAGCTAACGGCTGTCCTTCAGCCATTTTCCAAGATGCTCAGTGATCTGGACAGTTTCAATGATAAATCCATCATGTCCATACGCAGAATCTATTTCTACCAGGCTAGTATCGGGCATGTGGGCCGCCATAAAGCGTTGTTCCGCCAATGGGCAAAGAATATCACTGGTAATACCGATGATCATGGCCGGCTGTTGTATCGACTGTAGCACGGCTATCAGGTCGCCACCGCGACCCCTTGCGAGATGGTGACTGTCCATAGCCTTCGTCAGCAGCCAGTAGCTATAGGCATTGAAACGTTTGACCAGTTTATCGCCCTGGTAATTGATATAGGAAGAAGCCTGGAAATTGTCGATCTTCTCAGGATCAGGATCGGTTTGTTTTGCCTGGAACGTATCATAATTACGGTAAGTAAGCATGCCGATGGCGCGTGCCGCTTTCAATCCTTTGGCGCCTGCGGACAGGGAATGATCTTGCCAGGTTTCATCCGCTTCAATGGCCAGCCTTTGCGTGGTATGAATGGCAACCCCCCATGCGCTTTCGGAGGGCGAAGTGGCTATCAGGAACAATCTTTCCACCACATTTTTCTCCATCACACTCCATTCAAGCACCTGGTAACCGCCCATGCTGCCGCCCATCAGTAGATGGATCTTATCGATACCCAGGTGTTTTCTTAACAGGATATTCGCTTCCACGATATCCCTGATGGTTACCATCGGAAAAGACGAATAGTATGGTTTACCTGTAACAGGATCGGTACTGGTGGGACCGGTCGAACCATAACAGGAGCCCGGTATATTGGCGCAAACAATAAAATAGTCAGAGGGGTCAATCAGGCAACCCTCTCCTACCAGCCCTTTCCACCAGTCAGCTGCGTCGGCATTGGCTGTTAGGGCATGGCACACCCATACCACATTGTTTTTTGCTGTATTCAGTTCTCCATAGGTATGATAAGCGATGCGTATGGAAGGCAGTTGTACACCGCTTTCGAGCATGAAAGACTTATCGTGGTCAAAAAATTTCATAAGTATTTATTCCGCATTTCACAAGCAAAATAAGGGTATGCGTAAATTACATTTGCATAAATCTTTATGAATGACAAAGATCGAGCTGAAAAGAACAGATGGGGCCTTTGCTTTTGAAGCTATGGACGAGGCCGGTCATACCATCAAAATGGATGCAGCAGAGGCCATCGGCGGGCATAATTCCGGTTTCAGACCCATGCAAACACTGCTAACCGGATTGGGGGGATGCAGTGGCGTGGATATACTGTCTATCTTACAGAAACAGCGGCAGCAGGTGACGGGGTTCAGCATGGTGATCAACGGCGAACGTGAACAGGGAAAAGAACCTTCGTTATGGAAACATATCCATATCCTTTTCCGTTTTTCAGGAAATGTGGAAGAAGAGAAAGCCAGGAAAGCCTGCAGCCTCTCTATTGATAAATACTGTTCAGTGGCAGCTACGTTACGTGCTGCAGGATGTGCGATAGAATGGGATGTTATGATTGAAAATTAACTGATTTCGTATGAACGGGTTGTCGGATTAAAAAAGTTATAATGCAATTTCCTGAGGCAGTAAGTATAAAAGAAGCCAGCGATGAAAAAGGAACTGATAACTGAACTGTTGTATAAATTTGAGAATGCCTGTTATGAGATAAAAGGTGTTGAATGTTGGAGGAAAAATCACTGATCATTTTACCGAAACCGGGAAAATGATGAAAGAGGTCAAACAAAAAAAATAAACCAAGACGCATGAAATCAAAACACCGCCAAACCAACGCCATACGCATACGCACAGAGCAGACCAATGAAATGGAACACTCTTCTCCCCTGTACCTCACCAGCAGTTTTTGTTTTGAGAATGCGGAAGATATGCGCGCGGCATTTGCTGATGAAACGGATGCAAACATTTACAGCCGCTTCAGCAACCCCAATACACAGGAACTGGTTGACAGAATGTGTGCATTGGAAGGCGCAGAAGACGGTTATGCAACGGCATCAGGCATGAGTGCTGTTTCAGGCTCATTTCTTGCCTTGATGAAACAGGGCGATCACCTGCTTGCCTGCAATGCGATCTTTGGTAGCACACACACGGTGATCTCCAAATACCTGCCCAAATTCGGGATCAGTTACTCTTATGTGGGTGCCGGGGCTATCGAAGCGGAATGGGAAGCCGCCATTCAGCCCAATACCAGAATGATCTATCTCGAAACACCCACCAACCCCGGGCTGGATGTACTGGATCTTGAAATGATCGGCAGGATCTCCAAAAAACACCATATCATTTTAAACGTAGACAACTGTTTCGCCACACCGGTGAGCCAGCAACCGATTGCTTTCGGCGCTGACCTGGTGGTACATTCCGCCACTAAATGGCTGGATGGGCAGGGACGTGTATTAGGTGGTGTGATCGTAGGTAAAAAAGAACTGATCAAAGAGATCTATTTGTTCTGCAGAAGCACGGGCCCGGCTTTATCTCCTTTCAATGCCTGGGTATTGAGCAGGAGCCTCGAAACACTAGATGTAAGGATGGAAAGACATGCTTCCAACGCATTATTCATTGCTCAATCGCTGGAGAAACATGCTAAAATAAGTTCGTTGCGGTATCCTTTCCTGGAGAGTCACCCACATCATGCGATCGCTAAAAAGCAAATGCAGACCGGTGGCGGTATCGTTTGTTTTGAACTGAAAGGCGGACTGGAAGCCGGCCGCAATTTTATGGATAATCTTCAAATGCTTTCGCTGACTGCCAACCTGGGTGATACACGCAGTATCGCTTCGCACCCTGCCAGCACTACGCACGCTAAATTAACGGAAGAAGAAAGACAGTCTGTCAACATCACTCCCGGATTGATCCGGATAAGTGTGGGACTGGAACACAGGGAAGATATCCTCGCAGATATTTTACAGTCGCTGGAAAAATGCTGAGTATCCTTGTATTTGAACGCTAGTGTTTCAATAAGAGGATAGGAGAAAAAGAGCAAAGGAGGAATTCTCTTTTACCTCTTTTTCTCCTATCCTCTTATTGAAATTACCTGAGCAACAGCAAGCCCCTTTTTAGTGAGCCATAAAGACACCTGTAACTTGTATAAAATCCTCTTAACAACAAACATGATTCGTCAACAACATCACCGTCTCTTCAGTTGCCAGCAGGCTGTGGGATACTTCGTGGTGCAGCATAACCATTTGCCCTGTGTGAAGCGTGATCACCTCTTCATCGGCTGTTAACTCTACTTCTCCTTCTATTACCTGTATCGTAACAGTTCCATCAATGGAGTTTTCCCCGATGCGTGAGCCGGTATGCATACAGATCAATACAGTAGTAAGATTATCCGTTTTAAAGAGAGTAATACCATTGCAATCTGTCTGCTCCCAGCCTTTTTCATTCATCAACTGATGAAGGGAATGATTGATATCGGTAACAACATAAGGTGCATCCAGCACTCTGGTACCCTCCGGGCGGTTGTTAGTGGCTTCATTCATTTTCATATACCTGGTTTATTACCAGGAGTGCAAAAAGAATGCGAGGAGTTTTGGGGAATTATTTCTACGAAGAAGCATTGAGCTGTCAGCCTTCAGCTATGAGCAATGACTGGCTGAAAGCTGATAGCTGAAGGCTGACAGCTGATGGCTATTTATTCATCGCATACTGTATCCCCGCCAGCAGGTGTTTTAAAAATAAGGGATCAACATAAGATTCATCGGTATGTCCCAGTCCTGTATAAAATGCGCGGCCACCATCAAAGTCGCGGTACCAGGCAATGGGGTGAAGATCGCCGTTCTCTCCGCCCGTGTATGATTTTTCATCAAGCGTGAGTACTACATGCAACCCGTTCTGGATGGATTTGTAATTGTACCACTCATCTTTTCTTTTCCATGGATTGGGCAGATGCGAGGTAGAAGCATGTGTTGCATCTGCTATATTGATCACGGCTTCCTGCTGTTTGGGATGGCTCTTGAAATAGGCGCCTGCCAGTTGATTGTACCATGGCCAGTTATATTCTGTATCGGCCGCGGCGTGGATACCTACATACCCTTTACCTGACTGTATGAATTTTTTGAACACTTCCTGCTGCACACTATCCAGTACATCGCCTGTAGTACTGAGAAATATAACGGCTGCATATTTTTTCAGGTTCTTTTTGGTAAATACACTAGCATCGGAAGTGGTATCTACATCAAACCCGTTTTCCTGTCCCAGTTTATAAATAGCCGGTTCACCCACAGTAATGGATGCATGGTGAAACCCTTTTGTTTTGGCAAAAACCAGCACGCGTGGTTTTTTCTTGACGTTACTAAAAGAAACAACAACAAGGCATACAATAGCAAGGCAGGCAAATCGAAGAATGCGGTTCATAAAAGGATGTTTTAAATAATAATAACCGGCAGCTATGCTGTACAAATAATTAACTAATACTACGTATTAATTGCCAATTATTCCTACTTTCAAAGCTGCCAATCAACATCTAAATCTAACGAAAGATAACCAAAACACAAGCTGTATGAAACCAAAAACCGGTTCGCTGCTCTCCTTGATGATGTTTCTCGAATATTTTATCTGGGGAGCCTGGTATGTTACCATGGGGACATACATGGGTGAGTACCTCGGTGCGAGCGGTGTGGAGATAGGCGCTGCCTATAGTGCATTGGCCATCGCTACCATGATCTCTCCTTTTTTTGTGGGCATGATCGCCGACCGTTTTTTTGCGGCTCAGAAGATCATGGGTGTGTTGCATATCGTAGGGGCCGTTTTGTTATTCATTGCCACAAAAGTTACGGCCACAGGTACTTTTTACTGGATCATTCTGGCGTATTCGCTTTTATACATGCCCACCATCGCATTAAGCAACAGTGTGGCTTTCTCACAGATGAGCGATCCGGGTAAACAGTTTCCCTGGATCCGCGTGTTTGGTACTTTGGGTTGGATTGCTGCCGGTATCTGTATTGCCAAACTGGGTATTGAAAAAACATCTTCCACTTTTTATATGGCGGCCATCGCTTCGGCGGTGCTTGGCCTGTTAAGTATGGTGCTTCCCAATACCCCGCCTAAAGGAAAGGCAGAAAATGCCAGCTCCGCATTGGGAACAGAGGCCCTGGTATTATTTAAAGAACGTCCTTACCTGATATTTTTTATTGCAGCTATCCTTGTGTGCATTCCTTTGTCTTTTTATTACGGGTTCGCCAATCCATTCCTGAATGAGATCGGTTTTGAAAACGCCGCCGGCAAAATGACGCTGGGCCAGGTTTCTGAAGCGGTATTTATTCTGGCGATACCATTCCTGTTTAACCGCATCGGTGTTAAGAACATGCTGCTGCTGGGCATGACCGCCTGGATACTCCGGTATGTATGTTTCGCCTACGGCGATACCGGTGCGAATACCTGGATGCTCTATGCAGGAATTATTCTCCACGGTATCTGTTACGATTTCTTTTTTGTAACGGGCTATATGTACACCGAGAAAAAAGCCGGCGAAAAGATCAAGAACGCCGCACAGGGATTGTTCACTTTTGCTACCTATGGGGTAGGCATGTTCATCGGAACATGGTTCTCAGGTTTTGTGGTTGACCGCTACAAGGCTATCGAGGCAACTGCACAACACGACTGGACAAAGATCTGGCACGTGCCTGCGTTTATCGCGCTGGGAGTGCTGGTGTATTTTATCCTGTTTTTCAGAGAAAAGAAATTAACCAATAAATGATATACATCTCTGTGTAACTCTGTGATCTCTGTGCCTCTGTGGTGAAGAACATCCTCCATCAGGGCGGAGGCTTTACCACAGAGGCACAGAGATCACAGAGTTACACAGAGAAGCAAAAATTCTAACTACTAAATAACAACACGAATATGAAACGAATTGCCATGCTGGGTTCCGGTTTTATCGGACGTTTTTATGCAGATTCTTTACAGGGTTACCGCAGCCGCGATAAAGTGGTGAGTATTTATTCCCGCAGGGAAGAAAGCGCGAAAAAATTTGCGGAGGATTATGGTTGCCAACACTGGACAATCAATATGGAAGAAAGCATCGCGCATCCTGATGTAGATATCGTTTGCATCGCCTTACCCAATAACCTGCACGAAGCGGCCGTAATGCTCTGCTGCAAACACAAAAAAGCCGTAATGACGACCAAACCACTCGGCCGTAATGCCGAAGAGGCCAAACGCATGTTACTGGCAGTGGAAGAAGCCGGTATATTTAACGGCTACCTCGAGGACCTAGTGTACACACCCAAATTCATCAAAGCCAATGAGAGTGTAAAGAATGGCGCATTGGGCAGGATCTTATGGGCCAAATCAAGGGAAACACACCCCGGCCCGCATAGCGACTGGTTCTGGGATATTGAACAGGCAGGTGGCGGTTGCATACTCGACCTGGGTTGCCATTGCGTGGAGATCACCCGGAGTTATATCGGCAAAGACATCAAACCTGTAGAAGTGATGTGCTGGGCAGATACACAGGTAAAACCCATCGATGCAGAGGACCACGCCATCGGCCTGGTAAGATATGAGAACGGCGCTATCGGGCAGTTTGAAGTAAGCTGGACATTCCGCGGCGGTCTCGATCTGCGTGATGAAGTGATGGGTACAGAAGGCACTATCTGGATCAATAGTTTTTTACGTACCGGTTTTGATATGTTCACCACCGGCAAGGGCGGCGACTATATCGCTGAAAAAGCGGAAAGCAATACCGGCTGGTTATTTCCCGTAGGCGATGAACTGAATGAACTCGGTTACAACCACATGTTCATGGATATGTTCAATGCCATGGAAAAAGGTGAACCACCGAAAGAAACTTTCTATGATGGATACGTGGTAAATGCCATTCTTGATGCAGCTTACCGCTCAGCCAAAACCAAATTATGGGAACCTGTTAAACTTGATATCTGGAGAGGCAGAACGGGATTGAGTAAAGAAAGTCATCTGATTGAATTTGATGCCGAGCATTACCTCGTAAAAGAAGAGATGACGCATTACGGGGCGAAGAAACTGATCCTGAAAAACAAACAGTCGGGAAAGATTATAGAAAGGATCATTGAATAAAGCTGTTGGCGGTTAGCAAAACGAACAGGTAAAAGCTAACCGCCAATAACTAACCCATTGTAGTGTACTATTGACTGACTCTGTGTACCTCTGTGTTCTTTGTGCCTCTGTGGTAAAGAACACTCTCCATAGATAAGAGCGAAGGCTTTACCACAGAGGCACAAAGAACACAGAGGTACACAGAGAATTGCCTTGTCGAAACAGTGTTAATAGCAGAACACATTAACCCTAATATATTGCCATGAGAAAGAACCGCAACATCTCCTGCGCTGCGATTTTTTTTATTACAGCCTTTCTCTCCTGTCAGCCCGATACAGCTACTGAATGGCGGGTTTATGGTGGCAATAAAGAAAACAACCATTATTCCTCACTCAAAGAAGTTGACACCACCAATGTATCACAACTCAAGATCGCCTGGGAATACCATACAGGTGATGCGGATACAGCCAAACATTCACAGATACAATGCAATCCCATTATTGTAAATGGCATTCTCTATGGCACAAGTCCTACACTGAAATTATTTGCACTGGATGCCGCCACCGGTAAAGAAAAATGGGTATTCGATCCTGACTCTGCTTCCAAACAAAAAGGTGCACACAGTGTCATGAACTTTGTGCTTAATAACAACCGCGGTGTTACGTATTGGGAAGACAAAGAGGACAAGCGTATTCTCTACACAGCCGGTTCTCATATCTATGCCATCAATGCTGTTAACGGCAACCCTATCCGCTCATTCGGTATCCAGGGAAAAATTGACCTGCATGATGGATTGGGAAGAGATGTGAAGGACTTGTATATAGCGGCTACTTCACCCGGTATTATTTATAAGGACCTGTATATCCTCGGCTCAAGGGTTGATGAGGGACCAGCCGCAGCGCCCGGGCATATCCGTGCATTCGATGCAAGAACCGGCGCTGTTAAATGGATCTTTCATACCATACCACAACCCGGTGAATTTGGTTATGATACATGGGAGGACAGTATCGCTTACAAACATATCGGCGGAGCCAATAGCTGGAGCGGGTTTAGTCTTGATGAGTCGAGAGGTATTTTATTTGCACCTACCGGTTCCGCGTCATTTGATTTTTATGGCGCGAAAAGAAAAGGCAGTAATTTATTTGCCAACTGCCTGCTTGCATTAGATGCAGCAACCGGCAAACGCAAATGGCATTTCCAGTTTATACACCATGATGTATGGGATAAGGACCTGCCTACCCCACCCGTTCTGGTAACACTAAACAAAGACGGCAAAAAAATTGATGCAGTAGCACAACCCACCAAACATGGAATGATCTATGTGTTTGAAAGAGAAACCGGCAATCCTGTTTACCCGATCGAGGAAATAGCTGTCGATACTCATTCAACATTACCGGGTGAAAAGCTCTGGCCCACACAACCAGTTGTCAAGGTACCAAAGCCATTTGTCCGTCAAACATTTACTGAAAATGATCTCAACCCCTATCTCTCCGACACCTCGCTCACTGCATTAAAAAAAGAACTCGCAGGTTACCGTTACGGAAAAATGTTTATTCCACCCGGCAAACAAACCATGATCGAATTTCCAGGTCTGGATGGCGGCGCTGAATGGGGCGGCCCTTCTTTCGACCCAACTACCGGTATACTGTATGTGAATGCCAATGAGATGGGCTGGAAAATGCAGATGGTGGAACGTAAATCCCCGGTTATTACCAAAGAAACCAATGTACAGGCGGGTACAAGATTGTACACACAATTCTGCATGAGTTGTCATGGTGCAGATAGAAAAGGATCAGGAAATAATCCCACACTGATCAATATCCAGGCAAAATACAAGCATGATGAACTGCAGCAATTGATCAAAACCGGCAGAAGAATGATGCCTGCTTTAGCGCACCTGGCCGACCAGGAAAGAGCCGCCATCACAACGTATGTGATGGACCTGGTAAATGAAAAAAACAAAGCTTTCATTGCTCCCGTAAAACCGGTTGATACATTCCGTAACCTGCCGTATAACCTCGCAGGCTATAATAAGTTCCTGAAAGATGGTTACCCGGCCATCAAGCCACCGTGGGGAACCCTTACCGCAATCAACCTCAATACCGGCGAACACAACTGGAAAACCACGCTGGGTGAATATCCTGAACTGAAAGCCAAAGGCGTTCCTGCCACTGGTACTGAAAATTATGGAGGATCTGTTGTCACTGATGGCGGTTTGCTGTTCATCGCCGCGGCAAGAGATGGAAAGATCAGGGCATACAACAAATACTCCGGTAAATTATTATGGGAACATGATCTGCCTGCCCCCGGTTTTGCTACACCCAGTATCTATCGCGCCAACGGCAAACAATACTTAGTGATCGCCTGTGGCGGTGGAAAGTTAGGTACGGTGTCGGGGGATAGTTATGTAGCGTTTGCTTTGCCTTAGTAGCAATTTGATTATCTGAGGGTAGGCTTTACCACAGAGGCACGGAGTACACAGAGTTGCACAGAGGTTCTCTGTGTAACTCTGTGTACTCCGTGCCTCTGTGGTAAAGCCTACGCTACAATAAATCACTTCAGAATAGTATTCTTCAAATGCTGGATACTAACAGCTATATTCTTCAACGGCTCCGGCGCACCATCCTGTTCCACAAAATAATATCTCATCCCTGATAAAGACGCATTCTCAAATATTCTTTTGAAATCGATCACCCCCTGTCCTACTTCAAGCACCTGTTTGTATTCTTTATCCGCATCTTTCACGTGCCACAAATGAAAGCGCCCGGGATGTTTTTTGAATAACTCAACAGGATCTTTCCCGCCTTTCATACTCCAGGCTAGATCGAGTTCCATTTTTACCGTATCACTATCGGTTTGCGACAGGAACACATCATAAGGTATCACTCCTTCCACCGCCCTGAACTCTGCATCATGGTTATGGTAGGCGAACAGAATACCGGCTTTTTTAGCGGCTTCACCCGTTTTGCTCAATATGTCAGCAGAAGCTTTTATTTCATCAAGTGTGCCGATCGGTGTACTGGCACAGACAAGATAGCTCACGCCGCCCTCGGCCGCCTGGTCAACCATTTCCTGCATATTATCACGCAGGTTTTTCATGGGCGGTATAACGATAGGATTTCCATTGGCATCTGTTGGTGGCTTGGCGCCTGGTCTTGGTTTGTAAGGCGCACCCATTACATGGTGCGAGCGCCAGTTCATACCATTATCCTTTACCAGTTTTGCAAATTCTTTAGCGCTCATTCCATAATAGCCGCCCTTCCTGCTGAAAGCAGATTCGATCTCTTTATAGCCTATGGCAGATATCTGTTTGAGATGGCCGTTCACATCCTGGTCCAATACATTAAACAAAGTAAACAGTTGTAAACCCGGTGCCGGCAATGATGCTTTAAAGGGGTTGGCAAACAGCTCATTACGGAGAAAAAAACTACCGGCTGTTACAGCAGCAGTATTTCGCAGGAAGGATCTACGGTTTTGCATAGGAAATTATTTTACAGTTTTTGTTTGCGTGTACGCAGTTGTATCTGTACTCGTAAGCTTACTGGCTTTTGTGGCTTGTGTAGTTCCGCCATCAATACCGGCTTTATCGGTTTCATCCACTAAGCGCTGATCAACATTCATCGCATTTGTTTCACGGATCAGGTTCCATGCGGGAACGGTGGTCAGTAAACCTAACAGGGCCGCCAGGAATACGGCACGGGGCAAGTCAATTTTTTTCATACAAATGCGTCGTTATGACACAATGTAACCAATTAACGAGAAAATTCCTGTGAAATGCAGGTGTTTTTTATCCTATTTTCGGTTTATGCAACAGCAGCCGCCGACATTAGAGGAGTTTGTTCACAAGGGACACGAATGGTTCATGCCTTCGGTGTCGATCGATTGTGTCATTTTTGGTTTTCATGAAACCCAGATCAAAGTGCTGTTGCTGCAAATGAAAAATACTGAAAACTGGGCATTACCCGGTGGATTTATTTATCTGGAAGAAGATAGTGAAGCCGCAGCTACCCGCGTACTAAAAGAACGCACCGGTATCGATGATATTTTCCTGCAACAGTTCCATGTTTTTGGTGACCCCAAAAGATCAGATAAAAAATACCATCTCGACTGGATGAAGAAAGATGGTTTTAAAGTAGACAAGGATAACTGGATGCTGCAGCGCTTCTTAACGGTTGGTTATTATGCATTGGTTGATTTTGCACATGTGAACCCGGTACCCGATGTAAACTCCATTGCCTGCGAATGGTGGGACCTGCATGATATCAAAGAGTTATTCATGGATCATAAACACATCCTCGATAAAGCTTTGGAAACACTGCGTCTTCAATTGAACCACCAGCCGATAGGGTATAATTTATTACCCAAAAAATTCACCATGCCCGAACTGCAGAAATTATACGAAACCATCCTCGACACCCAACTCGACCGCCGAAATTTTCAACGCCGCATGACGGGGTATGGGATCCTGAAAAAATTAGAAGAGACCCGTAAAGGTGGTGCGCATAAAGCGCCCTATTTATATTCTTTCGATCTGCGTAAGTATAAGAAAGCCTTGCAGGAAGGGTTGCAGGGTGGATGGTGAACATCATCATCTAAGCGAAGTTTTTTAACACAGAGATCACAGAGAAAAACGGAGGGCCCTCTGTTTTTCTCTGTGATCTCTGTGTTAAAAAAAAAATCCGAAAAATCAGATATTCCCTTTCTTCAACTCAGCCACCGCATGATCCGCCGCACGCGCAGTCAATGCCATATAAGTGAGAGAAGGATTTACACAGGATGATGATGTCATACAGGCACCATCAGTAACATACACATTCATCGCATCCCAAACCTGGTTATTGGCATTGAGTACCGATGTTTTAGCGTCTTTACCCATACGCGCTGTACCCATTTCATGGATACCATGACCTATTGCATGACCGGTATCCCAGGTGCGTACATTGGTGGCGCCTGCTGCTTCGAACATGGCTTTTAATTCATCCTTAATGGCCACCCGCATCTTTAATTCATTCTCTCGTATTTCGCAATCCATCGAGAGAACCGGCAGTCCCCATTTGTCTTTTACATTTTTATCGAGGGATATTTTATTCTCATGGTAAGGTAATATCTCACCGAAACCGGTGGCACCTATACCCCATCCGCCGGGTTCTGTCAATGCATCTTTAAATTCCCCGCCGATATTCAGTTCGGCGATCTCGCGGCCCCAGCCTGAACGGCTGGCGGCTCCCTGGTACCCAAAGCCACGCAGGAAATCCCGTTTATCATTACCCATATTTGTAAAACGCGGGATATAAAAACCGGTGGGTCTTCTTCCAGAATAATATTTATCCTCATACCCTTCTATTGAAGCCGATGCACCGAGATTATAATGATGATCCATCACATTATGTCCTAGTTCATCACTACTACTACCCAAACCGCCGGGCCAGATATCTGTTGCGGAATTAAACAATACCCAGGTAGAGTTCAGTGCAGATGCATTCAGGAAAACGATCTTTGAGTGATACTCATAGGTTTGATTGGTTTCCGCATCCATTACTTCCACACCTGTGGCTTTCTTCGTGTTCTTATCGTAAATGAGTTTGGTTACGATGGAAAACGGTCGTACAGTAAGGTTGCCTGTTTTCATCGCCGCAGGCAAGGTGGATGACTGCGTACTGAAATAACCACCGAAAGGACAACCCTCCCAGCAACGGTTGCGGAACTGGCAGTTGGTTCTGCCTTCAATGGCTTTGGTCAGATTGGCCACACGGCCTATAAACAGATGGCGGTCATTTTTGTAAAATGCTTTGATACGGGCGGCCACATCTTTCTCCACGCAGTTCAGATCAAATGGTGGAAGAAACTCTCCATCAGGTAAATGTGATAAGCCTTCTTTTGATCCGCTGATACCGGCAAATTTTTCAACATGGTCGTACCATGGAGCAATGTCTTTGTAACGGATGGGCCAGTCAATACTTACCCCTTCTTTGGCATTGGCATCAAAATCAAGATCACTCCAGCGGTAGCTTTGCCTGCCCCATAAAATGGAACGGCCACCCATCTGGTAACTGCGCCACCAGGTAAATGGTTTTACTTCGGTATAGGGTGAATCTTTTTCGTTTGCCCATGCACCCATAACCGGCTCGGCAGCCGCCCAGCCGCGGTGAATAACAGGATAGTCTTTTTTCTGCTCAGCGGTTGTTTTGCCACGATGATCGAATTCCCAGGGATCTTTACTGGCGGTTGTATAATCTTTGATATGCTCCAAAGGTCTGCCGCGTTCCAGCATCAATACTTTCAATCCTTTTTCGGTTAACTCCTTGGCGGCCCATCCACCACTGATACCGGAGCCGACTACAATGGCATCGAATGTATTTTGTGCTTTGGCTTTGTTGTTGATGTTGGTAGTATCTGCAGACATAGAATTGGGTTGTTTTGAAAATGAAATATGCCGGGTGTGACAACAACCATTTCTACCGTATGGCAAAGCAGATCTGTTGGCAACGGTTTTGAAATTACGGAAAAGTTTGCCACAGATGGCACAGATGTACACAGATTTCTTTTGTATTACCAGAGATTGGGTTCTTAATCTCTGCGCAAACTCTGCCACTCATGTTCTCTGCGGTGAAAAAAGGTTTCGATATTCAAGATGTCCGGATGTATAGACGTTTTCACCGCAGAGAACATGAGAGCGGGGAGTTTGCGCAGAGTAGACGCCCAGATTTAATACCCGATTTTGATCAGTGGCTGAAGCATGTGAACCGGTCACTTATTTTTCCGGAGTCCTGTATGCCTGAATAGAAAATATCGGGCACCTGCATCTGCACTCCATTGATACCGCCCGGCAAAATTGCCGAATACACCTGCACTGGGTGTAACCCAGATATTGATGCGTGGTGTAAGTGCATGGGCCAACCTCGATCGCAGGTTCATGGATAACCCGCCATTCACATAATCAAGAAACCATTCGGGTGCCACCACCATCCAGGTTCTTTTTGAAAATGTTTTGATCATGATCAACTGTAGTTTGGAAAAACTGACCGTTGCGCGTGCCTTGTCGCCGCTTACAGAATTTGTCTGCTGTAAAACCGCCGAGAAAAGCAGTTTCTGTTGCGGGAACACTTTTGTGTAACTCACCACCGGGATAAGCAGGTTTTTGCCGGTACCTAAAAGCGGCGATTGGGCCGAATTGAGGCTGACTTCAATAGATGCTGTAAAGGCAGATTTTTGGGTTTCAAAAAACTTATACCCCAGCAGACGGAATGAAATATCTCCTATCCCCGACTGCCTGTGCTTGGCGGGTGTGTTTAGCGAATTGTGCACATACGGCAGATCAATACGCGTAGTGAACCGCTTGCCGAGTTGTACAATGGCCCTGAACACCGATTGGTTCAGGTAAACACCGCTTTTGTTGTAGTACTGTAATTCATTAAAGACTTCTATCCTGGTAAAAAACTGGGAAGGATCATCGGCGTTTGTATCGAGTTGTTTAACCTTCGCAGTATCAGCTGCATCCTGAGCCTGTAGCATACTGGCACACAACAACAAATACACAAAAGTCAAGAGTTTCTTCATTACACGGATTTGAAGTTATTGCGAGGTTACAGGCAGTAACTGGTACACTAACTACCAGGGTTGACCGCTGTATAAATTTATGCTTTATTTGTTCCGTTTACTCCCTGGTTTTTAGATTCTTCCCCTTGCTACCGGGGAATAGTTATTTTTTAGGGTATCGGGGCATCTTGATTTTTTTGGGTTGATTCCATTGAAACTATACATTTGCAGTCCTCATGGGGGGTTAGCTCAGTTGGCTAGAGCGCTTGCATGGCATGCAAGAGGTCGTCGGTTCGACCCCGATACTCTCCACTTGATAATCAAAGACTTACATATAAAATGTAGGTCTTTTTTATTAAAGGTAAAACTTGGGTAAAACCAAATGTCAAATAGTTAGGGCGATAGAAAGTAGGTTAACCTGAGATTTGTTTTTTAAAATTTTTTAATCCGCAGGTAAGAACTGGTTAATTCCGGTAAGCATCTATTTTTCATTGGCCGTCTGTTCCATCATTATCCCATCAAATGATTTTCCTCTATTCAATCCTGGTCCTTCCTGCCTTAATTATATTTGCGCAAGTCTGTTTATCATATACAATACACCTTGATTGCTTGATGATTTAAGAAAGTTAAGAGAAAAATTCGCAATCTGGGATTTTCAAAAACCTACTTATATTTATGAGTTATGCGCTATTAAAATAACACCAAAATGAAATTAACCTTTATATCATTGGCACTTTTTATTTCGATCTCAACCTATTGTCAAACAAAGCTTGAGACTGAAAATTGGATTAAAGAAAAAATAGAAGGGTTTACTTATACTGTTCAATCTGACAAAGGTTACCTAAAAAGAATTTATAAAATTTCTTTTCTTGACTGTAGTATGAAAATATCAGAAACATTGGAGTCTGATTATTTACCAAGTGGCGGTTTCACTGTAATTTCAACTTATCCAATTAAAGATTTAGCAATTCCTGTTTTTACAAACACTTCTGTTGGAGTGACACTGTAAGCTTCCCCTAAGTTCGGCCAGTAAGATTAGAGTTAACGACAAAAGTGTTTGTTAACTTTAAATTTTAATAGTCATGAAAAAAGGAAGATTTACCGAACAGCAGATAGTATCTGCATTGAAGAAACAGGAAGCGGGGATAGCCGTTAAAGAGATTAGCCGGGAACTGGGTATTAGTGAAGCAACCTTCTACAACTGGAAGGCAAAGTATGGGGGAATGGAAGTAAATGATGTCGCAAAAATGAAGATGATGGAATCTGAGTTAAGCGAGTACAAGAAGATGGTTGCGGAATTAAGTCTTGAGAACCGGGCGATGAAGAACCTGATTGAAAAAAAGTTGTAGCGCCTGAGTTGAAACGGGAAGCTGTTGATTTTCTGGTAGAAAAGGAACAGCTAAGTAACCGCAAGGCGTGTAAACTGATAGGAATATCCCGAACCACCTGTCAGTACCAAGCAAAACCTAAAGATGATACGGAAGTTCAGGATGCGCTAACAGCCCTGACTACCAAACATGCCGCTATTGGTTATTGGCAGTGTTGTTATCGCCTTTGGAATAAGGGGTATGGCTGGAATCATAAAAGGATCTACAGGGTTTATACAGAGATGAAACTGAATATCCGTCGCAGAGCTAAGAAACGGTTACCGGATAGGGTTAAACAGCCACTAACCATACCGGAAGCACCGAATCAGGTTTGGAGCATTGATTTCATGAGCGATACGCTGGTTGATGGTAGAAGGTTCCGGTTGTTCAATGTACTGGACGATTTTAACCGCGAATCGTTGGCAATAGAGATAGACACTTCGATGCCATCCTTGCGGGTAATACGGGTCTTAAATCGTGTCATAGCGCAACGGGGAAAGCCAGCTAACCTTCGTTCTGACAATGGCCCTGAATTTATCAGTCACATTTTACAACAATGGTGTCAGGACAATGAAATCACACTGCAATACATACAACCAGGTAAACCAACACAAAACGCATACATCGAAAGAAAAAATGGAAGTATCAGAAGGGAATTATTAAACGCATACCTGTTTAACAGTCTGGCAGAAGTAAGGTGCCTTAGCGAAGAATGGAGGATAGATTACAATACCGAACGGCCACACAAATCACTCGGTTATCTGTCGCCTTTAAACTATGCACAGCAGTATTATCGAAAAATTAATAACTTAGAAAACTCTAATTAACCCTGGCACTAAAATAAGGGGAGCCTACACAGTACACAAGGAGTGGACAGCATTTAAGTTTGTGCTTCATGCAATTATTTTAGGCATGATGTCGTATTTGGTATTACAGTTATTGTTTTTTGTATGTATTTTTTTTAATAATCTATTTTCATCCAATCAAAAAGTATATAATGATTTAGAAATCTGGGCCACGATTGACGGCAGTAAGATTGTTTCCTATTGGGAAATTATTGGCAGTTGTTTTGTAGCTGTTTTAATTGGTGGAACGGCAACAACATTAACTTTTTATAAAATATTAAACAGGATTTCTGAGCGACTGAGAATTTCAAACAAATATGGTGACGAGAACCTTTACTCATACTTTTTAAATGCAAAAGAAATAGAAATAGTGTATGTCCGTCACATAAAAAATAACTTGTCATATCGTGGATATGTAAAATCATTTTCTGAAACCGATAGTATCAGCGAATTAGTATTAAGCAATGTATCTATTTATGAATATGCTACATCTGAATTACTATATGAAATTGATCAGATTTATCTTAGCTTTACTAAGTCAGAAATAATTATTGAAAAAGCAAATCTCCTATCTGATGTCAACTAAAAATCATATACCAAAGCCCTTGCATGAGGGTGCTACAAGGGGTAATACAAAGGGAAATAATAATATTAATCGTCCATCTACAAATATTGCTACTACTGCCCCCCCTCCAGCACCAAAGCCAAAATCGCGCTAGGATATTTTTAAATGGTTATTTCGCTGAACCTGTTTTCAGTATTTAAACCCAACCCAGCTTTTTATAAGATGCATATCCTAGTTTCAACGAATCCTTTATCTGCTTATACAATTCCGGATCATCATTTTTGATATGAAAACAGGATTTCCCTTTCAAACATTTCAGCAATTCGGGCTTGAATATGTCTTTGACAGATGTACCTCCAAATACCGGCATAAAATAAAACCCTACATACCCTTTCTGTACCAGGGCTGCGGCAAACCATAGTTCCGGCCTTTTACGGCCCGCTACTTCATAAGGTTTGTGGTTGATGAGGGTGATCTGGCCGCCACTGCCGCCATGTATTTTCATTTCGCCTTTTGCATAGGGTAATAAAAGTGTTCTGATCTTTTCCCAGATGATCATCAGTTCCTGCGGTTGCCCTTTGGATTTGTCTTCGTATTTGATCCATGACCTTTCCGATTTGCTCTCTTTTTTAGGCGCTACTTTTTTTACTGTGACTTTCTTTGCGGGAGCTTTTTTAGCAGCGGGTTTAGCAGTTTTCTTTACAGCAGTTGCTTTTGCCATAACAATGTTTTCCCAATATAAAAAACTCTGCGCAAACTCCGCTTCTCCTGTTCTCTGCGGTGAAAAACGTTTCGATATTCAGGGTGTCTGAATGTGTGAGTGTTTTTCACCGCAGAGAACAGGAGTTACATGAGTTTTCGCAGAGTCTTGATACTTGAAATCTTGTCTCTTGAATACTTCTTTATTTTATTCCCAGATATCTCCCTTCCCTTCGAGCCAGAGTTTAACTGATTCTGTTGTAACGGATTTTGGACGCTCGAGCGGGAAGCCGAGGGCACGGTCCCAGCAAAGACTGGCGAGTACGCCAAGAGCGCGGCTCACGGCAAATAAAACGGTGTAGAACTCATATTCAACAAGACCGTAATGAACAAGTAAGGCACCGCTATGCGCATCTACATTGGGCCATGGGTTTTTTACTTTTCCCAGTGACTGCAATATTGGTGGAACGGTTTCGTAAATTTTCCAGACGGTATTCACCAGTTTATCATCAGGCATGTGTTTTTTGCCAAACGCCATCTGCGCCGTAAAGCGCGGATCCGTTTTGCGGAGAACTGCATGACCATAACCCGGTACCACTTTACCTGATGACAGGGTTGCCTGCACATATTCAGCGATCTGTTCTTTGGTAGGATCATCCGTACCCAGTTGTTCCTGCATCTCGAATATCCATTTGATCACTTCCTGGTTGGCCAGGCCGTGTAATGGACCCGCCAAACCATTCATACCGGCCGCATAGCTCAGGAAAGGATCGCTCAATGCTGAACCGACAAGATGTGTTGTGTGGGCAGAAACGTTACCACCTTCATGATCGGCGTGGATGGTCATGTATAAACGCATAAGCTCTTTAAAGCTTTCGTCCTCATAACCCATCATGTGTGCGAGGTTACCTGCCCAATCGAGCAGTCCGTTGGGTTGTATATGATCGCTGTTCTTGTATTTGCGGCGATAGATATAAGCTGCAATACGCGGCAGGCGGCCGATCAGGTCCATGGTATCATCAAAGATCGGATCCCAGTAATCTTTTTTATTAATGCCCGCTGCATAAGCCTTGGAAAAATTGCTTTCGGTCTGTAATGCCATCACACCCGTAACAAACATGGTCATAGGGTGTGCGCTGATCGGCAATGCATCGATGGTGGCAAACACATGGTTGGGTACATGGCTGCGGCGCTGCCATACACTGGTGATATGGTTCACATCTTCTTCGTTGGGCAGTTCACCCAATAACATCAGGTAAAACAATCCTTCCGGCAATGGCTCGCCGCCACCCGGTGCATTGGGGAGTTTTTCCTGTAGTTCAGGGATCGAATACCCGCGGAAACGGATACCTTCCTGTGCATCCAGTAAACTGGTTTCGGTAACCAGTCCTGTAATACCACGCATACCCTGGTAGGCCTGCGCCAGTGTTACCTCTCCTATTTTTTTGCCACCATGCTCTTTGAGCAGGTTCTTGATCTCCGCACTCGATGCATCGGCCTTGGCTTTGAACTGATCTTTAACAACTCCCATAGCTAATCCTTTTTGATCGCGGATTGCGCGGATTTTTGTATGATTGGCTATGAGTCTTTATTCATACAAATCATATAAAAATCCGTGCAATCCGCGATTTTTTTTTGAAGGTCTAAAGGTAACGTAAGTTGCCCTCTGAAGCAAAACAAAAGCACTGATTTACGCTGATTTTTAATATGATTCTTATGTTAAGCCACCTGAAACTGACTATACATAACGTATTATGTTATTGACTGACTCTGTGTACCTCTGTGATCTTTGTGCCTCTGTGGTAAAGAACACCCTCCATTGATCGAAGCGAAGGCTTTACCACAGAGGCAAAAAGATCACAGAGGTACACAGAGAATTGCCTTGTCCAAACAGAGTTAAGAGTACAACAAGTTATATATAGCAAAGACTGATGCACAGTCTGCTTTATCCCTCTAAAAAATCATATCAATCATACTAAAATCCCAAAATCTGCGACCTATTTGGGCGCTTTCCGGTAGAGATAGATAAACACAAACACAAAGATGGTATTAGGTATCCAGGCCGCAATGATGGGCGGCAGGTTGCCTTTGGTGGAGAAGATGGTCGAAAACCGGTCGGTGATGATAAAAAGCGCCGCCGTTACAAACCCTACTGCCAGGTGTACCCCGCTGCCACCACGCACTTTGCGGCCGGCCACTACCGCGCCGATCAGGGTAAGCAGGATAACAGTAACACAGGTAGCTTCGCGGCGGTAACGTTCCACTTTCAGGTCGTTGAGTCCTTCCGATCCACGCAGCTCTTCCAGCTGAATAAAACGGTTCAGTTCAGGGGAAGTGAGTTTATCCTTGGTGTATTTGTCACGGCTCAGGTCATAGGGTTTGAAATTGAAGTTCATGATCTTTGTCTGCTCCATCGTTACCTCTTCACGCAAAGACTGCAGTTTTCTGCTGATGACAATTTCGAGCTTCCATTTTTTGGTGGCTGTGTCCCATAAAATGGTTTCTGCACGGAGGTTTTCGACTACTTTATTATCCTGTACTTTAAACAGGTAAATCGGACCGCCTCTTTTGGTAAGCGTATCATAGGAATTGATGCCTGCATAGGTAAACGAATCCACGCGCAGGTAAATATTGCTGCTGGTACTCAGCAGGCGCGTATAAGAGGAGTTGGCATCTATGTATTTTGCTTCAAAATTACCTCTCAATGTATTGGCTTTGGGAACGATGTACTGGTTGGCAACCCAGAGCATACCCGCCAGAATGATGCCACCCATCCAGTAGGGACGTAACCAGCGGCCATAAGTGGTACCACTGGCCAGTATCGCAATGATCTCGCTGCGGCCGGCCATTTTGGAAGTAAAAAAGATCACTGAAATAAATACAAATAACGGCAGCAGCAGCGCTATGATATGCGGGATGAAACCGGCATAATAATCGGTGATGATCTTTTTAGCGCCCAGTCCCGTCCTCACAAAATCATCTGTTTTCTCACTCACATCCACCACCACGGCAATCACCGCAAACAGGAAGATGGCAAAGAAGAACGTGGTGAGAAATTTTTTCAGTATGTACCAGTCGAGGATTTTCATTGCGCGTATAACAAATATAAGAGGTATTGAACAGATGAATATTGAACAAGGAACAAGGAACCGAAGAAGTAACTGTTATTAACAATCTCTTATCTGTAAGCTCGCAAATCTGTCCCCACATTTCCTGATTTACTTTTCAGGAACCCTGAAGGCAAATGTGGGGACACATTTGCGGGCGCCGGCTCAAGATAAGAGGATGGAATATCGAACTGCAGAATGTTGAATGATGAAGTAAGGCCATTCTAAATTCGACATTCTTCTGTTCGATATCCGATATTCCTATAGTCGCTGCTTCACCTTAACCACCATCTCCTTCTTCCACGAATCAAAATCGCCTGCCAGTATGTGTTTCCTGGCTTCTCCTACCAGCCATAAATAAAATGCGAGGTTTTGGATACTGGCCAGCTGTAGGGCCAGTAATTCTTCGGCTACAAACAGGTGGCGGAGATAGGCTTTTGTGTAGTACTGGCTTATTTCTGAAGGCAGTTCCGGATCTATGGGTGAGAAATCACTGGCCCATTTTTTATTGCGGATATTGATCACGCCCTGCGTGGTAAAGAGCATACCATTGCGGCCATTGCGTGTGGGCATTACGCAATCGAACATATCGATACCCAGGCTGATACATTCCAGTATGTTCCAGGGTGTACCCACACCCATCAGGTAACGCGGCTTGTCTGCGGGAAGAATATCGCAGCAGCTTTCTGTAAAAGCGTACATCATATCTTCCGGCTCACCCACACTCAACCCACCGATGGCATTACCGGCAGCGCCTTTGGAAGCGATGTATTCGCAAGAGGCTTTGCGCAGATCTTCGTATGTACTTCCCTGTACGATCGGGAAAAGATTTTGCGTGTACCCATATTTATCCGGTGTTTCCGCCAGCCTTGTAAAACAACGGTCGAGCCAGCGATGCGTAAGCTCCATGCTTGTTTTAGCATATTTGTAATCACTCGGGTAAGGCGGACACTCATCAAAAGCCATAATAATATCTGCACCGATGCTGCGCTGTATATCCATCACCGATTCGGGTGTGAACAGGTGACGGCTGCCATCAATATGCGATTGAAACATAACACCTTCTTCTTTGATCTTACGGTTGGCCGCCAAAGAAAACACCTGGTAACCGCCACTGTCAGTCAGTATAGGCCTATCCCATCCATTGAATTTGTGCAGGCCGCCCGCAGCTTCCATTACGGCTGTTCCCGGGCGCAGGTATAAATGATAGGTATTACCCAATATGATCTGCGCCTGTATATCCAGTTTTAATTGTTGTTGTGTAACCGCTTTTACACTTCCCACCGTTCCTACGGGCATAAAAATAGGTGTCAGTATCTCGCCATGGTCCGTGGTGATCCTGCCTGCCCGTGCTTTGGAAGTCGTTGCCTGCAGTTGAAAACTAAGTGCTGCCATGGGGCAAAAATAGGCTTTCTGGTCTTGGTCTTATCAGTCTGGGTCTTATCAGTCTGTTGTTTGTGGTCTGTAGTCTGTGGTTGTTAATAGTTAATTGTTTATGGTTAACGACAAACTGCAAACAACCACAGAATCCAAACCACAGACTTATGCGCTCACAGACCGTTCTTTTTGTTTAAAGTTATACGCTCAAATCCTATTTTTGCGGATATGATCATCCTTCCCGTGTTATCAATGGTTATTTTTTATGGGTTCTGTGCGGTTATTGCGATACAGCTTTTTTACTACCTGTATTTTTTTCGCCGGCTGGCTTTTCATACAGATAAAACAAAAGAACTGATCACGGAACATCCGTTGTCTGTGGTAATATGTGCACGCGATGAAGCGGATAATCTCGCGAAAAACCTGCCGGGTGTATTGGTACAGGATTATAAGACCACACACGAAATCGTACTGGTAAACGATAATTCTACAGATGAAGGCAGGTATGTGGTAGAAGAGTTCCAGAAATCCTTTAAGAATATCAACTGTGTTCACCTGACACAGGAAGCATTGATGATCAGCGGGAAAAAGTTCCCTTTGTCGATGGGCATCAAGAGCGCCAAATATGAGATCGTGCTGCTGACGGATGCGGATTGTGTACCCGCTTCTGAATTCTGGATGCAGAAAATGCAGGATGCCTATGATGAAAATACAGAGATCGTACTCGGCTACGGCGCTTACCACAAAAAGAGCGGCCTGCTGAATAAACTGATCCGTTTTGAAACATTTCATACCGCCATACAGTATTTCTCCTATGCACTGGCCGGTAACCCTTATATGGGTGTAGGCAGAAACCTGAGTTACAAAAAAGATGTTTTCCTCCGCAACAAAGGTTTTTCATCGATCAATCATATACCCAGTGGCGATGACGATTTGTTCATCAACCAGGTGGCCAATGCAAGCAATACCGCTATTGTAACAGATCCGGAAGCACATACCCTGAGTGAACCGAAAAAAACATGGGGTGACTGGATGACACAAAAATACCGTCATTATACAACGGGCAAGTATTATAAGCCCATGCATAAATTTCTGCTGGGTTTATATTCCTTATCATTGTTCCTGGTTTACCCGCTGCTGGCAGCTTCTATCATTCTGTTTAACTGGTGGATACCGCTGTCAGTATTTGCCCTGAGGATGATCATACAGGGTATCATGTTTTACAAAGGCATGAAAAAACTGAATGAGCATGATCTCTGGCCCTGGTATGTATTACTGGATATCTGGATGTTCTTTTATTATATTTTCACACTTCCCGCTATATGGAAAGCACCCCGCAAAAACTGGAACTGATCCGTACCTATTTCGCCGATTTTACGGATGACCAGCTGCAAAAATTTGCAGCGCTGGAAGGATTGTACACGGAATGGAACGCAAAGATCAATGTGGTGTCCAGAAAAGACATTGACAGTATTTACCTCCACCATGTATTACACTCTTTAAGCATTGCGGCCATTGCAGAATTTCAACCCGGTATGCAGGTGATCGATATTGGCTGTGGTGGTGGATTTCCCGGTGTACCGCTGGCGATATTTTTCCCGCAGGTAAAATTTCATCTGGTTGACAGTATCGCTAAAAAATTAAAAGTGGTGGATGCGGTTTGTGAGGGTGCCGGTATTAAAAATATCACGACACAACATACGCGCGCAGAAGATATCAAGAACCGGAAATTTGATTATGCCATATCAAGAGCTGTGGCACCTCTGAAAGAATTATGGCAATGGGCCGCTCCTTTATTAAAAAAGGACCATACACACAATCCTCCCAATGGATTGATCTGTCTAAAAGGCGGCGATCTGGCACAGGAAATATTTGAAAGCGGGCTGCGGCCAAAGATGATGCCGGTTGATAAGATCTTCCCGGAAGAATACTTTCATGAGAAGTATGTGCTTCATGTTGCTAAATGAGTCCGACCGGAAATACTTACAGGCTTACGTAAAAGATTTTTTTTCAACACAGAGGCCACAGAGATAACAGAGGTACCTCCGTTGTCTCTGTGGCCTCTGTGTTGAAAAAAATCACCTGCCAGTTTGACTATTGCTACCTAATCAGGTATAACCAATTTATTATTCGCCCTGTTGATATCAGCCAGTCTTTGGCTCGGGTCTATTTCAATTGTTTTGATATCCTTGATCTCCCTTGTTGTTGCAAATGCATAATCAGGATGCGTCCATTTCCATTCAGGATGCACGGTACGGGCAACCGTTCCTTCTGCAGGTTTCTGTCCATACATCAGGTTCAGCGGGATATAATGCATTTCCTGTGTGCCATCTTTAAAAGTAACCAGTACATCTATTGGCATGGGGATCTTGCCAAGACGGTTAATCTTGATCCATGTTTTTCCTTCGCTCACACTGATATCACCCACCGCATAATCGATCGTTTTGGTGCTGTTGATCCAGTATTCTTTGTACCAATCGAGTTCCATACCACTTTCTTTTTCCGCTACGCGGATAAAATCGTTGGGGTTGGGATGTTTGAAACGCCATTGGTTGTAATAAGACAACAGGATCTTATCACGGATACTATCACCTGTTATATAACCCAGTTGTGCCAGGAATACCGCACCCTTACTATAGGCCGCATTGCCATAGGCATAATTGGTATTGTAGTGATCGGAATGTGTACTCGCAGGTTCTTCCAACCCACTTTTTGCGAGGTTGAAATAGCCACGGTAAGAACCATTGAACCAAAAGGAACGGTTATCATTACGCATCATGGCCATTACACGGGTGCTGGCATAATCGGTAAACCCTTCGTCCATCCACGGGTACAAAGATTCATTGGTACCCATCAGCATCTGGTACCAGGTATGCATCCATTCATGAAGGGCCGTTCCGATACTGGCGTTTTTCAGTAAGGTGGCCATCGGGTATTCCATACCGCCATCACCACCCTGGATAAATGTGTAGGTCTTATAAGGATATGCGCCGAATAACTTAGCAATGATGGGATAGGCGATAGCTACCGAATCGGCCACTTTCTGCCAGCGCGGCTCCTGTAGCTCATTGGCTTTATACACAATGCGCAGCAACGGGCCACCACCCTGCGGGGTTCGTGTGATCATTTTATACGAAGGATCAGCTGCCCATACAAAATCATGCACATTGTATGCCTGCCATTTCCAGGTCCGCGTAGCTGTAGCAGGTTCTTTTGGTTTAATACCCACAGCTTCGTATCCCATGCCTATTTCATTGGCATTCTGCAGGTCACCGCCCGCGGTTACAAAATAGTTTTTGTCGATAGTGATGTTCACATCAAAATCACCCCATACGCCATAAAATTCACGGGCTATATAGGGATTGGCGCTCCAGCCCTGGTAATCGTATTCCACCATTTTGGGGTACCATTGGGCCATGCTGTAACGCACGCCCTCCGCATTGTCTCTTCCCGTGCGGCGTATCTGTACAGGCACCTGCGCTTCAAAATTGACATCCATGGAAACTTTTGACTTAGGAAGAATCGGTTTCGTCAATATCACTTCCAGTATGGTTTCATGTTCCACCAGTTTTTGATCTGTACCATTTATTTTGATACTGTTCACTTTCTGGAAGCCGATCTGGTCGGGTGTTAGTTTACTGATGCGGTCCTTTACCCTTGCGTCCCAGTCAAGGCCATCGCTAGGCCCCCTTGGCTCGCTGATCTTTGTTTTGCCTAATTCGCGGCTGCGCACATCCATGCTGCTGTTGGGCTGAAAGGCGTTCCAGTACACATGAAAGAATACCCTGTTAAGTGTATCAGGTGAATTATTGGTATAGTCAATTTTTTCCGTGCCGCTGAAACGGTTGGCGACCACATCCATGTTTACATTGATCACATACTTGATCCGCTGCTGCCAGCGGTCAGGCTGCGCCGTTGCTGTAAAATGGCTGACTACAACTGACAACAATAGAAAAGAAAGTACTTGTTTTCTCATGGGGACGATAGCGTTTTTAAGAGGCGTAAATGTAGGAAATTTCGCGTCGGGCCGCTAAAGCGGCCTGACGCTTTATAACAACATTAATATTCCAGGGATCTTCATCCAGTAAAAAAGTGTCAGACCATTATTAATGGCCCGACACGAATCGCGTCGGGCCG
Organism: Sediminibacterium sp.; assembly: GCA_965279635.1. GTDB lineage: Bacteria > Bacteroidota > Bacteroidia > Chitinophagales > Chitinophagaceae > Sediminibacterium. Next base: position 1,019,643 of record OZ257253.1, on the reverse strand, counting down.
CTGAAAGCGGCCTGACGCTTTTAACAACAGTGATATTCCAGCAATTCCGTCGATCAAAAAAAGTGTCAGACCATTATTAATGGCCCGACACGAATCGGGGGCGGGTATAACTATATATGATATTTCTGTAAGTCGTGCAAAGCGCCGGGCCGCTTGCAGCGACCGGACGCTACATAGATACTTGTTTTCTTATTTGTCCTTTTGCATCGTAATCAATGTATTTCTCTGACTTATCTTCTCCATTGCGGATAAATATGCGGTAGCGGATATCTTTGTTGCGTTCCTGTATCTCGTTTACTTCATGCGCTTGCCAGCTTGCGAATTTGCTTTGACTGAATGCATTCCGCACATTGTTCCGCAATTCACCGAAACTCAGTTTTTTTGTTTCATCCAGCCATTCTCCTTTTTCATTGAACCTGGCAGTACAGGGTTCTCCACGCACATAAAAACGGGCCGCATACGCATCGCCGTCATCATACCAGTTTGCTTTTTTGATCAGGGGGTATTTTGCTGTAAAAGCAGCAGAGACCGTTTGAGGGATAGTTACCATATTGTCCTGGCAAAATGCTGTAGTGGAAACCATGGCAGCGATCAGCAACACACAAATCTTTTTCATACTTCACTTGTTTACTGCTATCAGTAAGACAAGTGTTGTGCCAGTTCAATCCTTACCTGCAACCACGATCACAATCTCACCTTTCACCGTTTTTTTGGTGAAATGGTTACACACTTCCCCTAAACTGCCCCTTGCATTTTCTTCAAACAGTTTGGTGAGTTCGCGGCTTACGCAGCATTGGCGGTCGGCGCCGAAGTATTCGATAAAACTCTCCAGGGTCTTTACCAGCCGCATCGGGCTCTCATAAAAGATCATGGTACGTTCCTCTTCTGCCAGTTGTTTCAGCAGGGTTTGCCTGCCTTTTTTCAATGGCAGAAACCCTTCAAATACAAACCGGTTGGTGGGTAAGCCACTATTGACAAGCGCCGGTACAAAAGCCGCGGCACCGGGCAGACATTCCACTTTGATATCCTCACGGATGCATTCACGCACCAGTAAAAAAGCCGGATCTGAAATACCGGGTGTACCGGCATCTGTGATCAGCGCCATGGTCTTACCCGCCCGTAACTGGTCAACAATATGATCAACGATCTTATGTTCGTTATGCTGGTGATACGGAGAAACCGGTTTCTGTATGTTGTAATGATTCAGCAGCTTAGACGAAGTGCGCGTATCCTCGCAAAGGATCACATCCACCTGCTGCAGCACTTCTATCGCGCGAAGCGTGATGTCTTTTAGGTTGCCGAGGGGGGTGGGGACGAGGTAGAGCAAGATGGTCTGTGGTTTGTGGTCTATGGTCTGTGGTTGTTACAAGTTGTTGGTTCATGGTTATGCTTAACTAACAACAACCACAGACTACAGACTATAGACCACAGACTGTTTAATTGATCATTTCAATCTCAAAAAACTCCATCACCGGGTTGGCCAGCAGTTTTTTGCTGGCGTCTTCTGCCAGTTGTTTGGCCTGGGTTTCGGTGTCTGCTTCAACCTGTAAAGTAATGTGCTTGCCTACCCTTACATCTGATATGGCATCTATACCGAGGTTCTTGAGACCGCCTAATACGGCTTTTCCCTGCGGGTCGAGTAAATCTTTCAGGGGCATTACTTTGATCTGGACATTATAGGTCATGATTCTGTTTGTTTGAGCGACAAAGATAAAATTACATACGCAATAAACGTGATGGGAACTGACATCCAGCCAAAACTAAGTGCGCCCAACAGGGTTACCAGGGCAAGGATCAGGAAGGGCGTGGCTTTTTTTACGGTGAATTGCGAGAATTTCAGCGCCAGCATCGGCAGTCTGGATACCATCAGGTAGCTAACGAGCAGTATGGTGATATACCAAAACCATTTATTCAACAATAGTTCAATAATGAACAGTTGGTTTGAATACCAATATACCAGCGGAAAAGAAGCAAACAGCAATCCTGCGGCAGGAATGGGTACGCCCTTAAAACTGTATCCCTGCGATGGATCGATATTGAACCTTGCCAGCCGGTAAGCCCCGGCACAGGGCAGAATAAATGCAGGTAGTAACCAGCCGATACTTACATCAAGACCATCTGGATCCTGTGCATGACAGAGACGGAGGAACTGAAAAGCGATCAACCCCGGCGCCACGCCAAAACTTACGGCATCAGCCAGCGAATCCAGTTGTTTACCCAGTTCGGAAGGCACTTTTAATAATCTGGCGATAAATCCGTCCAGGAAATCGATCAAAGCTGCCAGCGCGATAAAGAAACTGGCCCAAACAATTTTTTCGGGAATGGCCACCAGGTTCTCACCGTTGTTATCAACTGTAAAAGCAATACCGGGCTGCATGATGCATACTATGGCGATACAGCCGAAGAAAAGGTTGAGCAGGGTGAATAGGTTGGGGATCTGTTTCATACGTCTGTCAATAGTCCATGGTCCATAGACATGGTGTTGCAATGTATATTTTTTCTATGGACTAGCCGCTATTAGTACCCGACTAATAATTCATTCAGGGCTTGTTTTTAACTCTGCGAAAACTCACAAAACTCATGTTCTCTGCGGTAAAAAACTACCGGATTTTCAGTCATCCTGTATGTCGAAACTTTTTTCACCGCAGAGAACAGGAGGACGGAGAGTTTACGCAGAGAGTTTATTTCTTCATCAAAACTTCAATTTCTTCCGAAGTAATGGGTATATTCTTCATTAAATCCGTATTACCGTTTCTCGTTAGCCAAACATTGTTTTCAATACGCACGCCCATTCTTTCTTCTTCAATATAAATACCGGGTTCGATGGTTAACAGCATACCGGCTTTCAATGGTTCGGTACGGGTGCCGAGATCATGTACATCCAGTCCGAGATGGTGTGAGATACCATGGTATAAATATTTACGATAGGCGCGGTTTTCCCTGTCCTCGTTCTTTACATCCGATTTTCGCAGCAGGCCGATTTTCAAGAATTGTTGGGTGGCTTCCTCCCCTACTTTATCTGTGTATTCCGCTATGGTGATGCCGGGTTTTAAAATACTTTTGGCATAATCGTGCAGGTGCAGACAGGCATTGTACACCGTTTTCTGCCTGCGGCTGAATTTTCCGTTTACGGGTATCGTTCGGGTAAGATCGGCTGAATAACCACCATACTCGGCGCCAAAATCCATCAGTATCAGGTCGCCGTCTTTACATTCGGCATTGTTGGAAACATAGTGCAATGTGCGGGCATTATCGCCGCTGGCAATAATGCTGCCATAACCCGGACCGGTGGCCCGCTGGCTGAGAAAACTATGAAATATTTCTGCTTCTATTTCATACTCCATTACACCCGGTTTGATAAACTGCAGCAGTCTCCGAAAAGTATTGTTAGTGATATCGATCGCCTGCTGCACAACCGCTATTTCTTCTTTTGTTTTGATGGCGCGTAACTGCTTCATGATCTTTGCCGCGCGCTGGAAGGAGTGTAAAGGGTAGGCAGCTTTCATCTCGTCCACAAAACGGTATTCCCTGGTGCGCACCTGCGAGGCTTTCCGGTCGTTTTCGTTGGTATCCAGGTAAATATGATCGGCGATGTGTATCCAGGTTTGCAATAAGGCATCCAGGGTATCCAGCCAGAGAATCGTGGGTATGCCCGATATGGCAACGGCTTCTTTGGCGCGTAAACGTTTGCCGTCCCATTTTTCTTTTAACTCATTGGGACGAACCAGTACCAGCACCTCCCTGTATTTGGGATCGGGATTATCCGGGAACAGGATCACCACCGAATCCTCCTGTGTGATCCCGCTTAACCAGAAAAGATCACTGTTCTGTTTGAAACTGTGCAGCGCATCCCCATTGGCGGGCCATTCATCATTACTGACAAAGATGGCTATGCTGTTGGGAAGCATTTCCGTAACAAACCTTTTCCTGTTGTTTACGAAGATGTTGGGATCAAGCGGCAGGTATTTCATGGCAATTTGGTTAGGGACGCAAGATAAGGAACAAGGACACAAGGCACAAGATCCAAGGTCCAAGGCACAAGAAACAAGCCTTGGATCTTGCTCCTTGGACCTTGGGCCTTGTGGCTTGCTTTAAAAAAGTGATGAACGGTTTGATTGATTTACGAATTCACTCGTATATTTACTACGAAATAATTCGTTTATAAATAATACAAACACAAACAGCTATGAAAACGATCAACAGCAAATGGTGGGCGGGTACAGCACTTGTCCTTATGGTTATCATCTTCGCCGCCTGGCGCTCCGACGGCGGCAAGAAGGAACTATCTGCTCCTTATACAGATGAGGATACGGTACGTCCCCGCAAAAAAACAACCTATCACCGCAACGATATCCGTATCAGCGATCTTGATGAGGCCATGAGGGAACTCGACAGGGCCATGGTAGATATGGACAAAAACATCAAGTTTGATATGGGCAAAATGGATAAGGAGATCAAACAGGCCCTGGAAGAAATTAAAAACATTGATTTTGACAAGATCAGCAAAGAGATCAATGCTTCCCTGAAAGAGATCAATTGGGAGAAAACACGCGCTGAAGTGAATAAGGCATTGCACGAAGCGGAAATAAAGATCAAAGAAGTGGATATGAAAAAAGTGAAAGAAGAAATGGCCAACATGAAAGAAAATATCGATGCACAAAAGATCCTGTCGCACATTGATGTGGATGCAATCAAAAAAAGTGTGGAAAGCGGTATGTCCGCTGCGAGGATAGGGATTGAAGCCGCAAAAAAAGAAATCGGGTTGCTGAAAGAATTCATAGACACCCTTGACAAAGACGGGCTGATCGATAAAAAGAAAGATTACAGGATCCAGGTCAAAGACGGTGAGCTATACATCAACGGCACCAAACAATCCAAAGAGATCAATGACAAGTACAAGAAATATTATAAAGACAGGGATGAGGATTTTTCGATCACCAGCGACGGTGAAGGCTCTGTAAGAATATAGAATGTTGAATGTCGAATGACGAATATAAGGAGGGTGAGAAAAAAATTTCATCATTCTACATTCATCATTCGACATTCTTAAAATCGTACAGTAGGGCAACGCACCGATCTTCCGGCACCCGAGGAGAATATGCCGCTTTTTACAATGGATATTTCATAAGCCCCGCGGGTGCCATTTAAATTTCCCATGGGAGATACGGTAGCATCGTAGTTCAGTGTGATACGAAGATCATTTACTTCATAACCCGCCATAGGTATCAACGCATCTTTGACGCGGTAATACAAACCGAGTATCAATTGGTGCGATCCATCACCACTCAGGTCGCGGTTGGCATTAAAGCCCACCAGGCCCTCCCAGGTATTGCCCATTTTACTGACATAAATATTCGGATTGATGATCCATACATCCTGCAATTTGATATTGCTGTTAAGGAAAGCTGTGTAACGCCTGTTTAAACGGTAATCAGAAGTATTGGGATCAAAAAAACTTTCCCTTGGCCTGTTCACATGCTGGATACTCACACCTGCATTGAAATACACATTTTCTGAAGCGAAATAAGAATAGTTTAACCCTACCTGTAAATCCAGATAAGATACCTGGCTATTGGCAAACGGCTCACCTGTTGGAATGGTCACATCAAAAAACCTCCCGTTCCACTGGTCATCAAAACTCAGTTTGGAAATATCTACCCTTTTACTGGTAAACCCGAGACTGAAACCACCACTGAGCAGACTATTATACCCCAGCATCTGGTGATAGGCAACAGAGGCATAACCCCGGGTAGAAGTCAGGCTACCGCTTCCTGCCATATCCTTATACAATGCGCCGCCTACGCCAACCCAACCATTTTCAAAACGGTCGGTAAACAGTTTTACATCACCCCATGCGCTCATGGTGCGGTAGGGATTGCCAATATTGCCACCCTGGTCGCGGTAATTAGCGCCTAACCGGAAATCATAATCAGGATTAAATCCTGTGTTGGCCGGATTGATCAGCAACGGGCTATTAAAATACTGGGAAAAGTGAAGATCCTGGGCATGGGTGTACCGTGCTGTTACAGCAAGTATCAATACAACTATCATCCGCATCCATCTCTGCATAACCGCTCCTTTGTCGTTATCGAAGTAAAGTAATATCGCCTTTTTTTACCATTCTTTCCTTACCACCAAATTCTACCTGGAGTGTATAATGATATACTTCCTGTGGTTGTAATACGCCTTTGTACGTGCCATCCCATCCTTCTTTCTGGTTGGTTCCCAAATAGACCAATACGCCCCAGCGGTTGTAAATGCTCCAGGTCATCTTCTCAATGCCATACCCGCGTACAAATACCCTGTCGTTCCTGCCATCACCATTTGGCGAAAAAGCGTTTGGTACATCCACCGAATTATTGATCACCACCGTTATCGGCTGGCAACTGGTATCGATACATCCAAAATTGTTATACACAACCAGGCAGGCATTATAAGTTCCCGATGCATTGTACAAATGCTGCACCAGTGTATCGGGTCTTATTGCAAATAAGGTATCGGCATTACCAAACAACCATTTATACCGGGTACCTCCGGATGAACCGTTCTGAAAAGTGACCGGCGTATTGGATTCGGTAGGTTGTGGTGAATAGTTAAATGCGGAAGTCGGGTTAGGACTTACCACTATCGTAAAATAAGCAGACGTATCTATTTTGTTACAGGTTGACGTATCGTATGCAATCAGCCTCACCTGGTATGAACCGGTTGCGGCATATACATGGGTAGGATCAAGAGCTGTTGATGTAGTGCCATCCCCGAATTCCCATAGAAAATCAGTTCCACCCAATGAGGTATTGGTAAATGCTGCCGTATATGGCACACAGCCAAAAGCGGGTGTTTCAAACCGTGCATCTACTAACGGTGATATACGTATCTGTTTGATAAGGCTATCGGGTTCATTGCAATAATTGGTATCAACCAGTGTGAGTTTTACATTGTAAGTACCGCCAGCGGCATACGAATGTGTAACTGGTCCCGCTCCTGCAAGCTGTGTGGTACCATCCCCAAAATCCCAGCGAAAACTGGTTGCGGTAAATGGTTTGATGGCTGTTGATGTATTGGTGAACTGGTACGTAAGCGATTGACAGGGTGGTAATTTTTCCGTCGTAAAACTTAATGCCGCTTCGTCGTTGCGCACACGTATGGTCACCAGCGCCGTATCAGCCACATTACAGGTGCTGGAGTCGATCGATACCAGTGATACGCGGTATAGGCCGATGGTATTGAAAGTATGTGATATAGAAGGTGAAGTAGTGGTTTCTTTGGGACTTCCATCGTTAAAATCCCAGATATATCTTTTGCCTTGTGCCAATGTATCCCTGAAATCTACCGTTAGTGGTACGCAACCGGAAGTATCTCTGATCGCACCATTGATACTCGCCTGTATGCTGCCACCAACACCTGCCAGGTTGAATGCCATTTTTACTGCGGCCAGGTTACACCCACCTGCAGAACCACTGACGCCTGCCCACGCACCCGGTGTGGTAGGAAAAGCATTGGCGCCTTGGGGTGGATTCGGTTCGCAACTGGCGCACAATGCCTGGTAGATAACACCATTGGCATCAAAACGGCTGGTACCGCCATCCACGTGTTCGCCAACACCGTTGTATTGTCCCAGAAAACTGCCATACAATTGTGAGCCTGCATTTTTGGCAAGTACAAAAAAGTAAAAATCGTTTCCATCCGTCCGTTTCTGAAAAGCATCGGGCGTTACGCTCATGCCTGTGGTATTACCCGCACTACTGCTAAAACTCATGCTAGAATTGATACCACCACCCCATCCCGATACATAAACATTCTCACACCGGTCTACCAGGAAAGCGATCGGTGATATATTCGGAAGCGCACCACCCGAACCGAAAGTGGTCGAATACACAAAATTGGAAAGATCAGGCTGTAGTTTGCTGATGAATTGTTTTCCATTAGCCTCACTATACGCAGCATTTGCTACGGGCCATGCCCCCATGGTTGTACCCATGATATACGGAAACCCTGACCTGTCGAACTGGATACCATACACCATATCAGAAGCGGGTGTACCAAAATAACTGCTGCGTACGATGGCGCCGTTACCGGTAAATTCAGCAACAAAACCATCGGTAACACCGCCCTGGTATACCGGATATTTAACTCCTGTTTTTGGACCAGGGAAATCATTGCTGGCAGTGGCTCCCCCCACAAAAAGGTTATTATTAACAGGATTAACCGCCAGCACAAATGCGGCATCATCATCCGAACCGCCGATCAATACACTAAAAAGTACTGATGAAAGCGTAGGCGTGAATTTCATGACCACGGCATCCTGCGCACGTCCCTTGGCATTAGTACCACCCAGTGTGGTTTGTGCGGATACCGCTGTGGTGGGAAAATCAGCAGACTGCGTACAGGAAGCAATACAAATATTGCCGGAACGGTCCAGGATCACTTCACTCCTGGCATCATCCCCATAATTTCTGTTGATGGTTTCAGTACCCGAGGGAGTAGCATATTTACTACGGATATTGACAGCGTCATTACCACTTCCGCCAATTCTCAAAGAGCCCACCAATCCTGAGCCATCTGCGTTCAGCATCGTAACCGCCATATCCCATAACCCACCCAATGGGCCGTATGTTCTCAAAGCACCCGCTGTGGGATAATTGGGTGAGGTTGTGCGTCCTGAGATGATCAGATTACCTGACTGGTCCACCACCATGCTATGGGGTTGTTCATTTCCCGAACCACCGAGATAAGTAGCATACAGCCTGTTGTTACCAGAGGGATCAAATTTCATGATGGCGATATCAAAACCACCCTTCTCACCAGTGTTTGTATTGCCTCCCTGGTAGGTTTTCTGAAAGGCACCATTACTAACAGGAAAGCCCCCCTGATCAGAAAACACGATACTGCCCGCATAAAAATTACCCTTTCCGTCGTATGTGGCCGTATACCCCCAGTTACTCGCAACACTGCCTGTAAAAGTGGCAAATATCAACGATGGGTCAATAACAAGCGTGGCCGCTTTATTATAGGCCGCATCCAGTTTAAAGGTTACTATGTTTCCTTTTACTTCAAAGCGGCATGGTATTTCCGTGCGGGAATTATTGGTAAGCTGATAAGTATAGGGTGATTGTTCGGTAACCTCATCAACAGAAGTCTTTACAACAAGGTTTCCTTTGTTAAGCCGCAGCGACTCCACCCCATCAAAATACATGGCGATCCTGTTTACGTCACCTCCGGGTCTTACAATGAAATCATATTTCAATACACCATTGGCCGTATAGTAGCGTACATCAATGTTTGGGTACATGTCTTTATACGTTACAGCCTGGAATATCCGGCAATTTGTGGCCCATTTAGCAGGGTCATCACCCAAAATATAGTTCTCGTGGCTGGCTATTGCTTTATCGGGTACAATCAGGGCATTTTCATTGGCATTCAGGAACCGCATTTCATAGGCATGAGAGCGCAATACGCCAGCTGTGCCACTGCCCCCTCCTCCCTCGCTTTCACCCGGACGTTCCATTTGTTGACCGCCAGGTAATTTGGCAGTAGTGGCTTTTGTTAACTGCTCATTTTGAGGTGTTGATCCATGGGGATGGAATGTTTCATGAAACTGGTTGAGGTCCTTCCTATTATGCAGCAATACACGATAGCCCGTCTTTTGCAAGGCAAAAGCACCGGTAGCAATCTGTCCTTTAAAACGGATGTTGGCATCCCACTGGCCTTTATTTTCAACGAATTGTAGATAGCCCTGACCAAACCCATCCGCGCAAAGAAGCACAAACGCGGTTATTCTTCCGATCGTTTTGAACACACCCAAGATATTTAATTAAAAGGTACGATTAATATACGTTCAGTAAACCTGCATGGTTCCCCTTCTATGAAATTTTGCCCCAGCCATTTTTGTGCTTTTGGGACTGCAGATAATGTTTCAACGGCGAATTTATTACCATTTTCAGTTCCGTGTCCTCATTTACCAGTTTTTCAGCCTCATTCCGGGCCAATTCTAACAATCCTTTATCATTCACAATACTGGCCACCTTAAAATCCAGCGCCCCACTTTGACGGGTGCCTTCAATATCGCCCGGTCCCCGTATCTCCAGGTCCTTTTCAGCAATCACAAAACCATCATTGGTGGCGCACATTATCTTGATACGTTCGCGTGCCTCTTTGCTGGCTTGCGCCCCCGTTAATAAAATGCAAAAGCTTTTTTCACTGCCCCTTCCTACCCTGCCGCGTAACTGGTGTAGCTGTGAGAGGCCGAATTTTTCAGCACTTTCGATCACCATTACAGATGCATTGGGCACATTTACCCCTACTTCTATCACCGTTGTACTGACCATGATATTTGTATCCCCTTTTACAAAGCGGTCCATATTGGTCTCTTTCTGTTCCGCAGGCTGTCTTCCATGCACCATACTGATGCGGAACTTTGGTTCCGGGAAAAAGCTTTTTACCTGCTCGTAACCCTGCATCAGGTCCTCGTAACTCAGTTTGTCACTTTCTTCTATCAATGGATAAATAAAATAGGCCTGCCTGCCTTTGTCAATTTCCGTACGCACAAAATCCATCACATTGGCCCTTGCGGTTTCATAACGGTGTACTGTGGTGATCGGTTGCCTTCCGGGAGGCAGTTCATCCATCACACTGTAATCAAGATCGCCATAAGCGGTCATGGCCAATGTACGCGGGATGGGTGTTGCCGTCATCACCAGTACATGCGGCGGCACCGTTGCTTTTTCCCATAACCTTGCGCGTTGCGCCACACCAAATCGGTGTTGTTCATCCACGATCACCAGACCTAAGTTCCTGAACTGAACCGTATCTTCTATCACTGCATGAGTGCCTACTACAAAATGTATCGTATCATCCAACAATCCTTTTAAGATTCTTTTTCTTTCCTTCGCTTTGGTACTGCCTGTGAGCAATGCGATCTCTACCGGCATTTCTTTTAGTAATTCACTGATACCATTGTAATGTTGCTGCGCCAGTATTTCTGTTGGCGCCATAATGCAGCTCTGGAAACCATTATCCGCCGCCAGTAACATACTCAGGAGCGCAACGATGGTTTTTCCGCTGCCTACATCGCCCTGTAATAATCGGTTCATCTGGTGACCGCGGCCCGTATCGCCCCGGATCTCTTTCAATACTCTTTTCTGTGCGCCTGTTAACTCGAAAGGAAGGTATTTTGCATACAGTGTATTGAAAAGATCACCCACTTTTTCAAACACCACACCTTTGCTGATCTTATTGCGTTGCAGTCGTACGAGATTCAGTCTTACCTGCGCGATAAACAACTCTTCAAACTTCAGTCGTTTTAATGCCTGCTCATACTCCTGTGTGGAAGCGGGGAAATGTATCTGTTTGAAAGCATCATACCTGCCGATGAGTTTCAACCTGTCCAGTAATGGCTGCGGAATGTTTTCAGCAATATCTTTTGGCTGCAGCTGTGACAAAAGCGTAAAAGTGAATTTACCCAGCTGCCGCCCGTTGAAGCCTCTTGCTTTCAGTTTTTCAGTAGTGGGGTAAACGGGATCAAGAAATATTTTACCACCCGCTTTTGCCGGAACAAATACTTCCATTTCGGGATGCACGATCTGTGGACGGCCATTAAAAAAACCTGTTTTTCCAAACACAAGATAATCGCTGCCTATGTTCAGGTTTTTGACCACCCAGTTGATTCCCTGAAACCAGGTCAGCTCCAGAATACCGCTTGCGTCCCTTACCTGCGCCACCAGCCGTTTGCCCCTTCTTTCGCCAATGGTATCATACGAGATCAGTGTACCTGCCACCTGGATATAATCTGTCTGGGGATGGATATCCCGTATCCTGCTTACCTGTGTTTTATCAATATGCCGGTTGGGATAGTGTTGCAGCAGATCCGAAAAAGTATAGATATTCAGTTCTTTCTTCAGCATATCTGCCCGAAGTGGCCCCACGCCTTTCAGGTATTCGATGGGAGATTGTAATATGGAACTTGTTTCGTTGATGGGTGGATTGGTTTAGTGAATGAGTGACTGATCAAAAATCAGTTATCCATCATTCAAATATCTTACACAAATTGATATTTAAACCTTAACCTGACAATAAACCAGCTTTATTCAAAAAAAGCCATTGACCATTGACCATTGACCATCGACTAATATTATCTTCGCCCCCATGGAAAAAGAGGTGGTTGTAAGCGGTATTCGTCCCACGGGTTTTCTGCACCTGGGTAATTATTTTGGTGCCATGCGCAATTATGTGCGTATGCAGGATGATTATAACTGTTATTTCTTCGTGGCCAACTGGCATAGCCTTACCACACATCCCGATACCAAACAATTACAGGAAAGTGTTCACCGCGTGATCGCTGAAAATGTGGCCTGCGGACTTGATCCGGATAAAGTGGCCCTGTATATCCAGAGTGATGTTCCTGAAATAGCAGAACTGTACCTGTATCTCAATATGCTGGCCTACAAAGGTGAACTGGAAAAAACAGTGACCTTTAAAGATAAAGTAAGGGCGCAGCCCGACAATGTGAATGCCGGTTTACTGACCTATCCTGTTTTGCAGGCCGCCGATATCCTTATTCACCGCGCGGTAAAAGTACCGGTTGGCAAGGACCAGGAACAGCATCTTGAAATGGCCCGCAATTTTGCCGAGCGTTTCAATTACCGGTATGGCGATGTGCTGCCTTCTCCCTATGCATTCAATTATAACAGCGAACTGGTACGCATCATGAGCCTTGATGGCAATGGCAAGATGAGCAAGAGCGAGAACCAGATGGCCACACTGTATTTGGCAGATGATGATGATACCATCCGCAAAAAGATCATGAAAGCAAAGACCGATCAGGGGCCTGCCGAAACAGGATCTGCAAAACCGGATTATATCCAGAACCTGTTTACCCTGATGAACCTGGTAAGCATGCCTGATACCGTCACCAAATTTGAAGACGATTTTACTAACAGCAGCACCGGCAATTGCATCATACGGTATGGTGATCTGAAAAAACAGCTCGCAGAAGATATGGTCAGCTTTATCGGCCCCATCCGCGAAAAAGCGGCCGATATCCAGCACAACAAGTCATTACTCAGCCATATCATCCGCCAGGGCGCGGAAAAAGCAAGGGGCAGTGCGAATGTTACATTGAAGCTTGTAAGGGAAGCGATTGGCATGAATTACGTATAATCACAATGGTCGATAGTCCATTGTCCATAGCAATTGCCATCGACAATGGACTATCGACCACTAACCATCTATCCCCTTAAAAAAAATATACTCCACTTCATACTTCGTACCTCGTATTTCGTACTTTCATTTATATGGCAAAAGCAAAGAAACCAAAACACGTAGCAATAGCAGGTAATATCGGTGCGGGAAAAACCACTTTGACCGAAATGTTGAGCAAGCATTACCGCTGGATACCACAGTTTGAGGATGTGGACCATAATCCCTACCTGATGGATTTTTACGAGGATATGCCGCGCTGGAGTTTTAACCTGCAGATATACTTTCTGAACAGCCGTTTGAATCAATTGCTTGATATACACCGTGGAACCGAAACCGTGATCCAGGACAGAACCATTTATGAGGATGCCAACATCTTTGCACCTAACCTGCATGAAATGGGTCTGATGAGCAAACGCGATTTTGATAACTATTTTCTTTTCTTCCAGACATTAAAGACGATGGTGCAGCCGCCGGATCTGCTGATCTATTTAAAAGCATCTGTACCTACACTTGTATCCCAGATACAAAAAAGAGGCCGCGAGTATGAAGAGAATATCCGTCTCGATTACCTGAAACGCCTGAACGAACATTATACAAGGTGGATTGACAGCTACAAAGAGGGTCCGTTGCTGATCATCGATTGCGATAAGAATAAGTTTGCGGAGAATGATGAGCACTTTGGAGATATCATCAGTAAAGTGGATAGCACTTTATTCGGGTTGTTTTAAATTCATTACCGAAGCGAAGGTTTTAACACAGAGACCACAGAGTTAAACAGAGGGCCCTCCGTTTAACTCTGTGGTCTCTGTGTTAAAAAAAGTCTCGCCCCTTAGACATCCAGCATAAAAAAAAGCTCCGTTCCCAAAGAACAGAGCTTACCGTAACAAACAAAGCAATCGAAGAGACCAAATTGCCCATCCCCGACCAAAGGGATGAACCAAAGAGTTAGTGTTGGCTGCGGCCCCCGCCAATGTTGGTCGCCGACCAACATATAGCTAGATCCTGGGTGCGGCTCTCAGAATTTCGTCAGATACACAAGAAGCATATTTTTCAAAATTCTGTACGAATTGAAGCGCGAGATCCCTCGATTTCGCATCATAGGCAGCTGTATCCTGCCAAGTGCTGCGTGGGTTTAAAATTTCTGCAGGCACCCCGGGGCAGTTTGCCGGCACCGACATCCCAAAAACCGGGTGTTTATGATAGTTAACATCTTCAAGATCACCGTTTAACGCGGCAGTGATCATGGCTCTGGTATAACTGAGCTTCATACGCTTCCCTATTCCATAAGGGCCACCTGTCCAGCCGGTATTCACCATCCACACGTTTACTTTCTGTTCTTTCATCTTACGACCCAGCATTTCTGCATAAGTGCCCGGGTGCAAAGGCAGGAAAGGTGCGCCAAAACAGGCGCTGAAAGTGGATTTAGGTTCTGTAACCCCAGCTTCCGTACCCGCTACCTTGGCCGTGTACCCGCTGATAAACTGGTACATCGCCTGCCCGGGCGTAAGTCGGCTGATGGGCGGAAGTACGCCATAGGCATCACAGGTAAGAAAGAAAATATTCCTGGGCAGCCCGCCGATGGCCGGCTCCAGTGCATTGCTGATAAAATGGAGCGGGTAACTTACCCTTGTATTTTCCGTGATCGTTTTATCACTGAAATCAATACGGTCCGTTCCTTCTTCAAAACCAATATTCTCTACCAGCGCACCCGGACGGATGGCATGAAAGATCTCCGGTTCTTTGTCCGCACTCAGGTCTATGGTTTTGGCGTAACAGCCACCTTCAAAATTGAAAATATTTTTATCCGTCCAGCCATGTTCATCGTCACCGATCAGTTTTCTGCCAGGATCAGCGCTGAGTGTTGTTTTACCCGTGCCGCTCAATCCAAAGAAAACCGCCACATCACCATTACATCCCATATTCGCACTGCAATGCATGCTCAGTACCTGTTGATCATGCGGCAGTATAAAATTCAATACACTGAATATCCCTTTCTTCATCTCGCCGGTGTACCCTGTGCCGCCGATCAAAATGGTTTTGTGGGTGAATGAAATGATGGCAAAATTGTGTTGTCTTGTTCCGTCCACAGCAGGGTCGGCTTTAAAACCCGGGGCCTGTATGATAGACCACTCCGGCTGAATATGTTCCAGTTCTTCCGTAGACGGACGAAGGAACATGTTATGGGCAAACAGGTTGCTCCATGGGTTTTCATTGATCACACGGATATTGAGGCGGAACGATTCATCGGCACAGGCATACGCATCACGCACCCATAGCTCCTCTTTTGCGCCGAGATAATCGAGCATTTTCTTTTTAAGCTGGTGGAAATATTTTTCTTCGATGGGTATGTTGAAATTGTTCCAATCAACTGTGTCCTTTGTCAATGCATCCCTGACAATGAATTTGTCTCTAGGACTGCGCCCAGTAAACTCACCGGTCTGGATACACAAGGCACCGGTATCGTTCAAAACACCCTGTCCGCGGTAGACGGTTTGCTCAACAAGTTCGGCAGCCGATAACTGGTAATGGATACGGGTAGTTTTTGGAAAACTGAATTCACCCAATAAAGGTTTGGCAATCGTAGCGATCATATACGAACAAACGTTAGTTAGAAGACAAAAATAGTGGTTTAGTTCGTTCAACGGATTTTTGATGTACGGTCTACACGTTGGTTTTTGTCAAACCATTACCGCGATTATTGGATATTTTCCAATAATTCAATCCTTTCTCACCAGCCTTTTTTTACCGATCAATTGTTTATTTGAATGATTTGTAAAAAAATCCTGTCAAACACCTGTTTTATCACACGCTTCTCCCTGCAAGGGTTTACTTTTGCCAAAAATTACTGCATGGAGGTTCTTGCCGCAAAAGGATTGGTCACAACTGCGCACCTGGAAACATTTAAAAAAATCGTAGGCGAACAATATGTATTGGCTGACGAAGACAACCTGAAGCATTATGGCCGGGATGAAACCGAAGAACTGCTATACCTGCCCGAAGTGGTACTGAAACCCCGTACCACCGAAGAAATTGCAGCCATCCTCAAAATCTGTAACCAGGACAGGATCCCGGTAACACCACGTGGTGCCGGAACCGGCCTGAGCGGGGGTGCCCTTCCGCATTTGGGTGGTGTATTGATCTCAACAGAAAGACTGAACAAAATACTGGATATTGATGAACGCAACCTGCAGATAACCACCGAACCCGGTGTGATCACGGAAGTATTGCAGGATGCCGTAAAAGAAAAAGGACTGTTTTATCCCCCCGACCCAAGCAGCAGGGGCAGTTGTTTTATCGGGGGAAATATCGCTGAGAACAGCGGCGGACCCAAAGCGGTAAAGTACGGTGTGGTGAAAGATTATGTATTGAACCTTGAGGTGGTATTACCAACAGGAGAAGTTATCTGGACAGGTGCCAACGTTCTCAAAAACTCAACAGGTTATAACCTCACGCAACTGATCGTTGGCAGTGAAGGTACTCTGGGTATTGTGACCAAGATCGTTTTACGATTGATCCCGTTCCCAAAATACGACCTGCTGATGCTGGTGCCGTTTGCCTCTCTCGAAAAAGCCAGCGCCGCCGTAAGCGCCATCTTCCGCGCAGGTTTTGTGCCAAGCGCACTGGAACTGGTAGAGATCGATGCATTGATGATCGTAAGCAAAATGGTAGAAAGTACAGCAGTACCCGTAAACGATTCCATCGAGGCACACCTGATCATTGAAGTGGATGGAAACGACATGAATGTATTGATGGCCGACATGGAAGCGATCGCAGAACTGCTCACACAATTTGATGCGGGAGAAATATTTTTTGCAGACGATGCACAGCAGAAAGCAGAGTTATGGAAACTCCGCCGCCGTGTAGCAGAAGCCGCCAAAACCAGCGGTTACACCATTGAAGAAGATGCGGTGGTGCCGAGAGCAGAATTACCCGCATTGATAAGGGGCGTTAAAGAACTGGGTAAACAACACGGGTTTGCTGCTGTTTGCTATGGCCATGCGGGTGATGGTAACCTGCATATCCGCATCAATCATCCTACCATCAAGAACAGTCATGGTAATGAAGAAATGACCAAAGCACTTACTTCATTGTTTGAGTTGGTTAACAAACTGGGCGGCACCATCAGTGGTGAACATGGGGTGGGATTGATACAGAAACCTTATCTCAGTACAGTATTCAGGGAAACCAACCTGCAGTTGATGCGCGGTATCAAACAGGTTTTTGATCCTAACAATATTTTAAATGCCGGAAAGATATTTGACCTTTCCAAATAACTAGGTTTGTAGCTAAATACCGATCATGAAGAAAATGAAATGGTTGTTCACCAGTATCCTTACCCTGAGTACATTGGTATGTTTTGCCCAGGAGGTGGAGATCATCGATGATCGTAAAGGACAATTCAAACAGGAAAATATTTTTATCGGTACCAGTCTTAACCTCGGTATCAGTAACCGTTTCTTTACCGTGGGTCTTAACCCGGAGATCGGTTACAGCATCAACAAATGGCTCGACGCAGGTGTGTCCATCAACTTTAATTACAATACGCAGAGCTTTGTCGATTTCAATAATGTAGTTTATCAGCGCAACAAAAGTTTCATCTATGGCGCCGGTACTTTTGTGAGGATATGGCCCGCCAACTTTTTATACATACAGGCACAACCCGAACATAACTGGATCGATGCTTCTGCCAAAGATGTGAGTACCAACCAGTCATTCGTTACCAAATACAATGTCAGCAGTCTGCTACTGGGAGTAGGATACGGCACTCGGAATATCGGCAGTTCTATCTCGTATGTAACACTGATGATTGATGTACTACAGAATTTCAATTCCCCTTACCGCGATCAGCTCAATGATCCATTACCGGTATTCAGGGCAGGATTTGGGATCTATCTCAAACCAAAGCGGCGATAGCTTCCAGGGGATCGTTGCAGATGATCAGTCTTTCTCTCCAGTCATTATACAAAAAACCTTCGGCGGCCATGGTTTCAATATGTGCCACAAGATGATCATAAAATCCTGCTGAGTTAAGCAGGATGATTTTTTTGTTGTGGATATTCAGGGTGTTCCAGGTAAGCATTTCAAACAATTCATCCAGTGTACCATTCCCCCCGGGAAGTATGATGGCCGCATCGCACAGCTCATACATCATTTTTTTTCGGATATGCATATCCTCCACCACCCGCAGATCGGTAATACCTTCGTGCTGGTGCTCCCATTCGGTCAGTAATTTGGGTATCACACCAATTACTTCACCGTTATGATCCATCACCGCATTGGCCACAGCGCCCATCAGTCCCTTATTGCCACCACCATAGATCAGTTTGATCTTTCTTTCACCCATCATTTTACCCAAGGCATACGCATGACGTTCATACAGCTCATTCGCTCCCACTTTGGAACCACAGAAAACGGCGATACTTGTCAGCTTCATAAACAGTTTTTAATGCACTACAAGAACTCCCTTATCCTCTTTTTCTCCTGTCCTCCTCTTATTGAAACAAACACCCTGCCTAGCGAGAAGTTTCAATAAGAGGAGGACAGGAGAAAAAGAGGATAAAGAGTTATTATGATAAGATACCTTATAACCATTTTTTACGAGAGCAAAATAGGTCAATTATTTTTACTACTTTTCAATTTTGTTTCGATAACGATTTAATTACACGATATGTCCCCTCTCCTGCTGTTTTCCTTTGTGATTGCCTATTTCCTGATCCTGTTAGGGGTAGCCTGGTTTAAAGGGAAAAACAGTAACAATGAATCGTTCTTTATCGGTAACCGCAACAGCAACTGGATGCTGGTGGCATTTGGCATGGTGGGCACTTCACTCAGTGGCGTTACTTTTGTGAGCGTACCCGGTGCAGTAGCCACCCAATCTTTCGCGTATTTCCAGATCACACTCGGTTACCTGATCGGTTATATCATGATCGCTTTTGTATTACTGCCTTTGTATTACCGGTTAAACCTTACTTCCATATACAGTTACCTGCAAAGCAGGCTGGGTTTTACTTCGTATAAAACCGGGGCGGGTTTCTTTATTCTTTCAAGGATATTGGGGGCCACTGCCAGACTATACCTTGTTGTGAATATTTTGCAGGAAGCCATCCTGAATAGTTTTGGTGTTCCTTTCTGGGTAACCACGCTGATCATTCTGGTAATGATCTTATTGTACACGTATGAAGGTGGTGTAAAAACCATTGTATGGACCGACACCTTGCAAACCAGCTGCATGCTGATCGGGTTGATCATCTGTGTGATCTATATCCTCAGTACCATGAACATGGGTTTTGGCGAGAGCCTGCAGGCCATGAGTGATAAAGGCTATTCCAAAATATTTTTCTCCGACCCGGGCAGTAAATTGTTTTTTGTAAAACAGATACTGGCAGGTGCATTCATCACCGTAACCATGACGGGTATGGACCAGGAGATGATGCAGAAAAATATTTCCGTAAGAACACTGAAAGATTCACAGAAAAATGTGATCACCATGTCAGTGGTATTGCTCGTAGTGATACTGATATTCCTGTTCCTCGGCGGTTTATTGTACCTGTATGCCGGTCAATTGAATATAGCAGCAACCGGCGACAAATTATTCCCGACGATTGCATTGGAACACATGCCGCCGGCTATTTCTGTCATCTTCATCATTGCTTTGATCTCCGCATTGTTCCCCAGTGCGGATGGCGCGATCACTGCATTGACTTCTTCTTTTTGCATCGATATCATAGGCATGCAACGAAGGGCCGATCTTACAGATGCCCAAAAGAAAAAAATGAGACAGCGTACGCACCTCATTTTTGCCGCCCTGTTCCTGTTGTTTGTGATGATGTTCAAATGGGTAAATGACCCAAGCATGATCGGATTGATACTGAAAGTGGCCACATTTACTTATGGGCCATTGCTTGGCCTGTTCACATTCGGCATCATATCAAAACGGGTGGTGAATGATAAACTGGTTCCCTATATCTGTATCGCCTCACCGGTGATCTGTTTTATCCTGGATAAATACCAAAAACAGATCTTCGGATCATTTGAGATTGGACTGGAACTGCTGATCATTAATGGACTGATCACCTTTATTGGTTTGTTCCTGATTTCGAAGAAAGCTGATGGAAAAACTGTTGGCCTTTAGCTATTAGCCGTTGGCTTGAATCAAAATACTATTGATAGAATATAAAATCTCTGCGTAAACTCCGCTTCTCATGTTCTCTGCGGTGAAAAACGTCTCAATATTCGGGATGCCTGAATGTGCAATAGCTTTCACCGCAGAGAACATGAGAAGCGGAGTTTGCGCAGAGAAAAATACTAACAGCCAACCGCTAATAGCTAACGGCCAAAAGCCAGAAACATGGACCTGATACACCCCCTCGCCGAAGCCTACGCCGCCCGTTTTACCAGCCCTGAAAACGACCTGTTAAAAGAAGTGAATGAGCAAACCATGGGGTACCATCCCAAGTCTCACATGCTGAGCGGACATGTACAGGGGAAATTTTTATCCTTCCTAAGTACTATTCTGCGGCCAAAATACGTTCTGGAGATAGGCACATTCACGGGATACAGTGCGCTTTGCCTGGCCGAAGGGCTGGAAAAGGACGGCGAACTGCATACCATTGAACTGAGAGAGGAAGATGCCACTACTGCCAGGGCAAATTTTAGCAAATTCAATGGCCATAAGCAGATACATTTGCACGTCGGCAACGCAAAAGAGATCATTCCGGGACTTCAGCGTCCATGGGATCTTGTTTTTATCGACGCAGATAAGGTTGCCTATATAGATTATTACGAGCTGGTCGTGCCAGGGTTAAGCAGCAGGGGAATTATCGTAGCGGACAATATGTTGTTTCATGGAGAAGTACTGGAAGAACCCATTACAGGAAAGAATGGAAAAGCGATCCAGGCGTTTAACGAGCATGTACAGAACGATCCAAGAACAGAAAATGTATTCATAACGATCAGGGATGGTATCCAGCTGATCAAAAAGAAATCTGAATGAAAAAACTGGTTTTATTTGTATGCTTATGTACAACGCTTGCGGCACAGGCACAGAAACAAAAGACAGAAGCATACATTGATGCCTACAAAGAAGTGGCCATTATAGAAATGATGCGCACGGGTGTACCGGCTGCCATTACACTGGCACAGGGTATTCTTGAATCACAGTCGGGAGAAAGCGATCTCGTTAAAACTTCCAACAACCATTTCGGCATCAAGTGCAAAACAGAATGGACTGGTGAAAAAACCTACCATGATGATGATGCCAAAGGCGAATGTTTTCGTGTATATCCCAATTCCGAAGATTCTTATAAGGATCATTCCGATTTCCTGAAAACACGCCCGCACTATGCGTTCCTGTTCAAACTTGACCCGACAGATTTTGAAGGATGGGCAAAAGGATTGAAAAAAGCAGGTTATGCCACCAACCCTACTTACCCGCAAAGGTTGATGAAACTGATCAACGATTTTAACCTGCAGCAATACAGTTTACAGGCTATCGCAAGACTGAAAGAAGGTGTTTTACCTGTCTATCCCGCCAATACCACAGTAGTAAATAATACTACTTCTTCAGAAACAGAAGTAATTGTCAAAGAAACAAAAGCAGTTGATAAAAATACCCTGGCTGATACAGATAACGCTGACAAAGCTGTAGCGACTACCGTTTCTGTTGTTCAAACAACAGCGCCGGTTAGTTCTGCAAATATGGTGATTGATGTAAAAAAGACTACCAGTTACCCGCAGGGTGTTTTCAGTATCAATCAAACCAAAGTGATCTATGTTGCCGGTGGCACTTCATTGCTGTCCCTTGCCAATGAATATGATCTTCCGTTGAGCAAACTCATCGAATACAACGAACTGCCAGAGATGGATGTACTGGATACCGACCGTTTACTGTTTATCGAAAAGAAACAGAAAAAAGGCGCTACTGATTTTCATACCGTAGCCGAAGGTGAAACCCTGCACGGCATCAGCCAACAGGAAGGTATCCGTTTAGAAAACCTGCTTTCCTATAATAACTTCAACAGGGGATCAAAAATCCTGACCGGTGATAAGATATATTTGCGTACCGCTTCACAGGTTTCTGCCACAAAATCAGCGAAGAACAATAAGAAAACAACCGGTCGTTAACCGTCAATAATCAACCTGCATGGCAAATACAATTGTCGTTCACAACAAAACTTTTGTTCCTTATCTGTCTGAAGCTGCTATCATTGAAAAAGTGAAAGAGCTGGCGGCGGCCATAAAAAAAGATTACGCAGGCAAGAAACCGCTTTTTATCGCCATCCTCAACGGCTCTTTTATGTTTGCCTCGGATCTTTTTAAAGAACTGGATCTTGAAGCTGAAATCTGTTTTATCAAACTCGCATCCTACAAAGGTACCAAATCATCGGGGCAGGTGTTGACTGCTATCGGCCTGGATATGGATATCAATAACCGTCATGTGGTAATACTGGAAGACATCATCGATACCGGCAAGACCATGAATGAGTTCCTGCCGCAACTATACAACCAGCAACCCGCTTCTTTAAAGATCGCCGTATTGCTGCACAAACCTGAGGCAACTGTTTTTCCCATACCCATCGACTATTGTTGCTTCACTATCCCCAACAAATTTGTACTGGGTTACGGACTGGACTTTGACGGTCTCGGCAGGAATATCCGCGAACTCTACCAACTGGATGGCGAAGCCTAAAGTTTTGCCAATACCCGCTTAGTCTATATTAATTTTTCCGGTTCTGCGTTATATTGTTATTAAACCGACAAGGTGAAGCGTCTCATTGGGGTACTGCTATGCTTTTTCTCCTGCCATGCCGTTTGCGCCCAGTTCTATCTCCGGGGCGAAATAAAGGATAACAGGGGACGATTGCTTTCGGGAGTAAGGATCAACCTCTCCTCCCGAGGTACATACCCATACTATAGCGGCAACAGCGGCACTTTCGGCATCCCCGTAAACAATGTTACAGATACCATCACACTTACCCTTGATGGATACGAAACAGTAAAAACACCGGTAGACGCAAGGAATTTTCAGTCGTTGGTAGTAAAGATGCTTCCTTCTACTGCACAACAGTATTCTCATAAACTCTCTTCCGCAACTACCAACCTTAAAACAGAGATCAGCGGTTCATTTTCAGTACTGGGTGAAAGTTATTCCAATCTTGTTGAGAATGGATTTGTAGCGGCCAATCAATACCCTGAAACAGGTTTTGCACTTACCATAGACAAGGCTTCCTACAGCAATACCCGTCGTTTTCTCAGTAATGATATGCAGGTTCCAAAAGATGCCGTACGCATAGAGGAAATGCTCAACTATTTTAATTTTTCAAAACAGGAAGACAGGTCGCTGTCCAAACAATTCAATTGCCGTACAAAGCTTACCAGTTGCCCATGGAACGCGGATAACCGTTTACTCTTCCTGAATATAACGGCGCCCAAACTGGATCTTGACAGTGTACCTGCATCCAACCTTGTTTTCCTGATAGATATTTCCGGCTCGATGGACAAACCCAACCGTTTGCCATTGTTACAATCGGCTTTTAAATTACTGGTAGAAAATTTACGGGAAAAAGATACCATTACATTGGTTACCTATGGCGGCGGTGTAGGTGTCATACTCCCACCTACGGGCGGCGCCCACAAACAGAAGATCAAAGAAACCATAGACTCATTATCGGCCAGCGGTGATACGCCAGGTGAAGGCGCGATCAGAATTGCCTATGATCTTGCCAAAAAATCATTTATTAAAAATGGCAATAACCGCGTGATACTGGCCACTGATGGAGATTTTAATGTGGGACAATCATCGGAAAAAGAACTGGAAGACATGATCACCGGTTTCAGGCAAACAGGTATTTATCTTACCTGCCTGGGCGTAGGCATGGGTAATTACAAAGACAGTAAACTGGAAACATTGTCCAAAAAAGGCAATGGCAATTTTGCTTATATAGACAATTTACAGGAAGCACAGAAAATACTGGTAACAGAATTTACACAAACATTGTATGCGGTGGCCAATAATGCTTCTCTACGGATCAATTTTGATCCCGCCATCGTAAAAGAATACAGGCTGATCGGCTTCGACAACAAAATGAACGCGATACAGGACAGTACCAGTGAACTTGAAGGCGGCGAAGTGGGCAGCGGTCATTCCATGATGGCGCTGTTCGAGATACAACCGCTGAAAAAAGATGCGCTGTTCCTTAATCAACAACTGGCCACTGTTTCTCTTCAATACCGTATGGTCAATAACAATGCACCTGCCCGCCAGCAGTTTAGTGTTCCGTATGATCTTATCCCCATAGAACAGGCCGATGCCGGTTATCGTTTTGCTGCCGGTATTGTTATGTTCAGCTCTATTTTAAAACAATCAAAATTTGTCAAAGATTATACCTTGGAAGATGTACAGTCTTTCGCAAAAACCGCGGTCAATACCAGCGATGTTTATCAGAAAGAATTTCTTGTATTGGTTGATAAAGCCGTGAAAGTGTACCGCAGTCCCAAGAAAAAGAAATAGCAGTCGCCCGGCTCCGCCGGGTGACGACTATCCCCCAGCCTCCGGCTGGCAACAAAAAATCCGGTCTTATCTATTAGAATTACCATTTCAGTAAACAAATCATCTCTATCTACCCATAAATTATTAGATTAACCCAAACCCTACTCCTTGATCAGACCAGTTTTTATCCCCCTGTTATGCTGTTTCCTCTCTGCTCAGTCATTTACACAGCAGCCCACCCACACTATCGAACAAAAAACAGTCAACGGCCTCCGCATCCAGGTATATCTCCCACCCGGTTATGACAAAACCAAAACCTACAAAACATTATACATCAACGATGGTCAGACCATCTTTGGTATCACCGGTCTCAACATGGATGCTATAGCAGATGAAATGATCGCAAAAAAAATGATCGACCCATTGATTATGGTGGGCATTGAAAGTGACCGTGACAGGACCAGTCAATACCTTCCTTACCATGATGCCGGTGCGCGCCAGGATTTTGGCGATTACCAGCCACAGGCAGATGCTTACACAAAAAAGATCATCTCCAGACTCATTCCTTTCATTGAAAAAAATTATGCGGCAGGACCTGTAAAAGGAATTGCAGGTTATTCATTCGGCGGACTGCATGCAATATGGGCCGCGCTGAATCATCCATCCGTATTCAAATTCGCTGCCGGCTTATCTCCTTCTTATTGGGTGAATGATTTTAAACTGTTCACAGAAGCTTACAAAGCACAAAAGGACCAGGTATATTATTTTGATATGGGCACAGGTGAATGGAACTATTATGTGCCGTTTATACTTCAAAGCAAACAAACGCTTCTTGAAAACATTTTTTATTACGAAGTAAAAGACGCACATCATCAGCCCAGCGACTGGATACAACGGATCCCGAATATTTTATTATTATTCGCGGGTGATACCTCACGAACAGTGTCTACCTGGGATATCCAGAAAGAGATTATCAAAAGCGCACAGACAGACAGGTTTTACCTGCGCATCAATCCCGTTATCACGTATGCAAGCGGTTTGACCTGTTCATTAAGTTACGCTGCAAAATTTATGGTTGAAAATCCGGAAGACGGTGTGGTCAATCCTGACGGAAGTTTTCGCTTTATTAACCCGAAAGATTTGAGAGTAACGGTGAGTTATAAAGGAGAAGAAAAGAAGATCGTATTGGGATATACAGATATTGAAAAAGAGAAAAGCAAGCTACTGAACAGGTGATACGCCACCAATAAAATTGCGCCTTTGCGGGATAAGTTTCACGCAAAGGCGCAAAGGAAATAAGACGCAAAGCTTGGCGCCTTTGCTTCTTAGCGTCTTTGCGTGAAAATTATACGAACGGGGTGGCTTAAAAAAACCGCAAATCTGTCTCATATTTGCTGATTGACCTTTCGGGAGCCCCGATGGCAAATGTGGGGACACATTTGCGGGCGACAACAAAATTCCCTGTTCCTTGTTCCCTGTTCCTTATTTTTAATTAAACGCTTCCCTAAACCTATCAAAAAAACTTTTATCCGCTTTATTAGGTTTCGGTTTAAAATTTTCGCTTTTGCTTAATTTTTCAAGCATGTCTTTTTCTTCCGAACTCAGGTGTTGTGGTGTCCAGATATTTACTTCGATCAGTTGATCGCCTTTGCTGTATCCCTGTACTTCCGGAAATCCTTTTCCTTTCAAACGGAATATCTTCCCGCTTTGTGTGCCTGCCGGTATTTTGATCTTGGCCCTGCCATCGATGGTAGGTACTTCTACCTGTGTACCGAATGCGGCATCTACAAAAGAGATATGCAGCTCAAAAGCCACATTCAATCCATCACGATGTAATTCAGCATGTGCTTCTTCTTCTATCTGTATCAACAGATCGCCCGGCATACCACCGCGTTCACCGGCATTGCCTTTGCCACTCATGCTTAACTGCATGCCTTCCTGCACACCTGCCGGAATATCTATGCTGATGGTCTCTTCACCATATACCCTTCCTTCTCCTTTACATGAATTACATTTTGCTGTAACGGTTGTTCCTTCGCCGTTGCAGGAGTGACAGGTAGCTACGGTCTGCATCTGTCCCAAAAAAGTATTCGTCACTTTACGCACCTGGCCACTACCCTGGCAGGTGGAACATGTTTGTACACTGCCTTTGTCTTTTGCACCACTGCCCGCACAGGTAGTACACAGCACATGTTTTTTTACTTTCACCTGCTTGTTAACACCTTTGGCGATCTCTTCAAAATTCAGTTTCAGTTTGATGCGCAGGTTGCTTCCACGCTGACCGCGCGCCGCTCTTCCACCGCCACCACGACGTGAGCCACCGCCAAAGAAACTGCCAAACATATCATCTCCGAAAATATCACCAAACTGGCTGAAAATATCTTCGGTATTCATGTTATGGTACCCACCACCGCCACCAGTACCCGGTGCAAATGCCGCATGACCGAAACGATCGTATTTGGCTTTTTTATCTGCATCGCTCAATATCTCGTAAGCTTCTGCTGCTTCTTTGAATTTTTCTTCGGCTGGTTTATCACCGGGGTTTCTATCCGGGTGGTATTGCATAGCCGTTTTGCGGTAAGCTTTTTTGATCTCATCCGCAGAAGCAGTTTTGGCAACGCCTAATATTTCGTAATAATCTCTCTTGGTAGACATCAGTTTGTTTCTTTTTTATATGCAGTGAATGCAGCTGTGAGCTATCAGCTTTCAGCCAACAGCTATTTGCCGACTACTACTTTGGCAAAACGGATCAGTTTATCGTTTAGATAGTAACCTTTTACTACCTCATCCAGTACTTTCCCTTTCAGTTCTTCTGTCGGGGCCGATATTTCTGTGATGGCCTCGTGTTTCTCCACATCAAAATCGGTATGGATACTTTCCAGTGCCTTTACACCTTTTGACTGAAGGTTAGACCTCAGTTTATTGAACACCAGTAAAACGCCTTCTTTTTGCCCCGCCACATCGTCATTGGCCAGTTGTTTTTCGGCGCGGTCGCAGTCATCCAGTACATCCAGCAGGGAAACGATCACGTCTTTTCCAGCGGTTTGTATCAGTTCCAGCCTTTCTTTGGCTGTTCTGCGTCTGAAATTGTCGAATTCGGCCATCAGGCGGATGTATTTATCCTTTTGCTCTTTCAGTTCCTCCTCCAGCTTTGCCAGCGCATTTTCTTCTTCCACCGGCTCATTCAGGTGCGAGGTGCCGGCTGCATTTTCGTCAGTATTCATATCAAATCCGTTCAGATTATCGTTCATTTCCGGGTTTTGAGGCGTTTCTTTCTCTTTCATAGTTATCTGTTCATTGTACGGCTATACTGTCAAAAATATTGCCGGGGCAAAGAAAAGGGAAAAATTGGCAGGTTTTGGTTTAGTCTGTAGTCTATGGTCTATAGTCTGAAGTTGGTCAAAACCACCAACAAACCACAGACTATAGACCACAGACTACAGACTGAACTATCTTTGCCAAATGACTAAGATCTTTCTGAAAAAACAAATAGCCCCAAGGATAGCCAACGGTCATCCCTGGATCTATGGGAACGAGGTGAACCGGATAGAGGGGCCTGTAGAAGGCGGGGATATCGTAGAGGTGTTGTATGCGGATGGCAAACTGGCCGGAAGGGGTTATATCAACCCAAAATCACAGATCCTTGTCCGTTTACTGACCAGGAAAGCCGAAACGATCGACGAACAGTTCTTTTTCAGAAGAATCCAGGAAGCCTGGGAATACCGTAAAAAGATCGGCTACACAGAAAACTGCCGGCTGGTATTTGGCGAGTCGGACCAGTTACCTGCCCTGGTAATCGATAAATTCAATGACTATTTTGTGGTACAGACCCTGTCGCTGGGTATGGATGTATGGAAACCTGCGATCATTAACGCATTACAATCCATTTTTTCACCCAAGGGCATTTATGAGCGCAACGATGTACCCGTAAGAGAACTCGAAGGTTTGCCGCAGCAGAAAGGGTTTTTATCAGCGCCTTTTGATACGAATATCATCATAAAGGAAAACGGGTTGAAGTTCCATGTGGATATTGAGAACGGGCAGAAAACCGGTTATTTCCTCGACCAGCAGGATAACCGCCGCGCCATCCGCCATATTGTAAAAGGGGCGGATGTATTGGGCACGTTTACCTATACTGGCACGTTTGAAATTCATGCGGCACATTATGGGGCAAAATCTGTACTGGGACTGGATATTTCAGAAAACGCGGTGGCACAAGCCAATAAAAATGCGGCTCTGAATGGTCTTGATAAGATCTGCCGTTTTGAAGCGGTCAATGCCTTTGATGTATTGAAACAATGGGGCAAAGACGGAAGACAGTATGACGTGGTGATGCTCGACCCACCCGCATTTACCAAGAGCCGTGAAAACATACAGAAAGCCGTTACCGGTTATAAAGAGATCAACTTAAGGGGAATGAAACTGATCCGCAACGGCGGCTTCCTGGTTACGTCAAGCTGTACCAATCTTGTACAACCCGATCTCTTCCTGCAAACCATTGAGGCCGCTGCCAAAGATGCGCGTAAAAGGATCCGCCAGGTCACTTTCCAGGCACAATCCAGCGATCATCCTATTATATGGGGAGTGGAGAATACGAATTACCTGAAGTTTTTGATTGTGGAAGTAAACGATAGATAAGTACGAATTACGAGGTACGAAGTACGATCGTTAAAAGACTCGTACTTCGTACCTCGTATTTCGTACTTACTTAGATACCTGGAACTTCCCCGACTCAACGATCCTTCCGCCGGCATCACGGAGTTGGTAGATATACAGACCGCGGAGATAATTATTGTCCAGTGTAATGGTCAACTTGGCGGGATCAATCACGCGCGACTCAGTCATTTTACGACCGATAAAATTATAGACCTGCAAAGTGTAGGTCTTATCCACGGTTTTATCAAAGGTAAAGTTGATGTAATTGGTAGCCGGGTTGGGATAGAAATGGGTGATCTTACCATCCGCAAACGATGAGTACACATCACCGCTGTCAACAATATAGCTGTTGAGCAGCAAGGTACAAACCAGTAATATGGATAGGTAGATTTTCCTCATGAACCCTTTTATCATCCTAAAATTACCCAAACGGGCCGATTTTAGCAAGTTATAAAGGTTTTTTTAACAAATGAGGGCTGATAGCTCACAGCCGTCAGTTTTGAGTTATCAGCTTAGAGGATGTTTATAAACGCGATCTTGATGACACTCTGAAAAGTTTCGCTAAGAGAAAGTCAAGAGAAAAAGAGCGAAAGAGTGTAGGTATGTATCTCTTTTACACTCTTTTTCTCTGGTTTTGCTCTTAGTGAAACTTTCTGAATAGTAACAAAAATGAATGTTAAACAGGCCCTACACTATTGTTTATAACTGCGACAATGTTTGCTGGATGGCTGCATAATCTGGTTGATCACCCGGAACGGCGCAGACTTCAGCATACTTTACTACCCCTTCTTTATCGATCACAAATGCAGCACGTTTGCTGACACCCTGCATTTCAAAAGCAGGAAAGGTATCATACAATACATGGTAAGCGCGTGAAGCTTCTTTATTAAAATCGCTTAGCAACGGAAAATTGAGGTTCTGTTCTGTTTTGAATTTACCCAGCACAAACAATGAATCGACGGATATACCAAAGACCTGTGCATCGGCATTATTGTAGAGACTGATATTATCGCGGATATGACAGAGTTCAGCTGTACAGGTACTCGTAAATGCCAGGGGAAAGAATAACAACACCACATTTTTGCCGCGCTGCTCCTGTAAGGATAGTTTTTTCTTTTCTGTGTCGAATAGATTGAATTCGGGTGCCTGCATTCCAACTGTAATACTCATGTATTTTAAATTAAAGATGATAAAATCTCTGTGCAACTCTGTGTCCTCCGTGCCTCTGTGGTAAAGAACATCCTCCATCGATCTTAGCGAAGGCTTTACCACAGAGGCACAGAGGACACAGAGTTACACAGAATTAGATATTCATTTCGGGAACAAAATCGGGAACCATTAATTTTCCTGCTGTTTTCGATTTGATTTCCTCTACCGTTACTCCCGGTGCACGTTCCAGCAGAACAAAACCATTTTCTGTAACGTCAAGTACCGCGAGTTCGGTCACTATTTTTTTTACACAACGTACACCTGTCAACGGCAGTGTACATGCCGGTAACAGTTTACTCTCACCTTTCGGATTGGTATGCATCATGGCAACGATGATGTTTTTGGCGCTGGCCACCAGGTCCATGGCGCCGCCCATGCCTTTTACCATTTTGCCGGGTATCTTCCAGTTGGCAATATCTCCCTGCTCACTCACTTCCATCGCGCCCAGAACAGTAAGGTCGATCTTGCCGGCACGTATCATTCCAAAACTCTCAGCGCTGTCGAAGAATGCGCCGCCGGGTACAAGGGTAACGGTTTCTTTGCCGGCATTGATGAGGTCAGCATCTACTTCTGCTTCTACAGGATAAGGCCCCATCCCCAGTATCCCGTTCTCACTCTGGAAGATCACCGTCATCCCTTCTGGAATATAATTGGATACCAGCGTAGGGATACCGATACCGAGATTGACATACATCCCGTCTTTCATTTCCTGCGCAATGCGTTTGGCGATACCGAATTTGTCGAGCATGAGGAGTTAATTAATAATGAATAATTAGTAATTATTCATTGGGATTTGAAATCATAAACAATTGATGATGGTGTAAGTGTTCATTACTTAATTACAGTATTAAAATTATTAATTACTAATTATCAATTATTAATTACCAACTAGCCTCACCGTTCTCCTCTCTATCCGTTTCTCATAATTACTTCCCTGGAATATCCTGTGCACATATACCCCTGCCACATGCACTTCATCCGGATCGAGTTCACCGGGTTGTACGAGCTCTTCCACTTCTGCTATGGTGATGTTTCCTGCCTTGGCCATCGACGTAGAAAAATTGCGCGTTGTTTTCCGGAAAACAAGGTTACCCATGGTATCGCCTTTCCATGCTTTTACAATAGCGAAGTCAGCATGAAGTGCATGTTCCATCAGGTGCATTTTACCATCGAATTCGCGAACCTCTTTTCCATTGGCGATCTCGGTGCCATAACCTGCGGGGGTAAAGAAGGCAGGGATACCCATACCGGCCATCTGTATCCTTGTAGCGAGTGTTCCCTGCGGTACCAGATCAACCTCCAGCTCGCCGCTGAGTAATTGCCGTTCGAATTCTGCATTTTCACCTACATAGCTGCTCATCATTTTTTTGATCTGTCTTGTCTGTAATAACAGGCCCAGGCCAAATCCATCCACACCGGCATTATTAGAGATGCAGGTAAGCCCGCTGGTCTTTTTACGCACCAGCGCTGCAATGCAATTCTCGGGAATGCCATTCAATCCAAATCCACCCAGCATCAGGGTAGCCCCATCGGGAATATCATGGATGGCGGCATCAGCATCTGTGAATACTTTATTCATAGAAAATCGTTAGTTAACAAAAATACGGAATGCTGCTTGTGTTTTGTTTTAACTGCGCCTTTGCGCCTTTGCGTGAATTTTTTTGCACGCAAAGGCACGGTTTTAGAGTGGGCGCCCTTTACTATCAACCGGCATATTCTTTTCCCGTGTAGCGTATGCTTCCAATGAATCGACGAGTATTTTATAATCTACCGGGTGCGTTTCATAATATTTGTAGCTTTCAAAAAACTGTTCCCTGGTGAGGCCATGTATGGAAAAGACCTGTGCGTATAAACGGATATCTTCTTTTTTCTTACGCATCATCGAATCCCTCGCAACGATCTGGAACTCCCATTCGCCTGCTTTGATCAGGTCCCACATCACCAGCTTCATCTTATCAATGGGAAGATGTTTTTTTTCTGTCCTTTCAGAAGCACAGGCAACCAAAAAAACGCATAGGGCAAATACATACCATTTCATCGTATCTCCTGTTTGTAGCGTGAGGCATTGACCACATCAATTGTAGTAAGGATATCCAGCGCTTTGGCTTTCTGTTCCGCGTTTCCTTTTTTGAATACGCCGATCAGTTCCTGCGATTTGCCCTGAAAAAAGAATTCCGCGATCATCGTATTGGCATTTTCTTTATTGAATGCCTGTAGTTGCGTAAGGGTCTGTAAAATATTCACACGGGCCTCCGCTTCTTTCTCGTATAGTTTATCCAGTCCCGAACGGTAGTAAGAATAGATCACATCATGGATCACATTATAACGTGTATTGATCAGGTTCTCATTCAGCCAATACCGGTTACGCAACCCATCAAACACGCGCCAGCCGCTGATATTCTTCCCTTCTGGTGCATTGGTGATGATGTTCTGCGCCTTGCGGAAATAAGGCTCACCTGCTTTTGGCGAGAACGAATCATAATCCAGCCCGATGATCATATACGCATAATAGGCAAACAAAGCGGTTAGATTAGCAGCTGCCGCATCTGTACCCTGTACACGGTTCTCATTAAACTCTACCGGCTGGAACTCCACGTATTTAAAAGAAATATCCGCATCCATGAAATTGATCATGGCAGCATGGTAAGATGAATTGTACACCGGCCGGGCGGCCTGTACGGTCAGTGTACCCCTGTAAATATTGGGATCGTTGCTGTTCTCGATATTGAGGATAAAACTACAGCTGATCTTCTCCGTTTCCCTGAATACATCGTTCGTCCATTTCCTGTTGTTCAGGAAATTGTTGAGCTGTGTCTGGAGCGTAACAAATATTTTTTTATCGACGGTGGTGGTTACCCTTTGCGCAAGCACACTGACTTTCGCATTGAGTTCCTGCGAAAAAACAGGACCTGTTGCGAGGCAGATCACCATTCCTATCAAAATGATTTTTCTATACATAGCCACGTATGATAAATGAAACAATTTCTTTAGCGGTTTCTTTTTTTGATGTCAGTGAAATATTTTTTTCTTTCCCCGATTTATCAATGATCGTTACCTGGTTGGTATCACCACCAAAACCCGCGCCCTGGTCATTCAATGAATTCAATACGATCGCGTCCAGGTTCTTCGACTGCAATTTAGCCACTGCGTTCGCTTTTTCGTTATTTGTTTCCAGTGCAAACCCTACCAGGAACTGGCCGTCCTTTTTCTGCGAACCAAGGTGTTTCAGAATATCACGGGTTTTGTTCAAAGCTATGTCAAGCGTATCCGATTGCTTCTTGATCTTCTGATCAGCTACCGAGGCAGGCGTATAATCAGCTACTGCCGCGGCCATAACGGTTATATCGGCAGTAACAAATGCTGTGGTGCAGGCATCAAACATATCGGATGCAGAAGTTACCGATATCAACTGTATCCCTTTGTAGGCCACCTGTTGTTGTGTCGGTCCTGTTACCAGTATTACATCCGCGCCCTGCATATACAATTCTTCCGCCAGTGCAAATCCCATTTTACCGGAGGAATGATTGCCAATAAAACGCACGGGGTCAATCGCTTCATAGGTAGGGCCGGCAGTGACCAATGCCTTCTTTCCTTTCAACTGTTCTGACCGGAAAAAATGTTCCGCCAGCCAGGTATAAATATCAGCGGGTTCCGCCATGCGTCCATCACCGTATAAACCGCTGGCGAGTTCGCCTTTTTCCACAGAAATGATGCGGTTGCTGTATTGTTGTAACTGTGCAATATTTTTTTGGGTAGCGGGATGGTGCCACATATCCTCATCCATAGCAGGCGCCACCACCACCGGGCAGGTGGCAGAAAGATAAACGGCCAGCAGCAGGTTATCACATAACCCATTGGCCATTTTAGCCAGTGTATTACAGCTTGCTGGTGCGATAAGAAAAACATCTGCCCAACGGCCAAGCATGACATGATTGGACCATTCATTGGCTTCTGTCAATTCCGTTACGACTTTATTTTTAGAGAGCGTAGACAACACGACAGGCGAAACAAAATCCTTTGCAGCAGGTGTCATGATCACTTTCACCTCCGCCCCTGCTTTCACAAGTAACCGCACCAGCAAAATGGCTTTGTAAGCCGCGATGCTTCCGGTGATGCCGATGAGTATTTTTTTGTTGTTGAACATGGCTTCAGCTTTCAGCTATCAGCCTTCAGCTATCAGCCTTTAGCTATCAGCTGAAAACGGCTGAAAGCTGAAGGCTGAAGGCTGATAGCTGGAAGCTAAGATTAAAAGTAACGAAAAACGGCAGCTCATCGCTGCCGTTTACTATCATTTGAGAAAGCTTTCACTTACCTGAACAGGTCGCTTTCGTTGTTTTTCCTGTAATATACTTTGCCTTCCATGAACTCCTGGGTGGCGAGGATAGCAGGATTGGGCATTTTTTCGTAGGCCCTTGAAATTTCGATCTGCTCTTTATTTTCGTGGATCTCTTCGAGACTGTCTGTATGGCTGGCAAATTCTTCCAGTTTGTTGTGCAGTTCTTCTCTCAGGGATATATTGATCTGGTTGGCTCTCCTGGCAATGATCGCAATAGACTCATACAGGTTGCCTGTTTTGGCCTTAATATCTATCAGGCTCTTGGTTTCCACCACGCTGGCAGTATTGGCACTAAGCTGTCTTCTTAACTTGCTCATTTTTCAGGTTTTTTAAAATGTTATTGGTTTCTGTTTTTAATTTGGTCACTTCTTCAAGGTACTTGCTGTCTGCAAAGCGTTCTGTAAAATCCGAACATTCTGTCAGTACTTTTTCGTAGCGCTCCTGTTGTTTCTCTTCATAACTCATTTCAGCATATTTGAAATAAGATCTGATCACCTGGAGTTTGTATTCATCCGCTTTTTTAGAATCAGGAAAGTTTTCAGATACAGTACCGAAAGCGATAGCCGCGGCTTTATAGAATCCAAGGTTGTAATACAATTCAGCGCCTTTGTATTCTTTCAGCTCCAGTTTATCCCTGCACTTATCAATGATCTCGGATGCTTCCACTGATTTAGGAGAAGTAGGGTGTGTATTGATAAAGGCCTGCATCAACTGCATGGTGCGGTTGGTGTTGGTCTGGTCAAGGTCCACTTTAGGTGACTGCTTGTAAAAACAGTAAGCGCGCATATACTCACATTCCTCGTTCCTCGTGCTGGTAGGAAAATTCTCTACAAAGGTTTTGAAAAGGTTTTCTGCATTGGCATAATCCTTCTGGTAATAGTAGGAATACGCAAATTTGTAATACATATCCTCGTACCGGGGTGAACCCTTTACGTACGGAAATATGTCTTCAAAGAGCTGTTGTGCAAAACTGTATTGCTTTTTGGCATAATACTGTTCCGCCATTTTGTATTTATACTCGTAATCCTTGCTTTTCAGCACCTTCCCAAACTTACCGGCACAGGAGCTTAGCACGATTACAGACACCAGAAACAAAACAATCCTATTCATACAAGTTGGCAAAATTAGTTAATTGCGGGCAATTTAGGCACAGCGGCGGTCAGTATTAGTTAACAAATACCCAAAAGAAGTACGAATTACGAGGTACGAAGTACAATTCATTCATTTTCGTACTTCGTACCTCGTAATTCGTACTTACTGAAAAAGGCCACCCTGCATTACACAGGGCGGCCTCTTCTATTAAAAGCTCAGCTTATTTAGCTTCTGTATCGCCTTCGCCTTCTTTCAGCTTGGCTTTGATCTCAGCCAGGGCACCCAGGTCGCCTAAAGTTGTTTTTTCAACTTTGGCCTGGAGTGTTTTCACCGCTTTACGGGTGCTGTCAGATTCAGCTTTTGCCTCTTTCTTGGCAGCTTCGCGGGTATCCGCTTCCTGCTGCTCCCAGATACGGGCATGGCTCAATACGATGCGTTTCTCGTTACGGTCGAATTCGATCACGACAAACTGTGCGGTTTCGTCGGCCTGTACCTGTTTGCCATCTTCCTTGTTCAGGTGACGGTTAGGTGCAAATCCTTCGAGACCATACGGCAGTTGTACCAGCGCGCCTTTGTCATCCTTGCGGGTAACAGTGCCTTCGTGTACAGAACCTACTGCGAAGGTATCTTCCAGAGCATTCCAGGGATCTTCTTCGAGTTGTTTGTGGCCTAACTGTAGTTTGCGGTTGTCTTTGTCGATGCTGAGGATGATGATATCGATCTGCTCACCTACTTTGGTATAATCAGTTGGGTGATTGAATCGTTTCAGCCAGCTCAGGTCACTGATATGGATCATACCACCGATACCTGGTTCTAGTTCTACAAACACACCGTAAGGAGTGATGTTTTTCACCAGTCCTTTGTGCTTGCTGCCTTCAGGGAACTTGGTTTCGATGCTGCTCCATGGATCCTGGCTCATCTGTTTGATGCTCAGGCTCATTTTGCGTGCATCTTTATCGAGGGTAACTACTTTCGCCTCGTACTCATCGCCCAGTTTAAAGAATTCTTTGGCGTTGATCGGCGTGTTGGCCCATGTGATCTCTGATACGTGTACCAGACCTTCCACACCAGGCTGTATTTCGAGGAACGCACCGTAATCTTCGATGTTCACCACTTTACCTTTCACTACCGAACCTTCTGACAGGCCCTCAGGCAGCACATCCCATGGATGCGGGGTAAGTTGTTTCAGACCGAGGCTGATACGTTTTTTGTCGTCGTCGAAATCGAGAACCACCACCTGTAATTTCTGGTCCATCTTCACCACTTCGCTCGGGTGAGAGATACGGCCCCATGAAATATCGGTGATATAGAGCAGACCATCCAGTCCACCCAGGTCCATGAACGCACCGAAATCTGTGATGTTTTTCACCACACCTTCCAGTACCTGGCCTTTTTCGAGTTTGCTCATGATCTCTGCACGCTGTGCTTCGATATCGCTTTCGATCAGGGCCTTATGTGATACCACGGCATTCTTGATGGCTTCGTTGATCTTCACCACTTTGAACTCCATGGTCTTGCCTACGAACTGGTCGTAATCAGTTACAGGTTTTACGTCGATCTGTGAACCTGGTAAGAAAGTTTCCATACCAAATACATCCACGATCAATCCGCCTTTGGTTTTGCTGGTTACTGTACCGGTGATTACTTCACCTGTTTTGTGAACCTCTACAATTCTTTCCCATGCGCGGTAGATACGGGCAGATTTACGGCTGAGGTGAAGATTACCCTGACGGTCTTCTTTTTCCACTACCATTACTTCTACTTCGTCGCCGATTTTCAATCCCGGAACATCGCGGAATTCGTTAAGAGAAACCAGGCCATCGCTTTTGAAACCGATGTTTACAACCACATCTGTTTTTGTCAAAGCAACCACACCGCCTCTTACGATCTCGCCATCACCGATCTGTACAAATGTTTCATCGTACACTTTGTCGTACTTAACTCTTTCAGCCTCGGCATAATGACTTACGTTACGTTTGTCGATGCTCCAGTCGAAATCATCGTGAGCGGTTTCCATAACCGGCTCGGCCACAGCTTTCGCTGGCGCTTCAGCTGTCACGTCAGCTACAGGTGCATTTGTTGTCGCAGTAGTAACTTCCGGTGCTGTTTCAGCCGCGGCGTTCTCCTGTGCATCTGCGTTTAGTTGTTTATTAATGAAATTCATATAAAACCCGACGGTTTTAAATCGGGGTTGCAAAAGTAAGGAATATCAAATATCGAACAAGGAATATCGACCGTAGTACTATAAAATTATAATTGATTATCAATCAAATATGTTCTCTCATACGCCGTTATTCAAACATTCCCTGCCCGATACCTGTTGTTCATCACCGGTCCGACCCGTCTTCTTTCGCACGCGCAACCACTCTGGCTGCTACTTTCCTGCCCAGGTCGAGCCCCACTTCATTATCCGTGCGGAAATGGATACCTGCCTGGAAACGGGATTCGGCGCCGTCTTTTGCCCGTTTCTCAAAAAGAGCCTTGTCAAGCGGGAAAAGGTAGGAATTTATCCCTTCCTGGAGTCCTCCCGCCAGTGCATGTCCCGATGGATAACCAGGGAATGGCGGTGTGCCGATCAACGGACGGTAAGTGGTATCATATTGATCGGGACGGATACCCCAATATGTGTACTTGGCATCCCAGCAGGCGATAAATCCATCGTACATGGCGATGGCTGCGAGTGCATATATACGCGCAGCACGCGGCGGGTTGAGATGAAGGTTATACTCAAATATCTTTTTAGGCAAAGGATTTTCACTGCTGGAAGCATAGTAAAATGCATTGGCCTGTGAGCGGAAAGTCTGTTTGAACTTCCTCAACTCATCCATTTCCTTTGCAAAATCAGGAGGCGGTGGCGGGCGCAGTTCGCTGCCGTTCTTCAATACGACGGTTTTATTCCGACCCGCCATTGGCGACAGGGCAAATTTACCTTTCCACAGGCCCGGTCCCTGGGGTATCTTACCGTCCCACCGCTCCTGGTTAACATAATCCTTTGTATGGGCGATTTCTTTTTCTGCGATCGTCTTACCAAGTTCAAAACCTGCGCGGGTATCACTGGGGAAAGCCACACCTGCTGCCACCCGCGAATCCATCAGTCTTTGTGCCATGCGTTTGGCTGAATCTGCCAGCGAAGGAAAAAAATGCGAGATCACCGTGACCGCAACCCCGGCTGCTACAGAATGTTCGCAGGGATAAGCAGGACTGGCAGGATCCGGTATGAGCAACCGAATACGCCTGTCTGCCTGGAATGGACGTACACGTTTGAAAGCATATTTGGTGTCCCATGCCACGATAGTGGCATCATAGGTGGCTGCGCTGAGCACCATATAGGCAAGAACACCGTTCCTGCCGGTGTCGTTCTGCCACAGGGGTTCAATCATGTTCTGCCAGCGGTATCCCGGTGCGCCGGCGTTCCAGTACTGGACCTGCATTTTACCAGCTGCATCCAGTGTTTTTTGGCGGTTGATCACTTCTGCAACCTCTTCTTTGTAAGAAGACGGCGCCGCCAGCCGCTGATCTTTGCCCGATGTGATGAACCATGTTTTCCAGTTACCGGCACCTGGCTCCACCTGGGCAACTGCCTGCATACCTGTTATCAATAAACAGATGGCAAGGATGATGTGTTGTTTCATAACTGTATGATTATTTACAACAACAATATTCATTTAGCTAAAGCCCGGCATCGCCCGGTCAACAAACTACAGGGCAACGTAAACAAAAAGCAGTTTTTCGTCGCAGGTGATAGTTGCTGGGAAGACCTGTATTGATTTATGAATCTGTGGTCCGGATCTTTTATCCCGGAGCCGGTTGACTTTTAGGTGTATTTTGTTTACCATAAGGCCCGTTCTGCAGACAACCAGAGGAATAGAGCAGTATTTGCCGAATTTTACCCGACATGGCAAACCCATTCCGACATATCAGGAACCTGAAATTTTACGCCTGGGTTTCCCTGGCCGATCTTATGATAGGCTTTCTGACGGTATGGGTAAGGCACTCAGGTAGTGCAACATCAGTAAGCGACCCGGGGAAAATACCTGAGCGGTTTGTCAATATAACCTGGATGCAGGCCTGTCTGTCTTTGCTCATCTATTGCTATTACGAATACCTACTGGCTAACTTTCGGTTTACCCTGAGAAAGATCATTGTCACCGTATTGCTATCTGGATTATTTTTATTCTTATCCTCGGTTATCCTGGTGTCCTGGCGGTATATCGGTATCGGTATGGGTATTTTTACTGTGTTCAGTGGTTCGGGAGCATCCTTATCTACACAGGCCGGAGATCTGATGGGCACGCTGGTACTCTTTGGTATCGTCCGGCATATCTATAACCATATCCTGTTGAAACGGGCCGCACAGCAATTACGTATCGAAAAACAGGAGGCGGAACTGAATTACCTGAAATCACAAACCAACCCGCATTTCCTTTTTAATACGCTGAACAATATCTACTCGCTTTCCAGGGACAAATCAGACCTGGCGCCGGAATCCATCTTACGTCTCTCCAAGATATTACGCTATATGCTCTATGAAACCGGCGGGGCCTATATAGCCATTGAACAGGAACTGAAGATCATGAACGACTACATAGCACTGGAAAGTCTGCGGTATGATGATACGCTTCGTTTGAATTTCAATCATGATGTGGAAGATATGAAACAGGCATTGCCACCCTTATTGCTCATACCTTTGGTGGAGAATGCTTTCAAGCACGGGGTATCTGAAACACGGAACCGGCCTTTTGTAGATATACACCTTTCTGTCAGGAACAGGCAGCTTAATTTCTCGGTAAAAAATTCTTCTGAAGGAACTGCAGAGGATCAAAACGTGAAAGAAAATATCGGGCTTTCCAATCTGCGCCGTCAACTCGAACTGTTGTATACAGATTACAAATTATCCGTTCAGCAGGGCGAATCGGTATTCACTGCTTTATTACAAATCAATCTCGCGAGCCATGTCTAAGATCAGTTGCATCATCATTGAAGACGAACCGCTGGCGGCCAAAGTATTGGCGGATTATATCATGCAGGTTCCGTTTCTTGCATTACAGGGCAGTTTTAAGGATGCCATCCTCGCTACTGAATGGCTACGCGATCATCATCCTGATCTCATCTTCCTGGATATCCATCTGCCGAAACTGAAAGGGATGGCTTTCCTGAAAACACTGGCCAATCCCCCTGCTGTGATCGTTACAACGGCTTACCACCAATATGCAGTGGAAGGTTTCAACCTGAATGTGACCGACTACCTGTTGAAACCTTTTGAGTTTGAAAGATTCCTGGTAGCAGTAAACAAAATAAAAACGGCCCAAAGCGAAAAACAACCGTTACCGCCGGAAACAAAGGACCACCTGTTCCTGAATGTACAGAAAAAGAAAGTGAAGATACTGTTTGCAGACATCGCCTATATTGAAAGCCAGCGGGAGTATATCAGGATCGTTACCACCAAAAGAGACTATGTTTCAAAAATGAGTACGCACGAAATAGAGGCGGTATTACCACCACATCTTTTTAAACGTATTCACCGGTCCTTTATCATTTCGATACAAAAGATCGAATCCTATACAGCGGATATGCTTGAGGTAAACGGAACAGCCATCCCCATTGGCAGGGCTTACCGGGATATTACAGAATATCTCTAGTATTTCGAATGCAGTAATTCCAGTCTGAACATACTATTTTCTTCGGCCATTAGTTTAATTTGCATACATGCGCTTATATAAAACATATAGCAGCCTGCTGACAGCCTTATTGTGCTTCCTGTTTTCTTATGGACAGGATAAAAAACTGGTAGCCGATCTTGATAAACTGTTATCGGCAAGGTTTACCGCATCAACACCGGGCTGCGCTGTATTGGTGGCCAGAAAAGGACAGGTTGTTTACCAAAAAGCCTTTGGGAGCGCTGACCTGGAACTGAATGTACCCTTACAACCGGCAATGGTTTTCGAAATTGCTTCAATTACCAAGCAATTCACCGCTGTGGCCATATTGCAATTGGCAGAACAAGGGAAGCTATCATTGCAGGACAGCATACAAAAATATTTGCCTGATTTTCCTTCGAAAAAATACACGATCACCATCGAACATTTGCTCACGCATACATCCGGTATAAAAGATTACCTACAGATAGATGACCCGCAACCCTACATGGAAAGATGGGATTTCACAGCACAGCAACTGGTGGATGTATTTAAAAAAAGGCCACTAGAATTTGAACCCGGCACAAAATATAAGTACAGTAATTCGGGATATGCTTTATTGGGTTATATCATTGAAAAGATTTCAGGAAAAAAGTATGAAACCTACCTGAAAGAACAGGTGCTCTCTCCTCTCGGCATGAACGATACTTATTATGATAACGGTAACACGATTATACCCGGGCGCGCAAGCGGTTATAGCCGGAACGGAAACAGTTTCAAAAATGCAGATTTCTGGAGCCCCAGCATTGCTTATGCGGCAGGGGGGCTCATATCCAATGTGACCGATTTGTTCAAATGGAACCGTGGTTTGTTGGCCTATAAAATCATCAACAAGGAATCGCTTGATAAAGCGTTTACAGCAAATACATTGAAAGACGGAACCGTTACCAATTATGGTTACGGCTGGAAGATCAATACAACGAATGGGATCAGATCGATAGAACACGATGGATCTAAGAATGGTTTTGTAAGCAATGAACTTTATTTCCCTGAACAGGATGTTTTTGTAGTGTTGTTATTCAATGTAGAAAACGCGCCGAAAGAGGAACTGGCTATCAATATAGCAGGGCTTGTTCTGGGCACATCGCTGCAAAAAGATCTCGCATTATCAGCCGATATTTTAAACAGGTACACCGGAACCTACACCCTTGTCCAGGACCCCAAAAGAAAACTGGTTATCGAAAAATGGAAAGATGGTTTGATCGCCCGTGCATCCAATGAGGTGCTTCCGTTAGTGTTCCAGTCCGAAACAAAGTTCCAATTCAAAAACCTGCTGGCCGCAGATTGTGAGTTTATAGTGACTGGCGGAAAGGCAACAAGCATCCTTGTAAATCAGCAAGGTTTATATGAATGGAAAAAAACCGATTGATATTGTAAATTGCATTCATGAGATTGTATTCATTTTATACCAGGCAGTTTGTTTTACTCATAATGGTCCTTGCCTTTATGGGTTTCAGTACAGGTAAGCAAACTCCTTCTCCTCAGGAAGACTGGATTTCTTTATTTAACGGCAAGGATATCAACGACTGGTTCGTAAAGATCCACCACCATGAAACGGGCGACAACTACGGCAATACCTTCCGTGCAGAGGATGGCATTTTAAAAGTCAGGTATGACAAATACGATGGATTCAATGACCGTTTCGGTCACCTGTATTATAAACAACCATTCTCCAGTTACCACCTGAAATTTGAATACCGTTTTGTGGGTGAATGGAGAAAAGATGCGCCTTCGTACACGATCCTTAACAGTGGTGTGATGTTCCACTCGCAGGACCCGCGCACCATGCCCAAAGAGCAGGACTGGCCCATTTCCATTGAAATGCAGTTACTCGCAGGTATCGGGGATGGCAAACCAAGACCCACCGGTAATATGTGCTCACCGGGAACGCATATCGTGTACCAGGGAAAACTGGATACAAGGCATTGCATCAATTCAAGTTCCAAAACCTACCCCGCCGATCATAGCTGGATCCAGGCCGAACTGATCGTACTGGGTGATTCATTGGTACAGCATATCATCAATGGCGATACGGTGCTGCAATATTCCAAACCGCAGATCGGTGGAGATGTAGCCAACCGCTATGATCCCAAACAAAAGCCGGATGGTAAAATACTTGACCGCGGATTTATTGCTTTTCAAAGCGAGGGGCAGCCGATTGATTTCAGGAACATAAAGCTGTTGAACCTGGAGAAAAAGAGGCGGGACTGATGAGCAGGTATTGCCCTCTGATATTCGGGACCTTTTTTTAACACAGAGATCACAGAGTATAACGGAGGGCCCTCTGTTATACTCTGTGATCTCTGTGTTAAAAAAATCTATTCACCCAGGATATTCTGTTTTGTTCTTCCCTCCAACTTTATTTCGCATTATTGAAGCCTATATACCTGACTTCACTTATCTGTATAACAGGCTGAATATTTGTATAGTTTTTAAAATCATTGACGATAGCATCCCTGTTTGGCGCAATCGCTTTATTGTATTCGGCCACATCCTTCACGTAAAAATATCCAACAGCCAGGTAAGGCACTTTTTCATTGGGTGTTCTGCCTGCTATGCCCTTATCAATTTCATAAAATGATAAATTTTTACCTAACAATCCAGCCACCATAGGCATGTGCTTACTCTCATAATAGGCCATGTCAAAAGTCTTTCCTTCTCCGTTTGGATACAGAACTACCACTTTAAACAATTCATTTCCCGATGCTGAAGCGTGTATCAGCTGACTGGTTTTGCAACTTAACAACCCCATAAAGACGAAGATTACCAGGAAGAATTTACTTTTCATTGTCATTTATTTAGTTTTCAATAATTACTGTCACACCGGCCTGTTTTTTTGCATTACCGCTAACTAAAGAACGAACGTTGAACCTTGCACAAATGTTCAATCGAAGCTGTACAGCCCCGATTTTGTCAATGTCTTGTCACCGTTCATTTTTTTTCTTCGGCTAAATTTGTCCCTTATAATTCGGGTCAAAATCTACCATCCATTCAATTCCATATTTGTCTCTGAACATCCCAAAGTAAGAACTCCAGGGGCTGTCGGAAATTGGCATTTCAATTTGTCCGCCTGCCGAAAGTCCATTGAATAGTCTGTCAGCTTCTTCTTTGCTTTCTGCACTAATTACAATTTTGCTTCTATTCTCATTTTCGTTTGTTCGTCCCAAAATTTCAGGTACATCATTAGCCATTAACATACTCTTACCGATT
Organism: Sediminibacterium sp.; assembly: GCA_965279635.1. Classification (GTDB taxonomy): domain Bacteria; phylum Bacteroidota; class Bacteroidia; order Chitinophagales; family Chitinophagaceae; genus Sediminibacterium. Next base: position 974,759 of record OZ257253.1, on the reverse strand, counting down.
GGCAAAGCAATGTGCATTATTTTATTGGCTTCATTTTCTGCTACAGGAAATCCAGCACTCTCTAAATCTTTGAAGCGCATTATTTTTGCGAACTCTCCGCCAAATACTGATTTGTAAAAGGTAAATGCTTCTTCGGCATTTCCGTTGAAGTTAATGTGAGGATTGATTAGTGCCATAGTTATTAAATTGATTGTAAGGTTCAAACGTACTGCTTAACTACAAAATAAATACGGTGTAATCGCGCCAAAAAAAGGGGGTACTTGCGTCAAAAGTTACATGGACATGTCAGCCTGAATTTACGAAAGTTCTCAATTACAATGACGCTTACCGTTCGGGGCTTGGTGAAGGCAAGGATTTTCAGCAGACTGTTGATACGAAGTGCCGCCTTGCTTTTGCAAAGCCCTTGTAATGGTCTGTTTTTTCTCTTTTTTAATTCAAACTATGTTTTAGTTGCCATAAAAAATGATAAGTGTTTACTTGAGTTCTGAAAGAATCAATTTTTTCTGCTTTAATGTGTTCCTCATTGCTTTTTCCCTTACTATTGGGTCATTGCTATGTATTAATTCAAAATATTCAGTTGGTACAACTTGCCATGACAATCCATATTTATCTTTACACCATCCACAAGAGCTTTCCTCACCACCATTTTTAGTAAGCGCTTCCCAATAATAATCCGTTTCAGCCTGGTCTTTTGTATTGATAACAAAAGAAACTGCTTCATTAAATTTGAATAGTGGGCCTGCTGCTAATATACTAAACTCCATTCCTGCTATTTCAATCACAGCTGTTTCTATGCCTGCATCATTTCCACTTTCGTCACTATCGAACTTGCGAAAATCTTTCAGCTTACCGTCTTTAAAAATGGATAAGTAGTAATCTGCTACAGCTTTGGCATCTTTCTCTACCCACAAATAGGGCGTAATTTTTTGGGTACTCATATTTTTATTTTTAATGATTTTACTGGAGTCATTTGCAATTCCGATTTGATTGATTGCGTTACCAGAGTTATCTGGCTTATTTGGATTTGAACAAGAAAATATCAAACAAAAACAATCGCTGCAAGAAAATTTACTTGATTCATTCTCTATTTCTTTAAAATTTTTTAACTCCCGTCTGGCCAGAATTACAATAGCGGATGGACCAGATGCTACCACCAACTTTTGCAAAGCTGATGTTGTGCGCATATTTAGGATCGCTGAATTATATACTTTGTAATTTTTGATTTCTGATCATAAAAAACATACAAACAGCAATCGTCGTTAGTTAAGCTTTGCAATTCGATTTGGCCAATAAATGTGTATTTTTTAAGTGTGGGGTCCAATAGGGTTTCGTCAGCTTGCCACCACTCTGGTTCCCTTGAAAAACGGAAAAGTTGCGCAACATTTACTTTCTTTTTCGCCTGATTCCATGTTTCCAATAACGCGTAATGATATTTTTTATACTCGTCTGGCAGCTTTAAGGCATCAGATTTATACAATGGTTGAATTTGTCCATTGTTAAGCGTTTTGAGAGAATATTTATCAATATTATCACCTTGAATTCCAAAATAACTGCTATCTGTTGAGTAGTGCATTAGCGAATAAAATACAGGAATTCTGTCCTTACCTTTTCCAAGAATTGCAATGGGAAAAATATTGCTAGAATTCGAAAATTCGGCAACTACTATTTCTTTCAGTTCGGGATATTGTGTGACTGTATACTGATTTTTGATACATGAACTTACAGATAGTACTCCGAGTAACAATAATATCAGCCTCATAGAGTTGTCTTTATAATTTGTACACACCGGCCAAGGCTTTAAGCAGTTGGGGCAATTACTTCCGTCCGCCTGGCAAATGATGCAGAATAAATGTACAAAAGCTCAATGACATATTCTACTGACGAGCCGAGTCATTCGTCAAAACCAGATTTGGGTGGTCAACGAAATCGGATTCTGCAGACAACAGCGTGAAAAGGTCACAATATGCCCGAGCGGCTAACCTTGATTACATTTCGATTTACGCTTATAGGCATATCTTTGTTTACTTACAGTCTGGCTGTACAGTTGCCGCTTCTGAAAGGACAACCTGTAAGAAAGGGAAGAAATACTCTGCAGCCGTGAGTAAACAATTCACTAACCTTAAATTTAAATGTATGCCGAAAAAGACAGCTGAACCTAGGAAGAATAAGCCTAGTAAAAAGAAAAGTTCCGCACAGAAGAAAGCGGATCCAAAGAAAAAAGCACGGTAAGGTCAAAGATGCCGAGAGCCCGGTTCAAAGAGCCGGGCTTCTTTTTATGCCGTTGTTTGAATTTTGGTTTAGGACTATAGCACCAGGTTTTTCCTTCAGCGATTAAAACAAATCCGTGAATGCTTTAAATATTGTGAAAGCCACCCGTCATTTCGGTTTAAGAGGATTGCGCACACCGGTCAGGGCTTTGTGCAGGTTGGGAAATAGAATTCCGTCTGCCCGGAACCCCTGCTGATTAAAGATATAAAAGTACAGGTTAACAAACAAAAGCCCAGCAATGTTTGTCTAGCCCAGATAAAGATGATAGCAATAAAACGTCCATTGTTCAACGTACAGCCAGCCTTGCGGCAAACCCAATGTTCGCTGGTGTTAAGTCCTTTGTTTGAATAGTCCTGCAATAAGGTTTACAACAAAAATGAATTGTCCAAATAGCAATACAAATATTGTTATTCCAATAGCTTTTGTAAATGTCGGGTAATTATTAAATGAATTCCAATCGCTATAATCATAATAACGTCGTGGTGCTGGATTCATAAAACTGTCACCAAAAAAAAGTGGCAACGCAAAAAGTAGAAGTGTCAGTATTGTAATAATTATGTGTGTACAAGTAAGGGCTTTTGAATACAATATTTTATTGGTTAACAGGTAAAGTGCCCACACAAATAAAGCCAAGATTGCTACCAACCAAGAAAAATGTGTAGGTGCAATTACAAAATAAGTGTCGTTAAGATGTATGTTAACTGAATTGTTTTGCCTTAATACAAAAAATGAGATCACCACAAAAACAAGTCCTGTCAGGAAAAGTAAATTATAAGGTTTCTGTTTCATTAGCAGAGTGTGTCCAAATTTAATTGCAGCCAACGTCCTCGCATTGGCGTTGTGGCGGAATTCCGTGATCCGTCATCCGGGAACTGTTGCTGATTAAAGATACTAATGCTGCTGATTTTTTCTATTGCTAAACTTATAACGTCAAGCTGGAACTGAAGCTGATTTCTTGCTATCCCCTGGACCGGATTTCCTTCAGCGCCATAATGGCAAGCAATGTTGTGCGTTCGCCTTATTCTACGATTTCGATCCCTTCGATGCGGTCAAAATGCTTTCTGTTTAGTGTTGAAAAAGGCAAATTGTTAGATAGTGCAGTTGCGGCAATAAATAAATCTGCAAGATCAATTTGTTTACGCTTTTGTTTTAATTGCCTGTTTATTATTACTGCCTGTTTCACAACATCCTTATCAAAAGGTAAGACGTTTATCTTTTTCAAAAGATCGTCCCAAAAGGGCAATTGTGCTGTTGTAGCACCTGAACAAACTTCATATTCTGGTTATAGCAGAAATTTGAAATTGGTAGCCTTGCAATGCAAGTTTTACAAACTTTGAATTGGCTTTCTCTGATTTTCGGAACAGATTGATAAGAATAGAGCTGTCCGCCAAAACTATTTTGTCCGCCATTGGTTGATAGCTTTTCTGGTTTTGGCAACCTCCTCCAATTGTTTCTTGCTATATGTTGGTGCAGATAATAACAATGAAACTAAATCCGAATTTTTCTCTGATTTAGATAGTTTTTCTTCAACTTCTCTTTTGAGTTTTGTCCACTGTGTCACCGGAAGCTGTTTGGCTATCTTCACTAACTGATCAAATGCTATGTCTACCTGTGCTTGCATAGTGTCAAAATTAAGAAATTTTATTCAATTTTAGGCGGTCTTGCAAGGTGACGCACAACGTGGAGTCATTGGCGAAGTACCGGAAGTCCGTGTTACGTCACCTCTGGCTATCCGCTGTCCAATAAAGATATAAAGATGATGTTATATTCTCAAGTTGATCTGTGATTCGGTAAGCCGGATATGCAGCTCATCTGTGTTACTACAGTTGAAACACTGGATCCGAAATCCGGCATTTTGCCAATGATCATGTTGTGCGTTCGTGCTTCTTGAACTATTCCAGATGGTATTCATTTTTTATCAACTCAATTAATTGTTCAGCGCTTTTTCCCAATTCTTGGTAACCTCGTTTGTCCTGTCCAGTACTAATTTTCTGGATAAATAAAAAATTGAGATAATCATTCAGCTTCGCCCTGTTGATGCTGATGGTAAGGCTATCGGTAATGGCCGGAGAGAATGAGGTCAATTGCTTGTAGTTACGAAATACTGGTAACAGCTCCTTGACATCAGTTATATTGAAAAGATATTCCCTTCCAGCTTCCTGTTTCTTTATATATCCTTCTCTCCAATATTCTGCTCTTTGCCATTGCAGATCATAAGCGGCAATTGAATCAGCTACTATTTTTTTTCTTATCAGTCGCATACCACCTGCATTTCTTAATTGATCAATTGTAGTACTGTTTCTTGTATAACTCCTGTCCCATGTTGTTCTTTGCATCTGGCGATAAACTGCACCAGGTATTTTTGTAACATCGGGATTCATTTCAAAAAAAAGGAAGACAGAATCAATCGCACTAAGCCGTTCGTCTTTTCTTGGAAAGCCTAAATTGAGATTGGTTGTATCATTTGAAAGATCATATAAAAAAGATTGCATGTATTGTTTTTCCCGCTGGTGCTCTATTACATGCTCAAGTTGGTACTCTGCCAAAAATCCACAAAATACTGCCAGGAACAACATTAGAAACTCCCAGAAATAAGATTTCCAATTTTTCTTTCCCCCGTGATGAGCATGATGATGTACTTCCATATTTTTAGATTCTTGATTTTGAGTAATGGCTTCTGTGTCTATTGCAGAAACAATTTCTTCCGGAGGATTTTCCGATTCAGGATTAGTGGAGTCGTCTAAAAGAGCGTCGTCTGGATTGTCTGGCATTTATTTATTTTATTAGTTAGTCAAAGTATTGAGAGTTCTCCAGCATGACGCACAACGTTCTGGGCTTTGCGAAGCTTGGGAAATTATATTCTGTCGTCCGCTTGGCCACTATAGATCGATTAGCAGAAGCCAAATTACTGAAGCTCGGTCAGAATTCCTACAGATGATGGGCGATGTTCGTCAGCCCAATTTTTGCAAAGCTGATGTTGTGCGCCGTATTATTTCTCGCTGGGAATAATATCTATAATTCTACGAAGCGTTTTATCATCAATTGAGTCAAACTCTGCTTTATCATAAATAGTGAGCAGATAGACTTCCTTTTGTGAAGTAATTACATAAGTGATAACACGTGCACCACCACTTTTACCCTTCCCTTTGCTTTTAATAGAAACACGGATTTTGTATGCATCATTGCCCAAGGCAGTGCCTTGTGTTGGATTAGTAGATAACGACTCGGCTAAGTCTGCCAATTCTAATTTAAGAGAAGGATATTTTTTAATTAACCGCTTGGCTTCCTTTTTAAATTTGTCAACCGGTATGATTTTATAGTTCATTTAGAAAATCAGTTAGGGTCTGTTTTTTTGCTTTTGATTTTCTTAATATTTCAACCTGTTTAAATGCGACTTTGAGATCTGATTTTAGCTGTAACACCTGCTCGGACTTTTTGATGCGTGATAATACTTTTTCCCACTCACTAACCGGCATTTGAATGGCCTGCGGTTTTCCATTCATATCGCTTACATATTGAAGTACTATTTTCATAATCTCAAAATTAGTCATTTTTAAGAATAGTTAGAACCTTTCCACTAGAACGGGAAATGGCGCACAACGGACAGGGCTTGCCGAAGTACGGGAATTAGTATTCCGTCAGCCCGGAACCGATGATGATTGAAAAACTGAAGATGAAGTTAACAACAAAAAGCTAAATAGATAATGTCCAGCCCGATATGAAGCACAATAGAATTACAAAAAGCCGAAGATAACTTCCGTCAGCCCGTATTTTGGCAAACCCCCTGTTGTACGTTCGCCCTTCTCCTCGGTCATCTATATTGTGGGTCTGTGTCCAACCGCAGAGTGTTGCCTGTGCGTTGGCACAAGGCAGGCTCTTTTGCAAGGTTGGCTTTTGTGTGTCGGCTTTGTGTGCAAAATCCGATTAAACTGACCACCCTAATCCGAAGCAAACTGACCACTGTTTTGTCTGGCGAAACTTATTACAATTAATGGTCAATTGAAGATGTTGTTTGTTTACCATACTTAACCAGGAATGATCCTGCCTCTTCTTTAAAGGTACAACGCAACGGTTCAATACAACACTACTGTTACTGCCTCTCTCTTGCTTTGATCTATCTCCATCGTTTACAAGTAAATAGAATTGATCAACGAATTGAAATCATTCAATTGCTGCTTTGTATTGCGTTACGCAGCGATGTAGAATGGAACAGTGGTGTTGATATCACGGGAGATCAGAGAAGGGAAATATAGATGGTCAGTTTGGTCCGGATTACTATGGTCAATTTCAATCGGACTAGGGTGGTCCGTCAAAATCGGACTGAGGTGGTCAACGAAATCGGTTTCTGCAGCTTACATTATATTTTGCATTACTCCTTTTGTTTCCGGTCGACTTTGTGCTTACATTAGAATTAGATGAAGATGTATAAAATTGGGGGGCTTCTCGTCTAATGATTGGTAGGGTACTCTTCTTTTCTTGACGTGCAGGAAACCACCCGCCTTCATACAACCGATTAAGCCCATAAATTAAGAAAAATAAGGCCGAAAGAAGCATACCCCAATTCCAACTACTGTCAACAATTAGATAAACAGCCAAGGTGATGAGAGCAACTCCTGCTAATCCTTTGATAATAGATTTTTCCATAGTAATAGCGCACAACGTTCAGGGCTTTGCGAAGGTTGGGCAATCTGTGATCCCACTGCCCGCTTGGCCAACTAAAGCCCCGATTAGTTTAGGCCAAAATACTGAAGTTGAATAGAATTACCAAAGTTGATGGGCCAAATTCTGTCGCCCAACTTTTGCAAAGCTGATGTTAGCTGTAGTGCGGCGCTTTAGAGCAATCTTTTATTATATTCAGAATACAGCCTTATCCACAAAGCAGAAAGATCGCCGTTAATTTTAGCAAATCTGATTACACTTTCCTGTATATATTCAGAAGTATATTCTTTAAAATAAATTCGTTCTTGAGCAGTTTCATCTTTGTCGACGAATGTGATTTTAAAAACTGACAAATCATCTTCGCTTTTAAACTGGCCTTTATAGTGAGCCATGTCATTTCTCACGATCCGGAATTCCTCCAATCCATCGAACGCATCTTTAAATTCTATGTAACATTCCGGCCGATATTTTTTGACATCAGAAATAACATTGTTGATTTTAGCACTCATTTTCATGCCTCGAAACTGACCAACCCTTTCATGATTGTTTGGGTCAGGATTGCAGTACATAATTATATTAAGTAGACAAAATTCGATGTCGCAAGCCATCATTAAATAGCGCCCCCTTATTTCTATTTCTTTTCGGGTAGAGTAGGATTCATTGTTTATTTCATACATATAGAAATGTCTAGCATTACAGCTAACGTTCTGGGTATTGATGCCGTTGGCATAAATTTAAACATCCTTTTCCATTAATCAAATGCCAATGGCAGCAATACCCTGTTAGGCGACGTTCCCGATGCTGCCGCGGCGATCTCAGCAGTTGAGTAAGCCATGCTAATGGCGTCAATGAATATTGACGACGTTAGCATGGCTGGTCAGGACGGCGCTCAGCTTCCTTCAATTACTTCAGGCAGCGTTGGGTTGCCTACGGTGTTTTTTCTCGGATTTTTTGCGGTTAATACCTAACCTGTTTTCGGGAAATTTTCAACTGAATGACCGAACTTCGGGGTGAGGCGGGCGCGACGGTCAAATCCATACATGGTTCGCCCATCGCGCCCGCCTCACCAGGTCAAATTATCCTTTTTATCCTCTCTTCTCTCATCATTCAGTAGGCTTCCCTTCGCGGTTCGCCGGACTGAACTCAACTGCGGTTACGCTCAGAGGGATCCGCAGCAGCGGGAATGGTGCCTAACGACCGAGTATTTGCGAAGGCTGGGAAATAGTATTCCGTCCAGCCCGGCTAACCGATGTTGAAAATAGAAATAAAAGTTGATGATTTGCAATTAGCCGAAAGTTGCTTGTCCTGCCCGAACAACTGACCACTGATGCTGAAACTGCTGAAACACTGCTTCCGTCTGCCCAGCTTTTGCAAATACTTTTGTTGGTGGCTGGGCTTATTTATTTTTCGTCTTGTCGTTTTAAATATGTTCCAATTTGTCCTGACCTGCTTTGAAATTGTCCTGAACCTTGAAAGATATATTTTATCTGTCCTGTGAATGTTTCTTTTGGATATTTTGAATAAATCAAAGTTTCCGTTGCACCTTCTAATTGTCTGTATGTATTATCGTTTTCAAGATAATTTTCTTTCAATTTTAAAATTGTCGAAACATATTTCAAGTTTGAGTTTTTGACTGTGTCGAAAATTTTAATGTCTGGTGTTAAATATTGTCCCAAACTGTCGGTTAGTAATTTTTCTAATTCTTTGCTTTCTATTTGGTTAAATGAAGTTTCGCTATAATTGGTTTTTGGCATTTCCATTTTCGGCATTACTTGCATTAAAAGCAACATAGTTCCATATGCAATTCCAATTGGAATTAGTGTCTGTCCAATATTGATTTTTGGTTGTTCCAATGTTGGGTCAAACATTACAAGTTTTGTTCCTGCAATTCTGTCGCCAAGTCTTCTTTCAGTATTTGTCATAGCAACTATTACTTCAATTGGCCACAAAACGCAAAGTAGATTTCTTACAAAGCATTTTATAGGACTTGCTGGTTGCCCTGTTGAGTTGTCAACTACTTGAAGTTTTAAAATTCGTTTAGCAATACTTCGACCATTAATAATGTCTTTGCAGAAATATAAAGCAAACCCAAACATTCCAATGTATCCCAAAGTTCCACCCATAAAATTTGGATTTGTCTGTTCGTGGGAAACTTTAAAAGCGTCTGAAAAACCTGAAATCATTCCTGGAATAAAAAACACCATTGCTATCATTGTCATAAAGAAATGGTCTAAAATCATTGCACCAAGTCTTGTCCCAACGCTGATTTGTTTGTTGTCAATTGTCGTCATATTTGTTAATCTATTTTTTAGTGATTGAATTTTGTAAGGTGTCACGGTAGCCTTGCCACCAACGTTCTGGGTATTGATGCCGTTGGCATAAATTTAAACATCCTTTTCCATTAATCAAATGCCAATGGCAGCAATACCCTGTTAGGCGACGTTCCCGATGCTGCCGCGGCGATCTCAGCAGTTGAGTAAGCCATGCTAATGGCGTCAATGAATATTGACGACGTTAGCATGGCTGGTCAGGACGGCGCTCAGCTTCCTTCAATTACTTCAGGCAGCGTTGGGTTGCCTACGGTGTTTTTTCTCGGATTTTTTGCGGTTAATACCTAACCTGTTTTCGGGAAATTTTCAACTGAATGACCGAACTTCGGGGTGAGGCGGGCGCGACGGTCAAATCCATACATGGTTCGCCCATCGCGCCCGCCTCACCAGGTCAAATTATCCTTTTTATCCTCTCTTCTCTCATCATTCAGTAGGCTTCCCTTCGCGGTTCGCCGGACTGAACTCAACTGCGGTTACGCTCAGAGGGATCCGCAGCAGCGGGAATGGTGCCTAACGGGCAGGGCTTTCTGCTGTGCTGATATTCCGTGATTCGTCAGCTGGAACCGCTGCTGAGTAAAGTTAATGCAGTTGAAAATATATTCTGTTACCCGGCTTTATTCGTTCAGCCCGAACCACAGATGATAAGCGAACGGGACGATCAGTATATATTCGTCAGCCAGCATGGCAGAAAACCCCATGTTGGTTGCAGTTTTTTTGGGATGCCTTTCATGATGATTTTTTATTGTCAGAAGGTTGTCTAAAAATAGTTTTGAATTCCGCCTTGAATTCTCTGTCATTCTCGAGACTATTAATATTAATTGAATGATTTGAGGCGTTAATTAAGCGTTCATTGCAAAAGCTTTTATTTTTACCATCTTCATACACAAAATATGCAATTAATACTCTAACTCCATTTTTCATTAAAGCTCTTGTGAGTGGAACAAAGTCACCATCGCCTGTTACCAGAACTGCCATATCTATTTTGTCGTCCAAACCAATTTGAAGTGTTTCAACCGCCATGTAGACATCAATTCCCTTTTCGCCTTGGCTTTCAGACATCGGAACATTCTTAGGTTCGACTCCAGCATGCAATAGATCGATTTGCCTTTTTCTATCTAATCGCAAATTGTTTTCTTGTGCTAAGCCCTCTTTATGAACACCCTGAAACCACGCAGAATAGACTACTTTATAAGACGAATGGCCCTGCTCTTTTGTTCGAATATAGCTTTCTAAGAGTTTATGAAATTCTTGGAATGATAACCAGCCATACTTTTGACCCCAAAAATAATTTTGAGCTTTCGTAAAAAAGGTCCCATCATAAAAGACCCCGATTCGTAAGAAGTTTTTTGTGCTCATAAGTATGTTTGTTGAATTGCAACCAACGTTCAGGGCTTTATGCAGGTTGGGAATTAGTATTCCGTCTGCCCACAACCGCTGCTGATTGAAAATATGTTGATGAAGTTAAGTACAAAAACTGATAGATATTCCTCTGCTGGAACTGAAGCTGGGATTTGCAAATAGTTGATATTACAAGTTCAAGCCCAATTTGCATAAAACCCGATGTTAGTGGCAGCCCTATGTCTACCACGTTCCTCCTGACGAATATAAAAAATCTATGTTGTCATCTGATGTGTCGCATAGCCAGTTATAGCCACTATCAACTGCTTTCATCATTTCAATTGCAGTTTTGTACGTTTCTTCCGTTAGGTCACAAGTAAATTTATTCGGTTCATCCGTTCTTAAAATCCCTTTGTCACTTGAAGACAGTTGCAGAACCAATTTGCAATTTACTAATTCAATAAAGGAAAGTTTGGATAAGTCAAATTTCTGTTTGTTGATGATGAGGCTTTGGTAAATCTCGGAAGTCAAACCTGCCGTTTGAGTTTGGTCAAAGTCAAACAGTCTGATTAAATTTTCAGATGTTACGTTCTTAAATTTTCCACCGTCGGTCATATCGTCTAAATATTCAACTTTCATAATTTGGTTTTGGATAAAGTCCGTTATGATGACAATAAGAAATAAATTCTTTTATTAAGTGTCCAACTATCGGGTCAATTTGCTTGTTTGTGTTTTGAAGTGTCAAAAGTTTAGAACCACTTCTTGTACATAGTTCTCCACCTGTTGAACTTGCTCTGATTTCAAACTCTAGTTCTTGTCTTTCGTTTTCAAGTCCTTTGTCAGCAAGAAGCTTGTCAATTTCGTCTAATATTTCTAAGTGATTTCGCATTGTTTGATGTGTCGGAAGGGTTGCCACTAACGAGCAGGGCTTTATGCAGGTTGGGAATTAGTATTTCGTCTGCCCATAACCGCTGCTGATTGAAAATATGTTGATGAAGTTAAGTACAAAAGCTGATAGTTATTCGTCGGCTGGAACTGAAGCTGGGATTTGCAATTAGCTGATGTTACAACGTCCAGCCCAACTTGCATAAAACCCAATGTTAGGCACAGTGTTTTTCACCAATGCTTTCGTTTCTCTGTCACAACAACCAGATTCTTTTTGTCAAGGGTATTGTTAATGTATGAAACAACACTCATAAACATTCCATATTGGTTCATTGAATTTTCTCTTTTGCTACCTTCAATCCATTGTTCGTATTTTGAATCAAGTTCGTCTGCGGTTATACAAGATTGTCTAAACTTCGTTAAGTCATAAACTTCTCTGTCATTAGTTGAACCCAACTCGGTCAAACTGATTGACTGCTTAAATATTAGCGATAACATCCGAATTAGGTCGTCCTGGTTTTCTGCATAAACTCCTTCAAAGCCTTGTTCATCAATGTCAGTAACGAAAGCTTTGATAAACTTGTCTTCGTCCAATAAGATGTTTGTGTCAATTGTGTTTGTCGCTACAAAATAAACGTCCATAAACAGGTCAGCTAAGTTGTCAAGAAGAGATACCGTCACTGTCTCTACTTGCTGACTATTTGGAATTTCAGAACCTTCAATGTTATGATTAGTTGTCCATTGTCGCCCTAAAAACCTACCCAACTTTTGAACAGCCTCATCTAATTCTTCACCATTGTTTAACCTTTTGGTTAAGTCTTGCACTAATGGCTTAGTACGCCTATTGAAGTCTAAAAGATATTTTGCTTGTCCGTTTTCAAAAACTATCCACTCGTCAATTGAAAGTTCGTAAAAAGGAATTGCTCTGAACTGTTCGTCAGAGTTTTGAAATAAAAATGATTCTGTCTGTAAGGTAACGGTCTCCATAACATTGTGCCTAACGTTCAGGGCTTTGCGAAGGTTGGGAAATTATATTCTGTCGTTCGCTTGGCCACTATAGATCGATTAGCAGAAGCCAAATTACTGAAGCTGGGTCAGAATTCCTACGGTTGATGGGCGATATTCGTCAGCCCAACTTTTGCAAAGCTGATGTTAGCCGCTGTGCTTAGTTTGAGAACTCTTTCGAAATAAATAATATGAAATGAACAAACATGATAGATGGATCATTACCACTGACATAATATATCCATCGAGTATTCGACTACCTACATAGCCTCCTTGTTTACTAAAATTGTTTGATTCCTCATAAATTACGTAAATGCAAATCAAGGCTGCTGGAATAATCCACGTTGTAAAAGAGTAAAAGCCATTAGCTCGAATAACTAAAAGCCTATTAAAGAATAAAGAAGCAGAAATTCCTGCGATTATTATGGAAAGCCCTATTGTCAAAAACACAGTCAGTCCAAAGCCGTCATCTGTGGACCACTCGCTTCGATATCCACTTCCGTCATGAGTAATCGCTAAAATTACACCAACGATTATAGCGAACGATAAAGGATAGCCTACAGCTTTTTTATAATATTTTGAAAGATTATCATTCATTTTTTTACAGTATAGGCTGTCTGTGTATAGCGGCTAACGTCCCGGGCTTTGCGAAGATTGGGAAATTATATTCTGTCGTCCGCTTGGCCACTATAGATCGATTAGCAAAAGCCAAATTACTGAAGCCGGGTCAGAATTCCTACAGCTGATGGGCGATATTCGTCAGCCCAACTTTTGCAAAGCTGATGTTAGCCGCAGTTATTCATTCTCATGATCTGTTACTAGGTTGTCGTCGTAAAAAGCGAGTCTAATATTTTCCATTTTACCCAAAATATCCATGAACATTTCGCCGTCATCATAGTTTGCAAGTATAAATGATGTTAGTTTTTTATTCTTCTGTTTAATAACAATTTGGATCTTGCCTTTTGGTTGCCTTAATAGATTATGCAAGTCATTAAAATAAATTTTCTCAATTCGTTTCTGAGGGATAGCGATGTCAATCTTTTCTCCTTTAAGGAAAATTGTATCACTATCGTAAGTAAATAATGCCGGTTCATTTAAACGAGCTGCATAATAAAGTGGTATGACAAATATGAGACCTAAAATAGCCCATGATGATATTTTCTTAAAAAAATCTGGAATTAATAATATATAATAGGCGGTTGCCATTTCTGGCGAAGAGCTGTCTGTTGGCGACATTAATAGATATAAAATGAAGACGATACCGAAGAGAATAAAAAGTATCCAAAAGAGTAAGTTGCTAATAATCGGGATTCTTCGTCGGACTAAAATTTGAAACTGTGTGGATGCTTCCATTTGTAAGATATAATTGCGGCTAACGTTCTGGGTATTGATGCCGTTGGCATAAATTTAAACATCCTTTTCCATTAATCAAATGCCAATGGCAGCAATACCCTGTTAGGCGACGTTCCCGATGCTGCCGCGGCGATCTCAGCAGTTGAGTAAGCCATGCTAATGGCGTCAATGAATATTGACGACGTTAGCATGGCTGGTCAGGACGGCGCTCAGCTTCCTTCAATTACTTCAGGCAGCGTTGGGTTGCCTACGGTGTTTTTTCTCGGATTTTTTGCGGTTAATACCTAACCTGTTTTCGGGAAATTTTCAACTGAATGACCGAACTTCGGGGTGAGGCGGGCGCGACGGTCAAATCCATACATGGTTCGCCCATCGCGCCCGCCTCACCAGGTCAAATTATCCTTTTTATCCTCTCTTCTCTCATCATTCAGTAGGCTTCCCTTCGCGGTTCGCCGGACTGAACTCAACTGCGGTTACGCTCAGAGGGATCCGCAGCAGCGGGAATGGTGCCTAACGTACAGGGCTTGCTGCTGTGCTGGCATTTATATTCGTCAGCCTGATACTGAAGCCCAATAGAATTACTGAAGTTGAAGTTAAGAACAAAAGCTGAATAGAATTCCGTCTGCTGGAGCCGCTGCTGATAGCGAACAAAAAGATGAGGATTTATTCGTCAGATAGCATAGCAGCAAACCCAATGTTGCCTGCAGGTTTTATCGTGAAAGCTCCACCCACACTTTCATTTTTTCCGGTAGCAATATTGTCTGTTCAGATAAAAACTTTCGTATTACTTCTGGGTCAATGGTTGTAATATTTGATTTTGGTTTTCCAGAGTATTGTCCGCTGGTTGCAAATAGAAAAACATCGGTTTCAAGATTTGCATAGTCGTCAATATTTAGTGGTGTCCAACCACTTTTCACTTGCACAACTGCGGTTTTCCCTGTAATTCTGTTTTTGAGTTCAAACTCGTAAGTCATTGTTGTGTCTTTACAGGAACTTGGAATTACAAGATAGTCGTGAGTAGCTTGTAAATAAATTGCCAAAGCATCTTCGCAGTCGTCCGCTGATAATAAAGAAAAAATGTCTTGCCCTGAAACACTCTCAATCTCGTAAAATTCTGTGTCTGATTTTTGGTTATAAACTACTTGTGAAAAAGTATAAACAGTTTCATCATCAATACACTGAACTGTCCTTGCTGGTCGAAAACTACTTACAACTTTTCCTGGAACTGCTTCTTCTGTTCCAATTTTTTTCCAGTCACATTTACGAACGTTCACAATATCAGCTTGTGAACATTCATCAGAAGTGTCATAATACCAATCACTATTTATTTTTCCCAAAAAATAGTTTCCGTGCCAATCTCTTGTCCAAATTAAGTCGTCAACTTCCATTCGGTTTTTAATTGCATTAAGAGCTGTCCACCAACTTGTATCTCCATAATCACCTTGTGCAGTTTCAAAATAGTCTTCCCACGAAACAGGAACTGTGTCATAGACAATTTGCCAACCAACACCTACAATTCCTTTGTCTAAACAATGTTGTCTTTGGTCAACCCCTGCTTTTGAGTCTGCTTTTAAATGTATTCTCCAAATATTCATTAGTTAATGTCGGATGTGTCGTTAGTGAAGAGGTTGCTAAACTTGCAGGCAACGTTCTGGGTATTGATGCCGTTGGCATAAATTTAAACATCCTTTTCCATTAATCAAATGCCAATGGCAGCAATACCCTGTTAGGCGACGTTCCCGATGCTGCCGCGGCGATCTCAGCAGTTGAGTAAGCCATGCTAATGGCGTCAATGAATATTGACGACGTTAGCATGGCTGGTCAGGACGGCGCTCAGCTTCCTTCAATTACTTCAGGCAGCGTTGGGTTGCCTACGGTGTTTTTTCTCGGATTTTTTGCGGTTAATACCTAACCTGTTTTCGGGAAATTTTCAACTGAATGACCGAACTTCGGGGTGAGGCGGGCGCGACGGTCAAATCCATACATGGTTCGCCCATCGCGCCCGCCTCACCAGGTCAAATTATCCTTTTTATCCTCTCTTCTCTCATCATTCAGTAGGCTTCCCTTCGCGGTTCGCCGGACTGAACTCAACTGCGGTTACGCTCAGAGGGATCCGCAGCAGCGGGAATGGTGCCTAACTCTTAAATATACGCAATTCCCAAATTCCCTCACTTTTCTTCAGCCCCCTGATAACCAGGATAATGGATTGTAAGCGGGATCCTTTGCGCGCGTTTATGGCATTGCTCATTTGCCTGGTTCTTTGGGTAACGGAAGGGCATCAAGCGGGCTTTTTACCTGGCTGATCAATTGCGTGCTGACATGGGTGTACCGTAAGGTGGTTTTTATATCATGATGACCCAGCAATTTCTGGATGATGTTGAGACTGATCCCTCCCTCCAGTAAATGAGTGGCGAAACTATGCCGGAAGGCATGTAAACTCCCTTTTTTGCGCACCCCCGCCTTCCGTTTGGCATCCTCCATTATCTGGTTCAGACTCCGCTTACTATATGCCCCGCCCGATTGGCCCTCAAACAGGTAGCTGGTGGGTTTGTACTGCAGGTAATAGGTACGCAGCACCGCCAGCAGCGTTTCACTCAGCATTACCTGCCGGTCTTTTTTTCCCTTGGCCATCCGTATGTTGATCACCATTCTTTCACTGTCTATATCGGCCACTTTTAAGGATACGATCTCGCTTATCCGCAATCCCGCGGCATAACCGATCATCATCATACTCTTATGCTTCAGGTTAGTGATCGCGGCGAATATCCGCGCTATCTCTCCTGCCGAAAAAATACACGGAAGCTGCGATGGTTTTTTGGGACGCTGAAATGAATAGCTTTCCTTTTCCCGCATCAGCACCTGCTCATAATAGAATTTAATGGCGTTGATGGCTGTATGCACGGCTGTTTCACTTTGTTTCTTTTCGTTGCGCAGGTATAGCAGGTAGTCTTCGATCTCGTGTTTTGTTACCCCTGCTATCTCCTTCTCTGCAAAATATTCCCTGAACTGCTGAAAGGCATACCCGTAATTGCGGATTGTGTACATGCTGTATCCCTTTAACATCAGCCGTCTTTCCATCTCTTTTCTTTCGCTGTATAAAGGCAACTGGTAGCCTGACTTGTCCGACAAGGCTTTTACGATATTGATAAGCCGGTATTTTTGCCTGGCAATACACCATTCTTTCAACCGGGAATCGTACCTGGCGCCATTTGCTTTCAAAACAGTTATCTGCTGTGCATCCAACCGGCCCCGCATTACCACATACCAGCCGTTGCTCCGCCTGATGGATTCTGGGGTTATTCCATGAAATAACAATGCTTCCTGAATGCTTGCGCCGGTCATACCCGAAACTATTGCAACCATGCATAGGAAAACAGCGTATTAATAACAGGTATTTTCACCCTCAGATACACTTAAAAACCACCTGATGATATATTGGGCCTTAGAAGGATAACGTGTTTCTCTATTACCTGCCTCTGTGCACCTCTGTGCTCTCCGTGCCTCTGTGGTAAAGCCTTCGCTCAGATTGATGGAGGATGTTCTTTACCACAGAGGCACAAAGGACACAGAGGTACACAGAGGTACACAGAGAATTAGCCTGAGTTAACGTGACCAAGAGCACTACACATTGTTCAAAGACAAATTGATTTATAATGACCTCTCTACTCCCAATTCCAACCCCCTCAACTCCGCCAACCCCTTCAAACGCCCGATAGCGCTATAACCGGGATAGGTTGTTTTGGCAAGATCATCCAGCATCTGGTGCCCATGATCGGGGCGCATAGGTATGGAAACATTGCGGCGGCGGCTCATGAGTACGATCTCTTTTACAACTGCGTACATATCTACATCGCCGGTCAAATGATCCGCTTCAAAGAAATTGCCATTGCCCTCGCTTTTGGTGCTGCGGAGATGGATGAAATGGATATGGTCACCTAACCGCTTGATAATACCGACAAGATCATTATCACTTCTAACACCCAGTGATCCGGTACAGTAACAAAGTCCATTGGCAGGCGATGGCGCACAGTCAATAATTTCTTTGGCATCCTGTTCCGTACTCATGATACGCGGCAGGCCGAGTACGGAGTATGGCGGATCATCCGGATGGATGGCCATCTGCAGGCCACATTCTTCCGCTACCGGAACTGCCTGACGTAAAAAATAGAACAGGTGTTCTTTCAGTTTGCCGGTATCGATGCCTTCGTAATTCTTCAGCGCTGCCAGTATCTGCTCTGGCGTGAAGGCTTCTTTGCTACCGGGTAAACCCAGCAATGCATTTTTGAAAAGGATATCCTTCTCTTCCTGCGGCATCGTATTGAAACGTGCTGTCGCTTTTTCAATCTCTTCTTTCGTGTAATCTTTTTCTGCGCCGGGACGTTTCAGTAAAAACAGGTCGAAAGCCACAAAAGCGGAGCGTTCATAAAACAAGGCTTTGCTTCCATCGGGCATTTCATAGTTGATATCCGTGCGTACCCAGTCGAGGATGGGCATGAAATTATAGGTGACCACTTTTAACCCGCAGGCGGCTACATTACGCAGGCTTATCTTGTAATTTTCAATATGCTGTAGGTAATTGCCTGTCTGGCGTTTGATGTCTTCGCTTACGGGCAGGCTCTCGATCACGGTCCAGTTCATGCCGGCTGCTTCGATTACAGATTTGCGCAGATTGATCTCTTCGGTTGTCCAGATGTCTCCTACAGGTATATGATGTAGTGCGGTAACAACACCGGAACATCCCGACTGTCTGATATCTGGTAAACTCACCGGGTCATCGGGACCGAACCAGCGCATGGTTTGTTGCATTAACATAGGGTACAGTTTAGATCGGGGTAAATATCCTGAAAAAATGATTTTGAATGTTGCATGGTTTCATTGCCAGATTTTTTTAACACAGAGATCACGGAGAAAACATAGAGGGTCCTCTGTATTTTCTCCGTGATCTCTGTGTTAAAAAAGCACCGGTAGCATACTACAAAACTACTACCAGAAAATTGTGTACAAAGCAGTAAGAATACCCAACACGATCAGCAGACCAACCGTAAACCCGGGATCGAGTTTGAACATTTTCCTGTCCACTTCGAGACCATTGGGTTTTACGCCGCGTTTGTTTTCAATCACACTGATCAGCCACATACCTACAATACACAGAATGAATACAAAACCCATCCTGTCGAGGAAAGGTATTTCGTAAATACCGGCGCTTGTTTTGGCCGCGAAACCATAAGGTTCGAGGAAAGCAAGGTCCATTACTTTGGGCAGGAACTTGAAGAAGACTGAGAAGGCAAAACCGCCAATAGTGGCAAACAATGCGGCATTAGAAGTGGTCTTTTTCCAGAAGAACCCAAGTATGAACATGGCAAAAATACCCGGCGATACAAAACCGGTATATTCCTGTATGAATTCAAATCCACCTTTCTTATCTATACCCATAAACGGCGCGATGATTACGCCAATTACAAGGGAAAGTACAACGGCGATCTTTCCAACACTCACCAGCTTTTTTTCCGTTGCGTCGGGTTTGATCTTTTTCTTATAGATATCCAGCGCAAAAATGGTGGCGATACTATTGGCTTTACCGGCAAGCGATGCTACGATAGCAGCAGTTAAGGCGGCGAAAGCAAGACCTTTCAGACCGGGACCGAGCAGGTTGAGCAATACCGGGTAGGCATTATCCTGTACCAGTTCACCATTCACCATCATTTCAGTCTGGAACGCACCTTCTTTGTACAATACATAGGCTGCGATACCAGGTAATACCACGATCACAGGCATCAGTAATTTTAAAAACGCCGCGAAAAGAATACCCTTACGCGCTGTTTTAAGATCGGCACCCAAGGCACGTTGTGTGATATATTGGTTACATCCCCAGTAATTCAGGTTCACGATCCACATACCACCGATCAGCACGGTAAGACCGGGAAGACTGATGAAATTCGGATTGTCTTTTTTAAGTATCATGTGAAAATGGTCCTCCGCTTTATCGGTCAGCAGTTTCATACCATTGAATATACCGGTGGTTCCGAATTTTTCTGAAACCAGTGTAAGGGCAAGATAAGTGGTGGCAAGGCCACCCACGATCAGGAAGAATACCTGTATCACATCCGTATAACCGATCACTTTCATACCCCCCAGTGTAATGATCACCGCAAAAGCAGCGAGGAAGATCATACATAGGTACAGGTCAATACCCGAAATGGCATGAATGGCCAATGCACCCAGGTACAAAATAGAAGTAAGGTTCACCACCACATACAGCAACAGCCAGAAAACCGCCATGATCATGGCCACCGTACCGTTGTACCGCTGGTTAAGGAACTGCGGCATGGTATAGATCTTATTCTTGAGGTACACAGGAATAAAGAATACCGCTACGATCATCAGTGTGGCCGCGGCCATCCATTCGTATGTAGAGATGGCAAGCCCCATGGTAAACCCGTTACCACTCATACCGATCATCTGCTCCGCAGAAATATTGGACGCGATCAGTGAGGCGCCGATGGCCCACCAGGTAAGCGACCCTTCGGCCAGAAAATAATCATGCGAAGCAGCAATAGCCGCTTTTTTCTTGCGCCGGTAAACCCAGTAGCCATAAGAGGCCACGATAATAAAATAAAACAGAAACACGATGTAATCGGCTGTACTCAGTGATTTCATGATGGCGGTCGTTTTGGGGTTGGTTAATGATTGGCTTTGTTGGTTATAGTTATACAGTTAATCGTTTCTATAATACATCTCATTCCACCGCAACTCATTCTTCAGCTGCGGAATGGTGGTTGATTTATCTATCAGCACAAATTCTACATTCGCCATCTCTGCGAAATCTGCGAGGTGTTCGCTGGTAAGGTTCTGGCTGTAGCAGGTGTGGTGCGCACCCCCGGCCAGTATCCATGCGGTACATCCTGTGTGCATATTCGGATACGGTTTCCATAATACCCTTGCCACCGGTAGTTTTGGCATCATGTGCATCGGTGTTACGGCGATCACTTCATTTACCAGTAAACGGAAACGGTTGCCCATATCAACAATGGATGCGTTGATAGCAGGACCGGGGGCCGTGTTAAATACCAGTCTCACCGGGTCGGCTTTTCCCCCTATTCCCAATGGATGGATCTCGCAGCTTGGTTTTGCATCTGCAATACTTTCACAGATCTCGAGCATGTGGCTGCCGAGTACCATGCGGTTATCGGGATTGAAATGATAGGTATAATCTTCCATAAAACTGTTACCACCCTTCAACCCGCTCGCCATTACTTTCATGGCGCGTACCAGCGCCGCTGTTTTCCAGTCGCCTTCGCCGGCAAAACCGTAGCCTTTGTTCATTAAACGTTGCGCAGCGATGCCGGGTAATTGTTTTAATCCATGGAGATCTTCGAATGTATCGGTGAATCCTTTGTAGTTTCCTGAACGGAGAAATGTTTCGAGTCCTATTTCAATTTTAGCCGCTTCGCGAAGTGAGTCATGCTGGTCGCCGCCTTTTAAAAGCGAATCCATCAATACATAACTGTCCTGGTATTCTTCCACCAGTCTATCGATCTGCGCATCGGATGTTTCATTGATCGTTTTTACCAGATCACCAACACCGTATGTATTAACACTGTAACCGAATTTGATTTCTGCTTCTACTTTATCCCCTTCCGTTACGGCCACATACCGCATATTATCACCGAAGCGTACAAATTTTGCAGATTGCCAGTCGTGCCAGCCTGCTGCGGCACGCATCCAGCCATTGATCTTTTCGAGTGATTCTGTATCCTGCCAGTGACCGGCCACTACTTTGCGGTTGAGACGCATACGTGTCATCATAAAACCAAATTCCCTGTCGCCATGCGCCGACTGATTCAGGTTCATGAAATCCATATCGATGGTGGCCCAGGGTATATCACGGTTAAACTGTGTATGAAAATGCAACAATGGTTTCTGTAAGATCTTCAATCCGCCTATCCACATTTTTGCGGGAGAAAAAGTGTGCATCCATGCGATGATACCGATACAATTCTTGCTGGCATTGGCTTCCATGCATACGGCATATATTTCTTCGGGTGTGGTAACCGTTGGTTTGTGTACCACGCTTACCGGTATCAACTCATGCTCATGCAAAGCCGTTGCAATGGTTTTCGAATGGCTGGCCACCTGTTGTAAGGTTACATCGCCATACATGTGCTGGCTGCCGGTGATGAACCATACCTGTTTATTTTTAAGATCGATCATTTTATTTTGTTTTACTTCATTCGGGATTTTTTTTAACACAGAGGCCACAGAGTTAAACAGAGGGCCCTCTGTGTTGAAAAATGTCTTTGCTATCAATATATTCTACTTCGTCAATATCTCAATATCCTTCACCTGCGAAGGAAACCATACTGTCATTTCGCCTTTACCTCTATTAGCCCAACTGTAATATGGAATAGCGGTAAATGATTGTTTGATTGTTTCAATGGAATAATTGTTGATGCGCACTGCGGGTACTTCTGCTTTTAATACGGTGATCCCATTGAGCAGATCAGTTTTAAATTCCGTTGTAAAACTTGTATTTGCAGGCAACATCAGGTTGCTTGTTTTACCGTTGTTATCAATCCATTCTGCGCAATACACCAGCGGACCACGTTGTAAGGCTGTTTTGCCGATATCTTCCGTTAATTTTTCATTGCCGGTAATGCGCTGTACATGCATGGGCAGCGCTACTTCTACTTTGTCTTCTTTTTTCCATGTCCTGTCAAGTATGGCGTATCCGTTTTCGATCTTGTAGGATACAGGTTGTCCATTTACTTTGATAGATATCTTACCAGCGTTCTTATCTTCAAATGTGTACAGGTCAGATGGCATAGCGATATGCTGCGCCCAGCCAGGGATACGTACTGCGAGATTGAATGCAGTTGCTTTTTCAGGATTTACCGTAAACAACAGATCCCCACTCCATGGATAATTGTTCTGCTGGATCATTTGTACCTGCACATCTTTCATTTGCATACTGGCGGTACCTGCAATAAACAGGTTCACAAAAAGATGATCATCTTTCTGTGCATACATATAGCCCGGTATGGAAGGAATAAACCGCGCAATATTGGTAGGACAACAGGAACATTCAAACCAGCCCGAACGGGTGAACTCGATATCCTTGTGTTTGAAATTATTGGTTACCTGCATGGCATTGGTATAGAAAAAGGATTGACCATCGAGTCCTACACCGGATATCAATCCGTTATACAGGATCCGTTCCAGTACATCCATGTATTTTGAATCGCCATGCAATAAGAACATGCGGTAGTTCCAGTAAACGTTTGCGATAGCGGCACAGGTTTCGTTGTACGCTGTGGCATTGGGGAGTTCATAATTTTTACCATAACGTTCACCATCACCCAAAGCGCCTGCGCCGCCTTGTACATATAATTTTTTCTCAACAAGATTTGTCCATATTTTATCAATGGCGTTCAGTAAGCTGTCATCACCGGTGAGTGCCGCTACATCGGCTACAGCGGCATAGAGATACCCTGCCCGTACAGAATGACCATCGGCTTCGTCCTGTAGTACCACGCGTTTATGATCCTGCCAGTATGCACCGTTTTTCCATGGATCATTGCTCTTGGGATCATAGTTGGGATACTGTCCACGTGCCTCTACAAAGAATTTAGCAGTAGCTAAATATTCTTTTTTACCGGTGATACGGTACAACTTCACCAACCCCATCTCCACCACTTCATGCCCCGGCGCCACCGATCTTTTACCCGGACCAAATACAGAACAAACCAGGTCCGCATTCTTTAATGCAATATTGAGCAGGTTCTTTTTATTCGTAGCGAGATAATGTGCGGCCGCGGCTTCATACAAATGGCCCGCGTTGTATAATTCATGGCTCAGTTCCCTTTCTTTCTCCCATCTTTCCTTACCGCCCCATGAATGAACCGTAGCGGGATTAATGGTTCTGGAAGTATATAAATAACCATCCGGCTCCTGTGCATTACCGATAATAGTGATCATAGAATCGATATAAGCATCCAGTTTTGCATCGGGATGAACGGCCAGTGAAAAAGCGGCGCCTTCAATGGTTTTATAAATATCCGTATCATCAAAAGGATACTTGGTACAGAACTTACCACTCCGTTGTGCGGCCATGATAAAGTTCTTTACCCTACCCGTGCTTTCGCACCGTGCAAAAGATGCAGGTATGGTAACTGTACGATTCGTTTCGATGCGTGGCAACCAGAAATTATCCGTAAGTTTTACCTGCGTAAACGGTACTGCCTGTATGGCATAATCTTTTTTTTGCCCGAAAGCAATTGCAGAACACAGCAGGCAGGCTATCAGCAGTGTTTGTTTCATACAATTATTTTACGGAGAATTTATAAATGGTTGTATGCGCATAAGTCTCCCCCGGTTTCAGGATGGACGTTGGAAAAGAAGGCTGGTTGGGGCTATCGGGGTAATGCTGTGTTTCCAAACAAAGCCCTGCATGTTTTACATATTTCGCATGGTTTCTTGTTCCCTTTAATGTGCCATTCAAAAAATTGCCGGTGTAAAACTGAATACCAGGCTGTGTGGTGAACACTTCCATATATCTGCCACTTGCTGCATCATAAACAGATGCTGCCTGCTGCAAACCATTTCCAGATCCGCTGATCACCCAGTTGTGATCGTAACCACCTTTCACAGCAGCGATTTCTTTACCCACCTGTTTGGCTGAAGTAAAATCCATCGGCATCCCTTTTACGTCAGGCAATTTCCCTGTAGGGATCAACTGGTCATTCACTTCTGTGAACTGTGCAGCGTTAAGCATTACCTCATGGTTCAATATGGTGGAATCTTTGCCGGCAGATAAATTGAAATAGCAATGATTGGTCAGGTTAACAGGCGTTGCCTTATCAGTAGTTGCCGTGTAATCAATTTTTAATGCGTTATCCGCAGTAAGCGTATACACCACTTTGGCAGTAAGGTTACCCGGGTAGCCTTCTTCACCGTCTTTACTTGTGTATGTTAGCTGCAGACTGGTATCACCCAGTTTTTCTGCCTGCCATATTACTTTGTCAAAACCTTTCAAACCTCCATGAAGCGTATTACCGCCATTGTTTTGGGCAAGTGTGTAGGTTTGTCCGTCAAGTGTAAATTTCCCTTGTGCAATACGGTTGGCATAACGGCCAACAAGGCAGCCGAAATAAGGATTGCCGGTTTGCAGATATCCTGAAAGGGAATCATAACCCAATACTATATTGCCGAGTTCTTTGTTTTTATCCGGCACCAACAGGTCAGTGACAGTTCCACCGTAATTGAGGATGCTTACTTTCACTCCATTGCTATTGGAGATGGTGTATTGTTTTACGGTATCTGTTCCGATTACTCCATAATTCTTTTCAAGGATGGCGGTGACAGAAGTTCCATCTGATTCCTTGCTTTCGTTTTTACAGGCAACGGCAAAGAATATTCCGGTGAGAAGCAATAGCGTCATGTGTTTTTTCATAATGGCATTTTATCGTTGGTTCATGATTGTCCGTAATAACTGTCGGGACCATGTTTGCGTTCAAAATGTTTTTGTATAAGACTATCTTTTAATCTTGGTGGATTGTTCCCGATCTGTTCTGTGAGCCATGCCATCTGCGCAATACTTTCGAGCACTGCGCTGTTGTACACTGCTTTGTCAGCGGTTTTGCCCCAGGTAAATGGCGCATGATTACCCACCAGCAGCATTTCTACTTCTTCATAACTCAGTCCGCGTTCCTGTAAACAATGGATGATCTGGTTGCCGGTTTCATATTCGTAATTGCCTTTGATCATCTCATCACTCATCGGTGCGGCACAGGGGATATCTGTGGTTAAATGATCAGCGTGTGTGGTTCCATAAATGGGAATATCACGCTGGCTCTGTGCCCAGGCGGTGGCGTAAGTTGAATGTGTATGAACAATAGCGCCGATTCCGGGCCAGTGCTTATACAAAACAGCATGGGTCAATGTATCGGAAGAGGGACGCAGGTCACCGGCCACTGTTTTTCCATTCAGGTCAACGATCACCATTTTAGCGGGTGATAACTCTTCATAAGGAACACCGCTTGGTTTGATGGCAAATACACCCAATGACCTGTCAACAACACTCACATTGCCAAATGTGAACAATACCAGGTTTAATTTTGGTAATTGCATATTGGCATGGTAAGCGGCTTGCTGGATCTGGTCGTAGTTCATTTTCAAATTGAGTCTCTAAATATACTTTGTTGTTCTATAAAAGCCCCCAATCTGAGGTACTGTTGATATCTTTTTTCATGGATGCTGTGTCGTTCAGGGTTGGGTTTGTATTCCATATCAAACCCCTGTCCCATGGCCTTCATGGCATCCTGTACCGTACCGTAAATACCTGCGGCCGTGGCGGCGAACATGGCGGCGCCGAGTGCGCAGGTCTGTTCGCTTTTGTGGATGCGTATCGGCATATTCATCACATCACTCATCATCTGCATGATAAAAGGCGATTTGCGGGCCACACCACCCAGACCGATCAGTCCTTTTACAGGGATCCCCTCCGACCGGAACCGTTCTACAATGGCTTTTGCGCCAAAACAGGTGGCTTCTACCAATGCCCTGAAAACACGGGGTGCGTCACTGCCAAGATCCAGACCGGTAAATGCACCTTTGAGTAACTGGTTGGCATCAGGTGTGCGGCGGCCATTGAGCCAGTCGGTCGCTATCTCATCATCTTCCTGTAATGGCAATGCCGCTGCATGTTTGCTGAGTTCTGCCAGTATGGAATCAATGATCCCTGCCGCTAGTTTATCCGCAGTTGCGCGGTCAACAATATCTGTTTGGGATAAATAATTTTTTACGGGCCATGCCAGCAGGTTCTTATACCAGGCATAGGCATCGCCAAAAGCCGATTGCCCCGCTTCCATACCCATCATTCCGGGGATGATGGAACCGGGTACCTGTCCGCAGATGCCTTTTACGAGTTTGCCTTTTACTTCTTCTTCGGGCGCCACCATCATATCGCAGGTGGATGTGCCCATTACTTTGCTGAGATGATAGGGTTCTATCTGTCCGCCAACGGCACCCATGTGACAATCGAATGCTCCTATCCCGATCACCACCGCTTCCGGCAATCCCAATTTTTTGGCCCATTCTGGTGAGATGGTACCCGCGGCTTTATCTGAAGTATAGGTTTCAGTAAAAAGTTTCCCGGTAAATCCTTTCAGTAAAGGATCCCATGCACTGAAAAAATCATCCGGCGGCAATCCATCATACTCAGGCGACCATAAACTTTTATGTCCCGCGCTGCAAACACCGCGTTTCATCTGGTGTACATCATTACCTCCCGAGAGTACAAATGGTATCCAGTCGCAATGTTCTACCCATGAATAACACTGGCTGCGTACGGCTTCATCTTCACGTAATACATGCAGTAATTTTGCCCAGAACCATTCAGAAGAATAAATGCCGCCTACAAACTGTAAATAGTTGACAGGAAATTTTGTGGCGTGTTGGTTCAACTCTTCCGCTTCTTTTACGGAAGTATGATCCTTCCACAACACGAACATCGCATTGGGGTTGTTTTCAAATGCTGGCAATAAGGAAAGTGGCGTGCCGTATTTATCTACGGCTATAGGAGTAGACCCGGTTGTGTCAACTGAAATACCTTTTACTGCAAATGCAATGTCTTTACCGGCCTGCAGCAAACAGTCTTTAATAGTTTGTTCCAGCCCTTCCAGATAATCAGATGGGTGCTGCCTGAACATATTTTGCGAAGGATCGCAATACAATCCCTGTTTCCAGCGGGGATAATAAAATACAGAAGCGGCAATTTCTTTGCCATCGGCTGCATCGACAATAATGGACCGTACCGAATCAGTACCAAAATCAACACCTATAACATAATTCTTACTGGACATGTTTTCTTAATTTGGCAACCATCAAATTTCAAACTTGAAAATGATCTGGTATCCTGCTCCATCCTATACCGGCAATTATTTCAGCAAACTATCTAACTGCGGATCTGTATAGTCGTTTATGCAAAAAAGAATATTGTCGTATCCGCCAAACTCTTCCCGTGTATGCATGGTGGTAATGACCACGGCTTTCATACCGGCGTTGCGGGCGGCTTCTACACCTTTGGGGGCATCTTCAAAAACAATACAGTTTTCATAAGCAACCCCCAGCAGGTCGGCACAACGGGTAAAGGTTTCAGGATCGGGTTTGCTTGCTGTCACATTATCTGCACTTACAATGGCCGGGAAATAGTTCCTGATCCCAAGCCCATCCAATACAAAATCAATATTATACATAATGGCTGCCGAGCCGATGGCCATACCGATTCCCTGTGCAGATGCTTTATCCAGGAATGCAGGCAAGCCATCGATCAGTCGTAACAAGGGTCTGAACTCGACCTGATATTGCGTTTCTTTCACATAGCTCATCCTGTTCTTTTCCTCTACAGAAAAACGGCCCGGAAAAATGCGTTCCAGCAGTTCATCGTTCTTACCGTAACATTCAGCTTTTGTTCTTTCGAGACTGATCTCCGCCCCCAATGAATTGAGTATCCCGTGCCACGCATTGATATGGAAAGCCATATCGTTGATCATCGTTCCGTTAAGGTCAAAAAGGAACGCTTTCTTATCCTGCATAATTCTTAGTAATTGCAAGTACGAATTACGAGGTACGAAGTACGAAAATGAATGTGTCCGTACTTCGTACCTCGTAATTCGTACTTTAATTTTTTCTAAATATAACGGTTGATCAAATTCTCCAGGTACTCCTGTTTACCACTGGTAACAGCAGGTTCACCGTTAGCAACCGCATAATCACGCAGTTGTTCCAATGATACTTTTCCTGCTTCAAAATCTTTACCGATACCGTTATCATAAGATGCATAACGGTCCTTACGGATTTTTTTGTAATCTGATTTCTGCAATACATCATCCGCTACGATCAATGCACGGGCAAATACATCCATACCACCGATATGTGCATAGAACAGGTCGAGTGGATCTGTTGAGTTCCTTCTTCTTTTTGCATCGAAGTTGATACCACCGCCGGCAAAACCGCCTCCTTCAATGATCACCAGCATGGTCTCTACCATTTCGTTGATGTTGTTGGGGAACTGGTCGGTATCCCATCCATTCTGGTAATCGCCACGGTTGGCATCGATGCTGCCCAACATGCCTGCATCAACTGCTATCTGCAGATCATGCTGGAAAGTATGACCGGCCAGCGTTGCATGGTTTACTTCGATATTTAGTTTGAAATCTTTATCAAGACCGTGTTGTTTCAGGAACCCGATCACTGTTTCAGAATCGTAATCGTACTGGTGTTTGCTGGGCTCACAGGGTTTGGGTTCGATAAAGAATGTTCCTTTGAAACCGTTCTTCCTTGCATAATCTTTTGCAGTATGCAGGAACCGGGCCATGTGTTCCTTCTCCCGTTTCATATCGGTATTCAACAGGGTCATATAGCCCTCACGACCACCCCAGAATACATAGTTCTCGCCACCGAGTGCAATTGTTGCATCGAGCGCCGCTTTCACCTGTGCACCGCCATGGGCCAACACATGAAAATCGGGGTTTGTGGCAGCACCGTTCATGTAACGGCGGGCACTGAAGAGATTGGCAGTGCCCCATAATAATTTGACACCGCTGTCGGCCTGTTTCTGTTTGGCATAATCCACCACCGCCTGTAGTCTTCTTTCATTCTCTGCCACATCATTGGTATAATCCACCACATCCACATCATGGAAGCAGTAATAAGGCATATTCATTTTTGTGATGAACTCGAAAGCGGCATCCATTTTGTCTTTGGCCCTTGCCACTGCATCTTCTTTCGCGTTCCAGGAATAGATATGTGTGGGTTCACCAAAAGGATCACCACCGTTGCCTACAAAGCTGTGCCAGTAAGCGCAGGCAAAACGCAGCCATTCTTTCATGGGCTTTCCTGCCACTACCCTGTTCTCATCATACCAACGGAATGCCAGCGGGTTATCGCTGCCCACACCTTCAAACTTCACCTGGTCGATCTCTTTAAAAAATACTTGGTCTCCTGTTACAACTTTCATTTTGTGTCAATTTTGTTATGGAAAATTTAAGCTTGCCTGATACGTTGTTCTAATAATTGTTTCCACTCGTGGTATAAACCGTCGTAAGCTAATGAATTAACCGGCTCAATGTATTTGAGACGCTTCATATTTGTGAACGCGTCTTTTTCACTGCTGTAGACACCTGCGCCCAGACCCGCTCCTATGGCGGCGCCTACGCTTCCGTCACAATCATACAGTTCTACAGGTACATTGGTAGCATCTACAAAGGCGTCGGTGAATACATCGCTCAGGAACAGGTTGGCTTTGCCTGCCCTGATCACGGAAGGTTTTAAACCGTTCTCACGCATAATATCCAGTCCGTACCGGAAAGAGAAAGCAATACCTTCCTGGGTGGCGCGGAAAATATGCGCCGGCGTATGTTTGTTCAGATCGATGTTGTGCACATGCGCCTGAACCGTTTCATTATTCAGCATCCTTTCGGCGCCATTGCCAAAAGGCAAAATAGCCAGGCCATCACTGCCCGGGTTTACCTCACGTGCCGCATCATTCATCTGCGCATAATTAAGGTGTGCACCTGTCAGCTGACGCACCCAGTTATTCATGATACCTGTTCCGTTGATACATAGCAGCACACCCAATCTTTTGTTTTCCTGCGTATGGTTCACATGCGCAAAGGTATTTACACGTGATTGTTTGTCGTAGGCAAGTGTATCGCTCACGCTATAGATCACACCGGATGTTCCTGCGGTGGCCGCAATCTCCCCGGGCTGGAGTACATTCAATGACAATGCATTGTTCAACTGGTCGCCCGCTTTATAGGAAACCGGGATCCCCGATTTGAGGGAAAGATTACCGGCGATATCTTCTTTTAATCCGCCATGTGTTTCAAATACTTTTTTGATGACGGGAACGAAAGATTTGTTCAGCCCATAGTAGGTAAACACATCATCCGATAATGCATGTTTGGGGAAATCCCAGAAGATCCCCTCTGATAATGCCGAAACAGTAGTGGTTGTTTCACCCGTCAATTTCATAGCGATAAAATCTCCCGGCAATAAAAATTTATCGACCTGTGCGTATATAGCCGGTTCATTTTCTTTTACCCACGCGAGTTTGGACGCGGTAAAATTTCCCGGCGAGTTCAATAAACTCGATAAACAGGCACGTTCGCCTATCGCATGAAATGCTTTGTTACCAATCGATACTGCGCGGCTATCGCACCAGATGATACTGTCGCGAAGCACATGCTGCTGTTTGTCCACCAGCACCAGCCCATGCATCTGGTACGCGATACCGATGGCGCCAATATCTTTCGGATCATACTGTTTGGTGGAATGTGCTTTCAGGATGGCTTCCTGTACATGCAGCCACCACATTTCGGGCGACTGTTCTGCCCAGCCCGGCTGTGAAGCAATGATACCCGATTCCGTATCGGGGTATTGGGCGGATGCTACGCATTGCTGTGTATCGGCATTAACCACTGACACTTTGATCGAAGACGTGCCGACATCTATACCTAATAATAACATGGACTCCTTTTATAATAATTCTCGTAATGTGCTTTTACACTTTATCCCGCAAGATAAAAAACCACCAGGGAAGAATCCCCGGTGGGACTGCCTAAATTGCTCACTATTATAACCAAAAAAACACAGAATGGTGTTATCCACCTGTATTATTTTCCTTTTATCCCCAGCAGCAGGCTGTAAAATGCCGGTTTTTTGTTGAAGTTGTTGTCGAATAACAAGGGAGCATCTGTCTTTTTCTGACTGACAATGATCCAACTATCGCTATCCGCCACACCCCATACCGTAAATCCATGCCTTTGTGCTGCCGGTACATTCTGTATAAAAGATTTCACGACATACTTATACATATTCGCCTGTGCCGTAAGTTCCGACTGACCCGCAGTAAAACCTGCATTGTCATTCGGATTTACACGCACATCGAGTTCCGATACCCGTATTTTCAATCCCGTTGCCGCCAGTTTTTTGAATGCATCATCAATGGCTGAAGTAGATGTGTTGATACTGATATGCATCTGTGAACCAATGCCATCGATCTTTGCACCTTTTGTTTTCAATTCATTCACATAGTTGATCAATGAATCGAGTTTAGCTGCATTGATTTCGAGGTTGTATTCGTTGATGAACAACAATGCATTCGGATCGGCGGCTTTTGCATATTGAAAAGCTTTCAATGCATAATCCCTTCCCAGATACTGCGACCAGTAAAACACATCGCCTGTTGTTGATCCTGTATTGGTACGCAGGCCGCTGGTGCCATCCAGCATGGGTTCATTTACTACATCCCATGCTTTTACTTTGCCTGCATAACGCATTACCGTGTTGCGGATGAATTTGCTTAAAGCAGAATCAACAGCAACCGCTATCTGTGCATGGGATGGAGCAGGTGAACTGGATACATCAACAATAGTCATATTATCGATTGTGTAAGTACCTGCATTGGGGAAATTCAATCGCAGCATCGGCGCTGTTTCACCCAATGTCAACGTCCATGTATAGGTGTCCCAGGAAGTACCGGGGGTGATCTCGAGTTGCTGGTAAACGGTGTTCTGCATTACCAGCCTTACCCTTCCACCTGGCGCTGATGCTTTGATATCAACAGATACTTTATAGACCGATCCTGAAACCGCGTTCCAGGAAGAACCGATAGATTGTATATCATAAGCGTTTGCACCCGATGTTGTTACGGCTACCTGCATGGCCCTTGCGCTTCCATTACCGGCAACCGCTGAAAATGTTGCTGCGGCTGTTCCGCCAATCAAACAGTTCCATCCGGTAAATAAAGTACTGCCTGTACCACTGGTACCCGTACCTGCTTCGAGATCGCCGGAAGACAGGAGATTAGGAGAACCCGCACCGCCTCCTACTGTCAAAGAGCGTAAATAATTTCCATTTTGATTTTGGTGCCATGCGAGTGTGTGACCAAACACTTCCACACCTGCCGTATTGCTCAGTGCCATCAGTTCATCGGCTGTTGTATAATCCAGCACACCGTTATCTTTTACAATGGCGCCATGTTTCATGTGATAGCCGAATGTAACTGCTGATGCTTCGCGTTTGACAATATTGGCATACGCTGCACTTGTTTTCATATTCTGGTCGATCGCAATACCAAATGCAAAACCGGCTGCAGTGGCCGCATCTTTCAATGTACCCACTGTATCCGGGTTCACAGTAGTGCCTCCTCCTGTATTTGTTCCGCCACCGGTATTGGTACCACCGTTATTGGTTTTACTACAGGATAGGAATACGATTGTTGCACCCAGCAACACCACAATACCGTACAGATTTTTTTTCATCACACTATGCTTCAGCTACTGATTTATTTTTTAGAAAAATACCTGTCCGCAAAAGTGATGAATGTGGGCCAGTTAGGCCCGGGTGTATGACCGGCGGTATGCTGCCGGAAAGCCACTTCCCCATCCACCAATGCGGTTTCTACTTTTGGAAATTCAGTTACACCCAGGTCTTTTTTACCTAACAAAGTGTACACCGGACCCGCTGCCACACCTGCCATGAACATACCGCGGGCATCTACCCATCCGTCACCTCTTTCACCCGAACTGATGAATACAGGGCGCGGTGCACACATCGCCACCAGTTCATGCGCATCAACGGGCATATCACCCCAGTTCAATGGTCCTGCATACTTGATAAAATTGCCCGCCATCCAATGATACTCACCGGAGCCGGCAACATTTTCAACGATCTCACCAACATTTCTACGATGAAGTTTTACACCACCTTCACCAGAAGAACTGATGAATGCAACAGCAAAACGGGAATCATACGCCATCGTTACAGCAGTCGCCTTCCCATATCTGGAATGTCCCTCGATACCGATTCGTTTGGTATCAACGGCTTTGTCTGTTTCAAAATAATCAAGTGCGCGGCTTGCGCCCCATGCCCATGCACGCAGCGAACCCCAGTCATCGGGTTTGCGCGGCTGGCCCTTGTTTACAAGACCAATTATGCCTTGTGTGAGTCCCGCACCATTGTCTGCCTGTATGCTTCCCGGAACAATCACTGCATAACCCCATCCTTTCGCCAATACCTGTTGCTGCCAGCCTGGTGCCGGTGGCGGTGCATTCGGATTTGCATTGGCAGGCGGTGCAGGCGAACGAAAGCCTGCCGGCGGAATAAATCCAAATTCCATAATCACAGGAACAGCACCGCTTGCATTGGCAGGTGTACTTAACCTGAGTTGAATATCTACTTTGATACCGGGGTATGAAGCATTATCAACATGACCCACTAAATTTTTTGTAACGATGGCAAACTCGCCATTCGTTTCAGTAACCGTACTGGTTAGTTCCCAGGTTACTTTGGGAAGATTTTTGGGAACACGGCCATAGATCTCCCTGTCGAAATCTTCTACGATCTCGGGGCGGCGGTCGTTCCACCACATTTTTGCCGTGGTTACCTTTTTCCCGTTTTTAAGTAGTAACGGGTCGGGGAGATTGGGGAAGGGATTGGCTTTGGCCTCATCATAATTGGCCGCATTGGGCGCAGCATTATTACCGCTTACGCCCGGTCGGATAGAACTGATATTTAGCTGTGCCAGCATGTTTTTATGATCCTTGTCTGTCAAAACACGGATACTGTCCTGTGCACGACGCCTCGCAGCGCTGTCCGCAGGATTACCAAAACCGAATTGAGAAAAAGCCTGGTTCATTCCCATCGTACAGATAATCACCAGGGAAAATTTCCACTTAACTAAATGTTTCATACCCATTTTTTAAGAATAGATGAAGTTTACGCTTTCTGCAAAAGAACATCATCTATATACCAGGCAAAATTCAAGTAATTGAAAATTGAGCGTTGAATATTGAACATTGAATTGAACAAATAATGTTCAATATTCAACGCTCAATTTTCAATTCTCAGTTCTTGCTGTTCTTAGACGGTTTTTGTAAGAAGGGAAGGTGAATAGATATTCACCCTCCCTGTAGATTCTAACTATCAACCACGAAGAAAAATATTAGTAGCCCGTGTTTTGCGGGAACTTAGGTCCTTCTACAACACGGTCTATCTGTGTCTGAGGTATCGGCCTCAGCATATGGAACGCTTTAATATTCGGAGCCGCTTCTTTATTCCAGGCAGTAACCCTTGTTATGAGTGATCTTGTACGAACCAGATCAAACCATCTCTGCCATTCTCCATAAGTTTCACGTGTACGCTCGTCAAGTATGAAATCGAGTGTAACATTTGCTGCGGTAATGGTCAGCGCTGCGGCAGCCGCCGTATTCTGTACCGTTGTATTGGTTTTTCTGAAAGCGGCCCTTTGACGCACCACGTTCAGCATAGCAGCAGCTTCAGGAAGTTTATTATCCTTGAAGTAAGCTTCTGCAGCGATCAGGTACACATCAGAGAACCTGTACATGACAAGCGGTCTTGTAGACGGGTCATTGAAGTTGGCTCCACGGGTGGGGTCCATGAATTTCTTCACAGAAGGGAAATAAGTATTTGACCATAAGCTTGGCGGAATGATGATGCCTTTAAAAGGTCTTGTTCCGTCAAACTGTGGTGCGCCTGCCACTTCCACATCGGGTATCCATACCGCAGTATCAGTACCTGGTACCATACTGTAACCGATACCACGTGTATTACCTGCTGTAGTTGCTGTATTGCTTACCACGGTATTCGACAACCATACTTTCTGGAAAGTATTGTCATAACGTGAATCGTTCACCCTGTTCACAAATGCCTGTCCAAGAACATAGTTGTTGCCCGCATTTGGACCTGTGGTCATCGCATCCGTGTTAGGTCTTGTACGGATAAACGGACGACCATTCGCAGCGTCTCTTAACATCACTGAAGTACCATTGTTCACCAATACACCAGAAGTGTTTTTGGCGGAATTGATACCACTGTTGGAAGGATAGTTCCAGATATAGAACCATGGTGTGAGGTTTTGATTCTCGCCACCGGCAACACCTGCCCCTACGCGGTACAATCCGAATTTAGCATCAATAGAGTGATCGCTTACAAAAAGGGTTTCTTTTCCATAATCATTGGCCGGTACAAACGCATCACCGTAATCAGCCCATAGGTCAAGACCATACGTGGCCTTGTTGGTAATAATACCTGAAGCAATGGTAGCCGCCTGCTGAAAATCTGCTGCTGTATTATTCAGCCATCCTCTTGTCAGGTAAACTTTTGCCAGCAGGTATAACGCTGTTGGTTTGGTAGCCGCTTTACCCAGGAAAGGATCTGTTGGTGTGTTTGACAGGTCAGTTGATGCTTCTGTCAGGTCCTTAATGATCTGTGCATATACATCTGCTACAGGCTGGCGCGAAGCTGCCTGAGAAGGCGCAGTTATGAACGTCAGGTTCAAAGGCACATCACCAAAAGCCTGCACTAGATGGAAATACCAGAAAGCACGAAGGAATTTGGCCTGTGCGAGATAGGCTTTTCTGGTAGCATCCGGCAGGTCCACACTGGCGCCGTACTGCAATACACCATTCAGTGTATTGATATCGGTGTACGCAGTGTTCCACCAGCCACCACCAGTGGTACTGTTCAATCCATTGTAATTATAAAAAGGTGCCCCGCTGGCACTGGCGCCTGCGAGATGTTCATCGGTACCTGCCACCATTTCGGCACTGAACCCTTCTGTTCCCCATGCACTGCGGATATCGTTGTAAACACCGGCGATACCGCCCAGCACACCTGCAGGACTGTTAAAGAAAGATGGCACGACACTGGCCTGGGGTTGCTCCTCCAGTATCTTTTTACAGCCAGCTCCAAGTAATGCAACAGCAATAAGCGCTGCACAACTTATTTTTTGATAACGTTTCATATAAGTTGATTTATACATTTAGAATTTAGCATTAATACCAAAAGTGAACTGGCGAAGTGCCGGGTTGTTCAGATTCACACTGATCTGACGACCACCCACACCTACATCCGAACCGGCTGCACTTACTGCACCACCGTAACCATTTCCTTCAGGATCCGGTCCGAAACCATCTTTCACAAATGGTGAATAAATGATAAACGGATTGGTCGCATTGAAGTACACCCTCAGCGAACTGATACCTGTTCTTTTCAATACAGAAGAAGGTATCTCGTAACCGAGGTTGATACTGCGGCATTTAATGAATGAGCCATCCATATAACCTAATGTGGAACCATACAGCAGCCTGTCGGTACCTGCATCAGGAGCAGGGAATGCATTGGTTGGATTGGTACGTGTCCAGTAATCTGTTTTTACCTGGTTCACACGACCCTGGTTAAAGAAAGAAAAGCCCTGTGCACCGCCATCGGCAGTTACATAAGGAACCAATACTTTCATACCCATTCTTGCGTATATCACTACAGACAGATCAAATCCTTTGTAGCTGAAACGGTTGGTCAGGCCACCTTCCCAATCGGGTTGGAAATTGCCAAGTACCTGCCTGTCATTCGCATCGATCTTTTTATCACCATTGATATCTTCTATCCTGATCTGACCGGGATATTGAATAGGTGATGTTTGCTGAGCGATCGTTCCTTTGGCGGAATCTTCGAGCTGCCAGATACCCAGTTTCCGTACATCATAGATCACGGTCAGCGGTTGTCCCACGAACCAGCCATTACCCTTGTTCTCTTTTTCTGCTTCTGTGGTCAGCGATACTATTTTTTCCCTGTTAAAGAAAAAGTTCAGATCAGTACTCCAGGTAAATCCTGATTTACTCTGGATATTGATACTGCTGATAGCAACTTCAAGACCCGTTCCCTGTGTTTTACCCAGGTTCTTAAGCGTACTGCCCGCACCGTTACTGGCCGGCAGGTTCACCGACAGCAGGATATCTTTTGTCTGCTGTTTGTACCAATCGATCGAACCGGTGATACGGTTGTTAAGGAATCCGAAATCAATACCTAAGTCAATCTGTTGCGTAGATTGCCATGAAAGGCTCTTGTTTGCAAGTTGTGTTACCGTGTAAGCCAGTTGCTGGCCTTGTGTACTCTGCCCGAAATTATACGCACTGGCAGACAACGCACCCAGTGTTGAATAAGCACCTACGTTGCGGTTACCCGATAAACCCCAGCTTCCTCTTATCTTAAGGTTAGAGAGGAAACTCGCATTACTCATGAACTTTTCATTCGTAACATTCCATCCCGCACCAAAGGCCGGATAAGTAAAGTATTGGTAACCCGGCGACAGTTGTGATGCACCATCCACACGTACAGTTGCTGTAAGATTATAGCGGTTATCATAGCCATAGTTCAAACGCGCCATATAAGACAGCAATCCTGTTTCAGAGAAATAGGTCTGACCTGCATTTACAGTTGGTGCGTTGCTGGCCAAACCAAAATTGGCGCTTTGTATATAGTCGGCAGGTACACCCACTACATTAAAGCCAGAACCCTGGTTATGGTCTTTCAGCACTTCAAACAGACCGGTAAAATCGATCCTGTGTTTTTGGGCAAATGTTTTATTATAGGTCAACAGGTGCTGGATATTATAATACCAGCTTTCCGCATTGCTCACATTGGCATTGGAAGAAGACTGAACAGTAGCGGTATTAGTGTACACATTCGGACCATTGTAGCCGTTACCGTTAGCCTGTTCGTAGCTTAAGCCCAGATTGAGACGGTATTTCAATCCCTCGATGATCTGTACCTCGCCATATAAAGTATTGAATGACCTCAAACGCCTGTTCCTGGCCAATATGGAATTGGCTTTGGTGATAAGCGTAAGTGGACTCACAGACTGTGCATCAATTGAGCCTGCTGCAGGGTTCAGGTTCACTGTACCATCGGCATTATACGCCGCTGCCAGCGGGGTAAGTCTTACCAGTCCGCCCGGCACACCACCACCACCCGGTGTATTGGAATAGGATATGGTATTAAAAGTTGACAACCCTATGCGTACACGGTTACCCACTTTTTGATCGATAGACATGCGAAGGGTTGCCCTTTCAAAAGTCTGGTTAGGAATAACGCCTTCTTCTTTCCAGTAACCGGCGCTCATGCCGAATTGTGTATTATCCGTTCCGCCTGTCAAACCGAGTGTATGGCTCGACTGGTAACCGTTTTGATAGATAAGATCCTGCCAGTCTGTTGAGATACCGGCAGCCAATGCATCTTTTTCAGGTTGCGTAAGCAGGTACGAAGATGTACCCGCGCTGGTTGGCCAGCTGGAACGGTTGTAGAGAGCGGCATCCGTTTTGAATTTCGCATACTCGGTACCATTCATTATATTGAATTTACCCATTACGCTGCTGGTGCCATAAAAACCATCATAAGTGATGATCGCTTTGCCGCTGCGTCCTTTCCTCGTACTTACAAGAATAACACCACCGGAACCCCTGGAACCGAATATCGCTGTTGCAGAAGCGTCTTTCAGAATTTCAAGACTGGTGATGTCTTCAGGATTGATATCATTGATACTTCCACCGAATGGAATACCATCCACTACCAGCAACGGTCCGTCCAATTGATCACTACCACTTTGAGAAGTGGTAAGTGTGCGGTTACCCCTGATACGGATCTGACCGCTTCCACCGGGAGTAGCGTTGTTGCTCACAATACTTACACCCGCTGCACGGCCCTTTAACTGGCTGATCACGTTGGTGGCAGGAACTTCTTTCAATGTTTTTTCACTAACGGAAACAACCGATCCCGTTACATCTCTTTTCCGTTGTGTACCATAACCCACCACGATCACCTGGTCGAGTTCATTGCTGCCGGGAGCCAGTTGGGCGTTCAAAGTAGTTCCGGAACCTACACGCAGTTCTGTGGTGCCATACCCTACATAAGAAAATACAAGGGTAGGTGTTCCGGTAACAGAGATCGAGTAATTACCGGTTGTGTTGGTAGTAGTTCCGGTAGTTGTTCCTTTAATGGTGACAGAAGCGCCGGAAACAGGTTCTCCTTTTTCATTGGTAACCGTTCCTGTAACTGTTTTTCGTTGTGCCTGGGCGTTTGCATCATAAGGTATGATAGCAGCCAGACCCGCCAGCAATAGAATGGCCATACAGAATCGCAGTATCTGTGTGGCTTTTTGCAGCGGCTTCATAAGCAAGAATTTCATAGCTGTTGTTTTAATTAATGTGATTGAATAGTATCAACTAAACTGACAAGCATCAGGATAGCGTGTTGACGGATGTGAGCCTGTTTAACTTGTGTTCATAATAGCGGGCATTAGGGTTAGATAAGTGTTGATTCTGCGCTTGCTACGGATAGCTCATATTTCAATCGGTTGCATATACCCGGCAAAAACGGTTCCCGGTCTCTTGAAACTCGTTTTTACCTCTTATAGATATACTAAGGCGGAAAGAAAAAACGCATGGACCTGCGGCCGCTGGTAATTATTTCAGGTACCCCCTCCCATGCCGGAAACAGCTGGATATATCCTGTTTTATGCCGGGTGGTAAGAGTGGTCCCCTGTAGATCAAATGATGTTTTTGGAGTAGTCGTAATATGTACGGGTAGCCTGAAACACTGTACTGGCAAGTGTTTGCGCAGATCACTATGAATTAGTTTCGGCATGGCTACAATCGTTTGGTGGCTGTTTTTCCATGGCATTTGGAAAAGCCGAGACTAATGTCGGAATAAAATTTGAAAATGCAACCGATTGCATTAAAATTTTTTTTTTAGTCCATCCGAAGTGGTAGTTTTCATCAGTAAGCCATGGCACAACACCGGGAGATCACCATATATGATATAGCACGGGAACTCGCTATTTCCCCCGCCACCGTCAGTCGCGGGCTGAAGGATGACCCTGCCGTTAAAAAAATCACACGCAAAAAAATACAGGACCTGGCACAGGAACTTGGCTACCGTTCCAACACATTTGCCAGCAACCTGCGTAAGAAAAGAACCAACACTATTGGCGTGATCGTACCGAGGCTGAGCAGTTATTTTATGTCGAATGTGATCGCCGGTATGGAGCAGGTTGTTACCACAGAAGGTTATAACCTCATCATCAGCCAATCATCGGAAAACCTGCACAGGGAGATAGAAAACGTAACCACCATGTTCAACAGCCGGGTGGATGGACTGCTGGTTTCTTTGTCGCATGAAACAGAGAACATCGATCATTTTGATGCTTTCATCAAAAAAGGTATCCCGCTTATTTTCTTCGACAGGATACGGGAACATACCGAATGTATGGGCATCATCATAGACAATTACAAAGCAGGCTATGATGCTACCAAACACTTACTGGATCAGGGTTACAGAAGGATCATGCATATTGGCGGCAACCCCATCAGCCGCGTATATGAAGAAAGATTAAAGGGTTATAAAAAAGCATTGTCTGATCAGAAAATTCCGATAGATCCCAAATTGATCCTTATCAAAAACATGAGCGAACAAGCTGGTGTGGAAGCAGCGGAACATATCCTGAAAATGAAACAGAAACCAGATGCTGTTTTTTCTGCCAATGATGCCTGTGCTATTTATTGTATGCTTACGTTACAACAGGCGGGCTTTCGCGTACCGGAAGATATCGGCTTTGTTGGTTTCAATAATGATCCGATGAGCAAGGTGGTCAAGCCAAACCTAACAACTGTTAATTACCCGGGCTATGCCATGGGTGAAGCTGCAGCCACACAACTCATCAATCACCTCAATGGTATTTCTGCGATGAAGTCTACCAACATTATTGTACTGCGATCTGAGCTGTTGATCCGCGCATCCTCCCTGAAAAAGAAATCAAAAAGCTAAAGGCTTTTACATTTTCCGCTTATATTGCAACCGATTGTATTTTATGAGTCGGGAAAAAGAGATAACGATTTATGATATTGCCAGAGAACTAGACCTGTCTGCCGCAACTGTGAGCAGAGGGCTCAAGGACCATCCTGCCATCAATAAACATACAAAAAAGAAAATTTCCGACCTCGCCATCAAACTCGGCTACCGTTCCAACACTTTTGCCAGCAATCTCCGCAGACAACGTACCAATACCATTGGCGTGATCGTACACGAGTTGAACAGTCACTTTATTACTTCTGTACTCGCGGGCATTGAAAAAGTAACGACTGAAGCGAATTACGACCTGATCATAGGCCACTCATCAGAAACCTATAAGAAAGAAGCATCGAATGCCATGAACCTTTTTCATAAAAGAGTGGATGGCCTGATCGCTTCACTGGCGTATGATACAGAGGACCTCTCCCATTTTGAACCGTTTGCCAGGAAAGGGATACCTGTTTTGTTCTTCGACCGGGTATTTGAAGAAGGAGAAGGAACTAAAGTAGTGATCAATAACCAGAAAGCCGGTTATGAGGCCACAGCACACCTGATTGACCAGGGCTGCAAAAGAATCGCGCATGTAACGGCGAACCTGAAACGAAACGTATATGCCGATCGTTTGAAAGGCTACCGCCAGGCGTTGTTGGAACGCAATATGCCTTATGAAGAAAAACTGGTGATCGTTAACGACCTGAGTGAAGAAGCCAGTATCGAAGCGGCAAAAAATATCATGGCCATGAAGCCTATGCCGGATGGTGTGTTTATCACCAATGATTTTTGCGCAGCGGTTTTTATACAGACATTCAAAGATGCGGGCAAACGCATCCCGGAAGATATTGCCGTGGTAGGGTTTAATAATGATGTGATCAGCAAGATCATACAACCCAAACTCACAACCATCAATTACCCGGGTATTGAAATGGGCGAGATCGTTGCGCGCAACCTGATCAATCACCTGCATGGCATTTCCAATATCAATCTTACCAACACCATCATCATTAAATCAGAACTGATCATAAGAGAGTCGTCGATGAAGAAAAGCAGTTGATCATATACTGAATACATACCGCCATGAAACACAAACTGTGCCTGATCGTTATTCTTGTCTTCATTAGTTGCCAGGTATTACACGCAGAAGATGGCTACCGGTTATGGCTCAGGTATGATAAGATCACCGACGCAACAGTTTTGTCAGCTTACAAAACACAGATCAGTGGTATTGCTGCACAGGGCCAATCTCCCACACTAACAGCGGCCGCAGAAGAACTCGCAAAAGGTTTATCTGGCCTTCTTGATAAAAAGATCACCACCCAGCCATCTGTACAGGCACATAGCATTATCATCGGTACGATCGGGTCACCGGTTATCGGCAATACAGGCATTGAAACAAGGGGATTGGGTGAAGAAGGATTTCTGATCGTTACAAAAAAAATGGCCGGCAAGAACTGTATTATCATAACTGCCAATACCGACAAAGGTGTATTGTACGGCAGTTTTCATTTTTTACAGCAGTTGCAACAGCACAGAAATATTGCAACCCTGAGCATCGTCAGCTCTCCCAAAATGCAGTTACGTGTTTTAAACCATTGGGACAATATGAACCGCAGCGTGGAACGCGGGTATGCAGGATTTTCCATCTGGAAATGGCATTTATTACCTGGCTATATCGACCAACGTTATATTGATTATGCAAGGGCCAATGCATCGATCGGTATTAATGGAACAGTGGTGAATAATGTAAATGCCAATGTACAGATGCTCTCACCAGAGTATCTCGTAAAAGTAAAAGCGCTGGCAGATGTGTTCCGTACGTATGGCATTAAAATATACCTCTCCGCAAAATTCAGTGCACCTATCGAATTGGGAAGATTGAAAACTGCGGATCCGTTCGACCCCGAAGTAAAAGAGTGGTGGAAAAAGAAAGCCGATGAGATCTATCGTTACATTCCTGATTTTGGCGGCTTCGTGGTGAAAGCCAATTCCGAGGGACAGCCCGGTCCGCAGAATTATAAACGCACACATGCAGATGGCGCCAACATGCTGGCAGATGCATTGGCCCCGCATAAAGGGATCGTGATGTGGCGCGCTTTTGTGTACAGCAATGAAACACCGATCGACAGGACCAAACAATCCTATAACGAATTCAAACCTTTCGACGGGCAGTTCAAATCGAATGTACTGGTACAGGTAAAAAATGGCCCGCTCGATTTTCAACCACGCGAACCTTTTCATCCCTTATTCGGTGCGATGCCAAAAACACCTTTGATGATGGAGTTCCAGTTAACACAGGAATACCTCGGACAAGGCACGAACCTCGTATATGAAGCGCCATTGATGAAAGAAGTACTGGATGCGGACACCTATACACAAGGCAAAGGAACAATGGTTGCCAGTGTGATCGATGGCTCCGCTGATCAACATACGCTCAATGGCATAGCAGGTGTAAGTAATATCGGCGATGACAGAACATGGACAGGACATCCGTTTGCACAATCTAACTGGTATGCCTATGGAAGACTGGCATGGGACCATAGCCTGTCTTCAGAAAAGATTGCGGAAGAATGGATCCGCATGACGTACAGTAACACCCCGCTCTTTATCAGCAACACAAAAAAAATGATGCTTTCGTCGAGGGAAACAATGGTGAATTATATGACACCGCTTGGCCTGCATCATATCATGGGTGATGGTCATCATTATGGTCCTTCTCCCTGGTCAGACAGGCTGGGACGTGAGGACTGGAACCCTGTGTATTACCACAAAGCAGATTCTGTGGGTGTAGGTTTTGAAAGAAGTTCAAAAGGAAGCAATGCACTGGAACAATATGCGCCGGAGATCAGGAAAATGTATGATGCGCTTGCCGATTGCCCGGATGAATACCTGCTCTGGTTTCACCATGTGAACTGGAACCACAAAATGAGATCGGGCTTAACGCTGTGGGAAGCGCTTTGTAAAAAATATTACAGCGGAGTAGATGAAGTACGCGAAATGCAGAAGAGCTGGGATGGATTGAAATCATTTGTAGATGAAGAAAGATTCAAGCATGTAAAAATGTTATTGGCTGTGCAGGAAAAAGAAGCCGTATGGTGGAGAAATGCCTGTTTGCTCTATTTCTCCACTTTCTCCCGTAAGCCGATCCCTTCACAATACGAAAAACCGGAACATACGCTGGACTATTACAGAAGCCTGAGACCATTGTTTGTCCCGGGCAACGGTAATAACGGCAACTGATACTAATTGGTGATAAACAATTGTTCTCTCTATGA
Source organism: Sediminibacterium sp. (assembly GCA_965279635.1). Taxonomy (GTDB): domain Bacteria; phylum Bacteroidota; class Bacteroidia; order Chitinophagales; family Chitinophagaceae; genus Sediminibacterium. Next base: position 929,947 of record OZ257253.1, on the reverse strand, counting down.
AAAAGAAATGGATACTATCCGTGTGTCTCATTGTTTTTGTTCTCGTGTCGCGGGCGCAGCATTTTATCACTGAAACCAAAGGCAGCAATTCATTTCCTATTACTACGGGAACCCGGTCCGCTTCTATTGTAGTAGATGCAGATGACTACTGGCTGGTACAAAAAGCAGCAAGCCTGTTACAGAAAGATATGGAAGCGGTAACAGGACAAAAACCCGAACTGAAAAATACGCCGCAGCCCCCGGGCAATAATATCATCATCATTGGTTCACTCGACAGATCAAGGTTGATACGATCACTTATCGAACAGAAAAAATTCTCTCCTGATTTCATACAGAACAAATGGGAAGCCTATTCGATACAGGTGATCAGCAAACCTTTTCCCGGCGTTGACAATGCATTAGTAATAGCGGGTAATGATAAAAGAGGTACCGCATTTGGCGTATTCGATCTCTCACAACAAATGGGTGTATCGCCCTGGTACTGGTGGGCCGATGTACCGGTGAAAAAGAAAAAAGAACTGTATGTCTCCCAAACATTCCTGAAAAGGGATGCGCCTGCTGTAAAATACCGCGGCATATTCATCAATGATGAAGCACCTGCATTTTCAGGATGGACAAAGGAAAAATTCGGTGGGTTCAATTCGAAAATGTACGAACACATGTTTGAATTGATACTGCGTTTGAAAGGAAATTATTTATGGCCCGCCATGTGGGGCAATGCTTTTAATGATGATGATACCCTGAACCCGGTTCTGGCTGATAAATATGGTATCGTGATGGGTACTTCACACCATGAGCCTATGTTACGGGCGCAGGCAGAATGGAGAAAATACGGCAAGGGACAATGGAACTACCAGACAAACGACACCATACTCCGCGCATTTTGGAGAAAAGGTATCGAGAACATGGGTACCCATGAAAGCATTGTATCGATTGGTATGCGTGGTGATGGTGATATGCCCATGACACAGGGCAGCAATATTGCATTGCTTGAAAAAATCGTGGCCGATCAACGGATAATACTGGAAGAAGTAACCAGGAAATCCGCTTCAGAAACCCCGCAGTTATGGGCATTGTATAAAGAGGTACAGGATTATTACGACAAAGGCATGCGTGTACCGGATGATGTGACTTTATTATTATGCGATGATAACTGGGGCAATATCCGCAAACTGCCGAGAACGACCGATGCACCACGCAAAGGCGGTTATGGCATCTATTACCATTTTGATTATGTAGGCGGCCCACGAAATTACAAATGGCTCAACACAAATCCTATTGCCCGTACATGGGAACAAATGCATTTGGCTTATGAATACGGTGTACGTGATATCTGGATAGTGAATGTGGGTGACCTGAAACCGGTAGAGTTCCCGATCTCCTTCTGGTTCGATTATGCATGGGCGCCGGACAGGATCAAAGCCACCGATCTGCAGAAATACACGGAGAATTGGGCTACGGACCAGTTTGGAAAAAAACATGCAGCAGAGATAGCTGATATCATTTCAAAATATTCCAAATACAATGGCCGCCGCAAACCGGAACTGCTGGATGCGAATACGTATAGCCTGCTGAATTATGGTGAAGCAGATAAAGCTGTGAAAGATTACAAAACACTTCTTTCCAGGGCCGAGAAGATCAAAACGGATTTACCAGTGCATTACCAGGATGCATATTTTCAACTGGTACTGCACCCGGTAAAAGCTTGTTCCAATCTGATTGACATGTATGTGAATGTGGCGAAGAATAAATATTATGCAGCGATTCCGTCAACAAAAGCGAATGTGTATGCTGACAGGGTAAAAGAATTATACCTTAAGGATTCCCTTATCAGTATAGAATACCATCAGGTTTCAAATGGAAAATGGAACCACATGATGGACCAGACACATATCGGTTATACATACTGGCAACAGCCCAATATTCAAAAAATGCCAGTTGTAAAATATATCACATTAGCAGATACTACAAGAGTAGATGATTATGATCTTTATATGGAACAGCCAAAAACCGCGAGATCACTGATCCCAAAAACAGTTACTGGAAACGTGTTTTATGAACAGGATGGTTTTGTATCGATAGAAGCCGATCATTACACAAAAGCCGTGAATGGCAATGGCATCAAGTGGCAGATATTACCTGACCATGGACGTACAGGTTCCGCCATCACCGCGTTTCCTGTTACGGCTTCGTCACAAACCCCCGGTAACAATGCACCACATCTTGAATACGATATCTATTTTTATGAGAAAGCAGATTCTGTAAAACTACAGGCTTATTTCTCTCCTAGCCTGAATTTTCATGGTGATGAAGGATTGAAATACGCGGTATCATTTGATGATGAACAGCCACAGATCATTTCCATTAACAAAGACGATAACAACCAGCGTTTGTGGAACGAATGGGCGGCTACGAATATCATCATCAAAAACACCAAACACACCATCCCTTCCGCCGGCAAACATGTGTTGAAATTCTGGATGGTAAGTCCTGCTGTCGTACTGCAGAAATTAGTGGTAGATGCCGGTGGTGTAAAACAAAGTTACCTTGGACCTCCTGAAACAAAATAATCAATCATAAAAAACAAACCCATGACCAGTCATAGCTGTAAAAAACTTTTGGTTGCCTGTTTAACTGCAACCGTATTGACTTCCTGTGCACAGGAAAAAAAGCCGGAAGAAAAAGGCACACTGAAAAAAACACCTATCTCGCAACCATTGGTAAAAGATATTTTTACGGCAGATCCATCCGCTCATGTATTTAACGGCAAAATTTATATTTATCCTTCGCATGATTTTGAAGCCGGTATCAAGGAGAATGATTTGGGCGATCATTTTGGTATGCGTGATTACCATATTTTATCCATGGATGCAATTGATGGTAAAGTAACCGATCATGGCGTAGCCATTGATATCAAGGATATCCCCTGGGCGGGCCGCCAGCTTTGGGCGCCGGATGCGGCATTTAAAGATGGCGTGTATTATCTCTATTTCCCTGTAAAAGACAAAACCGATGTGTTCCGCATAGGTGTTGCTACCAGCAACAAACCGGAAGGTCCGTTTAAAGCAGAACCAACCCCTATTGCCAACAGCTACAGTATTGACCCTGCTGTTTTCAAAGATGATGACGGCAGTTATTACATGTACTTCGGCGGAATATGGGGTGGCCAGTTACAGAAATGGACCAATAACAAATATGATTCAGCAGGCGCGTTAAAAAGGCCGGATGAATTAGCCGTACTGCCGCGGGTAGCGAAACTCAATGCAGACATGAAAAATTTCTCAGAGTTACCACGTGAGATCAACATAGTTGGTGCAGATGGCAAACCTTTCCTCGAAAAAAATAACGACAAACGTTTTTTTGAAGCATCCTGGCTGCACAAATACAATGGGAAATATTATTTCTCTTATTCAACAGGTGATTCACACAATATCTGTTATGCGATCGGTGATACGCCTTACGGTCCATTCACGTACAAAGGAATTGTATTGAATCCCGTTGAGGGATGGACCAACCATCATTCTATTGTGGAGTTCAATGGCAAATCCTATCTGTTTTACCATGATGTGCAGATCTCAGGAAAAACACATTTGCGTAATGTGAAAGTGACAGAGTTAACATACAATGCAGACGGAACCATTCAACCCATTACCGCTTACAAATAAGATCTGACTATAAAAAATGCTTTTATGAAAAAAATTCTTGCACTCCTCATCGTATGTTCTTATTTCTCTGTACAGGCACAGAATACAATTGTTTTACAGGCCGATAAAGGAAAGGAGATCATCAACAGGAATATCTACGGCCATTTTGCCGAGCACCTGGGGCATTGTATTTATGGTGGCATTTATGTAGGAGATAATAATACCAAAATTCCGAACAAGGATGGTATCCGTTTGGATATCGTCGACGCATTGAAAAAACTGAAGGTCCCTGTACTGCGGTGGCCCGGTGGTTGTTTTGCGGATACCTATCACTGGAAAGATGGTGTGGGTCCTAAAAAAGAACGCCCATCTATGCTGAATGTATGGTGGGGCAATGTAAAAGAAGACAACAGTTTTGGAACAAATGAGTTTCTGAATATGTGCGAGTTGCTGGGTGCAGAACCTTATCTCAGCGGCAATGTGGGCAGCGGCACACCACAGGAACTATCTGATTGGGTGAAATATACCACACATCCCAATGGCAGCAGTCCTATGACCGATCTGCGCCAGCAATATGGCAGACCCAACCCCTGGAAAGTACAATACTGGGGACTCGGCAACGAAGCATGGGGATGCGGTGGTAATATGAAACCGGAATACTACGCGAATATCTATCGCCAGTACGCCACTTTTATGACCAACTGGAACAACAGCGATAAATTGTTCAGGATCGCATCAGGTGCTAGTGACAATGATTATAACTGGACAGAAGTACTGATGCGCGATATCCCCCTGAACATGCTGGATGCAGTGGGTGTGCACCATTACTCTGTGATCAATTGGAACAAAAAAAGTTCTGCCACCGGTTTTTCAGAGGAAGAATATTATACCACCATGCAGCGCGCATTGGAAATGGAAGAACTGGTAACACGCCATGCTGCCATTATGGATAAATACGATCCCAAAAAACGCGTGGCCATGGTGGTGGATGAATGGGGCGGATGGTATGATGTGGAACCCGGCACCAATGGCGCATTTCTTTTTCAACAGAATACGATGCGTGATGCAATGATCGCAGGAACTACACTCAACATCTTCAACAATCATTGCGATCGTGTAAAGATGGCCAACCTGGCACAGATCATCAATGTACTACAGGCCGTGATACTCACCAGCGAAGAGAAGATGATCCTCACACCTACTTACCATGTCATGGAAATGTACAATGTGCACCAGGATGCAACCATGCTGCCTGTGAGCCTGACCGGCACTGATTATAAAATGGGTAAAGAAAAACTGAAAGCGGTTTCTGTATCTGCTTCAAAAGATAAGAATGGTTTGACGCATGTATCACTGGTAAACATTGATGCAAGTAAAGCGCAGGAAATATCGATCAATATTGAAGGCGCTGCTTATAAAAATGTAACAGGAAGGATATTGACATCAGACAAATTACAGAACTATAACAGTTTTGAGAATCCGAATAAGATTGTACCAACCGCATTTAATGGGGCAAGTCTTACGGATAAAAAACTGTCATTAACCATTCCTCCATTTTCCGTAGTGGTTCTTGAATTGAAGTAGTAGGTGTTTTTTAGATTTTTGCGGGGATGTAGGATGAATTTTTGCCACAGATTTCACAGATTAACACAGAAAAAAATCTGTGTTAATCTGTGAAATCTGTGGCTATTAAAATCTTATTCTTTATACCATATATCATCTAGTTTATGAAAAAAATAATTTCTCTCCTCGTGCTATGCATACCTGTCACTATTCTTTATGCGCAGACAGATATCAGCAAACTCCCTTTTTCCAACACCAACCTCAGTTTTGAGGCACGTGTAAATGATCTCGTGGGCCGTATGACACTAGAGGAAAAAGTATCACAGATGCTGAACGGCGCGCCCGCCATAGCACGCCTGGGTATTCCGGCGTATGACTGGTGGAACGAAGTATTGCATGGTGTGGCACGTACCCCGTTCAGGGTAACGGTGTACCCGCAGGCGATTGGCATGGCGGCTACATTCGACACCAACTCACTCGCCACCATGGCAGACTATTCTGCACTGGAAGGAAGAGCCGTTCATAACAAAGCTGTTGAACTGAAAAGGGCCAATGAACGATACCTGGGTCTTACCTACTGGACACCCAATATCAATATTTTCCGCGATCCCCGTTGGGGAAGAGGTCAGGAAACCTATGGTGAAGATCCATTCCTCACAGCCATGCTCGGCAGGGCATTTGTACGCGGTTTGCAGGGAGAAGATCCTAAATACTTAAAAGCCGCCGCCTGCGCCAAACACTACGCCGTACACAGCGGTCCTGAACCATTGCGGCATGTATTCAATGCCGATGTAAGTGATCACGATCTCTGGGATACTTATCTGCCGGCATTCCAGGAACTGGTTACAAAAGCGAATGTAGCGGGTGTTATGTGCGCCTACAATGCCTGGAAAAAACAGCCCTGCTGCGGTAGTGATGAACTGATGACGAATATCCTCCGCAACCAGTGGAACTTTACCGGTTATGTAACATCTGATTGCTGGGCAATAGATGATTTTTACAAGAACCATAAAACACATCCCAATGCCGCCGCCGCTTCTGCAGATGCGGTGATGCATGGAACGGATATCGATTGCGGAACAGATGCCTATAAAGCATTGGTACAGGCAGTAAAAGAAGGATTGATCAAAGAATCACAGATAGATGTATCTGTGAGAAGACTGTTTATGATCCGTTTTCGTCTCGGTATGTTCGATCCGCCATCGATGGTGAAATATGCACAGACACCGGCGTCTGTGTTGGAAAGCGCCCCGCATAAGGCACATTCCTTGAAAATGGCGCAACAGTCTATCGTGTTGCTGAAAAACGCGAACAATACCTTGCCACTAAAAAAATCAATTAAAAAGATCGCCATTGTTGGTCCGAATGCAGACAATTCGATTGCTGTACTGGGTAACTATAACGGTATCCCATCTGAAATTGTGACCGCCCTACAGGGTATTAAAAATAAGGTTGGCGCAGGTGTAGAAGTCGTGTACGAGAAAATGATCAATCACACCAATGACACCTTACTCGCTTATGCCGATATGCGCAGCCAGTACACGATAGATGGCAAACAAGGTTTTAAAGCAGACTATTTTTCCAATAAAGACTTAAATGGCCCCCCCGAGGTTACACGCACAGAAGAAACACTTGAACACAATTGGCAGGAAGGTGAAGCAGTAGTAGGAAATATACGTGCGTATAATTTTTCAGCCCGCTATACCACTAATTATATTGCGATAAAAGATGGGGAGATCACTTTTGAAGTGGAAGGAGATGATGGCTATCGTTTCTTAATAGATGATAAGGAGATATTCAACGCCTGGACACGCAATCGTTGGGGTGCGAGAACCTATCGTCTGAAAACAGAAAAAGGTAAATCCTACAAGATCGTATTGGAATACCAGCAACTGGAAGGAAAAGCATCCGTAAGGTTACGCGCCGGTAATTTTGAGAAAACTGATTTCACGGCGGTTGCTAACCGTTTGAAAGATGCCGATGCCATCATCTTTGTCGGCGGTATCTCACCACAACTCGAGGGTGAAGAGATGCGTGTGAATTATCCAGGCTTTAATGGCGGCGATCGTACTTCTATCCTGCTGCCTGCTATTCAGTCTGAAGCCATGAAAACATTGCAGACAACCGGCAAGCCCGTGATCTTTGTGATGATGACAGGAAGCGCTATTGCCATCCCGCAGGAATCAGCCAGTATACCTGCCATCCTGAATGCATGGTATGGCGGTCAATCCGCAGGTACCGCTATTGCGGATGTATTATTTGGTGATTACAATCCTGCCGGTCGTTTACCCGTTACTTTCTATAAAAGTGATAAGGACCTCCCCGATTTCAACGACTATTCCATGGTCAACCGCACCTACCGTTATTTCAAAGGCGAAGCCGAATATCCCTTCGGATATGGCCTGAGCTATACCAGTTTCAAATACGACCAGTTGTTAGTTCCTAAAACTACAACTACAGGTAAGAAAATTTCAGTAAGTTTAAGAGTTACCAATACAGGCAAAATGGCCGGTGAAGAAGTGGTACAACTGTATGTAAGCAACACCAATGCTGGAACAGAGGCACCCATCAGGGCGCTCAAAGGCTTTAAACGTGTTTCACTGAAAGCAGGAGAAAGCAAAACCATACAGTTTACACTGACTCCTGAAAATGTATCTGTAGTAGATGAGAAAGGCGTTTTAAAACAACCCAAAGGCAAACTGACAATCAGTGTAGGCGGTGGTCAGCCAGGTATTAAAAATAAGACTACATCGAATGTAGTCAGTTCGAATATTACTGTTTCATAATTCTCAACAATCGACCGATTAAAACAATGAGTCAAAAACTTCGCAGCCAGGGCTGGTTCGGCAGAAAAGACAAAGATGGTATCATCTACAGAAGCTGGATGAAGAACCAGGGTATGCCAACAGACATGTTCGATGGCAGACCTGTGATAGGCATCTGTAATACTTTTAGTGAACTTACTCCCTGTAATGCGCATTTCCGCACACATGCAGAGTCGGTAAAACGTGGTGTCTTGGAGGCGGGAGGATTTCCTGTTGAGTTTCCGATCATGAGCCTCGGCGAAACATTACTGAAGCCAACGGCCATGTTGTTCCGCAACCTCGCCAGCATGGATGCCGAAGAAAGCATCCGCGGCAATCCGATAGATGGCGTGGTATTGCTTACAGGTTGCGATAAAACAACACCTTCTACGGTAATGGGTGCTGCCAGTGTAGGCTTACCTACTATCGTCGTTCCCGGAGGACCTATGCTCAATGGCAGATACAAGGGCCAGACAATCGGCAGTGGTACCCATGTATGGAAGTTTGATGAGGATATGAAGACCGGGAAAATGACAGCGGAAGAATGTGAATTTGCAGAGAGCTGTATGAGCCGCAGTATCGGCCATTGTATGACCATGGGTACAGCGAGCACAATGGCCTGCATGGTGGAATCACTCGGGCTTACCTTGCCCGGTGCCGCTGCCATACCTGCTGCTGATTCAAGAAAAAAAGTGATGGCCCAGCTTAGCGGGAGACGGATCGTTGAGATGGTCAAAGAAAACCTGACCATCGATAAGATATTAACAAGGGAAGCATTTGAAAATTCCATAAAAGTAAATGCTGCTGTTGGCGGTTCTTCCAATTTCATTATTCACCTGCTGGCCATCGCCGGAAGAATTGGGGTTGATCTTACACTGGAAGATTTTGATACGATAGGTAGTAAAATCCCGCTCCTGTTAAACCTGATGCCTTCCGGTAAATATCTGATGGAAGATTTTTATTATGCAGGTGGCCTTCCCGTTATTTTACATGAATTAAAAAAAGAACTGCATAAAAATGTAGTGACCGTTACCGGTAAAAATCATCACGATAATATCAATGGCATCACCGACTGTTACAATGAAGATGTGATCGCCACCTTTACAAAACCCCTGATCCCTGAAGCTGGATGTGTGGTAGTAAAAGGTAATCTCGCAGAAAACGGCGCCGTTATCAAACCATCAGCTGCTACCCCTGCCCTGATGATACATACAGGCCGTGCGGTAGTGTTTGAAAGTATAGAGGATTATCATGCAAGGATAGATGACCCCAATCTTGATATAGACGAAACCTGCGTCATGGTTTTGAAATACGTTGGCCCAGTGGGTTATCCCGGTATGCCTGAAGTAGGTAATATGGCACTGCCCAAAAAAATATTACAGAAAGGAATTACCGATATGGTCCGCATCAGCGACGGAAGAATGAGCGGAACGGCCTATGGCGCCGCTGTTCTGCATGTATCTCCTGAATCTGCTATTGGTGGTACGCTTGCCCTAGTCCAGAATGGGGACATGATCGAATTAAATGTGCCGTTACGAAAATTACACCTGCATGTTGATGATGCAGAACTGGCAAGAAGAAGGTCCGTATGGGAAAAACCAGCACCCGCATCGGAAAGAGGTTACGTGAGCTTATACATCAATCACGTACTGGGAGCCGATAAAGGTGCAGATCTTGATTTTTTACAGGGTAGTTCGGGAAGTGAGGTAACAAGAGATTCGCACTAACATCCTCTGTGAAACTCTGTGTTCTCCGTGCCTCTGTGGTAAAGCCTTCGCGCCGATCGATGGAGGATGTTCTTTACCACAGAGGCACGGAGAACACAGAGTTTCACAGAGATATCAACAAATTTCAATCATTGCTATATATGAAAAAAGCATTTGCCCTCTTGTTCCTGGCCGCTGCTGTAACCGCCAGTTGCCAGACAAAACAGCCATCAAAATATCCATTGATCGGCCGGGTTGAAAAATTTGATCCTGCACTGGATGCCATCATTTCACCCGATGCCAAAGCAGAGATCATTGCAGATGGTCTCGACTGGAGTGAGGGTCCTTTGTGGTTGCCAAAACAAAAAATGCTGATCTTTTCAGATGTTCCCCAGAATACGATTTATAAATGGACAGAGGAAAAAGGAAAAGAAGTGTACCTCACTCCATCCGGTTATACAGATACAGCCAAACGCGGTGGTGAGACCGGCTCGAACGGTTTAACACTCGATCAGAATGGCAATCTTGTTCTTGCGCAACATGGCGATCGCCGTATTGCAAAGATGGATGCGACACTAAACAATCCATTAGGCAAATTTGTTTCACTTGCCAACCTGTATGGAGGAAAACGATTTAACAGTCCCAATGATGTTATACTGAGTAGTAAAGGCGAAATTTTCTTTACAGATCCTCCTTATGGCCTGGAGAAAAACATGAAGGATCCTAAAAAAGAGATCGCTTTCCAGGGAGTGTACCGCGTAAACACCTCAGGTGAAGTAAAACTAATATCCGATACCATCACAAGACCCAACGGTATTGCTTTTCTTCCCGGAGAAAAAACATTGCTGGTAGGTAATTCCGATCCAGCCAAACCGAATATCTATGCATTTGATATAGATGTTAACGGCAATGCGTCCAATGGCAGGATATTCTACAGTACCGCTGGTAGTGAAAAAGGTTTAAAAGGTTTACCTGATGGAATGAAAGTAGATAAGAATGGAAACGTGTTTTCTACAGGCCCAGGTGGCATCTGGATATTCAACAAAGACGGAAAACTACTAGGTAAGATCAGGATAGACGATAACCCAACCTCCAACTGTGCATTTTCTGAAGATGAAAAAACATTGTACATCACCAACGATATGTACATACTGCGTGTAAAGCTGAGACCCTAATAATATAGCAGATGAAATTATACAAGACAGATACAGGCATCGTGATCGAAAACGACAACAGTTTCTATCATTTACAGGAAAACGACTGGGATAGTTTTGTGAATGATGATGCCTTGTTCACAAAAATGGAAAAGTTATGCGCTTCTTCCAAACCCATGCCTTCCTTAACCGGTAATATCCTCGCTCCTATCGGCTCACAACAGGAATTATGGGCCTGTGGAGTTACTTACCTGCGCAGTAAAATAGGCAGGCAGGAAGAATCCAAGGCAGCCGGTGGCAGTGATTTTTATGCAAAGGTGTACGATGCAGACAGACCCGAAGTATTTTTTAAATCAACACCACACCGGGTGGTTGGTCATAGTGCAAAAGTGAATATCCGTAAAGATTCTACCTGGGATGTTCCTGAACCCGAACTCACCTTAGTGGTCAGTTCATCAGGAAAAATTGTTGGATACACCATTGGCAATGATATGAGTAGCCGCAGTATTGAAGGAGAGAATCCATTGTACCTGCCACAGGCAAAAACCTATGATGCCTGTGCAGCGATTGGCCCATGCATATACGTGACCGATCAGCCACTCGATCCATCAGCCATTCAACTGATCATTAAACGGAATAACCAATCTGTATTCGAAGGAAATGTGAGTACCGATCAGATGAAACGAAAACCCGAAGAACTGGTATCCTTTGTTTACCGCGAATGTTCTTTCCCGCATGGCAGCCTGGTCATGACAGGAACAGGCATCGTACCGGGACATGATTTCACTTTGCAGCCAGGAGATGAAATACAAATAACTATAGAACACATAGGGACATTGATAAACACAGTACGCTAACTGTACCAAAACAACCATCATTGCCATGCAATTCCTGATCATCATTTTCGCGATCGCATTACAGGTATTCCTTACAGTAAAAAAGATAAGTCCTTTTTTATCCCTGCTGTTCGTGACCATTGTTACAGGTTTGCTGCTTGGCATGGAGCCGGCCAAACTTTTACTATCCCTTGAAAAAGGCGTAGGAAGCACACTGGGCAGTCTTGCACTGATCATTTGTCTGGGTGCCATACTCGGAAAAATACTGGAGATAGGCGGCGCCACAGAAAGGATCTCTACCACGCTCATCAATGCATTCGGTGAAAAATATATCCAGTGGGCGGTATTGCTGACAGGTTTCCTGATCGGTATCCCACTGTATTATAATGCAGGTTTTGTGATACTGGTACCACTGGTTTTTTCCATCGCCAAGCGAACAGGATTACCATTGTTGTATATCGTTGCACCGATGGCTGCCTCATTATCTACCACGCATTGTTTTCTGCCGCCACATCCGGGTCCGGTGGTACTGATCAGTGCATTCAAAGCAGATACCGGGAAAACTTTGTTATATGGTCTCTGTATGGCAGTACCTGCCGTAATTATTGCAGGGCCGCTGCTGGGAAATATCCTGAAAAGAATCAAAGTAGATATCAGTAACCCATTGAGCAGCGAAAAAGAGCAGGCAGTAAGAACCGAACTTCCCCCTGCCCTTCCCAGTTTTTGTCTGGCGCTTCTGCCTGTTGTATTGATCTCATTAGCTGTTATTACCGCACAATTTTTACCGGCTGAAAATATCGTACGTAAGATCTCCGCTTTTGCAGGTGATGCAACTATTGCCTTATTTACCGCAGTAATCGTTGCGATCTATTATTTCGGCATCAAAGCCAAAAGACCAATGCCGGAAGTGATGAAATGGCTCAACGATGCTATTTCGGGCATAGCCATGATACTATTGATCATTACTGCAGGCGGCGCATTCAAACAAGTGCTGATCGATAGCGGCACCGGTCAATACATTGCTTCCTTCAGCAGCAAATTGCAGATGCCTCCATTGGTGTTTGCATGGTGCATTACTGCACTGTTGCGGGTAACACTAGGTTCTGCTACTGTTGCGGGACTGACTGCGGCAGGTATCGTAGCGCCATTAATCGCCACTACTGGCGTAGCTCCCGAATTAATGGTACTGGCAGTAGGCGCGGGAAGTGTTTTTGGATCGCATATCAATGACTCCGGTTTCTGGATGTTCAAAGAATTTTTCAGGTTATCATTGAAACAGACTTTTTTATCATGGACAGTGATGGAAACGGTTATCAGTATCATCGGGTTGGCTGGCGTATTGTTACTTCAATTAATACTTACATAACTCTGCGAAAACTCCCCGCTCTCATGTTCTCTGCGGTGAAAAAAAATCGAATTGGATACAGCTTGACATTCTGAATGTTTTTTCACCGCAGAGAACATGAGTTACATGAGGTTACGCAGAGATATATCATCAAAATTTTTTTTATGAAAAAGACGTTTTTACTACTCGCAATGGCTACCATGACCTGCATATTTTTTCAATGCAGCAGTGCAAACAAACTACAGTCGGTCAATGACGGAATAGACAGTACCAAAGGACTCAAGGACCATTTCGCCAAATCATTCATTGTAGGGGTAGCGGTTTCTCCCCGATCTATCAAAGGTGAGGAAGCGGCGCTTATCCTCAAACAGTTCAACAGTATCACCCCGGAAAATGCGATGAAAATGGGGCCCATCCATCCACGTGAGAATGAATATTTCTGGCGGGATGCAGATTCCATTGCCGCCTTTGCAAAGGTGAACAAGCTTCGTATGCGCGGTCATACGCTTTGCTGGCATAACCAAACACCACGCTGGATGTTTACCAATGAAAAAGGAGATACAGTAAGCAGGGAAGTATTATTACAACGTCTCAAAGATCATATTACAACAGTTGTCAGCAGGTACAAAGGCACGATCTATGCATGGGATGTGGTGAATGAAGCCATTTCAGACAAAGCCGACGAATACCTTCGCCCTTCTGCCTGGTACCGTATCATTGGCGAAGACTTTATCGCCAAAGCATTTGAATATGCGCACGCCGCTGACCCCAATGCGATACTTTTTTACAATGATTATAATGAGATCAATCCTGTAAAAAGAGAAAAAATTTATCGACTGGTAAAAAATTTAAAAAATGCAGGCATTCCCATTCATGGTGTAGGTCTGCAGGCGCATTGGGCAATCAATGAACCCAGTGCAGAAGAACTGGAAAATACACTGAAACGTTTTTCTGAACTGGGTGTTCAGGTACAGGTAACGGAACTCGACATTTCAGTGTACAACAAAGAACACAATTCAAGAGAAAGAAAACCGGAAGATACCATTACAACGTTTACTGCTGACAAGGAAATGAAACAGATAGATATGTACAAACGCATTTTCACAGCATTTGAAAAATATAAAAAGAGTCTTACCAGCGTAACTTTCTGGAACGTATCGGACCGCAGCAGCTGGCTGGATAATTTCCCGGTAAGGGGAAGAAAGGACTACCCTTTATTGTTTGACAAAAATTACCAGCCTAAGAAAGCGTACTGGGAAGTTGTCAAAGGAATTAAATAGGCTGATTAGTTCATTTTTAAGCCGCAGATTCGCAGATTGAGTACTAGTCTGCAAATCTGCGGCTTAATTATTTGTTGTTGGAACTTATTCGATTCCATCAGCAATATCAACTGTAGCAGGCTCCAATATTTGCCCTTCAATTTTTATCAGTTTATACGAAACCGATTCCTTTGAAAAAGAAATAAAGAATTCGGTGCCAATGTATTTACCACGATACTCATAGAGATAGATCAGGTTATTCCTTTCCTGTACCAGGCCCGTGATCGTTTTCTCAACACTATTGAAACTATAGGTGAAATTTACCGGTTCCTGTGCCAAAAGTGATTTCCGCTCCTCTTTCGCAAAATATTCAGACTGCTTCCCGTTCATACTCATAGATTTTTAGATAGGCACTATCCGCCTCCGACAAGGTAGTCATTTAGACGTAATGCGAAATGTTATTTTCAACCGGACAGATGCGTTCTGTATCCTGCTTACCTGCAAAATTTGTACAGAAAAAGTCCCTCTTCTACCCCCTCATCAATTACCAATCAATTTATTGTACATTTATTAAGCTGTTATAAGTTACTATCCGCGTAAAAAATAATACCCAATGACACCCACTAAATCTTCTTTTTCTGTGAAAAGAATACCACTCCTATTTATGGCCATGTATGTATGCGCGATACTATTTTCATGCAATACATCAGCGCAATCATTTGACAATGCCAGGCTAGACAGCTATTTTGATACACTTGCAAAGCATAACAAATTCATGGGCAGTATTGCGTTGGCAAAAGATGGAAAGATATTTTACACTAAGGCTGTAGGATTTGCCGATGTTGAAACGCAGAAAAAATCAACTACAGATACAAAATACCGGATCGGATCAATTACCAAAACTTTTACAACAGTGCTGGTCATGAAGGCTGTTCAGGAAAAAAAACTACAACTTTCACGGACACTTGCCGCGTATTTTCCTTCTATTATCAATGCAGACAAGATCACGATCAGTGATCTGCTGTACCACAGAAGCGGCATCCACAATTTTACCGCTAACCCGGATTACAGTACATGGAACACACAGAAAAAAAATGAAACTGAGTTAGTAGATATTATTGTCAAAAGTGGAAGTGATTTTGAACCAGGAAGTAAGTCTTCTTACAGCAATTCTAATTTTGTTCTTTTGTCATTTATACTCGAAAAAATATACAAACAACCTTACGCACAGTTATTGAGCGACAAGATCATAGACCCATCAGGCTTGAAGAACACTTACTATGGCGCAAAAATAAATCCCACCAATAACGAAACGCATTCTTACCTGTTCTCAGGCAGTTGGCAAAAACAGTCTGAAACAGATATGTCTGTTCCTATTGGAGCAGGCGCCATCGTGTCTACCCCATCCGATCTTGTGCTTTTTGCAGAAGCGTTGTTTACAGGGAAACTGGTCTCACAGGAAAGCCTGCAGCAAATGCAAACGCTTAAAGACAGGTATGGCATGGGACTTATCACCTTTCCTTTTTATGGAAAAACGGGCTTTGGTCATACCGGTGGTATTGATGGATTCAATTCGGTTTTTTCTTATTTTCCGGAAGACAAAATTGCCTTTGCACTCATATCAAACGGAACCAACTTTGACAATAACAATATTTCGATTGCGGCATTAAGCGCTGCTTTTGGCAGGCCCTACGATATACCCTCTTTTACCGCAGCTGTTCTATCAACAGAAGAATTATCTGTTTATACGGGGCAATATACCAGCAAAACACTGTCCTTGCCTATCTCTATTTTTGTATCAGAAGGTAAACTGATGGCCCAGGCAACCGGTCAGTCAGCTTTTGCACTTTCATCTGCAGGCAAAGACAGTTTTAGTTTTGATCCCGCAGGTATTGCGCTAACTTTCCAGCCTGCTGCCAGGGAAATGATTTTAGTACAGGGTGGCAGAAAACATATTTATACCAAACAATAATGGCACCTGTTTTATAAAGCAAAAATCACATGACCACAGAAGAAATACAAACCATCTGCCGGCAATTACCCGGTGTAACAGAAGATATCAAATGGGGACACGATCTTGTATTTTCCATTGGTGGTAAAATGTTCTGTGTAGTGGGGCTCGACCAGTTTCCTGTCACAGCTTCCTTTAAAGTAACCGATGAAGAATTTGTTGAAATGAGCAATATGCCTGGCTTTAAACCAGCCCCTTATGTTGCCAAATACAAATGGGTATGGACCGAAGATATCCGGAAAATGAAAAAGACTGATTGGAAGAAATACCTGAAACAATCGTATGAACTGGTAAAAGAAAAGTTGCCTGCAAAAATCAAAAAACAGATCGCTGCGTTATAAATGACCTATATAACCAGTAGATTTTTTAACACAGAGGCCACAGAGAAAAACGGAGGGCCCTCCGTTTTTCTCTGTGGCCTCTGTGTTAAAAACTTCGCTTAGATAAAAAATGCCGCAGAAATAATCCTGCGGCATTTTCGATTATAATTGAGAAAAAATCAATTTCAAAATTTCCCAATCCAAAATTCAAAATTACATTAGTCCACTTTCAATGCCCTATCCAGCATAAACACCATATTCGCCCTGTGCGCTTTGGTTTCTTCATTGGCTGTAGCAGGCGCTGCTGCCAGTTTGCTTCTGAGTTTTTTGGCTGTATAAAGACAGGCTGATTTTGATACCTGGTCTATTGGTGAAGCATCAGACATCAGTCTTGTCAAACCGCCTACAAACGAGCTCTGCAGGTATTGCCTGTACACGTTTACATTGCCGCTCATATCAGCATCGAAAATGCCTTTGGTCAGATCGTTCATCATATCTGCGGCGCTGTACTGGTTACCATACAAACGGGTATTGGTGATACGTTGTAAAGTAGCCGGACTCATTATATGCGCCAGTGTACCATTTACCTGTAATGCGAGAACTGTATTGGTTACTTTATAATCTTCACCATTACCTGGCTGATTGAACCCACGGCGCTGGATCTGCAGGTAAGGGAATACCTGCGCATCTGCATCAAATGCATTGGGAGCAAACACATACTTGTTCATCACTTCCATCGCTTTTTTCTGCGTAGCCAGTGAAACAGGTGTATAAGGTTTGTTGCCTGATTTCTGCTCAGGATAGGTTCTGTCGATATAGACTCCACCTACATAACGGCTCACGGTATTGATCATGCTGTTACGCTGTCCGTTCAGTACGTTATACCTTGCGCGCAGCTCAGCATACGATTGACCGGGTTTGGTATACTTGGCAACCAGTTTGCCCATCAGGCTAGTTACCAACTGGAACCTTTCTTCCGCATAAGCGATCGCATCGCTAGACATATCATTCACATTTACCCTTGGATCCATGGCTTTACCTGGCGCACGCATATCGTCGCCATCATTACCAAAAGCAAGTTTAGGATCGCCGCTGCGTGAAAGGATATTGGTGATACCTGCTTCTTCTCCAGATGCAGAGAAAGGCGTGTACCCAAACTCGATGGCCCAAAGATCATAAGGACCTGCTTTTGTGGTATAGTAATCTCCCTGTTTGCTTCTGTCGAGCGAAACGTTGATAGCCGGGTAATCCATTACAGAACCCATCAGGCCAATGCTGTGTGTAATACTTGTATTATGAACTTCAGCAGGTGACAACATCTGGCTACTCTTCATATTATGGTTCAAGCCAAGTGTATGTCCCATTTCGTGCATCATCAGGTAAGTCAGGAACTGTTTGTGCATTTCCTTGATCTCTTCAGGAGCCGCGCCTGCTACTTCCAGTGTGGTCATACCCGCTGAATACTGTGCCTTCAGTTCAGCGCCGATGGTACAGTTGTAATTATTCTTCATTGTTAAACCCGGGAACTTCATTTCTTCCGCAGCTTTGGCATCATAGGCAGCAGTACCCCATGCAGCCGGAGGTGCGCTGTTGTACAGGTCATCAAAGATCGGCGTAGCGCTTCCTGAGAACCATTCTACAGAGATATCAGCGCCGAGGATCTGGCCAGTACGTGGATTCACAAAGCTTGGTCCGATAGCTCCATAAGGAGGCTGTGCGGATGATACCCAACGAATCACATTGTAACGGATATCAGCAGGATCCCATGCAGCATCATCAGGCATGATCTTCATCACGACTGCATTTTTGAAACCGGCTTTTTCAAAAGCTTCGTTCCATTTATGTCCCGCATCCAGGATAGTCTGGCGATACTCCACAGGTGTTGTATTCTCAACCCAGTACACCAATGGCTCTACGGGTTCGCTTACTGAAGCAGATGGATCTTTTTTCTTCAGGTACCAGCGATTGATCATGTCTTTGTAAGGAACAGGACTGATACTTGTCTGGTTATTTCTTTCCTGTGTAAAATAGCCTACACGAGGGTCATCCCTTCTGGATACAAAATCATTCTGTGGCATGGCAATAAAGCTATGCTGCATTCTTACGCGCACATATCGTGGATCGGTGATATCTGGTCCAGCCTGTGCAATGGTTGAAGGGTTGTCATAAGACAGGTCCACCACCACATCTGTATTATCCGGGAAAGAACGCACCGTTGCATATTTCGATTTGGCCGGGTTCAGTTGACCAAGATTAAAGAGAAACATGGTTAAAGGGCTCGGGGCAAATATGGGTTTTACCGGGTCCAGTTTTTCACTCAGGAACAAAGCGTCACCACTTACGAGGTAGCCCAATGAATCTTCAATGGAATACTTGTCGGAATAAAATATGGCTTCCGGTTTGTCTACATCGGCTGTTTTGCTGACAGGATTGTTCTTGTCATAAAAGAACCCAGTATTCACTTGTGAAAACTCCAGTTTATCAAATGCTTTTGTGATTTTGATCACCGCAGTTGCCCTGTGCATACTCTGGTGCAGGAACAAAGAAGTAGGACCATTGATGGAGAAACTCTGATAGATATACTCTTTACCAAGCTGGTCCTTGCGCACATATACCTGCATACTGCCGGTAGCGGTATCCTGGTACAAGGTGAACAGGCCATCAATTTTTTTATTACCCTTGGTTTTTTCAGCTACCGTTGGTTTTTTAGCCGCCGGCGGGCCTGTCTGTTTAACGCTGTCTGAAGCGGGCTTGGTAGGGGTTCCGCCTGTTGGTGGCTGCTGTGCTACAGCTGCAGCCATCAGGAGATTGGATGCCGCAAAGGCAAATATCAATTTTTTCATCGTGTGACTTTTGGTTTAGAAAAATTAAGCTGTTTAAAATAAGAATTAATCCAGAGAAAACGGGGACAATTCCACAGATTTTATATGAAGCGTGAATATTACCGATAGACGGCTGGTTTTAGAGACCGGGGCGTGTTTTGTGTCTTGCCATTTGCCTGGGCATCCAGACACATGAGAATAAAAACAGGTATATTGTATGCAGCATGACAATTGGATAGCGATAGCCCTGTCGAGTAATTTTTGATATCACTAACCACTTCTGTAATAAGTCGGGCCTATTTAAAAGACACTGGCGTTATTTTACATTACCGAATCATTTGCCGGCAATCGCATTGGCCGCGATCCACCCACTTGTCCATGCATGCTGAAAATTAAAGCCCCCCGTGATTCCATCCACATCCATGACCTCACCGGCAAAGAATATCCCGGGCTGAATACGGCTCTCCATGGTATTGGGATCGATCTCCGATAATTTGATCCCACCACAGGTAACAAACTCTTCTTTAAAAGTCGTTTTTCCTTTTACAGCAAATTCGTGGGACACCAGGTTTTTGATCAGTTGATTTTTTTCTTTGGAAGGAAGATCCGACCAGCGCATCTCTTCACTGATACCACTGCATGACAAAAGATGTATCCATAACCTTGCAGGCAATCCGAATGGATTTTTATTCACCATTTTCTGTGAACCCTGCGCATCACGCAAAAACGTCCATTCATCCCGCAGGCTTTGCTCATTGTATTGCGGCAACCAGTTTATCAAAATATTGAAATGATAATTGGTATCCGCCAATTGTCTTGCACCCCAGGCAGACAACCGAAGAATAGCCGGACCGCTCATTCCCCAATGTGTAATGAGCAACGGCCCCTCTTCCACCAGTTTGGTACCTGTTACTTTTACGACAGCTTTCTCAACGCTTACACCCATGAGTTGTGTGATGGAATTCCCTGGCATGTTAAACGTAAACAGGGATGGAACAGGTTCTTCAATACTATGTCCCAATTCACGGAGCCAGTTGAACATGGAGGATTTGGGATAACCGCCGGAGGCAATGCAGAGATAGTCTGTGGTCTGTTGTTTGTTGTCTGTGGTTTTTATTTCGAAGCCGTTACCTGTTTTGATAATGGCAGCAACCTCAGATTGCATCATCACTTCCACCCCATACTTACCTGCTTCTTTCAGTAAACAATCGATAATGGTTTGCGAATTATCTGTTATGGGAAACATTCGTCCATCCGCTTCTGTTTTCAATGCTACACCACGCTCAGCAAACCATGCAATGGTGTTGGTGGTATTGAACCAGTGAAATGTTTTCTTGGTAAAGTTCTGTCCGCGCGGGTACCGCCTGGCCAGTTCAGGTATGTCAAAACAGGCGTGCGTGGTATTGCAACGGCCACCGCCACTCACTTTTATTTTGGAGAGAAGTTTATTTGATTTTTCGAGGATGGTTACCTGTAGTTCGGGATTTAATCTGGCAGCGTTAACTGCACAAAAAAAACCGGCGGCTCCACCACCCACCACTACCAACCGCTTTTTTTCGTTCATAATTTTAAAAGTAATCCCGCACCGATAATGGATTTCACCTGCATTCTCGGTGCATTTTTTGCCGGGCCGAAAAGTCTTATGTTGTCATCATAGATCAGGTCAAGACTATAGGTTACCGCCAGTACATTGGATATTTTAACGGCGAAAAGGTTTGTCATATTCAATGCAATATTCTGTGGATTATTCAGATAATCCGAAAAAAGATCCAGGCGGCCGGTGTAGCCAACTGTTTTGGTCAGCAATGCTTTGTAATTGATGGTGGCAAATGCACCCAGTTGAAAAAGAGCGTTCTCACCCGGTGTTACCCCATACGCGCCTTTTGCAGATAGGGTATCGTTGGTTACGATCACCCATCTTGCCATCAGTGGTGAAAAGAAAATCGACAGGTCCTTTGCCGGTTTATAATCAAGCCCCAAACCCAGCAGTATATACGCGGGGGCCATAAAATCAGAGGACAATGTTTTCGTGGTAGGGGTAGGATAATCATATCCCTTAAAAAACTGTGAACGGAAATTGAACAATGCACTCATGTTCAGTTTACTGTTCAGTTCATGACCATATTTTGAGAGGAAATCTATACGGTCATCATTTTTCCTGGGTCCGAGGCTCGTAGTATTTACATACCCAAGATTAAATGAGACAGTATTATCCCAGCTTGCTTTGTCCTTTTTGTAAAAGGCAAATGCAGATACCGCCGTATTGATGGAAAGAGAATAATCATCGCCCCCGGCGGCCCAGTTACTGAGGGAACTTTGCGACAGGTTCAGGGAAATGATACCGCCTTTTTTCCATAGTTTTTTACTGGTATCCGCAGGATCCTTTTTGATCACCTTCGCATTCAATTCCTTTTGGAGCAGTTTTGACTGGTTATCCTGTGAGAGAACAGTAAGAGTGGGAGCTAATAGACATACCAATAGCAATTGTTTCATATCAGTTAGTTTATGATGAGACAATACCTGTGATAGTTACCAAGGTCAGCTACTACAATTTATCATTTTTTCTGCTATTGAAAAAATGATCATTGTTTAGCGTACAGTAAAGATCAACGCATACAATATGCGACCATGTAGAATAAGTTCGACAATAAAGAAGGATTTACTGCTGTTGTATGTCTATACGCCTGAAGCAGAAGCAGCGCTGTAATAAGCAGTATTCAAATGCGGGTTTGCCTGCTCGGCAGCTTCAATAATACTGTAATCAGATAATACCAGCGCCTTGTTCTTTTTGATACATACATCATGTTCAAAATGTACAGAAGGTTTGCCATCACGTGTACGTATTGTCCAGCCATCATCTTCCGTGTACACATCCTTGGTACCCATATTGATCATCGGCTCAATAGCCAGTACCAGGTTTTCTTTCAGCTTGGGACCGGTTCCGCGTTTACCATAGTTAGGCATCTGGGGATCCTCATGCAGACTTCTGCCAATACCGTGACCGACCAGTTCCCTAACCACACCATATCCATGTTTTCTTTCTGTATGATCCTGTATTGCGTGGGCAATATCGCCAACACGGTTGTTAACGATCGCTTTCTCTATGCCTTTGTACAGGGATTCTTTTGTAACGCGTACAAGCTGCATTACCTCATCGGACACTTCGCCAAGAATAAAAGTATAGGCATGATCCCCGTGCCAGCCATTCAATATCACACCCATATCCACGGTTATGATATCCCCTTCCTGTAAAGGCGTATCATTCGGGAAACCGTGCACCACTACATCATTCACGGAGGTACAAACATTATGCGGGTAACCACGGTACTGGTAAAAAGAAGGAACGGCTTTATGGTCCTTTACAAATTCTGCACAGAGCGTGTCGATCTGTAAAGTGGTCATGCCGGGTTGCAACACCTTTGCCACCTCGGTAAGTGTTTTACTTACGAGCATGGCCGCTTCTTTCATCAAAGCGATCTCGGCATCTGTTTTATGGATCATCATATTGGGCCTCCGTGTCATATAAAAAAACCGGTCTTACCGCTGAAAGCGGTCTGACCGGTCGCATGATCTGAATGATTTCAAATTCTATCGTTCACCCTGATTTTCGTGCAATCGGTCGTGCCGCTTCCAGCGGCATGACCGACCGATCAAGATCAAATAGTTGGTGTCGAAACAGTCTGTCTTCCCTGCACACGTCCGCTCTTCATCAAACCATCGTACTGGCGCATCAGGAGATGTGTTTCTATCTGCTGGAGCGTATCCAGTATCACACCTACCATGATCAGCAATGAGGTTCCGCCAAAGAAAGAACTGAATCCCTGCGTTACACCCAGTTTCTGTGCAAAGCCAGGCATGATACCTACCAGTGCAAGGAATATCGCGCCGGGTAAAGTGATCCTGTCCATGATAGAACCGATATAATCAGCAGTAGGCTGACCAGGTTTTACACCCGGGATAAAGCCATTATTGCGTTTCAGGTCCTCAGAGATCTGTTTAGGATTAAAGATCAATGCTGTGTACAGGAAGGTAAAACCTATCACCATTACGGAGTAGATCACCATGTACCATACATTGCTATGGTCGTTGAATATTTTAACGATACCCTGTGCAGAATCGATATTGGTAAATGATACCAGCGTTGGCAGGAACATGATGGCCTGCGCAAAGATGATTGGCATTACACCTGCGCTGTTCACTTTTACCGGCAGGAACTGGCGCGCACCACCAAACTGGCGGTTGCCCACGATCTGCTTGGCATAGTTCACAGGTATTTTTCTCACACCCTGTACCAATATGATCAATCCCATGATCACCACCACAAGAATAGCGATCTCGATCAGGAAGATCAGCAATCCACCACCACCCACTTGTTCTTTCGCTACAAATTCCTGTATGATGGATGCCGGGAGCCTTGATAAGATACCCACCATGATGATGATGGAAGTACCATTACCCAAACCTTTATCCTGTATTTTTTCACCCAGCCACATAACAAACAGGGTACCTGCTGTTAAGGTAACTACGGTAGAGAATGCAAAGAAGGGTTTGAATGCAGGCATGATGGCCTCAGCATAACCGGGACTGTTCAGGTAAGCTACATACGCGCCTGCCTGGAAAACAGTAACGATCACTGTGAGGTAACGAGTCCACTGGTTGATCTTTTTACGACCACTCTCTCCTTCTTTCTGGATCTTCTGCAATTGCGGAACCAGGATGGTCATCAATTGCATAAAGATGGAAGCAGAGATATAAGGCATGATACCCAATGCAAGGATAGAGGCCTGTGAAAAACCACCACCCGCAAACATATCAAAGATGCCAAGCAGGCCATTATTGCTGGCAGATGCCTGGGCCGCTTCAATTTTATTGGGATCAAGACCTGGTAATACGATGTGGTTACCTAGCCTGTATGTAAATATCAGCGCCAGCGTAACAATGATCTTGCTGCGCAGTTCATCTATGGCCCAGATATTCTTTAAAGTCTGTACTAATTTTTTCACTGAAATGCAATTGAAAGCGTTAACACTAAAAACCAAAAAAGACGCAGGTTATGCGTCTGGCAAATTACGTTAAAATTATTTGATAATCTCAACGCTTCCGCCTGCTGCTTCCACAGCGGCTTTTGCTTTTTCACTGGCTGCGTTTACTTTGAAAGACAGTTTTGCTTTCAGTTCGCCGGTTGCCAGCAATTTCACTTTATCAGTGCGGCTGATCAGCCCGTTGATGTATAAATTTTCGAGAGAGATCTCGGTAAAACCATATTTCTCAGCCAGCTGGTCTATCTGGCCCAGGTTAAACACTACGTATTCTACGCGGTTGTTGTTCTTGAAACCACGTTTAGGGATACGGCGCTGGATAGGCATCTGACCACCTTCGTGTGCCATTTTGCTTTTGTAACCGGCACGGCTCTGACCACCTTTGTTACCTTTTGTAGATGTACCACCTTTACCGGAAGCTTCACCACGACCGATACGGATTGCTTTGTGTGTTGCGCCTTCTGCAGGCTTGAGTGTGTGTAATTTCATCTTTATCTGATTTTGAACTTACGGGGAATCACCCCTCGCAATTTGAATTAATAATTGATAATTAAGAATTAGTAATTGAAAACAAAAATGAATAACGGAGATCGCTCCCAATTATTCATTATTAATTACTAATTATTAATTGCAATGACTTAGGCCAGTTCCTCAACTTTCACCAGGTGGCTAACTTTGTTAACCATACCCAATATCTGTGGAGTAGCTTCTACTTCTTTGGAAGCATGCATCTTTTTCAGACCCAATGCGATCAGTGTTTGTTTCTGGCGCTCAGACCTGTCGATGCCGCTTTTTACCTGTGTTATTTTAATTTTCATAATGATCAGTATTTTTCGTCCATGGACCATGGTCCATGGTCAAATTATCCATTGAATACTTTGCTCAGTTTCACACTGCGGTTTTTCGCCACCTGTACCGGTTCCCTTAACAGGCCCAGCGCTTTGATGGTTGCTTTTACCACGTTGTGTGGGTTAGCAGAACCGAGGCTTTTTGCGAGTACGTCGGTAACACCGGCGCTTTCCAGAACAGCACGCATGCTGCCTCCCGCGATCACACCCGCACCATGTGCTGCCGGTTTGATCAGTACTTTGGCTGCACCTTCTTTCGCCCACTGTTCGTGAGGAATGGTACCGTGCATGATTGGCACTTTCACCAGGTTTTTCTTGGCATCTTCGATACCTTTTGAAATAGCTTCCTGAACTTCTTTTGCTTTACCCAAACCCTGGCCCACTACGCCATTCTCATTACCTACCACTACCAGAGCAGAGAAACTGAAAGTACGGCCACCCTTGGTGGTTTTTACCACGCGGTTGATCGCCACCACTTTCTCTTTCAGTTCCAGTTCACCACCGGATTTCACCTTATTTACGTTTACTTTAGACATCTATCTAACGATTAAATTGTGTTGTTAGCGAATTAGAATTGAAGACCACCTTCTCTTGCACCATCAGCTACAGATTTCACACGGCCATGATACAGGTTACCACCACGGTCGAAAATACAACCGGTGATACCCAGTTCAACTGCTTTGCGTGCAATGGCAGCGCCAACCAGTTTCGATTTCTCGATTTTGGTCACTTTCTGCGCAGCGATGTCTTTATCCCTTGAAGATGCTGATGCCAGTGTTACGGCGTTATCATCATCGATCAGTTGTGCATAGATCTCTGCATTGCTCCTGAATACAGACAGACGCGGTTTTACCGCTGTACCTGCGATCTTTTTACGGATACGGTATCTGATCTTCTGTCTTTGAACTAGTTTGCTCATCTTCTTTGTATTTAAACCTCCGATTCGGCCGGAAGTGTTTTGTTATTTTGTTAGCTGTTACTATTTACCTGCTGCCTTACCTGCTTTTCTTCTCAACACTTCACCAGCATATTTCACACCCTTTCCTTTGTATGGTTCAGGTTTACGTAAGCTTCTCAGTTTAGCCGCTACCTGTCCGATCAGTTGCTTGTCGATACCTTCCAGCATGATCTTCGGGTTCTGTCCTTTTTCAGTAAGCGTAGTTACTTTCAGTTCTTTGGGAACTTCGAAAATGATATTGTGAGAATAACCCAGCGCCAGGTCCAGTATATTACCGGTGTTAGCGGCTTTAAAACCCACACCCACCAGTTCCAGGTCTTTTTTAATACCTTCTGTTACACCTTTTACCATGTTAGCCACCAGCGCACGGTATAAGCCATGCATAGCACGGTGACGGATCTGGTCAGTAGGGCGTGTGAACAGCACCTGGCCGTCTTTCACTTCTACTTTGATATCCCTATCGATGTTTTCTTTCAGTTCACCTTTAGGTCCTTTTACAGTAACCACGTTATCGCTGCTCACGGTAACAGTAACACCTGCAGATATTACGACGGGTTGTTTTCCAATACGAGACATAGTCGATTCTTTTTAGTTTGATTCAATATCCCTGCCAGTGTTCAGCCCCGACTAAAAGGCTTAAATTGTCACAACAGGATTTATAAGAACCAAGGCACAAGGCACAAGGTTCAAGGTTGTCTTAATAGATGTAGCACAATACTTCACCACCCACGTTCTGTGCTTTGGCCTGTTTGTCGGTCAGAACACCTTTGGAGGTACTCAGGATAGCTACGCCCAATCCGTTGATCACACGTTTGATCTCGGCAGGTTTTGCATACTGACGCAATCCCGGACGGCTTACCCTCTCCAGTGAGCGGATAGCAGCCTGTTTGGTCAGGGGATCGTATTTCAATGCGATCTTGATCAGGCCTTGTTTATTATCATCCTCAAATTTGTACTTCAGGATATAACCCTGCTCGTACAGAATTTCAGTCAAACGCTTCTTCAGATTAGATGCAGGAATTTCAACCAGCCTGTGGCCGGCCATCTGTGCATTACGAATCCTGGTTAAGAAGTCTGCTATAGGATCAGTTACCATGTTTATTAGAATTAATTCTTGTTATAATTGATTGGTTACCTGTTTCGGTCATCGGATATCCGACAACTGTCAACCGGCAACTTGTTTTTACCAGCTTGCTTTTTTAACACCCGGTATCAGTCCGTTCAGCGCCATATCACGGAACATGATCCTCGACATACCGAAGTACCTCATGTATCCTTTTGGACGGCCGGTCAGTTGACAACGGTTCTTCAACCTTACAGGCGAAGCGTTCTTTGGAAGTTTGTCCAACCCTGCATAATCACCTGCTGCTTTTAACGCTGCACGTTTGTCTGCAAACTGGGCAACCAGTTTTTCACGCTTTCTCTGCCTGGCTTTGATGGATTCTTTTGCCATTATTAGTTGTTTTCTTTTTTAATGTTTTTGAAAGGCATACCCAGTTCTTTCAGGAGCTCGTATGCTTCTTCATTCGTGTTAGCGGTAGTAACGAAAGTGATATCCAGACCGGTGATCTTGTTCACTTTATCGATATCGATCTCAGGGAAAATGATCTGCTCGGTTACACCCAATGTATAGTTACCACGGCCATCAAACGCTTTATCGCTGATGCCTTTGAAGTCACGTACACGTGGCAGGGCCACAGATACGAGCCTGTCGAGGAACTCATACATTTTCTCACCCCTCAAAGTTACGCGGGCACCGATCGGCATGCCTTTACGCAGTTTGAAGTTGGAGATATCTTTTTTAGATACGGTAGGAACAGCTTTCTGACCAGTGATGGTGTTCAGCTCATCTACAGCGATATCTACCAGTTTCTTATCAGTTACTGCACCGTTCACGCCACGGTTGATACAGATCTTCTCCAGTTTGGGAGCCTGCATAACAGTTTTGTAAGAAAACTTTTTCATTAAGGCAGGGATAACCTCTTTAGAGTATTTATCTGCCAGTCTCGGAGTATATTTTACAGTAGCCATTATTTGATTACCTCCCCTGATTTTTTAGAGATACGAACTAATTTACCGTTCTCACGTGTGCGTTTTGCTTTGGTCGGAACGCTTTTCTTGGCATCCCACAACATTACGTTGCTGATGGCGATAGGCGCTTCTATTTTCACGATACCACCTTTTGTGTTTGAGGCAGAAGGTTTGGTATGTTTGGTAACGATGTTAACGCCTTCTACCACTACACGTGGTTTTTCAGCATCCACGATAACTTCCAGCACCTTGCGGGGCTTTTTCAGATCCTTGTCATCGCCGGTGATCACCACTACGGTATCGCCTTTTTTGATGTTGAACTTGGGTTTGAATCTTGTACTCATTTTATTTGCTTATTGCTTAACGCCAAACGCTTAACGCTCAGCTTTAAATTTATCTTGATGGCTGCAGGCTTTTCGCTTAATGCGTTCAGCTTTCAGCGTTTCGCTTCTTACAATACTTCCGGTGCCAATGAAATGATCTTCATGTAGCCCTTGTCACGCAGTTCCCTGGCAACCGGTCCGAAGATACGTGTGCCACGTGGCTCGTCTGCGTTGTTCAGTAACACCACTGCATTGTCATCGAAACGGATATAAGAACCGTCTTTACGACGCAGTTTGTTGGTAGTACGAACGATAACGGCTTTTGATACGGTGCCTTTCTTTACACCACCGGCAGGGATCGCATCTTTTACAGTAACTACGATCTTATCGCCAATACCTGCATAATCCTGGCCGCTGTTTCCGAGAACACGAATACACAATACTTCTTTGGCGCCACTGTTATCAGCTACATTTAATCTGCTTTCTTGCTGAATCATTTTTGTAAGCTTTTAGCTTTTAGCGGTCCCACCCCTGCGGGACCAAATATTATTTACTTCCTCCGTTTTGCTGATAGCTGATAGCTGACAGCTTACGGCTATTACTTCGCTTTCTCAACCACTTCCACCAGCCTCCAGCGCTTTGTTTTGCTCAGCGGGCGGGTTTCCATGATTTTTACCACGTCGCCGATACCACATTCACTTTTTTCATCGTGAGCATGGAACTTCGTCGTTTTCTTTACGAACTTACCGTAGATAGGGTGTTTTACTTTTCTTTCTACAGCAACAGTGATGGTCTTGTCCATCTTATCGCTGGTAACAATCCCGGTCCTTGTTTTGCGCAAATTTCTTTCAACCATTGTTTTTGTTTTTTGCTTGAGCCGTGGCTCATTTATTTGTTTGTGTTTGCTTCAGCAGCTTACACACCCAGTTCTTTTTTCTTTAATTCCGTTTTCAGACGGGCGATATCCCTGCGGAGACCGCGGATATTCATAGGATTCTCCAATGGAGAGATCGCATGAGCGAATTCCAGTTTTTTCAAACGGAGCTGATCTTCATCGATCCTGGTTTTCAGGTCGGTTGTGTTCAGGTCCTTGATAGACTTGTTGAATTCGAATGATTGTTTGTTTGCCATTGCAAAGTCTTTTTATAAATTAAGCCTGTAAATCTCTTCTGATGACGAATTTGGTTGCGATTGGTAATTTCTGAGCCGCGAGACCCATTGCTTCTTTCGCTACCGCTTCTGTAACACCGTCACATTCGAAGATGATACGTCCTGGTTCCACTACAGCCGCCCAGAATTCAGGGTTACCTTTACCCTTACCCATCCTTACCTCAGCTGGTTTGCGGGTAATGATTTTATCAGGGAATATGCGGATCCATACATTACCCTCACGTTTCATCGCACGGGTCATTGCCTGGCGGGCAGATTCGATCTGACGGTTGGTCAACCAGATCGGTTCAAGCGCTTTCAGTGCATACGATCCGAAAGAGATCGAAGTTCCACGCTTGGCCACCTCGCGGATGCGTCCTTTTTGCTGTTTCCTATGTTTGCTTCTTTTAGGCTGTAACATTTCTCAGTTTTTTTAGTCCATGGACCATGGTCCATAGTTATTCGAAACTCTAGCAATTACTAATTACTAATTATTAATTATCAATTCTACCTGCGGCCTCCGCCACCACCGCGATTATCTCCACCACGTCCACCGCCACCACGGTTATCACCACCACCTCTTCTGTCTCCACCACCGCCACGACGGTCATCTCTTCTGTCTCCGCCTCTTTCATCACCGGCCCTGTCTCTTCTGTCGCTCATATCATTCTTGCCACCAACGAAATTCGGGTTCAGTTCGCGTTTTCCGAGTACTTCACCTTTACAGATCCATACTTTGATACCGATCTTTCCGTAAACGGTTTGTGCAAACACGTTGGCGTAATCGATGTCCATACGGAAAGTATGTAACGGGGTACGGCCTTGTTTGAATTCTTCGCTACGTGCGATCTCAGATCCACCCAAACGTCCGCTCAGTTTTACTTTGATACCTTCTGCACCCATACGGAGTGTAGAAGCGATCGCCATTTTGGTAGCACGTTTGAAGTTGATACGGTTCTCGATCTGACGGGCAATGGTATCACCTACGATAGTTGCATCCAGTTCGGGGCGGCGAATTTCAAGAATGTTGATCTGCACATCGTCTTTACCTGTCAGTTTCTTCAACTCTTCTTTAATACGGTCAACCTCGCCACCGCCTTTACCGATAATGATACCAGGTTTGGACGTGTGGATGGTTATGATCAATTTACCCAGTGTACGCTCGATAACAATCTTTGCGATACCACCTTTGTTGATACGCGCCATCAGATAAGTACGGATCTTATGATCTTCGATCAGTTTGACTGCGTAGTCTTTTTTGTTACCGTACCAGTTACTGTCCCATCCGCGGATGATACCTAACCTGTTACCAATTGGATTTGCTTTCTGACCCATATGAATGGTTTCAATTAATTTTTAGAATCTACGATTATTGTTACGTGGTTGCTGCGTTTACGAACACGGTATCCGCGGCCCTGTGGGGCTGGGCGCATCCGTTTCAAAACACGGCCTCCGTCTACAAATACGGTTTTTACTACCAAAGCACTGTCTGCTGCGCTGGTGCCGTTATTTTTCTGCTCCCAGTTGTTGATGGCGCTTTTCAGCAGTTTTGCCAGTGGAACGGCATTGTGCTGTGGATGGTGCTCGAGGATAGCCAAAGCTTTCTCTACTTCCATTCCGCGGATCACATCGGCCAGCAAACGCATCTTGCGCGGGCCCGTGGGGTAGTTGTTTAATTTTGCTACTGCTTCCATTTCGTTTAGTTTGTTATCTGTGGTCTGTGGTCTGTAGGTGTTTGCAGTTTTTTTCAACTACATACCACAGACTATAGACTATAGACTATCTTTTATTTTTTCGATCCTGCATGTCCTTTGAAGTTCCTGGTTGGGGCAAACTCTCCGAGTTTGTGGCCCACCATGAATTCTGTTACGTAAACCGGGATGAACTTGTTGCCGTTATGTACAGCGAAAGTATGTCCAACAAAATCAGGAGTGATCGTGCTGCGACGGCTCCAGGTTTTGATAACACCTTTCTTGGTTTTGCCTTCTGTCATACCCAACACTTTACCTTCCAGGTTAGCGTCTACATAAGGACCTTTTTTAATCGAACGAGCCATGTTATTATTAGTTTACTGGTCTGATTATTTTGCTAATTTTTTACCGTCACGACGCTGGATGATCAGCTTATCGCTGCCTTTTCCTTTGGTACGTGTTTTTTCACCTTTGGCGTACTTGCCGGTTCTGCTTCTTGGATGACCACCTGAAGCTTTACCTTCACCACCACCCATCGGGTGATCTACCGGGTTCATCGCAACACCACGTACACGTGGGCGGATACCTTTCCAGCGGTTCTTACCGGCTTTACCTGCAGTTTCCAGGTTGTGATCGCTGTTGGATACAACACCTACGGTTGCGTAACAGTTGATCAGTACTTTTCTCAGTTCACCTGAAGGCATTTTCAATACAGCGTATTTTTCTTCCTTGTTGGCGAGCTGTGCAGAAGTACCTGCGCTTCTTACCATTTTACCACCCTGACCTGGTTGCAGTTCAATGTTGTGGATCATGGTACCCAGCGGCATATTCTTCATCAGCAAAGCGTTACCTACTTCCGGTGCCACTTCGTCTCCTGCGATTACGGTTGTTCCTACCTGTAAACCCTGTGGAGCAAGGATATAGCTCTTTTTTCCATCAGGATATTGCAGCAAAGCGATGAATGCTGTACGGTTTGGATCATATTGAATGGATGCTACTGTACCTGGTGTATCGCGAACGCTTCTTTTGAAGTCAACGATACGGTAATGGTGTTTGTTTCCACCGCCCATATAGCGGGAAACACGGCGACCCTGGAAGTTGCGGCCGGCAGTGCTTTTCTGCGGCTCGAGCAAGCTCTTTTCAGGTTCGTTGGTAGTGATCTCTGCGTAAGCATTACCAATTTTCCAACGGGTTCCTGCGGTAATCGGTTTGTACTTTTTAAGTGCCATTATATTTCTCTTTTTCTGCAGATTTTTCAGCTCTGCGTGCTATAAATTAAATGTTTGAATACAGGTCGATGCTTTCGCCTTCTGCTACGGTTACCAGCGCTTTCTTGTACGCACCTTTCATACCCTGTATAAAACCGGTCTTCGTGTAACGGGCTTTGTTTTTTCCGGGAACAACCGCAGTGTTTACATCCACCACGCTTACGCCATAGAATTCTTCAATAGCCTTTTTGATTTCCAGTTTGTTAGCCTTACGGTCCACTCTGAAAGCGTACCTTCTTAATTTTTCCTGTTGGGCATTTGCCTTTTCAGTTAAAATGGGCTTTATCAATACTTGTGACAGTTTCATTGGTTTCTTTTTGAAACGTTTCTTAAATTATGCTTCAGCGCCTTCTTCGTCTGCGAAGATCTTGGCGGTGTTCTCGGTGATCACCAGTACATCGGCGTTCATGATCTCATACGTGTTGATATCGGCCAGGAGTGTGCTGGTGATATTCGGTATGTTACGTGTGCTCAGGTACAGGTTATCGTTGTATTCCGGTAATACGATCAGTGTTTTCTTATCGGCCACATTGAGGTTGCTCATGATAGCAGCAACTTCTTTTGTTTTAGGCGCATCCAGTGTGATCTCTTCCACCACGAAAATGGCGTTGTCTTTCACTTTATGGCTCAGGGCAGATATCTTGGCCAGGTCCTTCACTTTACGGTTCAGTTTGAAATCGTAAGAGTGTGGTTTTGGTCCGAAGATGGTACCACCGCCTTTATACAAAGGGTTACGGATATTACCTTTACGTGACCCACCGGTTCCTTTCTGTTTGTGCAGTTTGCGGCTCGCACCCTGTACTTCGGCACGGGTTTTCACTTTGTGTGTACCCTGACGGCCTGCAGCCAGATATTGTTTAACGGCCAGGTAAATCACGTGATCATTGGGTTCTACACCGAATACTTCTTCGGGTAATTCCACCGATCTGCCGGTTTTCTGTCCTTTTATATCTAATACGTCGAATTTCATTTTCTTTCGGTTAAATGGTGATTTTACTTCTGGATCAATACGATGGAACCGTTATGACCAGGAACTGATCCGCTAACGAGGATATAGTTTTTCTCAGGGAAAATTTTAACGACTTTCAGGCCTTTCATTTTCACCCTGTCGCCACCCATACGGCCGGCCATCCTCATGCCTTTGAATACACGGGCGGGGTAAGAAGAACCACCGATAGAACCTGGCGCTCTCTGACGATCGTGCTGACCGTGAGATCCTTCACCCACACCAGAGAATCCGTGGCGTTTTACAACACCCTGGAAACCTTTACCCTTGGTGGTACCTACTACTTCAACAGCATCGCCTTCAGCGAAAATGTCAAGCGTAATGGTTTCTCCCAATGCTTTTTCTATGGAATAATTGCGGAATTCTTTTACGAATTTCTTGGCGCCGGTTTGTGCCTTTGAGAAGTGATTTTGCTCGGCTTTGGTAGCGTGTTTCTCTTTCTTTTCGCCGAATGCCAGCTGGAGAGCGGTGTAACCGTCAGTTTCCTGTGTTTTAACCTGTGTTACGGTGTTAGGACCTGCTTCGATGATGGTACAAGCTGTTTGCCTGCCATCTGCTTCGAAGATGCTGGTCATCCCGATTTTTTTACCAATAATACCTTTCATCATTTTGCGGTTTATGCCCCGCAAGGTTAAGAGGACATCCCGGTGATGAAACCGGAATTCAATCCTTGTCAACTGCCGACCTTTTCCCTTTGCCCACCGTAGCTTTAGCGAAGGTGGGTTGCCATTGCAGATCATCTTCGCCAAGGCTTCGATGATCGATGGAAGTACCGGAAGCAAACAAACCTCGAAGGGCCTGTTTATATGTTTGATCGCGGATTTTTGTGATTTTTAAAAGGATTGATATGATTCTTTCCTTTTTTGATCTCCGTGACCTTATTTCTAATCAGAGCTGCTTTATTTCCCTAAGGAAGTTGGCAGATGACGGAATTTATAAGAACTATGCTTGAAACCTTGTGGCTTGAAGCTTATGCCTTTTATCAGGCTTTGATCTCAACCTCTACCCCTGAAGGCAGGTCGAGTTTACTCAGCGCATCTACGGTTCTTGAAGAAGACGTGTAGATGTCCAGCAAACGCTTGTGCGTACAAAGCTGGAACTGCTCACGGCTCTTTTTGTTCACGTGTGGTGAACGCAGAACGGTAAAAATTCTTTTGTGCGTAGGCAAAGGAATAGGTCCTGTTACCACTGCACCGGTACTGCGTACCGTTTTTACGATCTTTTCGGCAGATTTATCTACCAGATTGTGATCGTATGATTGTAATTTGATCCTGATTCGTTGAGACATAGCCAAAACCCAATTTTCTGATTGGGGTTGCAAAGGTAAGAGCCTGCACCCGAACGGACAAGTATTTCAAAAGGTTTTTTGTGAATTTCTCAGAGAAATCCTGAAAAATATACCCAAACCTAGCTTGTTTGGGGTTTTATGCACATTTTTATGGGAAGATAACCGGTGACCTGTCTTCTTGTCTGTGGCTGAACAGGTTATCCATCTTACTAAATCCGCTGAAAGACCCACAAACCTATTGAATTTATATTTTTACGATAAGCATTGCGAAAATGGCAAAGAAACACCCGGTTAAACCTGTTCCGAATCAACCTAGCGCTTCCAAAAAAACAGCCACCACACCCCCCAGGTCCGGCTTTCTCGCTGATAACCTGGTTCCGCTGCTTTCCTGTATTGCCTACCTGGCCGTTCATTTTATTCCCAACCTCGATGCTTATGATGCCATGGGGCCACAATGGCTGTATATCGTACTGATTGATATGCTGGTGATCGCCTACCTGCTGGCCAAAAAAAGCCGGTATGAACTGGCAGCAGGAGAACTTTTCAGGAATATCTTTTCAAAGTTATACATCGCTTTTTTTGTATTAGCGGGACTTTCGATCATGGCGGCTTTGAACAGAACAGAATTCTGGGTTTGTTTTGTCCGTTTTATTGCAACGATCATTGCCTTTTTCAATATTGGCATCCTGCTCAATAACCGGATGAAATTGATTGGTGCTGTAGCACAGATCATCGCGATTTTTTTATTGCTGGACGCAGCGGTTTCCTGTGCGCAGTTCCTGAAGGACTATACCCAGATGAATATGACGGAGGCCATTATGAACATAAAAGGCACAACAGGTAATAAAAATATATTCGCGGCGGGTCTTATTGTAAAAATACCTTTTGTATTGTACCTGATACATAATGGTAGCATGTGGAAACGGATATTGAATGGGTTTATACTTTCCTTTGGTGTATTGATGGTATTTCTCGGAAACGCAAGGGCAGCTTTTGTGAGCCTGATACTTATCACCATACTATATATTGTTTTCTGCATACTGGAAAAGCGAAAGGAAAAGAATACAGAACAAATGCTGGCACGTGTGGGTTTTACACTGGTTCCGATCTTCCTGGCATTGTTTTTATCGCAACTGATCATCAGTAATGTCAAGAGCATCCAGGAAAATGAGAACCAGACCTACGGTTCCTTAACCGAAAGATTAAGTACGATAAATGCTTCGGGAGGAGATAATCTTATACGTTTGAATCTCTGGTCACATGCGATCGACTATACCAAACATCATCCATTAACCGGCTCTGGTTACGGAAACTGGAAGATCGAGTCAATTCCTTATGTACGAACAATGACCAATGACCTGTTTGTTCCCGTACATTCCCACAATGATTTCCTGGAAATGTTTGCTGAACTTGGAGTGGTAGGCGGACTCCTGTATCTGTCACTATTTATCTGCATTATTATTTTCACTATAAAAACCTATTACTCCGGGGCAGAGCAGGAAACCAAACTAATCGCCGTTTTTTCGCTTTTGTCGTTTGTAGGATATTCTGTTGATGCTTTTTTCAACTTCCCGATGGAAAGACCCATCAGCCAGGTATTTTTTGTCCTGATTACTGCGATCAACGTTGCTGCTTATATTCATGGTCGGCAGTCGATAGAGGCAGGTAGAGAACAAAACTCCAAACCAACCACTTTGGTTTTTGGACTGATCGGTTTACTGTTATTACTACCTGCCACGTATGTAACCTACCTTACTTATCAATCTTTGGTTATCCAGCGGGTAATGATCCCTGACCTGAACAATGAACCACTCAAATTAAAATGGCGGGATATCTTTCCCAAGATTCCTTCAATACCTAATATATCTGCATCGGCACAACCCATGGATGCCATCAAAGGCAGATACCTGTCTGAAGACAGTATGTACAGGGAGGCCATTGTATTACTTGACAAGGGCTCCAAAGCCAACCCTGTTATCGGTTACAGCGAGTTCCTGAAAGCAGGCATCTTCTTTAAAATGGGTAAGTTCGACAGTGCGCAGATGTATGGCGCTATCGCTTTTAATACAAGACCAAAAGCAAAAACCTATTACCAGACGTTTATGGCGGTGCTTGCACAAACAAAAGATACTATTGAAATAAAAAGAGCATACAAAGAATATGTCACCTACCGCAAAGAAGTGTTTGGATATAATTTGTATTTCATTGCCATGATGCAGGCCAAGGGGCAAAAAGGCGATCTTCAACTGCTGGCCCAGGCAGACAGCGCTTACCAGCAATTTAAAAATGATCCGGAAGCCAATTTATTATTGCAACGGAAAAATGATATCCAGAACAATCTGAATGCTACAGCCGCCACACCGGAGCAACAAGCTTTGCTTGTTAAAGCGCAAAATTACTACAATGCAGGTGTGATCGCTTTTACAAAAGCAAAAGCCGGAACTGAACCGGGTAACAAACCCGATTACCGGGAAGCAGCCAGGAATTTTGCCAGGTCGGGAGAGATCATAACGAATAACTATACCATTTATGAAAATGCCGGCATAGCGTATTTTAACCTGGGCGAGTATGCCAGATCGATCGTTTATTTTGATAAGGCCATCAATCTCAAAACTTCCACCGACGGTAAAAGCGAATATTTTAAGGGAGTTTCGCTCTATAACCTGGGCAAACAGGCAGAGGGCTGCAATTTTATACGCATAGCAAGTAATAAGGGTTATGCTGAAGCAGCGACTGTGTTAAAAAACAATTGCAAATAAAAGGATAAGGCACAAGCGACAAGGTGCAAGACACAAGGAAGATGATTGCCATACTTCTTGTGTCTTGCACCTTGTCGCTTGTACCTTGTCTGGTATGCCTTAAAAAAAAGAATGTCGAAGCATACACTTCGACATTCTATATTCATCTGTTCGATATTCTTCCTTAGTCTTCTACTTTCACTTTTCCTTTGCTCTTCGCGATCACTTCTTCAGCGATGTTGTTGGGAGCCGGTGAGTAGTGACTGAACTCCATGGTTGAGGTTGCACGACCTGATGACAGTGAACGCAGCTGGGTTACATAACCAAACATTTCGCTCAACGGCACTTTGGCCTTGATCACCTGCAGGTTGGCACGGCTGTCCATTCCTTCGAGCATACCGCGGCGACGGTTAAGGTCACCGGTTACATCACCCATGTACTGATCAGGTGTGAGTACTTCCACTTTCATGATCGGTTCGAGCAAGGTTGGTTTTGCTTTACGGCCGGCTTCACGGAAGGCGGCTTTGGCGCAAAGTTCGAAGCTCATGGCATCAGAATCCACATCGTGGTAGCTACCGTCGTACACACGCACTTTCATGTTGTTTACGGGGTATCCGGCGAGTACACCTGTTGTCATAGAGGTTTCAAAACCTTTCATGATGGCGGGAACAAATTCCTTAGGGATGGAACCACCAAACAGGTCGTTCACAAACTGGAAATGTTTGCCTTCATTTTCTTTCATCCATTCCGGATCGGCAGGACCGAACGCGAACTGGATATCGGCGAATTTACCGCGACCACCCGACTGTTTCTTCAACACTTCACGGTGCTCGATGGTGTTACCGAATGCTTCTTTATAAGCCACCTGTGGCGCACCCTGGTTTACTTCTACTTTGAACTCACGACGCATACGGTCGATGATGATCTCGAGGTGCAGCTCACCCATTCCACGGAGGATGGTTTGGCCGGTATCTTCGTCTGTGTTTACACGCAGTGTAGGATCTTCTTCTACCAGTTTGGCAATGGCCATACCCATTTTATCAACGTCGGCCTGTGTTTTAGGCTCAACAGCGATGGCGATCACAGGTTCAGGGATGAACATGTTCTCGAGGGTGATCGGATGATTTTCATCACACAATGTATCACCGGTTTTGATCTCTTTGAAACCAACCGCTGCTGCGATATCACCTGCTTCGATAAAATCGATCGGGTTCTGTTTGTTTGCAAACATTTTCATGATACGGCTGATACGCTCTTTTTTACCGCTTCTTACGTTCAGTACATAAGAACCTGCATCGAGGTGACCGCTATAGCACCTGAAGAACGCGAGACGACCCACGAAAGGATCGGTCATGATCTTGAAAGCCAGTGCCGCGAATGGTTCTTTTGCATTGGGTTTACGGGTGATCTGCTCGCCTGTATCAGGATCGGTACCTACGGTATCTTCGATATCCAAAGGACTGGGCAGGTAACGGCAAACTGCATCCAGTGCGGTTTGTACGCCTTTGTTCTTGAAGGAAGAACCACACATCATCGGAACGATGCTAAGGTCGATACATGCTTTACGGATCGCTTCGTGCACTTCCGCTTCTGTAATGGTATCGGGATTGTCGAAGAATTTCTCCATCAACTTGTCGTCATATTCAGCCACTGATTCGATCAGTTTTGCTCTCCATTCGTTCGCTTCTTCCACCATGTCTTCCGGAACAGGAATTTCTTTAAAGGTCATACCTTCTGTTTCCATATCCCAGATCACACCTTTCATGGTGATCAGATCCACCACACCTATGAAATCGTCTTCTGCGCCGATAGGCAACTGAAGCGGAACGGCGTTGGCGCCGAGCATTTCTTTCACCTGTGCAACCACCATGAGGAAGTCTGCACCTGAGCGGTCCATTTTGTTTACGAAACCGATACGCGGAACTTTGTAACGGTTAGCCTGGCGCCATACGGTTTCAGACTGTGGTTCTACACCGTCAACGGCAGAGAACAGGGCGATCAGGCCATCCAGTACACGCATAGAACGTTCTACCTCTACGGTAAAATCCACGTGACCCGGAGTATCGATGATGTTGAAATAATAAGATTTTGTATTGGCATCAGCGGTACCCTTATTGGTAGGGAATTTCCACTCGCAGCTAACTGCAGCAGAAGTAATGGTGATACCCCTCTCTTTTTCCTGTTCCATCCAGTCTGTGGTAGCCGCGCCGTCATGTACCTCACCTATTTTGTGGATCATGCCGGTATAGCGCAGGATACGCTCGGTTGTAGTGGTCTTGCCCGCATCGATGTGTGCAGCAATACCGAAGTTGCGTTGTAGTTTCAAGTCCGCCATAAAAAGTATTTATTTTTTCAGGCGGCAAAGGTAGGGATTTAGGCGGTTTGATAACCGTTTAGGAAAGATTAAATTGTTGTGGGGAAAAGAAGAAAAAGTCAAAATTCAAAAGTCAAAATTCAAAAAATAAAATCAGAAAGTAAACTGCTGCTAACTACCGGTGAATGACTATGCATTAAAGTGATTATCAATCATTTATATAAAAGACAAAAGTCAAAACCTTTTCAGATTTTGACTTTTGATTTTTGAATTTTGACTTTTGAATTATTTCGCCCTTTTCACACTCACCAGCGCTATATCGTAAATAAGCGCCGAATTTGGAGGGATATTCTGGGTACCTACAGATCCATAGGCCTGTGAAGCCGGCAGGATGGCCCTGCAGATAGAACCTTCTTTCATTCTACCGATCACATCGCGTAAACCAGGTATCATATCTGATACCAGCGCCATATAGGATTGCTTGGTTTTACTCACATCATCAACCACCGTTCCATCGGGTAACTGGCTGTTGATATTTACCACCACGGTATCATTCAACGAGGGCGAGGGGCCCTGCCCTGTTCTTACCAATGTGTACATAACACCAGAAGGCAGTTTTGCATAGTTGGGTTGTGTCTTCATCTGGTCAAACAGTTTTTGTTCCAGTATGCGGCCTTTTTCCCTGAGGTAAACCTCCTGGTAAGCCAATAATCTTTTTTCGGTATCGGCAGGATCCACCATCAGTTTCTTGTTTGCAGCCACATCATCAATGGCTTTTTTGAACATGGCGGGATTGGTTACCTGGAAACCGGTTTTTGCCAGCAGCTGCTGCATCATATAAACACCCAGTGCATATTGAATAGTATCTTCCTGTGGAGAAGTGGCCGGTGCTTTTCGTGTTTGTGAAAAACCCATACATGCCACCAGGGCAAAACAGGTTGTCAGTAAAATCGCTTTTTTCATATCGTTTGTTTAATGGTCTAAAGATAGGGAATTGATAACTAAATTTATAGTTTTAATATGTTTTTATTATACACAATTGCTTATTTAACATTCTGCTTAACCCTGATTAATTCAACCAGCATGACCAATGCATTATGAGGGGGTATCGTTGTACCATTTCCTTTATCTCCATAAGCCATAGCCGAAGGAATATAAATGTCCCAAACAGATCCTTCGGGCATTGACAGCAATGCCTGTTTCAGACCAGGCAATACATTGCGCGGCAGAGTGACTATGGATATTTTTTTTGCATACGTGTCTTCAAACACGGTACCATCCAGCAGGCTGCCTTTGAAATTGATGACCACTGAATCAGTCTCGGCCGGTTTATTCCCGTTGCCTGTTTTGCGAACCATGTACTTAATACCTCCCGGCAGGTCCTGCACATCAGCCTTGTTTTTCAGGAACGCAAAAAAATCATCCTCCGTTTTTTTCTGGTTCTCTTTGTACAGGTCTATCCTGTATGCATAGATCATCGGGAACGCCGCACTGTCAGCTACCTGGCGCGGCAGATTGCGTACTACATCATTGATGCCTGACATCAGGATATTGGGACTGAGCGTGGTAAAACCGCTGCGCATGATCCAGTGGCCGAAATAGACACCCAGTGCATACTGTACAGAATCTTCTTTGGACAATAATTTGACTGTATTGGGCGGTGTATTGTTTTGGGGCGACTGTGCAACAAGGTTGACAGAGCAAGAAAATAAGAATACTATGAGTGCAACGCTACGCATACTGGTGGTAAACGAAACAAAGCTATTGTTTAGTGTTTGTGAAAGCAAAGAGATGGCAATTTATAACTGTTCATAAACATTAGATCCAGTCACTGTACCTCCTAGTTCTTAGGCGGTTTTACAGATAACAGTTCTACTTCCAGTATCAATGCACTGTGTGGCGGGATAAGGGTGGTACCCTTGTCTGCATAAGCGAGCAGGGCAGGAACGTATAACTGCCATCTTGATCCTGCTGTCATCATCTGTAATGCATCATTGAGTCCCGGAAAAAAGCTGGAAGCGGTTGCTGCAAATGGTTTTTTTGACCGGTAGGTATCTTCCACCACTGTACCATCCGGTAGTTTGGCGATAAGATTGACGAGTATGGAATCTTTTGCTCCCGGCCGTGATCCATTGCCTGTTGTATGTACCAGGTACCTTACACCATTGGGAAACATCCCGATAC
Source organism: Sediminibacterium sp. (assembly GCA_965279635.1). Taxonomy (GTDB): domain Bacteria; phylum Bacteroidota; class Bacteroidia; order Chitinophagales; family Chitinophagaceae; genus Sediminibacterium. The sequence continues at coordinate 887,646 of OZ257253.1, read as the reverse complement.
CGGGTACAGTGATAAGCGATGCAAAAAGATCTTTTTCCTGTTGTACCGCTTTGCTTTGCTGCATCAGCAACTGGTAGGCGGTTATACGTGGTCCTATCGAAGAATCTGAAAGCGGTTTTGGTCTGTTCTTTAATACATCGTCCAACCCTTTCTGGAAAAGTGTGTTGTTAGTGATGGAAAAACCATTGGTGGTGATCCATAGTCCTACATAAGCGCCGAGGGCATATTGGGTACTGTCGGCGGTACTGAGGAGTTTTACAGGCGGTGCTGTAGTTTTTGGGGGTGTTTGTTTTTGTGCCTGGGTGTTGGTGCAAATGAAAACAGTGATTGTTAGGAGGTATTTTTTCATCGGATAGCGGGTGTGATCATGGATGATGTTTTTTCAACACAGAGTCCACAAAGATAACAGAGGGCCCTCTGTGTAATCTCTGTGGTCTCTGTGTTAAAATTATTCAATCGTTTGAACCTATCGCTATCCCGGCAAAGCTTATTTTTTTACCGGCCGTACTTCCAGCAATTCTACATCTACTACCAGTGCGCTGTAAGGAGGAATAACGGGACTACCTTTTTCGCCATAGGCCAGTATGGAAGGAATATACAGTTGCCATTTGGAACCGGCACCCATCATGGGTAAGGAAGAAGCAAGACCTGGTATCATATCAGATACAAGGGTAATGATAGGTTGTTTTTTGGTGTAGGTATCTTCAAATAATCCCCCATTTACGATAACACCGCGAATATGCAATACAACTGTATCCTGTTTAAGCGGGTGTATCCCTTCGCCGTTGGTAACTACAGAATAATAAACTCCATTTGGCATAATACCGATGCCCGGCCTGTCTTTCAGCAGTGAAAAAAGTGTTACTTCTCCTTTACGGACATTATCATATTTAATGGCTTGCTGCTGATTCAGAACGATGGTGTTGGCCATCGTATCATGAACCATACGGGGTTGGTTGCGAAACACATCATCCATCCCTTTTAAAAAAACATTGATATTACTGATAAGAAACCCATTGTTATTTACCCATTGAGCTAGGTATGAGCCGATGGAATACATCAATGAATCATTGCCAGTTGCCGTTTTTGCAGGTGTCTTCTTTACCTGGCCGATAGCAGAGGTAAACGAAAATATCATAAAGAGAATTCCAGCTGATACAATTAGTCGTCTGATTCTTTTAGAAATTCCCATATCCTTCTTTGTATTGATATTTTCTACCATTAATCATATTCAAAAATAATAATAACGCCATTCATACCATCTCCACCAGCGCCACCGTCTGCCGCCCCACCCCCTCCTGATCCAAAACCAGTGCCGTTTGCACCGCCTGTACTTGCGTTATTGGACATAACAAATCTGCCGCCAATGCCCCACATCGTACTGCCACCTTCGCCGCCCATGATATGGGCCGTACTGGCACTACGACCACCATATCCACCCGGTTGCCCGGCAATATTGATCGTACCGCCTGAAGCCGCCCCACCGTTTCCACCGGCTGTATAGCTACTGTTGGCAGCCGTACCGTTGCCGCCACCTGAGCCAAGGCCCCCACTAATCAAACTGCCGATAGTAATAGTTGTGGCTACCGACCCAGCTGAGCCATTTCCTGTACCACCAGCTCCAATTGCATAGGTAAAAGGACCTGCACCGGGCAGTACCAGATAAGGAGTATAAGCTACCCCGCCAGCACCGCCACCGCCAGCGCCTGCATCAGCAGTACCCCCACCGCCGCCGCCGCCCGGGCCTACCACCCAAATGGATATCCTGCTGGTACCCGTTGTAGGTGAGTAAGAAGTACCTGATGTAAGTACCTGAACATTCAGCAATGCCCCAACAACATTAAGGACAGTTCCGGTAAAACTCAATCCTGATCCTATTGTAATGTCCGTAACATTCGCCGTAGCGGCAGTAGCATTTCCGATAAGACTTCTTGCCACGCTCTGTCTTAAATCGGCGTTGGTAACAGCGTTAGCAGTGATAGTGGTTGCCAAACTACCCGCTGTTGTTGTGATATCCCCGGTAAGCGCAGGAAATTGCGCCGCCTGTATCGTACCCGTTAATGTGCTTGTAGCTATATTACTTAATGTATTGAGAGAACCGTTGATGGTTTTATTTGTTAATGGTTCTGTACCAGCCAGTGTAGCCAATGTACCGGTGACTGTTGGCAGGGTAAGAACGGTAGTGGCACCCGCAGTAAAGGTTGTTGAGAATGCACCGGTTGTTACCAGGTTACCGGCAAGGGTGATCGTTCTTGCGCCATTGTTCACACCTGTTCCTCCGTACTGACCGGCTACCAGGTTACCGTTCCAGGTGCTACCTGTTGATAATGTTTTATTTGTCAGTGATTCCGTACCTGCTAAAGTACTCAGGGTGCCATCAGCAGTTGGTAAGGTCAATACGGTGTTAGCGCCCGCTGCAAAGGTTGTTGAAAATGATCCGGTGGTTACCAGGTTTCCCGCAATCGTGATCGTTCTTCCCGTATTGGCTACCCCTGTACCACCATACTGACCGGCTATGGCAGTTGCGTTCCATGTGCCGCTTGTAATAGTTCCTACAGAAGTGATCGCATTTACATTTAGTACAGAACCAGTGAAGGTCAAACCCGAACCCAGTGTGATATCCGTAACATTCGCTAATGAACCTGTTGCATTTCCTACCAGTGAATTGGCCGCGCTCTGTCTGAATTTACCTGCGCTGACAATATTATTGGCCAGAGTGGTTCCCAGGTTGCCTGCTGTTGTGGTGATATCACCGGTAAGTGCAGGGAACTGGGCCGCCTGTATCGTACCCGTTAAGGTACCTGTAGATATATTGGTTAATGTATTCGATAAACCGCTGATCGTTTTATTCGTCAATGTTTCTGAACCGGCCAAGGTACTCAGTGTGCCATCAACGGTTGGTAAGGTTAATGTAGTGTTAGCGCCCGCTGCAAAGGTGGTTGAAAATGATCCGGTGGTGACGAGATTACCGGCAAGGGTAATTGTTCTTGCACCATTGTTTACACCTGTACCTCCGAACTGACCCGTTATCACATTACCATTCCAGGATACACCCGTGGTGTTCGTGTTTAGCACACTACCGGTAAACGTCAGGCCTGAACCCAGGGTGATGTCAGTAACATTCGCCAGGGAACCGGTGGCATTACCCACAAGGCTGTTCGCAGCACTCTGCCTGAATTTGGCTGCACTGACTATATTATTGGTCAGTGTGGTACCAAGGCTTCCGGCGGTTGTGGTGATATCACCGGTAAGGGCAGGAAACTGGGCCGCCTGTATCGTACCCGTTAAGGTACCTGTAGATATATTGCTTAATGTATTCGATAAACCGCTGATCGTTTTATTTGTCAATGTTTCTGAACCGGCCAAGGTACTCAGTGTGCCATCAGCGGTTGGTAAGGTTAGTACGGTGTTAGCACCCGCTGCAAAGGTTGTTGCAAATGATCCGGTGGTGATGAGGTTGCCCGCGAGGGTTATGGTTCTTCCCGTATTGGCCACTCCTGTACCTCCATACTGGCCCGCGATGACGCTTGCATTCCACACACCATTGGTCAATGCGCCGCTGAAGGATGCCGCTTCCACCATACCAGTCACAGAAATATTATTTGCCGTGAGTCGGCCGGTAATAATCAGGTTATTCTGGGCGGAAAGACCATTGCAGCAACAGGCAAAAACGGCTAGTACCAGGCTTCGTTTCAGTAAGACAATCATCCCTTTTGCTTGAAAAAATGAGTTCAGCATAGAAAACAGCGCTGCCCTTACCGTAACCGGTTCACAGTACTTGTGGATATGCAGTGACATCTTGCTGTACATATAGTTTGATTCTATCGGATACGGATGTTCGCAATTGATCAGATTGTCAGCTAAAGATATTAAAATCTGATTAGAAAACCGGTAGGCACTTGCTTAAAAAGGCCTCAATCAGCTTTCTCATATCTACTTTCAATATCCATCAATCACGTGGTCCCGGACCGTTATTTTTTATTCTTTACAGGTTTTGCCTCTTTCTGCAAACCCTGCAGTATTTTTTTGAAATCGGCCATTTCGGCTTTCATTTTTTCCATCTCCGCTTTCATCTCCGCATTCTGTTGTTCCATGGTTTTTTGCTGTTCTTTCATGGCTTCTATCAACAGGGCCACCAGTTTGGAGTATTCTACTGTTTTAAATCCTTTTTCATCTGTATGCACTACTTCGGGAACAAGCAGTTCTACTTCCTGTGCGATCAGACCCAACTGGCGCAATGAATCAAAATTGTTTTCAGGGAAGGATTCTGTGCGCCAGTTATAAGTCACACCACGTAATCCCATTACTTTATTGAGTGCATCGGTCAATGTTTTCACATCTCTCTTATACCTGATATCCGATGTTTCATTGATCGAATTCGATTTGAACTTACCGTAAACGGTCAGTTTGTAAGAAGCATTTACTACGCCCTCTCCTATGGCCACGTTACCTGTATTGTTACCGATCTTCACATCGCCGGTACCACTGATGGCAATATTCACTGCATTGGCGCCTGTGCCATTTCCGATATTGACAGTTTGCGTTGCACTGGAAGATCCTACAGTAATATCACCTGTGCCTGCAGATCCGCCAATCAGTATCGTATTGGAAGCTGTTGAAGGTGTGAGCGCTACATTTCCCTGTACAGTAAGGTTACCGGTAAGGGTCAGATTCGTTAAGGTGCCGATAGATGATGTGATACTACTTATGGTACCAGCTGACAGGGTACCGCTATAGGTACCGCCTTGTATCGTACCAGATACCGACAGATTGGTTAACTGGCCCAGTGAGGTAATGTTTGTCTGGTTTGGTGTAGTTAGCGTACCGCTGATGCCACCCTGCGCATTTAATAAGCCGCTTACTGTTAAACCTGTCAGCGTACCTACTGTGGTAATGTTCGGTTGACTCGCCGTATTTAACGTGCCACTGATACCGCCCTGTGCATTCAATAATCCACTCACTGTTAAACCTGTCAGTGTACCAACTGTAGTGATATTAGGCTGGCTGGCTGTTGTTACTGTAGCACTGATGGTTGAGGCATTGATATTTCCTGTTACCGTCAACCCGCTGAAATTGATAGCTGATCCGATACTGCTCAATAAGGCCGGTGACAGTGTTCCGCTATACATACCACCTTCTATCGTACCAGATACCGACAGATTGGTTAACTGGCCCAGTGAGGTAATGTTTGTCTGGTTTGGTGTAGTTAGTGTGCCACTGATGCCTCCCTGTGCATTCAATAATCCACTTACTGTTAAACCTGTCAGCGTACCAACTGAAGTGATATTTGGCTGGCTGGCTGTTGTTACTGTAGCACTGATGGTTGAGGCATTGATATTTCCTGTTACCGTCAACCCGCTGAAATTGATAGCTGATCCGATACTGCTCAATAAGGCCGGTGACAGTGTTCCGCTATACATACCACCTTCTATCGTACCAGATACCGACAGATTGGTTAACTGGCCCAGTGAGGTAATGTTTGTCTGGTTTGGTGTAGTTAGTGTGCCACTGATGCCTCCCTGTGCATTCAATAATCCACTTACAGTTAAACCTGTCAGTGTACCAACTGAAGTGATATTTGGCTGGCTGGCTGTCGTTATCGTAGCACTAAGCGTCGATGCGTTGATATTACCTGTCACTGTTAGTCCGTTCAGACTGCCAATCGAGGTTATACTATTCAAAGCACTTTCACTTAATGCGCCGCTTAATGTTGCGGCTGAAACAATTCCCGTGACCGAGACATTATTGGATACAAAAACATCACTCAGATGTGTTTCACCCGTTATGGTAAGCCCGCCGAAACCGAGGATATCTCCGCCGATATCCAATGCTGCGGCCGCAATGGTACCATTTATGGATAATGCCGTAAGTACCCCGGAAGTAAGATCTTTGTATTTCACCACATGACCATAACGGGCATAGCCTGTACTGCTTACCGTATTTCCCTGCGTACCGTACATCATGGTAACAGTATCATAGCGGGTTATTTTATTTTGCCATATAGCGAACAAGCTGGTATCTTTTACCAGAATCACATGTCCACGTCTTGCATAACCATTTGCACTATCGAGAGCACCAGAAAACATGGCAACTGTATCGACTATTTTTACCGCGTTGGCTAACGCTACCTCAGTATATGCGACCACATCGTCAGGAAGTACATAAGGAGCCAGCATTAATGCTGTATCAGTATATTTTACCACACCACTAAAATTGCCTGCAGTAATTGTACCTGTTGCAACAAGATCATTGGTTCGGATAGTATTAATAACCGTCAGGTTTTGGAGGCTACCTAGTCCCGTGATATTTGGCTGATTGGCAGTTGTAATGGTTGCGCTGAGCGTGGTTGCATTAACAGCACCCGATACGGTCAGACCATTCAATGTACCCACACGGGTAATATTCGGCTGGTTGGCAGTACTAATGGTTGCACTAAGCGTTGAGGCACTAATATTGTTGGTTACAGTAAGATTAGTCAGTGTGCCTAATGTAGTAATGTTTGGCTGGCTGGCTGTAGTCAATGTACCGCTAAGTGTAGCTGCGCTGATACTGCCTGTTACTGTCAGGTTCTGTAAACCAGTCAGGTTGGTCAGATTGATCGTAGTGGCACTCACTACATTGGCCTGTACTGTGCCGCTTACAGATAAGTTTGATAACTGGCCCAGTTGCGTGATACTGCTTTGTGTACCAGGTGATAAGGCTCCACTGAAAGTTCCACCTACTATATTACCTGTTACTGTCAGGTTGTTCAATGTACCTAAACCTGTGATGTTCGGTTGGTTGGCTGTAGTCAGTGTACCGCTGATCGTGGCTGCATTGATAGTACCCGATACAGTAAGATTGTTCAATGTGCCTACCGCAGTAATGTTTGGCTGATTGGCTGTAGTCAATGTGCCGTTAAGCGTAGCTGCGCTGATATTGCCTGTTACCGTCAGGTTCTGTAAACCAGTCAGGTTTGTCAGATTTATAGTTGTGGCACTCACTACATTGGCCTCTACTGTGCCGCTTACAGATAAGTTTGATAACTGGCCCAGTTGGGTGATGCTGCTTTGTGTACCTGGTGATAAGGCTCCACTGAAAGTTCCACCTACTATATTGCCCGTTACCGTCAGGTTGTTCAATGTGCCTAAGCCTGTGATGTTCGGTTGGTTTGCTGTGGTTAATGTGCCACTGATCGTAGCTGCATTGATATTTCCTGATACTGTCAGGTTATTCAATGTACCTACTGAAGTTATGTTTGGTTGACTCGCTGTGGTCAATGTGCCGTTAAGCGTAGCTGCGCTGATATTGCCCGTTACCGTCAGGTTCTGTAAACCAGTCAGGTTTGTCAGATTGATCGTAGTGGTACTGACTACATTTGCTTCTACTGTGCCGCTTACAGATAAGTTTGATAACTGGCCCAGTTGGGTGATACTACTCTGTGTACCTGGTGATAAGGCTCCGCTGAAAGTTCCACCTACTATATTACCTGTTACTGTCAGGTTGTTCAATGTACCTAACCCGGTGATGTTCGGTTGGTTCGCTGTGGTCAGTGTGCCGCTGAGTGTATTGGCACTGATATTATTCGTAACAGTTAGATTCTGTAATGTGCCTACCGCAGTAATGTTCGGTTGATTCGCTGTGGTCAATATGCCGTTAAGCGTAGCTGCACTGATATTGCCCGTTACCGTCAGGTTCTGTAAACCAGTCAGGTTTGTCAGATTGATTGTAGTGGCACTCACCACATTGGCCTCTACTGTGCCGCTTACAGATAAGTTTGACAACTGACCTAGTTGCGTGATACTGCTTTGTGTACCTGATGATAATGCTCCGCTGAAAGTTCCACCTACTATATTACCTGTTACTGTCAGGTTGTTCAATGTACCTAACCCGGTGATGTTCGGTTGGTTCGCTGTGGTCAGTGTGCCGCTGATCGTGGCTGCATTGATAGTACCCGATACAGTAAGATTGTTCAATGTGCCTACCGCAGTAATGTTTGGCTGATTGGCTGTAGTCAATGTGCCGTTAAGCGTAGCTGCGCTGATATTACCCGTTACCGTCAGGTTCTGTAAACCAGTCAGGTTCGTAAGATTGATCGTAGTGGCACTCACTACACTGGCCTGTACTGTGCCGCTTACTGATAAGTTTGATAACTGTCCCAGTTGGGTGATACTGCTCTGCGTACCTGGTGATAAGGCTCCGCTGAAAGTTCCGCCTACTATATTACCTGTTACTGTCAGGTTGTTCAATGTACCTAAACCTGTGATGTTCGGTTGGTTCGCTGTAGTCAGTGTACCACTGATCGTAGCTGCATTGATAGTACCTGTTACAGTCAGGTTATTTAATGTGCCTACTGTTGTAATGTTCGGTTGACTCGCTGTGGTCAATGTGCCGTTAAGCGTAGCTGCGCTGATATTACCCGTTACTGTCAGGTTCTGTAAACCAGTCAGGTTCGTAAGATTGATTGTAGTGGCACTCACTACATTGGCCTGTACTGTACCGCTTACTGATAAGTTTGATAACTGGCCCAGTTGCGTGATACTGCTCTGTGTACCTGGTGATAATGCTCCACTGAAGGTCCCGCCAACTATATTACCTGTTACTGTCAGGTTGTTCAATGTACCTAACCCTGTGATGTTCGGTTGGTTCGCTGTGGTCAGTGTTCCGCTGAGTGTATTGGCACTGATATTATTCGTAACAGTTAGATTCTGTAATGTACCTACTGTTGTAATGTTCGGTTGATTCGCTGTAGTCAATGTTCCGTTAAGCGTAGCTGCGCTGATATTGCCCGTTACCGTCAGGTTCTGTAAACCAGTCAGGTTGGTCAGATTGATAGTTGTAGCACTCACCACATTGGCCTCTACTGTGCCGCTTACTGTTAAGTTTGATAACTGTCCCAGTTGGGTGATACTGCTTTGTGTACCTGGTGATAAGGCTCCACTGAAAGTTCCACCAACTATATTACCCGTTACTGTCAGGTTGTTCAAAGTACCTAACCCGGTGATGTTCGGTTGGTTCGCTGTGGTCAGTGTTCCGCTGAGTGTATTGGCACTGATATTATTCGTAACAGTTAGATTCTGTAATGTACCTACTGTAGTAATGTTTGGTTGACTCGCTGTGGTCAATGTGCCGTTAAGCGTAGCTGCACTGATATTACCCGTTACTGTCAGGTTCTGTAAACCAGTCAGGTTTGTCAGATTGATCGTAGTGGCACTCACCACATTGGCCTCTACTGTGCCGCTTACTGTTAAGTTTGATAACTGTCCCAGTTGGGTGATACTGCTTTGTGTACCTGGTGATAAGGCTCCACTGAAAGTCCCGCCAACTATATTACCTGTTACTGTCAGGTTGTTCAAAGTACCTAAACCGGTGATGTTCGGTTGGTTCGCTGTGGTCAGTGTTCCACTGATCGTAGCTGCATTGATATTTCCTGATACTGTCAGGTTATTCAATGTACCTACTGTTGTAATGTTCGGTTGATTGGCCGTGGTCAATGTGCCGTTAAGCGTAGCTGCACTGATATTACCCGTTACCGTCAGGTTCTGTAAACCAGTCAGGTTTGTCAGATTGATCGTAGTGGCACTCACCACATTGGCCTCTACTGTGCCGCTTACAGATAAGTTTGTTAACTGGCCCAGTTGGGTGATACTGCTTTGTGTACCTGGTGATAATGCTCCACTGAAAGTTCCACCTACTATATTACCTGTTACTGTCAGGTTGTTCAATGTACCTAAACCGGTGATGTTTGGTTGGTTCGCTGTGGTCAGTGTTCCACTGATCGTAGCTGCATTGATAGTACCCGATACTGTTAGGTTATTCAATGTGCCTACCGCAGTAATGTTTGGTTGATTGGCTGTGGTCAATGTGCCGTTAAGCGTAGCTGCACTGATATTGCCCGTTACTGTCAGGTTCTGTAAACCAGTCAGGTTGGTCAGGTTGATCGTAGTGGCACTCACCACATTGGCCTCTACTGTGCCGCTTACTGATAAATTTGATAACTGTCCCAGTTGCGTGATACTGCTCTGTGTACCTGGTGATAATGCTCCACTGAATGTTCCACCTACTATATTACCTGTTACTGTCAGGTTGTTCAATGTACCTAAACCTGTGATGTTCGGTTGGTTCGCTGTGGTCAGTGTTCCACTGATCGTAGCTGCATTGATAGTACCCGATACTGTTAGGTTATTCAATGTGCCTACCGCAGTAATGTTTGGTTGATTCGCTGTAGTCAATGTACCGTTAAGCGTAGCTGCGCTGATATTGCCAGTTACTGTCAGGTTCTGTAAACCAGTCAGGTTGGTCAGATTGATCGTAGTGGCACTCACCACATTGGCCTCTATTGTGCCGCTTACTGATAAGTTTGATAACTGGCCCAGTTGGGTGATACTGCTTTGTGTACCTGGTGATAAGGCTCCGCTGAAAGTTCCACCTACTATATTACCTGTTACTGTCAGGTTGTTCAATGTACCTAAACCGGTGATGTTTGGTTGGTTCGCTGTGGTCAGTGTTCCACTGATCGTAGCTGCATTGATAGTACCCGATACTGTTAGGTTATTCAATGTGCCTACCGCAGTAATGTTTGGTTGATTGGCTGTGGTCAATGTACCGTTAAGCGTAGCTGCACTGATATTGCCCGTTACTGTCAGGTTCTGTAAACCAGTCAGGTTTGTCAGATTGATTGTAGTGGCACTCACCACATTGGCCTCTACTGTGCCGCTTACTGATAAGTTTGTCAACTGACCTACCTGTGTAATGTTCGGCTGGCTCGCTGTGGTCAGTGTACCACTGAGTGTATTGGCACTGATATTATTCGTAACAGTTAGATTCTGTAATGTACCTACTGTAGTAATGTTTGGTTGATTCGCTGTGGTCAATGTGCCGTTAAGCGTAGCTGCGCTGATATTGCCAGTTACTGTCAGATTCTGTAAACCAGTCAGGTTTGTCAGATTGATCGTAGTGGCACTCACCACATTGGCCTCTATTGTGCCGCTTACTGTTAAGTTTGATAACTGGCCCAGTTGGGTGATACTGCTTTGTGTACCTGGTGATAATGCTCCACTGAATGTTCCACCTACTATATTACCTGTTACTGTCAGGTTGTTCAATGTACCTAACCCGGTGATGTTCGGTTGGTTCGCTGTGGTCAGTGTGCCGCTGATCGTGGCTGCATTGATAGTACCCGATACAGTAAGATTGTTCAATGTGCCTACCGCAGTAATGTTTGGCTGATTGGCTGTAGTCAATGTGCCGTTAAGCGTAGCTGCACTGATATTACCCGTTACCGTCAGGTTCTGTAAACCGGTCAGGTTTGTCAGGTTGATAGTTGTAGCACTCACCACATTGGCCTCTACCGTGCCGCTTACAGATAAGTTTGTTAACTGGCCCAGTTGGGTGATACTGCTTTGTGTACCTGGCGATAAGGCTCCACTGAAAGTTCCGCCTACTATATTACCTGTTACTGTCAGGTTGTTCAATGTACCTAACCCGGTGATGTTCGGTTGGTTCGCTGTAGTCAGTGTACCACTGATCGTAGCTGCATTGATAGTACCTGATACAGTCAGGTTATTTAATGTACCTACTGTTGTAATGTTCGGTTGACTCGCTGTGGTCAATGTGCCGTTAAGCGTAGCTGCGCTGATATTGCCCGTTACCGTCAGGTTCTGTAAACCAGTCAGGTTTGTCAGATTGATCGTAGTGGCACTGACTACATCTGCCTGTACTGTGCCGCTTACTGATAAGTTTGTCAACTGACCTACTTGTGTAATGTTCGGCTGGCTCGCTGTGGTCAGTGTACCACTGAGTGTATTGGCACTGATATTATTCGTAACAGTAAGATTTTGTAATGTACCTACTGTTGTAATGTTCGGTTGATTGGCCGTGGTCAATGTGCCGTTAAGCGTAGCTGCGCTGATATTGCCCGTTACTGTCAGGTTCTGTAAACCAGTCAGGTTCGTAAGATTGATCGTAGTGGCACTCACCACATTGGCCTCTACCGTGCCGCTTACAGATAAGTTTGATAACTGGCCCAGTTGCGTGATACTACTCTGTGTACCTGGTGATAAGGCTCCGCTGAAAGTTCCACCTACTATATTACCTGTTACTGTCAGGTTGTTCAATGTACCTAAACCGGTGATGTTTGGTTGGTTCGCTGTGGTCAGTGTTCCACTGATCGTAGCTGCATTAATAGCACCCGATACTGTTAGGTTATTCAATGTGCCTACCGCAGTAATGTTTGGTTGATTGGCTGTAGTCAATGTTCCGTTAAGCGTAGCTGCACTGATATTACCCGTTACCGTCAGGTTCTGTAATCCAGTCAGGTTTGTCAGATTGATCGTAGTGGCACTCACCACATTGGCCTCTACTGTGCCGCTTACAGATAAGTTTGTCAACTGGCCCAGTTGGGTGATACTGCTTTGTGTACCTGGTGATAAGGCTCCACTGAAAGTTCCGCCTACTATATTACCCGTTACTGTCAGGTTGTTCAATGTACCTAAACCGGTGATGTTCGGTTGGTTCGCTGTAGTTAATGTACCACTGAGTGTATTGGCACTGATATTATTCGTAACAGTTAGATTCTGTAATGTACCTACTGTTGTAATGTTCGGTTGACTCGCTGTGGTCAATGTGCCGTTAAGCGTAGCTGCGCTGATATTGCCCGTTACTGTCAGGTTCTGTAAACCAGTCAGGTTTGTCAGGTTGATAGTTGTAGCACTCACCACATTGGCCTCTACCGTGCCGCTTACAGATAAGTTTGTTAACTGACCCAGTTGCGTGATACTGCTCTGTGTACCTGGTGATAAGGCTCCACTGAAAGTTCCACCTACTATATTACCTGTTACTGTCAGGTTGTTCAAAGTGCCTAAACCTGTGATGTTCGGTTGGTTCGCTGTGGTCAGTGTTCCACTGATCGTAGCTGCATTGATAGTACCCGATACAGTCAGGTTATTTAATGTGCCTACTGTAGTAATGTTCGGTTGACTCGCTGTGGTCAATGTACCGTTAAGCGTAGCTGCACTGATATTGCCCGTTACTGTCAGGTTCTGTAAACCAGTCAGGTTTGTCAGATTGATCGTAGTGGCACTCACTACATTTGCTTCTACTGTGCCGCTTACAGATAAGTTTGTTAACTGACCCAGTTGCGTGATACTGCTCTGTGTACCTGGTGATAAGGCTCCACTGAAAGTTCCACCAACTATATTACCTGTTACCGTAAGGTTGTTCAATGTGCCTAAACCTGTGATGTTCGGTTGGTTCGCTGTGGTCAGTGTTCCACTGATCGTAGCTGCATTGATAGTACCCGATACAGTCAGGTTATTTAATGTGCCTACTGTAGTAATGTTCGGTTGACTCGCTGTGGTCAATGTACCGTTAAGCGTAGCTGCACTGATATTGCCCGTTACTGTCAGGTTCTGTAAACCAGTCAGGTTTGTCAGATTGATCGTAGTGGCACTCACTACATTTGCTTCTACCGTGCCGCTTACTGATAAATTTGATAACTGTCCCAGTTGCGTGATACTGCTTTGTGTACCTGGTGATAAGGCTCCACTGAAAGTTCCACCAACTATATTACCTGTTACCGTAAGGTTGTTCAATGTGCCTAAACCTGTGATGTTCGGTTGGTTGGCTGTGGTCAGTGTTCCACTGATCGTAGCTGCATTGATAGTACCCGATACAGTCAGGTTATTTAATGTGCCTACTGTAGTAATGTTCGGTTGACTCGCTGTGGTCAATGTACCGTTAAGCGTAGCTGCACTGATATTGCCCGTTACTGTCAGGTTCTGTAAACCAGTCAGGTTTGTCAGATTGATTGTAGTGGCACTCACTACATTTGCTTCTACTGTGCCGCTTACAGATAAGTTTGTTAACTGACCCAGTTGCGTGATACTGCTCTGTGTACCTGGTGATAAGGCTCCACTGAAAGTTCCACCAACTATATTACCTGTTACCGTAAGGTTGTTCAATGTGCCTAAACCTGTGATGTTCGGTTGGTTCGCTGTGGTCAGTGTTCCACTGATCGTAGCTGCATTGATAGTACCCGATACAGTCAGGTTATTTAATGTGCCTACTGTAGTAATGTTCGGTTGACTCGCTGTGGTCAATGTACCGTTAAGCGTAGCTGCACTGATATTGCCCGTTACTGTCAGGTTCTGTAAACCAGTCAGGTTTGTCAGATTGATCGTAGTGGCACTCACTACATTTGCTTCTACCGTGCCGCTTACTGATAAATTTGATAACTGTCCCAGTTGCGTGATACTGCTTTGTGTACCTGGTGATAAGGCTCCACTGAAAGTTCCACCAACTATATTACCTGTTACTGTCAGGTTGTTCAATGTACCTAACCCGGTGATATTCGGTTGGTTGGCTGTAGTTAATGTTCCACTGAGCGTAGCTGCATTGATAGTACCTGATACAGTAAGATTATTTAATGTACCTACCGCAGTAATGTTTGGCTGACTCGCTGTGGTCAATGTGCCGTTAAGCGTAGCTGCACTGATATTGCCAGTTACTGTCAGGTTCTGTAAACCAGTCAGGTTTGTCAGATTGATTGTAGTGGCACTCACCACATTGGCCTCTACTGTGCCGCTTACTGATAAGTTTGATAACTGGCCCAGTTGCGTGATACTGCTCTGTGTACCTGGTGATAATGCTCCACTGAAAGTTCCACCTACTATATTACCTGTTACTGTCAGGTTGTTCAATGTGCCTAACCCGGTGATGTTCGGTTGGTTCGCTGTAGTCAGTGTTCCACTGATCGTAGCTGCATTGATAGTACCGGATACAGTAAGATTATTCAATGTGCCTACCGCAGTAATGTTTGGCTGATTGGCTGTGGTCAATGTGCCGTTAAGCGTAGCTGCGCTGATATTGCCAGTTACTGTCAGGTTCTGTAAACCAGTCAGGTTTGTCAGATTGATCGTTGTAGCACTCACCACATTGGCCTCTACTGTGCCGCTTACAGATAAGTTTGATAACTGGCCCAGTTGCGTGATACTGCTCTGTGTACCTGGTGATAAGGCTCCACTGAAAGTTCCACCTACTATATTACCTGTTACTGTCAGGTTGTTCAATGTACCTAACCCTGTGATGTTCGGTTGGTTCGCTGTGGTCAGTGTTCCACTGATCGTAGCTGCATTGATAGTACCGGATACAGTAAGATTATTCAATGTGCCTACCGCAGTAATGTTTGGCTGATTGGCTGTGGTCAATGTGCCGTTAAGCGTAGCTGCGCTGATATTGCCAGTTACTGTCAGGTTCTGTAAACCAGTCAGGTTTGTCAGATTGATCGTTGTAGCACTCACCATATTGGCCTCTACTGTGCCGCTTACAGATAAATTCGTCAACTGACCCAATTGCGTGATGCTGCTTTGTGTACCTGGTGACAATGCCCCACTGAAAGTTCCACCAACTATATTACCTGTTACTGTCAGGTTGTTCAATGTACCTAAACCAGTGATGTTCGGTTGGTTCGCTGTAGTCAGTGTTCCACTGATCGTAGCTGCATTGATAGTACCCGATACAGTCAGGTTATTTAATGTGCCTACTGTAGTAATGTTCGGTTGACTCGCTGTGGTCAATGTGCCGTTAAGCGTAGCTGCACTGATATTGCCCGTTACTGTCAGGTTCTGTAAACCAGTCAGGTTTGTCAGATTGATTGTAGTGGCACTCACCACATTGGCCTCTACTGTGCCGCTTACGGATAAGTTTGTCAACTGACCCAGTTGCGTGATACTGCTTTGTGTACCTGATGATAAGGCTCCACTGAAAGTTCCACCAACTATATTACCTGTTACTGTCAGGTTGTTCAAAGTACCTAACCCGGTGATGTTAGGTTGGTTCGCTGTGGTTAATGTGCCACTGATCGTAGCTGCATTGATAGTACCTGATACAGTCAGGTTATTTAATGTACCTACTGAAGTTATGTTTGGTTGACTCGCTGTGGTCAATGTGCCGTTAAGCGTAGCTGCGCTGATATTGCCAGTTACCGTCAGGTTCTGTAAACCAGTCAGGTTTGTCAGATTGATCGTAGTGGCACTCACCACATTGGCCTCTACTGTGCCGCTTACAGATAAGTTTGATAACTGACCCAGTTGCGTGATACTGCTCTGTGTACCTGGTGATAAGGCTCCGCTGAAAGTTCCACCAACTATATTACCTGTTACTGTCAGGTTGTTCAAAGTACCTAAACCTGTGATGTTAGGTTGGTTCGCTGTGGTTAATGTGCCACTGATCGTAGCTGCATTGATAGTACCTGATACAGTAAGATTATTCAATGTGCCTACCGCAGTAATGTTTGGCTGATTGGCTGTGGTCAATGTGCCGTTAAGCGTAGCTGCACTGATATTGCCAGTTACTGTCAGGTTCTGTAAACCAGTCAGGTTTGTCAGATTGATAGTTGTGGCACTCACTACATTGGCCTCTACTGTGCCGCTTACAGATAAGTTTGATAACTGGCCCAGTTGGGTGATGCTGCTTTGTGTACCTGGTGATAAGGCTCCACTGAAAGTTCCGCCTACTATATTGCCCGTTACTGTCAGGTTGTTCAAAGTACCTAACCCGGTGATATTCGGTTGGTTGGCTGTAGTTAATGTTCCACTAATCGTAGCTGCATTGATACTGCCAGATACAGTAAGATTATTCAATGTACCTACTGAAGTTATGTTTGGTTGACTCGCTGTGGTCAATGTACCGTTAAGCGTAGCTGCACTGATATTACCCGTTACCGTCAGGTTCTGTAAACCAGTCAGGTTGGTCAGATTGATTGTAGTGGCACTCACCACATTGGCCTCTACTGTACCGCTTACTGATAAGTTTGTTAACTGGCCCAGTTGGGTAATGTTCGGCTGGCTCGCTGTGGTCAGTGTTCCACTGAGTGTATTGGCACTGATATTATTCGTAACAGTAAGATTTTGTAAGGTACCTACTGTTGTAATGTTCGGTTGACTCGCTGTGGTCAATGTGCCGTTCAGCGTAGCTGCACTGATATTGCCAGTTACTGTCAGGTTCTGTAAACCAGTCAGGTTTGTCAGGTTGATAGTTGTAGCACTCACCACATTGGCCTCTACCGTGCCGCTTACAGATAAGTTTGTTAACTGACCCAGTTGCGTGATACTGCTCTGTGTACCTGATGATAAGGCTCCACTGAAAGTTCCACCAACTATATTACCCGTTACCGTAAGGTTGTTCAATGTACCTAAACCTGTGATGTTCGGTTGGTTCGCTGTGGTCAGTGTTCCACTGATCGTAGCTGCATTGATAGTACCCGATACAGTAAGATTGTTCAATGTGCCTACCGCAGTAATGTTCGGCTGATTGGCGGTGGTCAATGTGCCGTTAAGCGTAGCTGCACTGATATTGCCCGTTACCGTCAGGTTCTGTAAACCAGTCAGGTTGGTAAGATTGATCGTAGTGGCACTCACCATATTGGCCTCTACTGTGCCGCTTACAGATAAATTTGATAACTGGCCCAGTTGGGTGATACTACTCTGTGTACCTGGTGATAAGGCTCCACTGAAAGTTCCACCTACTATATTACCTGTTACTGTCAGGTTGTTCAATGTACCTAAACCGGTGATGTTCGGTTGGTTCGCTGTGGTCAGTGTTCCACTGATCGTAGCTGCATTGATAGTACCCGATACGGTCAGGTTATTCAATGTACCTACCGCAGTAATGTTTGGCTGATTTGCTGTGGTCAATGTGCCGTTAAGCGTAGCTGCGCTGATATTGCCTGTTACCGTCAGGTTCTGTAAACCAGTCAGGTTTGTCAGATTGATAGTTGTAGCACTCACCACATTGGCCTCTACTGTGCCGCTTACAGATAAGTTTGATAACTGGCCCAGTTGGGTGATGCTGCTCTGTGTACCAGGTGATAAGGCTCCACTGAAAGTTCCGCCAACTATATTACCCGTTACTGTCAGGTTGTTCAATGTACCTAAACCAGTGATGTTTGGTTGGTTCGCTGTAGTTAATGTACCACTGATCGTAGCTGCATTGATAGTACCCGATACAGTAAGATTGTTCAATGTGCCTACCGCAGTAATGTTTGGCTGATTGGCTGTGGTCAATGTGCCGTTAAGCGTAGCTGCGCTGATATTGCCAGTTACTGTCAGGTTCTGTAAACCAGTCAGGTTTGTCAGATTGATCGTTGTAGCACTCACCATATTGGCCTCTACTGTGCCGCTTACAGATAAATTCGTCAACTGACCCAATTGCGTGATGCTGCTTTGTGTACCTGGTGACAATGCCCCACTGAAAGTTCCACCAACTATATTACCTGTTACTGTCAGGTTGTTCAATGTACCTAAACCTGTGATGTTCGGTTGGTTTGCTGTGGTTAATGTGCCACTGATCGTAGCTGCATTGATATTTCCTGATACAGTCAGGTTATTTAATGTACCTACTGTTGTAATGTTCGGTTGATTCGCTGTAGTCAATGTACCGTTAAGCGTAGCTGCGCTGATATTGCCCGTTACTGTCAGGTTCTGTAAACCAGTCAGGTTCGTAAGATTGATAGTTGTGGCACTCACCACATTGGCTTCTACTGTGCCGCTTACTGTTAAGTTTGATAACTGGCCTACCTGTGTAATGTTCGGCTGGCTCGCTGTGGTCAGTGTACCACTGAGTGTATTGGCACTGATATTATTCGTAACAGTAAGATTTTGTAATGTACCTACTGTTGTAATGTTCGGTTGACTCGCTGTGGTCAATGTGCCGTTAAGCGTAGCTGCGCTGATATTGCCCGTTACTGTCAGGTTCTGTAAACCAGTCAGGTTTGTCAGATTGATTGTAGTGGCACTAACTACATTTGCTTCTACTGTGCCGCTTACTGATAAGTTTGATAACTGGCCCAGTTGCGTGATACTGCTTTGTGTACCTGGTGATAAGGCTCCGCTGAAAGTTCCACCTACTATATTACCTGTTACTGTCAGGTTGTTCAATGTACCTAAACCGGTGATGTTCGGCTGGTTCGCTGTGGTCAGTGTTCCACTGATCGTAGCTGCATTGATAGTACCCGATACAGTCAGGTTATTTAATGTGCCTACTGAAGTAATGTTTGGTTGACTCGCTGTGGTCAATGTGCCGTTAAGCGTAGCTGCACTGATATTACCCGTTACCGTCAGGTTCTGTAAACCAGTCAGGTTCGTAAGATTGATCGTAGTGGCACTCACCACATTGGCCTCTACCGTGCCGCTTACAGATAAGTTTGATAACTGACCCAGTTGGGTAATACTGCTTTGTGTACCTGGTGATAAGGCTCCACTGAATGTTCCACCTACTATATTACCTGTTACTGTCAGGTTGTTCAAAGTACCTAAACCTGTGATGTTCGGTTGGTTCGCTGTGGTCAGTGTTCCACTGATCGTAGCTGCATTGATAGTACCTGATACAGTAAGATTATTCAATGTGCCTACCGCAGTAATGTTTGGCTGATTGGCTGTAGTCAATGTGCCGTTAAGCGTAGCTGCACTGATATTACCCGTTACCGTCAGGTTCTGTAAACCAGTCAGGTTTGTCAGGTTGATAGTTGTAGCACTCACCACATTGGCTTCTACTGTGCCGCTTACTGATAAATTTGATAACTGTCCCAGTTGGGTGATACTGCTCTGTGTACCTGGTGATAAGGCTCCACTGAAAGTTCCGCCTACTATATTACCTGTTACCGTCAGGTTGTTCAATGTACCTAAACCGGTAATGTTCGGCTGATTCGCTGTAGTCAGTGTTCCACTGATCGTAGCTGCATTGATAGTACCTGATACAGTCAGGTTATTCAATGTGCCTACTGAAGTTATGTTTGGTTGACTCGCTGTAGTCAATGTGCCGTTAAGCGTAGCTGCACTGATATTGCCCGTTACCGTCAGGTTCTGTAAACCAGTCAGGTTGGTCAGATTGATAGTTGTAGCACTCACCACATTGGCTTCTACTGTGCCGCTTACAGATAAATTTGTCAACTGGCCCAGTTGGGTGATACTGCTCTGTGTACCTGGTGATAAGGCTCCGCTGAAAGTTCCACCAACTATATTACCTGTTACTGTCAGGTTGTTCAATGTACCTAAACCGGTGATGTTCGGTTGGTTCGCTGTAGTTAATGTTCCACTGATCGTAGCTGCATTAATAGCACCCGTCACTGTCAGGTTATTCAATGTGCCTACCGCAGTAATGTTTGGCTGATTGGCTGTAGTCAATGTGCCGTTAAGCGTAGCTGCACTGATATTGCCCGTTACTGTCAGGTTCTGTAAACCAGTCAGGTTGGTCAGATTGATAGTTGTAGCACTCACCACATTGGCCTCTATTGTGCCGCTTACTGTTAAGTTTGATAACTGGCCTACCTGTGTGATGTTCGGCTGGTTCGCTGTGGTCAGTGTTCCACTGATCGTAGCTGCATTGATAGTACCTGATACAGTAAGATTATTCAATGTGCCTACCGCAGTAATGTTTGGCTGATTGGCTGTAGTCAATGTGCCGTTAAGCGTAGCTGCACTGATATTACCCGTTACCGTCAGGTTCTGTAAACCAGTCAGGTTTGTCAGATTGATAGTTGTAGCACTCACCACATTGGCTTCTACTGTGCCGCTTACTGATAAGTTTGATAACTGGCCCAGTTGCGTGATACTGCTC
Source organism: Sediminibacterium sp. (assembly GCA_965279635.1). GTDB lineage: Bacteria > Bacteroidota > Bacteroidia > Chitinophagales > Chitinophagaceae > Sediminibacterium. The sequence goes on along the minus strand of OZ257253.1, from coordinate 867,054 downwards.
TGTGTACCTGGTGATAATGCTCCACTGAAAGTTCCACCTACTATATTACCCGTTACCGTCAGGTTGTTCAATGTACCTAACCCGGTGATGTTTGGTTGGTTCGCTGTTGTCAGTGTTCCACTGATCGTAGCTGCATTGATATTTCCTGATACAGTCAGGTTATTTAATGTACCTACTGTAGTAATGTTCGGTTGACTCGCTGTGGTCAATGTGCCGTTAAGCGTAGCTGCACTGATATTGCCCGTTACTGTCAGGTTCTGTAAACCAGTCAGGTTGGTCAGATTGATCGTTGTAGCACTCACCACATTGGCCTCTACCGTGCCGCTTACAGATAAGTTTGATAACTGGCCCAGTTGCGTGATACTGCTCTGTGTACCTGGTGATAAGGCTCCGCTGAAAGTTCCACCAACTATATTACCTGTTACTGTCAGGTTGTTCAATGTACCTAAACCGGTGATGTTCGGTTGGTTCGCTGTAGTTAATGTTCCACTGATCGTAGCTGCATTGATAGTACCTGATACAGTAAGATTGTTCAATGTACCTACTGTTGTAATGTTTGGCTGATTGGCTGTGGTCAATGTGCCGTTAAGCGTAGCTGCGCTGATATTGCCAGTTACTGTCAGGTTCTGTAAACCAGTCAGGTTGGTCAGATTGATCGTTGTAGCACTCACCACATTGGCCTCTACTGTGCCGCTTACAGATAAGTTTGACAACTGACCCAGTTGCGTGATACTGCTTTGTGTACCTGGTGATAAGGCTCCACTGAAAGTTCCACCTACTATATTACCTGTTACTGTCAGGTTGTTCAATGTGCCTAAACCTGTGATGTTCGGTTGGTTCGCTGTTGTCAATGTGCCGTTAAGCGTAGCTGCGCTGATATTGCCCGTTACCGTCAGGTTCTGTAAACCAGTCAGGTTGGTCAGATTGATAGTTGTAGCACTCACCACATTTGCTTCTACTGTGCCGCTTACTGATAAGTTTGATAACTGGCCCAGTTGCGTGATACTGCTCTGTGTACCTGGTGATAAGGCCCCACTGAAAGTCCCGCCAACTATATTACCTGTTACTGTCAGGTTGTTCAAAGTACCTAAACCGGTGATGTTCGGTTGGTTCGCTGTGGTCAGTGTTCCACTGATCGTAGCTGCATTGATATTTCCTGATACTGTCAGGTTATTCAATGTACCTACTGTTGTAATGTTCGGTTGATTGGCCGTGGTCAATGTGCCGTTAAGCGTAGCTGCGCTGATATTGCCCGTTACCGTCAGGTTCTGTAAACCAGTCAGGTTTGTCAGGTTGATAGTTGTAGCACTCACTACATTTGCTTCTACCGTGCCGCTTACTGATAAATTTGATAACTGACCCAGTTGGGTGATACTGCTCTGTGTACCTGGTGATAAGGCTCCGCTGAAAGTTCCACCTACTATATTACCTGTTACTGTCAGGTTGTTCAATGTGCCTAAACCTGTGATGTTCGGTTGGTTCGCTGTGGTCAGTGTTCCACTGATCGTAGCTGCATTGATAGTACCTGATACAGTAAGATTGTTCAATGTGCCTACCGCAGTAATGTTCGGTTGACTCGCTGTGGTCAATGTACCGTTAAGCGTAGCTGCACTGATATTGCCCGTTACTGTCAGGTTCTGTAAACCAGTCAGGTTCGTCAGATTGATCGTAGTGGCACTCACCACATTGGCCTCTACTGTGCCGCTTACAGATAAGTTTGATAACTGACCCAGTTGGGTGATACTGCTCTGTGTACCTGGCGATAAGGCTCCGCTGAAAGTTCCACCAACTATATTACCTGTTACTGTCAGGTTGTTCAATGTACCTAAACCTGTGATGTTCGGTTGGTTCGCTGTGGTCAGTGTTCCACTGATCGTAGCTGCATTGATAGTACCTGATACAGTCAGGTTATTTAATGTGCCTACTGAAGTTATGTTTGGTTGACTCGCTGTGGTCAATGTGCCGTTAAGCGTAGCTGCACTGATATTGCCCGTTACTGTCAGGTTCTGTAAACCAGTCAGGTTTGTCAGATTGATCGTAGTGGCACTCACTACATTTGCTTCTATTGTGCCGCTTACTGATAAGTTTGATAACTGGCCCAGTTGGGTGATACTGCTTTGTGTACCTGGTGATAAGGCTCCACTGAAAGTTCCACCAACTATATTACCCGTTACTGTCAGGTTGTTCAATGTGCCTAAACCTGTGATGTTCGGTTGGTTCGCTGTAGTTAATGTTCCACTGATCGTATTGGCACTGATATTATTCGTAACAGTTAGATTCTGTAATGTACCTACTGTAGTAATGTTCGGTTGACTCGCTGTAGTCAATGTGCCGTTAAGCGTAGCTGCGCTGATATTGCCAGTTACTGTCAGGTTCTGTAAACCAGTCAGGTTCGTAAGATTGATAGTTGTAGCACTCACCACATTTGCTTCTACTGTGCCGCTTACTGATAAGTTTGATAACTGGCCCAGTTGCGTGATACTGCTCTGTGTACCTGGTGATAAGGCCCCACTGAAAGTCCCGCCAACTATATTACCTGTTACTGTCAGGTTGTTCAAAGTACCTAAACCGGTGATGTTCGGTTGGTTCGCTGTGGTCAGTGTTCCACTGATCGTAGCTGCATTGATATTTCCTGATACTGTCAGGTTATTCAATGTACCTACTGTTGTAATGTTCGGTTGATTGGCCGTGGTCAATGTGCCGTTAAGCGTAGCTGCACTGATATTACCCGTTACCGTCAGGTTCTGTAAACCAGTCAGGTTTGTCAGATTGATCGTAGTGGCACTCACCACATTGGCTTCTATTGTGCTGCTTACTGATAAGTTTGATAACTGTCCCAGTTGGGTGATGCTGCTTTGTGTACCTGGTGATAATGCTCCACTGAAAGTTCCACCAACTATATTACCTGTTACTGTCAGGTTGTTCAATATGCCTAAACCTGTGATGTTAGGTTGGTTCGCTGTGGTCAGTGTTCCACTGATCGTAGCTGCATTGATAGTACCTGATACAGTAAGATTATTCAATGTGCCTACTGAAGTTATGTTTGGCTGATTGGCTGTGGTCAATGTTCCGCTGAGCGTAGCTGCACTGATATTGCCCGTTACCGTCAGGTTCTGTAAACCAGTCAGGTTTGTCAGATTGATAGTTGTAGCACTCACCACATTTGCTTCTACTGTGCCGCTTACTGATAAGTTTGTCAACTGACCTACTTGTGTAATGTTCGGCTGGCTCGCTGTGGTCAGTGTACCACTGAGTGTATTGGCACTGATATTATTCGTAACAGTTAGATTCTGTAATGTACCTACTGTAGTAATGTTCGGTTGATTGGCTGTGGTCAATGTACCGTTAAGCGTAGCTGCGCTGATATTGCCAGTTACTGTCAGGTTCTGTAAACCAGTCAGGTTCGTAAGATTGATCGTAGTGGCACTCACCACATTGGCCTCTACTGTGCCGCTTACTGATAAATTTGATAACTGGCCCAGTTGGGTGATACTACTCTGTGTACCTGGTGATAAGGCTCCACTGAAAGTTCCACCTACTATATTACCTGTTACTGTCAGGTTGTTCAAAGTACCTAACTCTGTGATGTTTGGTTGGTTCGCTGTGGTCAGTGTTCCACTGATCGTAGCTGCATTGATAGTACCTGATACAGTAAGATTATTCAATGTGCCTACCGCAGTAATGTTTGGCTGATTGGCTGTAGTCAATGTGCCGTTAAGCGTAGCTGCACTGATATTACCCGTTACCGTCAGGTTCTGTAAACCAGTCAGGTTTGTCAGATTGATAGTTGTAGCACTCACCACATTGGCTTCTACTGTGCCGCTTACGGATAAATTTGATAACTGTCCCAGTTGGGTGATACTGCTCTGTGTACCTGGTGATAAGGCTCCGCTGAAAGTTCCACCAACTATATTACCTGTTACTGTCAGGTTGTTCAATGTGCCTAAACCTGTGATGTTTGGTTGGTTCGCTGTAGTCAGTGTGCCGCTGATCGTAGCTGCATTGATAGTACCCGATACGGTCAGGTTATTTAATGTGCCTACCGCAGTAATGTTCGGTTGACTCGCTGTAGTCAATGTGCCGTTAAGCGTAGCTGCACTGATATTGCCCGTTACTGTCAGGTTCTGTAAACCAGTCAGGTTGGTCAGATTGATCGTAGTGGCACTCACCACATTGGCCTCTACTGTGCCGCTTACTGATAAGTTTGATAACTGACCCAGTTGGGTGATACTGCTCTGTGTACCTGGTGATAATGCTCCACTGAAAGTTCCACCAACTATATTACCCGTTACCGTCAGGTTGTTCAATGTACCTAAACCTGTGATGTTTGGTTGGTTCGCTGTTGTTAATGTACCACTAATCGTAGCTGCACTGATATTGCCTGTTACTGTCAGATTCTGTAAACCAGTCAGGTTGGTCAGATTGATCGTAGTGGCACTCACCACATTGGCCTCCACTGTGCCGCTTACGGATAAGTTTGTTAACTGACCTACCTGTGTAATGTTCGGCTGGCTCACTGTGGTCAGTGTGCCGCTGATTGTGTTGGCAGAGATATTTCCTGATACAGTTAGGTTTTGTAAGGTACCTACTGTTGTAATGTTCGGTTGATTGGCTGTCGTTATAGTTGCGCTCAATGTAGACGCAGTGATATTATTCACAACCGTCAGGTTCTGAAGGCCACCCAAATTCGTAATGTTCGCATCAACAGCACTCAGCGTTTGGGCCTGCACGGTTCCAGTTACCGTTAAGTTTGATAACTGACCCAGTTGGGTGATGCTGCTTTGCGTGCCTGATGACAATGCTCCGCTGAAAGTTCCACCAACTATATTACCCGTTACCGTCAGGTTGTTCAATGTACCTAAACCTGTGATGTTCGGCTGATTCGCTGTAGTCAGTGTACCACTGATCGTAGCTGCATTGATACTGCCAGATACTGTCAGGTTATTCAATATGCCTACCGCAGTAATGTTTGGTTGATTGGCTGTGGTCAATGTTCCGCTGAGCGTAGCTGCACTGATATTGCCAGTTACCGTCAGGTTCTGTAAACCAGTCAGGTTGGTCAGATTGATCGTAGTAGCACTCACCACATTGGCCTCTACTGTGCCGCTTACGGATAAGTTTGTTAACTGACCTACCTGTGTAATGTTCGGCTGGCTCACTGTGGTCAATGTACCACTGAGTGTATTGGCACTGATATTATTCGTAACAGTAAGATTTTGTAATGTACCTACTGTTGTAATGTTCGGTTGATTGGCTGTAGTTAATGTACCGCTCAATGTAGACGCACTGATATTATTCACAACCGTCAGGTTCTGCAGGCCACCCAAATTCGTAATGTTCGCATCTACCGCACTCAGCGTTTGAGCCTGCACTGTTCCAGTTACTGTTAAGTTTGATAACTGACCCAGTTGGGTGATGCTGCTTTGCGTGCCTGGTGATAAGGCTCCACTGAAAGTTCCACCAACTATATTACCCGTTACCGTCAGGTTGTTCAATGTACCTAATCCTGTGATGTTCGGCTGGTTCGCTGTGGTCAGTGTTCCACTGATCGTAGCTGCATTGATATTTCCTGATACTGTCAGGTTATTCAATGTGCCTACCGCAGTAATGTTTGGTTGATTCGCTGTAGTCAATGTACCGCTAAGCGTAGCTGCACTGATATTGCCTGTTACCGTCAGGTTCTGTAAACCAGTCAGGTTGGTCAGATTGATCGTAGTGGCACTCACCACATTGGCCTCCACTGTGCCGCTTACTGATAAGTTTGTTAACTGACCCACCTGTGTGATGTTCGGCTGGCTCACTGTGGTCAATGTGCCGCTGATCGTATTGGCAGAGATATTTCCTGATACAGTAAGATTTTGTAAGGTACCTACTGTTGTAATGTTCGGTTGATTCGCTGTAGTTAATGTACCGCTCAGCGTAGCTGCACTGATATTATTCACAACCGTCAGGTTCTGAAGGCCACCCAAATTCGTAATGTTTGCATCAACAGCACTCAGCGTTTGAGCCTGCACGGTGCCAGTTACCGTTAAGTTTGATAACTGACCCAGTTGTGTAATGCTGCTTTGTGTGCCTGGTGATAAGGCTCCACTGAAAGTTCCGCCTACTATATTACCCGTTACCGTCAGGTTGTTCAATGTACCTAACCCTGTGATGTTTGGTTGGTTCGCTGTTGTCAGTGTTCCACTGATCGTAGCTGCATTGATAGTACCTGATACAGTAAGATTATTCAATGTGCCTACCGCAGTAATGTTTGGCTGATTGGCGGTGGTCAATGTTCCGCTGAGCGTAGCTGCACTGATATTGCCCGTTACCGTCAGGTTCTGTAAACCAGTCAGGTTTGTCAGATTGATCGTAGTGGCACTAACTACATTGGCCTCTACTGTGCCGCTTACAGATAAGTTTGTCAACTGACCCACCTGTGTGATATTCGGCTGGCTCACTGTAGTCAATGTACCGCTGAGTGTATTGGCAGAGATATTTCCTGATACAGTAAGATTTTGTAAGGTACCTACTGTTGTAATATTTGGTTGATTGGCTGTCGTTATAGTTGCGCTCAATGAAGACGCACTGATATTATTAATAACAGTAAGATTCTGTAGGCCACCCAAATTTGTGATCGTCGCATCCACAGCACTCAGCGTTTGGGCCTGCACGGTTCCAGTTACCGTTAAGTTTGATAACTGGCCTAGTTGCGTGATACTGCTTTGCGTGCCTGGTGATAAGGCTCCGCTGAAAGTTCCACCTACTATATTACCTGTTACTGTCAGGTTGTTCAATGTGCCTAAACCGGTGATGTTCGGTTGGTTCGCTGTTGTCAGTGTTCCACTGATCGTAGCTGCATTGATAGTACCTGATACAGTAAGATTATTCAATGTGCCTACCGCAGTTATGTTTGGTTGATTCGCTGTGGTCAATATGCCGTTAAGCGTAGCTGCACTGATATTGCCCGTTACTGTCAGGTTCTGTAAACCAGTCAGGTTTGTCAGATTGATCGTAGTGGCACTCACCACATTGGCCTCTACTGTGCCGCTTACAGATAAATTTGCCAACTGACCTACCTGTGTAATGTTCGGCTGGCTCGCTGTAGTCAATGTGCCACTGATCGTATTGGCAGAGATATTTCCTGATACAGTTAGGTTTTGTAAAGTACCTACTGTTGTAATGTTTGGTTGATTGGCTGTCGTTATAGTTGCGCTCAATGTAGACGCACTGATATTATTCACAACCGTCAGGTTCTGTAGGCCACCCAAATTAGTAATGTTCGCATCAACAGCACTCAGCGTTTGAGCCTGCACGGTTCCAGTTACCGTTAAGTTTGATAACTGACCCAATTGCGTGATGCTGCTTTGTGTACCTGGTGATAATGCCCCACTGAAGGTTCCACCTACTATATTACCCGTTACCGTCAGGTTGTTCAATGTACCTAAACCGGTAATGTTCGGCTGATTCGCTGTTGTTAATGTACCGCTGAGCGTAGCTGCACTGATATTACCCGTTACCGTCAGATTCTGTAAACCAGTCAGGTTGGTCAGATTAATCGTAGTGGCACTCACCACATTGGCCTCCACTGTGCCGCTTACGGATAAGTTTGTTAACTGACCTACCTGTGTGATGTTCGGCTGGCTCACTGTGGTCAGTGTGCCGCTGATTGTGTTGGCAGAGATATTTCCTGATACAGTAAGATTTTGTAAGGTACCTACTGTTGTAATGTTCGGTTGATTGGCTGTAGTTAATGTACCGCTCAATGTAGACGCACTGATATTATTCACAACCGTCAGGTTCTGTAGGCCACCCAAATTCGTAATGTTCGCATCAACAGCACTCAACGTTTGAGCCTGCACGGTTCCAGTTACTGTTAAGTTTGATAACTGACCCAGTTGGGTGATACTGCTTTGCGTGCCTGGTGATAATGCTCCGCTGAAAGTTCCACCAACTATATTACCCGTTACCGTCAGGTTGTTCAATGTACCTAACCCTGTGATGTTCGGTTGATTCGCTGTTGTTAATGTACCACTGATCGTAGCTGCACTGATATTGCCCGTTACCGTCAGGTTCTGTAAACCAGTCAGGTTTGTGAGATTAATCGTAGTGGCACTCACCACATTGGCCTCTACTGTGCCGCTTACTGATAAGTTTGTTAACTGACCTACCTGTGTAATGTTCGGCTGGCTCACTGTGGTCAATGTGCCGCTGATCGTATTGGCAGAGATATTTCCTGATACAGTTAGGTTTTGTAAGGTACCTACTGTTGTAATGTTCGGTTGATTGGCTGTCGTTATAGTTGCGCTCAATGTAGACGCACTGATATTATTCACAACCGTCAGGTTCTGTAGACCACCCAAATTCGTAATGTTCGCATCAACAGCACTCAGCGTTTGGGCCTGCACTGTTCCAGTTACTGTTAAGTTTGATAACTGACCCAGTTGTGTAATGCTGCTTTGCGTGCCTGGTGATAATGCTCCGCTGAAAGTTCCACCAACTATATTACCCGTTACCGTCAGGTTGTTCAATGTACCTAACCCTGTGATGTTCGGTTGGTTCGCTGTTGTCAGTGTTCCACTGATCGTAGCTGCATTGATAGTACCGGATACAGTAAGATTATTCAATGTGCCTACCGCAGTAATGTTTGGCTGATTGGCGGTGGTCAATGTTCCGCTGAGCGTAGCTGCACTGATATTGCCTGTTACTGTCAGATTCTGTAAACCAGTCAGGTTGGTCAGATTGATCGTAGTGGCACTCACCACATTGGCCTCTACTGTGCCGCTTACAGATAAATTCGTCAACTGACCTATCTGTGTGATGTTCGGCTGGCTCACTGTGGTCAATGTGCCGCTGATCGTATTGGCAGAGATATTGCCTGATACAGTTAGGTTTTGTAAGGTACCTACTGTTGTAATGTTCGGTTGATTGGCTGTCGTTATAGTTGCGCTCAATGTAGACGCACTGATATTATTCACAACCGTCAGGTTCTGTAGACCTCCCAAATTCGTAATGTTCGCATCAACAGCACTCAGCGTTTGAGCCTGCACGGTTCCAGTCACTGTTAAGTTTGATAACTGACCCAGTTGTGTGATACTGCTCTGTGTACCTGGTGATAAGGCTCCACTGAAAGTTCCACCAACTATATTACCCGTTACCGTCAGGTTGTTCAATGTACCTAAACCTGTGATGTTCGGCTGATTCGCTGTAGTAATCGTCGCGCTCAATGTAGATGCACTGATATTATTCGTAACAGTGAGGTTTTGCAATCCACCAAGACTGGTAATATTCGCAGTGGTCACACTGATCGTTGATGCACTGATATTATTTACAACCGTAAGATTCTGCAATCCACCAAGATTCGTGATGCTCGCAGTGGTCACACTGATCGTTGAAGCATCAATATTTCCTGATACGGTTAGACTATTCAGCGTTCCTACTCCTGTAATATTCGGTTGATTGGCCGTGGTGATCGTAGCGCTCAGCGTAGATGCACTGATATTGTTCACTACAGTAAGATTCTGCAGACCGCCAAGATTCGTAATGTTCGCAGTAGTAGCGCTTATCACATCAGTCTGTACTGTTCCACTCACTGATAAATTCGTCAACTGACCCAGTTGCGTGATACTGCTTTGCGTACCTGGTGATAAGGCCCCACTGAAAGTTCCACCTACTATATTACCCGTTACAGTGATATTCTGAAGGCTACCCAAGGTTGTAATGCCTGGCTGGTTGCCAGTGGTCAGGGTTCCGCTGATCGTTGAGGCACTGATATTGCCTGATACAGTTAAATTCTGTAATGTGCCTACTGTAGTGATATTCGGTTGATTGGCCGTCGTTATCGTAGCGCTCAGTGTAGATGCACTGATATTATTCACAACCGTAAGGTTCTGCAATCCACCAAGATTCGTGATGCTCGCAGTGGTCACACTGATCGTTGAGGCATCAATATTTCCTGATACGGTTAGACTATTCAACGTTCCTACTCCTGTAATATTCGGTTGATTGGCCGTTGTAATCGTAGCGCTCAGTGTAGATGCACTGATATTGTTCACTACAGTAAGATTCTGCAGACCGCCAAGATTCGTAATGTTCGCAGTAGTAGCGCTTATCAAACCAGTCTGTACTGTTCCGCTCACTGATAAATTCGTCAACTGACCCAACTGGGTGATGCTACTTTGTGTACCTGGTGATAATGCTCCGCTGAAAGTTCCACCAACTATATTGCCTGTTACTGTTAGGTTTTGTAAACCTCCCAAATTCGCAATGTTCGCAGTAGTAGCGCTGATCACACCAGTCTGAACAGTACCGCTTACAGATAAATTTGTCAACTGACCTACTGCAGTAATGTTTGGTTGATTGGCCGTCGTTATAGTTGCGCTGAGTGTAGACGCACTGATATTGTTCACTACCGTCAGATTCTGCAGACCACCCAGATTGGAAATGCTCGCAGTTGTCACACTGATCATTGAAGCATCTATATTTCCCGATACAGTAAGATTGTTCAACGTTCCTACTCCTGTGATATTCGGTTGATTAGCTGTCGTTATCGTAGCGCTCAGTGTAGACGCACTGATATTACTCACAACCGTAAGATTCTGCAGACCACCCAGATTCGTAATATTCGCAGTAGTAGCGCTGATCACACCAGTCTGTACAGTTCCGCTCACTGATAAGTTTGTCAACTGACCTACTGTAGTAATGTTGGGTTGATTGGCAGTGGTAAGTGTTCCATTGATCGTTGACGCACTGATATTATTCGTAACCGTCAAGTTCTGTAATTCACCCAGGTTGGTAATATTGGCGGTTACCGCACTAATGATACCGGTCTGCACCATACCCGTCACAGATAAATTTACCAACTGTCCCAGTTGTGTAATACTGCTCTGTGTACCTGGTGACAATGCACCGCTAAATGTTCCTCCCACAATATTACCCGTAACAGTGAGGTTCGTAAGACCACCAAGGTTCGCAATATTCGCAGTTGTGGCACTGATGATACCTGTTTGCACCGTACCGCTGACCGATAAATTAGTTAACTGACCAACTGCGGTAATATTCGGTTGTTGTGAAGTAACTATGGTACCCGCCAGTGTTGTGGCAGTAATGGATCCTGTGGTTGATACAGAACTTGGTGTGATCGCACCAAGACTTAAAGTGATGGATGGCGTAGTAGTTGGACTCAGTACAGTGGCACCGATACCATTGGCACCCGTAACCGAAACAGCAGTAACACCTGATGCCGGAACATTGCCTTTTCGTACATAACCGCTCAGCATATTTGCCGTATCACTCAATTGGAGCAGATGGGCGAGCATGCTTTGCTTATCCGTTACGTAAATGAAATTGTTGGAAGCTATTTTTCTCAGTGCCCCATCTACAATCGTGACCAGTGAATCGGTAGGCTGTCCATCTGCCATATTATAATTCAGCCCGGATGAAGCCACTTTTCTCATCGTACCGTTTACAATGGTCAAGATAGAATCTGTAGACAGTCCTGTTCCCGGATTATATTTCAGATCTTTGGCCGGTATTTTCCGCAGGTTGCCATTCAGTGTGGTGACTACGGAATCAGTTCCGAGTCCGTTACCAATGACAAAACTGTTGGACGGTACCCATCGGGAAGTCGCTGCATTCCATTGCAATAACTGGCCATTAGTAGGTATCGCAGTTTCGCTGATAAGTCTGTTCATTAACCTGTTGGCGTTCCAGATAGCTGCTGTATTGTTGGCCCTGATTACCCATTCCTGCGCATTGGGGTTATTGGTATCAAGGGTTACCGTAGTTGTTGGACTCGTTGCATCATCACCTTTCATGGTGATAGCGCCTACCTGGTCGTTCAGCGTGGTTACACCGCTAGTCATTGACCCAAATGTTACCCACTTGGTTGGCTGACGGAAATAAAAATTACTGTCGGCATTCAGGTAAACGATCATACCCGCTGCAGGCTCTGTAATAGCGGCTAGGTCATCAACCCTCGAGATCAAAATCGCTTTGTCTAGCGCATCTATCTGTAAAGCAATACTATTACTATTGTTAAGAAATGCTGTGTTACCTATCACAAGACCCTTTGCATTCCGTATCGTCCAATTGGACATTTGCAGATCATACTTGGCCTGGTGACTTTGGCTACCCATGCCATCACCCAGTCTTTGTGCCTGGGCCGTATATATAAACGAGAAGAGCACACCTAGTAATAACAGGGTGCGCTTAACAAAATTTCTTCTCAGGTTAAATATGGCCACTATAATTATTTCGTATCGATATTATTTTTTTAACTGTACAGGAAATCGATGTTCCTTATACCGATCGTTTATTTGATCACCACTATTTTATACTCACTGGCCTTCACATCCACCGCTGCGTCCGTAAAATTGGCGATCCTGATCCTCACTTCCCCGTCCTTGGATACCCAGGAACTGTAAATGGACCAGTCCTGGTAATCACCCTGCGGTGTTACAAGGATAGGATCACCCAAAGTCACTCCGGGTACCTGCACCGTAACGATCGCAGTCGTATTGGGTCCTATGGTTATGCTCTGCCCAATTGTACTACTCAGGTTGAGCGCAAGGTTCAGGTTGGTCACCGTTGTTACACTCACATTCGCCGCCTGCGGTCTTTCCCATTTTACATTGCCCGCACTGTCCGTTACCAGGAACGTGTTGTTTTGACCGGGAGGCAAACTGGTTGATACATTGGTAACACTGGCATTACCCGCGAACATCGCATACGGCACACTCATCATCTGCTGGGTACCCAGGTCGATATAGTTATCGGCCGCCACCCACCATGCCGCAGGTATCGAAGGCGCAACCGCCTGTTTCCAGTTGGAATAATAAGGACCATTGCCCCAATCTATATTCCCGATATTACCACCGCTGGGAACTGTACCACCCATTCTGTTACCCAAACCAATGATCACGCTATATACGCCATCTTCGTTGGTAGTGGTTTCAAATGCCTCATCCCAAACAATGTTGGAACCATTGGAAGCAGGTGTTATGGATTGATGGAGTATTTTGAGTCTGAGGTACACTTTCCTGTTTTTGGCAGGATTACCCAATGCATCTTTGGCCACAGCCTGTATCGGCAATGCCGGTGGTGGCTGGGCAATAACGGTTCCTGCCATGAACACCAACATCAGCAACAGTAGTTTTTTGAGAAGGATCGATTTCATAACTGGTCAATTTTGGTTATTAATAATAACGAAATAATACCGAAAATGTTGTAAAATGGTTTTTCATAGGACACTACATAGTAAAGTAGTTTTTCATAGGATACGACTTTTAAAGCATGGTTTTTCATAGGACAAGGCGAAAAAGTAGTTTTTCATAGGATACGGCACTCTTTTTACACCCAGGATTACTAAAACCAATCTTTTCATACTAAGGAAATTTTGCGGACAGAAGATGTAGTTTCCACACTACAAAGATACGTCCCCCTCACGCTTCGCTTCCTTAATTTATACTTTAATTACCCCCTTATAAATTTAACAGGGTAACGTTGATTCATAAACTCGATAACCACCACATAGGTACCTACGGCGAAAGAACTGGCATCAAATACAAATCCCGCTTTGATCTCTTTCATCGGAACCATCTTGTTCATCATCATCCTGCCATCAATACTCATGATCTTTACCTGGCATGACAGGCTCTCATCAAACTGACCATTCGCCTTGATCGTGGTCATGCCATGTGTTGGGTTCGGATACAGGTTCAGGGAAACAGAAAAATCAGTCACAGTAGCTACCGGAGGCGTTTCAACACAACCTGCGCCAAAGCTTCCTTTGCCATTGTTGGCGATACGCAGAGAAGTTAAACCAGAGCCTACGCTGATACAGCTTCCTTTGCCTTCGATGCTGATAGGGTTACTGGTAGCAGTATAAGCATTGGTAGAGCTGCCCATTGGTGAAAAAATAAAGCCCATCTGCGCCTTACCTGCTACGCAGGCAAACAGCATGATGATCATAGTATATATGGCTTTATTAATACGCATGGTACAGTTCTTCGATTTTCATCATTGTAACAGGTCCTACATACGACATTCTCAATTCAGTATCAGTGATAGTGATGATCTTGTATGGACGTACACCAAAACCAGCCCCGCCGATCTGAGAAAATTCTTCGTAAATAGCGCCGGCGCCCTGCATGTTCCAGTCACCGATATATCCGTCAGAATCAGTGAAAGTGCCCATGATCGTTTGAGGGGCAACCATCGTGTAGGTCTTTGTATATTTTTGCTGATCGCTTGTAAGAGAGATATCGGCATTGTTTACTTTCATCGCCCTTAAACGCCATACTTTATTACCATTGCCAGTGAGCATTTTGGCAACCTGCTCTTCCTTTGTCAGTACAACAGGAACAGCATCTTTACCACAGCTACAGAAAATCGCAGTGAAGAAGCAGATGGTTAAAAGAGTTAAAGTTGTTTTCATTGTCTATTGCCGAGTTATAGTCTTTTTGGTTTCAACTACTGAACAGATACGTTTTTAATACCTGGTGTAGCAGGGCTTACAGAGGATGAACAACTTTTGAAAAATGTGAAGAACACGATCCGGAGAAAATTGGATAAGGTGTTAACTGACATTTGAATCAAAAAGCTGTGAATACATGGATTTGAAAACAGCTTTTTCATGGATAGTGGATTGGATTGGTTTTTGCAACTACTCCCAACATCGTATAAATTTCGCGCCTTGGTAGTAATTACACTACAAATATACACTACAAACCTATATTTGTAGTATTAATTCTACCTGCTTCTCGTATTTTTTGTAGTATAATTATATGCATGATTACAATTGATTAATTATCAATTAATTATACATGCTCCGCCTTGGATTAAATATGGCTTAAAATTCTATGCCGGGGGGAATTTCCCGTTGCTCGTTTGGATCGGATCAGTTATGGGCAAAAAAAGACCCCAGTAAACTGGGGCCCTTTCGAAAAATATAATGCAGGAGTTACACCTTAAAATGCGAGAAAGCTTTGTTGGCTTCAGCCATACGGTGGGTATCTTCTTTCTTTTTGAAAGCCGCGCCCTCACCTTTTGCTGCTGCGATGATCTCGCCAGCCAGTTTATCAGCCATGGTACGACCATTCCTTTCGCGGCTGTAACGAATCAGCCATTTCATGCTCAAAGAAATTTTACGGTCGGCACGAACCTCAGCAGGGATCTGGAAAGTGGCACCACCAATCCTGCGGCTACGTACTTCTACAGCAGGCGTAACATTCACGATCGCTTTTTTCCAGGTCTCATAACCATCTTCACCGGTCATTTTGCTCACCTTATCAACCGCATCGTAGAAAATGCTGATCGCTGTGCTTTTTTTACCTTCCCACATCAGGTTATTGATGAAACGGGTAACCTGTTTATCGTTAAAACGTCCATCAGGAGCGAGAGGTAATTTTTTGGCTTGTGCTTTACGCATTGTACTGTATATTAATTAGTTATCTTATTTTTTAGCTTTTTCTTTCTTCGTACCGTATTTAGAACGGCTTTTCTTACGGTCTTTTACACCCGCAGTATCGAGGCTACCCCTTACAATATGGTAACGTACACCTGGCAAGTCCTTTACACGACCACCACGGATCAGTACAATGGAGTGCTCCTGTAAGTTGTGGCCCTCACCTGGTATATAGGCGATCACCTCAATCTTATTGGTCAAACGCACTTTCGCCACTTTACGCAGGGCAGAGTTTGGTTTTTTAGGAGTGGTAGTGTACACCCTGGTACATACACCACGGCGCTGCGGACACGCATCCAAAGCCCTTGATTTACTTTTAGCCCTGATAATTTCGCGACCTTTTCTTACTAATTGCTGTATTGTAGGCATTCTAATCCGTTTAAAAATTCGGACGGCAAAGGTAATGGCTGAATCTGAAAAACCAAAATGTTTTCCAAAGAGTTTTCCCCGTTTAGCGCCGTTTACGCTGTAAAATTAAGCCGGGAACCCGTTATTTCTTTTCACCCGGGCCAAAACAGGTATTAATCCCGCCGTTTTATCACCCAATCTTACCCGGTTACTTGCCCGAAATAATGGTTCGTTCTAATTTGACCCTGTAACCCTCTCATCATCAGATTCATTTCTCACAAACAAAATGTTATGAGAAGAGGGCATCATCCTATATTATTATTGGTAACCGGGTACCTGGCAGCCGCCTGTCCGGGTACCGGTTTTGCTCAGTCAGAAGTTATTCCTGTTTCCTATACTACCCTTTCCTCGGTTTACACACAAACCTTCGACGGGTTACCGGCCACCGGCAGTTTTACCCTTACGGGGAAAGGGCCGTTGAACCTTACCGCTTCCCCTGTCAATGCCGGTAATCTTCAAGGATGGCAGGTCTGGATGCATGGTGGGTCGAATACCAATGCCGGTTTTGCCACCAGCACCGGCTCATCCACCGGCAGTAACAGCTACAGCCTGGGTAGTATAGGCTCAACAGAAAGGGCGCTGGGTACACTGGCATCGGGTTCGGGTGTGTATGCGGTAGGATTGATCCTGACAAACAATACCGGTGTACCGCTAAATCAATGCACGGTCTCTTTTACCTGTGAACAATGGCGCAAAGGCGGTTCCGGCAATAAAAATACCTGGTCATTTCAGTATAAAACCGGCAGTTTCACACGTATTGACCAAACGGGTACATCCGATACTACAGCACTTGATATGGGATCTGTTATCCATACCACATCAGCCGCCACACTCAACGGCAATCTTCCCGAGAACCGCAGGATCGTTTCATTTACCCTACAAAACATACACTGGAAAAACGGCGAACAATTATTGCTCCGCTGGGATGATGCCGACGAAACCGGCAGTGATGATGCCTGTGGTATTGACAATTTCAGTTTTTCGGCCAACCAGGTAATTACCCTGCCAACAGCAAACAATCTGGCCGCCACCGGTATCAGTTCATTATCCGCAACACTCAACGGCAGCATACATGATGGTTTTGCCAACACAACAGCTGTGTTTGAATACGATACCGCTGCTTTGTTTACAAACCCCATCCGCGTAAACGTATTTCCGGATACCATTTACACAGGTTCGGGAAATACACATGTATCCGCACAGTTATCTGGTTTGCTTACCGGCATCACTTATTACTACCGTGTGAAAGCAAAAAATAGCTCGGGTACGACAGAAAGTAATCCGCTATCGTTTACAACGGCTTTCAGTCTTCCGGTAATTGTTACAAAAATTCCAGCCGATATTTCACTTACATCAGCAAGTCTCGGCGGCAGTATCAGTTCTACAGGCGGCACTTTTATTACCGAACGTGGCATTGTATGGGCGCTTAGTAACACGCCATCCATTGCTGATCATAAGATCATCATCACAGGCGATACAACACAGTTCTCACAACCTATCAATAACCTTCCCCAGGGCAGTATCGTTTACACAAGGGCCTATGCCATTAACCAGGTGGGTATTGCGTATGGCAATACATTTTCTTTTACCACCGCTACCAACATCGTTTCGTTTACACCTGCCACTGCATTGCTTACCAATGCATCTTCTGTAAATTTTATAATGAAAACCGCGCAGCCTGCAACAGGTGTATCGGTAGCTAATTTTTCACTGGTCACCAACAGTATCACAGGCGCTACCGTTACCAGCATCACTGGCTCAGGAAGCAGTTTTACCATTGCTGTACAAACAGGTTCCGGAGATGGTGCATTATCCATACAATTGAACAATGATGCTGGCGTAAGCATCCCTCTATTCAACAAACCATTTGCAGCATCTGCCAGTTATGTGATCGATAAATCACCACCTGTTATCACCAATGTATCAGTTCCCAACAAACCGATGAAGTATGGCGATACTGTACCCGTATTCATTTCAGTAAAAGCCGATACAGACAATTACCGGCCGGTAACTGTAAAGATCAATGGCATTACAGCAAACGGCTTTCAAAAACAGAGTGATAGTGTTTACCAGTGCCACATCATTATCAGCAATGGCACACAGGATATGGCTGCCGGATCAGCTATCTCAACCAGCATAGTTTTGAAAGATTCCATTGGCAATAGTAATATTCCCTACCAGCTTCCCATCGTTCAACCATCGGACCTGATCGATGCTACCCGACCTGTACTCTCTTCGGTGATACTTCCGGCAGATGGTTTATACAAAGCTGGTGATACGTTGGATTTTATTTTCCGCTTCAGTGAAACGATAGTACTTACCAACACTGCCGGCAACGCTACGGTTTCTGTTACGGTAGGCAGCCGTTCAAAACCATCACTGTATATTTCCGGTGATGGTTCAGACAGTTTGCTATACCGCTATATTGTTCAACCGGGTGAATCAGATAAAGATGGTATCAGGTTCTCCTCTCCTTTAACTTTCTATAATACGATCATTACTGATCCCGCAGGGAATACGGCTACACTATCGTACAGTTTCCCCACATCAAAAAAAATATTGGTAGATGGAGTGATACCGGTTATCAGCAGTGTCACCACGCCGGTTGCCGCTATATACAGACCCGGCAACATACTTGACCTCCTTGTGAATTATTCAAAAAAAATATGGCTTGATACAATCGATGCAGCGCCATCAGTACCGGTAATTATTGGAAGTACAACCAGGAATGCAGTCTACACCAGCGGTTCGGGCGGCAGCTCATTGTTATTCAGGTACACTGTGCAGGACAATGACATGGATAAGGATGGGATTAAACTGGGCCCAGCTATTGAACTGAATAATGCATCGCTGCACGATGAAGCAGGGAACCTTGCTTTTACGGAGCTGAACAATATCGGGGCATTGAGTAAAATCATTGTCAACCCGCCCACCGTTTTAATCGCAGGTGTGACTGTTCCCCCGGATAGTTTATACAAACCCGGGGACATCCTTGCGTTTGTTGTCCGCTATAATGAAAAAGTGATGGTGAATACTTCTGCCGGTATTCCTTCAATCAGGTTTACTACAGGCAGTACTTCAAAACAGGCTTTGTTTACAGCGGGTTCAGGCGGCACCGATCTTTTGTTCAGTTACACCATACAGGCTGGCGATCTTGACACCAATGGCATTACGCTCAATACTACCCTTGCCTTAAACAATGGCTCCATCAAAGACGACCGTGGAAATGATGTACCCGTTACGATTACCAATACCGGCAGTACAACCGGCATGTTAATAGATGGAGTGGTACCCGTTATCAAGGCAGTTGGTACACCTGCAAAAAACACTTATCGAAAAAATGATACACTATACTTTGTTGTCAGTTTTTCAGAGAAAGTACTTATCCCAGATCTGAAAGATAGTTTGTTCCTGAACCTACAGATTGGCGATATCATACGCAAAGCAATGTACCGCGGTGGTTCAGGAACATCAGCACTTGTATTCAGCTATGCAATTCAGGCTGGCGATATTGACAGGAATGGTATCAAACTGGATTCACTGATTTTTCCACATGGGAATATGATAACCGATGCTGCCGGAAATACGGCATCGCCAATACTTAAAAATATTGGCGCACTATCCGGTATCAGGATTGATGCAGTACCCCCTTATTTTATATCCAATCATTCACAACTGGAACTCTGTTCCAACAGCAGCGTTTCGATACATGATCTATTACAAATAAAACAGGAAGATGATGATACACTTAGCTGGCAGGTGATCACCATACCTGCGCATGGATTTATTCCTGATTCACTAATGGCAGGTGTACTTGTCAACAATAACCCTTTTCCTAAAATAGTATATAAGCCCGCTGAAAACTATTCGGGATGGGATTCGTTAACGATACAGGTAACCGATGGTGCATACACGATCAGAAAAACCATTTACCTCCTTGTGCAATCGTTAATTACCAATAACCGCATTGGCACAACCCAAACAATCTGTTCAGGCAATCAACCCCAAGTAATCAGCGGAACACTACCCTCCGGTGGCAATGGATCATACAAATTTGTGTGGGAGACAGCAGGCATCAATGATCCTGTTAGTTTTACAACAGCAACCGGAATAATTTCTTCACAACAGTACACACCCGGTAAACTTACGGCCAGCACCTGGTTCAGGCGCAAAGTGATCTCAAGTGCCTGCACAGACATATCTCCTGCAACCAGCATATCGGTTATGAAAACGGGTTACTGGACCGGTGGTTTTGATACTGAATGGAACAACCCCAACAACTGGTGCGGCAATACCATTCCCGGAAATACAACGGATGTGATCATCGACGGAAATGCATTGTATGATCCCGTTATCAAGGACCAGGCATATTGCCATAACATCCATTTGCAGAATCATGCGCTCATCTCTGTAAATGGCTATCTATATACTAGTGGCAATATTATACTGTCCGCTGGCAACGTGGATGCAATAAAAGGAACCATTGTATTCAATGGCAATATTCCGCAGGTAACTGGACCAGCTGTATGGCTAAACAGTTCTATCAAAAATATCATCATCCATAATCCATCTGGTGTTACGGTTACTGAACCAATCAGCATAACCGGTACTTTATTACTACAAGCAGGTTCACTGATCACCAATGATCATTTACGACTAATCGCTGCAGCAAACATTGGCCCTTCAGCAGAAAATACATTGATAAAAGGAAATATACTGATCGAACATTTTATACCTGGTGGCAGAAGCGCTTTCCGGATAATGGGTCATCCTTTTACAACACCGGTCGCTCTGGATATGATCAAAGACAGTATTGATATCACAGGAGAAGGGGGATCAGTCAATGGTTTTGTCACCACTGTTTCCAACCGGCCTTCTGCATTTTTGCATGACTACCAAAACAGCAATGATTCTACCGGTATTGATGCGGGATGGCGGGCTTTTTCTAACACACATCAACAGCAGGGAAATTTTTGGGAGCCCTACAAAGGCATCGGGCTATGGGTGCGTGGCAAACCCGGCCAGGGTTTGGATGGTACACCTGCTGGTAATGGCAACAATGGAACCTATTTTCCGGCGCCTGTTACCTTACTGTTTTCCGGCCCGGTTAATACAGGTGAGCAGGAGATTATATTACCGATACATACTCGTCCCACCTATCATATCGTATCCAATCCTTATGCTTCTCCCATCGATCTCTCACTGGTAACTCATGGTACTGGTATAGCGCCGAATTACTGGTTATGGGATCCCTGGCAGGGAAATAAGGGCGGTTACAGCAGCAGGCGCTTCAGGGATACCAACATACTACCGGCTTTTGGCGCCTTTATCGTAAGAACAAATGATACGGTCAATAACCAGTTACTATTTACCGAAAACTGTAAAACTGCTAATACGCAAAATACACCTGCGGATCCTTATATAACACTCAGGCTGGAAACAGACAGTATTTTCTGGGACGAGGTCACCATCTACCCCACCGACAGCGCAAGAATATACTTTGACAAACAGGATGCAGAAAAATTCAACAATGAAGCAATAAATTTTTACAGCATCAGCCGCGATAAAAAAAGATTATCAACAGATGCCCGACCCGTCAATAATGAATCTGTTATTCCATTGGGACTACAAACGAATCAACAAAAATCTTTTCGTATTAAGGTACCAGGTATACACATGCCGGCAAACAATAGTTTGTTGCTACATGACCGCTATCTCAGCAAATGGATGAAACTGGAAAAAGACAGCAGCTATTCCTTTGCAGTTACTGGTGACACACTCAGCAAAGGCGATCAGCGTTTTGAAATAAGCGCTTTCAAAAAACAACTCATGGATACGGCTACCGTTTACAAACTGATCACACAAATACATCCTGTGCCCGCACATGATAAATTAATGATCAGCTATACTGCACCCATACAGGCCAACACTTCCATCCGCATCCTCTCACAAAATGGCACCGTTATGAAACAGGTTGCGCTTGGTTTACAGAAAACCGGCCAGTTCACAATACACATATCCGACCTGTCACCCGGCATCTATCTATTGGAAGTTAGGTCTGGTGATTATACAACTACACAAAAAATTATCAAACAATAATGCTTTGCCACAGATTACACAGATTTACACAGATTAGTACATCTGTGTAATCTGTGGCAAAAAAAAGCGGTCGAAGAATATCTCCGCCCGCCAAAATCATATCAATCATAAAAAAATCCACGAAATCAGCGATCCGTCCGCATCATCCACCCATACACATCCGCCCCACTCCCGTTACGGATAGCTGTCAGTCTCTGCTTCAGCTCCGCAGCAACAACAGATTTATCCGTATCAAAATGCATGGTATAATCCTTATACCTTAATTCCTTGATCATCGAAATGGTAGCCGCTGTACCCGTTCCAAATACTTCACGAAGCTGTCCGGCTTTATGCAGGTCGATCAGTTCATCGATAGTGATCTTTCTTTCTTCTACATCCAGTCCCATTTCTTTCAAAACCGTCATCGCACTATCGCGTGTAACACCCGCCAGTATGGTTCCATCTTCAAGTGAAGGAGTAATGGCTGTATTTCCCACAATAAAGAATACGTTCATCGTTCCTACTTCCTGCAGGTATTTGTGTTCAAATGCATCCGTCCACAAAACCTGGTCGTAGCCCTGTTTTTTGGCCATCGCTGTCGCCAGCATACTACCACCATAGTTACCTGCGTTTTTGGAAAACCCTACACCACCGGGTGCTGCACGGGTGTACTTTTCTTCCACATAAATTTTCATCGGCGCTGCATAATACGGGCCGGTTGGACTAAGCAGTATGATGAACTTGTAGGTATCAGAAGGTTTTACACCGATCATATTATCCGATGCAAACATAAAAGGACGGATATACAAAGAATGGTCTGGTAACGATGGCACCCAGTTCTTATCCAGTTCAATCAGCGTCCGCATGCCTTCCATAAATATTTCTTCGGGAACTAGCGGCATGTTCATACGCTCTGCAGATATATTAAACCTGTTAAAATTATCTACTGGGCGGAAAATGGATACATTACCCTCCGCGTCTTTATACGCTTTGATGCCTTCAAAAATCGCCTGGCCATAATGCAGCGCGGCAACTGAGGGCTCCAGCAATAAAGGCTGGTAAGGTTTGATCTCTACATTCTTCCATTCGCCGTTCTCATAATCCGCTTCCAGCATGTGATCACTGAAATAACGGCCGAAAGGAAGGTTTTCCAGCGCGAGCTCATTTAATTTACTCGTCTCAACTTTTGTAATGTTTATATCCATCGCTCCTACCATAGTTTTATATTTGACGCAAATAAACGAAAAAAACGAAAACTAACAGTCGTTAATAATCAATTTCCGTGGCGAATACTGAAAACATACAATTACCAGACTTCCTGATAGCCGATCTGTATAAAAACAGCCTGGTAATTATGGATGACGGGCAACCGGCAGGGGAAACACCTGTTCAAGCAAGCGTTGCAGTTGAACGGCAGTGGTACCTGGGAAGCAATTTACAAAAAATTGTCTTGCTGGTGGATCAAAAAGATACGGTGTATGTGAACGATGAATCGCTGCAGTTCCTATCCAATATTCTCGGTGCCTGTAAACTGAACCTGGGTGATGTGGCCATTGTCAATTATCACAACGAACCGGTCAACTATCTTTTTGTGAAAGAAAACACTTCTCCACGCAACCTGGTACTGTTTGGCGTAACCGCGCAGCAGGTACAGCTGCCTTTTACTGTACCTAATTACCAGGTACAGAAATACGACAACTGCCAATTTTTGCTGGCGCCTTCATTAGAAACCATGCTTGGCGATACACAGGAAGCAAAACTGGAGAAAAGCAAATTATGGCTGAGTTTGAAAAAAATGTTCAACATCTAAAAAATAGCTCTGTGTACCTCTGTGTCTTTGTGCCTCTGTGGTAAAGCCTTCGCTCTGATCGATGGAGGGTGTCCTTTACCACAGAGGCACAAAGTTCACAGAGGTACACAGAGAAGACATTCATCATGAAATCAGATCTCATATTCGCTACCAATAACCAGCACAAAGTAGCAGAAGTGCGACATGTGATCGGTGATCTGTTTACCATTATCACGCTGAAAGAAGCCGGTATTGACATAGACATTCCCGAACCGCATGATACGCTGGAAGCCAATGCCACCGAAAAATCACAAACGATCTACCGTCTCACCGGAAAAGATTGTTTCAGTGAGGACACAGGCCTTGAAACAGAGGCCCTCAACGGTGAACCCGGTGTAAAAAGCGCCAGGTATGCCGGTGAAGGGAGGAACTTCCAGGACAATATTGATAAACTGCAAAAAGGATTACAGGGACAATCCAACCGGAAAGCCAGGTTCAGGGCCGTCATCTCCCTGATCTTATCAGGAAAAGAATACCAGTTTGAAGGCATTTGTGAAGGCCGTATCATCGAAGAACAGAAAGGGCAGCAGGGCTTTGGCTACGACCCGGTTTTTATGCCGGATGGCGCTTCCGTCACATTCGCACAAATGAGTATTGAAGAAAAGAACAGGTATAACCACCGCCAGAAAGCCATGGCAAAAATGATCCGTTTTTTAAACGACCTATCAGTATGAACCGCATTAAAATAACATTACCGCACAGTTTTCCTTTCTCCACCACGCTCACCATTCGTATCACCGATCTGAATTATGGCGGACATGTGGGCAATGATACTTTCCTGGCACTGATCCAGGAGGCCCGCCAGCAGTTTCTGCGCTCGCATGGATATGAAGAACTATCCATCGGGGGTGTTGGATTGATCATGACAGATGCAGCCATTGAGTTTAAAAAAGAATTGAATTATGGTGATACGATCAAAATATCCGTAGCAGCCGCTGATTTCGATAAACTCGGGTTTGATTTTTTCTATCTCATGGAAATTGTAACAGCAAACGAGACCATCATTGCCGGCAAAGCCAAAACGGGAATGATATGTTATGATTATGATCTGAAAAAGAAAATGCCGGTGCCGGAAGAAGTGATAAAAAAATTGACTTGAATGATTTTTTCAACACAGAGGTCACAGAGTTTAACAGAGGGCCCTCTGTTAAACTCTGTGATCTCTGTGTTGAAAATCTTCGCTTAGATAGAACTGTTCCATATCCGCCAACTCTCCTCCGCCTGCAATATCAGCATCTCATGCCCATTCTGTATCGTAGCGCCCTGCGCTTTTCCTTTCGCCAAAAATTGGGTCTCCGCAGGATTGTACACCAGGTCGAATAAATGGTGTTCGGGTGTAAGGTATTGATAAGGTATTTCGGGAAATGTTTCCGTATTGGGATACATACCCAATGGAGTGGTATTGATAATAAGCTTATGATCCGCCATCAGTTCAGGTGTCAGTTCCTCATAACTGATTGCCTGATCACTGGCTGTTCTTGACACATACCGGAACTTGATATCCAATCTTTGCAACACAAACTCAACTGCTGCGGACGCACCTCCTGTTCCTAATATCAACGCTTTATCATGGTATGCATGCAGGAAAGGAAGTAATGATTGCCGGAAACCAACTACATCTGTATTATAACCCGTCAGTTTGCCATCGCGGATATCGATACAGTTACAGGCGCCCATTTCGTCCACCCCTGAAGATGATGCTGTCAAAAAAGTCATTACCTGCTTTTTGTAGGGAATGGTCACATTTAACCCGCACAGGTCCTGCTGCTGTAACAACGCATCCAGTTCACTGATGTCTTTGATGGGATAGTTTTCATACACGCAATCCGTTATCCCAGCCTGCGCAAATTTTTCGGTAAAATATTTTTGCGAGAAAGAATGGGTAAGCGGAAATCCTATCAGCCCAAAACGGCGCATGTCCTATTTTTTATTCAGGAAAAGTTCAAAGGTATCCCCACGCAAACCGATACGCATGGCTTCCATGGCGATCACTTCATGCGGTGCAATGTTCCCAAGGTTTACATTGCAGCCGATCAGTTCGAGGAAATATAACTGCTGCGCTTTCTGCGGCGCTTCCCAGATGATCTTTTCTTCGGGTATCTGTGTAAGTATTTCCTGTACCAGCCCTTCCCTTACCTCGCCGCTGCCGCGGTAGATACCTACATTACCGGCTTCACGTGCCTCTGCAATTACGTAGGAAGAACCTGCTTCCAGTTCGGCACGCATCAGTTCTATCCATTTGTAGGGAGGAATGATATGCGCGGCATCCTTACTGCCCACTTCACTCAACACAGTGGCATGTTGTGTCAGTTTTTCAATATACCCGCATTTCTCCGCGTGTGGTATGCTGATCGAACCATCGCTTACTTCTACATAGCTGATGCCATAATCCTTGCACATCGCTATATAATCATCAAACTGGTTGCGTATCAGAAAAGCCTCGAATAAAGTACCGCCAAAATAAATAGGTACATTATAAGAATGGTACACGTCAATTTTTTCACGAAGGTTTGGCGTAACAAAAGCGGTTCCAAATCCCAGTTTCACGATATCGGTATGTGGTCGGGCAACACTCATGAAGTTGTGTACTTCATTAATGCTGAGTCCTTTGTCCATGACCATGGTCAATCCTGCTGTTCTCGGTTGTGCGGTACGGGTTGGAATACTACTCAGGTTAAAATTCATAAGGGCTGGTTCTTTGTGTCGGGCGCAAAAATAAGAGAATCGGGTGACTTATGGTTAAGTCTGGAATCATCAGTCTGGAGTGTGGAGTATATTAGGTACAGGCTCCAGCCTGAAAACTCCACACTAATTAAATTTTCTTTCCTTTTTTATACCTCGCCAGTATATCAACTACCTGGTTGTTCTGTAGGATAGCGGGATTCAGTTCAACAAATTTCTTCAGCATACGTGGCACTTTTTCCATAGCCTGCTCCAGTTTCAGCAAACCTTCTTTTGTTTTGCCACTGCTGAATAATGCAGTGCTGTAGTAAAACAGGAAAACAGGTTTTCCATCGGTGGCTTTCATAGCGGCCATACACTGTTCAATGGCTTCATCGTAGAAGGTAGCTTTTAGCAAACAACGAATCAGGGCCTCCCATCCTGCCACATTCTTGGGTTTCAGTCTTACCACCGTTCCAAAATATTGTATCGCATCTTTATACTGGTTGAGGTGCATCTTACACTCACCCATCGCCAGGTTGTATTCGGTAACGCTGCGGTGTATGCGCATGGCATTATCCAATTGCTTAATAGCGCTCTGCCATTGCTCTTCGAGCATATAGGTCACTGCAATTTTATAATGCAGTTTACTATCATCAGGATTGAGGTGAACCGCTTTTTTGTAATGAAACCTTGCCTGCCCATAGTTTTCCATCCTGTGATAACAATGACCGATCGCTTCATAGATCACATCTTCGGGTCTGGTAAGCTCCAGCACTTTCTCGAGCGCCTCGATGGCTTCTTTGTATTTACGCAGGCGCAGGTAAGCATCGCCCATATTGCGGTAGGCATAATCAAATTTCTCGTCTATCGCTATTGCATACTGGTAGGCGTCGATCGCTTTCTCGTACAGTTTCAGCCCCTGGTAAGATGCAGCAAGGTTAAACCAGGCCAGTTCACTGAAAGGAAAATCCTCTATGATCAACTGGTGCAGGCGGATGCTTTCCTCATTGCGACCGGTAAAATCTGTCCAGAAACAGATCTTATACAGGGCCTCTTCGTTATTGGGTTCCGCTTCCAGTATCAGTTTCAGGCAATCGAATACTTTGTCGAATTCTTCATAATCATCATATACATCGGCCAGTTCAAACAAAAGGTCTATTCTTTCCTCGCCTTCAAAAAGCTCGAGTGCGGCCTGTAGCAGTTCTACGGCATTGGCCTGTTGGTCGAGGGCCAGATAGGCATCTGTTTTGAGGATATACAGGTTCAGATCGCTGCTATCGTAGAGTTCCGCGGTTTCCAGAATGTCCAGCGCTTCCCTGTATTTGCGCGTAGCCAGCAGCAAATCGGCCTTTTTGATCATTAATTGGGAAGAATAGGGGAACTGGGAGAGACCTATTTCGGAAGCTTCCAATGCTTCAGGAATATCGTCCTTATCGTCAAAATGTTCTATAATGCGTTCAAAATCATCCTCTTCAATAAAAGCATGGCTCCTCCCGTTCTTCAGGTTCTGGTACTGCCTGAGTAACTCTTTCAGCTCTTCACGATCCTCGCGGTATTGATTGTCTCGCATTTGGCTATCGGTTTACCTAATTTAGGTCAAAAAACCAGCTTTTTTTTGAATGTGTGTAACTTTTCGGCTTTTGTTAACGTCTGGTTAAGAAAATCAGAATTGTGTATTATTTAGGAATAACATACCTTTGTTCCGTAATGAGACTCAGAACAACCATACAAAAGACCATTTTCATTGCCCTGTTCATACTTGGTATGCAGGCAGTGCAGGCGTCTTTTTCTATCACCGGTCTCACTGATGAAAGGGCAAAAAACAGTAAGTACACACTGAAAAACCTCAGTTCACTTTCTCACAAAGGTTTGTCGTTTTCCTCTCTCAGAACCACCATGCAGTACAAAGGCATGCAGTCAGGTTCTGTAAAAGAAACCACATCAGGTGTTGAGTTTAACTCCATGCTCCGTTATGACAACGGAAACAGCACTTATATCTATCCGTATAAGTTCAAAGTAAAGTCTTCTAAGTTTACTACTCCTAAACGCTAATTCAGCAAACGGTACCCACTGGTAGGAATGTCGAAACGTGAAACCTGTACAGGGCTCAGGTTTATTTTGGTGGCCGTGT
Source organism: Sediminibacterium sp. (assembly GCA_965279635.1). Lineage (GTDB taxonomy): Bacteria > Bacteroidota > Bacteroidia > Chitinophagales > Chitinophagaceae > Sediminibacterium. The sequence goes on along the minus strand of OZ257253.1, from coordinate 838,476 downwards.
ACGTGATCTTTCCCCTTTCCGGTTCATGGGATTCATATTCGAGTACAAACCCAGGAATATCCTTAAACTGGTACTCAAATTCTTTTACGGAAGGAATGATATTAGGTGCAAAGAAAACAGTGGAAATGCTGCCATCCTTTAACTGCATGATGGCCTTCTTACATTCATAACCAAGAATGGTTTTGTTTTCATTGGCCGGGAACGAAATGGTCATGCCTTCATATTTTTTATTCTCAGCCACCCATTTGGTATTATCCATCCTGATCATATACTTGTTGTTGCCAAACTCACGCAAGATCACGGCAGCGCCGGTGGTCTTATTGTATAAAACAGATTGTTTGAAAGAAGGGCTCACTAGATCAGTACGGCTGTCATTGGCTTTGAGATAAGTTGTTTTGGTAGTTGCCTTTAATGATTCGATCACTTCTTTATCTGTAGTACCTGTTTCTTCCGCTGCAATAGAATAGGTAACGGTACATTCAGCTACCACACGCTGCTGCGCAGATCCCTGGACTGTTATCGCCGTTACAAAACCCAATAACAAAAACGTTTTTTTCATACCCTGTTTTTACATCCCCAAGATAACCAATCCGCAGCAAAAAGCCCCCACGCTATGTGAGGGCCTTGTAATTACAACAGTATTTTAGGAGAAGCTGTAAGCTGATGGCTATTGGCTGATAGCTGACTACTTCTTATTCTGCGTTTTATTCTTCATATCCTGCAGTTTTTTCTGGCTCTCCATCATCTGCTGGTAGCGCTCCTGCCATTTGCTTTGTTTCTTGGGCGCTTTGCGTTTCAGGTCTATTTTCTCGAGGATCTTATCGTGGTTGATGATATAGTTCTGTATCACAAACTGTAATCCCAACGTAATGATATTCGACACTGTATAGTACCAGGTAAGCGCCGATGGCAACCTGTTAAAGATAAACAGCAGCATGAACGGGAAGATATAGGGCATGTACTTCAGCATAGGGTTATCCTGTGTTGGTGTCATGCTCATATTATAGATAGAGATCAGGAAGCTGGTGATCACGGCTGTTAACGTGAACAGGCTGATATGATCGCCAAAAGCCGGTATACTGAACGGCAGCGTAGCGATCGAATCATACGCAGAAAGATCCTTGCTCCATAAGAATGCCTGGCCACGAAGTGCGATACTCGAATTAAAGAAACTATACAGGGCAAAGAAGATAGGGATCTGCAACAGTGCCGGTATACATCCACCCAAAGGGTTCACACCCGCTTCACGGAAAAGTTTCATCTGCTCCATGGCAAAACCCTGCTGGTCGGTGCCGAATTTTTTCTTGAGTGTATCCAGTTCGGGGCGCAATGCTTTCATCTTCGCACCGCTGAGGTAACTGCTATACGTTAATGGCGCGGTTACCAGGCGTATAAATAAAGTAAGCAGTAATACCACCCATCCGAAATTGGTCACAAACCCTCCGAAGAAATCAAATACGGGTTTGATGATGTATTTATTGATCGGGCGCACAAACGAATACATATCCCTTCCCAGGTTCACGATCCTGTCCATTTCCGGCGCCTGTTTTTTGAGGATATTATAATCGTTGGGACCATAATACATCTGCATAGGCACGGTAACCGCAGCGGCAACTGGCAGTTTCATCTGTAAGGTTGCCTCGGTGCTGGCCAGTACATGGCTTGAATCTGTTTTTCTGGCCCAGTTTACCTGTCCGCCTGCAAAACCGTTTTTGGCCAGCAATGTTGTATTAAAGAACTGCTGTACCGTACTTACCCACTGAACGGGTTGCTCGAACTTATGTTCCGTTTTGGAAGAGATATAATCAAATTCATTTCCTTCTGAGAAACAGATATTGGAAACCTGTCTTTCATAATCAGCTACTTTTTCCTGCTGGTCCATTTCCGAGCGCCACTGGAAATTCAAAGCGCCCTGGCTAAGCAGTTTGTCTGCACCTGCCAGCATGATGTTCCAATCGATCATATAATCGTTGGGCCTGATCACATACTGGTGGGTAATGCTTTGGCCATTGGCAGCTGTAAGGGTAAAGGTTACCGTCTGGCTGCTGTCTGCATTCAGCACCGGTTCCGATGCCGTAAAGAACAGGTTGGCAGAAGAACTGCTCTGGTTAGCGGCCGTATTGATATTATACCCCAGCTGGTTACTACCGCCGAGTAAAACTTTTTTACCTGATGGTGTAGGATAATTGGTGAGTTCCACGCTTTTTACCTGCGCACCCTTACTGGTGAACACGATGGTCATCAGGTTGTTCCTAACTGTTACCAGTTGTTCCGTACCGATACCCGCAGTGGTAAAATCACCTGCAGCGGAAAGACGCGCAGTAGAATCTTTTCTTAACGAATCTACCCGGGCCGCCATCGTATCGATGGGTTTGCGGTTGGCCACTTCCACCCTTGCTACAGAATCTTTTTGTTTTTGCTGAAAAGCAGCCAGATCATGCTGCTGTCTGTTGTTAAACCAGAAATACACAAAAAACAATACACCCAGCAACACAAAACCAATGACCGTATTCTTATCCTTCATACAAGATTTTTATGAGCCGCAAAGGTAATATTTGCAGCGTAGATTGCAGCGGGAAGTTGGTAAGCCGTTAAAATAGCCCTAAATCAACATTTTAGGCCCGGGAAACGGTTTTTTAGTTATTACTTTATGCTTCCTCACTTCAACCAGCCAGTTAGTACCAACTTCTACCAGATTATTACAAGCTAAACCTATGTTATGCAGGAAATAACCACACCTATTTCCCAAAGGGATGCGTATGTACCCAATGGCTGGACCCGTTTTTTATGGTGGCTCTCCACCGCTGAAAAAGAATTGCTTGCTGACTGCGTGATCGACCGTAACCGCTATGCCATCGTAGGCATGACGGTACTGGGTACCTGGGCCTTTGCCACGCTTGCCTGGACCTATTTTTTCACTACTGTTACCAGCAGCCTGCTGGCCGCTATACTGCTGGGATTGTTTATGGGCGGGATCGTACTCACCATTGACAGGGCACTGATCAAAGGCATCAACCGTGCGAATAAAAGCAGGATACTACCCCTTATTTTCCGTGGTGTACTGGCGATGACGATCGGTCTTTTTATGGCACAACCCGCATTGCTTTACCTGTTTGACAAAGAAATTCATGTACAGGTATCTATCGACAATGAACAACGTAAAAAACAAAAACTACAGCAGCAGGATACGGTATATTATGCGGAGCGCACCAGCCTGCTGAAAAGAAAAGAAACCTTGCAGCAACAACTCAATTCGAGATATAACCAGGTATCTGCGTCACGAAATGCTTTTATCAATGAAACTGACGGCACTGGCGGCAGCGGCAAGATCGGTCTGAAAGATATTGCGCAGGCCAAACAGCGCGAATACCAGAAACTGGATGCTGAATATGCCATCCTCGAAGCCAATGCATTACCACAAATCAAAACTGCCGACAGTTCGCTCGCAGTGATAGACATAGCTATACAAAAGGAGCAAAAAGCTTTTGAAACTTTACTGAATGATGGCTTTATCACGCGGATAGAAGCATTGAATAACCTGGTAAAAGATAACAGCTCTGTCGCTTTCCGTTATTACCTGCTGGTAGCTATTTTCCTGCTGATCGAATTGATGCCCGTAATCGCAAAAATGCTGTTACCGGAAGGCAGTTATGAAGAAAAAGTACAGTTGCGCGATCAATCAGAAAAAGAACTCAGCCGCAACAATAACCAACGTGAACTGTCGCTGAAAGAACTATACAACCAGACCGCATTTGAACAGGACTCCGGTTTTATCAAAGAATTCTTTGCTTCCGCCAAAGAAGAGCGGCGTGATAAGATGATGGAAAAACTGAAAACCTGGAAAGAATCCAAAGAAGCCAGTTTTGACGGCATGTGGAATGACCTGAAAAAAGATGTGCTGACAAAACAAGAGAATTAGAAAACATCAGAACAGATAAAGATGCCCGCAAATGTGTCCCCACATTTGCTGCTGTAACCCTCAAGAAACGCGAAGGCAAATGTGGGGACACATTTGCGGGCGCCTTAAACAAGAAAACCAGAGAACAGGGGGGGAGCATTAGAACAGATGAACAAGGAACAAGGAATGTTGAACCGCATTTTCCGATCCTTGTTCATCTGTTCCTTGTTCATCTGTTCTAATGTTCTCACCTCCCCCCGGGTGGGCAATGTTTTTTCAGATAATCAGTATACAATTGCTGCAAGTGTTCAAAAGTTCCTTCTCCTTCGGAAATACTATGTGTGCGGTTGGGATAGCTCATCAGCTGGAACTGTTTGCCGTTGGCAATTAATGCATTGATCAGCATTTCGGCATTGTTGTAATGCACGTTATCATCACCGGTGCCATGTATATACAACAGGTTGCCTTTGAGATTTTTTACATGCGTGATGGGTGATCCTTTTACAAAATCTTCGCGGTTTTCCTGGGGCAGACCCATATATCTTTCCTGGTAGATATTATCGTAGGTCAATTGATTACCCACAGCCGCAACGGAAATACCGGTTTTATAGATCTCCGGAAACTGGAACATCAATCCAAGTGTTGCGGTACCGCCGCCGCTCCATCCCCATACGGCTACACGAGAGGTATCCATGTATGGGCGCTTTAATATTTCTTTCGCGGCCATTGCCTGGTCGCGGATATTCAACTGTCCTATTTTCCGGTAAATACTTTTGCGCCATGCCCTTCCTTTCGGTACAGGTGTGCCGCGGTTATCTATTGCTATATAGATGTAACCGTCACGCGACATGCTTCCTTTATACAGAAAATTATAGGTTACATTATACTGGTCCCTTACTTCCTGTCCCCAGGGTTCTGTATATACATAAAATACCACGGGGTATTTTTTTGATGGGTCAAACCCTGTGGGTTTTACCATCCATGCATCCATGTCAACACCTTCTGCTGTTTTTACGGTAAAGAATTCAATATTGGATTTACTCTTATCAGCTTTCGCAATGGCATTGCGTACATGATCGCCGTTAATTGTTTTATGATCGGGTAAGGATACCCATTCCCTTGCAGAAGAGGTATAGTAATTAGAGAAAGTATGACTGGCAAATGTGCCTGTTGGCGAAACGCGGTAATTGTGTGTGCCCGGCTGATCCGCGGGTGTCAGGCGTTCTGCTGCGGCGCTGCCATCCAGTTTGGTGCGGTATAGATATTTTTGCGTGGCATTATCCGGAGAAGCAAAGAAATATACATACCCTGCTTTTTCATTAATGGCGCAGATGTCCATCACATCATAATTACCCGTGGTGATCAGTGTTTCTTTTTTCCCATCTCTGCTGATGCGGTACAAATGTCTCCATCCATCTTTTTCACTTGCCCACATAAATTCGTTTCCGTTGTTGAACCAGTCCCAACCTCCATAGGTATAATCATCATCCCATAAAGGCAGTATATCTATCCATGCCTCATCTTTTTCCGAGTAAATATTTTTCACAGCGCCGGAGACAACATTACAGATCAGCAGGTCGCTCTGGTTTTGTTTGCGGTTCAGGTGCTGAACGATCAGTTCTGTATTGTTAGCGGCCCATTCCATCCTGGGTACATAGGATTGCCAGACAGGGTCGGTTGGAACAGACATCCATTTTGTTTTTACTGAGGCAATATTTACCACACCGATCTTAAAAGGCGATGGCGCTTCTCCTGCAATGGGGTACTCCACCGGTTTTACTACAGGATAAATCGAATCCGTATTATTGACCATCAGGTAATCCTTGGTTGCAGCCGCATTGATCTGCCAATATGCGATATTCTTACTATCCGGACTCCAGCGGAAACCATCGCGGCAGAAGAATTCTTCTTCATACGCCCAATCGAATGTGCCATTGATCAGTTTTCTTGATCCACCTGTGGTGAGTGCGGTGATTTTTCCTGTCGCAATATCTTCTACATACAGGTTATACTCGCTTACATACGCCACTTTCTTTCCATCGGGAGAAAACTTGGCAAACATTAGGGAAGATGCCGGTCTTGTTTTGCCCAGTTTTTTCAAACTGTTATTCGTTCGGTCAAGCAGCCAGTAATCTCCTTTTGTATCGTAGCGCCATACGGTTTTGGTATTGGTATAGATAAGCAGTTTGGTATCATCATTGGAAAAGAAAAAATTGCTGACCCCTAGCGCCCCGGTATCCGTTGCCGGTACCAGCATTTTTTTTGTGATCACTGTTTTCTTCGACAATGCGGGCAATTCATATTGCACGATTTCATTGCCTTCTATGGCATAATAGCCATTGCCATCGCGTGTCCATTTGGTACCGGAAAGCGGCTGGGCCACGAGGGTTGTTGCAATGAGAAGGAAACATAGGGTGGTTATAATATATGACCTTTGCATACGGGTTGGCTTTTAAAGCAGGAAGATACTTTATTCCCCGTATGTATCTATCAGCCGGAGGCTGGGTGATAGTGGTCGCCCGCCTGGAGGCGGGCGACTGCGCACATTCGATATTCCTATCTTCCGCCGGGCGGACAATATGTTTTCAGGTAATTGGTGTACAACTGGTTCAGATGCGCCGTGGTACCCCTTCCTTCGGAAATACCATGTGTACGGTTGGGATAACTCATCATCTGGAACTGTTTACCGTTAGCAATGAGTTCATTGATCAGTTTTTCCGCATTGTTATAATGCACGTTATCATCGCCGGTGCCATGAATGTACAGGAGATTACCCTTTAGATTTTTTGCGTAAGTGATGGGTGAACCTTTGATAAAATCTTCCATGTTCTCCTGTGGCAGACCCATATATCTTTCCTGGTAAATATTATCATAGGTCAGTTGATTCGCCACTGCCGCAATGGAGATACCCGTTTTGTATATCTCGGGATATTTGAACATCAATGCCAGTGTAGCTGAGCCGCCGCCACTCCATCCCCATACTGCTATGCGTGAGCTGTCAACAAATGACCATTTGAGTACCTCTTTGGCGGCCATTGCCTGGTCGCTGATATTGATCTGGCCAACTTTCCGGTAAATACATTTCCGCCATTCTTTTCCCTTGGGTGCAGGTGTGCCGCGGTTATCGATGGTGATGTAGATATACCCGTCTTTTGCCATGCTGCCATTGTACATACGGTTATTGCCCGAACCCCATTGGTCACGGGCATTTTGTCCCGCAGGTTCTGTGTACACAAAAAATACAACCGGGTATTTTTTTGTGGGATCAAAATTATCCGGCTTTACCATCCAGCCATCCATTTCAACACCTTCTTCGGTTTTTACTTTGAAGAATTCAAGATTGGATTTTGATTTGTCGCTTTTGGCTATTGCTGTATTTACATTATCTCCATTAAAGGATGTATGATCCTGCAGGGTTACCCATTCTCTCGCAGTCTGCGTGTAATAATTAGAAAAGGAATGCTGCGCAAATTTTGCGGAAGGCGATATGGTGTACGTATGCGTTCCCTGCTGGTTGGCCGGTGACACTCTTTCAGGATCAGCCGAACCATCCAGTTTTGTTTTATAGAGATAGCGTTGTGTAGCATTGCCGGGTGTTGCATAAAAATACAGGTAGCCGCCTTCCTTATCTATCGAAACAACACCCATCATATCAAAATTTCCCTTGGTGATCAGTTTCTCCGTTTTGCCGTCGCGGCTGATGCGGTATAGGTGTCTCCAGCCATCTTTATCACTTGTCCAGAGAAATTCTTTGCCATCATTGATCCAGATATTTCCTTCCACCGATCCGCCCACATCAATCCATGCATTATCCGTTTCGCGGTAAATGGAACTGGATCTGCCCGTCTTCACATCACAGATCATGATATTGCTTTCGTTCTGTTTGCGGTTAAGATGTTGCAAGATCAATTGCGTATTGTTTCCGGCCCAGTTCATCCTGGGAACATAGGACTGTAATATTGGATCAGTAGGCAGATCCATCCAGGTAGTTTTAGCAGTAGCGATATCAACAACACCGATCTTATAAGGAGACGGCGCTTCGCCCGCACTCGGGTACTCAACAGGAACCGCAAAAGGATAAATGGAATCCGTTGTATTGAGCATAAGATAACTTTTTACCTTACTGGCATCTATCTGCCAGTAGGCGATCTGCTTACTATCCGGGCTCCAGCGAAAACCATCGCGGCAACCAAACTCTTCTTCGTACACCCAATCGAATGTGCCATTGATCAGTTTTACATGGCCTCCTTTTGTGAGCTGTGTAACTTTACCCGTGGCCAGGTCCTCTACATATACATTGTATTCACTCACATACGCGGCTTTGGTGCCGTCGGGAGAAAATTTGGCGAACATCAGGGAAGATACCGGTCTGTCTTTTCCTATCTGCCGCAGATGGTTGGTAGCCAGATCAAGTACCCAGTAATCACCACGGCTATCCTGGCGCCATACCCTTTTTGTATTGGTATAGATCAATAATTTTTTATCATCATCAGAAAAAGAAAAACTGCGCATCCTGAGTGGAGAGCTGCTGTCTTTCGGTGTAAGTAAAGCTTTCCCCACCACTACTGTTTTCACCAATGAAGGCAGGTCATATTTTACGATCTCATTACTTTCTGTTTCAAAATAAGCGTTCCCGTCGCGTGTCCAGCGGATACCCTGTGCATGGGTTTGTGTGAACAGGAAAAGACAAAAAAGTATAACCAGGTATTTTCTCATGGTGTTCAGTTTGAATACCTAAAATACTTAATCACGGGAACAACAAAGCCGCAAATATTCCTTTGCGGCTTTGTTGTTGGAAAATACTTCAAAAGGATATACCTATTTTTTTTGCAATTCAAGGTTTTTTATTTCTTCCATCAATATATCCGTGTACTGCTGGCTTGATTTTTCAATACCTGATGGGTTGACGGCTTTGGATTGAATCGACAGTAACAGATCCTCTGTTTTCAGATCAAAGAGTTTGGCCTCTATAAAATATTTTTTATCCGTTACATAATAGCCAGGTGTGGACATGGTGCTTACTGCATAACCGTAGTAGCCGCCAAATCCTCCATACATACCGTAGGCACCATACCCGCCATATCCTGCGTAAGAACCATAGGGATAGGGTGAATAATTGGTACCGGACACATATTTTGTTTCTGATTTGGAATCTATCAACGCTACTGTAAATATGGTTTCGCAGTTAAGTTTTTCCAGTTTTTTCAGGAATGCATCTTTAACGGGTGCGATCAGTTTTATCTCAACGGGACCTATCACGTTCATGCTCATGTAGGCTTTTATTCCTCTCTTTTCTGCTGCAGCGGCAAGATCCTTTTCGAGATTTGCCCTTATTTCCATGTTATCGGTAAAAGCGATCACAAAAACGCTTTTTACCGGATTGCCTGCCATCTTCTCCCTGTTTGCCCATACACCGATTGTTTTGATAGAAGGGCCGCAGGAAATAACTGTGAGGAGTAACATAAGTGCCGGTAATACTGACAACCATTTTGTTCTGTTCATAAGTGTTTTATTAGGTGATGATTTTTTATCAAATACAGCACGGGATGATAATAGATATCCTTGCGATTGGTTATACTCTTTGAACCACGAAGCCACGAGGGCACTAAGGTTTCACGAAGTTTATATTAAAGCATCCTGTAAGGGAGCTGCTTTAAAAGCGCTTCGTTTATCATTGTATTTTTTGGCTGCATCAATAAAATGTACAAATAGTGGTGCTGGTTTTTCCACCGTGCTTTTTAATTCGGGGTGATACTGTACACCGATAAAGAACGGGTGCGATGGTATTTCCATGATCTCTACCAGGCCCGTTTCAGGATTGCGGCCGCTGGCGAGCATACCATTGCTTTCAAACTGCTCCAGGTATTCATCATTGAATTCATAACGATGGCGATGTCTTTCACTGATCTCTGTCGCCCCATATATGCGATGCGCCAGGCTGTCTTTATTGATCGTACAGGGATACGCACCCAAACGCATGGTGCCACCCATCATCTTGATCTTTTTCTGCTCTTCCATCATACTGATCACAGCATTCGTGGTAGAAGCATCCATCTCCATGGAATGTGCATCGGTCAATCCAAGAATGTTTCTTGCAAACTCGATCACCGCCATCTGCATACCTAAACAGATACCAAAGAATGGTAAGCCTTTTTCACGCGCATACTGAACAGCCACGATTTTTCCTTCGATACCCCTGTGACCAAAACCGGGAGCTACGAGTAACCCGTCCAGTCCATCGAGTTTTTCTGCTACATTATCTTTCGTGATGAATTCACTATGCACATTCACCACCTGCACTTTTACTTCGTTGATGGCGCCGGCATGTATGAAACTTTCGAGGATGGATTTATACGCATCCTGCAGTTCAATATATTTACCGATCAGTCCCACCGTTACTTTGCTGCGCGGGTATTTGAGTTTATCGAGAAAACCGATCCATTTATCAAGAACAGGTTCTGGGTACTGCTGTACATTCAGTTTACGCAAACAGATCAGGTCAAGTTTTTCACGCAGCATCAGCAGCGGCACTTCATAGATGGTAGAAGCATCCATTGCTTCAATTACCGCTTCCGGTTTTACATTACAGAACAGGCCTATCTTTCTTTTGATATCGTTGTTCAGCGGTTCTTCTGTACGGCAAACAATGATATCAGGATGTACGCCTGTTTCGCTCAGCATTTTTACGCTGTGCTGGGTAGGTTTTGTTTTCAGTTCTTTGGCTGCTTTTAAATAAGGGATGAGTGTGAGGTGAACCACCATCACATCTTCTTCCGGCAGCTCCCACTGTAACTGACGAACGGCTTCAATAAACGGGAGGCTCTCGATATCGCCCACAGTACCACCAATCTCTGTCAGGATGATATCATAGTTGTCTTTTTCACCCAGCAACAGCATCCTTCTTTTGATCTCATCGGTGATATGTGGTACCACCTGTACGGTCTTTCCCAAAAAATCGCCGGCTCTTTCTTTATTGATTACGGTCTGGTAAATACGACCCGTAGTCACGTTATTCGCCTGCGAAGTATAAATGCCCAGGAACCGCTCGTAGTGGCCAAGATCAAGATCGGTTTCAGCGCCATCCTCTGTAACATAACATTCACCATGCTCATAAGGGTTAAGCGTTCCCGGATCCACATTAATATAGGGATCGAATTTCTGGATGGTCACACGCAATCCCCTTGCCTGTAACAGTTTTGCCAGTGAAGCGGCAATAATGCCTTTTCCCAGGCTGCTGGTTACACCTCCTGTTACAAAAATAAATTTAGCCATACAATTATCAGTTGATCAGTTTATTCGTGATTGTTTTATTTGTTTACCCGGCCATATGATCGCTACTCAGCTTCGTTGCGTCGCACACTTCGACTTTCTGTTCTTTATGCTGCAAATACATTGTCCCGGAAGCAACGAAACTGCTCCCCGAACGGTTACAAAAAACTATGACCTTGGAAATGGATCGAGAAAATTCTCAGAGGTCGTACAAACCTACAGCAAAAAATCTGACTAAAAAAAACAGCCCTGCCAAACCTATCCGTTATGGCATTAAAGTGTTAATTTGACGTGTACATCTTTATTCAAAAATTGTTTGATATGAAAAACTTCCTTATCCTGGCGGTACTTGCCTTCGGCGCCGCTGCTTTTTTGGGGTATCGTTATAAAACACCTGAACCCCAACTGCTTAGTCCGGCCTGCTATACCAGTTGCTTTAATGGCGATGTGCGTGAGCAGTTTCGCCAGGAAGCCAGCACCATGGCTTTTGCCAATATGCATGAAACACCCAACTATTACCGGCTGGCGGATCCAACGGGTAAACCCATCACATTTACTGCCGCCGATGGTTCTACAGCTATGGGATATGAAATCAAAAGCGCTAAAAAATCCAACAAATGGATCTTTGTGATACAGGAATGGTGGGGATTGAATGATTACATCAAAAGAGAAAGTGAAACTCTGGCCAAAGAACTCGATAATGTAAATGTGATAGCGCTGGATATGTATGATGGCAAAGTAGCCGCCACCGCAGACAGCGCCATGAAATATGTACAGGCCGCTAAAACAGAAAGACTGGAAAATATCATCAAGGGCGCTATCGCCCATGCCGGTGCGGATGCAAAGATCTATACCATCGGCTGGTGCTTTGGCGGTATGTGGAGTTTACAGGCTTCTTTACTGGCGGGCAAACAGGCAGCGGGTTGTGTGATGTTTTATGGAAGACCCGAAAACAACATAGAAAAATTGAAAACTTTGAATTGTGATGTGGTCGGCTTCTTTGGCAACAAGGATCGTAGCCCTTCACCCGAAGTGGTGAACAAGTTTGAAGCGGATATGCAGGCTGCGGGTAAAAAACTAACTACCCATAAATACGATGCCAACCATGGCTTTGCCAATCCAAGCAATCCAAGTTTTGACAAAGCCGCTACTGAGGATGCACATGCTAAAGCAATTGCATTCTTTAAAGCGCGGATGTGATCGCCGATTTCGCAGATTTGTTTATGATTTTCACGGAAAATTATAACGTAATGCACCATATACCAAATCAGCGAAAATCATAAACAAATCTGCGAAATCCGTGATCACATGTCGTTCACAATTTTTTTATAGCTGGTAATGACACCTTTGATCAACGAGGAACTGAAACCCTGGTGTTCCATTTCATTCAGGCCCGCGATGGTGCAGCCTTTGGGTGTGGTTACTTTATCGATCTCCTGTTCAGGATGTGTGTTTTTCTTTAATAACAGTTCAGCCGCTCCTTTTACTGTTTGGGCAGCAATGAGCGAAGCAATGGCGGCGCTAAACCCGATCTCTATTCCCCCCTGTATATTGGCGCGTATATAACGCATGGCATAAGCGGTTCCGCAGGCTCCCAGTACTGTGGCCGCGTCCATCAGTTTCTCTTCAATAAATACCGATCTGCCGAGTTGATCGAACATATCACCGGCATATTTTATCTGCTCATCAGTTGCACCCTGTGAACAGATACAGGTCATACTTTCCTGTATGGCAATAGCTGTATTGGGCATGGCGCGGAAAATAGGGAAGTCCTCTCCTGCCATTTCCTGTATGTCTTTTATCCATACACCGGTCACCACACTTACCAGCACATGTTTTTTCGGGTCGAGAAATGGTTGTATACTGCTCACCACTTCTTTTACCTGGAAGGGTTTAACGGCCAGTATGATCCAGTCAGCGTTTTTTACAGCTTCGATATTATCGCTGCCTGTTATCACACCTTTGTCTGCCAGTGATTGTAACAGGGATGGATTACGCCTTGTAACAGTAACATGCGCGGGTGAAATAAACCCGCTGTCAACCAGTCCTTCCGCCATAGCGGCGCCAAGATTTCCGCCACCGATAATGGCTATTCTTCTGTTCATAACGATTGCTTTGCTGTGAAAATAACGAAAAAGAAACTGTCTATCGTATATATAGACTTTATAAAAGTTCTTCTCTCTGTGTACCTCTGTGCCCTTTGTGCCTCTGTGGTAAAGCCTCCGCTCTGATGGAGGATGTTCTTTACCACAGAGGCACAAAGGGCACAGAGGTACACAGAGAATATAGAAGGGTGCTAGAGGTATTGCACAGTACGCAGGTAGTTCCTTACATAATCATCCACCCCTTCTTCAAGCGAATAAAAAGATCCGGTATAACCTGCATTACGCAGTTTCTGCATATCGGCTTCAGTGAAGTATTGGTACTTATCACGGATATCTTCGGGCATATCGATGAATACAATATTGGGATCTTTATCCAGCCCGACAAATGTGGCTTTGGCAAGATCATAAAAGCTGCGGGCCTGGCCGGTGCCGAGATTGTACAGACCGTTATTATCTATGGTCCATTGACCATGGACCATAGCTTCCATCATCCAGCCGATCACATTCACCACATCTTTTACGTAAATAAAATCACGCAATTGTTCGCCGTCTTTGAATTCTGGTTTGTGGCTTTTGAATAATTTGACTACGCCGTTGTTCTGTATCTGGTTAAAAGAATGCCAGATCACACTTGCCATCCTGGCTTTGTGGTATTCATTGGGGCCGTACACATTAAAAAACTTGAGTCCCGCCCAGGTGGGTGGTGTTTCTTTTTGCTGTAATGCCCATTTATCAAACTCGTTTTTGCTGATGCCGTAAGGATTGAGCGGCTGGAGGTTTTCTATGATTGAATGATCGTCGCTGTAGCCCAATTCACCTGCTCCATAGGTAGCGGCAGAAGACGCATAAATCAGCGGGATCTGATTTTCCAAACAATACTGCCAGATATCTTTTGAATACTGTACGTTCAGTTCTTCGTGAATGGCATAATCAAATTCCGTTGTATCGGTGCGCGCGCCCAGGTGGATGATGATCTGTATTTTGGGTTCGTGTAATTGCAGCCAATCGAACAGGTTATAACGTTCAACGATATGCGCAAAGCTTTTGGATTGCCAGTTCTTTCTTTTTTCTTCAATACCAAAATCGTCCACCAGTACCAGGTTCTCATATCCTGCATCGTTCAGGAACTGCACCATGCAGGAACCGATAAAACCTGCGGCGCCGGTAACGATGATATAAGGTTCAGTGGTTGTATTTTGCTCATTCATAGTGTCCGGCTTTTGAATATCGAATATTGAATGGAGAAAATCGAATGAAGAAACACCCGTGACTTCTCTGTGTAACTCCGTGTCCTCTGTGCCTCTGTGGTAAAGGACACCCTCCATCAATCAAAGCGAAGGCTTTACCACAGAGGCACAGAGGACACAGAGTTACACAGAGGTTTATTTCAACAGCTTTTCGATCGCTGTATCATATTTTTCTTTCCATGCACCGATGCTTCCCCAGTTTTCACCATTGACTGATAATTGTCCGTTGGTTACTTTTCCTAAAACAGTTACGGCAACACCGGCTTCTTTGGCCTTCTGTATAACACTATCCGCGTTCTGCGTAGACACTACCACCCTGCTTTGTGCCTCTCCAAACCAGAAAGCATCTTTGCGAATGGTCACATCAGCAGCTACATCAAATCCCATATCAGATGGGAAGCAGCTTTCGATCAGAGTCACAGTCAATCCACCTTCACTGATATCATGCGCGCTCTGTATCAATTTGTTTTTGATCAGGTCCGTAACCAGTTTCTGTACCGCCAGTTCTTTCTCCAGTTCAAAATAAGGTGCTGGAGAGTGCGTGATCTTTTTAAGTTTATGGAGATACTCCGATGAACTGATATCATCCTGTTGTTCACCAATCAATAAAATGGTATCGCCAACCTGTTTAAAACCAAGTGTCATGCGGTCTGCCATATCCTCTACAATACCCACCATACCAATCGTTGGTGTGGGATAAACAGGGCCATCCGGGTTCTGGTTATAGAAACTCACATTACCACCCGTTACCGGTGTATTGAATGCACGGCAGGCATCGCCCATACCGGTTACGGCTTTTACAAACTGGTAATACACTTCCGGATCATAAGGGTTGCCGAAATTGAGACAGTTGGTAACACCGATCGGCTCACCACCACTGCAGACAATATTCCTCGCAGCTTCCGCAACCGCGATCATGCCGCCTTTGTAAGGATCTGCAAATACATACTTACTGTTACAATCCACCGTCATCGCCAACGCCTTACCGGTTCCTTTTGCCAGCACGATAGATGCATCACTCGGTGCATTGGTAGAAGTATTTGCTGCACCCACCATGCTATCATACTGTGTGTACACCCAGCGTTTGGAGGCAATATTCGGCAGTTGGATCAACTGTTCCGCAACGGATCTAATATCCTGTACATCGGTAACATCCTTAACATCATAGTTCCTGATCTGCTCAAAATATTTCGGCTCTTTGTATTCTCTTGTGTACTGCGGGGCGCCGCCACCCAATACCAGTTCATAAGCGGGAATTTCTGCTTCCAGTTCGCCATGCATATAAAATTTCAGCAGGCCATCGTCGGTAACATGACCGATCTCGCTCGCGCTGAGGTCCCATTTTTCAAATACTTTGATAACGGCCGCTTCTTTCCCTTTTTCTACTACCACCAGCATACGTTCCTGGCTCTCGCTGAGCAACAGTTCCCATGCTTTCATATTTTTCTGGCGGGTAGGTACTTTTTCGAGGTCGATATGCATACCCACACCACCTTTGGCGCTCATTTCTGCAGTGGAACAGATGATCCCTGCCGCACCCATATCCTGCATACCAATTACTGCACCTGTATCGATCACTTCCAGGCAGGCTTCGAGCAATTTCTTTTCCTGGAAAGGATCACCCACCTGTACGGCAGGCAGTTCTTCCGTGCTTTCGGCAGTGATATCCGCTGAGGCAAATGATGCTCCGCCAATACCATCTTTACCGGTGGCGCTTCCTACAAAGAAAACAGGGTTGCCTGTTCCGGCAGCCGTGGCACTGATCATGCGGTCAGCTTTCATGATACCCACACTCATCGCATTCACCAGGGGATTGGTATGATAGCAATCTTCAAAATATACTTCCCCACCTACCGTAGGTACACCAAAGCAATTACCATAATGACCGATACCATGTACCACACCACTTAATAAACGTTGTGTTTTTTTGTCTTCCAGGTTACCAAAACGAAGACTGTTGAGAGAAGCGATAGGTCTTGCGCCCATCGTAAAAATATCCCGCTGGATACCGCCCACACCGGTAGCCGCACCTTGGAAAGGTTCGATGGCGCTGGGGTGGTTATGGCTCTCGATCTTGAATACTACGCCAAAACCGTTGCCCATATCCATCAGCCCGGCATTCTCCTCACCTGCTGCCACCAGCATCCGCCCGCCGCTGCGGGGTAGGGTCTTTAGTATTTTAATGGAATTTTTGTAGCTGCAATGCTCGCTCCACATACCGCTGAAAGCGCATAGCTCGGTAAAGTTGGGAGTTCGACCTAATTTCTGTTTGATGAGTTCAAATTCTTCGGCTGTAAGGCGCAACTGCGCCGCGGTTTTTGCGGTGATTTCCATGATGGCGCGAAGGTAGGAAAAGGTCTGTAGTCTGTGGTCTGTGGTCTGTAGTTTGTTTGCAGTTTTTTTCAACAACCATAGACCATGGTCCATGGACCATGGTCTATGGTTGTTGCCTTAACTCTTCACCACTCTCCCACTCCCCGCCACATGTTTCCTCACATCAGATGCACTTCCCCTGTAGGAAACATTACCACTGCCACTGATAGAAGCGTCAACACTTTTATTGGCGTTGAGTTTGATATTGCCGCTGCCGCTGATCCGGGCCGAGGCATCGTCGCTGATCAGGTTACTACAGTCTGCGTTGCCACTACCGCTGATACGGGCCTCTACGGCATTGGCTGCGCCGGATAAACGGATATCACCGCTTCCGGAAACGCTTACATCGGCTTTTTCTACCTTGTCAAAGCTCATTTCGATACTGCCCGAACCGGATACCTTGAAATCGGTGGTGCCATCGTTCCTGAATTTGCCTTTCCCGATAATATCGCCGCTACCGGAAAGGGAAACACCCCTTATTTTGGTAAGTGATACATATACAACAACCTTATTATGGGAACGCAGGTTATATTTTTTCTTTGTACGGATATTGAGTGTTCCGTTTTCCACTTCTGTTTCAATGTAGGAAAGCAGGTTCTCATCCCCCTCCACTTCTATAGAATTGCTTTCTCCATAAGAGATCATCACATCCCAGAAACCGGATGATGCCACAGCGGTATAACCGCCTACAGAACGGCTCTCTTTTTTGAGTTTGCCATTCCCTTCAATTTTTTCCCAGGGCCACTGGGCAGATAACTGCAATGTTGCCAGTAACGAAAACAGAAACAATAACTTTTTCATGATGGTAGTAATTAGTTAGGTGATTTTGAGGTGTAACGGGGGAGCGGGGGATAAGTTACACTGAGCGTTGAGCTATCAGCCGTCAGCTTTCAGCCATCAGCCGAAGCCAATATTGAGACAACCCGGACCTGTATCATAAAAGCAAAAAGCTGACGGCTGAAAGCTGATAGCTGAAGGCTAAAACGACTCATCAAATATATAATTATAAATATATAATTATATTCTATATTTCTATTTTTCCACATTTTTCTCATTTTTTCAGATAAAATCAGTACTTATGTTTGTCTCATTGAACTTTTTGAGCGTATTTTTGGCCATATAAAACTTACCACACTATGTCTTTACGATTTAATGCGATTGGTAGCATCACCAACGAAACCGGGGCACCGGTACCATCGGGTACCAAGATTACCGGGATTTTCAACGAGAACGTCTTCACCCTGAAGGTTGCCCGTGAATTTTTGAGCGATGAAGCTTATAAGAGCCTTGCCACCAGTATCCGCGGCGGCAAAAGGGTTGACCGCATCGTAGCCAATCAGATCGCCAATGGCATCCGTGCCTGGGCAGAAGCAAAAGGCGTTAGTCACTATACACACTGGTTCCAGCCACTGACCGGTACCACGGCTGAGAAACACGATTCTTTTTTTACCTTAAAAGGTGATGGTACTGCGATAGAAGAATTTGACGGCGCAGCCCTGATCCAACAGGAGCCGGATGCCTCTTCTTTCCCGAGCGGTGGTTTGCGCGCTACTTTTGAGGCACGTGGTTATACTGCATGGGACCCTTCTTCTCCTCCTTTTATCATAGAGATCGGTAAAGGCAAAACATTGTGCGTACCTACCATCTTCGTTTCCTATACAGGCGAATCACTCGACTATAAAGCGCCGTTGCTGAAAGCGCTCGAGGCCCTGAACAAATCTGCGGTAGATGTATGCAATTACTTCGACAAGAACGTTACCAAAGTAACCGCCACTTTGGGCTGGGAGCAGGAATATTTTGTAATAGATGAGGCATTGGTCAATGCACGTCCCGACCTGGTACAGTGCGGCCGTACCGTATTTGGCGCAGCGCCGGCCAAAGGACAACAGCTCGAGGACCATTATTTTGGTTCCATCCCTGAGCGTGTGTATGCATTTATGAGAGATTATGAGCAGGAAGCGTACAAACTCGGAATTCCTTTGCGTACACGTCACAATGAAGTGGCGCCTGCGCAGTTTGAGTGCGCACCGATATTTGAAGAAGTGAATATCGCTGTCGATCACAATACCTTATTAATGGACGTGATGACCCGCGTGGCCAAGCGCCATAAACTAGTGGTGCTGTTGCATGAGAAACCTTTTGCAGGCATCAACGGTAGCGGTAAACACAATAACTGGAGCATGGCCACCGATACCGGTGTAAACCTGCTGGCACCGGGCAAAACGCCTAAGACCAACCTGATGTTCCTGACCTTTTTTGTGAATACCATCAAAGCGGTTCATGACCATGCGGATATTTTAAGAGCGGCTATCGCTTCTGCCCCTAACGATCACCGTTTGGGTGCAAATGAAGCGCCGCCTGCCATCATCTCTGTATTCGTTGGTCAATACCTCGCTAAAGTACTGGCTGATGTAGAAACCAGGGTAAGCACAAAATTCGATGAACAGGATGAAGCCATCCTGAAACTGGATCTGCACCGCAGTATTCCTGAACTGATGCTGGACAATACAGACAGGAACCGTACTTCTCCTTTTGCATTCACCGGTAATAAATTTGAGTTCCGTGCCGTAGGTTCTTCTGCCAACTGTGCGATCTCGATGACCGTTCTGAATACCATCATGGCCGATACACTGAAGAAATTCAAACTGGATGTAGATGCCCTGATAGAGAAAGGAGATAAAAAAGAGATCGCCATCATGCAGGTGATCCAGCGTTATATTGTTGAAAGCAAAAAAGTATTGTTTGAAGGCGATGGCTACAGCGATGAATGGCACCATGAGGCAGAACGCCGCGGTTTGCCCAACCTGAAAACAACACCGGTTGCACTGGATGCGATGGTAACTGATAAAGCGAAAAAACTGTTCGAAACAAACAATGTATATTCTCATTCAGAGCTCGAAGCACGTCATGAGATAGAACTGGAAAAATACATTAAGAAAGTACAGATTGAAGCGCGTATCATGGGTGACCTTGCCATTAACCATATACTGCCCGCTGCTATCAAATACCAGAACGACCTGTTGACAAACATCAATGGGCTGAAAGCAGCAGGATTGGCTGAATCATCTTACAAGAGCCAGTTAACCATCCTGAAAGCTGTAAGCGAACATATCCAGACTATTCACGAGAAAGTGAACAAGATGGTGGAGGCGCGTAAAATAGCCAACAACATTACAGCAACCCGTACCAAGGCCATCGCTTACGAGAGCCAGGTAAAAGCAGCGTTCTTTGATGATATCCGCTACCATGTTGACAAACTCGAACACCTGGTAGACGATGATTTCTGGACACTGCCCAAATACCGCGAAATGTTATTCTTACGATAATACTTTTTGACTTGAGCAATCTCAGCCCGCTTCTATTCTTAGAGCGGGCTTTTTTTGGTCTGGGGTTTGGAGTTTGGAGTCTGTAGTTAGTGAATGGGATGGTAATCATCTGATAGCTGAAACCAAAATTTGCAAAAAAAATCAATACACGTATATTTGTTTTATAAAAGCACGTGTGCTATGACTACCAAATTGACTTTAACCATCGAGGAGGATGTGATCAAAACCGCAAAATCCTATGCGCAGAAAAAAGGCAGAAGCCTTTCTGACCTGGTGGAAAATTATCTAAAGACACTTTCGAGTAAAGAGATGGGAACCGATGATTTTTCACCCCGGGTTAAAAGGCTGATGGGGGCCGTCAAACTACCCGAGAACTTTGATTACAAAGAAGCATTAAAGGAGGGGATTGCTAAAAAGCATGGGAAATGAAAAACCTGTTCCTGGATACAAACATACTCATTGATGTTCTGGCGAACAGACAACCTTTCGCGACCTCTGCTGCCCGGTTATTTGATTTGGCGGAAAAAGGCAGGGTTAATTTGTTTATTTCCGCTTTATCCTATTCCAATATCTATTATATCATTAAAAAGACCTGTACCCATAAAGAAATGATTTCTTTGCTTCGGGATTTAGAGAACCTGACAGAAACATTAGATGTGACGAAACAAATAATTTCAAAGTCATTGACTAGTGATTTCAAAGATTTTGAAGATGCTATTCAATATAATACAGCTCTCTCAAATAAAAAGGTGACTGTTATTGTAACAAGGAATGTAAAAGATTATAAAAATAGCGGGTTGACCATACTGACCCCTGATGAGGTTCTGAGTACGATTACAAACACAGATAATTAACCTGTTGCAATAGGTATTGATCGAAAGCTGTTAATTCTTATGTTCTTCCGACTAAGCAGAAGTTTTACCTGCCGACAATGAGTACGAAATGTGAAATAAGGCTACCTTCATTTCAATGCAGATTGTTCCCACCCTATTCGATTACGTTCTTTCTGATATTGGGTCCCCAACCGATACAGTACCAAAAGAACATGCAGAACAGTTGTTCCTTTTTTTTAAACAGCACCCATTGTTTAACTGGAAAGCCAGCCATAATGGTTGTGAAGGCAGGGCCGATGCGGTATGTGTATTGCTGGATGAATGGGGTATCCCCAATTACAAAGGCTGGGTATTCAGCGGCGCTTATCTTAAAAACCATATCGGGGGATTAAAAAATAACTGGAACTATCATGTGGCCCCGGTACTTCCTGTGATGGAGGATGGGGAGATCATACACTATATACTCGATCCGGCTACCGCGGGTTCTTTACAGCCCATTGAAGAATGGGCAGCGGCCATCACCCAGCTGCCACACAGTTATTATTTTACCCGGCAGTCACACTGGTATATTTTTCCCGGCAATAATATCAGCACCTCAAAATGGAACACCCGCAACAGGCAAAACCGGAAATGGATGATACAGTGTCTGGCAGGTATCAACGGACTTACAGCAACAGGCAAAGCCAGGCTCTGCTTTCATAAGACACGTTTAAAAAATATTGTATCAGCATTTGAACAGGCGAAGAAAGAAAAGCCCGTCTTAACCCTGATGGGGTCTTCCCTTTAATCATCTTCTACTTACAATATCCCCACTTCCGTACTGATACAAAGCAATCAGTGCAACGCTGGTTAACCCTTATATAACTCTGCGCAAACTCCTGTAACTCCTGTTCTCTGCGGTGAAATAACTTCTGCACATTCGAACATTTCGCATATCGTGACTTTTTCCACCGCAGAGAACAGGAGTTACAGGAGTTTGCGCAGAGAAATAAAGAAATGTTAACGGAACATGGGAATAATCCGTGGTTTTACAAAAGGGATCAACCACAAACCAAAGACCACAGACCACAAACCATTTTACATGCCGACTGCTAACGGTTATCCACCGAAAAAACCTTACTGGCAGCAGAAAAACCTTAATTTACCTGTCCTATTAAAACACACAAATATGAAAAAAGTAATTGCATTATTATCGATTGCGGTATGTTTCACGCTGAACACTGCAATGGCCCAAGGCGGCGGTGGTCAACAAACTCCTGAGCAAAGAGCTGCCAGGATGAAAGAAAGACTGAAAGATGTTGGTTTGTCCGACGTACAGATGGATTCTGTGATCGCTATCAGCGGTGAGTTTCAGCCTAAAACAATGGAGATCTTCAGGGATCAGAACATGAGCCAGGAAGACAAAATGGCCAAAGGAAAAGAAATCACTGATGCGAGGAACAAAAGACTGGAAAAAGCACTTCCTGCCGAGCTCGCTAAAAAAGTGATCGAAGCACTGGCTCCGCGCCAAGGTGGTGGTGGTCGCCCGGGTGGTGGTCAACGTTAATTGTTGCTGTTACCTCTATAAAAAACCTCATACTGCTTTGGTGGTATGAGGTTTTTTATTCGTGCACCCCTAGCGTACTTTTTTTAACACAGAGACCACAGAGATAACGGAGGGCCCTCTGTTAACTCTGTGGTCTCTGTGTTGAAAAAAACTTGTCTAAATACGATCTACTTCATTTTAAACGTCTCCAGGAACTTGGTCGTAAAGTTACCTTTCCTGAAATCTTCGTTCTGCATCAGTTGCAGGTGGAAAGGAATGGTGGTCTTTACGCCTTCTATCACATACTCGCTTAATGCCCGGTACATAGTATCGATCGCTTCTTCGCGTGTTTGCGCGATGGTGATCAGTTTGCCGATCATGGAATCATAATACGGTGGTATCACGTAACCGGCGTACACATGACTGTCTACACGCACACCATGCCCGCCGGGTGTATGCAGTGTAGTGATCTTTCCCGGTGAAGGGCGGAAATCATTGTAAGGATCTTCTGCATTGATACGGCACTCGATAGCGTGCATCTGCGGTTCATAATTACGTCCCGATATCTTCTCTCCCATCGCGATCTTGATCTGTTCTTTGATCAGGTCGAAATTGATCACTTCTTCCGTTACACAATGTTCTACCTGGATACGGGTATTCATCTCCATGAAATAGAAATTGCGGTGCTTATCCACGAGGAACTCGATGGTTCCCACACTTTCATAATTGATGGCCGACGCCGCTTTGATAGCGGCTTCACCCATTTTCTTGCGCAGTTCGGGTGTCATAAAAGGAGAAGGCGATTCTTCCACCAGTTTCTGGTGACGGCGCTGGATCGAGCAATCCCTTTCGCTCATGTGACATACCGTTCCGTACTGGTCGCCGGCAACCTGTATCTCTATGTGGCGGGGTTCTTCCACAAATTTCTCCATGTAAATACCGTCGTTCTTAAAAGATGCACCGGCTTCCTGTTTGGCGGTATTGTAAGCTTTCTCAATTTCCGATTCGTTCCAAACAACACGCATGCCTTTACCACCACCACCCGCGGTAGCTTTTAAGATCACGGGGTATCCCACTACTTTGGCCAATGATTTTGCCTCGTCAACACTTTCCAGCAAACCTTCTCCACCGGGTACAACAGGAACACCTGCTTTGATCATGGTGTCTTTAGCGGTGATCTTATCACCCATCTTATTGATCATCTCCGGCGTTGGCCCGATGAACTTGATGCCATGATCGGCACATATCTGAGAGAACTTCGCATTCTCAGCAAGGAAACCATAACCCGGATGCACCGCATCCGCATTGGTAATTTCGGCAGCCGCCATGATATGCGGGATATTCAGATAAGAATCTACACCGGCAGGTTTGCCGATACATACCGCTTCATCAGCAAATTTTACGTGGAGGCTGTCTTTATCTGCAGTAGAATATACTGCAACCGTTTTGATCCCCATCTCTCTGCATGTTCTGATAACACGCAGGGCAATCTCACCACGGTTTGCAATTAATATCTTTTTAAACATTCTATTAAATTGAAAAGTTGAAAAAGTGCCAATTTGAAAATGTTACGCAGAGGCCATTTGAATAGCTGAATAATAC
Source organism: Sediminibacterium sp. (assembly GCA_965279635.1). GTDB lineage: Bacteria > Bacteroidota > Bacteroidia > Chitinophagales > Chitinophagaceae > Sediminibacterium. The sequence continues at coordinate 814,298 of OZ257253.1, read as the reverse complement.
ATCCTTGTCAAACCCTCATTCTCAAATTGTTTAAGCAGGCTCTACCAAAAACAATGGCTGATCATATTCAACAGGACTGGCATCTTCTACCAATATCTTTACGATCGTTCCTTTTACTTCACTTTCTATTTCGTTGAAAAGTTTCATGGCTTCGATGATACAAACCACTTTACCGGGAGCGATCTCAGTGCCTACATCAGCCAGTATCGGTTTATCGGGTGAAGGCCGGCGGTAGAATGTACCGATCATCGGACTCTTGATGGTGATGAGGTTATCCGCTTTGGGTGCCGGAGCGGCGGCGGGTGCTGGTGCAGCAGCCTGTGGTGCAGGGGCCGGGGCCGCAGTAGTGTACACCTGGGGTGCCGGTGCAGCCACTGTGACTACCTGTTCTTCTTTCTGTTTGATGGTAACCTTACCATCCTTGTCTTCAATACTGATCTCACCGATATTGCTTTTGTTGACGATTTTGATCAGTTCGTGTATTTGCTTTAAGTCCATAAATGGCAAGTTTTAGGGTAAAAACAGGGGATTTTTGGTCAAATCAGGCGGCAAAATAGCCTTTTTTTGATAAAACTGCCTTTTTTCTTTATTCCCAATAATCCGTATTATCCCCGCCGATTTTTACCAAAAACACATAAAAAAAGGCAGCCCCAAAGCTGCCTTCCTATCCCATCTTATAAAAAATCCGTGTAATCCGTGATTAAATCCGTGATCCTTATTTTACCCTCTCCACATAATCCCCCGATTTGGTATTTACCCTGATCATTTCGCCATCTTCCACAAACAAAGGCACCATTACGGTGGCCCCGGTTTCTACGGTTGCGGCTTTCAGGGCGCGGGTGGCGGTATCGCCGCGGAGACCCGGCTCACAATAAGTGATCTTTACCACGATCTTTTCAGGCAACTCTGCCCCGATCGGCTGTTCGGTTTCTGTATTGATGAATACAAATACTTCAGAACCGTCTATCAGGAACTGTGGCGCATCGATCATTTCTTCGGCAAGGGCTATCTGCTCAAAAGTCTCGTTGTTCATGAGGTTGTAACCACTGTCATCTTTATAGAGGAACTGGAAAGCCTTCTTCTCCACTCTCACAGGAAAGATGTTCTCACCGCTGTTCCATGTTTTTTCGATGGAACGTTTATTGTCTACGCCTTTCAGCTTTGCCCATACTTTGGCGGCTGCACGCGCTGTTTTGTTCTCACCAAATTCCACTACTGAATACAGGCTGCCATCCAGTTTGAGGATCATGCCACGGCTGATGTCTGATGTTGTTGCCATTATCTTGTTTTTTAATTGATTGTTCCTGCGAACAGGCGCAAAAGTAGGGATTGACGGGGAATTTCTGGAAAGCTTTATCTGGGGGCGTTAGCTATTGGCTATTAGCGGTTAGCAATACTTAAGCACTTCTACAGAATTAGATTAGATCAATTGCTAAGGGTATTTTGCTATTAATCGCTCTGCGCAAACTCTGCCTCTCATGTTCTCTGCGGTGAAAAACAATCTGCACAGTCAGACATTCTCAGTTTCGAGACTTTCTTCACCGCAGAGAACATGAGAGCGGGGAGTTTTCGCAGAGAAATCATTAGTCTAACATATATATATATATATGGGCAGTTACTATATATAGCTAAAAGCCAACCGCTAATGGCCTGCATTGTTAAAATATTTTACAAATCAGGCTGCATCGCAAAACCGAGTTGTATCTAATTCCCAGTCAACCTCGTCAAGCATGAAAAAAATTATACTCCTCCTTTTTACAGTATGCTGCCTTTTCAGTCAGCAAAATTTATTGGCCAATACCATTATTGTAAAAGGATATGTAAAAGATTCCACCGGTAATCCTGTAGCCAACAGGAATGTAAAAATCTTTACCAATGACAGCTCGCAGGGCTGCATTTTTACGCATACAGTAGTTACCAACCCGAACGGTTACTATATTGACACTGTAAGTTGTACTGGCAGTACCAATATTAAAAACCTGTTCGTAAAAGTAGAAAACTGCAATGGTGTATGGATCGTACAGAACCCCACGGCAAATAATACATCCGGTTATATAGAAGTGAATTTTGTGATCTGTAGACCCGTTCTCAGCACCCCTGCACCCTGCAAGGCGCTCTTTAATTATACACTTACTGAAACCGGTGTCAAGTTCAGCGGTACACCTTCTGAAATTCCTCCGGGTGACAGTATTATCAGCCGTTTCTGGGAATTTGGCGATGGCACCAGGGCCGATGGAAACCTGGCTGATCCTTGGCATGAATACAAAAAAGCAGGTTCGTATACTGTTTGCCTGACCATCAAAACCAAAAAAGGATGCCAGAGCAATTACTGTAAAACCATTCTTTTCCAGCCAAGACCGATAGACAGTTGTGTGGTGGACGTACATGCCAATGTGGAAAGAATGAGTATCAAAAAATTCAGGTTCACGAGCAATACGGTAAAAGTTGGTGTGGGCGATAGTATCATCAAACGCACCTGGACATTTGGTGATGGAACTTCTCTTAGCGGCAATGAAGTCTACCCGATCAAAGAATACAAGGACACTGGTGTGTACACTATTTGTGTAAAGGTAAAAACAGCCAGAGGATGCGAGGCCCAGCATTGCTTTACGGTAGTAGCAAGGGATACGATCGTAAAACCTGCCGGTTGCAAAGCACATTTCAGCTTTACCTACAAAGATTCTGTTGCTTACTTTAACAGCGCTTCTTCTACTGCACCTTCGGGCGACAGTATCATCAGCCGCACCTGGTTATATATCAATGGACACGACACACTGAAACTGGGTGGCAATGTGGTGGATACATTCATCAAATACTACCAGCCCGGTGTTCACACCGTTTACCTCATCATCAAAACAAAAAAAGGTTGCGAAAGCAAATTCGCAGGTGAAGTAAAAATACCTGCACCGCCTGCTGCCTGCCGTTTACAGGTGTTTGTAAGCGTGGAAAAACTATCCCCTAAAAAATTCCGCTTCAGCAGCAGCCAGAGTTCAGCTCCGGGGGATAGCATCATCAAACGCAAATGGAAATTCAGCGATGGCACTATCATTGATGGAAATGAGATCAGTCCGCTCAAAGAATTCAAAGACACCGGTGTGTACTCAGTTTGTGTGTACCTGAAAACCAAAAGCGGTTGTGAAAAAGAATACTGTGTGCAGGTAGTGGTAAAAGACAGTACCCTACACCCTGTACCAACCAATTGCAAAGCCGACTTTACATTCACTGTGCAGAACAATGTGGTAAAGTTCAACAGCAAGTCATCAACAGCTCCACAAGGCGATAGTATCATTGGCCGCACCTGGATCTTCGGTGACAATACGCCAACCGTGACCAACCTGGTTGATCCTTCCCATACTTATGCAAAACACGGTGCTTATACAGTTTACCTGTATATCAAAACCAAAAATGGCTGTGAGAATAAATACACCGGCAAAGTAGTGATCGATTCCGCCAAACCCGTTGAATGTAAAGTGAACGTGCAGTTTGTAGCATCCCGTATCAGCGGCAAGAAAGTTCAGTTCAACAGCCTGCAGAGCGCTACACTCAATAACGACAGTATCGTATCACGCACCTGGAAATTTGGTGACGGAACCATCTTACAGGGAAATGAAATAAGCCCGGTAAAAGAGTTCCCGCTGCTGGGTGTGTACAATACCTGTCTGGAGGTGAAAACAAAGAACGGCTGCATAGCATCGGTTTGCAAACAGGTAATGGTGCAGGACAGTCTTAACGCGCCTGAGTCGTCTTTGAACTTTGTGAAGATCATTTCACTCAATCCAAACCCTGTAACGACAAGGATGCTGGCCACGATCTATAGCCGTAATGCCAATACAGAAGTTGAAATAGCTGTGTACGATATCTACGGCGCACCAAAATTCAGTTTCAAGAAAATGTTATCACAGGGTAATAATATTATTGAAGTGGTAACGGCTCACCTGTACCGCGGTCCATATTTCCTGAAAGTGAGTTCGAGGAGTTCCAAGGATAGTAAAATGTTCTATAAACTATAAACACCATACCAGTTGAACATTGAACATTGAGCATTGAATATTGAAAATTACATGGAGTTAAACACTCAATGTTCAATATTCAATGCTCAATTTTCAATACTCAGTTTATTAAGTCGTTTTTAGCAAGGATAGTTAGAACTACAAGCGTAACACGAAGCCAAAAGCCGGTTGTTGCGCTTTTTGTTTTTAGATTGTACTTTGCAGTATGAAGAAGTCCATACTGGTTGGTTTTATTTTGCTGCTGACTGTGATGGCATGGGCGCATGAATTCTGGTTGTACCCGCAGAAATTTTATTTTACCATCCGCGAAGTGGCCAATATCCGTTTCCGGGTAGGCGAAAATTTTAAAGGAGATAACTGGAGCGGCAATCATGAAAAGATCCAGCAGCTGCTGCATGTTACCCCTTCGGGCATCGCGAAGGATATATCATCGGCGCTATCTGCCAATAAAGGAGACTCCATACAATTACCGCTGGGTGAAGAAGGCACACACATGGTACTATTCAACAGCACCAATTCTTTTATTACGCTCGAAGCAGACAAGTTCAATGAATACCTGAAAGAAGATGCGCTTGATATCGCCAGTAACTACCGCAAAAAACACGGTGAAGAACAAATAAAAGGCAACGAATATTACCAGCGAAGCGTAAAAACCATTTTCCAGGTAGGCGGAAAAGTGACGGATGCCTGTAAACAACCCACATCATTACCGTTGGATATCATTCCTGACGACAATCCTTATGCAGTTCCCTTGGGTACCGATAGCCGGAAGCCGGTAAAAGTGCGTTTCCAGGTATTGTTCAATGACGAGCCACTACCCAATACACTGGTGAAAATATGGTACCATGTATCGCGCAACGTGGTAAAGATGGATAGTGCCCGTACCAACCGGCGGGGATGGATCACCACCGAAAGACACCCCGGCCCTTATATGGTAAGTACCGTATATATGGTCAGGAACCAGCCTGAGACCACGGCCCAATGGCAGAGCTACTGGAGCAGCCTATGCTTTGAGTATTCAACATTCTTTCCCGGCAACACCGGCGGCTACCTGTTCGAAAAAAATCAGAAATAGTAAACTTCTATCCCAGCCCCTTACCTGTTTTAGCCTATTTTTGCCGCAAATTCAAACAACCGAAACATTTGCTATGGCAGTTTTAGTGAATAAACAATCAAAGATCATTGTACAGGGTTTTACCGGTACCGAAGGCAGTTTTCATGCTACACAGATGATTGAATATGGTACCAACGTGGTAGGCGGCGTAACCCCTAATAAAGGCGGCACCACTCACCTGGACAGACCTGTATTCAATACCGTTGCAGATGCTGTAAAAGCCACAGGAGCGGATGTAAGTATCATTTTCGTGCCACCGGCATTTGCTGCGGATGCGATCATGGAAGCTACCGAAGCGGGTATCGCCCTGGTGGTTTGTATCACCGAAGGCATTCCCGTACAGGATATGGTGAAAGTGAAAAACTTTATGCTGGGCAAAAACACCCGTTTGGTGGGACCCAACTGCCCGGGTGTGATCACCGCAGATGAAGCCAAAGTGGGCATCATGCCGGGATTTATTTTCAAGAAGGGTCGTATCGGCATCGTATCCAAAAGCGGTACCCTTACTTATGAAGCTGCCGACCAGGTAGTAAAAGCCGGCCTTGGCATCAGCACAGCCATCGGGATTGGTGGCGACCCCATCATCGGCACACCTACCATTGAAGCGGTACAATTATTAATGAACGACCCCGAAACAGATGGCATCATCATGATCGGTGAGATAGGCGGAAGCATGGAAGCAGAAGCCGCCACATGGATCAAAGACAATAAAACAAAACCGGTGGTAGGATTTATCGCCGGCCAGACGGCCCCTCCCGGCCGCCGTATGGGTCATGCAGGCGCTATCATAGGTGGAGCCGATGATACCGCTGCCGCCAAAATGAAGATCATGAGCGAATGTGGTATTAATGTTGTGGCCAGTCCGGCTGATATTGGTAAAACAATGGCTGAGGTGTTGAAGAAATAAACGGAATAAAGGTTAAACTAGTTAGAAGGGTTAAAAAGGTGAAATTTGGTTTTTGCTTTTTAACCCTTTTGCTTTTATAACCCCTTTAACCCGTTTAACTTTATTTACCCCTTTTAACCTCCTCCCCAATATTTTGTTAACAGGGTACAATTTTTGTGTAATCAGAGCAGATTTGTCATCCAACCGGTAAGAAAGTAATTTATTATGAAACACTACAGAACGGCTTTACGTGTCAGTTTAATCGCGTGCATCGTGTCGATGTCTTGTATGGCAAAGGCGCAAACAGCGGATACCGCTTTTAAAAAACAATGGATAGAGATCGATACACTGATCATTCAAAAAGATCTTACCCGGACAGCTATCAACAAGGTAAAGTCGCTGTATGCTGCCGCCAGACAGCGTCAATCATATCCGCATGTGATACGGAGCCTTGTTTACCTGAACAGTCTTGAAGACAGGATCACCGAAAATGAGCCCAACCGTATTACCAGGAGCCTGAAAAATGAAATTGCGGTTACGAAGGACCCTACTGCGAAAGCCATCCTGCATTCGCTTCTTGCCAAACAGTACAAACAATATTATTTCAACCACCGCTGGAACCTGCAGAACAGGAAAAAGACAGACGAGCATGTAAAAGACGATATCGCGTTATGGTCATCCGATGATTTTACCAATGCCATTATCACACATTATCGGGCATCTATCAGTAATCCGGCTCTTCTGCAAAAACAGGATATAGAAACTTACCAGGCACTACTGATAAATGGTAATAGCCGTAAGCTGCGTCCTACATTATATGACCTGCTGGTGCATGAGGCATTGGATTATTTCAAAGCGGCCAATAATTATACAAGTAACCCGGTTGAAGCGTTTATCCTGAACGATACAAATGCACTGGCTGCTGCGTCAGTCTTTAACAGGACACGTTTCATCACAAAGGACAGCGCTTCTGCAAAATGGATCAGTCTTCAGTTGTTTCAATCATTACTGGCTTTTCATGCAAACGACACAAACAAGGACCCGCTCGTAACCCTTGACCTGGAAAGGATCGAATGGGTAACACAGCAAGGCATTTTTACGAACGAAGCGGCACTTTACAGGACCGCACTGGAAAATATCATTCGCCAATATCCTGATGTACCCGCTTCGGTGAGGGCATGGTACCTGCTGGCCAAGATAGAATCGGATAAAGCTGCAGGATATCAGCCTTTTGGTGACACCTCCAACCGTTTTGGTTATGTGACGGCGGAACGCATTATCCAAGAAGCATTATCAAAATACAGATCAATAAAAACTGATCTTTCGGATCTCAATAACCTGTTATCCTCCATCTACACCAAACAATTAAATACACAGACAGAACAAGTCAATGTACCCGGCAAACCTTTTCGTGCATTGATAAGTTATCGTAATACAGATACCTTGTTTGCACGCATCATCCGGTTAGACGATAAAAGTTTTATCAGGGAAAACATGTACCGGGAAGATTACTGGAAAAAAGTTACTGCGCTCCCGTCTCATAAATCATTCATCCAGGTATTACCGCTTAATACCGATCACCAGTTGCACAGCGCAGAAATTAAAATAGACGCTTTACCTGTTGGAGAATACGCATTACTGACCAGCAGTGGCAATCGTTTTACTAGTGAAACAGATAAACTGACCCTTCAGGTTTTTTATGTATCCAATATCAGTTATGTCCGTAAAGACAAGGACCTTTTTGTACTCAACCGCGAAACCGGCAATCCACTGAACAATGTAAAAGTGATAGTCACAAAACCGGCACAGGGAAAAACAAAGGAAACAAAAACGGAATTCAGCACTGACAAAAATGGTTATCTACGATTAAACTTAACCAACGATTCACGCAACTACCGTTTCCAGTTTAGCAGTGGCAATGACAGATTAGCGATTCCTCAATTGCAATATTATTACGACAATAGCAATGGGGATGACGAAACCGAAGATGCGGATTATGAAGAAGACAATGCACGCGTTTTCTTTTTTACGGACAGGTCCATCTACCGTCCCGAACAAACCGTTTTCTTCAAAGGCATTGCCATTACAAAGGATCCCAAAACAAAACTTAGTAAACTCATTACAAAAAAGGTCGATGGCTGGGTGTACCTGAAAAATACACATGGGGAGGAGATCGATTCAGCAAAATTCACCCTGAATGAATATGGAAGTTTTTCAGGCAGTTTCAAACTGCCCGCAAACGAACTAACGGGTGAGTTCACTATCTCAACCGATGAGTATAACAATAACGAAGTGCGGTTTTCGGTAGAGGAATACAAACGGCCAAGGTTTGCTGTCAGCTTCGACAAAGTAAAAGGCAGTTACCGGCTGAACGACAGCATACGTATTACAGGCAATACCCAGGCATTTGCCGGCAATGCTGTTTCAGGTGCCAAAGTAACGTACCGTGTTGTACGCAATACAAGGTTCAGAACCTACGACTGGAGAAGACCCATACCCAACTATCCTCAAAGAGAGATCGCCCAAGGTGAACTGACAACTGATGCCAACGGCAGGTTCATTATCCGTTTTAAAGCAGCCGCAGATGATATCCTTGACAGAATGGGTGATCCTTTTTTCGATTTCCAGGTAGAAGCGGATGTTACAGATATCAATGGCGAAACGCATAGTAGTTCTGCGGTTGTTACGGCAGCTTTTAGTGCATTAAAACTGCAGGTAACTGTTCCGGCAATAACAGAAGTCGACAGTTTAAAACATATCCGCATCCATACCACCAATTACAGTGATGAAAAAGAACCCGCGTTGGTTCAGGTAAAAATATCTCCGCTGGAACCACAGCAAAGACTGATCAGGAAAAGATACTGGCAAAGGCCCGACCAGTTTGTGATGACTGAAAAAGAATATATAGGTTTCTTCCCAACGGATGAATATGCCAACGAAACCGATATGTCCAGCTGGAAGACAGGTACACCAGTAATCGAACGTTCGTTAAATACAGCCGATACCAATTTGTTTATGATACCTGCCGGTCAGTTAAAAGCAGGTTATTATAAAATAGAAACGTCCACAAAAGATACATACGGCGCCGAAGTAAAACAGGTAAGTTATGTACAACTGTTCGATAGACGTAACGGTAAACTCCCCATACCCGCTTACCAGTTTACCTATAAGATCAAAAACCAGGTATTACCAGGTGATGAGGCAGTATTTCTTTCCGGATCTGCTGCCAACAATATTTTTGTGATCAGCCAGGTAAGCAGGCCGCAACAAAAAGAAAATGCTTACACATTTGAATACCATACCAATGGTATCAGAACCATCCGCTACACCCCCACAGAAACAGACAGGGGTAATGTATCGGTCACTGAACTATATGTAATAGATAACCGGGTATATACGGCAACACACCAGGTGATCGTTCCCTGGAGCAATAAAGTATTACAGGTGAGTTATGCGAGTTACCGCAATAAAACGGAACCCGGCAGTAAGGAAACATGGAGCATTGCTGTATCCGGTTTTAATGGCGAAAAAGTAGCGGCTGAATTGCTGACGACTATGTATGATGCTTCACTGGACCAATTCAGGGAACATCAATGGCAGGTACCGTCACTCTGGGATATTGGATATGTGAACAATGATTTCGATTACAGTACAAATTTCACAACCGCACATTCCAGTGAGAACTATCCCCGTCAATATTATGCACCGGGCAATATAACAACCTTTGATCGCCTGCCCAACAATGGGCAGGAAGTATGGAACCAGAGTCTTGAAAAATGGATACGGGATTCAACCATACGGCTCAATATTTTTATGCGGGCGGCAATGGAAGAATTACAGGATGTGATGGTTACAGGATACGGGACAGCCAAACGAAAACAATTTACCGCAGCGCTTGCCAATCAATCGCTGAGTAGCCGGGCAGCAGGCGTTGAAGTATCAGCGGATAACAAAATAAAAATCAGGGGAATAGGTTCTGCTGATGGAGCAAATGCGCCTATTTATATTGTTGACGGACAGATCGTATCCGGTATCGACAACCTGGATCCATCTATGATCGGTTCTGTCAATGTGATCAAAGGAGAAGAAGCGGTTGCCCTTTATGGTTCGCAGGCAATTAATGGAGCCGTGATCATTTCTACAGGCAAAGTAGATGCAGTGGCACCTGTACAGATCAGGAAGAATTTCAACGAAACTGCTTTCTTCTTCCCGCAATTATACGCCGATTCAACCGGCAAATTCAGTTTCAGTTTTACCATGCCGGAAGCATTGACGAAATGGAAATGGATGGCGCTGGCGCATACAAAAGAGCTTGCCTTCGGCGATAACAGTACCACCATCGTAACACAGAAAAAACTGATGGTGCAACCCAATGCACCACGCTTTGTACGCGAAGGCGATAATATGGAACTCAGCACCAAGATCGTTAACCTCACAGACAAAGAGATCAAGGGACAGGCCACACTTGAACTGATCGATCTTGCTACCAATACCCCCGTTGATGGCTGGTTCCAGAATGTGTTTCCCATGCAATACTTTACAGCGGAAGCGGGGCAAAGCATTGCGTTGAAGTTTCCTGTACAGATCCCATTCAGCTACAACAAACCACTTACCTGGCGCATCGTGGCCCGCTCAGAAAACATGAGTGATGGTGAAGAGAACACATTACCTGTATTAACCAACCGTATGCTGGTAACTGAAACACTGCCCATATTCCTTCCAAAGGATACAACCATGCAGTTTGTATTCAACAAACTGCTGAACAACAAAAGTGAAAGTCTCACACACGAAAGTATCACCGTTGAATACACATCCAATCCTGTCTGGTATGCTGTACAGGCATTACCATATCTTATCGACTTCCCTTATGAATGTGCCGAACAGACTTTCAACCGTTTTTATACCAATACGCTTGCATCATATATCATCAACAAACACCCGCGTATCAAACAGGTGTTTGAACAATGGCAACGGGATACTACGGCCCTGCTCAGCAACCTGCAGAAGAATGAAGAATTGAAACAGATACTCTTGCAGGAAACACCCTGGGTATTGCAGGCAGAAACAGAGGAACAAAAGAAAAAAAATCTGGTATTGCTGTTTGATCTCGCCAGGCTCAGTACACAGTCTGACGCTTTCATCAATAAACTGGAGAACATGCAACTTCCCGATGGAAGTTTCAGTTGGTTCCCGGGTGGCCATGCAGACAGGTATATCACCAATTATATATTGACAGGTATCGGCAAACTAAAAAGACTGGGCGCACTTACACCCGATCTTGCTTTGCGCATCCGTCCGCTGCTGACAAAAGCCATGCAATATGTGGATGGAAAGATTGCCGAAGAATACAACAACCTGGTAAAAACAAAAACCGATCTCTCACAACAACATATTTATCCTGGCCAGATCGACTACCTGTACATGCGCAGTTTTTTCAGTGACATGGCGCAATCAGCAAAACAGGCTTATGATTATTACTATAAACAGGGCAAGCAATTCTGGACCAAACAAAACAGTTATTACAAAGCACAACTCGGTCTTATTTATTTCCGCAACAAAGAAGAACAGTTTGCCCGCAACAATATATTACCTGCCCTGCTGGAGAATACAGTAGAAGACAGCAAACTGGGTATGTACTGGAAAGCCTCTTATACAGGTTACTGGTACCAGTCGCCCATAGAGCACCAGAGCATGATGATCGCATTTGTATCCGAGATCGGTGAAGATGGAAAAGGTGTTTCACTAACCAAAGAAATCAATGCCATGAAAACCTGGCTGCTGCTCAACAAGCAAACCAATAACTGGCGCACCACCATCGCCACCGCAGATGCCTGCTATGCATTATTACTGAATGGAAGCGATTGGCTGAACAACGAAAAAACAGTGACCATCCGTCTCGGTAATGTAACTACGGCCAGCAACAACACAAATACAGAAGCCGGGACCGGCTACTTCAAAAAAAGGATCGATGGTAAAACGGTCAACAATGAAATGGGAAATATCTCAGTAAGTGTAAACACCAACAACAATTTCCCAATTTCCCAATCTCCCAATTCCAAAATTTCCCAATCTCCAAGTTGGGGAAGTGTGTACTGGCAATATTTCGAGGATCTCGACAAGATCACTCCTGCCGCCAGTCCTTTATCACTCGTAAAAAAACTGTTCATTGAACGTAATACAGACAAAGGAAAATTATTGCAGGAGGTAAAAGAAAACGAAGAACTGAAAATAGGCGACAAAGTAATCGTTCGCTTAGAACTAAGAAGCGATCGTGATATGGATTACCTGCACCTGAAAGATATGCGCGCCGCATCCATGGAGCCGGTGAACGTATTAAGCGGTTACAAATGGCAGGACAGGCTTGGCTATTATGAAAGTACAAGAGATGCCAGCACCAGTTTCTTTATCGATCATCTTTCCAAAGGAACCTATGTGTTCGAATATCCATTGTTCATCACCCATGCCGGTGTATTCTCAGTGGGTATCGCCAATATACAGTGTATGTATGCGCCTGAGTTTACCAGTCATTCAGCAGGAATAAAGATCAGGGTGATAAATCCCTGACCTTCGTGTTACCTTCGGTTGAAAATTGAGCATTGAATATTGAAAATTGAACATTAGTTCACAGTTGAATTTTCAATATTCAATGCTCAATTTTCAATGTTCAGGTTTGAAAGCATACAATATGGCATATGACTATCTGATTATCGGCCAGGGACTGGCAGGAAGTTTTCTAAGCTGGAACCTGATCAAGGCAGGTAAGACCGTGTTGGTGATCGATAACAGCCAGCCATTCACTGCTTCTAAAATAGCCAGTGGTGTGATCAACCCTGTTACCGGCAGACGTATCGTAAGGACATGGCAGATAGAAACACTGATGCCTTTTGCAGTGAATGCCTATACAACATTTGGAAAAGAACTGGATGCACCCCTAATCCGCCAATGCAATATCCTCGACTTCCATCCCACCCCGCAAATGAAGATCGCTTTTCACGAGCGGCTTCCTTTTGAAAGTGAATACCTGCGGTTACCGACTGATGAGAACCAATGGCTGGAACAACTCAATTATTATTTCGGGTTTGGAGAGATCGACCCCTGCTGGCTGATCGATATCAATACAATGCTGGAAAAGTGGAGAAAAAAACTACGGGATAGCGAATCATTGCTCGAAGAAACTTTTCACTGGAACGATTGTACAGTAACGCCCGACAGCATCACTTACAAAAACATCAAAGCCTCCAAAATATTTTGCTGCGAAGGCACCGCTGGTTTTGACAACCCGTATTTCAGTTTACTCCCTTATGCACGAAACAAAGGAGAGGCATTGATCGTTGAGATACCGGGGCTTCCGCACAACCATATTTTCAAACAGGGTATCAATATCGTTCCATGGAAAGAAAATACTTTCTGGGTGGGCTCATCTTATGAATGGGAATTTGCAGACACATTCCCCAGTGAAACGTTCCGTAAAAAAACAGAACAGCATTTACAGCATTTCCTCAAATTACCTTTCACTGTAGTTGATCATCTTGCTTCTGAAAGACCGGCCAATATGGAAAGAAGACCGTTTGTGGGCCTGCATCCCGTAATGCCATCCGTAGGAATTTTAAACGGCATGGGAACAAAAGGCTGTACACTCGCCCCCTGGTTTGCTGCGGAACTGGCTAATCATCTTCTCAACGAAACCCCTATCCAGCCTATCGCAGATGTGCGCCGGTTTTCCCGTATCCTCAGCAGGTAAGATAATCTCTGTGCACCTCTGTGTACTCCGTGCCTCTGTGGTAAAGAACATCCTCCATCGATCTAAGCGAAGGTTTTACCACAGAGGCACGGAGTACACAGAGGTACACAGAGTGGCACAGAGATTTGAAATGTCTGATTGTTATTATTTGATATGTTGTTTGATAAAGTCCGGATCCCTATATCCATGTAATACTGCAAAAACAACCACCTGATGTCTTTTCTCGTCGATTTGATAATGTAGTTGATAAGGGAATACCTGAAGATTTACCGTACGAAATGCCTGATACCGGAAGCCAAACGTTTTAGGCCTTTTCTGAAGTAGAAAAACAATACTCTTTAAATCCTGTCTGAACCTCTTTGCCAGATCCGGCATTAAAGAATGATAATAGGATATCGCTTCTTTAATATCTTCCCGGGCTTCGTTTAAAAACAGTACCCTATAGCTCATCTGGATAACTTTCTGTTATTTCTTTATCCAAATCTTCCCAGTCGACAAGCTTCGTTTTACCTGACTGGTACTTAGCCTGGCGTTCGTTAAGAATGTTTTCGTGCCAGGCCGGGCTATCTTTTACCAGGATTGCTTCTGTTTCAAGCCCCATGGCTGCAGTTATTTCTAATAACAACTGAACATTATCTGTGGGAATATTTAATGTTATCTGGGGCATATATAAATAATATCTGGTACACAGTCATTACACTTCCACCACCGCACTATCCATTACTTTCCCATTCTCCGTTTTCAGCATCCTAGATGGATAACGGTTGATCACGATAAAATCATGCGTGGCCATCAATACAGTAGTACCGTAATCCTTTGCGATCTGTATCAGCAACTGCATGATCTCATCACTGGTTTCGGGGTCGAGGTTACCAGTGGGCTCATCTGCCAGTATCAGTTTGGGAGAGTTGAGCAGCGCCCTGGCTATATCTACACGCTGCTGTTCGCCACCGCTCATTTCAAAGGGCATTTTAAATCCTTTGCTGCGGAGACCTACTTTATCTAGTACATCATTGATCTTTTCTTCCATCAGCCGTTCGTCTTTCCAGCCGGTAGCTTTCAATACGAAGCGCAGGTTTTCATGAACGTTCCTGTCGGTAAGCAGCTGAAAATCCTGGAACACTACGCCGAGGTTGCGACGGAGAAAAGGAACTTTTTTCCAATCCATCGTACGAAGGTCAAAACCAACTACTGATCCATTTCCGTGGCGCAGGGTCAGTTCCCCATATAATGTTTTCAGCAGGCTGCTTTTACCTGTACCGGTTTTACCTACCAGGTAAACAAACTCACCCTTGTTAATGGTAAAATTCACATTGCTCAATATCAGGCTATCACCCTGGTAAATATTGGCATTCTGTATGGAAACAACGATATCTGACATGACTCTAAATTACTAATTCTTATTAAGATATTCCTATACAGGACCGTCTACAGCCTGTTAATATTCATATACCAACTCACCGAAACTTCCTTTTAATACCAATGAGGAACGTTCCGCCGCTTCCACCCTTCCCACAATTCTTGCATCTATGTTGAATGATGCAGCAGCTTGTATCATATCAGCCGCTGTAGCTTCATCGGTAAATACTTCCAGCCGGTGACCCATATTGAACACCTGGTACATTTCTTTGAAATCTGCGCCGGAGTTCTGCTGTATCAATTCAAAAACCGGTGGTACGGGGAACAGGTTGTCTTTGATGATCCGCAATGGTTGCGGCAAATATTTCATGCATTTGGTTTGTCCACCACCGCTACAGTGTATCATGCCGCTGATGGCGTCAAAATGTTTGTCCAGCAATATTTTTACCAAAGGGGCATAGGTTCGTGTCGGAGATAATATCAGTTTGCCAATGGTCATTGTCCGTCCATCCACGGTTATTTCGTCGGTCATCCGGTTCTTACCGATATACACCACTTCAGCCGGAACGGATGATTCAAATGTTTCGGGATATTTTTCCGCGTAATATTTATTCAATACATCGTGACGGGCGCTCGTCAGGCCATTACTGCCCAGGCCGCTGTTGTATTCCGTTTCATACGATGCCTGTCCGAAACTGCTGAACCCTACGATCACATTACCCGGTGCGATCTTTTCGTTAGTGACCAGTTTTGATTTGGGCCAGCGGGCAGTCATGGTACCATTGACCGCAATGGTGCGTACCACATCCCCCACATCTGCTGTTTCGCCGCCGAGGTAATGGATATTTACGCCAAAGGAACGCAACTGGTCAAAAAATGCCTGTGTACCATTGATCACGGCCTGTAATACATCCCCATTGATCACCAGTTTATTTCTATCGATGGTAGAAGAAAACAGCAGGTTATCGGTTACGCCCACGCAAAGCAGGTCATCCAGGTTCATGGCCACCGCATCCTGCGCTATACCTTCCCAGGCGCTGATATCACCGGTTTCTTTCCAGTAGAGATAGGCAAGGATGCTTTTGGTACCCGCGCCATCTGCATGCATAATATTCACCCAATCAGGGTCGCCGCATAAATAATCGGCATAGATCTTACAGAACGCATAGGGGTATAAACCCTGGTCGAGCTTCTGGATGGCTGCGTGCACTTCTTCTTTCTGGGCTGAAACACCGCGTTGAGCGTAAAGAGACATGTTGCAATTTTGGAATTGGGAAAATGGGAAATTTTGGGGCAAATGTACTGATTACAACCGAGTGCTTTGATTTTTGACCTTACCCGAAAATCTAAAATATCCTATAGAATATCTCGCAACCGGTTCAATTTCCCAATTTCCCAATTCCAAAATTTCCCTCCCGCTCTTGGCGGGACCAAAGTTTCCCAATTACTTTGCCGGATGCAGGTTCATCGTGAATTAGCGGATTCGTTGCCCCGGTTCAGGCACGCAGTGGTTACTATCGGTACTTTTGATGGCGTGCACCTTGGGCACCGGCAGATCATCGCACAGCTAAAAGAAGAAGCGGTCAGTATTGGCGGCGAAACAGTGATCATCACTTTTCACCCCCATCCCCGCAAGATCGTTTCATCCGTACCGGGTGATGTAAAGCTGCTGACCACACTTGATGAAAAGATAGGTCTGCTCAGGGCTTCCGGTATCGATCACCTGGTGGTAGTTCCTTTCAACCATGCATTTGCCTCACAAACTGCCGAGCAGTATGTGCAGGATTTCTTATACAAATATTTCCGTCCGCATACCGTGATCATCGGGTACGACCATCGTTTTGGCAAGGGCCGTGAGGGCGATTACCACCTGATGGAAGACTATGGTAAAACACTTGGTTTTGCGGTAAAAGAGATCCCCGAACAGGTATTGCACAAAGTGGTGATCAGCTCCACCCGTATCCGTCATGCATTAAAGGAGAATGAGATAGCCGCTGCCAATGAATTTTTAGGTTACCCCTATTTTTTTGAAGGAACAGTGGTCGAAGGCAACAAACTCGGTCGCACCCTCGGCTACCCTACCGCCAACCTGCATGTGGGCAGCGAGGAAAAACTGATACCGGGAAATGGTGTATATGCCGTAACAGCCATATTAAACAACGAGACAGCCATAGTTTACAAGGGCATGATGAATATCGGCAACAGACCCACAATTGATGGAAGCCGCCGCGTGATAGAAGTGAACCTGTTTGATTTTGACAAGGATATTTACGGACAGGAACTGCAGGTACATTTACATTATTACCTGCGTGGGGAAGTAAAGTTTAATGGACTTGATGAGTTGAAGCTACAATTGGAAAAAGACCGGATGACTTCTGTGGGGCTGTTATAGTCTCATTAAAATCTGTTAATCTGTGCCTTCTGTGGCAATATTTTTTCGCCACAGAAGGCACAGAACGTTATTGCTGTTTTACAGTTCCTGTAGTATCAACATTTTTCTTTGTAAACAAAGCATCGGGATCGAAATCAATGATCTGTCGGTAATTCTCCAGGCCGAATATCTCAGCGAGCCGTATAAGGCTTTCAATTCTTACTTCCGTAACACCATTTTCCCAGGTAGACAAAGTGGACCTCCCCACCTGTAAGGCAGCCGCCACATAACGCTGGTCGTAATTACGCAGTTCTCTTATCAGTTTGATATTCCGTGCGATACGGATCCTTTCCTGGCTTGGATGGTACATACTTCTGTTTTAAGCAGGCAATAATATGACTACTGTATTTCAAAAAATAGGGTGTAAACACCCTATACAACCTGTTTTTTAGCGGGTTATTTTTACTCCCCGTAGATACTTGTCCAGTATCGCAACATTGTTCCCGGTCAAAAAATAGGAACCGTAGCAAGGGTTATAGAATTTTATGCATCATCGGCCAATGGTAATGGGCAATCACCAATCCTCCGATACCCATGCATATTGCAAAACTGAGGAGGGCACTAAAACCATTTTTATGAAAACGATGGAATTGAACAAGTTGGGGCTACTGCCACTAACAACCCTTGAGCTAACGGAAACTGATGGGGGTGGATGGCTCAAAAAACTGTTGAAAAGAGTCACTCCGTGGGCAATTGGCTACGAGATCATACAAAACTGGGATGAGGTTAAAGCCGGATTCGTAGCTGGCTGGAATTTTGATCAACCAAAAAAATAAATACCATGAAAACACAATTAAAAAATCAAACATTTGACATGCATCAGTTAAATCCTGATGAGCTACTTAGTATTAATGGAGGTGGCTTTTGGAAAGACCTTTTTTATACAATCGGTGCAACTGCCAAATCAATCTGGACATTTTCAAAAACGGCCAGTGAGTTTCAACACTCTTTACCGCCCAATTTGAAAAAATAATTAATTAACCTGGGAGCAGATCCTCTCTGCTCCCTCTATTTATTACATGATATGTTTACACACCTAAAAAACTTATCAGTAAAATACAAGAAAAGCCTACAATGGCTATCCAGCCATTCACCCACAACGCTTATCTTTTTTGCTTTACTGCTAAATATTGGTATATCGTGTTTCATTTCTTATGGCCTGTTTCCCAATCATCCTGTTCATCGAGCGTCAGGTATTTTTGTCGAAGATTTTATCATTTCAGTATTTATCGGACCGGCTATTGAAACCTATTTGATACAAACGGTAATCCTAACATTTGTTTTAGAAAAATTCAACAATCCGCTTTTGGCAGCTTGCCTCTCTGCGTTAATATTCGGACTGCTTCATTACTACTCTCTGGCGTACATTATTAAAGGCACTATATCTGGATTTATATATGCATCACTCTACCTGTCAATCCAGCAAAAACATAAAAACGCTTTTTTATTGGTATGGTTAACGCATTGTATTTATAATTTAATCGGATTTATTGTCAATACTTACATTGACCCCAATTAGGAGTTTTCAATTTATCGTTTCAATAAAATGAATAAAAGAAATGACTGATACTCGTTTTTATTATAGGTACGCTGATCCTGTGGCTCATTATCACTTACTCAAAAGATAGCAAAAGGTTCTGTTTCAAAAAATAATCGCATGACTGAATTTATTTTATCAAAATCGAAATGGCGAACGATATGTACAATATCTGTTCTGACATTTATTTGCAATATATCATTAGCCCTAATATTCAATTATATATCAACAACCCTTGGAACGAATTTTACCGATGGCCCGAAAAAAATGTTCGATTCTCAAACCGAGGAGTTTATTTTTGTTGTTCTTGTAGCTCCGATATTCGAAACAATTGGATGTCAATTTTTACCCCTCTATCTGTTACGCAAACGAAATCCATACTGGGGTGCATCGGTTTCTATTTTTTTATTTGGTTTTTTGCATTCTTATAATACACTTTATACTGTCTATGGGTTGCTGGTAGGTGTACTATTTGTATTATCATACCGTATGGCTGAAAGACGTGGAGCAAACCCGATAGCCACTGTTACATTGGCGCATTTGATATATAATTTTATCGCATTTATGCTGAATAATCTGTTATAGCATATGCTTCAATAGCAATTTATAACTTGTCTACACAACATTTGCAATGTTTCCACTACCTCAAAATACTTATTATCCCAACAACCCAAGACCAGTTCTATACTACCATGGAATCTATCTAATCATACTCTTTGTGATAAGCCTGTCGATTGGTGCTTTGCCTTTTGTTTATACAGACATCTCTATAAAATCACAGGGCATTACCCGACCTAGGATTGAGAGGACTGAAATCCGTTCAACTATGTCAGGCATTATCGACACATTGTTTGTAACGGAAGGACTATTTGTGCAAAAAAATCAGATCATACTGCGCATAAAAGATCAAACTTCAGGAAGTAGAGAGCGGCAAAATAGTTTTGAAATAGAACAACGACAGGTTGGTATTAGGGATCTAACATATCTCACCACTGCCATTCCCGATAGTCTGTCGATACATCAATTGCATTCTGCTCTTTACACAGAACAACTCAATCATTTTCTACAGCAAAAACAGGAACTTGCTATTCAATTACGAAAAGCCACAAAAGAGGTTGAAATAAATTCCTCGCTTGCGAAAAGCAAAGTGATCTCTCCAAAAGAATTCTTTGACATACAAAACAATTATGACAGAATTCAGGCATCGATTAAAGTGTTGAGTCAGGGACAAATAAGTGCCTGGCAAAAGGAATTGTTGCAAAACCGTTTAGAACTTTCACGTTATCACAACCAGGCAAACGAAGTGAAAACACAAGCTGACTTATACAGTATTAAGGCTCCGATATCAGGTATCATTCAAGGTATCAGCGGACGTTATTCAGGTGGATCGGTACAATCAAATGAAACATTATGTATGATCTCACCTGAAGAATCGCTTATTGGTGAATGCTATGTACAAACAAAAGACGCCGGTTTTTTGCGCCATGGTCAGGTTGTACGTTTCCAGATAGATGCTTTTGACTACAATTATTTTGGAATACTCACAGGTCGGATCATCAGTATTGATAATGATTATACTGTGATCGACAACAAACCCGTATTTAAAGTACGATGCAACTTTGATAACACTCAAATGTTTTTAAAGAATGGTTTTAAAGGCCAGATCAAAAAAGGTCTCAGTTTTCAGGCTGGATTTACGATTGCCCGTCGCAGCTTATGGCAACTTCTATTCGATAAAATCGATGACTGGCTAAACCCCAATGCTCCGGCAAAAACCTCTTAGTTCATTGAGCAAACGCACTCAAATAAAACAACGCGATATCACCGACTGCGGTGCAGCTTGTCTTTGCTCTGTTGCGGCCCATTATCGCCTACAGGTACCTGTCAGCCGTATACGCCAATATGCAGGAACGGATAAACTGGGTACCAATGTTCTGGGATTATTGGAAGCAGCCGAAAAACTGGGATTACAGGCTAAAGGCGCAAAAGGACCTGTTGAAAGTCTCTTAAAAATTCCTTTACCCGCCATTGCACACCTGAACCTGAAAGGAGGTTTACAGCATTATGTAGTGATCTATAAAGTAACCCGTTCATACATCCATTTTATGGATCCGGCAGATGGAAAAATACACAGGAAAAAAAAGCAGGATTTTGCCTTGGAATGGACAGGTGTGATCATATTGCTCATTCCTGATGATAATTTTTCAAAGGGCAATCAGAAAACATCCACGACATACCGCTTCTGGCAATTGATAAAACCTCATAGCTATATTATGGTACAGGCCCTGATTGGCGCGTTGGTATATACCTTACTTGGTTTGTCTTCTTCCATATACCTACAGAAAATCATCGACTTTGTTCTTGTTGATGGCAATACCAGGTTACTAAACCTGTTAAGCCTGGTAATGATCGTACTCCTGGTTTTTCAATTATTTATAGGAACATTCAAAACAATACTGGGATTACAAACGGGACAGTCAATAGATGCCCGCCTGATATTGGGATACTACAAACATCTTCTCCAACTCCCACAAAGATTTTTTGATACCATGCGTGTGGGTGAGATCATCAGCCGTGTAAACGATGCGGCCAAAATACGGGAATTCATAAATGATACCGCCTTAAATATACTGGTCAATATCATGATCATAGGGTTTTCCATCAGCCTGATGTTTATGTACTATTGGAAACTCGCACTGATCATGCTGGGAATTATTCCTGCCTATTGTTTTATTTATTACCTGAGCAACCAGGTAAACAAAAAATGGCAGAGAACCCTAATGGAAAACAGTGCCGAACTGGAAACCCAGCTTGTAGAAAGCCTGAATGCCGCTGGCACGGTAAAAAGATTTGGACTTGAAGAATATGCCAACTCCCGCACAGAAACCCGTTTTTTTACACTGCTTACAAGCATCTATACCAGCAGTATTAAAGGTCTGTACCTTAACACAGGTTCCGAATTTATTACCAGGATCTTTACTATTGTCATTCTCTGGGTCGGCAGTTATTTTGTCATTCGGCGTGAACTAAGTCCGGGGGAATTGTTATCCTTTTACGCACTCATCGGTTATTTTACAGGACCTGCAGGATCACTGATCAGTGCCAATAAGAATATCCAGGATGCTCTGATTGCCGCAGATCGTCTTTTCGAGATCATTGATCTCGAAACAGAATCCTCCAATGAAAATAAAGCAGCGCTTACACCGGCACTAACTGGGGATATTATTTTTCATTCCGTTTCATTCAGGTATGGCACGCGAACAAATGTATTTGACAATTTTAACGCCTGTATCACTAAAGGAAATACAACAGCTATTGTCGGTGAAAGTGGCAGCGGCAAATCCACATTGCTCTCTTTATTACAAAACCTCTACCCTGTTACAAACGGAAACATCACTATCGGGGGAATGGATATTCAATACCTCACCAATCAGAGTCTCAGGAAAATGATCGCTGTCGTGCCACAACAAATTGATCTTTTTGCCGGAACGATCATTGAAAATATTGCTATAGGTGATGTACAGACTGATATTCATAAGGTGATTCAATTATGCCGGCAATTAGGGATCAATGATTTTGTAGAAAAGTTGCCGGCCTCTTATAATACACTACTGAATGAGCAGGGAATCAATTTATCAGGAGGTCAAAGGCAAAGGATTGCCATTGCCCGTGCATTGTATAAAAATCCTGAAATCTTAATACTCGATGAGGCTACAGCTTCTCTCGATCCCGCAAGTGAGCAAAAAGTGCAGGCCACGCTGGATTGGTTTAAAAGCCAGGGAAAAACCATTATCATTATTGCACACCGGTTAAGTACCATCAAAAACTGCGATGCCATACTGGTATTACAAGAAGGCAGGCTCGTTGAAGAGGGGACACATGATGACTTACTAAGCAGGAAAGAAAATTATTACAGGTTATGGCAATACCATGCAGGTGTCATTCATTGAATCAGCTCATCATCTTCACTGCCATCTCCTTCATCAAACTCGCATCCGATGATGCTGCATTGTGTACCCCCACACTCCGAAGATTATACTGATGGAGCAGCAGTAATATTTTTTCCACACCTGCATAATCGTACTTACGAGCAGTGGTCATATAGTCCTTTACAAAATATGGATTCACACCAAGGGCGGCAGCAACTGATTTTTCATCCGGGTTGGGAAGGCTATACAGCATAAACACCTTACTGAAAAAATTATACAGTGCAGGCAGTATCAGTTGAATGGGCGCCGCTTTGGGATTGGCCTCAAAATACTGGATGATGCGTATGGCTTTGGAAAGATCTTTCTGCGCGATGGCCGACTGCAGTTCAAATACATTGAACTCTTTACTGACACCGATATAGTTCTCAATATCGTCTTCTGTGATATTCTTTCGGCCATTCAGGTTAACGGCCAGTTTTTCTATCTCATTTTCCATCCGGCTGAGGTCGTTGCCGATATGGTCCACCAGTAAGAACAATGCTTTCTGTGCAATACTGAGGCCATGCTGTTTGATCATATTACCCGCCCATTCAGGCAACTGGCTCTCGTACATTTTTTTGGTGCTGAGCAGTTCGCCTTTCTGTTTCAGCAGTTTGGCGAGTTTGGACCGACCATCTACCTTCTTTTCTTTGTAGCTCACCACAAATATGGTAGAGGATAGCGGGTTGTCTATATAAGATTCCAATTTTTCTATATCACGCATCTGCTGCGCTTCTTTCAGTAATACTACCTGCCGTTCTGCAAACATGGGGTAGCGCATACAGGCATTGACCACTGAGGCCCAGTCGGCATCTTTCCCATAAAAAACGGTAAGGTTAAAGCCGGCTTCCGACTCATTGAGTATTTTATGTTCGGCATAGGAAACCACCTGGTCGATAAAATAAGGTTCTTCCCCTTCCAGCCAGTACACGGGCTTGAATGTGCCTTTTTTCCATTCTCCTATGATCTTTTCTGCCGACATGCTGCAAAGATGAAGTATGGGGGTTTAAGTCTGAAAAAAGTTTTGAACATCAGACTACGGTAACCCGGTCCTCATCCAGGATCGGTTGGTTGAGGAAGCGGAGAATGATATTGGCCGTAACCAATACATCTTTCTGACAGTATTCTACTATCCGGGGTAGGTCGTGGTCCTTATAGTAAACATCCTGCACCATGCTTCCATCCATATCCGATTTGGAAGTGGGGATGCCAAGTACACTTGCCAGCAGGTGAAGCGATACATAGTTCTTATTATCGCCGAATTTCCACCAGTTCATTGTATCAAACATCTTTACTTCCCAGGGTTTTTTATCATGTATCTGCAGGTATTCCGGCAGCGGCAGGCGATTGATCAGCATCCTGCGGCAGATATAAGGAATATCAAATTCTTTAATATTATGTCCGCCAAACTGGAAATAACGGTTATGCTGGTACATTTTATTACATAAATCCGTGAAAACACGGAGTATTTCTACCTCATCATCTCCGCTGATACTTTTCATTTTCAGGGCCTGCCGGCCATTGTCACCGGTATAAAAAAAGGCGGTGGATATGCAGATGATCTTACCAAATTCAGCCAGTATACCTGCTTTTTTACCATAATTTTCCGCGATATCAGCACCTTCTGGCACGGTTTTCGATATCTTCTCGCGAAAAAGTGATTGCCAGGCAGGATCAAGTCCCGTATAGGAGGCAGACAGCGGAACCGTTTCAATATCAAGCAGTAAAAGTTCTGAAAGCATATATATATTTTTGTTTAGAACATCACCCTCAAAAACCCTAGAATATGAGTTACACCCCCACAGCCGGTACAGGATCACCATCACGTTACCCGGAACAAAAAGACAACCGTAAACTAATATACGGTATTCTCATCGCCGCCCTTGTTGGCACATGGGGCTATATCATTTATGATAAAAGCAAAAACAAGGAAACCGTAATGCTCCTCGAAACCAGAATCACAAACGTAGACAGTGCGCGTAATGCCATCCAGCAGGAATTCCTGGTGGTTTCTGACAAAGTGGATTCTTTGACAAAGACCAATATCCAGTTACAGGGCGATATGGCTGAAAAAGGCGCTGCCATCCAGAAACTGAAAAGCAATATCACCAGCATCCTGAGAAAGAAAAATGCCAGTGAAAGCGAACTGGTACAGGCCAAACAAATGATCGGTGAACTGAATGGTAAAGTAGATGGTCTGCTTGCCGAAGTCGACAGACTGAAAGGCGAGAACCAGCAACTTACTTCTACCAACCAGCAATTGAACACGGAAAAAACGCAATTGACCACTGAGAAACAAGGACTGGAAGAAAACCTTACTGCTACAAAAACCGAGAAAAAAGCACTGGAAGAAAAAGTGGATGTTGCTTCCACATTACATGCTTCCAATATCGGTATTGCTGCAGTGAATGTGAAAAACAGCGGTAAAGAAAAAGAAACCACTACTGCTAAAAGGGCCGATCTGATGCGCATCTCATTTTACCTCGATGAAAACAGGATCACACCAAGCGGTACAAAAGATATTTTTGTGGTAGTTACTGCACCCGATGGCAAAGTAATCACAGAAGGCGCCACATTCAATTCACGCGAAGAAGGCACCCGTCAATATACCAGCAGGGTATCTGTGAACTACGAACAGGGTAAAGCGGTTCCCGTTAATTTCGACTGGAGACAATCCGATAAATACCTGCAGGGTGATTATAAAATAGAGATCTATAACAACGGTTTCAAAATAGGCCAGGGCGTGAAAACGCTGAAGAAAGGGGGCTTGTTCAGTTAAGTTTCAATAGCAACTATGATAAAGCAGCTCTTTATGGGGCTGCTTTTTTATTGCCTTCGTGTCTTTGTGACTTAGTGGTTCTTATTTTGAACCACTAAGACACAAAGATTACACGAAGGGTTGCCGAAAAAATAATCGTTATTTTAGAAGGATGATACCACAGTGGGTCAATTGGAAAACAATACTTGTCTTTATTGCCATTATACTGGTCAGTGGTACCATTATTTATTCGCAGTATGTAGCCGGAAAAATAGCGCGTGAAGAAAGAAAAAATGTGGAAGCATGGGTAGAGGCACAGCGAACGATCCTTAATTCATCCGACAGTGTCAGTTTCAATCTTGCGTCAAAGATCTCTTCAGAAAACAGCCAGATACCTATTATAGAAACCAATGAAAAAGACAGCATCACCGGTAATTACCTAAACCTTGATACATTGCTGGCAAAAACCGATACGGCCTATTTACAAAGGAAACTGGCGGAATTCAAACGCTATAATAACTCACCCATTACCGTAGTATTAAAAGATAACCCCTATACCGCCAACAGGTACTATTATGGCGAAAGCGATCTGCTGAAAGAAGTAAAATGGTACCCGATCATTCAACTGATCGTAGTCGCTTTGTTTATTACCATTGCGATCACTTCCTTACAAACTTCTTACCGCAGCGCACAAAACCAGTTATGGGCCTCTATGGCCAAAGAAACCGCTCACCAGTTAGGCACTCCTGTTTCCAGTTTACAGGGCTGGCTGGAAATATTAAAGGAGCAGGAAGCCAATAACCATATCGTACCTGAAATAGCAAAAGATGTAAACCGTTTATTACTGATCACAGACAGGTTTGGCAAGATAGGCAGCGACCCTCACCTCGAATGGAGAATACCCGCCGAGCAGATACATTTCATGATCGACTACATGAAAAAAAGAACGGGCGGTCATGTGAGTTTTGTATATGATGATACAGCCATCAAAAACATTTCGACGAAAATTTCTCCGCCTCTTTTTGACTGGGTATTGGAAAACCTGATCAAAAATGCACTGGATGCCATTGAAGGAAACGGAACGATCAGCATTACAACAACAGCCAGTGAACACTATTTACTGATTGATGTAACCGATACAGGAAAAGGGATCTCGAGAAACCATGTAAAAGATGTTTTTAAACCCGGGTTCACAACTAAGAAACGGGGTTGGGGATTGGGGCTTTCGCTCAGTAAGCGGATAATTGAGCAGTATCACAAAGGAAAACTCTTTGTAAAATGGAGCGAACCCGGTAAAGGCACCACCTTCAGGATCATTCTGCCTCTTCAGCAGCCGGTGCAGACTGTGCAGCATTCAAACCAAAACAACTCATAGCGGCAAACCACTGGTGCAGCGACTGCGTAGTAGTGGTTTCCACGTACAGGTTTGCCTCGCTGCAAAGACTCAGGAACTCTGTTTCTACTTCAACAGAGCCAGAGGAACCGCCGATACGGCGGATACAACTGTGCATCCTGGATAGTTTCTCGTCTGATAAATGATCGAATGCATGCTGTTGCATCAACTGGCCGGCGGCATTCACCAGTAATTGGTAAGATGTCGTTTTCATGGTATATCCGTTTTATTGGTTAGCAATTACGTATATAGACAACAAAAACATGCCAGATAGCTGTTAGGGAATTGTTACTGAGTTTCAATAGTGGATAACATGGGGATAGCAGACGTAAAAATCTCTGTGCCCTCTGTGAACTTTGTGCCTCTGTGGTAAAGCCTTCGCTCAGATCGACGGAGGATGTTCTTTACCACAGAGGCACAAAGTTCACAGAGGTACACAGAGGGATCAGCCCGAATTGCCGTATTTTAGGATACTCTTATGCGCAACCTGCTAGTCAAAAACAAACATGTACTGTTGTATGGCGGATCGCTGGCCATACTGCTTTTCCTGCTCAGGTGGCTGGAGCTGCGTTTTATCATTATAGACCACGCCATTGAAATTTACATTGGCGCCATTGCATTGATCTTTACGGGACTGGGCATCTGGCTCGCCCTGAAACTGATGAAACCCAAAACACTGGTCATAGAAAAACAGGTGTATGTAAGCAATACAGATTTTATACTTAATGAACCCGAACTTGACCGGCTCGGTATCAGTAAACGTGAACTGGAGGTACTGGAACTGATGTCGCAGGGATTGAGTAACCAGGAAATTGCAGCAAAGTTGTTTGTATCACTGAACACGGTAAAAACACATTCGTCCAATCTTTTTGAAAAACTGGATGTAAAAAGAAGAACGCAAGCCACTGAAAAAGCAAAAAGACTGCGACTGATAGCCTGATCCTTTACTACTTTGGTATGAAATTGCCTGTTATGGATCAAAATCACCCGAAAGTATGAGACAGAAATAAAACACAGATGGCATCTTGCATGTTATTCACCAAAAACTAAACCGATGAAAAAAATTGTATTCGTATGTGGCTTGATAGCGGGGCTGATCAGTATCGGCTGGGCGGTAGTCTCTATTGCTATCACCACCGGCACAGGAAAAAACATGGATATGGAAACCGGTATGATCTATGGCTATGCGGCCATGGTACTGGGGTTCTCACTGATCTTTGTTGGTATCAAAAATTACCGTGACAAGCATAATGGCGGCATGATCACATTTGGCAAAGCGTTTAAGATCGGTTTGTACATCACCCTGGTCGCCTCTACTGTATATGTAGCGGTATGGCTGATCGATTATTTCTTTTTTCTGCCGGAAGACTTTTTGGACCAGCACTATACCAAAGGTGTTCTCGAAAAACTGAAAGCCAGCGGGGCCAGTCAGGCAATTGTTGATCAGAAAACTACAGAAATGGCTAATTTTTCAAAGCTGTACAGGAACCCTTTCTTTAATGCATTGATCACTTATGCAGAGATATTACCTGTAGGATTACTGGTTTCACTGATCGCCGCACTGATCCTAAAAAGAAAAAACCGGCCATCCGAATTTCAAACAGTCAACGCGTAAAGCGCTTACGAATATTAAACCAGGGCAATTCTCTGTGAACCTCTGTGCCCTCCGTGCCTCTTTGGTAAAGAACATCCTCCATCGATTCTAGCGAAGGCTTCACCACAGAGGCACAGAGGACACAGAGATTCACAGAGTCAGTCAAAATAGCACAATAATTTAATTAATAACACTATTAAAACGTCAATATGAACTTAGGTAACTTCTCCGTCAGCCTCACTGTAAAAGATATACATGCATCCAAAACATTTTATGAATCTCTGGGCTTTGCCATTTTTGGTGGTGAAGCATGTAATACCATAGCGCAGAACTGGCTCATCATGCAAAATGGAAAATGCACCATCGGCCTGTTCCAGGGAATGTTTGAAAAAAACATACTGACTTTTAATCCCGGCTGGGATGAGAATGCTGCCACACTCGAATCATTTACAGATATCAGGGAAATACAGCAACAACTAAAAGCAAAAAACATCCAATTAATAACAGAAGCCGATGAAAGCACCTCAGGCCCCGCGAGTTTCATCATCGCTGATCCCGACGGTAACCAGATCCTTTTTGACCAGCATGTATAAAAAAACTGCGCCTTAGCGCCTTTGCGTGAAAAATATGCACGCAAAGGCGCTAAGGCGCAGTTATATCTTTAGGTAATTTAGCTGCCCCTTTTTACTGAGCCGCCGCTATTTACATTAATATCTCTTATCAATCCCTCTCCTTTATAACGGATATAACCGCCACTATTGGCTTTGGCAGATATTTCTTTATTAACGGTAATCTGGATACCGGCACCACTGCTCACTTCTGCTTTGCAGATGGTAGTACTGAGTGAAAAACCATTGAACTGGGCACCACTGCTTCCATCCACATCCAGTGTACCGACTGTTCCGCTTAAATTAATAGAGCCACCGCTGTTGAGGCTGGCGGATAACCTGTCGAGATTGATATCTGTACCCTTGATTGATGCACCACTGGTGGCTTTTATTTCTTCCAGCCTGGTATAGGAAACATATACTTTGATCTTCCAGTTTTTCCACTGGCGCCATAAATTCCAGTCGTCTGACCGGTAGATCTTTAAGGTACCACCCTGTACTACGGTTCTTACTTTATCCAGGTAATCAGGGTTATTGGCGCTTACCGCCAGTTCTTCTTTGTCACCTTTGGTGATGATCACTTCGATACCGGAAGATGTTTCAATGGCGCTAAAGGGGCCAATAGATCTTTTCTGTACATTATCATCATACACTACTTTCTGACCAACAACTGCCGTAAGAGATACCATGGCTGCCAACAGCAACAGGCTTATTTTTTTCATAACATGTTTTTGAGTGTAACGGGGCAAAAGTTAAAAAGTTACAAAAAACACAGGTTTCCGCCGTTTACGGATCAAAATTACCGCAATAAATGCAACGACCGTATTCGGTGCTGTGTCAAGCTGCTATAAGATGAGATAATTATGAAACAAAAGAAGAACATCATGGGTCTGGTGATCATCGCTATTGCAGCGGTGGTGCTGGTGGCCTGCGAAAAAGAAGAACTGGTCGGTAACAAACTGATGCTCCTCACCTACCAGCAAACCCAATGCGCCGATGCCTGGCAAACAGGAAGCTCTGATAACCAGACGATCCAGAACCTGAAGAATTACCTGGTCGGTGCCGGGCTGGAAGGACCCATGCTGGATGTTACCCTTTTACAAGCCCCTGATGCCGCGCCTGTTACCTGCACCGGTTGTACCTGTCCAACGGGAAAACAATTCATTGTATCGGTGCTGGAATCTGATACGTTGAAACAGAAATATTTGCAGGCGGGGTTTGTGGTGAAACAATAAGTTCTCCTGGGTATAGCGGGGATCGAATAGTGGGAGATTTTTTTAACACAGAGTCCACAGAGATAAACAGAGGGCCCTCTGTTTATCTCTGTGGACTCTGTGTTAAAATCTTCGCTTAGATAGATTTACCGCAACACCACCGCTCCCAACGCAGGCAGGTGTACTTTCAGTTTATACCACTTATCTTTTTTATCAACGAGCTCAGCTGAGATAGATGGATTGAACACATCACCTGTCCCCCAGAATTCTTTGCTGTCACTGTTGAAGATCTCTGACCACTTACTTTTCCCATACACATGTACCTCCCAGTCATGACGTACCAGGGGTGTAAGGTTGAGTATCACCAGCAGGTTGTCTTTTTCTTTTTTGCCTTTGCGCATGTACACGATCACCGATTCGCTCCGGTGATTAAGATCGATCCATTCAAAACCGCCGGGCTCAAACTGTTTTTCATACAATGCAGGTTCGGAACGGTAGAGTTCATTCAGTTTCTGCACACAATATTTCATCCCGCCGTGACTTTCAAATTCCAGTAACTCCCACTGCAGTTCACTCTTGTAGTTCCATTCGCTGGTTGCGCCGAATTCATTACCCATGAACAACAATTTTGCGCCGGGATGCGTGAACATATACGTGTATAAGGCACGCAGGTTGGCGAATTTCTGCCATTCATCACCGGGCATTTTATAGAGCATGGGACTTTTGCCATGCACCACTTCATCATGGCTTAACGGGAGCATGAAATTTTCGTCGTAGAAATACATCATGCTGAAAGAGAATTTATCCTGGTAAAACTGGCGGTACAAAGGATCCATCTTAAAATAATCCAGTGTATCGTGCATCCAGCCCATCATCCATTTCATACCAAACCCCAATCCATCCTGGAAAGTAGGTTTGCTGATACCGGGCCAGTCGGTAGACTCCTCTGCTATTGTTTGTATATCGGGAAAATCGCGGTACAGGGTTTCATTCAGGTCCTTGATGAATGCGATGGCCTCTATATTGCCATTACCCCCATACTCATTCGGTTCCCATTGACCCGAAGTTCGGCTGTAATCAAGGCGCAGCATGGAACTTACGGCATCTACCCTCAATCCATCGGTATGAAACTGGTCGCACCAGAAACGGGCGCTGCTGATGAGAAAGGATTTTACTTCTCCCCTTTTATAATTGAAAATATAAGAGTTCCAGTCGGGATGATAGCCTTTGCGCATATCGGCATATTCATACGTATGCGTTCCGTCGAACATAAACAAGCCATGCGCATCATAAGGGAAATGCGAGGGCACCCAATCTAGTATCACGCCAATACCCGCTTCATGAAAAGCATCCACCATAGCCGCATAATCCTGTGGTGACCCAAAGCGGGATGTGGGTGCAAAATAACCGGTACCCTGGTAGCCCCAGCTGCCATCAAATGGATGCTCCATCACCGGCATGAACTCCACATGCGTAAAACCCAATTCTTTTACATAAGGAACCAGTCTTTCGGTGATCTGCGCGTAGGTATTGTAGACCTCTTCATCATGTTTATCGGGCCGCATCCAACTGGCGAGATGCACTTCATACACAGAATAAGGAGATGATAGCGAATTGTGTTTTTTACGTGTTTTCATCCATGCCGCATCCTTCCAGTCATAATCCGTTTGCCAGGTGATGGAAGCGGTATCCGGTCTTTTTTCCCAGTAATGGGCAAAAGGATCGCCTTTATCGAGTTTAATGCCTTTGTATCCGTGTATATGGTATTTGTAAGCCTCCCCGTGTAATACGCCCGGGATAAAGCCTTCCCAGATACCGGAATTGTCCTGCCGCACCAGCAATGGGTGCGATTCCTTGTTCCAGTCATTAAAATGCCCTACGACCGACACAAAACTGGCATTGGGGGCCCAAACGGCGAAATAAGTTCCCGCTGTATCAAGCACTTGTAATTGCTTGTTCCCGAATAAGGTGTACAAACTGTAATGGGTTCCCCGCTGGAAATTGCGGATATCTTCGTCGGTAAACAACGAATAGTTCCACACAACTTGCCGTTTATCCACGAAAAACCTCTCCTCGTATTTATCCGCCTCCTGTTTTCCAACCTTTGCGCTAGTCTTGTGTCCTGTTTGTGGCTTTTTGGGCGAACTCATAATGGGATTTGTCAGATGATAAAATTTCTTAACATTAATTTATAACTAAATTTTTAGTTTTAAGCTATGTTTTATGGATTTTGCGCCCGAATGCATCCAAATACGTTAACCGCTAAGACAATGAGAAAATTAGTTGCTTCAACCTTATTCTGCTTTTGTATTATTTCTACTGCATTTGCGCAGCAGAGTTCCCTTAAAGGTACTATTACCGACACCCTTAACAAACAAAATCTTCACAACGCCGTGATCTCTGTATTACGCGTGAAAGATTCTGTGCTGGTGAAGTACACCCGTACCAATCCACAGGGAACCTTTGAAATGAAGAACCTGCCGGCAGGTAATTTTATTTTAATGGTATCCTACCCCAAGTATGCAGATTATGTTGAAAAAATAACCCTGGAAGCAGGTAAAGAAAAATCATTGGGTAACCTGCCCGTGATCACCAAAGCCAACCTGCTGGAAGAAGTGATCGTTAGACAACGTATCGCCGCTATCCGTGTGAAAGGTGATACGACTGAATACCGTGCAGATAGTTTTCATGTGGGACCCAATGCGGATGTACAGGAACTCCTGCGGAAAATGCCGGGTATACAGGTAAACAGCAAAGGCGAGATCACTGCACAGGGCGAAAAAGTAGAAAAGATATTGGTTGATGGCGAAGAATTTTTCAGTGATGACCCCGCAGTTGTTACAAAAAACCTGCGTGCTGATGCCGTTGATAAGGTACAGACCTTTGATAAGAAAAGCGACCAGGCGGCATTTACCGGTATCGATGACGGGCAAAAGATCAAAACGATCAATCTCCAGTTGAAAGAAGATAAGAAGAAAGGTTTCTTTGGTAAAGTGGAGATCGGTAAAGATCCTTTTGACAGGTACCGGTATGGTAAAGTGCTGGCGAATGCATTTAAGGGTAAACGTAAAATATCCGGTTATCTCACAACCGATAATACCAAGTTTGAATCACTTAACTGGGATGAGAACCGCAACTATGCGGGCGATGCCAATACCACCACACAGATCAATGATGATGGCGGTATCTCTATCTGGTCATCGGGTGATGAATTCAGTTGGGGACGTGGTTTCCCTACTTCTACCACCGGTGGTCTGCATTTCAGCAATAAATGGGATAAGGATAAACACAACAGCAACAATACCTACCAATACAATAACCTGAATGTAGTAGGTGTTACCACTACCAATTCGCAGAACCTGATACCCGGGAATACTTTAAAAAATTATACCATGCAGGACCAGGTAAGCGACCGCAAAAGACATAAGCTTACCAGTGTATATGAATGGCAGATAGATTCTTCCAGTTCATTGAAACTGACTGTCAGGGCGGCTAATGTAAAAAGTCTGAGCAAGTCTATTTACAATGGTAAAACATCTTCAGAGTCAGATATGCTGATCAATGAAAGCAACCGTACAACTACCACTGATGATGATAACAGCACCTTGAACAGTAATATTTTCTGGCGCAAGAAATTCAAAAAAACGGGGCGCACCATCTCGATCAACAGCGACCTGAATTTTGGCGACAGGGAAGCGACTACCATGCTGCTGGCCACCAACGATTTTTATACCAAAGGCCTTTTCGACCACCAGGAAAAAACTGATCAGAAAAAATTGAATAAAGCAGTTACTTCTACGATCAATACCCTGGCTACTTATACAGAGCCTATGTGGAAGAATACTTTCCTCATACTGAACTACCGGTTGAACCTGAACCGCAACGATGCACAGATCGGCACATTTGAAAAATCAGGAACAGGTAAATATGAATCACTGGTAGATACATTGAGCAATCATTTTATTTTTAATACCACCAGTCACCTCGGAAGCGCCAATATCCGTTATGCCGCCAAGAAGATCAACTTCAACATCGGCGCCGGTGTCGGCCCCTCTATTTATCGTATGAATGATATGGAAAAGGGTCTCAACCGCGAAGTGATCTTCAACAACTTTGTACCTTCTGTATCGATCAACTATACACCCAAAACACAAAGAAGGGTAACCTTCAACTATAACGGTAGCACCCGTAACCCGACACTGGCACAGATCCAACCGATCATTGATAATATGGATCCATTGAATATTACCATCGGTAATGAGAACCTGCGGCAGTCATTCAACCACAACTTCAATTTCAGGGCCTCGGATTTCAAAGTGTTGAAAAGTAAAAACATTTCGTTCAACGCAAACTATTCGTTTACCGATGATGCGATCTCCAACGCAAGTTTTGTAGATACAGCTACCGGTAAAAGGATCAACCAGTCGATCAACGTAGATGGCAATTATAACTGGAACATCAGCGCCAATTATGGTTTTGAGATCATCCCCTCACTCAATATCGGTTTCAATGCCGGACCCAGGAAAAGCAGGAACGTGAACTATGTGAACAACATCAAGAACACTACCGAAAACTCGGGTGTTAACCTTGGTATCAATGCCGGTTACTGGTCGGATAAATGGATCAATTTCTGGACGAACCTGAACGCTTCTTATACGCACTCGATTTCTTCTATCCGTCCTGAAGGTGTTACCAAATACTGGCAGTACAGCACTTACTCGCAGATGCAGCTCAGGTTCAAAAAAATTAAACTGTATGTAGATATGAACCTTGAGGCCAATATTTACCAGAAAACAGAAGCTTTCGCCAACCAGCAGGATATGTATGTATTCAGCCCCGCTATCCGCAAAGTATTTACCAAAACAGATGCATGGGAAGTGAAACTGTACATCAATGACCTGTTCAACCAGAACCAGGGCATACAGCGGAATGTGACCAGTAACTATTATTCTGAGACCATTACCGAAACGATCAAACGTTATTTTATGTTCACACTGACCTATAATTTCAGTAAGAACGGCAAACCATCCAGTATGGGTTTTTAATTCCTAAACACAGACCACATGAAAAAGATATTATTGATAGCAACCACACTGATCTCATTATCCGCTTCGGCCCAGACACAGTTTATTACCAAAGGCAGGGTAGAATATGAGAAAAGGGTAAACCAGCACAAAAGTGTAGAGGACCAGGCCGAAAACACATGGGTACAAACCATGCTGAAAGCCTATCCGAAATTTACCAGCGATGTGTATGAATTGCGTTTTGATGCCAACCGATCTTATTACAAACTGGCAAAAGATAACCCCGAGAATAAATACATGATGTGGGGCGCCAAACCCGTTGACACCGATGGCGTGGTGCAGGACCTGGATGCCAAAACCACTTCTACCCAGCGGGAAGTGTTTGAAAATACTTACCTGATCAAAGACAGCCTGAGAAATTTAGACTGGCGCATCACGGATGAAACAAGGGAGATCGCCGGTTTTGAATGTCGTAAAGCGGTGACCAAAATTTGTGACTCGGTGTATGTAGTTGCTTTTTATACCGACCAGATAGCTGTCAGCAGCGGCCCTGAAACATTTGGCGGCCTGCCCGGATTGATACTTGGGCTTGCTGTACCAAGATTGTACACCACCTGGTTCGCTACTAAACTGGAACTGGTGGACCCAACACCCGCACAACTAAACCCCGTACAAAAAGGAAAGAAAGTAAGCTGGAACCAGTTAACAACAGAACTGCAGAAAAGTTTTAAAGACTGGGGTAATGAAGCGGCGAAACGTTTGTGGTGGATATCGATGTAGTTCTTTATCCTGATTATATTCTCTGTGAACCTCTGTGATCTCCGTGCCTCTGTGGTAAAGAATATCCTCCATCGATCTGAGCGAAGGCTTTACCACAGAGGCACGGAGATCACAGAGGTTCACAGAGATTTTTTATTTGGGAGAAAATTGATCCCCCCATGCAAGACGCTCCTCGCCTGCCTGCTGGAAAGTGACCTCGCGCAATGAGTGCAGGACTTGCATAGCCAACTTTTTTTCATTACCGATATAACGCAGCAACCCATAAGTGATCATACCCGTTCTATGGATACCGGCGGAACAATGCAGGTAGATCTTACCGCCGGCATTCAGTTGTGCCTCGAGGTTCTTATACAATTCAGAAACTTTCCATGCATCTTCCCCATCAAGCGGGTTAGAAGCAGAAAAGGGAAACCAAACCCAGTTGATCTCTACTTTATTTGCCTGCCTGCCGATATCTTCCGCCCCTTCATTTTCCTGCAGCAAAGTAACCACCGCAGTTACGCCTGATTGTTTCAGACCTTCAAACGAAACTTTTCCGCCGGGTTTGTGACCGATGGCGAGAAGACCGTTGGCAACAGCCACCCAATTAATATCGGGCAATTGTGGTTGTGATTTAAGTGCCTGGTTGAGGGATGCCATCAACTGTCCAAGTTCTTTGCCCGCAGCGGGATCGGCTTTAATGGCATTGCGCATTTCTGCGATCATAGTTTCCGCTTCTGTTGCCGGAATGGTTCCTGCTTTAATCTTGTCCAATAATTCCTGCGCTTTGCTTTTCAACTGTGTTATTTCCATAGATTTTGCTATTGTCTCTTTCTTCTATAAATGTAAAATTATATCGATTAGTAATAGCAATTGGCTTAAACGATATGGTGATTTTTTACCACAGAGGCCACAGAGCATAACAGAGTGCCCTCTGTATTATCTCTGTGGCCTCTGTGTTAAAGATTTATTTTTGCAGTTCGAGTATCCACATTTTTTTGGCAGGTATTACGGAAGAGCTGTTTACCACTGTTCCGGTCGCAACATCTTTGCCTTTGGTATAACCGTTTGTACGTTCCGTATATTTTTCAAAGTTTATCTTCTGTTCTTTATCGCTGGTATTCATTACGCACATGATGATTTGTTTGGCATCATACCGGAAATATATGTATAAGCCATCAACAGGTAAGTACTGCATCATTTTACCAGTCTGCAACGCGCTGCTTTGTTTGCGAAAATTGGCGAGTGTTTTTACATACTGCTGCATTGTTTTTTCATCATCGCTCAAGCCTGCTACTGTAAATGCATTCTTACGGTCATTCTTCCAGCCGCCGGGAAAATCAAGGCGTACCCAGCCATCAGGATTCGACTCTCCTTTCATTAATACTTCTGTTCCGTAATAGATCTGCGGTATACCACGACAGGTAAGCAACCATGCGATGCCCATGCGCGCTTTATCCATGTCTTCTTTAACCGTTGTAAAAAAACGCGTCATATCATGGTTATCGAGAAAGAGTACATTGCGCGTTGCGTCCTTGTAAACAAAATCATTGCTTAATGTTGAATATAATTTGCTCACCCCTTCTGTCCAGCTGAAAGGCTGGTTGAGTGCGGGTTGTATTCCATAGAACAATAACTGGAAATCGGCAGACCCCTGCAGGTTACTTTTAAAAGGAATGTTCATATTGTTCTCCGTAAAATATGCCTGGTTGATAACACCATGTACCCAGTTCTCCCCAAAATAAGTGATAGCAGGATAATCATCACTGAGCGCTTTGTTGCAACGGTTCATGAAATTGAGGTCATTGTAGAGATAGGTATCTATGCGCCATCCGTCAACACCAAATTCCTCCACACTCCACAATGCATGTTGTATGAGGAAGTTGGCCACATACGGATTGCCCTGGTTAAGATCCGGCATTTCTGTAGTGAAATATCCGTCGGCGGTGATCTTTGCATCCTGTTTGGATGCATAGGGATCGAATAAGGGATTATCCTTGTAACTCGTTTGTGTGAATTTTGGCCACTGGTGGTACCAGTCTTTGGTGGGCGGATCCTGGTAAGTGAAATGATACCTTCCTACATGATTATATACTGCATCCTGTATCAGTTTCATTCCGCGTTTGTGGAGTTCATCGCTTAATCTTTTGTATTGTGTTTCTCCGCCAAACCTGGGTTCTATTGTATAATGATCAGTAAACGCATAGCCGTGTTCGGTGCGGTTGGGCATATCATTCTGTACCACGGGTGTCATCCATAAAGCCGTTACACCCAATTGCTGTAAGTAATCAAGGTGATTGATCACACCCTGCAGGTCGCCGCCATGGCGGTGATAGATGGAATCTCGGTTCAGTGACTGGTCGCGCAATCCGGCAATGCGATCATTGCTTTCATCACCATTGCTGAAGCGGTCGGGCATGAGGAAATAAACCAGGTCAGCAGATGTTACGCCCTTTGCATATTCCGATCCGTTGCCTTTTCTTCTTGCTTTCAATGGCCACACTACACTGTGAGCCTTTGCTCCATCGATAAACTCAACAGATACATTTCCCGGTTTAGCACTGGAAGAAACGACGAGGTCCAATACTATGTATTTTCCGTTTTCCAGGGAAGTGGTTTTTACCAATTGTACACCGGGGTATTGTATGCGTACTTTCTCTTTACTGAATCCGTCGTATTCTCCCCGAACCAGCAACTGTACTTTGTTCCATTTCATTCCTACGAACCAGTTACCGGGATACAGTTTTGCATACTGTGCATACAATGCAATACCAGCTAACTGGAAAAAAAGAAAGAGGATTGATTTTTTCATACTGATCTTTTATTGGTCATCATCTTTTACCCATAATGTAAGCAGCCCCGCCACTATCATAGATCCACCGCCGAGTACCAGTGTGCTCATGGTATTGGCGTTAAATAGTTTCATGGTACAGTAACCGAGAATGGTGGCCGCCACTATTTGTGGTATCACGATAAAAAAATTGAAGACACCCATATAATACCCCATCTTATTGGCGGGCAATGCGCCGGATAAAATGGCATACGGCATCGATAAAATACTTGCCCATGCAATACCGACCATTCCCATCGATACGATCAGCCATGTTGGATCACTGAACCAACTGATGCTGATCAAACCGATACCACCTATCACCAGGCAGATCAGGTGTGTGATACGCCGGTTGGTCCTCGCAGCGATCAAAGGAAGTATGAACGCAAATACAGCGGCCATACCATTACGCACACTGCTGCATACACTTAGCCAGTCGGCACCATCATTGTATTCCTGTTTTACATGTTCCAGTATATTTTTTTCACTGGATGAAAAAGTAGTATTGGCGCTGCCGGCAAAATGACTGGCGAGATTGATAGAAATGGTAACAGGGTTCTGGCTGGGCCGGTATTCATGAATCTCATTGAGGTCGGCCTGCAAGGAACTATATAATTTTTTTGTTTTTGTATCGAGCGACTGATCGCTTAATGAATGTTGTATCGATGCCTGCATTCTTGCCACCATGCCTTTGTCAACGGTCATATCATACTTGCTGCTGGTAACGGCATTGGTGCTGTAGATCCACATGGCAAATAAGGCGAACCAGGTAAAGAACTGCACAATGGCCAGTTGCGCCATGGTTTTTGGCATTTTGAGGATACCACCAAATGTTTCCTTCACACCTTTCCAGAAACCACCGGCTTTTACTTCTTTCTTAAACGCCTCCATATCTTCCGGCGGAAATTCTTTCGTAGTAAAGACCGTGTACATCACGGCGGCTAAAAACGCAAAAGCGCCTGCATAAAAACTCCATTTGACCGAATCAGGGATCTTACCACTTTCGGCGGTATTGCTCAGACCAAACCAGTTGGTAAATACCCAGGGAAGCAATGCAGCGATGACAGATCCTACACCGATAAAAAAACTCTGCATCGCAAAACCGGCAGTACGCTGTTTCGGCGGGAGCTTATCGCCTACAAATGCACGGAAAGGTTCCATCGAAATATTGATCGATGCATCCATGATCCATAACATACCCCCCGCTATCCATAATGCAGATGAATTGGGCATCACGATCAATGCCAGTGTGGCGAGAACAGCGCCGATAAAGAAATAGGGCCTTCGTCTTCCCCAGTAAGGGTGCCAGGTCCTGTCGCTGAGGTAACCGATGATGGGTTGTACGATGAGACCGGTGATGGGTGCGGCTATCCATAATAAAGGGATCTCATCCTTATTGGCGCCAAGTGTTTCAAATATGCGGCTCACATTGGAGTTCTGCAGTTCAAAACCGAACTGGATACCGAGAAAACCGAAACTCATGTTCCAGATTTGCCAGAAACCGAGTTTTTTCTGTGATCGATCACGGAGTTCTGTACCTGGTGCTGTGGTGAGTAAGGCCATGGCAATCGTTTAATGGAATATTATGTAAAAGATACACAATATAAAGCAAAAAAAATCTTTTATAGAAGCCAACAACCTTGCACTTTCTGGCTTTACTTTCCTTATCGTAACATACTCAGATTAAGTTACTCGTTCGCTCCTGGGCCGCGGGCCCCGTCCTTGCTCCGCGGCTGCTTTCTCTGCTATCGAAACCTGCTTCGCATGGTTTCGATTGGCGACGCTTCGCTTGCCACCACAGACAAAGAGGCCGCTCCACAAGGACTGTCTAGATTTACGTATACGATTGCCAAAACCCAGTATAATGTATTTTGATAAAGCGTATGATAACAGGAAATACTTAAATACAAAATACTAGTCAGTCCTTGTGAAGCGGCCTCTTTAGGTTCGGTGCCGAGCGCAGCGAAGGCAGACGGGATAATGCGAAGCATATCCCGGCAGAAGCTAAAGTAGCCGCGGAGCAAGGACGGGCCCGCGGCCCAGGAGCGATAGCGTCGCGCAAAGCGGGGTGCTACTATTGTTACAGCGGGTTTTGCTGAACATCAGTTGACATAGTTAGAAATTAGATACATGTGCACTGAGGGATAAGACATAAGAGGTACATAGAAAACAAAGGACACATAGGTAAGTCCTATTGTACCCTTTGTTTTCTATGTACCTATGTGTTAAAAAAATATCAGATAACAAATCCATCCGGCAACACCGCCGTCTTCTTCACCACCACGATACCATCTTTCACCGTGTACAATGCATGATCCGTATTTGCGAGGTGTTTCCCTCCGTTAATACGCACATCATTCCCTATCCGGCAATTCTTATCGATAATGGCATCCTTGATATAACAACGTTCACCGATACCTATTTTGGGCAACCCGATCGAGTTATTGCTATCCATCTGCTCTATCGTTTCATAAAAATCATTACCCATGATATAGGTATTGACAATCGTAGAACCATGACCGATCCTCGCGCGGATCCCTACCACACTTTGCTCTATACGACTCGCATGGATAATCGATCCTTCGGCAATAATGGTTTTTTCAAGCGTGGTGCCGCTGATCTTGGCCGGTGGCAACATGCGTGCGCGGCTGTAAACTGTTTTGTTATTATCAAAGAGATTGAACGGCGGGATCTCCTGTGTAAGCGCCAGGTTGGCCTCGTAGAATGAATAGATATTACCGATATCTGTCCAGTAACCATCGTACTGGAAGCTGGCTACTTTGTAATGCTCGATGGAATCAGGTATGATCTCTTTCCCGAAATCCGTTGCCTGGGGATGTGCCGTTCCCAGCAGGTCATACAATACCTGTTTACTGAAGATATAGATACCCATGGAAGCCAGGTAATGTTTGCCGAGGCGTTGCATATCAGCGCCGGTATCGCTTACCCATTCAGGCAGCAGTTCTTTTTTTGGTTTTTCGATGAAGGAAGTGATCAGGCTGTCTTCATTGGTTTTCAGGATACCGAACTCAGGCGCATCGCGTGCATCCACCGGTATGGTGGCGATGGATATATCGGCGCCTTTGGACCGGTGCGTTTCAAACATTTCCATAAAGTCCATCTGGTATAACTGGTCGCCACTTAGTATCAGGATATATTCAAATTCAAGATTGGAAATATGGCGCAGCGACTGCCTCACTGCATCTGCCGTTCCCTGGAACCATCCCGGGTTATCGGGTGTTTGCTCCGCGGCCAGAATATCTACAAAACCGGTACTGAATGCACTGAAGTGATACGTGTTCTTAATATGCTTGTTCAGCGATGCAGAGTTAAACTGCGTTAGCACAAACATGCGGTTAATGCTGCTGTTGATACAGTTACTGATCGGTATATCCACCAACCGGTATTTACCAGCAATAGGAACTGCAGGTTTGGAG
The DNA here is from genome assembly GCA_965279635.1 of Sediminibacterium sp. Lineage (GTDB taxonomy): Bacteria > Bacteroidota > Bacteroidia > Chitinophagales > Chitinophagaceae > Sediminibacterium. The sequence continues at coordinate 771,635 of OZ257253.1, read as the reverse complement.
CGGCTGGCTGTCAATGGATACAATCTGCTTCCCGCACCTCCTCCAAGGATCACGGCTACTACGGATGATGAGATACTGACCATATATGTTGATTTGAAATGTTTGTTTTGTTGATCCTTACATTAAGCTGCTATACACACTGATATATTCCTCCACCGTACTCTCCCAGCTATGGTCTATCTGCATCATCTGTTTACGCATTTTTTCCATCTGCTTTGTATCCTGGTACACATTGATACCACGGTGTATTGAATACTCCACATCATATACAGACGCATGGTTGAAGCGGATACCAAACCCATCCGGTTCGCCCATATCCACCACGGTATCCTGCAAACCGCCGGTGCTTCTTACTACCGGTACCGTACCATACCGCATGGCATACATCTGGTTCAGTCCACAGGGTTCTACACGGCTTGGCATCAATAAAAAATCCGCGCCGGCATACATCAGGTGACTCAATGCTTCATCATAACCGATCACTGCATTGAATATCCCCGCATACGGTGTTACCATCTGCTGAAAACGCCATTCCACATTGGTGTCGCCGCTTCCTAAAATTAAAAAGTTAGCCGCACCTCCTGTATTACCAATTGATGACATAATCGCATCGGGTAAAATATCTGCGGCTTTCTCGCCTACTAATCTACCAATAAAAACAAACAAAGGTTTATCTAAATCCAGCCCGAAGCGGGTACACAATTCTTTTTTATTCTTTTGTTTGCCGGCGGCCATGTCCTTGATACTGAAATGGTGCTGCAGGTATTTATCCGTTGACGGATCCCACACTTCATTGTCGATACCGTTAAGAATACCTACGCATTTGCCTTTTTCATACTCAAACAGCTTTTCCAGGCCATTGGCGTTGTAACGCAGTTCCTGTAGATAGCTCCAGCTTACCGTAGTTATTTTGCCTGCGCATTTTACAGCCGAAGCCATGGGGTTGATATGATCGGCCCAATCCATCATGCCTCTTTTCCAGAGATCCCAGCGGGGTATATAACGGCTTTTATCCCAGCCCATCCATCCCTGGTACTGGCCATTATGTATGGTGAATACAGTAGGAACGTTTTTCAACCGGCCAAAGTCATAACAGTTCTGCATCATAAAAGGCAGCAGACCGGTATGGTGATCGTGGCAATGCACCACATCAGGCTGATGTTCCCAGTTGTTCATCCAATGAAGGATCGCGATCTGGAAAGCGGTGAAACGTTCCGCATCATCATCATACCCATATATTTTCTGCCTGTCGAGCAGACCGTTGATATCTACTAAGAAAAGGTCGAAGCCCAGTTTGTTGTTTTTTTCTTTGATGATGGTGAAATCAAAGAACCAGTTACCCATATTGGCCTGTCCTTTAAAATCAACCGTCCATTCATTTTCATACAGGAACTTGGTGCGGTACATGGGCATCACCACTTTGGCGATATGCCCGGCCTGGTTCTGGTATTTGGGTAAAGCGCCAACAACATCGCCCAGTCCGCCCGCTTTGGCAACAGGGTAGCACTCGGCGCTGATATGAATTATCTCCATTCCGTACTTTTTGACTTAATTGCTTTGAAGTTAATAACTTAAACCGTTCCGCCAAATTCTAAGTTTAGAATTAATTCTTCCTAAAATCTCTTTATTTTACAGCCCTTACCTAAAACTCAACGCTTGCTATGAACCAACCCAAACAACCCACCAACTATGGGGCATTAAGTACCCTTGTTACCGTATTCTTCTTTTGGGGATTTATTGCTGCCGGAAACAGTGTCTTTATCCCTTTTTGCAAACATTATTTTCACCTTGACCAGTTTCAAAGCCAGTTAATTGACTTTGCTTTTTATACAGCTTATTATGTAGGCGCTTTGCTGTTATTCATTTTTGGAACCATGGGAGGCAAGGACCTTGTTGGAAAATGGGGATACAAAAAAAGCATTGTTTACGGTCTGCTTTTCTCAGCATTGGGAGCCGCAGCAATGATTTTGGCAGTTAATGGAAACAGTTTTGCCGGGATGCTGATAGGGTTATTTATTGTTGCGCTCGGATTTTCTTTACAGCAAACAGCGGCGCAGCCATTCAGCATTACCCTTGGTGATCCCGCCACGGGAACCGCGCGGGTAACATTGGGTGGTGCGGTAAACTCGTTTGGTACATCCATCGGTCCATTGGTTGTGGCGCTTGCCCTGTTTGGAACAACCGCAGCCATCACCGATGAACAGATCGCTTCGCTCAGTCTTTCAAAGGTCATCATTCTGTATGTGGGTGTAGGTATATTATTCCTGCTCGCAGCGGCCATGTTCAATTTCTCTAAAAAAGTGCCACCAGGCATCATTGACGAAAAAGTAGAAAAAGCAAATAAAGCACTCAGTGTATTACTGATCATGACCGGATTGCTGGTTGCTTTTTTTATCCCCGTATTTTCAAGCTATAACAGCAAAGAGGCCAAAGAGATCGTTGCTATAGAGAGTACTGTCAAAGAACAGAGTCACAGGCTTGATTCTTTACAAAAAGCCGGTGCCATTACCGGAACAACTGTATCGGCGGAAGAGGTTGCCACAACAAATGCGACTATCGCTTCGCAAAACGAGGCAATAAAAGCACTGAAACAACCACTGGAAAAACAACGCCTTGGATGGTTGTTCGCTTCCATGGCTGTTATTGTACTGGGCCTGCTCTTTTCGAACCTCAGTGCGAAGAAAAATCCGGACGGATGGGGTGCGATGAAATATCCCCAGCTGGTGTTGGGTATGCTCGGCATCTTTACATACGTAGGTGTGGAAGTAGCTGTGGGAAGTAACCTTGGCGAATTATTGAAACAAAAAGAATTCGGCTCGCTTGCCGCATCGGAGGCTACGCCATACATCATGCTGTATTGGGGAAGCCTGATGATCGGCCGGTGGACCGGCGCCATCGGTGCATTCAGTTTCAGCAAAGCCACCAAACAGTTACTACAGGTGATCATACCGATCATTGCTTTTGGTATCCTGATCCTTGTTATTTACTTATCTAATTATGATGTATCAGCGCTTTACTATTATGTGATATGCGTATTGGTATTAATTGTTGCTTTTTTCATGAGCCAGAACAAACCGGCTCAAACACTGTTAATTTTCAGTTTGCTTGGTGTATTGGCGATGATCGTAGGTCTGTTGACAACAGGTACGATAGCTATTTATGCTTTTCTCAGTGCGGGTCTCTGTTGTTCTATCATGTGGCCCTGTATCTTCAGTTTATCTATCGCAGGCCTTGGCAAATATGAATCACAAGGTTCTGCATTCCTGATCATGATGATCCTTGGTGGCGGTATTATACCTCCTATTCAGGGGAAACTGGCCGATATCATTGGCATTCATCAATCCTATATTATTGCGGCCGTTTGCTTTGCCTACCTGGTATTTTTTGCCATTCTTGTAAAAGGTATTTTACGCAAGCAGGGAATTGACTATGATGCTGAGATAAGCGCCGGTGGACATTAATATCAGTTGAAAGATGAGAGATGAAAGATTGTATAAGATCAATTTCTTCATCTTTCATCTCTCAAAGGATCAACTTAATTAATCAAAAAGAAAACAATGCCCAAAGCAAAAAACAGTATGGAGCAGTTGGCAATAGGTGTGGATATTGGCGGCACAGGCACCAAGTTTGGAATTGTGGACCGTCTTGGTAATGTACTTTTTTCAAGTGAAATGCCCACGCGTGGTAAGGAGGAGATAAGTGGGTTTATTGATGACCTGTATACCAGTCTTTCTCCACTAATCGAAAGAGCGGGTGGCGTAGGCAGGATGAAAGGGATAGGCCTTGGGGCACCGAACGGAAATTATTATACCGGCACTGTTGAGTATGCGCCTAATCTCCCATGGAAAGGAATACTGCCATTGGCCAAGATGGTAGAGGACAAATTCAAACTACCCGTGGTACTCACGAATGATGCCAACGCGGCTGCATTGGGCGAAATGATGTACGGCGCCGCACAGGGTATGAAAGATTTTATCATGATCACCCTCGGCACCGGTGTAGGAAGCGGTATCGTGGCCAATGGAAAACTGATTTACGGGCATGATGGTTTTGCGGGTGAACTCGGTCATACCATCATCATCCCCGACGGACGTATGCACGACGGCACCGGCAAAAAAGGTTCATTGGAAAGTTATGCATCTGCCACAGGCGTGCGCTTAACCGCTATTGAAGTACTGGAACAAAGCAATGCACCCAGCCTGCTGAGGGATGTTCCGGCAGACAAACTCGATTCAAAAAAAGTCTACGAAGCTGCCATACAGGGTGATGAAGTAGCGAAAGAAATATTTGAATACACGGGTAGGATACTGGGTCTTGCATTGGCCAATTTCGTGATGTTCTCCAGTCCGGAGGCCATTATACTGTTTGGCGGTCTGACCAAATCCGGCGAACTCATCCTCAAACCCACCCGCGAACACATGGAGGCCAACCTCATACAGGTGTTCCAGAACAAGGTGAAGATCCTGGTGAGCCATTTGAAAGAATCGGATGCAGCGATATTGGGGGCGAGTGCTTTGGTGTGGGAGTTGAAATAGTCTGTGGTCCGTAGTCTTTGGTTTGTGGTTATAATAGACGTGTTGTGCTATTAACTGTCTCTGTGAACCTCTGTGCTCTTTGTGCCTCTGTGGTAAAGAACATACTCCATAAGATTAGGGCGAAGGCTTTACCACAGAGGCACAAAGAACACAGAGGTTCACAGAGAATTGCCCTGACTCAACTGTGATCAATAGCCCGACATGTTATTATAATAGACATTTTTCAGGTTGCCGGAATCGGTGACCTTTTTTTATGCAACGTCTTTCCGGAAAGTTGTGTCAGGGATGCAAATAAGCTATATGAATTTTACCAGACTACTGCTTCTTGTTGCAGGTATTACCGGGGGTAGCCAGGCTTTCTCCCAGAAATTAAGCCACAGTATCGGACTTGATCTTGTATTACCGGGAAAAGGGATCGAAACACAGTATTTATTCACATCAATGGGCATGTGGATGAACAACGCCACTACGAAACTTACGCGGGTGAGTGTGGCCTATTTTCCAAGGTACACACTGATCGCTGAGAAAAATAAATCAGTAAGTATAGGGATGCCTATTGCAGTTGGCATTGGGTTACCGAACACTACCATGTACATGTATTCGCCTGCGTCAAGTATGTTTCCGCCGCCGCTTACTACAAAAGAAAATATTAAATCCAATGCCCGGTTTGCGGCAGAAATTCCTTTGGTGGCCGATTTCAACTGGGGTGCAGGCGCTACACCTAAAAGTACCGGCAAGGTCGGTGGATTTATTGGCGCCGGTTATGCCTATAACCATTCCAGTTATCAACTGGAAGATGGTTTATACATGTATACATCAGATGTATTCCTGGCTTATTTTCATGGAGGTGTACGACTGCGCCAGAAAAAAACATTGACAATCGGTATTACCTGCCGACCCAAAAAGACTAATGACCGGGAAGAAAGGCATACCTCATGTGGCATACAGGTATTTCGTGAACTATGAAGGATTACCTGACAATAAACACCGCCGGTACCGGTCTTTGCGCTTTATCGCTGGGTTTGATGGTTTCTTTACCATTGATGAGTAAGCAACTGCTGCCGCCGCCATCTAAATTCAACCCTTCTTCACAACCGATCTGCTGCAGCAATTGTGCGGTTTGTGTAAGTGTGGCTCCCTCGGCTTTGTTGGGAAAACGACCTTCAATTACAAGTAAAATAATTTTGCTATCCTTTGTATAACCCATCGCGGTGCGAGGGTGTTTATCATTGATGGCCTTTCCCGCAAACTTTATCTCTTCATTATTGGCAATAGCTATTTCACCGTTTTGTACAAGTACGGGACCACCGCCGGTAGCCGTTTTCATTTTCCATTTTTTAAAATCGCCTTTACCAAGCATTGCTTTTTTACCAGGTTGCTGAGCCGAATCCCTGAAACTATTGATAGGATGCTGACTCGCGTAAGCATAGTCAGCTGCCGAGTCTGTATATAACCAGGCAACATCAGCCTTTCGGTTCTTTGTAATACCGATAGCGCTCCCAAACGCATGGCGATACGTAAGCGTATCTTTTCCTCTCCCCGGTATGCTATGCACCTGGTAAGCCAGCATCTTCCCATCTTTAATAACTACATTCTGGTTGCTGTTGCGTACAAACTCAAAAAAAGTACAGTTCATCACCAGCAATGGCTTTCCTTCCTGTTCATAATACTGTGCAGGTGTGTACCGTTTACCATTACCTACCTGTGTGGTGATATCGAGTTTTTTGTCTTTCAGATCTACACTTACATAATAGGCGATATTGGGTTTTCCATCGAGACTGTCGTTGGTATAATACACATGCATGGAAGCGGGCAATGGCTGAAACAATGAATCCACTTTTTTCCACTGTATTTGTGCCCGTGATGCGAAAGGTGCGGTTATCAGCAAAATGGCCGCCAGTAATATCATCTTCATGTGATGCAATGTATTTATTATTCCTCTGCGAAAACTCCCTGTCCTCATGTTCTCTGCGGTGAAAAACGTTTCGATATCCAGGGTTCCCGAATGTGCCAATGTTTTTCACCGCAGAGAACAGGAGAGCGCAGAGGTTACGCAGAGTTGGTGTTTATTTTACCATGCTGCGCAGTTCTTTCATATATTTTTCATTCCTGTCGGCTTTGATGAGTCCCCGGTAGGGTCTGTCAAGATCGAGGATGGTAAAGACCACCAGCATGGTAAGTACGCAAAACCCAATGATCATCGGCCAGTTCATTTTATTGTTCTTCGGCGCCGATAGTCCGACAAAGAAACTACAGCAGAGCGAGAGCAGAAAAAGCAATATGATGATCGGATCAGGTATATGCGCATGCAATGAAGCATCCCGGCTGTTAACAATATCAAACATGCTGTTCAGTGCAGGGATCATTTGCTGGGTAGCGGGCAGGTATTGCATGTTTGCCGATAGGCCAGTTGTCCTTTTCCAGAGAGAGGCCGAATATTTTGCGGCACTATCGCTGGCAGCTTTGACGGCCGTGGTATCACGCGCCGCATCATGGTAAGCAATACGCGCTTCGATATAAGCAGCAAAATCATTTTTGAATGCGCGCTTGATCGAATCCCCATACATATCTGCGCGTAAAATGGCGGTGCCGATATTATTCGCTTCTTCCACCAGCACGGAGCGCCTGCTGTCATAACGCGAGGCCGACATACTGAAAGTAAACGCCAGTAATAATCCAAGTAACCCAAACAGGGAAGCTTCAATGGGTCCGATAGAAGAAAGGGTTTCTTTGGGACGCAGTTTCAATCCCAGCCAGATCATTCCCATCATCAGCACCATGAGAATAACACACAACAACCATGTATCGGTATTGTATATGAGGGAAGTTTTCATAAGACAGTGTTGGTTTTGTGAATGTCAATATCAGTTGCTGTTAATCAACCGCAGATCCTTGCCTGTTTCACAAAACCCAACTCACACGGCTAATCCGGCCTGTTTTTCTTCTATCCATTTGTTCCTGCCCCATCCCCGTATCACATGTTTTTCGCTGTGGTAAGATGAACGTACCAGCGGACCGCTTTCCACGTAATCAAATCCAAGATCGTAGCCTATCTCACGCAGTTCCGCGAATTCATCGGGGTGTACAAAACGTTGTACGGGTAAATGTTTTTTGGTGGGCTGTAGGTATTGTCCCAGTGTGAGTACATCCGTTCCAACCCCTACCAGATCCTCCATGGTTTGGATGATCTCTTCCTTGGTTTCGCCGATGCCGAGCATGATACCTGTTTTGGTGCGCATACCGCCTTCTTTCAGCATCCGCAATACATCCAGGCTTCGGCGGTATTTGGCCTGTACACGTACTTCCCTGGTCATGCGTTCGCTGGTTTCCATGTTATGGCTCACTACTTCTGGGGCTGCATCTATCACACGTTGTACCTGTTCCGCATTGCCCCTGAAATCGGGGATCAGCGTTTCCAGCGTGGTATCGGGGTTCAGGTTTTTAACCGCTTTAATGGTATTGTACCAGATAATGGACCCGCCATCTTTCAACTCATCCCTGTCAACGCTGGTGATTACCGCGTGTTTTACCTTCATCAGGTGGATGGCTTCGGCTACACGCTGGGGTTCATCCCAATCCACCGCTTCGGGCCGACCGGTGGCCACGGCGCAAAAACGGCAGCTACGGGTACAGATATTACCCAGGATCATGAAAGTAGCCGTTCCGGCACCCCAACATTCGCCCATATTGGGACAATTGCCGCTTTCACAGATGGTATGGAGCTTATGGGTATCCACCAGTCCGCGCACATGCTTATAACTCTCGCCAATAGGCAGTTTTACACGTAACCAGTCGGGTTTTTTGATCTTTGTGTCGGAAGGTATTTTGGAAACTACGGGTAATTCTTGCATTGCGAAAGGGTTGGGGTTTGGGGTTGGGAGTTTGGGGTTGGAAATCGGCCAAAAACGCCAAACTCCAAACGCCAAACTTCAAACGCCCCGCCAGGCTGCAAAATTAACTCACTTTCGCTTACCAAAAACAAGGGAGATATAGGCGTTGAAAAAGAAGTTCCGCTCCTTGTTCAACAACAAAATGGGCATGGGTTTGGAATAATACTCGGCATTTACGCCTACTTCTATGGCGGAGAGCACTTCATTATAGCGGCCGTAATCAAACCGGATAGCTGCGCGGGCATGGGCGCCGGGTACAAATTTCATTTCGCCAAAACCCTTGGTTAGACCGCCTTTCCCCAGGATAATGGTGGGGTCGAGGAAAAAACTGTCATTATTGGTGTACTTGATCTCTTCGCGTTTACCGGTAGAAGGGTTCTGAATTTCAATATAATACGGTTTCAGCAGACCCGCCGAGAAACCACCCCCATAAATGGCCGATACCGCTACCCCGTTTTTATTGCCTTTACCCCCGATCAGCTTTTGCTGACCAAAACCGGCTTTGAGGTAATAAAAATTATTCTGTTTGCCATAGATATAACTGGAGATGATCAGGAAACCGGAGGAAGCATTGAGCGTAGGTACTTTTTCTTCCTTGGGATGTTTTCTTTCACCAAATTCCAGCCACCAGAGACTGGTATTGGTGATGGTTTTGTATTTACCATGTTCATAGAACGCACCCCAGCCATCTGTATTGAATTTGAAACCAAACCCACTCTGTTTCTGGTAGATCAGCGCACCTTCTTCTTCCTGTTTGATGAGTTGGTTGATCTTTTCCCGCTTCTCCGCTTTTTTAATCGCCTTGGTATCAGCAGTAGTAGATTTTACTTTTTGCTGTGCGAAAACCGCAACCGGGAAAACCATGACCATGATGATAAATAGCTTCTTCAATTCCATTTGGTTTGTTACCTGTAAATTTATAGCAAAATGATACAATGACTTCACAAATTATTTATAAGGGTGGTCTCCGCACCATCGCCACTCATTTACAGAGCGGAACAGCAATAGAAACCGATGCACCCACCGATAATCAGGGCAAAGGCGAACGTTTTTCACCCACCGACCTGGTGGCAACCGCGCTTGGCACCTGTATGGTAACCACCATGGCCATCAAGGCAAGGACCATGAACATCGATCTAGATGATACAAAACTGGATGTTACCAAGATCATGGTAAGCGATCCACGCCGTATCGGCAAGATCATTGTACATGTTTTTTTCCCCGCAGGATTGGTCATCGACGATCAACAAAAACAGATCCTCGAAAAAACCGCCCGCACCTGCCCCGTAGAAAGAACTTTGCACCCGGATGTTGAGTTGGATATGGAGTTTAACTGGTGAACAGAGAGAGAGGGTTTGGAGTTTGGAGTTTGGAGTTTGGGGTTTGAAGTTGATTAGCGATTTTGCATCGCCGACGAAACTCCAAACTCCAAACTCCAAACTCCAAACTCCAAACTCCAAACTCCAAACTCCAAACTCCAAACTCCTACAAGACCCCATTCCGCAACACTCTGTTGCCTACTGCACATTCCAGGCAACGCCTGTGGCTGCAATAATGATTTGTTAATTCTATCAGCGCCTGCGAATCGAGTGCGGAGGTGTTAAGCACTCCTGACTGTTGCCAGCCACGGGTAAGATGGTTGTGTTCGGCAGAAAGCTGGTAGAGCCAGTGAATGGCTTTGTCTTTACAGGTCTCTTCTTTGGTATATAACCCATAAGTAAATAATACAGGTATCACGGTATTGATCAGTATGTTCTCCGCCATCTGGCGGCCAAGGTGTTTGGGTTGAAAGGCGGTTTCTTCATCAAAACGGTAATGATAGTGCCAGTAATCATTGGCAGTGATCATAAACTGGTCAAGCATGCTGGTAAGATCAGTGGTTTCTTTTACCTGTGAGAAAAACGCGGTGGTTTTGTGTAACAACATGGCCAGTTGAGACAACCGTATGGTAGGAAAAGCGGCGGGCCGCATTCGCAGGAATGCGGGTTGTTTGCTGACAGGAGACAACTGGTATTTCTTTTTCAGAAAACGGTATTCGCGTTGCAGCATGATGGCATAATCATCCTCATAGCGTGCAGATAATAAGTTGGCCTGCCCGAGTAACAAGGCTTCCAACTGGTGTACCTGACCGCGATGTTTGGCCAGCACATTTACTGATAGACTTTGGGCCACCTGTTCAAACAGAACGGCATTGACCTTGATACCAAAATTAGCTGCGAGCAACCACCAGCATACTTCTTCCCAATGGTTATTGGTTTGGGCAAGAAAACTCAGTACCTGTTCTGATTTACGTGTAAGCCGCTCCGCAGCAAGACGTTCTTTCCAAGCGCTCCATGAAAGCGGGTTCAATGCCGGCAGAAATATCTGGCAGGGAACCGTACCCATCGTCTGCATCATCTGCAGGTATCGTTCCAGTAATAGTTTGGGAATCCGATGTTGTAGTACCAGCGTGGGTACCCGGTTTTTATGACTATCGTACAGAGGCGCATCATCTTCCCATACTACATGCAGGATAATATTCCGGTAATGCTCATTTCCATCATGCCGGTGCTTCTCCCAATCGGAAGAACACAGGTGCAGCTCGATATTACCCACCCATTTTGTGGAACCGATACGGATCACCGCTTCAGAAAAATCCGGGCCCTGGTGATGGTTCCAGCTTCCGGGTTTTTCGATGACCAAGGGTTCACCTTCGGTGGTTTGTAATGACTGTGTGTTGTAATACTGGAACTGCCAGATAAACTGTAATAATCTTTCATTCATAAGCTGCCGCTTTAGTTGCGGCCAAATGAAAAATTACAAAGTTTTGCATTGCGGTAAATACCTGATTTTGGTGTGTGTTTTTGTTGTATGCACTTTTAGCTACAATTAACCGCGAAGCCGCAAGGACGCAAGGGTACGCAAAGAATACTTCGCGTGTCTTCGTGTCCTTGCGGCTTCGCGGTTAATTTTTTGAGATTGGCATACTACCCTCTTTTCTTTTTAGTCGAAAAGTATTGGGATTCTTCTGTATGAATGCAAGCTTTTGTTTGATCTCCTCCGAAAGATTGTCAGGTATGGTAAACCCGATCCATTCTTCTTTCCCGGAAAGATCCCCATTCTTATCAATGATCGCATTCGAGATCATCAATCCCCCACCCTGGTTCCTTCTTCCGAACAGAATGCTTTTGTCGGGGTTGATAGATACAATTTCCAACGCTTCTTTTTTAGTGGTATCCCATGGTATCACCGACAATATTTTTACCTGTCCCTGCTCCTCTTTTATTTCTATATCAACCGGCATATTTACTCCGTCAGGTACTATCATCTCTCCTGTCCATCTTCCAAAATAACCTGAGGCTAGGGCAGGTAACGGTTTGGGAAGATGCAGGTAATGATCGATCAATGCATCCGGGCCGCTCTTTATGTTTCCGGCATCTGCTTTTAGTTTCGTTAATCTGTCACCTGTTCCATATTCCTTTTCTGCATACGCAAGCAATTCCATCACTTCGTCTTTTCGGTTCTCTGTTATTTTCCGCCTGGCACTGGCCAATAGTATTTTTAAGGGTGTCTGGTATACAAAGCCATAATTTTCTGAGATAGCCTGGTAATGGTTTTTTAATTCATTTAATGCCAGGTCTTTTCTCCCGGGTGTAAAATCATGGAATGCCGATTTCAGGCCATCATAGATCCCTTTAAATGCCATTGATTCATGTGTTTCGCCGCTGAGTTTAATGCGAATAGCCTGATTAGTATCCTGAAAAAGTTGCCAATCATTTTCCCAGCCATACAATGATTCTATTGAAATATACCTGTGTTTCCCGGAGGATAGTTGAATGGTTTTGGCAATTTCCTGTTTAAGATTTTTTGTCTTGCTATCCACAGACACCGGCGCATCCAGCGCCACCGCCCATTGAAAATTACCCGGAGAAGTTGCGAGCAGGTGCGATACAAATAAGCCGCCCTGCGAATGGCCCATAACAATCACATGCCCGTTCAAAGTATACTGTTTTTTGAGATAGGGTATCAATTCATCCCTGACAAATCCACGAAAATTATCCTCTTTGTCTGCACTGTATTGCTGTGGCTGGGGCATATCACGGTCCCTGTTTGTATTCGGTATACCAACCACTACCGCTTCGGGCATCTGCGGCAGTTCGGAAGAATAATTCATGAAACGCAGCGCAGCAACGGTGGTACCGAAAAGACTTTCTCCATCAAACACAATAATCAGTGGCAATGATTGAGGCACTGTATGTACCGGGGCATACAGGAGAAGTTCTCGGTCCTCGTTCAAAATAGTTGAATGTAGTTTTTTGCGTTCAGTAGATTCTGCCTGGCCGGTTACCCGTGCTATGGCCAATAAGAACGCAACCATTGTATATATCCCAACATGCAGTCTCATCTTACTTGTTTGAAAATAAAAGATACTGCTTAACCTGCGGTATAGATTACCACTTATACATTTTAACTAAAGGGAAGAAAGCGCCTGTACCACACGGCTCACAGGCAAGCCCATTACATTATAAAAATCGCCGTTCACTGATTGAATACCCACTACACCTATCCATTCCTGTATGGCATAAGCGCCGGCTTTATCGTAGGGTTCGTATTTATCAACATAAAATTCGATCTGTTCTTCTGACAATGAATGAAAGTTCACTTCCGTTGTATCTGCAAACAATATTTCTCCACCGTTATGAAGGATGGCCACACCTGTGATTACTTTGTGACGGTTGCCGGATAATGAACGGAGGATATTAAGGGCATCGGCCCTGTTGTCAGGCTTGCCTATTACTTTATCACCCAGCACAACGATGGTATCTGCGGCGAGGATGGTTTTATTGGCCGACTGTGCATGGAAGGCTTTCTGTACATACGCTTTAACCGCTTTTGCTTTGTTATGCGCAATATGGATGGCTATCTCATCAAAACTTAAACCGGGCGGATAATTTTCATCCGTGTGTTTTACGATAATTTCAAATGGCACTTCGGCCCACTCGAGCAACATCTTACGGCGTGGCGATTGTGAGGCCAATATGATTTCCTGCATGATGGTCCATTCTTTGACTTAATAATAAAAACTGAAAAACAACATCGACAGTATGCCGGTAAACATCACCAGTTTTACCAGGGTACTCAGTGTATGAAAATCTGCTGCTGATTGCGCCTTGAATAATTTCATCAGTATCCATATCAATGGCAAAATAATCAGCAGTAAACAATACAAAGCGCTGTGCCACCACCCAAACGGAAGCACATACAATTGCAGTATCGACAACACCGCTACCAGCACAATGATCCATACCGCTACAAATACTTTACTGGCGTTTAATCCCCACACGATTGGCATGGTACGGCAGCCGTATTTCCTGTCGCCTTCCATGTCTTCCATGTCTTTGATCACTTCCCTGATCAGCGAGATAATAAAGGCAAATGATATATATACCACTGTAAACCGGAAGAACCTTACCTCTTCCAGGCTGGCGTTTAAAAACTCTTTTACATCAAACGGATATTTTGAAAGAAACAGGATCCCTATCGTCCATGCCGTGAGCAATGAAATCACAATATTGCCGATCAGTAGCTGTCTTTTGAAATTGGTGGAATAGAACCATAACAATACGATACTGGCCATGTTGGCCAGCACCAGGTGCCAGTACTGTGACATGGGCAATGCAAGTACCGTAAAAAAAAGCCCCAGCAGGCTCAGCATCATGTGCCAGAAAATAACCCATCGCCTGTTGATGATCACATTGATGACAACTTTGCTGGGTTTGTTTACCTGGTCAATGTTCAGGTCGAAATAATCGTTGATGATATAACCGGCTGCGGCTATCAGTATGGATGCGATGCAGAGAAAAATGAATTGTGTCTGTTCACCGGGATATAATTCCGTATGCGCATAGGCTTTCCGGAAAATACAATACTCAAAAAGTACCTGCGTCAGCGCGATAAATACGAGATTCGGCCACCTGATCAGCCTGAAAAATGCAGGGATTACTTTCAAAATAGGTATTTGAGCGCAAGATAGAATTTTCAACGGTAAGTACTAAAGATACCGGCTTATATCAGGAGTATCTCTGCGCAAACTCATGCACCTCATGTTCTCTGCGGTGAAAAGTCGTTTAGAATAACTGGCTGTATCAAATTCGAGATGTTTCTTCACCGCAGAGAACAGGAGTAACAGGAGTTTACGCAGAGCATTACAAACCTTCTTATTTTTACGATATGATAAGCTACAATCCCAAAAGCTGGCTGGGCTTTCTCTTCAAGTTCCACAAAGCGGATACTGTTCGCAAACTGTTCCCGCTGATCGTATTTATCTCGTTCTATTCATGGGTTATCGTTTATGTGGAAGCGGAATACCTCAAACTATCCGCCACCAGCTATGCCAAAAATATCCCTACCATGCACAGCCTGCTGGGTTTTGCCATTTCCATGCTGCTGGTGTTTCGCACCAATACGGCCTACGACCGCTGGTGGGAAGGAAGAAAGCTCTGGGGCAGCCTCGTAAACAACAGCCGCAACCTGGCGGTAAAACTCAACAGCATACTGCCCGCAGATGACCAGCGGAGCAGGAGTTTTTTTAAGAAATGTATTCCTCAATTCGCTTTTGAATTAAAAAACCATCTGCAAAACGAACGCACCAGGTTATCGCTTGATGAGGCCCCTCACCCCGAGATCCCCAATTTCGATACCAGCAAACATATACCCAACCAGGTGGTGATGCTGATGATGAATAAAATCAACCTGCTGCACAGGGATGAAAAAATATCGGGATACCAGTTACTCTTTCTCAACAGTGAACTGCAATCTTTCCTGGATATCTGCGGTGCCTGTGAGCGGATCAAGAACACGCCGATCCCTTATTCCTACAGTGCATTCATCAAGAAATTCATTTTCTTTTATGTGGTCACACTGCCCCTGGGTTTTGCCTTATCACTGGGCTATATCACCATTCCTATCGTGGCATTTATGTTTTATGTATTGGCCAGCCTGGAACTGATCGCAGAAGAAATTGAAGAACCTTTCGGGAAAGATGAGAATGACCTGCCTATGGCCAGAATGAGCGAGAATATTTCGAAAAACGTACATGATATCCTCTGATCGCAGATTACACGGATTTTTAGTATGATTACTCTGTTTCTGTTCTGAGTAATCATACTAAAAATCCGTGCAATCCGTGATTTATTGCGCTTTTACAGTTGTATCTTCCGACCAATCACCACGTAGTTTCATTACTTTTTCAATCATATCCCTCACGCAACCTTTGCCGCCATCGAGATGAGAGATATATAGGGAGACAGCTTTGATCTCCTGTACCGCATCCTGCGGGCAGCAGGGCAAACCCACTAACTGCATCACAGTCAGGTCGGGAATATCATCACCCATATACAATACTTCGGATCTGTCAATATTATTTTCCTCCATAAAAGCAGTGAGGGTAGCAGCTTTATCAGTTACCTGCATCCAGGTATCGGTGATACCGAGTTTGGCCAGCCGCTCTTTTACCTCAGGAGAATTACCCCCTGATATCACCAGTACTCGATAGCCTTTTTTTACCGCCAGCTGTAAAGCATACCCATCTTTGATATTCATGCTGCGCGCCATCACGCCACCGGGTAATACAAGCAAGGTTCCGTCTGTCAACACGCCATCGACATCAAAAACGAAAGTGGTGATATGTTTGAATTTATCGAGCAAGGAGGAGATTTTGGAATTGGGAAAATGGGAGATTTTGGAATTGCTGATGGAAATTTCCCAATTTCCCAATTCCAACATCTCAAAATTACTTCTGGTTATCCCGCCACTCATACACCCACGCACTCTGTATCATTTCCAGGTGTCCCTCGGTGCTTTGTTCACGGGTGCCTGCAAAATTATCGATCTGCAGGATCCATTCGAGCAGATCAGTGAAACGGATCCGGTATATCTTTCCCTCGGTAAACTCGGTGCCAAAGCGTTCATAGAGTTTCATGGCAATATCTTCATGGTCGTTCCAGTGAATGGGCGGCTCAAAATGGGTCATATTATTTGGTTGAAAGTTGGAAGCAAAAATAACAGTTGATACCTATTCACCAAGAAACTGTGTCTGGTCGGGTAGTGTGATCGACACTTCACCAGATCCCGGTTGTAACACACACTGGCATCCCAGCCTTGAATTGATTCTTGGGTTTACGGCCCTGTCGATAAAATCTTCCTCCTTGTCGCTCAACTCTTCCAGGTAATCCATGCCACCGTTCACATACACGTGACAGGTACTACAGGCACAAACCGCGCCGCAGTTATGGTGAAGTTCGATAGCATGGTCCAGGCAAACCTCCAGCAGGCTATCGCCGGGTGCAATATTGGTGAGTGTCACTTCCTCCAGTCCCTTCTGTTCAAATTTGATCTTTACCGTGTACATAGCTGTGCTTTGGCCTGCAAAAGTACTTCAGGATGGATGTTTAACCATGAGAGTTGGGAAAAACTTTGTTTTGATAGGAATAAAATGAGATTTTCTCTGCGAAAACTCCGCTTCTCCTGTTCTCTGCGGTGAAAAACACGATGAATTGCGGGATTCCGGATAGTATTTGTCTTTTTCACCGCAGAGAACAGGAGTTACAGGAGGTTACGCAGAGGTTTGCATGATACTGTCACTCAATGTATCATATAGCTTTTTCAGGGAGGGATATTCCTGTAACAAGCGGCTGTGTTTTTCAAGTGTTTTGGTGTTTTTTCTAAAAGCAGGGCCGGCTTGTACCAATGCAGGGTGCGTGTGTTGAACCTGTTTTACGGTTTCCTCGATGATCGGGTAAAAAGAACGGAAATCGATCTGTTCAGCCAAACAATAATCCGCCGCAAGATGGTACAGATGATTGGTGAAATTGGATACCACCGCCGCTACCAGGTGCATTTTCAACCGCATTTCATCACCGGCCACAGTAATATTATCTGAAAACTGCCCGGCCAGTTGTTGTATCTGCTGTACAGCTGTTTCCGTATTTCCATCAATCACAATATTGACAGGCCCCAGTTCATGCATCGTTTTGCGTATCATTTTCATCGGCCATAAAACCCCGTAACGCGAACTCACGTTATGTAATACTTCTTTCGAAACGGACCCTGCTGTGTGAACAACCAATTTATCCCCCAATGACAAATGCCCAGCCACAGCCTGTATGGCATCATCTGTTACAGTTACCAGATAGATATCCGCTTTGTCATCAATCAGACTGAGATCAGCAACAGCTTCTGCATTCAGTTCCCCCGCAAGTTCCGCCGCATGTGTGGGATTACGGCTGTACACCTGCCGGATACTAAACCCTTTTTGTTTCAATGAACGCCCGAGCACTGTACCCACATTACCCGAGCCAACGATGGTTAGCTCCATATCTTTGTTTTATGAAGATGAAATTAGCACAAAGGCTGGTGGTAAGATATTATATCGCACAATTAAAAGCATTGGCACTGGTATCACCCAAAAAAGCTGCTGCAAAAGCCTTTGAACTGTTTTGTACACCTGTACGTGGTAAAAAGACAAAGAACATACCTGCTGTTTTTGCAAAAGCACAACCCATTGCTTTTTCCTCAGAGACGCTGACCATCCGGGGTTTTCAATGGAAACCGGAGCAATCCAACGGTAAAAAAGTACTGATCCTGCATGGTTTCAGCAGTAATGCCTACAAGTTTGATAAGTATATCAACCCATTACTGAAAGAAGGATTTCAGGTAATACTGTTTGATGCACCTGCACATGGATCAAGTGATGGCAAACTGATCAACGCCTATATATATGGTAAGGCCATACTTGAAGCAGAAAAATTATACGGCCCTTTTTATGCACTGATCGGTCATTCACTTGGCGGATTAGCCGCATCGCTTGTTTTTGAAGCATTGCCTGACAATGAACACAGAAAACTGGTGCTGATCGCTCCCGCTACAGAAACAACAACCACGCTGGCAGACTATTTCCGCATGATACCGGTTGATGAAAAAGTGAAAGCGGCATTCATGCAATTGATCACTGATATTTCCGGGAAAGATGTGCTGTATTATTCTGTCAGCCGGGTCACCAGAAATATATCGTCGCCGGTATTATGGGTGCATGACAGAGCGGATACTGTTTGTCCGTTTAAAGATGTGGCGCCTCTGGTAGAAGAAAACCTTCCGCATATTCAATTTCTGATAACGGAACAACTGGGGCATAGCCGTATTTATAAGGATGCGACGGTGATTAAAAAGGTTATTGATTTTATAGCCGGCAATAACTGATCTGTTTAGCAGGAGACCGAATCTTTTCTTTCAGGCAGTTATTGGAACCGCCAAGAGCCTGTTTAGGTCAAATTAACTGTAAATGCCGCTAAAATGCCTTGAACTTCTGTGTATATAATAATGTATGAGGGGACTGTGTAACTGCATCATTTGTGATTGTTCCGATGGCAAATACGATCGCCAGCATCACTAACATCTTTTTCCTACATACCGGATTTGGTTCTGACCAGACATTGACCAACATCATGCCAGATATGCCGGAAATCGGTCAAAAATCTTTTAACATTTTTTGTGTATTGGTGGTTTCGCCTAATATTGCAACGGAACATCTGCGTGTTCCTGCCCTTCCGGTAAGGTTTTCGCAGAAGGTTGCAGCATTGCAAAAAATCACCAAAAGCTCCGCTGGGAGCGGGTTTCAGGCGGTATGGCAAAAAATTTATTGATCGTAGAATCACCGGCAAAAGCCAAAACTATTGAGAAGATCCTCGGGAAAGATTTCGAGGTAAGAAGCTGTTATGGCCATATCCGCGACCTGGAAAAGGATGATATGGGTATTGATGTAAACAATCATTACCAGCCCCGCTATAAAGTACCCGATGAAAAAGAACGGGTGGTTAGAGAGTTGAAACAGATGGCCAAAAAAGCAGATGAAGTATGGCTGGCATCGGATGAGGACCGTGAAGGAGAGAGCATCAGCTGGCACCTGGCCGAAGTATTGGGACTGGACCCGAAAGAAACCAAACGCATCGTTTTTCACGAGATCACCGCGCCTGCTATCAAAAAAGCAGTAGAAAATCCACGCAGGATTAATATGGACCTGGTAAATGCACAGCAGGCAAGACGTGTGCTTGACAGGCTGGTGGGTTTTGAACTAAGCCCCGTATTATGGCGCAAGATAGGTATGCAGCGCAGCCTGAGCGCCGGCCGTGTACAAAGCGTGGCAGTAAGACTGATCGTTGAACGCGAAAGGGAGATCAATAATTTTATTGCCGAAAGCAGTTATAAAATAGACGCATTTTTTACTGCACCGGATATCAATAACCGCCAGGTAACTTTCAAAGCAGATGGCCCCGCAAGGATGTCTACCTTAAAAGATGCACAGGCATTTTTGGAAACTTGTAAAGGCGCAGGTTATACCGTTAATGATATACAGGTAAAACCTACGAAAAGAACACCGGCCGCACCTTTTACTACTTCTACCCTGCAGCAGGAAGCTTCGCGCAAAATGGGTTACAGTGTAAGCAGAACGATGCTGCTTGCACAAAAACTGTATGAAAGCGGTAAGATCACTTATATGCGTACGGACAGTGTTAACCTGAGTGATACTGCCCTGGGTGATATCAGTAACCAGGTACACAAAGCCTACGGTGAAGAATACCATCAGCCGCGTAAATTCAAAAACAAGAATGAGAACGCGCAGGAAGCGCACGAAGCCATCCGTCCTACTTACATGAGCAATACCACGGTAGAGGATGAAGATGCGCGCAGGTTATACGAACTGATCTGGAAAAGGACCATCGCTTCGCAAATGAGTGATGCTGAATTTGAAAAGACCACTGCGAAGATCAATATCAGCACCAACAACGAACAGCTTTCCGCTACTGGTGAAGTGATGAAGTTCGACGGCTTCCTGAAAATATATCTCGAAGGAAAAGATGAAGAAGACGAAGAAGACACTGAAGGGATTTTGCCTCCGTTGACAGCCGGACAGAAATTAGAATTTACCGAGATGACTGCCACTGAAAAATTCAGTCGTCCGGCACCAAGATATACAGAAGCATCACTGGTAAAAAAACTCGAAGAACTGGGCATTGGGCGTCCTTCTACTTATGCACCCACCATCTCTACGATCGTTAAAAGGAATTATGTAGAGAAGCGGGATAAAGACGGTATCAAAAGATCCGTCAATCTTTTAAAACTTGATAAGAACGGATCCGTACATAAAGAGATTTACCAGGAAAATACCGGTGCTGAAAAGAACAAGTTGTTTCCTACCGATCTCGGACTTGTGGTAACCGATTTTCTCAAACAGCATTTTGAGAAAGTAATGGATTTTGGTTTTACCGCCAGAATAGAAGAAGAGTTTGACGAGATCGCCGAAGGCAAAATGAAATGGAGCCAAATGATCGATGGTTTCTATAAACCCTTTCATGAAACCATTGAACACACCCTTGAAAATGCCGAACGCGCCAAAGGTGAAAGAGAATTGGGTATGGATGAGGCCAGCGGCAAAAAAGTAATTGCGCGTATGGGTCGCTACGGCCCCATGGTACAGATAGGTGACACTTCCAATGAAGAAGAAAAACCCCGTTTTGCCAAACTGAAGCCTTCACAGAGCATTGAAACCATCTCTTTTGAAGAAGCCATGCAGTTGTTCACCCTGCCACGTGTGTTGGGTGAGTATGAGGGACAGGAAGTAGCGGTGAACGTGGGCAGGTTCGGTCCTTATGTAAGACTGGGCGAGCAATTCATCTCCATACCCAAAGGCGAGGATCTCCACGAAATGGAATTGGAAAGGGCCATTGAACTCATTACAGAGAAACAACAGGCCGATGCACCTATTGCCATGTATGATAACTTACCGGTTACCAAAGGCAAAGGAAGGTTCGGGCCATTTATCAAGTGGAACGATATGTTCATCAATATTCCGCGTGCCTACAATTTTGACACGTTGAGCCAGCAGGATATCAATGAACTGATAGAAAAGAAAATGCACAAAGAGGCCAACCGTTTTATCAAACAATGGCCGGCAGAAAAGATCTCTCTCGAAAATGGCCGCTGGGGTCCTTTCATCCGTTTCAATAAAAAAATGCTGAAACTGGGCAGGAAGGCAGATAATGAAAAATATACTGCCGAAGAACTGGTGGATATAGATGTGGAAAACATCAAAAAAATGATCGAACTACAGGTGCCGGGGGCTTTTACCAAAAAAGTGAAAGCGGCAGCGAAAAAATCTGCGTCGCCCAAGAAAACCGCGGCAAAGAAGACAGCAACAAAAAAAGCAGCACCAAAGAAAACTGCTGCAAAAAAATAACACCCAAAAATATCCCGTAGGGATAACCGCTTAATAGCACAAAAAGCCATCCCCTTGTTTAGATGCCCCGTAGGGGCTACCCTCTGCATTTCAACACCGCTAAGGATAGCCCCTACGGGGCAAATCGATTGTTATTGTGATGATGGTTCTATTAAGCGTTTGCCCCTAACGGGGCATCTAATAAAATAAAAAGTCAAAAACGGAACCCCATTTTTGACTTTTTAATTTTGAATTTTGAGTTAGCGATTACGCTCTCCCCATATCCCTCAAAAATCGTACATGCGCAGCAACCGCTTTACGCATGGTAGGATACTCAATGTATTGCAACTGGTATTCCATACATACCGCTTTTACTATCTGGCTGATAGCCGGGTAATGCACATGGGAAATTTTAGGAAATAAATGATGTTCTATCTGGAAATTCAGTCCGCCTACCAACCAGTTCACCAGTTTGTTACCGGTAGCGAAATTGGCGGTGGTTTTGATCTGGTGGGCAGCAAACTCATCGGGCAGCCTGTTGGTTTCAATATCAGCGATAGGAAATTCTGTATGCTCTACCGTGTGTGCCAGCTGGAACACAATACTCAGCACAAATCCTGCCACTACACTCATCGTGAGAAACCCGATCATCCAGTTTAACCAGCCAACTGCAAGGATAGGTAATACAATGAAAGCCGCGGCATGGTACACCTTTACGCTCCAGAATTCAAAATGATCTTTGAATTCCATTTTCTTCAGCGGCACATTACCGATCTTTTGGGTAAAATATTTTTTATAGTCAGCCACGAAAATCCAGAACACATATAACAACATATACAGGAACCAGAAATAGAAATGCTGGAATTTATGCAGTTTGTATTTTTTCTGTGTAGGCGCCATACGCATCAGCATACCCACTTCGATATCATCATCCACTCCATCCACATTGGTAAAGCTGTGGTGGATCATGTTATGCTTCATGTTCCACATAAAATGGTTGGCGCCCAGCAGGCTGATAGAGGATGCTGCCATACGGTTAACCCATTTTGATTTACTGAAACTTCCATGACTGCCATCATGCATCACATTAAAACCGATTCCCGCTACCAGGCAGCCCAATACCATACATTCGGCAATGGCAAAATACCATACAGGTGTCCATACCAGCAGGTGTACGTAGACAACTACCAGTGCAATCACCATGATGATGGCCTTAGTAAACAAACGTGAGGTTCCGGTGGACTTAATTCCTTTCTCGTCGAAATATTCCTGCACACGTTTTTTCAGATCTGCATGCAGTGATCTTGCTACTGAGGGGAACTTGGGGATGGCGAATTGTGACATAATGTATCGTTAGAAAATTGAACGCAAAAGTAGTTGTTTCCGGCCATGTTCGCTGTTAAGGTAACGCTTTATTCGGGGCCTATTTGTAGCCTGAACGTAGATATATAGGTGTTTATTATGCGGGATATCTTTCTAGTTTCCACATAGTTGGGATAACTTAAACGTTATGAATCCCCAAATTTTATTTTAGTTTGATATGAAATCTGACCCGGTACATGCAGGAAACACGAGAAATTAATGCTTTATTCACCCTTATTGACGACCCCGATGAGGAGGTTTACTGTACCGTTTCCGAAAAAATTGTCGGCTATGGAAAGAACATTATCCCCAATCTAGAGCATCTCTGGGAGACCACGCCGAATGAAGATGTACAGGAAAGGATCGAGATGATCATCCACCACCTGCATTACACCGACCTGAATAATGACCTGCTTGAATGGCGCGACGGCGCCTACCATGATCTTTTGTTCGGCGCCATGCTGGTGTCCAAGTTCCAGTATCCCGATATGCATACCACACCGGTATTGCAGGATATAGAGAAGATACGCCGCAATGTATGGCTCGAACTAAACAGTTTTCTGACGCCACTGGAACAAGCCAATGTTTTATCAAACATTGTCTATAACTATTATGGCCTGAAAGGCGTAGAAGTAAACTATGAGCAGCCCGAAGACTTTTTTATCCATAAAGTGCTGGAATGTAAAAAAGGCAACGCACTCACCAATGGCATCATTTACCAGGTAATGTGCGATCTGCTGGAGATCAATGCGAGGATCATCAATATTCCCAAGCAGTGCATCATTGCTTTTTATCATTCAGATTATGATGCGGCGACCTATATCGGCCACCCGCAGGACAAGATCCATTTTTACGTGGATGCCACTACCGGGCAGGCATTTTCACACAAGGATGTAGAAAATTATTTCAATCGTTTATCTGTACCTCCTGCCCCGTCATACTTCAAACCACAATCACATAAACGTATTATCCAGGTACTACTGGAAGAACTGGCCAAATGCTTTACGCTGCCATCGAATGAGTACAAGCAGAAAGAATTGATACGGCTGGCAGAGCTGCTAGATCAGTAGCAGGTTTATTTGCGGGAAAATTTTAGCCACAGATTACACAGATTTACTCAGAAAAAAATCTGTGCAAATCTGTGTAATCTGTGGCTAAAAGAGAATTACGCGAGACTAGCCTCTAATGTAATTTCCATACTATACGCCTTACTCACTGGGCAATTGGCTTTTGCTTCAGCCGCACATTCCTGGAATTTTTCAGGGGTAATGCCCTGTACCTGTCCTTTTACGGTAAGATGAGAATTGGTGATGGTGCCATCTTCCAGCGTGATCACGCAGGAAGTTTCGAGTGTGTCGGGTGTAAAACCGGCGGCACCGAGTACAAAACTCAGTTTCATGGTAAAACAACCGGCATGAGCAGCGGCCATCAGCTCTTCGGGGTTGGTGCCAACGCCTTCTGCAAAACGCGAATTGAACGAATATTGTGTGTTATTAAGAACGGTACTCTGGGAAGTAAGGGAACCATTGCCTTCTTTACCTGAACCATTCCAAACGGCTGTTGCTGTACGTTTCATAAGTATTAAGTTTTTAGATTTGGCAAAAATACAGGAACATGATCAACTGGGACGATTTTGAAAAGATAGATATCCGCAGCGGCACCATACTGGAAGTGGCCGATTTTCCCAAGGCGCGCAAACCTTCGTACCAGTTAACGATTGATTTTGGCCCGCTGGGGATCAAACACTCTTCCGCACAGGTCACGCACCATTACCCAAAAGAAGAACTGGTGGGGAAACAGGTGGTGGCCGTAGTCAACTTCCCACCCAAGCAGATCGCCAACTTTTTTAGTGAATGCCTGGTATTGGGCGTGTATGATGAGAATAATCAGGTAATTTTATTGCAACCGGGGAAAACAGTACAAAACGGACAAAAAATCGGATGATCACGGATTTCGCGGATTTTTATATGATGGGTATGATTAGCCAACTGTAAGTTGTTGTTGGAAAGGGTTATTATTATGTAAATTTTCACGCAAAGACGCCAAGGAGCAAAGTCGCAAAGCTATTCTTCGCGCCTTATTCTTACATCTTTGCGCCTTTGCGTGAAATCTGTCAGAATACCTATGATCACCTACCAACAACGCCAGCTTATCGTCAATGCTGAAACAATCATACAAATCATACAAAAAATCATATAAATCCGCGATTGGAACTGCATTACACATATTACGAGAGCCCCATTGGCCTGCTGAAGATCGGCGGCACTGACAGCTATATCGGCCAGCTCAGTTTTGTAGACAATACCGACCAGCTCACCCATGGCGAACCCGGCATTACCGAGATCATGCACCAATGCACTGAACAGCTGATCGAATATTTCCATGGTTCGCGCAGGAGTTTTGACCTACCCATACACCAGATAGGTACCGAGTTCCAAACAAGGGTGTGGAATGAGTTAATCGGCATCAGTTATGGAAAGACCATCAGCTATATGGACCTCGCCAAACGCCTGGGCGACCCCAAAGTGATACGCGCCGCGGCCAGTACCAATGGCAAGAACAATATTGCCATCATCGTCCCCTGTCACCGCGTGATCGGCAGCGACCGGTCACTGGTGGGTTATTCGGGCGGTATGTGGCGGAAGAAATGGTTATTAGGGCACGAATTCAAGATCGCACATGGGGTGCAGACGCTTTTTTAGGTGTTAATTCGCGCTATAAATGCAACGTTTCCTGCAAATAAACACTCTTTTAGAAAAAGTCACTCAATCAACTTATCAATCAAATATTTTTGCCGGGATGAGAAGGGTTGGTAAGATCATATTTTTTGTTTTTGCTTTTACGATAACTGTTATGAATGGCTTATCACAGCCATGTACTACGCTTGGTCAAACACCCACTTCAGCTTTCCCTGTATGTGCTACAACGTCTTTTGTGCAGAAATCAGTGCCAATTTGTAATGGAGGGTCCGTACCAGCCAAGAATTGTCCGCAGCCTACTTTTGCTGTGGCTAATCCCTACTGGTATAAGTTTACCTGTTATGTTTCCGGAAAACTTGGATTTACGATTACACCGCTTAATCCGCAAAACGTAGAAGATTATGACTGGCAATTATTCGATGTTACAGGGCGTAATCCAAATGATATACTTACAGATGCATCTATGATCATTGCGGCCAACTGGGCGGGTACCTATGGCCCCACGGGTGCATCGTCAACCGGGACAGGCCCTTTTGAATGTGGGTCTGATCCCGGTCAAAATAAACCCACATTTGCCCCTATGCCTGACCTTATAGCCGGTCATGATTATCTTTTACTGGTAAGCCATTTTCTATCTCAAGGTGTTACCAGTGAAATAGGCTATTCTCTTTCCTTTCAAAGCAGTACGGATGGTTCGGGGGGATTGGCATCTGTCACCGATCCTGCTATTCCTGCCATTAATAACGCTTATGGTGTTTGTGACGGAACGGAAGTGGTTGTGAAACTGAACATGAGAATGAAATGTAATTCCCTGGCTGCAGACGGCAGTGATTTTTCGATAAGCGGACCTGGCAATCCTTCTATTGTTTCAGCAACAGGAGTTGGATGTATCACTGGCTTTGATATGGATTCCATACGCTTAAAACTTACTGTACCCCTGCTGCTTGGAACCTATACGATAAGCTCAAAAATGGGTACTGATGGGAATTCCCTTATCAATGCCTGTGAACGTAACCTTGCTACAGGTCTGCAGGTGAATATGAACTATACACCTGCGCAGCCAACCCCTATGGACAGTATTACACCCCCAGTATGTATTACTGATTCCCTACAGCTCGTGTTCCGCAAACCGATGCGGTGCAGCAGTATCGCAGCAGACGGAACTGATTTTACGATCAGTGGACCTATTCCTGTAACCGTAAGATCAGCGAGAGGTGTTTGTTCAGATGGTGTAAGTACTTATGTCAATATCCGTCTTGCCTCACCGATCAGGGTGAATGGAACTTTTGTTATCACACTAAAGAATGGCAGCGATGGCAATACATTGATTGATGATTGCGGGGAGATCACGCCAGCTGGGTCCACACTCCCATTCACCACTAAAAATATCACCGTTGCAGATTTTCAACCGACAGTCGGTATCGGTTGCAAATACGATACCCTTTACCTTTCACACAATGGAAACGGCAATGCCAATAACTGGCAATGGATAGTAGATAACACACCATTCAGCACACTGCAAACACCCGCAATTTTGGTATCGAGGGCTTTTGGCACCTATACCGCACGGTTAACAGTTACCAACGGAATATGTACAGACACTGCCAGCAAGGTATTCAACATGCTTGACAATACCATCAAAGCGGCATTTGCTGTACCGGATACTTTATGTCCCACCGACGCCATCCAGTTCACCGACCAAAGCAGCACGAGCGCTGTAAGCTGGCGCTGGAACTTTGGCAATGGCAATATCAGTACCAGCAGGGCCGCTTTGGCACAATCTTACCCGCTCAATGGCAGGACAAAACAATACATTGCCAGTCTCGAAGTACGAAACAACCTTAACTGCAGCGATATCACTTTCCGTACTGTTACCGTACTGGCCAGTTGTTATATGGCGGTGCCTTCTGCTTTTACACCGAATGGGGATGGGTTGAATGATTATTTCTATCCACTCAATGCATTCAAGGCTGATGATCTTGCCTTCAGGGTGTATAACCGTTACGGCCAGACGATCTTTGAAAGTAAAAGCTGGACAAAAAAATGGGATGGCCGCTATAAAGGACTACCACAACCCAGCGGCACATACGTATGGACGCTCAACTATACGAATCGTGACAACGGTGAAAAAGTTTCACTAAAAGGAACTACCGTGCTGATCAGGTAAACCTCTGCGAAATCTCTGCTTCTCATGTTCTCTGCGGTGAAAAAAGTCCCGCTATTGAAGATGTCTGAATATGCAGTAGTTCTTTCACCGCAGAGAACATGAGTTAATTGAGTTTACGCAGAGTCATATATTTTTTTCAAAACAAACGCTATTCTCAACACCCACATACTGTCCATAGTTGGGAATAATATGGTACCCGCATTTCTGATACAATGCAATCGCATCCGGCAACCGCTCACCTGTTTCAAGCACACATTTGCTGTATGACATTTCTTTTGCCCAGTTTTCCAGTTCTCCAAGGATACCCCTCGCCATTCCTTTCCCACGTTGAGCAGGTATTGTGTACATGCGTTTTACTTCCATAATACCTGAAGCGTATTCTTTGATCGCGCCACAGGCTACCGGTATACCGTTTTCATAAGCAATAACTACATGCTTTATCTTATCGAGTTTGTTGAATTGCGAATAGAAGGCATGATCCTCTCCATCAACTACGGCCAGCTCCGCATCGAGCTGTTGTACAAGGAAGATAAAATCCTTGTTACCGGAATCTGTTCTTAGCAAGGCTGCCATAACAATCAATTATTCAACAGTTTTTCAATTGAACACCCCGATATGCCCGTTGATATTTCTTTTATCCCGTGGGTAATATACCATCGGAACTATGATCACTACAGGTTGAGGTATTTTTTTCTCACGGTTTATAAAATTGGGCGTTCGTTGCAGGTGTCGTGCCACCCTGCTGGTTATTTCTTGAGATTCAAATGATTTCAGCGTTTCTATTTTACTCACCGACAGATCCATCTCAACCGTTAAACGATAAATGGCTATTTGTGCCTGCGGCATGGTTTCAGAGGGATACAGTGTTCTGTAATAGTGAGAATTGAGCCCGGACGTATTAGCAGGCTGCAACTTCTGCTTTTGTAAATATGCAAGCAACTGTAATTCCAGGCTGGTTTCAAGACGATGGATCTTGCCTACATCCGGGTATCGTACCGTATCCATCACCCTGTCTACCTGGTAGGACCTCGTACAGTAATGAAAGCTAAGCATCCCATCAGACTGCCTGTTGGCATAGATCAGCCAGGTTGAATTTTCAGCCACCTCCATGGCACACGATGAATTACGGTGAGGCACAAACAGCTTTGTGGTATATTGGCCCTTAAATATCTCCATGGGCGCTATCGTTACTTCTTCATAGCTAACATCTTTCCAGTACGGAACTACTTTTATGATTTTTGCTTTTGCCACAAACTCGGCACTCGCCAGGGAAGTAACAGGACCAGGACTATCACAAACGCAGGCCAGCGAGCCGACTGCGAGTAATACAAATATGGTTACCAACAAGATGCGCATGGTATCAATATACAAAAAATAGTATGCTAACGGTAACACATTTATTACGTCTTTGCGAGAGAATTTTCACGCAAAGGCGCAAAGGCGCGGTTAATACTGTTATTAGCTTTTCTGGAAATTGAACATCCAGTGTTTTCCGAACTTATCGTCACACTCTGCATACAGCGCCCCCCATGGCATATCACCTACAGGATTTGTTATGGTGCCACCCTGTGATAATTTGGTAAAGAAATCACGTAACTGTTCTTCACTGTCACAATGCAGGCAGAGATGGTAAGTATTTCCATCCTGGTGTTTGGCACGGTTGAGGTCGGAGGCATGGATGGTAAAACCGTTGCTTTTGAGGGTGGCATGCATGATATGATCCTTCAGTTCAGGTGGCATCTGCGCAGCCATTTCGGGCATGCTGCCCACGGTTTGCAGGGTGAGTTCGCCACCCAGGCAATCTTTGTAAAAATTCATCGCCTCGCGGCAATTGCTGTTGAAGCTGAGGTAAGGTGTTAACTGTGCCATGGGATATATTTTTATGGATATAAAACTAGTCCTCTGGAACTGCTTCCATAATGTGTGAACGCGACCATTTAGTGGGTTATTTACGACAACCAAAAAATTAATCTGCGAATCTGCGGCAAACATTCCGCCGCAGATTCGCAGATTAATTGATTCATTTCATATCGTTCCCCGAAAATCCAAAGGGCAACAGCATACTGGCTTTCTCAATAACGAATACCTTTCCTTTCATGCCCCCCAATATCAGCCGTATCGGGTGATCGAGATGTGTTTCATATTCCACCAATGTCTGCCGGCAAACACCACAGGGTGAGATGGGGCGGGTGCTACTGCCTTTTTCATTATTGTAACTGATGGCCATGGTATGGATCGGCACACCGGGATACACAGCAGAAGCAGCCGATAACAAGGTCCTTTCGGCGCATATCGTAACGGGGTAACTGGCATTCTCCTGGTTGCTTCCTTTAAGTATTTCACCATTAGCCAGTTTGGCCGCTGCACCCACATAAAAATGGGAATACGGGGCATAAGCCAACCCGGTAGCTGCCTGCGCTTCGCGCAATAATG
Organism: Sediminibacterium sp.; assembly: GCA_965279635.1. Classification (GTDB taxonomy): domain Bacteria; phylum Bacteroidota; class Bacteroidia; order Chitinophagales; family Chitinophagaceae; genus Sediminibacterium. The sequence continues at coordinate 741,300 of OZ257253.1, read as the reverse complement.
CCGCATCCTCCGCAGGAAGCGCGTCTATCGATTCATATACATCGAAATCAAAACTATATTTCTCCTGGGCCATAAAAAGGTGTTTAGACAAAAAAGTCCCCAAAGCAACTGCTCTGAGGACCCCATCGGTAACGAAAGATACTAAATTTACTTAAAAAGCTAACAGCTATCAGCTTTCAGCCTGCAGCTTATTTGATGCCTTTGAACAACCTGCTCCATCTTGGTCCTTTATCCCAACTGAACCAGATCAGTGAGGCCTTGCCTACAATATGTGTTTCGGGAACAAATCCCCAAAAACGGCTGTCCTGGCTGTTGTGACGGTTATCACCCATCATCCAGTAATAGGTATATTTTGGTGTGTAGGTCGTTGTTTCTTTTCCATTGATGATAAACTTACCATTCACCTCTTCCATGGTATTGTGTTCGTACGTGATGATCAGGCGGCGGTAAATGGAAATATTCGCGGGTGTAAGGTTGATCACTTCACCTTTTGCCGGAATTTTTAATGGACCGAAATTATCACGTGTCCACGGATAGGTGGTATCGTTGGGGAAGATCATTTCACGCCCGCCATCTACATAGGGACTCAATGATTTCACATTCGGGAGCGCTTTGATCTTGGCCGCATTTTCCGCCGTAACATTCAGGAAATAGGTTAGTATACCGGGTTTGGTATTATCCACACGCACCTGTTCGAGATTCATACCCAGGTCCTCTTCCAGAAAACTTTCGGCAATAGGTGTTCCATTGGTTTCTACGAGGTAATCTGTCTGTGCACCGGGCGCTACAAAAGCGGGGGCGTTGTTTACGAACAGCGTCCCATTTTTTACCTCGATCACATCACCACCGATACCTACACAACGTTTGATATAGTTATCCGTTTTATCCATCGGGTGTACCCATATCGGCAATTCATCAGACTGCGCGGTCAATGCCTGGCGGTCGTTGTTGAACTGGTAGCGAAGTACATCATAGTAAGTCACTTCACTCCCATACCCGGGTTTATTAATGATGGTATCGCCCGCAGGGAAATTGAACACAACCACATCATTTCTTTTTACCTCCGTAAAAGCAGGGAGTCTTTTATAAGGAAGTTGTACCTGTTTGATATAAGAAGGAATCGTTTTTGAGAACGGCAATGTGTTATGTACAAACGGAAAAGACAATGGTGTTTGCGGAATGCGCGGGCCATAGCTCATCTTGTTCACAAACAGGAAATCATTGATCAGCAAGGTTCTTTCCATACTACCTGTGGGGATCACATACGCTTCAAAAATAAATGTACGTATCAGCGTAGCGGCCACTATCGCAAACACACCGGCATCGATCCATTCACGCGAAGCGGGTTTGTGGTAGTGCTTCAGTATATCACTACCATACCATTTTTCTTTGTCAGAAAAACCGAGATAGGGGAAATATATAAAAGGAACAAATACCACCGCCGTATGCGCAGGCACCGATACTTTTTTAAAATGCATCACAAAAATGATCGTGATCCAGATGGTGATAAACTGCCCCGCAACGGGGATGAACTGCAACCAGAACCATACTTTTTTGATCTGGCATTTCTGTACAATAAACCAGGTATTATAAAAAGGGATCAGCGCTTTCCAGGGTTCAATGCCTGCTTTTTTGAACATGCCATACATGCCCACATGCCAGCCGATAACAGCGATAATCAATAGAATTAAACCCATAGCTTTCAGTTAAGTGTGGACAAAAATATCCTTTTCAGGCAGATAGGGGTGTTTTGGGGGTAAAAGTTTTTATAAAGCTGTGAGCCTTGAGCTTTCAGCCGTCAGCTATGAGCTTTTAGCCATGGGTCGCTGACCATCCGTCTTTATTACAAATGACTTCAAATTAATCGCGTAAATAAAGGCTAAAAGCTGATAGCTGACGGCTGAAAGCTGACAGCTTACTTCAACATCACATAACTCTCAATATCCCCCGCCGTGATCTCTTTACCAGACAGGATCACCAGCCTCTCCACCACGTTGCGCAGTTCGCGGATATTACCGGTCCAGTCATGGTCCTGGAGGGCCTGCATGGCTTTTTTGTCGATGACTTTTTTTGCCTGGCCATATTCTTCGGCGATATCGGTCAGGAATTTATCAACCAGTAACGGGATATCATCCCTTCGATCATTAAGTGATGGCACATGGATCAAAATCACACTTAAACGGTGATAGAGGTCAAGGCGGAAACGTTTTTCATTGACCTCTTCCAGCAGGTTTTTATTGGTGGCGGCTATCACACGTACATCTACAGGGATTTCTTTTTCACCCCCTACCCTTGTGATCCTTCCTTCCTGCAGGGCGCGTAGTACTTTGGCCTGGGCGCTGAGGCTCATATCACCTATTTCATCAAGAAATAAGGTACCCCCATTGGCCTGTTCAAATTTACCGATGCGTTGTTTGATGGCAGATGTGAACGAACCTTTCTCGTGGCCAAACAGTTCACTTTCGATCAACTCGCCGGGGATGGCCGCACAGTTCACTTCCACCAACATGCCCGATGCACGGTTACTTTTTTCATGCAGCCAGCGGGCCACCAGTTCTTTACCTGAACCATTGTCGCCGGTGATCAGTACACGCGCATCTGTTGGCCCTACTTTATCGATCGTGTCTTTGATCTTGGCAAGACCCTCACTCCCACCGATCATTTCCTGCACTTTTGACACTTTGCGCTTCAACACTTTGGCCTCTTTTACCAATACGGTCTTATCCAGCGCATTACGGATGGTGATCAGTAACCGGTTGAGATCGGGTGGTTTGGCGATATAGTCGAACGCTCCTTTTTTAACTGCATCAACAGCGGTCTCAATATTACCATGCCCGCTGATCATGATCACCGGTGTATCCGATCCCGCTTCAATTACTTTCTGCAAAAACTCGATACCATCCAGTTTGGGCATTTTGATATCACAAAGCACTACATCAAACGCACCCGCACTAAATTTCTTCAGGCCATCTTCGCCATCGGTGGCCTCATCTACGGTAAAACCCTCATTGCTAAGGATCTCTTTCAGCACATTGCGTATGGCTTTCTCATCGTCAATGATCAGTATGTTTGGCATAGGGGATTATTTGCGCTAAGATAATTGAAGTTGGAGTGATGTGGGTGTAAGGAATACGTTAAAGAAAAGACAGAGAACAAGGAATAAGGAACAACCGCAAACTCCAAACTACAGACCACAGACTACAGACTAACTTTCATTCCAGCGAAAACATTCCGCGCCGTCGCCGGGTTGTAATACCTTCTTCCCAGAGCATTGATATCGTTGCCAAGGCTGTACACCTGGTTCAACACATTATCTATCCCGGCAAAGAAGTGCCAGTGTTTTTTGGAGTGATATCCCGTCTTCAACTGTATCAGGCGGTAAGCATCTGCATACGCATCATTGATGTCGTTTAGAGGTAAGGAAGAAGTAGCATTGATGGATGCATTGAAGTACCAGCCATTCACTGTTTCGATATCAAGACCGCTTACCCATATATTACGCGGCACACCGGTAAGTTCTTTGCCTGAATAGTTCACGGCACCCTGCTGGTAATCTGTAAAACTATATGGTTGGTAACTGTAACTGCTCCAGATGGTAATGCCTTTGAAGAATTTACCGGGTTGTTTCAGCAACTGGTATTTCAATAGCAACTCTGCGCCATTCTGTTGGGTGCTGCCAGCATTGATAAAAAATTCTGCTCCCGTTATATCCACCCTTCTTACGATCGCATGTTGCAATTGGAAAAAATAAACAGCGAGATCAAACTGTAATCGCCGGTCAGCAAGTTCGCCCTTGATGCCTGTTTCATAGTTCCATCCGTATTCTGCATCGAGATCACCATGAAACTGTCCGTCTGATGGCCTGAACTCTGCCAGCGCGGGTGGTGAAAATCCTTTGGCAGCAAGCGTGTACAGCGATACATCATTGCTTAACTGGTAAGAAACAGCTATCCGCGGTGTTACGACTGCCTGGTTACTTTTGGTAACATACATGGATAGCGGATCTGTTAACCGCCTGTAGCGGTAAGACTGGTTATTGATACTGATACCTGCCGTGATGTTCCATTTTGTACCGGGCGTGTACTGTACCTCTGAAAAAACAAACCACTGGTTGGCGAATACATGGTCCTTATACTGTACCGTATCCGCTACACCTGCACGGTTGCCGTAATTATCAATGGCGGATGAATTGTACAGCCATTCTATTCCATTCATCCATTGGACATTTTTTGCGTGGAAGACCAGATTGGTTCCTGCACCCATATTCCTTTCCTTTCTTTTTTCGTAATTGGTGATGAAAGGATTCTGAAAAGATGTGTTGTTGGCGGTTACAAATGAACGCAGCGAAAAATGATCACTTATGTCAGCCACATGATGTACTCCACCAAACAGGGTTTTGTTATAAATAGCAGCCTGCTGCTGTACTGATCCGGGTATGGCACCTGCCGGTTGCCTGGCCAGTTGTGGATCAGCCTGCATTTGCGCAAGATTGATGCCGCCGGGTGTCTGGTAGTAAAGATCCGTATAGAAAAAAAGCATTTGTAACTGCTGGTGTTTCCATTGCCAGCCAGCCTGGTATTTGAGTACATCTTTGCGCGTAGCGGATTGCTGGCGGTAACCATCCGATTGCTGGTGCGACTGCTGTAATGATGAAACGAAATTATTTGAACGATAATTCCAGGCCGCCTGTTCATAAAACAGTCCATAAGAACCCCCGGTAATACCCACCTGCAACCCATGTTCTGCCTGGGTTTGGAACGATTGGTCCGACCGCATTAATAAAGCGCCACCGGTACCTGCACCATACACACTGGCTACCGGACCCTTCAGTATCTCGGCCCCGGTAAGTTGGCCCATGTCTACGAGATTGAGATAGGTATTGCCACCCGCGTCACTTAACGGAATTTCATTCCAGTACACTTTTACATTGCGTACACCAAAAGGGGAGCGCAATAAACTTCCGCGAAAGGATAAGCGATAACTGGCGGGGGATCTTTCTTCCATTCTTACACCGGGCACTGTATTCATAACGGGCACCAGTGAAGTTCCTGCATAACGGTTGATTTCCCTGGAACCGATCAATGCTACTGAAGCGGGCACGGTTTTCCAATGAACGCGGCTGTTGAATGCTGTTACAACCACTTCTTCAAGAGGTATCCCTTTAACAGCATGTGTAAGTAAATAGTTAAGTGTATCAGTCGGTCTAGGTACAATGCTATCCTGGCAATCAGAAGTTATTGTAATAAAAAGAAGCAGTAATAAAGAAACTATGTATTTCATCCGGTTATTAAATGAATAGGCAATTTACTATTTGCCCCGTTCTTTAGAGCGGGGATAAAAAATATCTAATATACTACACTGGAACTTTAGTTCCGAGGTGAGTTCACCTCGGAACTAAAGTTCCAGTAATTTAAAATAGAAACATCCTATCCCCACTCTGAAGAGTGGGGCAACTTTAAGAGTGGGGTAAAACCACCATTTCTATCAATTATTGCTGAGCCCTATCCAAAAAAAATCCGGACACTAAGGTCCGGATTAGTATGAATGTTATGGCAGTAAATTATTTCTTCGTGTACATCACTTCTTTCACCAGTTTCACCGTTCTTGACACATCCGGCATAGCCAGTGCAGCAAGATTGGGCGCATAGTGCATAGGGGCATCTGCGCTGGTGATACGGCGGATCGGTGCATCCAGGTAATCAAATCCTTCTTTCTGGATACGGTAGCTGATCTCTGAGGAAACAGAGGCAAATGGCCATTGCTCTTCTACAATTACCAGGCGGTTGGTCTTTTTTACACTTTCCAGGATGGTTCTCCAGTCGAGCGGGCGGATACTGCGCAGGTCGATCACTTCGGCGCTGATGTTTTCTTTTTCCAGTTCCGCGGCGGCGCCAAGGGCCACTTTCATCATTTTATTGTAGGAAACGATGGTCACATCCCTTCCCTGTTTTTTGATATCGGCTTTGCCGATGGGGATATAGTATTCTTCTTCCGGAACATCACTTTTATCGCCATACATCACTTCACTTTCCATAAAGATCACCGGGTCGCTTTCATAACGGATGGCCTGTTTCAGCAAACCCTTGGCATCATAGCCATTGGATGGCGATACCACTTTGATACCGGGAATATTGGCATAATAACTCTCAAAAGCAGTGGAGTGCTGTGCACCCAACTGACCGGCACTACCATTCGGACCACGCAGAACGATAGGGCAGCCGATCTGTCCGCCGCTCATGGCCAGCATTTTAGAGGCCGTATTTAGGATCTGGTCCAGCGCCAGTACGGCAAAGTTCCAGGTCATGAATTCAACTACGGGTTTCAAACCGTTCTGTGCCGCGCCTACCGCTACAGCCGTAAAGCCGAGTTCGGAGATAGGCGTATCTATCACACGTTTTTCACCAAATTCGGCCAGCATACCCTGGGTAACCTTATAGGCACCGTTGTATTCAGCCACTTCTTCACCCATCACAAATACCTTATCATCCCTTCTCATCTCTTCACTCATGGCTTCACGCAGGGCCTCTCTGAAAGCAATAGAACGCATCGTATCGGTTTTTATTAATGAGCAGCAAAAATAGAAGATTATAGTGTACAAGCAAAACGCATAACGCTAAACGCATAACGCCAGGTATATAAAGCAAAACGCCCAACATCTGTGTTGGGCGTTCAGCTTTATGCGTTTAGCGTTTTTTGGTTAAAAAACGTTCCATCCAAAGCTCACATAATACAATCCACCGATCTGGATACTGCCGAAGCCTGTACGGTAGTATTTGTTCATTATATTGGTTCCGCCCACTTTTATCAGTGATTTGATGGCCGGAAGCTTGTAACTGACCATCGCATCCACGGTCCTGGCAGAAGGCAATTGTCCTACTGCAAAGGTTCCTTCATACAGGAAGGCATCTGTCCACCTGTATATCACGCTGAAACCAAAACGGTCATTTTTACCAAATCCGCTATTGTTAAATGCCAGGTTTGCACGGTATTTAGGTGTATTGAAATAAGATACAAAACCTGCAGGCAGGGCCCCGATCTCATCATGATACAGGTTACCGCTTACTGAATAATTATTACCCAGCAGCCATTCGAGTGAGGCGCCCCATCCGCTGGTTTTTACATCACCCGGTGTATTTACAGAGATACTGTAGCCGATACGTTTGTTGCCATCCAGCAGGTCTGTATAGCTGCCACCGGAAGCCACCGGCACCCTTGCCTGGATCACATTCACGCTGCTCAGGAAATCACGGTAGGTAGACCAGTATGCATATACATCGATCAACAATTTCTTAGCGATCAGGCCCTTATAACCCACTTCAAAAGAACGCATGGATTCTGCCTTGAACTCATCAAAATTTTGCTGCACGAGCAGACCTGTATTAGGTGCACCTGCTGCCACACTGGCACCATACGCGCCAACGCTGGCCGGTGTGAACACAGGGTTTGAGCTGAATTTGTAGAACTCCCTCAACTGGGGAAGACCACCCATCAGGCGTGTACCGCCACCAATTGTCAGGTTGATCCACTGGTTCTGCGTAGTGGGGAAACGGTAGGCTTGCTGATACGATACCCTGAAATTATGATCCTGCGCCAGTTTCACCACGGCTGTTGCCCTTGGCGTAAAACGGCCCTTGAAGTTGGTATTCTTATCATAGCGACCTGATACGGCGAGTTTTAATATATCCCCAAATACTTTCTGGGTTAACTGTACATAAGCGCCGGTTTCATTGATCTTGATGGGTCCCGCTGTATCCGCAAAAATGGTTCCCTGCGAATTAAGCTGGAACTGTCTCAGGCTTCCACCGATCATCAGCTCTGTTCCGGTTTTAGCGAGATCAAGGTCTTCGGTCAGGTTATACTGTCCTTCAAACACATTCAGCCTTGACTGATCCAGGAACAAACCACCACCTTTTGAAATAGAGGTATTGGCCACTTTCTGGAACATAGCATTGGTTCCCAGGTAACCGGTCGGCCTTCCTACATCAGCATTGCCCCTGGCGGTATTGTGTGCCGTCATATTATCCGCTCCCATGGAACGTAAGGTGGAATAAACTCCCATATAGGTTGGATACCATGTACTACTTGGTTTCCATGCCTCATTGAACAGTCTGGAAGTAATGGTGGCATTGAACGTACTACCTGCATTTTCATGCGTGGTATAGGCTCTCACGAACCAATTCTTGCTTTTCAGCTCCAGTTTGAACTGCGCTATCCGCAGGTCTTTCAGTGAATAACGGTCGCTGCCGGTGTACACGCTGTTACCCGTACCGTAGTTGACCATAAAAGAAGCTTCTGTTTTTTCGGACAGTTTATAATACAGTCCTCCTGTCAGTTTAAAATTCACTGTAGTAGGATTGATTACATCTTTTTCATCATAACCCGTTCTGCTCACGTACTGGTTGGCGTAATAATTGCGCCCTACACCATATAAGATTGTATTAACGCCCGCACCTATCAGCGCATTGGCGGTAGGCGCACCCAATGCGGTGGTAAGGAATGCATTATAATTGGGTATCGTGGCGCCGGGATTGGCGGCCAGGAAAGCATTGGAACCCGTAATGAATGCGCCAGGTAACCCTGCCGCAGCAAATACGCTGTTAGCAACAGAACTCATGTTTTGTGATGTTTCATCACCATATACGTTCACACCATCATAATTAGGATCGTCACCTCTCCAGCCAGTTGTTACACCGCCATTGGGTGAAGGAGCGCCTGGTGTTGGGGGACGCAGGTAGTTGTCTGTCTGGTTAGCCAGCCAGTCCTGTGCCTGGATAAACTGCGCATTGACCTTGAAAGCAAATTTTTCGTTCACTTTCTGTGCCCATCGTACGCTCCAGTCAAAATAAGGCGCTCTTGCCCGCTGCGCATTATCGATATGGTTCCATCCCTGTTTGATCTGGAAGCTGAGACCCTGGTATTTGAACGGGTTTTTGCTGTTGATCAGCACGGTTCCATTCATACCACCTGATCCATAGAGTGCTGATGAAGCGCCGGGCAAAAGTTCCATGCTCTCTACATCAAGTTCTGTTGGACCTACAATGCTACCTACGGAGAAGTTAAGTCCGGGTGCCTGGTTATCCATTCCATCCACCAACTGGTTCAGACGTGAGTTACCGCTTACATTAAAACCACGGGTACCTACGCTGCGGAAGGTAAGACTGGCCTGAACCACGTCTACACCTTTCAGGTTGGTGATCATATCGTAATAGTTGGCGGCCGGTGTATTGCGGATAGCTGCTGGCCCGATCCTTTCAATGGAAACGGGTGATTCCAGAATACGCTCCGGAACACGTGAGGCAGCTACTACTACCTCATCGCCGAGTGTAAATGCGGGTTCTATCTCTACAGATACTACCTGACTGGCACTGGTAACAGTCACTTCCTTATTCGCATAGCCAACGGAAGAAATCACTAAAGTTACAGGAAGGGGTTGTACGGTTGTGAACCTGAAATTACCCTTGTCATCGGTAAAAGTGCCGGTGGTTCCACCTTTAATGGTAACGGATACCGCCGAAATCGCCTCTTTGGATTTACCGTTTTTTACACTACCGGTAATGGTAGTCGATTGCTGTGCCATGACTGATACACACATAAATGTACCAATGGCCAACAACCCTGACTGGGCTAAGGATCTTCTCATAATAGCAAGTTTTAAATGAATGGTCTCTAAAAATAACATTTGTCAGTTTGATGGAGAAATTTAATTTGTTCACAAATAACGCATTGTTGTTGAGAAAAAGTATGTGCGTTACCCCTTATTTATCAAGGTGGTATCTATTTTTGGGGCATGTCGTCTTTTCTTTTCCCTTCCCAGTCCGGTGTGTACCATGGCAAAGTACGCGACGTATATAGTATCGGCCAAGACTGGCTGGTCATGGTTGCCAGCAATCGTATCTCCGCTTTTGATGTGATCCTTCCGCGCGCCATTCCGTTCAAGGGGCAGGTTTTGAACCAGATCGCGGCATATATGCTCGAAGCCACACGTGATATCTGTCCCAACTGGCTGATAGATGTTCCCGCCCCCAATGTATCGATCGGCAAACGTTGTGAGCCATTCAAAATCGAAATGGTGGTAAGGGGTAATGTGGTGGGTCATGCCTGGCGCACTTACAGCAGCGGCAAACGGGAACTTTGCGGGGTTACCATGGCCGAAGGTTTACGGGAAAATGATTTTTTTCCTGAGCCGATCATTACACCGTCTACCAAAGCTGCTGCGGGACATGATGAGGATATTTCAAAAGAAGCCATTATTGCCGAGGGATTGGCTTCGGCAGAAGACTGGAAAATACTGGAAGACTATACGCTGCGTTTGTTCACACGCGGAAAAGAGATCGCTGCCAGACAAGGACTGATACTGGCAGATACCAAATACGAGTTTGGCAAGATCGGCGATACCATTTACCTGATGGATGAAGTACATACCCCCGATTCATCAAGATATTTTTATGCGGATGGTTTTGAAGAAAGACAGGCATCGGGTGAAAAACAGAAACAACTCAGCAAAGAATTCGTACGCGAATGGCTGATCGCCAATAATTTCATGGGTAAGGAAGGACAAACCGTTCCGGACATGAACGATGACTGGATAGATACGATTAGCAAAAGATATATCGAGCTGTTTGAAAAAGTGACCGGGCGGGCCTTTGTTCCTGAAGAACTATCCAATGCTGAAATAGAGAAAAAAGTTACTGCGTCTCTCGCTAATTTAACTCTGTGAAACTCTGTGTCCTCCGTGCCTCTGTGGTAAAGAACATCCTCCGTCGATCTGAGCGAAGGCTTTACCACATAGGCACGGAGGACACAGAGTTTCACAGAGGATTATCTTTTATTCTTGGACGGAGGCGGGATTTGCTTTTGTTGAAAATATTCTGCCCATTCTCAACCCCCTTCCGTATTTCTTTCTGACGTTCTACAGGTAAATGCAAAGTGTCTTTGCATTCCGCACTGCAACAACCGTCAAATTTTACAGCACATTCATCACACTGTATGAACAATAAATGACAGCCATTGTTGCTGCAGTTAGTATGCACATCGCAGGGTTTACCGCACTGGTGACAATGGGCGATGATGTCTTCGGTGATCCTTTCTCCCAGCCTGTCATCAAACACAAAATTCTTACCAATGAACTTGGTTTCGAGATTTGATTCCTTCGCCTGCTTCGCATAGTTAATGATACCACCTTCGAGATGAAATACGTTCTTAAACCCTTTGTGCAGCATAAACGCGCTGGCCTTTTCGCAGCGGATACCGCCGGTACAGTACATGATGATGTTTTTTTCTTCGTTCCCTTTCATCATATCCACGGCCATCGGCAACTGTTCGCGGAACGTATCGGAAGGGACTTCCACCGCATTGACAAAATGACCCACTTCATACTCGTAATGGTTGCGCATATCGATCACAATGGTACCAGGATCTTTCAGCAACTCATTCATCTGGCCGGCATTTACATACCTGCCTTTTTTCTCCATACTGAATGCCGGGTCCTCAATGCCATCGGCAACGATCTTGTCGCGCACTTTTATTTTGAGTACCCAGAAACCTTTTCCATCATCATCCACCGCAATGTTCAGGCGGATACCATTGAGAGGTTCTATCGTGTATAAAAAATCCCTGAACGCTTCCAGATGGTGTGCAGGCACACTTACCTGTGCGTTGATTCCTTCTTTGGCCACATAAATACGACCGAATACCTGTAGTGTATTTAGTTGCTTATACAGATGATCGCGAAACTCCTGCGGGTTCTGTACAGGAAAGTATTGGTAAAAACTGATGGTGGTGCGGGGAAAATCTTCTTCCATCAAACGTTGCTTCAACTCCTCGTTGGAAACGCGGTTGTGTAATACGGGCATGATTGTAAATTTCTGACATCCGTTGCTAAGCGCCGGGTTTGTGTCCACATAAACCCATACCGGGCAAATGTGAGGACACATTTGCGGCCTATCTTCCGAATGTTCCGTTTATAAAAGGAGCCACTTGCAGGGTGGCCAAAATTCAGTGCGAAAATATAGAATATTTTTTTGCCACAGATTTCACTGATTAACACAGATAATCTCTTAGGCGTTGCTGGTCGCTTAGCCATTGCTGGTCGCCTGACCAGCAATTTGCGGTGTGCAGGAAGTTGTTGGTCGGGCGACCAACAACGGCAACAAAAATTAATTCACCGGAAGCGATATCCTGAACCCACTCGGTCTTCCACCTGCATTCTCAAATCCCTGTACAAAATCCACACGCAGTATTTTGAAGATATTTTCAATACCAAAAGAAGTTTCATAATAACTGGTATTCTTGCCGGTGTACAAGGCATGGCCACCCACTACAAAAAAACAATTTAGTTTTTTAAACAATGGTATCTTATTGCTCAGTAACCCATTCAAATGATACTCTGTATGCGCAGCAATATTGAATGAAGCGGTGTTGCTGTATTTATAATAAGGTGCCAGTTGAAAAGTATTCATGTGATTGGAACCAAATATCGTCTGGTTACCGAGGTAATGCTGGTAATCGGGAATAAAGGTTTTATTGGCATTGATAAATCCGCCAAACCCGATATTGTAATGGAACTTCCCTGCCAGCTTCAGGTCAAGATCATCATTGATCGTCACCCGCCAGCGCGTATAATCAACATCACTGCCAAATAACCCTTTGATACCTTGTGTAAGCGTTGCGGATATCACCGGATAATCGGAACCGATGCCTATTTTCCTGTCGGGATATTCTATGTAATTGGACCCAGGTCTCCAGGTCATTCCCACAGTCAGCATAGATGCCTGGTGACGGATCATTTGCGTACCGGTAAGTTCTACGGGATAGTTAGGCGTGAACGCTTTTTCAGGATAATCCTTCCAGCTGATCATCCGCGGAAGGTTATCAAGTGGTTTGCGGTTCTGAAACTGGAAACTGGCATTTACAGACAGCCCGTTACCGATACCCGCACTGTATCCCGCACGGAAATAATCCGCTTCGTAGATCTTCATATAGTTGGCTTCGCCAAGAAGCGTGTACTGTGTATTTCTTACAGCAGAGATAGGTTCTGCATTGTTAAACTGGAATACTTTCTGTCCGCCTGAAAAAACGATCGTCTGGATATATTTTTTACCAAAATTAAATCCCCCGGTAACCGATGCATTGAAATGCGTATTGGCCATCCCATACCGTAGCTCAGGATTGAGGTAAAATAGCTTCCTGCCTTCGTAACGTTTGGTAAAACTGGGAGAGAACATCAATACCCCACCTTCCACCGTATTATAATTGAGTGAACTTAACAGTGAATTATAACTGATGTATTCTTTTTTCTTCGTGTTTGAAAATGACTGCCCCGTTAACAACAGCCCCATGATCCTGAATTTATTTCGTTTTTTGTCAAGCGAATCAAGGTAATGCGGGTCCTTTCTTACCTGTTCAAGACTGTCTTTCTTTTTATAGTCACGTGCCTCTTCCTGTAACAGGGGAACCGGTCGGATGCTATCCCAGTAAGCCATTGTTTTTTTATTGGCGCTGTCATAAAATTTGATCAATGTTCTATCCCAATATTTTTTGGCGAATTGTGGCTGCAGGTCAAACTTGTCGTACACCTGTACAAAACTTCCGAAGAAATCAAAACCAAATATTTTTCCTGCAGGATAGATCACCTGGTTCTTGATTACCCATACATTACCTGAGGGGATGTACAGTTGCTGTATCCGCAATGTATCCAGAAACTGCATCTGCTGCTGTTTGAGCAATAGCAGGTCAACACTCTGTATCCGCCATTCGTTTTCGATGATATGGATATAACCACTGAACAATGGTTCATACGCCCTGCGCGGTATGACCTTGATGCGGTTGATCTCTTTACCGCCTTCGTAAAAAGTTCCCTCAAATTTATACTTATAAAAATTCAATGCCCCGTTGGCGATGGGTGAGATAAAACCACGCGGGTTCAGATCCTCTCCCACAGAAATATTATTTTCGTAAAATGAAATGATCTGCGGATTACTGAAACCAAAACTGTTGCTCCTGCCGCTCACCTTGGCAGAAACAATCTCTATCTTTTGCCTGTTGGGCTCCTCTACAGAATATTTGGCAACCGATTCAGACAGGAAGATCATTTTTCGTTTGCTGGTATCGCCATCTTCAAAATCTACTTTCTGTCCAAAAAATTTATCCGGGTAATTACGCATCTGCAATTGTCCCTTCAGGTACACTTCGCATTGAAACGCTTTGATCTCTTTTAAATGTTCTTCCCTTTTCCCGATCGCTTTGCGGATGATAGCATACGCGGGATCCTCCCCGCCACTTGTAATCACTACTTCTTTCAGGTCATACTGCTGTGGCTCCAGTTCAAAATCAACGGTGATATCCGTGTTACCGACTTTTACTTTTTTCTCTACGGATTTATGGCCGATATACTGGCAGATCAATGTGTACCCACCGGGATTGAGTTGAATAGTGTACAACCCCTTGGCGTTAGCCGAAACACCCTGCGTAGTTCCTTTCACAAGAATAGAGGAGAAAGCCAGCACCAATCCGTTCTTTTGGGAAATGGTACCGGTCACAGTAGCTGCATGACCACTAATGCCAACAATAACCGTAATTAGGGAAAGTAGGTATTTACACATAAGCAAGGGTTATACGAATGTAAGTGTCTCCCTGCTGGATTATAGAGAATTGCCGTGGCCGGTGAACAGTTTAACGATTCTTTACGAACACGAATTACTTGAACACGAATTACACGAATTTTTACGAATTACCCGACCCGATACACATTCGCGAAAATTCGTGTAATTAGTGTTAGTTAATAGCGCCGCTTCGTCTTCCGCATAAAACTACCGGTCATAGCAGCAAAACCGCTAACCAGTCCACCTACCACACCTGTAACCAATATCAATACAATATAAGACCCTCCTAACGGTAATATCTGCGCCACTTTGGTGGAAAGAATATGTTCATTTACCATGTCTTTCCAGAGCGCCAAACCGGCCCACAACAAAAACAACCCGAGAAAACCAGTCAGAAAAGCCCTGCCCGCTTTCTGGTGTATGGCCACGGAAACCAGTAAGGATGTGATCACAAAACTCCACCAGGGCAATACGCTGTACAATCCCACCACAAAAGCAAGAAAAGCAGTTAATACAATGGCTGTAACTATTTTCATACGGTTTGTTTAGCTGTTAGTGAACGTGATATGCCATTTGGTTCTCGGATTTTTCGAGATGGCTTCTTGCTGCTCAAAAATGATCCGGTAATATTTTCCGGCCGCCCAGGTATCCACAAATGTATCATAGAACTTACTACCGGGATTACCACTTTGCCCACCGGGATACACACTATACGCTTCAATAGTATCCGTCATCTGCACGATCATCCGCCAACTGGGGCCATGCGTGCTTTTGGTGGCATTGATCATGTGTGTACCGCCACCGATCGGTAAATGCAAGCGGCTTAAAGCAGGTAATGTTAGCAGGTGCGATACCTTGGTATCCTTGTATTTATCCCAGTCAAGTCTTCCTTTATCTTCCAGGCCGTACAGGGCAACCGTTGCTTTTTTAAAGGCTGTCATAACCGCATCCTGTATGGTTTCCACTTTGTCTTTGGTGGAAATATTATCCGCAAACTGGTAAACAGAATCCTTTAACAAACTTTCCAGCAGTGTGGAAGGTTCCGGCCATTCCAGTGGGAGTTTACTTTGACTGTATTCATCGCTCCATATCACAGATTCAAGACTATCCCACACAATTTTAAAAACAGTGGCGCCTTTCTCACCCACGCTACCTTTCAGGTTCCAGGTTCTGAGCATGTCTGCATATTTTTTTTCGTCTTTATTCAAAGCAGATTCATCGATATTTTTCAACAGTATGGGCCTCGCCATTTCTGCAAATACATTGTAGTTCTCCATCTGTAGTTTTTGCATATCCTCAGGTGTGATATTACTCATCCCTGCTAACAGTCGGTTAATGATCACACCACGATACACGGGGAAATTGTTGGACGCCCCGAGGTAATAAGGATAACTGGCATCGGTTGCCATCTGGTTGCCGCTGCTGACAAAACCACGCGCAGGATTTTTATCCATCGGGTTTTCTTCCGTGGGGATTATACCCTGCCACATATAGGCGCTGTCTGTACCCGGCATGATAAAATCACCCTGCCGTTTCCATCTCGCAATAAATGCACCCTGCTGCTTAACAGCGATATCGCCTGTTTTGGAAGCGAATACAAAATTCTGTCCGGGGCAGGTCCATGCCGAGATAGCCGCCAGGTAATCATCAAAATTTTTCGCACGGTTCAGCTGGTAAAATGTCTGCAAGCCATTAGTTGGATCGTGTGCTGTCCATCGAACGGCGATATTTTTTCCTTCGGTACCGCCACTTGTGTATGTATTATCATACATCAGCGGTCCGAAAACCGTCATGGCAATATTTTCCACTTTATCCGGCTGGCCTTTTATTTTGATCACTTCTTCCCGGTGCTGTGCTTTTCTCCAGCTGTTGTGGAACCAGTATTCTGATAAAGTAGTGTCTTTGAATTGCAGCTCATAATAATCGAGTACATCTCTCCCCGCATTGGTCACGCCCCATGAAATGCTGTCATTAAATCCAATGATCACCGCAGGCGATCCCGGGAAACTGGCACCATACGTGTTATGCGTAGGTGTATGTATCTGCATCTCAAACCAGATAGCAGGCAGGTTCAACCCCAGGTGCGGGTCATTACACAAAATAGGCCGCCCGCTTTTGGTTTTACTACCGGCCACCACCCAGTTATTACTGCCATTGTCTTTATCCGGCACCATGGGCAGATCGGTAATACCAGCCGTAACACTATTGCTGAAATAAGCAGAATCAATACCCGCCGGTTCTTTAGGAACGATGGCCGGCTTTGCATATACGGTGCCTTTGGGAATAATAGGATCTAACGAATCGGGTACAGCAGGGAACAGTTTATCAAAATCAACATACCCGAAATAATTTTTAGCATTGGTCATGGTCAGGTCATTCTTGGCACCACGACCGGCCAGGTCATACGCCATAAACATCATGAACAGGTAAGTTTTCTTAGGTGTCCATGCTTCCGGCTGATAATCGAGCAGTTTGTATTCAAAGGGAACCTGTTCGGGTTTCAGTGATTGTATGTATGCGTTCACCCCGTCTGAATACGATTGAATCGCCGCTTTCAATGCAGGGTTCTTATCAGCATTTTCCATCGTCTGTTCCGCACCATACACCATACCCAGCCGCCTGAAAAAACGGTCCACACCCAGTCTTTCGGGTCCAACAATCTCACTCAGCCTACCCGCTGCCACATGTGTCTGGAACTCCATCTGCCATAAACGGAACTTTGCATGCAGGTAGCCCTGCACATAATAGGCATCGGCATCATTCTCGGCATACACGTGTGGTACAAGACGGTCGTCCACATACACATCCACTTTTCCTGCAAGACCATTAAGTTTGACATCACCGTTATAATCCATATCAACAGCTTCTGCATTCTGCCAGAAACCCTGTTGCGGGGAGAGAAAATAACCCAGCCTGGGTGTTTTATTTCCGCCAACGGGCAGTTGCCTGTCAAGCGCAAACACCAGGCCGGCGGTAACGATCCCGGAGAGCAGGAAAGGAAGTATTCGCATAGCAGCAATATTAGTGCCTTGAAAATACTGATTTTTATGTACCAGTCTGCAGAATATATCCCAGCACCGGTTGCGCTTGCCTATGCGAAGCTTCAGCGAAGCAAGGTCGCACACTTCAGCTGTAGTAACTATATTCTCTGTGTACCTCCGTGATCTCCGTGCCTCTGTGGTAAAGCCTTCGCTCAGATCGATGGAGGATGTTCTTTACCACAGAGGCACAGAGAACACGGAGTTGCACAGAGAGGGATTATTTAAGTAATTTTGCAGTTCCATGAAACAGTTCGCCGTTCCTAACATATATCGCAGCTCACTGATCAGCGCCGTAAAACAGAAACGCAGGCAGGAGGATAAATTAAAAAAAGATTTCACCCCTACCCTGCTTGACCTGGGTCCGATACAGATATATCTCGCCCGGCATTTTGGTTTTTGCTATGGGGTGGAGAATGCCATAGAGATCGCTTTTACGACCATCGAAGAAAACCAGGGCAAACGCATATTCCTGTTAAGCGAAATGATCCATAACCCACAGGTAAATGCCGACCTGGCAGAAAGAGGTGTACAGTTTTTACAGGATACCTATGGCAAACAACTGATCCCTTTCGAAGAACTAACGGCAGAAGATGTGGTGATCATCCCTGCATTCGGCACCACGCTGGAAATAGAAAAAAAACTGACCGACAAAGGCATCATCATCTCCAAATACAATACTACCTGCCCTTTTGTAGAAAAAGTATGGAACCGCAGCGAACAGATAGCACAAAAGGGATATAGTATCGTAGTACACGGCAAACCCAAACACGAAGAAACCCGCGCCACTTTCTCACATGCATCATCACATACACCCACCGTTGTTGTGAATGATATGGCAGAGACCATTGAACTCGCGAAATATATCACAGGTGAAAAACCGGCAGAACAGTTTTATACCGAATTCAAAGGGCGACATTCTGAAGGTTTTGATATCACAAAGGACCTGCAGAAAATAGGCGTAGTAAACCAGACAACGCAGCTTGCCAGTGATACACAGGCTATCTCCGATTATCTCAAACAAACGATTGCCGATCATCATGATCTGCAACCTGTAAATATTAATGAACGTTTTGCCGACACGCGCGATACCCTTTGTTATGCTACCAATGATAACCAGACAGCCGTAACCGGTATGCTGGAAACAGATGCGGACCTCGCCATCGTGATCGGTGGACATAACAGTAGCAACAGCTCTCACCTCGTTGAATTATGTGAACATAAATTACCTACTTATTTTATCGATTCTGCCGACCGGCTCTTAAACAGTGCCACCATAGAAGACCGTAACTGGCGCACCAAAGAATTGGTTGTAAAGAATGATTACCTGCCAGACACAAAACCCTTACGCATTTTAATTACCAGCGGCGCAAGCTGCCCGGATGCTGTAGTGGAAAAAGTTATCCGGAAACTGGCGGGATTTTATGGAGTGGAGGAAAAAGTGGATGAACTGGTATCGGAAAGTAACTGATGCTTTCTTACGAATGTAGTCACAGTCGGATTATTTTTTTTCAACACAGAGATCACGGAGAAAAAACAGAGGGCCCTCTGTTAGCTCTGTGATGTCTGTGTTGAAAAAAAATAATATATTTAGTGGTCTCTGTTTGCATTTAATCCATAACCGGCGCCCATGCAACTATTCAACAACCTGTTCCTGCTACGATTGACCATTGCCATCATTTTATTAATGCATAGCATCCCCGGCATGTTCGACAATGGGGTGAATAATTTTGGCAGGCTTTATTTAAACAATATGGGATTTGCACCATTCGGTTTATTCCTTGCCTGGTTCATCAAAATATCACATGTGGTCTTTGCTGTTTGTTTGATACTTAACCGGTATATAAAATGGCTGGCGGCCCTCACCATAGTGATTTTGATAGCAGGTATCGTAATGGTTCATTACCCCGATGGCTGGTATGTGGTTGGTGGCGGAAGGAATGGTGTAGAGTTTAATGTTTTGCTGATAGCCGCATTACTGACCATTATGTTTCATAAAACTGGGGCCAAAAAATCTGCATGAAACGGGTAAAACCCATGGTCGATAATACTTTCCTGCTGGAACGTTTCCAGGCAAAAGGCGGCTGGACTTATGTGATAATACCTGGCGTGGCACCAGACAGAAGCAACCCATTCGGTATGTACAGGGTACGCGGTTCCATTGATGATTTTCTGATCAGCGCTTACCATCTTATGCCTTTGGGAAACGGGCAGTTGTTCCTTCCCGTAAAAGCTGAGATCCGAAAAAAGATCGGCAAAAAAGAAGGCGATCAGGTACATGTGATCCTGTATCCGGATAATGAACCGGTAACCATACCGGAAGAATTACTGGTCTGTTTGCAGGATGATGAAATGGCGCACAAAATTTTCTTAAGTTACCCGGAAGGAGAAAAGAAACTATTTATTGACTGGATATTCTCCGCAAAAACAGAAGAAACAAAAGTGAGACGGATAGCCAAAACGCTAAACAAACTTGTACAGGGGAAAAAATTCATGGATAAATAGGTAGTTAAAAACTGTGCCTTAGTGCCTTTGTGCGCTGATTTTTTGCACACAAAGGCACTAAGACGCAGTTAGTCACTTCAAGATGAAGCATTATATGTTTTTACTTTCAAAATGGTAAACAAACACAATGAAAAAAATTGCTGCCAAAAAAGCCCCCACTAAAAAAGTGTTGCCGGCTAAAAAAACAACAGCTACAGAAAAAACACCCACCGCCAAACAATTCATTGCCGAATTATTACTCCTGCAATCAGATGCAGAACTAAAAAAGATCCTGCGTTTTTTTAAATCCACTGATGATAAGCCCCTGAACGATACATTTATTGGTGTGCGCATGGGACATATTTTCAACCTCGCCAAAGCATACACCGATATGCCTCCATCAGAAATTGAGAAACTGATGGAAAATAAGATACATGAAATACGCGTTGGCGCAATGAGCATGATGGCCAAACAATACATGCATAAAAAAACCACGGACAGCCGGAAAAAAGAACTCTATGATTTGTATCTCCGTCGTCATGACAGGATCAACAACTGGGATCTTGTGGACCTTGCGGCCCATTACGTGGTAGGGCCATATCTCGCAGATAAACCACGTATGGTTTTATACAAACTGGCCCGCTCCAAAAATCCCTGGGAACGCAGGACGGCCATTCTCAGCACGGCGCATTATATCATGAAGCTGAAACAGACAGAAGATACTTTCCGCATTGCTGAACTGCTGCTCAAAGAAAAAGAGGACCTGGTCCAGAAAGCCACGGGCTGGATGCTGCGTACCAGTTTTGGTGTTGACCGCGCAGGACTGCAGGCCTTCCTCGAAAAACATGCCGCTGTTATGCCCAGGCCCATGCTCCGCGCAGCCATCGAAAAATTTGATCCTAAGAAACGGGCATACTACCTGGGTATGGCAAAATGAGTTCCATCTGTGCCAATCTGTGTAATCCCCGCTCGCCTGAGCGTAGCGGGCGAGTGTGGCAACTAATTTTCGCTACACTTGATTCCCGCCTTTTTGTAATTTGTATCCCTTATGAATCACAAAGAACCAGTACCTGTTGATGTAGTACACATGCTCCCTCTTCTTGACAGGAAACTCATGCAACTATTGCAATCTTTAACCCCTCATGAATGGCAGCAACCAACTGTGGCCAGGTTATGGACCGTAAAAGATGTAGCCGCTCATTTACTCGATACCAATATCCGTGTACTCTCGATATTGCGGGATGAATACACCGGGGAAAAACCTGAGATACACTCTTACCATGACCTTGTAGATTTTCTCAATACACTCAATGCAGATTGGGTCAGGGCGATGAAAAGAGTCAGCCCGCAAATGCTGGTCATGCTGCATAAAATCACCGGCCCGCTCTACTGCCAATATTATGCATCGCTTGACCCGTTTGGGAAAGCAGGATTTTCGGTTGCATGGGCAGGCGAAGAAGAAAGTAAGAACTGGATGCATATCGCCAGGGAATACACGGAAAAATTCCTGCACCAGCAGCAGATCAGGGAAGCCGTTAACAGACCAGGTTTGATGACAAGGAAATACTATTATCCATTCATGAACATTTTTATGCTGGCGCTGCCTTATACTTACCGTAACATTTCGGCTGCCGAAGGCACGATTGTAAAAATCACCGTTAGTGGCAATGCAGGCGGGACATGGTTTCTTCTGCGCGAGAAGGGTACCTGGCAACTATCCCCATCCTCACCATCCATTACAGCTGAATTGATCATAAACCAAAACGACGCATGGAAATTATTTTCAAAAAGTATCCGTGCAGGAGATATTGCAGACAGGATCCGTAGTAAAGGTGACCGGTCACTGGCAGAAGTTGCGTTATCAATGGTTTCTGTGATGGCTTGATAAATATTATTTTTTATTAATGTTTATTGTTTTCATGCAATTTGACATTTCACATGAACAATTTGTTCAAAAAAAGAGCATTATGAATAAATGAACGAGCAACTTGCTCATTTTTTCGTAGTTTTCAGAGATTATTAATACATGTATTAATATTATAATTTGAAATATTTTTCAAGACGGGCTTTTTTATCCAGTGCCGGAATGTTGGCAGGCGGTACTTACCCGGCCATGATGGCCATGGGAATGTTGCGCCCGGCCCCGGCTCAACCCTTTCAGCTGGAGGGGGAGTCCAAAGGAAAACAGGTGATCATTCTTGGAGCAGGACTGGCAGGCATGACAGCAGCGTATGAATTGTCAAAGCTCGGCTATCAATGCACCATACTCGAGGCACGCGAACGCTCCGGCGGCAGGTGCTGGAGTATCCGCAAAGGATCGGTGCATACAGAGACCGGTCAACCTGTACAGACCGCCGGTTTTGATGAAGGACTGTATTTTAACGCGGGGCCATCCCGCATCCCACATGCCCATCAACTCACATTACAATACTGCCGCGAATTAAAAGTTCCGATACAGGTATATAATAATGTAAATGAATCGACCTATTATTTCAGCGAAGGCAAAGGAGCCTTATCAAACAAAAAAATACGCACACGCGAGATCCACAATGATATGCGCGGCTATATGAGCGAGATGCTGGCCAAAGCGATCGATAAAAGCCAGCTCGATATGGCCATGACGAAAGAAGACACAGAAAAGATCATCGAATACCTTCGTGCGGAAGGCGGACTGGACACCAATAAATTATACAAAGCCTCTGCAAGACGCGGCTACACACAATCGCCCGGCGCGGGTACGATTGCCGGAACAATTGCCAATCCACATAGTTTATCCGATATACTTGGTTCCGGATTACTGGAACCCGATTTTTACAATGTTGCCGAATACACGTATGAATTACAAATGACGATGTTCCAGGCAACAGGCGGTATGGATGCGATAGCCAAAGCTTTGGAAAAACAGGTTGGCAGATCTATCCGGTTCCGCTCTGAAGTAACGGCTATCAGGAACACTGCTGAAGGTGTTTCTGTTCAATACAAAGATGCCACCGGCACACATACGCTGGCAGCCGATCTCTGCATCTGTACCATTCCCTTGCCCGTACTAAGCAATATCGACCATAATTTTTCTTCGGATACCAGCCGTGCGATAGACTTTACCAGTTATATACCCACCGGAAAAATAGGTCTGCAATTCAAACGCCGTTTCTGGGAAGAGGATGAACATATTTATGGAGGCATTACACATACCAATAATGAACTGACACAAATTTTTTATCCCTCGAACGATTATCTCGGGCAGAAAGGCATACTCATAGGCTATTATAATTTTAACGAGAAGGCCAAACGCACAGGTGAACTCGGTTTTACACAAAGAGAAAAACTGGCGCTGGAAAAAGGCAAACTGGTGCACCCGCAATATGAAAAAGAATTTGAAAAATCCTTTTCAGTAAGCTGGCACAAAACATCCTACAGTTTGGGAGGATGGGCGCTGTATTCTTCGGAAGAAAGAAAAACAGTGTACAATGCGTTACTGGAACCTGATAAACAGGTCTACTTTGCAGGAGAGCATCTTACTTACCTGAATGCATGGATGGCAGGTGCCTTCGAATCGGCAAGAGCAGTGGTAAAGGCGGTACACAAACGGGTAATGGCAACTTAACAACTGTGCCTTAGTGCCTTTGTGAGAAAATTCTATACGCAACACAAGATTGATTTTATACACAACTAAAAACTACTCCCATGGCTAACACAATCGATCGCCGCAAATGGCTCAAAACAGGTTTACTGGCCGCCGGTGCATTACCACTGGCATCTGCTGTTTTTGCTGAAACCGCTTCGCGCCCGATGTTCTCCTGTTACCCGGGAGAACTGATCTCCGGCGATGAACAGGCCATTATAGATGCACCTGCAGACATAAAAGCACGTTTATCAGCCAATGAAAACCCATTCGGTCCATCAGCCAAAGCGAAGAAAGCGATAGAGTCTGTACTGGATAATAGTTATCTCTATCCGTTTCAACAGATGCGTCAGCTGGCTAGTAAGATCGCCGCTTATGAGGGAGTTACGGAAGATAATATCATGATGGGTTCTGGCTCTTCTCCTATCCTGCTGGCCGCCGCCATGCATTTTGCAAAGAATGGCGGCAGCATCATTACCGGCGATCCCAGCTATGATGACCTGCCTTCAAAGGCCCAGCGTTTTAATGCCAACTGGGTGAAAGTTCCGCTGACACCCGATTACAAACTGGACCTGGGTGAAATGGAAAAACGCATCGACAGTAAAACAACTTTAGTATACATCTGCAATCCCAATAACCCAACAGGTACCGTGCTGGATGCCGATAAACTTCGTGCCTTCTGCGAACGTGTTTCCGCGCGTGTTCCGGTAATGATAGACGAGGCCTATATCGATTACCTGCCCGATCCTAAAGCAGCAAGTATGATGAGTACTGTTAAAGCTGGCAAAAATGTGATCGTTGCACGTACTTTTTCCAAACTATATGGGTTTGCAGGTTTGCGGATAGGTTATGCCGTAGCAAAACCTGATATGGTGGACACACTATCGATGTATACACCGGGAGGCATGGCATTGTCCAACACTTCCTTACAGGCAGCGATCGCGAGTTACCAGGATACGGAGTTTCTTTCAGATGCTTTGCAAAAAACCATCGCTTCGAAAAATTTCCTGTATGATATATTAAAGAAAGAGGGCTACGATTATATTCCTTCTGCCGCCAATTTTGTGTTGTTCCCTATTAAAATGGAGGGCCGCCAGTTTATGATGGAAATGAACAAGCGCGGCGTAAGCATCCGCTCCTGGAAATTCAATGATAAGAACTGGTGCCGTGTAAGCATCGGCCGTATGAGCGAAATGGAAGCATTTGCTACAGCATTTAAAGAGATATCCTGAGAAGAAAATAAAAATGCCCAAAATAATTACTAATTCAGGCCGCAGATTCGCAGATTGATTGTTCCCGATCAGGCCAATCTGCGAATCTGCGGCTTATTTTTATCCGATTAAACTACAGTCCCTAGTACTGGAACCTTTGAAAAAATGATCATGAGAAAATATTTTTTACTCCTCGCATTGGTAGTCCCCTGCTTATTATTCGCCCAGGATAAACCCACTGGCCGGAGCCTGACCCTCGAAGAATACGAGAAAGCCAAAACATTTACCATCAAGGACCTCGACAACGATACCTATGTAAAATTCGATAATACCTACATACTGGACAGGTACGAATCACGCAAACCCTATTTTATAACAGGAGATGATGGCAAGAAAAAACGAATCGACCTCTATCGATTTTTACTGAAAGATGGATTACAGGAACTCGGTACCCTGATCTTTTATACAGATGAAAAAGGAAAACTGTACAAAGCCTGTCTCCCTAATTTTAAAACCGACAGCAAAATATGGGAAAAATATTTCGAAGACATTCATGCCATTGATAAAGTGGAACCCAACTATGTACTGAAATTATCTTATGTGCTTTCCAAAGAATTCGGTTTCCAGCTATACAAAGCCGCCAACCAGGGAAAGGATCTTTCCAAAGAAGCCGGCACCTATGGCTCGGATATCTGTTTCCCGGGAGATGTGATGGTGGCCATGGCAGATGGTTCGCACAAAACCATGCAAGAGGTAAAAGAAGGCGATCATATACTGACAGTTGATCCTGTATCCAGGCAAAACATACCCGTAACGGTAACAGGACTGGTGACCCACGAAGAAAAAAATTATGCGATCACCAGCCTGTTGCTGCTATCAGCGAAACAAAATGGTGACGAGATCACACTTACTACAAAAGAGTTAAAAGCCACACCCAATCACCCAGTAATTATGACAACAGGTGCCAAAAAAATGGGAGATGTACAGGAAGGTGAATCCGTGATCTGCCTGGATGAGCGGACCAACCAGTATGAAACATTCATTGTATGGAGAAAAAACGAACAGGCAGAGGGAAACCAGAAAGTATACAATCTTCTCACGAATGGAGGAACCACTTTTCTGATCAATGATGTGATCGTTTCACAGAAAGCTTTAAAAAAATAACAAAAACGTCCTTGCGAGCGTAGCGAAGCAACCTGTGCTTAAAATAGCTATGCATATTAATATTAGGCTGATGATTTCTCTGCGAAAACTCTGCCCCTCATGTTCTCTGCGGTGAAGAAAGTCCCGAAATTCAAAATTTCCGACTTTGTAGATTGTTTTTCACCGCAGAGAACATGAGAGGCAGAGTTTTCGCAGAGGCATTACTTAAGCACACAGGTTGCTTCGCTCCGCTCGCAAGGACGGCACAGAGAGTTATGGAATTATTTTCATTGTTTTCGGATCCCAGTTCACCGGCTTTTTCAGGTCACTGCTGGTATTGCAGAGTATGGCAGGAGCAGCGGCACGTAAACCAAAGGACGCATCTTCCAATACCTGTTTACCGGTGCGTACACCCTCAAAGAAATTGATCATGTGGTCAAGTCTTGAATCATATCCACGCGGCGCTTCAAAAACAATATCATCAAAGCGTTTCATTTTCTTATCCTCATCACTATACTTGGCACTGTATTCTTTCAGCAATGATTCCTGCATGGACTTTGTATAGCTTTCCATCGAATCATACCCACCAATTCCCGGTGCAACCGGGCGTTTGAAATGTTTGATCGTGATGCTGTTCCCTCTTATATCAATCACACCCTCTGTACCGATGATCCTTGTACTGGAACCACCTCCTGCTCCATCAGCCTGGTTCACGCGGACAAAGAACTGGAAAGCATTGTGGTTCTCTGTTTTGGGATACTGTGTGATGCCCGTAACAAGATCATACGCATCGCGACCATCTTTCCAGTAGTTCAAAGCGCCTAATGCAAAAATCTGCTTGGGGCCGAGTGAACTGGTAACAGTATGCAATCCTGTAAAACTGTGTACAAACAGGTCACCCGCTACACCAGTTCCATACGCTTTGTAATTTCTCCAGCGGAAAAAACGAACAGGATCGAAAGGAACTTTGGGTGCATCGCCGAGGAACATATCCCAGGAAATGGTTTCGGGACTGGCATCGGATGGGATGGTATATTGCCATGCACCATTGGCCGAGTTTCTATCCGTAAATGCTTCTGCATAAGTGATATCACCAATGATCCCTTGTTTAAAATACTTCTGTGCTTCCAGGAAAATCGCGGAACTGGCGCTCTGGCTGCCCACTTCCAGTGTTTTACCGCTTGCTTTTTGGGCGGCTACCACGGCCAGTCCCTCATTCACATGATGCACCATCGGCTTTTCGCAGTACACATGTTTACCAGCTTTTAATGCATCGATACTGATATGGTCATGCCAGTGATCGCAGGTACAAACCAGTACGGCATCAATATCTTTTCTTTCAAGTATCTCTTTATAATTACGGGTAACGAAAAGATGGTTACCCCATTTTTCTTTGGCCCTGTCGAGACGGCCCTGGTACAGGTCGCATACAGCCACCAGTTCTACACCGGGTACTTTTAGTGCGGTTTCTGTATCGTAATGACCGATGATACCGGATCCGATCAATGCGATCCTTACTTTATCATTCGCACTTACTTTTACCTGTGAAAGAAGGGTCTGTATCTTAGCCGGATCAGCCAATGCGGGCAGCCCGAACAGCAGTGATCCTGAAGTACCTAACGTACGGATAAATTTTCGCCTGGTGGTTGACATATAGATTTGTTTTTAGGATTAACCAATATACAAAATCTCTGTGAAATTCTGTGTCCTTTGTGCCTCTGTGGTAAAGCCTTCGCGCTACCTGATCACCAGCACCCACCCTGAAACCGGCGGTCTGTTGATATTGAGGTCGATCAGGTAATAATAAGTACCCACCGGTATTTTTTTACCATCATACAGTCCGTCCCAGATCTTATCAACCGATCTTGTCCTGAATACTAGCTGCCCGGTTCTGTTGTACACGGAAACAATCGATTCAGGATAGGTATCCAGCCCCGGAATGATCCAGGTATCATTGATCCCATCTCCATTTGGAGAAAATACATTCGGTGGTTTTATTTTTTTATACACTTTTATCAGTACCTCATCGCTTGCCGTACCACAACCAAGTGCAGATACCGCTGTTAACGTATAGACAGTATTTTCTTCCGGATTAACAACCGGTGTCAGGCTATTGCTGTTTTGTATCGCCACTAATGGCGACCAGTTGAAACTGACAGATGTTCCTGAAACCATCCCGTTAAGACTTGTTGTATCACCTGCAAATATCTGTTGATCCGGTCCTGCATTCACAACAGGTTTCTTCCACACATTTACCGTTGCAAAAGCAGAATCCATACAGCCATACTGATTGGTCACTATCACTTTATATCTTGTGGTATCTACAGGTGATACCACTGGGTTAGGAGAACTAATATTGGATACACCTGCTACAGGCGACCATGTGTACTGCACACCACCCGAAGCGGTTAATACCATTCCTGTACCCTCACACAACCCGCCTCCTGAACTTATTGTAGCCACTGCGTTGGGAAATACACGCAGGTAAAAACTATCTTCAGCAGTACAGCTCAATACAGAAATGGTTACTCTATACAACCCCGAATCTGCATATTGAACAGAAGGGAAATGCACCGCAGACGCTGTTGATGAAAACCCGCCAGGTCCCGACCATTGATAACTATAGCCATTACCTGTTACTTCCTGTAGCAAACTTTGCGTTCCCAAACAACCGGTTACCGTTTTAGTGGCTGATACCGGTGGTGTGGGCACATGTATGGTAGTGATATTGGAAGCGATACGGCAACGTGTAGAACCCGCATTGATCCTTTCTGATATCGCTGCCCTGTATTGGTAATATCCATTGGCAGTAGGCTTACGTATATAACGGATACTTTGCTCACCCGCAATATCTGTCCATGTTTTACCACTGTCTGTACTTACCTGCCATTGAATTAATGGATCAACAAAACCAGTTGAGTAGGTTGCCGTAAAACCAATATCCGTTTGCTTATCCCCGCATACAGTGATGAGGTCACCTGCATTGTTATCAGCAGAAGCAGTGATCTTTGGTCCGCAGGGACGAAAGGTAATATCATCCAGCATCAGGTCGTTACCACAACCACCTACACTGTTGTTACGGATACGCAATACGACTTCGCTGGTATTAGCCGGTGTGGTAAAAAAAGTTCCGTATTGTTTCCAGATAATACCCGGCGTAGCGCCGATATCTCCTGAATTTACTTCCTTCAACAATACACCTGTAACCGTTTCTATACTGAATGATAAATTTGGCGGAATGGTATTTCCATTACACGCAGTTGACCGTATTACATTAGCTGCCCAGCTGGCAAACTCATATACCGTATTGCCACATAAGCCCCTTACCGTATCTACATAAAAATTACTCGGTGAGAATGATGCATTGATCAGCATTACCTGTCCACCGGGATCACCGGTGTGGTCCTGTGAAAATGAGAACCAGGTATTGTTAAAACAGGCGCCTGATGAACCGGTAATCGTATAAAAACCGTCGTTCGGACAGGTTTCGATATACGTCATATTCGTAATACTCGAAGACAGCGGCCCACGGTTGGTAGCCGAATTACCAAAAGTAATATGCACCACCGGATCCCCCAGGCTACCCGTACATAACTGGGCAACCATACTGTTTGTAAACAGCAGGTAACACAAAACGGTGGTGCAATATTTCTTCATGACGGATATCCATTGTTCCGTATCAGGTTAGTAATATTATTTCTTAAGGGCGCGATCGGTTCTTGCCTTTAATTCGCGGTCAGCCCTTGTCTTTAATTGAGACAAAGGCATTGCGATCATACGACCCACCGGTTGTTTCCCTTTGTAACTGATCACTTTCAGCATCACTGCTTCTTTTGGTGCCATCAAGGGATCGCTATACTTAGGATAATAATTATCAGGGAACGAATTATCAAATGAATAATACAGGTCCAAATCCTTTACTTCTTTATCCAGTGTGATCTTTAATTGTTTGTCATCCGTCCAGATAGCTGTAAATCCGGGATCATACACACTGGGTGCATACTTAATCTCCGCCATATTGAAGCGGCCAAAATGATCCTCAACTTTTGCAAAGAATTTATCCCAGTTCTTTTTTTCCTTGGGCGACCATACTGATTCCGCTACTGCAAAGCCTCTTGGCCATGTCATATATTCTGCATGACGCATATTATACACCTGCTCTGTCCAGAGATTGGCCTGGCCGCCTTTTATATAAGTAGCATCGGCACCATCGGGTACCGGTTCAAACTCATAAGTCTTATTCAAACGCAGTGATGCATAGATACGTGGTTCAATAATCTCATCGCCCTGCATATAATCAATGTAGGTATATGCGGTAGGACTCATCACCACTTCGTGCTTCATATTGGCGGCTTCAATACCGTACTTAACTTCCTGCCAGCTCATCACTGCTGCGGTAGGCGCTATTCCTCCATGCATGATCTCGTTCCATCCCATGAATTTTTTGCCTTTGGATGTTACGATCTTCTCTAATCTTTTTTCGAAATAACTCTGTACCTCATCCATTGTCTTTAATCCTTCGCGCTGCATCAATGCTTTTACCTGGTCATTTTTTTCCCAGTAATTTTTAGGACATTCATCACCACCTACATGGATATATTCAAAAGGGAACAGTTGCGCCACCTGTGTCATCACTTTATCCAAAAAATCATACACTTTTTCGTTGGCAGGGCAAAGTGTATTATCCACTAATGCAATAGGTGGATGACCTTTGGACCAATCCATGATCTCTTCACCGGAACGAACGCTGTAAGTATTCGCTTCAGGTGTGCAGGATAATTCAGGATACGCTACAACGGCAGCAAGGCTATGACCCGGTACATCTATTTCCGGAAGTATGTTCACAAACCTTTCTTTTGCATACTGAATGATCTCACGGATATCATCCTGTGTATAAAATCCACCATAGTCTTTTGGTTCATCAGCTTTGGGTTTTTCAAAAGTGCCGAAATATCCTGTTTTCTTTACGCGCCATGCACCCACTTCTGTGAGCTTAGGCAATCCTTTGATCTCAAGTCTCCAGCCCTCATCATCTGTCAGGTGCAAATGCAGCACATTGTATTTATAACGCACCATATTATCGATATACTTCTTTACATCGGCTTTGGTGAAGAAATGGCGTGACACATCAAACATCAATCCCCTCCAGCCAAAACGCGGGTGATCGGTTATTTCTACAACAGGTGCGGTCCAGGCAACATTGTTTACCTGCGTGGTACTTTCTATTTCTTTGGGAAATAACTGCATCAGCGATTGTACACCATAATACAATCCGGCAGGTTGATTGGCACTGATGGAAATCCCTTTTTGAGTGACTGATAATTTATAACCCTCCTTGCCAAGCTGTTTATCTTCTGTAGAATTCAACACCATTTTAATAGTAGGATTGGCAGCGGTACTGCTCAAACTAACCGTGCTGCCCGTTGACCTGGTAACCCTTTCACGAAAAATGCCAAATACTTCTTTCATCTCCGTGTGCAGCGGTGCCTGTATGATAATATTCCTGGGTAAAGTGAATACCCCTGTACCTGTTTTCACCGATACCGGTTCAGGAATAATGGAAATGGCAGTTTTTGACTGGCTAAAAGCTGTAATACAACCGGCTATGCCTATAACGACAAGCAATTTTTTCATTTGGCAATGATTAATAGTAAGCGAAAAATATGAACGTTAAAGTTATCGTTTTAAAGCCAAAATCCGTTGGCTAACTCCTTGTTTTCATTGGCAGATACCGGAAACTTTTCCTGGGCCATCTCTGTGTGACTCTGTGTACTCCGTGCCTCTGTGGTAAAGCCTTCGCTCTGATCGATGGAGGATGTTCCTTACCACAGAGGCACGGAGGACACAGAGTTTCACAGAGATTTACTAATTTCCATTTATGCAGGGGAATATTAAAGCCGTCATATTCGATCTCGATGGGGTCATCATTGATTCCAATCCCGCCATCGAAAATTTCTGGAAAAGCTGGGCGGACAAAGAAAATATTACACTCACAGACGATATGATCTGCGAATGGATCTACGGCAGAAAAGTAGGCGACACCATATCCGGGGTATTCGGACACCTTGATGATTCGCGTAAACAGGAAATTCATTCTTCAGCACACCTATTTGACAGCAGTATGCAACCGGGTGCCATTAACGGGGTGACAGATTTTATCCGAAAACTTACTGCCTTACAAATACCCACCGGTGTGGTAACAAGCTCCCACCACACCCGTATGCTCAAAATGCTTAACAACATAGGTATTGATACCGCGTTCACCCATTTTGTGACCGCACATGATGTAACACATGGCAAGCCACATCCTGAACCCTATGAAAAAATGCGTGAGAAAATGAATCTGTCCTGTGAGCAATGCCTGGTATTTGAAGATGCCATCAGTGGCATTGCATCAGCAAAAGCCGCAGGTATGTATGCAATAGGAATCGGCAATACAATAACAGCTCCGGGGCTATTGGCCTCCGGCGCTTGTGATGTGATAACAGATTTTAGCTACATGACCATTGACTCCGGAAAAATGTCCGCTCTAGGCAGAACACATTTTGCAATAGTGTAGGCTACAATAGTTAATGCTTTTTTCAACACAGAGACCACAGAGTTAACAGAGGGCCCTCTGTATAACTCTGTGGTCTCTGTGTTGAAAAAAATATTTCGCCCAAATCACTCCAATATTTTCTGCACGATCAACGCGCCTACTTTTTTTCCCTGTATCGCCCCCTGCTCAACACTGTTCCGATAATGGATGCCACCGTACACTCGACTGATTGAAGCTTCTGCCGCTGCTTCGAGAAAAGAATTGAAATGCCGCTGCATACCTATATACCGAAGATCACTGGTATCCTGGAAAGCAAATTTATCTCCATATAATTTTGTCAGCACGGTAGCCGCAGCCGCCGTGATCGTACTATGTCCACTTGTATATTCAGGGAACGGTGGTGTTTGCAAAAATGCCTGCCAGTTTTTATCACGCAGTTCATTGATCACTGTTACCGGTCTTATCACATTGCTACGGTATTTTTCATCCCAGCAAACAATAAATGCATCATACAAGGCAATCGCTGTAAGCGCATAGCTTTTGGCGATCTTTACAGGATCCGCATTGGTTTGCCTGGCAGCGATGGCTGCAATACCCATCCAGTGACCACCCGGTGTAATTTTTTTATTGCCAAACATCATGTGCCCGGAATGTTCCATCACAAAAGGATTATCATCCCAGTAACGCGCTATAATTTTTTCTTCCTCTGTCAGGTTATCACCGATCCGCTGCACTTCTATCGCTTCCTTCATAAATACACTGTTCGTATCTGTGCTGTATGCGGGTGGGCGGGGAGGCATAAATTGTGAACAGGTATCAAGTGTCATTGACCGCATCGTGTTCCAGCACCATTCCACACCATCCATATAATCAGGTGGTGTTGGTCTCCATTTTCCCGCATCGGTACTTCCCAAATGTTTGGGTTTACCTCTAGATGCTGCATAGCCATCTGATTTGGCCCTTGCCAGTATCACTTTGGCAACCGATTCCCCAAAAGCAACCGAACGTGCATACACTGAATCATCGAGATTATCCTGGTAACTTTTGTACACACCATTTTCATGAGCATCCAATGAATCCACTGAAAAGACTTTGATATTCCGCGCTACCATAAAGAACGCTTTTGTAGCCGCCAGTGTATACTCATACTCCTTCCCTTCCTGTGGCACTGGCATCTTACCAAAACCATTCAGTTTAGCTGTAATAGACTCATTGCCTTTTTTACTGAAGCGGATGGCTTCATAAGAAGCGAGTGAGGAATACACATATATCCTGCTCGCCACCGGCGGAGAAAACACATCATAGATGATGATCTGAGTAAGCTGGTCCTGATTCTGGTGCAGTATCTCTGCTTCAGCCATACGCTCCGCTTTTTTACCACGACAACCGGCAACAGTTGCGAGGATAGCCATGATCAAAAAAAGGTATCTGTTGTTTTTCATCACTATCAGGTTACAGGTGATTATAATTATTTACGAATATTTTTTAACAGCAGGAACGGCGCACCTTTCCGCCAGTCATCTTTTGGTTTAGTCGCAGATGGCCTGATCGAAAAATTACCCAGTACGATATCCGGTTTACCATCACCGTCAAGATCGCCCGCATCCATTGTCAGCCACCTGCCCTGCCGTGTTTCAGGTAGGGTGTACGGACTGAACGATAAATTCCCTTCATTTTTCAGGTAAATAAAACCTTCATCCGGCGATCCTTCATAATCTGCAAAAAAAGCGATCGTGGCAATATCCAGGTCGCCATCTCCATCATAATCTCTTGCCATCGCTTTATATGCACCGTTTATTGGGAAGAAATATTTTTGTTTGAACTGCATATTTCCTTCATTCAGGAAAATATACATCCCATGATACGGCTTTACGACAAGTGAATAATCCGCATTGTCACCACAGGTATAAACAATGTCTTTCAGTCCATCATTATTAAAATCAGCAAACTCAAAATAAGTAGAACCATATAAGGCAGGGAAACGCAATACCGGTTTTGCTTCAAACTTTCCATTGCCCTTGTTGGTAAACAGGTAAATAGCTTCATCTCCTTGTGAAAATAATGCCCATACATCCTCCAGTCCATCCTTATTCACATCTTCTACATACACTTTCAATACGCCCGGCTCAGCACGTAATACATGGCGCTCATATTTGTCATCGCCCTTGTTCTCCATCCAGGAAAGACTACCTGTAAGATGACCAAACTCGCAAACCAGGTAATCCGTTTTTTTATCATTATTAAGGTCACAGGAAGTGATCTGCACGGGCCTCGCAAGGCTATCCAGTAATGCTTTTGTATCAAGGGTTAACTTTCCCTTGCTGTCTTTTTTTATCAACTGGCCCTTACCAAATTTTCCATTATTGGGATTGATGACATTCACATTACAGGCCAGCATTGTGTTGTTCGCAAAGTCAATATCAGTGATCGTAGCATCAGACACAAACGAACCCTTTAACTTCAATAAGTTGTTGTATTGATAAGTGGTCTTATTCACCAGGTCAGACAGGAATAACTGGCTGGGCTTACTAAAAGTATCGATCTTGGTAAGACAGATTCCTGGAGTGGGATAATTATTTTCAGGTTTCTGCACTTCAAATATATCCAGACCCGTTTTGATCACCTGCTGACGTTGCTGCTTTGGCATTGAATCAGGAGAAACAGAAGTATAGTAATCGATGATATGCTGCCAGTCCTGGTTGCTCAGCATAGGTTTGGCGGGATAAAAATTTGACGGCAGGTCCTTGTCTGTTTTGTAAGAAGGGTATCGCTCAAATCCATAACTGAAAATACCCAGCCTCGGACCCATCGCCGGTAACACACCGGTTTCCCATGTTTTTGAATCCAGTTCTGAAGGATCGGGCAACAGGTGGCATGACTGACAATAGGTAACCGCCAGTTGTTTTCCTTTTCCTATACTTTCATCCGTAATATTTTTATGTGATGCATTTTTTGTAATCTGGTCACGACAGGACACTAATAACATAACACACCCGGCAATTGTACCTACAACAGCCACCACACTCATTTTTCTTACTGATAAACTCGGTTTCCGCATAAAGAGATCCTTTCTTTTATTATCTTAATGATTCTATTTTATTTTTTTTCAATAACGTTACCGGCAATTGTCAATACATGTTTCACACCGTTGGAAGTATTCGTAGTAACAATGATCGTTTTATGCACTTCCCCGGGATAATTGGTAGTATTGAATGTAGCGCTCAGTTCAGCTGATTGTCCTGGCATAACCGGTTCTTCGGGATACCTGGCCGCTGTACACCCACAAGCCAACTTTACACCAGCAATAAAAAGCGGGTGTACCCCGGTATTTTTATACTTGTATTTGAATACTACGCTATCTCCCTCATTAACGGTTCCGAAATTCCTGTTAGGTTCTGTCCACTCAACGGTTGTATAATGAACCGTATCTATCTGTGCAAGTTTTGCCGGTTTGATCCCCAAATTATTTGCGTAGGGTTTAAATTCTTTATGCTGTTGTTTACAGCTCTCAAAAAACAGTCCGCAAACCAGGCAGCAACAGGTAAGACGAAGAACCTTAATTAACGGATATGCAAACATCTTATTTTATTTTTCTTGATCGTCCATCGTTTCCGATAACCGCAGCAGATGATACATTTCCATCCATACAGAGATATCGTGCAGACTGTGAGAGAAACGAATTGCCATAATAAAACTCCCGTTTCTGTACTTTACCATTGGTGTATTTTATTTCAGCGCTGATATCGCCGGGTTGTACAGGCATGAATGATGCATTCCGTTTTAAAGCGAACACTTTCAGCAATCCCCTGTTTTGCGCGGCAGCGATCAGGTATCTCCCATTCGCACTTCTTAACCTTGCGATCGCTTTGCCATTACCCGGGATATAGATACCGCTTTGGAGAATGGACTGCGGTGTAAACGCGCCCTTACCATCACCTTTCAGCAATAACCCATTCAATGCATCATAGCGGCCAACCGATACTTCAGTACCATAATCGTTACCATTGATCAGTACATCGAGATTGCCATCTCCATCAAAATCATCCGTTACTATCCCATTCAATACCGAAACCTGCGCCTGCACCGGTAATGCACTCATTGTAAACTTACCGTTTCCGTCATTGCGCAGGTAAGAAGAAGTAAGGTTATTGGCTTTCAATACCAAAGCATCTTTCATCTGTTCTTTTGAAAAGATATCATCAATAGTGGCAGTAGCAAACGACCTGAAATTCTGGTACTTCGAACGCATACTGATCATCTGTTTGACAATATCTTCCCTTGTTTGCGCAGGAAATAATTTTTTGGTCTGGTCCTCCTGGCTAACGGGATGATACAATGCAGGAAAAGCATCATAGCTCCCGTTATTATCAAAATCTTTTGCATAGATCGCAACAGGATATTGTTCACTGGCTTTGTACAAAGAGTTTTGACCAAGGTTACCAACGATATAATCAATATCGCCGTCATTATCAAAATCGCCTGGCGCTATCGTGTTCCACCAACCAACCTGGCTGGCAATACCGGATTGCTGTGTTACATTGCTGAACACACCTTTGTTGTTCTTATAAAAATTGACAGGCATCCATTCACCGGCCAATACCAGGTCCATCCATCCATCATTGTCAAAATCCGTAAACAATGCATCGCAAACCAGTCCTATCCCCTTTAGCTCTTTGGCTACCTGTGCAGTAACATCGGTAAATTTCGGTTGTCCTTTTTTTGAATCATTGCGGTAAATAAAACTGGATACAGGTTTAGGATAATTCCATGGATCCACCCTGCCCGCAATAAACAGGTCGAGATCGCCATCCTTATCATAATCAGCGGCCCTTACACAAAACTTACTGGTAAAATTCTGAGGTAATGCCAGTGAATCAGGCTGGTAATTGCCCTTACCATCGTTGATATACAGTTTATCCTGGTAAGCCGGCGTATTGGCCGCATTTTCATAGCCACCGGCAGCAATGTACAGATCCAGGTCGCCATCACCATCGGCATCAAACAATAATATGCCGGTATCCTCTGTTATTTTACCGTCTGCAACTGCTTTTGCCAGCAAAGGTTTTTGTACAAAGCGGTTGTTGGGTTGCTGTAAAAACAACTGGGCGCTTTTGGTAAACGCACCTGCGCTGATGATATCATCCAGGCCGTTACCATCTATATCACCGGTAGCCAGTGCGGGACCATATTCTGACAGTTTGTGCGGCAGCAGTTTTTGGATATTAAAATCAATAAAATCTTTTTCTTCATGCGTGTACCTGATACTTACTGAATCAGATACATCCCTGAACAAACTATTTTGAGCAAAGAGTTCCTTGTTGAAAACATCCTGTGTTACCGCATCTTTGATACTGACCGTTAATTGCTGGTCAGCCTTTACATTTTGCAGTAGCTGTTTTTTACCATTCTGCCATTTGATGACGATAGAATCTATCGTAGCTATTGCCCCCAATCCAAAATGCGCGCCGCTTTGATTGGTGGAGAGGTAACCGCGGTAGGGTGTATTCTCCCATACCTGCTTTTGACCATGGTCATAATACAGTTCTGCCCATGCACCTAACCCATTTTTATTGCCTGCATCGCCTTCAAATTTCAGTCGCAGGTAATGTGTTGATTTATCGTCTTTCTGCCGCTGCGTGTTTTTATATACAGATGCTTCATCGTTGATATTATTAACGATAAAATCAAGATCCCCATCATTATCCAGGTCGGCATAAGCCGCGCCATTGGAAAAAGCCGGTGTGGCAATACCCCAGTCCTTTGATACATTGGTAAAATTCAGGTTGCCATTATTACGGAACGCATAGTTACTGATCTTTACTTCCGGCACCTGGTTCAGTATCTCTTTTTTGCTGGCCACCGAAAACGCTTTGTTCCGGAAAGAAATAAAATCATGATCGGTTACATCTTTGGGAAATCCATTGGTAACAATGATATCCCTGAAACCATTATTATCGAAATCAATAACCAGTGGTGTCCAGCTCCAGTCAGTTTCGGCCACTCCTGCCAGGAACCCGATATCACTGAATACAGGTGCACCGATTGAATCGTTCTGCAATACCCTTGGCCCCTGGTTCAGTTGTACGGTATTACGCACGTATTGGTATTGGTAACCATAATAATCCATGTTCATGTACAACTGGTAACTGTTGGGCATGAGCATCATTTTTTTCCGGTAATTATCTTCCGGGTCCATGTCCAGTTCTATCACATCTTCCAGCCCGTCGTTGTTGATATCAACAATATCCTGTCCCATTGAATTGGCAGCGGTGTGTTTGAAATAACTGCGTACCTGGTCTGTAAATGTTCCGTTTCCGTTATTGATGTAAAGGATATTATTAGACAGGAAATCATTGGTCACATAAATATCTTTCCAGCCATCTTTATTAATATCACATATATTAACCCCATGGCCATATCCTTCAATGGTGATACCCGCCTGTTTTGAAATATCCGTGAACACAGGGTGTTTCAGACTGCTGTCCCAATCATTTCGAAACAGTTTATCTGTGTTGGGGTTCTCACTATTGATCAATACCGGTCTGAATTTATTCGGGTAATCTGCTTTTTTGATCTCATTCACCAGCAGGTACATATCCAGATCGCCATCATTATCATAATCAAAGAAAGCCGCCATTGTGGAATGTACGCTGGCTTTCAATCCATATTCTGCAGCCTTGTTGGTGAAAACAGGAACGCCATTTTTATCAACGCCATTATTGATGAACAACAGGTTTTCCCGCTGTGTTGGATCTTTCAGGAGTGTGGCGCAAACATAAATATCCTGTAAGCCGTCATTATTAATATCAACCACACTTACACCACGGTACCATTTACCATCACCGCCAACACCTGCTTCTGTTGTGATATCTGTGAAGGTAAAATCTCCTTTATTCAGGTATAATTTATTGGATACACCATTGCCTGTGAAATAAATATCCTGCAGACCGTCGTTATTGAAATCGCCGATACCCACACCGCCACCGTTATAGATATTTTCTACATCCAGCACATTGAGGCTATCGTTATCAGCAATGGTATTGGTAAAATGAATTCCCGAATGGCCCGAATCAATCTTTTTGAAGAGATGAGCATCTTTGCAACCGATAAGTCCTATAAAGCCAACGATCAGTGGCAGGTATTTTTTCATAGCAATGCAGTTAGTGATCTCAATAACAAAATCTGTTTCAAAATACGGTATCTGCTTCATATTTGAACGGCAGTGATCAAATAGAGGTAGCCTCATTATTGCATTTTACCAGAAGAGCCTGTTTACAATGCGGGCTTGATGATGTTTAAAAGGGATTTCTCTTTCCCTCTTTTTCTCCCACTACCCCTATTGAAACAAAAAGGCTGACAATCGGAAAGTTTCAATAAGAGAAGAACAAGAGAAAAAGAGCTATAAGAGTCGTTCTAGTCAGGCTACTTTCAATGTCTATTTGGCCTTCACCTGTCACACATAAAAAAAAGACTGCCCGGAAAACCGGGCAGTCCTTATTGAATTATGAGAAGCAATCGAAAAACTAAAACTACTAATAGCCAGGATTTTGTTTCAGTGTAGGAGCGCCATCCTTATTACTGTTGTTAACAGCAAACTCAGGGATCGGCAGTATTTCATGCTTTCCGGCAGTAAATACAGCTCCGCCTAAAGCTTCTACACGTCTTGTTTTTTCTTTAGTCAAATACTCAACGTTAATGAAAGTAGCCGCTTGTCCCCAACGAACGAGGTCAAAGAATCTGTGGCCTTCCATACCCAGTTCCAGTCTTCTTTCGAAGCGAACAGCTTCCCTTCCGGCAGCCTGGCTTGCAAAAGTTGCAGGATACACAGCAACAAGGTAGTTAGCAGCAGGGGCGGCACCATTCATCACAGGTGATGCAGCGGCCCTGGTTCTTACCATGTTAACATAGTTGGTTGCTTCAGCCAGGCTTCCTACTTCCACTTCCGCTTCTGCAGCCATCAGCAAAACGTCTGCAAAACGCATAGGTGTATAGTTCAAAGCGTTGTTGGCAAAACCCCAACCTACTGTACCTGCCAGAGAGCCGATATCAGCTTTATAGTATGTATTCTTCTTAGGAGAATAAGGACCACCGTAATCTACTTTACGGATCCAGTCCCTACCCGGGTGTACACCCCAGTCATAATAAGGAATACCTCTTCTGCCAACGGTCCAATCCAATCTTGGATCAACTGTTCCGGCATAAGGTGTGAACGCACCAGTTGAAGCTACATTTTCATCGCTGGTAACGTCTATATCGTTATAAGTAGCTGGTAAAGGAAGACCGGCAGCAGATGTTCTGAAAGAATTCACCATGTTCTGTGAAGGCTGGAAGAATCCGCAGCATGCGCCGGGTTTTTCTGTTGTAGCGCTACCACCGTGTGGATAGTTCAGCGTGTTATCGTAGTTACCATTGGTATTCGCACCATCACCATAAGATGCCTGGATAGAGAATACAGTTTCCGTGTTGTTTTCAGTAGTTACACGGAAGTTCATGTGGTAATTTGCGGCAAGAGCATACTTAATACCCTGGCTGTTTTTTCCATTAAGGATGATCGCAGTCAACAAAGCTTTTGCTTCAGTGAATTTGCTCTGGAACATATAGGCTTTGGCAAGAAATGCCGCTGCTGCCCATTTGTTAACCCTGCCTTTATGCGCTTTTGTTTCATCGAGGTTGGTGTATGCAAACTGAAGATCGGCTTCAATCTGTGGCCAGATATTTACATACGCACTTCCTGAAAAGTTAGGTACTTTAAAGTCAGTGGTTTTTTCGTCGATATAAGGGATGTTACCAAATGCTTTTTTGCCCTCAAACAACTGGAAGCCCCTGATAAACCTGGCTTCTGCCTCTAATTGTTTGGCTTCTGCCGCAGTAACGTCTTTTACGCTCGGCAAAATAGACAATACCTGGTTGGCACCACCTACACCATCCCAGATGGCGTTCCATTTGTTGTTCATCTGTGCGTTGTTGGCTGTTAATTCAAAACGCATGATAGGATTGGCTTCGGCCATATCGCTGGGCTCAGTGCCTTTATAGGCCTCGCCACCCCTGATACTTCCCCAGAGCCAGTTACTGGCACCGCCATTCTGCTGGTCCTGGATACCATCCAATGTTGCATACGCATTGATGAGCATGCCATCAACACCTTTTTTGTTAGTCAAGCTGGCCAGGTCATACACACCTTGTGGCGGCTGGTCCAGGAAACTCTTCTTACAGGAGTATATAACTACTGTAGCTGAGAGCGCTGATACTATGATTAATAATTTCTTTTTCATATTTATTGTTTTGCTGGCAGTTTACAATTAAAATGTCACGTTTAAACCCAACAGGAATTGCTGAGGGTTAGGGAAACCACCCAGATCAACACCCAGGTAGTAGTCACGAACACCAAACGGATCACGTGAAATAAGGTTCATGTCCGGATCAGCTCCTGAATACTTAGTGATGGTAAACAGGTTCTGTGCCTGGATATAGAATCTTGCACTTTGCATTTTGGCTTTACTTACCAGTGATTTTGGCAGATTATAAGACAATTGCAATGTTTTTGCACGGAAATAAGAACCGTCTTCTACATAATAAGAGTTAGAGGTAGTGGTTGTGTTGGACGTATAACCATTAGCAGCGCCAGGTGCCAGTAAAGGCAGTTTGGCATTCATATTGGTTGGGGTCCAGCTATCAGTCAATACCCTTGTACTTACACCACCTATGAACACACGCATGTCTGTATAGTATTTGGTGTAGTTATAGATCTCATTACCCTGGTTCCAGAAGAAGAACGCTGTTAAATTGAACGCTTTGTAGTTCACGCCCAGGTTAAAGCCCATTTGGAAATCAGGGTGGGGTGTACCAAGATAGGTTCTGTCAGCATCAGTAATGGCTTTGTCTCCGTTAAGATCTTTATACCTCCAGCTACCTACTACAGCTCCACCGTAAGGAAGCGCTGTGATGTCAGCAGCCGTGTTATAGAATCCGTCAATCACAAATCCATGGAAAGAAGAGATCGGCTGACCCAGGTCAGTCCTGATAGCGCTCGCCAGCCTTTCCAGACCGATGATCCTTGGAGAACCTTCGTTGTTGAGCTTGGTCATGGTGTTTTTGTAATGTGAGAAAGTTACACCAATATCATACGAAAGATCGCTCCTGTTGGTTGTGCCGCGGTAATTTAAAGAAATGTCAAAACCTTTGTTTTCCATGGTACCGATGTTTACCAATGGTTTGGTCAACTGTGGTTCCAGACCATTTCTTACCTGGTCTACCAGGAGGTCCTTGGTCTTTTTATTATAGACATCCAGGCTAAAATCGAATTTACCGTTAAACAGCGTCGCATCTAAACCAAAGTTGGTGGTTTCTGATGTTTCCCATTTGGTATCAGGGTTACCCTGTCTGTCATTTCTGTAACCTTGAGCAGAAGAGGTATTGTTACCGCTGATATCATAGTTGGTACGCGGCGCATTCGAAGTATAGGTATAGAACTGGTTAGAAGGGTTCACGTTAGACTGGCTACCCATCTGGCCCCAACCGGCGCGCAGTTTAAGGTCGGTAACCCAGGTA
Organism: Sediminibacterium sp.; assembly: GCA_965279635.1. GTDB lineage: Bacteria > Bacteroidota > Bacteroidia > Chitinophagales > Chitinophagaceae > Sediminibacterium. The sequence continues at coordinate 698,116 of OZ257253.1, read as the reverse complement.
ACAGATTTCATGAAGTTCTCTTCAGATACCCTCCAGGCAACACCGAGTGACGGGAAGTTGGCATAACGTGCATTTGGACCAAACCTTGAGTTACCATCCCTTCTGAAGGTTCCGGTAAGCAGGTATTTTCCTTTATATGCGTAATCCAGTCTCGCGAAATAAGAGAACAGTGAACTTCTTCCTATATTATAGTTAGAGATCGTTCTGTCACTCAAACTACCGGCGATCGCTGTGTTCAGTGATACGAAGTCTGGTGTTTCAAAATCGAAATTCTGTCCAAATGCCCTTACACCTCTTGAAGAGTTTTTAACGGCTTCCGAACCCAATACCACTTTAACACTGTGGTCTGTAAATAATGTTTTGTCGAAAGTAAGTGTGTTGGTCCAGGTCCAGTTGGTATAGTACCAGCCATCTTCTGTTAACTGAGTAGTACCCTGGTTTTCAGAACGTTCGTAGGTTTTTCTACCAATGCTCCTGGTGAACTGGGCACCCATATCAATACCAAAAGAAGAACGGGCGTTTAACCAGCTTGTAAATGGAACCTCTGCAAAGATATTACCAAACAGTCTTGTGAACTTGTTGGTATTGTCTTTTGCACGGGTAAGGTTGGCGATCGGGTTACTACCGTTTCCGGATTCACCTACACCGTTACCGCCAAAACCACCGGCGATATCAAATACAGGTATATAAGGTACCATCCTGAAAGCAGAGGCCCAGGCATCGCCCTCACCCCTGTTATTACCACCTAAACGTTCCTCATAGCTAAGTTGCAGGTTCTCACCGATACGGAGGAAGCTGACAGGTTTGAACGAGGTATTCGCTCTTACAGTGTAACGTTTGAAATAAGTGTGTACAAAAGAACCTTCCTGGTTGAAGTAGTTCAAACCAAGAGAATACAATGCCCTGTCAGAACCGCCTGCTGCAGATATCTGGTGATTCTGGATCATGGCTGGTCTTGTCAGTTCATCAAACCAATTGGTACCCATGCTGGTTTTGGAGATCTGGTATAAAGGGTTGAGCGAATACAAAGAAGGATTTGCTCTTGCGTCGCTGGCAGAAACGCCACCTTTAAAACCGGCGCTGGTAATATAGAAATCAGGGATCTTGAAAGAACCGTTGTTTCCAAACACAGGGTGTGAGTAGGTAGAACCGGTTGTTCTCTGGAGGTAATCCATGTATTGTGTAGTATTCAGCATATCCGGCATCATCTTGTCGGTAACGATCTGTGAACCTACATAACCGTCATAACTGAAATTCAGTCTTCCGGCTTTACCTTGTTTGGTAGTAACGATGATCACACCGTTGGAGGCCCTTGAACCATAGATAGAAGCAGCAGAGGCATCTTTCAATACCTGTAGTGATTCTACATCGTTAGGGTTGAATTTGGAAGCGTCCTCAGTTGGTACACCATCAATGATGTACAGAGGATCGTTGTTACCGGCAGAGGCAAAACCCCTGATACGGACAACCGCACCGGCACCTGGTTCACCTGCTGAACTTACCACCACACCAGCAGCACGGCCCTGAAGCTGTACAGCGATGTTGGAAGATGGTGTTTGCTGGAGATCCTTGGCGCTTACTACGGATACGGCACCGATGATGTCTTTCTTCCTTTGGGAAGAATAACCCGTTACCACGATCTCGTTAAGCAGACTGGTGGTTTCTGATACTGAAAAATCCACTGAGGTACTTGACCCCACCGGGAGTTCCATTGACTGGAAACCAACAACTGTTACTACGAGTGTGCTGTTGTTATTGGCACTAATGGCGAAAAGACCTTCTGCATTGGTAACAGCAGTTGTCGTAGCGCCTTTTACCTGAACCGTAGCTCCGGCAATGGCCTGTCCGTTGGACTTGTTGGTGACCTTACCGCTAACAGTTCTGTTTTGTGCGGAAAGAGCCACGGAAAAAAGGGAAAAAACGAATACCAGCAAGGCATTCCTCGCAAGCAGGTTTAGTTTCTTTGGCATAGCAGATTGATTGATAGTTAGAAAAAACTTAATCGTTAATAAAAGTATAACACTTCTCTCTGCGTATTTGATCCTATTTTAACAATTTCTTGTACTATTTTGACATTTATAATATGTAAAATGTACACATAAGCTGTTTTTAGACCATTTCTAATTGATTTCTACCCCAATTGGTAAAAAAGCGCATGTTTTCAATTACACAATATGTAATGACTTATAACTGATGATTTTAGACATTGTTTTTCCACACCAAAAACTAACACTCGTTCGTGGCGAAAACGTTTGCGGAGTATTGCCTGCTATCCCGGTCCGGAAAAAAATGCAGGAACGTTTTTGTATGATAACTTTTTAACCGCGCAGTTCACTTGTTTGGTGGGATGCTAATTTTTGGTTTTTAGAAGGCATTGTGTGGGGCCGGAATCAGTTATTCAAGTCATAAAATTCCCGCACAGGCAAGAAACCAGTTGCGGACTGTTCATGAAGTATAAAATCAATACTTTTTTAAGGGCTATATGATAGTATTTTGCATATTGCGGCAACTGTGTTTTTACCGGAGTTCTCTAAAATCTTCTGTAAGAAAGCTTTCTGACTTGCTGAATTATTTGTATTTTGTTACCAGTACCCCGGTACTTTCTAACTATCGATCGTCTTGCCATGCAGAAAAAATTTCATATTCACAGGGAAATTACCCCCCTGACTTCTGCCGACTGCTTTGCTATTTTCTCCCGTACCAAAACGGGGTTTGATTATCCATTGCATTACCACGAAGAATTCGAGCTCAACTTTATCAGGAACGCCAAAGGTGCCAAAAGAGTGGTTGGTGATCATGTGGAAGAGATCGGCGAATACGAACTGGTATTGCTCGGCCCCAACCTGCACCATGCCTGGATGACGCACAAATGCCAGAGTACGGATATTACCGAAGTGACGATCCAGTTTCACAAGGACCTGTTTGATGAAAAGTTCCTGCGCCGGAATCAACTGAGCTTTTTACGTACCATGCTGGAGAATTCCTTACGGGGATTGCTGTTTTCTTTTGAAACAGCCTCCCTGCTTGCCTACCGCATTATGCGTCTCAATAAAAAGGATGGGTTTGATTCTGTTTTTGAACTGATGTCTATTCTTAATGAACTATCCATTGCCAGACATACGCGCATCTTATCGAATTCCACTTTTAATAACAACCAGCATATTGCCTATAACAGCCGCAGGATCGAGAGGGTGATGGAATACATGAATGAACATTTCCACAAACCCATTTCACTTACGGAAGTAGCGGGACTTACGAATATGGCTGAATCTGCTTTCAGCAGGTTTTTCAGGGCGCGTACGGGAATGACGTTTATTGATAGTTTGACAGAGATCCGTTTGGGTCATGCATCAAGGCTGCTGATCGATACCACGCAATCCATTTCAGAGATCGCATACGAAACCGGGTTTAATAATATCTCCAACTTTAACCGCATCTTCAAAAAGAAGAAAGGCTGTACGCCAAAGGAGTTCAAGAAAAGTTACTCTGCGGAAGAACGACTGTTCTTTTAACGTGTTGTGCAATTAACACTGTTGAGACAAGGTAATTCGATTTTCCAAGTATTGGTATAGTTTGAATGATGCAGGTCATGTGTGGATCCATTTAACCGCAAAGCCGCAAGGGCGCAAAGAAACGCGAGGTGTACTAAATGGTAAATCTTTGCGTACCCTTGCGTCCCCGCGACTTTGCGGTAAAATATTTCAAACTGTACCGCTACCCAATTTCAATAAGGGACACCAGACATACAAGGTTTTTGTTAGATTTAAGCAATGAATGTGTCCATGATCTTCCGCAAACGAATGCTTTGCTATATGCTGTTAACTTTTACCAGCATTACCTATAGCAATGCCCAGGAACCAGTACAGGCTGCCGGCAAATTCATGGAATCATTAAACGCATCACAAAAACTGGTAGCTGTTTTTCCTTTTGATACAGAGGAGCGGTATAATTTTCATTTTGTTCCCAGAACAAGAAAAGGTATCGTTATCGGCGACCTGAATGCTACCCAAAAACAAGCAGCGCTGACCCTGGTAAGATCCTGCTTAAGCGAGCAGGCCGCCGGTAAAGTGAACGAGATCATGGATCTTGAAAACATTTTAAGAGGTGTTGAGAACCGTGACGAGAACGATACTTACCGCGACCCGCGTAAATATTACTTCAGCATTTTTGGTGTACCCGGTGATAAAACGATCTGGGGCTGGCGGATAGAGGGACATCATATCTCTTTTAATTTTTCTGTGCGTGATAAAAAATTGGTGTCCGGTACACCGGGATTCCTCGGAGCCAATCCGGCGATCGTAAAAGACGGACCAGACAAAGGCAAACAGATATTGAGAGAGGAAACAGAACTGGGATTTGCTTTTATCAAAACATTATCCCCGGTGCAACTACAGAAAACTGTTTTCAATTCATCAGCACCCAGTGATATTGTAACTTCTGCCGACAGGAAAGCGATGATCGATAAACCAGCCGGCATCTATTACCGTGAACTCAGCCATGAACAGCAACAGCTGTTATTACAACTGGTGAAATTATATGTGAATCGTTTCACCAAATTATTTGCAGATGATATGCTGAAACAGATACAGGAAGCAGGGCTTGATCAATTACAGTTTGCCTGGGCGGGTAATACCGAAGGCGCACCGGGCAAAACGTATTATTACCGTGTGCAGGGACCGACCCTTATCATCGAATACGATAATTCACAGAATGGGGCGAATCATATTCATACGGTTGTGAGGGATTTTAAGAATGATTTTGGCGGGGATGCTTTGCTGGAGCATTACCGCGCGGGGCATTGATCGGATGACCCGCTGATAGTGGGGGATTTTTTAACACAGAGACCACAGAGTAGAACAGAGGGCCCTCTGATAACTCTGTGGTCTCTGTGTTAAAAAAATCTATTTCCCTACGGCAAACTCCACTTCATTGGTACGCTGCGAATCCGGGCCGATAAAAGCCTTGTAGTTACCGGGTTCAAATACCCATTTAAGATCACTGTTATAAAACTTCAGGTCATCGGATGATATCGTGAACACCAGTTCACTGCTTTCTCCTTTCCGTAAAAATATTTTCTGGAAACCTTTCAGCTCTTTCACGGGGCGCGCAATACTTGCTGCCAGGGTACGTGTGTACAACTGTACCGTTTCTTCGCCATCATAATTACCCGAGTTGGTAACAGTTAGTTTCAGCGTCAGCTTTTCGCTGCCACTGATCGCGGTTTTGCCGGCTGTAATACTGCTGTATGCGAAAGTGGTATAGCTGAGGCCATAGCCAAACGGATACAATGGGTCATTCGGAATATCGAGGTAATCGGATTTGAATTTTGGCCAATCGCCTTCACGGAAAGGACGGCCAGTGTTCAGTTGGTTGTAATAAACGGGGATCTGTCCTACACTATACGGGAAAGAAGCTGTCAGTTTGCCCGAAGGATTGTATTTACCAAACACTACATCAGCAATTGCATTACCGGCTTCTGTTCCGCCAAACCATACATCAAGTATGGCAGGGATATTTTTGCTTTCCCAGTTGAGTGTTAAGGGACGGCCGTTGAATAGTACCAGTACTATTTTTTTACCTGTCTTTGCCAATGCTTTCAACAGGTTCTGCTGACTTTCAGGAATATCGATAGATGCACGGCTGGATGCTTCGCCTGACATATCAGCGGCTTCTCCCACCACGGCGATAACTACATCGGATTCCTGTGCTACCTGTACCGCTTCATTGAGCATTTCTTCTGGAGAACGTTTTTCAGTCGTATCGATTTCCATACCCAATGTATTCACCCTTCTTACAAAAAATTTATCGTCAGCGATATTGGCACCTTTTGCGTACAGCACTTTTGCTTTGCTGCCAACTGCCCCTTTGATACCTTCTATCACGGAAACCGATTGCTGCCAGTCGCCGGAAACACTCCAGGTACCCAGCATATTGCGTTTGCTGTCAGCCAATGGCCCGATCACTGCGATGGTGCCTGTGGTTTGTAATGGTAATAACTGTCCCTGGTTTTTCAGCAATACAAAGGAACGTGCGGCCGCATCTCTTGCAGCGGCCCTGTTGGCAGGTGTGAGTATTTCTGATGCGCGTGATTCGCTGATACCGCGATAGGGATCGGTAAACAAACCGAGTTTGTATTTGGCTTCGAGTACACGGCGGCAGGCATCATCAATTTCACGCTGGGTAACTTTTCCTTCTTTCAAAGATTTTTGCAATGTATTCAGCAAACCTTCACCTACCATATCCATATCAAGCCCTGCTTTTAATGACATGGCCGACACTGTTTGCAGATCGCCAACACCATGCGGGGTCATTTCATTAAGAGAGGTATAGTCTGATACAACGAATCCTTTGAAACCCCATTCCTTGCGCAACAGGTCTGTCAGTAACCATTTGTTACCGGTTGCGGGAATGCCATCGATGACGTTGAAAGAACTCATGATGCTTCCTACACCGGCATCAACAGCGGCTTTGTAAGGAGGAAGGTATTCATTGTACATGCGCACACGGCTCATGTCTACCGTATTGTAATCACGGCCTCCTTCCGCGGCACCATATAAGGCGAAATGTTTTACACAGGACATCAGTGAATTGGGATCTGTGAGATCATTACCCTGGTATCCTTTTACCATGGCCCTGGCCACTGCCGAACCGAGGAACGCATCTTCACCTGCGCCTTCTGCGATCCTGCCCCAGCGTGGGTCGCGGGCAATATCCACCATGGGAGAAAATGCCCAACTCAATCCATCGGCAGATCCTTCCCTGGCGGCGATACGTGCTGTTTTTTCAATCAATGCCGTATCCCAGCTACAGGATAAAGCAAGGGGAATAGGGAATGTTGTTTTGTGTCCGTGTATCACATCGGATCCGAATAGTAAAGGTATTTTTAACCGGCTCTGGTTAACGGCGATCTCCTGTGCCTTACGAATTTTGTCGGCACCGATAATACCAAACAATCCACCGACTTTCCCGGCTTTGATCTTTGTTTCCACACCGGTACTCACAACGGAACCTGTTACAGCAGCACCGCCGGGGATCAGAAGGTTCAACTGTCCTATTTTTTCTTCGAGTGTCATTTTCTGCATCAGGCCGTTGATGAACTGTGTCATCTTATCCGGCTTACCGGTTTGTGCAACAGATTGAACAGCTATAAAAGCAAAAAGAACGATAAAGGATTTTTTCAACATGGTATATTTTATTATGTGTGGTGCGATTATTCTTCTCTGCGTAAACTCATGTAACTCCCGTTCTCTGCGGTGAAAAAACGTTTCGATATTCGAAGTGCAATAATGTGCAACAGTTCTTTCACCGCAGAGAACAGGAGTTACAGTAGGTTACGCAGGGTAATTTGAGAACATCCTATTTTTTTTATTTCATAACCGTTACAGACGGCGTGTTACGGTGGCAAAGTCGTAGGAAACCTTTGCTTTCATAACACCGGTCGTATCTTTTGTATCCGTTTTCATGTGGATGGTAAACTCACATTCGTAGGCTTCTTTACCGGGATAAAACGCGACTTCTTTGATTTCATATTTCGCATTGGCAATACTTGCCTCTTTGGATGTTTCGAGGTGTTTCTGCATGCTTTCGCGTAAGCGTTTTTCAATATCGGCCTGGGAGGCTTGTTGTTTACAGGCAAAACTGCCTGCCAGGATAACCAGTAAAAGCAATTTTTTCATAATGGCATTTTTAAATTGGCGTAAAAGATACATATTTCCACCGATTTTTTCTCTTCGCCAACGTTTGCGTAAACTGATATACGGCAAGTTGTGTAACTTCATTACCGCCATCTAACAAGGCCCTTATGAAAGAAAAATCACTCGACCGCCGCAAGTTTCTGAACACGGCAGCTACCGCTTCAGGATTGATGATGCTGTCATCTTTCCCCAGGAAATCCATTGCAAAACCTTTTGCAGAGCCAAAGATCCGTTTCGCCGTGATCAGCGTTAACCATAGCCATATTTATGGTATGACGGATGCTGTTACAAGGGGCGGCGGGCAACTGGTCTCTTTTTACGCAAAAGAACCGGACCTGGCTGCGGCTTTCGCCAAAAGGTATCCTCTGGCAAAACAGGCATCGGGTGAAAAAGAGATACTGGATGACCAATCGATACAACTGGTACTGAGTTCCGGTATACCTGATGAGCGCGGCCCATTGGGTGTTCGTGTGATGAAAAGCGGTAAGGATTACCTCGTTGACAAACCCGGCATCATTACACTTGACCAGCTTGCCGAAGTGCGCCGTGTACAAAAAGCGACCAACCGTATTTATTCCATTATGTACAGTGAACGTTTTGAAAACCGCGCCACTGTAAAAGCCGGTGAGCTGGTAAAAGCCGGCGCTATCGGCAAAGTGATACAGACGATCGGACTGGGACCGCATCGCATGAATACGGCTACACGCCCTGAATGGTTCTTTGATAAGAAAAAGTTCGGGGGCATCATTACCGATATTGCTTCACACCAGTTTGACCAGTACTTATATTTTACAGGATCCACCAAAGCAGAAGTGGTGGCCTCACAGGTAGGCAATACCAATCACCCGCAATATCCCAATTTTGAAGATTTCGGGGATGTGATGTTAAGGGGTGATGGCGGCGCCGGTTATATACGTGTAGACTGGTTTACGCCTGACGGATTGGCCACTTGGGGCGATGGCCGTTTGACTATTTTAGGAACGGAAGGTTATATTGAGATCAGGAAAAACATTGATATTGCTTCATCGCGTACAGGTGGCAGTCATTTATACCTGGTAACCCAGAAGGAAACAAAATATATAGACTGCAGTAAAGAACCCTTACCATTTGGCGAGCAGTTTGTGAATGATGTGGTGAACCGTACTGAAACGGCCATGACACAGGAACATTGTTTACTCGCAACAGAACTGGCGCTCAAGGCGCAGAAAAATGCAAAGGAATTGGTTGTAAAGAAATAAGCCTTAAAACGCTACCACACCCCTGTTTATTTTTACATACATTGGTTTGTAAAAAACAGGGGTGTATTATTAAATAGCTGTCCATGTATATTTTTCTTGCTGCTGTAATCGCTTTTATTGCCCTTGTCGCATGGTTTATGCGTGGCATCACTTTTGGTTCAATGTCATTTGGTGAACGGATGGACAGGATACAACGATCACCCAATTACCGTGAGGGAAAATTTCAGAACCAGCACCATACGCCTAATCTGGTGGAAGGTGCCAGTTACTCCAAAGTGATGTGGGATTTTTTCTTTGGAAAGGATACCAGAAACCGGCCCGCAACTATTTTGCCTTCCCAAAAAACAAACCTGTTAACGCTTGATCCAACAAAAGATGTGCTGGTATGGTTTGGACATTCTTCCTATTTTATACAGGTGGACGGTAAAAAAATATTGGTGGATCCTGTTTTCAGCGGACATGCATCGCCGTTCAGTTTTACCACCCGGAGTTATGAGGGAAGTGATGTTTACACCGTTGAAGACATTCCTGAAATAGATTATCTCTTTATTTCTCATGATCACTGGGATCATCTTGACCACCTGACAGTTTCGGCGTTGCAGCCAAAAATCAAAAAAGTAATTACCGGATTGGGTACCGGTGCGCATCTTGAAAGATGGGGATATCATCCTTCCATCATCAATGAACTGGATTGGCATGATCAACTCATACCCGACCAGGGATTTACCATCCATGCATTACCAGCCAGGCATTTTTCAGGAAGGGGTTTCAAGAGGGACCAGGTTTTATGGACCTCATTCGCATTGAAAACACCCACAATGCATCTTTACCTGGGTGGTGATTCGGGATATGATACGCATTTCGCTGAGATCGGGAAACAGTATGGACCTTTCGATCTCGCTATTCTCGAGTGTGGTCAATACAATCTCTACTGGAAATACATTCACATGCTTCCCGAAGAATTGATCACTGCCGCGATAGATCTTCGTGCGGCCAAAATATTACCTGTACACTGGGCCAAGTTCAGTTTGGGATTACATGCCTGGGATGAGCCGATCATACGTGTTAGCAGAGAAGGCGAAAAACAACAGGTGCCTGTATTGCATCCGATGATAGGTGAAGCTTTGTATCTGAAAGAAGCACAGGTGTTTTCGAAATGGTGGGAATTGGGGTGAGGAGGAATTTTGGAATTGGGGATTGGGAAATTTTGGATTGAAAGCGAAGATTTGCGATATGATTTGCCAACAATTGGAACTGATACAGAAAACAGTTAATTTGTTACCAAACCAGTTGTATGCCCTTCAGGTATTTATTCGCCGGGTGGATAGTGTTGATCTTATGTGTCGGGGCAAAAGCACAGTCGATAGACAGCCATGCCAACCGGTTATTCTTCAACACATTTACCAATACCCCTGATTCTACGATCACTGGTTTTCTGAAACTGTACATGCCAGCCTTGCAATTGAACAGATCACCAGGCGCATGGATCAGTTACGCGCCATCCGATACGCTTCGTGCGCAGGAAGAGATACACTCTTTTATTTTTAAGAAACATCCTTTCTTCACTGAAAAGTTCACTACCGGGCATATTGATTTTTTCTGCAAACGTTATGAGGGTCCGAAGTTGCTGCAAAACATCACCGGTGTACAACTCTGGTTTGAATTTGTGGCACAGCAGGAAGCAGAGATCGCTTTTTCAAGGCTGGTAGATATGTTTATCCTGGTAAGCAGCGACAAGAGGATTAACAGTGTAAATGGGGCCATGAAGGCTGCATTCATTAACAGGAATGATAAAAATGGTTTTACACGGGTGCGGTTGTCAATGATGGGCGATAATATCAGCACCAATAAATACAAGATACTATTTGAAGCGGGGAATGATCTGTAAACGATTCACGACAATTTCTCTGTGCGCATTTTTTCTTTTGACCATTGCAATGCCAATGTCAATTGTTCCTCGCGCGTCATATTGGAATTATCCAGCACTACGGCATCATCCGCTTTACGCAGCGGACTGAATTCGCGGTTGCTGTCGATATAATCACGCATCTCGAGGTTGTTTTTTACTTCTTCTACAGTGATATTAGGATTCTTGGCATACAGCTCCTTAAAACGTCTTTCGACTCTAACAGATGGATCGGCTACCACAAATATTTTGAGTTCTGCTGTTGGGAAGACAGTCGTACCTATATCGCGGCCATCCATCACAATACCTTTCTTCTCTCCCATTTTCTGTTGCTGTGCTACCGCGAATTCGCGTACGTCTTTAATGGTAGATACTTCGCTCACGTGTTCACTAACCAGCATATCCCGTATCAGCGCTTCAACATTTTCGTCATTCAGGATCATATCACTTTGTCCCGTCATTTCATTATACTGGAACTCCAGGGATATTTCCTGTAAGGCATTTTGCACCACGGCAGGATCGTTCCAGTCAAGATGATGCCTGAGAAAATACAAAGTGATCGCCCGGTACATGGCGCCGCTGTCGATGAATACATAGTTGAGTTCATTGGCGAGTTGCCTTGCCAGGGTACTTTTTCCGCAGGATGAGTAGCCATCCAATGTGATGATAATGGGGTCCATACTTCAGTTTAGTGGCAACGGTCGGGCCGCTCCAGCGGCCTGACCGAAACCGCGAATGTATAACAAAAAAAAGCCGGTGCAGTCAGCACCGGCTTTATCTATGCGGAAAATAGTTTATTGGGGCATCAATACGGTATCTATTACATGGATAACCCCGTTACTCTGGTAAACATTTTTGATAGTTACTGTTGACATCCCACCTTTTTCATCGGTCAGTACCAGTTTATCCCCATTCATTTTAGCGGTGAGGGTGCCGCCTGAGACTGTTTTGATATTGGCGGACCCGCCACCATCGCTGATCATTTTGGCAATGCTGTTCGCATCCCATTTACCGGCCACTACATGGTAGGTAAGTATTTTCATCAGCGTGGGTTTGTTCTCAGGCTTAACAAGTGAATTCACGGTGCCTTTTGGCAGTTTGTCAAAAGCTGCGTTGGTAGGTGCGAATACCGTGAACGGGCCAGTTCCTTCAAGTGTTGACACCAGTCCTGCTGCTTTTACGGCAGCTACCAATGTGGTATGATCATTGGATTGTGAAGCATTCTCAACGATATTTTTGGTGGCATACATAGCTGCACCACCTACTACCGGATCTTTTTGTGCATTGACTGTGTTCAATACAAAGGCAGAAAGGATGATTAACGTGATCTTTTTCATAAATGTGTTTTAATATGTTTAGGTATGTTGTAACCGGTTACAACCATACTTACGTTGCCAGGGAATAAATGGTTTTACATTCACCGCAATATGATGAAAAAACTGTGCCGGGTTTTAAGCTGTCAGCCATGAGCCTTCAGCTTTCAGCTTTGTATATTCTGTTAATACTCATATTTAACAATACCCTGCTTTGCCGTTGTTGCAGGCTGAAGGATGATGGCTGATGGCTGATAGCCAATTTTCAGCCGGGAAAGAACTGTTGCTTTCGTTTACTCATTTCTGCCGCTATGGCCCGTGCACCATCACTACCGTTCTCCAGCTTCCCCAGGATATTTTCAAAACTTTGTTTATCGCGGTTCTGGCTGAGTTTAAACACATTGTCGATCGAGGTGACCTTTATCTCAAATGCCACAATCGCTTTTACCATGCGGCTGATATAATCATCCGGTATGTTCTTATACGATGCAGGTGAAGCAGGATCATTTTCGAAATGGCTGGTCAGATCATCAAGTAGTGTAAGCAACTCTGCTTCAGGCAAAAACCGCATCTCCCCTTTTGCATGAACAGACATATAGTTCCAGGTAGAACCCTGTTGCTTGTTTTCATACCAGCTGGCGCTTACATACGTATTAGGTCCTGTAAAAAGGGCAAGCACCTGGTTGTTTTGTGCAAATGCAAGGTGATGGTCGTTGTTGCGCATGATATGACCGCGTAGGAATAGCTGTCCATTTTTTTCGGATACCAGTAACGGCACCTGTGTGGCCACTGGCTTTTGTTCAGCATCAACACCGCTCAGCATGGCAAATGGATACTGCTTCATGAATGCAAGTACAAGTGCCGGATCTTTTTCTTTGTAGTAAGGTAAATTGTACATGTCCCGAAGGTAATGAATGATGAATATCGGATGATGAATGTTGAATGATGTGCGCAAGGATTGAATGATAAACGGCTAGTATCATTCATTATTCAAAATCTGTTATTCATCGTCTCTATGCAATCGTTTCCAGCGTTTGGGTTTTGGGCATATTCGCATTACGCATAGCGATATTACGAACGGCTGTTGCAGCAAACTGTCTGAACGCCTGCTGGCTGACAACATCATTACCTACCATGGCAGGCACTCCTGCATCGCCACCTTCGCGGATGGTTTGTACCAGCGGTACCTGGCCGAGGAATGGAAGATCATATTCTTCCGCGAGGCGTTTACCGCCTTCTTTACCAAAGAGATAGTATTTATTATCGGGTAACTCGGCCGGGGTGAAATAGGACATATTCTCCACCAGGCCAATGATCGGCACATTGATCTGTGCCTGCCCAAACATGGCAATGCCTTTTTTCGCATCCGCCAACGCTACATTTTGAGGAGTGGTTACAATCACTACACCGGTTACAGGTACGGTTTGCATTAAGGTCAGGTGGATATCACCGGTACCGGGTGGCATGTCGATAACGAGGTAATCAAGGTTGCCCCAATCTACATCTGTCACAAACTGTTTAATGGCGCTGCTGGCCATGGGGCCGCGCCATACCACTGCATTTTTCTCGTCTACCAGTAACCCGATGCTCATTAATTTGATCCCGAATTTTTCAAGCGGAACGATAATACCTTTTCCGTTGATTTCTTTCATCATCGGGCGCTCTCCCCTTACACCAAACATGATGGGTACGCTTGGTCCGTAGATGTCCGCATCCATCAACCCTACGGAAGCGCCGCCTTCGGCCAGCGCAAGCGCCAGGTTGGCCGCTACGGTGCTTTTTCCCACACCGCCTTTACCACTTACTACTGCTATGATATTTTTCACACCTGCCAGTACCTGCTGGTTATCCTTGCGGTTGGTGGATGTATTGGCCGTAAAATTGACTGTCACTTTTGCCTCTTTGTTTACCAGGATCTTTACAGCATTTTCACTGGCCGTACGCATCATGTCTTTCATGGGACAGGCGGGCGTGGTCAGCACGATGGTAAAGCTTACCTCGTTGCCCGATATGGCGATATCTTTCACCATATTCAGGGTTACCAGGTCCTTGCCCAGATCGGGTTCCTGCACATTGCTTAATGCCTTCAGTATATCAGCCTCTGTCATCACGAAAGTTTTTGTTAAAAAGAGATTCCGGCCGCAAAGTTAACCCCTTGCAGCCTTACTTTGTCGGAAATAGCGCCGCTGGCTGGTAATTTTTATGTGTTAAGACATTGTATTTTTGACTGATGATGAAACTGCTACGATACTTCTTTTTACTGGTTGTGATGTTCTCCTTACAGAAAGGCTGGTCGCAGCAGCAACCCACTGCCAATCCTTACCGCGATTCTGTGGTGCAACTGTACGGTGTGGTGATGACGGCGGATAGCTTACAGGGCATCCCATCTACCAGTGTTATCGTAGAGGGAAAAGGCCGTGGTACCATTACCAGTTTTGATGGTGTTTTTTCGATAGCCGTGCTGAAAGGCGACAAGATCACTTTTTCCAGTATTGGTTATAAAGACAGGAGTATCTTCATCCCCAGGGACCTGGTAGGCAATCAGTACAGTGTGATACAATTGCTGGTAAGCGATACCAGTTATCTTCCCGCCACCATATTAAGACCCCGCCCTACCCGCGAGCAGTTTGAACGGGATTTTGTGAACAACAAAGTAGCGGATGATATGTTTGAAACTGCCCGAAAAAATACAGACGAAGCTACCCTCCGCGCATTGATGGCCCGTCTTCCGGCAGACGGAAAAGAGGCAGTTAATTACCAATTGCGCCAGCAGGCTAATAAAGCTTATTACAGCGGCCAGTTACCCCCTATGAATATCCTGAACCCGGCAGCCTGGGCCGAGTTTATCAAGGCCTGGAAAAGAGGGGATTTCAAGAAGAAATAATAACACAGTTAAAAGTATGGGCCTATTTCAACCGCGCCTTTGCGCCTTTGCGTGAAAAAATCTCACGCAAAGGCGCAAAGGCGCAAAGGCGCGGTTTTTTCAAATATTTCTTACCGGGGAAATTTAAGCTTTTACATTTGTCAGCAATCCTTCAAAACAGCTTTGTATGGGCTTACAGAATATTACAGTGATAGGCGCAGGCACAATGGGCAATGGAATTGCACATGTGTTTGCACAGGCCGGTTTTTCAGTCATTTTAGTAGACGTAAATGCTGTGCAGCTTGAAAAAGCGGTGCAAACCATCCAGAAAAACCTTGACAGGCAGATTGCAAAAGGTACGCTTACTGAGGAACAGAAACAATCAGCATTATCCAATCTCAGTACAGAAACCGACCTGTTAAAAGGTGCAGCCAATGCAGAACTGGTGGTGGAAGCCGCTACGGAAAACATTGATCTGAAATTAAAAATATTCGCGCAACTGGATAATGCGGCACCCGCCGGGGCGATATTGGCTACCAATACTTCTTCTATTTCGATCACAAAAATCGCGTCTGTAACCAAACGGCCAGAAGCAGTGATCGGGATGCATTTTATGAATCCTGTGCCGGTAATGAAACTTGTAGAGATCATTAACGGTTATGCTACTTCAAAAGAGGTGACCGATACGATCGTTTCATTGACCAAACAATTGGGTAAATTACCTTGTGTTGTTAATGATTATCCCGGGTTTATTGCCAACAGGATACTAATGCCCATGATCAATGAGGCCATTTATAGTTTATATGAAGGTGTTGCTGGTGTGGAAGCAATTGATACGGTCATGAAAACCGGTATGGCGCACCCGATGGGGCCGCTGCAGCTGGCAGATTTTATTGGCCTGGATGTTTGCCTGAGTATATTGAATGTATTGCATGAAGGATTCGGGAACCCGAAATATGCCCCCTGCCCTTTACTGGTAAATATGGTAACAGCCGGAAAACTGGGTGCAAAGAGTGGTGAAGGTTTTTACCGGTACACTGCCGGAAGCAAGGATCTTTCGGTTAGCGAACGCTTTAGAAATTAACCATCATATAGCTGCTGCTTATGTTTTTTATCTTATCCAAAATATTGTATTTCCTGATCGTACCATTCTGGTGGATCATCCTGCTTTTTATATGGATGCTGATCAGCAAATCGGAAAAAACAAAGAAAAGGTTGCGTATAGCCATCCTCTCTATTTTTATTGTGTTTACCAATCCTTTCATTTATCGTTCATTGGTTTTGTTATGGCAACCAGCGCCTGTTGAAATAAGCGCAGAAAAAAAATACGAGGTGGGCATTCTCCTTGGGGGATTGGCGGGGTATGACAAAAATTACAGGGGATATTTTGGCAGCGCCGCAGACAGGTTTATCCAGACTGCTAACTTATATCATAGGGGGATCATCAGAAAGATCATTATATCCGGCGGAACCGGCAGCTTACTACAGAATGAGCCGTCAGAGTCTTGGTTTCTCAGGACCGCTTTCCTGGAAAATGGTATCCCGGATAGTGCAATTATCGTTGAACCAAAATCAAGAAACACTTACGAGAACGCTATCTATTCAAAAAAGATCATTGACTCCCTACAAGCTAAGCTGCCTTATGTAATTATCACCTCTGCCATGCATATGCCCAGGTCGGCAAGTGTTTTTAAAAAAGCCGGCTATGGTTTTATTCCATTCCCTTGTGATTACAGAGTGGTGCCACAGAAATTTTCCATTGATAATTATATCCTTCCAAATGCCGGACTACTGAATGAATGGTCATTCTTTATCAAAGAGGTCGTAGGACTGTATGTCTATAAATTAACAGGAAAAGCTTAATCTTATTTGGCAGTAACCATTTTCACTTCTACTGTATGCAGGTCTTTCAGTTTATACAAAACTTCCGTCAGCCTTGCTTTTGAAATGCCGATCGTGAGCATACAGAACAATTGCATTTCCTGTTTGACGATGCTGCAATTGTATTGTTTGATGACATTCATTACATCATTGACCAGGGTATAATCAAACTGCAGTTCATACAATACTTCAATAGGTTTCTGCACAACCGGTACCAGTTGCAATGCCATGGCAGTAACCGATTTGTATGCATTGATCAGTCCGGGAACGCCTAATAAAGTACCGCCGAAATAGCGTACCACTATCACCATTACATTGACAAGGCTTTTACTGTCCAGTTGCCCAAGTATCGGGCGACCGGCAGAGCCGGAGGGTTCACCATCATCACTCTGGCGGAATTGATTGCCATCATACCCGAGGCGCCAGGCAAAACAATGATGCACGGCTTTGGGATGGTCCTTTTTCAGCTGTTGTAAAAAACGTTTGCAATCTTCTGCTGTTACAACAGGATAGGCATACGCCAGGAACCTGCTACCTCTATCTTTGAATTCAGCAAATGATTCTTTGTCTATGGTATAATAATATTCCGGCTCGCTCATATAGCATCTCCAAAAGCGATCAGGAAGATCGCCAGCAATGATAAAATAATACCTGTCCAGTTGATCCTTGATAATTTTTCCCTGAACAACAGCCAGGCCACCAGCGAACTGAATAATACAATACCCATATTATTTACAGGAAAACTCGCGCTGCTTTGCCAGGGACTGTTTTTCAAAAATCTTACCAGGCACCATATCGAAAAATAATTCGGTATCCCGATCAGGATGCCCGCCAGCAGGTGTTTATAAGCAAATACCAGTTTGCCCCGGCTGTATTGTATAATCAGCAGAACCGATCCGATGGTGGCCGCAGATAAAAAACCGCTGATCAGGTACGCATTTTTGTTTTCTTCTGTTACATACAGTTGCTGTACATGGTTGATCAATGAATCCAGTAAGCCACTGCCAATAAATAATATAAATGGAAGAAACATTACCCAATTGCGTTTCTTTTTATCCTTTGACGAACCCGGAGCCGTAGGCTGGTAGCAGGTTAATACCACAGCCACTAATGCAAGAATTACACCTGCCAGTTTCCAGCCTTGCACCGTTTCATGATAGAGATACACAGACAAAATAACCGGGATGATCAGCGATAACTTATTGGCAACAGATGCCACGGCCACACCTATTTTCTGCGTGGTCATTGCCACAATATTGAAAATGGTGATGAACATGGCACCCATTACACAGGCCCATGCAAACCAGGGTGTTCGTATTGTTTCATTATTGACAGGAAATGATCCGTTGACAAAAGAGCCAGTTATCACACAGGTGATATAATTAAAGATGATCGCCTGGAAAATATTGATCCGGTACTTTTCACATACTTTAAAGGCTAGCGTAAGATAACTGGTCAATATGATGCTGCCGAGCAGGTAAAGCATGTGGTTTGTTTATTTGTTTATTCGTGGGTTGGTATAATATTGAATGGTATCTGACCCGATCTGTTCTTCCTGGTCTGCTTTACCCAATGACAGTATAGGAGCGGCAACTCCTTTTTCAATGGTCATTTCCCGATTGGTTATGATACGGCACTCATCCCATATTCCTGCATCTATAAATGATTGCAACAGTTTACTGCCACCTTCTACCAGAATACTCTGCACCTGCAACTCATAACATGCGCTGAGTACCTGTTGTACTGTACCTGTCTTCGCATCCAGTTTATAGTACCGCAGGTTGTTGTTCTTTTCTTCTTTTTCAAGATTGAAGATAACTGTCGGTTGCTCCCGGTTAAATATTTTTAATGACTGCGGTAACTTTAATGACAGATCAAGTACCATTCTCATAGGGCTTTTACCAGTCCATAAACGGTTATCGAGTGAAGGATCATCATACAGCGCCGTACGGGTACCCACCAGAACAGCTGCTTCTTCGCTTCTCCATTTATGTACCAGGCGGTTGGTTGCTGTGTTTGTGATTAAAAGTCTTTCCTGCGTACCTGATCCGATTATCCCATTCGCTGTCTGCGCCCATTTCAAAATGATATAAGGACGGTATTTTGTATAAAAAAGAAAGAACCGTTTATTGAGTTGTGTACATGCGGCTTCTGATACGCCTGTTACCACTTCTATCCCTGCTTTTTGCAATTTTTCTATTCCCTTCCCATTGACCAGCTCAAACGGGTCACGGCAACCGATAACGACCCTGGGTATTTTTTTTTGTATGATCAGGTCGCTGCAAGGGGGTGTTTTACCAAAATGAGAACAGGGTTCGAGGGATACATACAGTACAGAAGAAGAAACCAATGGCTCATCTTCCGGCAATACACTGTTAATACAGTTTACTTCCGCATGTGCCTGGCCGTATTTTTCATGATATCCTTCTCCAATGATCCTGTCGTTATGCACCAGCACTGCTCCCACCATCGGATTGGGCGCCACACAGCCCATCCCCTGCAAAGCAAGCGATATACAGCGGCGCATATAGGATTCATGAAGGTCTGGCATAACAGAATTGGCAAAAATAGCCAAATGGTGCTAACATTGCAGCATGACCATTGCCATAGCCCAACAAACCTTACTGACCGTATTAAAAGCGCTATATGATGACAGGGAAGCTGTCAACATAAGGGATTGGGTAATGGAGCATATCACCGGTAAAAAAAAGATAGACCGTTTATTGGACAAGCAGGCCCCTTTATCGGAGGCAGAACAAATGGCACTTGACAGGATCAGTAAAGAATTGGCCGACGGACGACCTGTACAATATGTACTGGGAGAAGCCTGGTTTGCGGGAATGAAGTTCTATGTAAATGAATCCGTTTTAATACCCAGACCGGAAACGGAAGAGTTGATCGAATGGGTGATTGAAAGTCAACAATCAAAAGTCAAAAGTCAAAAGGTCCTGGATATCGGCACAGGTTCAGGGTGTATACCGGTTTCGCTAAAAAAGAAAAAACCGGATTTAGCTGTAACAGGGATTGATATAAGTGTTAATGCATTAGCACTGGCTGCAGAAAATGCAGATACTTTACAGGCGGATGTTTCGTTCCTGCCTATCGATTTTTTAAATGAACAAGTTTGGGAGCAGCTTCCTGTATATGATATCATCGTAAGCAATCCGCCTTATATTAAACAGTCAGAACAGGCTGGCATGTCGAAACATGTGGTCGATCATGAACCGGGCATCGCATTGTTTGTTCCCGATGAAGATGCTTTGTTGTTTTACAGGAAGATCGCGTTGTTTGCAAAAACACATCTTGCCGGTGATGGGATGATTTTTCTTGAGATCAATGAGATGCTGGGAAAAGAAGTGCTGGATCTTTTTGAAAGCAATGGGTATGTTGCAACACTCAGGAAAGATCTGCAGGGAAAAGACAGAATGGTAAAAGCGTGGTTTGGAAACACATAGGTACAGAGGAAAGAAAAGGGCACATAGAGAAAATCTATGCACCCGTTGTTTAACTATGTACCTATGTGTAAAAATCTCACTTATTATCCACTGCCATTACCGGCGTGGCCCCCAGTTTCTTGATCACCTGCATGACACGTATAGCCGTACCAAGATGAGAGGTACTGTCGCCATTGATCACCACCGAAGGCTTATCCGTTTCCTTGGCGAGGTAGGCCTGCAGTTCAGCTTCCAGCTGGTCCATAGCAATGGGCTTCTGTGCAAGGAAAATATTTTGATCCTTATCTACCGTAATGACAACCGTTTGCTTTGATTTGGTATCGCTTTTGGCTTTGGGGTTGGACACCTTGATTACATTGGGATTAGCCAATGTAGAAACGATCAGGAAGAACAACAAGAGGATGAACAGGATATCGTTCAATGCCCCCGTGTGTACTTCTGCATGCGCGCGTAATCGTTTCCGAATGTTCATTAATTAGTAATTAATAATTAAAAATTAATAATTGCTGTCATTTTGGTGTTTTCGTGTTTTGATCTTGACCGGCACGGGTACAGGTTTGATCCGGGGTGTTAATGCTCTGATGAGTTGCCTCACAATTTTTCCTATCTTCTTCATATTCCTTAATTATTAATTATTAATTGTTAATTATCAATTACCTCGTCGGTTCCTGCAAAATATCAATAAACTCTGCGCTGGCAGCTTCCATCTTGTTGGCCGTTTTATCGATCAGCGTGGTCAGCATATTATGACCGATATAGGCCAGCAGGCCGATGATCAGGCCCGTACCCGAAGTGATCATTTTTACATAGATACCACCAGCAATATCATTCAGTGTAAACTGTCCAGAACTGGCGATCCCGTAAAACAACTGGATCATACCGATAATCGTTCCCAAAAAACCGAACATAGGCGCGATACCCGAGATCAATGATAATATGGACAGGTTGCGTTCCATGTTATACATTTCCAGTTTGCCCACATTTTCCATACTCTTCTCGATCGCATCAATGGGTTTACCGATCCTTTGCAGGCCTTTATCGATCATGCGGGCAACAGGGTTGTTCGTATTTTTCGCAAGACTACGCGCAGCAGTCACATTACCCGTAATGATATGATCACGGATAATATTCATGAAATTATCTTCGATCCTGGATGCCTTTCGGATGGCGAGTAACCGCTCAATAAACACAAATATGGCGATCACCAGCAAAAGATAAAGCGGGTACATGATCCAGCCGCCTTTTTCGAGCAGGCTCCATAAGGAGATCTTTTCGGCGGCAGCGGGTAAGGCACTTGTCGCTTTTTGCAGGGTATCTATCTGCAGGAGATGGAACATCTGTATGGGTTTGGGTTACGCTAAAATTAGATGCTTCTACAAAAGAACAGCCAGGGTGTTAATAAAAATGTTATCGCGGGGATTTTTAGGAAAGCTTTTGCACATTGAGGGACAGTCAGTGGTCTGTAGTCTATGGTCTGTGGTTGTTAGTAATTCGTGGTTGACGGTTTAAACCACCCACGACCAACCCAAAAACAACCACAGACTACAGACCATAGACCACAAACTATTTGGCCATTTCCTTCATTCTCACCATCGCCATGATCTGGCGCATATTGTTCTCCATGCCCTCGGGGCTGCCGTCGAGGAAGATGATATTGCCTTTGCCCACTTCGGCAAAGTTCTTGATGGCTTCTGTCCACATACTGAACAGGATCACATTGGTATCGAGATTGGCCTGTTTCATCTGTTCGGCAGCCTGGGTCATACCCTTGGCCACTTCTTCCCGGAACAGCGCCACACCCTGGCCGCGCAAGCGGGCGGCTTCTTTTTCTGCATTGGCAGATATCTTGATCGCATTTCCCTCTGCCTCAGCGGCTTTGGTTTTGGTGATCAGCAGGGCCTGGCCCTCATTTTCTGCGGCTGCTTTCAGGTTATTGCTCGCCACCACTTTGCTCATGCTGTCCATGATGGCCTGGTCAAAAGTGATATCATTGATCTGTAGGTCCTGCAAGTGGTAACCCCAGCTCTCGAGTGACTGATCGATCTGGTCCTTTACAAACTCTACGATCTCTCTGCGTAAAACCAGTATTTCTGCCTGGCGCTTGGTGGCCACAAAACCGCGTATACTTCCTTCCACGGTACGGATAAGGGCCTGCATCAGGTCCTTATCGCTGAAGAACTTAAACGCCACATTTTTGACGGTCTCATCTTCCTGGTTCAATACTGAATACAGCAACATGCTTTTGAAGTACACATTGGCCTGGTCAAGCGTAACAGCCTGGAACTCCAGTTCCACCGAACGGTTCTGGATACTGACCGTTTTGTACACCTGTTCAATAACAGGGATCTTCATACTAAGCCCCGGTCGCAACATGCGCCTGTATTTGCCAAACATGGTTACCACAGCGATCGTACCCTGGTTAACGGTGACCAGTGTGGTAAAAAGAATGAACAGGATAACCAGTATCCACCAATATTGGGAAAGCAGTTCCATGGTGTTTATTTTTTGGTAAGTTACAAGGTTAGTAGCAGAAAAGATAGTTTTATTACACCTGTTCGGGAGTGACTTTTCTCCTTTTCTCTTTTTCTCCTGTCCTTCTCTTATTGAAATTTCCGACGGTTAGGGTGCTTTGTTTCAATAAGAGAAGGACAGGAGAAAAAGAGGAAAAGAGTTTTCAGCCGTAATTATAATGTGTTAACCAGTTGCAACGTTTTTGTTTCCACTTCTTTTTGTGCAGCAGAAATCGCTGCTGAAATTTTTTCGGTATTACCGCCGGGTTGCAGGTTGTCCATTTTGCCCAATGCATCTTTGTAATACTTTCCCCATACTTCCAGGATATGTGCTTCGGTTTCTTTTTTACCACCCTTTGTAATCACATCTTTGCTCAATGTTGCTTCTGTCTCCAGTCTTTTGAAAGCTGATTGTTTTAATTCATCTACGAGAAACAAAGCTGTTTTTTCATTGGGAGATGTAAGCGTCATGGCTGATACAAGTGCAGACACACCCACATTTTTCATTTCCCACGCGGAAACATTTTCAAGCCTGTCGCCGTCTGTATGATAGAATACATCGGTAAAATGCCACATCAGCAGGCCGGGTATTTTTGCATTGAGGAAAGGAGTATGATCGGATCCTCCTTCAAAAGGGTTTGTCTTTACTACCCATCCATTGGTCCTTGCCTGGTCGAGACAGCGGCTCAGTATAAAATCGTTGAAATAATGTGGTGTGATCGCTGATTCAGGCAGTGGACTTCCTCCCCATTCAGAATGCTTTTCATCACCCCTTGTCCAGACAGCAGAGGGGTCGGGCATTTTTTCGATCAGGAAAGTGCCGCCGGTTTTTTTGGTGTCCTCACCTACCATATCCAGGCTCATGCCCCATTGAATACCTTTTGCGCGTTCTTTATCATCGGTCACATACCGTCGGGTAGAGATGATCTCATCACCCCATAAAAATGTCAATGACCGCTGTGGCGAGAATTTTTTATTCTTCACCAGTTCTGCAGTTACCCTTGCCATTTCCGCGAGTGTGCCTACGCCTGTTGCGTTGTCATTCGCCCCGGGTTCCTGTACATGCGCAGAGAAAACAAATCTTTCTGAGGGATAATTACCCCCTTTCACATCAGCAACGATCGTCAATTCTTCCGCTGCATACATCTTTGTGACTGTTTTGACACGCAGGCGCACGGGACCTTTTGCCAATGCTTTTTTCAACCTGTCCTTTGCATAGGTAGACAACAGTATCCCGAATTTTTTATTAACACTATCACCACCGGGGATGCTGGTGAACTGTATGGAATGAATATGTTTCTGCGGCTGTGTATAGTCAGGCAAACCATAACCAAGTGCACCGATGGCGCCGCGCGGTATGGCCATACTGTACACACGGTTAATTCCCTGGTCGGCAAACACCAGTTTGTTTTTCATGTCGAGTTTATCCAGTTCTTCTTTGGATGTTTTTTCTGCATATACCAGATCTACTTCTATTCCTTCCGCAGGTGTACTGCCGGAATTGATGGCGAGCATATTGCGGTTTGTTTTAAAGACAAGTAATGGTTCTTTTTCACCAACGATCTCTACTATGGCATCAACAGGTTCCCAGGTAAATCTTTTCATGGGGCGTTTTTCGATGCGATAGGTTAATATATCCGTAGGCTTTGCCGCTGTTTCGTTGATGTAACCGGCTTTCTTCAGGATATTTTCTACATGATAGATACTTTCATCAAAGCCTTTGTTACCTGCTATGCGCCAGTATTTTTCTACAAAGGCAACTGTTTCATACGCATTCTGCTCTTTGAATGATTTGCGTACATCTTCGTAATATTTTTTCAGCAGCGGATCTGATTGGGAGATGGCCAGTAAGGGAATAAAAAACAGGAAGGGGATACAATGTTTTATTCGCATATAATGTATTTTATAAAGTTGAAACACATAGGTACATAGATTCAATAGGTCACATAGGCTATGTGTACTGATAACCCTATGTACCTATGTGTTAAAAAATCACGCTTTCTCCTCCCAAACCTGTACCAGTTCCACAAGCACTTCCACGGTCTTCAGCATGTCCCGCACACCAATCCATTCATGTTTACTATGAATGGCCTGCATGCCGGTAAATATATTTGGGCAGGGAAGACCCATAAAACTCAACCGGCTGCCATCTGTTCCACCTCGGATGGGTTCTTTAACCACCTGTAGCCCCGCACGTTGATAGGCTTCTATCGCATGTGCAGTTACCTGTGGATATTGATCCAGCACTTCCTTCATGTTACGGTATTGTTCCTGTATGGTAAACTGCATAGAAGCTTTGGGATATTGGTGCAGTACTTTTTCTGCCAGTGCTTTTAGTCTTGCTTCATACACGGCAAGTTGGGCAGTGTCAAAATCCCTGATGATAAACTCCAGTGTAGCCGTTTCTGCTGATCCATCCAATCGCACCGGATGTACAAATCCTTCGCGTCCATCCGTTACCTCGGGACACCATTCATTGGCAGGAAGCGCGGCTAATATTTCACCCGCGATCTTACTGGCATTGATCATTTTCCCTTTGGCATAACCGGGATGGGCGATCACCCCATGTATCGTGATGGTAACACCATCGGCACTGAATGTCTCATCTTCAAATGTACCCAGTTCCCCGCCATCGAGTGTGTACGCATAATCGGCGCCTAGTTTTGTAAGGTCGAGTTTTGTTGTGCCCTGGCCCACTTCTTCATCAGGTGTAAATAGTATTTTGATAGTGCCATGCTTGATCCCTGGATGTAGAGAGATATAATTCGCAAAATCCATGATCTCGGCCACACCGGCTTTATCATCTGCGCCTAACAATGTGAGACCGCTGGCAGTGATGATATCATGACCGATATGTTCCTTCAGATAGGGATATTCGTTAACAGAAATTACCTGCGAAACATCATCCGGTAAAATAATATCCTGTCCATCATATTGATGCCTGATGGGCCTCACATCTGTACCACTGCAATCAGGTGCAGTATCTACATGACTACAGAAACAGATAACAGGAACCTGTTTGCTGGTATTGGCCGGGATGGTTGCATAGACATAACCGTACTCATCTGTATGCGCATCAGCGATGCCCATCTCCAGCAGTTCTTTTGCCAACAACTGTGACAACTGTTTCTGTTTTTCAGTGCTGGGATGTGTATTGCTCAAAGGATCGCTTTGCGTATCTATCTTTACGTATCGCATAAATCGTTCTGCCACTGTAGAAGAATACCCAGGACCCATGTAACGTTGGTTTGAAATTAAACTGATGAAAAATATCCTGCCGTAAAAATACAGTAACCCTGTCACTGTTTCATTCAAATACAGCAGTTGGTAGTGCATCAGTTTGAAATATTATGCTTGACCGGGTAAGCAAAGGATTTATTATATTTGCTTATGGCAAAAGCTAAACGTCCGACTGATGCAAATGTAAAAGCATTTGAGATTGCTCAGATAGCAACCGGTGAGATAGTTGACCCTGTAAAAGCAATACCATCAGATGAATTGAAAGCTGCTGCTGCGGTATTAGGGCGTAAGGGTGGCTTAAAAGGTGGCAAAGCACGAGCGGAATCCTTATCCTCTAAAAGACGTTCCGAAATAGCCAAGAAGGCTGCCGCTGCAAGATGGAGGAAGTAATTTACTTACCTAATAAATCCTCAAACAAGTTTAGCTGCATTGGCACATGATATGTAGCGCAATATTCATTCATAAATTGCTTAAGAGTAGGCTTTGGATCTTTACTGAATATCTCTTGTGCCTGTGCTATAAATAGACGATAGTCTGCATCCGCTTTTTTTGTCATTATCTGATAATGAAAATACTTTCTGCTACATAAAAAGACGTACTTGTTATTTTCGTGTATATGATTAATAACTTTTTGTGGAAACCGAGATAAAATAAAAGCGTTTTTAAATACAGGAACAAAATATGGTTTAACATATTCATCCATTACTTTTCTGGGAACGCCAAACATATCAGCTAACGGATAATAAAAATGATCCCTAAAATAGTGAGTGCTTTTACCAGTGTAATTGATATAGTTTTTTTCAACATAATCATCAACGTTTATTTCTTCACCGCCCCGATTAGTAAATATCTCTGACTTGTTTATTTTTTTGCTGACGGGAGATATTTGGTCGGCATCTCTAAATAACTTTTTCTGTTCCTCCAGATCTTTAGGGTGAACTTTTTTTACTTTTTTGCTAACCTTGTTTTCCGGTAATATTTTTTTCTTTTTTTCTTCTTTCATTTTAGTAATTTATAAGTGGCTTCGTTATTTTAATAATGTTAGGGATTGGTTCATATTTTTCATATCTCAAAGGTACAAACTCTTTAATAGCTGACTTAGGGTCAATTAAGCAATCTTTATACTTTGCCCATAATTTATTTTCCTTAGTTGAATACTTATAAGCATACAACGCATAAACAATGCTTTCATGTACGTTATATCCGCGAGCAACTTTAGCTACATAGGTGCGATCATCAATAAACGGTGCAACTAACTCCATCTTCTCATCATCAAAAAGATATCTGGCTGCAAAAGCATCGGCGGCATCTTCATCAATAATTCCGGTTGACATACCAGCTGATACATGAGTATTGCCTTCTGAATTAGATACTTCATCCCAGTCATATAGCACATGGTACATTTCATGAAATAGGCTAAACCAAAGGGTAGAATAAAAATCTTTGTAATTTGTTATGGCAATACATGGTTTATCGTTTATGCAAAACGTTGCTGCTCTCACGTGCAGGTTTTTATACATTTTAGGAATAAAAACAACAGTGATACCGAGTTTAAATAAAATCTTTGATACTTGTATGAGACCATTTTCTACATTTAGAGAATAAGCTCGTAGGCTTGGGAAGATCTTCACCACCCCTTGTCTGTCAAATTCATTAGGGTTGTATATTTTTTCAAAAGTTGCATAAGCCATATTAACCCAAAATTTCAAACTCTTCTCATTAGAAGTTACTTTGCCTTTACTATAAACAGGGATCTCGATATTGCTTTTATAATGGAAGATGGAAGCATAGCCAAAAAACTCAAGGATTGTTTTTTCTATGTGATCAAAGTCGGTTACTGTATTAATAAATCCACTATTCCTAAGTACCTCTAAATCGAAATGCTTAACAATATGATTTCTAACCTTCATTTTTTCTATTACTGAATTATTTTCTTCTGTAACTTTTGATAAGAATTTGTCAATAAATACAGAAGGAGCCATTTCTAAAAAAGTGGCTAACTTAATTACGGTCAAAAAATCAATTTTAGTTGAACTCCCTTGCATAAAGGCATCAAAACTTTTAGTTTCAATATTCATCAACTTCAACGCCTGGTTCTTCGAGATTCCCATTTGCTCTATTCTCTCATTAAACAATTGCAAAAGCGAAAGAGTATCTATCCATCCTTTAGGAGCCAAGGCTGAATTTAAAAGCCAATCTATATTTAAAAGCTTATCGGTCATTTATTTTTGGTAGTTTTACCTAAGTCAAAAAAATGTTTAATCGTTGATATTCAATGCAATTTACAAGTATATTGGTAGAAATACCAAAAAAATCACAACTATATTTTAATTAAAATGAACAAAATGCTTGACAGATTAAGCATAGTTTTTTATATTTGATTATGAATAAGTTATCGCTTCAAAAACGCTCTCACATCATCAACCTTTTAGTTGAAGGGAATAGCCTCCGTGCTACTGCTCGCATTGCTGATGTAAGTTTCAATACAGTAATAAAAATTCTTATTGATACTGGAAAAGCCTGTCAGCAATTCCATGACGATAAAGTTGTCGGTGTTAAAACAGAGCGTTTGCAGTGTGACGAAATCTGGAGCTTCGTTGGATGCAAGCAAAAAGCCAAAGACAAAGGTGCAGTGGGTGAGGGCGATGTTTGGACTTGGACAGCTCTTGACGCTGATAGTAAATTAATAGTTTCATGGTTGGTTGGTGATAGGGATGCAGATGCCGCTTGTTCTTTTATGTATGATGTTAGAGACAGGTTATCTAACAGAGTGCAATTGACCACAGATGGACACAGAGCCTACTTAGTTGCGGTTGAAAAGGCTTTTGAATATGAGGTTGATTATGCCATGTTAGTAAAAATGTACGGTAGTAGCGAAGGAACAAACGATAACGAACGGAAGTATAGCCCAGCCGAATGTACTGGCTGTAAAAAGACAAAAGTAATGGGTGATCCTAATCCTAAATTTGTTTCGACTTCTTATGTTGAAAGGCAAAACTTAACGATGCGTATGCACATGAGAAGGTTTACAAGGCTTACCAATGCTTTCAGTAAAAAGATTGAAAACCATTGTTACGCAATAGCCTTACATTTTGTCTATTATAACTTCGCTAAAATACATAGGTCTTTAAGTGTTACTCCTGCAATGCAGGCAGGATTAATGAAGAAGCCAATGACAATTGACGATATAGCTAATTTAGCCGCTATTGAAGCTCCTAAAACAAGGGGTAAATATCAGAAAGACCCAAAATCGGAACAGATATAACATTAACTTTAATAGTGGCAATGGCCACCATATTTTTTACAATTAAATCATTTTTTATGGAATGGATGAATACTGTCCAAGAACTGCCTATCGAATCTGGACCTTATCTGGTATCAGTGAAGGTGAATAAACGCTTTGGTGTCGCTGTATTTAAATACGTTGCGCATTTTGATTCTGAAACCAACAACTGGTACAAATACGACCCATTCAATAATGACTACGAGCCAACGGAATTAATAAGCGAAGGCGAAGTCTTAGCTTGGGGTAAGAATTTCGCCACTTTTATTCGGTAGTACGCTGTGAATTTTCAAACTGATGCACTACCCAGCAGTTCTATTGCATAAGTAAAATGCTTTGAGTATTTTGTTTGTCAAACAAACCTTACCATATGAAGAAAATCATCGTTGGCGGCCTTGTGGGCGGATTGCTGATGTTTATCTGGCAATTTGTTTCCTGGACCGCTATTGACCTCCATCGGCCCGCCATGGAGTACACCCCCAAACAGGATTCCATTATGAGTTACCTGAGCAGTAGTAACCTCACAGAAGGCGGCTATTTATTGCCCACTGTTCCCAAAGGCACTTCTTCCGATGATGAATACAAAAAAAGCCAGGAGCAGATGGGGAAACCATGGGCTATGATCCAGTACCATGCATCTTTCAACATGGACATGAACAAGATGTATATGAACATGCTAAGAAGCCTGTTATCCAGTATGGTAATGATCGCATTGTTCTGCTGGATACTGACCAAATGGTCGCAACGGAGTTTTGGCGGCATCCTGCTGGCCAGTTTATTTACCGGTCTGATCGTATTCATCAATTCCCCCTACAGTATGCATATCTGGTACCAGACATTTGATATCAAAGCATCGCTGATTGACGCTCTTGCCAGTTGGGGGTTGAGTGGTATATGGTTGGGATGGTGGATGAAGAAATAGTCTGTGGTCTGTGGTCTATAGTCTGTAGTTATTTATGCAAAGTGGCTGATGAAAATTTCATCAGCCACTTTTTATTTCGATCAACCACAGACCACAGACCACAGACTATAGACTACAGACTGTAGTTACGGCATGATGATCATTGATTTGCTATTGATCTCTACCAGTTCAAGATCGAAAGTAAGGTCTTCGCCTGCCAGGGGATGATTGGCATCGAGTATCACCACTTCGTCTTTTACTTCAACGATCACTACCGGGAAATTCTGGCCGGATCCATTGCTCATATTGAGCTGCATGCCTACTTCCGCAACCATATCAGCAGGGAAACGTTCCTTGGGGAATTCCATGATCATTTCTTCATGTTTGGGACCATAGGCTTCATCAGCAGGTATGGTCACCGTTTTCTTTTCGCCAACTGTCATACCGGTAACGCCATTGTCGAAGCCGGGTATCACCATACCGCCCCCCACTTCAAATTCGAGCGGGTCGCGTCCTTCAGAAGAATCGAATGTAGTGCCATCATTCAGTTTGCCATGATAATGCACTTTTACAGTATCACCTTTTTTAACTTGTTGCATATATACGTGTTAGATTAACATTTAAAGCGCTTTTATACGCCATTGTTCATGAACCAGGGAAAGAAAAAGAATATTTGGGGGTTAAGGGCCAAAAGTACAACCATAAATTAAAAACGAGCCTGTATTTTTGACGAACTTTCCCACAGTTATTATGAAAAAAGTACTATTCTTCTGCATTACTATCCTTGTCTCCGGACAGTTGTTTACGCAACCAATTTCGCAGCCTTTACCCGCTGCGTACCGTACCCAGGTGTACCTGCCACTGCTGAAGGGAAAAAAGGTCGGGATATTTGCCAATCATACCGCCACCGTTGGTGATAAACACCTGGTGGATACGCTGCTGGCGCTGGGCATCCATATCACCAAAGCATTCGGCCCGGAGCATGGGTTTCGTGGTAAAGCGGATGCGGGTGAAAAAATTGATAATTATACCGACTCAGCTACCGGTATTCCCGTCATTTCATTATACGGAAAGAAAAGAAAACCCTCTGCTGAGGACCTGGCTGATATTGATATCCTGCTGTTTGATATACAGGATGTAGGCACCCGCTACTATACTTATATTTCTTCCATGCAGGAATTTATGGAAGCCGCTTTTGAGAACAGCAAGCCGCTCATGATACTCGACAGGCCCAACCCCAATGGCTTTTATGTGGATGGCCCCGTACTAGATACCGCTTACCGGAGTTTTGTTGGCATGCAGCCCGTACCTGTTGTGTATGGCATGACCATGGGCGAATATGCATTGATGATTGCCGGCGAAAGATGGCTCACTGAAAATGCAAATGCAAAAAATGATTATTACAGGCGCACACAAAACACAAAAGACACCCTGTTTCATTTTCAGGTGATCAAATGTGCCAATTATACACACAAAAGCAAATACGTACTACCGGTAAATCCATCGCCCAATCTCCGTGATATGGCATCGATATACTGGTATGGCAGCACCTGTTATTTTGAAGGAACCGCTATCAGCGAAGGACGCGGCACCGATCACCCTTTCAGTATTTTCGGTCATCCTTCTTTACCCAACAACCTGTATCCATTCACACCTGTTAGTGGTGAAGGTTCAAAAGAACCCAAACTGAAAAACCAGTTATCCTATGGCTGGAACCTGTATGGCAGCAATGAAGCAGTGCTTGCAAAGCTTGACAACAAGGTGCAGATCAAATACCTGCTCGAAGCATACCGCCTATTCCCCGATAAAGAAAATTTTTTCCGCAAACCCAAAAGCGGAAAACTGACAGATTATTCATTTAACCTGCTCGCCGGAAACAATGAACTGATGGAACAATTAAAAGCCGGTAAAACAGAAGCTGAGATCCGCGCCAGCTGGCAACCTAAGATCAATGCATTTAAGGTGATCAGGAAGAAGTATTTACTGTATACAGATTTTGAGTAGTGGTTTTATTCGTTTATTTGTTTACCGGTCTGTCTGATTATTTGAAAGATAGTAAGCAACGCAGTGTTTTTTCAACACAGAGATCACAGAGCAAACACAGAGGGACCTCTGTTTACTCTGTGATCTCTGTGTTGAAAAAAAATGTACGGGAAATTTTACAATAGCATTTTAAACAGGCGCTTAGAAACACAAATAAACAACATGCACCCCCGACCACGTATCATCTTTATGGGAACACCTGATTTTGCCGTAGCATCCCTTGATGCATTGGTGAAAGCAGGTTGTTGTGTGGTGGCAGTAGTCACAGCGCCTGATAAACCCGCGGGCCGTGGTATGAAGCTGACAGAAAGTGCCGTAAAGAAATATGCAGTAGAAAAAAGTTTGCCGGTTTTACAACCTGAAAAATTAAAGAACCCCGATTTTATTGAGCAGTTACGCAGTTTGCATGCCGACCTGCAGATAGTAGTTGCCTTCCGTATGTTACCTGAAATCGTGTGGAACATGCCACCGATGGGTACGGTAAACCTGCATGGTTCTTTGTTACCGCAATACCGCGGCGCGGCACCTATCCATTGGGCTGTGATCAACGGAGAAAAAGAGACCGGTGTAACCACTTTCAAACTCATGCACGAAATAGATACCGGTAATATCCTCTTACAAAAAAGTTTCCCCATTGGTGATGATGAAACCACCGGCGAGGTACACGACAGGATGAAAGAGATCGGTGCTGAATTACTGGTACAAACCGTAAAAGGACTAAGTGATGGCAGTTTGAAAGAAACAGACCAATCATCTATCATCGGCCAACTTTCATCTGAATTAAAACACGCGCCTAAAATATTTACAGAAACCTGCCAGGTAAACTGGGATGAAAAAGCAGAGCGCATCCATAATTTTATCCGCGGTTTATCACCATTCCCTGGTGCATTGACTATGCTGGATGGTAAAATTTTAAAAGTGTTTCGCAGCGAAAAAGAGATCGCCGATCATACATATTCAGCAGGAAACATAGTTACTGATAATAAAACTTATCTGAAATTTTCCTGCCAGGATGGGTATATCCATATTCTCGATCTGCAACTGGAAGGAAAGAAGAGAATGGCCGTTACTGATTTCCTTCGTGGCTATCGTATTATCTCTGTGTAACTCTGTGCTCTTTGTGCCTCTGTGGTAAAGTGATTTAAGCGAAGGCTTTACCACAGAGGCACAAAGAGCACAGAGTTACACAGAGATATTACTGAAAGTAGGTAACTGTAACAGTAAACTTAGGATCGGTGATGCCCAGCACAGAAGCCGCAGAGTTACTCATACGCAACAACAATCCAGAACCACCTTTTGTTTCCTGTAAGGGCCCCAGCACTTTGGCGCAGATACTTTTGTTATTGGGAGCAGTGATACGTACAATAGTTTCGGGCGCTACATCATTGATCAGCACATAATATTTTCTATCGCTCCATCCGCTAATGGTTTTAAAGGTAGCAGCATCGCCTGATTGGTACTGCTGTGTCTGGTCTTCGGGATGCTCTGTAAAAGGTTCTGCAAAATATCCTTCATCCACTTCCTTCGTAACACTTGAAACGGTTGCTGTTGTCTGCACAGCCTGTTCCGGTTGTTTAACCGCAGCAGGTGTATTTTTCTCAACTGTCTGAACAACTGGCGGGGGATCTTTTTTTGTGGGTGCTTTGGTTTCTGCCTTAACCGTAGTCGTATTTTCAACTGGCTTTTTAACTGTTTCCACTTTATTAACCACTGGTGATGCTTCCACATTGATCACCGGGATATCATTCGTTAATTTCTTTGCTGTTTCTTCTTTGCTGGTCTCAGGCAGTTTTTCTTCAATGATCCTTGCATTTACCATATACCCTATGATCAATGCCTGGCCCGGTTTTACGGCATCTTTTTTCAGACCGTTCCATTGCCTGAGGGTTGTCATGGCCAGTTTATTTTCTTTACTGACCTGCAAAAGCGTTTCTCCTTTTTCAACAATATGGTACACGGGGGCGCTGCTGTTATCTCCTTTGCTGCGGATCAGGTTATACTGCGTAAGCGGTATCTTGATCTGCTTTCCTTTGGCCAGTGCGGCAGTGCGATCAAGTCCATTATAGGTTGATAGTTTGGTAACAGACTGACCAAACTGGTTGCTGATACTCTGTAGTGATGTTTCAGATTTCACTGTGTACACCACATACAGGTTGGGGACCTTCCCCTGCAACACCAGTTTTTCCTGCGCAGCAACAGTCAGGATGAGGAAGCAGGCAATCATGGAAAAAAAACACTTCATAGTCTAGCAGTTACAGCTGTAAAATTACTCTTTTAAAATTCTCCATTCAGCCGGATAGTAGTTATTGATACGGTTGGGTAAAACTTTCACCCATCCAAGGGATAATCCACAGTAAATAACCAGATTCCAGCCCTTTGCCGCATCCAGCGATAGCTCCTTTCGTTTCAGGTATTGTAGTGCTTTTTCTTTGTCAACCGTAACAGAAGCCATATCCGTAAGCGGCAACATACCCAAAGCGAGTTCATGCGAGGGCACCAGGTCCTTTCCTTTCAGGGAACCGATACCGGTACCTGCTTTTTTAATATAGAGACATTGCGCCAGTATCCGCAGCTCACGCAACCATGCTGATTTTATAGCACGCAATGTATCAGCCGAGGTAAACACATTGTATGCTGCCGGGATAGTAATAAACCCTGCCAATTGCTGCATATCTGTTTTTGATGGAAGCGATATATGCTGTTCTTTAAGTCGCCCTTCACTGGTAGCAGTTTTTTTCTGAAATGCAGCGATGAAGAAACCTTCTCCTTTTACACGATCAGGATAAAAACGGTATCCAAAAGCAGCATGCGATTCCGAAACCGTTTCTACAATTCCCCATTCGGCAGGAATATCAATCCGCCTGCTTTCCATACCCATTTCGTCGATGAGCCAATCGGCAATCATTTCATCTTCATCAGGCGAATACGAACAGGTGGAGTAAATAAGTATCCCCTCCTCCTTCAATGCCGGTAATACATCCGCCAGGATACGCTGCTGGCGCTGGCTGCAGAGTTGTACATTGCCTTCGCTCCATTCTTCCACAGCATCGGGATCCCTGCGGAATAAGCCACTGCCGCTACAGGGCGCATCTACCACCATCACATCAAAATACCCAGGCAAAGATTGAAAATGAGAAGGATCATTATTGGTAACGATCACATGATCGATACCCCATTTGGTGATATTCTCTGTCAGTACCTGTACACGTTGTTTGATCACTTCATTGGCAACCACCAGTCCGTCTGAAAAATACGAGGCCAGTAAACTGCTTTTGCCACCCGGTGCGGCGCAGAGATCGAGTACTTTTTTATTTGCCGGATCACCCACTACCTGTTGCAAGCTGTGCCAGAGAAACATGCTGCTGGCTTCCTGCACATAATAAGCACCGGCATGGATCAACGGGTCCATGGTGAATGAGGGCCGTTGGGAAAGATATTTTCCATGCGGACACCAGGGAACCTGTGAAAATTCCCAGCCATCCTCAAGCATTACTTTTTTGGATGGATTGACCCTGAGCGATGTTACCTGTTCACCTGATGCATGCACCGCTTCAAAAGCTTTTCGGTCAAAGCCCTTTACATGTTCCAGTGATCGTAAAAAAGTTTCAGGTAACATTCAACGCAAAGATTAGGGTTTTGCCTGGGTAAATAACCATTTCATCAGGTCGGGTTCTGCAAAAGCTTTTACCCAGCTGTTATGTTCCACCCCGGCATACCCGGAAAAACGCGTGTTGGAACCTGCCCGTTTTAATCGGCGGTAGAACTCTTGTGAGAAATCCGGGGGTACTACCTTATCCTGATCGCCATGAAACAGCCATAAGGCAACTTTACCGGCAAATAACCTGGTAGTAAAGGGTTCTCCTGCCCCGCAAACAGACAAAGCGGCAGCAAACAAGCCAGGTTTGCGTGCGATAATATCCAGTACACCCATCGCACCCTGCGACACACCCACAATATATACGCGCGATTTATCAACAGTATCATTCCTTACAACAGAATCGATCAGCTTCAGCAATATACCGGTTACCTGTGTAGGTGTTTTTCTGAATGGGAACACCCAATCGGTGTACAACCCTGTAGAAAGATCAAGACGGTTCTCAAAATAGGCCCAGGCATCATCAGCCGGGCATTGGGGAAACAATACAAAAGCAGGATAGTTTTTGCGTATCGAATCACGCAGGAAAAACCGGCCGCCGATGGTTAGCTGCGCTTCGTTATCTGTGCCTTTTTCAAAAGCGCCATGCAGAAAAATAATCAGTGGATATTTTTTGCCTGGTTCAGCTACAGGAGATAATAAACGGTACGGTATTTCTTTGTTGCCATCCTCAAAATATAGCTTCTTATACACAGTGAAATCCTGTGCATTTGCCACAGATATGGCCATGCTGCATACTACTATAAGCAATAATTTATTCACGCAGAAGTTATATAAAATGCAAGTCCTCGAATGTACGGCCAGTTTATCAGAACCTTATCGTAAAATGCTGTTTTACTTTATTCTCCTTTCTGAAAAAAACAAGCCCGATAAAAAACAGGTCGATACTTAATGTGATCTCCGGTTGTTGCTTGATCTCTTCCCAGGCCTGTTCCATTTCCCTGCTCCAGTGAATATCATCAAAAATGAGAATACTGTATTCATGCATGGCCGGCAATAGCTGCCGGTAATAACGCATTGTTGGTTCGTAACGATGGTTGCCATCTACAAAAGCAAAGTCTATGCCACTTGCTTTTGTGATCATCCTTTCCAGCGTATCATCAAAATTACCGGTCTCAATATGGATATTAGCGAGTTGCAGTTTTTTAAAATTTTCTTTGGCCAGCGCCGCCACTTCTGTTGCACCTTCCATAGTAATCACTGCTGCTTTGTTTTCGGCAGAAGCGAGATAAGCGGTGGTAATACCCAGCGAGGTACCCAGTTCTACTATCGTTCCGGGTTTATAATACGCAGCCATCCGAAAAAGCAGCTGTCCGAATTTTTTGGGTTTCAATGCAGAGGCAGCAATGTCTTTTATTTTTCTTGTATAATTTTTCTCACCCCTTGAACCCGCACCCATATCTTCTATGGTTACCTGCCGCGGATCATGCAACAATAATTTTCGAAGATTTTCTATAGAATTGTAGGCATAAAAATGCCTGTCATCATTCAGTACTTTTGTCACAAACTCATACACAAATGGTGAATGAATACCATGTCCTTTTCCATTGGAAGCGGTGAAATAATACTTGCTATATCGCCATGCCAGCTGCAGCGGTGAATACATGAATGATCAGGGGGATTGATAAGGAAATTTTTTCCAGAGCCAAAGTAAGGCATAAGCCGCGCATAACAGGCACAGGTAGGTCATAATCTTGTAAGAAAGACCATAATCGTTCCATGTATGCAACGGGTAAAATGTGTACAGAAATACAAGCATTGCCGCAGAAAACCATCTGCTACTGCGAAAAAAATGATGCAATGAAAAGAAAGGCAGCACAACAATCAATACCAGGCGCATAAAGAACAAATAATCTCCATCATTGCTGTAATTATTCCGGATACCGAGCGATCTGCCTAACCGGTACACAGCAACCAATTGTTGTACCACGAAAATAGAATTGCCTATCAGCAACAGGTTGGTAACTGCCAGCAGGCGGATGCTGTACTTTCTCCAGTTAGGGACGGCTGCCAATGAGATGAGCAGTAAAACAGGGACGGTAATGAAATATGCGATCTTGGTAAATTCAAGCATACAGGTCAGGCTTGCTTTCTTTCCCAGCGTTGAAAATGGTATGGGTAGGCATGTTTTGCATCGGCAGTAAACGACTGTTCAGCAACTTTCTGCCAGTTTTGAGGATCAATCGCCGGAAAGAAAACATCCCCTTCGATGGTTGCATCAACCAATGTAAAGTAAATCCGGTTTGCCAGTGACATGGCTTCTCTGAATATCTCTCCGCCGCCAATCACACAACATTCTTTATAGTCTTCCTGTTCTGACAGTTTTATCGCTTCTTCGAGTGAGTGAACCGTGGTAACACCTGCTGCCTTCCAGTCTTTTTGACGTGTGATGATGATATTCAATCGTCCATTCAAAGGCTTGCTGTCCATCGATTCAAATGTTTTCCTCCCCAAGATCACCGGCAATGCCCAGGTAGTGTTCTTAAAGAACTTCATATCATTCGGCAGATGCCAGAGCAGACGATTATCCTTACCGATGGCATGGTTCTTTGAAGCCGCGACAACGAGGGATATTATCATCAGGCAAATTTAAGTACGAATTAATACAAGTACGAATTACGAGCTACGAAGTACGATCACATTTCAGATTCGTACTTCGTAGCTCGTAATTCGTACTTACTCACACCGCTACCGGTGCCTTGATAGCTGGATGGTGCTGGTAATTTTCCAGGGTGAAATCCTCAAAATGAAACCCGAAAATATCTTTTATTGCAGGGTTGATCTTCATCGTTGGTAATGGATAAGGCTCCCTGCTCAACTGTAACTGCGCCTGTTCTATATGGTTATTGTACAGGTGTACATCCCCGAAACTGTGTACAAAATCACCATATTCCAGATCGCATACCTGTGCCACCATCATGGTCAGCAAGGCATAGGATGCAATATTGAACGGCACGCCCAAAAACACATCCGCACTGCGCTGGTATAACTGGCAGCTCAGTTTGCCATCGGCCACATAAAATTGAAAAATAGTATGACAGGGCATAAGTGCCATCTTAGGTAATTCAGCCACGTTCCATGCACTGATGATCAGGCGGCGGCTGTCGGGATTTTTTTTGACCTGGTTGATCAGGTCGGTTACCTGGTCTATCACTGTTCCATCCGCTCCTTCCCAGCTGCGCCATTGTTTACCGTACACCGGCCCGAGCTCACCTTCGGCATCGGCCCATTCGTTCCAGATACTTACGCCATGATCGGTGAGGTATTTGATATTGGTCTCACCGCGTAGAAACCACAGCAGTTCATAAATGATGCTCTTGGTATGCAGCTTCTTGGTGGTTACCATCGGAAAACCTTCCTGCAGGTTAAAACGCATCTGGTAACCAAAACAACTGATGGTACCCGTACCGGTACGGTCGGTTTTGGATGCCCCGTTCTCTAATATATGCCTGAGTAATTGCTGGTATTGCTGCATGCCTGCAAAATACGCTCGAAAAAGCTAACAGAAATTATTGTGGGGACAAGCTGTGAATTGCTTTGGTTTCCTTGCCTTTGCGGCGTGCCAATTCTTTTTTGATCAGGGAAAGTTCGCGGCCCGTTTGCCCGCTTACGCTGCTGTTTTCCTGGGCACGGCGCATCAGGTAAGGTATCACATCGCGGATAGGCCCAAATGGCAGGTATTTGCTTACGCTGAACCCTTCTTTCGCCAGGTTGAAGGTGATATTATCACTCATACCATACAGCTGTGAAAAATGAATATGCGGGTGACTATGGGTGAACCCTTTATCATTCAGCAGTTTGGCTGCCAGCAGGTTACTTTCTTCATTGTGCGAGGCCACGATCACCGATACCTTGTCGATATGATCGATGCAGTAGCTGAGCGCCTCATTATAGTCTTTATCAGTAGCCTCTTTACTGGGTTGTATAGGACTCGGGTATCCTTTTTCTTCCGCCCTTGACCTTTCTTTTTCCATATATGCCCCCCGAACCAGTTTCACACCCAGTAAAAAGTTTTGCTGCTGCGCGATGCGGTGCGATAATTTCAGGAAATGCAGCCTGTCGTGGCGGTATAACTGGATGGTATTGTAAACGATCACTTTTTCTTTGTTGAAGATCTCCATCATTTCCATCGTGAGCCTGTCGATGGGATCTTGTATCCAGCTTTCTTCGGCATCCACCAGTACACCGATATTTTTTTCGGCCGCTATTTCGCAGATGGCATACATCCTTTCACGAACACGGTCCCACTCATCTGTTTCTGCTTCATGGTCATGGATGCCGCTGCGCAGCCTTGGCGCCTCATCCAGTATCTGTAACAATTTGAACCTTGCGATACCGGTTATTTTAACGCTGATAAAAGGGATATTGGTTTGGGTAGCCGCATAATTGATCACCCGGATAAATTCTTCTGTAGCATGGTCAAAACTGTCTTCACCCTGTTTGCCTTCCACACCATAATCCAGGATCACCTGTACACCATATCTTCCAAGGGTTGTGCCTACCGCCGCAGTTTCTTCGAGTGTTTCTCCGCCGACAAATTGTTTGAAAATGGTTTTACGGATAATACCATGAACCGGTAGTCCCGTTTTCATGATAAATGGGGTAAGACGTGTACCTAACTGAACAAACCACGGAAACCCCATGGAACTGAACAGGAGCTTTGCTCCTTTGAGTTCTTTATCCGTTTTATAGGCGAATGCATTCTCTGTATTGTCGAACGAAATATTCATGTTGTCGATCCTTCGTAATGCGAATATCGGTAGGTATGCGGGAAGTAAAAAAAGCTTTTGGGTGAAACTGTGAATTATGCAAAAAAATTATGAAAGATGCAGCGTTTTGAATTTATTCTATAACATACCTCAAGTATGGTTTGAAATACGGAAATTTGCGGAATGAAGATCATCCAGACCGATATTTATAAATACACGATCCCGATGGTGCCTTTTACCATCGCTACCGGAACGATGGAATATGCACAGAACCTGTTTATCCGTATCCATACCGATGCAGGCATTACAGGTGTGGGAGAATGTTCGGCCTTTCCCATGATAGCCGGTGAAACACAGGCCACCTGCTTTGAGATGGCCAAAGATTTTGCGGCTTTATGGAAAAATAAAACGGCCAGTGAAATAGCGGAAAGATTGGCCGAACTCGACCTGTTCACCGCAGGCAATTACACTGCCAAAAGCGCTTTTGATCTTGCCCTGTACGATATCGCAGCCAAAGCCGCCAACAAACCTTTGTACGCCTACCTCGGCGGACAGAAAAAACTGATCGAAAGCGACCTGACCATCGGTATCGATACTCCGGAAAAAATGGCTGAAACTGCCGCAAAGTTCCTGGAGAGATCAGTCAATATTATCAAGGTAAAACTGGGTAAGAAACCCGCAGACGATATTGAAAGGATCAGGCAGATACGCAAAGCCATTGGCAGTACCATTAAACTGCGGATAGATGCCAATCAAGGCTGGAGCTATGAAGATGCGGTAACTGCGCTGACAGCATTGGGTGAATTTGATATCGAGTTCTGCGAACAACCCATGCGCAGATGGAACGATGAACTATTACCGGGGCTATGTAACATTTCTCCTATCCCCATCATGGCAGATGAAAGTGTATTCACCCATCATGATGCAGAAAGGATCATCAGGAACAAAGCCTGCGCTTATATCAATATCAAATTCGCCAAAAGCGGCGGTATACAGGAAGCCACCCTCATCAATAAAGTGGCCGAAGCAAACAGTATCCCCTGTATGCTGGGCGGTATGCTCGAGAGCCGTGTGGCACTGACCGCCAAAGTACATTTTGCCATGGCGCATGATAACATCAGATTCTACGACCTCGACACCTGTTTACTCGGTCATTTAACGGACCCTGTAATAGGTGGCGTTACCTATTCCGGTATGCAATTGCAATTGAGTGATGCACCGGGTATCGGTGCGGATGTGGACGAAGTATATCTTTCAAAATTGGAAAAGGTTACTGTCTAATATTATACAACTCTGCGTAACCTATCTTTACACAAACGCACCCCATGGAAACCAAAAAAGCATCAGACAGTTTTATCATCATGAATGAACTGGTATTACCCAATGATACCAACACATTCGGTAACCTGATGGGGGGCCGCCTGATGTACTGGATGGATATAGCCGCCGGTATTGCAGCCGGCAAACATTGTCACACACCCAGCATGACCGCTTCTGTAGATAACCTGAGCTTCAAAAACCCTATCAAGCTGGGCAATGTGGTACATATTGAGGCCAAGGTTTGCCGCGCTTTCAATACTTCTATGGAAATACATATCCGTGTTTGGGGTGAGGATTTGCAGCACCAATACACTTATGAAAGCAATGAGGCATTCTTCACGTTTGTAGCATTGGACCCTGCCGGCAAACCCACACAGGTGCCGCAACTTGTTCCCGAAACAGACGAAGAAAAAAGATTATTCGAAGGGGCTTTGCGCAGAAGACAGATACGACTGATTTTAGCCGGCAAGATGAAGCCGGATGATGCGAATGAGTTGAAGGCTTTGTTTTTTAAGGATTGAAAATGTTCATATTGCTATTACTTCCCTACGAGTTGCATAAAATGATGTCTCCCCTTCAGCATATAAGATTTGCTTTGTTCGATCGCTTCCATAACCTGGTCCAGTATCTCTTCAACGGGTTGGGTATAATCAATGATCATCGGTTCTTTAAAACGGACAGATAAAACAGAACCTTTCTTTTTAAACACGAGTCCTGTTTTGTTAAACGCCCGCCAGAAACCATTGATCACTACCGGCACCACCACAGGGTGGTTATTTTTGATGATATGGGCGGTACCTTTTCTTCCAGGTGCAAAAGGTTTGGTGGTTCCCTGCGGGAAAGTGATCACCCAGCTTTTACCAAGTGCCTCATCTATTTTTTGGGTATCGCCTTCATCGCGGTGACGCTGCACATCTTTTCCTTCAGCACGCCAGGTACGTTTTACCGTTAAGGCGCCGGCTAGTTTAAAAAACCGCGTCAGCCAACTGCCGTTCATGGTTTCCTCGGCAGCTACAAAATATACATTGGTAAAAGGATTCAGGAGATAATAGGGCAGGCCGAGTTTGTTGCGTTTCCGCCATTTGACGGCACAGAAAATATGCACAAAAGCGATCACATCCGCAAAATAGGTCTGGTGATTGCTTACAAAAAGCACGTTCCTGCGGGGCAGGTTACGCAGGTTTTCCGTTCCTTCTATCTTGATCCTGTTGAATAAAACAAGACCCGGATAGGTAAACAGTCCAACAGCACCATAGATCAACGAACGAAAGACCCTGATGTATTTAAATCGTTCAATCAAACGCATAATCACCATTTAGCAAGCCGTGCAAATTACACAATTAATGTTATACGGGTATATGGCTTTGATCTGTCAGCTTTGAGCCATCAATTTTCAGCCAATACCTTGCATCATAGCTTACAGGTTTGCCTTGCGCCTTGTATCTTGCGCCCTGTTTCTTGTGTCTTGTACCTTGAATCGTTAACCTTGTTTTACCTATGCAATTAAACGCTGTTATTTTCGATATTGATGGCTTACTGGTAGACAGTGAGCCTTTGTGGCAGGAAGCCGCTGCCGAAATTTTCCGGCTCTATGGTGTAAACCTTAGCGATGAACAGTA
Source organism: Sediminibacterium sp. (assembly GCA_965279635.1). Lineage (GTDB taxonomy): Bacteria > Bacteroidota > Bacteroidia > Chitinophagales > Chitinophagaceae > Sediminibacterium. Next base: position 654,486 of record OZ257253.1, on the reverse strand, counting down.
CAAAACCACTACGGGTCTGCGTACAAAAGAGTTCCTGCAATGGTGGTTTGCTCACTTCAACATCGGCGATGAGGAACTGGCACGTGCCGAAAAAAAGATCATACACCTGGTACTGGATAAAATAGAACACAAAGGCAGGATCATGCCTGGCGTACCCTATATTTTTGATTTTTTTAAGAAAAGACAGTTTAAGATAGGACTCGCCACCTCTTCCCCACCGGCATTGATAGACCTGGTAGTAAGAATGACAGGAATAAAAAATTATGTAGACACCGCCTGTTCAGCCGAGGACCTGTTATTGGGTAAACCCCATCCGCAGGTGTATCTCAATTGTGCAAATGAGCTCGGTGTCAAACCTGTTGAGTGTATCTGTTTTGAAGATTCTTTTAATGGACTACTCGCAGCCAAATCTGCCAGGATGAAATGTGTGATCGTTCCCCATGCCTCACAAACCAAAGACGAAAGATGGGGCGCCGCCGACCTCAAATTATCTTCCCTCCAGAACTTTGGCGAACTTCATTTTAACCTGTTGAATAATTAATACAGGTCTACTAAACATATTACGCTCTCCACAAAACCTCCTTTCTTTTTTTCTTTTATCCTTCTTTTATTGAAACAAACATTCCGCCATTCGGAAAGTTTCAATAAGAGAAGGACAGAAGAAAAAAAGAAGAAAGGAGATTGTTCGGATAAATAATCCCCAGCATATTTCAACAACCTGGCAGGGTAAAAAGAATAAGCGCCCCAATTGGGGCGCTTATCATATAAATCATATTCAAATCCGCGTAATCCGCGATGATTATCCTTTTCTCAGGTTCGGGTGTGGAGCAGGTACTGTGTTAGGACCTGTTTCCATAGTAGCCTGGAGGTCAACAGTGTTTGCATCACCATCCTGGCCATATTGGAACAATACCCTGCTTTCAGAGATACCTTGCTTTTCAGTCAGGTATTTGATAACAGCATTTACTCTTTCCCAGCTCATTTGCTGTGCAGCTTTGCTGGAAGCGCCATAACCGATCACTTTTACGTTACAGTTAGGGTTGGCTCTTACACTGGCAGCAGCGCTCGCCAGAACAGCTTCAGCATCTTTGCTCAGTTTCGCGTTGTTTTTGAATTGTACGCTTGGCAGACCACCGAGGTTACAAGTAGCAACCGGAGTTGCTGCTGGACGCTGAGCAAGCAGATCCCTGATCTCTTTGCAGCATGCTGGCTCAGGACAAGTTCCTACGCCATCACTGTTAACAGGGAAGCATTTCAGTTGGGTAAGGATCTCTTTATCACGGCTATCAGGAACACCATCACCATCTGTGTCTTTGGCAACACCATGAGAATCAACCGGGCTACCTTTTGGAGTGTTTGGTTCCAGATCGAACTGGTCAGTTACGCCATCACCATCACCATCAGGTAATACAACTTTAGGCAGTTTCATGTGACGTGGCACATTCAACTCGCTGTACACATAGTTGTTTGGGTTGATCCACCATAAAGGTTGTACCCTTTTGGCTTTGTTACCAAGATTGAAGTTGATGTGTGCTGAAGCGTAATTCAACGCATCATAAGAACCGGTATTCACCGCATCCAGATCACCGCTTAACACATTCGTCGTCCTGTTTTCAAGACCGATGTTAATGTTGTTAGACAATTTGTATGAGAACCCGATACCATAAGAAAATGCGTGGTTGATCAGGTAATTGCCTGAACCCATATCGTCTCTTCTAAACCTAACCGGTGCATTGGTATAGTTACCTGGTGATCCGCTGGTGCTTGACTGGCTGATCAGGTTATTGATGGCGTTCTGTACGGTTTTTGCAGAAGCAGCATAGTTGATAGTGGTAAAGTCAAACAGTGAAGTAGCAGCATTGCCACCCAGCGCCTGGCGAATATCCACATCAGAAGCTACGATAGCATAACCACCAAACAGGTACACATCCCATTTCGGATTGCCACGGTAATGGCTCAGCGAATTAAGGGAGAAGATCATATCGAATGTTCCGGAAATGCTCTTATTACGGTAGTTAGCCGCAATACCCTGAAGCTTGCTATCAGTTTGTGTAGGCCTGTACAACTGGTAATTGCCGTATGTGTTGAATCCGCGGAAGGCAACTGTTGGGCTCAGATAGCCATCTGTTGCAGCCCCGGTCCACAGCACAGGATCGATACCGCTCTGCTGCTGGTACAGGATACCACCGCGCAGTGATATAGTATGGTTAAGGGCTTTACGCATGGTAGCGCCGATACCATAACCAAATTTGTAATTTTTAACGTCACCGATAACCCTTGAGTTACCGATAGAGATACCCAGTTCCCATTGGTTACGCGGCATTGCCGGGTAAGGGTACTGGTTATTGAGGAACTCATTGTGCTGGGGAAGGTTCTTCACGGAGATCTTAGAAGTGTCTTTCCAATCCCAACCCCAATCAGTCTGGGCCAAACCAACTGATTGTATCAGTATGGTTAATGCCATGATGAGGATGTACTTTTTGCTTGCCATAAAAAGTGTTGTTTATTTATTGATTAAAGAACTTGACGAAAACATTGCGAAAATATGCATTATGAACAAAATTCCACAATTTTTACCTGCCTAATATTCGCGGTAATTCACACGTAATGACCGCAATAGGTCATTTAACGCTGCTCGGGGGGCGATTATTGTTTATCGCAAGTGCTATATTGCAGCAATATTTCCATTGATGAACTTAGCAAAACAGGTTATCGCAGAAGAACTTAGGCTTTTTGAAACGCATTTTAAGGATGCTGTTCGCAGCAGGGTGGCTTTACTCGACAGGATCATGCAATATATCGTAAAACGCAAGGGTAAACAGATGCGCCCCATGTTCGTTTTACTAAGCGCCAAACTGGGCGGAACGGTAAATAATGGTACTTATCGTGCCGCATCGCTCGTAGAATTAGTTCATACCGCCACCCTGGTTCACGACGATGTGGTGGATGATTCCATGGAACGCCGGGGCTTTTTCTCAGTAAATGCGCTCTGGAAAAACAAGATCGCGATACTGGTGGGCGATTACCTTTTGTCAAAAGGTCTGCTACTTTCCCTGACGAATAAAGACTACAGGGTTCTTGAAATACTGACCGAAGCATTCAAACTGATGAGTGAAGGAGAACTCCTCCAATTTGAAAAATCCAGGAAACTGAACCTCAACGAAGAAGTTTATTACGAGATCATCAAAGGTAAAACCGCTTCCCTGCTGGCATCTTCCTGTGCCGCGGGCGCCGCTACCACATTTACGGATCCCGACGATGTTGAAAAAATGAAACTCTTTGGCGAAAAAACAGGTATGGCCTTCCAGATAAAAGATGACCTGTTCGACTACGGCACACAGGATGTAGGCAAACCAACAGGGAACGATATCAAAGAAAAAAAATTAACGCTCCCACTGATCTATACCTTACAACATTGCGAACCTTCTGTCAGAAGAAAGCTCATTTATATAGTCAAGAACGAGAATACACAAAAAGACAAAGTGAAATATTTACTTGATACGGTGGTTGAAGCCGGCGGTATACAGTATGCACATGATAAAATGCTCGCTTTCCGCGATGAAGCGCTTACTATATTATATACATTCCCCGACAGTGATGTGCGCAGAGCCCTGGAAGACCTTGTACGTTACACTACCGACAGAAAATATTGATGCAGAAAAGATGGAAAATACTACAGGCAGCAGACACCACTGTTAATTCTCTAAAAGAATCTTTACAGATCAACCGTACACTTTGCCGGATACTTGTACAGAGAGCCATGGATGATTTTGAAAAAGCAAAACAATATTTCCGTCCCCAACTTTCCGACCTGCATGATCCTTGGCTGATGAAAGACATGGATAAGGCAGTAAAAAGGATACTTACCGCTTTTGAAAAACAGGAAAAAATCCTGGTCTTTGGTGATTATGATGTGGATGGCACCACCGCAGTAGCCAGTATGTATCGTTTTCTGAGAGGTATCTATGACCAGGTTGGTTTTTACATACCACATCGCTACCGCGAAGGATATGGTGTATCCAAAATGGGTATCGACTATGCCAAAGAAAATGGCTTTACACTGATCGTTGCTCTTGACTGCGGTATTAAATCTGTGGAACTGATCGCTTATGCAAAAACACTCGGTATTGATTTCGTGGTTTGCGACCACCATTTGCCGGGTAATGAGTTACCGCCTGCCGTAGCAATACTAAACCCCAAACAAGCCGGTTGCGCTTACCCCTATAAAGAACTGTGCGGATGCGGCGTAGGATTCAAACTGATGATGGCGCTCTCGCAGGAAATCGGATTACCCGAATCTTCTTATCTCGAACATCTTGATCTTGTTGCTACAGCGATTGCGGCAGACATAGTGCCTATTACCGATGAAAACAGGGTATTGGCATTTTATGGATTGCAGAAAGTGAATAACGATCCCTCTCCCGGTATCAAAGCGCTGATGCAATTAGCAGGTGTACAGAAAAAAATGCATATCTCCAGTCTTGTTTTTGTCATAGCCCCCAGGGTAAATGCCGCGGGCCGAATGGATGATGCACGCAAAGCCGTTCAACTGTTTATAGAATCTGATTATGATAAAGCGCTTGCTTTTGCTGAAATGCTGCATACAGATAATCTTGACAGAAGAGAAGCCGATACCACCATTACCGAAGAGGCCCTCGCACTCATTCAAAATGATCCGCATCATAACACCCGCAAAACAACGGTTGTGTTCCAGGAACACTGGCACAAAGGTGTGGTGGGTATTGTGGCAAGCAGGCTGATCGACACCTATTACCGTCCGACCATCGTATTGACAAGAAGTGGTGACTATGTAGCCGGCAGCGCAAGAAGTGTGTCAGGTTTCAATCTATATGAAGCCATCTATGCCTGTCGTGAACATCTATTGGGCTATGGCGGACATTTTGCCGCCGCCGGTATGACCTTGCTCCCTGAAAACGTTCAACCATTTGCCGATGCTTTTGAAAGAGTAGTAAGCGCCCAGATCACCGAAGAACAATTGATACCTGAGATCGTTATCGATGCCGAGATCGGTTTTGCTGAGATCACTAATTCCTTTTACAGTATTCTTTCACAGATGGAACCGTTTGGCCCCGACAATATGCGTCCTGTTTTTATCTCCCGGAATGTGACGGAAACCGGTTATTCAAAAGTGGTGAAAGAGCAGCACCTGCGGTTTGTATTGAAACAGCAGGGAATTACACTTACCGGTATCGGTTTTAACATGGCAGCCAAGTTCCCCTTAATAGAAAGCCGGCAACCGCTGGATATTGTGTTTACGATCGATGAAAATGAATGGAACGGGGAGAAGAATTTGCAGATGAAGATGATAGATGTAAGATTAACTGAAAATGCTACATAAAAAATCTGTGTTAATCTGTGCCTTCTGTGGCAATATTTTTCGCCACAGAAGGCACAGATTAACACAGATTTCCATCAGAATTTCAATTCCACATCCCCTCCCACCGCATACCCCGTACACGTAAGCACCCTTCCTTTAGCGATTTCATCTTCCAGTAAAACATCATTATGCCACATCCATACTTTACCCGACACACAGGTGGCAGAACAGGTACCACACTGCCCCGCTTCGCAACTATAGGGAACGGGTATGCCCAATGCTTTTGCAGCCTGCAGAATGGTGACAGGATACCCGGAAGTAAAATGGTATTCTTTTCCCTCAAGCGTAAGACGAACTTCATGCGGTAACACATCTGGCGGCATCTCTTTGATAACAGGTTTCTCTGAATAAAATATTTCTTTGTGTATCGCATTTTCCGCAATGCCTTCCGTTCGCAGAACAATGGTGATCGTGCGCATATACTCCAAAGGACCGCATACATAAAAAACTGCCCGGGGATAGGTATGCGCCGCAACTGTTATCATCCCAACATTCAATCTTTTCCCACGGTGCCTGGTATCCGCACTAAACAAAAAATCAACCTGTAAACGATGGCTGAATTTTTCCTGCAGTTGCAGCAACTCATCATAAAAGATTGTTTGGGAAACGGACCTGTTACTGTATACCAAAACTATGGTTGTATCATTTGACACATGCAGTATGGTTTTGATCAGTGATATAACAGGTGTGATACCACTACCAGCTGCAAAAAATAAAAATTGTTTATGAACGGCCATATCACCCGGCAATACAAAATAACCGGATGCACCGGTTGTGTTTACCATATCCCCCTCTTTCGCTTTGTCTGTGAGCCATCTTGAATAGGCACCGTTGGCCACCCGTTTGACAGTTATTTTCAACGGTTCCTGCAAAACAGGTGTTGATGAGATCGAATAACTCCTCCTGTCTTCTCCACCGGAAATATTCGGGAACACAAATGTGAGGAACTGGCCAGGTTGATAATCCAGGCTTTCGCCACCTGGCGCACTAAGTATGAACGATTTTGTATCGGCAGTTTCAGTAATAATCTTTTTGATCTGTAATGGGATCATAGTATCACGAATTTCACTAATTGTCCCGAATTGATATGCTTTACCACGTAATTCGTGCAATTCGTGTTAATTCGTCTAATTCGTGTCACAAAAAAGCCGCCAACTTAAAGCTGACGGCTATAATATATTCCGGTAATGTTCAATTACGCGTTTTTCTCTCCCTGCAACAACTCCACACTCCTGTTAATAAAATTCGTCAGGTCATTTCCTTTCAATAACCCCTGCGACAAAAGCGCAAGATCAGCGAGGTTACGTACCTGTTTGGATTGCACTTCAGTATTGCTTTCTTTCAACAGGGTTTGATAGATGGGATGGTTACCGTTTACCGTAAGTGTTACTTCATCAGGCATCTGCGCATAAAACGCGGTCATGCCACCACCAACAGCGCCCATATCTTTCATCCTGCGCATAAACTCTGGTCTTGTAGCAACTACCGGCGCAGATTCGGGACTCAGCCCTTTGATCTCGGTGGTTACATGCAGATCAGCGATGGTCAGTGTAAACATTTCCTGCAGTTTACCTGCTTCATCTTTGCTCAACACACTTTCCCCGCCTTCCTGTTTATCGATCAGGTTGTCTACAATATCCGCATCCACCCGCACAAACGTTACATTCTCCCATTTCATTTCCATGGTATTGATGAATGCCGCATCTACCAGCGTTTCCATTTTTACCACCAGGTAATTTTTTGCTTGCGCTGCCTGTATGTAGGCATCCTGCTGAACAGGATTGGTGGTGTACAATATCACCTGTTTGCCGTCTTTGTTTTTTTGCAAAGTTTCCGTGGCCATCTTGTATTCCTCCAGTGTGTGGAATTTTCCATGGGTATCTTCCATTACCAGGAATTTATTGGCCTTCTCAAGGAACTTATCATCGGTCATCATACCATATTTCACAAACAATCCAAGGCTCTCCCATTTTTCTTCCAGTGATGGCCTTTCTGTACGGAAGATCTCATCGAGTTTATCCGCCACTTTTTTGGTGATATGTGCATTGATCTTTTTTACATTAGGATCACCCTGCAAATAACTGCGGCTCACGTTCAACGGAATATCCGGGCTGTCGATCACACCCTGCAACAGCATCAGGAACTCGGGTACAATATCTTTTACTTCATCGGTTACAAATACCTGGTTGCTGTATAACTGTATCTTATCTTTCTGTATCTCGTAGCTCTGCTTGATCTTGGGGAAATACAATACACCGGTAAGGTTGAACGGATAATCCACATTAAGATGTATCCAGAACAATGGCGTTTCATTAAATGGATACAGTTCTTTATAGAATTTTTCGTAATCTTCTTTGGTAAGATCAGCGGGCTTCTTGATCCAGAGCGGATCTGTGTTGTTAATGGATTTTTCTTCCCCTTCCTGTTTTTCTTCCCCTACCTCAGAAAAATAAATAGCAACAGGCAGGAACTTACAGAAACGCTGTAGGATACTCTTGATCCGTCCAGCCTCTAAAAACTCTTTGCTTTCTTCGTTTACATGCAGGATGATCTTTGTACCGCGATCGTTATAATCAACATTGTATAATTCAAATTCCGGGCTTCCGTCGCAGCTCCAGAAAACACCACCGGCTTCCTGTTTATGGCTCTTGGTATAGATCTCTACTTTATCACTCACCATAAATGCGCTGTAAAAACCAAGACCAAAATGCCCGATGATACTGGCATCCTTGTATTTCTCCATGAATTCTTCCGCTCCGCTGAATGCTACCTGGTTGATGTATTTATCAACTTCTTCAGCGCTCATACCCACACCGCGGTCGGTAATACTCAGGGTTTTTTCTTTGGGATCAAGCACTACATCTATCCGCAGTTCACCCAACTCACCTTTGGCCTCACCGATAGAAGAAAGCGTCTTCAGTTTCTGTGAAGCATCCACCGCATTACTTACCAGCTCACGCAGGAATATCTCGTGGTCACTATATAAGAATTTCTTGATAATGGGGAATATATTCTCCGTCTGAACACGGATCTGTCCTTTTTGCATACCTGTTTGATTTTGATGCAAATGAACAAAGAAAATACCAAACCCCGGTTTCTGACAGGTTGGCAAGCAATCCTGACCCTGGCAGGAAATTATTGCAGCCTACCCTGCCTTACTCTGCGTAAACTCCCCGTTCTCCTGTTCTCTGCGGTGAAAAACGTCTCAATATCCGGAGGGTCTTATTTCCAAAGCTTTTCTTCACCGCAGAGAACAGGAGGGGCAGAGTTTACGCAGAGCGGATACGGGATCAGTTACCCATAATTTTGATATTGTCCAACTGGAAAGTTGTTGTTCGCTTATCAAATGTATTGACCGGATCGGCACCTTCATACCGAAAAGCGATATGCACCGTTCCTGCAAAATTCTCCAGTTTGATATCGCCCGATGAAACCCAGCTGGCAGCCACCCCACTCACGGACCCTTTTGATACCACCGCTTTTACAGGAACCCATTTGGCTTTCCAGGGTGTGTTACCACCGTCATAGTTGGCAGATACCAGTACCTGCAAAACGGCGCCATTGTCAAAACCATCTTTCGTGACAAACTCCAGTATTTCATCTGATGAGTTTGCCAGGTTGACCGCAGGTGATATCAGCCATGAAATAACCGATGGTTGCCCTGTAGCAAATGCATTGATCTCCGCATACCGGTTATTGACAGCCATTTTTGACTGGTACAGTTTACCGCCTGTTTCCGCCACGTTTTTCCATCCTTTGACCGACAGATCACTATTGGCAATACCGGATTCGAAATCTTCCGAAAACAATAGTTTGGCGCCATTACCCGTGCAGCGTAAACCATGCAACTGCACATCTGAAGTATCACGGATCAACAACTGTTTATCGTTTCTGAAAACACTGTACACAGCAGTGATACTGCCATTGCCCCTGGGTGTTTTTATATTGGCAAACCCGGCAAAACCACTCGACCTGATATAAGCACGTGCGCCATTACAGGATTGCACTGTCCGGTTAAGCGATACCCGGTTATGCGCATCCGCATAAGTCCTGCCGGTATCTGATGGCGGCATCTCTACATCCGGTATCCTTACCAGGCAACTCTGCAGCGAATCGTTTAATCCATCAATCCCTGTTACAATGGGTACTACTTTACTGTACACGTTGCTTTTCACAAGATGCCTGTCGAAAAGGGTTTGCGGTATCCCCACCAGATCAAGGTAAGCAGGATCGGTACGGTCAACAGCGGCACCCAGTTGCACCATTCTTGCATAATCACCCAGCCAGAGCCCTTTCAGTTTTACAAACAGTTTCCTGCCGACAGGATAACTGTTATACAAACCGGTTCCGTCCAGTCTTATCATGATACCTGCGGTGCTGTCCTGGACAACAATACATTTATAAAAATTATCGCTGCTGTCATTCGCGATAACGGTTCCTTCAATGATATGCTCCTCAAATATTTTTTCAAACCCTCCTGTAAAATGCATGGCCCGCAACTGGCGGATACCAATGGTTGCGTGTACATCAGGACCTATATACGCCGGCGGTTCATCAAATTGTTTGTTACAATGAATACCTACAAATAATGTGATGACACAAACGGCAATATGATATCGTTTTTGTTTATGCATACCTTTTTTATAATCTCAACGTACAGTTAACAGAAAAGTTCAGCCCCATGGCATAAAAGAATTTTGGTGGGAACTTACCAGGATTAGCAGCATCAAAACGCAATTGCTCATACCCACCTGAAATAATATCCTGTTTATTCAAAAGGTTATTGATGCTGACAAAAAACAATATTGTTTTTCTTGTCTTCCCGCCAAGCTTTGGACGTATGGAAGCACCGGCAGCAAGATCCACGCTGTATTGATCAGGCAATAAAGTTTGTTGTATCACCTCCTCCCATTGACCGGTTCCCGGAACTATACCAGCCAAAGCAGGATAGGTTCTTCGCAAGGGATTAAACTCCAGCCATTGCTGCCTGAAATAACTGGCGGTGATATTTGCATAAAAAGAACCCACAGACTGGTACGCAACCCCAATCGCATACGCCTCCTGTGGTGTACCCGCCACCCGGAAGTTTTTTGCATAGATCAAACCCCTTTCGGTGATATAAGCATCATTATCTGCACTGACGGCTACTACCTGCCTGTCGGTATAATAATATCTTCCGATAGCGGCCGCGGCCTGTATCGTAAAACGTGGAGACAATTTGATGTCGGCACCCAGTTCTGTTCCAAACTGCAACTTGTTTATACCTGTTAATCCATAATTCACAAAATTCCGGTACACATCATGGTAAAAAGTAAGCACATTCATGCCCCCTGTAAAACGGGTTACATATCCTGACCATCTTAGTTTAATGGCTGGCGAGTTGTAGATATAACCAGCTTCAGCGCCCATTACTTTTTCTGACCGGATATTTTCCTGCTCTGTATCCCTTGTACGCGGAGATATAAAAACATTATCGGAATACGGCGCCCGGGATAACATGCCCACATGCAGGTACAAATATTTCCGGCCGTTTATTTTATACGTAACCCCGATCTTAAAAGCAGGATCAGGAAACTCATACAAAACCGATCTCCCGAATGAATTATCCGGGAATAACCCCGTTCTCACCAGGCCATCACGCAGGTAACAGGTATAGGTAAATTTGGCTGCAGCAAACAAATCAATTTTCTTTTTGGTAACAGTAACCTGCGCCCATACTTTGGCCATACCAGTCAAGATGCGGTAATTATAACCGTATTCATCGCCTTTCCGTAAAATACGGTTGGGACGGTTCAGGTCATTCTGCAAAACACTGGCATCTCCTTCTGCAAACTGGTTCCAGTCCACATAATATTCCCCGCCAAGCAGGTCGTTGATCTTTTTGTAATAATGCAATTGCTGCCATTGCACAGAACCGCCTGCCATAAAAGACATCCCTTCCCGTATCATTGCCGTATAAACACTGTTCAGCACAAAACGCCTGATACCGGTGATGCGTTCCTCAAGAATATAATGCGACCGCAATCCACCTATTGAAATACCTGAAACACCATTGGCATCACTGGTAATAGTATAACTCTGCTTGTTGATATCATACAGTTTGTTCCAGTTAATCTGCTGTAGTGATGGGTTTTGTTTATACGTTTCGGTTATTTTGTCCCGGAGCAATGAATCCCGTTGGTAACTGGGCAGGTACCGATAATAATCAGGTCGCGGATCGGCCGCATTGTACCAATCCAAAGCGGTGGCAGACTTTCTGCCCGCCACCCCTGCGAATGAGACGAATACAGAACTATGATTATTGAACCGATGGTCATACGTAAGGATCATAACAGGAACATGGGTACTTCCTGTATTCGCATTTCTTTTCTTACCGGCCTGGTATCCCCAGTAAGCATTATAGTAATGGGTGCCAAATAAGTCAGCCGACTCCTGTAATACAGGAGACTGTTTACCATTTTGTACTGCTGAACCAAACACAACCAATGACAACAGGTTGTTCTCATTTATTTTTTTATCAATAGCGGCATAGTATGCTACTCCGCGATAAAAAGTACCCGGCACATATCCTGCGGAAGCATACCGCAAACTGCCGCTAACAGACCAGGCCCATCCCCTGCGATTAAACCCTTTGCTATGCGACACCATCAACCGGTGCGTATAACTCCTGTTTGAAACAGCATAACCAAACTGTGTTTGCGCCCATTGTTTAAAAGCGCGCATATCTATGCTTACGGTATTGCCCATATTTCCAAAATCCATCTCGCCCGCACGTAATCCCTGCACCATCTGTACATTTTTGGTTACATCATTCAGTCCACCCCAATATGCCCATGGCGTATTGCCATCCTCAGGATTGTTCATGGGGATACCATTCACCAATGTATTCGACCATTCAGAATCATAACCACGGGTACGGAAACGGACGATACTAAAATGAAACGATGCAGTTGTCATAAACACATCCCTGTTGGCGCCCAGCAATGATGGTACATAAGCGATCGCATCTTCAGATTTCTCCGTCTCATTCAAGGCCACCACCGGCAATTCATTCAACAAACGATCCTTCGATTCGATCACACGCAAACTATCCGGCACACCGCGTTTGGGTATATACCGTTGCCCCGACAATATCAGCGCCATGCATAACGACGCAAAAATGCACACAGCCTTTATCATATAAAATATAATGCGGGGGAAACAAAGAAGCATAAAATTAAAACCCCCTCCCATGCAAAAAACATCACCGTGTTTTTTATGCGGTAAATACGCTATGATGAAACGTTCGTGATTAATATGTTTGTGGATACTCCTCTGTGTAACTCTGTGCTCTCCGTGCCTCTGTGGTAAAGCGTTCGCTTCGATCGGTAGCGAATGTTCTTTACCACAGAGGCACGGAGGACACAGAGTTGCACAGAGAAAACACAATGATGAAAACTTGTCTTATCATATTAGCAACCCTTACCTTCTCAAAAGTTGTCTCCCAAACCAACCACTACCAGGCATGCATCATCGCATTCTATAACCTCGAAAATTATTACGACACCATCGATAACCCCATCGTCAATGATGATGATTTTACGCCCGCAGGTATTAAAAAATATAGCGGTACTATTTACAAGGATAAAATCAACAAACTCGCCAGCGTACTCAGCATCATGGGTACAGATATCGTTCCCGATGGCCCCGCATTACTCGGTGTGGCCGAAATAGAAAATGATACGGTACTGAATGATCTTGCACGCCATCCATCTTTACAAAAAAGACATTACCGCATCATCCATTTTGATTCAAAAGATGTGCGTGGTATTGATGTCGGTTTGTTCTACAACCCGAAATATTTTCTTCCCGAAAAAGCAGAAAAATTATTTGTACAGCTTCCCGGCAACAGCAAAGAAGCGTTTTATACCCGCGATATTTTATATGTAAAAGGACAGCTTGCCGGAGAACCCATCCACATCTATGTAAACCACTGGCCCAGCCGCCGCGGAGGTGAAGAAAGGAGTACACCCGCACGCGCGGCCGCTGCAAAAGTCTGCCGCAAACATGCAGACAGTATTTTCAGGGAGGACCCCGTAGCAAAAATGGTCCTCATGGGCGACCTGAATGATGACCCCGACAGCCCAAGTATTACAAGAACCCTTGGAGCAAAAGGAAAACCCGCAGAAGTAAAACCCGCCGGCTGGTTCAACCCCTGGCTCGATCCCTACCAAAAAGGGCTGGGCACCCTGGCCAACCGTGATAGCTGGGGTTTATTCGACCAGATCCTCCTATCACATGCCTGGCTCACCCCCCACCAACCCGGCCTCCACTATCATCACCCAACCATTTTTACCCGCGATTTTATGAAAGAGGACCGCGGCCGCTTCAAAGGCTATCCCATGCGCACCTGGGACGGCAACAGTTACCGGGGCGGATACAGCGATCATTTTCCTACTTTTGTAGTCCTTGTAAAGAACATAATGTATTGACAATCAATTATTAAAATATCGAATGACGAATATCGAACACCGAAATAAATCATTCAACATTCGATATTCAACATTCGACATTCATCATTCAACATTCCTTGTTCAATAGCCAATATTCCCTTACCTTCGCAGCCCCAAATCTGTCTTGGCAGATTCTTTCCCCGCAGAAAACGGGGGATGTCCAATGGGAAAAACCATTAAAAACCTAAATATTCAGGTAATGAACAATTACGAATTGATGGTGATCTTTACTCCGGTACTGTCTGAGGAAGACTTCAAAGCTTCCCAGAAAAAGTATTCCGACCTGATCACTGAAGCGGGTGGTGCGATCATCGCCAGCAACCCATGGGGATTGAAATCCCTGGCTTACCCTATCCAGAAAAAAACAACCGGTATCTACTGGGTACTTGAATTCACCGGCCCTTCTGATCTGAACGAAAAAATGAAGATCCAGATGCTGCGTGATGAGCAGGTAATGCGTCACATGGTCACCCGTCTCGATAAATACGCCGTCGAGTACAATCACGTGAAAAGAAATGGCGGATTTGCAATGCAAGATAAAATGGAGGCTTAATCATGGCAAAGAACGAAATCAAATACCTGACGGCCATCAAACAGGAGAAGCCAAAGAAAAAATTCTGCCGCTTCAAAAAATATGGCATTAAATACGTTGACTATAAAGACATCGACTTCCTGAAAAAATTCATCAACGAGCAGGGTAAATTATTACCACGCCGTTTATCAGGCAACTCCCTGAAATACCAGCGTAAAGTACAGGACGCAGTTAAGAAAGCACGCCAGATGGCGCTGTTGCCTTATGTAACGGATCTGTTGAAATAGAAAGTACGAATTACGAGGTACGAAGTACGAACAATACTTTACACCTCGTACTTCGTACCTCGTAATTCATACTTATTAGTAACCTTCCCTAATCCCGCGGCAAGCGGGAGACAGCCTCAAAAAAAACAGGCTGGGCTCTTGGGACTAAAAAAAAAACATGCAAGTAATCTTAATCGAAGACGTAGACAACCTGGGTGGCCGTAATGAACTGGTAACCGTTAAAAATGGCTACGCACGTAACTTCCTTATCCCAAGCAAACTTGCGGTAGAAGCAAGTCCTTCCAATGTAAAACAACAGGAAGAACGCCGCAAGGTAAAAGAGAAAAAAGAAGCGGCTATGCTGACCGAACTCAATAAAGTAATCGACGTACTGAAAGCATCTGCTGTAACTGTTGGCGCCAAAACCGGCACCAGTGGCAAGATCTTCGGAAGCGTTACTTCTTTACAGATCGCACGCGCTATCCGTGACCAGAAAGGTTACGAGATCGACCGCAAACGCATTTCTATTGTAGATGAAGTAAAAGAACTGGGCACACACAAAGCCTCTATCGACTTCGGCAACGGAAACACTGTTGAAATTGATTTTGATGTGGTTGCTGAATAAAGCGATAGCCTGATCATAGTCAGCCCGTTCTTTTGAACGGGCTTTTTTATTGCCCCGGCACCAGTATTTCATGGCATCGCCTGTTGCGCTGCGCCTTCGCGAAGCCTTCGGCGAAGCAAGGTCGCACCCTTGTACCGCATATTTTCAAAAACAGACACAAGTAATTGATTATAAACCACATCTGTACCAATCTGTGCCTTCTGTGGCAACAAAAAAAATCCCCATACAAAACCTCACTCAAATTTCAAAATTTCCCCATCCAAAATTCCAAAATTGCCATATCTTCGGTAGTCCAATGGCAGTCGCTGGCATCTCCGAAGGTTTTACGTAAATGCTTCAGGGTTCTTCGTTACTGTTTACCCATTGGATTTTTGATCATTTAATTTAAAAGAACATGAACATTTACGTTGGCAATCTTAACTGGAACATGACCAGTGACGACATGCAAAACCTGTTTTCTCCCTATGGCGAAGTAACCAGCGCCAAAATTGTAACCGACAAATTCAACAACGACCGCAGCAAAGGTTTCGGTTTTGTTGAAATGGCTGATGACGAAGCAGCACGTGCTGCGATCGCTGCATTGCACGACACAGATGTGTTGGGCCGCAAGATCGTGGTAAATGAATCAACTCCACGCCCTGAAGGCGAAAGAGGTGGATTCAAGAAGAAAACCTTCGGCGGTGGCGGCGGCGGAAGCCGTGGCGGCTATGGCGGAGGTGGTGGTGGCAACCGCGGTGGCGGTGGCGGCGGATACAATCGCGACCGTGGCGGTAATGGCGGTGGCGGTGGTGGATACAACAGGTATTAATCCCATCAACGCAAAAAAAACTTTAAGTCCGGCAGTTTGCCGGACTTTTTTTGTACCCAAACGTGAAAATCATACATTTAACCATGCAAAAAAATGGCTCAGTGCTGATTTTTTAAATATTAAAATTATTTTAATGCATAAAATAGTGCTTGAAAATCCGGCTTAAACATCGTTTTTTCCGTTTTTAGGCAACGCTGACATGCAGCTAACTGTATTAAAATAATGTCAATTAACTATTATTTATCAAAACCCCTCATGCAAATGAAAAGACTAATTGCTGTTTTCGCGATGCTGCTTTTTGCCGCATCCACAGTATTTGCACAGACAAAATCGGTAACCGGAAAGGTTACAGATGGGTCTAATGTCGCCATTGCCGGAGCCACGATCAGTACTGGTGGCAGGGCAGTTGGAACGACCGGTGCTGATGGCCGTTTTTCGGTGTCAGTACCCTCCAATGCAACTACGCTCCGTATTACTTCTGTAGGCTTTGCCGATAAAGATGTAAGACTGACAGGTTCAGAACTTAGCATATCGCTTACGATGGCCGAAGCTGCCAATCTTAACGAGGTAGTGGTAACAGGATATTCTACCATCCAGCGGAAGAAATTCTCCGGCGCCACAGGAACACTGCCTGCGGCAAAAGTACGAGACCAGACATTTGGTTCGTTTGACCAGGGTATGCAGGGTCTTGCGCCAGGTGTATCGGTAGTATCCAATACCGGCCAGCCCGGATCGAATGCCATTGTACGTATCCGTGGTAATGGTTCCATCAGTGGTGGTAACGTTCCTCTGTATGTCATGGACGGAATTGAAATAAATGCCGCCGATTTCGCCAGTCTTAACCAGGGCGATTTTGAAAAAGTGGAGATCCTCAAAGATGCGGTATCAGCCGGCGCTTATGGATCACGCGGTGCCAATGGCGTAGTGGTGATCACTACCCGCAAAGGACGTGCCGGCCAGTTGGTGATGAATTACGAAACACAGGTCGGTTTCAGTAATCTTCCTAAGGACCGACTGATCGTGATGAATACCAATCAGAAAATGGATTATGAATTACAGCGTGGCAATCCTTATGGATGGACAACCGCTGAACAGGATAGCCTGCGTAAAATTAATTTTAACTGGACAGATGCACTTTTTGAAACAGGTATGACACAGCAACACATGCTCAGTGCACAGGGTGGCAGCGCTACCAGCCGTTTCTTTGCATCATTGTCTTATATGGACCAGGAAGGTATTGTAAAAACCACCGGTCTGAAAAGATATACCGCACGTGTAAATGTTGACAACAACATCAAGAACTGGAAGTTCGGTATCGCACTACAGGCAGGTTATTCCAAAATAGTAGGAACCGGCGAGGGAAATACATTCCTGAGCTCACCGCTTAATGCAGCGCGCTGGAGCAATCCTTATGAAAAGGATATCGATCCTGCTACAGGCAATTATAATGAAAGCGGCGGCGCAGGTACAGGACAGTTATATTCAGGCCAGCCCAACGGCGCTATGGAACTGTTCCTGAACTATAATAATTCCATTCAGACAAAAGCCATTGCTTCTTCTTACCTGGAATTTCATTTTCCTACAGTGGCAGGTTTGTACTTACGTACCAACTGGGGTGTTGACTATACACAGAATGAAACATCAACATTTACCAGCCCACGTACTTCTGTTGGTGTAGCAAGACAAGGTGCACTCACACGTGGTAACGGCAGAAACACACGTTATACCGGAACCACTTCTGTTAATTACAAAAAGGCATTTGGAAAACATGACCTGGATATCGGCCTCTATACCGAGGTTGTAAAAAATGAAAGCCGCAGCTTCAACTTTACAGGATATGGTTTTACCAATGGCTTTACCAATGAAGCAGGTATCACAGCAGGTAGCGCCACCAACCCTAACTATATACCTGTAGTAGGCGGTGGCGGTTCAGAGAATGGACTGCTTTCTTATTTTGCATTGATCAACTATGGTTACAACGACAAATACTTTATTAACCTTGTTGGAAGACGCGATGGTTCATCACGTTTTGGTGTGAACAACCGTTGGGCCAATTTCGGATCTGTAGGTGTTACATGGGTAGCTATTCAGGAACCGTTTATGCAGCAGGTTAATTTCCTGAATGACCTTAGGGTAAGGGCCAGTTTCGGAACCAATGGTAACCAGACAGGCGCCCCTGCCGGTGATTATCCTATTCCTACTTTTGGCCGTGTTTCTTATGCGGGTGTTGCAGGATGGACACCAGGTGCACCGGGTAACCTTGATTACAAATGGGAAACCAACCAGAGCTTCAATTTTGGTATCGACTTTGCCATGCTCAAGAACAGGCTTTCAGGTACCATCGACTTTTATGAAAGGAAAACAAAAAATCTTTTCTATGCTATCCCACTTGATCCTTCTTCCAGCGGCTTTACCAGTCTTCCGGGTAATTTCGGCAGTTTGAGCAATAAAGGCTTTGAACTTTCTCTTAGAGGAGATATCATCAAGGAAAAAAGAGAAGGAGGTTTTACATGGACACTGGAAGGAAACCTTACCTACAACAAAAACACCGTGCTTGATCTTCCACAGGATTCTGTGATCAGCGGTATCGGTATCCTTGCAGAAGGCAAACCATTGAACAGTTTATACCTTGTTGAATATGCAGGTGTTGATCCCGCCACCGGTAATGCCCTGTACATGAAACGCGATAAAAGCGGAACCACCCCGGCTTTCAGTGTAAATGACAAGGTTATCGTAGGCACATCCGATGCACCATGGTATGGCGCTTTGACAACTTCTTTCTCCTACAAAGGTTTCGACGTGAGTGCACAGGCTGTTTTCTTCCTGAGCAAAGTGATCTACAACAATGACAGGAACAACGTGATCAACCCCACTTACTATTTTGATAACATGAGTGTGGAAGTATTAAGGGAATGGCGCAAAGCAGGTGATGTTACAGATGTACCAAGACCTAGCGCCGGAACAAATAACGGAACAGGCACAGCGGCGCCGACAAATCCTTACCAGCCACAAACTACCAGGTTGCTCGAAAACGGTGAATTCTGGCGCTTACGGAACGTGACGATCGGTTACACTTTCGAACAGTCGCTGTTAAGAAAGATCGGTCTGAGATCAGCAAGGTTATTTGTTCAGGGACAGAACTGGGTAACAGGAACAAGCGTACAAAGCTTCGATCCTGAGTATGCAGGCGGTTCACTGGTGGGTGCACAATACCCGGCCCTGGTACAAACAACTTTTGGTCTTAAAGTTGGATTTTAAGTAACCACATTAAAAACAAAATTGTTATGAACAAGATACCAAAATATATAATCATACTTTTTGCAGTGGTACTCATGTTGCCCTCTTGCAAAAAAGAAGAAGTCATTGAGCTGCGACCAGAATTCGCTCTCGATGCAATAGATAACCCATCCAGCATGGACCAGGTGGAGCAGGTACTTCAGGGTACTTATTCCGGTTTCCGCAGCGGTAACTATTATGGTTCAGGCAGCGGCACCGGCGCAGGCTGGACCATGATGCCGGATGTAATGAGTGATAACCTGTATGAAACACTGGAATCACTGGCCAACTCACGCGCCATGGCTGATTTCACTTTCAACGCAAATACCGGTCAGATAAATACTTTTTACGGCGCACCGTACACAGTGATCGCTTCTGCGAATGTAGTGTTGAGAGATATAGATAAATTCACCACTACTGCCAACAAGTTACGCGCTAACCGTATCAAGGGACAGGCTTATATCATCAGGGCATTGGCTCATTTTGACCTGTTCCGCTATTTCGCGGTTAAATACGACAGGGCAAGTACTGCCGACCTGGCATTGCCATACAGTAAAGAATTTATTGTATCGGCCAGTGCAAAACCCGTAAGGTTATCCAATAAGGATTTCTATGATGCGGTGTTTGCAGATATCACCAGTGGTATCGCTTCGTTGCAGAGCATAGATCAACCTATTAATTCTGCATCGGCATTAACACGCCCTTATCTTGATCTTACCGCGGCTTATGCCTTGCAGGCAAGGGTGAACCTGTATGCCGGCGACTATGCCGCTGCAGAAACCGCTGCTACCAGTGCGATTGCCGCAAGACCATTGGTAAATCTTAACCAGACTGCTTTTTCCGGTATGTATAACCAGACAAACAGTGGTGAGATGATCTGGAACGTACAGTTCGAATCAGGTCAGTCAGGTCCAACTTTCCTGGTATTTTTTGCGACCAATAACCGCAGCTATTTCCGTCCTTCACCGGATATTGCTACCACAGCCGGTACCACAGGTTTGATCCGCAATACCGATATCAGGTACAGCGCATTTTTCACTACTGTAGGTGGTGCATTGGCTGTTACCAAATACAAGGGTAAAGGTTCAGTTAGTGATGGTAACATGAATGCCATTCCTTTCCGTACCGGTGAAATGTACCTGATCCGTGCAGAAGCAAGAGCAAGACAGGGTGCTGCCAAAGAAGCGCTGGCACTTGCCGATCTGAATGCTTTACGCGCAGCGCGTATCAGCGGTTATGTTCCGGAAGTTTTGGTTGGCGCTCCTTTACTGGATGCAATCGCCAATGAAAGAAGAAGAGAACTGGTTGGCGAAGGCCACCGTTTCTTCGATCTGAAACGTACTACCCGTACACTGGCCCGTACCGCACCATGTGGTACCAGCACTTCCTCTGCAGGTACCTGCGCATTGGCATCAACTGCCAGGGAATGGGCGCTGCCTATACCTGAGCAGGTTAAAAATGCAAATGGTAACCTGACACAGAATCCCGGGTACTAGTACTTAGCTTAATAAAAAAGAAAGAGCCTTCTTACTTCGGTAAGAGGGCTTTTTTGTTTAATAGCTGTGCGAAATAAATAGCCTTTTTTTAAACAAAGAATAAAATATAGCCGCAGATTGAAGAATCACTGTTGTCCGGGAAAAGAATAGGTTTATCTATCCATTCTGATTGGCATTGAGTTTTAAGGGATTTATTGAGTTTTTTTTAATAGCATGCCCCCTTAAGTTGGGAACAGGCTCCTTTGAAAGGAGGCGTTGTTAGGCATAGATTGTAAGATTTTATCAGGATTACATAAAAAGCCGGTAAGATTCAGATAGTTCATCAGGTGGTGATGAATCATAGCTGTGAGGTTTGCAAAAGACCATTTTCTTTTATGTTCAACACGGTCCTTTATGATCTTAA
The DNA here is from genome assembly GCA_965279635.1 of Sediminibacterium sp. Taxonomy (GTDB): domain Bacteria; phylum Bacteroidota; class Bacteroidia; order Chitinophagales; family Chitinophagaceae; genus Sediminibacterium. The sequence goes on along the minus strand of OZ257253.1, from coordinate 633,190 downwards.
TGAGCAAATCTTTGATCAGGCAACACCATAACTGTATTTTTATAGCGTTTTCGTTGTCTCCCAAAAAGTATCTGATGGCATTATTTTGCTTTAAGCGTTTAAAGAATACCTCAACGCTCCATCGGCATCTGTACAGATAAGCTACCGTAGAGGCTTTGAACCTAAAATTATTGGTAACAAATACAAAAGTTTTACCGCTAAGCCTATCCACATATTTTATTTGCCTTGCGATAATCGGTCTTGTTTTTTTGGTTGTAATGCCGCCTAGTATTATTTTTTGATCGCAAAGCACACCCTGTTGACCATCCTCTTTACTTATCTTACGATCCTCCAGAAGACTAACCGTTTCATTGCCAATCTGCCGGGTTACCCAACTGATGCCTTCTTTGCCCCATTGCTCCCATTGAGAAAACTTACGATAACCCCGGTCGAAGACTAAAACAGAGCCTCGCGGAAGCGTTACTTTATCCATAAAAACCCGGTCATTGTCTGCACCCGGTGACAGATAAACGACCCGGGCAACTCCCTGTTCATTATCAAATAGTACGTGTGCTTTTACACCTCCTTTCTTGCGGCCATTTACTTTTGGCATTCCTGCTCCCTTCATGATATCGCAGAACAGGGTAACAGTACTGGAGTCCATAGAAAACAATCTGGATTCCAGGCCGCGGCGCCTGCGGCTGTCCGGGGAAAACCCATAAAACGTATCAAAAATCCCATGATAGATATCCTCAAAAAACAAAGCATCACGTTTGCTATTGGCTTCCGCAAGCGTACTCCTGCGTGGAATAGTGGTCAGATTGAGATGGCAGAACTTATTATAACTCGCCTGAAGACCGGTAACTACTTCCCGAAGTGAGGTACACTCATGAAAGCAACTGTAAAGCATAGTAATAAGATGATCATGCGCCCGGAATTTCTTATAATACCGGTCTGACCGATGATTATGCGCTGATTTAGCAATTAATGAACGGGGTATCAGATTTACCAGTTGTGCAAACACCGGCTGTCCGGAGAAAAAACTACTTTTGTTCATTGTCTGTTTTTTGTGTGGTAACTTAAAACTACGACAATGTAGGAGGCTAAATGCCTCCTTTTTTATCACTTAAATCTATTTTCCCCGGACAACAGTGATTGAAGAATAATCTGCGAATCTGCGGCTATATAGCTTTATATCACCTGCGACTAAAATATACAATCATCAATATCTTATTCCTAACTTTAGCTATATGAAAGACATTACGATAACATCACCGGTGGCCGGCTGTATGCGCTGGGGGAAATGGGGGGCTGAATTTTCAACCGCTGGTTACAGGCAGATGATCGTGGATTGCCTGGCAAATGGTATCAATAATTTTGACCACGCGGATATTTACGGTGATTATACTACCGAAGCAGAATTTGGAAAAGCGCTGAAAGAAGATTTGTCACTCCGTCAGCAGATCAGGATCATTACCAAATGCGGTATACAGATGTTAACCGCTAACCGGCCAGAACACAACATTAAATCCTACAATACATCCAAAGAACACATCATCAGTTCTGTTGAACGTTCGCTTAAAAATTTCGGAACAGAATACCTGGATGTATTGCTGATACACAGACCCGATCCTTTACTCAATCCCGAAGAAGTAGCAGACGCCGTTGCTTACCTGAAACAACAGGGAAAAATATTATCATTCGGTGTTTCGAATTTTCTTCCACACCAGGTTGATCTGTTGGCAAAATATACTGAGATCAGTTATAACCAGGTAGAAATATCCATTATGCGCCTGAATACATTTTCTGACGGTACTTTGGAAAACTGTATGAAACATAAGATTGTTCCCATGGCATGGGCACCACTAGGCGGAGGTTTGTTTTCTGATGATACACATCCACGCTTCAGAAGCATCATGGCCGTTGTATCAGAACTGGCTATAAAATACGATACAGGGCTTAACGAAATTTTGCTTGCCTGGCTGCATACGCATCCTTCCGGAATACTTTCTGTTATTGGCACTACCCGGATCGAAAGACTGGTACAGGCAAAGATCGCCGCATCCATAAGATTGGAAAGGGAAGACTGGTTTAAACTTTGGATAGCTTCTACCGGTGAAGATGTTGCATAAATCCACCAGGCATCCGCATAACAGTATCTTTCACATCTTTAGTTTTTATACGTCCGGCTATATATGGCGAAAATGGGAATATCGATTAAAGCCGACACATTAAATACACTCGTGGGAGGAACCGTTTGAAACCCGCTTTGATTCGAATAAAATAATTTCGGTGTCATCTTCCACCCACATCCAAAGGCAACAGGTGTTCTCGGTATACTGAAAAAAACCTGTGCAGAGGGTGATATAATACTTTCCAGCCGTATCTCCTGCTTCAGCGCATCCGTAGTACCATCCTTCAACCTGTACGAAACAATGCCACCAACATCAATCAGTGATGTAAATAGTGTAAAGGCGCCCCCGTTCTTTTTTCCTAAGCCCGCGCTAAACGAAAATCCAACCGGCGCATACACACCGTGACCTTTGTTGACATCCCAGCCGTACCCCACATACCCGTTAAAAGAAATGCTGACCGCAGATCTCTGTTTAACCGAGTAACTGCCGGGAGGCAAAGCCACCGTTTCAATCGCCTGGGCAACTTCATCCGAATTGCTGGCGGTTGCCAGATTAGCAGCAAAAGACAGGTACTTGACCAGCTTTTCCTTGCTTTTATCTTCCATGACTTTGTTCTCTGTGATAAATTTTACAGCTGTATTGAAAATGCCTGCATAGTTACGCTGACCAATATCACTGCATATACTTGCGGCTATACTGAAATTGTCAGTAAGCTGTTTGAGTTTCGCCGGCAAGTTATTTTGCGGAACCAGGTAAGCCACTGCATTGACAGAATTGGACAACATAGTAAAAGAAGCAGCCACAACAGAAATATAGGACCCAACATCAGTTTTTGTGGCATCCTCCGCGCGTTTTTTCATAGTAGCATAAGCCTGGTTGATCTTGTCGAAAGAGCTGAGCTTTGCGTAGAATTTATCTTTGGTATTGAGTAGTATCTGCAATAACTCCTGAAAAGATTTTGTATTGACAGTAAGCCCTTTGTAACATTCCATCGCGTGATATTTCTGGTACATAAGACCAATAAAAATCCGCAACATGTCTTCGGAAAAGAACAGGGTTTTGAGGCTCGTCTGGTTAATAAATATAGACCGGTCTGACTTGTCTGTTCTGAAGGATTCAAACAGGATAGCCGATAACTGAATGACCCCCGACAGGTCATCATTTTTACCACAAACCGATTCATCACCAGATAGATTATTAGCGATCTCGATAATATTGTTCCCGTCAAGCATTTCCTGCATCGCTATCAACGGCAGTATCAGAAACCGCGAATCAAAACCAGCACCATTTTTAAATGCTTTATTGATAATATCTATCCTTTTCCCGCACGATGTATCTCCCGCACATGCTGCCTGCGTGATATCCCTTAACGAGAGTAGATTGGCCGGCATATTCAACAGGTCTTTTGTAAAAGCATCTTTGAGTTCCTGTAGCAGGGTTTGATAATTATAATTTTCAATGTTCTGAACGATTTCCGAAGACAGCGGGAACAGGTATATCAGCTCCGGAAATTTTTTCAACTCCTCCCGGAACTTATCAAAGAACGCTATCGAAAGTTCCTGCTTACCCCTTTTTATCAGGAACTTTGCAATACCGTCTGCTATATTGGTAACATCCAACCCCATTAACGCAGATGAGCCGGTACCAGTAGCTGTTGATTTGTAGTCGCTGACATCTATAGACGAATCGACCAGGCTAAATATGTCAGCATACTTTTTCAGAAACCAATTAGAAGTCAATAAATTTTTTATCTCTGCCTGGCTAACTATTATTGTATCAAAATAATAAGATACAATTGATCGCAGCACCTGCTTGTTGGCAAAATCCTGTTCGGGATCGCTATCCTTTTGAAGTGCCTGGTAAAACCGGGCGGCATCATCGTATAACGTTCCGGCTTTATGCTGTGAAAACAACATATTCATTGATAAAAGGCAGGCTACAAAAAGTCCTGTTTTTTTACTTACGTTCATACAGATGATTTTATGGTAAGGTCATTTTTACGGAGGAACTTTGCAAGGGGAATGGCGTAGGTAAACTTATTGCCAACCGATACTATGATCGCTATCAGTCTTTTATCTTCATCATACACCGCGCCACCCGAATCGCCTTCTATGGTAACGGGTCTGCAATGCTCTTTATCGGGCCTGTCGCCAAGAAGCAGGGCCTCATCCAGCTTCAGCTTAGTGCCATCTTTGTATTCTACACGTACCTGCATCGGTACAACTTCAATCACATACGCATCCTCAAAGGTTTTGCATTTGTTTCCCCGCACGATCACTTTTTCTTTCAGCCAGTCTTCTTTTTCAATCACTCTCAGTTTGCTTCTGAATAGTTCCGGATCATAGTCATTGATGAACTCGTCGATATCGTTGATCTTTACAAGGGCAAAATCACCCATCGATGACATCTGGCCGAAATGCCAGTTGCCTATTTTCTTTTCTTCGTAGCGTACAAGTGGCTCACCGGTATCATAGGCCGGATTTCTGAAATACCCGCCTGTTAACACATGGCAGTTGGTAAGCATAAAATGTTGCTGGTCATGATCAGTAACAATACAGCATCCCGAGCCTGTATACCCGGATAGATCGTCATTTCTTACACTGCCATCCATTCCCCCCGAGATCCTTGCAAAGCCTATATCGGCAATGACCTCTGTAACTACCTGATAAGTGCGCCCGCTTGGCAATTTTACCGGTACTTTTTCCGGAATGCCAGAGGTGTTAGCATCCTGGAGGTAAATACCGAGTACATCCCTGCGCTCGCCATTGATAACCGCGATCGAGTCGTTAAGAAATTCAATATTGGGAAACCTGGCCCTTAGCGCCGGCCCATTCTGTTCTATGGCAAGACGCACCAGCTGTGGTTCTGTAAACTGTAGGAACTCTGTCAATTCATCCACGTTGCTTACCACATAAGTTTCAGGATCACTGAGCTTTTTCTTCAGGTTCTTGGAATACAACAGCAGATCCAGCAGGTCATGCCAGAATTTTGTACCAAGACTGATAAAAAAGCCCGTCAGCACACACCCAAAAAATGTGACCAGGATCTTGAGTACCGCTTCGCTCCGATTGGGATATGCAGCAAAAAATCCTTTCAGGCTAAAATCCTTCCAGCCAATACCATTATAAGGAGGGTCGGAGGATAGAATACTAAATAAATCGGCCTTGGCCAGTATGGCAATCAGAATGCTTAAAACGATTGTAAGCCCGGTAATTTTCTGCTCACGTAATTTCTCCTGTGCGGCATCCTGTTTACGTATGGTCAGGTCCTCATCTAAAGCGGAAAAGAAAATCAAAGAACGGTTGCCTTTACCAAAATACAGTTTTACCCATGTTACAAACCGCTCCGCGATCAGGCTTAAAATAAACAGCATGATAACGATGGCGATGCCTTTGTCCAGCTGATCATTACCCATTGTGGTTAGTTTTGGTTTTATACAGGTTCGCAAGAGAGAAAGAAATACGCGCTACTTACCGCTATACCATGTAAGCGACAAATCAATGCGCATTTCTTGCTGCTGTTGCGATAAAATGCTTAGGGGGATTAACTGAGGGGAACAGTAAGATTGCAAAAAAAAATGAAACATGCAAATTAAAAGCCAATTAATCACATTCACCTGGCGCAAATAACGATCAAAGCCTTTTGTAAAAATAAAACAAGGGCGGGCATGCCGGCTGTTGGTTTAGAAACTAAAAATATCGAATGAAGAATATCGAATGATGAAGTAAAACTTCCGTCATCATTCGATATTCTTCATTCAATATTCGATATTCTCTCATATCTGAAAACAAAAAAGCCTCTCAGTTTCCTGAAAGGCTTTTTAAATAAATATGGCAGCTACCTACTCTCCCAGCTAGATGCGAGTACCATCGGCCATGGGGGACTTAACTTCTCTGTTCGGAATGGGAAGAGGTGAACACCCCCGGCAAAACCACCATAAGATCTTCCTAATTATTAATTCATAATTATCAATTAATAATTAAATAAGTTAGACATATTGAGAAAACAAAGAATTACAAGAAAAAAAATAAAGCATACGGGCAATTAGTACTACTTGGCTTTGCTGTTACCAGCTTTACACCTATAGCCTATCAACGTCATAGTCTTTGACAGCCCTTAAAAGTAAACTCATCTTGTGGAAGGTTTCACGCTTAGATGCTTTCAGCGTTTATCCTTGCCGTACATAGCTACTCTGCATTGCACCTAGCGGCACAACAGATACACCAGCGGTACGTACGTCCCGGTCCTCTCGTACTAAGGACATGTCCACTCAATTTACTAGCGCCCACCACAGATAGGGACCGAACTGTCTTGCGACGTTCTGAACCCAGTTCACGTGCCACTTTAATCGGCGAACAGCCGAACCCTTGGGACCTTCTCCAGCCCCAGGATGTGACGAACCGACATCGAGGTGCCAAACCTTACCGTCGATATGAGCTCTTGGGTAAGATCAGCCTGTTATCCCCGGAGTACCTTTTATCCTTTGAGCGATGACCCTTCCATACAGAATCACCGGATCACTTTAGCCAGCTTTCGCTCCTGCTCGGCGTGTTTGCCTCACAGTCAAGCACCCTTATACTAATGCGCTCTGCGTACGATTACCAACCGTACTGAGGGTACCTTTGCGAGCCTCCGTTACTTTTTAGGAGGCGACCACCCCAGTCAAACTACCCACCATGCACTGTCCCCGGTTAGGGGTTAGGTTCTAAGCAACAAAAGGTTGGTATTTCAACGATGACTCCACAACACCTGGCGATGCTGCTTCAAAGTCTCCCAACTATCCTACACATTTGTGGCTCAAAATCAATGCAAAGTTGTAGTGAAGGTTCACGGGGTCTTTCCGTCCCGTGGCGGGTAACCGGCATCTTCACCGATACTACAATTTCACCGGGCTCGTGGAGGAGACAGTGTTCAACTCATTAGACCATTCGTGCAGGTCGGAACTTACCCGACAAGGAATTTCGCTACCTTAGGACCGTTATAGTTACGGCCGCCGTTTACTGGGGCTTCAGTCAGGAGCTTTGACTTGCGTCGAACACCCTTCCTTAACCTTCCAGCACCGGGCAGGTTTCAGGCTCTATACGTCAACTTACGTTTTTGCAGGGCCCTGTGTTTTTGTTAAACAGTTGGTTGAACCATTTTACTGTGACCGCATCGCTGCGGTACGCTTTATCCCGAAGTTACAGCGTTAATTTGCCTAGTTCCTTCTCCACGGCTCACCCGAGCGCGTTAGAATACTCATCCCGTCCACCTGTGTCGGATTGCGGTACTGGCTGCTATACTCGCTTTTCTTGGCAGGGATTTTATGGTTTCGCTTCGTCCGAAGACTCCACTCAGGCGTACACTTCTGTCCGTACGCAACCACCACGTCCCTGCGTCACTTTTAATGTATAGCAGGTGAAGGAATATTAACCTTCTTTCCATCAGATACCCCTTTCGGGTTTTCCTAAGGACCAGACTAACCCTGATCCGATTAACGTTGATCAGGAAACCTTGGACTTTTCGCGTTAAAGTTTTTCACTTTAATTATCGTTACTTATGCCTACATTTTCTTTTCAAATCGCTCCAGCATACGTCGCCGTACACCTTCTGTGCAGATTTGAATGCTCCCCTACCACTCTAGCAAGCTAGAATTTAGAACTTCGGTTCATGGTTTGATGCCCGATTATTTTCCGTGCAGGATCTCTCGACCAGTGAGCTGTTACGCACTCTTTAAATGAATGGCTGCTTCCAAGCCAACATCCTGGCTGTTATAGAAATCCCACCTCGTTTGATCAACTTAACCATGTATTAGGGACCTTAGTTGCTAATCTGGGTTATTTCCCTCTCGGCCACGGACCTTAGCGCCCGCAGCCTCACTCCCGGAGATATATGATAGCATTCGGAGTTTGTCAGGGTTTGGTAGGCGGTGAAGCCCCCTAGCCCAATCAGTAGCTCTACCTCTATCATACTTCTATATCCGAGGCTGTTCCTAAAAACATTTCGGGGAGAACGAGCTATCTCTCAGTTTGATTGGCCTTTCACCCCTATCCACAGGTCATCCCAAGACTTTTCAACGTCAACGGGTTCGGTCCTC